>NZ_JANZNR010000009.1 GCF_025153525.1 Psychroserpens sp. SPM9 | reverse complement strand
CAATCACACAAGAAGATATCGATGCAGGAGTTGTTACCAACCAGGCAACAGCCGATGGAACAGATCCACAAGGCGGCACAGTAACCGATGATAGTGATGATCCAAACGATCCAACCGATAATGATAACAATGGCGATGGGGAACCAGATGATCCAACCGATACAGTGATTCCACAAAACCCAGAGATTAGTATTGTTAAGGAGAGTAGTTTAGACTTAGGAGCCGATGGTGTTGTAAGTGTAGGCGATATCATTACATACACATATACAGTAAGCAACACAGGAGATGTGACTTTATTTGATGTAAGTGTATCTGAAGATGCAGCAGACTTTACAGGAACGGGTACTTTACCAACACCAGTTTATCAGAGTGGAGGCGCGGACTTAGACCTAGATATGGATTTAGCAGATTTAGCAGTAGGAGCTGGAACAATAGTGTACACAGCCACGTATGCAATCACACAAGAGGATATCGATGCAGGAGTTGTTACCAACCAGGCAACAGCTGATGGAACAGATCCACAAGGCGGCACAGTAACCGATGATAGTGATGATCCAAACGATCCAACCGATAATGATAATAATGGCGATGGGGAACCAGATGATCCAACGACTACCGATTTGCCACAAACACCACAATTAGATGTTGTTAAAGTTGCAGATATTACGGATAATGGTGATGGTGTTATTGGAGTAGGAGATATTATTACATACACCATTACAGTGAATAACTCAGGTAATGTAACATTAGAAAATGTGACAATTACAGATACATTTACTGATGCAAACTTAATTCCTTTAACGCTAGATTCTGGACCAACCTATGTGAGTTCTGATCAAGGAAGTGCAGAAGGCGACTTGTTAGTTGGTGAAACAGCAACCTATACAGCAACTTATACGATCACACAAGATGATGTTGATGCAGGGGGATTAATTAATAGTGTCGTAGCTAATGGCGTAGATACTGATGGTAATACTGTTGATGATACGAGTAACGATGGTGATGATACCGACGGAAATACTGAAGATGATCCAACCGTAACAGAAACAGATTCTGATTTTGAGTTATCTGTAACTAAAGAATTAGATATTGCTGAACCTCTAATTGGAGATGAAGTCGTATTTACAATAACAGTAGCTAATGAAGGATTTGTAACCGCTACAGGTGTTATCGTTGAAGATATTTTACCTAGTGGATATACATTCGTTTCAGCAATAACAACAGCAGGAACTTATTCAGAAATTGATGGTGAATGGCTGGTTGGTCAATTGGATCCAGGTCAAGTAGAAGTACTTCAGATTACAGTTGAAGTCCTCGGATTTGGAGACTATTTAAATACAGCTACTATTACAGCCTTTACAGGTGGTAACGATCAAAACGAAAATAATAACAGTGATTCAGTAGGTGTCGAACCTATATGTTTAACCATCTATAACGAGTTCTCTCCAAATGGTGATGGTGTTAACGAATTCTTTGTTATAGATTGTATAGAGACATTCCCTAATAATACCTTAGAAATCTATAACAGATGGGGTAATATTGTTTATGAAACTAGAGGATATAGAAACGATTGGGGAGGAACTTCTAACGGAAGAGTTGTTTTAAGCGAAGGTGATAAACTTCCAGTTGGAACTTACTACTATGTCATTGATTTAGGAAATGGCTCAGAACCAAGAGTAGGATGGTTATACATAAACAGATAATTAATAAAGGCAAGATTAAAAACGATATTAAAATGATACAAAAATCATCATTAGTTAAAGGATTAATACTGTTAGTGTTTTGTGCGCTAACCATTAATACTAGTTTTGCGCAGCAAGACCCTCAATACACTCAGTATATGTATAATACAATGAGTGTGAATCCTGCTTATGCCGGACAAAGAGAAGTGTTAAGTATTACCGGTTTACATCGCACACAATGGGTGGGTATTGATGGCGCTCCTCAAACTCAAACTTTAGGAATCCATGCACCACTTAGAAATGATAAAATTGGTCTCGGACTCTCAATAGTCAATGACGCATTAGGTCCAGCAAATGAAACCTATATAGATGCTAATTTTTCGTACACTATTAGATTAAATGAATCCCTAACCAAACTATCCTTTGGTGCTAAAGCTGGTGCTCATTTATTGAATACCGATTGGAGTAAAGGTCGTTTTCAAAACCCTGATGCCGTTTTTAACGAAAATGTAAGTCTGTTTTCTCCTACGATTGGAGCCGGACTTTATTTACACAATAGAAAGTGGTATGTTGGATTATCTGTTCCAAACTTTTTAACGACCGAACATTATGACGACTTTCAAGAATCAGTTGCTAAAGAGCGTATGAATTATTACTTAATTGCTGGTTATGTGTTTGATTTGAGTGAAAATACTAAATTGAAACCTGCAGCATTAGTAAAAGCTGTTTCAGGAGCTCCAATTATAGCCGATCTTTCAGCTAACTTTTTATTTAATGACAAATTAACTTTAGGTTTAGCATGGCGTTGGGATGATTCGGTTAGTGGACTGGCTGGTTTTCAAGTAACAGACGGGTTGTATATTGGATATTCTTACGATGCCACTACAACCAACTTAAATAACTATAACAGTGGTTCCCATGAAATCATGTTACGTTTCGAATTACAAAAAGTAGGTAGAATATTATCACCAAGATTCTTCTAAAAAAATGATTATGAAAACACACAAAATTATATGTATCCTGGCTTTAAGTTTTGCTTTTTCTATTGGATATGCTCAAAAAGGAAAAATCAGACAAGCCTCAAAAGAGTATGATAACCTAGCGTACTTAAAAACAAGTGAGATTCTTTTAGAGGTTGCTGAAAACGGTTATAAGTCTGTTGATTTACTGCAAAAATTGGCCAACTCGTTCTATTTTAACAATCAAATGAAAGAAGCCGCCAAATGGTATGGTGAATTGATGACTATGAACGTTGATGGGATTGATCCTGAATACTACTTTAGATACGCTCAAGCTTTAAAATCAATTGAAGATTATACCGAATCTGATAAGTGGATGAAGAAATTTGCAGCCGAAGATCGTAGCGATTTACGCGGAAGAGCATTTTCGTCTACAGTCGATTATTTAGCTATGATTGATGAAGCTAGTAGAGATTTTGAAGTCTATAATTTAGATATCAATACCGAAGTTTCAGATTTTGGAACTACACAATATAAAAACCAATTAATTTTTGCTTCTACTCGTGGAAACGGAAAGAAATACAAATGGAATGAGCAACCTTTCCTTGACTTGTATTCCGCAGATAAAACAGAAGATGGCTCTTATGGTAATGTTCAAAAATTAGATACAGATATCAATACCAAATTTCATGAATCTACAGTAGCGTTTACTCCAGATGATAATGTCATTTACTTTACTCGTAACAATTATTTCAAAAAGAAATATAAAAATAGTGAAGATGGAACCAACCGTTTGAAAGTGTTTAAAGCCACTTTAAATGAAGATGGGCAATGGGATGATATCGAATCGGTACATTTTAATAGCGATGAGTACAGTGTGGCGCATCCAACCATTAATGTACAAGGCACCAAAATGTATTTTGCATCAGATATGGAAGGAACACTTGGTAAGTCTGATATTTTTGAAGTAGATATTAATGATGATGGCTCTTTAGGAGATCCTGTAAATTTAGGACCTTCCGTTAATACCGAAGGTCATGAAACATTTCCTTTTATCAATTCTGAAGGTGATCTGTATTTCTCTTCTAACGGATTTAACGGTTTAGGAGGACTTGATGTTTTCGTGATTAGAGATTTTGAAAACAAAAGGGAAGCGAATCAACCTATGGCTTTAGAAAATGTGGGACGCCCAATTAACAGTCCGATGGACGATTTTGGTTACTACGAAAATATTGGTACCAAAGAAGGCTTCTTTACCTCAAATAGAGAAGGCGGAAAAGGGGATGATGATATTTATAGTTTTACCATTCCAGAGTGCGAACAAGTCCTTGAAGGAACCGTAAAAGATAAAGAAACTTTAGAATTACTTCCGGGAGCAATCGTAACCTTATTTGATAGCGAAGGAAATCAGTTAGAACAAGTTACCGTAGGTGACGATGCGAGCTATACTTTTGAAGGCTTAGGTTGTGAATTAGAGTATCTGGTAAGAGGTCAAAAAGACACTTATGCTTCAGATGAAAAACGTTTTACAACTCCTAAGAAAAAACAAAAGCTGGAGATTGAATTATTATTAGAAAAAGATGAAAAAGGAATTGGTGAAGGAACAGATTTAGCTGTAACCTTAGGGATTCCTATTATCTATTTTGATTTTGATAAGTCTAATATTCGCCCAGATGCCGAAGTAGAATTACAAAAAGTTATTGCTGTATTGAAAAAATATCCAAACATGACTATTGATGTACGATCTCATACCGATAGTAGAGCAACTTTTGCTTATAATGACGCGTTATCAAACCGAAGAAATAAATCGACCATCAAGTATATTATTGAAGTTGGAGGCATTTCTGCAGACCGACTTACCGGAAAAGGTTATGGCGAATCTCAATTGGTTAATGGCTGTAGTGATGGTGTAAAATGTACAGAAGAAGAACACCAACTTAACAGACGTAGTGAATTTATAATTGTAAAAATGTAAGTCTGCATTTATTAAATAAAAGTTAAAAGCTGTCTTTTTAAAGGCAGCTTTTTTATTTCTTATGTTTTTTAAATTTATAGTTGTTATTTTTGTTTATATATGACAGAAGAACATGTAATTCTTGTAAACGAAAACGATGAGCAAATAGGCACAATGCCAAAACTGGAAGCTCATGAGAAAGCGCTATTGCATCGTGCATTTTCAGTATTTATCTTTAATGATAATAATGAATTGATGTTGCAACAACGTGCCAGACATAAATACCATTCACCTTTATTATGGACCAACACGTGTTGTAGTCATCAAAGAGAAGGTGAATCAAACCTTGAGGCAGGCAAACGTCGTTTAATGGAAGAAATGGGATTTGTTACGCACTTAAAAGAAAGCATTTCATTTATCTATAAAGCTCCTTTTGACAATGGGTTGACCGAACATGAATACGATCATGTTTTAATTGGACATTTTAATGATGAGCCTACGATTAACCCTGATGAAGTTGAAGCCTGGAAATGGATGTCTCTAGAAGCTGTAAAGGTTGATATAGAATTACACCCAGAACAATATACCGCATGGTTTAAAATCATTTTCGATAAGTTTTATGAACATATAAATATTTCAAAGCTATGAAGGTAACGGTTAGCAGAAAAGCACATTTTAATGCCGCTCATCGTTTATATCGAAAAGATTGGAGCGTTGAAAAGAATGATGCTATCTTCGGAAAGTGTAATAACCCTAACTATCATGGTCATAACTATGAACTTATAGTAAGTGTCACTGGTGAAATAGACCCAGAAACAGGATATGTGGTTGATATGAAAGTGCTAAAAGAGATTATTAAAACTGAAGTCGAAGATGCTTTTGATCATAAAAATTTAAATCTGGACGTTCCCGAATTTAAAACGCTTAATCCAACTGCAGAAAATATTGTCGTGGTCATCTACAATAAAATAAAGCCGAAACTTAATGCCGATTTTGATGTAGAAATCACATTATTTGAAACACCCCGTAATTTTGTAAGTTATTCAGGAGTATGAAGGAACCCTTATATCCTATTAAATTTCAGCCCATTTTAAAAGATAAAATTTGGGGAGGTGAAAAATTAAAATCACTACTTCATAAATCTTCTAATTTGCCTAATATTGGAGAAAGCTGGGAGATAAGTGATGTTGAAGGAGATACCTCTGTAATTAGCAATGGTGGTTTAAAAGGACAAACGTTAAAAGAGCTTTTAGAAACCTATACTTCGGATGTGTTGGGCGAAAAAAACTATGAAGTATTTGGGACCAAATTTCCATTGCTTATCAAATTTATTGACGCCAAAGAAGACTTGTCTATTCAGTTGCATCCCAACGATGAACTGGCATCCAAGCGTCATGATTCCTTCGGAAAAACAGAAATGTGGTATGTGATGCAAGCCGATGAAGCAGCGAACCTAATTGTAGGTTTTAACGAAAAAATGACTTCAGAAACTTATCTGAAACACCTCGAAAATAAAACCTTAACCAAGATTCTTAATTTTGATCAGGTCAAAACAGGAGATGCCTATTTCATTAAAGCTGGTCTTGTACATGCAATTGGAGCAGGCGTTATGCTTGCAGAAATTCAACAAACCAGTGATATTACCTATCGCGTATATGATTGGGACCGCGTTGACGATCATGGTAATGAGAGAGCATTGCATAACGACTTAGCTATCGATGCTTTTGATTTTGATATGGAAAATGACTTCAGAATAGATTATCAAAAAGAAAAAAACATCTCTAATGAGATGGTGAGTTGTCCTTATTTTACAACGAGTTTTCTTCATGTGACAGGATCTATTTTGAAGTTAAATACAAAGGATTCATTCTATATTTATATGTGTACAGAAGGTGAAGCAATGATTGAAACGGAGCACGCTTCCGAGTTTTTAAAGAAAGGCGAAACGATATTAATTCCTTCTGCAATAAAGACCTATAAAATAACCTCTACGAATGCAAAACTATTAGAAGTTTATGTTTAATTTTGTAGCAAATAAAAATAAAAATTATGGCAAATATTAGAGACCTGAAAAAAGACATCAATTTTGTTTTAGGAGATATTATAGAAGCGGTTTATGTTTGGGAATATAATAACACAGACAAAGACACTAAGAAGAGTGAAGCAATTATTGATGAAG
The DNA here is from genome assembly GCF_025153525.1 of Psychroserpens sp. SPM9. Taxonomy (GTDB): domain Bacteria; phylum Bacteroidota; class Bacteroidia; order Flavobacteriales; family Flavobacteriaceae; genus Psychroserpens. The sequence goes on along the minus strand of NZ_JANZNR010000009.1, from coordinate 47,646 downwards.
CTATTGCAACGTTCGATGAATTGATTGCTAAGGTAAATGATAAAAGTGTTGAGAATAAGAAAGCACACTTTAAGGCAATCAATAATGAACTAGAAACCAAAGGAAGAGCGTTAATCGACAAATTAAACAAATTGAGCTAATTCTTTTTAAGAGTATTTGCAAATTTAACCAGCAATGTTATATTTGCACCTCTTAAAACGCCGATGTAGCTCAGCTGGCTAGAGCAGCTGATTTGTAATCAGCAGGTCGTGGGTTCGAGTCCCTCCATCGGCTCTTCAATCAAATAAAAAAAGTCTCCAATTTACTGGAGACTTTTTTTGTGCACTATCGTTTTTGTTTATTGAGCTTCTTCAGCTTTTCGATCGTCAATATACACTTTAAGTTGTTTACCATATTTAGAAGCTTTAATGTTTTCTGTTAAGGCATTATAGATGTCTTCCAAAAATTTGATGCTCGTATTTGGTACTTCACTGATGGCTAAATAAGGAGCTACTTCACTATCGGGATGATTAACCGCAAAATTTATAGTGTACAAGTACTTTTGCTTTAGGAGTTGATCAAAACGGGTTTCTAAATCCTTAGTTTTAATAGTGTCTTTAGCTTGTTGAGATTCTAAACTCTCTTTAATCATGTCTAAATTTTTGTCATTAAATTTTGACATCATGAGGAGATATTCATCGAGTACTTCTTGCTGTTTAGACCCTTTGATTACAGCGTCAAAGTTGAAGTTTTTTAGGGTTGAATTAATTTCTGTGATTCCTTTGTCTGCAAAAAAAGCAACAGTGCCTTCTTCGTTATCATTTTTGTCTAATTTCAGAAATAAAATTTCAGGTTCCTCTAAGTCGGTATGCAATTCAAAATTAGAATGACCATTCACTTCCATCGAATCTAAAGTGACCATAACAGTATCTTGCTGTTTTTGGAGGTAAACGTTTCCTTTCTTTAAACCTTTGACATGACCTATAAGTGTAAAATCATGTTGTGTTTCATTTCCACAAGACACGAGTAAGAATCCGATAAATAGAACAATAATATGCTTCATTTAGTTTTAAATTTTAAGAGGGCAAATATCTTATAATTATTTTTTAAATACTAACCTGCAGCGGCTAATTCCATTAAAATAGTACAACCAATAGCAGCAATAGTTCCAATGGCATATCCAAATACTGCTAGGAGTACGCCTACAGTTGCCAGCGACGGATGAAAGGCAGACGCAACAATAGGAGCAGAGGCTGCACCACCAACATTAGCTTGACTTCCGACCGCTAAAAAGAAATAAGGTGCTTTGATAAGTTTGGCAACTCCAATAAGGAGTAAGGCATGAATACTCATCCAGATAATACCGATACCAATGAGGCCTAGGTTGTCAAAAATAAGAGTAAGATCCATTTTCATTCCGATAGTTGCAACAAGAATATAAATAAACACGCTTCCAAATTTACTGGCACCAGCACCTTCGTAATTGCGTGCTTTTGTATTGGAAAGCAGAATGGCAATTAAAGTAGCAATACTAATCATCCAAAAGAATTTTGAACCTAAAAACGTAAATAAATTACGTGTTGTTTGTGATTCGATACCTGCAACTAAGTTTTCAAAGAAAGGTGCTAAAAAGTTAGAACATAAATGTGAAAGACTAACAGTTCCGAAAGCAATGGCTCCAATAATCATAAGATCTGTAAGCGACGGATTGCGTTTTACACTTTCTGAAAATGTCGATACTTTTTCTTTGAGATCTTCAATTGAAGAGGTGTCGGCTTTTAACCATTTATTGATACGATTACGTTTTCCTATTCCTATTAAAATGACTGCCATCCATATATTAGCAACGACGATATCGACAAATACCATAGCACCATATTTAGCTTGATTGTATTCATATATTTCTAACATTGCAGTTTGATTGGCACCACCACCAATCCAGCTTCCTGCAAGTGTTGATAAACCTCTCCAAACAGCATCTGGACCTGCGCCACCAACAGTTTCAGGCGAAATAGCAGCGATTATAAGTATAGCGATTGGTCCTCCAATAACAATTCCTAAAGTTCCTGTAAAAAACATAACCAAAGCTTTCCAGCCGAGATTAAAAACAGCTTTTAAATCGATGCTTAAGGTCATTAAAACCAATGCAGCAGGTAATAAATAACGACTGGCAACATAATATAAACTTGTACTATGTTCTGTGACTTCTCCTGTTTCAGAAACGGTTTTCCATTCCGGAGAAATAAGTCCGGTAGTAGTCAAAATAGCTGGAATCATATAAGCCATAAATAAACCAGGAACAATTTTATAAAACTGAGGCCAAAACCCGGTTTTTATAGATTCGGTGACAAATACAAACCCTAATGCGAGCATTAGGATTCCAAAAACAATAGTATCATTAGTAAATAAAGGTGTCGTATCCATATTTGAAATGTGTTAGTGCCTGCAAAATACCAAAATTAAAGCGCATAAAAAAAGCGATTCAATTAAGAGTCGCTGTGATCTGTTTTTTTAGGTTTGGGTTGCCTGTTTTTTTCTTTAAGGTATTGCATCAGCATCCATTCAATCTGACCATTGGTACTTCGAAACTCATCAGAAGCCCATTTCTCGATTGCTTTGAGCATATCTTCATTGATTCGTAATGCAAATGCTTTCTTTTTTGACATGTTTTACTTTATAACTAATAGTATTAGACTTAATATAAAAACTAAAAACAGATATGCAACGTTTAAAATCATTTAGCATTAAGTTTTTTGTTATATACGAATATGAATATTGGTAGCAAAATGCTAAATCCAATAACCACAGGCAAAAACCATCCGCCAAGACGAATGGGATTACCACGCCCTTTTTCAACCATAATATATTGAATAACGGAAAAAATGATGGCTACAAACAAATTGGTGAACCGAAGTACTCGCGTACTAAATCTGTAGTTTTTTAAAGCATTATCTTCGGTAATAGGAACCATATAATTATGTATATGTGGCTTTGTGTTCAGAAAAAATAACAAAGAAAATGTAAACACACCAACAAGAGGCAGCATCCAAATATAAATCTTATCATTAAAGCCGTCCGCTTCTCCAGAGGCATTAAAATGGGTTGGAATGGTATCTGACAATTCTCCAAAATAAAGTAGGGTATATGCAATCATCGCTACAATGAGGCTGATAGATATCAAATCGGTGATGATATCTAAAGGTTCCCAAGGGACTTTTATTTTTGGTCGTTCAGATTTCATATTATCTGTTTTTATCGCGCTCAAAAATGATTCGTGCACTTTGTTCAGCTACATGGATGACTCGCCATCCAGAAATTGCGTATTCGTTGAGCGTATTTTCTAATTTTTTGTTGTTATTGGAAATCCCCATTTTCCAACTTACCACTTTATATTCTTTCATAGTTATTCACGATTTGTTTGGTCATTTTCATTTTTAAAGACGACTAATGCTAAAACTACACCGATAACAGTTCCTAGTAATGAACCATAAACAACGCCCATAGCAACGTTTCCTATAACAGCGCCAGCTGTTGTTCCGAAACTGGTACCAAAAGCGACACCGAGTGCAATACTGTAAGTTTGTTTTTTATTCATTTTAATGATTTAAGGTTCCTGTGTTTAAAACAGGTGAAGCATCTTTATCACCACAAAGGATAACCATAAGGTTGCTTACCATGGCAGCTTTGCGTTCTTCATCTAAATCTACAATTTGCTTTTTTCCTAGTTCTTCAAGTGCCATTTCGACCATGCTCACTGCGCCTTCCACAATTTTATGTCGGGCAGCTACAATAGCTGTTGCTTGTTGGCGCTTAAGCATTGCGTTTGCTATTTCTTGCGCATAGGCCAAATAGCCAATTCGTGCTTCTAGGACTTCAATTCCGGCAATAGATAAGCGTTCATCAATTTCCTTTTCTAAGGCATTACTCACTTCATTGACACTAGATCGTAAGGTGATATCTTCATCGTGACCTTCATCTGCAAAATTGTCATAAGGATACATGCTTGCTAGCTTACGAACCGCAGCATCGGTTTGTACACGTACAAAATTCTCGTAGATATCAACATCAAAAGCTGCTTTGTAAGTGTTTTGAACACGCCAAACCAAAATGGTACTAATCATGACAGGATTACCAAGTTTATCATTGACTTTCAAGCGCTCACTGTCAAAGTTTCTTGCACGTAAAGAGATTTTCTTTTTAGTATAAAATGGATTAACCCAATAGAACCCATTCTTTTTGACAGTTCCAATGTATTTTCCAAATAACAAAAGAACTCTTGAACCATTAGGTTGTACCATAATAAATCCTGGAGCAATAAAAAGAGCCATGACTATAGATATGATAAAAATTGGGTTTTTCATGATTATCATGGCTGCGATGCTTCCAAAAAAGAGTATAAGGAATACAAAGAGCATGAGATAGCCATTTGCTGGGACAATTATTTTTTCTTCTTTCATGGGTTTAAAGTTTAGTTGATTAATTCAATATGATATTATTTTGATATCAAATTTACATCAAACATTTTTAATTTGCAAATTGAGTTTGGCACGCGATTTGCTTTATATAAAATGTAAATGTTTATGATGATGTTAGTAGAGGAGTGATTACCTCGCATAACGGAGTAACATTTATCATTTGGTTGATTAGTTAGTAAAAACGCATCTCAGACTTTGAGATGCGTTTTTAACATTATAGGCGTTGGAGTTGTTACACTGAAGCGTAAATTACTTAAGTATGAACTGAGAAATAGTGCTGATTAATTCTTCCGAAATTTTTCGCGAAGATTCATTATAAGATTTTGAATTTTCTAATTGACCGCCTTCAATAATAAAAAGGACATGATTCATATTGTCAATAATTTTTAATTCGGCGTTATCTGAAGCTGTTTTTAAAAGTTTAGCTTCATCTACAGACACCTGAAGGTCTTTTGTTCCATTGATAATAAGTACCGGAATCTTTAAAGATGTAATTATATCCTGAGGATTATATTGCATCCAGTTCATTATAAAGGGTTGTACATCGGCTCTAAAGATAGACGCTAAAGCTGGAGGATAATCGGTAGTTGTTTTGCCTTGCTTCAAATTTTCAAAGGCTTTCTTTGTCCCTTCAACAAGTGTTGGGTCCATTGCTGCAACCTGTTGGGTTATTACTTCATCAATGGATTGTCCGGCACCAGCCAGTGAAATAAATCCGTCAGCACGATTTTTAGCCGCAAGCATTCCCACAAGACTGCCTTGACTGTGACCAATCACATATATAGCTGAATAAAGATTCTCCTTTTTAAAATGAGCAACCACCGAAATCGCATCAGTAACAAAATCATCAAATGTGATATTAGGATCGACCTTGTTTTTTAAAATTTGCTTGACAATCCGTTTATCGTACCTAAATGTAGCAATACCTTGACTCGTTAAAGATTCGGCAAGTTTTTTTAGAGAATTATTCTTTAGAAAATTTTGATTACCATTTCTATCTGTAGGACCAGATCCAGCTATAATAATTGCTAAACTTGGTTTTGTTTTGTCTTTTGGAGTTAATAAGGTGCCATCGATATGTTCATTGATAGCTATTTCTTCGGAAGTGTAATTGACTTCTTGTGCAGGTACAACAATGATGAAACAAATAAGTATTGCAGTTAAGTAATATTTCATTTTAGAAATTTTTAATGACAATCATAATTATGATGTACCAAAGTTAACTAAAAATACAGACGAAAATTATATGCTGATACCGTTTTAATAGCTCAAATTTTAAAAACTATAAAATGTATTTCATCGATGAAATGCAATATTTCGTCTGAAAATGTTAAAATTAAGTGTATTTCAACGATTAATAATGTATTTTAACTTGTAAATTGAAATAGAGTTCTATATTTGAAGTGTACTAAAATTTAGTTTTTAGTTCAATGGATTAATTAATTAATATTTGCATATGTGCAGAATTAGAGACCCTAAATCTACCACATATATAAAAAGCAAATTAGGAGAACCAAGGTTGAGGGACCTTGGTTTTTTCTTTTTATATATTCTTATATGAGTGTTCTGAATGTGAGATTAATACGTTCGTCAATAACTGTTTTTGTTTTTGCTATTTGATGCAACCAAAAATGCTGCATTTCGTCTTTCATTAAGAGTAAGCTTCCATGTTCAAGAGGTATTTTATGACGCTCATCTTTAATTGTTCGATGTTTAAAGTGAAACGGTCGTGTTGCTCCAAAACTTACTGAAGCAATTACAGGGTTGCTTCCAAGTGCTTTTTCATTATCGGCATGCCAACCATTACTATCGTTCCCGTTGCGATATAAGTTTAGTAAAACCGATGTGAATTTATGCTGGACTTCGCTTTCTATATCCGATTTAATAGTTAATAATTCTTCCGTGAATCGATGGGGTTTCATAACGATGTTAGAGTAAGAATAGGGCTTGTTGTTGTCGGCATATAAAGCTGTGAGTCGAGGTTGTTTGTAAGTTTTTCCGAAGATCGTAATATCGTCTTGTTGCCATTTTATGGTGTTTTTCAAAACTTCGAAATAGTGATTGGCTTTTTCGGTATTATAAAAATTAGAGATGTAGATTAACTCTGCATTTGGAAGTTTTAATATCGTTTTTTCATTAGAAAATAAGTCCATCACCTAAATTTTATCTAAATTAGCTATATCATGAAGATTCACAAAATATTAATTCTGTTAAGTGTTCTGGTCACTTTTTCGTTTTCTAAACAAGAGCAAAACGGGTTACCTGAAGGATTTGTTTATGTTAAAGATGTGATTCCCGATATTGATGTCGAACTGCGTTACTTTTCAACTAATAATTTTGTAGGCGATACCATTACAGGCTATAAAGCTAATCGGCTCATTCTTACAAAACAATCGGCTGAAGCCTTAAAAAAAGTTCAAGACGAACTCCAGGAGCAAAATTTATGTTTACGTGTGTATGATGGTTACAGACCGCAACGCGCTGTTAACCACTTTATACGTTGGGCCAAAGATTTAAATGATACAATTAATAAGCAGCAGTTTTATCCAGATGTTAAAAAGCAGCATTTATTTCGTGAAGAATATATTGCGACACGATCTGGGCATAGTCGTGGAAGCACACTAGATCTCACTATCATTAACGGTAATACCAATGAGCCGTTAGATATGGGAAGTCCGTATGATTTCTTCGGAAAAGCCTCTTGGGTTGAGCATCCAGATTTAACTAAAGAGCAAAAGGCAAACCGACAATTATTACAGAAGGTGATGCTGAAACATAATTTTAGAAATTACTCAAAAGAATGGTGGCATTTTACCTTGCGTTGGGAACCATTTCCAAAAACCTATTTTGACTTTGAAGTCCAGTAAGTTTAAAACTTACCTTTATATTTTAGCGCTTGTTTTATATGTGCCAAATGGTGATTGCTATGCCATGCATAAGTACCAATAGTTTCGTCTAATCTAAAACGTTTACCGTGTTCAGGATGTATAAATTCTCTGGAAAGTTCAGTTTTGGAAATATTGCGGAGCAGCTTACCAAGTTTGGCATGAAGACCTTTAAGTAAACACAAAGAGTTTTCAAGATTATCGTCATTGCCATCAATTAAATTTGCCCAAAGGTTTTCTTCGTAGGGTTTAATGGTTGGCGCATCTTCGGTTAAGGCGAGTTTAAAACGAATAATACTGTTCATATGGCTATCGGCACAATGATGAACCACTTGTTTAATCGTCCAACCATCAGGCCTGTATTGCCATTGTAATTGTTCTGGATTTAGATCTTTAGTGATGCTTTCTACAGCGTTCGGAAACTGTTCAATAGCTGCAATCCACGTATTGATGTGTTCCGAAGAGATATGCTTAGGATTTTGAAATGTTCCTATTGGGTATTTTAACTTTTCAATTTCTTTTGTATCCATTTTTCTAGATCTTCATCCGATTTTCTTTTTAGCAGTTTTTCTAAGGCTCTATCTTTTTTTATACCAGATTTTTTATTTTTTTCATAGACTTCAAGGACCATTTTCATTCCGGCAAGATTGCCTTGAAAAGCGTCAGAATTATCAGGATTTTCAATGGCAAATTTGGTCCATCCCGATAAGAAAAGTATTAAAAGTTCTGGGTTTTTCTCACTAATTTCAACTAAATACGAGCTAACTTCAATTGAAACTGTTGGCGTTCCGGTCATCCAGCGCATTAGAAACGCATTCACTTCTTTTCTCTTGTCTTTTTGCTCATCAAGAGGTGTGTTTGTAATCCAGTTAATTCCGTCAATCACATCCTTTTCATACGTTTTGTAATCATTGGCTGTTTTTAGAACTGCAGCTTCAGGAACATTAAAATCTTGAGCACTTAAAGTGAAAGAAGACGTACATAAAATAAAAGTCATTAAGCATAGTAGGTAGCGTTTCATAGTATAAATTTTAGATACTAAATGTACAATTTTTTTTAAATCTGAAGCCCAACAAAAATGTTGTTCTGGCGTTTTTTAGAATTGCAATCTAAAACTAATATTAGGCGTAATTCCTAATGATAAATTCTCAATGGTTATAATATCACCATCATTGTTCTTAGTGAAATAGCGGTTGATTACATTCTTGGTATCTAAGAGGTTCCATATCGATGCTCCAATAGAGGCATTGAGCTTATTAGTAAATTTTAACTGATAGGTTGCAGACAAATCTGTTCTAAAATAATCGTTCAAATTGGTGCTGTTGGGAGCTTCGTAGTCGATTTGATTACTCATATTAGACTGATTTTCTAAAGGAAGCGTTTGTGGTTTTCCAGAGTGCCAGTTAACACCCAAAGCTAATTTTAAATTGTTGATAGCGTAAGTGCCTGCAAACGTAGCCGTGTGTCTGATATCTAAATTATTAGGAAAGTCCACACCGTTATTTAAATCGTCAAAAGTGTAGTCGTTTTTACTAAACGAATAACTTAACCAGGTACTAAACGAATCAAATTGTTTATTAATTAAAAAATCAATGCCATTAACCTGATACTTGCCAAGAGCATTATTAAACTGAAATTGATTTTGAAAGCCTTGACTTTGAGTGGTTATGCCTTCCACATTTTTAATAAAAGCTTCGGCACTAATGAGGAGCTTGTTCTTGTTGTAATGAATTCCGAAGGCGGCCTGAACACTTTTAATAATGGGAATATCTTCATTGTTTGATAAAATCCACCGTCGTTTTTCAATACCTAAAAAGTCATTCTGTAAGTCTATTATTTGCGATGTAGTTTGGCTTTTGAGTTCGGCTAAAAATTCGAGTCTAAAATCGTTATTTAGTTTATGACTTAAGGACAATCTCGGCTCGGTAAAAAACTCTGAAAATTTTTCGATATAATTGGTTCTTAGTCCTATTCTGGCGTAAGTGTTTCGGTTAGCAGAGGTGAATTCGGCTTCGCCATAAATAGAATGCGTTCTTACAACTTCTTTTATAAAACTTTCAAAACTCGGATTGTCTATTGTTTCGGCATTGCTAATGATTACCTCACTAAACTGATAACCTCCATGAAGTTTTAAATGTTCATCTATATGATTGGTTGCATTAATTTTTATACCAAAATCTTCAACATGATTGTCTTGATTAAGTTCTTGGTCATTAATTATATCAAAATTGGTAGCCTTTAAATCGTAAGTTGTAAAATAGAGTTGAGCCGTGGTGGTTAGTTTGCTGTTCCAGTATTTTAGATATTCTACACCAGTTGCAAAGTTGGATTGTTCTAACTCATTTTTTAAAGGAATTTGAGCATCAGTATTTGATTGCTGGTCGTAGGTGAGTTTGTTGTTTATGGTTAGAAAATTAAACCGAAATTGATCTTGGTCTGTAACGTCATACAGAAATTTAGTAGCAATATCATAAAAGTAAAAACGTTCGTTATTTGATACGATTTCTGAATTTCCTTGCTGCGGATTAGAAAAATCGCTATCCTGAAACACACGTTTTAAGTATTGGTCGTAGGTTGGAGTGAAAATAAAATCGGTAACCGATCGTCTGGCAGATACTTGAATTTCGCCTTTTTCATTTAAAGGTACTTTAGCAAAACCATCGGCATGAATGAGGTTAAAACCTGCGCCAGCTTTAAAATCCTGATCTAAACTATTGGATTGTTGCATATCGATGACACTGGAGACACCATCACCAAATTTAACACTTGTACCATTTTTAGAGACATTGACTTCTTTCGTTAAATAGGGATTGAATGCCGAAACTAATCCGAAGAAATGCCCAGATTGGTACATTTTTATACCATCCCATAAAATCAAGTTTTGATCGTGTGTGCCACCTCTTACATTGATATTTGACACACGTTCGTCAACGCTTAAAATCCCAGGTAAGGCTTGGATACTTTGTAAGATATCAGGTTCAATCAAACCCGGAAGAATTCCGAAGTCCTCTGTTTTGATATTAATTTTACCATCACTCTTTTTCGAAATCCCTTTTGTTAGGTAATTGGTAATCACCACTTCTTCAAGTTTCTGGGTGATAAAATCACTAAAAGGGTTACTGCGTTTAGAGATGACCACACTGCCTGTGCTGAGCATTATAAAATCGAGATTTGTTTCTGCTTTTAAAAATTCTAAGGCGTCTTCAATCGTTAAATTGTCGTCAGGTAAAACAGCTGTTTTAGTTTCAATAGTTTGATCTAAGTAAGTGAAGTTGATATTGTATTTAACCTCTAAAAGTGCTAGAATTTCGGAAAGCGGACGCTTATTTTTTGAATTAGTTTGCGCAAAAATGCTGCCTAAGTTCAAAAAGAACAAAATTATGAAAAAGGTGCATAAATTTTTTTTATTCACGTTTTAGCCTAATGATATGATCCGTTTTACTATACTTTAATTGTAATGGTAAAGTAATGGATTTTAAGGCAATTTCTATATCATTATGCGTAAAACTTCCCGTAAACTTTTGTGAAGCATCCAGGTTTTCAAATTGAATTGAGACGTTGTATTGGCGTTCAAATTCGGCGATAACTTCGCGATACGGAATACTTTTAAACGTACTGTTATGGTTGACCCATGACGGAAGAGGTGCATTTTCTTTTTCGGTAGCAATATAATTCCCATCAATAATTAAAAAGCTGTCTCCAGGAAGGAGTGTCGTGTTTTTTGTATCTGTATGCACACTCACCTTGCCTTCGTAGCAAGTGACTTCAAAATAGTGAGGTCGTTGTTTAACGTTAAACTGAGTTCCAAGCACACGAACCGTTCCCATGTTAGTATTCACATCAAAGGTTTCTCCTTTCTCTACTTTAAAAAAAGCTTCGCCATCTAATGTGACATTTCTTAGGTTTGTCCAACTAGATTTGTTAAACTTAATCGTAGACATGGCATTTAATTCAACCTTTGAAGCATCAGGTAATACCATAGATTTGTGTTGTGATGCTAGTGTTTGAACTGTTTGATCTAAAGTCGTAGTGTAATAATACAAGCCAAAGCAAATCACTAAAACAGCTGCGATTTTAGAAAGTGTAGGTAAAAGTTTATGGGATTTTTGAGGTGTATTGCTAACAGAACTCCATACCGATTCTAAAGCTGCTTCTGTGTTGACAGTTTCAGCTTTAAAACCTTTTAGATGTGTGTCTAAAGTGATTAAATCGTGATAATCTTCAAGTTGCTTGAATGCTTCAAGTTCTTGCGGATTCAAATCATGGTCTAACCATTTTTGTATGAGGACGTCTCGGTTCATAATCTTAAATTCAGGTATATAACAGTTATATGTTAAAAATCCCTACCATTCTTTTTTAATATTTTGTCAACAGCCAGCCTAATTAAAGTTCATCAATATCTTTTCTCAATTTTTTTAGGGCACCATAAATTCGTTTTTCTACAGCTTTTGTCGAAATATCAAGTAATTCTGCAATTTCTTTAAAACGTTTGCCTTCAACTCGATTCATCAAAAAAGCAACGCGCTGTGCTTCGGTTAAGTTAGCGATGGCCTTTTCTAATTTTGCTTGGTATTCTTTTTCCTGAAGGAGGAATTCCGGATTTATATTCGTGCTATGTTTTGGTTTGGTTTGTTGGTGTTTAAGAACCACTTTGCGATGCGCAAATTCATTCAACATTAAATTATTGGCAGTGGTAAATAAAAAACTTTTGGCTTTATCTTGAGGTACTTTAGCACAGTTTTCCCATAATTTTACAAAGGCTTCCTGCATTTTGTCCTGCGGATTTAACTGACCTCCAAATTTGTAGTATAAGAAATCATGTAAATCTTTGGAATATTTTCTGAAGATAGATGAGAACAACTGTTCTTCGCAAATATGATTTTTAAGCGGTTTTGACATTTTGATTTTTGGTTGAGGCTAAGTTATGAAAATGTAAACGAATAAAAATTCAAATTCTAGAGTTCTAAGTCTAAAACAAGAATTGTTAGTTTAGAAGAGGAGCCAGGTAGGAGTTTCTTGTTTTTACTTGTTCTATAAAAAAATATAAGTAATAGTTAAGTCTGCTTAACCGTTAGTTTTAGTTTTTAGTTGGTTAAAAAGGATTGTTGGTCATAGCAATCCTTTTTTTTTATGGCTTAATTTCAAACTTCGCTTCATAAATACATCACAAATCGTTAAATTTGCATCTTTAAATTCTAAAAGAATATGTTTAATAATTTAAGTGAAAAGTTAGATAAAGCATTACACGTCTTAAAAGGTCATGGTAGTATTACCGAAGTCAATGTTGCTGAAACTTTAAAAGAAGTTCGTAGAGCCTTATTAGATGCCGATGTTAACTTTAAAATTGCTAAAGAATTTACCAATAAAGTCAAGGAGAAAGCTTTAGGTCAAAACGTATTAACTAGTTTACAGCCAGGTCAATTGATGGTGAAACTTGTTAAAGACGAACTTACTGAGCTTATGGGAGGCGACGCCGAAGGTATTAACCTTTCGGGACATCCAAGTGTGATATTAATGTCGGGTTTACAAGGGTCTGGTAAAACCACCTTCTCTGGTAAACTGGCGAATTACTTAAAAAACAAGAAAACCAAAAAGCCTTTATTAGTCGCTTGTGATGTGTATCGTCCGGCGGCAATTGATCAATTACATGTTGTAGGTGATCAAATAAATGTTGAAGTCTTTAGTGATAAAGGCAATAGTGATCCTGTAGCAATTGCTCAAGCTGGTATATCACATGCCAAAGCAAACGGACATAATGTAGTGATTATTGATACCGCAGGTCGTTTAGCTGTTGATGAAGCAATGATGACCGAAATTTCAAATATCCATAAAGCCATTCAGCCACAGGAGACCTTATTTGTGGTAGATTCTATGACAGGTCAGGATGCTGTAAATACAGCAAAAGCCTTTAACGATATTTTAAATTTTGATGGTGTAATCCTTACCAAATTGGATGGTGATACGCGAGGTGGTGCTGCGATTTCTATTAAATCTGTTGTAAATAAGCCAATCAAATTTATTGGTACAGGTGAAAAGATGGAAGCGATTGATGTCTTTTATCCGTCACGTATGGCAGATCGTATCTTAGGTATGGGAGATGTTGTGTCTTTAGTTGAAAGAGCTCAGGAGCAATATGATGAGGAAGAAGCACGTAAGATTCAGAAGAAAATTGCCAAGAACCAATTTGGGTTCGATGATTTTTTGAAGCAGATTCAGCAAATCAAGAAAATGGGTAATATGAAAGATCTTATCGGAATGATTCCAGGAGCAGGAAAAATGATGAAAGATGTCGATATAGATGATGATGCTTTCAAGGGCATTGAAGCCATTATTCACTCTATGACACCAGAAGAGCGCTCTAACCCTTCTGTGATTAATGCAAGCAGAAAAAAGCGAATAGGTAAAGGTTCAGGTACTTCGGTACAAGAAGTCAATCAGCTTTTAAAGCAATTCAACCAAATGAGCAAAATGATGAAGATGATGCAAGGTGGAAAAGGAAAAGCAATGATGCAAGCTATGAAAGGCATGAGATAATTCTCATGCTTTTTTTGTGACTACTCAAAATAAACACAACACAACACAATCAACAATGACAATTTTAGACGGTAAAAAAGTAAGTAACGACATTAAAAACGAGATCAAACAACAGGTTGATAAAATGAAAGCTAAAAATGAGAAAGTTCCTCATTTGGCGGCCGTTATTGTTGGAAATGATGGCGCGAGTCTAACCTATGTTGGAAGTAAAGTTCGTGCCTGTGAGCGTGTTGGATTTGAGTCTACAATGGTTCGTTTGTCTAATACCACCAGCGAAATAGAATTGTTAGATAAGATTGAAGAATTAAATCAGGATGATGATATCGATGGTTTCATTATTCAGTTGCCATTACCACCGCAAATTAATACTCAAAAAGTGCTTATGGCAGTCGATCCAAGTAAGGATGTTGATGGATTTCACCCTGAAAACTTCGGAAAAATGGCATTAGATATGAGTACGTTTATTCCGGCAACGCCTTTTGGGATTTTAGAATTATTAGATCGTTATGGCGTAGAAACAAAAGGAAAGCATACCGTTGTGATTGGCAGAAGTCATATTGTTGGGCGTCCAATGAGTATCCTGATGGGACGTAAAGGGTTTCCAGGAAATTCTACAGTAACGCTCACACATAGTCACACCAAAAATATTACCCAAATTACTTCGCAGGCCGATATTATTATTTCGGCATTAGGTGTTCCTAACTTTTTGAAAGCCGAAATGGTAAAAGATGATGCGGTTATTATAGATGTAGGTATTACCAGAGTTCCAGATGAAACATCTCCTAAAGGTTATATTATCACAGGTGATGTTGATTTTGAAAACGTGAGTAAAAAAGCAAGTTATATCACGCCTGTTCCTGGTGGTGTTGGTCCAATGACCATTGCAATGCTTCTTAAAAATACGTTGTTGGCACGAGAGCAACGCATGTAGTAAATGCATTTAGCTATATTGCAGTATGATTAATTGTTGTACTGCTTCGGGTCGTGTTCTTATAGGTAGTTGGGAGCATCTACTTCCAATAGTTTTAGCCTTCATCTTTGCTGCTTTTTTAATGCGGTACGCCAAAACTTTAGCTTCTAAAAAGCAGCAGCGTCTTATCCATTATGTCGCTGTATTTGTTTCGCTTACAGTTATTGGGTTTCATCTTTATAACAGCATTTTTAGTACCTATAATTATAGAACCGATTTACCTTTGTATTTATGTAGTCTACTCGGTATTTTAATTCCGATATATACCTATTATCAGAAATACTGGATGTTTGAAATTTTAATATTTTGGATCATCGCGGGAACCTTACAAGGTGTGATTACCCCTGATATTGCAGAAGGGTTTCCGGCTTTTGACTATTTTAGATATTGGATTGTTCACTTAGGATTGCTCCTCATCATCTTCTACAGTATTTTTGTTTTAAAGCTGAAACCTAAACTTAAAAGTGTCTTTAAGTCCTTTTTTGCACTACAACTTTATGTTGGTTTAATGGTCGCGTTGAATTTTATTTTAGATGCCAATTACTTCTACTTAAATGAAAAGCCAAAATCGGCTTCGGTACTTGATTATTTTGGAGATTGGCCTTATTATATTATAGTTTGTCAGTTACTAATTATTCCTGTTTTTCTACTGATTTATTTACCATTCTATTTACAAAAGTCTTACTTAGCAAATAACTGATTTATATCTTTAAAGGCTTTAAATTCTAGAGCATTTCCTGAAGGATCCAAGAAAAACATCGTGGCTTGTTCCCCAATTTGACCTTCAAAACGTATGTAAGGTTTAATGATGAATTTTATACCTTTTTCAGCTAGCGATTTTGAAAACTCATGAAATGTATCCCAAGGTAAAACGACACCATAATGCGGAACAGGAACCGATTTACCGTCTACAGCATTTGTATGTACGTCTGACTTTGATTTTGCTTTGTAGTGGATGACGAGTTGATGCCCGAAGAAATTAAAATCAACCCAATGCTCACTACTACGACCTTCTTCACAATTGAGAATCTCTTTATAAAAGGTGCGGCATTCATTAAGATTGTGAACAGGAATAGCTATGTGGAATGGAGAAACTGCAGGCATAAGTATTCGATTTATAGTTAAAGTTCGGTTTTGAATTTCAACATAAAGATCATAATTTTTAAGGATATTTTGCAGATTTTATTTCAGATTTTAATGCACTTTAACAATTTATCATCAGTAGAAAATAAAGGTGTTACTAAATAAATTATACTACTCTTTTTGTAAAATCGAGGCTAAATCGATAGTATACAATTCTACATTGTTATTGTTCATTTCAACTCTAAAATCCTTGTGTCTGTTACTGGCAAAATACAACTTGTCCTGATGTATTTTAGGTGACAAATCACTACCGCCAGAGTTTAGTTCGCCTAAATGTTTGGCTTTTGTCCATTGGTTATTTTTATAATAGCTAATATATAAATCGCCATCATGTGTAATATTCTCCTCACGACCACTGGCTTCAAAAATGATATAATCACCATCAGGAGCAATACAACTTCCCCATTCGCCACCTTTGGTGTTTATGGCATTACCTAAATTTATAGGTGTTTGATAACTTCCGTTGTTTAGATGAGATACCCAAAGGTCACCAGACCCTAAACCACCGTCTCGATAGGAACCAAAATATAGATGTCCTTGTTTATCGAGTGTAGGACTGTATTCTGATTTTTCTGAATTATACACAGACAGATGTTGCGGTTCACTCCATGAATCTCCTTGTTTTTCAACAAACCAAATATCTCTGTCTTTTTTGGGTTTAGTACCAGAAATGGGTCGGTTAGATGAGAAATATATTCTGTTTCCATCTGGAGTTGCAAAAGGTGAACTATCTGAAAACTCTCCAGAAAAGCTAGCCACTTCAGGTTGTGACCATTGCTTATTGACTAGCTTCGATTTGTAAATGGCACTTTTTTGTCCTCCAGCATAGAAGGAGTCTTTTTTAGCAAAATAAAGTTCTTTGCGGTCTGGCATTAGAGTTAGAGAGGTTTCTACCTTGTTTGTTAAGATTCCTTCAGCAAATAATTCAGGCTGAATCGTTGGCTCTAAGTTTGTTTTGGTTTGAATGTATTTCGTGAAAATTTCGAAAATATAATTGGCCTTTTGTAAATCCCAAGCTGTTATCACAACAACCATATTTTCTTTTGGATCAACAATAATATATTGACCACCTGCACCTCTGGCAGCATAAATATGAGACGCTACTTTGGGGTTGTTTTCTGTAGCTTTTGGTGTATTCCACCAAAAATAATCATATCCGAAGCGATAAAACCGATTGTCTTTAATATTCTTGGTGATGGCTGTTCCTGCTGCATTTTTTGCCCAGTTTTCTGGTAAGAGCTGTTGACCATTCCAAACACCATTGTTGAGGTGTAATTGTCCGATTTTAAGCATATCTCTGGATCTTAAAAAGAGGAGCGCAGCGCCATTATGCTGTGGACCACCATTGCCTTCCCAAAAACGATAGTTAGTAATACCAAGAGGTTTAAACAGATAGGTGTTTGCAAAACTATCAATAGGCATTTTAGAAGCTTCTTGAATAATTCCCGATGTTAAAACAGGTGCTGCATTACTGTAATTAAATACGGTTCCTGGCTGGTGCTTCATTGGGGTGTCGAGAATCATTTTATACCAATCGCCTTCAGAAGCCAAAACTTTTCGCCATGAATTATCAGGAGAATTCCAAGGCGCTTCCATCCAATCAAAACCATGTCGCTGGGTTAATAAGTCTTCAATGGTTAATTCTTTTTTCCATGCGTCAATATGTTCAATAGGACGGTCGCCAAAAAACGGTAATACATTTTGATTTACATCTTTAACGAATCCTTCTTTAATCGCAATTCCCATTAGGGTTGCGACAACACTTTTTGTTGCAGATTGTAACATGTGTAGCGAATCTTGTGTCCAACCGTTATAATATTTTTCAAAGACCATGGTATGGTCTTTAAGAATGAGTATGCTATGAATCGTTCCGTATGTGTCTGCTTCAACAGCTTTATTGAGCTCGTTTAATCGCTGGCTATTTACTTCGAGATAAGATATGGTTTTTTTTGGTGTTTCTTCAGTACAACCTAGAGCGAGACTAAGGCCAATGATAATACTTAGGATGCAGATTTGTGATTTCATATACGTATGTCTTTAAACAGGATGTTTATAACTCTGATTTTATACGGCTTTCAATCTGATATAATTTGCGCTTCAGCTTCTGCTTTTAAATCGGAAGCAAACTGATTGAATTGGTCGTCAAAATCAGGGATATGTTTTTTATATAACGGATAAAATAGCCCAGAAATTTTTTCAGAAATGGCTACTTTAGTCCAGTTATGTTCGATTTTTTTTAAAGTAAAAATCCGATTTCCATTAGAACCACGCCATATCATTTTCGAATGAGGTTCAAAGCAACTCACCTTAATTTTAAACACTTTGTTTGGAGCAAGTTTAGATCTTATTTTTAGTTTTCCTCCAAGCATCATTTCTCCTTCAATAGCTATAAGCGTGCTATTCCATATGTTTTGTTTTACTACATTAGTGAGTAAGCTCCAGACGTCTTGTATATTGGCGTTAATATCAATAACAATAATGGTTTCTCTGCTAAATAGGTTTTCTATAGTTTGCGCGACACCATTTTTATACATGTTAGTCAATTTTCAGCAATTTATAACCAAACCCCTTACCATTATCACCTAAAACTCGAATGGAGATGGTGTTTTTGTTTTCGATTTTGTAAATGATTTTTTTAGGAAAATCATGATTCAAATTTTCAAAAGAATAGGCGTCGTTAATAGCTGGATTTAGTGTGAATTCGATAGGTTTTTGGTCGTTCTGATTTAAAACGGTAGCTGTATATAATATCGAATCAGAATTAATTGTGATGGACAAATGCTCGCTAATAATTTCTTTGCCATCTTTTAATTTATAGCCATAACCTGTGTAGCTATTCTCAGATTTTTTTTCCCAAACCTCATACGAGTCTTTGTTCTCTATTTTCCATTTGCCTTCAATATGACTAATATCCATGCGTTTTTTGCAGTCTATTTTCCATGTTGGATATACGACCGATTCCGTTTTGTCAACCCATTCGCCAATCCATTTATATCCCGTTTTATCTATGTCATAAAAGCTTAGTCTAAAAAAACCTTCGGTGCCATTAGGTGCTTTTTGTTCTCTGTAAAGCACAATTTTGCCGTCTTTTTTATTGCCTTCCCATACCGGAAATGTGGTAGACGGTGTTTTTGAAGCATACCAATGCACATACCAACGGCTACTGTCTTTTATAAACTGTCGGATGCTACCCGAATGAGCACCATCAGATTTTAAGGTTTCATCTTGAACCGCAGTACCATTCAGGATGTATTTCCAGGTCCAAGTCATGTCTTCAGGGGCATTCCATGAACCATCTTGTTTTCTGGTAGTTGAACTGCAATTGCAAGTTCCTATTAAAGGTTCAAAATCTTTAATTTGCTCTGGTGCTTCAGGGTTTGGCAAACCAAAAGGATGTTTTTCTGAAGCCTCATAATCATATTGAGCATGCGTAACTCCAGTGAAAAAAATGCCAAGTAATACGATAAGAATGTGTTTTGAATATGTCATGTAAATTCTATTTGTTTAAAACCCACCTGAACCTGCACTTCAGGTTTTATTAATAATCACAATGTTAAGTTAGTTATTTGTGTTTAGTTCAGATGGGAAATAATTATTAAATCATTCAACTAAGAATAAAATCAACCTATTCAAAAGAAGTGAAAAAGATGATGACTTAGACCTATATTGCAGAGAACACTATAGAATTTGCAGTAAGTTAGGTTAAGAATATGCTAATTAAGAAAATCTTTTACGGTTTTTAAGTTGCTTTTAGAAACCGGAATTTCCATATCATTTTCAAGAACGAGATTAGGAGAGCCTGACATGTGTAGTTCTTTTGCAAATGACATATTCACAATGGCTTTTCGGTGCACTCTTAAAAAGTTAGTGCTTAATTTTTCTTCTAATGCTTTTAATGAACTGCGCATGGTGTAAGCGCCATTTGATGTGGTATGAACTTTTACGCAGTAATCGTCTGCTTCAATCCAGCTAATGTTTTCGACAGGAATAATTTTACGTTTATTACCGATTTTAATATTGAGAACACTTGCTTTTTCATCAATAGTCGAATTGAGTTTTTTAAACAAACGTGCGTTAGTGGTTTTTAATTCTGAAAGCTCTTGGACTTCAATTTGTAGTTTTTCGTTTTCAAAATATAAGTACAATATCATACTAATAGCAATATAGCCAAGTGTATAAATAGGTGCTTTTTGATACATAAAAAACGGCAGGTATTCTGAAAATAAAGCTGAAAAAGTAAAGTGATCACCCGAAAAGAATAATTGACTTAATGATATGATTAAAATATTAAGTATCACCAAGCCTAAAATGAGTCCGCCAAGTTTTAAAATCCCCAATGTAGTTTTTTCTTTGGTTGTATTGGTTCTTGAATAAGCTATCAAAACTAATGATAGTAAAAGCCAGATAACCCAACGATAGGATTGCGCTTTTAAAATCGTGAGGAAAGCAACATCATTAGCAATTTGGAATCGTTTGATGTAATATAATTGTTGAAAAGTCTCGAAGGTAATTGCTAATATGACAATGAGCGCAATAATTAAAATGCTGCGTTTGGTATTTGATAACTGTTTAAATAGATGTAGCATATGAACGTTGGCTTACCTTTGTCTTTTCGATTCGAACGTTTTTGTTGAATCTTCAAGTAGTTTGTTTAAGTCTTTAAACTCTTGAGCAGAGAGTTCACGATAGGTTCCAATAGGCATGTCTAATGAAATATTCATAATCCGAATCCGTTTTAAGGTTTGCACTTCATAAGTTAAATATTCACACATACGTCTAATTTGACGGTTTAAACCTTGTGTTAAAATAATACTGAAGGTATTCGAATTAATTTTTTTGACTTTACACTTCTTTGTGGTTTTTCCTAAATCTTCTAAATAAATTCCGCCAGCCATTCTATTGATGAAGGTTTGCGAAATAGGCTTATCAACTGTAACGATATATTCTTTTTCGTGATTGTTGCTGGCTCTCAGGATTTTATTAACGATATCGCCATCATCAGTGAGCAGAATTAAACCTTCACTTGGCTTGTCGAGTCTTCCTATAGGAAATATACGTTTAGGATAATTTATAAAATCAATGATATTATCTTTTTCTACACGTGTATCTGTAGTACATACAATTCCAACGGGTTTGTTGAAGGCGAGATAGACAAACTCTTTTTTAGTATTCGTAATGAGTTTTCCATCGACATGCACGTCATCTGAAGGTGCAATTTTTGTTCCCATTTCTGGAATTTCACCATTAATGGTTACACGTCCAGCATCAATGAGTTTATCGGCTTCTCGACGCGAGCAGTACCCAACTTCACTAAGGTATTTATTAATTCGTTTTAATTGATCAGACATGTTTCAAAAGTACAAAACTAAGCGCTAATAAATTCAAGAATATGATCGTGGACTTCATCCGATTTTAAACCATGCCCATAACCTCTAGTAGAAATTAGCTTCGCATTTTTGTAAAAGTTGTCAAAGTCTTCGGCATCTTCATAAGGAATTATTTTATCCAATTCATCGTGTATAATGAGTCCGTGTGCATTTATATGTTCCGAAAGACGCGCTGCATTAAAATAATCGGGTTCTTGATTGAAGCGTTCAACGACGATGTTGTTCATGGCTTTTGCAACACGATTATTGTAGCCCATCATGGCAATATAGCGTCCAAAAACACCGACAAAATTTGAAGGCGCACCAAGTAAAATTAACTTTTGTATAGAAGGTAACTGGTATTTTTGCTGAAAAAAAGCGGCCGCCATTCCACCAACCGAATGTCCGATAATTATATTAGCATTAAACTTTTTTGCCACGACATTAATACATTCAGAATAAATGATTGCATTAAATACTTTTCCGCTCGATCTACCATGAGCAGGTGCATCAAGTGAAATAATATTGTAATCTAGAGCTTTTAATTTTTCAATTAAAGGCTTCCATCGGTAAGAATTACTTTCCCAGCCATGAGCTAATAAAACCGTGTCTTTTTTACCTAGCCAGCGGTAGGTCATAATATTCAGGTTGTCATATTCAACGTCTTCAATAAAAGCCGTCATTAAAAAATCCTTTTCTAATTCTTTGAGTTTTATTCGACGCGGACGAGAAAATAGTGAAATCGCCATTTTTCCTGCTCTTTTAGGAGAGAGAAAGCTAACCAGGTTGATACAGCCACCTATGGATTTTGTAATAAACTGTTTCATTAGGCTTCTCTGTTAACTAAGTTCATAGAAAAAGCAGGCCTACAAATCGCTATGTATTCACAAGGTTCGGTAAACGGATTTGAATATTGTACTCGCGTATGTTTTTCAATTTTAATTGATTGACCAGCACTTAGAACTACAGTTTCATCTTCAATGATAAACTGCTTTTTGCCTTTGATAATATAGGTATATTCATCAAAAGCAGGTGTTTGAAACGGCTCACTCCAACCAGGAGGAGCAATCATATGAGCAATACTAATATCAGAATTACCATTTGTAGCATTGCCAAAATGCTCTTTTATTACTTTGCCATCAGTTGTAGGTACGACAAAAGGGGACTTTTGAATCGTATATTTTTTCATTCGTTGTTAATTATTTGCGCTCCCTTTTATTAGTTTTTCGTTTGATATAATAGTTACCAGTGAAGTATAAAATACTTGATTTTAGCTTCATCTGGAATTTGAACAGCTTCAATATTTAAATTCATATCGAATCTTAAATTGGCTGGTAATTCTTTCTTGTCAATAGTAAATGATGCGTTAATTTCGTTAACAGAAATCACCACAGCATTGATAAGGTTGTCTATACTGGAAATATTATAGTTCTCATTGATATCTTTAAACGTACTTAATGTTGAAATGTTTTTATCGGTCTTGTAAAGTTCACTTAAAATATGAACACTTCCAATAACCGAAGTAGAATCAAGGGCTTGTCTTGGCGTAAGACTCAATAATTTTTTTCCTTCAGTAGAGTAGATATCAATATCATTATTTTGACCTGTAAATTCGTCGCCTTTAATCGAAAACCGAGCGATGGAATCATTAGGGAAAATCAATTTTAAATCTTTGACCTGCGTGGAGTCTGTGAGTAAACCTACATGATGCTTCCCAATATGAAAAGGATTCTGCTTTTTTTCCGTAGTACAGTTTGTGAAAGTTATAGCAATAATGACTATAAATGATAGGTGTTTTATAAATGTATTCAATGGTGTAATAATTATTTTTAAGTTGTCTTATTTAAGCATTTTGGTTAAAATACCAAGAACGCTTCTAATTACTGTCGGACTTGTCAAAACTTTAACAATCGGGTTTTGTCTTGTGCTTCTCGATGATGAAGAGCGTCGTTTACTTTCGGCTTTTTCAAGCGCTTCTTTTTCTTCACGAGCTTTGGCTTTAGCTTCTTCGGCTTCAGCAACTTCAATTTTTTTATTGAGCATTTCATAAGCACTTTCCCGATCAATCACTTCGTTATATTTTTTAGCGAGTTTAGATTTTCCGAGTAAGCTGCCTAATTCAGAATCTGTAAGTACATCCATTCGACTCATTGGCGCACGCATCATCGTGGCAGCTAAAGGTGTTGGTTTGCCTTTTTCATTTAATGCTGAAACTAAAGCTTCTCCAATGCCTAATGACGTTAATACATCTGCCGTATCGTAATATTTAGTATCTGGATAATTTTGTGCCGTAAGTTTGATGGCTTTTCTGTCTTTAGCAGTAAATGCTCTTAAGGCATGTTGAACTTTTAAACCCAGTTGCCCAAGAACGGCTTCGGGTACATCTGTTGGATTTTGCGTTACAAAATAGAGTCCGACACCTTTACTACGAATCAATTTAACAATACTTTCAATTTGATTGAGTAATGCTTTTGAAGCTTCGTTAAAAATTAGGTGGGCTTCGTCAATAAACATGATTAATTCTGGTCTTCCGCTATCACCTTGCTCAGGAAATGTTGAATAGATTTCGGCTAATAAGCTTAACATGAAAGTTGAAAACAATTTAGGTTTATCCTGAATATCGGTTAACCTTATAATATTTATATAGCCTCTTCCATCGTCATCGACGCGTAATAAATCATCAACTTCAAACGAGGTTTCACCGAAAAATAATTCGCCACCTTGTTGTTCAATTTCTACAACTTTTCTGAGGATTGCACCTGTAGAAGCCGTTGAAATTCGGCCATAAGCTTCCGTAAATTCTTCTTTTCCTTCCTGAGTTGCATATTGTAATATTTTTTTGAAATCCTTTAAATCTAATAAAGGCAGTTTGTTGTCATCACAATATTTAAAGATGACAGCTACAACTCCAGATTGAGTTTCAGTTAAATCAAGGATTCGAGATAATAATACCGGACCAAATTCACTCACTGTTGCACGTAACCTTACACCATCTTGTTCTGATAATGTCATGATTTCTACAGGAAATGATTTAGAGTTAAAAGGGAGTCCGATTTTTTCATGACGTTCGTCAATTTTTGGGTGACCAGGACTTGGTTGCGCTAAACCACTCAAATCCCCTTTAATATCCATTAATAACACAGGAACTCCTTTTTCGCTTAAATTTTCGGCTAAAACCTGTAATGTTTTGGTTTTTCCTGTACCTGTAGCACCTGCAATTAAACCATGTCTATTCATGGTTTTTAAAGGGACATTTACATAAGCATTGGTCAGCGTTTGTCCATCTAACATTGCCGATCCAAGAGTGATATAGTCGCCTTTACTGGTATTTCCGTCTGTGATTTCTTTTAAAAAATCGTCCGTTCTGCTCATAGTTCAAAATTTGCATAAAAATAGTGTAATTTTAGTCAAGTTTAAAATCCGCTAAAATGAAAAATACATCCCTTATAGTAATTGTTTTAATTTTCTTCGGAATGACCGCTTGTCAATCCAATAACGAACCTATTGTTTTTTATAAATCCCATGAGCCTAAAAAAGCACAAGCGCCTTTTAGTGATGCTGTTGAAGCTAATGACTTTTTGTTTCTTGCAGGTCAAGTAGGAATGGATCACACAACGCGTACATTGGTTAAAGGCGGAATTGAAGCAGAAACAAAGCAATGTATTGAAAACATAAAAGCCGTTTTAGAACAGCATAATTTGTCTTTAGATGCGGTTGTAAAATGTACAGTTATACTAAAAGATATCAATGATTTTGAAGCTTTTAATACTGTTTATAAAACCTATTTTCCTAACAAGCCAGCCCGAACGACTTTTGCAGCTTCAGGTTTAGCTGTTGGCGCTCAAATTGAAATAGATGTTATTGCAGCAAAATAAAAGTAATATCAACCATTAACTCTAATCGTTAAATTTACTGTTTACTACCTGCTAAATACTGACGACTATTTAATACATTTGCAAGCTATGACAAGAAGAGAACGACAAGAACGTATTGACAAAGGATTGTTATTGCCTTTAATGGAAGAGTTTTATACCATCCAAGGGGAAGGCTACCATAAAGGAACTGCGGCTTACTTTGTTAGAATTGGAGGCTGTGATGTGGGATGCCATTGGTGTGATGTTAAAGAAAGCTGGCTGGCCGAATTACATCCACCAACAGAAACCGAAACCATTGTTGCTAATGCCGTGGCTTATAGTAAAACAATAGTCGTTACAGGAGGAGAACCGCTCATGTGGGACATGGGACCATTAACGACTCAGCTCAAAGCAAAAAATGTGCAAACTCATATAGAAACTTCTGGAGCTTATCAATTATCTGGAACCTGGGATTGGATTTGCCTGTCTCCAAAAAAGATGAAATTGCCCACCGAAGAAGTTTATGAAAAAGCTAATGAGTTGAAATGTATCATATATAATAAGGATGATTTCCGTTTTGCAGAAGAACAGGCTGCTAAAGTGAATAAAGACTGTATTTTGTATTTTCAACCCGAATGGAGTAAACGTGAAAAAGTTGTGCCGTTAATTGTAGATTATGTCATGCAAAATCCGAAATGGAAAGTCTCTTTACAAACGCATAAGTATTTAAATATTCCATAAATCGAGGTTTATGAGACAAAAAAATGCTTCAGAATTTAATTTCTGAAGCATTTTTTATGTTTGTTAAAGGCCTGTAATTACTTGGAAAAAGGAACTGCAACTCTTGCTGTTCCCCAGCCTAAATTCATATGTACACCGTCTTTTGATTCTTCAAAGTAAATTCCAAAAGCTTCAAGAGATTCTTTGGCTTGAGATACGGGAACTTTTAATCTGGCAACATCGTTTTCTTGCTTGTAAAAGTAACTTCCCCAAACATTAATGTCTTTGCTAACAATGGCTGTCCATTCTTTGTCTCCAGGAATCACATAAAACGTATAAGTTCCTGGTGGAATTTTAGTGTCACCTAAAGCCATAGTGGTATAAAGTGTTAACTCTGCAGCTTCATTGGCACCAGTTCTCCAGACATCACCATTAGGCGCTAATTTTTCGAGTGAGCGACCATTAAGTTGCGGTCTGCTGTAAACAATTTTAATTAATTTGTTTGCATCTTTATAGCTTGTTGGAAAAGCGGCAGCATCCATTGGACTTTTATCCATCTTCGGGAAATCCTGAGCATTAGTGTTTATTGAAAAGAGCATTAAAAATGCCATTGCAATAGAAGTAATAATTGATTTTGTTTTCATGGTGTGTTTTTAGTTTTGTGAATATTATAAAATTAAACCCTTATGGTCTTAATATTATATTAAAAGTCGAAGTAGGATGTTAAAGTTTACAATGTTTAAATAAAAAAGTATGTAAATCTATGATAAGATTTCATTTAATAATAAATTTATTATATATAGTTTTAAATTGTAAGTAATAATTAATTTCATGTTTTATATTTGTAAGTATGGTTTCATATTTGCTTTATCAAATTAATAAAAAGATTTAAAAATATAATAGTATGTGTGGAATTGTATGTGCGTTTGACCTAAAACAAAAATCAGAAGACTTAAGACCACAAGTCTTAGAAATGGCTAAAACCATTCGTCATCGTGGTCCCGATTGGAGTGGAATATACAGTGATGATAAAGTGATTATGGCGCATGAGCGCTTGGCAATTGTAGATCCTACTTCAGGAAAGCAACCATTGTTTAGTCCAGATCAAAAGTTAATCTTAGCAGCCAATGGAGAAATCTATAATCACAGAGAATTACGTAAGCAATTCCCAGATTATGTCTTTCAGACAGAAAGTGATTGTGAAGTCATCTTAGCATTATACCAGGAAAAAGGTGTAGACTTTGTAGATGCTATGAACGGTATTTTTGGTTTTGCTATTTATGATTCTGTAAAAGACGAATATTTTATAGCGAGAGATCACATGGGAATTATTCCATTATATATTGGTTGGGATAAAAATGGAACCTTTTATGTAGCTTCAGAATTGAAAGCATTAGAAGGGACTTGTACAAAAATAGAACTATTTCCTCCTGGACATTATATGTCTAGTAAAGATGGTGAGTTTGTAAAATGGTACAAACGCGATTGGACAGATTACGAGGCTGTCAAAGACAACGAAACCAGTATAGCTGAAGTAAAGCAAGCATTAGAGGATGCAGTGCACAGACAATTAATGAGCGATGTACCCTATGGAGTTTTACTATCTGGCGGATTAGATTCTTCAGTAACATCGGCTATAGCAAAAAAATATTCAGAAAGACGAATAGAGGCCGATGATAAGGAGCAAGCATGGTGGCCACAACTGCATTCATTTTCTGTAGGCTTGGAAGGATCGCCAGATTTAGCCGCAGCGAAGAAAGTGGCAGATCACATCGGAACGGTTCATCACGAAATAAAATTCACAATACAAGAAGGTTTAGATGCCATTAGAGATGTAATTTATAATATCGAGACTTATGATATTACAACCATCCGTTCGTCAACGCCCATGTATTTAATGGCAAGAGTCATCAAGTCTATGGGAATAAAAATGGTATTGTCTGGAGAAGGTGCCGATGAGATTTTTGGTGGCTACTTATACTTTCATAAAGCACCAGATGCTAAAGAATTTCATGATGAGACTGTTCGTAAACTGGATAAATTACACATGTATGATTGTCTCAGAGCAAACAAAAGTTTAGCAGCTTGGGGTATTGAAGGGCGTGTGCCATTTTTAGATAAAGAGTTTATGGATGTGGCCATGCGTATCAATCCAAAAGATAAAATGATTAATGGCGAGCGTATGGAAAAATGGGTAGTGCGTAAAGCTTTTGAAGATATGATTCCAGAAAGCGTAGCCTGGAGACAAAAAGAGCAATTTAGCGACGGCGTAGGTTACAGTTGGATTGATACGCTAAAAGAATTAGTAGAAGCAGAAGTCACAGATGAGCAAATTGAAAATGCTAAATTCCGCTTTCCGATTAATACGCCTCTAAACAAAGAAGAGTATTATTACAGAACGATTTTTGAAGGGCATTTTCCTAGTGATGCAGCAGCCTTAAGTGTGCCGCAAGAAGCAAGTGTAGCTTGTAGTACAGCAACAGCTTTAGAATGGGATGAAGCCTTTAAAAATATGAATGACCCTTCTGGTAGAGCCATTGCTAATGTGCATGATAAAGCCTATGTTAAAATATAAAAGAAAAATAGCCATTATGAATCATATAAAAGACCAATCCTACGATTGGTCTTTTTTTATCTGTATTTTGTATTTGAAAATAATATATTTGCTAAAACCCTTGTAAATACAGTAACTGACAGATAGGTGACACCTAAATGACGTGTTAAAAACGAGTGGAGTGCTTTACATTTGTGCCAATGAAATAATGTAAAATGAAACAGTCATCACTAAAAGAAAATTTATTATACCAACGAAAGCTAAAAGGTTATACACAAGATGAACTTTCTGAAAAAACAACCGTTGGTGTACGGACAATTCAGCGCATAGAAAAGGGGGAGGTGCAGCCACATTTGCAAACTATAAAATTGTTGGCGGTAGGATTGGATATCGACGTAGAAGATTTAATTGTAATTGATAATCCTAAAGAAGAAACCATACAACGTAAATGGATGCTATTATTGCATGCGTCACCTTTTTTCGGATTAATTATTCCATTCGCTAATGTGTTATTTCCATTATTTGTTTGGATGAGTAAAGTCGAAGACAATAAAATTTATGACACGCATGGTCGAGCAGTGATTAATTTTCATTGTACCATTAATTTACTACTGATTTTATCTTTGTTGCTGTTTTTTGTTTTTCCAGGCTATAATTATTTTGTGACTGCTGCGGTATTTCTTTTTGGAATTATCATAAGTCTTAAGAATGTCTTTTCAGCCATTGGTTCAGGAACATGTTATTATCCGATTTCCATTCCTTTTTTAAAGTCTAAAAAGGGGTAACTTTTTCTAAATAATATAAAAAATGTTAGGATTATTAGTCATAATAGTAGTCTCTTGGGTGCTTTTGCATTTCATTGAGAAAAAAAATATAGAGGTTTTAGGTATCATTCCTTACCCAAAAAGAGTAGCTCAAATTGGTTTAGGAATGGTGTTTATGATGTTGCTTTGCTTGCTTTGGATTGTAATTGAAACTTTCGTTCTAAATGTGGATTGGCAGCTGAATAAGAATAGCAACTATGCATTTATTTTCGATGCTTTTGTCTATCATGTAAGGTCAGCATTAACTGAAGATTTAGTATTCAGAGGTGCCATTCTATATATTCTTATAAACAGAATAGGAGCCAAATGGGCAATATTGATTTCGGCGATAATTTTTGGCGTATATCATGTCTTTTCCTATGGAATGATAGGTGAGAATTTTATTGCTATTGCATATGTTATTTTCATCACCGGTTTTACTGGATATGTTTGGGCGTATACTTTTCATAAAACAAAATCAATCATGTTAGGATTGGGTTTTCATATAGGCTATAATTTTTTAATGACGATGTTTTATGAATCGAATCCTTATGGTCAATTAGTATTTCAGGAATTATCTAAAACAATACTTAGGGATTGGAATTTCCTTTTTTTTAGTCTAGCTAAAGGACTTTTTCCATCTATAGTTACATTAGTGTTTGTGAAGTACCTGGTAAAGTCAAAATATAAAATTTTTAGTTTCAAACTCACCGATAATGATGAAAACGCGGTCATTTAAATATGTTATTCTTAATCATCAACAACCTAAAGAAATCGATCTAATTTTTAGTCTTTTTTGCGTATTTGAATATTCGAAATATCACCTCTAAACACTTTTGTGTTTTTGTTGCTTTTATGAAGATGTTAAAAAATAACAAAATCGATTTTAAAGCTCTTTTAAGACGATTTAAGACACTTTCAAGTAATTAACAAATGTTGATAATTATTACTTTCAATCGATAAAAAGCTTTCAAAAAGCACTTTAAAATCGTATATTTGTTAGTATTCAAAAATGATGCAATAGTATCATTTTTTTTATGCGTAATTAGAACTTAAATTTATTCAAAATAATGAGCGAAAAAAAAGAAGAATTTAACAAGCACAATTATTCAGCAGATAGTATTCAAGCCTTAGAAGGTATGGAGCACGTTCGTATGCGTCCATCCATGTATATTGGCGATGTAGGTGTGCGTGGTTTACACCATTTAGTATACGAAGTTGTCGATAACTCTATTGACGAAGCACTTGCTGGTCATTGTGATAATATTACAGTAACTATAAACGAAGATAATTCGATTACTACCGAAGATGATGGTCGTGGTATTCCGGTGGATCTTCATAAAAAAGAAGGCGTCTCGGCACTTGAGGTTGTTATGACCAAAATTGGAGCTGGAGGTAAGTTCGATAAAGATTCTTATAAAGTTTCTGGTGGTTTACACGGTGTTGGTGTGAGTTGTGTTAATGCATTATCAGAGCATTTGAAAGCGACTGTTTACAGAGGTGGGAAAATCTACGAGCAAGAATACGAACGTGGTAAGGCAATGTACCCTGTAAAACAAGTGGGTGACACCGATAAACGCGGTACTACAGTTACCTTCAAGCCAGATGCTACAATTTTTACGCAAACATTAGAATATAGCTACGATACTTTAGCAAGTCGTTTACGTGAATTAGCTTACTTAAACAAAGGCATTACAATCCATTTAGTGGATAAACGCTCTAAAAAAGAAGATGGCGAATTTGAAGGTGAAACATTTCATTCTGAAGAAGGTCTTAAAGAATTTA
Source organism: Psychroserpens sp. SPM9 (assembly GCF_025153525.1). Taxonomy (GTDB): domain Bacteria; phylum Bacteroidota; class Bacteroidia; order Flavobacteriales; family Flavobacteriaceae; genus Psychroserpens. The sequence goes on along the minus strand of NZ_JANZNR010000009.1, from coordinate 16,578 downwards.
TCAAATTCTTAGATGGAAACAGAGAACCATTAATGCGAGATGTCATTTCGTTTGAAGGTGAAAAAAATGGCGTGCCAGTTGAGGTCGCTATGATCTATAATACCTCTTATGCTGAAAATTTACATTCCTATGTAAATAATATCAATACTCACGAAGGAGGAACTCACTTGTCAGGTTTCCGAAGAGGATTAACACATACTTTAAAAAAATATGCTGATTCTTCAGGAATGTTAGACAAATTAAAGTTCGATATCCAGGGCGATGATTTTCGTGAAGGTTTAACGGCGATCATTTCGGTAAAAGTTCAAGAGCCTCAGTTTGAAGGACAAACCAAAACAAAACTTGGAAACAGAGAAGTATCGGCTTCTGTAAGTCAGGCCGTTTCTGAAATGCTTACCGATTACCTTGAAGAGCATCCAGATGATGCTAAAACCATAGTTCAAAAAGTAATCCTTGCTGCTCAGGCACGTCACGCTGCACAAAAAGCACGTGATATGGTACAGCGTAAAACGGTTATGAGTATTGGTGGTTTACCTGGTAAATTAAGTGATTGCTCAGAACAGGATCCTACAAAATGTGAAGTATTTTTAGTTGAGGGAGATTCGGCAGGTGGAACGGCTAAACAAGGTCGAGACAGAGCCTTTCAAGCAATTCTTCCGCTTCGTGGTAAAATCTTGAATGTCGAGAAAGCCATGACCCACAAGGTTTTTGAAAATGAAGAAATTAAGAACATCTTTACTGCGCTTGGTGTAACTATTGGTACCGAAGAAGACAGTAAAGCGCTTAACTTATCTAAATTAAGATACCATAAAGTCGTCATCATGTGTGATGCAGATATTGATGGAAGTCACATTGCGACTCTTATTTTGACTTTCTTCTTTAGATATATGAAAGAATTGATCGAAAACGGCCATATTTATATTGCGACACCTCCTTTATACTTAGTGAAGAAAGGTGCTAAAAAGCAATATGCATGGAGTGATAAAGAGCGTGATGAAATTTTAGAAGAATTTGGAGAAAATTCTAAAATTCAACGTTATAAAGGTCTTGGAGAAATGAATGCTGAACAACTTTGGGACACAACCATGAATCCGGAGTTTAGAACTATGCGTTTAGTCCAAATTGATAATGGTGGTGAAGCCGATCGTATTTTCTCAATGTTAATGGGAGACGAAGTGCCACCACGTCGTGAGTTTATTGAAAAGAACGCCATCTATGCAAATATTGATGCCTAGATGAAATGATCTGGTTTACATTCATCGTGTTGTAGGCGGTTATAAAATTGCTTTCAACAGTTTTTGAAAGAACATAAAATCCTAAATGAAAGCAACTACGTATATAATGTAGTTGCTTTTTTTATGCCGAAATATATCTATAGTATACAGATTTACAGAGTATAAAACATCGGTAAAAGGCAATTATTAACGATAAAAAACGTTGATTGAATAAGTTTTATTAATTTTGAAATCCATTTAACCTACAATTCTCATGAAAAAACTACTTATTACAAGTTTAGCTTTATGTACAGTTATAGCTGTAAAAGCTCAGGAAAATGTCAATGATTTATTAGCAGCAGGTGTTGCAGATGCTAAGCGGTTTACGCAAGATTATATCGCTCCTGCATCCGAAGGATTGGCCTATGGGATTAATAATGGCTGGTTCAATAATGCAAAATCTCCAAAACGATTTCACTTCGAATTGTCGGTTATTGGAAATGTCGGATTCATAAAAGACGAAAAAAAATCTTTTGAAATGAATGTTTCAGACTATGAAAACATAAGATTTGAAGATGGCAGCAGCTCAAAATCTGTTGCTACTGCATTAGGTCATAATGATCCCGACATTACTGTTATTATTACCTATGATGATCCAATTTTCGGAAATCAGGAAACAGAACTAATTTTACCTACAGGGATTGGTTCAGAAAATGTAAACTTGATTCCTGCCGGATTTTTACAAGCTAGTTTTTCGCCATTTAAAGGCACACAGTTAAAAGGACGTTTCTTTCCAAAGGTTGAAACTGAAGATACTAAAATCGGACTCTACGGATTCGGAATTCAGCAAGAATTTACAAGCTGGTTGCCAGCCGATAAAGTATTTCCCGTGGCTATTTCAGGATTGATTGCATATACACATTTAGACGCGAGCTACGATTTTACAGACGCCGAATATGTTGATGGTGAAAATCAACGTGTTGAAACCGATACCAATACCTTATTGTTTCAGTTGATAGTTGGAACAAAATTGCCTATTGTTAACTTTTATGGTGGTTTAGGATATATTACCGGAACCTCTACTACAGATTTATTAGGAACTTATGTTGTCACCGATGGCCTATTGTTTTCCGAAGAAATTAATGATCCGTTTTCAATAGAACACGATGTGTCAGGGATAAGAGCTACAGTTGGTGCAAATCTTAAATTGGGCTTCTTTGGGTTAAATGCCGATTATACGGTTGCCGAATTTGATAGCGCCACTTTAGGGATAAACTTTTCATTCTAAAGTCATTCCTACTTAAAATATTCAAAAAAGCGTAAGATTTTCTCTTGCGCTTTTTTCTTTAACACTCTAAAAATTTGTAATTTTGCACACTCAATTATCAACACAATTTAAAACATAAAAAACATATGAAGGTTACAGTAGTTGGAGCAGGAGCAGTAGGTGCAAGTTGCGCAGAATATATTGCGATTAAAGATTTTGCTAGTGAAGTCGTTTTATTAGACATTAAAGAAGGTTTTGCCGAAGGGAAAGCAATGGATTTAATGCAAACAGCTTCGTTAAATGGTTTTGACACTAAAATTACAGGTGTTACAAATGATTATTCGAAAACAGCCAATAGTGATATTTGCGTTATTACTTCTGGTATTCCTCGTAAACCAGGAATGACTCGTGAAGAATTAATAGGAATTAATGCTGGAATCGTAAAAACAGTATCTTCTAGCTTAATCGAACAGTCTCCAAATACTATTATCATTGTGGTAAGTAACCCAATGGATACCATGACGTATTTAGTGCATAAAACGACCAACTTACCTAAAAACCGAATTATTGGAATGGGTGGTGCATTAGATTCTGCACGTTTTAAGTATCGTTTAGCAGAAGCTTTAGAAGCACCTATTAGTGATGTTGACGGTATGGTAATTGGTGGTCATAGTGATAAAGGAATGGTGCCATTAACAGCTCATGCCACTAGAAATAGTGTTAAGGTTTCTGAGTTTTTATCTGAAGACCGCTTAAACCAAGTTAAAGAAGATACCAAAGTTGGTGGTGCAACATTAACAAAACTTCTCGGAACTTCTGCTTGGTACGCACCTGGAGCTGCGGTAAGTGGTTTAGTACAAGCGATTGCTTGCGATCAAAAGAAAATGTTTCCATGTTCTACCTTATTAGAAGGCGAATACGGTTTAAATGATCTTTGTATTGGTGTTCCTGTTATTTTAGGTCGTAATGGTATCGAAGAGATTGTGACCATTAAATTAAGTGATGCTGAAGAAGCACACTTAAAAGAAAGTGCCGAAGGCGTGCAAAAAACAAACGGTTTATTAGAACTTTAAACCCTTTACTGCGTTGATAAATTTGTTATGGCAAGGTATTTGTCTGTAATGAGTTAACAACACTATAATAGTAATCATAACAAATTTAAAAACATGAAGAACGTATTATTTTTATTCTTAGCAGCATTTAGCTTAACTGTTGCAGCACAAGATAAATTAACTGAAGGAGTTATTACTTCAAAGCAAACTGTAACAAGTGAAAATGCTGAGGTTCAGGCCCAATTAGATATGATGGGGAAACTGGAATCAACAACCTATTTTAAAGGTTTAAAATCGCGAACAGAACTATCTAATCCTATGTCAGGTGATATTGTTACCATAACCAATGGTGACACTAAAGAAATAATGATGTTAATGGATAACATGATGGGAAAAACCTATACCTATCAAAAGCAAGATAGCTTGGATGATAAAATGAAAAACATTAAAGTCATTGCTGGTGATAAGACAAAAAAAGTATTGGGTTACGAATGTAAGCAATATACTGTGACCATTAAGCAAGATGGTGTAGATATGACTATGGAAATGTTCACTACTGAAGCCATTCCAGTTGCATCACAGCAAACAGCTATGTTAGGTGATAAGTTAAAAGGATTTCCTTTGTATATGACCATGACTATGAATCAAATGGGTATGGAAATGCTCATTACGACTGAAGTTACTGAAATCAAAAAAGACAAAGTTTCTGATGATTTGTTTAGTATGACACCACCAGAGGGCTACACCAAAGCACCTGGCCAATAAGCCTAAAGATTAAAATACAGATAAAAAGAGCAGCATTATAGTTGCTCTTTTTTTATGCCTTTTTCTTTAAAACCTACCGTTTAACGAATGAAACCGATTCAATATATAATTTTTGTTATATTTGGCGCATGAACACGAGATGGTACATTAGTACTTTAATAATTATTCTTACCCTTTTAGGAGGCATTGCTAGTGAACAGCAAATGTCTGTGCCTAATCAGGAACTCGTTTTACAGTTTTCTAGCACTCAGGTTTCTACTCAGGAAACGCAACAGGCCATTACGCTTGTAAAGCAACAGTTGCAAGCTGCAGGAGTTGAGAATATTCAAGTTCAAAAACAAAAAAGCGGTCAACTTAAAATCACGTATTACAGTGATGCCGATGTTGAACGTATCAAAGAATTACTTTCTAAACAAGGACAATTAGCTCTCGGTTATGTAACTCAAGATCACAATAGAAGTGAGTTGCCTTCCGAAGAGAAATCTGTTGTTTATAATCTCGATATTTATGAAATCCAGCAAGGTGATGAACTTTCTGGTTTACAAGGAAAATTAGCTTTAGAATCTAAGGCTGAAAATGACCGACTCATAAATCCTAATGTATTTGTAGCAATAGAAGCTATAGATATTAGAGGATTAGATCGCATTGTAAAAGTGGCTTATAAATTCCACAAAAACAGTGCAATCGCCATTGATAACAGATCGCGAATTATCCCAGAAGTTAGAGCTGGACCAACGACAATAGGGATGGCTAACTTGAGCATCTTGGCTTAAAACATTCCATCATACTTCCGTAAATGAATAAGCTATAAAGTTTCCGCTTTAATAAATTTATTCATTACTACTGGCTTTTAATGTTAGAAAAGCCATGTAAATCACATATATAATTACAAAAAACAATTGTCAAATCAACGCTAAATTTTATATTTGCGCGTTCAAAAAAAATTTGACTTAAAATTTATAAATAATGCAAAACAAAGGACTAGTTAAACTTTTTGCAGTGTTATTTGGATTGGTAAGTATTTACCAATTAGCATTTACATTCAAAAACAACCAAATCGACAACGCTGCTAAAACGTACGCAGAAAGTAAATATGAAGATTCAGACCAAATCAACGACGCTGAAATTCGATATTTAGACTCCATTTCTAATGTAGAAGCTTACAATATTGGTATTGCAAGTTTTACAGGAAAAGAAGTTAAAGAAAAAGCCATGAATCTTGGTCTTGACCTTAAAGGCGGATTAAATGTGATTCTTCAAATTTCAGTAAGAGATATCTTATATGGTCTATCTAATAAAAGTAAAGATCCAGCATTTAATAAAGCCTTAGTTGATGCTGAAGAAATTCAAAAAGACGCTCAAGAACCTTATTTAGAGTCGTTTTTTACGGCTTGGGAAAATGTAAAAGGTGACCAGAAATTAGCGTCTCCAGACATTTTTGCTAATAAAGATTTAGAAGACGATGTTAAATTAACCATGTCTGATAGCGACGTTAAAGCCATACTTCAAGAAAAAGTAGATGAGTCTATCGTTTCTGCTTTTGAAGTATTGCGTAAGCGTATTGACCAGTTTGGTGTGACATCGCCTAACATTCAACGTTTAGGTAATTCCGGACGTGTATTAGTTGAGTTGCCAGGTGTTAAAGATGTTAAGCGTGCAACAGAATTAATTACAACGACAGCACAATTACAATTCTGGGATGTTGTTAAAGACCAGGAACTTAATGATTTTATCATTGGAGCTAACGAAACACTTAAAACGAAATTAGGTCTTAATGAAAAAGAAGAAGCTCTAGAAGAACAAGACAGCACTGCAACCGATACAGGAAGTACAATTGATGATTTATTAGGTGATGCCTCTACAGACTCAACAAATGTTGCTGTAGTTAATCCGTTAATTGAAATGATTGTGTCTCCTAATAGTCAAGGTTTATTTACGCTTCGTTTAGAAGATAAAGATCAACTGCTTGAATATTTAAAAATGCCAGAAGTATTAGCTAATCTACCAGCTGATATGCGTTATACTAAGTTTGCTTTTGGTTTACCATTTGCCGATGAGGAAACTGGCGCTGAATATATCGATTTATACGCTCTTAAAGGGAATAAAGCAGATGAGCCTGAATTAAGTGGTGGTGTTGTTACCGACGCACGTCAAGCTTATACGCAAACCAATAAGCCTTCAGTATCTATGCAAATGAATGCTAAAGGGTCTAAGATATGGGAAGAAATGACTGGTAGAGCAAATCAAAACCAGAGTCAGATTGCCATCGTTTTAGATAGTATTGTGTATTCTGCACCAACGGCTTCAAGTGGTGCTATTTCTGGTGGTAATACCGAAATTTCTGGTAACTTCACCATTAAAGAAGCCGAAGATTTAGCCAATGTTTTAAGAGCAGGTAAATTACCAGCCAGAGCAGAAATCGTTCAAGCAGACCAAGTAGGGCCTTCATTAGGACAAGAAGCTATCGATAGTGGTACAAAATCATTCTTAATTGCATTAGCATTAGTATTAATCTGGATGATTCTTTACTACGGTAAAGCAGGTATTTTTGCTGATATCGCTTTATTATTAAACATCTTATTAATCTTTGGTGTCTTATCAGGATTAGGAGCGGTATTAACACTTCCTGGTTTAGCAGGTATCGTATTAACAATAGGTATGTCGGTTGATGCAAACGTGCTTATATTTGAACGAATACGGGAAGAACTTGGTAAAGGTAAATCGCAAAAAGAAGCTGTAAAAGATGGTTTTGCAAATGCATTATCGTCGATTTTAGATGCGAATATTACAACAGGTTTAACAGCATTAATTTTATTTGTATTTGGTACAGGACCAATTAAAGGTTTCGCAACAACCTTATTAATTGGTATTATGACCTCTTTATTTACAGCTATCTTTATCACACGTTTATTAGTAGACTGGTATGTAAACAAAGGGAAGAGCTTAGATTTCTCAACATCAATAACTAAAAACTTATTCAAGAATAACAACATCAATTTCATTAGCAAACGTAAAGTAGCTTATGTGGTGTCTGGTATTTTAATTTTGATAAGTTTAGGATCATTATTTACAAACAAATTAGATCAAGGTATTGATTTTGTTGGAGGAAGAACGTATCAGGTACGTTTTGCTGATGCAGTAAGTGCTGAAAAAGTTTCAGAAGACTTAACAGCAGTATTTAACAGTGTTGAGGTTAAAACTATTGGAAGTGCGAATCAGTTGAAAATCTCTACGAAGTATAAAGTAGATGAAAATTCAGTTGAAGTGGACGAAGAAGTGAAAACAATGTTATTCAACGGATTGAAATCTTACTTGCCTCAAGGCGAAACGTTCAAGGATTTTTCTGAAGCTAAAGATGATATCGGTATTGTATTATCAAGTAAAGTGAGTCCGACCATCGCAGATGATATCAAAAAAGAATCATTTTTAGCGGTCTTAGGATCATTACTTGTGGTATTCTTATACATTTTATTCCGTTTCAAAAAATGGCAATTCTCATTAGGTGCTGTAGCTGCAGTTTTCCATGATGTGATTATCGTTTTAGGAATCTTCTCATTACTATATAAATTTATGCCATTCAGTATGGAAATTGACCAGGCATTTATCGCAGCGATTTTGACCGTAATTGGTTACTCTCTGAATGATACCGTGGTTGTATTTGATAGAATTAGAGAAGTACTTGCCGAACGAGCAGGCTTTAAAGGTGGCGTTAATATTAACGCAGCGATTAACAGCACATTAAGTAGAACATTAAATACCTCATTAACAACCTTAGTGGTGTTATTGGCAATGTTTATTTTTGGTGCGGAGTCCTTAAGAGGCTTATTATTCGCTTTAATTGTTGGTGTTATCGTAGGTACATACTCTTCGGTATTTATCGCAACACCATTAATGTATGATACCTTAAAAAATAAAGGTATTGCGCCTCCAAAAGAAGACGAAGACAAAAAGTAATAGCATGTATAGCTATAATAAAAAAGCCACTTCATTTGAAGTGGCTTTTTTATTTTAAATATAGGTTTATAATTACAAATCTAGTTTTTTGTAAACTGAATTTTATCTCCTTTTTCTAAAGTCCACTGATCGCTCAAACCAGCATTCACTTCAAGAACATATTTTGCAGGTCCTTCAGATGGCAGAGAGCTTTCATCAAATGGTTGCGCATTTTTTTGAATGCTAACCACAGTTAGATCTTCGTCGATATAGATGATATCCAAACTAATTTCTGTGTTTTTCATATAAAATGAACGATAATCCGTGTCAGGAAAAATAAATAACATGCCTTGATTTGCTGCCATACGCTTACGATACATTAAGCCCGTTTGAGTCGAATAGTCATCATCGGCAATTTCAATGTCTAACTGACTTAATAGCGAATCAGATTCGGCTTTTTTAAGCTGAAGTTCCCCTTCTTTTTTAAATGTAATTTTAACTGTTTTAACCTGCGAAGATTGACGTTCTTCTTTGCAAGATACGACTTGAAGTGCAAGAGCTCCGAAGAATGACATCGACACCACTTTAAAAACGAAACGTTTCATATTAGGCTAATTTTGTTTTTGGTTTGTACATAAACATAAAGTATAAACCAATTAAAATAAATGGAATACTTAAGAGTTGCCCAGTATTGAGGCCAAGCATGGTGAGGTATTCATCACCTTGAGGTTCCTTAACGAATTCTACAAAAAATCGGACCGTCCATAATAACACCAAAAATAAACCAAATAAAAAGCCAGGTTGTTGTCGTTTGTTTGTTTTCCAGTAACAATATAAGAGGATTAAAAATACTAGGATATAACTGCCAGCTTCATATAACTGTGCTGGATGTCGTAAAGGGACTTTGTTTAATAATTCGGCATATTTAGGGTCACTTCCAACAGCAGCATAAGCTTCATTTACATCTTGTATTCCGGTTACTTTTACAATTTGATACTTGTTATAATAATCTTGTACAAAGCGAACACCAAGTGAAGATTCTGTGGCTTTTCCGATGATTTCAGAATTGATAAAATTTCCAATTCTTACAAAAACAGCACCAAGTGCTACGGGAACGACAACGCGATCGAGAATCCAAATGATGGTCTTTTTTAAAACCTTCTTGTTATAAAGGTACATAGAGATAATCATTCCAATGGCCGCACCATGACTAGCAAGTCCTTGAAATCCCGTGAACTCAAATCCGCCTGCAAATTTAAAAGGCAGAAAGATGCTAAAAAAGTCTTCAGAAATTAATTCACGTTGATAAAAAATAACATGGCCTAAACGTGCACCAAGCATAATACCGAGAACCGAATAGATAAATAACGAATCTAAAGACTCTTTAGTCTGGTTTTCGTTCTTGTAAATGCGTTTCATGATATTAAAGCCAAGTAGAAAGGCAACAATCCACATTAAGCTATAATAGTGTAGTGTAAAAAATCCTAAGTCAATTCCTTTTGAAGGATTCCAAACCATATCGAGAGCAAGCATAAAATTGATTTTTGTTGGGTAAAGATAGTATTTATGAATAAAACACAATTAGCATTAAGATAGTTTTAATCTTCTTTTTCAGGAACTGGATCATAGCCTGAACGTCCCCAAGGCAACGGAACGAAAAAGAAAATGTACAGTGTACATTTTTAGTGAACGTGTGAGCAGGCGCGAAGGAATATTTTTAGTTGTCATCCTTTTCAGGAACTGGATCATAGCCTGAACGTCCCCAAGGCAACGGAACGAAAAGAAAATGTACAGTGTACATTTTTAGTGAACGTGTGAGCAGGCGCGAAGGAATATTTTTAGTTGTCATCCTTTTCAGGAACTGGATCATAGCCTGAACGTCCCCAAGGATGACAACTAAAAATCCGTTTTAAAGCCAGTTTTCCACCTTTCCAAAGTCCGTGCTTTTCCAAAGCTTCTTTTGAATAATGGGAACAGGTAGGTTGAAATCTACAGGTTGCAGGTGTTAATGGTGAGATTAAAGTTTGATAAACTTTAATGAGAAACAGAAATGGATATGTAAGGAGTTTTTTCAAAAACTATATAGTTATTACTAAGTTGTCACGATGTTACTCCAAGCTAAATGCTAAAAACTGAACGTCGTTCCGTCTTTTCCATCATTTAACTGAATGCCTTTAGCAGCTAATTCATCACGTATTTTATCAGATAATGCAAAATCTTTATTAGCTCTGGCTTCTTGCCTTAATTGAATGAGTAATTCTACAGCACCAGCTAATTTTTCGGTACCAGAACCTGTTTCAGTTGCATTAACTAAACCTAAAACATCAAAAGTGAAAGCGTGCATTGTTTGTTTTAAAAGCTCTAAATCTTCGGCAGTTAAAGATGCCGCTCCTGCTTTTATCTGATTGACTTGTTTTGCAGCTTCAAATAAATGGGCGATTAAAATAGGAGAATTAAAATCATCATTCATCGCGTCATAACATTTTTGACGCCATTCAGCTACGTTAAAGGTTGAAGATTTTCCAGGTTTTAAATCCTCTAAAAGGTGCATAGCATCCATCAAACGGTGAAAGCCTTTTTCACTGGCTTGTAGGCCGTCATCAGTTAAATCTAAAACACTTCTGTAAGACGATTGCGCATTAAAAAAACGAATCACACTTGGTGCATAGGCTTTACTGAAAAATTTATTATTTCCAGAAAGTAATTCGTCAGGGTTGACTGTATTTCCTGTAGATTTAGACATACGTTGTCCGTTAAGCTGAAGCATATTGGCATGCATCCAGTAATTCACAGGTGTTTGTCCTTTGGCAGCCTCACTTTGAGCGATTTCACATTCATGATGCGGAAACTTTAGGTCCATGCCGCCACCATGAATGTCAAAATTATCACCAAGATATTTAGTGCTCATAGCGGTACATTCTAAGTGCCAACCAGGAAAACCGTCGCTCCAAGGCGAAGGCCAACGCATGATGTGTTGTGGTTCGGCACGTTTCCAAAGCGCAAAATCTTGCGGATTCTTCTTATCACTTTGTCCGTCAAGAGCTCTGGTATTATGTATTAAATCTTCGAGATTACGTTTGCTTAGTTTTCCGTAGTCATTGGTTTCGTTAAACTTGTGTACATCAAAATACACAGAACCGTTCACCACATATCCGAAGCCGTTATCAATAATGGTTTTTATGAGTTCGATTTGTTCAATAATATGGCCAGTTGCAGTAGGCTCAATACTAGGAGGAAGAAAATTAAAGGTCTTTAAAACATTATGAAAATCGACGGTGTAACGTTGTACAACTTCCATTGGTTCAATTTGTTCTAAACGTGCTTTTTTTGTGATTTTATCTTCTCCAACATCGGCATCGTTTTCTAAATGACCAGCATCGGTTATGTTTCGTACATAGCGCACTTTATAGCCAAGGTGTTTTAAGTAACGAAAAATCATATCAAAAGACATAAACGTTCTTACGTTTCCTAAATGGACATTACTGTAAACGGTTGGTCCGCAAACATACATACCAACATAGCCGTCTTCAATAGGTTGAAACGTTTCTTTTTTTCCGCTTAGCGTATTATAAAGTTGAATTTTTTGCTCTTTGTACAATTGCATAAAGTAACGAATTTAAAATGCGATGATTAGATTGAAAATTTTCAATAGTCAAAGCTAACATTTTATTTTTTCTTCGGAAGCGAGGATACTTAAAAAGTAGTTTCTAATTTGATGTAATCTAAAAACTCTCTTTTTGTTTCTTTGTTTTTGAATTTTCCACCAAATTCTGAAGTTACCGTACTACTGTCTACGTCTCTAATTCCTCTAGAATTGACGCATAAGTGTTTAGCATCAATGACACAGGCAACATCTTCGGTATTTAAAACTTGCTGAAGTTCCTTTACTATTTGAATTGTTAAACGTTCTTGAACCTGTGGACGTTTAGCAAAATAATCGACAATTCGGTTCATTTTGGATAGGCCAACAACAGTTCCGTTTGAAATATAAGCAACATGGGCTTTTCCAACAATGGGTAAAAGGTGATGTTCGCAGGTTGAATAGACCGTAATGTTTTTTTCAACGAGCATTTCACCGTATTTATATTTATTGTCAAAGGTTGATGCGCTTGGTTTTTTCTTAGGATCTAGACCTCCAAAAATTTCATTAACAAACATCTTAGCCACTCTGTTAGGTGTGCCATTTAAACTATCGTCTGTTAAATCGAGACCAAGAGTTTCCATGATATGTCTTACATCATCTTTAATGATTTCTATTTTTTCTGAAGCCGTTAATTTAAAAGCATCGTTTCTTAAAGGTGTTTCAGAAGCGGTTCCTACATGGTTATCTCCAACATCATCAATGTTTTGTATGTGTTTTTCTATTTTCATTCTATTGTTCCGTAAAAAGGAATTTCAGTTTAATTATATACGCATTCTTTATTTAAAAAGAGAGTGCAAAGATAAGCAATAAAAAAAAATGATTATAGGGTAGGGGTTTTTTAATTTAAGCTGTTATATGCCTATAATCGGCGTGGATGCACATGATATCCAATTTAACAGTTTGTTTATTAAAATTTTCTTAAATTCCGCATCCATAAAAAATAGATAATCATGAACTCAAAATTACTGTTCCCTCTTATGTTGTTATGTGCTTTATTAGCAACGTCTTCCATGTTTTCTCAGTCTTCAAATCAAAACAGAAAGCAAAAAACAGTTACTTATCATACTAATGTTAATAGCCCTTTAACGAGTAGTGAATTAGCAAAAATTAATGAAGTTTACGGTACAACTTCGACAGAAAATGTTTTAAGCAAGCCTCAGCGTTTAAAAGACATTAAAAATATTCTTCGAAATAGAGTTGAGATTAAAAGCATTCCAAATCCGAGTGATCAAAAGCCATGTACTTTATTATCGGAAGTTCCTCTAATGGATTATTACGTAACTAATTTAGAGAGAGCGCCTAATTTTAACCCTCAAACTTTTAATCCTTTAAAATATTTGTTCAGTTTTTATTCCAATGGAACGCATATGTATAGAGTAGATAATACCAATTACTTTATTATTATCAAATCTCAACACAAATAAAATATTAATTAGCCATTTATAATTATTAGCTATGAAAAAAGTATTACTCATAATTTTCACATTATTTTCATTTCACATTTATGCTCAGGATGTTGTCATGCAAGATGGAACGGTTACAACCTGCTCGGGAACATTTTATGATTCTGGAGGCTCAGGAGGTGCTTATTCAAGTAATGAAAACTTAGTTTTAACTATATGTCCTGAAAATGCTGGACAATTAGTTCAATTAGACTTTACGGCATTTAATACACAGCTTGGTGCTGATGTAATGACCATTTATAATGGTGACAGTGTTGCTAGTCCGCCTTTCGGAACCTACGATGGTGCAAATAATCCAGGTTCTGTAACAGCGACCGATGATAATGGTTCGGGATGTATAACCATTCAATTTGTTTCAGATGGTTCTGGAACCACTTCAGGATGGGCTGCAGATATTTCTTGTTTCACACCATGTCAGGTTATTACATCGCAAATAGATTCAGCGAGTCCTGCTCCAAATGGAGATGGTTATATACGAGTGTGTCCTAATGAAGAAATTACTTTAACAGGTAGTGGGAATTTTGAATTTGATGGTACAGGAGCGACTTATCAATGGGATTTGGATAATGGAAATTTAGTAGATGGTCAAACCGTAACTTTTTCTTACGATACTCCAGGCGTTTACATTGTTAATTTAAATATTAGAGATGCCAATACAGATTCAGATCCTCTAGGCTGTCCCAATACCAATTTGATTAATCAAGTTATACAAGTGGCTACCGAACCGGATTTTACTGGAACCCAAGCAGCCGATGATACGCTGTGTTTCGGAGAAACAACTACCATTGAAGGAGTTGTTAATCCTGTTCCTTTTGTAAATGACTGTACGCCTCCTGTTAGTGGAACCACATTCTTACCAGATGGTTCAGGGGCGGTTTATACCACATGTATCACAGTAGATTGTTATGAATCGGATCAATTATTAACAGATCCATCTCAGCTCATTGAGATTTGTGTTAATATGGAACATTCTTATTCTGGAGATTTGGATATAAAAATTATATCACCAAATGGTCAAGAAGCCGATTTGTTCACCCAAGCGGGAAATGGCACTTATTTTGGTGGCGCTAATGATGATGCAACGAATACGCCAGGAGTAGGAGCCGATTATTGTTTTTCAATGTCTGCAACCACTTTATTGCAAAATGCCAATACTATTACTGCAGGTTCCAATCCTCCAAACAATTCATGGGAACCAGGTACCTATTTACCGGTTGAATCTTTTAATGCACTAGTTGGAAGTCCTTTAAATGGAGATTGGTGTATTGAAATTGTTGACAACCTATCGATAGATAATGGTTATATATTTTCTTGGGGATTAAATTTTGACCCTAATATTCAACCACCAGAATTATCATTTACCCCAGCAATCACATCAGAATCATGGGATGCAGATCCATCAATAACTAATGTGACTGGTAATACAATAACAGTAGCTCCAGCTACGGCAGGCACACATTGTTATACGTATAGAGTTATGGATGATTTTGGATGTGAGTACACTGAAGAAGTGTGTATTACAGTAGAAGAAGAATTATTAGGCGATGTCGTTGCTGTTACCAATCCAATTTGTAATGGCGAAGATGCGCAATTTCAAATTACCGGTTCTCCAAATGGAACAGTAAGTTATAATATTAATTCTGGAGCCATACAGTCTGTAAATCTCGATGCCTCAGGATCAGCTATAGTTACGCTTGGAGTTCCATCAGTTGACCAAACTTTTAATTTTATAGATATAACTGTCGGCGCATGTACCTTAACCATCAATGAGAGTGAAACTATTCTTGTAGGTCAAGTATTTGACACTTCATTTACTATGACGCCAACTTGTGATGGAGGTATAGCAACGGTTACGGGAGATTCAGGAGGTGTATTTACATTTGAAGACCCACAGCCAACTGATGGTGCCGTAATTGATTCTGTTACAGGTACAGTTACTAATGGAGGTTCTAACACGACTTATACTATTCTATATGAATTTGCAAGTTCTTGTAGTCCAGGTACATCACAATCTGTTACTTCGCTTCCTTCTCAAGATGCAGGATTTACATTAACGCCAACATGCGATGGAGCTACAGCAACTGTGACAGGAGATTCTGGAGGTACATTTACATTCAATCCAATACCAACAGATGGTGCTATTTTAGATTTATTAACAGGAACGATTACGAATGGTACTCAGGGTGCAACTTATACTGTTGAATATGCTCTTGCTGGTGCTTGTCCTGAATCTTCTACGGAAAGTGTAACAGTATTACCATTTGAGGATGCCACTTTTACATTAACACCAACTTGTCAAGGTGCTACAGCTGTAGTTACTGGAGATGCTGGTGGTAGTTTTGCATTTAATCCCGTACCAACTGATACAGCTACAATAAATGCATCAACTGGATTGGTGGTAGGTGTTTCAGGAACGACTTATACGGTTGAATACACAACTTCAGGACCTTGTCCTGAAACAACTAGTCAGACTGTGACTGTATTGCCATCAGAAGATTCGTCTTTCGCTCTAACACCTAGTTGTACAGGAGCAACTGCTACAATCATGGGAGATGTTGGTGGAACATTTACATTTAACCCAGTTCCAACGGACGGCGCCTTATTAGATTCAGTGACTGGAGAAATTACGAATGGTGTGTCTGGTGCAACCTATACCGTAGATTATGTTACTTCAGGACCTTGTCCTTCTACGAGTTCTGTATCTGTTACAGTTTTTCCTGAAGATGATTCAAGCTTTACGATGTCACCAACGTGTGATGGTGGAATAGCTACTGTGACAGGATTACCAAATGGAACATTTGTATTGAACCCTGTTCCAACAGATGGAGCCACAATTGATTCTGCAACAGGAATTATTACTGGAGGGCAATATGACGCAACTTATACAGTCGAATATACTACTAATGGTGCATGTCCAACGACAACGGTACAATCAGTAACTGTTTTTTCTCAACCTATTATAGTGCCTCCAACCGCTTTAGAGGTTTGTGATGACGGTACTCCAGATGGCATTACCAGTATTGATTTAAGTTTAAAAAACGTAGAGGTTACAGGAAACAATCCAAATTATTCGGTGAGTTATCATTTAACTCAGGGTGATGCAGATTCAAATATAAACCCATTACCAATTCCGTATACTAATACCTCTAATGGC
The DNA here is from genome assembly GCF_025153525.1 of Psychroserpens sp. SPM9. Lineage (GTDB taxonomy): Bacteria > Bacteroidota > Bacteroidia > Flavobacteriales > Flavobacteriaceae > Psychroserpens. Next base: position 87 of record NZ_JANZNR010000009.1, on the reverse strand, counting down.
CAAATCGTCATTGTACGTGTTCAGGATATCAACACGGGATGTTATGATACTACGACTTTAGAATTAGTTGTAGAGCAGGCACCAATA
>NZ_JANZNR010000008.1 GCF_025153525.1 Psychroserpens sp. SPM9 | reverse complement strand
GGGTGCAAATATACAACCCTTATTTTCTTCTTTCCAAACCTTTTGATATCTTTTTTTTAATTCTTTTTTTTACAAACGCTTAACACCTTAATATATCGACTATTGGGTAATGAAATTTGTTTGAAAACTCCACCACTTTGCAAAATAACTCAGATTAAAATATTATACATGACATATATTGTATGTCAATTTTTATCATCTTATCTTTGCCAACCTAATAATTAGGTACAATTATGATAGATATTACTTTGCCAGATGGCACAATTAAAACTTTTGAAGAAGGAACAACTCCAATGGATGTTGCAAAAAGCATTAGTGAAGGTTTTGCAAGAAACGTGATTTCGGCAAATTTCAATGGCGAAACTATTGAAACCTCTACTCCATTAACTACTAATGGTTCCTTAGTTCTATATACATGGTCTAATGATGAAGGCAAAAAGGCATTTTGGCACTCAACCTCACATGTCTTGGCGCAAGCTTTAGAAGAACTATACCCAGGTATTAAATTATCAATTGGACCTGCTATAGAAAACGGTTTTTATTATGATGTCGATTTTGGGGAACATTCTATTTCTGAAAAAGATTTTAAAACTATAGAGAATAAGATGTTAGAAATAGCCCGAGGGAAGCATGATTTTAAAATGCGAGCTGTTTCTAAAGATGAGGCCTTATCATTATATACATCTCAAAACAATGAATACAAAGTAGAACTCATTGAGAACTTAGAAGATGGGACAATCACTTTCTGTGATCATTCTACTTTCACAGATTTATGTCGTGGCGGTCATATTCCTAATACAGGAATAATCAAAGCCGTAAAAATCATGTCTGTCGCTGGAGCATATTGGAGAGGTGATGAAAACAACAAACAATTAACAAGAGTTTATGGTGTTTCATTTCCGAAGCAAAAAGAGCTAACCGAATATTTACACTTATTAGAAGAAGCAAAAAAACGCGACCATAGAAAACTTGGTAAAGAATTAGAATTATTTACATTTTCTCAAAAAGTTGGTCAGGGTCTTCCTTTATGGTTGCCAAAAGGCGCTGCTTTACGAGAGCGTTTAGAAAACTTTTTAAAAGCTGCTCAAAAAAAAGCAGGTTATGAAATGGTGGTTACACCACATATTGGACAAAAAGAATTGTATGTAACCTCTGGTCATTTTGCAAAATATGGTGAAGACAGTTTTCAACCTATAAATACGCCTGCTGAAGGTGAAGAGTTCTTGCTTAAACCAATGAATTGTCCGCATCATTGTGAAATCTACAATACGAGACCCTTTTCATATAAAGAACTTCCGAAGCGCTATGCCGAATTTGGTACTGTATACCGATATGAGCAAAGTGGTGAACTACACGGCCTAACACGAGTTAGAGGGTTTACTCAAGATGATGCCCACATCTTTTGCACTCCAGATCAATTAGATAAAGAGTTTAAAGAGGTTATAGATTTAGTACTATATGTGTTTGGTTCCTTAGGTTTTGAAAATTTCAAGGCGCAAGTTTCTCTTAGAGACCCAGAAAATCCGGAAAAATATATAGGTAGTGATGACAATTGGAAAAAAGCCGAAGACGCCATATTAAACGCAGCTATTGATAAAGGTTTAGATTATGTCGTCGAAACAGGAGAAGCTGCTTTTTATGGGCCGAAATTAGACTTCATGGTGAAGGATGCCTTAGGTAGAAACTGGCAATTGGGCACCATTCAAGTCGATTACAACCTCCCTGAACGTTTCGATCTTACCTATAAAGGAAGTGATAATGAATTGCATCGACCTGTAATGATCCATCGTGCACCATTCGGTAGTATGGAACGATTCATAGCAATTTTACTAGAACATACAGGTGGTAATTTCCCATTATGGCTGATGCCAGAACAAGTAATCGTACTCTCCTTAAGTGAGAAATATGAAAAATACGCGGAAAAAGTTTTAAATTTGCTAGAAAATCACGAAATTCGCGCCCTCGCTGATAATAGAAATGAGACGATTGGTAAGAAAATCCGTGAAGCGGAAATGAATAAAATACCGTTCATGATTATCATTGGTGAGAATGAAGAGCAAGAAAACAAGATTTCTGTTCGTCAACATGGTGGAGAAGATTTAGGCATGATTAGTGTAGATGAGTTTTCGAAAATTGTTGAAAATGAAATCAATAAAACATTAAAAACATTTAAATAAATAAGTTTAACTATAAAATATATAAAGTCATAGCAATACGTAGAAGACAAAACTCTAAGCGAGTTATAAAAGAAGATCAACACAAAATCAATTCGAAAATTAGAGCCGAAAAGGTAAGACTTGTTGGTGACAATGTAGAGGTTGGTATTTATTCAACTAAAGATGCATTAGCCATTGCAGATGAGCAAGGGTTAGATCTTGTTGAAATTTCACCAAAAGCTGATCCTCCAGTATGTAAAGTTATGGACTATAAAAAGTTTCTTTACGAACAAAAGAAGCGTGAAAAAGCTCTAAAGTCTAAAGCATCAAAGGTCGTTATCAAAGAAATTAGATTTGGTCCTCAAACCGATGATCATGATTACGAGTTTAAAAAGAAACACGCTGAGAAATTTTTAAAAGATGGAGCAAAACTGAAAGCTTTTGTGTTTTTCAAAGGACGTTCTATCATATTTAAAGAACAAGGTCAAATCTTATTATTAAGATTGGCTCAAGATTTAGAAGAACTTGGTAAAGTAGAACAAATGCCAAGATTAGAAGGTAAGCGTATGACTATGTTTATTGCGCCAAAAAAGCCTAAATAAACTATCAAACAGAAAATAAAAGCTCAATCCTGAAGTTCGGGACAGCCTAAAAATAATAAGCGAATCGTAAATAAAAAATAGGAAAATGCCTAAAATGAAAACTAATTCAAGTGCTAAGAAACGTTTTAAACTAACTGGCACTGGTAAGATTAAAAGAAAGCATGCTTTTAAGAGTCATATCTTGACAAAAAAATCTAAAAAGCGTAAGCTAGCTTTAACTCATGACACTTTGGTACACAAAGCAGATGAGGATAATATTAAAACATTATTACGCTTAAAGTAATAGCGTTTTAATCGGTTAAAACAAATTATAAACCCTGGAGTTAGGCAAAATAATTTAGCAAGTGTCGATTATCGACCGCCTACTACAAAAAAACAATTTAAGAAATGCCAAGATCAGTAAATTCAGTAGCGAAAAGAGCCAGAAGAAAAAAGGTTCTTAAGCAAGCAAAAGGTTACTTCGGAAGACGTAAAAACGTCTGGACAGTAGCAAAAAATGCGGTTGACAAAGCGATGCAATATTCGTATAGAGACCGTAGAAACAAAAAAAGAACATTCCGCTCACTTTGGATTATGCGTATAAACGCAGGAGCTAGACAACACGGAATGAGCTATTCAAAATTTATGGGAAAACTTAAAGCTAATAACATCGAATTGAACCGTAAAGTTCTTGCCGATTTAGCGATGAATAACCCAGAAGCTTTTGAAGCTATAGTAAACAAAGTAAAATAGGGCTTTCGCCTAAACAATAACAACAATTCGCTTATAAAACCGATTCAGAAATGAATCGGTTTTTTTATGCTTAACATTTTAATACATACCCTATTCCGTATAGAAAATTAACATGTATTTTCGTTTTTTATGGCTAACTTACAAGTCAATTAAAACCAATCCAATGAAACGCATACAACTCATCACAACCCTCATTCTTCTACTTAGTTTTAATACCTTCAGTCAAGATAAAGAAAAGTCTGAAACCTGGAACGTCTCTAATCCTGAAGGCGACTGGGACTTTAAAGAGCTCAAATTATCAACCAATGAAGGCACATGGATGAATTTAGATGTGAGTCCTGATGGCAAATCAATTGTTTTCGACTTGCTGGGTGATATTTATAAACTGGACATCAATGGTGGCAAAGCCAAAATTTTAAGAGAAGGCCTGGCTTTTGAAATCCAACCGCGTTTCAGTCCAGATGGTCAACATATTTCATTTACCAGTGATGCTGGTGGAGGCGATAATATCTGGATTATGAATACTGATGGTTCTGATGCTAAACAAATCACCAAAGAAAATTTCAGATTACTAAACAATGCTATCTGGACACCAGACAGCAATTATTTAATTGCCCGAAAGCACTTTACATCGGGTCGATCTCTTGGTGCTGGTGAACTATGGATGTACCACAAAACTGGAGGCAGTGGCATTCAGCTTACCAAAAAGAAAAACGACCAACAAGATCTTAATGAGCCTAGTCTGTCTCCTGATGGAAAATCGCTGTATTATAGTGAAGATGTATATCCTGGCGGATTTTTTCAATACAATAAAGATCCTAACAGCCAAATTTATGCGATTAATCGTTACGATATGGAAACAGGGAAAATTACAAGAATTACTGGTGGTCCAGGTGGTGCTGCCAGACCACAAGTATCCAGAGATGGCAAAAAACTGGCCTTTGTCAAGCGTGTTCGTACAAAATCGGTATTATACATTCATGATTTAGAAACTGGCGAAGAATGGCCAATCTACGATCAACTTAATAAAGACCAGCAAGAAGCTTGGGCGATTTTTGGCGTATATACAAATTTTAACTGGATGCCTAATGACGAAGCTATTGTAATTTGGTCTGGAGGAAAAATCAAAAAAATCAACATCAATTCGCTTCAGGTTACTGAGATTCCTTTTCAAGTGGATGCCACTATTAAGATTGCTAAAGCTATTGAAGTAGACACACCTGTGGCTCCTGATACATTTGACGCCAAAGTGATTAGACATGCTACAACTTCTCCAGACGGAACGTCCATTGTTTTTAATGCTTTAGGCTATTTACATATTCAAAAATTACCTAACGGAAAAGCGAAACGTTTGACCACTGGAACCGATTTTGAATTTGAGCCTGCATTTTCTCCTGATGGAAAAACAATTACCTATGTGACTTGGAATGATGAACAGCTAGGAGCCATTTACTCAGTACCTATAGCTGGAGGAACACCAACAAAACTCTCTTCAGAAAAAGGAATTTATAGAAACCCAGCGTATTCTCATAATGGTAAACAAATTGTCTATCGCAAAGAAGGTGGAAATAACGAACAAGGCCGAACGTTCTCAAAAAAAACAGGATTATATCTTATGAATTCTGATGGTTCTAACCCTAAACTGATTACTAAGGAAGGAGATTTCCCAATGTTTAACACCGATGACACTAGAATTATTTATCAAAATGGCGGACAGTTTTTTGGAGCCTTAACAAAAGAACTTAAAAGTGTAGACCTTCATGGTTTTGACGAACGCACCTTGGTAAAATCTAAACATGGAAATATTCTGGTACCAAGCCCTGACGGAAACTGGATCGCATTTGTACATTTACACAAAGTCTACATGGCACCAATGCCTCGTGCCGGACAAACATTAGACTTGACCGATAGCAGTAAATTTGTGCCAGTTACAAAACTTTCAAAAGACGCAGGCATTAATCTGCATTGGTCAAAAGACAGTAAGTTGTTGCATTGGACTCTAGGGAATCAATATTTTACAGCTGAAGTTTCCGAAGACACGAAGCTGGTTGAAAACAGTACTAAAATCAATTTAGAAGTCAAAACAGATAAACCTTCAGGACGAATTGCCCTAAAAGGTGCTCGTATTATTACGATGGAAGGTGATGAAGTCATCGAAAACGGAACAATCGTAATACATAATAATCGTATTGAAGCAATCGGAAGTGCTTCTGAAATTAACATTCCGTCTGATGCCAAAGTGTATGACGTTACTGGGAAAACGATTATGCCTGGAATGGTAGATGCCCATGCGCATATTGGTGGGTTCCGCTACGGATTAACCACTCAAAAACACTGGCAATTTTACGCCAATTTAGCTTTTGGTGTCACAACAGCACATGATCCTTCAGCACATTCTGAAACGGTTTTTGCGCTTTCAGAATTACAAAAAAACGGAACACTTGTTGGTCCACGCCTCTACTCTACAGGCTTTATTTTATATGGCGCTGATGGTGATTTTAAAGCTGTTATTAATAATCTGGAAGATGCACGTTCTTCAATAAGACGTACTAAAGCCTTTGGTGCTTTATCGGTTAAAAGTTATAACCAGCCCAGACGTGAACAACGCCAGCAAGTTTTACAAGCGGCTCGTGAAGAAGGTATTTTTGTAGTACCAGAAGGCGGATCGACATTTTATCACAATATTACGATGGTCATGGATGGCCATACAGGCGTTGAACATAATATTCCTGTTGCTCCAGTCTATAAAGATGTACTTGAACTCTGGGGAAATAGCAATGTAGGTTATACACCGACACTTATTGTTAACTATGGCGGCATGAATGGCGAAATGTTCTGGTATCAAAACACCAATGTTTGGGAAAATGAAAAACTGCTTAAATATACACCAAGAGGTATCATTGATTCCCGTTCGAGGCATCGTATTATGATTCCGGATGAGGAATACGAAAACGGTCACATCTTAGTTTCAAAAACTTGTAAAGCCCTTAGTGATGCTGGTGTTAAAGTGAATCTTGGTGCTCACGGACAACTTCAAGGTCTTGGTGCGCATTGGGAATTATGGATGCTACAGCAAGGTGGCATGTCTAATCATGAAGCACTTAAAGCAGCTACTATTAATGGCGCAGATTATATAGGTGCCGCAAATGATATTGGTTCTCTTAAAAAAGGAAAACTTGCTGATTTAATCGTTATGGATAAAAATCCTTTAGAAGATATCAAACATTCAGAAAGTATTATTTACACCATGATTAATGGTCGTATGTATGATACTGAAACGATGAATGAAATTGGTAATTATCCAAAAGAACGCACTCAGTTCTATTGGGAAAACTCAAAATACAACGAGGCATTTCCGTGGCATGAAGACTCACAAAGCTTTACCCGAAGTGGTTGTGGCTGTCATGTAGGCTCTCATTAAAACAAAAAACCGATTCGTAATTGAATCGGTTTTTTTTAATGTTCGTTAATTGCTACAATTTTAAGCGTGTCTTGTTTTCCTTTGAGGAGAATATCACCAATAACTTTGGATTTGTATTTAGATTTCAGCTTAATTCTACTTACTAATTCTTCGGAAATTAATAAGGATTCGTCATATTTATTACACTCATCTTGAATTCTGGCTGTCGTATTAATGACGTCACCATGGAATGCTAATTCTTTTTTAACCGTACCTACTTGAGCTACGATTAATTGTCCGCCATGCACACCAGCCTTGAAAAAAGGTTTTAAATTATAGGTTTTCATATAATACTTTGAACGTCTCTCTAGTAACTTTTTAAAAGCAAAGTACAATTCTATACAATTGTTATGTTTGAGACCCTTTTTAAGTTTCCAAGTAATCACCGCTTCATCTCCAACATACTGATAGATTTCACCATCGTAGCGTGATACGATTTTATTGAGGTCAAAAAAACAATCCTGTAATAATTTACTGTATTTATTATGCCCGATTTCTTCAGCAATAGTGGTAGATGATTTTAAATCTACAAACATAAAAATACGGTCTTCTTCAGTTGGGTTTCTATACTTTCCGATTAACATATTTATCAAAATTCCTTTCCCAAACTTTTCGTAAACCAGCCTTAGAAATAAAAAGATAAAAGAAGCCAAGAAGAAATAGGACGTGGCTAGCCAAAACAATGCGCTTGTTTTCCACCAGCCTCTTTCATTAGGCAAATCAATGTCCATTTCGAGTTCAATAAGTGTAATAATGAACGTTAGTGAAAATATGAGTATCACTAAATAGATGCATGTTTTTAAGACCATCGACAGTCCTAAATAGATGTTTTTGGTAATGAATTTATCAAATACAGATTCTATGATGGCATAAAAAATTCCTACAAGCACACCTAGAATGACGCCAAAATGAATCCATTCGGTTATAGGGACTTCATTTTTAGGATTGACAAACATGGTGCCTTGTTCTTCTCCATGAGCTACAAATCGTATCAAAATGAATATAGAAAAGGCAAAAATCCAATAGATAATTGCAAAAACTAATTGCTTTAAAAACCGCTTGAGGTTATACATGTAGAGAACGTCTAACTATTAAGTTGTTTTTGCTATTTCGTCAACGGCATGCTTAAATTCATCCCAATCAATAAGTTCGTCACCATCTTTATCATAACCTTCAATAAGTTTGGACGATACAATACCTCTTAAAAATCCACTTATTTCAGCCTGTTTTAATAAATCTTTTATTTCACTTTTCGTTAATTTTCCGTCTCCATCTTTATCAAAAAAAGCAAAAGCTTCTTCTGGTGAGTTAAAATGATTGGTTATCAAAATTTGGATTTTGTTGAGTATTTTCTTTTTGGATGCCATAGCTAATAAAATTTGGAATATTAAAAATACAAAACTTTAGAGAAAATCAAGTGTTTAGGTTTTCTGCTTCTTCTTTTTAGCGGCAGGAAATAACACATTATTGAGTATTAACCTATAACCAGGCGATGTTGGATGCAAATCGAGTTCTGTTTTGGGATCGCCTACTTTATGCGTATAGTCTTCAGGATCATGTCCGCCATAAAATGTAAAAAAGCCTTTACCTTTAATTCCGTGAATATATTTGGCTTCACCATTGGTTTTATTTTCCCCCATGATGAGGACATTTGACTTGATTTCTTCACGTGTGAACGACGTTGTTTGTCCCATAAATCCTTTTACTAAAGCCGTATGGTTTTGACACAACATTGACGGAATTGGGTCCCACTTTGCCGAAAACTCCATCAATGAAAAATAGTCTGTTGTCATTGGAATACGACGTTTTCTAGTCATATCAATGGATGAAAATTCATAAACATTTGGACTTCGTTCAAGTATAAAATCTTTGAATGCGAAGGTTTTATTATAATCAATTTTATTCTGGTAACCCGGATCACTTCCATCGCCATCAAACATAGGCTCGCAAATATCGATGCCATCAGCAGACAAGGCAATATCAAAACTATCGGTTGCGCTACACATCGCAAACATAAATCCGCCACCAATCACATAGTCGCGAATCTTTTTGGCTACGGCTAATTTTTCTTCAGAAACTTTAGCATATCCTAATTTGGTTGCCAAATCTTCGGCTTCTTTCTTCTCTTGAATATACCAGGATGCAGAACGGTAGGCACGATAGAATTTCCCATATTGACCAGTAAAATCCTCATGATGCAAATGCAACCAATCGTACAACAGTAATGCATCATTTAAAACATCTTCGTCATAGACCGTTTCATAAGGAATTTCGGCATAAGTTAACACCATCGTTACGGCATCATCCCAGGGCTGCAATCCTTTTGGTGTATACACTGCAATTTTTGGTGCTTTCTCCAAAACAACGGCTTCCATATTTTGTGACGGACTCGCTATCATCTCCAGAATTTCTTCAGCTTTAGCATTAGAAATCACCTCAAAGCTTACGCCTCTAATTTGACATTCGCGTTGGATTTCTTCAGAATCGGGTAATAAAAAGGAACCGCCTTTGTAGTTTAATAACCATTTTACTTTTAATTGCTTTTCTAAGGTCCAATAGGTAACACCATAGGCTTTTAGGTGATTGTTTTGCCCTTCAGCATCCATAGGAATTAAAATATAGGACGCATAAGATTGCAAAGAAACAAGAAATAGAATTAGGATTATAATGGTCTTTTTCATTTGGGAATCATTCTTTTTTATCATTGAAATATACTCAAAAATTATTCCTTAAAGCGAACCTTTAATATAGTTTTAGGTATTTTTTAGCTGAAATATACCAAAGTAAAAAGAAAATCCTATTTATTTTTAAGTGGCGGAATGGTACGTTCTGGTCCAGACAATAGCGTGGCTATGGTTTTAGTCTCTTGAAATTGTTCTAGAATAATTTTAATGAATACGGTAATAGGAATTGCCATAATCAACCCTGGAATCCCCCAAATAAATCCCCAAAGCATCAACATAATAAGCACTGTTATCACATTAATTGAAAAAGATTTACCCATAAAAATAGGTTCTAAAATAGCACCAAATAATACCTGTACACCTGTAATTGATAGGATAAAAAAGAAAAGTGTACTTGTTGGATCTAGCTCTACAAAGGCAAAAATAGACAGTAGAATTACCGAAATAAATGAGCCAACCATTTGCACAAAATTAATTAAGAACGCAAATAAGCCCCAGAAAATAGGAAAACTCACATCAAAAAACACGCAGGCTAAACCTGTGAAAATTCCTGTTAGTAAACTCACTAAAAATTTAACTTTGATAAAGGTGATTAAGTCTTTTTCAATTTTCATAAATGCTTTTATAGAGGTATGCTTTCGTTTTAAAATGGTATTATTCAACACCTTATGCATGTTAATCGATTCGGATAACCATAGAATCGTAAAAAAGGTAATCATCAATATATTCGTCAGAAATTTTCTCACAAAATCAAAGGTAGACCCTATGGTTTCTTTCTGAAAAAATTGTGATAAAAAGTTACCTTCCGGGTTGTATTCCATACCGACTTTATCCTGCATATACAGCATAAGCTCGTTAATTTTCACTTCTGCCTTACCAAAAAAGCCAGAGTCATTTGATAAAATCTGTTTGCTTGAAAGCTGAACCAATTCGACACCTATAAAAACACCAATCACAATTAAGGTTATCACAATAATGATACTAATCAATCTTGGCACATTTCGTCTGCCTAACCAACGCATAAGCGGTAAAAACAGTAAAGCAATAAACATTGAAGAAATCAACGGAATGAAAATAAATGATAATATTTTAAGTAAATAAAATACTAACGGAACCACTATAAATAGCAGTAGGATATTGGTAGTACGTCTTTGTTCTAACATGAGGCAAATTTTCGTTTGTTAACGGGCAAAAAGCAAATTTAGGATAAAATGTTGTTATAATATCCCAAAAAATCTTAAAAAGGCACATCATTGTCATCATCCTCTGGTGCATCAAAGGCATCAGAAGGTGACGGGAAGTGGTCTGGTTTTAAGGTGTCATCATTTGCTGCAGCATTCATTTTGGAATGAAATTCGCCAAAAGGTGTATCAAAATCATCGAGGTTATCAAACTTACCTAGATGTCCGATAAACTTTAATCTAATATTATCTAATCCACCATTTCTATGCTTAGCAACTATAAATTCACCTTGCCCTTCGGTTGGCGAACGCTCGTCATCATCCCATTCGTCAATTTTGTAGTATTCTGGTCTGTAGATAAAACTTACAATATCGGCATCTTGCTCAATCGCTCCAGATTCACGTAAATCTGATAGCAACGGACGCTTACTACCACCACGAGTTTCAACAGCACGTGACAATTGTGATAAGGCGATAACAGGCACTTCCAATTCTTTAGCCAAGGCTTTAAGGTTACGAGAAATCATAGAGATTTCCTGTTCACGGTTTCCACCTTTTTGACTGCCTCCAGCGGTCATTAACTGCAGGTAATCAATCATGATCATTTTAATACCATATTGAGAAGCCAAACGACGCGCTTTTGCTCTTAAGTCGAATATAGATAAGGATGGTGTATCGTCAATAAACAAAGGCGCTTTCTCTAAGGTTTTCACCTTAACATTTAATTGTTCCCATTCGTGTTTTTCTAACTTTCCAGTTCTTAATTTTTCTGAAGACAAACCAGTTTCCGAAGAAATCAAACGCGTAATCAATTGTACCGATGACATCTCTAATGAGAAAAATGCAACTGGAATATTAGAATTTACTGCAATATTTCTAGCCATCGTCAAGGTTAAAGCTGTTTTACCCATACCTGGACGTGCAGCAACAATAATTAAATCACTTGGTTGCCATCCTGAGGTTAATTTATCTAACTTGGTAAATCCGGTAGGAATTCCACTTAAGCCTTCTTTGTTTGAAATTTCTTCAATTTTCTTTTTCGCCTGAATCACCAAACTCTGAGCCGTTTCTGTAGATTTCTTAACGTTACCTTGGGTTACTTCATAAAGTTTAGCTTCGGCATTATCTAATAAATCGAAAACGTCTTTGGTTTCGTCGTAAGCTTCTTCAATAATTTCGTTAGAAATCTTGATCAAACTACGTTGAATATATTTCTGAAGAATAATACGAGCGTGAAATTCGATATGGGCTGAAGAAGAGACGCGTTGGGTTAATGAAATGAGATAAAAATCACCACCAACCAAGTCTAATTTTGAATCTTTCTTAAGTTGACTAGAAACGGTTAATAAATCGACAGGTTCACTGTTTTCAAATAATTTGAAAATAGCTTCAAAGATGTGTTTATGCGCTTCTTTATAAAAAGCATCAGCACTTAAAATATCAATAACTTCATCGACACCTTTTTTGTCAATCATCATCGCACCAAGCACAACTTCTTCTAAATCAATAGCTTGCGGAGGTATTTTACCTTTTTCTAAACTAATAATTGTGCTTTTATCGACTTGATAACCTTTTATTGGGTTGGGTTGTTTCATAACTGCGAATGTAAAACAATTGTGACCTAAAACTGAATTTACAAAATTTTCAATCTTAACAGGTCATCAACAATTTAACTGTTAATAACTTGATTATATTGTTAATAGCGACAAAAAAAACCGAAACTCAACGTTTCAGTTTTTTCAATCCTTTATTCTATAAGGTTTAGCCTTTAAAAACTCCCATTCCCAAGTATTTTTCCATACGCTGGTTTACCAAATCTTTTGGTGATAAGTTTTTAAGGTCCTCAAAATTCTTTTCGATTGCATCTTTTACAGCTTTAAATGTAGCTGTTCTATCGGCATGCGCACCTCCAAGCGGTTCTTTAATAATCGCGTCTACAACTTTTAACTTTTTAGCATCGCTAGCGGTAAGCTTTAATGCTTCGGCTGCTTGTTCTTTTTGGTCCCAGCTTCTCCATAAAATAGAAGAACAGTTTTCGGGAGATATCACAGAATACCAAGCATTTTCTAACATTAATACGCGATCTCCTACACCAATACCTAAAGCACCTCCTGAAGCTCCTTCACCAATAACAATGGCAATAATAGGCACTTTAAGTCGGGCCATTTCCATGATATTTCTCGCAATTGCTTCTCCTTGTCCGCGCTCTTCTGCCTCCAAACCTGGATAAGCACCTGGTGTATCAATTAAGGTGACTACAGGAATTCCGAATTTCTCAGCAGATTTCATTAAACGTAGCGCTTTGCGATATCCTTCTGGGTTTGACATTCCAAAATTTCTGTACTGACGTGTTTTGGTATTGAATCCTTTTTGCTGACCAATAAACATGTACGTTTGGTCACCAATCTTACCTAAACCACCAATCATCGCTTTATCGTCTTTAACGTTTCTGTCACCATGTAATTCTAAAAACGAATTACCACACAAAGCCTTAATATGATCTAAAGTATAAGGGCGATCAGGATGTCTTGACAGTTGAACACGTTGCCATGCTGTTAGGTTTTTGTAAATTTCTTTTTTAGTCTCTAACAACTTCTTTTCAATTTTTTTACAAGTCTGAGTCACATCGACATCACTCTCCTCGCCTATTAATTGACATTTTTCAAGTTGATCTTGGAGTTCTTTTATGGGTAGTTCAAAATCTAAATATTCCATTGAAATTTTGATTTAGTTTTTAATTAGTCATTAGTTAGTTGGTGCAAATATAAAAACTTTAATTGGGTTTGTTTGTTAAGGTACTTCGGTTTTTATAACTCTTATAATTTTTTAAGATGCAATCAGCTAAAACTGTGGCTAATATTAAAAAGGCACCATAATAAAACTGGGCGCTCATAATTTCGGTTTCAGGAAATAAAACCAAGGCCATGGCAATACCATACAAAGGTTCTAGATTATAGGTTAAAATTACGGTATACGGACTTAAATAGCGCATTACATCAACAGATCCAATAAATGCATAAGCCGTACAAACTGAAGCTAAAATGAATAAATAGAACCAATCATTGGATGATAAGATGAAAAAATCCGCAGAAAAACCTCCTTGAAATATCATAATAAATAATGATAGAAAAGCGACTCCACTAATGAATTCATAAAATGAAATTACCGTAGCGCGATGCACCTCAATAAATCGTCCGTTAATAACTGCAAACAGCGTTGAGAATAAGGCCGAAGCGATGCCAAGTACAATTCCGTAAAGGTATTTTATCTCACTTTGGGTAATTAAAAATACGCCAAGTATGACTATCATTCCGAAGATAATTTCATACCAAATAATCTTCCGTTTATATATCAATGGTTCAATAAAGGACGCAAAAAAAGCTCCCGTTGAAAACATGGCTAAGGTGATTGACACATTCGATTGGTTAATCGCTTCAAAAAATGTAATCCAATGCAAGGCAATAATGATTCCAGCACCAAAAAACTTAAGCTTTGTTTTGGTATTGACTTTAATCTTAAGCTTAATCATTTTAATATACAAAAACATTAAAATTCCGGCAATACACATACGATACCAGACTAATGCTGTAGAACCTATAGAAATTAGCTCGCCTAAAATTGCTGTAAAGCCAGCAATAAATACTAAGACATGTAAATGAATGTAATTTTTTAGTTTAGCGTTTGGCATTATATAGCAGATATACCGCTAAGATACCAAAAACGATATTAGGAAACCACACCGCAACCAGTGGTGAAAAACTAGATTGTTCTGCCATCACACCAAATACTTTATCGAAGAAAACATAGACCATGGCAATGGTAATTCCGAAAGCTAAATTGACACCCATTCCGCCACGACGTTTTATTGAAGAAACGGCAACGGCAATGATTGTAAGAATAAAAACAGATACAGGAATACTCCATTTTTTATATTTTACGACTAAATAGCGTCCAATATTTGAAGAACCTCTGCTTCTTTCTTTTTCAATAAACTTGGTTAATTCTCCATATTGAAGTGTTTCGGCAATGTATTCTTCAGGAGTTAAATCATCTGCATCAAATTCGAAAGCCATGTCTTTTCTTCGGGCAGTTTCAATGGTATCATCAAAATCGCCAAAGGTGCGTTTAACATAGCCAGTTAATCGATAAATACTATCGTTATCCTTGATAGAATTGGCCGAAATTTTATACTTAAGCTTATTGTCTTCGAAGTGTTCTAAGCTAAAATTTCTGCCCACTTTAGTTACCGGATTGAAATTACTCACATAGATATAATCATTATCATTAATCTGCCTGTAAATATTCTGAGTTTGAATAACCTTAGAATTATTTTTCAGGTATTTATACTTAAATTGATTAAACCCTTTACTCGCTTTAGGCGCTAAGTACAATCCCATAACCAGAGCCAATAACGCAATGAGTGTTGCTCCAATCATATACGGTCGTAAAAACCTCCAAAACGAGACACCCGAACTTAAAAAAGCTACAATTTCGGTGTTATTGGCTAGTTTAGAAGTAAACCAAATCACAGATAAAAACAAAAATATTGGAAATAGTAAGTTCGCAAAATAAATGGTGAAATCGAGGTAATATTGTGCAACAGCTCCAAAAGGCACTTCACGTTCAAGAATTTTACCAATCTTCTCGGCAAGATTTACCGTAATCCCAATAGGAATGAAGAGCAGCAACATCATTAAAAATGTAAACAAGTAACGTTTTAATATGTACCAATCGAGTATTTTCAAGTGTTGCTTATTGTTTTAATTGTTTAACTGGGTTGTAAAATCTAATGATTCCATGATTCACTATCTGTTGTTTTTTGAAGAAATCCATAAAAGCACTCATATAGTCTCTCTTTTTTAAAGTCGTTTATCCATTTGCTTTACCATTTGGTCTTTCCATGCTCTGAAATCACCAGCTAAGATATGCTTTCTTGCTTCTCTTACCAACCACATGTAAAACCCTAGATTATGAATTGTAGCAATTTGCTTTCCTAATAGTTCATTAACTGTAAACAGATGTCTCAAATAAGCTTTCGTATATTCAGTATCTACAAAAGTGATGCCCATCTCATCTATAGGTGAAAAATCGTCTGCCCATTTCAAATTTTTAATATTAATAGTGCCATGAGCTGTAAACAGCATGCCGTTTCTTGCATTACGTGTTGGCATGACACAGTCAAACATATCGACACCAAGCGCAATGTTTTCTAAGATATTAATAGGCGTTCCTACCCCCATTAAATAGCGTGGTTTTTCCCAAGGAAGAATGTCGCAAACCACATCGGTCATGGCATACATTTCTTCGGCAGGTTCGCCTACAGACAATCCGCCAATAGCATTCCCTTGAGCACCAGCATTAGCAATATACTCTGCAGATTGCTTTCGTAAATCTTTATAAGTACTCCCTTGAACTATCGGAAAAAACGTTTGTTCATAATCATACTTAAATGGTGTTTTATCTAAATGCGTTAAACAACGTTCTAACCATCTGTGCGTCATGTGCATCGATCGTTTGGCATAATTATAATCACAAGGATAAGGCGTACATTCGTCAAATGCCATAATGATATCGGCACCAATACTTCGCTGTATTTCCATCACATTTTCTGGTGTAAAAACATGATAGCTTCCATCAATGTGTGATTTAAATTTTACACCTTCTTCTTTTATTTTTCTATTTGCAGAAAGTGAATATACCTGATAACCACCCGAATCGGTTAAAATATTTCTATCCCAATTCATAAACTTATGCAAACCACCTGCCTTTTCTAAAATTGGTGTTTGTGGTCGCAAGTACAAATGGTAAGTGTTTCCTAAGATAATATCAGGATTAATGTCATTTTTGAGTTCACGTTGATGCACACCTTTAACAGAAGCAACAGTTCCAACAGGCATAAAAATTGGGGTTTCTATTGATCCGTGATCTGTAGTTATTACTCCTGCTCTGGCTTTACTTTGAGCATCATTTCCTTTTAATTCAAAATTCATATAAAAACGTCATCAGTGGGCAAAGATAATTATATAGACGTATTATGGTCTTAAACATTTAATAAAATTATACTTTAGAAAACTTAAAATCCGCCTTCATCATTTTCAATCTGATGAAATTGTTAGCAACTGAGCAAAATCGTTAATAAGTGAGTTAACTCTATTTTTGATTAGGCTTATGAAAACTTTATTTTTGGGGCTTAAATTACTCACTCTATTTTTATGCCAAATACACAAGAATTACAAGACTTAACTACACAGGTTCGCAGAGATATTTTGCGAATGGTTCACAAAGTAAACTCAGGTCATCCTGGAGGTTCATTAGGATGTGCCGAATTTTTTGTTGCGCTTTACCAAGAGATTATGGACCGTAAAACGTCCTTTGATATGGACGGTATTGGCGAAGATTTATTCTTCCTTTCCAACGGTCATATTTCTCCGGTATTTTATAGCGTTCTTGCAAGATCAGGTTATTTTCCTGTCGATGAATTAAACACATTCCGATTAATTAATTCGCGTCTGCAAGGTCATCCAACCACACACGAAGGTTTACCTGGTGTACGTGTCGCCTCTGGATCTTTGGGTCAAGGCTTTAGTGTTGCTTTAGGTGCTGCCGAAACTAAAAAATTAAACAACGACTCACACTTGGTGTATAGTCTTCATGGAGATGGCGAATTACAAGAAGGCCAAAACTGGGAAGGGATTATGTACGCTGCTGCCAATAATATTGATAATATCATTTCTACAATAGATTTAAACGGACAACAAATTGATGGTGCTACTGATGATGTCTTACCAATGGGAAGTTTGCGTGCTAAATTTGAAGCCTTCGGATGGACTGTTGTTAGCATTGAAAAAGGGAATGATATCACCGCTGTTTTAGAAGGAATGGCCAAAGCAAAATCACTAACAGGTCAAGGTAAACCTGTATGTGTATTGCTTAAAACTATTATGGGTAACGGTGTTGACTTTATGATGCACACCCATGCTTGGCACGGTAAAGCTCCAAACGATGAGCAGTTAGAAATCGGTTTAAGTCAAAATGCTGAAACTTTAGGTGATTATTAATATGAAAGCATTAATCCTACCCTTATTAATCTTTTCTTTTTTCTTTGGAAATTCTCAAGAAACAAAGATTCAAATTGATTATACGGTTGATTATATTGTGCCTAGTGAACGAAGAAAAACAAATGATACCGTTTCTATAGGATATAGCAAATCGGGAAAGTTTGTTTGGACAGACAGTAAAAAACTAGCGCAAAGCTTGGCGCGTAACATGTTTAAAAATAATCCGGAGTTATTAGATAACGCTGATTTATATGTTATTTATAATGCTGAAGACGCTCTGTTAATGATGTGTTTTGAATCCGGTAAAAATAAATTATTTTTCAATGTTGAGTTATCAAAACTCGTTCCGGGACCAGATATTATTGATGAAAGTAATGAATTTGAACTCATTTCTGAAAGCACCAATGAAAGCATCACCATACTAGACAAAAAAGCAGCGATTTACGATATATATCCTTCCCATAAGGAAACAGATATTGTAACTATGGCTTTTGATGAATCTATAAAAATTGACAATACACAATTATTTAAAAATTTATTCCAAATTATGTTTGCTTCCGAAGGAAATTCAGGCTTACTAGGTATTAACATTCCTGAAGGATTGATTATGAAAGTGAGCAGTAAAAGGGAAACCATACTCGAAGCAATACATGTGGATACAACTCCAAAAACAATTAATATTAATTACAGTTTCAAAATCACAGAATGAAAACATACACAAACACAGGAAATAAGGATACACGCTCAGGTTTTGGAGCTGGATTAACAGAATTAGGAAAAACTAACGAGAATGTGGTTGCGCTTTGTGCCGATTTAATTGGTTCTCTTAAAATGGACGACTTTAAAGCGAATCATCCAGAACGCTTTTTTCAAGTAGGAATTGCTGAAGCGAATATGATTGGTTTAGCAGCTGGTATGACCATTGGTGGAAAAATTCCGTTTACAGGAACCTTCGCTAACTTTTCTACAGGTCGTGTTTATGACCAAATTAGACAAAGTGTTGCCTACTCTGATAAAAATGTAAAAATTTGTGCCTCTCACGCTGGTTTAACTTTAGGTGAAGATGGTGCAACACATCAAATCTTAGAAGATATTGGCTTGATGAAAATGCTTCCAGGCATGACCGTTATTAACACTTGTGATTACAATCAAACTAAAGCTGCTACGATTGCTATTGCTGAACATCACGGACCGGTTTACCTTCGTTTTGGAAGACCAAAAGTAGCTAATTTTACTCCCGAAAATCAAAGCTTTGAAATCGGTAAAGCAGTACAATTAACTGAAGGTACAGACGTCACTATCGTCGCGACAGGTCATTTGGTTTGGGAAGCTCTTGAAGCCTCTAAAACTTTACACGAAAAAGGTATTTCTGCTGAAGTCATAAATATCCACACGATCAAACCTCTTGACGATAAGGCCATTCTTGATTCGGTATCTAAAACGGGTTGTATTGTGACTGCCGAAGAACATAACTACCTTGGCGGTTTAGGAGAAAGTGTTGCCAGAGTATTAGCGCAACACCAACCAACACCTCAGGAATTTGTTGCAACAAATGATACTTTTGGAGAATCTGGAACACCTGAACAGCTTATGGAAAAATACGGTTTAAACGCTAATGCCATTATTAGCGCTACTGAAAAGGTCTTAAAACGTAAAAACTAATTCATAAAAAAAGAAATAATTTTCGTTTGGCAACGTTTTTGATACTATACATCCAAATCACAAAAAACGAATATTATTATGAAGAAATTAGTTATTAGCACGTTTTTATTAACGTTATTTTGTTTTAGTGCCTCGGCGCAAAAAGGAAGTTCTTTCGGACTTAAAGGTGGATTGAATTACAATGCCAATGGTGATTATTTTGAATCTATTGGAGATAATGCGCAACATCCAGACCGCAATATAGGCTATCATATTGGTGTCTTCGGAAAAATTGGTAACGACCTTTATTTTAGACCAGAGCTCATTTATACAAGTACCAAAAGTGATTATCAGAATGATTCTTTTGATATGAAAAAAATTGATGCGCCTCTATTAGTTGGTATTAAAGTTATCGGACCAGTAAGTGTCTTTGGCGGCCCTTCACTTCAGTATATATTAGATACCGAATTTGAAGGTATTAATATCGACAATGTCGAAGATGATTTTTCGGTAGGATTAAATTTTGGAATCGGTTTAAACTTCAATAAGATTGGAATCGATTTAAGATATGAAAGAGGATTTTCAGACAATGAAGCGACATTTATAGGCAATAATTTAGGCGAAGGTATTATTAGCAGAATTGATACGAGGCCAGATCAACTGATTTTAAGTTTATCGGTTGCCCTTTAAAATGAGAAATAACAGACAAAAAAAAGACGCTAGAAATAGCGTCTTTTTTTATTATGTATTAATCAAATTCTTAACTGTCTTGATTAGATTCTGTGGAGTCTTCATCTAAGTAATTAGGAATTCCATCACCATCAGAATCATCATTTGATGGATCGCCATCACCATCTAAATCTTCGTAAATAGTTAACACACCATCACCATCGTCATCTGGATCAAAAAAGTTAGGAACGTTATCGCCATCGGTGTCATCATCATTAACATCTTCGTTATTGTTTAAATCTTCAAGATGCGTTAAGATTCCATCACCATCATGATCGTTAGCATCAGCTTGGTACAATTCAAATTTAAAGACCAAATTATCATAAACGCCCAATCCGAAAGGAGGCGACGCAAAATATGCTAATCCTGAAGGAATAAACATAACTCCTAGTCCGGAACCTGAATAATCAACAGTTCCATCTTCATTCACCACAAACTCTGAAGCAACATTGAATTGCGGAATAACATTACGCCATCCTTGAATCAATCCAAGCATATCAAAAGGTGCATTGGGATTAATAGCACTATCAAAAATTTCACCATCCTCAATATTAATTCCAGAATACACTAATCGGATATCATCAGAGAAATTAGGAGAATACTCCCCTTCACCTTGATTGATTCTTAAGATATAGTATTCGTAATCGGCCTCTTCAAAAGTTGTAAAATGCGTTTCAACAGCATCGATGAGTAAGGTATTCGTATCTGGATCTGGAAGCGGCAAATAATTACCTTCATCGTCTTGAGGTAATTCTGTAATAATAATATCATCGATTGAATAATCGGTTCCGTCATCGACCAAATCACCTGCATTGTAATAATGCGTTTCCAAATAACTAATTATAGAATCTCTGTCTTTTACTTGCTGTTCCGTTCTATCGGCTTCTGGAACCAAGCTTACTTCAGCGTCGTCAGGCTTACAGGAAGCAAGCATCGCTACTAATAGTACCACAACTATTAGACTGTTTTGTAATTTCATCATGATTAAATTTTTCTTTAATTCAAATACAATTTGAATCGTTCAATATTGCTTATTTTTAACACGCAAGATACAATAATATAATATTTTTGTGCAATACAATTAACGTCAATTTTAGAGTTTTAACATGAGAGTCGATAAATATCTTTGGTGCATTAGATACTGCAAAACCAGAAGTATAGCTACTACTGCTTGTAAAAAAGGTCAGGTTAAAGTTAACGATCAAGTTGTAAAACCCAGCCGTGAAGTTTATCCTACAGATAAAATTGAATTCAGAAAAGACCAAATCAACTATCAAATTATTGTTAATGACATTCCTGAAAGCAGAGTTGGTGCAAAATTAGTCGACATCTACAGAACCGATGTCACGCCTAAAGAAGCTTTTGAAGCAAAGGAACTACTTAAATACTCTAAAGATTATTACCGAAAAAAAGGTGTAGGAAGGCCTACAAAAAAAGACCGAAGAGATATAGACGACTTTTACGATACACCAGAAGAAGATATCTAGAATTTAAAGAGTGTTTAAGAAAACTCTTTTTTATCTTTGAAAAAATCAAAATCACCAATGAGCATTCCTAAAAATATAATTCTTAATCATCAGGAAATTCAACATAAAATCAGACGTATTGCCTACCAGATTTATGAAAGCAATGTTTATGAAAAGGAGATCATTTTAGCTGGTATAGAAAGTAATGGCTATATTCTTGCTAAAAAACTCAAACTTAATCTTGAGAAAATTTCTGACTTAAAACCTATATTATGTAAGGTGACTATAGATAAGAAAAATCCGTTATCACCCATTACAACTTCACTAGATCAGGAGGAGTATACCAATAAATCTATAGTACTTATTGATGATGTTTTAAATTCGGGAAGTACATTAATTTATGGTGTAAAACACTTTTTAGATGTTCCGTTAAAACAATTCAAAACAGCTGTATTAGTCAATAGAAACCACAAAAAATACCCTGTGAAAGCAGATTTTAAAGGGATTTCACTATCGACCTCGCTAAATGAGCATGTAGAAATTATCTTAACCGGAAAAACACAAGAAGCTTATTTAAAATAGTTGTAGTAGTAATTCTTCAACAATAGTACTTACCGATTTATCATCAGTTTTTATCTGTAATTGCGACTGTTCATAAAAAGGAGCTCTTTCAAATAAATGTTTACCTATAAATTCACTCAACACGTCTTTTGAAGCAATATGGGAAATTAATGGACGCTTAGATCTTTCATCAAACAAACGATCTACTAAAGTTGGTATCGTCGCCTTCAGGTAAATACATAGAGCGTCATTAGCCATTATAAGTTGTTCCATATTACGACCATAACAAGGCGTTCCGCCTCCAAGAGAAATCACGGTGTTGTCTAAGTTTAAAACCGATTGCAGATAATTACTTTCAGCCTTTCTAAAATAAATCTCGCCTTTAGTTTCAAAAATCGTTTTTATTGTCGCGTTTTCATTTTGTTCTATATAATCATCAAAATCCATGTAATTATAATTCAAAACCTCAGCTAATTGTCGCCCGATTAACGATTTTCCTGACCCCATATATCCAACTAAAAATAATATCATTTTCTCCTTATAAATTGATTATTAAAAACATAAGATATTTAATGACAAAAAAACAAAAAATTATCTAATAATAGGTTTGGAATATTAATTAAACGTTTTATATTTGCACCCTCGTTAGAGAAACTTATTGACCAGTTAGCTCAGTTGGTAGAGCATCTCCCTTTTAAGGAGAGGGTCCTGGGTTCGAGCCCCAGACTGGTCACAAATAAAATCGTTAAGCACTCGCTTAACTTTTTTTTTATCTTTACTGAAATAATGCGCACGTGGCGGAATTGGTAGACGCGCTAGCTTGAGGGGTTAGTGGACATTAGTCCGTGGAAGTTCGAGTCTTCTCGTGCGCACATTATTTTTAATTCATACTTCACCAAATACAACAAGCTCGCTTTTCCTGCTATTAAAAAAAACCTAAATTTTAGTTCAAGTTCAAAAAAAGCTTATTTTTGTTTAACCTTTTTAAACTAAATATGAACAATATTAAAAGTAGATTTAGTATTAAAGATCTTGAAAACCTCTCAGGTATCAAGGCACACACCATTAGAATTTGGGAAAAAAGATACAACTTGCTGGAACCAGAACGAACTGACACCAATATAAGATATTACAGCTTAAGCAATCTTCAAAAACTGCTCAACATTAGTTACCTTAACAATAATGGTTACAAAATTTCTAAAATAGCAGCTATTGAAAGTTCAGAAATTCAAGACCTTGTTAGAGATGTTGCCCAAAAAGATGTAACTAACAGTCATACGTTGAGTACATTTAAGCTTGCGATGATTAACTTTGACCAAAAGCTGTTTTACGACACTTATACCAGTTTGGAAAAAGAAAAATCGTTTACCGATATTTTCTATCAGGATTTTATTCCTTTGCTTTCTGAAATTGGAATGCTCTGGCAAACTGATACGATTACGCCTGCTCATGAACATTTTGCTACGACTTTAATTCGTCAAAAAATCTTAGTGAATACTGAAATTATTCAAGCTCAAAATCAAAGTAAAGCTAAAAAGGAATTTGTATTATTTCTTCCAGACAATGAAGTGCATGAACTCGGACTAATGATGTTGAACTATGAAATTATAGCCAGAGGCCATCAAAGCATTTATCTGGGGCAAAGTGTTCCTATTACAAGCTTAATTGATGTTTTAGAACATCACGATGCTATTACTTTTATATCCTATTTTACGGTTAAACCTGATAAAGATTGTATTAATGATTACCTCAATAGCTTTTCTGAAACGATACTCACTTACCCAAAAACAAAACTATGGGTTCTCGGAAGAATACTAAAAGAAGCCAATCTAAAATCACTTCCAAAACATATAGCAACATTTGATAGTATTGAAAGCTTAGTTAAAAAACTCTAAATTATATCTACGAAAGTTAATTTTGTTTAACTTTTTTATATATTTGTTAAACAATGAAACAACGTATCTCAATAATTGGATCTGGTTTTTCGGCACTCGCTGCTTCTTGCTACCTTGCACGTGATGGTTATGAGGTCACCATATTTGAAAAAAACAAAACGGTTGGTGGTCGCGCAAGACAGCTAAAAAAAGAAGGTTTTACCTTCGATATTGGTCCAACATGGTATTGGATGCCAGATGTATTTGAACGCTTTTTTGCCGATTTCAATACCACTCCAGAAACGTATTACACACTCGAAAAACTCAACCCGGCTTATAGTGTTTACTTCGGAAAAGACGATTATATCACCATTGAAGATACCTTAGAAAAAATTTGCATTGCTTTTGAAAAGGAAGAACCCGGAAGCTCCAAACAACTTCTAAAATTCATTAAAAATGCTCAAAACAACTACGATGTAGCCATCAAAGATTTAGTATACAGACCTGGTGTATCGCCTTTTGAATTGGTCACGCCTGTCACCATGAAAAAAATCGGACAGTTTTTTAGCACGATTAAAAAAGATGTTAGAAAGGCCTTTAAAAATGAGAGACTTGCCATGATTCTTGAGTTTCCGGTACTTTTTTTAGGCGCTAAACCAGATCACACACCCTCCTTTTATAGCTTTATGAATTATGCCGATTTCGGAATTGGCACATTTCATCCAAAAAAAGGGATGTATCAAGTCATTCTGGCTATTGAAGCTTTAGCCAAAAGTTTAGGTGTGATCATAAAAACAGAAAACTCTATCGATAAAATTATCGTAGATAATGGTAAAGCCGTTGCAATAGTCACAAATGGAATTAATTATAAAAGCGATATTATTTTGAGTGGTGCCGATTACCATCATACCGAAACACTCTTAGACGCCAACTATGTACAGTACTCACAAAATTACTGGGAGAAAAAAACTTTTGCGCCTTCTTCCTTGTTATTCTATGTTGGTTTTGATAAAAAACTAAAAAATGTTAATCATCATACCTTATTTTTTGATGTTGACTTTGAGGTGCATGCCAAAGCTATTTACGATACACCTAAGTGGCCTGAAAACCCTTTGTTTTATGCGAGCTTTCCTTCTATTACAGATGATCATGCTGCACCTGCTGGAAAAGAAGCTGGCATTTTTTTAATTCCGCTTGCTCCAGGTTTAGAAGATACTCCAGAATTAAGAGCGCTTTATTTTAACAAAATAATTGACCGATTTGAAAATCTCACCTCTCAAAGCGTCAAAAAAAATATTATATTTAAAGAGTCCTTTTGTGTCAACGATTTTATCAACGATTATAACTCGTACAAAGGAAATGCCTACGGAATGGCTAACACGCTCTTACAAACTGCATTTTTGAGACCCAAATTAAAAAGTAAAAAGGTCAGTAATTTATATTTCACAGGACAATTAACGGTTCCAGGACCAGGAGTTCCGCCTTCTCTAATTTCAGGAAAATTAGTGGCAGAACTCATTAAAAAACACCACAGCAATTAATATGAAAGCTATTTTTGACTCCGTTTCGAACCAATGCAGTAAGACTGTTACCAAGTCGTATAGCACCTCGTTTTCATTGGCTACCAAAATGCTATCCAACTCCATTCGTCAGGATATTTATAATATTTATGGGTTTGTAAGATTTGCAGATGAAATTGTTGATAGTTTTCATGATTATAACAAAGAACTTTTATTCGATAATTTTTCAAAAGATTTAGAATTAGCTCTTCAGCATAAAATAAGTTTAAACCCAATCTTAAATTCGTTTCAAGAAACTTATCATAAATACAGCATTGATAAAAGCCTGGTTGACGCGTTCATGAAAAGTATGCGTTTAGATTTACATAAACAGAATTACTTAACCACTGAAGAATACAAACAATACATTTATGGATCTGCCGATGTTGTCGGACTCATGTGTTTGAAGGTTTTTGTAAAAGGCGACCAAGATAAATATGATGCACTAAAAGACTCAGCAATGAGTTTAGGTTCTGCCTTTCAAAAGGTAAATTTCCTCAGAGATTTAAAAGCAGATTATGAAGATTTAAGTCGGTCGTATTTCCCAAACACCGATCTAAGTCAGTTAGATGAAAACTCAAAGCAAGCCATTATCACAGACATTGAAAATGATTTTAACAAGGGCTTACAAGGCATTAAAAAATTACCAATAGAAGCCAAATTTGGTGTCTTTATGGCTTACAGATATTACAGTCAGTTACTCAAAAAACTCAAAAAAACACCTGCTTTAGAGATTAAATCCACCCGAATTAGAGTGCCTAACTACAAAAAATTTGAGCTGCTTACCAGAAGTTATGTCAAATATCAACTTAATTTAATGTAAATCGCATGCATACGTTATATTGGATTCTTATTTTTTTAGGTGTGTTCTGTATCATGGAATTTATGGCGTGGTTTACCCATAAATATGTGATGCACGGTTTTTTATGGAGCCTGCATAAAGACCATCATCTTAAAGATCACGATAGCTGGTTTGAACGTAACGATGCCTTTTTTATATTTTATGCCATTGTAAGTATGACTTGCTTTTACTTATGGAGTTATGAAGATGTTTGGTATTGTTTACCAATTGCACTGGGTATTATGGCTTATGGTGCGACCTATTTTGTGGTTCATGATATTTTTATTCATCAGCGGTTTAAACTCTTCCGAAATGCCAATAACTGGTATGCCAAAGGTGTGAGACGAGCCCATAAAATTCACCACAAACACTTAGGAAAAGATAGAGGCGAGTGTTTTGGGATGCTTTTCGTACCTTTCAAATACTTTAAAAAATAGTAGTATTTCTATCCTATGACTAAGTTTTCCCATTTCGATTATATCATTATAGGAAATGGTTTAGCGGGCTTTCAACTGGCTTTAAAACTAGCTGCAGATCCTTTTTTTAAAGACAAACAAATTGCGCTTATTGATCCTTCTGAAAAAAACACCAATGATAAAACCTGGAGTTTCTGGGAAAAGAAACCTTCGCAATGGGATGCTATCATCTATAAATCCTGGAGCAAAGCTTCCGTAAAAACTTCTAAAAAGAACATTGATTTACACCTAAATCCCTATACCTATAATACCATTCGTGCTATTGATTTTTACACGGAAGCTAAAGCAAAACTCCGTCAGCAACCTAATATTCATCGTATTGTTGATCGTGTGATTGCTGTTTCCGAAGAGCAACAAGTGACCGTTACTACCGAAACAAATTCTTATACAGCAAGACATGTATTTGATAGTCGCGTCCCTAAGGCATTTTCAGAAGAAAAAACAAATAGCATATCAATTATTCAACATTTTAAAGGTTGGGTAATACAAACCGATAAGGATACTTTTGATGATGACCATTTTACGATGATGGATTACCGTTTAAAAGATGCTAAGCAAACCAACTTCACTTATGTGTTACCCTTTTCGAAAAGAGAAGCCTTAGTAGAGTTCACCTATTTTACTGAGCATATAGTTGATGACGCAGTCTATGATGACTATATCAAAACCTATATTAAAGACTATTTGAAGATTGACAACTACACGATTATAGAAACTGAAACAGGACAGATTCCTATGACGAACTTTAACTTCGGAAAGTTTAATACTCAAAACATTACTAAAATTGGAACTGGTGGCGGATGGGTAAAAGGGTCTACTGGCTATTCATTTAAACACACTGAAAAAAAAGTAGCGCTCATTATTGAAAATTTAAAAGCGGGACGTTTACCATCTCATGGATTGTTCCGAAGAAAATACAAGTTTTATGACAAGGTATTTCTTAAAGTCTTAAAAGATGAAAACCACAAAGGCGAATGGATTTTTCAGCAATTTTATGATAAAAATTCGGTACAGACCATGTTTCGGTTTTTAGATGAAGAGTCATCATTTGCTGAAGAATTTAAAATTATGACCTCTCTTTTTTCCTGGTCGTTTATCAAAGCCTTTTTTAAAACGCTTTAAGCAATTCATCTATCGTATTGATAACCTTATCACTATGCCAGTCGGCTGCACCAGACTTATCAATCACAATCGCTCCATTTTTGTCAATAATAAACGTTCTCGGAATGGAAGACACCTTAAATTCTGAAGGATATGGCGTCAACGGTTGATACACAGGAAAGTTGTAGACTTTATCCATCATAAATTTATGAAGTTTATCACTGTCTTCATTTGACACAAATAAAAATACAACATCGTCATTAGAGCTATAATCTTGATACAGTTTTTCTAAGCTTGGCATTTCGGCAATACAAGGCGGACACCAAGTCGCCCAGAAATTTAGGACAACCACTTTCCCTTCCGCAGCAGAAAAATTAAAATCAGTTCCGTTTAAATTTTTCAATTGCCAGTTATAGTTTTTTAGCTGAATCCGTTCCGAAGTATCAATTACCGAAGGTTTTACAACCATCGCAAGTCCTTTATTCAATACAACCTGAATCGGCTGTCGCGTTTGTGGTATAATCAGCAAAACAATAACAATTATAAAAATGAGGTTATATATTTTTGATCTTTTGGATTTTGCCATAGGTATAAAAATAAGAAACGTATCACCATAGTCGGCAATACGTTTCAAATCTAACAACAAAAACTCTAAATGTTGTATACTACTAATCCCTAAATTAGTTTCGTGTCACAGATCCAGAAATTACAGTCACAGGACCAGTTCCTAGAGAAAGTGCCGTATGGGTCATCGCATCAGCAGGCACCATATTTGCTAGCGGTTTAAAAGTAAATGGCATGGCACTGTTATCTGGACTAGGTTCTACAGAAATCACAATCGTTTGACCTCTTAAATCTGTTGGAAATGTCATTCCTGCTGGAGCATTTTGTAAATAATCCTCACCAGGATAGTTTGGTCCGTTGTTGGCATCACCTTTAAACATTGATGTTGCAGCATTAGTATCGGCAGACGAAGGATCGGTAAAAGTTCCTGTGCTAATTGGTGTTCCGTCTATAACCGCCCAGCCTTCATAAACCCAGCCCTCTGTTAAGGTTGGTAAATCTAAGCCAGTCACAGCACTTCCACTTGAATTGTCTAAAAACCAAACACCACTTTCTTCATTAGTATCATCGGTATCGGTTGGTGTTGCCAGAATGTAAGTTCCTGTGGAAGCACTAAAATTGGCAACAATACCATTAGAATCTACACTAGCTGAGTTTCCTGAAAAATCGCCTGCTAAAATTTTTGTAGCGGCAGGTGCAGGATCTGGATCAACTGCTGGTTCGATAGACAGTACAAATGTTGTGGCACTGTTTAATTGTGCCGTATTCACTGAAAAGGTTTGTGGAAATGTAACACTTGAAAAAGTTCCTGTAGAAACCGGAGCACCATCGACAATAATCCAGCCTTCGTAGACAAAATCATCACCAAGCGCTTCTAATCCGCTTAGGTTAAGAATTAATTCTGAGTTTGTAGGATTGCTTCCGTTATCGTCATCACTACTACATGCTGTGGCTAACATTCCTGTTGCCAATACAGCTAAAAACATTTTTTTAATCATCGCTTTATAATTTTAAAATTTATGCTTCAAAATTATAAGGTCACAGCTTCATAAAATGTTAGCTAGCTAACACTAAGCGATTTTTTTTAATATTCTAATTTCTTTTCTATTGAAATTGAGGTAATTTTCTTCTTTGAGTTCATTGAGAAGAATATTGAGCGTTGATCTGGAGGTGCCAATTAAAGAAGCCATATCTTTTTGGGTGTAGGGATGTTTAATCACATGATCTCCTGTTTTCTGACAGTCGTAACCATAATCGGAACACAATTCATCTAGAAACTCTACAAGTCGTGTTTTGGTATCTTTAAATAAAAGTAACTGGAGTCGGCGTTCTAACTTTTTAAATTTAAATCCGATAAACTTATACACCTTAAAGCTAAAGGTTTGATTGTCTCGCATTAAGTCATGCATTGTTGAGACTCCTATGGGACAAATAGACGTTTTATTATCTATGGATTGAGCAAATTCATCACGCTTATTATCACCAAGAATGGCTTTCTCTCCAAACAACTCTCCACTAGACAAAATGGCTTTGACAACTTCATCACCTGCATCAGTGTAATAACCAATTTTCACTTTTCCTTTTTCAATAAGGTATACTTTATTGGCTGAGTCGTCTTCAAAGTAGATGTAGTCTTTTTTCTTGTAGGCATCAAAATCGTGATCGTTTTTATAGGCTTTGAATTTATGAGGACAAAGCACCTTAAACAGGTTGACATCATCAAAAAACCACATGGATTGCATTAGGAACGTTTTAGAGTTAGATGTCATAGCAGTCGTTCTAGCTCTAAAAGCCTTACAGTTCTCTCATAAAAAAAGCCCTTGAAACATCAAGGGCTTTGTAATTTATTAGCTTTAAAATGCTAAGCAGCATTCTCTTTTTTAATTAAGTTTAAAGCAGAACCTTCATTATACCAGTCAATTTGAGATTGGTTATACGTATGGTTTACTTTAATAGTATCTTTTGTTCCATCAGCATGTACAATTTCAATTGTTAATTGCTTGTCTGGAGCAAACTCGTTTAGGTCTAAGAAGTTAAACGTATCATCTTCCTGAATTAAATCGTAATCACTTTCATTTGCAAAAGTCAATCCTAACATCCCTTGTTTTTTAAGGTTAGTTTCGTGGATACGTGCAAATGATTTTACAATCACCGCAGCAACACCCAAATGACGTGGTTGCATCGCAGCATGCTCACGAGATGACCCTTCTCCGTAGTTATGGTCTCCCACAACAATCGATTTAACTCCGGCAGCTTTATAAGCTCTAGCGGTATCTGGCACACCTCCATATTCACCTGTTAATTGGTTTTTAACAAAGTTGGTTTTCTTACCAAAGGCATTTACAGCACCAATTAAGGTGTTGTTTGCAATATTATCTAGATGTCCACGGAAACGTAACCAAGGTCCAGCCATGGAAATGTGGTCTGTTGTACATTTTCCGAAGGCTTTAATTAAAAGTTTGGCACCAGTGATCGAATCACCTAAAGGTTCGAAAGGTGTTAGTAATTGTAGACGTTCAGAATCTGAAGCGACTTTAACTTCTACACCACTTCCGTCTGCCATAGGCTCTAAATATCCGTTATCATCCACTGCAAAACCTTTAGGAGGTAATTCCCATCCTGTTGGTTCATCTAGCATCACTTCTTCTCCATTTTCATTGATTAATTTATCGGTCATCGGATTAAAATCCAAGCGACCAGCAATTGCGATTGCAGCCGTTATTTCAGGAGACGCGACAAAGGCATGTGTATTTGGATTTCCATCGGCACGCTTGGCAAAGTTTCTGTTAAATGAATGTACGATACTGTTTTTAGGTGCATTTTTAGGATCTTCATAACGTGCCCATTGTCCAATACATGGTCCGCAAGCATTCGTAAAAATCTTAGCATCTAATTTTTCAAAAATTTCAAGAATCCCGTCTCTTTCAGTGGTATATCGTACCATTTCAGAGCCTGGATTGATTCCAAATTCAGCTTTTGTTTTTAAACCTTTATCTAAAGCTTGTTGTGCTACAGACGAGGCACGTGATAAATCTTCATAAGAAGAATTGGTACAGGACCCGATTAATCCCCATTCTACTTTTAATGGCCAATCGTTAGCTTTAGCTTTTTCATTCATAGCTGAACCCACAGCGGTTGATAAATCTGGTGTAAACGGACCGTTTAACAACGGATTTAATTCTGATAAATCGATATCGATAACCTGGTCAAAGTATAATTCTGGATTCGCATATACTTCAGCATCACCTGTTAAATAGTCTTTAATTTGATTTGCCGCATCGGCAACATCTGGTCGATCTGTAGCACGTAAATAACGCTCCATAGATTCGTCATAACCAAACGTTGACGTCGTCGCACCAATTTCGGCTCCCATATTGCAAATGGTTCCTTTACCCGTACAAGACATTCCTGTAGCTCCTGGTCCGAAATATTCAACAATAGCTCCTGTTCCACCTTTAACGGTTAAGATATCAGCTACTTTAAGAATAACGTCTTTAGGTGCTGTCCATCCTGATAATTTACCAGTTAATCTTACACCAATTAACTTCGGAAATTTCAATTCCCAAGCCATACCAGCCATCACATCAACAGCATCTGCTCCACCTACACCAATGGCAACCATTCCTAATCCACCAGCATTTACGGTGTGAGAATCGGTTCCAATCATCATTCCGCCAGGAAATGCATAATTTTCTAAAACCACCTGGTGAATAATTCCTGCACCAGGTTTCCAGAAACCAATACCATATTTATTTGAAACAGACTCTAAGAAATTAAACACTTCATTACTCGTATTAATGGCATGTTGCAAATCTGAAGTTGCACCATTTTTAGCTTGAATCAAGTGATCACAATGTACAGTAGTAGGAACAGCCACTTTAGGTTTTCCAGCTTGCATAAATTGTAATAAAGCCATTTGTGCTGTTGCATCCTGACACGCTACTCTGTCTGGAGCAAAATCCACATAGTCTTTACCTCTAGTAAAAGCTTTTGTTGGATTACCATCCCAAAGATGTGCGTATAATATTTTTTCTGAAAGTGTTAGTGGTTTACCAACAATATCACGAGCGGCATCTACACGCTCAGTCATATTAGCATAAACCTTTTTTATCATGTCTATATCAAAAGCCATATATATTTTTTAAAGGGTTAATTATCGTATTAAAAAGTCTCGCAAAATTACGAATTTTATAGCATATTTTAAAATATGTAATAAAATGCTAAAAACATTAAACATAACTCACTAAAACCATTGTTTTTTAGGTTTAAAATGAAATATTAACAAAAAAAATAGGTCAAAATTATTAAATTAACAAATGAACCTTATTTAAAATGATTCTTAATTCTATCAGAATCACGTAGATTGGTCATTGGTCGTTCAAAAAGCACATATAAGACATAAGACAAGATACAGGTAACAATAAGATAAACGAAACAATAGCCTAATAGCAATGTTGTTGACAAGCCTTCCGTAGGAAAAAAATGCTTCATGACTTGCATCACTACAGAGTAATGAATCAAATACATAGAATAAGAAATCAAACTAATGAGCGTTACGGGCATCAAAATCCATTTAGGAGCCGATTTTAGTTGCGATAAAAACGGAAGTGTAAATGCAATCGCTATCGAGTTAATTGGTAAGTAAAGTACATTCCAAAAAAACGGATGACTTTCAATAAAAATCTGTTTCATAGGCACTACAAAGTTCAACCCTAAAAACATAAGACCTCCGAGTATTAAAAATAAATAGCGGTATCGCTTCCAAAATGACACACGAATAATAGATACATAAGCTGCTAAAACGCCATAATAAATAGCGTCAATTCTATAAATCGTCACTGCTTTTAAATTCACATTCCAAAATATCATATTAGTTTCCGGGTGACTGTTGTTGTAAAACACTTTGGTTACAAAAAAGAAAATGACAATGATAAGGGTTACCCCAAAAAACAGTTTAGACTTGTTGACCTTCAGTTTAAGAAACCCTAAAAAATATAGTAATAATGGCCCAATGATATAGGCAAATTCTTCAATAGGCAAACTCCAGGATTCACCAAAAAAGAGCGGCATTTCCCAAGAAAAATTTTGCATAAAAAACGCATAACGCCACAAATGATCTGGCATCACAGTTCCGAGAAACAGTGCCAAAATCACATTAACTAACAAAATTAAATAATAATTAGGTAAGGTTCGAAACCAGCGCCTTACCCAAAAATAGCTTATACTTTTAAAGCTAAAATCATCATTTTGAAAAAGACGATAAATCAATCTTCCAATTAAAAAACCACTCAGTACAAAGAAAATCTCCACACCCAAAACACCTGCAATACTCATCAAATCGGTCACTATATTTTTAGATTGCGGAAAAATCCAAACCGCATGTGATGCTACGACCAAAAGTATTGCTATGGCACGCATGATATCTAAGCCAAAAATTCGTTTCTCGTTGTCTATTTTCATTCGTGTCACATCATTTTTTTTATCATGATGGTTTCATTACATTTGATTATACACATTTTAAGTTATGCGCAAGAGGTTTAAATTTATACTAATTTTTCTGGTTTTGATTCTTGGTGGCGGATTTATTTATTTCAAAACCTTAAAAACAAGACATCAAGAGCTCATCAAATCTAAGATTTATTACACTTTAAATTTAGTAGATTCTGAATGGAAAAAAGACCTAAGTAAGGACAAGATTGTTTTCACGTCTCCAACCTTCGTTATTAGTAATATTTACAAGTCTATGGAAGGCCCAAAATCGGATCAATATGTAGTTATTGACGATTCAAAAGATGAATTATTATGGTTGACCTCTTTTAAAACAAATGCTGTTTCATCTGATGAAAAGCGAAAACTATCCAACGACTTTGTTTGTCACACCAATTTTGAATATCGCGATGCCGAACATTACAACCGATGGAACTTAACAGAACGTATTGGTTCGCAATATCCTAGAATCACATCCATAAGTAATGGGGTTGAAGATTTTAAATTACCAGACGGTTTTGGCTTTCCTGTATTTTCAAACGAACGTTTATTTATCAATGCGCAAGCTCTTAATCACAATATCACAGATTCTACATTTAACATAAAGCATAAAATTGAAATTGGTTATGTAAACAACCGTGAGAAAACCTTAATTCCGTTGCAACCAAAAACGGTATTTATGATGTTTCCTTACGACCCAAAAGATCCTTTTAAAGGTCCGACAGAGCAACTCCCAAACGCTTGCATTCCTGTAGAAACTAAAAACCATTCGTATTTAGATACTGAAGGCAATGCACTTTCCGGGCATTGGATCATAGCGCCAGGGAAACATAATTACACCTACGATGCTACACAACAATTACAAATTAAAGACAGCATACGGTTACATCAAATCACTTCGCATTTACATCCGTTTGCCAATCGCTTTAAACTCAGAGATAAAACTACGGGTACTATAATTTACGATTGTAACAGTGAAAATTTCACAGAAAAAATTGGTTTAAAAAGCACACCTTCATTTTCCAGCCAGAAAGGCGTTTGGATGTATGCAGACCATGTTTATGAAATGGAATTGGATGTAGACAATACAACAGACAACGATCAGGAAATGATGGCAAGTATGGCTATCTTTTACTACGATGGTGAAATGGAAAATAAAGTTAGAGAACTCAAACTTTAGGCTTTGAAATCAAAACTTCTTTACGGATTACTGTTTTTGACACTCGCTTGTAGCGAAAAGGCTGCAGAGCTTCCTATATTGAGTTATAATTATGTTGACGGA
This sequence comes from Psychroserpens sp. SPM9, assembly GCF_025153525.1. Classification (GTDB taxonomy): domain Bacteria; phylum Bacteroidota; class Bacteroidia; order Flavobacteriales; family Flavobacteriaceae; genus Psychroserpens. Next base: position 162,831 of record NZ_JANZNR010000008.1, on the reverse strand, counting down.
AAGAAAGAAGTATATAAAATTTCAGATTTCAAATTCGTCAATCAAGATGGTGATACCATTACCTCATCGGCTACGGAAGGCACAGTACATACCATGAATTTCTTCTTCACAACCTGCCCTTCTATTTGTCCGCCAATGCGGATCAAACAACAAGAGCTTTCTGAAATATTTTCTGAAGAGAAGCAGTTTAAACAATTTTCGATATCGATAGATTTTGAAAAAGACAACATAGAGCAATTGGCCTACTATTCTAAAATTCACCATATCAATACTTCGCAATGGCAATTGTTACGCGCAACTTCCGAAGCACAATTACAAGCGATTGCACAACAACTAAAAACCAATTTTAGGCCTAACGAAGATGGGACAGACTTTTACCATTCCAGCTACGTCGCATTAATTGACAAGCAACAATACATTCGTGGGTTTTATAATATTCTTTTGGAAAGTGACTTACACCTTTTAGAAGCAGATATTCGTCGATTATTAGACTAATTAAAACAAACTTTTGATGATTTGCTCATCGGTAATGCCTTCTGCTTCGGCTTTGTAGTTTTTGATAATTCTATGGCGAAGAATCCCAGAAGCAACCGCTTGAATATTTTCTATATCTGGTGAAAATTTCCCATTAATGGCAGCATGAGTTTTTGCTGCAAGAATCAAATTCTGTGATGCTCTTGGTCCAGCTCCCCAATCTACAAATTCGGCCACTAACTCTGATGCTGTTGAGGCTTTTGGTCTTGTTTTACTAACCATACGAACTGCATATTCAATCACATTATCTGGCACAGGAATGCGACGAATCACATTCTGAAAATCGATAATTTCCTGAGCTGTAAATAAAGCATTCACTTGATTTTGTACATCTGTTGTGGTAGATTTCACTACCTGAACTTCTTCAGCAAATGTTGGATATTCTAGATTGATTGCAAACATAAATCGGTCTAATTGCGCTTCGGGTAACGGATAGGTTCCTTCTTGCTCAATAGGGTTTTGTGTTGCTAAAACAAAATACGGTAAACTCAACTTATAATGATGTCCAGACACAGTCACAGCGCGTTCCTGCATTGCTTCTAATAAAGCGGCTTGTGTTTTTGGAGGCGTACGGTTGATCTCATCTGCCAAAATAATATTGGCAAATATCGGACCTTTAATAAATTTAAATTGTCTGTTTTCGTCTAATATTTCGCTTCCAAGAATATCACTTGGCATCAAATCTGGCGTAAACTGAATTCGTTTAAAATCTAAGCCTAAAGCCTGAGCAATGGTATTTACCATTAAGGTTTTTGCTAAACCAGGCACACCAATTAATAAGGAGTGACCTCCCGAAAAAATCGATATTAAAATCTGATTTACAACCTCATCCTGACCAACAATAACTTTGGCGACTTCGGTTTTTAGGGCATTATATTTTTTTACAAACTGTTCAATTGCAGCGACGTCAGACATATTATTCTTTTTCTGTTTTTAACCAGTTACTATTAAATTCGCAGCTTTTATAATCATCACTGATTTTTACATAGGTATCAAAAATCTTTTCTTCTTGCCATTTTTGAATTTCTTTGTACTGCTTTTCTTGAAGCGCTAAGGCTTTAATTTTTAGATAATCACGAGAGAAGTCGGCTTCATGCTCATCAATTCTATCTGTAACTGTAAGTATTTTAAATTTGATTGGATTGATTCTATCCTGGTCTTGTAACACCAAACTAATTTCATCATCCTTTAAATCTTGAATTTGACCATAAAGCTCAGGATCCATTTTGGTTAACTCCATACTGGAATCTTGTGTGTAAGGATTGATTAATTGTCCGCCCTCATACTTCGTTTCCTTCTCATCACTAAACTCACGAGCAGCATCAGCAAAGCTTAAATCTCCTGCAATAATTTGCTCTCGCACTTTCGTGATTTTTTCTTTTGCAGCTAATATAGAGGCTTCGGTAATTTCTGGACGTAGCAATATGTGTCTTACATCGTATTCTTGTCCTCTAATTTTTTCTAACAAAATAATATGATATCCAAAATCGGTTTCAAAAGGTTCTGATATTTCGCCTTCTTGCAATGAAAAAGCGACATCTCTAAACTCTTTTACCATTTGAGGACGCTTTCTGTTTAAAGTGTACATCCCTCCTTTTTTCTTGGCAGCAACATCATCAGAATAGAATACTGCTTTGGTTGTAAAACTCGCTCCGTTTTCGATAACATCGGCTTTATACTCTTTAAGTTTGTCAATAGCAGCTTGTTTGGCTTCCTCACTAATTTCAGGAATAACTACAATTTGAGCTACTTTCAGTTCGGTACCAAATACAGGACGCTCATCTTTAGGGATACTGTTAAAATAGTCTCTAACTTCTTCAGGAGTAACCTCAACATCAGCGATAATTTTACGTTGCATATCGCTTGCCAGTTTTTGGTTTTTGTTGATTTCAAACATTTCTTCACGCAAACTTTGCTCACTATCTTTATTGTAATAATCTAACAGTTCTTGCATGGTTCCTTTTTGTTCTAAAAAGGCATTCATTTGTTGCTCGATATTAGAACGGATTTCCAATTCGTTAACTGTTATACTATCCTGAATAGCATGATGCGCATACAGTTTGTCTTCCAGTAATTTTCCAAACAACTGGCATCTTGTAATCTCTTTAATCGAAACACCTCGTGCTTGTAGTTGGATGTATTCTTTGTCAATATCAGAATCTAATACAACAAAGTCACCAACGACTGCTGCAACACCATCCACTTTTCTTCGATCTGAACGTTGCGTCGAATCTATTTCTTTTTTAGAGGTATCTTCAACATCCTGAATAATTTCCTGAGCAAAGGATACGCTCATCGTCAAGACACACACAAGTAAAGTGGTGTATATAGATTTAGTTGTAGATTTCAAATTGTTTGTTTTTAATTGCATCTTTAGTAATATCTTTTTCAAGTTGTTTAATCAACTCTAATTTTCTTTTGTTTATAACGATTTGTTCAACCGTAGGTTTTACGTACTCTAAAGGCGCTAAATCGTTTTGCGACAAGACGTCTTTTATTTGCATCAAATATAGGTCTAATGAATCTTTGAGTTGTACAAAATTAGATTTTTTTAACAGTTCTTTTTTGTTTTCAGAATTTAAAACACTGATTTTTTCAGTCATTTGTGATGCTTTTACCCAAACTGAATCATTAAGCGAATAGCTTTTAAACTGAACTGAAATAGAATCTAAATAGCGCTTATCGTCGGCATCAAAACGTTTAAATCGCGACTTAATTTCGTCTTCATTGATGGCGTTCTGCGGAATTGTAATGTATCTGAATTTCACCAATTCCTCATTAAGCTTAAAGGTTTCTTGATTGGCATCAAAAACGGCTTTTGCTTCGGTTTCATTAACTACAGTATCGATGCTTTTTTTTACCAGAGCTTCCAGATAGGCTTTGGTATACAAATCGTTTTTATACTGCGTTATTAATTTATTAAAATCGGCTTGCTTGCCTTCCGAAAGGTTACGCACAGCACCATCTAGTAAGAGTTGTTGTGTGGCCCATCGGTTTATAAAACTGTTTACAATTTGTGTGCTGTCATTGGCTGGCGTTCCTTCTACAACCAAATCTTCAATATCTTCTTGATACAGGTAGTTTTCGCCAATACGAGCCACAGGAATTCTGTCATCGGTTTCTTTAAAGAAATCACAAGAAACCAAGGTCATAATACTGATAACTAAAACAGTTACTTTTTTCAAGCTAATTAGTTTTTGATTTGTTTTTTAACGCGTTTTAATACCGATTCGTTGAGCGTTACGTTATAACGTTGGTTCAAAGCCTTCACCCAATTGTCTTCAATATAAGTTTGATAATCACTAACCACTTTCCCTTTAGCTTCATCTAAGGATTTTGGACCTGCAGGATGAACCTCTTTAACATATACAACATGATAAGAATCATTGTGCTGATACACTTTTGAAGTGCCTTTCTTAAATTCGAAATCGGCAGGAAGTGTTTCGTTTCCTTTCTCAAAGACATCGGCTGTTGAAATCACGTTTAGTTCACCATTTGCATTCATTTCAGGAAGTATATTTTCAACAGAAACCCCATTTTCTAACTGACGTTTTACCTTTTCTATAGTCGCTTTTGAAGCCGATGACAAAATCACAGCATCAACACGGTCTTTCCAGACATAATTAGCGGTATGGGTTTCGTAGAATTCCTGTAGACCAACGGAGTCTTTGGAGGCAGCATTCCAAACCTCTTGTTCCATAAGATCAAACAATAACAATCCATCTCTGTATTCTTTTAAAACGAAAGCAAAATCTTCATTTTCAAACTCTAAATTATCTTCATGATATTTTAAGACTTGCTGCTCATAAAAGGTATTATATTCGGTCGCAAGCATTGCTTTAACCGTTACATTTCTAGTACTATACTTACGTTGGCTGCTCATCAAATGCCCTAAAAAATCTTTATATGTTACTGAACGCTTTCCAATTTTGATTAGAGTTTTATCGGCTTCTAGATTTTCTGGAGCTTTCCATGCACGCTTGAAAAAATCATCGGTAATGATACTTTCAAAATAAGTTAACCCTTCTTTATGTTGTTCAACATCATACTTGGAAGCTAATTTTTTAACCAATGTCGAATTAATTAGATTTGATCTCGAATCACGCTTTACTTTATTCTTTAATTCTAATTGCACCTCTTCAAAAGGCTGAATGCCTTTCTTACCAATTAACTTTACAATATGCCAACCATAATCGGTTTTAAAAGGTTTGGAGATATCTCCTTTATTTTCTAGTGAAAAAGCCATTTCCTCAAACTCCTTAGACGTTAATTGTCCGCCAGTAAAAGGTGCCAACATACCGCCTTTAGACGAAGAGCTTTTATCATCAGAAAACTGCTTAGCAAGCGATTCAAATTTTTCGCCTTGCTCTATTTTCTTATAAATTTGACGGATTCTGGTTTCAGGATTAAGCGTCGAATCTTTTTGCTTTGAAGACACCATAATATGCGCTACTGTAACTTCACCTAATGATTTGCGTTTGTCAAATACCTTAACGATATGAAATCCAAAGCGTGTTCTAAATGGCATTGACACTTCGCCTATTGCGGTATTAAAAGCTGCTGATTCAAAAGGATACACCATTTTAAAACCGCCAAAATAACCTAAGTCTTCGGCAAACATAGTTTTCCCATCGTGTATTTCTTTTTGCAAAGTAGCAAAGTCTTCATTTTGCAAACGCTCACGCAATTTTAATAAACGGTTATAAACCGCCATGGTATCGGTTTCGGTTTCGTCAATACGAATTAAAATATGAGATGCTTTTACATCATTAGTTGTACGTTCATAAGCTTCTTTTACCAGTGCGTCTGTCACTTCACTATCCGACATGTAATTTTTAGTAAGCTGCTTTTTATAATTATTGAACTCTCTAATATAATTAGGATCTTTATCCAATTCTAGTCGTCGTGCTTCTTTAACTTTTAACTGATAATTGATAAAAAGTTCTAAATACGAATCGATGTCTTTCTGACTTTCATCTTTTACCAAATCGAGATTTTTATTGTAAACTCTTAAAAATTCCGAAGCCATTACAGGCTCATTATCAACAGTAAACAAGACATCCTTATCCTTGACTTGTGCTTGACTAAATAAGGAAACACAAAGAAGGACAACAGTAACTAATAATTTCATTTGTACGTTTTTATTTTAATAATCATGTGTAAACTCATCCTTAAAAAAGCGCACTATTTAAAGTCTAAAATGCCGCTTTTTTAAATTTAACTGAATACAAGCTAATTTCAGCAAAAATAACACAATTCACCTATAAAACAAGTTGCTTTTTGGAAACGTTTAGGATTCCTTTTTAGTATGAAATTAGAGCTGATATAATTTAAGAGATACTTTAATTGACCACTCAACTAAAATTATTGCTATTGGACTTTTAATCCTTAGATTGTAAATGAATCTATTTATATTTAAAGTTGAATAATCCCTCTACATTCAAATGAAATATACTACAGAAATAAAAGTGAATGTGCCATTAGACGAGTTCATAAAAAAAATGGACAATGTCGAAAACATGAAACATTGGCAACGCGGTTTAGTTTCTGCGGAACACATCTCAGGTGATCCCGGAGAACTTGGTGCAAAAATGAAACTCAAATATAAATTTGGCAATCGTAAAATGGAACTCATTGAAACCATTACCAAACGCAACTTCCCAAATGAATTTCATGCCAACTACACCAGCAAAACTGTTCATAACGTACAGCAGAACTATTTTGAAAAAACGAGTGACGGATTTACAAAATGGACGTCGGTAAGTGAATTTTTACCCTTAAATTTGGTAATGAGAATTTTACTTTTTATAATGCCAGGTGCTTTTAAAAAGCAATCTCTAAAATACATGCAAGACTTTAAAAATTTTGCCGAAAACGGAACCTCTGTTGCTAATGCGTAAACTAAAACTAATCTGGGACTTTAGAGGTCCCGATGCTTTAAAAATTGCCGAACACCACGAAAAACATCTTAAAGAGTTTATCGTTATTAAAAAAACGAACCTTCAAATTACCGGATTTGAACAACTCAACACGCAGCATAGCATTGCCTTTATGGTGGTAACAGATGACGAAATGAAACCTATTAGAGATGCACTAAAACCGCATCGCGGACAATTATACAACGAATAACTCCTTATGAAAAAACACAGTCTATTGTTTTCCTTAATCGTATTGGCATTTGCTTGCCATGACGAAAAAAAAGAACCCATTACTCCTAAGTATGTCGAAGAATCGCATTCGTATGCGCGTCCTAATACAGCTGCGATAACGCATTTAGATTTAGACATTGAAGCTAATTTTGATACCAAGACGATTTCTGGAAGTGCCACTTATGCTATTGATAATAATGTAGCAACTTCTATTGTTCTGGATTCTAAATTTTTAAACATTACTAAGGTTCAAGCGGATGGAAAAGACACAACCTTCACCTTAGGTGATTTTGACGCACAGTTAGGTCGCCCTTTAATTATTGACATTGCTCCAAATACAAATTCAATTACGGTTTTTTATAACACAACCGATCAAACGGAAGCCTTACAATGGTTGAGTCCGCAACAAACAGCAGACAAAACACATCCGTTTTTATTTACGCAAGGGCAAGCCATTTTAACACGTAGTTGGATTCCCATTCAGGATAGTCCGCAAATTAGAATCACCTACAATGCCACTGTCAAAGTCCCTAAAGCATTAATGGCTGTGATGAGCGCCGAAAATCCGAAAGAAAAAACAGCCGATGGGATTTATACCTTTAAAATGAAGCAACCCATTTCGCCTTACCTCATGGCCTTGGCTGTTGGCGATATACAGTATAAAGCCGTAAGTCACCGAACTGGCGTTTACGCCGAACCTTCTATGGTTGATAAAGCGCAAGCCGAATTTAGCGATATGGAAAAAATGGTTGTCGCTGCAGAAAATCTTTATGGCGATTATGACTGGGATCAATTTGATGTGATTGTCCTTCCGCCGAGTTTTCCTTTTGGAGGCATGGAAAACCCTAGATTAACTTTTGCTACACCAACTGTTATTGCTGGCGACAAAAGTTTAACCTCTTTAATTGCACACGAATTAGCCCATTCTTGGTCTGGAAACCTCGTGACAAATGCGACATGGAATGACTTTTGGCTTAACGAAGGATTTACTGTCTATTTTGAAATCAGAATTATGGAAGCGCTCTACGGAAAAGATCGAGCGAATATGATTGCTTTAATTGGCCGACAAGATCTGGAAGAAGAAGTTGAAGGATTTAAAAACGAGCCCGAAATGACCAAACTAAAACTGGATCTCACCAATAAAAATCCAGATGATGGTATGAATAGCATCGCTTATGATAAGGGCTATTTATTTTTACGCACCTTAGAAGAAACCGTAGGTCGTGAAAAGTTTGACGCCTTTTTAAAAAACTATTTTAAAACCAATGCCTTTTCAACAGTTACTACGGAAGGCTTTGTAGATTACTTAAATACGAATCTTTTAGAACCAAATGCTATAGAATTTAATGTCGACGAATGGATTTACCAACCAGGTATTCCAGACAATCAAGCCGTAATCGTTTCAGATAAATTTGAAAATGCGCGACGTACTTTACAATCCTTTTTAGACCAAAAAACGGTGGACGTTTCCAAAACACAAAATTGGACAACACAAGAATGGGTTCATTTTATTAGAAATTTCCCAGAGAGTATAACTGTCGAAGATATGAAGCGACTAGATGACGCCTTTCATTTCACCAATTCTAGCAATTCTCATATTGCAATGGTATGGTTTGAACAGGCGATTAATCACGATTATCATGATCATCATGTAGATCAAAAGATTGAGGACTTTTTAATTCGTGTTGGCAGACGCTGGTATGTATCTACACTTTATAAAGCCTTTAAACGCCATGATAAAGTAGATGAAGCCTTAGAAATCTACCATAAAGCGCGAGGCAATTACCACTCGGTAACCAGCAATACAATTGATGAGATGTTGGGATATAACTAGTTGTACAACATTTGACTATCGATAATCCCAAACTTTAATTAAGAATATTTAGCCACTACTTTAACTTTTCCTCTCTTAATTGAAACAGACGAAATAATACCTTTTCTTTTTAGATTTTCAGTAAAATCAATATTAAGTTGTGTAGCTTTCAATTTAGTTTGTTTTCTAGGAACAAGAAAATCAGAATATGGATAAGATAAATGGGCAACTAAACTTTTTGCCTCTTCTGGCGATAAATAACCTGCTTGATTGTTAAAAAGTTTAATCCTGTCATCATTAGAATCACTACAATTAAATAAACCTAAAAGAAAGCTTGAATTCAAAGCACCATAATCATTTTTAGATATCAACTCTGTTACTTTCGCTCCGAGTTTTTTCGATTCAGTAATTATATATTCATCTAGCTCTTTTATAAATTCTATTTTTTTATTGTCTTTTACTTTTGATGAATTTAAAAGTTGTGTTATCTCATCTTCGTCCATTTCATATTCATCATAATTTTCCAAAAATTCATTAAAATTATCCTCTATAAACTTTAAATGCAATCCTTTAAAATCACTTCTTAAATCATCGTAATAAATAACTGATAAATTTATAAGTTTCAAATCAATTATTTTCTCAACCTTTGCTTTTTCAATTTTACTAAGGACTAAACCAGTCCACTTTTGTAACACCGATTTTAAAAGATTTTCATAAGAATCAATCTCGAATTCATTACATTCTATAATAGCCAATGATATTTTCTTTTGATCATCATGATCATATGATGTTAATGATAACTGGTGTTTGGAAAGTTCTTTATATATATTCTCAGAATTTAAGTAATTAAATAACGGCTCATCTAATTTATCTTGATCAACGGTCAAATAGTAATTAAGTACATTCTCCCAGTTAACTTTAATCATAAATTGATTTAACAACATCGCCTTCACATCATTCTCGTCAATAGTTTTTAAATCAATTATAGGATTCGAATTGTGCTCAATTAATCTTTCTTTTTGCTCATCTGATAATTCAATATTGTTCAAAAGTCTAATTAATGCTTGTTCATTTTCATCATTATTTTCAGTAAATGAAAGTAAAATTTCATCAGTATAATTAGATATATTATCTTCTACATATTCTATAAGTTTATCACTTTTTGAGTTAACAATTGTGGTGTAATTTTGAGTATCTAACTGTTCTTGAGAAACTTCGCTATTATCATGGTTAATGATAAAATCAATATTCCTCTTATTTAAGACATACAATTTATTTAATTTCACATAACCAAAAAGCTCACTTTTAGATTGACTTGGTTTATCTAAAAAATTGAATTTTAACTTTAATTGAGATATAATTTTTTTCGCTTTTTCTAAGGATGATACTTGGGCGAAAAAACTAATTGGTTCTTTTTTATTAGACAAATATTTATCAATGCTTGACGTCTTTGCCAAAGTAGTTACATCTTTAATATCCGAATTATTGAGAATTAGAAGAAGAAGTTCATCTTTTAATTTTGAGTTATATTCAGTATTACTCTCAATAAATTTCCATAAGTTTCTATCCTTTTTGCATAATAATTTTACAAATGCTTTAACTTCTCTACCAATATCTTTATAGTCAGATAGAAATTTAATTGCTCTTTCTTGTTTAAAAACTAAGGAGTCTAGCAAAGCATTTATTTTTGTGTTGTACTTAGTCTTATTTTTAACTAAAGTATCTACTAAATCATAGTTGAGCACATATTCATCTTTAAAATGCTCCAAACTTATCCTATCAATAATATTTTCAACTTTATCTAAACTATAATCTGAAGAAACACTTAACTTACTTTTAATGCTTTGCAAAAAATCATTGTCATTAGAAGTAATACTACCTTCATGAAAATAAGAAACATAATCAAAATAATCTTCTTTGATATAACCATTTCTTAATAAAAACATTATTAATCTGTCATTTTGAACATCCTCTGTCAATAATGCATCAAAATTAGTCTCTGAAAGAATCTTATCCATTCCTAAAGCAGAAATATCACGTTTTTCTGTCTTCAATGAATCTATCTGCATGTTATAAGAAGATATTGAATTATCCAGCTTTTCAAGTATAAGATTCTCTCTTTCATCATAACTTAAATCTGAATCAATATTTTTTTCTATATCGCTAAATTTCTTACCACTATTAACATTTTGCAAATAATTTCCACTATACTGCTGTTTGTAACTTATATTGGTAGAATCTCTCAGCATTTTAAATTTTTCATCAGAAACCAACTTATTAGGAGTAAATGTAGTTGAACCAAAGTTTACACCATATAATTGAGGTAGCATATCCTGTAGTGTATTTAAATAAATTGCTCTCAATTCTTTTACAGAGGTTAATTTTTCATTTTCAATTTTTTCAATTTTGGAATTAAGTTCATCTAATTTTAAATCCACATCAATTAGTTTTTTGGATATAAATTCTTTTCTCAAATTTAAGATGTCATGCAATTTTCCTTCTCCATTATTTAAAAGATTAAAATCATCTGGTCTTACATTTTTATAAACCATCATAGCCAATAGCCTATCAGTGTTTAACTTAGGGTTTAAGTTTTTGCGATAAATTAAATACTCATTACAAATATTATTTAGTAATCTCATATCGTCTACAAATAAAGATATATCATCAATAAAAGTTTCAGATGGTCTGTCATTTTCATCCAAAAACAATAAGCGCTCTCTTAGTTTTCCTGCAGAATTGGATTTATTAATAATTGGTATTACTGGTATTATAAAATCAAAAAACTTGGTCCTTTCTTTTTCTTGAGTAAAAATATCATCTTTAATAGCATAGATAAATACAATCTTTCCTTTGTTGATTCTCTGTTCTGAGTTATTTATTAAAGAATTTATTTCTCTTAGTTTAGTGAAAATTTCTAAACTGTTCTTAAACCTGTCTAAGTCCTCAATCACAATAACATCATAATGATTCCTTTCAAAGAAATACAAAAGTTCGTCTAAATATTCATTTAAAATCGATTTGTCTACGTTATTAAAATCGACTTCACCTTTTAAGCTTACTTTGCTTATTTTAGAATTATTAAAAAAACGAATGATTTTTTTTATTAAAAATGCAACACCTACAAAAAATATACTATATAGTGCTATCGCAACCACATCTAAATATTGTGGATTTCCATTCCAATTTCTTGGATTTAAACTATTTAAGTAATCAAATTCATAAATTATTATTGTACTTAAAGTCCAAAAAGAAAAACCCAATAAAAACCAAACCATTTGAGATTTAGTGATATTATTTATTCTCTTAAATCGTGAATCTGGTATTTTACTGGCTTTAACATGATAAATTATTTGCTGAATAATACTTAATTCAACTTTTTTTTCAATGTTTTGGGTCGTTCCACCATTTTCAAAAGAGGCTAGTGAAATATTAAGAAATTTATAGTTACTCTTAAATTTATTTATGAATGTCTTAATTAGGCTACTTTTTCCAGAGCCATATGTTCCAGTTAAAGCTATATTACGAATATCTTCATCATCAATTCCTGATTTTAAAGCATGCATATAAGTCTCTACTTCTTCAAAATTTAAGACTTTTGGAGTCAATGAATCATAACTAATATACTGATTTTTTGAATCGATAATTGAATCACTTTTCTGGAACAATTCTTTAACTAATTCTTTTAACCCAATCCAAAAAGTCTTCAATCTATCAACCATAATTATATGTTTAACAATACATTAACAAAAAGCAATCCAAATCAAAAAAAAAATACATTTTAATAATAATCTCCTAAAAAACAATGCCATATTGTCATAAAAAAACGAAAATGATAATTAAAAAACGTTGTACAACAACGTGTATAATTCATTGTTTGGTTCGTATGTACTCGGAAAATTCCTTCGGATTTTCCTCTGGTTCGTTTTCTTTTACTAAATTAGACCTAACCAACGCAACTAGCCATACACAACACGTTGTGGTTAATTATTAAAGATTATATGAAGTTTCTTTTATTACTTTCTCTTCTATCTATATTGTCACTTGAAGCTCAAAATTCTTCTGATAAGAACTTGAATGACAACATTGAAATCATTAAAGACTCGATTTCTTATTCAGAAAGTGATTTTGATAAAATGGTTAAGTATTATTCTAATCACGAGGAATTCTCAAATATTATACATAGTAAAGCAAAAGAAGGAGATACCATTGCTAAGGAATATCTCACAGTCTTTAAAATGTCATATAGTGAAGCTATTGATTCTCTTGGAGGAAATAAAATTCATGAATTAATTGATGGTCATTATAAAATCAAAAGTTTATTAGCTGAAATGGAAATGCAGCTACAGAAAATGGACGAAGCTCTGAAACTAAAAGATAGCACGTTTAAAACGTACAATTTTAAGTCCAAAAACAAGTCCTCTGATAGTTTAAAACACAAAAACTAGCTACAACAACGTGTATAATTAATTGCTTCGCAAGTTGGCTAAGACGAAGGTCCTTCCCTACTTTTTAGTATATTGCATAGCAAAAAATAATAGCGTACTTACACGCAACTAACCATAAACGAACACGTAAAACATTTTAATCAAATAACAGTAATAAAAACCAGATGATATTATAATGAAATACTTTAAAATTGTAATCTTTCTTGTACTAACGACTTCTCTGTACTCACAAACGGTTCATATTCCTGATGCAAACTTCAAAAAAGAATTACTAAAAACCGGTTATACAAGTGCCAAAGATTTAAATGGAAATTCATTAGATATAGATGCAAACAACGATGGCGAAATCCAAATAAGTGAAGCCGAAAAAGTAGGATATTTAGAATTGTTTGAAGCCAATATTAGTTCCTTAGAAGGAATAAATAGTTTCAAAAATCTGATTTACTTAGAATGTATGAGAAATAAATTAACTTCTCTGGATGTAAGTAAGCTAGTAAATTTATCAGTTCTTCAGTGTTTAGGTAATGATATAGCTTCATTAGAAATTAACCATATAACTAGTCTCGAATACTTAGGTTGTGGGTATAATAAATTGAAAAAACTTGATGTATCAAATTTAGAGAACCTAAAGTATTTAAATTGTACAGATAATGAGTTGGAGTTTCTGAATTTACCTAAATCTAATAGCATTATAGAATTAAATTGTGCGGCAAACAAATTAACTGACTTAGACGAATCCAAATTAATTAATGTAGAAAAGTTAAATTGTGTTCGTAATGAACTAAAAACCTTAGATGTATCTAAAATGATTCACATGACTGAGTTCAGTTGTAAATCAAATAATATAACTTCATTAGATTTTTCGAAGTGCACTAAGCTTATTGAACTGGAGTGCGCTTTTAATGAGTTACAATATTTAAACGTATCTAATTTGTCTCAATTAAAATCTTTAGTTTGTTTCACAAATCAATTAAAATCAATAAACTTAGATGATTTAGTTAGCCTAAATGTTTTAAAATGTGGTTCTAATATGTTAACAGAGTTAAATCTTTCTAACAATCTGGAAATTGAAGTATTAAGATGTGGAGGGAATAATCTAAAAACATTGAATACATCTGGTTTAGTTTACTTGACACAATTATATTGTGATGACAATAATTTAATTTCTTTGGATATTTCTAATTCTCCAAATATAGATGCTCTAAAATTAGAAAACAACCTCATAGAACACTTAAATATAAAGGGCTACACAAAAGATATAGATTTTTACGATCTTCCGAAATTAAGGCAAATTTGTACCAATAAGAAAGAAGAAGAAAAAATAAAATCTGTTTTAAAAGAACTAGAAATCGATAACATAAACGTTAGCGATTCGTGTGATTTTTGAAAGATTTTTTATTAAAAAATATTAAATGTTTTACAACAACGTGTATAGTTAATAGTGTTTAATGATGGTTCGGGAAATTCTACCGAATTTCCGCACTCTTCTTTCTTTTTTGCTAACTTAGTTCTCTAATACTTCTAACCATATATAATCACGTTATGCGTCATTATAATTAACCAATGATAAAATTCTTTAGAAAAATAAGATACGACCTCATGAAAAAAAACAAAACTGGAAAGCCTGCCAGCCGGACAGGCAGGTATTTTAAATATGCAATCGGAGAGATTATCCTAGTGGTCATTGGAATTTTAATTGCATTAAGTATCAATAATTGGAATGAAAAACAAAAAGAAAAAAAGAGTGAAATATTAATACTTAAAACTCTGCAAAAAGACTTTATTGAAAACAAAAAAATATATTCAGAGGTAATCGATAAACAGACGTTTGTAATTAATAGTTGTAAATCACTTATAGAATGCTTAGAAAGAAAAGATTTGCAATATAAGAGAGACTCTGTTGGTAGATTTATCTACTATGGAGCTTTTAATTATTATAGAACCGAACCTATTGTTGGAAGTTATCAAGCTTTGATTGGAAGTGGAGATTTAAAAATATTGAAAAGTGAAAATCTTAAATCAAAATTAGCCTTATTTTCAGCGGAAATCAATCAAGGATTCGAAGATGAAACATTATCTATGAATTTACTAAACACACTACATATTGAATTTAAATCAATTGGAGGATTATTTTTAGACAATAGAATTAGACAATCTTTTGGCTTAAGCAAAGCTTTTAAAAATGATATTGAGTTTCAGAATAAAAAATTAATAGAATTATATCATAACCCAAATATTCTACACCCACTCTTTATGAAAATGGGTGTTGAAAATAATCGATTAAACTTGTATGTTAAAATGTTAGATTACACAGATAATATATTGAATTTAATTGAATCTGAACTGAAAGACAAAAACTAACGAACGCACAACAACGTGTATAATTAAAATGTACTTATGAAACTAAAACTATCTTTACTGTTAGCTTGTCTTTGCTTTACTATTTGTAATTCTCAAATTGGGTTTTTGGATAATACCATTTTAGATACTGACAAAATAAGTGGTGATGTCCATCAAATTATTTCGGTAGATTTTGACAATGATGGTGATAGTGATTTATTAGTCGCTACACATGATATAATAGGATGGTTTGAAAACCTTGAAGCTGCTACCGATTTTAGTAAACTAAATGTTATTGCTGAAATTGAGACGGGCTCAAGTCAGCCTAGTAGTGTTTTTGTAGAAGATTTTGATAATGATGGTGATAAAGATGTTGTTTATGCTTCATCCTTTGAGAATACAATATATTGGTGTGAAAACATGGACGGATTAGGAAATTTTGGCGATAGACAAATGATTTCAAGTGATTTGAATTATGTATTAAGTATAATATCCGCAGATATTGACGGAGATGGTGATTATGATATTGTTTCAGCGTCAAGAGATGACGATAAAATTGCTTGGTATGAAAACACAAATGGCTTAGGCGATTTTGGAAACCAACAAATTATATCAATTACTGCAGAGCCTCACTCAGTAATATCAGTAGATTTAGATATGGATGGAGATATGGATATAATTTCTAATTCATTTACAGAAGAAAAGATAATTTGGTACGAAAATCTTAATGGACTTGGGGATTTTAGTGATGAAATCATAATAGATCAGTTAGAATTTTACAAGGCTGAGTCTATCGCATCTTCTGATTTAGATAATGATGGAGATATGGATTTAATTGTTGGATATTATACATTTTCAACACTTTCAGATCGTTTAGTGTGGTTAGAAAATTTAGATGGCTTAGGGAATTTTGGATCGAGTCAAATTATAACGACTGAAATTAATGGAATTCGTTCAATATTTGTAACAGACTTTGATAATGATGGTGATAATGATATTCTTTCAGCATCAGAAGATGATGGTAAAATAGCATGGTATGAAAACTTAGATAGTAATGGTAATTTTGGTAACCAAAATATTATTTCAGATAACTCAGATGATGTGAAAACTATAAGTGTTGCAGATATTGATGATGATGGAGTTTTTGATGTAATAGCAGGTTCTAGTATTGAAAATCAAATGAGTGAAGTTGTTTGGTTTTATAATAATTCTAGTGGAGTTAATTTTCCTAAATTGACAATAAATGTTGGATATGGTCAGGTAGGCTCTGTTCATCAAGCAGATTTTAATAACGATGGTAATACAGATATTTTGTCTGGCTATTCAAATCCTAATCATGATAAGCTGATCTGGATAAAAAATATTAGCGGTGATTTTGATAACCCTTCACCACAATTTGTATCTACGTTTAATAATAACATTTATAGTGTATTACCCACAGACATTAATAACGATGATTTTGTTGATGTCTTTGCCGTAACTAATATTGAAAATAATGCATTTTGGCTTGAAAATATAGGGCCTGGTTTTTTAGCTACTCAGAATGATATTGCTAACGACATTTCTGGAGTACCATGTTTATTATCAGCTGATATTGATGGTGATAATTTGATTGATATCGTTGTTGCTTCAAATAATAATAATGAAATAGTATGGTATAAAAACCTAAATGGCGTAGGAGCTTTCTCTTCAGCAAATACAATAACTGATAATGCTCTTTCTGCTCGTTCAGTTTATGCTTCAGATATAGATAATGATGGAGACATGGATATTCTATCTGCTATTTCATTTCAAGATAAAATAGCATGGTACGAAAACTTAGATGGTTTAGGGAATTTCTCTAACGAAAAGATTATAACTTTAACTGCTAATTCTGCATATTCTGTCTATTCTGCCGATATAGATGGTGATGGAGATGAGGATGTTTTGTCTGCATCAGATATTGATGATAAAATAGCTTGGTATGAAAATTTAGATGGACTGGGTAATTTTGGTGTAGAACAAATTATTTCTACTAATGCAGATGGAGCTAGAGCAGTAACTGCTGGTGATTTAGATAATGATGGTGATATGGATGTTATTTCTGCATCAGAAGGAGATGGAAAAATAGCTTGGTATGAAAATCAAAACGGACTAGGAAGTTTTAGTTCTCAAAAAATCATCTCATTAGATGTAGAATTTGCAAAATCAGTATTTACCATAGATATTGATAATGATGGAGATATGGATGTTATTTCTTCAGGTTCTGATAAGATAATCATTCATGAAAATTTAGGCATTGTCAATCAAATTACTGGTACTATAAAACTTGATTTAAATTCTAACGGTTGTGACGATAATGATCTAGAAATCCCTAACGTTTTAGTTATAGCAGAAAAGCTTAATGAAAGTTTTGCTTCATTTACACAAGAAAATGGCAGTTACCTTATAAATGTTGTTAGTGGTGAATATGATGTCTCAATTATTTCGCCAATTGAAAATAATTACCAATCTAATCCTGATTTTTACGCTGTGACTTTCACAAACACAAATGATTCATTTATAGGAGATTTCTGCTTAGAACCTATCCAAATTATTAACGATTTAAATATTAGTATCATTCCAGATTTAGATGATCCAAGACCAGGTTTTGATACATCCTATCAAATAGTTTATAAAAATATTGGTACAGAACAATTGACTGGTTCTATAACTTTTCAATTTGACAGTTCTAAAATGAATTTTTTAGGAGCTAGTGAATCTATAAATTCACAGTCTGCTGGAATAGTTACATTTGATTTTTCAGATTTAAATCCGTTTGAAACTAGAACTATTAATCTAGATTTTAATATACTTACTCCACCTACAACAAATATTGATGATATCTTAGCTTTTACAGCTACAATTAACCCTATTACCAATGATGCGACTGAAAACGATAACGTATTTTCTTTTGAACAAACTGTTATTGGCTCTTACGACCCAAATGACATTACAGTTTTAGAAGGAGACGAAATACTATTTGAAGATGTTGACAAATATTTGCATTATGTAATTCGATTTCAAAATACCGGAACCGCTAGTGCTATAAATGTCAGAGTTAGCAATACATTAGATCAAAAATTGGATTGGACAACTATGCAACTTGAGAGTTTAAGTCATACAGGCAGAGTAGAAATCACAAATGGCAGTGAAATAAATTTTATTTTTGATGACATTAATTTACCAGACAGCACTAATGACGAACTTAATTCTCATGGTTTTGTAGCGTATAAAATAAAGCCTAAGAATGATGTTATTGTTGGTAATATTATTTTCAATACTGCTGAAATATATTTTGATTTTAATCCACCGATAATTACAAATACTGTTTCCACTGAGATAATTGATGATGAGCTTTCTATTCAAGATAATACGCAATCAATTTTTAAATTGTATCCAAATCCAACACATGGTCTTTTATCAATTACATCTAATCTGCCAATTAGTATTGTAAAAGTATATAATAGTATAGGTCAACTTATGTATTTATGTACTCATTCAGACTCTATAGATCTATCAAATTTTGAATCTGGAATTTATATTATTGAATTAAAAGACATTCATAACTCAGTTGAATGGAAAAAAATAATAAAACGATAGAAAAACTAATTGAAATAAAGCACAGTTGGCAATAACCTGTATAATTTATTGTTCGGTTCGTGTGTGCTCGGAAAATTTCTGCGGAATATTCCTTTGATTCGATTTGTTTTACTACCTTAGACCAAACCAATACAACAACATCATAAACAACACGTTAGCCTTCATTATGGCCAGCCGCTAAACCAATTAAAAAATTCTATTTAAAATTCGTCTAAACCCAATTTCATAAAAAAACAGGGACGTATTTTCAATACCCCTTTGGAGAAATTAATCTTAAGAAACAAGTCGTATTAGGGCTGCTAGTCGTATTTGGTTTCTCACTTAGCAGAACAGGTCAAGAAGTTAATTGTAGTAAGATTGATAAGAGGTTTAGTAAATCTAATAGTACCATTAGATATAGAGTTAAAACTAATAACAGTTTAGGCTTAAATAAATTTATTTCTACTAAGGGTATTTTTATTACCCAAAAGCAAGTATAAATGTCAAGCCTTAAAATATAATAGAGCTCCAAAAGGATTAATTATACATTCATAAAAAGATTATAGCAAATCTGATAAAATGTATAAATCTAGAGCACACATAAAATGTCTAATTACAATTTAAAAAAAGATAAGCCTGAATATTTACAAATAAATTAATTATGAAAAAAATAGTATTAGTAGTTGTAATCATCACAATGTGTTCAAATTTATTTGCACAAAAAAGCGGAATGGCTGTTGAAAAAGATAACCTATCTGGAAGAATTACTGGAGAAGGTGAAGTTAAAAATAACAAAGAAGTTGGGATTTGGAAATATTATTCAAAAGATGGTTCTAGTGCTTTAGCAGATTATGGTGATGGCACTGGAGAACCCATAACTAAATATTTTGACAGGAAAGGACAATTAGTATTTATTGGTGATCATTATGTTGTAGACTTTTTTTTACGAACCTTCAGGGTTAGCGAAACGGATGATGAACCTTACCAGTATTTTATTGGGTTTGAATACCTCAAAGAAAAATTCATAGTATTAAATGGGCTTTGGAAGGAGTATAATGAAAATGAGGTAATGATATCTAAGACTAATTTAATAGATGGCAACAAAGATGGAATAGAAGAATTTTATTACGACTCAGGAAATTTAAAAAGAAAATGCTACCACCATAACGGACAACTAGATTTAGAAACTTGTAGATATTATGATGAAAATGGTAATGAAAGATCATATGATTTAGAACTAGCCTCAGTGCTTTATTATGACAATAAAGATTATAAAAATGCATTTACACATTTTAATGAAGCTGCAAAAGATGGCGATTTAATAGCAAAGCAATTCCTTGCGATGATGTATGAAGATGGGCAAGGTGTTGAGAAGAATTTAGATTTAGCAATCAAATTATACGAGGAACTTTGCAATAAAAACATTTCAAGAACTTGTAAAGCATTAGAGACTATTCATTTAAAAAAAGCAGTTTCGTATTTAGAAAAAGAACAATATACCAAAGCCATCGTTCATTTAAAAGAAGCTGCTAAAAATGGAAATTTAGATGCTCAGTATAACCTTGCTGTTATGTACCATACAGGGATGGGAACTGATATTGATTTAGATTATGCTACTCAATTATACAATAAACTTTGCGATAAAAATCACTTTAGTGCATGCTTAAATCTAGGTTTATTGTATTTAGATAATGAAACTTTAATTATGAAAGAAATAAATAGTTTAGGCTCCTCTAGTGCGGACAATGCAAGATATGAAGAATTAAAAAGTCAAAGAAAAAATATTTGTAAACAAGCGCTTAAGTCACTTGAGAAAGCTTATAAATTGAAACCTAACGAAGATTTATTGGCTACTATTAATAATCTAAAATCAATTTTAGAGTAAAGTGACATCTAACATCATTTAACATATTTCAAACACATCAGTATGAAAAAAACAATCCAGTTATTAATCATTTGTATCATTTTTGTAAATACATATGCTCAAGAAGTACAAAAAGAATATTACGACAATGGTCAATTAAAATCCATTGGTAAAGGAAAAAACCCTAATGCTCCTATTACCTTAAACCCAAATCAGCCACCTCCTGCGGAAGGAGAATGGAAATTTTATTATGAAAATGGCAAACTTAAAAGTATTGGATCCTATAAAAAAGGGCGACGTACTGATTTCTGGAAGTATTATTATGAGAACGGTCAAATAGAATCTGAAGGAAAATGGACAATCACATCATTAACGTCAAAAAAAGATGGTGTTTGGAAGTTTTATCACGAAAACGGTAAACTTAAAGCTATGGGAAGCTATTCTTTTCATGACATTTATGGGCATCAAATGCATGGAGAATGGAAGAGCTACGATGAAAATGGTCAGTTATTCACTATACAGAATTATGATGGAGCCAAGGTGACTTGGATGAAAGAATATAATGTAAATACAGGTAAAATTCAACGTGAATACCAAATAAGTAATGATCTTGATTATTGGAAATTTTATTATGAAAACGGCCAAATTGAATCCGAAGGACATACCAATACAGATAGCAAACAAGTAGGCGTTTGGAAAAGCTATTACCCAAACCATCAATTGGGTAGAATAGTCAATTACTCAAATGGACTAATGGATGGTAAGGAAACGGTATATTATAAAAATGGTGTATTGTTTAAAGTAGTTTTATGGGAAAATAATAAGTTAATGAACATTATTAGTTATAATGATAATAACGGAAACGAATTAGATTATGGCGATTTTAAAGATGGTAATGGTACGCTTATTTATTATGATAGTGAAGGCAAGTTGGATGGTAAAATAGAAGTTGTAAATGGTGTTATTCAGAACCAATGATAAAATTCTTTAGAAAGATTAGGCAGAACTTACTCTCAGAAGGAAAAACTGGAAAGCCTGCCAGCCGGACAGGCAGGTATTTAAAGTACGCGATTGGAGAAGTTATACTCGTGGTCATTGGTATTCTCATTGCTTTGCAGATTAATAATTGGAATGAGGAAAGGAAAGCTAAAATATTTGAGAAAGAATTATATGGTCGTATTCTAGTGGATTTGCAAATAGATGAAAATCGAATAAATGAACACATTGTGTACTATAATAAAGATCAAGAAATTCTTAATAATATTTATCAAGAAACCCAGAGATTTTCAACCAACGATTCTATAACTGAATTCAGTACCATTAGAGCTGCGAGAATATTTGATCTGATTCTAACGGTAAATTACTCTCACTTAACCAAAGACATCAAAATGCCTCAGATTTTAGATAATATTGACCACTATTTTAGAGAAGAGCAACACGTAAAGGACGCATTTAATATGATGGCGGAATTTAAAGAAGAACATTTAAAACCCTATTTAGCAAAACATGGAATCAATGATGCGAAAGAATTATTCAATAATCACCAATTAAGCTATTATGAGCTTAGAGAAAAGAATGTGTTCTCTTATTCAAAACTTAAAGAACAATATGGAACGGTGGAATTAGAACAAATGTTGTTCGATTTAGGTATAAGAACATCTTGGGCAAAAACAGCATTGGAAGATCTATTAAAAACCAATAAAAACCTTCAATTGGATTTAACTAATGTATTGAAAACGAACAAACCATCCAATTGATAAAAACTCACAACAGCGTGTTTAACCAATTGCCTGATTTGTGTGCACTCGGAAAACCTTAGCGAATTTTCCTCTGTTCATTTTTCTTTTGTTAACTTAGTTCCAGCCTATATAACTAGTCATACACCTTACATCGACAACAATTTGAATGAAAGAACAACTAATCAATTCCATTTCAAAACACATTAAATTAAGTTCTGAAGAAGAAAATGTAATTGAAGATTTCTGGACTAAGAAAATCCTTGAAAAAGGAGATTATCTTTTGAGAAATGGTGAAATTTGCAGAACTGACAATTTTGTTACTAATGGGGTGTTAAAAGCGTTTTACATTAACCCCCAAACAGGAAAGGAAGAGATTCTATATTTTGCAATTGAAAATTGGTGGGCAACTGATATTGAAAGTTTTCAAAAACAAAAGGCTTCTATCTATAATATTCAAGCAATTGAAACAACTGAACTACTACAAATTAACTACCACTCCTTTCAAAAAATGTTAATTAAAATCCCAAAGCTAGAGCGCTTTTTTAGAATTATTCTTGAAAATTATCTTGGTAGTTTACAAAAAAGGTTAATCACAAATAACACCTTGGACGCCGAACAACGTTATTTCAGCTTCATTGAAAATTACTCAGAAATTGCAAATAAAGTACCTCAATATTTAATCGCTTCTTACCTAGGGATTACCCCAGAATTTTTGAGCAGAATTCGCAAAAAATATAACCTATCTTAAACTAGGTCAATATTTTTCTTATTCTCATTATAGAACTTTGCTTCATTATTCAAAAATTAGAAAAAAATGAACAAAGTACTTATTATTAATGCAAGTGTCAGAAATGAAAAATCGCACAGTAGAAAACTAACGCACCTTTTTGTAGAAAACTGGAAAAACAAAAACCCAAAAGACACTTTTTCTTATAGAGAAGTCGGACTCACTGAAATCCCACCTATAGATGAAAAATGGATTGCAAGTGCATTTATCAAACCGAGTGAAAGAACAGAAGAAAATCAATTGGGTGTTGAGTTTAGTAACGAATTGATTAAAGAGTTTAAAGAACATAATATTTATGTTTTAGGAACACCAATGTACAATTGGTCTATTCCAAGCGGACTAAAATCTTACATCGATCAACTTATGAGAATTAACGAAACTTGGAAATTCCGTTCAGGCCAACCAGATGGAGATTATGTTGGACTTCTTGAACACAAAAAAATGTTCATTCTGTCAAGTCGTGGCGACACAGGTTATGGAGAAAATGAGAAAAACGAACATATGAATTACCAAACAACTTACTTAAAATTCGTTTTTGGGATTATGGGTATAGAAGATATTTCGATAATCTCATTAGACAATGAAGAGTTTGGTGGAGACCTATTTGAAAAATCTAAAAAGAAAATCTATCAAAAGATTAAACAGATTTAAAAACTGTTGCAAATACCATATATAATTCACGGTTTGGCTTGTTGTGTTAACTTAAACATAACACCACAAATAGCCACATAAACACATTAAAATTAATTTGATTAACACTTCGTCCTTGAAAAAATACAGTTCGGAAATAAAAAATTCTGTAAATTACCAAATAGATTTAGATTTGAGCAATCATAAATATTTAACTAAATGAATAAGGCTTTAAGAATTTTAAAAAAGGGAATTATATATACCTTCTCAATCCTCTTACTTCTTTCAGTTACAGGCTACGTTTACCTATATGTACTACCAAAAGGACCTGAAATTACGCCAATTAAAAAAATCGATAAGGGTATTGACTCTTTTGTAATTAACGCTTATAAAAGTAGTGAGAGAAAAACGATTAGGGTATGGACTTACAAACCTGAAAATTGGAATGACAAAGACCAAATAGTTTTTGTTATGCACGGCGGAGGACGAAATGCAGAAGACTATTTAAATGCTTGGGTAGAATTAGCAGACAAAAATAATTTGTTAATAGTCGCACCAGAATTCGAGAATAAATTTTCGAAATATACTACCAATGATTACCAAGAGGGAAATTTATTTACTTTTTTTGGCACTAAAAACCCAAAAAGCGAGTGGGCATATACGATCGTAGAAAATATTTTTGACCATATCAAATCGGTTAACAGTATTACAAACGAACAATATGATATATTTGGACATTCGGCTGGCGGACAATTTGTACATAGGATGGTAATGCTAATGCCTGAATCCAGAATTGGAACAGCTATCGCAGCTAATTCTGGATTTTATAGTTTACCGAATAAGGATCTTGAATTTCCCTATGGCATTCAAAACACAGAAATAGATTTACAAAAGTCTTTCAATAAAAGATTGATAATTTTATTAGGAGAATTAGACAATGACCCTAGTTTAGGAACTTTCAGAACAACGGAATTGGCTATGAAACAAGGAGCACATAGATTAGAACGTGGAACCACCTTTTTTAACGCGAATAAGGAATTGAAGAATAAAAATAATTGGAAGTTTAATTGGGAAATAGATACTGTGAAAAATATAGGTCACGACTATAAAAAAATGTCGAAAAGTTCAATTGAGTGGATAAAAAACTAATCCTAACACCAGGTATAATCCATGCTTTGCTTCGTGTGTACTCGGAAAATGCTCGCTGATATTCCTCTGGTTCGTTTTCTATTTACTAACTCAGTTTTTCCTAACGCAATTAATCACCCACACGTTATATATCATTCCCTGTATAAGAAAACCCAATTAATAACAAGAGAAATGTTTAACATAAATCACAATTAAATCGTATTTAAGAAAATCGTCCATCTATAAACGAGAATTATCCATTTTACACTATTTCATTCTTCATCAACTTTGTATTGTCAATATTGACAAGCAATTTTAAAGAATAAAAAAATGGAAAATTTATCTAAAACAGAATTTAACGTTCCAACAAGAGATGAAGTATCTCAAACCAATCAAGAGATTTTTGACAATTTAAATAAAGCATTAGGATTTGTGCCTAATCTTTATGCAACAATAGGGTATTCAGACAATGGCTTAAAACGATTTTTAGACTATCAAAATGCAAAAACCTCATTAAACAACAAGGAGAAAGAAGCCGTAAACCTTATTGTAAGTCAGGTAAATGAATGTGTTTATTGTCAAAGTGCACATGTAGTATTAGGAAAAATGAATGGCTTTAATGATGAACAATTATTAGATATAAGAAAAGGAAGAAGTGAAAATCCTAAATTAAATGCATTAGTAAAATTGGCAGCAGATATCACTCAAAACAGAGGTAAAGCTAAAAATGAAAATGTAGAGGACTTTTTTGCTCAAGGATATACTAAAGAAAATCTTGTGGATGTAATACTTCAAGTGAGTGATAAAACAGCTATGAATTATTTACACAATCTCACTAAAGTGCCTGTAGATTTCCCTTTAGCTGTAACCATTTAAAGCAAATAAAGGAAATATGGGCTGTCATATTTCCTTTATTTATAACTTTTAAACTAATTAAGATATGAATCAAGAAAAAAAATATCCGCTTCCCCCATTTAATTTAGAATCTGCACTTGAAAAAGTTCAAAAAGCAGAAGATGCATGGAATTCCAAAAACCCCATACAAGTCTCAAACGCATACACCATAGATTCTGAATGGAGAAATAGAACACAATTTATTAACGGAAGAGAAGAAATTATTGCATTTTTAACTAAGAAATGGGAAAACGAAAAACATTATAAACTAAAAAAAGAACTATGGGGTTTTAGAGAAAATAGAATGGCTGTTAGATTTGAGTATGAATTTCAAGATAAAAACGACCAATGGCACAGAGCTTATGGCAATGAACTTTGGGAATTTAATGAAAATGGACTCATGAAAAAACGTTACGCTAGTATAAACGATTTAAAAATTGAAGAAAGCGAAAGAAAACTCATGTAAAATGTTGAATAATGATACAAAACAACAACTTCACACTTATTAATCCGCAAACGGGTAATCTAGCATTTAAAATATATCATTTAGAAAAAGATAATCCTTTTGACCATATCCAGAGACTAAATTATTACTCACTCATTTGGATCCAAAAAGGGAATGGTATCTTAAAAGCTGATTTTTCTGAATACGATTTTAATGAAAATATGTTGTTGTCCTTTTCACCTTACCAACCATTTATGCTTTGCACTAAAGCAAACATAAGTGGTGTGGTAATTCATTTTCATCCCGACTTTTTTTGTATTCATAAACATCACAAAGAGGTTGCTTGTCAGGGTGTATTATTTAACAATATTTACAACCCACCTATAGTTCAAGTTGAAGGCAAAGCTGCAGCAAGTTTTGAAATGATAATAGAGCTGTTCAAAGACGAAATGAGAAAGTCTGCTTTAGCTCAATATGAGTTATTAATATCCTATTTAAAAATATTTTTAATAACCGGATCAAGATTAAAAACAGAACAGCAGACCATTGAAATAAAAACAAACACCAATAACGAAGAACCCTTCATTTTACAGAATTTAAAAAATTATATTGAAAAACATTACAAAACAGTGCATTCTGCTAGTGAATATGCCAATATGCTAGCAATTACACCAAAAGCATTAACAAAACTTACCAAAACCCATTACAATAAAACATTAACCAATTTAATATCAGAACGTATCATTATAGAAGCCAAAAGAGAATTGTATTTAACCAATAAAACAATTAAAGAAATTGCTTTTGAGTTAGGCTATAATGACGAATACTATTTTAGTAGGTTTTTTAAAAAAAATGTTGAAATTTCACCACAGCTATATAGAGAAACCGTTGGCTTTGATAGGGCATCTGCTAGTTGAAAAGAGAGTAAAACTAACGCACAACAAGGTGTATAACTAGTTGATGGTTCTGTGTGTACTCGGAAAATCCTATCGGGTTTTCCTAATTGTTCCTTTCATTTTTGCTAACTTAGTTCCAGCCAATACTAGGAATCCTGAAACTATAAAAACTTAAATTCAAAACATATGAAAACTCTTAAATTAATTTTTGCACTATTATCCATCACTTGCTTCATTAACTGTAGTACCTCAAAGCAGGCAAGCGTTACTGCAATTGATTATAAATTAGATATGGTTGATTATAATGTTACGGATAGTAGTATTAAAGATTTATTGTACACTCATATGGATAAAACGAAATTTAAAAAGGGACAATCCATAAAAGAATCAACTTTTATTAAAGAGAGAAAACGGATTGTGAAATTGGTACGTAAAAATAATAATCCAGAATTTACAGCTGATAAGGTAAGTTTTGTAATTGACACAACATTTTCAAAAAATAAATTCTCTGTGACGACTATAGTCAAACAATAATCAAACTATTCAGACTTTAAAATTAAAACCTTGCACAACAACGCATATAATTAATGCTATGCAAGTTGGTTAAGATGATGTTCCTTCTTTACTTTTATTATATTGCATCACAAAGAATTATTGCGTATTTGTAAGTAACGAAACCATACACAAATTCGTTTACAAGCATCAAAACTCACTCATAGCAAAATGAATGACCACTTAATTAAGAATCTTAAATTATCATTATTCTGGAGTTTAATTGGAAATTTTATAATTGGAGGATTATTACTATATTTTATAAATACATTTAAGCCAATTGAATGGTATGCTTGGCTCATCTATTTAGTTTACCCAACGTATCTAATGGTTAGGGAAAAGAAAATCTTACTTGAAATTGTAATAAATCGGGACGATATAAACATCAAAAGTTATTCGCTATTTGGCGGAAAAAAAGAACTATCCCTAAACATCAATGAAATTATCGAATTGGATTTTTTTAGAGGTTTTGTTATTAAGTATAAAAATGCTCTAGGAAAAAACACAGAAACTTTTCAGATAAATGCTGAACCTTGGAATAATCTTTACGGACAAATAAAAGATCTAAAATTAGCTGTTCAAAAATTAGAACTAAGTAAAACCAAAAACCTAGATTTAAAAGCAGCTGAATAAAATTGCTGTTACTGAAAGTTTGAAATCGAGCACATCTCACATTACTTCTTACAATCTTTCAAACCCCAAGTATCCAAACTTCTTAAAATAGTCTCAAGTGATTTCCCTCTGGTCGTTAACGTGTATTCCACTTTAGGAGGAACCACAGGAAAAACTTTTCTAGAAATAAGTCCGTCCTTTTCTAAATCCCTCACTGTTTGGGTAAACATTTTATTTGAAATACCTGGAATTTTCTTTTGTAATATTCCTGAACGCAAACCGCCTTCTAATAAATGAAATAGAACTAATGGTTTCCATTTTGTCCCTATTAAATTCATTGTGTAATTCAATGGACAACTATTTTCTTTATTCAAAATTTAAGATTTATATTATTAATTATCAGTATTTTACTCTTTTTAGTAACTATACTACCTTTTAGTAAGTTATTGCCAATAAAGCAAATATAGATTAATTTTGCAATCTAAAATATAACTTATGACAACTAATAAAAATTATCCAAAATCATTTTCCCATATCGGCATAACAGTCCCTAATATAAAAGAAGCAGTAACATTCTATTCGGAAGTAATGGGCTGGTACATAATCATGGAGCCTTCAAAAGTCAAAAAAGAAAAAGAAACTGCAATTGGGCAAATGTGTATTGACGTTTTTGGAGACGATTGGACGGAATTTGAAATTGCTCATTTAGCAACTTCAGACGGAATTGGAATTGAATTATTTTCGTTCCCAAATGGCATCAAAGAAGCACCTGAATTTAATCCTTTCAATACGGGTCTATTTCATTTTTGTGTACAAGACCCAAATATTGAAGCACTCATTGATAAAATTTTGTCTTATGGAGGAAAACAAA
The DNA here is from genome assembly GCF_025153525.1 of Psychroserpens sp. SPM9. Lineage (GTDB taxonomy): Bacteria > Bacteroidota > Bacteroidia > Flavobacteriales > Flavobacteriaceae > Psychroserpens. The sequence goes on along the minus strand of NZ_JANZNR010000008.1, from coordinate 133,529 downwards.
GAATGCCAATAAGGGAATACTATCCAAATGATAAACCTTTCAAAATGTGCTATGTTGAAGATCCATTTGGAATTGTATTTGAAATTTACACTCATAGCTATGAACTAACATATTCTTCTGGTGCTTATTCAAATTAAAAACCAGTTGCCATAACATATAAAATTAATTATTACTGATAGCTAAGGGCAGAATCTTCTCTTACTATTCACTATATTGTTATGCAACAATTAGCGCGTACTTGTATGCCACCAACAAACTTTAAACATTAGGGTCTTCTTTAACATTATTATAATCTAAAAAACTCAATAAATGCTTACTTTTTCATTCAACCACATAGCGCTTTCAGTTAAAAATGTAAATGAATCTGTTGCGTTTTATAAAAAAGTACTGCAACTTCAAGAAATTGAAAACACAGCTTCAAACTCAAAAACAAGATGGTTATCGCTGTATGAGGGAAAACAACTTCATCTGATTCCTCGTCCCAATTCTGAAATAAAAATTAATAAAGCTGTTCATTTTGCTTTAGCCACAACCGATATAAATTCATTTATAGAACATCTAAAAAAATTAAAAATTGATTATTCTGATTGGCTGGATACACCAAACAAAGATTATATAAGAAAAGATGGCATAAAACAAATCTACTTTCAAGACATAAATGGCTATTGGATTGAAATTAACGATGATATCTAATTAGGTTTATGTAGACAACTCCTAAAAACCAGTTGCCAATAATGTAATGATATTATTTAATTGTTGCTGTTGGCTAAGTGCATAACCATTCCTCACAATTCACTATATTGTATCACCTTAATGCGTTGCCTACTTGTACGAAATCAACTATAATAAAACGATTGACAACAACTAAAACCAAGCAAGAAAATGGCTAAAAAAATTGATAGCTTAAAAAATTTTTAATGTATAAAACACAGCTCAAGAACGTAGCTCCCAAACAAATGCTTACTTTATCAAAATAGTCGTATTTTTAAGCTACGTGTCTAACGCAATCACAATAGCAGCAATCCATTCAAAATCATAAAAAATGAAAGTTACAGCCGAAAAAAATGAACAAGTCGCCAATATGGTATTTGCATCCATTTATCCCCTTTACTTAAATAGATTAGAAAAAAATGGGAGAACAAAAGAAGAGCTTAACCAAGTCATAGAATGGTTAACGGGTTATGATACAAATAAATTACAAACACTCATTGATGAGAAAGTAACTTATAGAACATTTTTTGAAAAAGCTAAAATACATCCTAACGCACACATGATAAAAGGGGTTGTTTGCGGATATCGTATTGAAGAAATAGAAGATGAATTTGAATTGTATAAGCAATGTAGACGTATGGAAAAGCTCATTGATGAACTGGCAAAAGGTCGTAAAATGGAAAAAATTTTACGTGAAGAAAAAAAGTAAGAACTTGTGCTCAAACTCTATATAATCTATTGTAGTTCTATATATCTTCTTTAAACTCTAAAGTTTTCATTCATAGTTCGCTTACTTCATAAACTTTATTCAAAGCAATACAACGCATCATAAACGAATCCTTCAAGATTAGATGAAAACCGTTCACTTAAAACAAAACTGGAAAGGATTTTTTACGTATCTGGAAGCATATGATACTTCCCAACAGTATCAAAAAGTTGAATTCACCTTAGAAATCACGCTCTCAGAAAATTCGTTTATTGGAATATCCTATGACCTTGAATCAAAAGATGCTTTTAATAAACCTGCAACTGTAAAAGGTTTTATTGAAGATGATAAAATTAGCTTTGTAATGAAATACCCTTGTTATTATTACAAAGACGAAAAAGGAAACATAATTTTAGACCCCTCTTCTGAACATCCTGACATTCATTACCTTGGTTTTCTAGATGAGAATAAAAAATATGTCAATGGAAATTGGGAAATGACCGTTTATGAAGAAAAATATGCTGATGGCTATCTTGAGGATATCATAAACGGAGAATTCGAAATGTGGAAGGTTAATTAAACCATTATCTATCGACTCGTTTTCTTTTTCCTATATTAGCAACAAAACCCAATAAATATTAATCATACAAGCCATTTTTAAGCCTCATTAAACCATGAAAAAAACAAACTTACTACTCGTACTTTTCTTCGGACTTATACTTTTTTCTTGTGCATCTGATGATGATACAAACACTACAAATCAAGATGAACTTATTGCCACTTGGAGCTTAAAGTCGGTTGAAAATCAAGGTAATGATGTTCCTGTTTTTGGCTGTGGAATCGATCAAACAACAACATTCAATAACGGAAACACAGGTAATGAATACTTTCCTGAAGATTATGATGGAATCCCTTGCGAGTTCAATACATTGCAATTTTCATGGCTTAGAGAAGTTAACCATATAAAAACAGCTAAAATCTTAATTTAAAACCTAAATTATGAAAATAAAACACCGCTTATTCCTACTTAATATATTGATATTCAGCATTTGTATTGGTCAAGAAGATAAAAAATCTAATTTATTTATTGAATATAATATCACCTACAATCTTGGAAAAAAATTGACAAAAAAAGGCTATTTGTTTAAATTTAAAGGTGATAAATATTTTTTTACAACAAAAAGTGATTTTAAAGATAAATTAGAAGACAGTCATTATGATAGTATAGGAAATCACAGATTTATTAATTTAAAATCTGCTGGAAATGGTAGGCAATATGAATTAACCTCTATTAATAAAAGCCTACATTTTGAATCAAGAGTAATTGGTAATATGATTGTAAAAACAAAGGAAGAATTACTTAAAATGAAATGGAGAGAGACTGATATTGAGAAAACTATAATGAATCAAAAATGCCGTCTTTATGAGACAGAATTTAGAGGCAGAACCTACAACGCCTATGTAGCCTTAGAATTAAAGTATGATTTTGGCCCTTGGAAATTTAATGGTTTCAAAGGAGTTCCAATGCTTATTTACGATTCAGAAAATAAATTAAAATGGGAATTAAGTAGCATAAAAAATTATGATTCGGAACAACTTTTAAGTTTTGCTCAAAATGTAATCCAAGAATTAAATAGCCTAAGAGAAATGAACCTGACTGATTTTGTAGAACTTTCAGATCAAACAAAAGGAGGAATGTATTTGGCAAAAAATTACCCTAATTTACCATCCGATTTTCAAAAAAGCAAAAATGAAGATGAACCCGTAAGAAAAGGGCTTGAACTTATCTACGAATGGGAAAAATAAAACAATTCTGATGATTATTAAATAAGTACAACAATTTATAATAATAAATCAAAGTTAGACGTATCTTAAAAAAGTTCAAACCATGAAAACACTTCTAACAATGCTATGTGCTTTTTCGATTTTGATAAGTTGTAAGGAAAAACAGTCTAAGACTGTGCCATTAGACACAACTCCAAAAACAGAAGTAGTCACCAAACTAAAATCTGAACCTCAAAAAACAGAATCTGTAGTTTACTGGCAAACAGATTACGATACCATTTCAAACACCCAAAACATCAAGATTGGAAATCTTGTACACCAACTCGACATCAAATCCTATTCGCTTAATGATAGTTCGATTACCAAAATGAACGGAACCCTCAAAGAAATCTATCATAATTATAATTTCAACATTATTTTAAAGCGACATAACGACACAATTTTTCAGTCTGTATTCCATAAAGAAATGTTTAAAGATAGCTTGTCTCGTGAGTTTTATGACAAGTGTATTTTACTCGGACTAGAATACACTGGTATTCGATCAAATAGACTTTATTTTAAAGGCGCTTTTTTTGTGCCAGATACCGATTGGGGTGTTCAAAACGAGATTGCCATTTTCTATAAAACCAACAAGAAAAACCAATTCAGTTCTGGGAATTATAAAGAGATTGAATAAAATCTTTTGCGCAAAACATCTCATAACTTAACATTTCTAATGCGTCGCAAATGCTACTAAAAGACGTTGTCAATACTAAAACGAAATAATTTCATTATATTTATACTACTGATAGTCAATATTTTAAAATGAAAACTATTTTCCAACTTGCCATATTAATCCTTGTGATTATATCGTGTTCAAATAGTGATACATTAGCACCAGAACCGGATCAGTATAGCGGCATTGATCTATTTAGTGAAATGAGCGACCAAGAAAGAACTTTACTGGGAACTTGGTCTTTTGGCTATGAAATATTTAAGCTGAATTCTGGTAACGACTCTATAGTCTACCACTCCTTGCTTAATTATGGAAATACAGACAGAACCGATTCTATTAAATTTTATGCGTCCAAATTTGTAGGTTTTGAAGATTATTGTCCGATAAAAGCACCAAATACCTTAGCAAATAAACTTAAGACCTATTATTTAGAAACAGCATATATCTCTGCTTGTTTTCCTACTTATAATGGTGGTTGGTATATTGAAAACAACAGACTTTATAATTATTGGGGACTTGATGGATCTGCTGAAACTATGGAATCATTTCTCATTGAAGAAATAAATAATGACTCATTGGTTTTTGTCTATAGAGACTCCACAAACATCAACCTGAATACAGCTACAAAACGTACTGCCGTTTTTTATAAATTGTAGGTGTTTACTGAATTTATTGAGTCCTTACCGAAACATTTACAATACATGTGAGCATTATCGCTTATCTTTGAGTACTTCAAAGCGTTATAAATCGGAATATGTCTGGAGAAAAAAACATTGCAGAACTGATCAAAAACATGAAACCTATCCACCAACAAGGAGACTTTGTGTTTTGTACTGTAAAAGACCTGTCTAAAATTGATCGAAACGAGACCATTTGCGAATTTAAAGAAACTGAAGGTACCACCATTATCATCGAAAAAAGCAAAGCTGATACCTTACAACTCGACTACCATTATGTGGCTACTTGGATTACATTAAGTATTCATTCGTCACTAGAAGCCGTTGGCTTAACGGCTGTTTTTTCTTCAGTATTAGCCAAGCACAACATCAGTTGTAACGTGATTGCTGGCTACTATCACGACCATATTTTTGTGGATAAAAAGGATGCCATTCGCGCTATTGAAGTCTTAAATGCCGCTTCAAAAGAATATCACAAAACACCAAAGTTTTAAACCCTAAATGGACAACAAAACAACTATAGGCATTTTGGGTGTTGGCGCTATAGGTACTGTCATTGCTTGCCATTTACAGGAACAAATCAAGAATGAATTGTTCTATTTCAGTAGAACAAAACGCGAACAGCTACATTTAATTTCTAAAACCTCAACTTATACTATTCCGGTTGATATTCAAACCGAAACGACGACATCTCCTAATTTAGATTGGCTAATCGTTTGTATCAAAGCACATCAATATAACGACGCGCAACAGTGGTTCTCTCCTCTTATCTCCTCTAAAACTAAAGTAGCTGTTATTAGAAACGGGCTCCATTTAAAAACGCCTTTTCTAAAATTTACTTCTGAAGCGCATATTTTAGAATGCAGTATTGATTGTCCGACACAACAATCCCAAAACGACTACTACGAAATACATAAAACACCTATAATTACAGTTCCAAAAGGTAGCCTGGCCTCCAAATTCGAAGCGTTGTTTGACACTTCTAAAATACACATACGCCAGGTTGACGATTATAAAACCGAAAGTTGGAAAAAACTCTGCGAAAGCGCCACACTTGGTGCCATACTTTGCTTGCACAATGATACCTGTAGAATTTTTAAAGCTGAAAACAGACAACAGGAATTTAAAGATTTATTACAGGAGTGCATTCAGGTTGCTATTGCTGATGGCGCTCAAATCGAATCTCATTTTGTAGATATTCTAATGAATAAGGTATTGGCGTATCCTGATACTAAAGGAAGTTCTATGCTCACCGATTTACGTCACGGAAACCGCCTGGAACTCGAAGCCAAAAACGGAATTATTTCAAAACTCGGAAACACTTATAATGTTAAAACACCTATCAATGATATGATTATAAAATTACTATCTTGATAACCTATTAAATTCTGAAAGCCTGCAACATGTTTAATCTATTTAAAAAGAAACCTCTATCCCGAAAAGAACGTTCTATTAAGTTTCTCGAAAAGAAAGGTGTCAAAGTTAATTATAACCTTCCTAATATTGAATCTGATGACGAGACCACCATTAGAACACCAAAAGAGATCGCGCAAAGAGTGACCATTTTGGCTGTTACCAATCTTGTTGCGTTTAGTGCAATAACTAGCGAACAAGCTATAGAATATCTTAAAAGTCATAAGCTCTGGCAGTATGTAACACCTGATGAAATTAAGTTTTTAAATCATCCAACAGACGAAAGAAAAAATCAAGAATCCTGGAAATGTGAAGGCATTTGGACGCTCCTTTGGGCGCTTAAAATTGTTGACGAATTAGATTACCCGAATACGATGTGCGATCTTAATGAGATTCCTATAGAACAATATCCGACGCAACCTGGGAAAGACCCAAATATATTTATCGATAAAAGTCATACCATACGTTCTAAAAAGGAAATTTTAGATGCCAATGACTTATACTACAGGTTTGATTGGGCTTGTGTAGATGCCAGATTAAACAATCACGAGTTGAATGTACATCCTGGTGTAGTTTACGAACGCCATTATGCACTAAACTGGCTTATTAATTATTTGGATTTGGATTGGGACGATGTCTCATGTGATACTTAAAAAGCAATCAAGCTATTTGGTTTATACTCTCTGATAGTTACTTTATTGTACCTAATCATCTTCAAATTACTAATCAAAGTCATATCTCCAATTGGTTTGACAAAAAAAGCGCAACCTAGGCTGCGCTTATATATTATGATCGTCTAAAAATCTATCGCGAATAATTAGGCGCTTCTTTAGTAATGGTAACATCATGAGGATGACTTTCATTTATTCCTGAAGAGGTAATTTTTACAAATCGCCCTGTAGTTTTTAAGGTCTCTACATCCTTTGCACCACAATACCCCATTCCTGCACGGAGTCCGCCTACAAACTGATGAATACTTTCAACCAATTCACCTTTATAAGGAACACGACCTACGATACCTTCAGGAACAAGTTTTTTAATATCATCTTCAACATCCTGAAAATAACGGTCTTTACTTCCTTGTTTCATGGCTTCAACAGAACCCATCCCACGATAGGATTTAAATTTACGGCCTTCATAGATGATGGTTTCTCCCGGACTCTCCTTTGTACCAGCCAATAGCGAACCTAACATCACACTATCAGCACCAGCAGCAATTGCTTTTGGAATATCACCTGTATAACGAATACCACCATCGGCAATCACAGGAACACCTGAGCCTTTAATAGCGGCTGCAACTTCTAATACAGCTGAAAACTGCGGAAAACCAACACCTGCAACAACTCTGGTTGTACAAATAGAACCCGGACCAATACCTACTTTTACAGCATCGGCTCCTGCTTCTACCAAATATTTAGCAGCTTCGGCTGTAGCTATATTTCCAACAACAACCTCTAGCTTCGGAAATTGCTTTTTGATAGCTTTTAAAACCATGACCACACCTTTAGTATGTCCATGCGCTGTATCAATTATCACTGCATCAACTCCCGCTTTAACTAAAGCTGAAGCGCGTTCAACGGCATCTCCAGTAACACCAATTGCAGCGGCCACACGTAACCTTCCATAGGTATCTTTGTTAGCCATTGGCTTTTGGGTCACTTTTGTAATATCTCTAAAGGTGATGAGTCCAACCAATTTATAGTGGTCATCGACGATGAGTAGTTTTTCAATTTTATTCTGCTGAAGGATTTGCTCGGCATCTTTTAATGAGGTCCCAACAGCAGCTGTTACAAGGTTTTCGGCTGTCATGACTTCAATAATTGGCCGATCATCACGATGTTCAAAACGTAAATCTCTATTGGTAACAATACCTTTTAAAGTCCCTTGATCATCAACAATTGGAATACCACCAATACTGTGTTCAGCCATAGATTGTTTGGCATCACTCACTTTAGCAGTTAACGGCAAAGTCACTGGATCGATAATCATACCGCTTTCGGCACGTTTAACCTTTCGAACCTTTTCGGCTTGCTGTTCAATAGTCATGTTTTTATGAAGCACTCCAATACCACCTTCTTGCGCCATGGCAATAGCCATTTTACTTTCGGTAACAGTATCCATAGCAGCAGAAACCACAGGGATATTAATAGTAATGTTACGCGTGAATTTGGTTTGAATATTGACTTCTCTTGGTAAGACTTCCGAAAATGCCGGAACTAGTAGAACGTCGTCGTAGGTAAGACCTTCTCCAACAATTTTGTTTTCGTGTGCTGTCATGATGCAATTACAATTATAATTGCGCACAAATATACGATATAAATAAGGAACTACATTAAGACTGAGTTAAATCTTAATTGAAAATATGTTCAGAATAAAAATAAATGATAGCCTAAAGTCTTGGGCAACGTCTACAATTGGTTTTCCCTTTTTTCTTATACTTTTTACAGCACTTTGATTTCTTATTGAGGTCACAATACAACACACATGAAGTGATAATTACTGGAGCATTTTCTATGGTCAATTCGTCTTGCATTATTTTAATTTATTCTAAATAAATGCAAATTTATAAAAAAAAGATGCTAATCATAGCATCTTTTTCGAGTTAGTTATTAACAGTAAGTTTAAGCGTTATCTTGTGCCGCTGCGATGGTAATTATATCACGATCAAACAAGTAGTGTCCCGATTTATCATTACCGATTATATTTAATTTATCGAGTAAAGTTCTGGCCATAGCTTCTTCTTCAAGCTGCTCGGTAACGTACCATTGCATAAAATTATGAACATTATAATCTTTATGTTGTAAACATTCATAAATCACATGATTAATTTGCTCTGTTACAAACATTTCGCTTTCCAAAAACTTTTCAAATAATTCATTAAGTCCTTTGTAAGTCGCTTTAGGTTCTTCTAATTTTGGGATACTTACCTTTCCGCCTCTTTCGTTCACAAATTTCACCAACTTGGTCATGTGCACGCGTTCTTCTTCTGATTGGCTATAAAAGAAATCAGCAACACCGTTATACCCTGTGGCATCAGCCCATGAAGCCATGGCTAGGTATTGCATAGATGCTTGCGCTTCGTATTTGATTTGATTATTCAATAATGTTTCAATAGTAGCATTCATAAATCATTGTTTTTTACGAAGATAATGAACTTTTAAAAGGAAAAATAACGCACAGTAAAATTAAGACTGACTCTAAATTGTACATCCCATCAGAGTTTAATTTGAAGTGTTGTGTACCAGTTTCTTGGAGCAGAAGGTATAATTCCAGGACCTGGATAACCTGTAGCTCTACGTGTAAAATACGTTTCGTCTAAGACATTATTGATTCCAGCTTCTAGCTTAAAACGCTTATAGGTATACGATAATGAGACATCTAAAATATCATACTGAGGAATGGCACCAATCACACCACTTAAATTAGCATCTTCAGAGTTGGTTGCATCTGTAAATTGCCGACTTAAATACGAATACTGCACATTGGCGAGAAGGTTTTTATATCCAAATTTAACACCTGTTTTTATATTGACATCAGGTACAAACTCAACCTGATTTCCTTCTACTCCTGCTTGTTGCGACGCTGTGTATTCTGAAGAAATGAATGACGCATTGATAAAGTAGTTACTACTAAAATCATTATTCATTTTAAAAATTTTCTTCAAGTTAAAGTCAACCAAAGATTCAACCCCAAACATTCGTGCATCACCAACATTACCACGTTCACTAATAACGCGTCCATCATCAAATGACTTTTGAATAAATCCAATTCTTCCATTATAAAACAAGGCAAAAACACCCAAATCATACGATACTAGGTTTTTGTAGTTCCCTCTAAAACCAATATCAGCAGTAAATCCTTTTTCATCAGTAATATCCGGATTTACAGCAAAAGCAGGATTATTGATATTTATGTCAGAAAAGGTCACCGAGCGGTAATTTTGAGAAATATTTCCATAAATCTCTAAGCGTGTTGAGGGTTTGTAGCTTAAACCCAATCCGAGTAATACAAAATCGCGCTTAAAATCACGATTGTCGGTCACGGTTTCCTCGAAGATAACATTACCAGCTGCATCGGTATTTATACGCTTATAAAAGCCTTCACTTTCGGTTTTAATGTATTCAAATCTAAATCCGGGTGTAATCGAAAACTGATCATTCACATAATAAATGTGCTCACCAAATAAGGCGACATTCAGATTAGGGAAATCAAATTGTGACTGTGCTGGATAATTCGGAAAGTCGTCATTATAAAAATTAAAATCAGGACCACGTCCATCAGATCCTGGACCTTGCTGTTCGGTATTATTTGCTTTGTAGAACTTAGACCCGATAAGAAAAGTCGCATCCTTTCCGAATAACTTATAACGACTTAACACACGTGCTTCAGCACCAAAATTTTTGAAATCCCCTTTAATTAAATCACGCTCATTATTGGGATCTACCTGATCGACACGATTGGTTCTAAACCCAAGCGCATCACGTGATGCATTGAGTCCGAAAGCATTAAACGTCACATTGGTTTTATCTGAAAATTTATGACTTAATTTCAGGTTATACAACAACCAGTTAACCTTAAACCAATTACGTTCTCGGTTACTTTGAAAGGCATCTTCATTAAACTGCGCATCTGTTAAACCACCACCTTGCTGTGCGAGGTAATATAAATGCGTGAATTCTGCGGAAAGCTTAGTGTTCTCATTAAACTGATAGCCTAAATGTGCAAATACATTTTTAGATTCAAACTCCGAATTAGGTCTGAATCCATCACCTGTTTTATAATTGAAATAAGTATAATAACTAAATTTTCCTTTCGTACCGCTTAGACTCGTAAAATTGGTATATAGACCATAGCTCCCAAGTGTGTTTCTAGTAATTAATTCGATAGGTTGATTTGGATTTGGTGCTTTGGTTTTAAAGTTAATGAGCCCTCCAAATTGAGTACCATATTGTAAAGAAGCGGCACCTCGAATCACCTGGATTTCTTTTAAACCTTCAGCAGCTGGCGTGTAATAACTTTCAGGATAGCCTAAAACATCGGCACTAATATCATATCCGTTTTGTCGCGTGTTAAAATTTGCTGTACGATTAGGATCTAAACCACGACCACCAATATTGAGCTGTAATCCGGCATCATCATTTTGATAAATATTTAATCCTGCAACTTGATTATAAATTTGTCGGGCATTATTAGTCGCCAGATTAGCAAGCGATTGATCGACAAGTACTACTTCTGTTTTTTTACCAGCATAGATGGCCGTTTCTTCTACATCTTTTAACCTGTTCAACTCAAAAATTTTGGCGCTTCTAGCTTTTATTATGATTTCTGAAAGGTTTTCCTGTAAGGGTAATAAAACCACATTAAGATTCTTATTGCTATCCAGAGTTTGCTTGAGTTCCAGAATTTCAAATTCTGACTTATAAAACACTAAGGTGAGCTCCGTTTTACCTGAAGACAACTCATAATAGCCTTGGTCGTTAGATGTTGCTAATAAGCCGGAAACCTTATCGTAAACTTCAACATTGCTAATGGCTTCATTTGTTGTTCCGTGAGTGATATAACCTGAAACTTGATGCTGAGCATATACAGGTAAGCTCAATAAAAATAATACGATGTGAAATTTAAAATCCTTTAATGTCATCTTTAAATGGTAAAATCCAGTGTTTGGGTTTAAATGATTCTTTTTCTTGATACAAATCTATGGTTGGGTCAATGTATTGCTGACTCAACCTTCCGTTAAGCGCAACATAACTATCGGCAAAAACTTGAATATTTTCATGGCCTTGTGATTTAAAATGATCTCCTAAAAAATGGGCATATTCTAAAATAAAATCTGGTTGAAAATTCATTTGCTTTTCCTGAAAAGGCGTTAAAAAATCGGTATTATCCACATAAAAATAATGTCCGGTTTCAGCATTAGCGATTTTAAATGTGGTTAATCCAGCTTTTTCCATCAACATCACGCGCCATGAAAAACGGTAGCCTTCTTCGGTCCAGAACAATTCGTTTGGATACAAAAGATATCGAAACGGAATTAGGAGTTGAAATACAAAGAATACAATGAGAATTGTTTTGATGGGCTTCAGATAAGTAAATGGATAGATCTCTTGTGGTTGAGGTGTTTTTAGTTGGCTTCGGAAAGGACTTAGTAATCGCTTTATAAGTGTAATAATTTTCTCATGCGTACTGGCATCAAAGAAAATCAAAGTGGCAACAATCATGATATACGGAAACATCCCAATTGGAAATAAAATACGCGTAAACACATGAAAGAACACGACTAAAACAAATGCCATCGTACGTGTTTTTCTGAAGAGTAATAAAAATGGAATCGACAAATCATACAGCATTCCAGACCAGCTCATCGCATAGTGAAACCAGTCTTGTTGCATCAAATTATTACCAATAAATGGTATATCATATTTTGATGGCAACCATATTTTTAAAGGCATGGCTTTAAACAGCCAATCACTATTGATTTTTGCAATTCCTGCGTAAAAATAGACAATGCCTAAAAGCAACTTAATACTGTCTATACACCATCTGGGAATTTGAGTGTAGCTTTTCTTCCGAAGTAAATTATCTAAAGAAAACTGAGCGTTTGCAGGCAGGAAAATCATCAAAAAACTCAAGACACTTATAAAATAGTAGTGATTTAAATAGGTGGTTTTATCAATGAGCTCTATGTAAGTAAAACTGAGGAAAAAAGTAACAATGGCGATTCTGTATTTAAAACCTAATGCTACAAAAATTGCTGCGATTCCGCAGATTGCAAATAATAGGTAGTTATAAGATCCAAGTGATTTCAACCATTCAAATCCGTAATATTTAAAATGAAAATTTGGTGCGATATACAGTTTTTCTATCCAGCCATGATACCAAAACCTGATAATGCTAAAACACATCATGAGTCCAAACAACACACGAAACACAGCCAAAGGTGCTGCACTTGTAGTAGTATTGACATAGGATTTTAGTTTTGCAACCATCTTATAATGTGTTGTATATTTTAGTCTGTTTGAGATATTGGTATAAAAAAAGATTCTTTAGCGGCACACCACTAAAGAATCCTGTTTGTATTATGTTATCTGCAATTAATCGCCATCTGCATCTACAAAATCGACACTAATATTCATGGCTTGTATCATATCAACTTTTAAAAGTACAACAGCACGTTGCAGTTCGTCATAAGCCTCTAACATTTTAGTATTATCTGTTTCTACTTGCTGCGAGAAATTAGTATTTAATATTTGAATTTTGGTTCTGGCAGTATTCAACTGATTGTTGATTAGCGTACTCAAATCTTCACCATCTTTAATGGTATTTAAATACTCTAAATACGACGCAAAACTCTCGTCGGTCACTGAACTACCATAAGCTTTACCATTAAAAAAATCTTGTACTGCCTGTAAAGCCACTAATGCTAAATCTTTAGACACCTCTTTATTGTAAAACGCTTCAACTTTATCATTTAAAGGTGTTGATGAAAACACACCTGCAGGAATACCAAACTTATTAGCACGAAGTCCTTTTTCGTAATAAAAAATAAAGTCATTCGTCAATTTATTAGTCGCACTGGTCGCTGTATTTGCTGTACTATTTACAAAGGTATTTCTATAAGACGTTGTCCAGTCATTTAAAACTGTCGTCGTTAACGCTTGCATTTGATCCACCAAATCAGATAAATAGGTTTTATTAGCTTCAAAATTTGCAGCAGCTGTATAGGCATTTAAAATCTCGACATCACTATCGGCGATGCCATATAACATATAATCTACAGCAGGAAAACCAACAGCATCGTTATTATTAACATTAGCTAAATCATAAGTTCCAGAACTGATATTGTTTTGAATATCGTTGACGTTAGTCGGATAAATATTCATTTGAAATGCGTAGTTAATTTCTTCCGCTTTACCAATATTGAACATTTCAACATACTGCCAAGTTTTGTAGGCCTCCAACCAAGCAGCTCTCAAAAGGTCGAGATTAGTTTGATTAGGTGTTGCTATAAACGTCTCTTTTTGTGAGGTTAAGCTTGCTAAATCTGAACTTAAATCTTGAAACGCTGGAATGATAATATCATCAGCCCAATTAGTTAACATCGCCTGGCGATTGAAATTATCGTTAGTGCTTCCGCTGGAATCATCAGACGATGAGCAGGCCACTAACAAAGCTATTGTGAAAACGCTTAAAACAACTTTTTTTAACATCCTTAATTTATTTTCAGTTTGCAAAGATAATCAAGCCTTAGAGTTCAACCTAATGAACACTAAGGCATTTCTAATAATTTATATTAATTAGCTGCTTCGACTGTAAAATCGAATCGATCAGCAATTTCTTGAGATATGGTATCTAAAGTTTCAGCAGTAACATCCCAAAATCCGTTACCTTCAGAAAGCGTATTCATATATGCTGTCACTTCTGCATTCGTAAAATACGGTTGGGTAGAATTTGGTTCTCTTGTAAATTGAAGGCTATAGATAAACCCTAAACCTTCAGATAGCTGATGAAAAGCGCTCGCCATATCATTTTCGGCTAGTTTTTGTTTTCCAGCTTGTAAATAGTGTACAGCTCTTACAGCACTAACTTTTGAAATTTGAGCTTTAATGATTTCAGCTTGTGCATCTCTTAAATCATAATCTTTGGCAACAATTGCTGCACGACCTAATTTAAATGCATCAAAAACAGTTTGTGCAATGCCTGCAAAATCTTCGTCGTTTTCTAATCGGTTTAAATAATTATTCAAGAAACTATCGGCTCCAAGTGTTGGCATTGTCGCATCAGCTTCAGCACCATAAAGATACCCATAAGCTTCATCCCATTTGTGTTCCATGGTTGTATAGGTTTTACCGTCTTCAACAATATCATTGTCATTATTTTCGATGTTAGAACCTTCATCTAACACCGCTGGACTTAAATAATTATTTAATATTTGATCGGTCATTAAACCACCAATTAATCCTTTAGCGACTACCTGATTTAATTCAAAACCTTTTCCGTTAATATAACGTATCGAACCACCTCCAGCTTGTTGCAATTGTCCTGCAGAACCAGCAGTAGCAGTGGCATCCCAGTTTGGAAACACCGTTGTCGCCTGATCTTCAATCCATGTGTCAAATTCAGCTTTGATTGCAGCTGAAAGTGTCGCATTTGCAGAGAAAAAATCTTTAGAAGCAGCAACTTTCGAACGGATACTTTTATCAGAAGCGTTTAAATCAGCATCAGAAAAATCAGCTTCCCCTTCAACATGAGCAAACATACCATCTAATTGAGCTTCCGTATTGGTGTTATCTAATAAGGCAGATGCTAATTCTCCAGCCATGGCAATTCTTGTGGTTTGACCACCAAAATTTACTGTAGATTCTCCATTTCTTTCAAAACTGTAGGTGATTGGTGTTTCAATTTGTTGACCAGTATTATTATCGTCATCACTTGAACACGATGTGAATATACTTGCTATGACACATAAACTTAGAGCTAATCTTTTCATTTGATTTTAGGTTGTATTGTTTTTATTTAGACTTGTTACAAATAATTAATGTAATTCGAGTGCAAAAATAAAACACAGTATTAAATATTCAAACTTTATTTAGATTAAATTTAAATAAAAATTCTAGCGCTCTATATATCAGTAATTAAGACAGTGTACTTAAAATATAGACAGGTATTAAATCCCCTTAATAGCAATCGGTTTTGATTTGACTTCGGGATTGAAAGTATTGAATGGACAGGTTTAATCTGGCTTGCAAAATAGCATCGAGAACCTCAAATAGTTGATTTTGCATAACTATAGATCCGCATATCATAACGATGCCGCCGTTTTTAAGATGATTAGCAATAAACTCATCGTGTTGTTTGATCAAATCTTGTACATAAACTTTTACTGAATTGTCTTGTGAAAATGCCACTTGAGATGTTTTTAAATGATGATTTGTTAAAGCCTGATCAATATATCTTGAATAGAGTTGCAAGGATTGTTGGGTTCTTAAGCCTAAAAACAAATGACGGTTCTTTTTAGTTTTTGGGTCGTGAATCATCCCTAAAAATGGTGCTATTCCTGTGCCATTGGCAATCAAAATGGTGTTTGAAGATTTCGATAGATGAAACTCAGGATTGGGTTGAACGGTTGCTGTAATAACATCACCTGTATGTCGTTGACTTAAATAGGAAGAACATAAGCCTTGTTCATGTTTCTTGATACTCAACAACACCTCATCTCCTATTCTAGCGATAGAATACAGACGTTCAGCTTGAGAGTCATCTGGTCGAAACGCTAACAGATCTCCAGACTGAAATACAACTTTTTTTATTGGTTGTAATCGCAACATAAAAGTAGCATCTTCATTTAATTCGGTACGTTCAACAACTCTGAATTGTCTCGTGTATTTTGAATCTGGAATCAATTTAGGTGGTTTAATCTGAAGTGTGAGACCATAAGCTTTTTCCCATTGTTGTATCCAGTTCTGAAAAGCATCAAACGACTGATTATTAATTTTAAACACTTCCAGTTTCTTCTGAAAGTTTTTATGTGATGTCAATAAGGCATCGACGTCTTCAGCATATTTACAGTAATCTGAATATTGTAACGAACCAAAACCTAAGACAGCGTAATCTATCGTATGATTTTGAGCGGTTCGTTTTACTAAATCTTCAAATTTACTGGCATTTGACGGTGCATCACCTTCACCATAGGTAGATGTGAAAATAAAAAGATGTCTGGCTTCTTTATAACTGGCATAAGCATTCATTGAAGCCATAAACACCGTTTTACCTTGAGCAATCAAGGCCTCATAAAATAAGCTTGCAAAACTAAAAGTGCTTCCTGTTTCTGAGCCAACAAGAATGATATACTCTGAAGTATCTTTGGTAAACTTATTTCTTGAAACCTTAGTCTTTTTAGGACGGCTTAATGTCATTGCAAAACCCGAATAGATAAAAAACAGTAAAGCCACACAAACCAGAAACAATACAACAGACCATAAAATCGTCCCTTGTCCTGTATGCAGCAATAAACTCCATTGTGACAACAAAGTGACTAATGGATAATCTTGCTCACTTATAATCACACCAGAATATTGATTGACCAACAACTCCCGATCTTTCAGTTTGATAAAGAAATAATCGTCAACAGCTTCAGAAAAAGGAAACTCCAGACTGTTTACATCGGCAAGTTTTAAGGTCTTAAAAACCTCAAAATCTGAAATGGAAATCGTATCAGGTTCAGCATCTTCCGTCTCTGGGTATTCATGTGATAGATGAGTTTCTGGAAGCATTGAAAATTTCTCCAAGGATAAATACACACCTGTCAATGCAACAATAAGTATAGGAATTAAAAGCCATCGCCCAAAAATAACATGATAATATTGCTCGAAATTTTCGTTGACAACCTTAGAAAAATAACGACGTATTCCGCCTTGTCGTTTTAGGATGAGCATGATGCCAGAAATAGCCATTAGTACCAGAAAAAAGGACACTAAACCAACAATAAAACGACCTGTTGATTTTAAAAACAGGGAACGATGCAAATTAGTCGCAAAACTAAATAGTGGTGCTTTTTCTATAAGATCACCTAACTTTTCTCCCGTTTCAGGGTTGATATAAAAGGTCTCACTTTCACCCGCTTTGGTTATTACAGAAGCTACGACAAAATCATTTTCATCGGTTTCGATAGTAATAATTTCATCATAGCGGCCTTGTAAATTTTCAATAGTTGTAGCGATTGTAACCTCATCGTTAAAGCCATAAGAGTGCAGCTGATTTGAAATGGGCTCAAAAGCCAAAATCATACCAGTAACCGAAGCTAAAACAATAAAAACAGAAGATATTAAAGCCAGTAAAAAATGACTGAATCTCCAGATAGACATGGTCATTCGCAATAGATTTATTGAGGCATCATTCGTATGTATCTAATAAAGCCTTTCCCTTCAATTTTGCTTTTTACATTTTGAGATGTTAGGTCAAATTCAACATCGTTTTTATAATATTCCTGATCTTCAACGGCCGATTCAAATCTGAGTTTATAGCCTTTATCAAGTTGAGCATCATCAATTTCTATCACAGAAACTGCGCGTTCTCCACCACTAATTGTAGCTCCAGTAATCGCATCGATATCTGTTCGTCTTTTTCCGTAGAAATCCCACCAGGATTCTACCGTATTATACCATTCATCATCATCACCTTTCACATACAAGGTTTTCTCATATTCACCTTCAGGATTGATTAAAGAAATGACGATATAAGCACCTTCACCTGAATAGTTTTTCATTTGAATCATGCATTTATACTTTGATGATTCGGTTAAGGTTTTAAAAGACATGAGTCCGAAAACGACAATACATAAAGGCAGTATTAAACGTAAATTTTTCATATGATGTTTTCTATTTTAAAAATTCTACTGAAATATTTTGCTGTTGAAGTAACTCATTTTCTTTAGCTAAATCGTAAGCTGTTTCTTCAAAGTCTGTGACTATAGTTGACTTTGCTCCGTGTTCTAAAAGAAACTTAAGAACCGTATCATCTTTTGCTTTCATCGCAGCCAAATGTAGAGCTGTATACCCTTCATTGTTTTTAGCATTGATATCCTGATTCATTTGTAGTGCTAAGTTCAGAATCGCCATACTCTGCTTTTCAACCGCCAGATGAAACCAGGTGTTTCCACTCTTTTGAACAGCAGATACATCAACATGATTGGCCTTTAATAGCTCAAGCTTTTTAGAAAATTCGGATTTCGTTCTATCTGAATAGGATTGAATCAAATAGTAGGCTAAATTATTGCCTTCAGCATCAACAATCTTGGTATCGTAACCCTTGTCAAGCAAAAATGCGACAACATCTGACGTATTGTTTTGAACGGCTAACGATAAAGCCGACTGTCCTTTTTTATTGGTCGTATTAATGGGCTTTAAATTAGCAACCATTATTTTAACCACATCAATAGTATTTCTTGAAGCAGCGTTCATAACAGCAGTATTACCATTGAAATCTTTGGTGCTTACGTCCAAACCTCTGTCTATTAAATAATTAATCAATTCGAGATCTTTACTTCGAGACGCAACAATATGTAATGGCGATATACCTTCACCATTTGATATATTTGGATCTAAACCTACAGTTTCTAAATACTTATAAACTTCGACGCCATTTGTTTTTCCTCGTGTTCCATAGGCAGCAAACAAAAAGGCCTGATGGTTTCCTTTGACGCCATTATCGCGTAGCGTATTCATAAGCTTTATATTTCCAGTCTTAGCCACATAATTAAATGCATCATTACCCTCATTATCTACGCTATTAAGCTCTAAACCTTTCGATTGAAAATAATCAATCAGCTTAAAGTTCTTATCGCTTGGAGCAGCTAACAGTAAAGCATTAGCACCATCTGGAGTCAGGTCTTTTTTAAGATCAGCGCCATTGGCCAGACATACATCATAGACTTCAGTGTTTGGTTGCCCAGACGATGCTGCAAAATTCAAAATTGTGTAGCCTTTATCATCTGTCAAATCTGTTTTTGCGCCTTTACTAAGCAGATATTTCATAAACTCGACATTTCCTTTATAAGCCGCCCAAAAGATGTAAGTTCTCCCATCATGTGTGAGCTTATTGACCTCATTTCCTTTTTTAGACTGAATATATTTAATGGTAGTATTTGGGGCATTTTGAAGGATAGCATAGACCACAGCATCAAAATTGTTGCTATTGGCCTCAGCGATATCGTGACCTTCTTTAATTTTTAAATCGATACTTTCAATGGAAGGATTAGTACTCCAATAATCGCGACTTAAAAAAATATTATCTTGAGAAAAACCATAGGCACTTATTAAAAGTACCATAAGGATGGTATATATTTTAAACTGCTTCATCTTATTTTTTTACAAAGGATTCAATGACACTATCAATATCTTTTTCTTCACTTATGTCATCAGAAAACAAATACTTAAACAACAATTTATTGTCGACTTTAGAAGCTAAAGTCAAATCCTGATTCCTGCTATAAACCTCATCCCATTTATGTCTGACATTTCCCCACTTATCTTGATGTTCTTTCCACCAATCTGCTGCAGCCTGACATCTACTGTCATCAACTTTTACATACGTATTATAGCCTTTTTCTTTGGCTAAAATCACATCGTCTTTTCCATCTTCACGAATCACTTTATCATTATCCTGATCATGTACCCAACCATAAGTTGTAATTTCATGTCTGTTACCTCTTAGCGTTACATTATAATCACTACGCTTCGTATATTCACGCCTCGGCAAAGGTGCTGGTGTCGTATTTTCCCAGTAGCTTTTTCCATCCACATGAACCCAAGTTGCAGAACCTTCATAACGCGGACTATCATCTACCTGAAACACCTTTTGAGTCCATTGTCCTTTTACATCTGAAGGCTTTTTAGTTTCAAAAAGCCAGGCATTATCACCGTTAAACATGTAGAAGTCGGTATTTTCAAACAACCAATCTTGTCGCCAGTGTTTAACGATGTGAGGATTTGAAGGGTTTCCAACCTGTAATAAATGCTGAATTGATAATTTGTTATCGGTATCTTCTATTAATTGTGCCCACTCTAAACCTTTGTCAACTTTAGTTTTAGAAGGCTTATAAAGTGAATCCTGGCTGAAAGAAAATGTTTCTGCAAAATTGAAGGTCACTTCAAAACAACCACACATATTTTTAATGGCTTCTTTATCCAATTCCTTTTTGTTTTGAGCATTTCCAAGTGATGAACCTGTTAAAATTAATACGAGTAAACCTGCTATTTGTTTCATTTTTAAGTGCTTGTTTTTTGTGATTAAAAAAAATTGAAATTTATTTGTTCTTATTTAGACTGAATTAAAATAAGTATTTATATTTGCAGCAAATCTAATCAAGAATGAGTCTAAATAAAAATAATTTCAGTATTTATTTTTCACTTTTTATTATCGGATTTTCTTTTTCTCAGGAAATCAAAGAGGTAGCTAAAGATTCTGTGCTACTCGAAAAATTAGAAGAGGTAGTGATTACAGGACAATATAATCCGCAGTCTATAAAAAAATCAGTTCATAATGTGATTGTGATTAACCGAAAACAAATCGATCAACAAGCCGCAAATAACTTAGCCGACCTATTAAACTTTAATCTTAACCTTACGATTATTCCGAATTCTCAAACCGGAAAATCAACCATTTCATTCTTCGGATTAGATGCACAATACTTTAATATTCTTATAGATAATGTACCATTAGTAAGTGATAATGGCTTAGGAAATAACATCGATTTAACCCAAATAAATCTAGATGATGTTGAACGTATCGAAATTGTTGAAGGCTCCATGGGTGTTGAATATGGTGCGAATGCTGTCTCTGGAGTCATAAATATTATTACTAAAAAATCAACTAGTGACGATTGGAAAATCCAAACTTACATACAAGAAGAAACTGTTAGTGATGAGTACGCATGGTTTGATGAAGGAAGACATATTCAATCCATAAATATCGCTCATAATATTACTGATAATTGGTTTGCAAAAATAGGTTTTAACCGAAATGATTTTGCTGGTTTTTTTGATAACAGACAAGGTCGCGATTATTATCAAAATGATGGTTTACGAGGTTATGAATGGCTACCAAAGCATCAAATAGTGACCAATGC
The DNA here is from genome assembly GCF_025153525.1 of Psychroserpens sp. SPM9. Lineage (GTDB taxonomy): Bacteria > Bacteroidota > Bacteroidia > Flavobacteriales > Flavobacteriaceae > Psychroserpens. Next base: position 111,897 of record NZ_JANZNR010000008.1, on the reverse strand, counting down.
TTTAATCAATTATAAAGCTAAAAACTTCAGACTGTTTTATAAATTCGAATACTTTAACGAACGTTTAAATTACTACGATGCAGCCGTTAGAGCTAATATTGATACCGAAACACAAACCAGTAATCCATCGGCTACAGATCGCATTTTTAGAACCAATAGATGGCTCAACAATTTAAATATTGATGGTCACTTAAACTCGGGTGCCAATTATAATATTGCACTGTCTTATCAGCAACAAAAACGCAACTTAAACGAATTTAACTACTTTATTTTATCGCAAGAAAGAAGTAACGAAACCGAAGACACCTATCAATCGAGCAAAGTTTTATTTTCTAAAGGGACCATCGGAAATTTAGTCAAAAGTGATTTCTACAATTTTCAATTAGGCTATGAAGCAAGATATATTGAAGGTTTTGACACACAAGCTTCTGGTGAGGTCACTCAAGAAGATAAAACAAACACACAAAGCAATATCGCTTTATTTGGTTCTTCAGAATTAAAACTCTCAAACAATTTTTCTATCCGACCAGGTATTAGATATGAATACAATTCACAGTTTGATTCTAAACTTTTAGGATCATTGAGTACCCGCTATTTAATGGCTGATGGCTTTGAACTTCGCGCTAATATAGGCACCTCTTACAGAGTTCCAAATTTTGAGGAATTGTACTATTACTTTGTAGACTCCAATCATGATGTTCAGGGTAATGAAAATCTCAATCCCGAAAATGGATTTTCAGCATTTATCAACCTCAAAAAGAGAAGCTGGTTTGATGATATAGCACTCGTAAACAATTTAAAATTCAGTTATATCAATCTTTCAGATAAAATTGATTTAGCTATTGTAAACACGACACCTCTACAATATCAATTTATCAATATTGACCGATTTAAATTAATAGGCATCACGTTCGATAACAGCTTAAAAACTAACAGATTTTCTTTCAATTTAGGCGCGACGCTTCAAGGAATTTCAAGAATTAATGAAGATGAAGTTCATGGAGAAGATGACTATTTATACAATTTTCAAATTAATACCAGTGCTTCCTATTTCCATAAAAAATGGAATACGTCCTTTTCCATCCTTCTTAAATATAATGGGGAACAGCAAAATTATGTGGCCACTGACACTGATGAAAATGGTAACTCATTATTCTCTAAAGCGACAACAGATACCTACAGTTGGCTTGACGCTTCGGTTAAAAAATCATTTTTCGATAATACCATAGACCTCACCCTTGGCGCACGAAATCTATTAGATGTGACGAATGTGAATGTTAGCAATGCTACATCTGGAGGAACTCATGCCTCAAATAACAGCTCTCTTTTACTGGGCTACGGACGATCATATTACTTAAAACTATTATATAATTTAAACTTTTAAAACACTATTTATTATGACAAACAAATTATTCAAACTTGCACTATGTATATCCCTTTTTGCTTTTTCTAGCTGTAGCAGTGATGATGATAGTCCGCAGGGACCCATAGAAATTGTAATTGAAGGCGCAGCAGTGTCTCCAGAAGTTGGTGGACCAAATCAACAAAATCAAGTCTATATTGATTTAAGCACCAACACAACGACTAGCGCTCAAAGAGATTCTTGGGATTTAGGCTTTTACTCTGGAAATGATTTTAGAGTTGTTATCAATGGGTCTATTTATATGGCAACAGCAGAACTTTCTAGTACAGATATTGATGCTATAAATTCTTCAACCCAAGAAGTTATTGATTTACAGCCTCAGGTTGCAGTAGGAACTTTTGATGAAGCCAACATGGAATTTATTGATGCACCAAGTGGAAATATAGCAAGTACAGCTATTGCACAAATTTCAGATACCGATGCCAATAATAAGGTGTATTTAGTAAATCTTGGATTTGAAGTTGGTACTGAAACACCTTCAACGGGAAGTGTCGATGTATCTGACGATAGCCGTGGCTGGAAAAAAATTAGAGTGCTAAAAAATGGTACAGACTATATCTTACAATATGCCGACTTAGACGATACAACGCACGAAGAAATGACCATCTCTAAAAACAGTGCGTATCATTTTACATTTTTCAGTTTTAATACGCAATCAATTGTAAATGTGGAACCGCAAGCCACACAGTGGGATTTAAACTTCACTGTGTTTACAAATGAAATTCAAGGGTATGGCTCTTATGGTTATTCAGATTTTGTAGTCAATAATTCTAAATCTAATGCCTTGGTTTATATGTTAGATTCTGAAGAAGATCTACTAACCTATGAGGAGTTTACACTAGCTGATGTAGACCCAACAAAATTTGAGAATGACCAACGCGGAATTGGTAGTTCTTGGCGAAATGGTGGTGGTCCAGGAACACTACCGTCTTTAAAAGACAATGTGTTTTATATCGTCAATGATACAGACGGCAACCTATATAAGCTTAAATTTTTAGCCTTAACTAATGAAGCTGGTGAGCGTGGCTACCCAGAATTTGTGTACAGCTTATTACAAGAATAACTTTTATTGTTGATTATTTTAAGTGAAGGTCCTTACTTTTTTAAGTAAGGGCTTTTTTAATGATATCTATTGAAAATTTTTGAAGCCTCGTTATAGGCACTTTCAAAACTCATCGCATTGAGATTATTATGCTTATGAGACGTAAAATAGGATAAGACTTTCTCTGTTGGCATGTTTCCAGTCAGTTCATCTTTGGCCATCGGGCAACCACCAAAACCTTGTATGGCTCCATCATATCGCATACATCCCGCTTTGTAAGCGGCATCAATTTTTTCAAACCAAGTACTCGGCGTTGTATGTAAATGTGCACCAAATTCAATGTCTGGATAACTCGGAATCAAATTAGAAAACAAATAATCTATACTCTCAGGATTTGAACTGCCAATCGTATCGCTCAAGGATAAAATCTTAACACCCATCTTGCTTAAGCGTTCGGTCCACTCCCCTACAATATCAACATTCCAGGGATCGCCATACGGATTTCCAAAACCCATCGAAATATAAACCACCACTTCTTTATCGTGCTTATTAGCTAATTCTAAAATTTCAGAAAGCGTTACAACCGATTGTGCGATGGTTTTATGTGTATTTCGCATTTGAAAGTTTTCAGAAATTGAAAATGGGTAGCCTAAATAATCTATTTCCGGATGTTGACATGCATCATTTGCGCCTCGTGTATTGGCTATAATCGCTAACAATTTACTCGTGGTGCTACTCAAATCGAGTTGTGATAATACTTCGGCTGTATCCACCAGTTGCGGAATGGCCTTTGGTGATACAAAACTTCCGAAATCAATAGTATCAAAACCGACACGCAACAAAGACTGAATGTACTGAATCTTGGTTTCGGTAGGAATAAAATCCTTGATGCCTTGCATCGCATCTCTTGGACATTCTATGATTTTAAGAGCTTTCTTCATCGTCTTCAAAGATAGTAATTAAGATGATTCTTTACCGCTTATTTTTCCGAAGTAAAAATGATAATAGCAATGCCCACAAACACAATAATTTGTAACCATTTTAGATATAAACCTACACGTTTATGCGTTTTTATATAGTCTGAAATAGAACCTGCTAACACTGCAATGGTCGAAAATATAATTGCTGAAACCAACATAAACAACAAGCCTAAAACATAAAACTGAAGCACAGTACTCATCGAATCACTAAATAGAAATCCGGGAAAAAAAGCTAAAAAGAAGATAGACACTTTAGGATTTAAAACATTCATAATAAAACCTTGTTTGAATAACTGTGTGGTGCTTTTCTTCGGAATTTGCCCCGATTCCAGACTTAATTCAGAATTAGACCGATATACTTTAAAGGCTAAATACAATAGGTATAAGGCACCCAATAGTTTGATTACAAAGAATAGCGTATCATTTTCTTTAATAATTGCTGAAACACCAAAAGCGACTAATGTCGTATGAACCAAACACCCTGAAATGAGTCCTGCAACAGTGGCTAAACCAAATTTTTTTCCATTAACAATACTTTGCATAAGTACATAGATATTGTCTGGCCCAGGAGATATTGCTAATGCCGAAGTGGCAAAAACAAATGATATGAGAAGATCGTAATTCAGTGTCTTTATTTTTTGATAAAAATAATTAAAAATTAATGTAAGAATTGAATTCTTTTTTCGACATAATAAACTTAAAACTAATCATAGCATTATGAAAAAAATTACTTTAGCTTTAAAACACATGGTATCGTGCTTAATAATGCTTCTTTCCGCAATTTCTTTTGCGCAAAGCACTGCGAGTTACGATATCACATTTTCCAGTACTTGGGAAAATGAAACCGTTGATCCTGTAAATGGTAATAGTACTGCAGCAATCCCAGGAAATGCCCATTGGTCAAATCTTGTTGGCGCCACGCATAATAGTAATTACACACTTGTTGAAATGGGTACTTTAGCCTCTACAGGCGTAAAAAATGTTGCCGAATTAGGACATAACGATGCGTTAATGGCAGAAGTTATGAATGAAATTAATAATACATCCAATGCAAATCAATGGTTACAAGAACCCTTTTCTCCTTTTGCAGCCATTAGCTCAGCTACTTTGAGTAATGTGGTAGTGAGTTCAGATTATCCGTTATTAAGTTTGGTATCTATGATTGCTCCAAGTCCGGATTGGATGATCGCCGTTAATGGTGTAAATTTAAGAGATGGTAACACCTGGAAAAATGAAATAATAATAGATCTATTTCCTTATGATGCAGGAACAGATAGTGGCGCTACCTATGAAGCAGCTAATCAAGTGACCATGCCATTTGTGCCTATTGATGTTCTAATCAATCAAGGACCTTTTAATAGCAAACCTATTGGTACACTTACAATAACACTTAATGAAACACTTAGTGTTGATACTCAAAACATAAATAGTGTAGGCTTATACCCTAACCCATCACATGGTAAATTTAAGGTGCTGACTTCTGAAGCCAATACGTTGAAATCTATTTTGGTTTATGATGTGCTTGGAAAACAAGTATCAAAAGTTGAATATAAAGATGCAAACTATCAAACACAAGTCGATTTTACTCAGTTAAACAAAGGTGTATACTTGGTTCGATTAGTACTTAAAGATGGTTCGCAATCGACCAAAAAAGTCTTGATAAATTAACTTACAAATTGCAATTCATCGATACATTTAGGTATTTTGTCGATTTTTTAATATGTTTACGTCCGAATTTTAACCTAATTATACTTATGAAGTCTTCAGCCCTGAGAAAACGATACCTTTCCCTTTTATTTATATGGGGTTCTATGCTGTTTGTATCAGCACAAATTGAACCACAATGCGGAACTGTTGCTACACCAGAATCTGAAAAATACTTTAAAAATCTCTTACCACAAATTCAACAATTTGAGCAGGAGTTTTACCAAAGAGCAAATTTTCGTTCCTCTTCAGCTTTGAGTTCTGTCCCTATTAAAGCACATATTCTTAGAGATGATTCAGGATCTGGCGGATTAACAGAAACTCAGTTAAATGATGCTATTTCAGTCATGAATACGTATTATGCCAATGCTTACATAGAATTCTTTTTATGTGATGGCATTAATTATATAAACAGTAGCGAATTTTTCGACTTTACTACAGATGAACAAGATGCACTTACCAACCCTAATAACGTTGATAATGTCATCAATATCTATTTTGCAAATACAGTTAGTACAACTGAAGGTGGCGGATTATGCGGTTATGCTTATTTTCCTGGTGGACCAGAAGTAATCTTAATGGCTAATTCTTGTGCGACCAATGGCAGTACTTTATCTCACGAAATGGGCCATTTCTTTGCCTTATCACATACACACGGAAACACAAATGGAGCATTAACGACTGAATTGGTTGATGGGTCTAACTGTGATACCGATGGTGATTTTATTTGCGATACACCTGCAGATCCGCAATTAGGATTTAATAACGTATCTACAGCTTGTACTTATGTTGGAAGTGCAACGGATGCTAATGGTGATTTCTTTGCGCCTAATGAACTTAATATTATGTCGTATTCACGCAAATCATGTCGTACAGAGTTTTCTGAACAACAATATGCCCGAATTTATGGCGTCTATCAAGCATCGAGATTTGACATGGCTTGCCCAAGCTTTAATCTTAGAATTGCGTCAAACTTTGATAGAGATTGTGATCCGACTTTAGATGTCGAATTTTCCGATATTAGTTTTGGTGCTACCTCATGGCAATGGGATGTTGATGGTGATGATATTATCGATTATACCACTCAAAACGTTTCTCATACCTATACAACGTCAGGACAATATGATGTAGCTTTAACAGCTTCTAATGGATCTAACACCATCACTAAGGTTTTTGAAAACTATATAGAAGTTGGAAGTGAAGCTATTTCAACCAATGAAATTGTGTTAACCTTAACCACAGATGATTGGGCTAACGAAACCTCATGGGAATTAAAAGATAGTAACGATAGTGTTTTATATGCGAGTCCGACATACACCAGCGATGACGATTTCCAAACGTTTACTTACAATTTTACTGTGTCGACAAACGAATGCTATACTTTTGAAATTGCTGATAGCTATGGCGACGGAATTTGTTGTTTTTCTGGAACAGGATCATATACTTTGACAACTCTAGAAGGCAACCCAATTGCTAGCGGTGGAGATTATAGCTTTGGAGAAGTCACTTATATGTCGAATGCCGTATTGAGCGTTGAAGATTATTTTACCGACACTAATATTTCGGTATATCCTAATCCGACAAAAAATACGCTTAATATTCAGGTTTCAAATTCAAACGATTTACCAGATAGCTACACCATTTATAATGTTTTAGGACAACATATAATGTCTAAAACCATCATTAATGAATCCGATTTAAGTATTGAAACTAAAAACTTTAGTGAAGGTGTTTACTATATCAAATTAGAAAAAGGAACCGTCTCAAATACGATTCCATTTATAAAAAACTAATCTGAAAAAACAGACCAATTAGAAGCGAATTGATGGAAACATTAATTCGCTTTTTTTATGAGCGTTTTGTTGATGTTTTTAATCAATCGCGGACCTTCATAAATAAAGCCTGTATAGATTTGAACTAGGTCTGCACCAGCTTCAATTTTCTCTAAAGCATCTTCAGCAGAATGAATGCCCCCTACACCAATAATAGGAAAAGGCTTTGAGCGATTTTCGGCCAGATATTTAATAACCTGAGTAGACTTATTTTTAATAGGTTGCCCGCTTAAACCTCCGTTACCAATTTCAGCAAGGCGTGCTTCTGAAGCTAGCAAACCTGTTCGATCCACAGAAGTATTACTGGCGATAACACCATCCAAGTGGGTTTCGGAAATCAACTCTATAATTTCATCAAGCTGATTTGTGTTTAAATCTGGAGCTATTTTTAACAAAATAGGCTTTTGATTTTCAAATTGACGGTTGGCTTTTTGTACTTCGGAAATCAATTCCAATAGATAATCTTTGTCATTCAATTTTGCATGACTTCCAACATTTGGACAACTTACATTAAGTACAAAATAATCAACATAAGGATGCAAACCATTAAAACATTCCAGATAATCTTTAGTATAATCTTCAGGGGATGTGCTGGTATTCTTTCCTATATTTCCACCAATAATGAGCTGACCTTTATTCTTTTTTAACTGCTTAATTGCAGCCTCTAAACCCTCATTGTTAAAACCCATTCTATTGATAATCCCTTTATCATCTTTTAACCGGAATAAGCGTTTTTTAGGATTTCCTGCCTGACCTTTGGGCGTTACTGTTCCAATTTCAATAAAACCAAAGCCAAAATTTGCCAGTTCGTTATACAACACCGCATTTTTATCAAATCCGGCAGCTAATCCAACAGGGTTTTTAAACGTGAGTCCGAATAATTGGCGTTCTAAAGATGTGTCATTCACACAGTAATAGCTTCGGAATAAGGCTTTCATTCCAGGGATTTTAGAAACATTCCGAATTAAAGAAAAGGTGAAATAATGAACTTTTTCAGGATCAAAAGAAAATAATACGGGTCTCAGTAAACGCTTATACATCAGAAATCTTTTCTAGTGCAAAAATAATATACATTTGAATATAATCGCTAACTTTAGCTTTAATAATTAACAACTAATTTTTAACCATTTTAAACTCATAAAAGAAGTACACTTTATGATTAGTAAACAAGATATTATTAAACGTTTTATAAGTTATGTTACTGTAGATACCGAATCTGATCCCGAAAGTGACACCACACCAAGCACAGCAAAACAATGGGATTTAGCGCATGCACTTGCCAAAGAATTAATAGCTATTGGTATGAAAGATGTGACTATAGATCCCAATGCATACATCATGGCTACCTTACCAAGCAATGTTGACCATAAGGTGCCAACCATTGGTTTTATTTCCCATTTTGACACTTCTCCAGATTTTACCGGAGCAAATGTAAAACCACGTGTTGTTGAAAATTACGATGGTAAAGATATTGCGCTTAATGCAGAACACAATATCATTTTATCTCCCGATTACTTTGAAGATTTATTACAATATAAAGGTCAGACACTCATTGTTACCGACGGAACCACCTTACTTGGAGCCGATGATAAAGCTGGCATTACAGAAATTGTGTCTGCGATGGAATACCTGATTAAGCATCCCGAAATCAAACACGGAGATATTAGAGTAGGTTTTACACCTGATGAAGAAATTGGGCGAGGCGCTCATAAGTTTGATGTCGAAAAATTTGGAGCCGATTGGGCCTATACGATGGATGGAAGCCAGATTGGTGAATTGGAATACGAAAATTTTAATGCTGCAGGAGCCAAAGTAACTGTAAAAGGTAAAATTGTACATCCTGGTTATGCCAAAGGAAAAATGGTTAACTCGATGTATATTGCTACTGAATTTATCAACTCATTACCACGTTTAGAAACTCCCGAACACACCGAAGGTTATCAAGGATTTTTCCATTTGTATAGCGTTGAAGGTAAAGTTGAAGAAACTGTATTACAATACATCATCAGAGATCATGATATGGACCATTTTGAGGCACGAAAAGAAGTGATGCAAAAACTCACAGATGAAATTAATACCCAATACGAACGAGAAGTCATATCTATCGACATTAAGGATCAATACTTTAATATGAAAGAAAAGGTTGTTCCTGTGATGCATATTGTTGATATTGCTGAAGAAGCGATGAAACAACTGGATATCGAACCTTTAATTAAACCTATACGAGGCGGTACTGACGGCTCACAACTTAGTTATATGGGTTTACCATGTCCGAATATATTTGCTGGCGGACATAATTTTCATGGACGCTATGAATATGTGCCTGTAGAAAGCATGATCAAAGCAACTGAAGTAATTTGTAAGATTGCTGAACTTACAGCTGAAAAAGCATTAAATTCTGTACAATGAAAAAAGTAAATTCCGTAGAAGAGTATATAGAAATTCATCCGCATTTTGCTGAAGAATTAACCTTACTCCGAAACATTATTACAACCACAGAACTCGAAGAAACCCTTAAATGGAGCATGCCAACTTATTGTTTAAACGGTAAAAATGTACTGGGAATTGGAGCCTTTAAAAGCCATTTTTGCTTATGGTTTCATCAAGGTGTCTTTTTAAAAGACAAGCACAACTTATTAATAAATGCGCAAGAGAACAAGACCAAAGCCTTACGCCAAATGCGTTTTGATACCAAAGCCGATATCAATGAGGCAGCTGTTCTGGACTATGTAAAAGAAGCTATTGAAAACCAGCGTTTAGGACGCGAGATTAAACCCACTCGAAAAACGGCAACTGTTATTATTCCTGAGGAATTAAAAGCTGCTTTTAAGTCTGATGCCGAACTTCATTCGTGTTTTAAAGCACTAACACCTGGTAAGCAACGTGAGTATTGTACCTATATTAATGAAGCCAAACGAGAAGCGACCAAACTATCACGTCTAGAAAAAATTACACCGATGATAATTCAAGGTGTGGGCTTAAACGACAAGTATAAAAATTGTTAGACCTTTGAAGGTTTACTAAAGGTATATAAAATAAAAAACTCCGAAAGTAACAACCTTCGGAGTTTTTTTATATTGAAGAATATTTAAATTCTATTTTACAGTTGCAGGTGCATTTAACTTCTTACTAATTTCCATAGAAATTGCAGAACGTTCAAATTTAATCTTTCCGGCAAGTGTTTCGATTACACAGCTGTTATCCTTATCATTAAGGTCAACTATTTTGCCATGCATACCGCTTTTAGTTACAACTTTATCACCTCTTTTCAATCCTGCGGCAAAAGCTTTTTCTTGTTTTGCTCTTTTCATTTGCGGTGCAATCATAAAAAAATACACCACAGCAAACATTGCTATAAAAGGTAAAAAATTTCCTAGTTCTCCCATAAATTTACTTTACAGGTTTGATAGCTGCAGATCCAGCTTTCGCATTCTTGGCGTTAGGATCTGGTTGCACAAAAGCCTTGATTTTAACAATCTCTGAACCTTTTTCAGTATTTGTTGTTAAAGTGATTGATTTTTGTACTTGATTTGTTCCTTTTCCGTTGAATTTCACAGTAAATTCTGCCGATTCACCTGGAGCTAAAGGATCTCTGTTCCAATCTGAAGGTACAGTACATCCACAAGTACTTTTAATATTACTAACGACTAAAGGAGCTTTACCTGTGTTAGTATATTTAAATTTTGTTTCTACTGGAGTACCGTTTACGATAGTTCCAAAATCGTGTTCAGTTTCATCAAAAGAAATTACTGGATAATCGGCTGCGTTAGCATCTCTTTCAGCAGCTGCTGCAACGTTATCAGAATTAATTTTAGCTGTTGCATCTTCTTTACAAGAAGTGAACGCTACTAAACATAATGCGCTAAGCGCTAAAATTGTTTTTTTCATTGGTATAATATTTATATAATTTTTGATTCGAGAAGTCAAATGTACTAATTATTTCATCTAATTAAAATTTTTAGTGCATTTTCAAACAAAACATTAACAGTCTATTCCCTATAAAACCTAAAGGTTTACATCAAACCACGACCAATTTTGTTCAGTTGTCCTTCAGCAGTATATTCTTTAATAATCTTGTCGAGAATACCATTTATAAAGTTGCTACTCTTTGGTGTAGAGTACTCTTTAGCAATTTCCAGATACTCGTTAATCGTTACTTTCACTGGGATTGACGGGAATTTCTGAAATTCGCAAATAGCCATTTGCATTAAAACAGTATCGATTTGTGTGATACGCTCGGCATCCCAATTTTTAGTTTTTGCTGAGATTTCTTTACTAAATGACGCTTGATTTAATATCGTTTTTTTTAATAATTCAACCCCAAAATCTCTGTCTTCCAAATCTTTAAATAAACTTGGCGTAAACAAACCAGGCTCCGAAGTGGCTTTAACTTTCTTAAATAACTTCAAAATTGTCGTATTGACTACAGGAAGGTCATCTAACCAAGTAATTCGTCGATCTTCAAAGTAATCATAAAGCTTATCATTAGGCGCTATGATTTCAGTAAATAAATCAATGACAAAATTTTTATCCTCCTTAAACGTCGAAGTTTTAGTGGTCATATACGACTTGTATATATCACTTTCGAGGATGGTTTTTAGAATCACATCCACATATTCAAAGTCGAGATACCACGGATTTAATTTTTGGTCTTCAATGCGTTCTTTCAAAACGACATTGGAACTAAGACGTTCTAAAACTTCGTTATTTATAAACTTGGCATTAGGATTTATCTCGTCTTTGGTAGCTAGTAGTTTTTTCTGTGTTTTTTGTAATCGGTCTTTAGACTTCGTATGAACTTCAACGATAAGTGTCAATTGGGTCAAAAAAAGATCGTATAGGCTATCTAAACTTTGAAGTAAAAATTTCTCATTAGTTTTGAGATCATCACCTTCACTTCCTTTAGAAGCGTAAAGTGTTTGCATAACTTTAATACGAATGTGTCGTCTATTTAACATACTTACAAAGAACTATAAATTAACAAAGCGAAAGATGATTTACTTTCGCTTTGCAAAAATACTATTATTTTAAATTTAAAGAAATATTTAAAGCAGGTTTTAAATTATTTTCCTTGCTCTCTTTTTCGTGTTTCAATTCGCTCCTTAGCAATACTTAATGCCGCATCGTTGGTTGTGATATTTGTAGCTTTGGCACGATCAAATATTTCTAAAGTAGTATTGTAAATATTCTCAGTTTTACGCATGATTTCTTGTTTATCATAGTTCTCTAATTCTGCGTAAACATTGATAATTCCTCCAGCATTAATTAAAAAATCAGGCGCATACAAAATACCTTTATCTTGTAATAATTTACCGTGTTTAGACTCATCAGCTAGTTGGTTGTTAGCAGCACCAGCAATAATACTAGCTCTCAATTTATGAATGGTATCATCATTAATTGTTGCGCCCAAAGCACAAGGTGCGTAAATATCCATAGGTTCACTATAGATGTCATTTCCTCCGTAAATGGTTACATCGTATTTAGAACGTACTTCTTCTAAACGTTCCTGATTAATATCGGCGATTGTAACTTTTGCTCCTTCATTAGTTAAGTGTTCAACAAGAGATTCACCAACATGACCAATCCCTTGAACAAAAACAGATTTATCCTCAAGAATATCGCTTCCGTATTTAAATTTGGCCGCTGCCTTCATCCCCATAAATACGCCATAGGCTGTAATTGGTGACGGATTCCCTGCTCCTCCTTTACTTTCAGAAATACCTGTAACATAAGGCGTAACCTCTCTAACCGTATCCATATCTTCGGTTGCCATTCCTACATCTTCAGCAGTGATATATTTTCCGCTTAAAGAGTGAACAAATTCACCAAATTTTCGCATTAATTCTGGTGTCTTTTGCGTTTTTGCATCACCTATAATTACCGCTTTCCCACCACCAAGATTGAGTCCGGTGATGGCCGATTTAAATGTCATTCCTCGTGATAACCTTAATACGTCATTTAAGGCTTCCCACTCGTTACTATAGTTCCACATTCTAGTTCCTCCAAGTGCAGGTCCTAAAACTGTATTATGAATACCAATTATTGCTTTTAAACCAGTATCTTTGTCGTTGCAAAAAACGATTTGCTCGTGATTATCAAAAGATAATTGTCCGAATACTGGATTGGCTTTTGAAAGTTCTTTAGAACTTATAACATCTGATGTCATATGAATTTAGATTAAAATCTATTTTTAATTATGTTCAAAATAGCGAGCAAAAATAATTTAATATTAGAGTATTAGCAACATTTAGTGTGCTAAAATGTCAAATTGCTAAAAATCAGCCCTCAACTTATAGATGAAAGAGCTTAAACATATTAACAAATATTTTTATAAGTATCGTAAAAGACTCTTATTTGGTGTATTAATTACCATTGGCGCCAAAATATTTGCCTTATTCACACCGAGATTTATTGGAAAAGCGATTACAACCATTTCTGACGCCATTAAAGGCGATATCACTAATGAGGTGTTTAAACAGGAACTCGCTATGAATATTCTCTACCTCATTGGCGCTGCTGTGATTACTGGTATTTTTACGTTTTTAATGCGTCAAACCATTATTAATGTTTCGCGCTATATAGAATACGACCTGAAGAACGAAGTCTATCAACAATATCAAAACCTATCTCTAAACTTTTACAAGTCTAACAGAACAGGTGATTTAATGAACCGAATTAGCGAAGATGTTGGTAAAGTTAGAATGTATGCAGGTCCAGCTATTATGTACACCATTAATACCGTTACATTATTTATTGTCGCCTTGATTTACATGCTAAGTGTCGCGCCAAAACTCACATTATACACTGTACTTCCTTTACCTGTACTCTCTTTTATTATTTACAAACTGAGTAGCATCATTAACAAACGCAGTAGAATTGTACAAGAATATTTATCGCATTTATCAACCTATACTCAAGAATCGTTTAGTGGTATATCGGTCATTAAATCCTACGGAATAGAACGCGAAAACTATGATGAGTTTAATGCGCTTTCTGAAACCAGCAAACAAAAGCAAATTGACCTTACTAAAGTTCAAGCCTTATTTTTTCCATCGATGATTTTACTTATTGGAATCAGTAATATATTGGTTGCTTACATTGGTGGGATGCAATATATAAATGGTGAAATTAAAGAAATAGGCACCATTGCTGAATTTTTAATCTATGTCAATATGTTAACTTGGCCTGTTGCTACGGTAGGCTGGGTTACCAATCTGGTACAACAAGCGGAAGCTTCACAAAAGCGTATTAATGAGTTTTTAAAGGAAGAGCCCGAAATTAAAAACAACAACCCTACACCTTCTCATATCAACGGAAATATTGTATTTGACAAGGTCACTTATACCTATCCTGATACAAATATTACAGCCCTTGATGGTGTGAGTTTTGAAATTCAAAAAGGAGAAACCTTGGCTATTTTGGGAAAAACAGGATCTGGAAAATCTACCATTCTAGATCTTATTGGTCGGTTGTATGACGTACAAGAAGGTACAATTAAAATTGATGGTGTTCCCGTAGATCAAATTAACCTGCAAAGTTTAAGAGAGCATATTGGTTACGTTCCTCAAGATGCGTTCTTATTTTCGGACACCATAGAAAACAATATCAAATTTGGTAAAGGTGATGCGTCTGAAGAAGAGGTGATTAATGCTGCTAAATTAAGTGATGTTCATAAAAACATTAAAGGGTTTAAAAATGGCTATCAAACCAAATTAGGAGAACGAGGCATCACGCTTTCGGGCGGACAAAAACAACGTATTTCTATCGCGAGAGCTATTATTAAAACACCTGAAATTATGTTGTTTGACGATTGCTTATCGGCTGTTGATACCGAAACCGAAGAGAAAATACTGAAAAGTCTTCGGAAAATCACAGTAGGTAAAACAACCATCATTGTGAGTCACCGTGTGTCTTCTGCTAAAGATGCTGATAAAATTATTGTGCTCGAAAATGGTAAAATCATTCAAAATGGCACACATGAATCTCTCGTTAACTCAGATGGTTACTACAAAGAACTCTACCTAAAGCAACTTAGCACAAAAGAATTATAATTTTTGTTGGTTACTAATCTTTTTTTTTAGATTTTTGATGCACAATCAAACAAAAAAACTACAAATTAGCTATGAGTGATCACGGAATGATGGAAAAAGAGGAAATTTACTCGAAAGTATTACGAGCAGGTAGGAGAACCTATTTTTTTGATGTAAGAGCGACCAAAGCTGGAGATTACTATCTTACAATCACAGAAAGTAAAAAGTTCACTAACGATGATGGCTCTTTCCATTACAAAAAACACAAAATCTATTTATACAAAGAGGATTTCTCTGAATTTAATGAGATTTTACGAGAAATGACAGACTATATAATTTCTGAAAAGGGAGACGAAGTTATTAGTGAACGTCATCAAAAAGACTTTAAAAAAGAAGACTACGCATCTAATGATGATTTAGCCGAAGGCGGTGAATCTATTGATGATTCGGCAGATAAGTTTACAGACATCAACTTTGAAGATATCTAAACAACTAAGTGTTAAATTATACCAAACCGCTATTCTATGAATAGCGGTTTTTTTATTTTTATAATCTAACTAACTTTCAGATATGAGACTTACATTCCTATTATTGGCATTCATCTGTTTTCAAATGAATGCACAATCTACACCTGATTTATCGTATTACCTTCCGCAGAATACAAGCTACAACACAAACATTCCAACACCAGAATCAGTCATTGGACATCAAGTAGGTGAATGGCATATTACTCATGATAAGTTAGTTCAATACATGCAAGTCTTGGCTGCAGCTTCAGATAGAATTAGTATTGAAAATAGAGGGACAACTTTTGAAGGCAGACCACTGCTCCTACTCACCATAACAAGTCCCGAAAATCATACCAATCTTGAAAGTATAAGGCAAACACATATTGCGCAAACCGAAAGCAATTCAGTAAACACAAGTAACAGACCCATAGTTGTATATCAAGGGTTTTCTATTCATGGCAATGAACCCAGCGGCTCTAATGCAGCATTATTAGTTGCTTATTATCTTGCTGCTGCCCAAAGTAATGATCTCAAAGAACTCCTCGACCAAACGGTTATTTTATTTGATCCTTCACTTAATCCGGATGGCTTACAACGTTTTGCTTATTGGGCAAACACCAACCGAAGTGAGCATTTAAATCCAGATCCAAACGATAGAGAATATAACGAAGTATGGCCTGGCGGCAGAACCAATCATTACTGGTTTGATATGAATCGGGACTGGTTACCAGTTCAGCTACCAGAATCTCGTGTTCGTATCGCGAGTTTTCATCAATGGCTCCCTAATATATTAACAGACCATCATGAAATGGGTACTAATGCAAGTTTCTTTTTTCAACCCGGAATCCCGTCACGAACACATCCATTAACGCCAAAACTCAATCAAGAACTGACCAAAAACATAGGAAACTATCATGCAAAAGCCTTAGATAAAATTGGCTCCTTATATTATACCGAAGAAAGTTTTGATGACTTTTACTACGGAAAGGGCTCTACTTTTCCTGATATTAATGGAGGGATTGGTATTTTATTTGAACAAGCCAGTTCTCGCGGACACATTCAGGAAAGTGCCAATGGAATTCTCACCTTTCCGTTTACCATTCGAAATCAGTTTACTGCGGCCTTATCTACTTTAGATGCTGCAAAAGGCATGCGTGAAGACATCTTACAATACCAGCACGATTTTTATAAAAATGCACGAGCAGAAGCTTCTAAAGAACATGGCAAAGCGATCGTTTTTGGCGATGAAAAAGATGCCGCAAAAACCTATCATTTGGCCGAAATTTTAAAGCGTCATCATATTGAATTTCACGAATTAAAATCTGATTTTACCAATCAGGGAAAACAATTCAAGAAAGCCCATGCTTATATCATTCCGAAGCATCAAAAAAACACACGCTTAATCAATGCCATGTTTGAAAAACGAACCACATTTCAGGACAGTTTGTTTTATGATGTGTCTGCCTGGACCTTCCCTTTAGCATTTGGTGTCGATTATGCTGAAGGCGTTTCAATGTCAAACGCAGGTGCCAAAGTGGATCATCTAGAATTTAAAACAGGAACCGTTTCAGCAAAAAGCAATTACGCCTATCTGATGGAATGGCATGAATACTATGCGCCAAAAGCCCTAAACACTATCTTAGGAAGCGGGTTAAGAGCCAAAGTTGGGATGAAGCGTTTTAGCATGAATGGAAAGGCTTATGACTACGGAACCATATTGATTCCTGTTCAAAATCAGAATAAATCGGCCGATGCACTTTATTCTTTTTTAACACAAGTGGCAAAAGACAATCATTTAGAAATATCAGCTGTAGATACGGGACTCACAGAAGGTATTGATTTGGGAAGTAATCAATTTAGAGCCTTACAACAACCAAAAGTGGCATTAATTGTAGGTGACGGTATTCGAAGTAGTGATGCCGGCGAAATCTGGCATTTATTTGACCAGCGTTATGCCATGCAATTAACCAAACTAGACACCAGATCTTTAAACCGGGTGGATTTAGACCGCTATAATACGATCATCTTACCAAGCGGTTCTGCAGGCTCGAATGTTGCAAAAAAACTAAAAGAATGGGTTCAAAATGGTGGTACATTAATTGGTTACCGAAGTGCATTAAACTGGCTAAAAGCTAATGAGTTTATCAAATTAGATTTCAAAAAAATGACACATGATGCCAAAGACGTTACATTTGAGCAGCGTGGTGATTTTAGAGGTGCTCAGGTGATTGGTGGTGCTATTTTTGAAGCCGATATAGATCGGTCTCATCCTATAAACTTTGGGTATAAATCGGATAAAATTGCCTTATTTAGAAATAATACCATGTTTATGAAAGCTGACAAACAGAGTTATAATAACCCGATTCGGTATACTAAGAACCCTTTATTAAGTGGTTATATTTCTAAACCCAATTTAGACAGCTTAAGCTTATCAGTCCCTTTTAAAGCTAAAGGTTTAGGTCGAGGTAACGTCGTTGTGTTTACTGATAACACCAACTTTAGAGCTTTCTGGTATGGCACTAATAAACTATTAATGAATGCTATTTTCTTTAGGAATGAATTATAATATTAAGAAACAGTACTACCATTTTTGACTTTATTCTCTGGATGAAGTAAAATTACGTCCTTGCCATCAACAGCGCCAACCACCAGACATTCACTCATAAATGTAGCGATTTGTTTTTTCGGAAAATTAACAACAGCCACGATTTGCCGTTGAAGAAGTTCGTCTTTTTGATAGCGTTTTGTTATTTGTGCTGACGATTTTTTAAGTCCTAAATCCCCAAAATCTATAACAAGCAGATAAGCTGGATTTCTGGCTTCAGGAAAATCATTAACTTCAATGATGGTTCCTATACGTAAATCTACTTTTGTAAAGTCTTCGAAAGTTATTATCTTATCCATTCAGTAAACTTACAAATTAATTTAAAACCTTTTACAACTATGGCAATGACGCCTTCAAATATGTTAGCTTTGGGCACCAAAGCTCCAGATTTCAATCTATTAAATACTGTTGACGATACGCTAATTAACTTAGAAAATGCTAAAGGTTTAAACGGAACCGTTATCATGTTCATCTGTAACCATTGTCCGTTTGTAAAGCATGTTAACGAAACGCTATCTGAATTAGCAAAACAATACATTTCTAAAGGAATCAATTGCATTGCTATCTCCAGTAATGATGCCGACAAATATCCATCTGACAGTCCAGAAAACATGAAGCAAAATGCTATAGACAACGATTTTATATTCCCTTATTTATACGATGAAACACAAGCGGTTGCTAAAGCTTATGATGCGGCTTGTACGCCAGATTTTTATGTATTCGATAAAAATTTAACCTTAGTCTATCGAGGTCAGTTAGATGATTCAAGACCTGGAAACGGAATTCCTGTAAGCGGTAAAGATCTTAAAAATGCTTTAGATAACATCTTAGAGAACCAACCTGTTTCCGAAGTTCAAAAACCTAGTATTGGTTGTAATATTAAATGGAAATAAACAGTCTTAGCTTTTCAAAATAATTCCTGAAAATTCTCGTTGTCAATAAAACTAGCCTCATGAGATTACCTTGTCATCTACTTATCTTTTTTCTTTCTGTTTTATTAATTTTTAATTGTAGTGACACTTCAAAAGATTGTGATTCCATCACGATGAATTTTTCTGATATTGATAATTTCTGGAATGCATATGACAAAGTAAAAAATGTTAGAGATTACGAAGAACGCACCAAAATTATTCAAGAGTATTACATCGATAAAAGTAGTAAAGGCCTAAAGTTATTGATTGAAAAAGACAAGCTCACTGCGGCTAATTATGCAACCTATTTAAAAGACACGGTCTTTTTTAATTCGATTAAATCGGTGACACTCAATTCTAAAAATGATACAACAAAAATCAGAGAGCATCTTAACGCATTTAAAACACTCTATCCTGATGCTACATTTACCGATATTTATTTTGTTATTGGACAGTTTAAACGTGCCGGAACAGTTATTGACAGCACCATGATTATTCAGCTGGAAAAAAATGCGAAAAGCGACCAAACCGAATCGGCTTTTTTATTTAGTGACGATCAATTACACAATATTAACGACCATAACTCATTGATTCCGCTTGTTGTACATGAGCAAGTACACGTCAACCAGAAAAACATCAATACACGAAACCTATTATCAAAATCGATTTGCGAAGGATCTGCCGACTTTTTAATGTATTTACAAACGGGAAAGTTACCGTCCTCGTTGCAAGAAACTTATGCCTATGGTGAAATGAATGAAAGTCAATTATGGGCAAAATTTCAAACCGATTTAGATATTAGGTATCATTACATCAAAACCGATTGGTTTTATAATTATGACCGAACAGATATCCCGCCAGATTTAGGCTATTTTATGGGTTTTAAAATTTGTGAAAAGTATTATAATGATGCTGAAGACAAAGTGAAAGCCATCAAATTTATGCTAGACAGCACTAATAGTGAAAGGCTTTTAGAATTGAGTAATTATAATGGCGGTTTGTGAATTACTGTAGGCTTCGGAATGTTTATACTTAAACCTTAAACTAGTGGCGCTCGTACTAAACGAGCGCCACTAGTTCTTATAGATTATCCAACTGATTATCGGTTCCATCTTCACTAATTGTCCAGAAGAAGCCAATAAAGAAAAACTGATCGGCTGCTGGTCGAATGGTGCGTCTGTTAAAATTACCATTCATATCGGGCGTATTAGCATATTGATACCCATTGATATTTTTAAAGCCAAGTACATTATTAACTGAGAGGTAAAGTATTTTTTGCGGACTCAACAAATAGGCCCAGTTCAAGCTAATACTATTATAACTCTTAGTCATTTCACCAAGAAAATCGGTTGTATTTGGATTATTATAAGGACGACCAGACGCAAAGGTATAACTAAAACCTACCTGACTTTTCCAATCTTCAATCCAGTATTTAGCCACTGCAGAAAAATTATGTGTATTCGCAAAACTGGGTTGTGCTTTTGTTGGGTAATTACGATAATCACGTTCGGTATCTAAAAACGAATAACTCAACCAGTAATCTAAATTTTTAATGCTACTATTATCTCTCCAGAAAAGATCCAAGCCTTGCGCAAAACCAGACCCTGAATTGTCATAATTACTATCAAAGCTTTCAAATTCGGTATCAAATTTCACCAGATTATCATAGTCTTTTCTATACACCTCAGCCCTAAATATGCGTCCGTCATTAACAAACTGATAGTTCATAATATAGTGTTTGGTATGCTGAGTTTCTATATCGGAATCAAACTTCAAAACTGAAGAATTGGCATTTTGATAAAAATCACCATATGCCAAAGACAGCTGGCTATTTTCTGAAGTCTTATAAGCAATAGAAGCTCTTGGCGCTACTTTGAAAGCATCAGATAAAGCGTAATTATCACCTCTCATACCTACTTTTAAAGCAAGGTTTTTGCTGAATACAATATCCGATTCTAAAAAGAGTCCGGTATTGTTGTTATTAAATCCGTAAGCCGCATTAAAACTATCATCAGAAAACCTTTCATCGAATTGGGTTGTCAAGTGCTCAACTCCAAAGTTCAATTTGAATCGGCTGTTAAAACGCTTTTTAAGTTTCAGTTTCATATGTGCCGAATTTTCATCACTAGCAATATCACTACCCACCACATTCACATCGGTTCTTCCTATGGTATAACTCAAACCTGTTTGCATGGACCAACCACTGCCTAGAACACCATGATACGAGGTATTAGCATAAAAGTTTTTATTATTTAATTTGTAGCGAACGCCTTCAGTGATATTGATATCATCTTGGGTTAAATCAAAATCTGACACATCAAAAGCAGCATAAAATTTTAGCATTCCGCTATTGAGTTTCTGCCGAAAAACAGCTTCACCTTGAGCACCTTCATAAGGTTTTTCCCAGTCGTTTCTATCAGAAAAAACAGCTAAATAAGGTGCCAAATTGATATAAGAAGCATTCACACTTAAAGAACTTTTATCCCATTTTTCGGTGCGCCCTAAACTGGCACCAACAGTCATTATTCCGATATCTGTTTTTTCTTGATCTGGTTCGTCTATGGTGTTTAACAAGAGTACACTAGATAAGGCATTACCATATTCGGCAGAGTAACCTCCAGTAGAAAATGTGATGCCGTCAAATAAAAATGGTGAATAACGCCCTCGGGTGGGAATGTTATTCGCTGTTGGGGAGAATGGTGTAAATACACGAATCCCGTCAATAAAAATTTGGGTTTCATTGGCATCGCCTCCTCTAACAAATAAACGACCATCTTCTGCCACCGTTGAAGTACCTGGAAGCGTTTGTAATGCGCCCACAAAATCACCTAAAGCACTAGCCGTTGTTACAACATCTAATGGTTTAAGCACTGACACTTTACTATTATCATTGGCTTCAAAAGTTCCTGCAGATATCACCACAGCATCTAAGGTTTCCATATCTTCTTTGAGTATGATATTTAGGTTGTTTAATGTCGAAACCTCACCAGCTATGGTTTTGGTTTCATAAGATAAATAGGAAATAATTAAACGTTGTGCACCAGTAGTTTCGGTTGAAAAACTGAATTCACCTAGATCGTTAGTAGTGTCTCCATCGTAAGTGCCGTCGAGATATACATTAGCACCTAGGATGGGTTGGTTTTTGGAATCGGTAACTTTCCCGCTAATGGTTGTTTGCGAAAAAACTACAGAACTGATTAAAAGAATTAATAATTTAATGATTGATTGCATGGTTGATGATTTTAACTATTCGTTTTTTGATGGGTCAAAGATGTTACAAAAGTGTTTCGGTAAAAATTCTATACGACCGAATTGTCAAAAATCAATACTGAAATGTATATTTTTGAAAAAACCCAATACGTATGCTTAATCCTATGGAAAAAAAATTCAGCCTAGCATTTAGTCTTATTGTCATTGCAGAATTAATATGTACTAGCTATGATTCATTAATGGTCTACCATTATATCACCAAACCAGCCATTGTTGGTATGTTACTGGTTTTTTTCTGGAAACAAAGTGCGCATTTAGACAAAGGCGTAAGGCATTTAACTTTGGTTGCATTAATTGCGTCATGGATTGGAGATATACTACTCATATTTGAAACATGGCATCCAGAGCTTTTTATGTTTGGCTTAATTGCGTTTTTAATAGCTCATATGTTTTATATACTCCTTTTTTTAAAGCATAGAAATCGTCATAAAAACCCACTAGTTTTTATAGGGTTACTTCTTATTTATGCAGGTTGTTTATTCTATATTTTGAAGGATGGCTTAAACGATATGCTTATTCCTGTTATTGTTTATATGTTAGTGATTTTGGGAATGTCTACAACTGCTTTTTTGCGACAAGGTAGTGTTCCTAAACAAAGCTTTTTATTAGTTTTTGCAGGAGCTATATTGTTTATGATATCTGATAGTATATTAGCTCTGAACAAGTTTTATGAACCATTAGTCTATTCTAATATTAGTATTATGACCACTTATGCTTTAGCTCAATTTTTAATTGTTATCGGAATTTTAAAGCTCACTAAAAAGCAGCGTTAAGCCTGCCTGTCAGCAGACAAGGATGGAAACGCCAAAATCTACTTTTTAAAAGGCCTGATAATGAGTCGGGCAGCCTTATCAAAATTAATATAATTATAGGTCCAGTTAAAGAATACGATGACTCTATTTCTAAAACCAACAAGGGACATTAGGTGGATGAACATCCAGATAAACCAAGCAAAAAATCCGCCAAACTTGAAATGTTTTAAATCGACTACCGCTTTATTACGACCAATGGTTGCCATAGACCCTTTATCGTTGTAAGTAAATGGTTTTGGAGCTTGATTATTGATAATTCTCATAAGATTTTTTCCCAATAGTTGCCCTTGCTGAATTGCTGGCTGAGCAACCTGCGGATGTCCTTTAGGATAATTTTCGGTAGGCATTAAAGCAATATCTCCAACAGCAAAAATGCTGTCATAACCTTCAATTTGATTAAAGCGATTCACCTTATAGCGATTTGCATTTTCGAGAAGAGCTTCGGCTTTAAGTCCGTTAACAGGCGCACCCGTGACTCCTGCTGCCCAAATAAGTGTTTCGGTTTGCAATTCGAGATCAGAGTTGGTAGTCACGCGCTTACCATCGTAATCTTTTACAAATGTATTGGTATGGACCTGAACACCGAGACTTTTAAGAAAAGTCTCTGCTTTTTTAGAGGCATGTGCACTCATTGGAGGCAATACTCTATCTGCACCTTCTAATAAGTGAATTTGCATATCACTGCTATTTAAATCGTGATAATCTCTTGGGAGAATGTGGTTTTTGAGTTCGGCAAAAGCACCTGCCAACTCCACTCCTGTTGGTCCGCCACCAACAATCACAAAATTCAAGTAGGCATGTCGTGCTTCATCTGAATGCGTAATTGTTGCTTTTTCAAAATTTTGAAGAATCAGACTTCTAATATTGAGAGCTTGTGGTACCGTTTTCATCGGCATACTATGAGCTTCAATAGCCGTATTACCAAAATAATTTGTTTGAGTTCCGGTAGCGATGATCAGATAATCAAAGGCGAGTGTTCCTATGGAGGTTATGATTTCTTTTTCTTCGGATTTGATTTGTTGAACCTCAGCAAGTCTAAAGTAAGAGTTTTTGTGCTTTTTTATAATTTTCCGAAGCGGGTAAGCAATCGAATCGGGTTCTAATCCAGAACTTGAAACTTGATATAATAAAGGTTGAAATGTATGGTAATTGTGCTTGTCTAGTAATACGACTTGTACGTCTTTGTTGGCTAGTGATTTTGCTAGATTAACACCTGCAAAACCGCCTCCTATGATAACGATTCTGGGGAACTTTGATTCAGGAATATTCATAAAAAAACACTCTTAAAATGTCTTTTACAAAGATACGATTTACGGCTGGTAAATCCTTATTTTTGAATTAATGTTTCATCCAGTGTAACATTTTAAATTTTAATGCTACATATAGATAACTAACTAATCAAATTTGAACAAAGAACTCGAACATAGTTTTGTAGAATTGCTTGAGAAGCATCAAAACATTGTGCATAAAGTTTGCCGATTATATACCAATAATCAAGATGCGCACAATGACTTGTTTCAAGAGATTACAATACAGTTATGGAAGGCATATCCTAAGTTTAGAGGCGATGCTAAGTTTAGTACCTGGATGTATCGTGTGGGCTTAAATACAGCGATTACCCTGTATCGAAAGTCAAAACGAAGCATTAAAACACAAGAATTTGAAAGTGTTTCTTTTAAGATTAAGGCTGAAGCATATGATGACACAGAAGAACAACAGCTCAAATTATTATACAAGGCTGTACACCAGTTAAATGATATTGAAAAAGCCTTGGTGTTTTTATATTTAGAAGACAAGAATTATAACGAAATAAGTGAAACCCTAGGTATAAGTGAAGTTAATGCTCGCGTCAAAATGAATAGGGTAAAGAAAAAATTAAAAACAATATTAAATCCGTAACACTATGGATGAATTAGAATTATTAAAAAAAGACTGGCAATCTGATCGTTCAAAAAACGAACCCGCACTATCTAGTGAGGAAATTTATCCGATGATGCACAAAAAATCGTCATCGATTGTTAAAACCTTGTTTTACATAAGTATTGCCGAACTTATTTTTTGGGTGATTATTAATAGTATTCCTTATTTTTCTTCGGAAGAATATCGTGCAGACTTGGCAGCTATGTATGGTAACAGTACTATTTTACTGGCGATTACACTTTTTGGCTATGCTGTAATACTAGCATTTGTATACCTGCTATATAAATCTTATAAATCAATTTCTGTCACCGACAATGCCAAACGTCTACTTAAAAACATTTTAAATACCAGAAAAATAATCAAGTACTACGTGATTTATAATCTGGTAGTCGCTTTTTTATCCATGGCTTTTGGTCTTTATTATATGGTGTATGTGAACCCTGAAGTATCGCAACAATTTGCTGAGTTTTCAGATAAGCAAATGTTTATAGCAACAACGCTTATGATTTTATTTACACTTGGATTTTTACTTATATTTTGGCTATTCTATCGCATTATTTACGGTATTTTACTGCGACGACTCAATAAAAATTACAAGGAACTTAAAAAATTAGAAGTATAGATTCTTAGAACAAATTACCAATCTCTGAGTTTATTAAGACGCTCTTGTTCTTCAAGTACTTCTTGCGGAATGACCTTTAAAAACGAAGGATGTTGCTCAATAGCATATTCTATTTTTTCAACAATCTCAGCAATTGATTCATTCTCATAATCGATTTGCAATGGTTCCTTTACTTCAAAAGTCTGATAGACATTTTTCTTTTTAACACGTAAACCTTTTTTATCAAATGAGCGTCTAAAGCCGTCAATAACTATAGGTACAACAACGGGTTTGTACTGTTTAATAATATGAGCTGTTCCTTTCCGAATAGGCTTAAAAGGTGTTGTGGTTCCTTGCGGAAATGTAACTACCCAACCATCATCTAGTGCTTTTTTGATACTGGTAATATCACTCATTTTCACCTGACGATTTACATCCTTACCTTCTGCTCTCCACGTACGTTCGATACTTATAGAACCTGTGTAGGCAAAAATCTTCGGAATCAAACCCGATTTCATCGTTTCCTTAGCAGCAACGTAGTACATATTGAGCTTAGGATTCCAAAGGTAGCCCACATTTTTTATATTATCTAATCGGCCACTTAAACTGGCATTAAACACGTGAAACATGGCTATCACATCAGCAAAATATGTTTGATGATTTGATATAAAAAGAACATTAGTATCTGGAAGGTTTTTTATGATATCAGACCCTTCAATCTGTAATTCGTTAAAGCCTCTAAATCTTCGGTGTGTTAGGAGACCAAGGATTCTTATTAGCCATTTTTTTACAAAAAGTATGTGCCCAAAAGGGTTTCTTTTAAATAATCCCATGCAGTGTTAGTTATTAGCGGAAAGACAAACTTACAAAAAACTGCTGCTTACATCACCATTTTTAACAAGTCTTTTAATTCGCTAAGCATCATCGCTGTTGCGCCCCAAACTACATGTCCGTTAAGTAATATCGCAGGAACTTCGAGTTCAACTTCATAAGAGGTCATCACACCTACATCGGTTATATTAGCATCGTCAAGTAAATCGCTAAGTTTTACTTCTATCAAATCTTCGACCTCTTCATCTTGTTTTACAAATGCAGGCGTTTGCTGAGTTATTCCCAGAAAAGGCGCTACCGTAAAGTTACTTGGCGGAATATACAATGGCGTTAGAGGTTTCATTACCTCCACTGTATCTACAGCAACACCAACTTCTTCAAAAGTCTCTCTTAATGCTGTATATTCTAAGTTAGGATCATCGTTTTCAAATCGGCCACCAGGAAAGCCTACTTGAGCCGAATGTACGCCTTTATAGGTTTTTCTGAGGATAAGAATTAAATACGTTTCATTCTGTTTCGGATAAAACAAAGCCATAACACCAGCTTTTTTGGCGTTTTTCATTTTTTCTTTGTTAGCCTCTTGAAGCTTCTCACGGAAAGGCGGCGACATTTTAAATTGCGATTGCTCTCCTGGAAGATTTAGATTTTTGACCTCTTGAAGTTGGTTTATAAATTCATTAAAATTCATTTAGCTAAGATAGACATTTTAAGCAAAACAAAACTCACACTTCAAACACGCATCAGACATAAAAACTACGGAAAAACCGTAATTAAAACCCTAAACAACAACAACTTATTGATTAAAATTTAACACCTATTCGTTATTAAGTTTTGTAGCTTACTAACTTAATCATTAAACTTATTTATTATGAAAAAATTAATTTTATTAACGACTATTTTAATTACTCATCAAATATCAATTGGACAACAAACTATCGATGATAATATTGTAATTGAAAATCAAAACGTTCCATACCCAGGAATGACTATTTTTTCTCATCATGGAAATAATGTCAACGGTAATGCACATCCAGTAATTAATTTCAAGTCATCTGATGGCTTCATGGGAAGTGAATTAGCTATAGGAAAAAATAGAATTTTAGGATCTATAATTTTTTCAGGTTTTGATGGTACTACTCCGCATTTTTATTATCAAGCTAGTCGTATTGAAGTTGTAACCAAAGACACATTCAACTCTATTAATCATAAAAGTCAAATGAATTTTAGAATTGGTGGCGTTAATACCGGAATTACAAGAATGTCTATTGACGGAGAAACTGGTAACATTGGTATAGGAACTATAAATCCAACTGAAAAATTGTCTGTAAGAGGAAAAATTCTATGTCAGGAAGTTGAAGTTATTCAAAATGTAGCACCAGATTACGTGTTCCAAAAATACTATAACGGCTTTTCTTTATTAAAAGAAGATTATAAAATGCCTACTCTTGAGGAAGTTGAAGCTTTCATTAAAGAGTATTATCATCTACCCGAAATACCTAGTGCATCCGAAATTAAAAAAGAAGGTATGCAACTTAAAGAAATGACGACACTATTATTACAAAAAATTGAAGAATTGACATTGTACACTATTGAACAAGAGAAACGTATTAAAGCCCTAGAGGCTCAGCTAATTAAAAGACAATAGTGATATGAATCATTTAATATATAAAGTAGTTTTTCCAATACTATTGTTTATTAATAGTAATACCTTTGCTCAAGCAAACCCGTGTAATTTTACTCACCAACAATTAGCTGATAATATAATTAACTCAATTACTCCAACGGGTAATTGCAATGAATATAGCTTTACTATTCCAACGGGTTGCTCTACTGCATTTTTTATTTATATTTCATTACCAGGCACTCCTTTTTCTGATGGTATTAATATTTTCACGATTACTTCTGATTATGTAGTTGTAGCAGATGTATGTACTTCTGAAGTTTTTGAATGCTTAGGAACCGCAGTAAAAAATTTACAATTTGAAGATTGTCCAACATGTCCTGCAGATTTAGTTATAACCCAAACAGTGGATACAGGTGAAAATGATATTCAAGAATCGAGTAATACTATAATTGCAACTAATAAAATAGAGAATGGTGCAAATGCCGAATATGACTCAGTAAAATTTGTGAAATTATCGCCAAATTTTCATGCTAAAGCTGGATCGACTTTTAGAGCATATATAGAAGGGTGTGATCCTCCTGCAAGTGAAAGGTATGCCGACGCTACAAATAGCTATGAAACTATATTGAAAGATATAATTTTAATACCAAATCCTGCAAAAGAGAAACTGCATGTTTCAATCGAAAACACCAAAATCTCTTCCATAGAGTTATACAATATCTATGGAAATAAAAAACTCAATGCTAAAAAACTTAATGTTTCTAAACATTTACTGGATGTAAATGACTTACCAAGAGGATATTATATACTCAAAGTCATTCTGAAAGATGGCACAATACAATACAAGAATGTAGTTCTAAACTAGAACTTTATAATAATTCAACATAGATAGCTGATTAGTCAATCTAATCAACTTTTTATATTTTTGAAATATATCAACAAAATCGTTTATGCGCTTATTTTTACTTGTAGTTTTTTGCACACTGATTTTCAACTGTGAAGATAAACATTCTAAGAAAAAAACACCTACCGCAACCATAGATTCTACACAACTCAAAACAGAGACTTTTAAAGCAAATACCGATACGGCTTCCGAAGCCAAAGAAGAACCATTCCTATTGACCAAAGACAATGCTATGGAATTCTTTTTGCATTATGAAAAAGAGCATAAAGAAAATAAAGTCCGTATCGTTACCGACTTTGGTAATATTGATATTTTATTATTCAATGAAACAAAATTTCATCGCGCCAACTTTATTTACCTTATTAAGAAAGGCTATTTTGACAACACACAGTTTTATCGTGTGATTGACAATTACATTATTCAAGGTGGTAGTACCGATGATCGAGACGTTATGAAAAAGCGCCGTTATATTGGTAAATACTTACTACCAACCGATACCAAACGCGGTTTTCGTCATGACAGAGGTGTAATTTCTATGCCGAGTAGCGATATAGAAAACCCCTATAAACTGGCCTCGCCCTATGAATTTTTTATAACACTAAGAGATGTATATCAATTGGATGGTGACTATACCATCTTCGGAAAAGTGATTAGCGGATTAGAGGTCGCCGATAAAATTGCAAAGGTAGAAACCGATGATGGCGACTGGCCGCACGATAATGTGTACATTCGTAAGGTAGAGATTTTAGAATAGTCTTGATTTCTATATCCAACTCAAAGATTTAAAAAGGTAATATTTAACACAACTGCAACAGCAAGTATCTTTAAATTTAAGTACCTTAATCACGTCAAACCAATACCAATAAACTAATGATTTCTAAATCCCTAAATGCTGTACTTCTGTTTAGCATTATTCTGTTTGCAGGTTGCAAAGACGATAAAAATTCTGAAGAAAAAATGGCGACAAACAACTATGACAATGTGCTTTTACAAGAATGGACAGGTCCTTATCAAGGTGTACCTGCATTTGATCAAATGAATGTAAACGCTATTAAGGAGGCTATGGAAACTGGAATGGAACTCAGTTTAAAAGAAATAGATGCGATTGCCAATACTAATGAAGCTCCAACATTTGAAAATACAATTGTAGCTCTGGAAGCTTCTGGAGATAAACTCAATGATGTCTTCACTTACTACGGAATTTTTAGTAGTAACAAATCATCTCCTGAATTTCGAGACATTCAAACCGAATTAGCACCAAAACTGTCTGATTACCGTTCAAAAATATCTCAAAACGAGGCTTTATTTAAACGTATCAAAGCGGTTTATGAAGCGTCTAAAAAAGCACCTCTAGCTGAAGATCAACAACGTGTTGTAGACCTCGTTTACAAGCAATTTGAAATGAATGGTGCGAATCTCGATGCCGAAAAGAAAAAGCGCTATGCCGAAATCAATAAAGAATTGTCGTCGTTGTATACCAAATTTTCTAACAATGTACTTCATGACGAAGAAAACTATGTCACCTACCTCAATAAAAATCAACTGGGTGGTTTATCTGAATCGTTTATTAATTCGGCTGCAAAAATCGCCGCAGATAAAGGTGAAGAAGGTAAATATGCCATTACCAATACACGGTCGTCAATGGATCCTTTTTTAACCTATTCTACAGAACGTGACTTGAGAAAAATTGTCTGGTCCAACTACTATTCTCGTGGTGATAATGGTGACGAATACGATAACAACCAAATCATTGCAGAAATTTTAAAACTCAGAAAAGAACGCGTTTCCTTAATGGGTTATGATAATTATGCCGAATGGCGTTTACAAGATCGTATGGCAAAAACGCCCGAAAATGCTATGGCTTTAATGGAAGCGGTTTGGCCTGCAGCTATTGCTCGGGTTGAAGAAGAAGTTGCCGATATGCAAGCGGTTGCAGATGCCAATGGCGATCAACTAAAGATTGAACCTTGGGATTACCGCTTTTATGCTGAGAAAGTGAGACAGAAAAAATACGATTTAGATAGTGACGAAGTAAAGCAATACCTTCAGTTGGATAAATTAACAGAAGCCCTTTTTTACACGGCCGGACGTTTATTTAATTATAAATTCACACCTGTTGAAGACGGTAAAGTTCCGGTATTTCATGAGGATGTGAAGGTTTGGGAAGTAAGCGATAAAACTACTGGAAAGCACATCGGCTTATGGTATCTTGATCCCTTTGCACGTCAAGGAAAACGTTCGGGAGCATGGGCAACCACTTACAGAAGTTATACCTCTTTTCAAGGCGAAACTAATGTGCTGGCGTCTAACAATTCTAATTTTGTAAAACCTGCTCCAGGTGAAGCTGTTTTAGTATCTTGGGATGATGCCGAAACTTTCTTTCACGAATTTGGTCACGCTCTACATTTCTTTTCAAGCAATGTTAAATATCCAACCTTAAATGGTGGTGTAAGAGATTATACCGAATTCCAATCGCAATTATTAGAACGCTGGTTATCTACCGATGAAGTGATTAATCAGTTTTTAGTACATCACAAAACAGGAGAACCTATTCCTGCTTCATTAGTTGAGAAAATTAAAAAAGCATCGACCTTTAATCAAGGCTTTGCAACTACCGAATATCTGGCTTCGGCTTTAATTGATATGAAATTACATTTAGCCGACCCTACAGCTATCGACATCGACCAATTTGAGCGTGAGACTTTGGCCGAATTAAACATGCCTGAAGAATTACCTATGCGTCATAGAACACCGCATTTTGGACATGTATTTTCAGGTGAAGGTTATGCAACAGCGTATTATGGTTATATGTGGGCTGATGTCTTAACAAGTGATGCATCTGAAGCGTTTAAAGAAGCGCCAGGCGGTTTTTACGATAAAGGGATTTCTGAAAAATTAGTGAAGTATTTATTCGCGCCTAGAAATTCTATGGATCCTGCTGAAGCCTATCGCTTGTTTAGAGGTCGTGATGCTAAAATTGAAGCTTTAATGCGAGATCGAGGATTTCCGATACCTTCAGAATAATACTGAATAAAAAAATAGTCACTTCCCATCAGTCTGTTGTAATTTGGCTGATGGGACCATAAACCTTAATATCAAAAGACTCATGCTTACTCATATTCATCCTAAACTTCCGATGCGTCAAAAATCTGCTACCAAAGCTTTCTATAAAAGTTTAGGTTTTAAAACCTTAGGTGATGTCGATTATGAAGGTTACCTGATGCTTAAAATGGATGCTATCGAGCTTCATTTTTTTGAATTCAAGACACTCAATCCGTTAGAAAATTATGGGCAAGTCTACATCAGATTAGATGATATTGAAACTTTTTATCAAACGCTTATAGCTAAACATATCGCCATTCATCCAAATGGTTCTCTAAAACAACAACCTTGGGGACAATTAGAATTTTCTGTATTAGATCCCGATTCTAATTTACTCACTTTCGGTCAAGCTGTTTAATTATCGCCCTCTTCTTTAGTATATAAACTTGGTAAGCTAATTTTAAATTTAACAGCGATTAATCGTACCGAAATCACAATGACACCTGCAATTATAAAGATAAAATTAGTGTCGTCCATAAATTCACGTAGCAGGAAATATGTGAGTCCGCCTAAAATACAAGCCGTGGCATAAATTTCTTTTCTGAAAATTACCGGAATCTCATTACATAAGATATCTCTTAAAACACCTCCAAAACAAGCTGTCATCGTTCCGAGTGCGATGCAAATGATAGGATGCAAACCGGCAACTATGCCTTTTTCGATGCCAACGACAGTGTATAATCCTATACCGATGGTATCAAATAAAAAAAGCGAGGTTCTTAAGTAGTTTATTTTTTTCCGAAGTAAAACAGCAAAAACAGCTGAAGCAATGATAACATAGACATAAGTCATGTTGGTCATCCACGACACAGGATGTATACCAATCATCACATCTCGTAAGGTACCACCTCCAACAGCGGTAACAAATGCAATAATAAGCACACCAAAAGGATCCATTCGCTTATTGAGTGCTACCAAAACTCCTGAAATGGCAAAAGCAATGGTTCCTAAAATATCGATAACTTGAAAAAACATAAGTTGTTTTATAGGTGGTGCAAAGGTAGCTTGCTAATTTGATATTTCACTAAGAATGGTAAAAAATAGTGTTAGTATAAACAACACATTCACAGAATTTTTAAACTAAAAAAAGTTTAAAACAGCTTACCAACACTAGCGCCTGTATAATAGTTGTAATCTTTTAAAATGGTGTCAATAAACTGAATATCAGATCCATTATAATCTTTTATCTCAACGACTTCTACTACCTTTTTACGCAGTTTCACAAGCGTTTCGTAATCTTTTGAAGCCTTAGCTCTCACATAAGTTTCTTTAATGATACGCGCATCATTGTCAGACAGCTTAATCACGTTAGGATAGGTTGGCTTATAACTATCATCCAATTCTTCTAAAATCGTATGATTGATATTAACGTTATTTTTAAGTGTAATTACCGAAGTTCCCGCAGTCATATCTCCCAAACGCTGACTCTTTTTACTGGTAACAATAGCGATTAAAGCCACAACACCAGACATCATATTTAAATCGACAATCCTAAAAAACCAACGCACGAGATAATCGGCCAAAGCCGCTTGATAACCATCAATTTTAACGACTTTAATTTTCATAATTCGCTTCCCAATTGTTTGGCCATCTAAAAAGGTTTCAAAAATTAAGGAATAAAACACAACCGGTAAATAAAAGGAGACCACAATGGCTATTTGCGACCATTGATCCATATCTTCAATCATACGATCAATAGCAAATAAATTAAAGGTAATTTGATAGACAACAACGATGTAAGCAATTTTAATTACCAAATCGATAATGTAAGCTAATATGCGTTCACCAACACTCGCAGCGATGAAATTTATATTAACGTTTTGTGTCGTATTTATTTGTAACTCTACCATTAATTGCTTTAATTTGAAAGCTTATGAGAGAAGTGGCATTTATTAAACAAAATAAAGAAAAGTGGCTTAGTTTTGAAAAGGCCATTTTTGGAAAAACCTTAAAAAATCCTGATGAATTAGCATCACTTTATATTCAGTTAGTAAATGATCTATCTTATGCACAAACTTACTATCCCAAAAGTAAAACAATTCTTTATTTAAACAACTTAGCAGCCAAAGCTTTTCAAAAAATTTATAAAACTAAACGTGAAGATACGAATCGTTTTGTGTATTTCTGGAAAACTGAAGTACCGCTAATCGTCTATGAATACAGGCGTTATGTGCTTTACGCTTTTATCATATTTGTAGGTTTTATGGCTATTGGCGCCTTATCGGCCGCTTATGATGATTCGTTTGTACGATTGATTTTGGGAGATCACTATGTCAATATGAGCTTAGAAAATATTGAAGCTGGTGATCCGGTAGCTGTTTACAAAAGCGGAAGTAATTGGGGAAGTTTTATAGGCATCACACTCAACAATCTATATGTTGGTATTTGCTCCTTTATTTATGGCGTGTTTGGTGGTTTAGGAACTGCCTATTATATGTTACATAACGGAATTATGGTAGGTGCATTTCAGTATTTTTTCTATAAAGAAGGTGTGCTTTGGGAAAGCGTTAGAGGTATTTGGATTCACGGTTCTATGGAAATATTTGCTATTGTTATTGAAGGTGCTGCAGGGCTTATTTTAGGCGCCAGTATTTTATTTCCTAAAACCTACTCCAGAATGCGTTCTTTTAAAATGGGCGTTAAAAATGGAGTCAAAATTTTGATTAGTACCTTCCCATTTACCATCGCAGCAGGATTTTTAGAAGGCTACGTCACACGATATTCTAACACCATGCCTAATTGGTTATCTGTTGGCATTATATTAACCACACTCAGTATCATATCCTATTACTATTTAATTTATCCTTTTGTACTGAACAGAAAAATAAAAAACCTACATGCAGTTATATAAATCCAGAGGCTTCGGTGAGTACTTTCAGGATACGTTTGCTTTTTTAAAACACAACGGCAAGCACTTATTCAAGCACTTTTTTATCATCAACGGAATCTTCCTATTAATCCTTATGGTTATGGGATATTTCTTTAGTAAATTCTATACCGATGTGATTTTCAATAGCCTTATTTATGACAGTCCGAGTGTCGTCGATAAGTATATGAATGAGAATGCCGGACTCTTTATTCTGTTGATTTTTATTTTTGTTATCGTTGCCCTTATCGCTGCTGTAATAGCCTACGCCTTTATCCCGATCTATTTAAAATTATATGCAGATCGCGATGGTAAAAATTTTAATGCAACAGATATTATTAAAGTTTATAAAGCGAGTATAGGCAAAATTTTAGTGTATTTAATTTGTGGTATTCTTATCGGATTAGTTGTTGGTATAATTGCTGGTATTACCGCATTTATCTTAACCATAACTATTATTGGAATTTTACTCCTTCCCTTGGTTATTGGTGCTGTAAGTTTACTGTATCAAGGTGCGCTAATGGAATATCTCCATAATAAAAAAGGCATCTGGGACAGTTTTGGTTATTCATGGAAATTGATGAGTTCAAAATTCTGGGCTGCTATTGGCTGTGTTGGTTTGTTCTACTTAATGAGTTATATCACACAGCAGGTCGTATCTCTGATTCCGTATATCTTCGGAATGGTGAACCTTTTTACAGATATGCAGCCTGGTGTAAATCCCGATCCAAATGCTATCGGTAGAAGTGTTACCATTTTGATGCTGGCCATTTTTCTTCTAACCTTTTTAATAAGCAGTATTTTAAATGTGATTGTACAACTCAATCAAGGCATTGTTTTTTATAGTCTTAAAGAAGAACATGAAAATATAAACACTAAAAGTGATATTGATTTAATTGGTTCTGGTGAATAGATTCCTTTTTGTACATATCACCCTTTTTCTCTTCGGAATTGTACTCAACTCGCATGCTGCTGTTGACGAAACCTTTCAAACCGAAATCGAACAAGACTCGGTTTATTATGATACCGAACCTATTGATAAACGTGAATACGATAACCTTAAAGACAAGTATAATGACGATGAATTCATTTATGAACGGACTGTAGAAAATTCGGGATGGTGGTCTAGATTTAAGCAGTGGTTATCCGATTTCTTTAAAAACCTATTTGATTTTAATTCGGATGCTCAAGCTTCAAATTTTACAGACATTGCTTTAAAAATATTTTACGTTGTCATTTTCTTATTGGTCGTCTTTTTTATCGTTAAAGCCATTATCAATAAAGAAGGCAACTGGGTCTTTGGAAAATCCTCTGACAAGAACATTATTCCGGTAACCGATATTGAAAATAACATCTATGAAACCGATTTTAAATCGCTCATTAGTCAGGCAGAAGCCGAAAACAATTACCGATTAGCCATTAGATATTATTATTTGTGGTTACTTAAAACGCTTTCCGAAGCCGAAATAATTGATTACGACGTCGAGAAAACCAATAGTGATTACTATCTGGAAATTGAAAGTCAAGCCACCAAAGAAGAATTTTCATACACTTCATACCTTTATAATTACATCTGGTATGGTGAGTTTGATATTGACAGCCTTCAATTTAACAAGGGCAAGCAAGCATTTACTCAATTTTTAAACAGCATTAAGAAATGAGTAGAACCCTAAAAATATACATCGGAATATTAGCATTGCTATTTATAGGAATTATCGCCATTGAGTTTTCGACACCTCAACCTGTAAACTGGCAACGTACTTACAATGAAACGCATAAAATTCCGTACGGAACATTTATCTTTTATGAAGAATTAGAAACCTTATTTCCTGAAAGCAAAATACACAACATTAATGTTACTCCCTATGAGTATTTTGATGATTATTACAGCTGGGAAGACAGTACTTATCTCACTTCAGGAACTTATATGGTTATCGACGATTATCAAGATTTAGACAATACCTCAGCACAAGAGCTTTTAGATTTTGCTTCCTTTGGTAACGACATTTTTATCTCGAGTAATAACTTCCCTGACAAATTAAAAGACTCACTTGGGTTTAACACCAGAAACGATTATTCATTTCAAGGAAAAGGAGAATTAACCTTAACGAATCCAACATTTGCAACAGATTCTATCACTATAGACAAAGGATTAAGCAATATTTATTTTTCAAGAATAGACACGCTTTATACCGCAGTTTTAGGACATCAA
Organism: Psychroserpens sp. SPM9; assembly: GCF_025153525.1. Lineage (GTDB taxonomy): Bacteria > Bacteroidota > Bacteroidia > Flavobacteriales > Flavobacteriaceae > Psychroserpens. Next base: position 74,719 of record NZ_JANZNR010000008.1, on the reverse strand, counting down.
AAGTTTGGTGAATCTACCTATGCTAATTTTATTGAAACCTCATGGGGAGACGGTAATTTTTATATTCATTTACAACCAGCAGCGTTTACCAATTACCATTTGCTTAAAAAAGACAACCAAAAGTATGCTTCGGCAGTGATGTCATATTTAAGTGACGATACTATTTATTTTGATTCCAGAAATAAAGTTGGAAAAGAGCTGGGCAACTCCCCTTTACGATTTATTTTAAGTCAGCCAGCACTACGTTGGGCCTGGTATCTAGCTCTCATTACGACAGTCCTTTTTATGATTTTTAATGCCAAACGCAGACAACGTATTGTTAACGTTAAAGAGCCGCTTAAAAACACAACGGTCGATTTTACCAAAACCATTGGTAATTTGTATTATGAAACCAAAGACCACGACAATTTAATAGAAAAGAAAATCACTTATTTCTTAGAGTATATTCGTCGCGTCTATTATTTAGACACCCAACTTTTGGATGATAAGTTTATTAAAAACCTGGCTCAAAAATCAGGAAAAGACGAAAGTGATATCAAAAAATTAATTAATCAGATTGTATATTTAAAAGCAAAAACCAATTGTAACGAATCTAATTTATTACAATTAAACAAGGCTATAGAAGATTTTTACACCACATAAATTATGGAACATTTAGACGACAACAACCAAGAAGACTTAACACCAAAAAGCGAACAATTTGACGAATCGTTATTGGGTGAAACACCTTCAACTTCGGAAGATTTAACCACTACCGAAAGTGATCTCAGCTTTAAAAATCGTATCGATTTAAGCGAACTTCAGGAAGGTATTGGGCTTATTAAAAACGAAATCAGCAAAGTTATCGTTGGTCAAAAAGGAATGATAGACATGCTCATTGCCTCCATTCTTGCTAATGGACATTCACTGATTGAAGGTGTTCCTGGTGTGGCAAAAACCATTTCGGCAAAATTACTGGCAAAATCTTTAGATATCGGATTTAGTAGAATTCAGTTTACTCCAGATTTGATGCCTAGTGATATTTTGGGAACTTCGGTTTTTAATATGAAAAATTCGGAATTCGAATTTAAAGAAGGTCCGATATTTTCAAATATGATTCTCATTGATGAAATTAATAGAGCGCCAGCAAAAACACAAGCGGCTTTATTTGAAGTGATGGAAGAGCGTCAAATTACCATTGATGGAAATAAGTTTAAAATGGACTTGCCATTTATTGTTCTCGCCACACAAAACCCGGTAGAACAAGAAGGAACATACCGTTTACCTGAAGCTCAGTTAGACCGTTTCTTATTTAAAATAGACATTGATTACCCCAATGTGGAAGAAGAAGTCGAAATCTTAAACCGCGAACAACATTTACAAGGTGCGCTTAAAACCGATCAAATTAAAGCACATTTAAGCAAAGCTCAAATTAATAAATTTCAAGGCTTGGTAGAACAAGTGATTATTGAATCACACCTTATCAAATATATTGCTGATATGATTGTGAACACACGTAATAATCCGTTTTTATATTTAGGTGCTTCTCCAAGAGCTTCAATTGCTATTTTAAAAGCGAGTAAAGCTTTTGCTGCCATGAGTGGTCGCGATTTTGTAACACCTGAAGACATCAAACGTGCGGCTATACCTGTATTACAGCATCGTGTTATTGTAACTCCTGAACGTGAAATGGAAGGTGTCACAACCAAACAAATCATCAAACAAATTATTGAAACCGTTGAAATTCCGAGGTAACTATAGAAACAATACCAGATTCTAAAAACAACTTATAACAAACCCGTGAAACGTATCAAACCTTTTTATTTACAAAACAGATTTTTCTATGCCTGCATTGGTATTATGATATTGTTTGTTTTAAGCTTTATTTTCCCAAGAGGTTTTGCGGTTGTTAAATTGCTATTGTTGTTATTGGCTACGCTTACCATTTTAGATACCATTCTTTTATTTGCTGCTAAAAATGGTGTTATTGGATCGCGTGTGCTACCCGAAAAGTTTTCGAATGGTGATCAAAATCCGGTAAACTTAGTCATTGATAATTACTATACCTTTAATGTAAATATCAAGATTATTGACGAAATTCCTGAACAGTTTCAGGTTCGTGATTTTAGTATTGAACGCCAATTAGAGGCTTCAAGTTCTTCACAAATTGAATACAAACTTCGTCCTGTAGATCGCGGCGAATATCACTTCGGAAAGTTAAATATTTATGTCACATCGGTTTTCGGACTCATAGCGCGTCGCTTTTCATATGATGACAATGCGATGGTTCCAACCTATCCGAGTTTTATGCAATTACGTAAATATGACTTGATTGCCATCAGTAATAATTTGCACCAATACGGCATAAAAAAAATAAGAAAGATTGGCCATACTATGGAGTTTGAGCAAATTAAAGACTATGTTTTAGGCGATGATTTGCGTACCATCAACTGGAAAGCTACAGCAAAACGCAATCAGTTAATGGTGAATCAGTTTCAGGATGAAAAATCCCAGCCTGTCTACTCTATCATTGATAAAGGTCGTGTGATGAAAATGCCTTTTGATGGCTTGACCTTGTTAGATTATGCCATAAATGCGGCTTTGGTGATTTCAAATGTTGCTTTAAAAAAACAAGATAAGGCTGGAATTTTAGCCTTTTCTAAAAAAGTCGAAAATATTGTAGTAGCAGAGCGTCGTACCTCTCAAATGAATCTCATTTTAGAAACTTTATACAATGTAAATACCGATTTTTTTGAAAGTGATTATGGCCGACTTTATGCCGATACCAAACGAAACATCACGCAACGTAGCCTCATGTTGTTGTACACCAACTTTGAAACCCTAGATAGTTTACACAGACAACTACCCTATCTTAAAGGGATTGCAAAAAGTCATTTATTAGTTGTGATTTTCTTTAAAAACACTGAACTCAATACCCTAATTACTGAAAAAGCAGAAACTGTTCAGCAAGCTTATGATAAAGTCATCGCTGAAAAATTTGCTTTTGAAAAACGACTGATTGTGAATGAACTTCAGAAATATGGCATCCAGTCAATTTTAACTTCGCCTCACGATTTAACGATCGATACTATTAATAAATATCTGGAAATTAAGGCAAGAGGTTTGTTATAAACACCACTATTCTACAGTTCAGTCTTAAAAATATACAGTTCGGTTATTCTCTTTATGTAAAATGCTGGTTTCGTTAGATATTTGAATCATCAATAACAAACAAACCATTAAAACCACATATTATGACAACTAAAACTCACACTTTACTCTTAACAATCGTATTGACATTAGTAACTGCATTAGGCTTTTCGCAAGACACAAAAGGACAAACCGTAACTATAACCATTGAAAATGCTAAAAATGATGACGGAAAATTATTAGTCGCTTTACACACCAAAGACACCTTCATGAAAGGTCCTGGCGTCAAAAATGCAGAATCAAAAATTAAAGACGGAAAAGCTGTAATTACCTTTGAAGATGTAACAGCTGGCGAGTATGCTGTAATGGTATTACACGATGCAAACGAAAACAACAAAATGGATTTTGAAGAAAGTGGTATGCCAAAAGAATCTTATGGTACTTCAAACAACACTAGAAGTTTTGGACCGCCAAACTACGATGATGCAAAATTTAAAGTAGACAAAGACATCGCGCTATCAATAAGATTTTAAACCCAAAATCATCAATCAAATAACCAACCTTGTTTATCAAAAAAAGAGTCTTAACCTTAAGGCTCTTTTTGCATTTGAATTACCAAAATAAACGGCACATGAAATTGGGTGTAAATCCAATCGAAAACCGATCTAAAACTTCAATCTCACTATTAAAATCATTATTACCTCGATATTCCCGACTAATAAGATTCGTTGTACGGTAGACATTGCGTATTGACAAGCCAATTTTTGCCCTAAGCTTACTGTCCTTTGAAAATTTAAAGGCATATGTTGACGAAAAATCTAAGCGATGGTATTCAGGAAGTCGCTGTGTATTAATACCATCATTAAACTCTAACCCATCTTCTCCATTAGTCGATTTTGTGTAAGGTTTTCCTGTCTGCCAACGCCATCCTAAAGCCACTTGAAATTCTGAAATTTTATAACTCAATGCTGTGGTAAAAGCATGTCTAACATTAGATCTAGACACAAAAAAAGTCTCATCATTTAAATTGTCGTATTTGCTTTCAGAAGAATTAAACGAATAACTGAGCCAGGAATTAAAACCTTTAAAACGTTTTCTTACAAAAAGATCAATCCCATAAGTACGTTGTTCTCCAAGATTAAACCGACTGTCTTCCGGGTTCAAAAACCCAAGAGATAAGGCCGTAATACCATCGAGATGTTTGTAATAATTATCGATATCAATGGTCCATCCCTTATTAGTATAAATAAAACCTGCAGAAATTTGCTTGCTGTTTATAATTGGAAATTCGTTTCCGTTTGCTAAGCGCCATAATCTGTTTTCTAGTGCTAAATCACTGATAATAGTTTCGTCTATTTCACTAATAATCTGATGCTTTATTTCTCCCGAAATCTGAAGTTTAACATGCTTAAAGAGTGGTTTAAACAAGCGTATTCTCGGTTCAAAACGCCAAGCCTCTAATTCTCTAAAATAAGTAAACCTTCCGCCCAGAGACACATCAAATAAGTTTGGGTTTTTATATTCATAATTTCCAAAAACACTATGGGTTTGCACAACCGTTTTAGCTTCGTCTAAAATAAACTCCAAGTCATTTGTGTTCAAAAAAGCATAGCCAACATCTTTCAAACTGTATTGATAACCAAGTAATGCCGAATGATGCTCGTTGATATACTGCTCAAATTCTGTTGAAATACCAGAATCAAAAATCACATTGCGCTTTTCAAAATCTGATGTCTGGCTCCCATCTTCCGAAGTAATGAAATTATAATTCAGTTTATATTCTGAAAAATAAGCCGAAGTCCGCTGACTTAAATTTGAATTCCATGTTGTATTCCACCCTAAACCATAGCCAGAATTCTTAATCGACAAGCGGTCATTAAAGGTGTCATTACTTTCGGTATCCTCAAGCGTATAATCCAGTGTATTATCAATATTAATAACACTAGCGAACATACTATTATTGGGATTCAATTTAAAATTCAGTTTGAGGGTATAATCTAAAAAACTGAAGTCATTATTGGGATTATCGCCTCGCTGAATTTTTGTGCTTTCAAAAACTTTATCGGCCAACTGGTTAAATGTATAAGACTGATAGAGTTGTGTGTAACTGGATCTAACAGACGCCTGAATTCCTAATTTATCTTTAATAATTGGTGCTTCAATCACGGCATCACCATATATCCCATTTACGCCTAATTGCGCTTTAAACTGATTTTCAATATTAGTGCCTGTAGACATGTTAATAACGCTAGACGCCCGTTCGCCATATCTTGGATGTGTTCCTTTATTAATAAAATCAACCGTTTTAGTCACGTTTGGGTTAAACGGAGAAATCATCCCAAAAAGATGGCCTTTATGATACATATTAATACCATCCCAAATGATTCTGTTTTGATCCATTTTTCCGCCTCTAACAAGATAACCTGAAGCGGTTTCGTTGGGACTAACGACGCCAGGTAATAATTGAACACTTTCTAAAACATCAGGTTCGGTAAGGCCTGGCAATATACCGAGACCAATAGGATTTATACGGTAAGCCCCATCTTTCCGTTTTGAAATCCCATTAGTGAGATAGGTATTAAGTATAATTTTATCGAGTTCTTGCAGCGGAATTTCAGATTCAAAATCATTGACAATAATGTAGCGACTTGCAACAATTTCAAAACTGAGATTTGTTTGAATTTCAAGAGCTGTAAGCAATTCATTTAAAGTACGTTCTTCTTTATTTAAACGGACAGTTTTGTAGGTAATAAGCTCATCTTTATATGAAAATCTCACATTGTAAACATCTTCAATAACTAAGAAAGCATTTTCTAATGATTCGCCATTGAAACTTATGTAAAATTTAGCCTCTTCTTGCGAAAAGGCTAAAAACGGCAGCATCATTACAATGTAGATAATCAATTTCTTCACTTTGTGCTCAAATAGATGTTTTCTTTTTCTTTTTCAGTATATCGTATTTGCAAAGATTTAAATACTGTTTTTAGTGCTGTATTTAAATCATTATGTGTAAAACTGCCGGTATAAATTTGTGTAGTATCAACGGCCTCAGCATGAATTGTTATATGATATTGCGATTCTAAAGCCGAAATAACATAGCGCAAAGGCACACTTTTAAATGAGCTTTCGCCATGAATCCATGTTGGGTTAGACGTTAAGGTTTCCCATTTTTCTATGGTATGCCCATTGATTCGTCTTAATGAGTTTTTAGGTAAGAGGACAAAATTTTCTTGATGTGATTGCACTTGCACACGACCCTCAAAACAGATGACTTCAAATAAATCGTTTGTACTATTAACATTAAACTGAGTCCCAAGTACTTCTACGTTACCATTGGGAGTTTTGACGGTAAACGTACTTCCTTTTTTAACTTTAAAATAAGCTTCCCCTTCTAGTGATAAAGTTCGGTTTGTTTCCCAGTCTTTTTCATTATAGCTTAAGGTAGATTTGGAGTTTAATATGACTTCAGAACCGTCTAAAAGGGCAATTGTTTTTTGTTCACCATATTGTGTTTCCGTATGAATCACAGCCTCATCAAAAATGGAAAACAATCCTAAAAACAGCACAATAGAAGCAGCAACACCTATGAGCCACGGATTGGTATGTAACTTACGAACCTTTGGCTTTTTATTTTTTATTTTTTCTTGAATTTTATCAAACGACGGTTGTATAGAAGTTTCTAAAGCCTCATGGATTTCAATACCTTTTCGCAATTTTAAATACGCATTAAAATCTGCTTCAGACACCTGTACTTTTAGTTCGGCATCAGAGCGTTCTCCAGCTAACCATTGCGCCAGAAAAGCCTCTTTATCGTTATGTAATTGTTCTGAATTCATAAGTTTCCTAGTATTAAGACAATTGGGTTCAAAAAAACCCTACCTCAATGTTTATGTTTTAAATATTTCCTATCTGCTCCCGAATAACCAAAAGCGCCAAATGCATTCTTTTTTCTACAGCTTTTACTGAAATATTTAATTGAGAAGCAATCTCTTTATATTTCTTTTTTTCAATTCTGTTAAGCAAAAACACTTCTTTTTGTTTTTCGGGAAGCGTATTTATGGTACGTTCGAGTTTTTCCATAAATTCTTTTTCTAACATGATAAATTCAGGAGATTCGTTCGTGCTATGTATTGCGCCTTTAGCCTGATGTTTTTGTATAACTTTTTCGTGCTTAACGACATTTAAAAATGTATTTGATGCTACGGAATAAAGATAACTCTTCACTTTTTCAAAGTCTACTTTTTCGCAATTGTCCCACAATTTTATAAAGGTATCTTGCAAAAGATCTTCAGCTTTATCAATATCTTGCGTTTTGTAAAATAAAAATCGCCTTAAGTCTTTAGCATACATTTGATATATCTTTTCAAAAGTTTCAGACTGACATATAGGATGATGGCTTTTAGGCATTTTTTAATATAAAAGTGAACATGTCAAAACTAAATAAAAAAAAATTAGAGAAAAAAGTAGGGCATTTTTTCTATGTGTTGTCTTACTAATAATTAACACAAAAATGAAACATCTAAAAAAAATTGCTATGAAAAAGAATTTTAAATTAGTGCTTTTAAGTTTTGGTATGATTGCTTTACTTTTTTCATCATGTACAAATGATGAACCTGTAGTTCAAGAGCAAAATATTGATGAAAGTACGTCGATTACAACCTCATTATCTCAATTACGATTACAGTTTAACAGCGAAGGCAATGTGATTCCTGATGAAAATCCGACAGGTAACATTGTGTTTGATTTCTGTTTTGATTTTGTATATCCGTTAAATCTATCTTATAACAACGGAACAACAGTTACTGTAAATGGTCTTGATGATCTTATTGAAGTTATGATTAATTCTAATGATGACTTATATGTTAACGGAATCGCATTTCCGTTTGATGTAGAAACTTATGATGCCGATTCTGGTGCTATAGTTGTTGAAACCATTAGTAACGAAGATGCGTTTATCGATTTATTAGAAAGTTGTGATTTTGAAACCGCTGAACCTTGCGAATGCTTTGAAGACTACAATCCCGTATGTGTAGAAGTAGAAGCACCAAATGGAGACATCTTTTTAGTCTCTTACCCAAATGCATGTTATGCTGCATGTGATGGGTTTACACCTAACAATTTTGCTGAAGATTGTGAAAACGATTATAATTATCCAGGTGGAAATGATTGTTTTGAATTTAACTTCCCGCTTAGTATTATTACCGATAATGGTGATACTATTGAAGTAAATTCGCAACAAGAGTTAGACACGGCGCTTTATAATTCGTATTACTTTGATTTTGTCTATTCATTTGATGTTACATTGAGTGATGGCACTTTATTAACTATAGGACATGAAGAAGGTTTTATTGAGCTCTTAGAGACTTGCTCTAACGAAAATGGTTGCCCTTGTCCTGCAGATGTCAACCCCGTTTGTGTTGAAGTTGAATCGCCAAACGGTAATACAGAAATCATTACTTTTTTAAACGCTTGTGAAGCAGAATGTGAAGGCTATACTGAAGCTGATTTTGTAGATTGTGAAAACAATACTAACTGTGATTGCTCAGATGAAGTTAATCCCGTTTGTGTTGAAGTTGAATCGCCAAATGGTAATACAGAAATCATTACTTTTTTAAATGCTTGTGAAGCAGAATGTGAGGGCTATACTGAAGCTGATTTTGTAGATTGTGAAAACACTAACCCTGATTGCACACCTAATAGTATTTTACCTATTCTTTTAGAATGCCCTTGGTCTGTAGATGACACGTTCTATTACAACTTTTCTTCTAACGGAGAGGTTACGATTACTGGAGAAGGTCTTTCATCCAACGGAACTTGGCATGTTACAATGGGTAATGAAGGATATCCAATTGTAGTTATTAATGACGTTAACGGCAACCTTATAGATGAGTGGTCTTTTGTAGATTGTAATTTAATTAATAGCTTATTGGTTATTAGCTCAGAAAATCCATCATCGAATATTGCGCTGAGTTGCGATTAAAATTTTTTAGTTGAATTAATTAAACAAGAAGAACCCTTGGGTATTTTATATACTAAAGGGTTCTTTGATTATAATCAAAAAACTAAATGATTTCACCTAACCAAGCTTTCATCATCCAAACTGTTTTCTCTTGCTCGGTAATAAAATCACTCATCATTGAGTTCGTACCTTCATCATTGGCATCATCTGAAACATCAAGGATAGCCCGTTCAATTTTTAATAATTCTGATAAAGAATCAACGATAAGCTGTACTGCTTTTTCATCCTCCGAAATATTTTTCCCAACAGGTACTTTGGCTGCTTTTGTATAATCTTCAAAGGTATGTAAAGGTGTTTGGCCTAAGGTTAAAATACGCTCGGCAATTTCATCGACTTTAAGATTAGCGTCTGTGTATAATTCTTCAAATTTAGGATGCAATTCAAAAAAACGCTTTCCTTTAATATTCCAGTGAATTCCTCTTAAATTCTGGTAATAAATTTGAAAATTAGCTAAGAGTGTGTTCAACTCATCTGCGATTACTTTGGTCTTTTTAGTCTCTAAACCTATACTATTAATGCTCATAATGTTTATTTTTGTTTATACAAATTTACCTTAGATATAACCCATTTAAGTATAGTTTTTATGAATAGTTTTAATATCTTTATAGCTTAAATTAATAGTTATGACCATTACTCAATTGCATTACGTATTAGCAATCGCCGAACATAAAAATTTCACTAAAGCTGCCGAAAAATGCTTTGTGACCCAACCAACACTCAGTACACAAATACAAAAATTAGAGGACGAACTCGATATTCAGATTTTTGACCGAAGCAAAAAACCTATAGAATTGACCGATGTTGGTCGTAAAATTGTTCAGCAGGCAAAAAACATCGTAGACGAATCGGATAGAATTCAAGATATTGTAGATCAACAAAAAGGATTTATTGGCGGTGAATTTAGAATTGGTATTATCCCAACGATCATGCCTACATTACTCCCAATGTTTCTCAAAAGTTTTATCAAAAAGTACCCAAAAGTCAAGCTAAAAATTGAAGAGTTAACTACTGAAGAAATCATTACGCGTATTCAAGACGGCCATCTGGATGCTGCCATAGCTGCAACGCCATTAGAACACGACCATATTAAAGAACGTGTGTTATACTATGAGCCTTTTGTTGGGTATATACCAGACGACCATCGCTTAAAACACAAGAAAAAAATTGATGTCTCCGATTTAGACATTGAAGACATGTTGCTATTAGAAGATGGTCATTGTTTTAGAGATGGTGTTATTAATCTGTGTAAAGCTTTTAAAACGCATCAAGATGATCAATTCCAACTGGAAAGTGGCAGTATCGAAACCTTGATAAAATTATCTAATGAAGGTTTAGGCATGACGCTTCTACCCTACCTTAACACCTTAGATTTGAATGAAAAAATGTCAAATAAACTCCATCATTTCAACGAGCCTTCACCTGCACGAGAGGTGAGTATTATTTATCATAAAAACGAATTGAAGATGCAAATTATTGATGCTTTACACAATGTGATTTCTGGTATTATTAGAGGCGCCATTGCTTTTCAAAATGTGGAGATTATTAGTCCGTTAGCCAAATAAAAAAAGCCTAGAAAATACAATCTAGGCTTTTACATTTTAATGTGACAAGAAAGTTATTACACTTTTATTTAATTACTATTTTTTGTGAAGCGATATAATTTCCGCTATTCATGCGAATCACATAAATTCCTGCTGAAACATTTTTCACATCAATGGTATTGACGCCAGCATTTAGAGTCCCTTTTTTAACAATACCTCCAATGACATTATACATGATGTAGTTAAAGTCATCACTATCGCTTTTTAATTTTATATTTAAAGAGCCATCTAAAACAGGGTTAGGATAAATTAATGGCGCCAAATCATTAGAAATAGTTTCTTCATTGACACCAAGAGTATTATTGTCAATACTAATTTCCCATAGCCCACGACCATAGGTAGCAACCACTAACTTTTCAACCGTATAATTTATTTCTATATCATTGATAATTACGTTAGGTAAGCCTTGCCCTAATGGTTGCCAATTACTGCCAGTCGTTTTATAGTATACACCTAATTCTGTCCCTAAAAATAAAATTTCCTGACCTTGATTTTGTTTTAAAACCACCTGTTTTGCCAGAATATTTGGCAATCCTGCTGAAATATTTGACCAAGTTGTTCCGCCATCAGTTGATTTAAATACTTTTGAACCATCAATATAACCTCTAACAGTTGCATAGACAATATTTGTGTTGTTTTGATCAAACGATATTGAATTCATTCTCGCTAATGCTTCAGGTTCTACTAAATTTGACCATGCGCCACCGTCATTTAATGATTTCCTACCACCATTAGCACCTATTACGAATACGTTATTGCCAAAGGTCTCGATATATTCTATTTGACCAGCTCCTGAGTTTAAGTTGGTCCAATCATCACCTTTATTTGTTGTTTTATAAACGTCACCGAAACCACCATATAACGTTGTCGAAACAGTAGAATTCATTTTTAAAGTCCAAACAAAAGGCGCTCCAAAAGTTGATGTCTCTGGATAAGCATCGCCATCATAATTATTAGCAAAACCACTATCTGTTCTTATTAATCCGCCATTTTGTGAACCTAAATATCTTATATTAGGATTATTGTAATCTATTGCTGTACATGTGCCATCTCCAGCTAAGGCAGCCACCCATTTTAAAGATCCATCTTTCATCTCTAAACTATAGCCGTCATTATCCTGATTTCCCATGATTTTATGATCTTCACTTTGTGGAGAAATGGCTACCGAATACAGTTGTGTGATTAATACGCCATCTGAAATATAATCGACCGCTGGTTTTTCCTCTGATCTTGTAGGATAATCAAAATAAATTAATCCACCATCATTTACTGCCCAGAACGAATATCCAGAATCCAGATACCCCATTTCGTGAATATCTGCATGACCATAAGATCCTTCCGAGCTATTATCTTCCCAGGCATTGTTTAAGGTCGTATACCAAATGGATCCGTTATCTTCAGAATTAATAGCATCAACTCCTCCACTAATTATTAAACCGTCTTTAACCACTAAAGCCATATTATATGCTCCTTGAGGATTATAGTTGGTGGTTGGACTCCCTAAAGTAGTCAATGTTGGTGTGATAGCACCTGGATTATACGTTGATACTTGTCCCGATTTTGCCTGAACATAAAATATACCTGTAGCCGCATCTGCAGTAACTGAATGTCTTTCGTAAGCGTTTCCTTCAGATTTGACCGTAGACCAAGTAACACCATTATCAGAAGAAAAAAACAATCCTCCCCAACTATCGGCACACATGATATTTGATCCTTGTTTATGAAACTTTCCAATTTGAGCATCGGGATAGTTATGTGTGAATACATTGGTCCAAGTAGCGCCACCATCGGTCGTTCTTTTAATATATTGATTGGTACCTACAATGACCGTATTGTCATTTATTACTATAAGGTTAGAAGTCGATTCTCTGTCGGCTAGGCTAAAAGAAAGTCCGGTAGATTGATACGTTTCTCCAAAATCGGTTGATTTTAAGACGCCAATGGATTTGATATGATCGGCATCATAATCTCCCGTAGATACATAAATCGTTCCTGGATTATTAGCATCGTTAGAAGCACTTCGCATATCGGTAACACCAATGCCTGCAATAAAATCCAGTTTAGGTGCCCAAGTGTTCCCATTGTCTGTAGATTTCCAAATGCCGCCATCTGGAGCACTAACAAAAAGTACGTTTTCATTGGAAGGTACTTTTACAAACCTCAAAAAGTTGGTCAAGCGCCCCATTTGCGGATAATTTGGATATCCATTAGCGTCAGGTACTACTTGCGGACCAACATTTGTCCAGTTTTGCAAGCTTTGAGCAGACCTATGGACTCTCGTATTTAAGCGACCATCTGCATTAATAAGACCTGCATTATACCATCCTAAGAGTGCACTTGGAAAGTTTCCCTGTGCATCAACTCGATCTCGCCAATAATAAGCCCAACGCTCAAATTGCTTTTCTGCCTTGATTTCGGCCTTAGACATGCCTTCAGCTTTCCTAGCAGCAAAATCCTGGCGCATTTCAGAAACAATCTGATAGTAATTACTCCCTGTTTTAGCTGGAGCCTTTTTGTATTCCAGAGATTGTGAAAAACCTACTGAAAAACATAAACATAAGATGAAAGTGTAAATTTTTTTCATAGTAAAAACATTTAATTGATTAATAACCAAAACAAATATCTTTAACTATTTTAGAGTTGCACCATAATCAACTACGCACCTACTACGCACGAGTAAAAAAACAGATTATCAGTTATTTAAAGCACCTAAAAGGTATTGATGAAGAGTCGTGTTTTTTGAATTCAAATTAATCTTTTTTGTTATTCGGTAACGCTTACTTTCGACGGCTCGAACCGAAGTATTGAGAAAAGCGGCAATGTCTTTGTTTTTAAAACCCGTGTATATGTAATAACAAATAATGATTTCCGAATGATTTAACTGTGGATGCTTGGTCGAAATTTTATTAAAGAAATCGACATTGAGTTCGTTAATAAGCTTGAGGTGATTTTCGCCATTATCAATAAGCGTCGAGGAATGTAAATGAATGTTTCTATACAACTCCTTGATTTGTTCTTTTTGTTTTTTAGCATCATCTATATTGGATATTCTTTTAATGTCCTTTTTCGATTCGCTAATAAATTTTTCAAGACCTTGAACCTTTACTTTTAATTTTTCGTGGTTCTTCTGAAGATAGCTGTATTCGTTTTTACGTTGAGTAAGCTCAATGAATTTTTCCTTAATCTGCTTATATTTTACCGTAATAAATATAATCAAGCCAATCAATAGTGACCCTAAAACTATGATCCAGATCCGATTCTTTTCTTTTTTTTCAGATTCTGCCATGAGTCCTTCATTACTTTGCACTAAAGATTTACTGACCTTAAAATTGACGTTCATTGCCTTATCAAACAATTCGCTCTGATACGCATCTAAAGAATCAACGTAATGTTGTTGCGCTTCTTTATCATTTAACTGTCCGTAATAATCAATAAGGCTATTATAATAATTTTTCACATCAGAAGAATTCATATACGTTCTTAATTCACGAGCCTTGGAAAAGTAATACCTAGCAGAATCCAACTGTTTGGTTTTATTGTAATATTTTGCTGAACAGACAAGTAATGTAATCTTATATCTATTATGCAAACTTGTGGGAATGGTACTGTCATTTTCAAGCGACTTGAACCGCTTAAAATATTTTCTGGCATTCGTACTATCTTCTAAATGTAAATAATTTGAAGTAAGCATGAACAAAGGATTCATATAGTAATATCCATCTTCTTTTATCGATTTGTAATAATCCAGCTTTGGCATAATAAGCTCATTGCTTTTCTGATAGTTCCCATCGTGAAATTGTACAAAAGCTGGACTTTGCATAACATCCAGTAGACCATACTTGTGATTTGCTTTTTCGTAATGATATTTTGCCTTTTCCAAATATTCAAAGGCAACAGTATCCTTTTTAGTAATATATAGATTATAGAACAGTTCATGGCTAGCAAATCCAGCTATGTAATGGTTTTCTTCTTTTTCAGCATACTGAAGCGCCAATAAAAAATTCTGAAAGAGTTCCGTTTGTTGGTTCTTAGTTTCGTAAATCAATGCCTTGCTATTATAATATTCGGCTAAATGACCACTAATGTGTTTTTCAAGCGGCAAGGGAATAGTGTCTAGATATTGCATTGCCAAATCAGGATCATTATTTACCTTAACATCTGCCGAATCAAGATATCTCAAATATTTTGAGGTCTCTTGAGCAAACCCAACAATTGATATACTTAGCAAGATTAATAAGTTAAGACTTGTTTTCCGGCAGCTTTTACTTAGGTGACATAAGGTACTTAAATGTATGTTAATGTTCATCCAACAGTTTCTTTATAGTTACAATATTAATGTTCACCGATTAAATAATTGCAACACTTATTATATACATAGACTATTTGCAATAACCTCCAATTGATACTAGTTGAAAGTAAAAGTATTAATTAAAATGCAAAAGTAATCCATATCTAGATTGCACCTAAAAAATGACTACGCGTTTTATACGCATTATTATAAAAAATTGGAAAATTCACCTATATAACTAGAAGCCTATACGTTTTTAAAAAGAAAAGAAGGACGATTGAATACACTAAAAAAGCGACCGTTAAGTCGCTTTTATTTATTGTTTTAATAAGATTAAACATTGATCTAGTTCTGGGTTCTGTAAGATTAAAGATTTAATATAAATCTTAAGCTCTTCAATTTCGTAAGGTAATAAGCGTTGAAGTGCTTTTTGTAATTCTTTACAGAACAAATTAGCATCGAAACTAACTTTATTAAGTACAGTTTTAGTGTACTCAAACATTGCTCTTGCCATTTTTTTAATTGGGTTTAGGGTTTAAAGTAGATTTGTTTTATAGGCAATTGTTTTATTTTAATTCATTCTAAATGTAGTAAAAAAAACAATTCGTTGAACGAGTAGGTTCAAATTTTAACAGCTAATTATATGTTAAAAGCGATTATCGCCATCCAATAAATCTCCTAAACCACCAAGTATACTGCCTTCTCCTTTACTGTTTCCGCCTTTTGGTAAAGAAGAAACAATTCGGCCAGCCAATCGACTAAAAGGTAAAGATTGTATATATACAATTCCCGGACCTTGTAATTTAGCAAAAAATAAACCTTCGCCTCCAAACACTGTATTTTTAATACCTCCAACAAACTCTATATCGTAATCTACATCTTGTGTAAACCCGATAATACAACCCGTATCAACTTTTAAAACTTCTCCTGGTTGTAGTACTTTTCTAGCCATGGTACCTCCTGCGTGTACAAAGGCCATCCCATCACCTTCTAACTTTTGCATGATAAATCCTTCACCACCAAAGAGTCCGCGGCCTAACTTCTTAGAAAATTCAATACCAACACTTACGCCTTTTGCTGCACAAAGGAAGGCGTCTTTTTGACAAATAAACTTCCCTTTATATTCGGTAAGATCTATAGGTATAATTTTTCCAGGATAAGGAGATGCAAATGAGACATTTCGTTTTCCGGTAAGATCATTATAAAATGCCGTCATAAATAAGCTTTCTCCCGTAAGAATACGCTTTCCGGCACCTAATATTTTTCCGAAGAAACCGGTATCTTTTTGAGAACCGTCACCAAAAATAGTTTCCATTTTGATGCCATTGTCCATCATCATAAAGCTTCCCGATTCTGCAATAACGCCTTCTTGTGGGTCGAGTTCTATCTCGACGTATTGCATTTCTTCTCCGTAAATTCTGTAATCGATTTCGTGTGATGTCATGTTATTATGTTTTTTAATTGATTACTTATATGTTTTAATATAATCGTATTTGTTACAAAACGATGAAAACAAAACTTGATCTTTCCTATCAGGATTTCACTTTAATTGTCCATTCAAAATTAAACTCAGAGACCTGTACACCTTCTTTATTAATACCTTTAGAATTTAAGGTCACGATTTGTCCTTCACCTGTTTCTATTGCTTTGTTAATAGCGTCATCAATGATTTGTCCTTGATCACAGGTAAATGTAATTCTTCCAGTGGCTTTCTTGGTAAAAGCAGCATTATTGGCAGCTACTAACATAGAAATTCGTTTGCCACTTGCTTTAATTTTAGACATGACCAATGCACCTGTAGTTAACTCTGCAGCCATCCCCTGAACAGCCCAAAACATTGAACTAAACGGATTTTGATTGATCCATCTGTGCTTTACCGAAACCACACAAGTGGTCTCTGTTATGGATTTTGTACGCACACCACAAAAGTATGCTGAGGGTAATTTAAATATTAAAAAAGCATTGAGCTTTCTGGGCGAAATAGTCATATTTACTAGAAGTTTCAGCTAAAATATTGAAAATAAACGAGATTTCAATTTGTTAATATTATGTTAATTTTTAGTACTATGCGTAACATAATACCTTCTTTTAGACATATATTTGTATAAGAAATTACTATATGTTTTAAAATCATGCCAGATAATCACCAAAAAAACATCGCAACATTCATTCACTTATCAACCTTTAGCAGGTTTATAATTCCTTTAGGAAATTACATTGGTCCTATCGTATTGTGGATGGTTAATAAAGACAAATCAGAATTTGTAGATCGCCATGGGAAGCAAGCCATCAATTTTCAGATTAGCATATTATTATATACGCTAATAATTGGGACGCTAACCATTCCATTTTTCATCTTCAAATTTTTTAATGGTTTGGATTTTATTGATTTTCACGGATTTCATGATTTCCATATTAATATAGGTGAGCCTTCTCCTTTACTATTCATCACAGGCGGATTAGGTTTTTTAGCCATAATTGGATTTATTCTAGAGCTTGTTCTCATTGTGATTGCAAGTTTAAAAGCGCGCGATGGCGAATTATATGATTATCCGTTAACCATCAACTTTTTAAAATAATAGTTTATCAATTAATCATCAATCAATCATCAATCAAAAAATGAACAGTTTAACAAAATTTAATCGAATTCTAACATGACACGAGTATCCTATCAGTTATTGTTGAATTATCAAAATGTCTCAAATGCGCTTATGCAAAAGACTTTTGAAAAACATTAGAAGACACTTATGAAAATAGAAAACACAAAAGCACAAATGCGTAAAGGTGTATTAGAATACTGCATATTATCGGTCTTAAAAGACGATGATGCTTATGTTGCAGAAATTTTAGGCACACTAAAAGACGCAAAACTGCTTGTAGTTGAAGGCACCATTTATCCGCTGCTCACAAGACTCAAAAATGCTGGATTACTCAATTATCGCTGGGAAGAATCCACATCAGGACCACCAAGAAAGTATTATGGTCTTACAGAAACAGGTCAGTTATTTTTAAAAGAATTAACTCTAACCTGGAACGAATTACAAAACGCAGTTAACATAGTAACCAGAGAAAAAACAAAAAAATAATGAATAAAACAGTCAACATAAATTTAGCAGGTATATTCTTCCACATAGATGAAGATGCATACTTAAAATTACAGCGCTATCTTGAGGCTATAAAACGTTCATTTACAGACTCTCAAGGTCGATCAGAAATCATATCTGATATTGAGGCACGTATTGCCGAATTGTTTAGCGAGCGTGTACAAAACGAAAGACAAGTTATAGGAAATAAAGAAGTAGACGAGGTAATTACTATTATGGGGCAACCTGAAGATTACCTAGTCGATGACGAAATCTTTGAAGATGAGCCTAAACAAAAGTATACAAAATCAAGTTCGTCACCTTCAAAAAAGCTTTTTAGAGATACCGACAACTCCTATGTTGGTGGTGTATCGTCTGGATTAGCGCACTATTTTGGAATCGATGTGATATGGATTCGCCTTATCTGGTTCTTACTTTTCTTTGGTGCTGGAACTGGTGTATTACTATACATTTTACTTTGGATTTTCGTTCCTGAAGCCACAACGACAACAGAAAAGCTAATGATGAAAGGGCAACCTGTTAATATTAGCAACATCGAAAAAAAAATCAAAGACGGATTTGATAGCGTTTCAAACGCTGTTCAAAATGTAGATTTAAAAAAACATGGCGAAAAAATTAAGGAAGGCTTTGAACATGTTTCTGATTCTATTTCCGAAAGTGTAAAAAAAGCCGATTTACCTCGTCAAGGGGAACGTATTAAATCTAGTTCAACATCTTTTTTTGAGACCATTGGTGATATTATCATGTTCTTTTTTAAGTTGTTTGCGAAGTTTTTCGGACTCATATTAATGATTGTTGGTGCAGTCACCATTATTTCACTCATCGTGAGTCTATTCAGCCTTAACCTTTTAGAAAGTGTTCACATTCCGGGAACCAATTTCTTTGATGTGGCCGATGCAACCAATGTCCCTGTTTGGGTCATGTCATTACTGGTGTTTTTCTTTATAGGAATTATTGCCTTCTTTATTTTTTACTTAGGTCTGAAAATATTGATCAATAACCTAAAATCTATCGGTAATGTGGCAAAATACACCTTACTTGGTCTTTGGTTTGTGTCCTTTATATCATTAATCATCTTATCAGCCAAATTTGGACTAAGCTTTAGAGAAGAAGGTTCTTATATCAAAACTGAAAAATTAGCAGCTATTACTGCTAATGACACTATCACATTGCGTATGAATAACAACGATTTGTTTACGAGTCATGGTTATTACCGAAGTTACGGCTTTGACACCGCTTATGATGAAAATGATAACAAAGTACTTTATTCTCGTGGTGTGCGATTAATTGTAAAATCGACCAAAGATAGTATCGCGAAAATTAGAATTGAACAAAGTGCCCGAGGAACAGATTATTTAAATGCCAAAAACCGAGCTGAAAGAATCAATTACAAGTACCAGTTGAATAATAATGAATTGCTATTAGATAGCTACTTCACTATTGATTTAAATGAAGCTAGAAAAGGTCAAGAAGTCACCGTAACGGTCTATTTACCTGAAGGCTCTGTGCTTTATCCTGATGAAAACACGTATAACTACCACAGTAATAATTACCATTATAACGATATCCTAGACCATAAAATGGAAGAATATCATCTTAAAATTATCACTAATGGTGTTGAATGTCTCGATTGTCCGGAAGATGAAGAATTTAAAACTGAAGTCGATATCGATGATGACGAAAATGGTCTGGAGATTAATAATGACGGACTTAAAGCTACGTCTGACAGTAGCAGTTTAAAAATTGATAGTGACGGCGTAAAAGCAAATATGGATGATGTTAAAGTTAATATCGACGAAAAAGGCGGTATTAAAATTACAACAGAAGACAACGATAATTAACAATTCAACCTAAGCAATCAACGGTTCAGATATTTAGAATTTTACTAACCAACCATTTTTTAAATATTTGAACCTTTAACAAGCTCGAACGTGGTTCAAACCTTGAGTTAAAAAATTAAACTAATGAAAAAAATAGTGTATTGCCTTTTATTTTTCTTCGGAATGCAGTGGAGTGTCAATGCACAATCTGGTAGTTATTCTGAAATTTATGATACACTAAAAAGTAATGATAGCCTATTATTTGATCGTGGATTCAACCATTGTGAAATTCAATATTTTAAGCAATTTATAGCTGAAGACTTTGAGTTCTATCACGATAAGGCAGGTACAATCGAATCAAAAGCTGCCTTTATAAAAGTGATGCAAAATGGTATTTGTAATCCGGATAACACCACCAAGTCCCGACGAGAGCTTGTTGGAAAATTAGAAGTATTTCCTCTATATAATAACGGAAAATTATATGGAGCCTTACAAAAAGGAATTCATAAATTTTATGAAACCACCAATACCATTGAGGTCGAAGGAAGCATTGCTAAATTTTCGCATTTATGGATTTTAGAGCAAGACACCTGGTATTTAAAACGAGTTATTAGTTACGACCATCAATAATATAAAAAATCAATCATCAATTAAACATTCAAAATCATGACAACACTAACAAAATTTACAGTCGCAGTAATCTTAAGTTTACTGTTTATGTCTTGTAACTTCGACGTCAACTTTAATACAGGCGTTAAAGGAAACGGCAATGTATCTACCGTAGAACGAAACCTAGATGGTGATTTCAATCAAATTGAAGTCAGCAGAGGTCTAGACGTGTATTTAACTCAAAGTGACACGCCTTTATTAAAAGTACAAGCAGATGAAAATTTACACGACATTATCATTACAGAAATTGATAACGAAGTCCTAAAAATTTATGCGAGTGAAAACATTAGCCGTTCTGAAGCTCAAAAAGTAATGGTTAATGTAAAAGACCTTAACTATATCCTATCAGAAAGTGGTAGTGATGTGTACAGTACTAATACAATTCTTGCTGACAATTTAAAGCTGGTAACAACAAGTGGTGCAGATATGGACCTCAACATAGAGGTAAATACTGCGACTTGTATTTCTGAAAGTGGAAGCGATTTAAAAGTCTCTGGCACAACAAACGATCTTAGTGCAGAAGCCTCAAGTGGAAGCGACATTAAAGCCGGAAAACTCAAAGCTCAAAATTGCGTAGCTGAGGCTTCAAGTGGTGCTGATATTGTTGTCTACAGCGAAGTAAAACTGCGTGCCAATGCTTCAAGCGGTGGCGATATTAAATATTATGGGAATCCGGAATCTGTTCAAAAAAGCGATGGTGTTTCTGGAGATATCCGAAAAATGTAACACGCTGTAAATAAGGCAAAACAACCAACTAATCAACCAAGTATTTAAACCATTTCAGGCTCAAAACGAGTTTGGGATGGTTTTTGTTTTATATTTGCCCTAATACTTAATTAAATTAGAATGAAAAACATTACAATATTTCTGTTACTTGTTTTTGGTCTAAGCACTACAATAAATGCACAAGATCTCGAAAAAGTTAAAGGAGATAGAAACCTAACCATAGAGCAAACCTATATTGATGGGTTTAAGAAGATTGTAGTTGGTGAAGATTTTAAGGTCGAATTGTTTTACAATAAAAAGCCTTCCGTAGAAATTGAAACAGATAGTAATCTTCATGAATATATTAACGTGAGTGTTGTTGATAGTGTATTGACCATTACGACAACACGAGACATGCGAGCTAAAAAACTGAATGTAAAGGTTAATTATGGTGATGCCTTTTCTGATATTGAAGTGAAAGACGATGGCGAAGTGCGTTCATTAACGTCATTAGAATTAAACAATGCGTCGTTAAAAACCAGTGGTTCTGCCAGAGCTTATTTAAATATTAAAGCCAAAAATTTCAGCTTTGTTAGTACCGAAAAAACCAAAGTAAAGCTCAATATTACGGCAACTAATGTTTCTGTAGAAATAAGTGACAATACCAAAATGGATGCTTTAATTAATACTACGGAAGCTAAAATAGACCTATACCAGCGTGCAAGTGCTGATATTGAAGGTACAACAAAAATCCTGAATTTAAGAACCGATAATAACTCGCAATTCAACGGAAAGAACTTTACCGCGAACACCTCAAATGTACTTGCCGAAATGGAAAGCGATGTATATGTTGAAACCCTCGAAACGATTACTATTGATGCTTCAGGGTCTAGTGAAATTTACCTTTACGGGACACCAAAAATTACAATCAACAAATTTATTGATACGGCTAAACTTCAGAAGAAAGAGAAGTAAACCTTCATCAAATAACCGCATAAAAAAATCCGAAGCTATCTATATAACTTCGGATTTTCTATATATAATTTGTTCTACTTAATAGACAGGTGTTGACACTTCAAAATCAGATTCTTTAGCGGCTAAATAACGCTCAGCATCTAAAGCTGCCATACATCCTGTTCCTGCTGCAGTAACTGCTTGACGATATACATGATCGGCAGCATCACCAGATACAAACACACCTTCTATATTGGTTTTTGCTGTACCAGGAACATTAATAATATATCCCGTCTCATCAAGTTCTAAAAACTCTTTGAAAATATCGGTATTAGGTTTATGACCAATTGCAACGAAAAATCCTGTGGCAGGAATTTCAAAAGTCTCATTGGTTTTATTATTAATAGCTCTAACGCCAGTAACAACTTGACCATCACCTAAAACTTCTTCGGTTTCAGTATTGTAAAGAATTTCAATATTAGGCGTGTTAATCACACGATTTGCCATAATTTTTGAAGCTCTAAACTCATCACGTCTCACTAACATGGTTACTTTTTTACAAAGTTTTGACAAGTAGTGGGCTTCTTCGGCAGCACTATCGCCTGCTCCAACAATTACCACTTCTTGGTTTCTGTAGAAAAATCCATCACAAACAGCACAAGCCGAAACGCCGCCACCAAGTTTCAAGTATTTTTGTTCAGATTCTAATCCTAAATATTTAGCCGAAGCTCCAGTAGATATAATCACTGTTTGGCAATGAATTTCTTTAGTATCATTTACCCAAACTTTATGTATATCTCCAGAAAAATCAACTTTGGTCACCCAACCATCACGTACATCTGTACCGAAACGTGTGGCTTGATTTTGTAATTCGATCATCATTTCCGGACCAGTAATTCCGTCAGGATATCCAGGGAAATTTTCGACATCATTAGTGGTCGTTAATTGACCTCCAGGTTGTGTTCCTTGATAAAGTACAGGATGCATATTAGCCCTTGAAGCGTATATAGCTGCAGTATATCCTGCAGGTCCTGAACCTATAATTAGGCACTTTACTTTTTCTATTGTATCAGACATATGTTTTGTTTCAAATTGATACAGCAAAAGTAGGATTTTTGATTAAAAACTTACGTCAAAGTTATTAACAGTTAAAATAGTCTTATTGGGTTTTTCTATACTGAATGATCAAGGCTATCGGGTTAATCATTATTGGATTTGAGTTAAACAGACTTCCCAAATACAATTACTTTAGAAATTCAAAACACAAACGATGACTATAATATCAACACATAACGACATGAATAAAATATACTACAGCTCGGAGTCGTCAATAGGAAAACAAACTTATGGATATCTCAATGCATCCTTTAAAGATTTGTTAGCTATTGATGTAACCAAAACAAATGTTACTGGAACACAATGGAAAGAACTAGCTGAACATCTCCATATTAAAATTGGTGATCTTATCGATAAGGAGCATCCTATTTTTGTTGAAAATTATGATAAAGACACAAAGCTTGACGAAGAAGATTGGATTAAATTATTACAAAAGAGTCCTGAGATTTTAAATTATCCTGTTGTGATTTTAGGTACAAGATATATTCAGATTAAAAATCCTTCCGACATTGAGAAAAAGTTAGACCCAAACAGCAAGGGTATTGATGAAAAGAAACATCTTTAAAATTCTGTTTTAACCAATATGTCAAAAAAAAAGCCTCATTTCTGAGGCTTTTTTAATGATTTATATTCTGAAATTAATCTACTGCATCTTCAACATCATCTGCAACATCTTCTACTGCATCTTCAACTTTATCTCCAGTCGTTTCCCTACAGCTCGTAAACACTGTAGATATCGTAAATACGATTAAAAATATTTTTGCTAATTTTTTCATAATTATATAGTTATTATTGGTTAATATTAAATTGTGGTTGATTCCATTCTTAGCTTATTTTTTTATGACCCCTTTTAAAAGTGAAAGGATGAATAAAACAATGAAGATAAAGAATAATATTTTAGCTATTGAAGCAGCGCCTCCTGCAATGCCTCCAAATCCTAAGACTCCAGCTATAATGGCGATTATAATAAATGTGATTGTCCAACGTAACATATGTTTAAGTTTTAAGTTAATTACAAACTGATTTTCAGCTTCTTATAATACAAATATCGCACAAACACTTTGGTTCTATTAGCTCATTTACAGCTAACATTAACGTTTTCACTATCAATGTGCTATCCTTAAAACCGACTTGTAGTGCTGACTTTCGATAATTTGCTTAAACACCTTTGGATTCTTATAAAAATCTTGCTCAATTGGATGCGCTATAAATTCATAGCGATCATGATCATCTATTATTGGTTTTAATTCTTTAAATGTATGAGACCTATCCAGCCAGGAATTATAATCTTTTTTCTTAAAAATAAGAGGTTTTTGAATGCCCATATTAGGAAGGTGTTTACTTCCTACCACAGAATTCGTAACCAATAAAGTACAGGTTAAAAAGCCATCGTCTATTTTATTATAAACGCCTGCGATGCAAAAAGGTTTATGTTGTTTGAGATGAACATGATGCGGATATAATCTTCCCTTGTGAAGTTTTGCTGTAAAAAACCCATTAACAACAATTAAACAACGACGTGTATCTAAAGAATCGGCATATATTTCTTCGTTTAACAAATTATCATTTGCAGAAGTGTTTAAGGTATTGGTAATCTCTTGAAAGTCTTCCCAATCACCATCATAACCTGGAGGTAGTAATCCCCAAATAGCAAAGTCAATAGTATTAGGAGCTTCACTTGTAATGACAGGTAAATTAGACTCGTACTTACCATTTATGATAGCCTTTTGCTCATACAGTTTTGGATATCGAAACTTTGTATTAAGTTCGCTTTCAACATCATATAAACTCGACGTGTTGCATAACTTGTAGAACATTTTTTATTTTAAAGAACGTCAAATTTAAAAACAAGGCTTAACTCGTATGCGATAAAAGTGTCTTCAAATAAAAAAAAGACACCACTTGGGTGCCTTTAATTTCTATGAATCAATAATTTCGATTACCTCAAATCTTCTAAAGTTTTGATATTTGTTAATCCATTTTGAATCGTGTTTTTTTGAGATTCTAAAATTGATTTTGTTGAAGATGGTAAACTTGTTTCGCTTAATACGTCTTGATATTCATCAATAGCAGCTTTTTCTCCTCTTATAGCTTCTTCAAGCATCGATTCTTCATTATCTGAAGAAAACAACGACTTCACATCCATCCAGGCTCGATGTGCTTTTCCTGTAAGACTTCCGCCTTTATCAACTTCTTGGTTGTATGCTTTGATTTCAGACTTTAATTCATGTCCGAAATTATAACGCTCCTGTGCTTTATTTTTAAAATAAGATTTCAAAGCAGCATGTTCTATATTTTCTGCAGCCTTTGTATATCCTTTTTCAGCATCATATGTTTTTTCTAGTAAATCGTTTAATTTTGATCCTACTTCTTCTGTGTAAGTACTCATGTTATATATATTTTAGTTAAACGATAGTTTTCTTTATTGATGTCTACCGATTTACATCATCGTTAATTGTTAACGTTTGATATCAAACTACTACAAACTGCTATAAGTATTTGATGGTATTAAATCAAAAATTGACGCAAATCCTAAATGATTTATTATTTAGGATTTGCGTCAATATTATTTATAGGTTTTAGCATTTTTTAATCACCTATTGGAGTCCATGTAATTGTTATAAGATTTAGCTAAGCTGGCTTTTTGATTGTCACTTAGCACTTTTCCTGAAAGTTGAAAAAACTTATGTTCTTCATCTTCTAAATGATGTTCTACCTTATGTTTTAAATCTTTTGCAATTTTTAACCACGCTGAAGAATCGTAATCGGTGTCTTCTAACTTTTCAACAAGTTCATCAATCTCATGGTGCTCTGCAATACCATGTCGCGCTTTCTCTTGCATCATATCAGAATCTATAAGTGGTTTATAATAATGACGCTCTTCGGCATCAGCATGTACCTGAAGTTCGTTTTTAAGAGACTGAAATAGTTCATCTCTTTTTTTTGTATCTCCCGAGGTTTCTACTAAACGATCTAATAATTCTCTTTGGATATCGTGGTCTTTTCTAATGGCTTCAAAAATGTTCATAATGCGTGTTTTAATTGTTAATATTATTTTAGGTAAAAACCTCAGTAAATTAATACTGAGGCTTACTAACCAATCTACTTAACATGTCATTCATCAACTTAACATGATAATACTTAAATATACTATATGCTTAGTAAACACAGGTGCTGTATCTATTGAGATCTTAACGCAAATAATAATCAATAGCTAGATTTAAGATCTTAGCGAAAAACCTGTTGTTTTTTTAACATTTCCTTATTACTTTCAGTTAAAAAAGGCTTAAATTGTGAGATTAAACTATCTATTAAAGATTATTCAACGTATATCTATTAACTACTTAATTGTAGTATCACATTAACCAATTTGATTGAATTTATGACTGAAATCGAAATAATTGCTGAAAGCCCAAAAGATTTATTACATCAAATTAAAGATGTTCTTGGTGGAAAAATCGATGAAAAATGGAACGAATACAGCCTGACATTTGACAATGAAAATGCAAGAGGCACCATTAAATATTTACCTTTTGACTGGGGCGTAAACTTCTTAGATTTTGATATCACTTTTTCTGAAGAAGTCACCTTGAAGGTCAAAGCAAGTAGCTTTAATCCGATTCGTTTTATTTATAATTATAATGGCGATTTTAAACACCGCTTTGGAATTAATAATGATGAAAAATTAGTAGAACAGTTTCATTCTTTAATTTTCACCAATAAAACTGGTGGTTATAATTACATTCATTTTCCTAAAGACAAAAAATTAGAGATTAGTATCATCCAGATTATTCGTAAAAATTTCCTTAAAAAAAGAACGACCAATGCGTCCTTATTAAATGAGCGCTTATACGAAGTTTTTGTAGATACCGATCACGATAATCGGTTTGCACATTACGGAGCCCTAAATCTAAAAATGGCCGACTACATCAAAAAGATGAAAAAAATAAAGTCGAAAGGCATGGTCAAAGTTTTAAAGATTGAAGCCTTAGTTTACGAAATTTTATCACTTCATATTCAACGTCACAACAAATTTCAAAAAGGAGTACAATTACCTACTTCTTTAACTAAAACAGAATTAAAACTCATTAGAAAACTAGGCAATAAAATAATTAAAGATCCTTCGTTTAGCTATTCTTTAGAACATTTATCTATGGAATCTGGATTATCGCAAGCTAAGTTACAGGACGGATTTAAATTTTTATACTCTAGAACTGTCACCGAATTTGTGAGACATATCAGGCTCGAAGCTGCACGTGATTTAATGAGTAATGCCGATTTAAACGTGTCGCAAGTGGTGTATAGTATTGGGTTTACAAGCAGGAGTTATTTTTCTAAAATCTTTAAAGAAAAATACGATGTAACCCCTAATGAATACAGAAAAAACGTCTTAAATAATTTGGTTATCGAAGAATCTGCTGCATAAAAAAAGCACAGATAAAATCTGTGCTTCATTGTTAATATTCTATTAGATAGTTATTTAATAATCTTTTTCAAAAGCAATAAAGAGCCATATTTAGACGCGTACTTAAATACTGTTTGCATCCAATGTATAGGCTTTAAATCTTCTTTTAATTCGCCCTTAACTCCTTTGAGTTCTTCCAGCGCAATTTGGCGCTCTAAGTTTAAGCGCTTTAAATCGTATTCAATGTCTTCAAATGTGGTGTAATTTTTCATAAGTACTAATCAAAGAATTTATCAGATAAAACTTTAATGATTTTTTGATCTATAGCCTTTCTGGAGTAATAGACTAGGACGGCGAATACAATAAATACGAGTCCGACAATCGCATACCCCAAAGGCAAACTATCTAATGCTTTACCTATTTCAATAGCGCCAGCAACAGCCATGAATATCAAAGCTAAAGTGATTAAACCTCCAATTATTGAAAGTTTAATGATTAAACTTAATGATATGGTTAATTGCTGAAATACTTTCAACTTAAAATACTGCTGAGAGGTCTTTACATACTTCTCAGCGGTATCTGTAGCTTTATCTGTTGTGTTATTTAATGATTCAAATACGGTCATATATTACGACGTCTTTTGTAGTTTCTTATTTTTAGCTTTTAAATCGGCTAATTTCTTTTCCAGAGTGTTAATCAAATCATCAGCTTTGTGGCTGGCGTCTGAGACAATCGTTTCAATTTGATCATCTAAAGTTTCCTTTCGAGTTGAAACGGTACTTACAACGCTATCTTTAAGTGATGTTGCGCGCTCAGCTAATTTATCTTTAGTGTGAATCGCCTCGTCTGCAATTCGTTGTCTCGTCGCACTTCCTTTATCTGGCGCAAACAAAATTCCTAATGTTGCACCAATTGCTGTTCCTGCTAATATTCCTAAAATTGTGTTACTATCTTTTCCCATAATATTTTTATTGTTTGTTTTAATTGTTGTAACAAATATTGCTCATTTTAAGCGTAATCATTGACGTAATTGATTTAATTATTGCCGTAAACAGTAATATCATTACCGCTAATACTTTTTTCTTATGAGCAAACTCGCAAAGGTGACTCCTTTTAATTTAGCAAATAAAAATGGCAGATATAATAACATTAAATCCTTACACCAATGAGATCCTTGATAAGTACCAAACATTCTCTGACACAAAAGTCAAAAATGTCATAAAAGCTGCGGAAAAGACCTATAGTACATGGAAACTAGAAAGTGTTAGTGATCGTGCTCAATTATTAGATCAAGTAGCCAATACACTGTATCAAAATATTGAACGTTACAGCCTGCTTATAACCAATGAAATGGGAAAGCCTATATCTGAAAGTAGAGCAGAAATTGAAAAATGCATCTTCTTGTGTGATTTTTATAAAAAAAATGCTGAAGATTTATTAGCTGATGACATTATTAAAACCGATGCCACCGAAAGCTTTATAAGTTATGATCCTCTAGGTACCATATTAGCTATCATGCCATGGAATTATCCGTTCTGGCAAGCTCTAAGATTTGCAATTCCTACTTTAACCGCAGGTAATACTGCTCTTTTGAAACACGCTAGTAATGTATCAGGATGCGCCTTAGCACTTCAAGAGCTTTTTGATAATTCGGGATATCCTGAAGCATGTTTTCAAACCTTACTCGTTACACATGAGCAAATAGAAACTATCATCGAAAGTGACAGTATTAAAGCAGTATCACTCACTGGAAGTGAAAAAGCTGGTAAAAAAATTGCCGCAATAGCAGGTAAGCATCTAAAAAAAACTGTCTTAGAATTAGGTGGTAATAATGCTTGTATCATACTTAATGATGCCGATTTAGACCAGTATTTAGACATCATGGTAAAGGCTAGAATGCAAAATACAGGTCAAAGTTGTATTGCAGCTAAGCGATTTATAGTACAGGATACCATTTATGACGAATTCTTAGAACGTTTTGTAGATAAAATCAAAGAATTAAAGTCTGGTGATCCTTCGAAAAAAGACACTAGCATTGGTGTTTTAGCAAGAGAAGATTTAGCAGATATCTTAGAAAAACAAATAAAAACATCTGTATCATCTGGAGCAAAAGTGGTATTTGGAAATTACAAAAACAGTACCTACTACCAACCTACGGTACTTACAAATGTTACTCCAGGAATGCCGGTTTTTGATGAAGAAACATTTGGTCCTGTGGCAGCTATTATTAAAGTTAAAACTAAAAATGATGCTTATCAAATGGCTTCCAAATCGCGCTTTGGTTTAGGTACAATGCTCTTTACTGAAGCTACAGATGATGCTGTAAAAAGAATTTCAACTATTGAAGATGGTGCCTTTTTTATCAACGAAATGGTTAAATCAGATCCGAGATTACCCTTTGGTGGCACTAAATCATCGGGTTATGGAAGAGAATTATCAAGAGAAGGGATCTTAGAATTTGTAAATAAGAAAACCGTATATATTAACAAATAAAATTAGTAAAGATGAAATTTATAAAAGAAGACGAAGACGACAAAAGAAGAGACTATATTTTTCAAAAAGATGAAACTACAAAAAAGACATCTGCCGTTGTGATTATAATTTTGGTAGTATTAGTAATTGCTGTTATAATATCTGGCATCTATTTTATCGCGTTTTAATTTTAAATTATGAAACGAGGCATTATTAGTTAAAGTGACAGTTTTTTCGTAAATTTAATGTAACTCACACCATAAAATCCTCTCATTATGAAAGCTACAATGTCATTACTACTAACTATGCTTTTGATTTTTTCTTGTAATGAAAAACCTAAAGATCAAATTTCAGAAACTGACATAGATGTCTCTAAAACCATTAATTCCAATCCGTTAGAAGGCGCTTGGGAATTAGTGGGTTATTATAATTATCTAGATAATAAAGTCATAGATTCATTTAGAACTAGCGAAGGCTACAGGCAAGTAAAAATGTACACCCCATCAAAGGTGATGTGGAGTAAGTATGTACCTACAGATTCTTCCGAATGGTTTGGTTATGGAACTTATAAAGTAAACGGAACCGAGTTAGTAGAAGTTCTAGAATACGGATCTGAAATGATGAGTAAAATAATAGAAGAGAAAAAAGAGTTTAAACACGAACTTATTATAAATGGTAATTCATTTAGCCAAATTGAAATTGACGAAGATGGCAATAGAATCTATGCTGAAAACTATAAACGCATAGAATAGACAACTATAAATATTGAAAACATACATCAAAAAAAGCTGAACAATTATTTATTGTTCAGCTTTTTTTGATTCTGTGTGGCGAGGTTACTCCTCGTATCTCTCTAAATAGTAAGTAGCCTATAAAAGTCAAATCTACGAAAAGTAGTGCATTGGCTGCCTTAAAAGAAAAAAGCCTAAAAAATCTTTGATTTTTTAGGCTTTAATGGTCGGGGTGGCAGGATGATAACTAAACCGCCACTATGCAGTAAAATCAATACTTTCAGAAGTAGACTAAAACAGTGTGAACCGAATTGTAGACCTATCTGTTAGTTTGAAATAGTATTATTTATCTGAACGTCTTACTACAAATTTACAATTTTAACTCCATTAAAACCAGTCAATTTGTATCAAATATTATGATTAATCTATTAAATATTTATTGACAATTTCCTCTTCTATTCCGCTGTATTCAACAAATTCTTTGATTGTAACAAATTGGTAAGATTCCTTTCCAAAGTAGTTTCTAATATCGTTTAAAAGCTTACGCCCATAGCGTTCACTACGTCCTGTGATACGCTGGATATCTTTTGGGTATATGCAAGCTCTTTTTGGGGTCATAATACTTTATCTATGCTTTATCCGTACATCATCCATAATTTATTGTTTTATGATTATGGTGATGATGATGCGTTGTTAAAATGTTGAAAATCCCGATAGGGTTTTCAATATTTTAATGACGTTTTTGGTTGTATCGGAATGGATGACCGAAAACGGAATTGCTTTTTTAACAACGTGCCATAAAATTACGTGATTTGGTTTCATTAATCAAAAAACGAATTATTATGGCAAAACAAACTGGTATTATTAAACTGAAAGGAACTATCGGTGGTATTTCCTTTTACAAAACGACTGACGGACATCTGGCTCGTGAAAAAGGCGGTGTTGATGGCAATCGAATTGCAAACGACCCAGCGTTTCAGAGAACGCGAGAAAATGGCTCTGAATTTGGGCGTGCTGGTAAAGGTGGTAAGCTCTTACGAAATGCGATTCGTATTCTTTTGCAGAATGCAAAGGACAAACGTGTGGTTTCTCGTTTGACCAAAACACTTGTAGCGGTTACCAAAACTGACACAACCAATGAGAGAGGTTTAAGAACCTTACAGGATGGCGATTTAAGCTTATTAAATAGCTTTGAATTCAATTTGGGTGGAAAGTTAGGCACAACACTTTTTGCTCCGTTTACAAATGCCTTTGACCGTGTTTCTGGGGATGCAACAGTTAACCTTGATGCTTTTTCTCCAACGGTTAGGATTGCAGCTCCAACGGGAACAACCCATTTTAAGGTGGTAATGGGTGCTTCTGAATTAGATTTTGAGAATGAAACCTCAACATTTGAAAATGATGAGACTGCTATTCTTCCTTACACAGCTGCTGATACTGCTGCTATAGCTTTAACAGCTACAGTGAGCGCTAACTCAACCTTACCTGTTATTCAGGTGTTGGGTATTGAGTTTTACCAAGAGGTAAACGGACAAATGTACGAGCTTAAGAACGGTGCCTACAACGCTTTGGCAATTGTTATTGTAGATACGCCGTAAGTATGGAATTAGTGCTGCATAGAGCCTATTTTGAAGAGGGCACCAATGGTGCTCTCTTTAATTCTGATAAGTTTCTTTGTCACACCATCGAATTGCCCTGGAACGATAACAAGCGAAATATTTCCTGCATTCCTGAAGGTGTTTATGAAATTGAACCACGTTTTTCCAAACGGTTTAAGCATCATTTAATCTTAAAGGATGTAAAAGGTAGAAGTTTCATTTTGTTTCACCCTGCGAATGATGCCTTAAAAGAGCTTCAAGGGTGTATTGCTCCAGTAACTTATTTGAATGGTATAGGAAAGGGCATTTACTCAAGGGATGCTATGCAAAAACTGTTGCCTTTGGTGTACCAAGCTAAAGACCGAAAAGAAACCATTTTATTAACTATTAAATCACAGAATTATGAACATTGTAGAACGTTATAAAAAACCAACTCCTAAATTTTTCAAGACCTTAAGAAACATAGGTATTGCATTGGCTACTGCAGGTGGTGCTATAATTGCAGCTCCAATCTCAATGCCTACTATTGTAGTTACCATCGCCACTTATATGACCGTTGCCGGAACTGTGGCCACCGCAGTAAGTCAAGCAGTAGTTACTGATGAAGAAAACACTGAAACTGATGAGAATGACGATGGATTATAACACCAAATCTGCCATTATTGGCGGTACTTTCTTTTCATCAATCGTTAATATTGGGGTTGAGGATTTGATTACTACCATTGTTTTGGCTATTGTTGGTGCTATCGTTAGTTACATAGTTTCCATTTTAATTAAGTGGATTCATCAAAGGATTCGAAAAAGAGGAAAACCATAATCTAAAGTGTTTCATTTGAAGCACTTTTTTAGTATATTTAGATACAAATTATATCAAATATTATTATGGGAAAATTCGAAGTTTATCAAGACGCAAGATCTGAATACCGTTTTAGATTAAAAGCAAGCAATGGTCAAAAAATTTTAGCAAGTGAAGGATATTCTGCAAAAGCAGGTTGTATGAACGGCATAGAATCCGTTAGAACCAACTCACAAGATGATAGTAAATTTGACCGAAAGGTTTCCAGTAACGGTAAACATTATTTTAATCTAAAAGCAAGTAACGGCCAGATAATTGGCACAAGCGAAATGTACGAGGGATCTTCCGGAATGGAAAATGGTATTGAATCCGTTAAAACAAACGCTCCGAGCGCACCAGTCGAAGAAGTTTAAATATACATTGACTACCGCTTTTCTCGGGGCAAAGTGTCGTAGGTGGAAGTAATTATTGATGTTAAGCGGTTGGAAAGATAAATAAAGGGCATTTTCTAAAAAATGCTCTTTTTTTATGCGCGGTGTTGAGGTGGGTAAATGAAAAGAGCGATACCCTGATAAGGGATTGAGAGAATGTAATGCACCTACCGCAGACACAAGGCAAAACATTAATAATTGCTGTAACCTACACCGTTGAAATGGGTGGTGGGGAAAAGTGGCAACCTTGTTTGTTCTAAATTTCAATGCCAGTTCTGAATTGAGCGTGGGGAATGTCGGATATTTTACATAATGGCGTTATAGTACAGAAAGTGAATGAATGCTACTATAACTACCCGTTATGTAAACATAGCTTTGGGTAGTTTTTGGTGTGAGGGTTGGGAACAGCTCTTTGCTTTTTTGTTTTACCTATTTTCAACAAATAATTCCTTTAAACAAAACAAACAATGTGCTGTGTGAGCGTTGGAAACTAAAAACTACATGCGCGTTGGATAGCGGAACAAACCAAAAGACAGAGGATTTTGAGCTTTCGATAGGCTCAAGTGAGGATAAGTGAGAAAACTGGGTTTTGGTTTGTGGGGATATTGAAATAGACTTAAGTTAAATTATATCTAACTGCTTTGCAATATCTTTCTTGTATTTTTCAAATTGAGCATTTGAATCTTCTTCAAAAATTACTGAACCAAAAATCTGTTTCTTCAATTCTATCTCATTAATTTCAATATTTTTTTCACCAAATAAAGTTACAATTTCTTGAATCTGTGAATCAGAGTATGTTTTACGTTTATCAATTAATTCAAAGGAAATGTCCTTATGGAAATTATATCTTCCTTGAAGATTTAATCTTTCTATATACTCTTTATGTGTACTATCGATTTTGATTGAGTATTCATTAGCTGAATCTGGAAGATTGTTTTTGCCAAAACCATCTTTAAAATAAAGTTTGAAATTCAAATCAAACACACCATCCACACCTGTTGGCGAAATAGATTTTATTTCTGAAATACTACTGTATATTTTAGCATCTCTTTTTAATTTTGAGTTACAAGAATAACAACTTGGTGTTAGATTGAACAAGCATAGTGAAAGATATGGGTAAAGACTTTGAGGCAAAACATGATCTAATGTGAAGTGATTTTTGTTTTTTATTAAAGAATTATCGATTTTTAAATTACCGGATTTATCTGTGAGATTTTTTAAGATGTTTTTAATCCTGGTATCATCAATTAAATTTTCAATATCTTCATATTTCTTAATCTTTCCTTGATACTTACTTATAATAATATCTGCTCGGTTAGAACCAATATTATTTATTTTTAATAGATCAGCTTTTGTACAACTATTGATAAAATGGTAAAAATCCATATAATCGTTTGAAAAAGGGATATAAGGGTTTACAAAATCTATATTACAATAACAGCATGTTTTAATCTCTAGCTCTTTACCATGCTTCATAAAGAAATTTGATAAAATGTTAGTCTGATATTCTTTATAGTTGAATATATCTTTAATCCTTTTCTTTTCTAATTGTGTCGCTTTTTTATCTAAACCTTTAAATACATTTAAAGAACTTAATTCTGGTAATTTTATAAGTTCTTCAATTGGTAGCACCAAGATTTCCTGTAAAGAATATTTAACTCCAATATCTTTTAAAAGCTTTTGTGCTTCAGCTTTATTAAGTAAACTACTGTCTAATATGGATTTTTTGTATTCTTCTTTAAACGCATCAAAAATTTTGAAATCTTTATAGTATTTAATTTTCCTCATCCTCTAATCTCCTCTTTTCTGATTGAAGCTTTTCAATTTCTTGTTGAATTTTTTCAATACGATTATAACCTGTTAAATATTTTTTATCTAAAACTTCTAGATGATTTTTGAGAATATTACTAATATACTTTTCACCAACAAGATCAATAAGCTTAACAAAATCAGTTCTTTTCTCATTATATTTTAATTTTTTTGAATCCAAATTGCCTTCTTTCTCAAAAGCTAAAAAATCTTGAATCTTTGATCTTGCAAATTCACCCATTGTATTATTTAAGAAAAAGCCATTTGATAAAATTTCGTGCACATTTTCAGCAAAGGTATTATCAGAGCCATATTTTTTAGGGATTGATTCTTTGGATTCATTTACTTCTAGAAAAAGCACATTTTGACTTGGAATATCTGATAAAACAAATGGTGAATGTGAAATTATTAGAATATTTATTCCTTTAATTGCTTTTAATTTCGCTCTGTTAATATCGTCTAATAATCTTTTTAAAAACTTTCTTTGATACTCTGGATGAAAGTAGAGTTCAATTTCATCTAATACAAGATTTACATACTGATACTTGACTAACATATCATCTTTTTCTACTGAATTTAAATTGCTTAAATGGTATATGACAGAACTCGTAGAATGTACCAATTGCATTTCACCAGAACTAATACTGTCTAGCAAATCAATATTATTCTTTGAAAATAATCTTGTTTCAAAAATAGCAGGTGGTAACAATTCTATAAGTGGCAAATTGGAATTTGATTTATCAATTAATTCATTTGACAATTCTTTTATTGAGATTTTTGTAGTTGAATTTTGATTGAGAAACTCTTTCCAAGTAGATTCGTAGTTTTTAATAAAATTGACAACTTGTTTTAGCTTTAAAATAATATGACTACGACTATCTATTAACTTATCGATAAAACCGTTAATATTTATATAATAGCGTTTATATTTCTCACCACCATCATCTATTCTAAAATTATTATAGCTAACATACTTTTCGCAAATACTTATTATCTTATATAGAATATAAATATCTAATCTACACAAAATATCTTTCGGAATAGAAGTCCTATTTATGTCTAACCTTTCTTTAAAAACTAATAGCACTTCATCTAAATCAAAATAAAGTGCAGATGGATGGTTATTATTATTTGGCCTAAAGCTTATTCCTTTTTTAGATTGTAGAATACTATAAAAATTATTTCTTATATCCTCTTCCTCTGTAAAGTCATTACCATCTTGATAAATGTCATTAGAATATGAAAAAAATGATTTTGATTTTTTATAATCAAGCTTTAAAGAATTAACAGTAAGGTTTTGAGTTACTTCGAAATCTTTATTCATTAGAACAACAGATAAAAGGCGTTGTTGTAACAAATAGTTTTCATTATTGATATCTATAATACCTGCTTTTCCTTCATCCTTCCTTTCTCTTTTTGGATTTATTACTATCGGTATTTGATATGAGTCATTTTTATGAAATAAATTATCTATCCAATCTCCTAGCTCCCATGAATTGAAACCATATATAGAATAATTTATGACGTTTGAGTAAAAGAATTTCTCGAAATCAAAGTTGTTAACTTCATCTTGTAAAGTTTTGAATTCAAAATCTCCATCTTCTATTTTAACAATATAATATCCGTTTTCTAATTGGTAATAAAATTCACAATGTATTTTGCTATCATCATCTTTTCCTGTTGGAATAAGATTAGCAGTGGTTTCCAACATTTCTTGAGATTGAAGCTTAATGGACATCTGGTTAATTGCAGCCACAAACAAATTGATAAGACTACTTTTTCCACTCCCGTTTTTCCCTATAATCGCAGATACGTTGACTTTAGATCCAAAAAAATCTTTGGGTAGTGTATTGTTGGATTCTATTTTATCAATTGATAAATATTCTGGTATTTCTGTATTAAAATCATCAATAACGCTACCATTTGAATAGAATGTATAGTCATTATACATTTTATAGATTCTATTCTTTTGTAAGTTTTTTAAAAACTTTATACCACACCTTTCAAGTGGCCTAATTGCTAATAATTTAAAACTCATAAACCCATTTAAATTGATACTTAAAATATGATGAACAATTTAAATAAATTAATTTGATAGATGGTTATTAAGAAAGTTTACTTTAGGTGAATACATTATTTTTTTTGTATTGTGATATTCTCAATTGCGATTGCTTCAATTTCAATTAATGCATCCGGTGAGTACAATGAACTAATTTCTACGATTGTATCTGCTGGGTATGGTGGTGTGAAATATTTTTCCCTTAATGCCACAATCTTATCGAAATTACCCATATCTTTTAAGAAGATGGTTACTTTAATTACATTTTCTAAACTTGAACCACCTGCTTCCAAAACTCTTTTTAAATTTTTGAATGTTTGTTCTGCTTGTAAATCAAAATTGTTAATACCTACTAAATTTCCGTCTGCACCATAGGCTGCTTGACCAGATATGTAGAGCATATTATCTACTTTATAACCTTGAGCTAAATTGTATGGTTTGTATGGATCTGGATTGATTTTAATCTGTTCTACTTTTTTCATTTTCTCTGTTTTATTGGTTTCTAAATAATGTGCGTATGCTTGAGCACTACTGAATTTATTTAAATTGGTTTTTACTTCATTACTGTTGCTACAATTGTTATTACAACTTGTTGTAATAGTCATTATTACAGAAATTCCATATATAATTGAAGCTATTGTTATAATTACTTTCTTATTTGATTTCATTTTAAAAATTATCTTCTAAAAATTCTTTATAGCCTTTTAACAGTCTTGATGTATCTGCATTTTTTTCTACATCATGGAACTTTAATGAGGTATGTAGTTCTATGCCTAAATATTTTTTCATACCATGAAAGCCAGATAATGGACCGTTATCTACGCTTATCTGATTAAAGAATTCATCGGGTAAGGTAAATGCGCCTTCAGGTGCATTCCAACTGGTTGTGAGCATGTATTGTTTTCCATGTAATAAACCACCAGTACCATAATTGATTTCTGGATTCTCCGAATTTCTGCCATCACTTGTCCACATGCCATTATTATAGCCTGCTGTTAATACCTCATCTAAATACTTTTTGAAATTAAATGGTACTGAAAACCACCAAATTGGTGTATGATAAATAATTAAATCTGACCATATAAATTTCTCTACTTCATCTTGAACATGATACCCTTTGTTTATTTCTGTAGTTTTAATGGTGTAGTCTGGTTTTTCTGTAAAATACATTTTAGAAATATCAAATAAAGACTTGTTAAAAGTGCCTTTTGAAATTGCAAATTCATGCCATCCGTTTATTATAAATATGTTTTTCATTTTTGTTTTTTATTCATTAAGCAACAAAGATATGTTCAGTTTATGTATTATATAAATAATACATTTTATACATTTGTATTATAATTATAATAGCATGATAAATTTAGAATGGTATCGCACTTTTAAGGCTGTATATGAAGAAGGAAATTTAACAAGTGCCTCTGAAGCATTATTTTCATCTCAACCAGGTGTGAGCTTACATATTAGTAATTTAGAAGCTTATGTAGGCTACAAATTGTTTGAACGCACCTCAAGAAAAATGATACCTACTGAACGCGCAATTATTTTATATGATTATATTATTGATGCCTTAAAAAAGCTAGAACACACCGAACAGTATTTTAGAACGAGTAAGACGAATAAAAGAAAAACTTTAAGCATTGGGATGTGTTCGGAAGTTTTTCAAACTTTCTTTGAGCCACATATTGGCAAATTAGAATTTGATATTATTGCACACTTTGGTGAATATCCACAGATGCTAAAGGAACTAAATGAAGGCATTTTAGATTTAGTCATTACTCCTGAACAGATTGAGAATCCAACATTAATTTACACACCCTTTTTTAAAGAGCAAATTTTGCTTGTTTCTAACCCTACTACAGATACTTCGGTACTGGAAGCCTATATTAAAGGTAAGCAGTGGGATGATTTGGAAAAAGAATTAAAAGCTCAAGTATGGTATGGCTCTAGTAATGTTTTAGGGTTTTCTAAAAAGTTTTGGTATCAAAACTTTAAGAAGAAACAACTATATAAGCCTAATTATTTAGTGCCAAATATTATTTCTATCATTAGATGCTTAAAAATGAATGAAGGAATTGCTTTGGTACCTGATTTTTTATGTCAAGAGGCATTAGAGAAAAACGAACTTGAACTACTATGGGAAGGTAAAAAGCCTTTATACAACACTTTCCATTTTGCTACTAAACTTAATAGTAAGCTACAAAATGAGATTGAACAGATTGAAAATTTAGTTATAGATAGTTAAGAAGTAAAATCAATATCAAAACCGTTTCTAGAAAGATAAGACATGAAACTATGTAATAAATCAGTAGAGTAAGGGTCTTTATATCTTTTTATGCGTTTTAATTGAAAGTTAAAAATTCTATTTTCATAATCATAAACTTCAATATCTTTTAATTTAAACTTCTTAATTGTAAGTGGATTATCAAAAAAGGAATTTAATAAATTGAATTCACTGGTGAATTTACCTTCTAGTTTTTGTTTGATAGTATTGTAAGCCTGATAAACTTTCTCCTCACTTTTAAAGTTCTTGTGAATTGCTTTATATCTTTTTTTCCATGATTCTTGGATAACATTATTACTATCAACATTGTTATTTTTCATGTCCATAATTGCTGAACTCTCTGAATTAAAGACTGTCAAATCGAGTATATCAAGATTAATATTTTGATACTCTGAAAAAAGAGCACATAAAATTTTATCATGACTGTCTGTGCGATATAATTTATAGGAAGTATTAGAATTGAACCTTTTTATATCAATATCAATTAATGGAATTAATATACCTTTGTTATAAGATCTTGTTCTTGTACCATTGCTTCTCAAAGCAAGATTACAAGGTTGTACAGCTAAAATATATTTTTTTGTCCCAATTTCAAAAATATCACCATTAGCAATAGGTAAATTGAGATTGTTTAAATATTGTTGATTTATATATAATTCTTTTTCTCTAATATTTAAGGATTCAGGGCTTTTTTTCTTTCTACTATAGCCAGTTTCAACACTATCAATTCCTCTAACACTTAATACTGAACTGTCAAAGCTTTTTCTCACTTCTTCATCTAATAAAGATGACAAATTAGCATCCGAATTCAAAATGGTATTTAAGCGAAAAAGTGATTCAACCTCCCAAACACCTTCTTTATATGATGATTTTTGAATAATTTGATTAAATGTTTTAGGTGATATTTTTTTAAAATCCTTAATAGATTTTTCGTTACTTTCTTTAAGTATTTTTATTGATTTAGATTTTAGGTCTTCAATATATCTAGTTATCAAAATATACTTAATTCCTTCAGCAAAACCACTTAATTGCGGGTCATGAGCAAATCTACTTTTAGAAATAGTACAAAAATATTTTTTCTTTAAGTCAAATTCTTTACGATATTCTTTTCTGAATGTATCTTCTTGCTCTTCCGTGTATTTATGCGAAAAAATTCCACAAATGACTTTTTCAGAATAACCACTTTCTATAAGTTCTTTAATAAGATGAATTCCATTTTTTTCATTATTTGGGCCAGTAAAGTTTTCTAATTCAAAGTCAAATAGGCATAAGACCTTACTATCTCCAGATACAGCATCTAAAATCTCTTTCTTTTTTTCAATCCATTCTTCAGGTGTCAATAAAATTACATTGTCACCCGAAAAATAATCTTTAAACTCTAGTGCAGGAATTATATTAGAACTTTCATTATCTCCGATAATATTAGAAACCGCGTGTATTAAATCTTTTTTGGAATCTGCTTCTTCCCATAATTTCAATATTATTTTATCAAAAGCAGCATCCGGCAAATTCCAATTAACATCTTCTTCAAAAATATTTTCATTGGGAAAATCTCCAGAACTTTTGACTTGTTTCATCATTCCAATGAAAAACCCTTTTTGAGCTTCAATATCAAACTTGTCATCAATATATAATACCTTTTCAATTCCTTCTTTCTCTAATAAAGTATTTATAGCGTTTACAGCTGTACTTGTTAAATTAGGGTCGTCTTTGGGAATTATACAAAGATTTTCGTCCTTTAAACTTATTGTAATCTTTTCACTCATACTAAATCATTACGTTACTTAAGTTAATAGCAAGAATGAACTTTTTGTCATACTCATTTCTTTTAGGTTCGAGTGAAATTGCACAACCCATTGAGTCTAATAGTTGCATTACTATAAAAAGGCCTAACCCTCTTCCTTCACCCTTTGGCTTTGTAGATACAAAAGGTTCAAATATTTGTTTTTCAATATTTTTAGGGATGCCAAATCCGTTATCTGATATATAGAGCCAAGGCTGTTCGATAACAATATTTATTTTTGGTTCAAATTGTTTTTCTTTAAGTTTTTTCTCATTAAGCCAGTATTCGGAATTAATCAAGATATTATCTATAATTTGTGTTAGCTTACCCTTGTTTATATTTAAAGAGAAGTCATCTTTTGTCTCAATATCAATAAGGATACCTTTAGACATAAACCTTTTATTATAGTACTGTTTTTCCTCTAAAAAGTATTTCGATAAACTAAATTGACTTTTCTTTTCTCTTTGGTATTTTAATGCTGGGTCAAGATGTCGTAATTGAATCTTTAACCCATTTACGGTTTCGTTAATATATTCCAACAAAATAAAACTATCCGATTCTTTTAATTGCTTGTCCTTTAGTTTTTGTTTATAAAATAAAGCTCTTTCATTTAAGTTGTCAGCTATATTAAAAAATTCATGACTAATTGATTCTGCCGTTATACCTAAACCTGCCAATTCTGAAAAGTTATTTAGTTGTTCTTCTAATGTTTGTATTTTGGGTTCTAGTATATCAATTACTTCATTTAAGTTTTCAGTTTTCTTTATTACTTTTTCAACTTTAGAAAAAGCTGCTTGAATACGCTTTAATTTATCTAATAATTTTTGTGCCTTTTTAATATTTGCTTTATTTTCTTCTGAAGCAAAAAGTGGATTATCCTTTACATCACTAACTATAGTTG
Organism: Psychroserpens sp. SPM9; assembly: GCF_025153525.1. Classification (GTDB taxonomy): domain Bacteria; phylum Bacteroidota; class Bacteroidia; order Flavobacteriales; family Flavobacteriaceae; genus Psychroserpens. The sequence goes on along the minus strand of NZ_JANZNR010000008.1, from coordinate 32,048 downwards.
TTTGCTCATTAACCAATTCATCAATTACAGATTCAGTATCTTTTAATTCATCAGATAATGTTGTTGAAGAATCAACGATAGCACTTATATGGTTAAAAGACTGTGTAACAGTAGTTATACCACTATTTTTTGTCTTGTAAACCTTTAGAAAATCAACGTAAGCTCTTCTTATTCTTTCTTGATAACTATTTATTTGTCTAACTATAAAAAAAGCTAAAACGAAAAAATTCCTTGAATAAGGATTTGAAATTAAACCTTCTCTATCAGTTTTATCCTTTAGATTTTTATTAACCCCTTCATCAATAGCAAAATATCCAATAACATTTTTAGGTCTTAATGGGTAATACGATGATGCATTAGTTTGTGAATCTGCTAGTTTGAGCCAGTCTTGACCATTTATACCAAAAGGCTTTATAGCAAAGCCATTTCTAAACAATTTAATACCTGATTGACTTTGCGCAAAAGTTCTATAATTGGATAAGCTATTGAAAATATCATTTACTCTTTCATCATAAGTTAACCAGTTATCGAAACTAAATTCATCTATAACACCTTCAAAACTTCCTGGATTAGCTATTTCACCATCAAAGACTTCTAGACCAGAAATTTCATCTAGTGTAAATACATTATCTAATTCGATAAAGAAGTTTTTATTTTTTGACAGAATAATATCATCATATTCACTCTTTTTTAAGAATTCATAAAATTTTTTCCCGTTATCTGATTGTAAGAAGTTTTCAAAGTCATTTTTCTTATTCCCTATAAATTTTGTTAGTTTGGTTTTACCACTAATTTTAACTCTTTTATCATCAAAATAAAATTCAAATTTAGAAATCGCTAAATCTCTTAAATCATCATTAATTTTTTCTAAATCAATGACTTCGTTATTAACAGTAAGGTAAACATCAAATGGTCTATTTTCTTTGTAAGGCGAAATTATTTGAGATACAAACCCTTTAAACCTTTCTAGATTTTTACCTTCCCATACTTCAGCGTGATTAAGGTTTGTTAGAATTAACTTTGTGCCGTTTTTTATTTGGGGATGATACTCTTTTGATTGTATTTCAACATCGGAAAGCCTTTCTTCTTTTTCAAAATCTTTCCAATTAAAAGCTAAATGTGTCCCATCCTTTTTGTTGGTGTTTGTAAGAATTTCACATATATCAGCCAGTCGTTGAGTACTTAATCTTCCTAAACCTTTTTCCCCTAATGGCGTTCTCCCTCCTGGTGTTTTTATGTTTTTTGCTTTTTGCTCACGCTTTTTTGAGTATGAAATCAACAACCATGACTTAAGTATGGTTTCTTCATTCATACCAAAACCATCATCTTCTACAGCTATGTAACCTTTATGCTTTGGAAATATTAAATTTTCATTGGTATATTGACCTTTGGTATTTATGTCAATCGAAACATAGTTAGCATCAGCATCGTAAGAATTTTTTATTAACTCAAGTAGCGCTGTAACTTCATCAGAAACTAATTGCTCCCCTAATTGTTTTACGATATGAGGGGTTATATCAAAATGGTAATCATCACTCATTAGTTATTAGCTATTGTAGATTAGGATTTTTTCTTTACTCATAGTTTTAGAAAAATTGTTTTTATCTGGCATTCTTTTAGATAGAATTTCCCTTTCTAAATCCGTAAAATTTTTTATACCTTTTGTAGCCAATAATTCGGTTAATATTTTATCATTCTCAACTTCTTTATTATTGACATTTCTATTACCGACAGTCCAAGCATAAAACGAATTAGGCATCATCTTTTCCAAAACATTATCAATTGTAGTGTCTAAATCATAAATAAAACTAACGACTTTCCTTGCTTTAAGTCTTTCTTCAGAATTAAAGTTTTTGAAAAACCTTTTTAACGTTTTGGATTTTCTAAACAATTCCTTTTCTATTGTCGAATAATCAGAAATATTCTTTCCTCCTAGACTTCTTGAATCAATTTCTTGGATAACATCTAAATAGTTCATTGATATGTTTTCATCAATATCTTCTACAGGGATCCATTGTAACGGTAAATATGAAAATTGACCATAAGTAACTGTGGTATGATTGTCACCGTACGGCGGTGATGTTACAAGAAGATTAAACTTTTTATCAGTATTTAATTTCTCTTTAGAATCTCCCCATGTAACTTCAACATTATATTTATATTTATCATTTTCGAGAAGGTCGTTTTCAATTAATTTTTTTTTCACCTCAAAAATATCATTGATACTTCTTTTACATATTTTTTCAAAGTATTCCTTTGGCGACAAATTTCTATTATCAATTTCCTCCTGGGTTCTAACGTGCATTTTAAAAGTCGAAGTTCTATCGTTATTTGTTAGGCGTATTACTTCCGCTAGTGTAACCCAATAAAATTTCCTTATAAATAAATCTTCTTCTTGAATTATTAGTCTTCTTATCTGTGACAATTCAATCTGAACTTCACTTTTAAACCATTTATCAATATTTTTAAAGCTAACGTCTATTTTTTCTGACCTTGCTCTACTTAAACGTTTTTTAAAATTAGAAAAACTAATTTTTAGATCTTCTGAATAAATATGCGTTTTTACTTGACTTATTAATAGCGATAATGGGTTTATATCTTGACCAAATGAATTGATCCCATAACGCATTGAAGTAATGATGGTATTAGAAGCACCCATAAAAGGATCTATCATTGTAGAATTTTCAGGTAAAGCGTCAATTAATGTTTTAATAATTGGCTCTTGAACACTTGGAACCATCATAGCTGGATAATTCAAGATTTTTCTTGCATAATCATTTCTATCAAAACTGTCACCGTTCAATACCGATGTACTGATGGAATTTAATTGTCTTTTTATTTGTAGGCTCGATATCACGCTTATGGATGATTTTTTAATCTGAAAAGATAAGAATTTTAACAATACGTTTTACGTTAAATTGAGATTATTAAACACCTGATTTATTGTCTTTTATCAATAGTTTCCTTGTCAAAAGCTATTAAATTAAACAATTGGCGCATCCTAGAACGGACTCGACTACCGTATCTTTCCTCCAATTCCTGTGCATTTAAATTTGTGGTGGCATGAGTTCTAATTTTTCGTTGAAGAAATAAATCGTAGCGAGATAAGAGGATTTCGCCCATTACATTACAGTCTTTACCAAAATGTCTTCCGGTAGTTTCTACGCCTAAATCGTCAAAACAATAGAAATTACTGTTTCCGTATTCTTGAATGGTTTTGTAGCCAATGTTATTAAAAGCAAAAGTGATGTTTCTTGCTGGAATTAGTTCGTAAGATTTTTGATGTGGTACAATGTGCCTTAACAGTTTCATTAAACTAGTTTTACCGCAACCAACAGGACCAGATAACAGAATACCTTTGTTCGGATCTATATTTAGTTTTGCACACGCATCAATATCACGAATGAAATAAATACACAGTTTGTAAAGCACCACCTCATCTTCTTCATAAATCTTGAAGTTTTTACCAAACAGTAGTTTTCCTTTTGCATCTAGGTAAATTAAAATCTTCTTGAAATCGTATGAAATATTATTGTCATTTAACTCCCCCAGTTGATATTGGACACTACCTTCTGTTATAATATGTGGTTTAATTTTACTCATTTTTTAAAGTAGATTCCTGCCTTCGCAGGAATGACAAATTTATTATAGAGGTTCATTGTAGTTTTTATTTTTCACAGTCTTAAGGTTGTCTTGACCTCTCGACAAGCTCGATACAGAGTTTTGGCTAACTCCTTTTTGTGTTTTTTCTGTTTTAATTTCTTCTGCTTTTAGCATCCAATTGCGAGCGGTTGCTTGCCAATTAACAATTTTTGTTTTACCACCAACCTTCCAACCAATACCCTGATAATGATTAAAGAATTTTTGAGCTTCAACTATAGGCCAATTTTCCTTTTTGAAAAAATCAATAATTTCTTTTTCATTTTTTGGCTTGTCTAGTTTATTACTGTTTTTATTTGTTTGTATATGTTTATTAATAGATACCAATGCTTGTCCATTTTTGGGACTGTATAAGTCCACAACTTGTTTAGAACTTGTCTCAAAATTGAACATCTTAATTTTACTTCCTTTGAATGGATTGTGTGATGGATAATAGATGATGTATTTCCAATGATTCAAGTCCTTAATACATTTATGATACGTTGATTTAGAGCCTATTTTTGAAAAGCTCATTACCTCTTCACGATTGATATAGAATTCATCTAAAAACCGGTTGTTATTCCAGATTTGAAACAATGCCATATATAGACTTATATGCGTTGGGTTTAAACGGTTGTCTTTAGAGAATTGAATAAACACACCTTTTAGGTGTAATATGTAATTCACTTTTTGCATATGGAAAGATTCCCACTTTCGTGGGAACTAGAATTTGTTATGAATGCGATTTTCTTCCATTACTTTTAGAATTTCTTCGTAGTCGTAATAGATAACACCACCTACTTTTGTATAAGGTAAAGTGCCATTGATACGAAGATTTTGTAAGGTTCCTGGTGAGATACTTAATAAGTCGCGAACTTCTGGTGACTTTAGCCACTTTTTTGGTGCAAAACCTGATTGATGGTTAATGATTGCTTTGATATCTTCTAACAATTCTAATTTGAACTCTCGAAGATCTTCTGTAGTAATAATTGTTGCTGCCATAGTAAACGATTTTAGATTAATAAATTAAAATCAAAAGATCCCCACTTTCGTGGGGACTGCGACAAAAGATTTCTTTTGTCTTGATTTGACTTTCGTTTGGCAAATATGTAGTGATTTATTGATGTATATTCACAAGTTAACACCAAGTTGGGCGTTTTTATATGTTCATTTTTAATGAGTTACATTATTTTAGTATGATATATTGAATTTAAAGTAGTATTACTAAAAAAGAGCAAATTTTATTACAGGTACTTGTATTTCAAAACACCCAAGTTGGGTGTTTATTCATCTGATTCAAGCATTTTATTTACAAGTGATTCTTTCAATTTATCAATGAATTTTGTTTGATTTATTTTTCTTAAGCGTATTTCTAAAAACGTTCGATAGTAGTCACCTAGATTTATATTAAACATTTGCTCACAAGTAGAAGCTACTTCTTTAATATCAGCAGTTCCGCTATTTACAACACCAGAACTGTGTAGAGCATAAATAAGCTCGATGAGATCTGTTTTGTTTCCTGTCCAAAATAATTTAGATTGATTTTGAAATCCTCCTACACTTAATTCCATGTTGTGATTTTCTAATTTATCTACTTCTTTCTTTAAATACACAATTAATAAATCGTAAGCAATAATATTTGCTACTGTTGCATCATGACTTGTAGAGAATTGTTTATCGGTAAAAGAATGCAACGAGTCTGGATGCAAACGAATATCAATTTTACCTCTCAAAAAATATAGTTTGTCCAAAAAAGTTGCTTCACTTCGATAATAGTGATAGAACTCTAAATTCTCATTGAAATACCTCTGCAGAATATCTATATGTCCATTTAAATATTTTACTTGAGATTTATTGCTACTTCTTGGGCGTTTACTCTCTATACTGAACAACTTAACATAGTAAATAAGCTTACTATAGATTTGAGGTTTTATTTTTTTGAAAAATAGAATTTCATCAGCTTTACTAGAAAATCCTGTAGAGGTTACAATTGCTCTAGTTTCTTCTAGTGCTAGTTTAATTAGAATAATTGCAGACTCTGCATATTCGATTATGTTTTCATTATTATTTTCGAGCTCTTCTAATTTTTCTTCAAGTTTGGTAATTATAGGGGCGCATTTTTCCAAAAATGTGAATGATTGAATACTACTTATTGTTTAATTGGTAGTGATAGGTTAATAAGTATTTCGTTTGGGGACGTGGTATGGTATAATAATTAGGTTTTTGAGTTTTATCCGTTTTACTTATTCCTCAAATAGTGTTGAGGTTTCAAATAATGTAAATTGCATTCCACTTGGATCTTGCATACGTTGAACTTTGCTCCAGGGTGCTTGTTTGACTTCTGCTATTTTTTTTGCTCCAGCTAGTTCTAAACTTTCTCCGACTTCTTTAATATTATCACCTATATTAAATGCTAATCGTACAGGACCTGCAATATTTTTTCCTACTTCAATTGAGTCTATTGTTTTGGCATGGTCTATATCTATTAACTCTAATGATGCTTTTCCTGCTTCTAAAATAATTCCGTTACCTGTAGCTTCGTGCCATTCTTTTGATGTTTTAAGTCCCATTTCATCTCGATAGAACTTTATAACCTCATCCAGATTCTCAACGGTTAATATTATTCTTAATTCTTTCATTTTTATTTGATTTTTGAACGATGAATCTCTTTTAAAATTGATTGCATTTATATTAGTGCTAGTGACCTTTTGAGCGTTTTGCTTATTGTTGGTATTACAGCTCGTTATGAATGTTATAATCACAGCTATTCCATAAGCTATTGCTACACCTATGGAAATGCGTTTTTGGGTTATTCTCATTTTATATTAGTATTTTTTTTAGATCCATCAATGATTAAAATTATTCATATTAATAACCATTGATAAAACTTACTTTCTTGAAAACTTTACTATCAGTTCTGATATCTGTTGAGGATGTGTCCAAATAATTAAATGGTCTGCCTTTTTAATGATTTCAAACTCTATATTTTTCGCTTTTTTAAACTTATTTTTTATCTCGAATAAGTCCTTTTTATCTTCATTTCCTAGAATGAATAGTGCTTCAGTTTTTAGGTCGGTGAGTTGATTTATGCTAGATGGTTCTGGCCATTCTTGTTCAAAGTTTTTCCAAGACAAAGATTTTTCAATGTTTTCACGGTGGATTTGAACGATTGTTTCTTTATGAGAACTTTTTAAGCTTTCTTGAACAGCATAATTATTTGGGGAATTGAGCATAATGTCTAACATTTTTGAACTGTCTGGTACGACATTCCAAATCTTATTAATCATTTCTTGATATGATGCGTCAAATTCAAAACCAGTTAAGCCTGGTGCTATCAAGATTAACTTTTTGACCTTTTCAGGTTTTGTTAATGCAAAGTCCGTTGCAATCTGACCACCTAGAGAATGTCCTACGAGTATTGCTTTATTTATTGATAGTGAATCTAGAAGTATTTCTAAATCTGCTACATGATTTGTCTTTTCTTTTGGTACTGGTGATTTACCCATTCCTCTTAAATCATAAGTTATTACACTAAATTTTTGTTCCAGATTTGAAGCTATTAAATTCCAGTCTCGACTGTCGGTTCCACCACCGTGAATTAATACTACAGGTTCTCCTTTTCCTTGCTTTTTAAAATGTAAGTCTGTCATAATTTTTTGTTTTTATTTTAGCTTGAGAAGTTTAATTTCATTTTTAAAGTTGCTCTTTTAATTAGCTTTTGGTCGTTTGGCACTTCATAAAACCCATTTCTCTTATATAGTTTTATAGCGCTTATAAGTTTTGGGTTAGTGTATAGAACTAAACTCTCAATGCTTAATTGTTTTGATTTCTCTATGGCTTTTAGCATTAATAATTTTCCGATTTTTAGTCCTTGATAATTTGGTTTAACACCCATTTTGGATAATTCGAAAATCGTATCACTTACTTTTTCTAATGCGACACAACCCACAATTTCATTATTGTATTTCGCAAAATAGATATAGCCTCCTTTATCAATTATTTCTTCTTTGGGGTTTTCCAATACTAATTTGTCGTGGTCTATGATTTCAAAATAATTATCAATCCATTCATAATTAATTTTCTTGAAATGATGTTGTATGTCCTCTCTAAAAGGAATGATTTTAACTTTATTTTCTAATGATTTTTCCATTACATTTTTATACAAATTGATTTTTAGAATTGTTCTTTAATTCTTGAAATAACTCGTAAGCACTTCGTTCTACCCAACATTCTGAAAGTTTATTATCTCTAACTGTCCAAATAGCAATACCAGAGAAAGACACAAACTTATTATCTGCGTCTAAACCAAATAAGCCATTATTTTTCCCGGAACATATCCAACGCGACACGACTTTATTAGCTTCTTTATCATAAAAAGCATCAACGCTTTCTGTTTTGGCTTCTAATAATAATTCTTGAAAACCTTTTACCCAGTTCTTAAAATTCTCTCTACCATCAATTACACTTCCTGCTGTGGTGATTTTATAATCTTCGGTCATTAAGTTGTCTATTGCATCCAAGTTATGTGGCTCATGCCATACGTTATTGAAAAATTCGTTTACTAATTGTTTTGGTGTTTTATTTTTCATGATATTACTTTTTTAAAATGCTTAAATATGCTATCCAAGGACCAACTTGTTTTTGGTACTGTTTTGCCATCACTCGATTTATTTGAGCTAAATGGTTAAAATCGTGAACTACCCATGTTGATAGTAATTGCTTTAAAGTAACTTCACCAAAATCGGGATGTATGCCTTTAAGCTTTAGTGTTTCTTCTGTGATGTTTAATTGCTCTAATTTTTTTAGATTGGATTTTCTCAAATTTTCAAATTCATTTAAAAGCTCATCTAATGATTTCCTTTTGCTTTCCTCAAATTGTGCAAAACGGTCAAAAGGTTTGAAGGGTTGAGATGTGCCTTGATTGATAATTATTTCTGCTCGTTGCATCCAATCTGTTTTTTCTCCGTGGATGAAATGGCCAACAACATCATAAGGACTCCATGTATTCTCTCCTTCATTTTTTATAATCCAACTGCTAGATAATCCAGAAAGCTGTAATTTTAAAAGCTCTGGTGTTCTTTCAAGTATTTGTTTGGCTTGTTCTAAATTATATTCCATAATATTTTAGTTTTATTGACTACTGTATTTTGTGTAACTCCTAATAGGTGCTAGTATTTTAATACTATAATCTTTAAACAATTCGTTATAGCCTAGAGGCATTACTGATTGATGTTTTTTATTATTTTTCCATTTGATAATTGCTTCTTCATTTTTCCAAATTTGTAAAGACAATAGTTTACTCTCTTCTTCGATACTTTCAAACCTTTCTAATGAGATAAAGCCTTTCTGCTTATTCAATTCAGTATTTAAGCTTTTTGCTATTTCTAAATATTTCGATTTAGCATTTGAATGTAATTTCACTTCAAAAAGGACAACCACCATAACTATTATATTTTATCACACCATACAACTGAAGCAATTAACCAACCTTTGTTATTCTCAATAAATTGGAAACTCTTTACACCTTCAACTTCAAAATGCTTACTATTTTTTACTCCCAATTTTTTATAGTGAGAATATCTATAAGCGATATTGCCATTTACATCTGTATTACTAAATGTTTCCTTTTCGCTAAACTCTTTTAGACTTCCATCATTTAAGATTTTTTCTCTGCTGATTATGAATTCTCCCAATGAATACACTTCTGAACTACTATTCGTATTATTTATAATAATTACTTCTGGTATCATTAATTTTTTTAAGGATTTTACATTTTCTGTTTGACCATTTGCATTTGTGAATACCTTGAAGAATTCTGAAACCAGTACATCAATTTCTTGTAAAGATTTTGCACTATCTATTTTCATTTTTAGAAAGTTATAGTATCACCATCATTAGGAATTAGTAATTGCTCATTTGAAATATTATTTGCGTTAGCATATTCGCGTAATGATTTTCTTGTTACTCTACAAAAATCAATAGATTCTAAATGCACCGCTACTACTTTTGAGCTTTCAGATAGTTTACAAACTTCAATGGTCTGTTCTTCATCCATTATAACTGGTGTATTTTCAAAACCTGGTATTAAACCACCTCCAGAATTTGTAATGATGATATCTGGTTTAAACTGTTGTATATTTTGAATAACGCTATCGGTTAAAATACTATCACTGACTATATAAACAGTTGGTTCGTTTTCGGCTTGAAGTATAAATCCTGAAACTTCAACCATATATTGCAACACCGCACCACTACCGTGTTGGGCTTCAACTCTTGAAATAGTTATATTGTTCCAAGTTGTGTTGCCATCAATTATTTCCACGTTGGTAAAACCGTAATTGTTTATAAATTCTTTATCTACTGGTGAGCCGAACATCTTGATATTTTCTGGCAACTTTTCGGCTGCTATAGCATCTAAATGGTCGGGATGTGAATGGGTTACCAATACGCTGTCAATATCTTTCATTATTTCATCAACAGGAATTTTTAAATCGCATGTAGGATTCCTTTCCAACCCTTCAAGGAATGGGTTAAAAAAATCTTTTTCACAAAACATAGGATCTACTAAAATGGTATTTCCTGCATAATTGAGCTTTAGAGTAGCATTTCTAATTAATTGTAATTTCATAATGTTTGATTTTATAGGTTAATTTTCAAATAGCATAAATTCTTCTTCGCTGTTAGGCGGTGTTATTTTACCACTATCTTTTAAACCTATTTTCTTTAAAAGGTTTTGGGATTTAATATTATCTTCGGTTGTAATGGCATAAATTTTTGATACCTTAAGTACATTAACACCTAGGTTCATCATTGCCTTTGCTGCTTCAAAGGAATAGCCTTTGCCTTCGTATTTTGGCAACATTGCAAAACCAATATCAGGATGGTTTAAATAATCTCTTTTTACGAAACCTGACATTCCGATAAGCTTGTTAGTTTCCTTAAGCTCTACAAGGAATAAACCATAGCCATTTATTTTGTAGCTTTTGATTAGTGAATTATTTATGTAATCAATTGCACCAGATTCATCTTTAATCCCTCTATCTCCAATGAATTCTATCCAGTTTGGGCTGTTTAAAAGTTTTTTAATGAAAGCAGCATCTTTGGTTGATGCTTGACGAATTATTAATCTTTTAGTTTCTGCTATTTTCATCTTTATTAAATTTTATTTTTTTTGAGCAAATACCAATTGGTATTTGATTGGATAAAAATTTTTCTAATTAGTGTTTAGGTTTTGCTCTAAACTGTTCAGGTGAATTTTCCCATCTTTCATTACAAATACAATACTATCCACTGTATTTACAAAATCGCTTTTTAAATTCCCTTTGACTGCAATAATATCTGCATAAGCATTTGGTTTAATAACACCAATTCTATCTTCTCTTTTTAAATATTTTGCTGATATATATGTTGTCGATTGAAGAATATCTAATGGCTTCATACCTGCCTCAAAGTAGGCTCGAAACATATCTTTTGAAGATTGTCCTCGGGTGATTGCCATTTTGGTATAATTGTCTGAACCTGCTACAATAGGCACACCATAATTGATAGCTTTCGTTAGTCTATCTTTCATATTGTTCAAATAGGCATCAATCCAATCTATATCATCAGAAGCATTTCCTGCAAGCTTATTATATTCTATCATATAGTTTCGACTGTTTTCTGTAGGAACTAAATACACCTGCTTTTTTGCCATTAGGACTAAAGTAGAATCTTCTAACATAACTCCATGCTCTATCCCATCAACACCAGCTTGAACAGCATCCCAAGTTGATTGATTGGTTATGGCGTGTGCTGTAACAGACAGTCCATAAGAATGTGCAGTTTCTACTATAGCTTTCATTTCATCTATTGTAAGTCTCGTATTATTTGGAATGTTGTCAGAACATATTTTAATAACATCGACATTTTGATTAAGGTGTTCTCTAACCGCATTTTTAGCATCCTCAACATTTTTAATGACTCGATATTCCAAATTGATAATATCCTGATGGTTATGAGGCACACCATATATTTGTCCTCCTGTAGAACTCATTATTTGACCAGAAGCAAAAATTCGAGGTCCCTCAATAGTGCCTTCATTTATGGCATCACGAAGTGCCACGTCTAAAAATGGACCAGAATTTCCAAGATCTTTTATACTTGTAAAACCTTCAAACAGGTAAGACTTTGCTCTTTTTGCTCCGCGTAAAGTTCGCAGTGCATCACTTTCCATAGTTAAGGTATGCATACTGTGTTTCGCAAGGTCTTCACTTGCTTCTTGTGAAAAAAGGACGTGGGTATGGGCATCTATTAAACCAGGTAGAACGGTGTATTCTGATAAGTCAATAACCTCAACACCTTTAGGAATATCGTTACCATCTTTAATGGATTGAATTTTGTTTCCTATGATGTGAATACCTTTATTTTTTAGTAAAGTATTTTGTTCGCTATCGTAAAGTAAACCCGCTTTTATGAATACCTCTTTTTGTTGAGCAGTACCATGCAGTACAAAGAGAAAAATAAGCGACATAACTAAATAACCTAATTTATTCATCTTGAGCTTTTTTAAATTTTATAAATGCATTGTAAACAGCCGAGTGTAAAATGTTACCATGATTAAATTGGTCTAAAAATTCATAACGTATAACGAGTGATTTTTCTAACTCTCTCTTACGTAGTGTTTGCAGTTTAGAAATAAGTTTTAATGCTGTTCCTTCCATAGCAGGACCTTCTGCTCCAACAGCTACATATATCTTTTTAGGTGCTGTAATTTTATTAACTGGAAATTCTAATAATGAACGGTCATCCCACCATAAAGCTGGACTTACAATTATATAATTATCAAAAAGTTGAGGTGATTTTAATAAAATCTCTGTTGCCAATAAGCCACCAAAAGATTGACCTATTAACGTTTTCTCTTGAATAATCCTATAATTATTTTTAATGTAAGGTTGGACTTCCTTTTCAATAAACTTTATGAAGGCTTCTGAACCTCCTGTTGTTGGAAAATCCTTTTTATCTTCTTCGTTATTTGTTGGAAAAGTGAAATCTCTTTGCCTGTCAACATTTGCAATTCCTACTACTATGGATTCTGGAATGATATCAATCCAAGAAAATGAGCAGAACTGTACTAAACCTGAAATATGAATAAAATCTTCATCCGCAGAACCATCTAATAAATAGATGACTGGGTATTTTTTATCTGTCTCTTTCCCATATGTTTTAGGTAAGTAGATATTTAAAGGTCTCTCTTCATTCAGAATTTCAGAATCCAGCTTAACAACTTCACCTATTGTAAATGGTTGTTTGTTTTGTGATTGAACTCCAAAAGTGACGCATGCAATTATGAATGTAATTATTGTTTTTCTCATTTCTTAACTTATTTCAATGTTAAACTGTTTTTGTACCGTTCCTTTACCACCTGCCATTAAACCTAAAATCTTATTATTTTTAATTTTTAAATCGACAATAATCAAACTTGGTGATGGCTCTTTCATAAACTCGCCTTGTTGAATGAGAAACCTCTCTTTTTTGATGTTCATCTTGTCGTGTAAGTAACATGCTAATGGACCTGCTGCCATTCCTGTTCCTGCTTCTTCCCAAATCTCATAGCGTGGACCGAACATTCTTGTACTGGCATCCCTATTTTTGTTTTGAATATTCGTTGTAAAAGGGTAAAAACCTATTAAATCGAATTCATCGCTCAACTCGATTATCATTTCGTTGTTAGGAATGATGTTTTCTAATATTTCTGTGCTCTTGACTGGTATTAGAATAAATGAATTTCCAGTATTGACAAGTTGTATTTCTGCATTTGGCAACAAATCTTTTTCTTCAATATTCAATGATTTTAGAATCTCATTTTTTCTATGACTGACATCTACATATTTTGGCTCCAGTTGCTCCATAAATGCCAAATCGCCAATTAGTTTTATATCTCTATTACCATCAACTGTTTCTTTAGAGGTGTTGTCATTTTTCACTAATCCTAATTGTTTTAAATAAGAGAATGTGGCTACTGTTGCGTGTCCACAATGAGCTATTCTTCTATTGGGTGTAAAGAAGTCCAATTTGAAATCTGCTTGGTTTGATTTTGAAACAAAAGCAGTTTCTGAAAGTCCAACTTTGCCAGCTATTTCGAGCATTTGTTTATCTGTTAAATTATCTGCATTTAGGACAACTCCTGCTGGATTACCACCTTTATCATTATCTACAAATGCGTTTAATATTTGTACTTGAATTTTATTTTTAACTTCCATATTTATATGTTATCTAATTCTTGTTGGGTTAGTTTATTTTTAACATTACCTGTATTCACAGTATCTTTAGGTTCAAACAACATGACTGAACATTCTTCAATTGCTATGGGTTTATGCTCGACTCCTTTGGGTACTATAATAAACTCTCCTTGATTTAATGACACTTCTTTATCTCTAAATTCTATTTTTAGTTTGCCTTCTAACACATAAAACAACTCATCTTCATTATCATGTTTATGCCAAACGAATTCGTCTTTAAATTTTGCTAACTTTACCAACTGACCGTTCAATTCCCCAATAACTTTAGGATTCCAATACTCTGAAAACAAGTTCAATTTCTGATTTATATTAATCACTTTCATAATTCCATTTCACATACCAATCGGTATTTGTTAGGGTAAAAAATTTTTACTTTACAAATTGAGTTTTTATCATTTCTTCAATAGTATCCATAATATTAATTAGATGTTTTTTATCATCGGTAAAAATTGACATAAATACACCACCTTCAATCATGGCAAATATCTTTTGCGCAAATACATCAGGGATTATATTTTGCTTTATCTCTCCTGCATCTTTTCCTTCTTCAATTATTTTAGCTAATCCATTAACTAGCTTATTCCAATTTTTTTTAGATTCATTATATAAAGAAGTATTAGTGAATTTCGCATCAACACCTGCATTCAATATTGGACAACCACCTCTTGATTTAGCAAGGTCATAATAACCACGATAATACTCTGTTAGAATAAATAGTTTATCGATAGAAGATTTACCTTCCTTTAACTTAACTTGTAAAGGATAAATGGCTTTTTTAAGGTTTAATCTGAATGCTTCTAGAGCTAATTCCTCTTTGTTTTTAAAGTTACAATAAATTGCTCCTTTTGTTAAATTAGTAGCATTAGTTATGTCAGACATTGATGTAGCCACATAACCTTTTTGGTTAAAGATAGGTGCTACTTTTTCAAGAATATGTTCTTTTGTTGTCTCCATAAATTTCAATAATACGATACAAATATAATTAAAATACCGATTGGTATCTGAAAATTTAATAAATATTGTAGTAATATGTATTTAATAGATAAAGTCTAATTTGCTTGCTTTTGATTTAAAGAAGCCTTTTCATTTAGTTTAGACCTTAATTTGTTGATATCATCACTCACTTTGCGCTCGATAACTCTTGCATAAATTTGAGTAGTTGCAATTTTGGCATGACCTAATAGTTTTGAAACTGTTTCTATTGGTACTCCATTACTTAAAGTTATTGTTGTTGCAAATGTATGTCTAGCAATATGGAAAGTAAGGTTCTTGTTTATTCCACATAAATCAGCAATTTCTTTTAAATAAGAATTCAACTTTTGATTTGAAATATTAGGAAATAAGGTTTTTGTTTTTTTGGTTTTGATATGACCTCTATATTTTTCTATTAATTCTTCAGCTATTGAAAGTAATGGGACTTTTACTTTATTATGTGTTTTCTGTCGATTAGTTATGAGCCAGCGTCCACCATCAATGCCAATAGCAATATTATCTTCGTTGAGTTTCATTACATCTATGTATGACAAACCTGTATAACAACTGAAAATGAATAAATCTTTGACAAGGTTTAGCCTTTCTATTTCAAATTCTTTTTCGATAATAGATTTTAGCTCGTCTTCTCTCAAAAACTCACGTTCGTTTTTAATATAGGTAGGTTTGAATTTTATAAAAGGATCCTTATCTATCCATTCCATTTTATACGCCAATGTTACCATTTTACGAAGTCGTTGAATATGCTTCATAACCGTATTATTTTCCATTTTCTTTTGATGGTCCTCTGGAACATGGGAACGTAAAAACTTCTCAAAGTCCACTAAAAACCTGAATGTTAGTTGTGATAAGTAGATGTCTTGAATTTTCTTTTTAGCCAGAAAAAGCTTGATATACTTTTGAGTTGTGAAGTAATTCTTTAAAGTCCCATAACTTAAAGATTCACTCATTTGGGTATTGTGGTAATCAACTAATGTCAACAAAGAGTACTCTTCGTTATCTTCTCCAAGAAAACGTGCTTTAATGGATTGAGCACAAATAAAAACTTTCTCTTTTACCAGTTCATCGTGAGCTTCATAGATTCTATTTTTAACCTGGTCTAAATACCTGTTGAGTAGTCGAGATTCCTGTTTGTTTCCTCTAGCTCTTCCTTTGTTGGAATCCCATTCTGATAAAACTACTTTTCGCTTTAAACTAATATTTGCGCGTTTACCATTAACTGTTATTCTGCCATAAACAGAAACCTGGTTATTTTTTGCTCGTGTTGCGTTTACCCAAAATGACAGGGTAAAGGTGGTTTGTGATTGCATAGTTGTCGTCTTTTTGTTAAACATTCATTCAAGACGAAAGTCAAATCAACTATTTCAATTACAGTATTTTAATCATCTATTCGGTTCACACTTTTTGTGTTTTTAAACTGTGAACCGAATTGTGAACCGAATTAAGTCATATTAATTCAATTCTTATGATAGTCCAAAAACCATAAAACCTTGTAAATCATACGATTTACAAGGTTTTAGTTTCTGTTGGTATTAATTTTTGTCGGGGTGGCAGGATTCGAACCTGCGACCTCCGCGTCCCAAACGCGGCGCGATAACCGGGCTACGCTACACCCCGAAATGGTTATCTGTATTAATAAATAACTAGGAAATTAGCGGAGAGACAGGGATTCGAACCCTGGGTACCTATTTCTAGGTACGACGATTTAGCAAACCGCTCCTTTCGGCCACTCAGGCACCTCTCCGATTGTATATGAACTTTGCAATAAATTGCGGATGCAAATGTAACTTATCATTACAAAGAACGCAACTATTTTTTTAAGTTTTTTATCAAAAATTTTATTCTGGGTACTCAATCCGTAAGTGAAATATGTTTGCCAACTTGGTTTTCAATACTTTCTTTATGGATTGAATTTCTTTAAACGTAATATTCGCATTTAAAAATTGCCCATCTTCCATTTGTTTACTTATAATAGACTCTACAAATTTATCAATTTTAGTTGTCGTAGGTTCTTTTAAGCTTTTAGAAGCCGCTTCAACACTATCACACATCATTAATATGGCCGTTTCTTTACTGAATGGTTGCGGACCAGGATATCTAAAATCATCTGCATTGGTGGCATCGTTTATATCTTTTTCTTTTCTGTAGAAATAATAAACCAAACTCGTACCATGATGTGTTCTGATAAAATCAATAACACGATCAGGTAAATTATTTTTCTTCGCAATTTCTATTCCGTCTAGCACGTGATTTATAATTGTCTTCGCACTTTCACGGGACGATAATTCGTCATGCGGATTGATCCCTGTTGCTTGGTTTTCGGTGAAGTAGGTAGGATTCTTCATTTTGCCTATATCGTGATATAAAGCACCTACCCTAATGAGCATGGCATTAGCACCAATCTCATTGGCTGAAGCTTCTGCTAAATTGGCAACATTTAATGAATGATGGAAAGTCCCTGGAGCTTTATTAGATAACTCTTTCAATAATTTTGTGTTGGTATCTGAAAGCTCTAACAGAGACACATCAGATACTAATCCGAATAATTTTTCATAAATATAAATCAGCGGCTGGACAAACAAAGTTGCTAATCCGCAGAGAACAAATAGTCCGAAAGTTGTTGGATCTAAACTCGAAATATCGCCTTCTTGAATCACAAAAAATGCAAAATAAGCAATGATATAAATTAATGTAATTTGACCTACAGAAATAAATAAGTTGGCACGTTTATACAATTCGGAAACTGTCAAAATTGTAACAATTCCTGCAATAATCTGAAGGAACATATACTCATAGCTATTAGGCACAATAAAACCCAATAAAAGCACTGTAAGCACGTGCGCAAACAAGCCCAAACGCGCATCGAAAAAAGCTTTGAGCACTAATGGAAGAATACACAATGGCACCACATAAACGTACTGTGAATTATAGTTAATTACCAGCGTTGTTAACAAAATCATTAACAGAATATTGAAAAATATGAAAGTGACTTTTGTATTGTCCAGAAAGACTTCCATTCTATATTTCCGAAGAAATAACAACAACATCAATAAAGCTAATGCAACTAGTAAAGCATAAGCAAAAATGATAAGATTGTAATTGGATTCGTTCCATAGCTGCGATTCATATTCGGCTTCAAGAGAATTTAAAACATCGTACTTATTCCCTTCAACAATTTCGCCTTTTGAAATGATGAGCGTTCCTTTTTCTATACTTCCTCTAACTGTCGAAATTTCGTCTAGTTTCTCATTTAAAGCATTTTGGGTAAAGGTCGAATTAAGCGTTAAATTGGGCTTAATAACATTAAAAAAAATAGAGATAAAAGTGGCATCAAAGTTTGAATAGCCATTAGCAGCTAACTTGCTTTCTATAATGCTTCTGAAGCCATCCAGCTTGGTTAAATTAGAAAATTGAGTTTCTGCAAACTGTGTCCGTTCATTCAGTAAAATCACATTTTTATCAGCAGCATATTCATAGTCTTCATCCAAAACACCATAATCATAAATTTCATTAATTGCCGATTCGCCTACCGCAAATAATTTAGGATTCTGGCTTACAATACTATCCGCAAAAGAAGTTTTGAATTTTTCAGTATACTCTTTTAAAACCAGGGATTTAATAGGAATATTGATATCAAAATAAACTGCACTTTTGTTAGAAGCTTCAATTTGTTCTTGCTTAATTTCATCTGCAGATTTCTTAATCGCAAAATCGAAAGGCGCTAACAAGCTTTCAGATTGCCAAGGCTTTCCTTTATCAAAATCGTATCTAAATTTTCCGCTCTTCGGAAACAAATAAACAATCAAAAATGTCGTACTTAAAAATAAAAGCACTTTATACAAAAGTGCATGATTTCGGTACCACTTATTTATTAAATCATTCATTATACAAACTATTACAGCACATTTTTAAGCTAATCATCCTATGTGCTTAGGCTTTCAAAAGTAAGAAAATATAATAGAATTCATGTTATGGTATTGAAGCCTGTATTTAATTAAAAATGATTAATTTTGCAGCAATAAAATAAAACAGAATAAAAATGAGTAGAGAGGTCGTTATCGTATCAACTGCAAGAACTCCAATTGGTAGTTTTTTAGGAGCATTATCAACTATCCCAGCACCAAAATTAGGAGCTATAGCTATTAAAGGCGCTTTAGATAAAATTAATCTGAAACCAGAACTGGTTGAAGAAGTTTTAATGGGAAATGTTGTGCAAGCTGGTACAGGTCAAGCGCCTGCCAGACAAGCTGCTATTTATGCTGGAATTCCTGATACAGTACCTTGTACAACAATTAATAAAGTATGTGCCTCTGGAATGAAAACAGTGATGCAAGCAACCCAATCTATTGCTTTAGGTGATGCTGATATCATTGTTGCGGGCGGCATGGAAAACATGAGTATGATTCCGCACTACCTACACGCAAGGTCGGCTACCAAATTTGGACCAGCAACCTTAATCGATGGTATGCAAAAAGATGGATTGGTAGACGCTTACGACCAAAATGCAATGGGTGTTTGTGCTGATGCTTGTGCAACCGAATATAAATTTTCAAGAGAAGATCAAGATGCTTACGCTATTCAATCGTATAAACGATCTGCAGCCGCCTGGGACTCAGGAAAATTTAACAATGAAGTAGTTCCTGTTGAAGTACCTCAGCGTCGTGGTGAACCGATTATTGTTGTAAAAGACGAAGAGTATTCTAATGTTAGAATGGAAAAAATTCCTGCATTACGACCGGCATTTACCAAAGACGGAACGGTGACAGCAGCAAATGCTTCAACGATAAATGATGGTGCTGGTGCAATGGTTTTAATGAGTAAAGATAAAGCCATCGAATTAGGTTTAAAACCATTAGCCACGATAAAAAGTTATGCTGATGCTGCGCATGAACCACAATGGTTTACAACGGCTCCAGCTAAAGCGCTTCCAAAGGCGATAACAAAAGCAGGAATCACTTTAGATGATGTTGATTATTTTGAATTTAATGAAGCCTTTGCTGTTGTTGGTTTAGCCAATATGAAAATTCTAGGTTTAAACGATAGTAATGTTAACGTTAATGGTGGTGCTGTTTCTTTAGGACATCCTTTAGGGTGTTCGGGTGTTCGAATATTGATTACCTTATTAAGTGTCCTTGAGCAAAATGATGCTAAAATTGGTGCTGCTGCAATTTGTAATGGTGGTGGCGGAGCGTCAGCAATGGTAATTGAACGCTCTTAATTTGCAATACAAGTTTTTTGAATCCTCAGTTATCAAAAGTATATAAGCCAGTTTTCTTATAGATAATTAACAAGAATTAATTTTAATGCAATACGGAATTTGTAATCTAAGCATTGTTCCTCTTAGAATTGAACCAAGTGACCCAAGTGAATTAGTTTCACAAGTACTCTATGGTGAAATTTTTAAGGTGTTAGAGCAACGGAAATCTTGGAGTAGAATTCGTTTAGCATTTGATAACTATGAAGGCTGGATAGACAATAAACAATATCTGGAAATTTCGGAAGACACTTACAAAACTATTAAAGATCAAGATCCTATTCTGTCTACTGATTTGATTGAATTTGTTCAAGGAGATAACAACCAATTATATACCATCCCAATAGGCTCTTCGTTAAATGGTTTAGAAATTATAGGACACACGTTTGACGGTCATTCTATCAGTACAAAACAAGACAAATCCAATTTATTAAAAACGGCATTCACGTATCTCAATGCACCTTATCTTTGGGGCGGAAAAACACCTTTTGGCATTGACTGCTCAGGTTTTACCCAAATGGTCTATAAAATTAACGGCCATACCATTTTAAGAGATGCTTCGCAACAAGCTACTCAAGGGCAGGCTTTAAGTTTCATTGAAGAAAGTGAACCTGGTGATTTGGCATTTTTTGATAACCAGGAAGGGTTGATTACTCATGTTGGGATCATTATGGAAGACAACTATATCATTCATGCCCACGGAAAAGTTAGAATAGACCGCTTAGATCATTCGGGCATCTACAATACCGATCGCGGAATTCACACTCACAAATTAAGAGTCATAAAGAAAATCATATAAAAAAAGCGTCTCGATAATTATCAAGACGCTTTTTGTATACGTATATTCTAAAGTTTAGTTTCCGCCTCCGGCTTGTAGTTCTTCAACTTTTGCTTTCATCGCTTTAAACTTATCGGTTTGAGATGTCGCGCTATAGATATTCATTAAAGTTTGAGCGGCATTAATACTATTAGGCTTCAATTTTAAAGCTGTTTCAAGATAAGGCACAGCCGCTTCGTATATTTTGGTACGTTCTGCTCTTAACTCGTCATAACGTTTGTTATCAGCACTTGAAGTCCCAAGAGAGTTCATTTCTTCAACGATTTCTTTTTCAGTTCCTAAAATCAAAACGGCCATATTATTGTAAGCATCAGCATAAGAAGGATCTAATGCAATTGCTTTTTCGTAATATTTACGAGCGGCTTCATTTTCACCACCTTCAGCAGCAATAACACCAAGGTTGTATTGTAACTCAGCATTATTAGGGTCTTTAGTTGTAGCCTCTTCCATTAATTCTTTAAAACGGATTTTATTTCCCATTTTAAGCTGAACATTAGCTTCAGAAATTAACAGTCCTAAATCATCAGGATTTTGGTCTCTTGCAACTTTCATCGCATCTAATGCTTTTTCATTATCACCATTGCTTAAGTGAATCAAAGCAATATTTTTAACAATTTCAGCATATTTAGAAGGTGTCTTTTTGTTTCTAGGAACAATGTATTCTCCCGTTTTTACAGCAGCATCACGCAATACCATGTTATCAAAAAGTTCTTCTTCTCCAGTTTCCTTTTTCATTGCATAATACTGGTAACCTTCTCCATTATATCCTAAGTCTCTTAATTCTTCATAAAACTTCAAAGACGTTACATAATCCTGAGCTGTTACTGCAGTTGACGCCGCATAGTAAAGATATAATGTATCTTTTGGCGACATCTTATACGCTTTTTCAAATCCCGCAGAAGACTTCATATACTCTTTATTTTGAAGTGCTGCTTGTGCTTTTGTTAAAACCGTATTAAGCATAGTCGTCTTAATTTCGTCAATTTCCTTGGTATATTTTAATTTACCAGCACTCGCTTCAATAGCTTTAGCTTTATCAAAACTTTCTACAGCAGTTCCGATATCGTCATTTGAAACTGAACCAGTCGCATAAAAGGCTTTACCTTTAAGGAAATAAAACTTTGCTTTCATTTTATCATCTGCACCTCCTATTAAAGCTTCAGCAGATTGGATAGCAGATTTAGCATCAGCATAATTTCCAGATTTAATTGCTTTTTCTGCATCTTTTAGTTCGTTTTTCTGTGCAAAAGAAAGTGTACTTACTAAAAGTGCCAAAGCAACTACAATTAGTTTTTTCATTTTTAGTTATTTTTAGTGTTAATATATTTATTCTTCTTCGTTAGAATCAAGAGTTGTGCCATTCTCATTAACGTCTTGAATGTCAGTGATTTCAGAATCCAAATCTTCATCATCGTCTTCTTTCATCACTTTTGCAACCGCAGCAATAGAATCACTTCCTTTCAGGTTAATAAGCTTCACCCCTTGCGTAGCTCTTCCCATGACACGTAAATCTGCAACTTCCATACGAATGGCAATACCAGACCTGTTAATAATCATCAAATCATCATCATCGGTCACGGTTTTAATCGCTACTAAATGACCGGTTTTTTCAGTAACAGAAATAGTTTTCACACCTTTTCCTCCACGATTCGTAATTCTATAAATTGCTTCTCCATCTTCTGGATCGTCTATATAACTACGTTTTCCATATCCTTTTTCAGAAACCACTAAAACAGATTCTTCTTGAGGATTTTCAACAGCAATCATCCCTATGACTTCATCAGCATCATTTGCTAATCTAATCCCTCTAACACCCGAAGCATTTCTACCCATTGGTCGTGTCTTCTCTTCTTCAAAACGAATGGCTTTACCAGACTTCAAGGCTAGCATTACCTGACTATTACCGGTTGTTAATTTTGCTTCTAATAACTCATCATCCTCTTTAATGGTGATGGCATTAATACCATTTGTACGCGGTCTCGAGTATTGCTCTAAAGCTGTCTTTTTAACCTGACCTTTTTTAGTAGCCATAATCACATAGTGACTATTAATGTAGTCTTCGTCTTTTAAATCTTGAGTACAGATGAAAGCCATGACTTTATCATCTTGCTCAATATTAATTAGGTTTTGAATGGCTCTTCCTTTTGAGGTTTTGCTGCCTTCCGGAATTTCATAAACACGCATCCAGAAACATTTTCCTTTTTGAGTGAAGAACAACATGTACTGGTGGTTCGTTCCTACAAATAAATGCTCTAGGAAATCTTCATTTCGCGTTGTTGATGCTTTTTGACCAACACCACCTCTATTTTGAGTTTTATATTCGGTAAGCGATGTTCTTTTAATATAACCAGCATGAGAAATCGTAATAACGACTTGTTCATCTGGAATCATATCTTCAATGCTTAAATCACCTCCAGCATATTCGATTTGCGAACGACGTTCGTCACCATATTTTTCTTTGATGACCAAAAGTTCTTCTTTGATAATTTCGTAGCGACGCTCTTTTTTCTCGAGAATATCTTTTAAATCTTCAATGGTTTTCATCAACTCTTCATACTCAGAACGCAATTTATCTTGTTCTAATCCTGTAAGTTGACGTAATCGCATTTCTACGATAGCTTTGGCCTGAATTTCTGAAAGTTTAAAACGTTCAATTAATTTTGCTCTGGCTTCATCTGCATTTGAAGAGGCACGAATAAGAGCAATAACTTCGTCAATATTATCTGAAGCGATAATTAAACCTTCTAATATATGAGCGCGTTCTTCCGCTTTGCGTAATTCGTATTTGGTACGTCTTACAACAACGTCATGTCTATGTTCAACAAAGTAATGAATCATTTCTTTTAGATTCAATAACTGCGGACGGCCATTTACCAAAGCAATATTATTAACACTAAAAGACGATTGTAATGCTGTATACTTATACAACATGTTTAATACAATATTAGGGATAGCATCACGCTTTAACACGTAAACAATACGCATTCCGTTTCTATCAGACTCATCTCTAATGAGTGAAATCCCATCTATTTTTTTATCATTAATTAAGTCGGCAGTCTTTTTAATCATATCTGCCTTATTAACCTGATAAGGAATTTCTGTCACGATAATAGACTCTCTTCCTTGTACTTCTTCTATTCTAGCTTTACCACGCATGACAATTCGCCCGCGTCCAGTTTTAAAAGCCTCTCGAACTCCATCATAACCGTAAATGGTTCCACCAGTTGGAAAATCTGGAGCCTTTACATGTTGAATTAATTCGTCAATTTCAATATCATTATTTTCAATATAAGCGACGGTACCATCAATCACTTCCGATAAGTTATGAGGTGGCATATTTGTTGCCATACCAACCGCAATACCTGATGCACCATTAACTAGTAAACCGGGAATTCGTGTTGGAAGTACCGTAGGCTCTTGAAGCGTATCATCAAAATTTAGTTTGTGATCTACAGTTTCTTTGTCAATATCAGCAAGCATTTCTTCCGAAATCTTCTTCATTCTTGCTTCGGTATAACGCATTGCTGCAGGACTATCACCATCTATTGACCCAAAGTTTCCTTGGCCGTCAACTAACATGTAACGCAAACTCCATTCTTGGGCCATACGCACCATCGCATCGTATACAGATGTATCACCATGAGGATGATACTTTCCTAAAACTTCACCAACGATTCTCGCTGATTTTTTATGAGCAGTATTTGATCTAACTCCAAGTTCGTGCATTCCGTAAAGTACACGTCTGTGAACAGGTTTCAAACCATCTCTCACATCGGGTAAGGCACGTGACACAATGACCGACATTGAATAATCAATGTAGGCTGATTTCATTTCATCTTCAATGTTGATAGGGATCAATTTCTCTCCTTCTTCCATATATTATTAAATTAGATTTTTTGTAGGTTCTAGAATCGTGCTAAGATAACGATTTTCATAGTGTTTAAGCGTTATATCTATTCAAAATTAAAACTTTTTATTAACAAAATTTGACCTGTTTTTTAATAAGTATCTTGTTAAATACTTTGAATTTGTAAAGTTTTTTCACTCTATTAGTATCAGACCAATATTTAAGGTATAGTTTTTGCTTTTTTATAGGTAGATTTTATTATTTTTAATGCAGAAAGAGATTACTATGGATGACAATTTTTCCCCAAGAGTTAAAGATGTAATTGCATACAGCAAAGAAGAAGCCTTGCGTTTAGGTCATGATTTTATAGGTACTGAGCACTTGATGCTGGGCTTACTTCGTGATGGTAATGGCAAAGCTATTGATATATTAAATGCGTTGGATATCGACCTAAATCACTTAAGACGTAAGGTCGAAATTTTGAGTCCGGCAAACCCAAATATCAGCATAGCTTCTAATGAAAAAAAGAATTTACATCTTACAAGACAAGCAGAACGTGCTTTAAAAACGACTTTCCTAGAAGCAAAGTTGTTTCAAAGTACCTCTATCAATACTGCACATTTATTATTGTGTATATTAAGAAATGAAAATGATCCTACCACCAAACTTCTCAACAAGTTAAAGGTAGACTATGATAACGTAAAAGAACAATTCAAATTTATGATAACTAACGATGATGACTATATAGACCTTCCTAAAGGTGAATCCTTTTCTGATGATGAACCTAATGAGGAAGAAGGCGCTAAAGAAAACCCGTTTGGGCAATCTTCGGCTAAATCGGCAAAAAAATCAAAAACACCAGTTTTAGATAACTTCGGAAGAGACTTAACTGTACTTGCTGAAGAAGGTAAATTAGACCCCGTTGTTGGAAGAGAAAAAGAAATACAACGTGTTTCTCAAATTTTAAGCAGACGTAAAAAGAACAACCCCTTATTAATTGGTGAGCCAGGTGTTGGAAAATCGGCTATAGCTGAAGGTTTAGCGCTCAGAATCGTTAAACGAAAAGTATCAAGAATACTCTTCAATAAACGTGTTGTAACCCTTGATCTGGCTAGCTTAGTTGCTGGAACTAAATATCGCGGACAGTTTGAAGAACGTATGAAAGCGGTTATGAATGAACTAGAAAAGAATGATGATATTATTCTTTTTATTGATGAAATTCACACTATAGTTGGTGCAGGTGGCGCAACTGGTAGTTTGGATGCTTCTAACATGTTTAAGCCCGCTTTAGCAAGAGGTGAAATTCAATGTATTGGAGCAACAACATTAGACGAATACCGTCAATATATTGAAAAAGATGGCGCTTTAGAGCGTCGTTTTCAAAAAGTTATAGTAGAACCTACTACAGTTGAAGAAACCGTAGAAATTCTTAACAATATTAAAGGTAAATACGAAGAACATCACAATGTTGATTACACACCTGAAGCGATTCAAGCCTGTGTTAAATTAACCAATAGATATATGACCGAACGTTTCCTTCCAGACAAAGCTATTGATGCTTTAGATGAAGCTGGATCTCGTGTTCATATTACTAATATTGATGTTCCTAAACAAATACTCGAACTCGAAAAGAAACTTGAAGAAGTCAAGGAAACCAAAAATAAAGTTGTTAAAAAACAAAAATACGAGGAAGCTGCTAAGTTAAGAGATGATGAAAAACGTCTTGAAAAAGATTTAGCCATTGCTCAGGAAAAATGGGAAGAAGAAACCAAACAACATAGAGAAGTTGTTACTGAAGACAATGTGGCAGATGTGGTTTCGATGATGACTGGTATTCCTGTGAATAGAATTGCACAAACTGAAAGCAATAAGCTAGCGCAATTACCAGAGCTTATTAAAGGTAAAGTAATTGGTCAAGATGAAGCTGTCGCAAAGGTTGTTAAGGCTATTCAGCGAAATCGTGCCGGACTTAAAGATCCTAATAAACCGATTGGTTCATTTATCTTTTTAGGTCAAACTGGTGTAGGTAAAACGCAATTAGCAAAAGTACTGGCGCGTGAGCTATTTGACAGTGAAGAAGCTTTGGTTAGAATTGACATGAGTGAATACATGGAGAAATTTGCTATTTCCAGATTAATTGGAGCGCCTCCAGGCTATGTTGGTTATGAAGAGGGCGGACAATTAACTGAAAAAGTTCGTCGTAAGCCTTATGCTGTTATTCTTTTAGATGAAATTGAAAAAGCACATCCTGATGTTTTTAATATGCTTTTGCAAGTCCTAGACGATGGGTATCTTACCGACAGCTTAGGTCGTAAAATTGACTTTAGAAATACCATCATTATCATGACCTCTAATATCGGAGCCAGAAAACTAAAAGATTTTGGTCAAGGTGTTGGTTTTGGTACAGCTGCTAAGACGGCTCAAGCCAATGATAATTCAAGAAGTATTATTGAAAATGCATTAAAAAAAGCTTTTGCTCCTGAATTTTTAAATCGTATTGACGACGTTATGGTTTTCAATGCCTTAGAAAGAGAAGATATCAACAAAATAATTGATATTGAATTAGCGCATCTTATAAAGCGTATTAAAGATTTAGGTTATAAACTTAAGTTAAGCAAAAAAGCTAAAGATTATATTGCTGAAAAAGGCTTTGACAAACAATATGGTGCCAGACCATTAAAAAGAGCTATTCAGAAGTATATTGAAGATGCACTTGCTGAAGAAATTATCAATTCTCAATTGCATGAAGGTGACACTATCATTATGGATTTAGATACTAAATCTGATGAATTAACCATAAAAATAGAAAAGTCTGAAACGCAGACAGAATCTTAATATGTAACTTCAAAATATAAAAAGCCTCTTTAAATAAAGAGGCTTTTTTTTTGTTTCAAAATTAAAGATTGACTAACTTTAGGATATGACAGATAAGATTACACTAGATTTTTGCCATATTCATATCTATGAAAACTACATGATAGTAACCGTAAATACAGGTGTTAATATTTCTACAGAACATAATACCATTTTAAAAAATGTAGCTGACACTTATTTTAAGAAAAAGCCATTTATCTATATTACCCATCGTATTAATTCTTATTCTGTAGATCCAGCAGTGTATAGAGAAACTTCAAAAATCCCTAACCTTATTGGATTTTGTGTTGTATCAAAAAACTACATGGCTAAAAGTGCTGCTCAGATAGAAAAATTATTCCTTAATAAGCCTTTTGAAATCTTTGATACCTTAACTGAAGCCATTGATTGGGCAAAATCAATCACAAAGTAAATTATTACTGCATAGTATCTTTTGAAGTCTTAGTATCCACATATCTTGTTTTTTTTTTAGAACCCACTTCCATTTTCCTTTTATCAGTATTAACTTATTTGAAATTAGATTCATCTATAAAATCTATTTATAACCATAAAAAAAAGGCAGCTATAAAATAGCTGCCTTTAATTATACCCTTAGGGAATTTCCCTAATTATTTATGGTTTACTTCTTACCAGAAGATACAATCTTCTTAGTAACAGAACCTTTGTTCGTAGTTACCTTCACATAGAACAATTGGTTTGAGTATCTAGATAAATCAAATGTTGATTTACCATTAGATCCTTTAACATATCTAGTGTTAGTTTCGGTTAAGACTAATAAGCCTTTAGTATCGAATAACTCAATAGTTACGTTAGTATCAAACTCAAATGTGTATGCAATATTCACTTCTTTATCAAATGGTACTGGATAAGCTGTAAAGTCAACTGTTACATCTTCTTTAACATCTTGCTCTGGTCTAGAACCTGCAGTGAAAGCAAAGTTTGGATCACGAGTTGTTCTGAAGTTTTGAGCTTCAGTACTCCAAGTGTACGTCACAGAACATTCACCTACATTACCACAATCATCAGTTGCGTAGAATGTACGAGTTTTAGAATACAGAGTAGTATATTCAAACTGTGCACATTCAACAGTCATAGCTTTGTTATGACCATTTTGTGGAATGAAGAACCAATCTTCACTGTTACATGAAGTTTCAGCTCCTCCAGAGTTTCCTCCATATCCTACTAGGTCTGGTCCATTTCCGAAGTTTTGAAGTATATCAAACTCAGCAAATTGACTATTCCATACCATTTGGAACGTACCATAGTTTGGTAATACATTACCTGCATAATCGGTAACATAACCATTATAGTAAGGCTCACCGTAAGCAGAACCTGCTGGCGAATCTCCAAATGTTAAGATATAACCTGCTTCAAATATAAATCTGAATTCAGAACCAACTTGTACTTGCTCACCTTCTGATACCGTAGTTTCGCTATCTGTATATACCTGAGTATGTCCAGCTTCGCTACAGTTATCTGTGTAAGGTGCTTTATCAGCAAATGAACCTGTTGGATCTTCATCTACAAGACCGAAGTCCATATCTGCAGGACAATCAACTACTGGTGCTGTAGTATCGCTGATCGTGATAGTTTGTGTATGTGTTGCCACATTTCCACAAGCATCAGTTGCAGTCCAAGTACGTACAATAGTTGCGTCACAAGCATCTTCTCCAGTTGGATCGAAGTTAGCATCCTCAACACATTCTGATAACGATACATTAAAGTCACCATTACTGTTGTAAGGAATTCCATGGATTTCTCCTGAAATCTTAATCCAAGTAGACACTCCTAATCCTTCACTTTGTAAGCTTGCTTTCTCACCATATTGTAATCCAAACTTCAAGTTAGATGGGTTGTGAGACAGATCAAATTCTAATCCGTCGTATGCACCTGACCCAACAAGCTTGTTGTCTTTAGACTCATCCATGATATAGTATGTCCAATCTAAATATTCGTCTGTAATATCAACTGATGTTCCAGCGTCTAATTTAGGCTCACGGAATTCAGTCGTAGAACCCTCGATTGGTGTAGCAATCCATTCTTCATAAGTACTAGCATCTTTAAACCATGCTACGAACTCAAATGTTTGAGTGTTATCGTTAGCATTAGACACTTTACCAGTTAA
Source organism: Psychroserpens sp. SPM9 (assembly GCF_025153525.1). Lineage (GTDB taxonomy): Bacteria > Bacteroidota > Bacteroidia > Flavobacteriales > Flavobacteriaceae > Psychroserpens. Next base: position 2,204 of record NZ_JANZNR010000008.1, on the reverse strand, counting down.
CTTAGCTGTACCATTTGAGAATTGCTCAAATGAAGTATAGTCAACTGCTACCCAGTTTTTACTACTAGCTCCTAATGGAGAAGTATTGTTTATCCATAAAGTATGGTTACTAGCATCATCAGCTTTACACTCTCTCTTGCTTGTACCTGGATTGTACTCTACAGTAACATCTGAACAGTCATCACTAGCAGTTAATACTGGTGCTTCTGGAATTTCAGTTCCACATTCAAGTTCCATATCTTGAGGTAACGCTTCATTAAATGTAGGCGCTGTTGTATCCTTAATGATAAATGTACAAGTAAATGGTGCAGAAACATTTTCACAAGTATCTTCTACTTCGAATGTAACAGTAAGTGTTGCTTCACAAGCTGTTCTTACATCATTCTTAGAAATCACTCTGAATGTTAAATCACTTACATCAGCACAGTTATCTACGAAACAAGGTGCTAAAGTACCGTTCAACTCTTCGATAGATATTCCAGCTACTGTCCAGTCTCTATCTGCTATGCTAATTTCATCTCCAACTTCTAGAGATATTTCAGCAGTTGCAGGGCAACCTTCAATAGTCATCGTTTCATTATCACATACTCCAGTTGATTCTGGTGCAAGATCATCTATTACTGTAATAGTTCTCTTCGCAGTGATTGTACGACCACATTCATCAGTGAATGAGTAATCGATATCGAAACTACCACAACTTCCTTCGAAAGGTCCAGCTACACCTTCAACAGATCCAGAAATCTCACAATCTCCAGTTCCACCATTAGTATAACTTAATGTTCCTCCTTCGAATGAATCAAGCTCATCACATTTTATAACCATGTCATTTGCTTCTTCAAACTCAGCCTGTGGTGCTGCTAATACAGTGATTGTTTTCTTAGCTGTGATTGTTCTATCACAGTCATCAGTATATGTCCAATCAACTTCTAGTGTTCCTCCACACTCAGTGTAAGAGCCACTTAATTGTCCTTCTACTGATCCTGAAATCTCACATGCTCCAGTGCCACCATTAGTATAACTTAATGATCCTGGCTCGAATGCATTGGCTTCTTCACATGTAATTGTCATGTCTTCCACTTCTTCAAACTCAGCCTGTGGTGCTGGTAATACAGTAACTGTTTGACTTGCTGTGATTGTTCTCTGACAATCATCAGTGTATGTCCAGCTAACAGCAATTGTTCCTCCACATTCAGTATAATTTGGAATAGCTTCTCCTTCTACTGATCCTGAAATTTCACATACGCCAGTTCCTCCATTAGTATAAGCTAATGATCCTGCTTCGAATGAATTCGCTTCTTCACATGAAATAGTCATGTCTTCAACTTCTTCAAACTCAGCTTGTGGTGCTGGTAATACAGTGATTGTTTTCTTAGCTGTGATTGTTCTATCACAAGCATCAGTATACGTCCAGTCAATCTCTAGTGTTCCTCCACACGTAGTGTAAGATCCACTTAATTGTCCTTCTACTGATCCTGAAATCTCACATGCTCCAGTGCCACCATTAGTATAAGCTAATGATCCTGCTTCAATTGATGCCGCTTCTTCACATGACACAGTCATATCTTCTACTTCTTCAAACTCTGCAGCTGGTGCTGGTAATACAGTGATTGTTTTTCTAGCTGTGATTGTTCTATCACACTCATCAGTAAATGTCCAATCTACATAAAGTGTTCCTCCACATTCATCGTATGTTCCACTTAACTGTCCTTCTACTGAACCTGATATCTCACAAGCTCCTGTTCCACCATTAGTATAAGCTAATGAAGTTACTATATATTGACTAGCTAATTCACATTCGATTTGAATGTCTTGTACACTATTAAACTCAGCTTGAGGTGCTGGTAATACAGTGATTGTTTTCTTAGCTGTGATTGTTCTATCACAGTCATCAGTATATGTCCAATCAACTTCTAGTGTTCCTCCACACTCAGTGTAAGAACCACTTAATTGTCCTTCAACTGATCCTGAAATCTCACATGCTCCAGTGCCACCATTAGTATAACTTAATGATCCTGGCTCGAATGAATTCGCTTCTTCACATGTAATTGTCATGTCTTCTACTTCTTCAAACTCAGCCTGTGGTGCTGGTAATACAGTAACTGTTTGACTTGCTGTAATTGTTCTCTGACAATTATCAGTGTATGTCCAGCTAACAGCAATTGTTCCTCCACATTCAGTATAATTTGGAATAGCTTCTCCTTCTA
>NZ_JANZNR010000007.1 GCF_025153525.1 Psychroserpens sp. SPM9 | reverse complement strand
GTTGGAATGGAACCTATAATGGGAACCCGATGCCAACAAGTGATTATTGGTTTGTTGTAGAGTATAACGAGCCTAATACAGGTAGCCGTAAGGAATTTAAAGCCCATTTTACCCTGAAAAGATAAATCGTATGAATTTAAAAAAGTATTGTTTAATAGCGAGTTTAGCACTGTTTTCAATCGTTGGAACAGCTCAAGAAGGATTACCTATATATTCCGATTATTTAACGGATAATTACTATTTAATCCATCCATCTATGGCTGGTGTTGCTAATTGTGCGAAGATTAGATTAACAGCAAGAGCACAATGGTTGGGACAAGATGAAGCTCCAAACTTACAAACATTGAGTATTAACAGTAGAATTGGAGATTCTCAATCTGCAATTGGAGGGATTGTATATAACGATAAAAATGGATATCATTCTCAAACAGGAGCCTATTTAACGTATGCACACCATTTGATGTTTTCAAGAAATGAGATTGATCTCAATATGTTGTCTTTTGGGTTAAGTGCTGGTTTAATTCAGTATAAATTAGATGAAACAGAGTTTTTAGCTGATGGTTTTGATCCTATTATTGCTGGTGTAGAACAAAGTGCTACGAACTTTAATGTAGACTTTGGGTTTTCTTATCACTTTATTGATTTCTATGCGCACGCTACAGTTAAAAACGTATTGAGTAATGAAGGGATTAACTTTAACGAACAAGGTTTGAGTTATGACAATTTAAGAACTTACTTATTTTCTGCAGGAAATACATTTCATAAGTTTGGCAGTGACTGGAGTTTTGAACCATCGGTAATGTTTATGTATAGAGATGCAACAGAAGAAGCGTCTATAGATATTAATGCCAAGGCTTATAAAGATATGGACTTTGGTAAGCTATGGGGAGGAATTTCTTACCGAAGAAGTTTAGATGGTGCTGAGTTTTTAGATGGTTCGGGTGTGAGCAGTCAAAAATTACAATATTTTACGCCTTTTGTTGGTGTTGATTATAACAACTTTGTTTTTGCTTATACCTATTCTTATCAGGCAAATTCAGTGGTATTCAATAATGGTGGTTTTCACCAAATCACATTAGGTTATAACTTTAATTGTAGAAAAGAGAAGTACGAATGTGACTGTCCGGCAATTAACTAACTAGCTATAAATAACATAAAAAAAGTCTCGATAATTATCGAGACTTTTTGCGTTAGTGATGGAGGTATTGTTGAAGCTCTCCTTACGCCTAGCGGAAGGAAGCGACTACCGAGAGCACGACCATGACTGAGCTCCCGCGAACGTCGTGGTAACGCCCTCATATTACCAGCTATACTTCTTGTTTTTGGCTTGGGTTTTAATGGCTGTTATCATGGCATTTTCTAAGCCGTTATTTGTTTCGGTTTGTTGCGACTTGATGTACAACCTGCGTTTTTCGTTTAATTGCTGAATTTCTTTTTGAACTGCCTCACGTTCGGCACGCTTTTGAGCAACATAAGCTTTAATTTCGGAAACGCTTTTCCCTTTAAGTTCTTCGGGAAGTTCGGTCTTTTTTAAATCCTCGTATCTGAAATTTTTTTCCTGTTCGGCATCAACCAAATCCCATGTTGCATTTTTATACAAATGGGAACTTTTACTCACCGTTCGACTCACTGCATTGGCTTCGCTATAACCTTCGGCATTATCATCTTGTTCTTCCTGAAGTTTCATTTTTTTCAACCCAGAACTGCCGTAGGCAACATAGGTTTTGTTAAGTTTAAGATTGAGCTGAAGAATTTTATCGTCATAAGGCGTAGCCACATAGGTCGTAGCATGATTATGATTAATTGCCATATAATCGCCATGAGCTAAATCGGCACCTTCTTTCCAGTAAGTAGCAATGCCTTGGTTATAGTCTCCACAAAAAATGGTATTGACACTTACATCATTTTTATGAGCTTGTTTCGCAGCGTCTTTATAACTTATTTTTCCTTGTGAAAAAGGCTCGTTTCCTGCGATAAAAATTAATTTTAAATCGTCTGGATTATCACCCCATTTTAATTGGTTTAATGAGGTTTGAATCACATGACCACAGTATTCATTTCCGCCATTAGTAGTGAGAGAAAATAACTGCTTTGAAATCTCATCTAAATCGTCGCTAAACGCCAGTACTTGTCTTATAAATCCTTCGTCTCCATTGAGTCTGTCATTTCCATATTCATAGAGTGCAATTTGAAGGTTGGGCTTTTCGTCACCACATTTTGCATAGGACAGTTCGTTTACGATTTCCCATAACTGTGCTTTGGCCTGATCAATGAGTCCGTCCATACTGTTACTCGTATCCAGTAACAAGGCCACTTTGATAAATTGCTTGTTTTGGTGATGTGTGTTTGTTTCAGCAAACGCTATAGGCTCACTGTGTTTTTTCTCATTTGCATTGCAGGATAAAAATGTTATCAAGCAAAAGACGAGAATGAAAGGTTTAACTATTGTTTTCATTTTTTTATCGTTTTTAATTAGTACTTGTTATAGGTGTTATTGTTGTTCCTTCGAAGGCAATTCTTTGGTCAAAAGCAGAGATGAGTTCAGAGAGTTCATACACATTTTTATAGCCATAACCATACAGATTGATATAGGTTGGAATATTGAGTGCCAGTGTAATTTCTTTGTCCTTTTCTGAAGGCTTTACAATTAAAGATTTTGTTGCAAAATGGATTTGATCACCTTCAAAATTGTTGTTGCAATAGATTAAAATTGTTGTATCCTTATTAGGAATCAGTGCAGCTAAATTAGCTTGCGTAAAGTCTGAAAAATTTAAATGTACAGCACCTTTTATATGTTTCTTATCATACATGTCTTTGGAACGTGTATCTAAAATAATCACGTTGTCTTTTGTGCTTTTAGATAAGAAGGTATTACAATCTACCAAACGTTTTTTACGATGATTTTTTACCTCTTTTACTAAGGTTTCAAAATCGGAATAACTCACTTTGGCTTTTCGGGATTCTGGGAGTTCATTTTGACTTGTCGAGCACATTAAAATGCTCATAAAGGTGACTAAGACGATGGCTTTCATAATAAGAATTGTTAATCGGTTTGTAATGCTTTGATATCTAAGGTTCCGTTTGGAGACACGACATAGTATTTGTGTTTGATTTCGGTTTTTACGATCGGTTCGGCTTTTGCTTCTTTCGGTTTTGGAGCATATTGAAGCCTGATATTCATACCTATTTGTACAACAGGTTCTAAAATGGATGGATTAACCACCACATCATAGTTTTCGTAAGATAAAGGCTGATAGTAATAAGAGGTTTGCTTTTTTGCAGTTGTAACCCCTTTTTTCTTTTTAATGGCTTCAAATGAGACGCTGTTAAAGGCTTGATAACTTTGATAAAAATCCTTTGGGAAATAACAGTATTGATCGTCGGCAATGGCGACATTGTAAGTGCTAAGATCAAAGCCTAAAACCTTGTAATAGGCCTTCTTTTCTTCAATAAGTTTTAAGAGTTTGGTTTGAAGGTTTTTATAGACTTCGGCAATGTTTTCAATGTAATAATCTACTTTAACTAAATTGTAGATTTCGCTTTTGGCACAAGCCGTTAAAATGGTTTCAAACTGATTGGTTTTGGTAAATTGAATATGAAGGTTTTGCTGAAGTTCGAATCCGTTAGGAACCTCTGTATAAGTTTTACTGAATAACTTTTTCTGAACTTCAATTTCGTAATTAGGTACAAAGGAAATTACATCAATGGCAAATGCGTCTTCTGTGATTCCTATGGATTTTAACTGACTTTTAATTTTATCAACCCGTTGATTCATGAGTAAATTGGTACTGTCGGCTGTTGGGCCAATTTGCGACACATTAAAAATGGCAGTATAAGTTGTTGCCTCAACATTTTGAAGTGCTTTAACGTCGATGAATACGGTTGTACTCGGATTTAAAATTTTGTTGATTTGTTGTTGTACTGTCGGATTGTAAATAGTTGCATTACCTGAGTGTAAGACATTTTGCCTGGAAATGGCGTCATAATTACCTTTGTGTTGAGCGAAGGCTGTTGTCATGGTGATTAACATAAGCAACAGGCATAGAGTGCTGTTTTTCATTCGTTTTCGTTTTTTGATTAATGCTGTAAACTTAGAAGCATCTTTTTTTAATAAAAAGTGAGAATGAGTTAAGTCGTACCTTGAATGAGTGTAAGTGCTATACAAATGAGTTAACCTATCTATTTGATTAGCAATTTTGCGATTGTAGCCAGTTTGCTATTTTATTTAATCAATTAAAGTATGTAAGTTTATTCCGTTCAACTAAAAGATCTCCATTTTTATGGACGTATTAATGAAACAAATAATAAGCTATAGTCTATTTATGTTGCTGTTTTTTTCCTTCGGAAATCTAACAGCTCAGAACAATAGAAGCGAATACAAGAAAGAAGAGGCTCCCTTTTTTACAATTAGAGGCTCGGTGAGACATAGTGATAGTTACCAACCTATTTCTAAAGTCAATATTGAAGTCAATGGTGGCGCCTACACCATGACAGATGCTAATGGAGCTTTTACTATTAAAGCCCGAAAAGGAGATGAATTAGTGATTCGACATAAAGATTTTGAAACCGTTTACCATATTATTGAAAACGACGACAGAATTACCGTAGAAGTTGATCCCGCTGATGATGTTCAATTAAAAGACACCAAGTTTAAAAGAGGTGTAAAATCGTTTAATGCTTTAATTGATTCGGTGTCTAAATACCGAAAATTAGATGTAGAGAAAAGTATTGCTTTTGTAGGCGATGCGTTAAGACAAAGTACTTCACAACAGCAAAATGCAGAAGCCTATTTAGTGTTAGCTGAAGTATATATGCATTGGAAACAATTTGATTTGGCGGTCACTAATTATAGAGTAAGTCTTCAAAATAAAGAAACGAATGAAGCCAAATTAGGCTTAGCCAAAGCCTATGAACGCAATAAAAATTACCAGGAAAGCCTTGAGACGTATAATGCCATCGACAAAACACAGTTAGGAAATTATCAATTAGTAATGCTTTATGAAGGTTTAGGCGATGCGTATTATAATATTAAAAATTATAAAGCTTCTATTGCTGCCTATGAAAAAGGGTTAAATGTGGCAAATAAGCATATTATAAAACCTAAAATTGTAGACCTTAATTCAAAAATTGCTCAGGCTTATAATGCCAGTGGAAAAATTGATAAAGCACAAGGATTTTTTAATAATTCTTTAGATTTAGCTGAAAAGGAAACAAAAAAACGCGCTTTAGAAGAAAAGGTAACGGTAGCCGATTTTCAAAATACCAATCGTAATTATTCCGAAGAGATTGAATTAAGAAAAGAAATTGTTGAAGATGTTGAAGAAGTAGAGCGTGATTCGATCATAGAAAATGAAAGTGCGCTTACACTTCAGAAGCAAAATTATAAAATTGGTAATGCTTATTTTTTACAAAAGGATTATGCAAATGCAATTCCGTATTTAGAAAAAAGTAGGGATGAAGCCGATGCTAAAGGGGATTTGGTAGTTAAAAAGGATGCGACAAAAAAATTGTCGGATGTTCATTTTGATGCTGGAGATTATGAAAAAGCTAAGGAAGAATTTGAAGCCTACAAATATGTGGTTGACGAATTGTACATTAAACGCGAGCAAGAACTGTCTCAGGCCGATCGTTTTAGACGTAATATTATTGAGCAGCAAAACCGAATTACAAGTTTAGAAAGCGATCGTGCCCTAACCACAAGTTTAACCGAAGAACGTAATAAAAATCAACAGCTGGTCATTTATATGCTCATTACCGGATTGATTTTACTCTTGATTACAGCGTTTTTTATGTTTAAGTACATCAAGCAGCAACGCTTAGCTAATAACTTGTTGGCCTTAAAATCTTTGCGAAGTCAAATGAATCCGCATTTTATATTCAATGCTTTAAACTCTGTTAATAGCTTTATCGCCAGTAATGACGAACGTACAGCAAATAAATATCTTTCCGATTTTTCGCATTTAATGCGAGCCGTTTTAGAAAATAGTGAGGAGGATTTTATTCCTTTACAAAAGGAAATTGAGTTATTAGACTTGTATACTAAATTAGAGCATTTCAGATTTCAGGATAAGTTTGATTATAGTATAACTGTTGATGAAGATGTGATGGTTTCTGAATATCAGATTCCGCCAATGCTATTACAACCTTATATTGAAAATGCTGTATGGCATGGGTTACGCTATAAAACTGAAAAAGGTCATTTATTTATTACTATTTCTAAGAAAAGTGATACTGAAATCACGATTACTGTAGCCGATGATGGGATAGGACGACAACGTTCTAAAGATTTAAAAACCGCAAATCAGCAGAAACAAAAATCAAAAGGCATGGGCAATATTAAAAAGCGTGTGGCCATTCTTAATGATATGTATAAGGATAAAGTAGACGTATATATTGATGATTATCAAGAGGCGGAAGATACAGGAACCAAAGTAGTAGTAACGTTAAAAAAAGATTAAATGAAACTAAGATCCATCATCGTAGAAGATGAAGAAACAAGCCGGGAAATTCTCAAGAATTACCTCAAAAAGTATTGCCCTAATGTTGAAGTGCTTGGCGAAGCTGCAAATGTAGAAGAAGCTTTGGTGTTAATTCGTAATACCCAATTGGATTTAGTGTTTCTCGACGTTGAAATGCCTTACGGAAATGCCTTTGATTTGTTAGATAAAGTAGGTGATATTAATTTTGAAACCGTTTTTGTAACGGCCTATAATCATTATGCTATCGATGCCTTGAATGCACATGCTTCCTATTATTTAATGAAGCCTATTTCTATTGATGAGTTGATTAAAGCTGTCGATTATGTGACTGAAATTAAAGAAAAAGAAGATGCCTTACAAGATCAGGTGCTTGTACCTAAAACCAATAGTGTCAACGGAAAAATAACCATTCCGCAGCAAGATGGTTTCGAAGTTTTAGAAACGGCAGATATCTTATATTGTAAAGCCGATGATAATTACACCGAAATATATCTCAACACCAATAAAAAGAAACTGGTAAGCAAGACCTTAAAATATTTTGAAGAAGCTTTAAACGATGGGCCATTTGCCAGAGTGCATAAAAGTTATCTGGTGAATGTCAATGAAATTAGAAAATACGTTAAAGGTAAAGGCGGCAGTGTTGTGTTAAGCAATGGTAAAGAAATTATGGTTTCAGCCTCTAAGAAATCAGATTTATTGTCTTATTTTAAATAGTATGAAACTCTTTAAGTACATTCAGCTATTACTAGTGTTGCTATCACTTTTTGTGTCTTGTAATAAGATTGCAACTAAAGAAAAAGTGCCATCAGAAAAGCAGGTTAGTAAAGACAGCAACATCACTAAAATTAGATCTACCGATATCGATACTTTAGGCAGAATTTTAGACTTTAGTAATCATCAACCGATTAAGGTCGAATTTAGATATACATTAATTGACAATTCAGGAAAGAATGACAGACTTTCTGTTCCTGGACCTTCCGATTCTAGTTTAGAAGCGGTTTTGTATTTTGATAAGAAAACTTTTAAAGCCCTAGAAGATTTTGAATTAAATCTAGAATGGATTGAACAGCACCACAATAAAGAAATATTTAATTTTGAATGGTTGCCTCAAGATGTTCGTCAAGAATTAGAACAAGATGATAGACCCAATTACAAAGGGCATCCCGATTTTTTCTTCGGAACAGGTGTTAACGGGAAAGCCTGGTATTTGGATCAAAAAATAATACTTACAACTTATACCAACTAAACGATTATACTATGCCAGTCATAAAACCAGTAAAAGGAATACATCCACAAATACCGAACGATTGTTATATTGCCGAAAACGCTACTATTGTTGGCGAAGTTACTATGGGACAGCGTTGTAGTGTTTGGTTTAATGCTGTAATTCGAGGAGACGTTCATTTTATAAAAATGGGTAATCAAGTGAATGTGCAAGATGGCGCAGTGATTCATGCTACCTATCAAAAATCACCTACCACAATTGGGAATAATGTGTCTATTGGACATAATGCGATAGTTCATGGTTGCACCATTCATGATGATGTTTTAATTGGAATGGGAAGTATTGTGATGGACGATTGTATTATAAACAGCAATAGTATAATTGCAGCAGGCGCTGTAGTGACAAAAGGCACCATTGTGGAGTCGGGTACTATTTATGCAGGTGTGCCAGCAAAAAAAGTAAAAGACATCAGCAGTCAATTAATTTCGGGAGAGATCAACCGAATTGCAGATAATTACGTCAAATATTCAAGTTGGTTTAAGGACTAGTAGGTCTATTTAGGACGAATAGGAGTCTTTTTAACCTTAATATTTTATTAGGTTTTATTTAGTAAATCTCAGATTCAGAAGATTAAAAATCTAAGTACTTCACGCTAAACCTATCTTTTAAAATGGCTTCCATGACCTTTGGGTTTCCGTTGGAAAAAAAGCTGTTTTCGGGCCTGCTTTTGTTTTCATTTAAAAGGTTGTGCTGTTTTAAAATAAGTTGCGTTTGTTTGGCAACCGCTAATCCCGAATCGATAATTTTAACATGCTTCGGAAGCAGTTCTAATAAAACAGGCAGCACGTAAGGATAATGAGTACAGCCCAATACCAAATAATCGATATCTGCTTCTAGCATAGGGTTTATATACGATTTTAAAAGGGTTTTCATTTCATCACTGGTCGCTTTCCCAGTTTCTACTAAAGGCACAATACCTTCTCCAACTTGTTCAATTACTGTAATACCATTACTATACAAATCGGTTGTTTTATGAAAAAGTGCACTACTTAAAGTACCTTTGGTAGCTAAAATTCCGACAGTCTTAGTTTGTGTATTGAGTGCTGCAGGTTTAATGGCAGGTTCGATACCAATAAAAGGGATGTCGTAGGTATTTCGTAAATAAGAAATTGCATTAGTTGTAGCTGTATTGCAAGCAACCACAATGATTTTACAGTTTTTTTCTAAGAGTAATTCGGTGTTTTTAATGCTTAATCGCAGTATCTCTTCTTGAGATTTATCACCATAAGGTGCATTTTTGCTATCGGCAAGATAGATGGTATGTTCATGAGGTAAAAGGGCATGAATCTCTTTAAAAATAGAGGTGCCTCCAACTCCAGAATCAAAAATACCAATGGGTTTATGATGCGTCTTCATAATTACAAAAATAAAAAAGCCACTTATTAAAAGTGGCTTCCTTGTGTTTTATTTAAGTATTCTTAATTTAGAATCCTAATTCTTTCTTTACATCAGCTAAAAGATCTTTTCCAGCTGCGACTAAAACACCACCACCTTGAGTAGAGTCTAGTACGTATTCAAAACCTTGAGCATTTGCTACTTTTTCGATAGCTGCTTTTGCTTTTTCAAAAATAGGTTTTAATAAAGCGGCTTCTTTTTTTCCAATATCTTCTTGAGCTCCAGCTTGATACTCACGAATACTTTGCTCCATTTCTTGTACTTCTTTAGCACGTTTTGTGTTCTCTTCTTCAGTTTTAGTATCTACTTCAGCTCTGTATTGTGTGATTTTATTTTGAAGTGTCGTCACCATTTCTTTGTATTGTGCATCGTAAGTTTTAGATAACTTTTCGATTTCTGCTTGAGCAGCCTTCATCTCAGGCATAGCTTGCACCAATTCTGTTGTATTAATATGTGCAACTTTGCTTTGTGCTGTAGCAAGGTTTGTTGTTCCAACAAACAATATGGCTGCGAATAAAAGGGTTTTTAAGTGTTTCATTTTTAAATTTGTTACGTGTTATAATTATTGTTTTTAGTTATCATCAGGAACGGAATCTTTTGCTTTATTCTTTGCTTCCCGTTCTTCTTTTGCTTTTTTACGTTCTTCTAATATTTTCTTTTTACGTTCTTCTAGTGCTTTTTTTCTAGCTTCACGATCTTTTATTTTTTGTTGTCTTTTTTCTTCAGCAATTTGAGCAGCGGTTTTTTCACCTGTACTGGTTTTAGCTTGAGTAGAGTCTTGTGTTTTAGTGTTTTTGCCTCGTTCTGCATTAGGAGGTGTTTTGGTATTGGCACTATCTCTTTCGGCTTTAGCTTTAGCTCTATCGTCTAATATTTTTTGACGTTTTGCGGCTGCAGCAGCTTTAAGAGAATCTCTACGTTTTAATTGAGCTGCTTGACGTTCAGCAATTTCTGCTTCACGCGCTGATTTTTTCTCTTCAATTGCTTTCTGGCGTTCGTCTAATTCTTCGTTTATAACTGGAACAACATCTTCTTGTTCTGCTTTTTGACGTTCTGCTCTTGATTTTGCTTGCGTTCGTTTTGATGAACGTGTGATACTTCTAATAACCAGTTCACTTAGGTCAAAACGGTCGGCAGAAAATAACATGACAACATCAGCAGATTTATCAAAGATGAAATCATATTTTTTACCACTTGCAATTTCTTGAACAGCATTAAAGATTTGGTCTTGTATAGGCTGAATAAGTTGTTGTTTTTGAATCATTAAATCGCCATTAGGTCCAAATCGCTTTTGTTGATAATCCAAAATTTCGGCTTCTTCAAAAGAAATGTCTTCTAAGCGTTCTTCGTATAATTCTTTTGTTAATAATACGCTTTCACTATTTAATTGTTTCTTTTTTGAATCAATTTCGTTAAGACGTTGCTCGATCTCTGTTTTCCATTGTTGCACTTTTTGGTCAAGTTGAGAACTAGCTTCTTGATATTCAGGAATATTTTCTAATATATATTCGGTATCAATATAGCCTATTCTTACACCACGTTGTGCATTAGAAACAAAGCTCATTAGACTTAATATGGTCACTAAAAAAAGAACTTTACTTTTCATCTGTATAATTTTATTATTTATGATATCTATTATAAACTTTAAAAACGACAGATTAAATTACGACTCTGTCATTGTGTTTAGTTTTTCAAATTAACGAAATATATTTAGAAAAATTTTAACACAGACATTTAAATCGTCTTATTGTTAATAGAAAATATCGTGCCAAATTAAAATTGTTGTCCAATTATGAAGTGTGTTTCCCATCCATTTTTAACTGTTTGACCTGGAAGCGCATCAAATCCGTGACCAAAATCAATACCTAATAATCCAAATGCTGGCATAAAAATTCTAAGTCCGAAACCAGCAGAACGATTAAGATTAAACGGATTATAATCTCTAAAATTATCGAAGGATGCACCTGCTTCAATAAAGGTTAATCCGTAAATTTTTGCCTGAGCTCCTAAGGTAATAGGATAACGTAATTCAAGAGAAAACTTGTTATAGATAGATCCACCATCTTGAGAAGATAGCGATTGATTAGGATATCCACGAAGCTGAATGACCTCTCTACCATCTAAGGCAAAGTTTCCTAAACCGTCACCACCTAAAAAGAAACGCTCAAAAGGAATCACACCACGATCTTGGTTATAAGCACCAAGGAAACCAAATTCTAATCCAGATTTAATAACGAGTTTATCTACAAGTCTTGTGTACCAATCTCCTTTAAATTTTACTTTATAAAACTCAAGCCAGTTAAAACGTTCTTGATCAATTTCACTAATTCTAGCAGCATCATCAGTATCAGTAATATCTAATCCGTCACGTTCTTCTTTAAGTGCTTCGTAATCGACATTGTTAAATAACGAGTATGGTAATGATAATTTAGCTGAAATAGAAAAACTAGAACCACCAGTTGGGTAAATAGGATCGGTATATAAATTGTTTCTGGTTAAACCAACCGTATACGATAGGTTATTAGAATAGCCATCGCCAAACGTAAATAAACCTGTGTTATAGTTTTTTAGGTCGTAATGCTGAAATGCGATAGACTGAGACAATCTAAAGTAATCGTCTGGCTCTTTAAGACGTTTTGAAATTCCTACAGAAATTCCAGTGATATTAAATCGTCGATCTTTATCAGCGCGTCCTGTTGCTGCATTGTATAAAAATTGTCTGGTATGAGAAATCGAAGTCGATAACTGTGTTGGACGCTTTCCGCCTAACCAAGGTTCAGAAAACGAGAAGCTATAGGTTTGGAAAAACTGTGATGCTTGTAAACGTAAAGCTAAACTTTGTCCGTCACCTGAAGGAATTGGTTTATAAGCTTCTTTATTGAAAACATCTTTAATCGCAAAGTTGTTGAATGATAAACCAAGTGTACCAATAAAACCACCGCCACCGTAACCACCTTGTAGTTCGATTTGGCTTGAGCCACGTTCTACAACTTGGTATTCAATATCTACAGTACCATCCTGCGTATTGAAGTTTTTCATATTAGGTGTAAGCTGTTGGGCATCAAAGAATCCAAGTTGTCCTAATTCTCTAATACTTCTAATCACATTACTTTTACGATACAATTGACCAGGTTTTGTTCTTAATTCTCTATAGATAACATGGTCGTTCGTTTTATCATTTCCAGTGACACTTACATTATTGAAGTACGCTGGTTTTCCTTCCGAAATTCTAATCTCCATATCAATAACGTTTCCTTCAGCACTAGTCTCTACTGGGTTTATAGTTGAGAACAGGTAGCCACTATCTTGATAAAGATTGGTTAAATCTGGAGCATCAGGCTTGGTGTTATCTGCAATACGCTTACGTAATTCGACACCATTATATGTAGAGCCTTCATCAATTTTAATATAACGTTTTAAGTACTCATCAGAATATACTGTGTTTCCAACAAATTTGATTTTACCAAACTTGTATTGTTCACCTTCTTCAACGTCGATAAAAAGAGTTACGGTTTTATCATCTTGGTAAACGATAGAATCTGAAAGCACACGTGCATCACGATATCCTCTTTCTTTATAGGCATCTACAACGCTTACTAAATCTTCTTGAAAATCGTCTTTAATATATTTTGAACGCTTAAAAATTCGAATCGGATTTTTTTGCTTGGTATTTTTCATGGCTTTTCTAAGTTTCTTATCAGAAACTTTCTCATTGCCATTAAAGATGATTTTATTAATTTTCACTTTTTCACCGCGATCGATATATACTAACATATCAACACGGCTTTTTTCAATAGAATCGTTTGTGATTTCTTTGGTGTTAACAGTAACTTTAGTGTTTAGAAAGCCTTTTTTCTTATACTTATTAGCAATATAATTACGGGTTGTTGTAATTAAGTTTTCGGTAACTTTTTTTCCTTTATGAAGATCGTTTTCCTTTATTAATTCTTCAATTTTATTCTTCTTTACACCTTGAATGGTAATCTCATTAAGCTCGGGTAAATCAATAAGATTTATTTCTAAATAAGCTTTGTTTCCTTCAGTCTTTGCTAAGTAGACGTCAATACTACTAAATAGCTTAGAGTCCCAGAGTTTTTTAATGGCATTACTAATTTGTTCACCAGGAATGACGATTTCTTCACCCACTTTTAATCTTGAAAAAGAGATGACAGTGCTAGGATTAAAATTGGTGTTTCCTGTCACCTTTACCTCTTCTAAGATGTATTTTTTTCCTTGATTGAAATCGGATTGTTGAGCAACTATTACATTAGAAGTAATTAAAATAAATGCTGTAAGTAGTGATTTTATGTAAGTTTTCAAAAGTAAGTAGTTAGCTAAGTTGTTCACTTGTTTTTCCAAATCGTCGTTCTCTATTTTGATAATTAATCAAAGCTTCATAAAGGTCCTTCTTCTTAAAATCAGGCCAAAGAATGTCTGTAAAATATAATTCAGCATAAGCAATTTGCCATAATAAAAAGTTGCTTATCCTTTGTTCACCACTAGTTCTAATCATTAAATCAACATCTGGCAAATTATGCGTGTAAAGATGCTTATTTATAATTGATTCGTCAATACTTTCAACAGAAATTATATTATTTTTAACTTTATCTGTTAATTCTTTAATAACCTTAATAATCTCCTCTCTAGACCCATAACTCAAAGCTAGAGTTAAAGTCATATGTGTATTATTTTTGGTTTTATCAATAACTTCTAAAAGTTCTTCATGCGCTTTTTTTGGCAAATCCTTAAGATTTCCAATAGCCAAAAGTCGGATATTATTATCCTGTAAGGTCTTAATTTCTTTTTTTAATGATTTTACTAGAAGTTTCATTAAAGTTTGAACTTCTAGTTTAGGACGTTTCCAGTTTTCAGTAGAAAACGCATAAAGGGTTAGGTTTTTAATCCCTATTTCTGCGCTGGCTTCGACGACGTCTCTTACAGACTTCGTGCCGTTTTCGTGACCAATAACTCTAAGCAAGCCTTGTTGTTTTGCCCAACGACCATTACCATCCATAATAATAGCTACATGATTTGGTAATTTGTCGATTTGTATTTGATCTTTCAAGTTCATATTAAAAATTGCAATAGCATGGTCGCTGACCAAATGTATAAGTTAATGTAAAACCTGTAAAGACATACCAGTCATTACTATTAATGTTTCCGAAGCTAAAATTTTCTCTAAAAGGATCATCTGGAACACTGCCATCTATTTCATCAGAAAAGGTATAACGCGCACCAACTTCAAAACCTAAAATTAAGTGGTTTGTGATATTGCTTTTTATACCCAATGTTATCGGGATTCCTAAAGCCCAACTGCTTGTGTTTTCAGAAGTATATACGCCCGAATTATCAAAATAATAATTATCGTGCTTTGCTGTAGAAATTCCTGAATATAAGTAAGGAGTGACCTTAATTCCGCTTTTATGTAAATCAAAATCAACAAAGGTGAATTCCATTCCAGCCGAAATTTCTAGCAGATTACTATCAAATGAGTAATTTCTTTCTTTTCGTCTTGGATCATCAGATTTTGAATCTTTTCCTTTTAAATCAGCATATATAACAGAAATCCTCCATGAATGTCTCGGGCTACGGTTCCATTTAAACAAGAGTCCAAGTGCTGGAGAATCTGGAGAAATATAGGTGGTTGAGCCTACATCACCAATAAAGTTACTTCCACCTGCAAACACCCCAACTTCATAGATTTGAGACTGACTGGTTTGCACGAAAAATGTACTCAATAAAAATAAGATTAAATACCTCATAAATTTTTAAAAGTTTGCAAATATAATAAATATGAATTGCCTATGGTAATTTGTGGCATATTGTCTTACAGAAAACTGATATTATAAGGATTTATTGCATGATTAGGGACTCAGTTTCGCTTGTCTTCGCCCCAAAGCATTTTCTTTCTCAAGGTATCGATAAAGCTTTCGTCTAAAAGTTCTACCATCTTAATTTTAAATGCTGCTTTTTTTATAGTGATAAGTGTGGCATTAGATAAGGTGATAATTCTAGAGTCTAATGACATTAAATGCTGGTCTTCTCGACCATCAACTTTAAGTTTAATGGTGGTGTCATCTGGAATAACCAGTGGTCTGGCATTCAGGTTATGAGGTGCAATAGGTGTTAACACAAAACCATCAGCATCGGGCGTAATTACTGGTCCGCCACAACTCAACGAGTAACCTGTTGAGCCTGTAGGTGTCGCTATTATGAGTCCGTCAGCCCAATACGAAGTTAGATATTCATCATTGAGGTGCGTTTCAACAATAATCATCGAGGTGGTGTTTTTCCGGCTCACAGCAATTTCGTTAAGTGCAAAATTGGTATCTTTCAAATCCTTACTACCAGGATTTGTTTCTACACTTAATAAAGTGCGCTCAGAGGTTTTATAATTACCGTTGAGAATATGCTCAATGGCTGTTTCTATTTCATCAATTTGTATAGTTGCTAAAAATCCGAGACGCCCAGTGTTGATACCAACAATTGGTATCGAATAATCTCTTACATACGTCACCGCTCTTAATATGGTGCCATCACCACCAATACTAATGAGGAGGTCAAAACTTTCATTCAATTCGGAAAATGAATGTATGGATTCTTGGTTTTTTATAGCTTCGGAAGTGTGCTCAAAAAAAGACTTTTCTATATAAATATCAACCTTATTTTTTTGCAGAATGCTGATGAGTTCATCAAAAGATTTTGAAGATTTTTCAGGATAGTACTGACTGTAAACCGCGACCTTCATAGTTATATGTCTAAGTATTTTTTAAGATATTCTGAACGCTCTTTCAAATTTTCAACATAATTGTCTTCTTCATGACCAGAAATAATATTGTAACTGTAACGTCTAAACGTTTGAATGACATCATTTAAACCAGTATTACCTATTTTTAAAGTAATCTGAATCACATCGCTTTCCATTTTTGAAATAAAAGCACCTAAAATTTTGGCGTCGTTCGATTCAACAATCTGACTAATTTCACTAAATGAATAATCCTGAATACCTTTTTCAACAATTAAAATGCCTCCAGGTTCAGCAAAAAAAGGCGTTTCATTAAATAAACCTATAATATCTCCAAGTTCATAATAGCCTAAATAATTATTGTGCTTATCTAACACAGGCATAATATTGCAGGAGTTTTGAGCAAAGGTTTCTAAAACATCCAACCAATTAGTGTCAGGTCTTACAAAAAAGCCATCAAGTGCGTAATTACAATCAGCAATAGTTTTTTGAGATTCAAAACAATGCGAATCAGTTTCAGAAATACAGCCTTGATAAACACCATTATTTTCAACAGGAATATGCGAATAGGTTAACTCATTAAAAATAAGCTGAACATCACTCACCTTATCGTTAATGTTAAGAGGTTTTATATCGTTAATAATGTATTCTTGTAATGGCATAATCGTCTTAAATTCTACTGCAAATTAATTAAAAATTACCACAATAAGCGTTAACTACTTTGTATTTTTGTATTCTAAATTATGGATATATGACCAAGTTAAGTGTAAATATTAATAAGATAGCAACGTTGCGAAATTCACGTGACGGGCAAACACCAAATGTTGTACAGTTTGCTAAGGATGTGCAGCGATTTGGAGCCGAGGGTGTTACAGTGCATCCAAGACCAGATGAGAGGCATATTCGTTATCAAGATACAAGAGATTTAAAACCCGAAGTGTATACCGAATTTAATGTTGAAGGCAACCCAATTAAATCGTTTATGGATTTGGTTTTAGAGGTACAACCTACACAGGTGACTTTGGTGCCAGATGCTGTTGATGCTTTAACTTCGGATGCAGGATGGGATACCATTAAACATAAAGATTTTTTAACTGAAGTGATTTCTGAATTTAAATCTAATGGTATTCGTACTTCAATATTTGTCGATCCGGTTTTAGATATGATTGAAGGTGCTAAAGCTACAGGAACTGACCGAATAGAGCTTTACACCGAATCTTTTGCACACCAATACGGATTAGGCAATGGAAAAGCGATTGAACCCTTTACTAAAGCAGCTGAACTGGCTAATAGTATCGGGCTCGGCGTTAATGCAGGACACGATTTGTCATTAGACAATATTAAATTTTTTAAGCAACATATTCCTGGCTTATTAGAAGTTTCAATTGGACATGCTCTGGTATCTGAAAGTTTATATCTGGGCGTTGAAAATGTCATACAAATGTATTTACAACGATTACAATGAAGTTACACTCTCAAATTATAGGTCAAGGCCAACCATTTATTATTCTCCACGGATTTCTGGGAATGAGCGATAATTGGAAAACCCTTGGGAAAAAATTTAGCGAAGCTGGTTTTGAAGTTCACCTTGTAGACCAACGTAATCATGGCCATAGTTTTCATGATGACAATTTTAATTATGAGGTGCTAGCCGATGATTTAAAAGCGTATTGCGAAACACACCAACTGAAAGACATTGTGCTTTTAGGGCATTCTATGGGAGGAAAAACGGCCATGCTCTTTGCAACCGAATACCCAGAACTGGTTTCCAAATTGTTGGTGGCCGATATTAGTCCGCGCTTTTACCCAATCCATCACGATACTATTCTTGCCGGATTGAGCGCTTTAGATTTTAACAAGATTAAAAGCCGTGGCGCAGCCGATACTCTATTATCGCAATATGTTTCAGACATTGGTACACGTATGTTTTTGCTTAAAAACTTGTATTGGGTTCAAAAAGGACAATTAGGACTGCGAATTAATTTAGACGTTTTAAAAGATAATGTGTCTGAAGTTGGTGAAGCACTTCCTATGCATTCAAAATTCGAAAAATCAACACTGTTTCTCAGAGGCGATAAAAGTGAATATGTCATCCCGAACGATGAAAAATTAATCAAACAGCACTTTCCGAAGGCAAAAATAGTAACAATATGTAATGCCGGACATTGGTTACATGCCGAAAATCCTGAAGACTTCTATAATGCCGTGGTGAATTTTGTTTCGGCTTAAAAATCAAATACCTTTAACCTAACGTATTAAATTAATTACATGAATATCCGTTTAGCACTAATCATCGTTATTATATCGTGTCAATTCGCTTTTGCTCAAAAGTTTGAAGATGGTCCGTTTAAAACCTATTATAAATCAGGAGAGCTGAAATCCGAAGGAAACTATGTAGATAGTAAAAGAGATGGAAAGTGGGTTGATTATTATAAGAGCGGACAAATTTCTAAGATTCATAACTATGATAAAGGGAAATTTTTGCCAAATTCAATTTCCTATTTTGAAGACGGAACCGTAAGCTATGAAATCAAAAAAGAAGGCGAGAATGATGTTGCGTTTGGGTATTATGAAAGTGGAAACCTTAAATATAAAAGACAATTAAAACGCGGGTTTTATAAAGAATTCACGGAAGACGGGCGATTAAAAATTGAGGCAAATTATGAGAAGTCAGATTTGTATGGTGTATGGAAATTGTACCACGATAATGGGAATATTGCCTGGGAAGTCAACTACTTTAATGGCTACAGAAATGGTGGTTATAAGCAGTATTATGACAATGGGCAGTTAAAATTAGAAGGTGTGATGATCAAGGAAAAGAAGAAAGGAGAGGAGAAACGTTATACCGAAGAAGGTCATTTAGAATGGAAAGGTTATTACGATAATGATGAATTTGATAAAACCTGGATACGTTACAATGCGTCTAAAAAGAAGGTTGAAAAAATTAAATTTAGAGAAGGCGTTGCTGTAAATACAGATCAAACAGTTTCTTTAGAACCTACACTTGTTCCTGATGGTGTAATAGAGAAAGTGCCATTATATCCTGGCTGTGAATATGTTTACGGAAATAAAGACCGAAAAACATGTATGAGTCAAGCCATTTCCAAATTTGTGGGTACGCATTTTAACACGGGAATTGCTGTAAAAAACGGACTTAAAGGAAGACACCGTATTTATGTGATTTTTAAAATAGGAAAAGAAGGAGAGGTATTTAATGTTCAGGCAAGAGGCCCTCATCCAGCACTAGAACAAGAAGCGATTAGAGTTATCAAATTAATGCCAAAATTACAGCCAGGTTTTCAAAAAGGAAAGCCTGTAATCGTCCCTTATTCGTTACCTATTTTGTTTCAAGTTCAATAATTAAAACACGACTATTATGAAACTTATTATCAGACTTTTAATTACCGCAGGAATCGTCATGTTATTAGCACATTTTCTATCAGGAGTAGACGTGACTAATTTTACAGCAGCACTTATTGTAGCTGTGGTTCTGGCTTTGCTTAATGCTATTGTTAAGCCCATTCTGGTTATTTTAACCATACCCATTACGATGGTGACCTTAGGCTTGTTTTTATTTGTCATTAATGCGTGTATCATTTTATTAGCAGATCGATTTATTGATGATTTTGATGTTGATGGCTTTTGGGTTGCCTTATTGTTTAGTATTCTATTATCCATCTCGCAGTCTATTGCCTATTCGCTTTTAAAAGAGGAGAAAGAATAATTCCAATCTGGAATTATTTTTAATTAACATTTTAAATAGTTGTTGTTTTTAGAATATTTTCTATATTTGGTTACCCTAATAATTAGTTTAATTGATTTTGTTAACTGAAATTTAATTTAAAACTATTTATACATGAAACACCTGTTTAAGCACACACTCCTTTTCTTAGGAATAGTTGTAATGACCTTTAGTTGTCAA
Source organism: Psychroserpens sp. SPM9 (assembly GCF_025153525.1). Lineage (GTDB taxonomy): Bacteria > Bacteroidota > Bacteroidia > Flavobacteriales > Flavobacteriaceae > Psychroserpens. The sequence goes on along the minus strand of NZ_JANZNR010000007.1, from coordinate 266,726 downwards.
AAAGAAAACCTTGATGAACAGGATCCAAATAATAATCTTGAAGAAGATGGCAACACTTTATTCAAAAAAGGAAAGCTTTATGAATACACTCAGGTTAAAGATTTTGTTAAAAGCTTAAAAACAAAAAAAAAAATTGAGGACATACATTTTAGAACAGGTTTAGAATCAGAGAACGGTTTTATTATTTTAGAACATCAAGAGATCGCTATTCATAGTGGAGACGAATACAACACGTATACAATTCCAATTGTAAAGCATCAGCAACTAGAAGGGACATTTAGTAATTTGGTTGTACAATTTAAAGTAGCTTCAGACTCTACAAGCGCTTATATATTGACTTATAAACCAAATTCTGGTTATTTGGACGCCTATGCTTTAGATAATCAAACACCTTTTTCTGGTCAAGTATCTTATGAATCTTTAAATTATGACGGTAGTTTAGATGGATTAAATGCTAGGCGATTTTGTCAGACTGTTCATATATCTTATTGTAATTGGGATCAAGGTACACAAGGAGCTGTTCATTTAGCAGGATCTAATTGCACTCCAAGTTTTACTTGGGTAGAGTCCTATCAAATTTGTGATTACTCTAGTCCAACTGGTGACCCAGAAACTATAGAGCCACCAGAGGGTTCTGGTGGAGGTGGTGGAGGCTCTTCCAGTTCGCCAAACACAGGAAACAGTACATCAACAATTCCTGCTGATTTAATTAGTGAAGTTGTCACTATCTTAAATTTAAATACGTCAAATAACCAACAAGAGTTAGTATGGTTAAATACTTTTTCAAACTTTCCTGAAGTGATCAGTATGTATTTGTATTTAAAACAAAATGAAGATTTTTTAGGAAATATTACTCAAGAGGATAAAGACTTTGTTGAAGCTGTAATTGAAGCAATGATTGAAGATGATGATTTGGAATTTGAATCTTTAAAAACTTGGGTAGATGGTATGGATAAAAAATGCCAAAGGAATGTACTGTTTATGTCAATTATGAAAGTTAATTCTACCTTCACAAACATGATTAAGAGTGATTATATTATTTCTGAAGATAATGATATCAAAATTTCTGATTTATCAGTAGGTCAAGGTAACCCTCCATTGGTAACTGGATCAGGTGCTGGAACGGACCCTAACCCAGGAAGTAATACAGAAACTAATGCTGATGTAATTGATATAAATTTTAATAATACTCATTTAGATAAAGCTACTAATCTAGGTTTTGTTAATACTTTTTATCATGAATTACTACATGCTCATATTTATCATTTATATCATGATGATGAATTGTTGACTGAATACCCTAATTATACAACATTAAAAATAGCTTTAGATAATTGGTTTGCAAATCCTAATGATACTACAAAAGAAAATATTGCTCAACAAGAATTGCATAATATATATGTTGATTTTATAGACGATCTAGCAGATAGTTTACATAAATACTGTATTGAAAATAATATTGGTGGAGTAGATTTAATTTATGCCAAAAAATTGGTTTGGGGAGGTTTAAATGGATATGATGTATTCAATGATGATGATAACTTAACACCGGCAGAACGAACTGAAGCACAAACATTGTTAGCATATGAAAACTTTAACAACACACAAAATGCAAAAGGAACAAAAACATGTAATTAGTATATTAATCATTTTTTTATTGATTATTTTTAATTGTAATTCGCAAGATGTAAACGATGATTATGTTATCTTAAATAAGATCATTGAACTAACAAGTGTTTCAAAAGGCGATAGTTATAATCTAAGGAAAAGAATCAATGCAGATCAAAGTGATTTGCTGAAATATTATGATTACCGATTTTTAAACAAACCTTTTTATACCATTCTCAAGGACTATAATGAAGAAAAGGATTCAATAATATATGATAGTGAAAAAATACAAGAAAAACGAAAAAATAGGTGGGATTTAAAATGTAAATTAGTTGACAGCCTATTTACCAAATATGATATTGAAAATTTTATTAAACCACATGAAATGTTGTCTTTTTGGGAAAAGGATAGGGTCAATAATGCTAGCTTAGTAAAAAACACGGGAAATTATATATCTAGACCTTATTATAGAGAAGATTATAAATATGCAATTGTTTTGCATTATTATAATGGTAAAAAAACACTATATATTCTTAAAAATAACGAAAAACTAGGATGGCATTACTTTTCAAAAATTGATAACCTTTGGTTTTAATCTAGTTCTTAAAATCAATCACTTAAACTATTGTTGGGTTGCAAAAAAAATCGTATTTTTGCAGCCCTTTTTAATACCCAATTTTGGGTTTAGTATAGAAAAAAATGAATATTACAAGAGAAAACATCGATGCATTAAATGCAGTGGTAAAAGTTGATATCGCTAAAGAAGATTACAGCGATAAAGTAGAAAAAATATTAAGCGATTACCGTAAATCGGCTAATATACCTGGTTTTAGAAAAGGACATGTGCCAATGACTATGGTAAAAAAGCAATATGGTAAAGCCGTTTTAGTTGATGAGGTTAATAAGCTTTTACAAGATGCTTTAGGTAAGTATTTAACCGAAGAAAAATTAGACGTTTTAGGTAACCCTTTACCGAAGCCTCAAGATGATTTAGATTGGGATGCTGATGCCTTTTCTTTTGAGTTCGAATTAGGTTTAGCACCTGAGTTTGAAGTGGACTTAAAAAGTAAAAAAGCAATCACGCATTACAATATCGTTGCCGATGACAAAATGCTAGACAACCAAGTTGAGCATATTAGAAAGCAATATGGTAAAATCGTATCTGAAACAGAAGTAGCTAAAGATTCAGAAATTACAGGTGTATTTGCTAATGAAGAGAAAGCAATCAATAACTCGACTACCATTACTCTGGATAAATTTAAAGGTAAAGCAACCGAGAAAAAATTTATAGGAGCTAAAGTTGGTGATGTGGTGACATTAAAAACAAAAGGGTTGTTTGAAGATGATCACGATTTAATGACATTTTTAAAAGTATCTCACGACGATGCTCACGGTTTAGATATCGAAGTAACGTTTACAATTAACGAGATCAACTCGAGAGAATTAGCAGATTTAGATCAAGAATTGTTTGATAAACTCTTCGGAAAGGGAATCGTAACCTCTGTAACCGAACTTAAAGAAAAAATCAAAGAAGATTCTGAAAAGCAATTTGCTCAACAAGGCGATCAAAAGCTATTAAATGATGTTACTGAATATTTAGTAGAAAACACAAAATTTGATTTGCCAGCAGAGTTTTTACAAAAATGGATGCAAACAGCAGGTGAAACCGAAATGGATGCAGAGCAAGCTAAAGAAGAATACGAAAAATCTGAAAAAAGCATGCGTTACCAGTTAATTGAAGGAAAATTAATCGAAAAATATGACCTTCAGGTGCAGTTTGAAGACTTACAAAGCCATGCTAAAGAAATGATTAAAGCACAAATGGCTCAGTTTGGTCAAATGAATTCTACTGATGAAGAATTAGATGGTATTGCAGCAAGAATCCTATCAAATAAAGATGAGGTGAAGCGATTATCAGAACAATTAATGAGTACCAAATTGTTAAACCTTTACAAATCCGAAGCTAACTTAAAGACAAAAGAGATAACTTACGATGATTTTGTAAAAGAGTTCTATAGTTAAGCGTTTACATTATAAATTAGTATATTTAAAGCGTAAAACGGAATGGTTTTACGCTTTTTGTTTCACAATAAATGATTTAAGAAAAATCTATGGATTACGGAAAAGAATTTGAAAAATTCGCAATAAAAGATCAAGGTATAAGTAGTACATATTACAATAAAATTGTAAGTAGTATGTATCCTACAAGTATGACGCCTTACATCATAGAAGAGCGTCAGTTAAATATTTCTCAATTGGATGTGTTTTCACGTTTAATGATGGATCGCATTATCTTTATGGGAACCGCAATAAATGATCAAATTGCCAATATTATACAAGCACAATTATTGTTTTTAGAAAGTGCTGATGCCTCTAAAGACATTCAGATATATATCAACTCTCCAGGAGGTAGTGTTTATGCAGGTTTAGGTATTTATGATACCATGCAGTTAATCAAGCCTGATGTAGCGACGATTTGTACAGGAATGGCTGCTTCAATGGGAGCCGTGTTATTATGTGCAGGTGAAAAAGGAAAACGTAGTGGTTTAACGCACTCTCGAGTCATGATCCATCAACCATTAGGAGGTGCTCAAGGTCAGGCTAGTGATATCGAAATTACAGCTCGTGAAATTTTGACCCTCAAAGAAGAATTGTATAAAATAATTAGTAAGCATTCTGGACAGGATTACGACAAAATTTATGAAGATAGTGATCGTGATTACTGGATGAAAGCAGAAAAAGCTAAAGAATACGGAATGATAGACGAAGTACTATCTAGAGGATAACATTATACTTCGGAACGCGTAGTGCTTTTATTGTAACAGCATTACTATCATTTGAATTTAAATCGGGAAATCGCGTCGTCGGTTTCTTAGTAGAGAAGTTAATATTGATTTATGGCAAAGGAAGAATTAGAATGTTCGTTTTGTGGACGAAAAAAACCTGAAACCAATCTGTTGATTGCTGGTTTAGATGCGCACATCTGTGATCGCTGTATCGAACAAGCACATGGTATTGTTTTAGAAGAATCTAAGCAATCTGATAATGCAGAGTTGTCTTCAGAATTAATGCTTAAAAAACCGCAACAGATTAAGTCTTTTCTCGATGAATATATCATTGGTCAAGAATATACTAAAAAAGTCATGTCTGTTGCCGTTTATAACCACTATAAACGTTTACTTCAATCGCCTACAGATGATGAAATTGAAATTCAAAAGTCAAACATCATTATGGTGGGACAAACAGGGACAGGTAAAACACTTATGGCTAAAACAGTAGCCAGAATGCTTAATGTGCCTTTAGCTATTGTTGATGCTACGGTTTTAACTGAAGCTGGTTATGTTGGTGAAGATGTTGAAAGTATCTTGACGCGTTTATTACAAGCGGCCGATTACAATCTTGAAAAAGCCGAAAAGGGAATTGTTTTTATTGATGAAATTGATAAAATTGCACGTAAAAGCGATAACCCGTCGATAACTCGAGATGTTTCGGGTGAAGGTGTGCAGCAAGCCTTATTAAAATTACTGGAAGGAACTGTAGTTAATGTACCACCAAAGGGCGGACGTAAGCATCCTGACCAAAAATTTATTGAAGTTAATACAGAACATATCTTATTTATTGCTGGTGGTGCCTTTGACGGTATTGATAAAAAAATATCAAAACGTTTAAATTTAGCTGCGATAGGATACAAAGCAGCCCACGATGGCGATGCTTTAGATACTAATAACTTATTGCAGTATATTATACCTAAAGATTTAAAAGACTTTGGTTTAATCCCAGAAATTATTGGGCGTTTACCTGTATTGACCTATATGGATCCTTTAGACGCAAATACGCTGAGAGCCATTTTAACCGAACCTAAAAATGCCATTATCAAACAGTATAAAAAATTGTTTGAAATGGACGAAATCGAGTTTACAATTACCGAAGGCGCTTTAGACTATATTGTAACAAAAGCGATTGAGTATAAGCTAGGCGCAAGAGGATTGCGTTCGCTTTGCGAAGAAATCTTAACCGATGCGATGTTTGAAATGCCTAGTTCTGATGAGAAAAAACTAAACGTTACGAAGTCGTACGCCGAAAATAAGTTAACTAAATCAACGCTTAAAAAGTTAAAAGCAGTTTCTTAAGTGAATTTGATTTATTGACTATAAAAAAGAAACCACTCTTTCCCGAGAGTGGTTTTTTATTTGGATTTAAAAACTAATATTGCAGAACAATATCTAAACTATTTTGTGTCATTTTTAAGTCTTAACTCAGCTAATTTATAAGCTTCTATTTCTTTAAGACTTCGTAAATATAGTTGCATTAATCTCAGAATAAAAATGACTTTGTATGGTTTTGGATGAATACTATTAAATACTCGTTGTGTGGGAAAATACTGTGTATTTCATCGGATTTTAAAGAGTTTTTTAAACCGAGTAATGAGATTAAGAGTAAAATAGCAGATTAAGATCGTGTATTTAACATAAGAAGCTCATCAAGATACTCTCTGCTATTAGATAATCTCGGAATTTTATGCTGACCGCCAAGCTTATCGTGTTGTTTTAGCCAATCGTAAAACAACTGTTCTCTTGCCACATGAACTGTTGGCATATTTAAAGTCATGTTATTTAAACGCTTTGCCTCATAATCTGAGTTTAATGACTTTAACTTTGAGTCCAGTAATTCATTAAATGTATTGAGGTCTTTTGGAGGTGTTTTAAATTCTATAAGCCATTCGTGAGAGCCTTTAGACTTACCATTCATAAAAATGGGAGCAGCTGTATACTCAACAATTTCAGATTGTGTAGAATGACACACCTCTCTTAATGCGTCTTCAGCATTTTCAATAATTAATTCTTCGCCAAAAGCATTAATATGGTGTTTGGTTCTACCAGACACTTTTATGCGATATGGGTTTATAGATGTAAAGCGTATGGTGTCTCCAATTTTATAACGCCAAAGACCAGCGTTAGTGGTGATAATCACCGCGTAGTTAACACCAATTTCAACGTCGCTTAACGGAATTACCTTCTGGCTAGGAGTTCCGTAGGTGGTCATTGGAATGAATTCATAGAAAATTCCGTAGTCGAGCATTAATAATAATTCACTGCTATTGTTTTGGTCTTGGATAGCAAAAAAGCCTTCCGAAGCATTGTAAATTTCATAATACTTGAAATCTGATTTCGGTAAAATCGCTTTATACTGATCAACATAAGGCACAAAACTAACGCCTCCATGAAAGTAAACCTCGAGGTTAGGCCAAATGTCAAATAAATTGTCTTTTCCGGTACTGTCTAAAATAGTATTAAGTAATACCAGCATCCACGACGGAACACCCGCTAAACTCGTAACGTTTTCATTTCTCGTTTCATCAACAATTGCTTGCATCTTGGTTTCCCAATCGCTCATCAAGGAAACTTTATTACTTGGAGTGCTACTGAATTCGGCCCAAAATGGCATATTATCAATTAAAATAGCCGATAAATCCCCAAAAACAGTCCCATTTTCTTTGTACAATTCTTTGCTTCCTCCTAACCGTAAACCTTTACCAGTGAATAGTTGTGAGTTTTCGTTATTATTGAGATACATACACAGTAAATCCTTACTAGCAGCATAATGACAATCTTCTAGAGATTCACTGCTTACAGGGATGAATTTACTCTTGGCATTTGTGGTGCCACTTGATTTAGCAAACCACTTTATGGGATTAGGCCAGAAAATATTGTTTTCTCCACGACGTGACCGTTCAATCATGTCTTTGCAATCCTCATAAGAGGATATAGGAATACGTTCTGAAAATGTGCTGTAATTGCTAATAGAATTGAAATCATACCGCTTACCAATTTCAGTATCTTTAGCTGTTGAAAGAAGCTGAAATAGTAATTCATTTTGGACTTCATTTGGGTATTTTAAAAACAATTCAATTTGATGAAATCGTTTTTTTAAAAACCACGAAGCAATAGAATTTACTAAGGGAATCGGCATTTTTTTTGGTATCTTTAAGTTTTAAAAATAATACTTTTTTTTATATGTTTTATCAAGGTGTTTTAACAAAAATGCAAACCGAGTTTGCAGAGCCAATTCAATACTATTTAATATTAGACAGTGATTTCCTGAATATGAATCAGTTATTGGATAAAACACTTACGATGGAATTTGTAAAATACCAATGTTTGAAGTGCGGATTAAACAAACCTATTTACAGACAAGGCTTTTGTAAGGACGACTTTTTTGATATTCCACAAGCGGGAGATTGGATCATGCGTCCAGAATTAAGTACAGCGCATTTAGGAAAAGAAGATCGGGATTTGGACTATGAAAAAAAGGTGCAATTGCAGCCTCATATTGTCTATTTAGCTAATTCGAGCAATGTAAAAGTGGGTGTGACCAGAAAGTTACAAGTTCCTACACGATGGATTGACCAAGGAGCTCATGAAGCGATTGAAATTGTAGAAGTGCCTAACCGCTATCTTGCTGGAATTACCGAAGTTGCACTTAAAGATCATGTGGCCGACAAAACCAATTGGCGAAAAATGCTGAAGAACGACATAGAAGATGAAAATTTAGTTGAATGGCGAGAGCGCTTAAAAACGTTCATACCAGAAGAAGCAAAAGCCTATTATATTGCTTCAAATTCTGAAACCCATTTGCAGTTTCCAGTTCATAAATACCCTGAAAAGCCTAAAAGTTTAAATATCAAAAAAGAGCAGTCATATACAGGAAAACTAGTTGGTGTTAAAGGGCAATACCTCATTTTTGATGATAATACAGTTTTTAATGTAAGAGCAAATGAAGGTTTGGTTGTTAAGTTTCAAATACATTAAAACACCCAAAAACCTGAATAGTTAAAGCAAAAAAAAAGACCTTTCAACTAGAAAGGTCTTTTGCGTTTTATCTCACGATTATTTTAGTGCGATAGTTGTAATTATCTTTGGTTTCTAAGTTGAGAATATACATTCCCGAATCAAGATTCAAAGGTATCGAGAGTCTACCGTCTAAGGTTTGTGTCGATCTATAAACTGATTTGCCTGTGATGTCAATTAAAGATATGTTGGCGTCATCAAGCGTTTTATTACTTAAAATAGTCAGTTCATTCACAATAGGATTTTTCTCAACTTTGATTGAAACTAAGTTTTCAAAATCGGTGTTTGACAATGTTTCAGGGATGATTTCACTAAGTGCGAATATCACATTCTCTTCGGTTAATTGTACGTGATCTTCGTTGTCATCTGGCATATGCCAATTCACAAAAGGTGTACTGTTTAATGTATCCCCTGTGCTATCAGGTTCACCTAAATCAATATCGTGAAACCAATTCACTTCATTTGCTGGAGCAACGTCCAGAGCCATACCACTTACGGAAGGGATATAGCTGAATTTATTTAATTGTAATTCGGTTAAAACACTGCCAACCAATCCTTCAGTATCTAAACCTTCAGTAAATGCTGATAGATTAAAGAGTCCTCCAGAAGCAGCATCAACACCATCTGAAAACGCAGGCGCTAATGATTCCACTTCGGCATCAGCAACTGTAAACGGAAATATAACAACCGTTCCAGTGACTAAAATTTTACTAATCACTTCTTGATTTCCAGACGTAGGTGTCAGATTAATTTGAAGTGTTGCCGTAATATTACTTGCAGGAGGAATATCAGGTAAGCTTAAATCGACAATATTTAACACTGAAAATCCAGGTGTTACAGGCGCTCCATTTATGTCCTGAAATGGTGTGCCAATTCCGCTACCATTTATAATGGCAACATTTCTTGTGTTTTGAGGATATCCGGTCGGTGATAAATTATTAATGTTAGTATCAAAAGTAGTTCTGTAAGGGTGAGCTTCAGGTAACACCTTAGTGGCATCAAACAGAAAAAGGCTACCGTTTTCTAAGTGAGTCTCAAAATGATCGACTAATAATTGTCTTGCAGCTGGAGATTTTAATAAGCCATTCACTACAGGTTGAAGTTCTTCTATATTAACACCATCACCTAAACCATTAGCTAAATAATTAAACTGGTGTTGAAATCCTAAAGGAATATTAGCACCTAAGTGAGGCGCATCAAAAGACATCCATAAACGTGTTTCATGATCAGGACCTCCATTATTTGCTTGTTCATGTTCCATATAGTTTAATGCATATCTGGAAATTAAACCACCCATACTTGGGCCGATAATGACTAATTCTTCATCACCAACTTTATCAGCATTCAGTGTGTTAATTAAATCGACAAGCAACATAGCATTACGTTCAATAAAATCGACACCACCATCTACTAAAGTACTACCAGGATAGTCGGCTTCATCAATGACTGTGTCTGCATTAACATCTGTGGCATCATCAAAATTTAATAAGGTGTTATCACTCAATCTAAAATAAACAGGGAAGTTTAAAATAACAACATCAAAACCTTCAGCCCTTACTAAGTCGGCTAAGTTTTGATCACCTCCAGATCCTGTATAGTCTAGTAAATCATAAATACCAGTAATATCTCTGCCATCTGCAGGATCAAAACCATCTAATAAAATGATAGGCTTGTCTAAAACACCAGATTCTGTATCTAGAAATATTTCGTACTCGCCTAAACCAGAAAAGGTTGTCGCGCCAGCATAACCGTTTAAGTCGGCTGCAACAGTTGACTCGAACTCAATAGTTTGCGACTGAGCAAAAAGAGGGAGTGCTAAAAAAAGTAAAGCGTATTTTTTTATCATGATCAATTAATTTTATGATTATGACAACAAGATACAAAGTTTCATTTAGTTAAATAGGTGTCATGTAACGTTTTAGGTTAAAAGGCAAAAAAAATCCTCAAACTGTTAAATTTGAGGATGCTTTTATAGATTGTACAGAGAATTTATCCTAAAAAAGGATAGCGATAATCTGTAGGAGTTACAAATGTTTCCTTAATCATTCTAGGAGAAACCCAACGTAATAAGTTAAGTGCACTACCTGCCTTGTCGTTGGTTCCAGATGCTCTAGCACCTCCAAAAGGTTGTTGTCCAACAACAGCTCCAGTTGGTTTGTCATTGATATAGAAGTTTCCAGCACAATTTTGTAAGGCTTTTGTCGCTTCTTGAATCGCATATCTATCTGTAGCAAGTATAGCTCCAGTTAACGCATACTCGCTTGTTTGGTCAACAAGTTTTAAGGTTTCAGAGTAGTCATTTTCATCGTAAACATAAATGGTGATTACAGGTCCAAATAATTCTGTACACATGGTCGTGTATTTAGGATCGGTAGTGACGATAATCGTTGGTTCAATAAAGTAACCTTTACTTTTATCGTAATTTCCACCAGCAATAATTTCGGCATTACTATCACTTTTAGCTTGATCGATATAGCTTGCTAATTTGTCAAAAGAGCCTTCGTGTATCACAGCAGTAATGAAATTGCTCAAATCTTCTGGTGATCCCATTTTGAATGATTTCGTGTCTTCTATAATACGTTTTTTAACCGTATCCCAAAGATTTGAAGGGACGTAAGCTCTAGAAGCTGCACTACATTTTTGTCCTTGAAATTCGAAAGCACCTCTCGAAATAGCTGTCGCTACTTGAATCGGATTTGCTGTTTTATGAGCGACGATGAAATCTTTTCCTCCTGTTTCGCCAACAATTCTTGGGTAGGTTTTGTAGTTATGAATATTGTTTCCAATTTTTTTCCAAAGTTCTTTAAAGATATGTGTGGAACCCGTAAAGTGTAAACCAGAAAAATCAGGACTAGCCATTACAGTATCTGTAATCATCACAGGATCACCAAATACCACATTAATAACACCATCAGGAACTCCGGCTTCCTTAAATACGTCCATAATCACTTTTGCTGAGAAAATTTGACTGTCACTTGGTTTCCAAACGACTACATTACCCATCATTGCCATGCAAGCAGGAAGATTTCCAGCAATAGCAGTAAAGTTAAACGGTGTTACAGCATAAGTAAATCCTTCAAGCGGACGGTATTCTAATCGGTTCCAGGCACCACTTGTGCTTTCAGGTTGTTCATGATAAATATCGGTCATAAACTGCACATTAAAACGTAAGAAGTCTATCAACTCGCAAGCCGCATCAATTTCGGCCTGGTGAACTGTTTTAGATTGTGCAATCATGGTTGCAGCATTGATCTTCGCTCTGTAAGGTCCAGCAATCAATTCGGCAGCTTTTAAGAAGATTCCAGCGCGCTGTTCCCAAGGTAATTGAGACCAAGTTTTTCTGGCTTCTAAAGCTGTAGATATAGCGTCTTCTACATGAGATTTTTCGGCTAAATGATAGGTTCCAACGATATGTTGATGGTCATGTGGAGCCGACATGGTTTTAGTGTTTCCGGTAGATATATCTTTTCCGTTAATATATAAGGGCACATCAATCTTCGTATTCCACATTTCTTTGTAAGCTGCTAAAACAGCTTCGCGTTCTGGAGAACCCGGCGCATATGATTTAACAGGCTCATTTATAGCTACTGGTACATTGAAAAATCCTTTTCCCATCTTTATTTTGGTTTAAAAATTCATTATTATTTTGAAGCTGCAAAGTTACGATTTTTTGACGACTAATGAATTTCTAAGTAATAAAACAAGGTTAAATTAATCGCTAATTTTTTGTAAGTTGCTCCTAATATTTTTAATATGAATGACGGAATCATCCTCACACTTGCTTATCCGGAAACAATTGTCCCTCATGCCCAAGAATGGTATTCTCCTTTTCTTAGATTTTTACATATAGGAAATAGAAACTATGTAAGAGCAGGTCATGCTGCTTTAGTGTTGATAGAGAAGTCGACAGGCAATTTAGACTATTATGACTTTGGAAGGTATATCACTTCCTTGCCACACGGAAGAGTGCGATCAAAAGAGATTGATTTTGAGCTCAACTTTCCAATAACGGCTCAGGTTGAAAACGATCAGATTGTAAATTTAAAGGCTATTTTGAAGTTTTTGGCAACTCATCCTCAACTCACCCATGGGGACGGCCATTTATATGCTTCGGTGTGTAATGCTATTGATTACCAAAAGGCAAAAACATATATAACAACCATTCAGAATCAGGGTTTTGTGCGTTATGCAGCTTTTATTAAGAAGGCGTCCAATTGTGCGAGATTTGTGACAGATAGCTTGATTGAAAGTGTTACAAATCCGTCAATTAAATCTCGCTTAATCAAGTCGAAACGATTTACACCAAGTACTATTGGTAATGTGGTTTTAGGAGATACTGAAAATCATGTTTATGTAGTTTCTGAAGCTGGAGAAATTTCCGCATTTGATTCTACTGTTAGAAAAGAAAACAGACGTTTGTTTTTAGATAGCCTTAAGGCGTATAAGCCCGATAGGATTGGTAAACTTATGCCTCAAGAAAATGATATTAAAAAAAGTCACGCCCAATGGTTAGGAGGTATTGGGACTGGCGCCTGGTTTGAGCTTTACGATTTAAATGATTCAAATCAGTTTAGATACAGACGTATTTCTCCTTACGGAAATGTTGATTGTGATGCTGTTTATAGTGTTATTTCTGAAGGGTTTAATATTCAGTTAGACTATAGATTTGTGCATTATTCTAATTGCCAATTTTTTCATGTGGAACAAAACAATAAGACCTACAGGTTTGAGTATCTGAAGGATTACAAAAACTGAAATGATAGCTGGTGTCTAATTAAGAGCAAAAGGTGCACTTAATTTAAAGGTAGGAATGATAACCTTAAATTTATTGGTATTGGTAAAGTTGACCATGTTGTAATGGCCTTGCATGGCTCCAAAAGGTGAGGTAAGTAGGCAACCCGAATTATACGTATGGGATTCTCCAGGTTTTAAAACTGGCTTTTTGCCAATAACACCTTCGCCTTCGATAACTTCTACATTATTTAAAGCATCCAATACTCTCCAGTATCTGGAATTTAGCTGAACAGAATCTTTACTTTGATTTTCAATAGTTACTTTATAGCCAAACGCGAAATGCACTTTATAATTTTTATAAAATGTGCCTTCGAAAGATGTCTCGACAGAAATTTTTATGCCGCTTGTAACTTGTTGAACCATGAATTAATCCCAATAATAGCCTACAAAAATAAGGAATTTTCTATTAATCTGAAGACTTTTTTCAAATTGTGCAAAATTTTAACAAATTATAAATTGATATTCGATAAAATGATTTAAATATCAGTTGAAATTACAAATTTTTCAATCGTTTTGAAGAAGTTTAAAATATCTTCTTCATTTAGTAGGCTGTTAATGGTGACCATTCTTACAAAATCTTGTCCTTTAAAATTTCCGAAGCCTACCATCAGTTTGGATTCTTCATATAAAGCGGTACATAATTTTTTAGCAGAAATGGTTTTGTAATTAAAACATACCGAAATCGAATCATCAAAACTAAATAAGGTATAATCGGGATGCTTATTAATATAATCACGAGCTAAGTTTGCCAATTTAAATTGATGATCAACGATAGCTTCTAGTCCGTTTGTTCCAACAGATTTCCATAAGGTCCAAAGTTTTAAGGCATCGTTTCTTCGACCACATTGAAGTGATGTTTTGCCCAAATTAAAATCGTCACTATCGGTTTGGTAAAGGTATTCGGCTTCGTTAGAAAGCGATTGGTGTAAATAGGCTTTATTTCTGGTTACCAAAATAGAGCAACTCAAAGGTGTGCCTAGCATTTTATGTGCGTTAACACTAAACGAATCTGTTAATGCGATGCCTTCTACCAAATGTTTGTAGGTGTTACTAAAAATAACAGCGCCACAATAGGCACCATCTAAATGAAGCCAAACATCATGTTTTTTACAGATTTCATGAATGCTCTTCACAGGGTCAAAAGCACCTAAAACTGTTGTTCCTGCAGTAGCATTTACAAAAAATGGTTGAAAACCTTGTTGGATGTCTCGGGTAATTTGGAGGTCTAAATCTTCAGCGAGCATTTCACCTCTATCATTGGTTTTTATAGCTCTAACCTGTTGTCGTCCAACACCAATAAAGGAGGCGTTTTTGGCAATAGAATAATGAGAGACTTCCGAGGTGTATAACGTCATTTTATTCGTGATACCTTCATTTCTAACCGACGGATTGTACTTGTCTCTAGCCATTAGTACAGCCATATAATTACTCATTGAACCACCTGGAGCAAAAGTACCGTCGGCTTCTTCAGGATAACCTATGATATTGCAGATTTTATGAAGTATTGTTTTTTCAATACCAACTTGTGGTCCGGCAACTTTATAGGTGTACATGCTGTTATTAAGCATAACCGCTAATAAATCACCAAGAGTTGCACGATCTATTCGGCCGCCAAACAGCTGATTAAAAAAAGAAGTTGATGCTGTTTTTGGTGTGCTTTTAATGATGTTTTTAAGAAGTGCTTTAAATTCAGAATCTATAGTAGCTTCATCTTCCAGTTGAAGATTAAGCTTCTGGTACAACGCTTTGGTGTCAATTGGAGCTGCAACAGGTTTATTTTGTTCTTCGGAAATTAAAAATTCAGCAAGCTCTATAAATAGTTTAAGGTCGTTTTGCATATGTGATTAAAGTCTTATAGTTTGGCTTTATGTAAATTTATCCCTATTTTCCGGAATATTATTCATATCCATATAAATATCGGTTCTTCCTCTTGAAATCCCCAGAATACATTCAACAATTAATAGCGCTTCTGTCGACATCTTCTATTGAAAATTACAATTCAATACTCAAAAACTTTGATTTTGGTACTGTCGATTTTAAGTCTTACGAAAGTTGGTCATCACAACATTACACTCGAAATTGTATTTATAAAGATGCGCATTTTGAGCTCATTTTGCTATGTTGGAACTCCAATCAAGAAACAACTATTCATGGTCATGATGGTGAAGATTGTTGGGTATATTTGGTAGAAGGTGAAATGGAAGAAGTCTTTTATGCCATAGATAACGACCATAATTTATTAGAAGTAGGTGCTCATAAGATTTTGCCAGAGCAGCTAACATTTATGAATGATCGCTTGGGTTTTCATAAATTAAGAAATAGTCATCAGGGAACATCGATTAGCCTGCATGTATATGCAAAGCCTATAGAGCGTTGTGTGTCTTTTGATGAAACATCACAACAATTTGTTGAGAAAAAACTGAGTTTTGATACGTTTAAGCAGCTGGCTCTAAACGACTAATTTGAAATATCTACAGATGTTGCCTCTCCAAAACCAATGAGTTCATCAAATCGTGCGCCTAAATCCCTGTAGTAGACCAATACTTTATAATTGTTTTCAGTTTGCCAGTAATTACCACTTATCTGACCTTGGTCAAGTTTGCCTTTGGCGTCAACCACAACATATTTGTAGTTGTAAAATCCTTGTTTTAGTTTAATAATGCCTTCGTATTGACCGCCTTCACTATTGTAAGTCAATCTGTTTTGAGGTTCTAAAGAATAGTTATTGAAATTTCCATAGACATACACTTCACTGCCAGCAGCAAGTTTTGGGTGACGCAATTTGAAATGCACGTTCGTATAATCGGCTTCAATATCGATATCATCAGTATCAATTGCTGTTATTTGAAAATTACCATTAATATCAGGATTGTAGGTGTAAGGCTGATTAGCTCTAGGGCCATCAGCAAATAAATAACTGTGGTAAATGTTTTTCAAATCTATAAATTGCACACCAACATTGGCACCTCTTACATCTTTGGTTTCAAAAAATCTAAATTCATTACTGCCCCAAAATGCTGTTTCTTTGGTGTATCTGTAAATGAGTTCCTTGCCAATAGTATATTGAGGTTTGATGCCTGTAATTGCTGTTTTTAAATTATTGTTTTGAATTATCAACGTCTTGACCGTTTGTTTCGGATTGTTTAAAATCAAGGCGCCAGAATTAATAACAATATCAACACTTTGTTTACTTTCAATATAAGATACATCACGGGATCTTTTTATAGCCACGCCTACACCAACTTGCTCTTTGTAAATCATAAATTTCCTGGTAAATACAACTTCTTGATCTTCATTATAGATAGTAATTATATAATTTCCAGACTTTAATAAACCACGGGTTTGCTCATTCGGAATTTCTAAATCATAATGCGAGTATAACTGGTACGCGTTAAAAGAATTACGGTAGTTTACAATTCGGTAATTATCAAATCCGCGTAAATACTCCATTTTAGCAAGATTGGATTTGGTCCAGTCGTAGTTGTAATGTTCGATGGTATAATAAAAATCAGGCTCATCAGTGGTAAGAGCGTCAAATTCTAAATGAAAGGCCTCTCCTAAACGTATAATAGGTAATTGGCCTTGAGAAGAGGTGCGACTTCTAAAGGTGATGGTTTTTATATAATCTGGTGGATTAACTTCTTCAGTTTGGCTAAACCCTTGAGCTGTGATAAGGATGGCGAGCAGGAAAAAATAAAATGTCTTAATCATTAATAATAGTTTGTGTGTATTCAAAGATAAACAAAATCTGTGCCTTAAAACCTAAATTCCTAATTCCGGTAACTGAAGACTTCAGTAGATTATTGCATGTTCAAATATTTTTGAAGCCATTATCATGCTATAGTTTTTTGTTGCTATGGCTTAAATTACTAACAACTAAACTCGCTTTGTATTGTGAAGATGTTCTGTAGAAGTAGCTTTTTTAAAATGAGTGTTTTAAAGTCTGATAAGAATATAAATAACAGCCACATATATTTAATTCGTATAACTAAGTTATTTAGAATTATTAAAAATAACAAACTTAGAAAGACAGGCTATTTTATTACGTGGTAAATTCGTAAATTTGCACCGATTTTTAGACAACTAATTTCAATATAAAGCGTATGTCAAAAGACATTAAGATTAAAAAAGGTCTGGATATAAAACTTGTAGGCGAAGCTGATAAAACAGTTGAACAAGCCATTATAAGTAATTTCTGCACTATCAGACCTGAAGATTTTCACAGCGTTATTCCAAAACTCGTAGCCAAAGAAGGAACTACTTTACAAACAGGAGATGTTATCTTTTATGATAAGTCAAATGAAGACGTAAAGTTCGTTTCACCAGTTTCTGGAACTGTGGTAGAGGTATTAAGAGGTCCTAAACGACGTATTGATGCCGTTAAGATTCAAGCAGATAAAGAGCAATCTTACAAAGATTTTGGAAAGTTTAACATAAATGCTGATGCAGCTGCTACCAAAGCACATTTATTAGCTTCTGGATGTTGGCCTTTTATCAAGCAAAGACCTTATGATGTGATTGCTAATCCGGAAAAATCGCCTAAGTCGATTTTTATCTCTGGACATGCAACAGCGCCTTTAGCTGCAGATTTAGATTTTGTACTTGCAGGTAAAGAAGCCGAATTACAAGCTGCTGTTTCTGCATTAGCAAAATTAACCGAAGGGCAAGTGCATATTGGAGTTGGTTCTAACAATTCGCCATTAGCAACTATGAACGACGCTGTAATTCACAAAGTGTCTGGTCCGCATCCAGCAGGTAATGTTGGTACGCATATCAATAAAATCGATCCTGTTAATAAAGGAGAAACGGTTTGGACAGTCAATGCGCAGGATTTAGTGATTATTGGTGAATTATTACTTACAGGTAAATTCAATGCCGAACGCGTCATTGCTTTAGCAGGTTCTTCAGTAAAAAAACCTAGATATTTTAAAACCAAAATAGGAAGCGAAGTAGCCACTATGGTCTACGATAATGGCGTCGAAAAAGACGGTAATGATCGTATTATCTCCGGAAATGTATTGTCTGGAAAACAAGTAAAACCAGACGGGAGTTTAGGCTATTACGATAACTTAATTACTGTCATTCCTGAAGGTGATGATTATGAGTTTTTCGGTTGGAATAAACCCGTTTTCAATAAAATTTCAACGTCTAGAGCGTTAACATTTTCTTGGTTAACACCTAAGAAAAAATACAGTTTAAATACCAATACCAATGGTGAACATCGTGCTTTTGTGGTTACGGGTTCCTATGAAGAGGTGTTTCCTTTAGATATTTATCCGTTACAAATCTTAAAAGCGTGTAAATATGAGGATTTAGATGAAATGGAAGCTTTAGGAATGTACGAAGTTGCTCCCGAAGATTTCGCATTAACAGAATTTATATGTGTGTCTAAACAACCGCATCAAGATATTATTAGAAAAGGTTTAGACTTAATGCTTAAAGAGATAGGATAATGGGTTTAAAAAACAGTTTACATAATTTTAGAGAAAAGAATAAAGACAAAAAATGGTTGCCTGCATTTTCGGCGATACATACCTTTTTATTCTTGCCTAATGAGACCACTCATAATGGGACACACATTAAAGCAGCCGACGATTTAAAGCGTACCATGAACATTGTGATTATGGCAATGGTACCATGTTTAATCTTCGGAATGTTTAACGCTGGATACCAACACCATGTTGCCTTTGGAGATATTCAACAAGCTACTGGAGGGTTTTTTAGTTCAGAATTCTGGACCATGGATAACTTTATGGTTGGCTTCTGGAAAGTACTGCCTTTAGTCATTGTATCTTACGGCGTTGGTTTGGCGATTGAAATTTTATTCGCCATCAAAAATAGCCACGAAGTAGAAGAAGGGTATTTAGTAACTGGAATGTTAGTGCCTTTAATTGTACCAATTGATACGCCATTATGGATGCTTGCAGTAGCTGTAGCTTTCGGAGTTGTAATTGGTAAAGAAGTCTTTGGTGGTACAGGAATGAATATCTTAAACCCTGCTTTAACCATTAGAGCCTTTTTATTCTTCGCTTATCCAACATGGATGTCGGGAGATAAAGTATGGGTTCAAGGTGCTGTTGCTAGAGATAAAGCAATTGCTGCTGGTGAAAATCTAGATGCTATTTCTGGAGAAACGATTTTAGGAAGTCTTGCTCAAAATAAGGCGGTTGGTTATGATGTGATGGATATGTTCTACGGATTAATTCCTGGTTCAGTTGGAGAAACATCAACCTTAATCATTTTAATTGGTGCTGGGATTTTAATCTTTACAAAAATAGGAAGCTGGAGAATTATGTTGTCCTCAGTATTAGGTGCTTTGGCGATGGGATTAATTTTCAATTTTGCTGTAAGCTCTGAATGGATTACTGAAAGTAGTAAATTCTACGGATTGATGAATACACCATTTTGGCATCACCTGTTAATTGGTGGATTTGCCTTTGGTACTGTCTTTATGGCAACCGATCCTGTAACGGCCTCACAAACCAACAAAGGTAAATGGATTTATGGATTCTTAGTAGGTTTTATATCGATTATGATTCGTGTCTTCAACCCGGCTTATCCAGAAGGTGTGATGTTAGCGATTCTATTAATGAATGTATTTGCACCAACAATTGATCACTATGTGGTTCAAGGTAATGTAAAGAAAAGAATGAAACGTCTAAAAGTTAAAACTGCTTAACGATGGAAAAGAGAACAGATAAAAATTCGTATACCATAATTTTTGCCATAGCAATGGTATTGGTTGTTGGCGCATTGTTGGCGTATTTAGCGTCGTCATTAAAGCCTACAATTAGTGAGAATCAACGTTTAGAGAAACAACAAAATATTCTCTATGCTATGGGGATTAATAATAATGAAGAGGGCAGTGCAGTTTTTGTTTCAACAGCAGAGGCACCACAATTATTTTCAGATAATGTAAGCGAACAAATTGTACTCGAAGTTCAAGATGGTAAACTCATTAGCCAAATGACAAGACAAGAGTATATGGATGCTAATAATGGTCAGGAGCCTTATTTAATTGACATAAAAAAGCAAAAATCTAATGCTAAAAATGGAGGGGTTAGAAAACTACCATTATTTGTTGGAAACAATAAAGAAGGAAAATTAGTTTATGTGGCTCCAATTTATGGAAAAGGCCTTTGGGATGCCATTTGGGGTTATGTTGCTGTAGATGAAAACATGGTCGTTCAAGGTGCTTATTTTGATCATAAAGGAGAAACACCAGGTCTTGGTGCGAATATCAAACAGCGTTATTTCATGGATGATTTCTACGGAGAACATTTATTAACGTCCAATGGCGCTTTTAAAGGTATCACTGTTGCTAAAGGTAATGCCGATCCTAAAAACGAAGATAAGACCGATAATGAAGTAGATGCGATTGCAGGTGCTACGATTACGGGTGATGGTGTTACAGCCATGATTAAAAGTGACCTAAAACTATACAAGCCTTATTTTGATAATTTAAAAAAACAAGCTAACTAATATGGGACTATTTTCAAAAAAAGATGCAGCTTTAATAAAAGATCCATTAGCAGATAATAATCCAATTACCATTCAGGTACTTGGTATTTGTTCGGCTTTAGCGATTACTGCAGAATTAGAAGCCTCCATAGTAATGTCAATATCTGTATTGTTTGTATTAGGTGTTGGTAACGTTGTTATTTCTCTAATGCGAAATATCATTCCTTCAAAAATTAGAATTATCGTACAACTTATTGTCGTTGCAACGCTTGTAATTATTGTGGATTTGGTTCTCAAAGCATTTGCTTACGAGTTGAGTAAAACCCTATCTGTTTTTGTTGGATTAATTATTACCAACTGTATCATTATGGGACGTTTTGAAGCCTTCGCTCTAGGAAATGGTCCTTGGAGATCTTTCTTAGATGGTATAGGTAACGCTTTAGGATATGCTGTAATTTTAATTATAGTAGGATTCTTTAGAGAACTTTTAGGTTCTGGAACCTTACTAGGAATCTCAGTACTTGGAGATCCTATCGAAAAAACAGGGCTATATGCCTTAGGTTATGAAAACAACGGATTTATGTTATTGTCACCAATGGCATTAATTGTCGTAGGAATCATTATCTGGGTACAACGCACAAGAAATAAAACATTAATCGAAGATTAAAAGATATGTTAGAGCACTTAGAATTATTTTTCAAATCAATATTTATAGATAACATGGTATTTGCCACGTTCCTTGGAATGTGTTCGTACCTTGCCGTATCTAAAAAAGTATCTACAGCTGTAGGACTAGGAGCCGCTGTAATTTTCGTACTTGCTATTACAGTACCTTTAAACTGGTTGTTAGATCAATATATTTTACAACCTGGAGCACTGTCATGGATGGGGCCAGAATATGCCGATTATGATTTAAGTTTCTTATCATTTATCATGTTTATTGCAACCATTGCAACCATGGTACAGTTGGTAGAAATTGTCGTTGAGAAATTCTCTCCGTCATTATATAACTCACTTGGTATTTTCTTACCGCTTATTGCTGTAAACTGTGCTATTTTAGGAGGTTCATTATTTATGCAATCTCGTGAAATAGCAACTTTAGGCTTAGCAACAACCTATGGTGTCGGTTCAGGAATTGGATGGTTTTTAGCGATTTTGGCTATTGCTGCTATTCGTGAAAAAATCAGATATTCTAATGTACCACCTGCTTTAAGAGGCCTAGGAATTACATTTATTATTACTGGTTTAATGGCCATTGGGTTTATGAGCTTTGGTGGTATGTTAACTGGTGGTGACGAAGAGACAAAAGAAGAGACTACAGTTGAAGTGCAAGTCACACCAACTGATGATAATACAGATTTAGCTAACAACACTAAAATAGAAGAGTAGTATGATTTTAGCAGCAGGAACATTAGGGACAGTTATAGCAACCGTAGCAGCGTTTTTATTGGTAACATTAATACTCGTAAGCTTACTATTGTTTGTTAAACAAAAATTATCACCATCTGGCCCAGTAACAATTAAAATTAATGGTGAAAAGGAAATTCAAGTCGCTTCTGGTGGAACTTTACTGTCTACCTTAGGTGGCGAGAAAATATTCTTACCATCTGCTTGTGGTGGTGGTGGAACTTGTATTCAATGTGAATGTCACGTTCTTTCAGGAGGTGGTGAAGCATTACCTACCGAAACACCTCACTTCAGTAGAAAAGAATTGCAACATGGTGCACGTTTATCATGTCAGGTAAAAGTGAAGCAGGATATGGAAATTACTATTCCTGAAGAAGTCTTCGGAATTAAAAAATGGGAAGCTACTGTTGTAAGAAATTATAACGTAGCCTCATTTATTAAGGAATTCGTTGTTGAAATTCCTGAAGATATGGGATATAAAGCTGGTGGATATATTCAAATTGAAATTCCAGAATGTGAAATCAAATATTCAGATATTGATATCACGGCTCACCCAGAAGAACACGAAACGCCAGATAAGTTTCAAGCTGAATGGGATAAATTCGGACTTTGGCCATTGGTGATGAAAAACACCGAATTGGTTGAAAGAGCCTACTCGATGGCTTCTTACCCAGCCGAAGGTCGTGAAATCATGTTAAACGTACGTATCGCAACGCCGCCTTGGGATCGTGCTAAAAACGGATGGATGGATGTGAATCCTGGGGTTGCATCGTCTTATATTTTTGCTCAAAAGCCTGGTGATAAAGTCACAATTTCTGGACCTTATGGTGAATTCTTTATCAACGAGTCTGATAGCGAAATGCTATATGTTGGTGGTGGTGCAGGTATGGCACCAATGCGTTCACACTTATACCAGTTATTTAGAACCATTAAAACAGGTCGTAAAGTAACGTATTGGTATGGCGGACGTTCAAAACGCGAGTTATTCTATATTGAACACTTCAGAAAATTAGAAAAAGACTTTCCTAACTTTAAATTCTATATGGCCTTATCAGAGCCTATGGAAGAAGATAACTGGAAAGTGAAAAAAGATATTAACGATGAAGCAGGAGACGGATTTGTAGGATTTATTCACAATTGTGTAATTGATAACTACTTAAATCATCATGAAGCTCCTGAAGATATTGAATTATATTTCTGTGGACCTCCATTAATGAACCAGGCTGTTCAGAAAATGGGTGAAGATTTTGGTATTCCAGATGAACACATTAGATTCGATGATTTCGGAGGATAATATTCAAAATTCTATATAATGTCATTCTGAACTTGTTTCAGAATCGCATCCAAAACAATAAACCAACTCATTTGAGTTGGTTTTTTTATATGTTAAATTCATATAATAATTTTTTAAGTATTTTTTTCAGAATCCTCTTTTTTACTATCTTTTTTCATTTTGATATAACCCGTTACTAAACGTACTCCAAGTCTTGCAAAGAGTATGATGGCTATAATCATTACTATATCAAATCCGTTCATGTATTATTTATATTCTATAATTAAAAATACAGCTGTACTATCACCGATATTAAGGACTTCATGTGTTGAAATCTCTTCCTTGCTAAAACTATAACCTGTTGGCACATTGACGTCTCTGGTTCCCGAAGTGTCCTTAATTCGAAACCGACTTCCTGCAAGGGTATAGCCAAAATGCGGCTTATGATAATGTTTTTCATGACCAACACCTGGGGCAAATGTACATTTCAATACTCTCAGGTTTTTAGTGTCTTCTATAACTTCGCAAACAGCTTTATTATTCCAACCCGCTTCCAAAGGGTCTGGTAGCGTACTTTGAGTATTACAACTAACTATTAGTAATAGCATGAGGCTATACGTTACAATTTGAGGCCGTTTTAACGTTTTATTCTGAACGTATTTAATCATTGACAATCTTATCACTTTAATTTAATTTCCGTAAAGTGCTTTTCCTGCTGCTTCATACTTATCGCCTGAAGTCCAAACCGGTGTTTTTGGATCATTTCCAATGAGACGTCCAGACATCACATAAGCTCTAAAAAACTTCAGCAAATAATCAAAATCTAAATTGTGAGCTTCATCTCCAGGCCTGTGATAGTACTTTGTAACATCACCGTTAAAAGCTGTAAATCCTAACGAAAATGTGGGAGCAGGAATCCCTTTTCTGGCAAAATGAACATTATCACTTCGGTCAAATAACCCTTGTTCTGGTGCTGGATCATCAATGGCTGTTAATCCAAAAGTTGTTGCCGCATTTTTAATGTTTTCTGCGGCTGTTGTTCTTGGTAATCCGATAATTGTCGCTAAAGAAGTATCGTTATAACCACCATTATCACTATTAAAACAGTAAACCATTTGCTGTAATGGAAGCACAGGATTTTCAACATAAAATTTACTGCCCAAGAGGCCTTTTTCTTCGCCTGTAAATAGAATAAATAATGCCGAGCGCTTCGTTGGATACTTGGCTAAATTTTCAGCCATACTCAAGACTGTAGTTGTTCCAACTGCATTATCTCTTGCGCCATTATAGATAGTGTCTCCTGTTTCGTCTGGAGTGCCCACGCCTACATGGTCGTAATGTGCTGAATAAATAATAAATTCATCTTTAAGTTTTGGGTCTGAGCCTTCCACGATTCCAATTACATTTTGTGATATGACCATTTCCTCTTTCTTTTCATTAATCGCAATTTTAGAAGTGATGGTCTTAGAAGAACTAAGTTTAGTGGCCATATCATGGTTGGTGTCTAAAACCCAAATATGAGCTGTTTGGTTATCATAACTTTTATCGTCTTCGCCTTGCTCGTTTTTAGCAAGCATCAGTTTTGAAGAATTAAAATTATGATCTATAAATCCCCACATGTTTTGGTCGGCATTTAAAAGTTCAATAATAGCTGTAACACCATTAGATTGCGCTAAGTCTTGCTTTTTACTTCTCAATCTAAACGCGGCTCTTGAATCATATGTTTCTGGGCTTCCTGCTTTTACGATAATGACTTTACCTTTTAAGTTTTTTCCTTTGTAATCGTCTTCAAGACCATAGTTTAAAAACACGGCATCACTGTTTGTGTTAACTGGTGATGGAAAAATAAAAGCATAATCCTTAATTTTTTGACCGTTGATTTCTAGAGTAACTTCAGAAGGCGGTGACACACGTTTCAATGGCACTTCCTGATAGTAGGTGCCTGTTTGCGGATTTGGTTTAACGCCATAACTGCGTAATGTATTTGCTAAATAGGAAGCCGCTATCTTGTTTTCTGGTGTTCCCGTTTCTCTTCCTTTTAGCAAATCATCGGCTAAAAAATAGATGTGGCCTTCAATAGTTTTCTCATGTATCGTTTCAATCACTTTTTCTTTGTCTGTTTGCGCATACGCAGAGCAGGTTAATACAAATACAAATAATAATAAGGTTGGCTTCAAAAATTTCATTGCGTTACATTTATGGGTTGGCTAATGTCTAAATTTACGCTTTATTTCGTTGTTTACATAACAAATACCTACTTTAGAACGTTCAAATACATATGAAAAAAGTATTACTTATCATCTTGATTTTAACATCACTTGTGGTTTTGGCAGTTCAGCTTAAACCCGTAAAAAAAGCGGTACATACTGTTGTGGCAAGTAACGAAACCCCTAGTTTAGTCAACAGCGATAGTTTGACAATTACATCTAGAGTTAATACACCAATAGGATATAAACGTGTGGCTTATAAAAGTGGTAGTTTTGCTGAGTACCTTCGGAATTATAAACTGAAACCCTTCGGAAGTAAGATTATCAATTATGATGATTCCGAATATTTTTGGCAAGGCGGTCATATAGGAATATTAGAAATCCCTGTACCTAAAAACGGCTTGCAGCAGTGTGCCGATGCGCTTATCAGAATCCGTAGTGAATACCTTTGGGATAATAATAGAAAAAATGAAATTGGCTTCAATTTTACATCTGGTCATTACTGCTCATGGATTGCTTATGCTGAAGGCTATCGACCAAAAATTAACGGAAACAAAGTGACCTTCAATAAAACCGCAAGTGCCAATCACTCTAAAGCGAATTTTTACAAGTATCTTAATTTAATCTATATGTATTCGGGGACTTTGTCTCTTTACAACGAACTAGAATCTATTGATGATACCAATTTACACATTGGAGATATGCTCATCAAAGGCGGTTCTCCTGGTCATATTGTAATGATCTGTGATGAGGTTATTAATGACAATGGAGATAAGTTATTTCTGTTGTTTCAAGGCAATACGCCTGCACAAAGTGTACATTTGGTTAAGAATCTTGAAGATTCAGATATTTCGCCTTGGTACGACTTAAAAAAGGATGCGACTATTCCTGTGTCTAACTACACATTTGCAAGTGCTAAGTTTGTGCGATTTAAATAGCAAGTTCGTATCTTTGTATTATGAGTAAACCGTTAACCAAACAAGAACTGCATAACCTTGCCATGAATCACGTTGGTAAGGATTTAGAGCAACGCGGATTTGAATTTGTAGCCATCAATAGCAAGCTGAAACGCCATCCGCAATTTGTTTGTATTGATAAAAACAGTCAGTATTTTTTTGTGGTTGTAAGAGCAGTCCTTTTACCTGAAAATCCGAATAATTATGATGTTGTATGGATGGAAACCTTCAAGAAACACGCTTCCGAAAAGGACGCTAAGGTTTTATATGCAGGTGTTGGTTTGGGAAATCCTAATGGAGAGGATTTGCCGGTGTATTTAAACGAATCTTACCTTATTGAATACAACGGTATTCAAGTTATAGAAACGCATCTTAATTAAATGAAACACCTATTTGTTATCCTGCTCGTCTTTGTATTTAGTTCATGTAGCAAAGGCATCGAAAACACGAAACTTTCAGGGCCAGTTTTTGGAACCACTTATGCTGTCATTTATGATGCCGAAATCGATTATACGCAGCAAATAGATAGTTTGTTTTTAGCTGTTAATCAAGCACTATCTACCTATTTACCAGACTCAGATATTTCTAAAATTAACAGAAATGAACCCGTTCAAATCGATCATCATTTTCAAACCGTTTTAGACGCTTCAAAACATATTTATAAAGAGACAAATGGCGTTTTTGATCCTACTATCGGGATTGCCGTAAATGCCTGGGATTTTGGACCAAAAGGACGAATTTCAGAATTGGATAGTCTTAAAATTGATAGTGTTATGCAATATGTAGGTATGGATAAAGTCAATCGTGTAGGTCAAAAAGTTTTGAAGATGCAAGGTGCATTTTTAGATTTTAACGCTATTGCTAAAGGCTATGGTGTTGATGTGATTGGTGAATTTCTGGAAAGTAAAAATGTAACTAATTATCTCGTAGAAATTGGTGGTGAAATTAGAGCTAGAGGCATCAATATTGAGAAAGATAATTCATGGCGCGTTGGTTTAGACGAACCGCGATTTGATGGAGAGCAATCGGTATATAAGGCAATAAGTTTACATGATGAAGCCATGGCAACTTCTGGGACCTACCGCAAATTTAAAACCGATGATAAGGGAAACCGGTATGCGCATATTATTGATGCCAAAACCGGTTATCCGAGTAAAACAAATATCCTAAGTGTGTCTGTAATAGCAAAAGACTGTATGACGGCCGATGCCTATGCTACGGCTTTTCAAGCCATGGGAATTGAAAAGGTGACTCAATTTTTAAAATCGCATCCCGAATTGAAAGTGTTTATGATTTTTGAGAACAATACACAAGAATTAGAAACTTTGAATTTAAATGATTTCCCTGAATAATTTTGTGACTTTTTAAAACTGTAAGGGTCTTATAAATGCTATTAATCAATTTTAAAAAGGTTGTTCTAAATATATTTAGTTCAGCTTTTTTTGTTTTAAAGTGCAAGGTTAACATCATGTTTGATAGTTTGTTTCAGAAAAATCCTTTCTAAACACTAGTGTCGTATATGATACTATTTTATTTAATGTGTTATTTTCAGTTTTTAGAAGAAATTAATTATTTCCTAATCCAACCAATGATCTGTTAAATCTTGAATCGAATTTACCAATTGATGCGGTGACTATATATAATGTTTTAGGTCAAAATATAAGATCTCTAAAATCAAACATGTCCACTATTGATATGTCTCAGTTGCAAGAAGGGATGTATTTTGTTAAAGTTAAAATTAATGGTAGCACACTAATTCATAAAGTGCTAAAGCAATAGGTGTTATTTGTAAACCACCGGAATAATTTCGCCTTTGGCTAAGCAGTATTTTTTAATGTCTTCTTCGGAAAGCTGAGTTGTATAATCAACTTCCTCAACTTTAAAACCTATAGAACGTAGCTTATCAAAATAATCACGCCCATACACACGAACATGGTCGTACTGACCGAATATTTTAGCACGTTCTTTCCGGTCTGTTATAGAATTGTCTTCAAAAGTTTCTGCTCTTGATAGATCTTGCGGAATTTGAAACACACCATACCCTCCAGGTGTCATCACTCGATATAATTCTTGCATCGCTTTAGTGTCATCTGGTATATGTTCTAAAACATGATTGCATAAAATCACATCATAGCTGTTGTCCTCAAAAGGAAGGTTGCAAATATCGGCTTTAACATCAGCTATAGGTGATACTAAATCTGTAGTGGTATAGTCTAAGTTATTTAAATCTTTAAAGCGTTTTATAAAACATTGTTCCGGAGCAAAATGAAGCACTTTCTTTTCCGCAGAAAAAAAATCAGTATTATTTTTAAGATACAGCCATAATAATCTGTGACGTTCTAAACTTAATGTAGAAGGTGATAAGACGTTGTTACGCTGATTGCCATAACCGTAGGGTAAAAATGATTTAAAGCTTTTTCCGTCTATAGGATCGGTGTAAGTGTTACCTTTTAAATAAAATGCCAGAAGGGGACGAGCGATATAACTTAACCTAATCAATATAGGTCTTGGAATCGTATTAAGAATTATTTTGAAAAGTTTTTTCATTTTAGAGCACTAAGGCTTCTTTACGAAACTCATTTTCTTCTGTAGCGGTAATTCCTAAAGCTTCATGAACATAGGCAAAGGTTGATAAAATTTCAGGTTTACCATCAACAATAGCGATATCATGTTCAAAATGAACGCTTGGTTTTCCATCTTGTGTGACAATAGTCCAGCCATCTTTAAGTTGTTTTACACGATGGGTTCCACCATTTATCATAGGTTCTATAGCAACGACCATCCCTTCAATAAACTTTTTCCCTCGACCTCTACGACCGTAATTTGGCATTTCAGGATCTTCATGCATTTTACGACCCAAACCATGACCAACTAATTCTCTAACCACGCCATAGCCATGCGCTTCACAATGCTGCTGAATTGCATAACCAACATCGCCAACTCTATTGCCAACTCTTAACTCTTTAATACCAACATAGAGCGATTCTTTTGTAACTTGAATGAGTTTTTTTGTTTCTGGAGCGACATCACCAATTTCAAAAGTATAAGCATGATCACCATAAAAACCATTCATTAAGGCGCCACAATCTATTGAGACAATATCGCCATTTTCAAGAGGTCTGTCTGTTGGAAGGCCATGAACTACTGCTTCGTTAACACTGCATAACAATGTTGACGGACAATCATATAGTCCTAAAAAGCCAGGGATCGCGCCTTGAGCTCTTATAAAGTCTTCTGCTAATTTATCTAATTGCATGGTAGTAACGCCTTCTTTAACTTCTTTGGCAAGCATACCTAAAGTTTTAGAAACCACCAATGCACTTTGACGCATAAGTTCTATCTCTTCTCTTGTTTTAACTATGATCATATTATTTTTTTAAAAATGAAAAGAATCCTTTTTTTCGTGAGGCAGTTTTAATATTGGGCTCTTCATTAGTAATCATTTGATAAACTTCACCCCAACCTAGTACACCTCCAATATTTCTATCATCTATATAGATATCTGCATAAATTTTTCTACTTACAGAATTGTCATATTTTTCCTCAGGAAAACTTTGATTAACAGCATAAAATGTAATGCCATTATCCTGACAAAAGGCAACAGCTTCCGCTAATTTTTCACCACTTCTATAGGTCCAAAGAATTAGACGATGGCCATCTTGTTGTAGCCGTTTCATTGTTTCGAATGCAAAAATACGAGCTTTACCAACTTTAGGGTAAGCATCCTCAACGATAGTGCCGTCAAAATCTATGGCTATGACTAGTTTGTCTTGAAAATTCATCTTCTAATTTTTGTAATGTTGCAAAAGTACAATTTTTAATACTTAATTAAACGAGTGACTTTTGTGTCATAGCTTCAGGTTGACTAATTCCCATAAGCTTGAGTATTGTTGGCGCAATATCGCCTAAAATACCATCTTTAATCACAAGCTTTTCATTATCAATCAATATCACAGGAACAGGGTTGGTTGTATGAGCTGTGTTTGGCGAGCCGTCTGGGTTAATCATAGTTTCACAGTTGCCATGATCTGCAATAAGAATCGTTGTATAGCCATGGTCTAATGCTGTTTCGATTACCTTTTTAGCACATGAATCAACCGCTTCGCATGCTTTTATAGCAGCTTCCATCACACCAGTGTGGCCAACCATATCGCCATTGGCAAAATTCAAACAAACAAAGTCAACGTCGCCTTTTTGTAACTCAGGAACCAAGGCGTCTGTTAATTCGTAAGCACTCATTTCTGGTTTCAAATCGTAAGTAGCCACTTTTGGTGAGTTTCTAAGCAGGCGACGTTCCCCTTTAAACGGTTCTTCTTGTCCGCCAGAAAAGAAAAACGTAACATGTGGATACTTTTCAGTTTCGGCAATTCTAATTTGTGTTTTGTTATGTTTGGCTAACACTTCACCTAAAGTTTCGCTAAGATTATCTTTATTAAAAACTACATTGATGCCTGTATACGAATCGTCATAATTGGTGAGTGTCACATAATGTAAATCGAGCTTATGCATGTTTTGTTCGTGGAAATCATTTTGAGAGAGGGCTTCAGTTAATTCGCGACCACGATCGGTTCTAAAATTAAAAAAGACAACCACATCTCCATCTTTTATTTTGGCAACAGGTTGCTCGTTTTTATCAACCATAATAATGGGTTTGATAAATTCATCAGTAATAGAATTGTGATAATTGTTTTCGATAGATTCGGTTGCAGATTGCGACTGTTCACCCATACCATTTACCATAGCATCATATGCTAATTTGATACGTTCCCAGCGTTTGTCTCTATCCATAGCATAATAACGACCCGTTATAGTTGCTAATTTTGTTGCAGTGTTTTTAATATGTGTTTCTAACGACGTTATAAAACCAAATCCTGATTTTGGGTCTACATCTCTTCCGTCAGTAAAAGCATGAACAAATGAGTTTTGCACTCCGAAGTCATTAGCAAAATCAATTAAACCAAAAAGATGATTGATATGTGAATGTACGCCGCCATCACTTACTAAACCTAAAAAGTGAACCGGTTTATTATGTGTTTTAGCATAATTAAATGCATCAATGAGTACGGGCTCGTCTTTTAATGTATTATGTTTTACGGCTAAGTTTATTTTTACCAAATCTTGGTATACAATTCGACCAGCACCTAAATTCATATGGCCAACTTCACTATTGCCCATTTGGCCTTCAGGCAAACCAACATGTAAACCATCGGTTCTTAGTGTAGCATTTGAATAATTGTGATATAGGGAATCAATAAATGGAGTTTTGGCATGATCAATGGCTGAAACTTTCGGGTCTGGAGACATACCCCAACCATCTAGAATCATTAGAATTACTTTTTTGTTCATAGGTTCTATGTTAGATCATCAAAGATAAAAGTTTAATACTGTATATAGATAAATGAGTTTGCAAAATATTGATAATTAAGGACTAATTATAATAAGTTTTATAGAGCGTTAACAGTTTTTTATTATTTAGGATACTATTAACAGATTTGTTTACAAACAGTTAAATAAATGTTATTAAGCATTTTTTTATGTAACACTTTAAAAAATATATCGTCTCTTTATTATAATCAAAAAATCAATAATCAATTTAAAAATCATTCATCATGAAAAAAACAGCAGTAATTATCGCAATCGCATTAGGATTTTCTTTTACATCCTTAAATGCTACAAACGACGTTGTAACACCATCAAATTATGAGACCGTAACCAAGAAATTGGTAGACCCATTTTGTATCTCTATAGTTAAAGGAGATATTGAAACTGTTAAGAAATTAATAGACTTAGGTCGTGACGTTAACAAAAAGTCAAACGGTTTAACACCTGCAATGTATGCAGCAAAGTATAATAGGCTTGATATTTTAAAGCTTCTAGTAGAAAAAGGAGCCAAATTAGATTTAAAGTCTACTAAAGGATTAACAGCACAAAAGTATGCAGAAATGTCTAATGCTAAAGATGCTTTAGCCTATATTAAAGGGCTAGATTCTTAAGAAATTCATGTCTTGGAGAAGACAATTATTTGAGTTAGTTAGTTAGAAAACGCGTCTATTATGACGCGTTTTTGTATTTTTCAATAGATTCTCTAATTTTTTCTTTTCTATTATCAGGATCTGGATGTGTACTCATACGTTCAGGAACACGGTTTGGTCCAGCAGCAGCTTTTAAAATTTCCATCACACCAATCATTTCTTCAGGATCATAACCTGCTCTTATCATAAAGCGAACACCTAAATCGTCACTTTCTAATTCATCATCTCTACCATTAGTTAATAAGGTTTGTTGTCCAATGCCACTAACTAAACCTCCAACGTCTCCTCCAACAGATCCCGCTGTAGCAAGGCCTTGCCAATATTCACTTTCGGCAATACGCTCGGCACTATGACGCCCTAATACATGACCAATTTCATGGCCTAAAACACCAGCAAGCTGATCTTCGTTTTTCAATTTAGAAAACAATGCATAGGTGATAAAAATTTGTCCGCCAGGTAACGCAAAAGCATTAATAGTATTGGGATCGGCTAGTAAATGAAATTCATATTTATAAGGTGTTTCTCTTGCAATACTGTTGTTGACTAATTTATTGCCTACATTATCCACCATAGCTTGGTATTGGTTGTTGGGATGCAATCCGCCATGTTGCTGTGCCATTTGAGGTGCACTTGCCAAGCCAATTTGGATCTCTTTATCAGGCGTCATCGAAATGGTTTGCATACGACCTGTATAAGGGTTTTCTTCACGCTGGCTACAACGTTTGACCACAAAAAAGAGTGCAATAGCGACGCCTATTAGCAATCTTATTTTTAAATTTCTTCCTCTCATGTTATTCGTTATTAGTAGTTATAAATTTACAAAAGTTCTGGATTTATATCTAAAATATTTTCATTCAGGTAGTTGCTGATGAATTCTTCAGAAAAATGCTCGCACCCGATGAGGCTTTCCGATTTAAAGATTGTACTTAAATCTAGTTTTTGGCAATCCTTTATATACTGCTTTGAAAGCGGTTTATAGCTATAATGCCAAGGTTCATATTTAAAGCCTTTTCGGTCTTTTTTATCAGTATAAACAAGATAAAATCCAAAGGCGTTGGCGTGCTCATTCATCCACGA
Organism: Psychroserpens sp. SPM9; assembly: GCF_025153525.1. GTDB lineage: Bacteria > Bacteroidota > Bacteroidia > Flavobacteriales > Flavobacteriaceae > Psychroserpens. Next base: position 233,063 of record NZ_JANZNR010000007.1, on the reverse strand, counting down.
TTTAAATTTTGAAAAACAACCGTCGCCTTCAAAATGAGTTGGATTTAAAACATGGCGCGGCTGTTTTACATTGGCATCAATAAGATCTATATCTGTTGCCCAATGATGTCGAGATGTCCCTGGAATAGTTGAGTATTCTATAATTTTTTTAATGCTTTCTTTTGGACTCAAACCTTTATTAATGTTTTGCTTGTACTTGCGTTCCCAAATCTTTTTTTGATGTTCAAAGCTTCTATAACTAGACACGACTTGTATGCGAATGTCACTTTTCAAGGCTTCGGCAGATAATTTTATAAAAGCATCGTTGGCTTCTTCTCGTAGTTTGTAACCATGACCAAACAACTTAGGTGTCCCTTTCCCGATGAGTTCCTCGTAAGATAGTTTAGGTGATAAATCTTGAATGGTGAGTTCAGGAATAACTGCAAGTCCGAAACTCAAAAGCGAAGTAGATTTTAAAAAAAGGCGTCTGTTCATCATAGATTAATTAACGCATTATACATGCCAACTTTAACTTCTCAAACTTAACCAAAATAATTATCTTCACTTTAAAATTTTGAGTTATGTCATTTCAGTTTCAAATTATAGCGCCTTCAAAGATTAATGCGATTATTCCATTAGTGCAAAAGTTAACAGAACATAAATTTTCTGACGCGATATTAAAAGCGCGTTTTGCCGAAATGGTTACACAAAATTACGAGTGTGCTGTGATTTATGACGATGACACCTTAATTGGTGTTACTGGGTTGTGGTTTTGTACACGGCATTATGCAGGTAAAACCGTAGAAATTGATCATGTGTTTATTGAAGAAGCATATCGTAATAAGGGTTTAGGCACACAATTTTTAAGCTGGATTTATGATTACGTTAAACAAAAAGGCTGTCGTACGGCCGAATTAAATACTTATGTACAAAACTACCCATCGCACAAATTTTACTACAATGAAGGCTTTGAAATATTAGGCTATCATTTTTTGAAAAAGTTATAGGTTTGCGTTTTTAAACCTGCGAATAAATAGTATATTTGCGGCCAGAATGCGAGAGTAGCTCAGTTGGTAGAGCGTCAGCCTTCCAAGCTGAATGTCGCCGGTTCGAACCCGGTCTCTCGCTCAAGAAGCTTCATTATTAATGAGGTTTTTTTTATTTTAAGTCACTTAAATCTGTTTCCGTATTGACCTCGTATGGTGGTTGATTATATTCAAAAATGCGTGCATCATGAGTTCCTTTCAAAATAATAGAATCGCCATTTACTTCTAACCAGCTTCCTTCACGAATACCAACAACAGGTTGGGTGTTGAATTGATGAAACTCTTTAATTCTCGTCTCTCTGGTTTCTCCCATATGTTTACTTGTTGGGTCTGGATCGAGATAATGCGGATTGATATTAAAGGGTACAAAACCAAAAGTTTTAAAGCTTGGCGGATACACAATAGGCATATCATTGGTCGTGTTTATGGTGAGTCCGCAAATATTACTTCCCGCACTGGTGCCGAGGTACGGAGTTCCGTTTTTTACTACAGATTTTATAGTATCTATAAGGTCATTTTTATACAATTGATTAACTAAAACAAAGGTGTTTCCACCACCAGTAAAAATACCTTTTGCTTGTTTTAAAGCATCTTTAGGATTTTCAAATTCATGAATACCAATGACGGTTTTATTGATTTTTTCAAAGGCTTTACGCACTTTAGAAGTGTAATCGTCGTGAGTAATTCCGCTAGGTCTTGCATAAGGAATGAATAAAATTTCCGAAGTATCACTAAAAAACACTTGTAATTCGTCTAACAAATAATCTAAAGGTTCGCCTCCATGAATAGTTGATGTACTTGCTATAATAATTTTTTTCATTGGTCGTAATTTGTTGTAAATTTAGGTATAAGTATAATTTAACAAAAGTTTAGATAGGCTTTATTAATAATTTAAGGTTTCAAATCATTTCTTTACTAAACAAATAGCAACTATGAAAAAACGACTACTCTTATGTTTTATAGCATTTTCTTCTTTGTTGGTCACATCACAAGAGATTAAACGTATCAAAGTTGACGGTAAAATTATTGTTGAAGGTGATGATGTTGAAGGCATCACTGTCTTTAATACCTCTTCTAATAAAGGAGTTATTACTAACGAAAATGGTGAGTTTTCTATTGCTGTAGCGCTAAACGATTTTATTGAATTTAGAGCTTTAAAATATCAAAATTTTGATTTACAAGTGAGCGAAGCTATTATGGCTTCCAAACGCATGCGTGTGTTTTTGATTGAAGAAATCAATAAACTTGACGAAATACTGGTCTTAACGAAAGGACTTTCAGGCGAGTTAAAAACAGATATTAACTCGGTAAAAACATTCAATCCCAAATTGGATGCGATTTATTTCGGAATAAAAAAAAGTGACGAATATGAGTTTCCAGATGATAACCGTTCTAAAGCCATTAATGAAACCATGCATTCGCAATCCCAAACTATGGTTAATGGTTTAAATATTGTAAATGTTGTAGACCAATTGCTGCTTCCTTTATTTAGAAGTAAGGTGAAAGATAAAAAAGCAGCGGGAATTCCTGAGGTTCCAGTAGATTCGGTTAAATATTATTTTGGTTCAGAATTTATCATTGATAATTTTAAGATTCCTGAGCATCGTGTTGAAGAATTTATCCTTTATGTGCAAGCAGATAAAGATTTTGATGTGAGCATGCTTAACTATGGAAATGAACTTGAGTTTTTAGAAGTACTGTATAAAAAAAGTCAAGAATTTTTAAACGCTGATAGTGGTAAGGATTAAGCAACTATTATTTTTTTTAGTTGTGATTTTTTCTTCGGAAGGATTCGCGCAAACTCAAGATATTAAAGGTAAAATTGAAGCTAAAGGCGATTTGGTAGGTATTCATATCATTAATAAATCTGCCAGTAAATTTACCATTACCAATGATGACGGCGAGTTTGTAATTCCAGCAAAGCAATATGATACAATTATGGTTTCAGGAATTCAATACGAACCTAAAGAATTTGTGATTTCTGATATCATCATGCAATCTAAGCAGGTCACCGTCAATCTTGAGGATAAAATTAATGTTCTAGATCAGGTGATTGTTGGTAAGATATTGACCGGAGATTTAACATCCGATATTGAAAATAGTGACGCCAAACGCGATATTAATTTTTATGATGTTGGTATTCCTGGTTACACCGGACGACGAATGACTTTAAGTGAAAGACGTGTATATGAAGCCAATAGTGGTGGAGGTTTAGTGCCTTTAAATCCTTTGATTAACTGGATTACGGGTCGAACAAAACGCTTGAAGGAACAAGTGAAACGCGATGAATTAAATCTCGCAACAGATGAAGCAATGGCTAAATATTCTAAATATCTTTTTGAAAATGATACCTTAAGTATTGCCAAGCAGCAGGAGTTTTTTTATTTCATGTCCTATGATGAAGCCTTTTTGCCTTTGAGTAAATCTAAAAATGAATACGAGATGTTGGAGTTTTTAAAAGCAAAACTCAAAGCGTTTAAATTACAAGTTGAAGACAATTAATCACATATCATGCCTATTATTAACGCTCGTTTGCTGTTTTGTTAGTACAGCGCAGACGATTGATTTAAAAGGGAAAATTACAGCGAGTTCAGACTTAGGTAGTATTCATGTACTCAATATTTCAGCCCAAAAATTCACGGTTACTAATGATGAAGGCAAGTTTGAGCTTCCGGCAAAAGTAAACGATACTATTTTAATTTCCAGTATTCAGTATACGCCTCAAACCATAGTTGTTTCAAAGGCAAATATGGAACTAAAATTTATAGCCATAACACTTACAGATCGGGTTAACGAATTGGATGAGGTGGTTGTTGGCAAAGTGTTAACGGGTGATTTAATGAGCGATATTGAAAACAGTGACGCCAAACGCGATATTAATTTTTATGATGTTGGGATTCCTGGCTACACAGGCAAACCAAAAACTCAGAAAGAACGTAAACTGTATGAAGCCGATGCTGGTAAATCTATAGTGATAGCGCCATTGTATGTAGGTATTAATATTCATAAAATATTAAATAAAATTTCAGGACGCACCAAGAAGTTGAAGCAAGCTGTAAGGCTGGAAGAACAAGAAAATTGCATTAACAAAACGGCATCAGAATTTTCTGAAATGCTGTTTTCAGATTATGAGATTGAAGCTCATTTAAAGACCGATTTTTTCTACTATGTTTCCGAAGATCCAAACTTCGCAAAACTTTGCAAAGATTATAATAGTTTTAAAATGTATGAGTTTTTACTTCAGAAGTTATACCTCTTTAACGAAACCGATGAGATTTCAAAAAACTAAAACCTAATTGAAGGTTCCATTTATTAACATATTTTAAGTAAAATATAATTCATAAAATGGCTATTTTTACGAATTATAGATTGTTATGAACTTTTTAAAAGTCACTTTAATAGCCGTTATTTTTCCTCTTTTTATGACTTCGGCTCATAAATACTATGTGAGTGTCACACAATTAAGCTATGTAAAAGATAAAAAAGCGATTCAAATTATTACCAGAATAGATATTGCCGATTTAGAACTTACGCTACAAGAACGTTACGATAAAACCATAAAAATGACAACCATAGATGAAAAACCTATGGTCGACGATTACCTTAAAACGTATTTGTCTCAAAAAATTGATATAAAAGTTAATACCAAAAATGTGACATTTAATTTCATTGGAAAAGAATACGATAATGATATTGTAGTCTGTTATCTTGAAATAGAAAATATTGATAAGATAGCGACCATTGAGATTAGTAATACTGTGCTTTTTGATAAATTTCCGAAACAGAAAAATGTGGTCAAAACCAAAATAAATTCTAAAGTAAATAATTTGATATTTACAAAAGACGATAGAAATCAATACTTAAACTTTAAATAAATCAACCTCTAATAAGCATTATGAAGCTACTAAAATACCTTTGTCTGTCTATAGCATTTATCTCGTTAAATGTCGTGGCGCAAGAGCAAGAGCGTAAGTCTGGGCATACCAATCAGAATAAGTTCAAACAACTCTATGACGAATTTGCAACACCTAATATGTTTCGAACCGGTTCTGGTGCCCCAGGTCCAGCCTATTATCAGCAACAAGCCGATTATAAAATGGATATCGAAATTAATGATGAAACGGCTGTATTAAGTGGTAATGAAACAATTACTTATACCAATAATTCGCCAGATGAATTGAGTTATTTGTGGGTTCAGCTGGATCAAAATGTGAGACAAAAAGACTCACCTTCTAAAGACATCAATTCGAGTCGTGTCACACCAGCTATGTCGGCTTCTCGATTTTCATCATCGTATCTTTCTGAACGTTTTGATGGTGGTTTCAATATCGAACAAGTGACAAGTATAGATGGTAAAGCTTTACCACACATGATCAATCAAACAATGATGCGTGTCGAGTTACCAAAGCCAATGAAAACGGGAGATCAGTTTTCTTTTAAAATTAAATGGTGGTATCAAATTAACAACCATGTTACCGATGGAGGTCGTTCGGGGTATGAGTTGTTTCCCGATGGCAATAGAAATTATGTGATTGCCCAGTTCTATCCTAGAATGGCTGTTTATAATGATGTTGAAGGTTGGCAAAATTCTCAGTTTTGGGGACGTGATGAATTTGCATTGCCTTTCGGAAACTTTGAAGTGAATATTACAGTTCCTGCCGATCATTTATTAGATGGTACAGGCCGTTTAATGAATCGCAAAGACGTTTTTTCAAGCACAATGATGAAACGTTATGAAAGCGCTAAAAAATCTTACGATGAACCTGTAATTATTGCTACTCAAGCTGAAGCTGAAGCTCGGGAAAAAGGACGTTCTAATAAGAAGAATACCTGGAAACTCTATGCCGAAAATGTTAGAGATTTTGGTTTCGCAACTTCAAGGAAATACATATGGGATATGATGGCTGTTAAGATTGGAGATAAAGATGTGATGGCTGTATCGCTTTATTCTAAAGAAGGAAATCCACTCTGGGAACAATGGTCAACAAAAGCTGTGGCAAGTACCTTAAAATCGTACTCAAGAATGACTTTTGATTATCCGTATCATAAAGCAATTTCGGTACATGCAAGACGTCAAGGAATGGAATATCCTATGATTTGCTGGAATTATGGTCGTCCTGATGAAAACGGAAAATATGATGATCGTACCAAATACGGAATGATGAGTGTGATTATCCATGAGGTTGGGCATAATTTTTTCCCGATGATTGTAAACAGTGATGAGCGTCAATGGACGTGGATGGATGAAGGATTAAATACATTTATGCAATATGTTGCAGAGCAGGATTTTGGAGAATGGTATCCAGATGCTTTATCGCCTGGAGATGAATCGTATCCTTCACGTCGCGGGCCAGCCAAAAATATTACCAGATACATGGGCGGAAATCAAGATTTCATTGCGCCTATTATGACCAAAGGACTCAATACTTACCAATTTGGAAATAATGCCTACGGAAAACCTGCAACAGCATTAAACATTTTGAGAGAAACGGTCATGGGACGTGAGTTGTTTGATTATGCATTTAAAGAATACGCCAACCGATGGATGTTTAAGCATCCAACACCTGAAGATTTTTTCCGTACAATGGAAGATGCCTCTGCATTTGATTTGGATTGGTACTGGAGAGGATGGTTTTACACAACCGATTGGGTAGATATTGGTCTTAAGGATGTTAAGAAATACTATGTGTCTTCTGAGCCTAATCAATATGCGAAGAATTATGCTGAAAGCAGAAATTTGAATTTAGAAGAGCTACAATGGGTCTACCTCGTTGAAGAAGGTAGCGAAGAGTTTGATGAAAAATTACGCCAAGGCACATCGGCTGATAATTCGCCATCCTTAAAAGCGTATATGATGGATAATTTTACTGAAGAGGAACGTAAAAACATCAAACAGCCTAAATACTTTTATAACATCACTTTTGAAAAGCCAGGCGGATTGGTCATGCCAATAATTGTTGAGTTCACCTATGCCGATGGTACAACAAAAACTGAAACTTATCCTGCTCAAATTTGGAGATTTAATGACAATGAGGTCTCTAAAGCAGTAGCTTCAGAAAAAGAAATTGTAGCTATTACTATAGATCCAAAATTGGAAACGGCAGATATCGATACGTCAAATAATTCTTGGCCAAAAGAAGTTGAAGAAAGTGAATTTGATAAATTTAAGACTAAAGTAAAGGGTTAAACCTAGTTTCAATATTAAAAAAGAGCTGATAGTCTTATCAGCTCTTTTTTGGTATATAATACCTCATTATAATAAAACATCTCATTATATTTGCAACGTGATTTATTCAGCGACATTTTTATTTTTAGGCTTTCAAGAAATCTTGTTTATTCTTGTTATTGTTGTCATGGTATTTGGTGCAGATAAAATACCTGAGGTTGCTCGTGGCTTAGGTAAAGGGATGCGCATGCTTAGAGATGCTACAAGTGATATCAAATCTGAAATCACTAAAAGTGCAGAAAAGCAAGGTATTGATACCGATTTAACCAAAGATATTACCCAAGAAATTAATAAAGTAAAGGACGACCTTGAAGATTTTACAGGTTCAGTAAGACGAAATCCGTAACTATTAAATTTCTATTTTTTTCTACTATTTTTTAATAAAATCGCAATTATAAGCGTGATTTAATTTCAATAATTTAATATATTTAGAACATCATTAACCAATCTAAATCATATTAAATGAAAAACATGTACCTAAAGGTGTTGCTTCTTCTAGCGATTACCATAGTATCTTGTGCAAAAGAAGATGCCATTATTGAAACAGAATCTCAAGAGATTCAATTTCCAAAAGAACCGCTTACGGTTCAAGAAATTAATAACCGAATTAGTGAAACAATTAGAGCGACTGGCGATTTTGACTGGAGTAAAGAAGATGCGCACTTTTTATGGAGCGCAGTTGTGCATGGTCAAAATGTTCTTACTATAGGTTATGGGAATGAAGGACAAAGTTTTAGCGAAACCAGAGATCCTGAATTAGAAGCAAAAAAAGAGGCCTTACTGGATATCGTTTCAGATAAAGAGAAGATTAACAAGCAAGAATTAAAAGTTGTAGAACAGGAGATTCTTAATGTGATTGATGTAGGTGTTGCATCTATTGAAACTATTGTAGCCCTCAGAAAAAATAAAAATGTTCGTTATTTAGAACCTAATGGGTATAATCAATTTACCTATAATGAAGTTGCATACCGCTCGAGCTCGGGATGTGATAAAAATGGCGATTATATTAATCCGTCGCACTACACAACTATTAGTCCGAATAACGCTCAAGTCGCCTGGAACTTTAGTGAACATAACATTCAGCAAGCTTGGAGTTTGTCTACAGGCTCAGGTGTAACAATAGGCTTAATTGATACGGGTGTTTCAGCATCGCAACCTTTGCTAAATACCTCTGGATTTAACGATGGTGTTTCTAGTGGACGCTTCGTTCAAAAATACGGTACATTTATAGATTCAAATTGGTGGTGGTCAAGCAATTATGATGGGCCTCACGACAAATGCGGTCATGGTACAGCAATGGGCTCAACTATGGCAGCACCACGTAATGACAATGGTATGCCAGTTGGCGTTGCTTACAATTCAAACTTAGTGGCTTATCGTGCTACTGAAGATGTCTTATTAAATGATTACCACGAACGTAAAGGTGTTTCTAAAGCCTTAACCCAATTAGGAAATAGAAGTGATGTAAAAATTATTTCGATGTCTATAGGTTATGTTTGGTCTATAGGAAATATAAAAGATGCCGTAAAATATGCGTATAGTAAGAATAAGTTAATCTTCGCTGCTGGAGGAACTTCTACAAGTTTTACCAATGGATTTGGTGTGATTTTTCCAGCAACTATGAGCGAAACAGTAGCGGTTACAGGTGTTAATGATGGTAGTAATTATGAGCGTTGTGATACCTGTCATAGCGGAAATAAAATTGATTTTACCATCATAATGGAAGGCGATAACAACACCAGTAAGGCACCTCCGGTTTTAGGATTCTATAATGGAGATAGACGTTATACAGGAGGATCTTCGGTGGCTACAGCAACTACAGCGGGAATTGCAGCTCTAGTATGGTCTAGACATCCAACTTGGAGCAGAACACAAGTGTTAAATAGGTTGAAGCAGTCTGCCGAATTCTATCCGTACAAAAACAGTAGTTTTGGTTATGGAAACATTGATGCTTGGCAAGCCGTTCAATAATTAAATAAAACAACAGTATTTTAAATCCTCTTCAGTTTTTGGAGAGGATTTTTTGTTGAATCAACCAAAATTTAGGATGCAGTTCAACGGATTCGGTTTTTAAAATATGAAGTTCATCCAATAAAAAGATGAGTTCAACGATTATTTTGTTATAAGTACTTCAATTAGAGATACTTTAATCCTCCCAAATTAACCTAAAGCCTATTATGAAAGCAAACCTACTATTCTGTTTTCTGTTATGTTCGTTTTTATCTTTTGGTCAAACCGAAAGAGCACTCATCAATAAAATTGATAGTATCAACGCAGTAGCATTACATCATTACAATACTAATGATATTGCTCAATCCTTCAAGCTATTTAACCAAGCCATTAAATTATCAGATTCTATAAATGATAGTTATGGACAAGCAGAAGCAAATTTTACGATTGGTAAGATTTACGACTTTATGCATGAATATGAGAAAGCAGAAGCTAGTTTTACACAGGTCATTAAAGCCTCACGAATAAGCAATGATAACTTTTTACTGGCGAGCTCATACCTGCATTTAGGTAAAATGTATATGCAAAAAAAGCCGCCTGTAAATCCTATTCCTTATTTTGAAAAGGCCCTTTTTTATGCTAAAAAACAAGAGGTTCGTGATCAAGACAATACCGATAAAAGAGCCGTTTTATTACTCAATACCAAATTGTATTTGGCTGAAGCTTATTTAGAGGTGCATAATTCAGAAAAAGCACTGATTTATTTGTCCAGAGCAGCCGACGATTTAAAATATATAGACGATCATGGTTACTCGAGAGCCAAATGGAATTACATCAAAGGCATCTATTTCTTTACTAAGGCATTTTACAACAGTGCGAATATGAAATTTGCTAATGCTGTTCAGCTTTTAGAAGGACAAAATGCAATTGATGCCTCCAATAAACATAAGCTTTTAAGTGATGTGTATAAAAACATGTCTTTAACTTATGCTATGTTAGAAAAGGATAAAGAAGCTTATAATGCTTTAATTTCTCACAATAATTATCGGGATAGGTTTCTCAATGAAGACCAAATCAGACAAAATATTATCGTTAAATCCAGGTTTCTCATTGAAAACTATAAAAATGTGGCGCAACTTGCCAATAATGAACGCATCGAGCAGCTGGCTGTGAACAATAAAATTAAAAATGTAAATGTTATTATTTCCATAACCATATTCTTGCTTATTATTTCTTTGCTTACCATGTATAGAAGCTATATGTCTAAACGGAAACTGAGTAATATGCTGAGGTTAAGAAATGTTGAACTTGAAACCGCTAAAAACCAAGCTGAAAAGTCTTCGGAATTAAAAAGTAACTTCATTTCTAATGTTACGCACGAACTAAGAACACCTTTATATGGTGTTGTTGGGCTGACATCTATTTTGCTTAAAAACAATAATTTAAGTGAGAAAGATTCGAAATTTTTAAAGTCTTTAAAGTATTCAGGAGATTATTTATTGAATCTTGTCAATGATATTTTGCAAATCGGAAAAATAGAATCTCAAAAAATAGAACTTAAGAATGTGACTGTAAACATTAGATTATTGTTGGAGAATTTGGTGAATTCTTTTGATTACAGATTAGAAGAAGCGAATAATAAAATACAGATTACGGTAGATAAAAATGTCCCAGAATTTATTAAATGTGATAATGTCCGAATGTCACAAGTCCTCATTAATCTCATAGGTAACAGCATTAAATTTACCGAAAATGGTAAAATTGATGTTCGGGTTAAACTATTAAATATTGAAGGGGATTATGTTAGTTTGAGCTTTGAAGTCGAAGATGATGGTCCAGGCATTCCGAAGGAAAAGCAAAAAATGATATTTGAGAATTTCTCTCAATTAGATAAAAATAACAATACCAATTATCAAGGTACTGGTTTGGGCTTGCCTATTACAAAGAATATTATTGAATTATTTGGCAGTACCTTAGAAGTTGAAAGTGAATTAGGCTTAGGAACCACCTTTAGTTTTGAACTCACATTTGAAATTGATAGAGACGTAAAATCTGAAACGGTTAAAACCAAAAAGTTAGAAGGTGAATCAATTGGAGAGACTAAGAAATACAAAATTTTAGTTGCCGAAGACAATAAGATTAATCAAATCGTAACTCAAAATCTATTACAGAAAGAAAATTACGAATGTGTGATCGCAACCAACGGAAAAGAAGCATTAGAGGCTCATAAACAAACCGCTTTTGATTTGATATTGATGGATATCAACATGCCAGTTATGAATGGCAACGAGTCTACTAAAGCCATACGTGAATTTGATACAAGAACACCTATTATTGCTTTAACGGCTGCCGATATTGATCAAATTAAAACCGATTATAAATGTATTGGTTTTGATGGGATCATCACCAAACCTTTTGATAACTACGAGTTTTTTCAAACCATTTCAGAGCATATAGAAAAAGCAAAATCCTTAGAAGCTACAGATTATGCTTTAAGTAAGGTTTCTTAAAATTTATTTTTTTCTACTTATAGAGAGGCCATCTCTAATGGGAAGTAAAACCGTTTCAATTCTATCATCATTTTTTAAAAGCGTATTAAACTCTAAAACTGCTTTTGTAGAATGATCCTTGTTGTCTAAAGGTTCAATAACCTTTCCATGCCAAAGGACATTGTCTGATAAAATAATACCTCCAGAGTTAAGTTTATCAATAATCAAATGGAAGTAATTAACATAGTTAGGCTTATCGGCATCAATAAATACCAAATCAAATGTAATGTCAAATTCAGGAATGATATCCAAAGCATTGCCCAAATGTTGATGAATTTGTGAACCGTATTCAGAGCGGTCAAAATACTTGCGCTGAAAATCAACCAGCTCTTCATTGACATCAATTGTGTGAATTTCGCCATCAGATGGTAATCCTTCAGCTAAACATAAGGTAGCATACCCTGTAAAGGTTCCTAGCTCTAATATTTTTTGAGGTCTGATTAGCTTAGAAATCATACTCAAAACCCGACCTTGATAAGGACCGCTAAGCATGATAGGTTGCAATATTTTTTGATAAGTTTCTCTTGTAAGTTGTTGTAGTAATTCAGGTTCTTCTTGAGAATGTGCTACAATATAGTCGTCTAAATGTTCAGGTAAGAAATGCATAACATATTAATGGACACCAGACATCATTTTTTTGATAATTGGTGCGATTAGTATCGCAAATATACCAACAATCACACTAATAACACCAAAGGTCGCATAAACTGAAAGATAAGAGTAAAGCTGCTGAAAGTTTTCACCATGTTGCATGGCAATTTCTGGAGTGATTCCAGTGATGGTTTCAACAATATCTCCAAAAACACCTGTGGTAAATACATTGGTTTCACCTTCGGTTACGGTTGTTAATTTGGCAATTTTTCCTGCAAAGAAATGTCCGTAGAAATTAGCAGAAAACCAAACACCCATAATAAAAGCAACATACTTTAAAGGTGATAATTCGGTCATTTTTGATAAGCCTATTGGTGATAAAAATAATTCTCCAATAGTGAGTACCAAATAGCCTAATACGAGGTAAGTCATGGATGTTCTGGCGAATTCGTCAATGCTATGAGCAGATAGGGCAAAAACGACAAATCCTAATCCTAAAAAGACCAATCCTAATCCGAATTTAATAGCAGAATTCGGGTTGCTGTTGCGCTTGCTTAAAAAGGTCCAGAGCATTGAAAAAGGAATCGCCAAAAGAATGATAAATCCTGCATTGATACTATTGGTGCCTGCAGCATCCATGCCTACAAGATTTACATTTCTATCGGCAAATAATGTTAGAGAGCTACCAGCCTGCTCAAAAATAGCAGCGAATAAAGTATATAGTATGGTAAAATAAACAGCGACAATTAATCGCTTTTTTTCTTTAGGTGTTACTGTTTTTAAAATATAGATGATGTATACTATTAAAAATACCGAAATCACCCAAACTAAATAATGTTCAAATTCATGAAACTTAACAATAAGAGCAAAGAGAGGCACCGATAAAAATGCGACAATGCTAATCCATCTGCCGCGATTTAAACCCAGTATTTGTTTTTGATAAGTTTCAGTATTCGGAACCAAGCCTTTGCTGCCAAATACATCATTTTTAAGCCCTCTGTTAAAAACGATTAAACCTGCAACCATGCCAATTCCGGCAAGCACAAAACCGTAATGCCAACCATAGGTTTCGGCAAACCAAGCACAGGCCAAAGGTGCTATAGCAGCTCCTAAATTAATTCCTAAGTAGAAAATTGTAAATCCAGAATCACGTCTTGCATCTCCTTCATGGTACAAATCTCCAACAAAAGACGAGATATTGGGTTTAAAAAAGCCATTGCCTACAATGATTAAGCCTAAGGAGCCATAAAAGAAAACGGGATGCTCAAAAGTGAGAAAAAAATGCCCTAAAGCCATGAGTATTCCGCCTAATAGGATGGCTTTTCTAAAACCTAAAATTTTATCGGCTAAAATGCCACCAATCATGGGTGTCACATATACGAGCGACATATAAGCTGCATATACTCCAAAGGCCATGTCGTCTGTAAACAGTAATTGTTTGGTCATGTAAAGTACGAGAAGTGCTCGCATTCCGTAGAAGGAAAAGCGTTCCCATAATTCAGCAAAAAATAAATAAATTAAACCTTTAGGGTGTCCGAAGACTTCATTAGAATTTACAGTAGACATCTGTTCGTTGTTTTGATTTTGAGCCAATATATTTAGAGCCTGTCTCAAGTACGAACCTTGTAACTAATTATAGCAAATTATAATGAATTGTGCTTAATTGTAACCAGAGTTATATTTTATGAATAAGCGAACTATAGTCTGAGTTTTCGGGAGTTTTGCAAAACTCTTCGAGTAGGGTTGCATCAATAGTGATGTGATTAGGAATCATACGTAATCTGTAACGTCCTTCACCAATAAAAGTGAATACATCTCGTCGTTCGAGAGATTGATTACTGTCTAATTTTAAAATCGTATTTATATTATCTATAATTCGGGTAAGATAGGTTTGGTTTTTAATTTCACCACCTAAACTTACGATTAAACTTTGCGATTCACCTTCGCCATATTTACGTCGGATCGCAAATTTTAAAAGGTTCTTGTATTGCGTGGTTTTAGAACCAAAGTCTATAGTTTCTTCAAAAACACCTTTAGTCGGAATACTGATTTTTACCAAACTCCAATCCAGAAAACTAATGGTCATTTCATTAGGTTTAGGCATGTTTGCTAACCGAATCACCCAAGTAGTTGCCAGCACTAAAAATATGGAAATTAAGGAAGTCTTTGCAATAATTTTAATGAGGTTATTGCTAAAGTTATTGCCATAGTTAATAAAGACTTCAGAGAGTTGCGAAGAAAAGACGAGTACGATGACCAGTACCGAAATCACACCAACTATTTTTAAACCGCGATAGGCAAATGTTCTAAAAAGTGAAATGCCTAATAAAGAACATAAAAACGCCGAGAGCATTAAATCAGGAATGGCATTTATATTCACACCACTATAATTGGCGTTTAGTTCGGGAAAAGCAGAAAGACCACTTGTAAGGATAGCCGTTAATACAATGACTATTAAAATGGTTTTGATATTCTTTTTATTATTATAAATAAATTGTGGTGCATAATAAAAGTAGAACAACGCCAATAACAAAAACATATTATTAACGATAGATAGCAAATGAATACCAAACTGAAATGACAAGGCTTCCTTAAATGAAAAATAATGACCTGCGTAAGACCAGCATCCGGAAATGACCCAAACAAACATCGCCAGACTTAAATACAATAAACCTTTGTCTACACGTTTTTGAGTGTCGTTTTCTTCTAGTAATTGCTTAAAACGTTGCCTGATATTTGACCATATGGCTAAAAGTAATATTGCTCCAACCAATGAAATGAAGATGTGTGAAAGAATATAAAATTCTGAAACATCAGTCATGCTTAGTGGCCTAAAATTCTATTAACTAATTTGGTTTTTGCAGCTTGATCGTCACCACAAAGCCATTGAATAACATTGTCTTCCCAAATGGCATCACGTTCTACTTCACTAATGATATCACGTTGCATGGCGAGATCTAAAATTTTACCAGGATACGACGACTGTTTTTCACTTTCCATTTCCCCTAAAGGATAAGGATCGTCTAATCCCATAATCACTTGTTTAGAGCCTTGGTTTTTAATTAATAACTCTAAACCGCCAGTATCATGAACTAAAGTGTCAAAAAAGATATTAGGATGCCCAACCGCTTTTCTTGGGTGGCTTTTTCCTTCAAATAAATCGGGACGTCCATCAAAGCCTTGAATACGTCTTCCCAAATTAATTTGTGCTAGTTGTCCGCCATGAGCAAAACAAATCCGCATGTTTTTATATTTTTCATAATAACCGTTTAAGGTTAAAAAGTGGTAAGCATCGGCACATTGTGCTAACATCCAAATTAAATGAAAACGCCAAGATGTATTTTGGAGTTTAATAAACTTTTCTCCATCGTAAGGGTGAATTTCTACAGCGAGATTGTATTTGTTAGCCAGCTCAAAAATAGGCTCATTTTCTTCATCAAAAATACAGCGCCAAGTTCCAATAGTATCCATATAATGTGTTGGTAAACACAAGAGTTGCATGCCTAACTCTTCTACACAGCGTTCAATTTCCCAGCAGGCTCCACGCACAAAACCAGGATGTACCACAAAACCACAGGTAAATTTACTAGGATTATCATGCTGAATTTTAGCATTAAAATCATTCTGAAAACGCAAAGCTTGTTTCATTTCTTCCAATCGCAGACCATTTCCATAGAGTTGAGAAAGGTTTAAAACAACCGCATGATCTATTTTAAAATGCGACATCCAGGCTAGTTTTTCATCTAAGAAAAAACTCGAATCGGTAATAGGACGATTCCAGTCTTTTTGTAGCATAAATTTTCTGTCCTTATCAACCCAGAAAATCCCTTTATCTTTCATGAATTCTGGAATATCTTCAGGGTAAGGCAGTAAGTGTGAATGACCGTTTATTCTAAGTTTGCGTGTTTCTTTCATCTGTGTCATTCCTGCATTAGCAAGAATCATTTTAGTTTTAGTTCAACAACGATTGGCTATGATGCTAAAGTGTAATTAGTCTATTTTTACTTTTTTGGGAGGCTGCATCACTTCACCACAATTTGGGCAGCTACGTTTTTCGGTATCACCATAATATTTGTCAAATATCTTAGGCATATCGGTTTCGATATTATCGAGCGTAAAATCTTCCTCATATAATTTGGTGGTACAGTTCTCACAAAACCAAAGTAAGGCATCTTGAACCCCTTTTTCTCTTGGATATTCAATCACTAAACCTACAGTATTAGCACCACGTTGCGGTGAATGAGGTACTTTGGGAGGAAGTAAAAAAATATCCCCTTCTTTAATATGAATATCTTTAGGCGTGCCTTTATCAATTACTTTTAAAACCATATCTCCTTCTACCTGATAGAAAAATTCTGGGGTTTCATTATAATGGTAATCTTTACGGCTATTAGGACCACCAACAACCATAACGATAAAATCGCCATCTTTCCAAACCACTTTATTACCAACAGGCGGTTTTAGTAAATGCCGATTTTCTTCAATCCAGGCTTTAAAATTTATAGGTGGAAATAAGGTACTCATAGTGTATATATTTTGGGCGTTACCCTAAAGAGGGTCAGGCTTTCCGCTGTATCTCTAACGGAACCGCTAGAGGATGTCGCTTCAATCCTTAACGCAAATTCATCAATTCAATAAAATTAGTAATAAAAATTGGAATTATAGCATCAGTCACTCGACACTTCAAACCGAATCTTCTTTATCAAGTTTTCATCTCAAATTCAGGAAAACAACAGCCGATTCAGCAAACCGATTAAGAGCTATAAACTTTTAGTGCGACCTCCATCTACTGGAAGGTTGATGCCGTTGATATAAGCAGCACGTTCACTGGCTAAAAAGGTGATAGCATCAGCTAATTCTTCGGGTTTAGCAAAGCGTTTGGCTGGGACAGCACTACGCATGGCGTTGGCCGCTTCATCTTCAGTTTTTCCGGTTTTTGCCGATTTGTTTTTTATGATTTCCGATAAGCGTTCTGTACCTGTAGCTCCAGGAAGTACATTGTTTACCGTAATACCAAATGCACCTAATTCGTTAGCTAAAGTCTTACTCCAGTTGGCCACAGCGCCTCTAATGGTATTGCTTACGCCTAAACCATCGAGAGGTTGCTTTACAGAAGTTGAAATCACGTTAATAATTCTACCATAGTTTTCGCTTTTCATAAACGGAACCACAGCTTGAGCCAAGACGTGGTTGCATTTTAAATGCTGCGTAAAGGCATTTTCAAATTCGTCGATTTCAGCAGAAAAAACAGGACCACCTTTTGGACCTCCAGTATTATTTACCAGAATATGGAATCCGTGATTTTCAGTGATGTAAGCGTTTACTTTTGATTTTAATTCTTTAGGATTGGAAAAATCGGCAACGATATAGCTGTGGTTTCTATGTTGAGGTAATTCGGCTAGTGTCGCTTTCAACTTAGCTTCGTTTCTGGCAATTAAAGTTACAATCGTGCCTTCTTCGGCTAAAGCTAAAGCTGTTGCTTTTCCGATTCCTGCGGTACTTCCGCAGACTAATGCGTATTTATTATTGAGTTCTAGGTTCATTTATTTTGTGAATTTAAAACTGTTTAAAATGGTGTTTGCAATCGTTCCGTAGTCGTCAAATTCTGAAGCAGTAGCCGTATAAGTAATAACATAAGCCTCTCCTTTATAAACCATTAGAAATTGTCTAAATTTCAAATCTACTTTTCCAAACTTATTAGACCATACAATATCTGAAACATCAATGCCATTTACTTTTATGCTCGTGTTTGATATAAAATTAGCCGTTGGCAGTTCGGCTTTAATATTGTCTATTGAGATTTTAGTATATTCAGAAAGACTCATGTTTTGACCTTTTAAACTTTCAGAATTGAGATTGATATTTTCTCTGAAAAAATCTTTCTTTTGTGATTCTACTTCAGCAAACAGTAAAAATTTTACAGAGGGCTGAGGTTTTTTTTCACTGTATTCCCAATGACTAGGATATATAAGACTAAAATTATCTTTTTCTAAGGTTTTCCAGTCGTCTTGAGCAAATGCAAATGTACTGATGAATACTAAAAGCAGCGTAATTATTTTGTAGTTCATGTGGTGTTTTGTTTAATATTTAATACAGATATTTTTAGCTTCGGTAAAGAAACGCAAGGCTTCAAAGCCGCCTTCACGTCCAACACCCGATGCTTTAACGCCTCCAAATGGAGTTCGTAAATCGCGCAGCATCCAAGTATTGACCCAAACAATTCCAGATTGTAATTGGTTGCTTAGACGCATGGTGCGTTTTAAATTGTTGGTCCACAGCGTCGCTGATAATCCATACTTGACTTTATTGGCCATTTGCAACACATCATCTTCACTGTGAAATGGCATCAAGGTCACTACGGGTCCGAAAATTTCTTCCTGATTAACACGGCAGTCATCATTAGGCACTTCAATAACCGTAGGTTCGAGATAGTAACCGTTTTCATAACCATTGACTGTCACCGCATTGCCGCCACACAAGATGGTACCGTTTTCGTCTTTAGCAATCTGAATGTATGCTTTAACTTTATCTAGATGCGATTTTGAGACTAAGGCGCCAATATCAGTGTCAGCTTCAGATGGATGTCCAACTTTAAGTTGCTTTACTTTCGCGACGAAATCGGTTTTAAATTGATCATAAATTGTTGCTTCTACAAAAATCCGACTTCCGCAGAGGCAAATCTGACCTTGATTGGCAAATGATGAACGGACGGTTGTATTGAGCATGTCTTCATAATCACAATCGGCAAAAATGATATTCGGATTTTTTCCACCTAATTCAAGTGATAATTTTTTAAACATTGGCGCTGCTACTTTGGCAATATGAGTTCCCGTTGCGGTGCCTCCAGTAAATGAAATGGCTTTAATATCTGGGTGTTCTATAATGGCTTGTCCTGTCGAACCGCCCAGTCCGTGAACAATATTTAAAACGCCTTTAGGAAGGCCAGCCTCGTTACAAATTTCGCCTAATAAATAAGCAGTCATCGGTGTGACTTCGCTGGGTTTTGCCACAACACAATTTCCTGCAGCAAGTGCTGGTGCGATTTTCCAGGTAAACAAATAGAGTGGAAGGTTCCAGGGTGAAATACAGCCCACAACGCCAATAGGTTGACGCAATGTATAGTTTATAGCTTGTTGCCCTGTGCTTTCATGGCTTTCACTTGCAAATTGAGTTATCGCATGTCCGAAGAATCTAAAATTACTAGCTGCCCTTGGAATGTCAATTGCTTTTGCTAATGAAATAGGTTTCCCATTATCTTTAGATTCTGCTTCAGCAAAGCGCTGTAAGTTGGCTTCCAGTAGCTCAGAGACCCTGATAAGTATACGGCTGCGCTCTTCTAAACCAGTTTGCGACCAGCCTGGAAGTGCCGATTTTGCAGCGATGTAGGCATTCTCTACATCTTCTGTAGACGAGTTAGGAATTTGCCCATAAACCTCACCATTAGACGGGTTGTAGTTGTCTATCCAGTTGTTGTCAATTGGATTGTGGAAATTTCCGTTAATATAGTTTTGAATGTTCATTTTTTGAACTATTATTTCGAGCTTACAAGTTAAATTTTATTTAGCTGAAATTCTATTTTTAGCTCTAATTTTTCATAATAGTTCATTGCTTTAAATTGAAATAATTTAGTGGTTGTCTAGTGTCATTTCGGTAATTAAATCAATAAGGTTACTGGCAACATTCATGCGTTTTTTTTAATTGGCTTCGATAGGTTAATCGCTTTAAGCACATTTATATGTTGAAGTATTTTGAGGTGTTTCCTTCAGAGGGAAGGTTCTGACGTATGTGTCGAAAAAATTTAATCATTTCGATTAATACAGTATATTATCTAAAGTCCAATCTAACCGTTCTTCTAGCATGCTAAACTTACCATCTGAAAAGAAAATCTTGTACATTTCTCTTCTAAAAGCAGCGAGTTCCATCTGAGAATAGTTGTGATTGTCAATCACATCTTCAATTTTTTTTAATCGCTTTTTTTCAGAATGCTTATGGAACTTTTGATACATCTTGAGAAAGGTTTTTTTGGAAGTGTTTCTTTGAATCATTTCCAGTTCTTCCTCGGTTTCCTTTTTATCGGCATTGGCACAGAGAAGCATGATGTATATCTGTAATTCTGTTTTTGACCAATCTGGTTTTTTGTTTTTCATGAATTTGTTATTTTAAATTAATTAATAGCCTTAATAATATTTTTAACTGTAATTCAATATGAATAGATCTAAAGAACTTAATCATCGAAATCTTTTTTATTTCGTTTATTAATTCTTTACCCGTATGGATTAATTCGTCATAATACTGAATCATCTGAGTTTGAACTGCGCATCTTGTTACTGAGGATCTGAAACTTTCGTCGGCAAATGTCGCTTTGAGTTTTCTTTTTAGATTGTCATCGAGTTCTTCTTCGTTTAATATATTTTGATTCATATATAAACTAATAAACTCCGACATATCATATTTTGATGTCCAAATGACTTCCATGCTTTCTATAAAGTTGAAGTAACTGTTTTCTTCACTTATGGTCTTATTTACAATGGTGTTGTAACTGTCTATTAAACTATCGACTCTGGTGCCATTAATCTTGCCTAAATAAGAAGAGTTCTTTAAAGCCTCATAACCGCTTTGGTTTGGGGCGAAGTAAAAATCTATAAAAGCATTTGCCGCATGCATGTTTACAACTAAGTCATAATCATCTTTTTGAAAATTGGCTAATGCTTTTTGACATGCTGTGTTAGTTTCTTGCCTTCTTGTTTTTATGACATTTAGATTCTTGATATCTAAGACGATATTGTTACTAATCTTAGCCAAATATTGTTTGAGTTCATTTTTTTCTTTTCTGATATCATTCCAATTATTAATTTGAAGTGCTATGAGAATACCAATAACCACAAGAATAATTTCGCCAATGGCGTATTTGAAGTATTTTGAGGTGTTTCCTTCTGAGAGAAGGTTTAACCGGATTTTTCGAAAGAATTTAATCACATTTACAAAATAAAAGTGATTAAGCGATGGTTGGTTTGAGGTAAGTTAAAGTTAAGTAATTCTATTGGTTAGTAGTCTGTTTTTAATAAATGTTACGAATCTTATTTAGATTTGTAGGCCATGACCTTTATTTCGACTACCAAATCGGGATGTGGTAATTGATGCACAGCAACGGTAGTTCTGGTTGGTCCTGTGGCTTTATCAAAAAACTCTGCATAAGCTTTATTATAATCGGCAAAGTCATTCATATTAACTAAAAATGAAGTCACATCAACAACATCGTTTAGGCTAGCTCCAACCTTTTGTAAATTCTTATCAATATTTTTTAAAACTTCTTGCGTTTGGGTGTAAGCATTTAAACGCTTGGTGCCCATTTCATCAATGATATCAACTCCAGCAATAGAATTATCTGGTCGTCTAGAACTGGTTCCAGAAACGAAAATAAAATCGCCAACTTGTTTAACATGCGGATAAGCGCCTCTTGGTGTTACGGTGTTTTCGCTCATAATTATTTAATGTAATCCAGCAATTCTATCATCTTCTAAAATCGCTTCGGTTTCACTCTTTACTTTGTCTAAAATCGTTTTAATAGGTGTTGCAGTAGAGATGATACCATCTGCTAACATATTAAGTATGGCCTTGTCTTGCGCACGACCTCTAAGCATAGCTTCGCGATAACCGATGTGCTCATTAAAAGTGACCAGGCTGTATTTAGAAGCGTATGCATCGGGGAACTCTTTTTCAAGTGCCATTTCAATTTTTCGTTTTTCCTGAAACAGGGCTTGTCCAACATGGTCTTTCATTTCATGAAAATTATCAATCGCTAAGTCGGCAATGGCATCGGTGTCTTTCTTTCTGGTTTTTTCATATTCAGAAAATATAGTTTCCCAATCCCCTTCATGTTTGTCTAAAACCGCGTCAAATTCTACAACATCCTCAAAAGATGCATTCATGCCCTGACCATAAAAAGGAACGATGGCGTGTGCAGAATCTCCCATTAGTAAGGTGTTGCCTTTGTAATGCCAGGGCGAACACTTAACCGTTCCGAGAGGTGCTGTTGGATTTTCAAAAAAGTCATCAACAAGATTTGGCATGAGCTCTAAAGCATCAGGGAATTCTTTCTGGAAGAATTCGGTGACACGTTTAGGAGTAGTAAGATTATTAAAATTATATTCGCCTTCATCATAACTTAAAAACAGAGTGACTGTAAAGCTACCATCTAAGTTTGGTAAGGCAATCACCATAAAATCACCTCGTGGCCAAATGTGTAAGGCATTTTTATAAGTTTTGTAATCTCCAGTTTCCGAAGGTAAAATAGAGAGTTCTTTATAACCATGCGTGAGATAGTCTTGCGAAAAACTGAATAAAAATTTCTTACCTAAATAATAACTTTTACGCAAAGCAGAACCAGCACCATCAGTTGCAATAATGGTATCTGCATCTTCGATAAACTCATCTTTAGTATTATAATCTTGAAACAGGGCTGTTGTTTTTTCAAAATCTACCGATTTACATTTTTTATTAAAATGAATGGTGACATTGTCGTGTTTTTCGGCTTCGGTTAATAGGAGTCCGTTAAGTTCACCTCTAGAAATAGAATTGATATACTCATGATCTCTGCCACTGTAATTTGATAAAAAGGTATTGCCTTCTCTATCGTGCAGCATTCGTCCGTTCATTGGAATACAAAGTGATTTGACTTTGTCTTCGATACCAACTAATTTCATGGCTTTATTACCACGATCAGAAAATGCTAAGTTAATGGATCGTCCTGCTGAAATATCTGTCTTACGTAAATCGGGACGCATTTCATAAACCGTTACGTTATAACCTCGTTGGCCTAGTCGTAAAGCGAGTAAGCTTCCGCAGAGTCCGGCTCCAATAATGAGTATGTTTTGTTGTTTATGCATATGATTATAGTTATTCTGAAATGGTTTCAGAATCCCATTATTTAATTCAATATTGTTTTTAAACGCTCTACAAACCCATACACATCCTTAAAGGAATTATAAAGAGGTACAGGAGCACAACGAATCACATCTGGTTCTCTCCAATCGGTTATGATACCAGCTTCAGTAAGTTTTGTATGTAAGCTTTTATCGGCATTTTTAACCTGGATCGATAGTTGGCACCCACGTTCGTCAGGATTACTAGGCGTGATAATTTTGATGTCTGAATTATCTAGTTGATTCAATAAAAACTCAAAATAACCAGTAAGTTGTTTCGATTTTTGACATAACTTATCAAATCCTGCTGCAGCAAACACATCTAATGATGCACGTATAGCAGCCATCGATAAAATAGGCGGATTACTAAGTTGCCAGCCTTCAGCACCAGGTAACTGATCAAAGTCGTCACGCATTCTAAAACGGGTAGTCTTGTTATGTGACCACCAGCCTGTAAACCGGTTAAGGTCTTTTCGGTAGGCATGACGCTCGTGAACAAAAGCACCAGATAAACTTCCTGGTCCGGAGTTTAAGTATTTATAGCTACACCAAACGGCAAAATCGGCTCCAGAATCATGAAGATTTAGTGGCACATTTCCAGCACCATGCGCACAGTCAAATCCGACCATACATCCATAGCTATGTCCCAATTGCGTGATGCGTTTTAAATCAAAAAACTGTCCCGTATAATAGTTTACACCGCCAATCATAACTAAGGCAATTTCGTCACCTTGTTGTTTTAAAATGGTTTCTAAATCGTCATAGTTAGCTAACTCTTCGCCTTCTCGGGCTTTCCATAAAATTAAGCCGTCTTTATCATCATAACCATGATGGCGCAACTGCGATTCTACGGCATACTTATCGCTTGGAAAGGCATCAGCTTCAATTAAAATTTTATAGCGTTTTGGAGTTGGTTTGTAGAAGCTCACCATCATAAAATGAAGGTTAGCTGTAAGTGAATTCATCACCACAACCTCTAAGGGTTTCGCTCCCACAATTGAAGCCATGGTTTCAGTTAAAAACTCATGATAGTGTAACCAAGGGTTTTTGCCTTCTGTATGTCCTTCAACGCCAAGGTTTGCCCAGTCTTCAAGCTCCTGGTTGATGTAACTTTTTGTGATTTTAGGTTGTAATCCTAGCGAATTTCCAGTCATGTATATGAGCTCATTTCCATGGTTATCTTTTGGAATATGGAACTGATCTCTATAGGCTGAAAGATTATCATTTTGATCTTGTTGCTGTGCATATTCAAGACCTAATTTATAGTTGGACAAGGTTGTTGATTTTATGGTATCAAACAAAAATAAGAATAATTATGGTAGAACGAAATAGCTAAGCTTCGCATTTTCCGAAGAAAAAGAAAACCCTTTTTTTAGTATCTTTAATAAAATGATAAAATTATGGGAAAGACTAAAGAATATACCAATGGAGAACTAACCATAACTTGGGAAGCTGAAAAATGTATTCATTCTGCAATTTGTGTTAATGGTCTTGGCGAGGTGTTTCAGCCTAAAGAGCGCCCATGGATTAACATGGATGCAGCGTCTACTGAAGCTCTCGTTAAACAAGTGAAAGCTTGTCCTTCAGGCGCCTTAGGGTATTATAGACATGGAGAAAAAAATATACAAGCAGAAACCTTAGAAACCAAAGTTGAAGTTTTAAAAGATGGTCCTTTATTAGTTTACGGTACACTAAAAGTAACCTATAAAGATGGTAAGGAAGAATTAAAAAATAAAACGACTGCTTTTTGTCGCTGTGGCGCTTCACATAACAAGCCTTACTGTGATGGCACACATGTTAAAGATGGATTTAAAGGGTAAGTAAAAAGCGCTTCAACTAAATAATTGAAGCGCTTTGAATATATATAGGCGCCAATGGCGGAATATTAATATACTTTATATACGTCTGTTGGTCGCTACTTGGATGTTCAAATTACATGAAACCGTTAGTTTTAATATTTTTTTAAGATATAATCCTTAACTATTTCACTTTTATGTTAGAAAAGTATAGGTTAAAATTGCCTTCTGCCGTTTTATGATTTTTAGCAATTTTAATACCAGTAAAATCTTCATAGTTTTCAAAAGTGGTAGCCATTGTTGGGGTTTCAGAATTTCCTTTTCTAAAAATCCACTCTCGAATTATAAAATCTTCATCATAAAAAATATCATAGGCGTCACCAGGTGTATAGCCACCTTCACTACTGTAAGTTAAAGTGATTTTATTCATTTCAGTTTTAGCTATTGGAGTGACTGCTTTTATCGGTTCAGATAGGGTTGTGCCTTCATCCCAAACCATTTGGAATGGGATTAGCAACCAAAACTTATCATTGATAAAGTTTTTATCAACATTTATAAATTTTGGGTCGACAGTTTCTTTGACTTTACTGGGAGCATGTCTTGTATACATTGATATTGAGTCTTTGCTTACCATCGATACAACATAGTTTGTTTTGGGTTGCCATGTCCAGCGACGTTCAAAATGATTTTCGCCTCTATCTACGTTAAAGGTAAATTCAATTTCATTAACGTTTTTCCAGTGGTCATAACCATGAGCTTTTGCTATTTTTTCGGCAATAGATAGTTCTTTTTGGACTTCTGTTGAGGATTCTATTTTTGAGTGTTGTTCTTTTGTTTCCGTTTTGCAAGCCATTAAAAGAACAAAAAAGGAACTTAGGGTAAGTAATCGTATCATTTCTTTTTTTATAAAGGTAATACAATCTGAATAGTTCCGAAGTAATTATTAATTTAGAGTTTTAAATGTAGTGGTTATTATGAAAGAAGATCATTTTGAAGTCAATAGACAAACATGGAATGAAAAGGTAAAAGTTCATTCTAAAAGTGCAATGTATGATTTGGATGCTTTTAAAAAAGGGAAATCTTCACTGATGTCTTATGAACGTGAGGCGCTTAAAGATGTTAAAGGTAAATCCCTTTTGCATTTACAATGTCATTTTGGACAAGATACCTTGAGTTGGAGTAGGCTTGGTGCTCAATGCGTTGGTGTTGATTTAAGCGATGAAGGTATTGCTTTAGCTCGGTCTTTAAATACCGAATTAGATTTGGATGCCACATTTGTGTGCTGTAATGTTTTAGACACTTCGAAGCATGTTAAAACGCATTTTGATATCGTTTTCACATCTTATGGTGTTATTGGTTGGTTGCCCGATTTAAAGCCTTGGGGACAAATGATAGCTGAGCGTTTAAAAAAAGGCGGACAATTTTATATGGCTGAATTTCATCCTATTGTTTGGATGTTTGATTATTTAGAAGGAAAACCAGTGATGACTTATGGTTATATGCAAGAGGATGCTATTTATGAAGAATATGAAGGCACATATGCCAATCTAGATTCAAAAATGATTAGTAAAGAATATGGCTGGAACCATGGATTGAGTGAAGTGATTAATGCACTTATTGAAGCTGGTTTACGAATAGACTATTTAAATGAGCATGATGAAAGCCCTTTTAATGTTTTGCCAGATTTAGTCAAAACCAAATCTGGCAATTATGTAACAAAGGACAAACTATATCCTCTTATTTTTGAGATTAAGGCAACGAAATTATAGTCTTTAGTTTTTCACTATGAGTTTTGAACCTACTGAAAGATTGTCTACATAAAAGGTCATAACATAAGACCCTGTTCTTAAATCGGATAAATTCACTGAAGTTTCATTAGAATTAATTGTCGTGGTTTTTACACGTTGCCCAAGGATACTAAATATTTTTATTTCAGAAATTAGGATATTTGATTCAAAATTTATGAGTCCTGTGGTTGGATTAGGAAACAGTTTAACAGTTACCCGATTGTCTTCGGAAACACTTAATAAATCATTAGTTATTTCAATAGTTCTTGAGGTACTGTAATATCGATTAGGACTGCTTGAGGTTGATGTTGGTCCTACGGAATATGTAACTGTATAGTTTCCCACTGTAGAAGCCGAAACATCAATGGTGCCTGTGTTTTGATCGATTACTAATCCTGAAGGTGTGCTCAAATAAAGACCTCCAGAAATACCATTTGTTAAGGTAGGAGTAGGGTCCGTATCTGTGATATCGTAAGTGTCGGTTGCATATTCAAACTCTGAAAAATTATCATAATGAATTTGTATATAATCTAAAATCACATGGGCATAATCAATAGCAAAAGGGTCTAAAGTGTTCGGTCTAGAATCAAAAGGTGCACCTAAATCACGAACACGACGATTAACTTCAGTCATAATTCCGTCAATTTGTCCGCTCCCACCAATGCTTGCTGGTCCCCCAGTTCCGTCTCCAGAACCATGTCTTCTGTTATTGTAAAAGTTTCCGTCAAAATAAGAATTACTATAAGGTTGTGTGTCATCACAATCACTAGAGCCATGATTTGAATTACTTGGAATAGCTCTGTAGCCAGAACTCACGCCACATCCAGGGTAGCTTGTTTCAGGTCCAGATGGGTCAATTGAATTATAGAAAACGCCTGGAGCCTCTTGAAATAATTGTCCGAGACTATTTTCACCTCGCACCAATTCTTCATGAGAGTAGCCATTTAAATTTGTAGAGACTAAGTTCATTATTGTTGATTTATCAATAATAGATTGTGCATTTAAATCACCAGAGTTTAATTCGGTAGCACTAATATTGTAGCCAATTTCAATTCTAGGTATGGTGTGGCTTTGACCATGAAGGTCAATATATAAGCCCTTTCCCCAATTTGCTTCTACAGATTGGCTGGCATCATTGATATAGTTATGAAAATCGGCCCAATAAGAAGCCGCATGGCTGTTGCCGCAAGAAGCTTCACTTGGCATGCGATTAGGATCCATTTTTGATCTATGGAGGTTGTTAATAATAACATGAGCATAGCCACCAGTTTGAGCAAATATCTCATCTTGAATTCGTCTTATCAAGATGTCGGTATTATCATCTCTTTCATTCGTGCCACAAGTACGATCAGGTAGGTTGGTGTCATTATCAGGGTAGAAAACACCACCAATGGTTTCACCAGATTGTAAGACACCACCATGAGGTGCCGATATAATTATAGGTAAATTACCAGGAATATATTCTATGTATTGATTGGAGTTTGAAAATTCTGAAACACCAGGTGTTTGCGCATAGGCTACAAACGAGAGCATAGCAAAGCTAAGTAGGAACGTTATGTTTTTCATCATAAGTGTATTTAAGATTTGGGTAATCTTGTATTACTAAGTCGTCAAAATACACTTTTTATCGATTAAAAACCAAATTTTATCGACGAACTACATGATTTTAATGGTTTTCTTTTAAAACCTGCGGCATTTTTGCCTTAAATCGGTTAAGCCTCGGAATAGATACATTTCTAATATAGCTTTGATTTGGGTTGCGCTTTTCATAATCTTGATGATAATCTTCACCAACCCAAAACTTCTGAAAAGGATAGACTTCGGCAGCAATTTTGGCATTAAGTTTTTTGGCTAAAGCTGCTTTTTTCTTTTCAATGATTTTCTTTTGTGCCTCATTTTGATAAAAAATGATAGAACGGTATTGGTACCCTTTATCAGGACCTTGGCCGTTGACTTGCGTTGGATTTTGAGAAGCGAAATACACATCAACTAAGGTTTCAAAACTAACAATTTTTGGATCGTAGATAACTTCAACAGCTTCGGCATGATCTTTAATATAGCTATTGCTTGTTGATTGATAAGTTGGATTATTAGTGTGGCCACCAGCGTAACCACTTATAGATTCTTCAACTCCTTTTACACTTTCAAACACGGCTTCTACACACCAAAAACAACCACTGGCAAAATACGCCTTTGCTTTTCCGTCTTTGATTGGGACTTCAATAGGTTTGGCATCAATTACAGCCTGTTGTTTTTCTTTGCTTTGAGCGTTATTTTGGCAGCTAAAAAATAAAATAACGGCCAAAGTCATGATTAATTTATTCATAATGAATTTTGCTTTTTTAATCAGTCGGATGAAGTTAAGAAACCTTAATAACAAATTGTGAAAGTTTTGCTAAAACGAAGTGGTCAATTTATGTTTTTGTATTTATACTAATAAAAAAGCCTCTATAAAATAATAGAGGCTTTTAAAATTGATTTTTTCGGATTAAAGTTTTGCAAACATTTTCTCCATTTTTTCTTTTTCTTCTTGTGCTAGTTGAGCATCCACTAAGATTCTTCCACTGTGTTCATCTGTTATTACCTTTTTACGTGAGGCAATTTCTACTTGAATTTGCGGTGGAATAGTAAAGAATGATCCTCCAGAGGCACCTCTTTCAATAGGTACAACAGCTAAACCGTTCTTAACATTATTTCTAATACGTAAGTAAGCATTGACTAAACGTTCGTCTAATTTCTTTTGGAAATCTTCAGATTTTTTAAGTAATGCTTCTTCTTCTTTTTGAGTTTCAGCTAAGATAGCATCTAACTCACCACGCTTGTGTTTTAAGTGTGTTTTACGATCTTTAAGACGGCTTTTGGTCTCATCAATCACTTCTTTTTTCTGCTCAATCTGAACTTTAAATTCTTTAATATGCTTTTCAGCTAATTGAATTTCTAATTCCTGAAACTCAACTTCTTTAGTTAAAGAATTGTATTCTCTGTTATTTCTAACATTCTTTTGTTGTTCTGAATACTTTTTGATTAGCGCTTTGGCCTCTTCAATTAAGTTTTTCTTTGATTTAATTTGATCGTCAATTAAATCGAGATTCGTTGCTAACTTTTCAAGTCTTGTATTTAAACCTTCAACTTCATCTTCTAAATCTTGAACCTCAAGAGGTAACTCACCTCTTACGTTCCTTATTTCATCTACTCTAGAGTCGATTAATTGTAAATCGTAGAGTGCTCTTAATCTATCTTCAACAGATGCTTCAGCTTTTTTTGCCATAATTATAAATACTTTACCGGATTTGTATTCGTCGTTGATAAAACGACTGCAAAATTAGTGATTTTTTTTGAGAGATAGTCTACTAAAAAGTTTTTTGTGAACTGTTCGCTTTCATAATGTCCAATATCTGCCAATATGATATCATTTTCTGCGGAAAAAAAATCGTGATATTTTAAATCGGCAGTAATCAAAACATCGGCTCCTGCTCGTTTTGCAGCAGCAATAGCAAAGCTTCCTGAGCCACCAAGGACGGCTACTTTTTTAATTGTACTTTTTGAGATTTCAGAATGTCTTATGCACGATACCTTCATTTTTTCTTTAATAAACTTTAAAAAAGTATAGGTTTCCTGCTCTTTTTTTAGTTCACCAAGCATTCCGATGCCAATATTTTGATTGTAATTGTCGAGCGATGTCACTTCAAAAGCAACTTCTTCATAGGGATGATGCGCAACTAATGTTTGAAGTAATTTGGTCTCAATATGTTTATTAAAAGTCACCGAAATTTGAATTTCGGGTTCCTCATGCAGTTGGCCTTTGGTTCCAATGGTTGGATTAGAATCGTCATTGCCTCTGTAAGTTCCTGTACCTTCAGTATTAAAACTACAATGGTCATAATTTCCAATGTTGCCAGCACCAGCTTTAAAAAGTTCAGTTCTTAAAGCATTTGCATTTTTGACAGGCACATAAGTGGTTAATTTTTTTATAGTTCCTTTTTGCGGAATTAAAATTGACTTATTAACCAAACCAAGTGTATTACAAATAATGTCATTAACACCTCTAAGCGCATTATCTAAAGCTGTATGTATCGCATAAATCGCAATATTGTTTTTAATAGCTTTCAAAACGGTTCGCTCTACATAATTTTTTCCAGTGAGTGATTTTAAGCCCTTAAATATGATAGGATGAAAACTCACAATAAGGTTACAGCCTTTTTCAATAGCTTCATCAACAACAGTTTCTAGAGTATCTAAAGTGACTAAAACACCTGAAACTTCAGTATTTTTATCACCTACAAGGAGCCCAACATTGTCAAAATCTTCAGCATAAGCTAAAGGCGCTAAATCTTCTAAATAGGAGATGACCTCTTTTATAATCATAGTTTTGAATTTGTATCAAAGATAAAATTTTATAGTCATTTGATATGATTATCTTAGCAATCGATTTTACGGTACAGTATATGAATCTCCTAAGAGCACTTTTATTTCCTTTCGTTCCTGTTTATTATGTGGTGACTTGGCTGCGGAATAAATGCTATGATTTAGGATGGAAATCTTCAAAATCTTATGATATTCCTATCCTATGCATTGGTAATTTAAGTACTGGCGGCACAGGAAAAACGCCAATGACCGAGTACATTGTACGGTTGTTACAGTCAAAGCATGAACTCGCCGTTTTAAGTAGAGGTTACGGCCGTAAAACTAAAGGTTTTATCTTAGCTGATGAACAGGCTACTGCAGAAACTATAGGGGACGAACCGTTTCAGTTTTATACTAAGTTTAAAGATAAAGTATCAGTGGCTGTTGATGAAAACAGGCAGCATGGTATTGAAACATTACAATCGATAAAATCGCCTGAGGTAATTGTGCTCGATGATGCATTTCAGCATCGAAAAGTAACCGCAGGTTTCAATATCTTACTTACAGCTTATGGTGCTTTATACAGTAATGATATTGTTTTACCCACAGGAAATTTAAGAGAACCAAGAGCGGGAGCAAAGCGTGCAGATTGTATTGTGGTGACTAAATGCCCCAAAACCTTATCAGAAAATGACAAAAAAGGGATTGTAAAACAGCTTAAGCCTTTAGCTGGTCAAGCTGTATATTTTAGTTCTATTTCGTATTCAGATCGTATGTTTAGTAATACGCAGAGTTTGCACTTAGAAGATTTAAAAGATAAGCGTATTAGTTTGGTTACCGGAATTGCGAATCCTAAACCTCTAATAGATTATTTAAAAGCGAAGTCGGTAAATTTTGAGCATTTAAATTTTAAAGATCATCATGTGTTCACAGCTTCGGAAATTGAAACACTTCGACTGAAAGCGTTTATTTTAACTACAGAAAAGGACTATATGAGGTTGCAGGCTAGTTTTAAATCGGATACCTCACAATTATGGTATTTACCAATTGCTTTCGACATTGATAGCAGTAACAAGTTTGATGAACAAATTTTAGCAGCAGTACGATAGTGCTTAAACGGAAGCACTTTTATTTTCGTTAACCGCTAGAACTTCGTATAATTTCTTTTCGAAATCTTCCTGCTTAAATGGTTTTGAAATAATATCATCAAAACCAGCTTCGTCAAACTCATGCATTTTGTCTTCCAGAGTAACCGCAGTAAGTGCAAATATGGTTAACTCTTTGTCAAAAGTCCTAATGATTTTAGTAGCTTCTAAACCGCTAATTCCTGGCATATGAATATCCATCAAGACGACATTATAATCGTTTTGCTTGACTTTTTCTACGGCTGCCTCACCATTGTCTACGATATCACATTGCAGATTCATCTTGTTAAGAATCTTTTTCGTGATCATTTGATTAATCTTATTGTCCTCGACAATTAAGATTTTAATGTTGCTAATGTCCAATTTGCTAATGTTTTTAGAGTAATCTTCTTTTTCGATTTTAACAGTTTCTGGAGCGTAGGTTAATGGGATTTCGAAAAAGAAGGTTGTGCCTTTTCCGAGTTCACTTTTAAGGTAGATTTTTCCTTTTAATATTTCAATAAGACCTTTAACGATAGACAGACCTAAACCTGTTCCGCCATATTTCCTATTGATTTGTATAGAGCCTTGGGAGAAGCTCTCAAACATATTATCTTGTTTTTCTTTTGAAATACCAATACCATTATCTTCGATTTCAAATCGCAGAACATGGTCATTATTGTGTTTTGAAATGCTGTAAACTCTTACCCAGATATCACCATCTTTGGTAAATTTAATCGAGTTACCAATTAGGTTTATTAAGATTTGAGAAATTTTAAGGTTGTCACCAATAAAGGTTTCTGGTAAATCTTTTTGGTAATCGTAATGCATTTGAATATTGTTGTCTAATGCCGAATTGTTTAAGGCAGAACACACATTTTCTACCTTAGTTTTTAAATTAAACAAGACAGGATCCAGCTCAACTTTATTAGCTTCAATCTTATTGATTTGTAAGATATCATTGATGAACGTTAGTAAATAATCACCTGAAAATTTTAAGGATTTTAAATGCGGAATTTGTTCTGGGTTAGGTTTTTCTTCCAGTAACATATTGGTCAAGCCAGTCACAGCATAAAGCGGTGTTCTTAACTCGTGGGTTACTGTAGATAAGAAGTTAGCCTTTGTTTTTGAGGCTAATTCGGCCTTTTTCATTGCTTCAATAAGATCATCATTTTTTTCTTGAAGCATATTATTAGACTTCAATCTAATATTATTGTTTTTGTAAAGCGATAAGGTTAACAATGACAAAATTGTAATGAGGGCAATACTTAAAATCGTTGTGATTTTAGCAAGGTTACTATCCGATTCTTGCTCTTCTACTTTGGTCTTTAATTTCTGAAACTCGGCTGCATTATAGGTTTGTATGTATTCTGCACGACGTTCAGGTGATAAATTAGCACGTTGAATATTTAAAATAGAATCTGATAATTGAACATGCTTTTTTAGAAATTCATGGGCTAACTTAAAGTTATTATCATTTTCATAAATGGTACTTAAGGTGATGTAACCTTCATTGATGTTTTCGGTAAGGTTATTTGTTTCAGCAATGGTGATACCTTCTTTTGTTAAATTAATACCTTGTTGATTGTTTCCTAGTTTGTCTAAAGCTTTGCCGCTATAAATGAGAGCACTCGATAAAATATCATTTTGATTATTTTTCTTCGCAAGTACAATGGTTTGTTCTAACAAGGATTTAGCCGTTTTATAATCCTTTAATTTGAGGTGTATTTTAGCTTGGGTTAGAATGACCTCAGGAATACTAGCTTCTAAATCATTTTCTTCAAAAAGGGTTTTGGCCGAATTTAAATAAGCTAAAGCATCCTTATATTGTTCTTTACCAGCATGAAGTGCCCCTTTTATACTATAAGTGACCGCCAGATTTTCGTTGTCTTCAATATCCCTTTGAATGTCTGCCGCTTTGATTAAAGAGGCTAGTGATTTATCAAATTCACTAACTGTAAATTGTAGTTCACCAATTTTAGCGTAAATAATACCTTGACTTTTTTTATCCTCAATTTGAATGGCAAGTTCTAAGGCTTTTTCAAGATTGTCTTTAGCATTAAAATAATCACCTCTTTCCGTATCAAATCCAGATTGAGTGATGGTGTTTTGTATGCGTAACTTAATGACATCAATATCTTCTACTTCGTTCGATTGAGCCGATATTAAGCACGAAAAGCATATTAAAAAAGCAACTATGTAATATTTAGTTTGGGACATATTTGGCCACTTTTATTTGGACAAATATAAATATTTATTCGATAAAAGACACTATTTCATCGATAAATTGCAAATTAAATCTAAAATTCTACTGGAATAGCCCGTTTCATTATCATACCAACCAACGATTTTAACCATGTTTCCTATGACAGACGTCATTTGAGAATCAAAAATGCAAGAATGTGTATTACCTACAATATCTATTGAAACGATTGGGTCTTCGGTATATTCAAGGATGTTTTTTAGGTGTGTATTTGCAGCTACTTTAAAAGCGTTGTTGATATCGTCGATAGTGACTGTTTTTTCAACATTAAAAGTGATATCCGTTAGAGAACCATTAGGAACAGGAACTCGAATGCCACAACCACCAATCACCTCAGATAATTCTGGAAATATCTTAGTCAATGCTTTCGCAGCACCTGTCGTTGTTGGCACAATTGATTGTCCCGCAGCCCTAGCACGTCTCAAATCTCTATGAGGCTGGTCATGTAAACTTTGATCTGTTGTATATGAATGTATGGTTGTAATATAAGCCTGTTTCACACCGCAAAGTTTGTCGATAATTGCAATCATTGGTGCTGCATTATTGGTGGTACATGAAGCATTGGAGAGTATCAGTTCATCACCATTAATCTCATTATCATTAACCCCTAAAACAACCGTTTTAATGTCGTCTTCTAACGGAGGAACAGATAAAATCACCCGTTTTGCACCATTTGTAATGTGGTATTTTAAATCTTCGGAACGTTTAAACTTTCCGGTAGCTTCAATAACGACATCAACATTAAAAGGTGTCCAGTCGATGTGTTTTGGATGGTTACAATTGAGAAGCGTAATGGCTCTTCCGTCTAAAATAATGGAACCATCAACCGAAGAAATATTGTGCTTAGAAACCCCGTGAATACTGTCGTACTTTAATAAGTGACCTAAGGTTTTTGCATCGGCTAGATCATTAATGGCAATCACCTGAATGTCTTCTCTGTCCTGAATTAATCGAAACACCCGACGGCCAATACGACCAAATCCGTTTATGGCAACCCGAATCATTAATTGATATGTTTTTGAGCTTTGTATGATGATCTCACCAAAGCACTACTTTCCACATGACGAAAACCAAGGTCAAGACCAATAGCCTTATACTCATCAAACTGGTCTGGTTGGATAAACTGTTTGACAGGTAAATGTTTTTTACTAGGTTGTAAATACTGACCAATGGTAACAACATCCACATCATTGGCTTTAAGGTCGTGGAGTGTCTCAATAACTTCTTCACGTGTTTCACCTAAACCAAGCATGATTCCAGATTTTGTTCGGCGTTGTCCTTGTTGTTTTAAGTATTTTAAAACACCTAGACTTCTTTCATATTTAGCCTGAATACGAACTTCACGCGTTAGTCGTTTTACGGTTTCAATATTATGAGAGACAACTTCTGGAGCCACATCAATTATTCGGTCTATATGTTTTTCGATGCCTTGAAAATCAGGAATAAGCGTTTCTAAGGTCGTTTCGGGATTCATACGTCTAACAGCTTTAACTGTTTCACTCCACATAATACTTCCCATGTCTTTGAGGTCATCTCTATCGACACTTGTTAAAACAGCATGTTTTATTTGCATGATTTTGATGGAACGTGCTACTTTTTCAGGTTCATCCCAGTCTACAGTTTCAGGTCTACCCGTTTTTACACCACAAAAACCACAAGAGCGTGTGCATACATTGCCAAGAATCATAAATGTAGCAGTACCTTCTCCCCAACATTCACCCATATTTGGGCAACTTCCAGACGTACAAATAGTATTAAGTTTGTATTTATCGACAAGACCTCTTAGTTCAGTGTATTTTTTTCCTGTGGGAAGCTTTACACGTAGCCATTTTGGTTTAGGTTGGCGTGTTACTACTGGTTTTGATTCGGTATTTGTATCCATTGACATGTATTAGAAACAGCAAAGATACGAAGTATATTGTTAAATCTTTTTTAAAATAGGCCAGATAACCAATTATAGAATTGACTGAACATATCCTGATTTAAAACCATATACCATATACTAAAACCAACCAAAAATATAATGCCTAACCAACTTAAAATATGGATACCTAAAGAAGGTCTCCACCCTTTTGGTGTGTGGCGACTAGAGATTAATACGTAATTTGCTATGGCATAAAGAGGTGCTGTTACAAAAGATAAAACTGTAGCGATAGTTATAAGAAGCGCCATGTCTGATTGAAAGAAAAAGAAAATTAGTATGGTTCCAAAGGTTAAAATCAAGATCCACAATAAGTAGGAGCGTTTAATACGATTGCCAAATAAAAGTTGCGTTGTTTTTGCCATCGCTCTTGGTGAGGCATCTAAGGTCGTCAATGTTGTGCTAAACATAGTTGTTAATGCAGCAATACCAATAATAATATAAGACCAGCTGCCTAAGCTTTTGGTGTACATCGCTATGAGTTGATTTGAAAATTCACCAGCTTTACCGCTAAAATTTTCACCACTGTTAAACATGACTAATGCTCCTAAAGCTAAAAAGCCTAAGCCTAAGAGAATGGTTGCAAAATAACCCACATTAAAATCAAATAGGGAAGATTTTACATTGTAGTCTTGTTCGGTTTTTTGTTTTTCTATAGCCCAAAGCGAGTGCCAGATAGAAATATCTAAAGGCGCTGGCATCCATCCCATAAACGCTATTAAAAAACCAAATTGTAAGGCGTCAGGAAATAGCTGCTTGAATGATGGAGCTGAAGTTGTATTTTGAAATGCAAAAAAAACAGCTATTATAGTACTTATAGTAAGTGTTATAATAATAAGCTTCATTAATTTATCTAAGAAGCGATACTTGCCAATGGTTAAAATAATAAAACAAATGCTTAAAATGACAACAGTCCATACTTCCGTAGAGATAAAATCCCCAAAAATAGATTTTGCTAATCCAGCAGTAACGATAGTTACTGCTGTTTGAATTGTGAACATGGTAGCAAACGTGAGAATGAAATAGGCAATAAGAACCCCTTTCCCTAACTTTAAATAGCCTTCTAAAAGAGTTTCTCCGGTTGCCATAGCATACCGAGGACCAAACTGAAAAAAGGGATATTTAAAAAGATTGACTAAAAGTAAAGCCCAAATTAACCCAAAACCAAAATCGGCTCCAGCTCGTGTGGATTGTACTAAATGCGAAACACCAATCGCAGCTCCTGCGAATAATAATCCTGGACCTATTTTTTTTAGGCTGATTGACATTAGTGCTTTTTAATAATTTCGGATAATAATTTTTTTGCTCTTAATAATTTTACCTTCACATTATTGATGGGCTCGTCCAAACTTTCGGAAATCTCCTTATAGCTTAATTCCTGAAAATACCTAAGGTTGATGACTTCTTGATAATGGGGTTTTAGTTTTTTTATATCGCGCAGTAGCTTTGCCAGATTTTGCTCGGTGATTAGTTTGTCTTCAGGAGATGGCGATTCATCAATAATAGTATAAAACTCATCATTTTCATCGCTGTTGGAGGTATTTGAAATTGTCGATTTTTGCTTTCTTAATAAGTCAATATGAATGTTTTTAGAAATGGTAATAAGCCATGTGTTAAATTCATATTTGTCATTGTAAGTGTTAATTTTATCAAAGGCTTTTGAAAAGGTTTGGATGGTAATGTCTTCAGCATCATTTTCGTTTTCAGTACGTTTTAATTGAAAGCCATACACGTTATTCCAAAATTTATCTAGCAGAAAATTAAAAGCGATTTGATCATTCTTTTTAGCCTTTTCTATCGCGTCTTTTACTTCCAATGGTGAGGTTTTGATGAGAGATTTTTTATAAATATAAAAAATTGAAAGAGAATTAAGACTATTTCTAAAACTGGAAGGAAAAGAATTAAACGGGTTTCATTTAATTTTTTAGATGCGAGGTATAGATTTATGTATTGTATGAGAAATCTTAAAATGATGAGAGCCAGAACTATTTTCCATTGAAATAGCATTGCCAGCAATAGACTTCCTAAGAGCCAAAAAAGAATTTGAGACACATAAAATACGGTAAGGAGAATTTTGTGTTTCATCTTGTAATGAACGGCAGTGCTTATATGCCTGCGTTTTTGAAGCATCCAAGACTTAAATGTTGTTTTGGGCAATGATTCAGTAAAACTATCTTTAGATACACATATTGCAACATTGGCTTTTGTCGCCATTTGATTGATAAACAGATCATCGTCTCCAGACATTTTATCAATATGATCTATAAAGCCATTGGCTTCAAAAAATAATTCTTTTTTATACGCCAAATTTCGACCTACGCCCATGTAAGGCCATCCGATTTTGGCATAAGAAAAATACTGAACAGCTGTCATAAAGGTTTCAAATCTGATGATAAGATTAAGAAAAGATCCTTTGATTTTTTGATAAGCGCCATAGCCAAGAATGATAGCTGTTTGATTGCTGAAATGTGCACTCATTTCAGTAATCCAATGTTTAGACAGCGGCTTACAGTCGGCATCAGTAAATAATAATAAATTATTTGAAGCGGCTTTAATACCTAAGGTGAGTGCGTATTTTTTGTTTCCCCAGAATTTTTCAACAGGTTTTACATTGACAATTTTAAGGTTATTATGTTGGGCTTTAAAGGCTTCCATCACCTCCAAAGTATCATCAGTAGAACTGTCATTTATTAATACGATCTCAAACGACTCATAGTCTTGATCAATAAAATACGGAAGATTGAGCTTTAAATTTTCAGCTTCATTTTTTGCACAAATAATAACTGAAACTGCTCGATTTTTTTTAGTAGTAGCTGGCGGTTTATGAGTAGCAAATTTTCCGAATATGATTCCGTGAAAAATAAGCTGAATACCAATAATTACAATAAAAATGTAGAATAGAATTTCAAAAACTGGCATCAACGATTATGAATGTTGAGGTTCGCTACAGTTTTCAAATTGATCAGGTGTTTTTCCGCAAAAGCCACAAGCTTCTCCTTCAGAATTTAACATAGGATTTTGACTGGCACAAGTACCAGCAAACTTACCATCTTTTTTAGCCCAAATCTTGATAGCAATACCTGCGACACCTAAGCCTAAAAGGACCAATGTAATAAGAACAAGTTTCATCTCTTTTAATGTCTTTTAATGAGTTTGAAATCACATCCTTAGGTCACTAGGTAACTTCAATTTTTGTCGAAGGATGTTTCAATATATTTTGTTAGTGCAAAGATACAGTTTTTCGATGTTTTTATACTACAATACTGAATCGGATTAAAGGTAAACATCTCAAAAATGTGACTTAATGGTTTGTTAAGTGTCTAAAAGTTAATTCATTAAAATTTTACTAACTAACAATTTAACATTATGAAAAAATTATTAGCAGAGTTTTTCGGAACATTTTGGCTTGTTTTTGGAGGTTGTGGTAGTGCTGTTTTTGCTGCTGCTTTTCCAGAATTAGGAATTGGTTTTACCGGTGTTGCCTTAGCATTTGGTTTAACAGTATTAACAATGGCTTATGCTGTTGGACATGTATCTGGAGCGCATTTTAATCCAGCTGTTTCATTAGGTCTTTGGGCTGGTGGCAAGTTTCCAGCAAAGGATTTGATAGGTTATATTTTGGCGCAAGTTATTGGTGCTATTGCTGCAGCAGGTGTATTGTATCTCATTTTAACTGGGAAATCTGATTTTGTTGATATAGGAAGTTTTGCAGCAAATGGTTATGGCGAATTGTCTCCAGGTGGTTATAGTATGGTTTCTGTTTTAATTGCAGAATTTATTTTAACACTCTTCTTTTTGCTAATTATATTGGGAAGTACTTATCCTAAAGCTCCTAAAGGTTTTGCCGGAATAGCTATTGGTTTAGCGCTTACTTTGATTCATTTGATCAGTATTCCTATTTCTAATACATCGGTTAATCCTGCTCGATCTACGAGTCAGGCACTTTTTGCAGGTGGCGAATTTACAGCGCAATTATGGTTGTTTTGGTTAGCGCCAATTGCAGGAGCTATCGTTGCAGGATTTATACATAAAGCCTTTTTTGATAAAGAATAATAGGTTTTTATATAACACGTAATGCATAAAAAAAAGCGCCACTTTTGAATTTCAAAAGTGGCGCTTTTTTTGAGTTGAATTTGAATTAGTTATTCTTACTCTTTAATGTGATTTCTGCTACAGCATTATCAGAGGTTTCGTTTTTACTACCATTAGGTTCTATGGTAATAGCCAATCCAAGAGCATCTTCTATATACTGAATAGACTGAAGCTCGCTTTTAGCAGGATCTAAAATACCTAGATTTACCATGCGGTCTTGCATTTCTGCCCAGATCTGATAGGTATGGTTTTCTGGTAGTTGAGGTAAAGACACGACATCAATCATAGATGTTTTTTCAACAGCATTGATATAGGCAACCGTCTTTAAATCTTTAGCACGATCGTTTCCTCTAAACACGTATTTTTCTGTTTCAGGATTGTTGAGTTTCATAAACTGACGCATTAAATCGTCAAGCTTTTGGTTATTATTCTCAATATCGCTTCTTAAATCAAAAATTTCATCAACAACCACTTGATTCTCCTGGAGTAATTCTTTGTTTTGTTGTGTTTTCATATAATAACCACCGGCAAAAAGCAAAGCAACAATACTAGCTGCAATACTATACCATGGTGTTCTTCGCTTTCGCGTTTCCAGTTGAACCACTGGAGTCTGATCTTCTTCAATTTCGTTTAAGATAGAATCTAAAACAAAATTAGGAGCTTCTACAGCATTAGCTTTGGCTATAATCTCAAGATTGTCTTGCAATCTAAGATATTCGCTTTCCACTTCTGGATAGGTCTCAATATAATGCTCTACTTTCAGGCTTTCTGACGTAGAGGTTTCATCTAGTATGTACTTATCAAGTAAACCAGATTGAAAAAAAGTATGTAATTTTTTTTCCATATTTAACTTATTTCTGGATCGTAAACCTTTTTCAGTTCACGTAATCCAATTTTTAATCTAGACTTAATTGTACCTAACGGAATGTCTAATTCATCACTTGCTTCTTGTTGGGTCATACCTTCAAAAAACAAGGCTTTCAAGACTATTTGGTACTTTTCGTCTAATCTTGCAACATGCATTTTTAAATCAATAACATCTTGGTTTAAACTTGCTGTTGGTAAGATATATACGTTAGATTTGTCAATTTGGACTTCTTTCTCAAATCTATTGTTGAAACTTCTTAGCTTATCAATTGCTGTATTTTTAGCAATTCGATATAGCCAAGTAAACAGTTTTGCTTTCTTAGAGTCGTATTTTTTTGCGTTTTTCCAAACTTTTACAAAGGTCTCTTGCAATGCATCTTGCGCTAATTCTTCATTGATTGTTACTTTTAAAATAACACCATAGAGACTGTCTGCGTAATTTTCATAAAGAAGATTTAACGCTTTTTTATCGCCTTTTGCGAGTAAGTCTACAATTTGTTGTTCTAAAGAAGTGCTCAAAAACTAAGGATTAAAAAAAAATTAAAAAAAAACAATTTTAAAACGTCCAAAAATAAATTTCAACCGTATATATGATTAAGGTGGTAAAATTAAGAAAATAATACCAAAACGGAATTTAATCCATTAACATATAATTTCTGTGGAATAGAATTTTTTTCTTCCTAAAAGAAAATTGATTAATAGCATTTTCAAAAACTATTCTGTAGTAGACAATAGCCTCAATTATTTGGGGCTTTTTGTTTATATGATATTGACTTCTGCTTCTATATTTATATTGAAAATTCGAGCGATGGTGCTTTGTATAAGTTGAGAAAGTTTGAGAATCTCTGCGCCTTTTGCACCTCCATAGTTGACCAACACTAAAGCTTGCTTTTTGTGTACGCCATAATTTCCGAAAGTTTTACCTTTAAATCCGGCGTGATCTATAAGCCAGCCAGCAGGGACTTTAATTTCAGATTCTGAAACTACATAATGTGGAACCTCCGGAAATTGGTCTTGTAATTTTAAAAAATCTTGCTTCGAAATCACAGGGTTTTTAAAAAAACTACCCGAGTTGCCAATTTCTTTCGGATTAGGAAGTTTGCTTTCGCGAATCGCAATAACAGCTTTTGATATGTCTTTAATTGTGGGATTAGTGACGTTCATGTGCTCTAATTCAGTAGCAATCGCACCATAATTTGTATGAAGACTATGATGTTTAGTAGTGAGTTTAAAAACAACACTCGTAATGATGTATTTTCCCTTAGCTTGGTGTTTAAAAATAGAGTTTCGATAGCCAAACTCACAGTCTTCTTTTGTGAAATCCTCAATCTCTAAGGTTTCAAGATTTAAAGCTTTACAAGAGTGAAACGAATCTTTTAATTCGACACCATAAGCCCCAATATTCTGAATGGGACTTGTACCAACATTACCAGGAATAAGGGATAAGTTTTCTAAGCCACCAAAGTCATTGTTGAGGGTCCATAATACAAACTCATGCCAATTTTCACCAGCTTGACATTCGACCAAAACATTCGCATCTGTTTGCGAAAGGATATGCTTCCCCTTTATGTTAACATGAACAACAAGTGCGTCAATGTCTTGGGTGAGCAACATATTACTGCCGCCTCCTAGAATAAATTTCTTCGGAAAGGCTTCGGAAGCATAAATAGCTTTTAAATCTGCAACAGAAGTAGCTGAAACAAACTGCTTGGCTTTAGCATCAATTCCGAAGGTATTAAAAGGTTTTAAAGATATGTTTTGTTGTATTTGCACTAGTCTTTATAGATTTTAAGTGCTTCTTTTAAAATGTTTACTGCCTTTTTTAAGCTGTCTGTGTTTAAAACGTAAGCAATTCGAATTTGGTTTAAACCAACACCAGGCGTGCTGTAAAAACCGGCAGCAGGCGCAACCATAACAGTTTCGCCATTAACATCAAAAGATTCTAGTAACCATTGGGCAAATGCATCAGAGTTTTTTATAGGAAGCTGTGCAATACAATAAAAGGCACCTTTTGGGTTGGCAACTTGAACCCCTTCAATTTTGTTGAGCTCTTCAATGAGCACATTACGACGTTCTACATATTCTTCAATAACATCATCAAAGTAGCTTTGTGGTGTGTTTAAAGCAGCTTCACTAGCAATTTGCGCTAAGGTTGGCGGACTCAATCGCGCTTGAGCAAATTTGAGAGCAGTTTTAATTACAGACTTGTTTT
Organism: Psychroserpens sp. SPM9; assembly: GCF_025153525.1. Lineage (GTDB taxonomy): Bacteria > Bacteroidota > Bacteroidia > Flavobacteriales > Flavobacteriaceae > Psychroserpens. The sequence continues at coordinate 189,394 of NZ_JANZNR010000007.1, read as the reverse complement.
TTGAAACTAAACATCCAATACGAGCACCACACATACTATAACGTTTAGACACCGAATCAATAACAATCGCATAATCTTCGAGACCTTCTTCTTGCAAAATGGAGTAATGTGTAGCACCATCATAGGCAAACTCACGATACACTTCATCAGCGATTAAAAATAAATCATGCTTTTTAACAATAGTCGCTAATTTTTTAATTTCATCTCTAGAATATAAGTAACCCGTTGGATTCCCAGGGTTACAAATAAGGATTGCTTTGGTTTTTGGTGTTATTAATTTTTCAAACTCTTCAATTGGTGGTAAAGCAAAATTATTTTCAATTTTAGAAATTACCGGAACAACATTCACTCCCGAAGCTGTCGAGAATCCATTGTAATTCGCATAAAACGGCTCAGGAATAATTACTTCGTCATCAACATCCATAATGGTTCCAAAGGCGAATAATAAGGCTTCACTACCTCCTGTAGTAACAATGATGTCATCATGATTTACATGGATATCATTTTTTTCGTAATAGGCTGCAATTTTTTGTCGGTAACCTTCAGAGCCTTCAGAACGTGTGTAGGCTAAAATGTCTAAGGAGTGAATTCTAACAGCATCTAAAGCAATTTGTGGTGTTTTAATATCGGGCTGACCTATGTTTAAATGATAAACAGTTTTACCTTGCTTGTAGGCGTTTTCGGCGTATGGAACTAATTTTCTTATTGGCGATTCAGGCATCGAAACACCCTTCTTTGAAATTGCTGGCATGATTATAAATTTAGAACGGTAAAGTTCTGAAAATTATCTTAAATTTTATTTAAAAAACAGAGCTAAAAACATAAGATGATTTAAAGATTTGTAACTTGTTTATAATACTTATGATATTATATAGAAAAACATATACAATTATACTACTTATTTTGTTGAGTTGTACCTTTTCTTTCGGACAAGGTCAATTTAACTTGTCTAGAAAGCAAACGGATAAAGTTAGATTTCAACTCATTAATAATCAGATTATTCTGCCAGTAGAAATTAATGGGGTGAAATTGTCTTTCTTGTTAGATACAGGCGTTAGTAAGCCAATCTTATTCAATATTACAAATACAGATTCTTTACAAATTAATAATGTGGAAACAATTTTTTTAAGAGGCCTTGGAGGCGGAGAATCTGTAAAAGCATTAAAATCGCAGAATAATTTTTTTAAAATTGGAAACGCTATTAATATCAATCAGGATATTTATGTGGTTTTTGATCAGCATATCAATTTTACTCCAAAATTAGGAGTGCCAGTTCATGGTATTATTGGCTATGATGTTTTTAAAAATTTTGTCGTAGAGATTAATTATAAATCGGGGTATTTAAAACTTCACAGGCAAGACAGTTATAAGTATAAGACTTGTAAAAAATGCGAAACCTTTAACTTGTCTTTTTTTAATAATAAACCCTATATCGATGTCGATGTTAAGCTGGATGAAAAGCTCATTCCAGTGAAACTTTTAATAGATACAGGAAGCAGTGATGCATTGTGGTTATTTGAAAATGATAGCTTAGGTATTACAACAGAGTACTATAATTACTTTCATGATTTTTTAGGCCGAGGTTTAAGCGGAAACGTGCATGGCAACAGATCTGTTGTAAAATCAGTGAAGCTTAAAAGCTTTGAATTAAATGCAGTGAACGTTGCTTTTCCTGATTCGACATCCATTAGTTTTGCACGTAAAATTAAAGATAGAAATGGAAGTTTAGGGGCCGAAGTGTTAAGACGTTTTAATCTTATTGTTGATTATGAAAATTCTAAAATCACCTTAAAAAAGAACTCTAATTTTAAGGCAGATTTTCATTACAATAGAAGCGGGATAGTCGTAGAGCAATTAGGGTTGCGGGTTGTAAAAGAGCTTGCAAGCAAAAACGAAATTTTAGATTCTTACGGTCAAGCTAGCAAAGACAAAGTGTCTATAAATTTTTCTCAATCATATCAATTTAAATTAAAACCAGCTTATACCATTGTTTTAATCAGAGAAAATTCCGTAGCAGAAAAAGCAGGTCTACAAGTAGATGATATTATAGTAAGTATTAATGGGAAAGAAGCACACTTATTAAAACTTCAAGATGTTATTAGCTATTTTAGAAATAGTCCTGGAAAGTCCATCAGACTTAAAATAGAGCGCAATAAGCAAATAATGAATTTTGAGTTTAAACTTGAAGATGTCTTTAAACAAAAAGAACTCCCTAATTAGAGAGTTCTTTGTAATTATAAGAAATAGAGTGTATTATTGCTCCATCACACTTTTGTCTTTCTTTTCTAAAACACTTGCCTTACTAGAATCCACAACCAAACCTTTAATTTTTAACGCTACGCTTGGCGTTTCAGCATTAGAAGTCACGGTTATTGTTTTTCTAATAGGATTCACTCGTTTAGTGTCATATTTTACTTTTATTTCACCTGTTTCTCCTGGCATAATTGGTTCTTTAGGCCATTTAGGAACTGTACAACCACAAGTTGACTTGGCATTAGAAATGATTAATGGTGCGTTGCCTGTATTGGTAAATTCAAATACTCTTACACCATCAGCACCTTTTTCAATGGTACCATAATCTATAACATCGGTTTTAAATTCAATTTTCGCTACTTTTTCTTGGGCATAAGCTCCAATGCTTAAAAAGGCTACACATAAAATTATTACTAAATTTTTCATCATTTAAATTTTTAAATTGATACTATCAAAACTACTTACTTTTTACGATTTGGCAAAATAAATTAGCTGTATGACCTTATAATTAACATTAATTACAATTTTAGTCGTCATTATTTCTTGTATTCATTTCGCAAAAAAAGAAATATAAGTACTTTTGTCTGTTATAAAGCAAAAACAATACCAAAGCATGGACATTCCGTCAAAATATTCATCTCAATCTGTAGAAAGTAAATGGTACGACTATTGGATGAAACACAATTATTTTCACTCAACTCCAGATGAGAGAGAGCCTTATACTATTGTGATTCCGCCACCAAATGTTACCGGCGTTTTACATATGGGTCATATGCTCAACAATACCATTCAAGATGTACTTATTAGGCGTGCACGTCTCTTAGGTAAAAATGCATGCTGGGTTCCTGGAACAGATCATGCTTCAATTGCTACCGAAGCAAAAGTTGTTGCAAAACTGAAAGCTCAAGGTATTGATAAAAATGATTTGAGTAGAGATGAGTTTCTTAAACATGCTTGGGAGTGGACCGACGAGTATGGTGGTGTCATTTTAGAACAATTAAAAAAATTGGGTTGTTCCTGTGATTGGGACCGTACCAAGTTTACGATGGATGATGACATGTCTGAAGCCGTAATTAAAGTGTTTGTTGATTTGTATAACAAAGGTTTAATTTACAGAGGCTTCCGTATGGTGAACTGGGACCCTGAGGCTAAAACAACACTGTCTGATGAAGAGGTTATACATGTTGAGAAACAAGGATTACTCTATTATTTAGAATATCAAGTTGAAGGGAGTGATGAGAAATTAACCATTGCAACCACACGACCAGAAACTATTTTTGGTGATACCGCCATTTGTATCAATCCAGATGATGAACGTTTTTCACATTTAAAAGGGAAAAAAGCTATTGTTCCTATCTGCGGAAGAGTGATTCCTATTATTGAAGACGCCTATGTCGATATCGAATTTGGAACAGGTTGCCTTAAAGTCACACCTGCTCATGATGAAAATGATAAAGTTTTAGGCGATAAGCATCAGCTTGAAGTCGTCGATATCTTCAACGATGATGCCACCTTAAATAGCTTCGGAATGCACTACGAAGGTCAAGATCGTTTTGCGGTAAGAAAAGCGCTGGCAAAAGAATTGGAAGACCAGGGGATTTTGGTTAAAACCGAAACGCATATTAATAAAGTAGGAACTTCAGAACGTACCAAAGCTGTTATAGAACCACGTTTGAGTGATCAATGGTTCTTAAAAATGGAAGATTTAGCGCAGCCTGCTATTGACGCCGTTTTAAAAACAGGGGATGTGAAATTGTTTCCGAAGAAGTTTGAAAACACATACAGACACTGGATGGAGAACATTCGTGATTGGAATATCTCACGACAGTTATTATGGGGCCAACAAATCCCAGCCTATTTTTATGGCGATGGAAAAGAAGATTTTGTTGTTGCCGAAACTGAAGATGAAGCCTTAAAGTTAGCGATAGCTAAAACGGGTAATTCCAACTTAACGACTCAAGATTTAACCCAAGATACAGATGCTTTAGATACTTGGTTTAGTTCGTGGTTATGGCCAATCAGTGTGTTTGATGGTATTAGAAACCCCGAGAATGAAGAAATCAAGTATTATTATCCAACAAATGATTTAGTAACCGGACCAGATATTTTATTTTTCTGGGTCGCACGTATGATCATTGCAGGTTATGAATATAAAGACGAAAGGCCTTTTGAAAATGTATATCTCACGGGATTGGTTAGAGATAAACAACGCCGAAAAATGTCTAAATCTCTTGGGAATTCTCCTGATGCTTTAAAATTAATAGAAGATTATGGTGCCGATGGTGTTCGGGTTGGATTATTATTAAGTTCGGCAGCTGGAAATGACCTAATGTTTGACGAAGCACTTTGCCAGCAAGGTAGAGGCTTTGCTAATAAAATTTGGAGTGCTTTTTACTTAACGACGCTTTGGGAGGTTCAAGATATGGAGCAACCTGATTCTAGTAAAATTGCTTTAGAATGGTATGAGTCTAAGTTTCAGGCTGCATTGATCGAAATTGAAGATCATTTTAGTAAATACAGACTGAGTGATGCCTTGATGGTGATTTACAAATTAATTTACGATGATTTTTGTGGTTGGATGCTCGAAATGGTTAAACCCGCTTACCAGCAACCTATAGATTCTAAAACCTATAAAAAAGTAATGTCAATTTTTGAAGAAAATTTAAAAATTGTGCATCCATTTATGCCGTTTATTACTGAAGATATTTGGCAAAGAATAGAAGAGCGTTCTTCAAATGAAGCTTTAATTGTTGCTAAATGGCCAGAGTCTAAACCTATTCAAGCGCATTTGATAACTGAGTTTGATTTTGCTTCAGAAGTAATTTCAGGCATTAGAAATATTAGAAAACAAAAGAATATTGCGTTTAAGGATGCTATTGGGTTTTCGGTAGTTAATAATGAAAATGTCGCACCAACTTTTGATGAGGTTATTGTTAAGTTAGGTCATTTAGAACGTTTCGATTATGTAAATGAACCTGTAGAAGGGGCTTTAACCTATCGTGTAAAGTCTAATGAGTATTTTATTCCAATGGAAGGCAGTATTGACGTTGATGCCGAAATAAAAAAGCTGACGGACGAGTTAAATTATACCGAAGGGTTTCTAAAATCGGTTCAAAAGAAATTGTCCAACGAACGCTTTGTTGCTGGTGCTCCAGAACAAGTCGTGGCTTCAGAAAAGAAAAAAGAAGCAGACGCTTTGGCTAAAATTGAGACTTTAAAATCGAGCTTAGCGAGTTTGAAATAAGATATTTTAAGAAGCTATAGTTAAAAAGACCATTGTTAATCGATGGTCTTTCTTTTTGTTACCATTTGTTACCATTCGTTAATTTTATTACTGTCTAGCTTAATAAAAATAAAGAGTAGTATTGTAAATCCCCAGAGTCCGGAACCTCCATAACTAAAAAAGGGTAGTGGTATACCTACGGTTGGAATTAACCCCATCACCATTCCGGTATTAATCGTAAAGTGAATAAACAATATCGAAGCAACGCCATAGCCATATATCCGACTAAACTGTGATTTTTGCGATTCGGCCAAAAAGAGCACTCTAATAATTAAGCCCATAAATAGCAGTACAACCAAGGTGCTTCCTAAAAATCCCCATTCTTCTCCAACAGTACTAAAAATATAGTCTGTTTCTTGTTCTGGTACAAACTTTCCTGTTGTTCTGGTGCCTTGCATAAAACCTTTGCCAGTCCATCCACCAGAACTGATCGCTTGTTCAGACTGGATGAGGTTATAAGCTTCTTCTTGCTTCATTTTCTCAAGTTTTATAGGGTCTTTTTCTAAACGCAGCCATAAACTAATTCTATTTTGCTGATGAGGTTTTAAAACATGATCAAAAAACATACGAACACCTGCCGAAAATGATACACAAACCAATAATATTAAAATCGATTGAAGGATAGAAGCGCGTTTTTTTCTTCGGAAAACATAAAACCCAGCAATCACTAAAGTAGCAACAATAGCCGTTATTAAGATGCCAAATTTTAATGCTAATACAGCCAATATGATAGCAGACAGTGCTATGGCTAAATAGATTTGTTGTAGACCTTCTCTATAAAACACAAAAAAGAATGACGCATACACTAAGGTGCTTCCTGCATCATTTTGAAGTAAGATTAAAATTGCAGGAACAATAATAATTCCAACGGCTTTTAATTGGTCTTTAAGCGTGTTCATATTGGTTTGCAGGTCACTCATGTATTTAGCGACGGCTAAAGCTGTTGCAAACTTGGCAAATTCACTGGGCTGAAGAGTCATACTGCCAATACCATACCAGGATCTGGCCCCATTGACGTCTTTTCCGAAGATAAATAAACCTACAAGCGCTAGCATTGCAACAATATAAATGATACTCGCAAACCGTTCGTAAAACTTGGCTTCAACCGATAATATCAATACAATTATAACAAATGTGAGTCCGATAAAAACAGCATGTTTACCATACAATTGACTCATGTCAAAATAGCTCTCAATCTCTCCAATATGAGATGCCGACATAATATTTAACCAGCCAAAACCAACTAAGAGTAGAAATAATACAATAGTAATCCAATCAAATCTAAAACCTCTATGATTTTCTCTATTCATACTTAAAATTGGGGCTTATTTGGATCTATATTTATAGAATTATTGACATCGTCATCTTTTTTAGGTTGCACTTTATCAACTACTTGAAGCGTTGTCTCTCCATTAATTTTAAAAGGTTCTCCAGAATAAGGTTTCGCATATTCGTTCTCTAAACTATGCGTTAAAATCCAGTGTTCCATATCGGTACGAGTGATTTCCCCTTTGATGTATTTTTCAATCATTAAACTTGCCATCCGACCAGCAAAACGACTTCCCCAGTAGCCATTCTCAACAAATACAGCAATGGCAATTTTTGGGTTGTCTTTTGGTGCAAATGCTACAAAAATAGAATGGTCTGTTAATTGGGTATAAACACTATCTATTCTAACAAAATTCTCGGCAGTTCCCGTTTTTCCGCAGATATCAATTCCAGGAATCCGAAGTGTTGATGCGGTACCTTTATTGTATACGTCAAACATGCCTTCTATCACAGGCTCAAAATGACGTTTGTCTATCGTAGTTTGCCTTTTGGTGGTGTATTTCTTCGGAATGGTATCACCTTCAATGTCTTTTATGATATGAGGTGTGTAATAATAACCGCGATTTCCAATGGCTGCAACCATATTTGCTAACTGTATTGGAGTGGCTTCAACTTCTCCTTGACCAATGGCGTTAGATACAATGTAAGTTGAACCCCAACGATTGTTTCCATAAGCTTTGTCATAATAATCTCCGTCGGGAATTCGTCCTTTCTGGCCTACAGGTAAATCGTAGCCTAAATAATTACCGAGGCCGAAGCTCTTAGCGTGCTTGGCCCAAATGTTCATACCATTACCAGCATCGTCATATTTATCGATTATTTTACGATACGCAGTCACAAAATACGCATTGCAAGATTGTGCAATACCAGCGTTCATGTCAACCGGACTCTTGTGATGGTGACATCCTGTAAGTTTTCGGCTTCCGTAATAATATCCCATTCTACAAGAGACTTTTTCTTCAGGAGACATCACATCTTCTTGTAAAGCGATAAGTGCATTAACAACTTTAAACGGCGATCCAGGAGCATATTGTGCCTGTAAGCCCCTATCAAACAAAGGCTTGGCGATACTGTCGCGATAAAGTTTCGTGAAATTTTTAGAACGATCCCGACCTACTAATAAGTTAGGATTATAACTTGGGCCAGATACTAAAGCTAAAATTTCACCATTAGACGGATCGATAGCAACAATACCACCACGCTTGTTAGTCATTAATAATTCACCATATTGCTGTAATTCAGAATCAATGGTGATTTTGATATCTTTACCGGGTTGCGGTAAGGTATCAAAACGGCCGTTTTTGTAGGGACCAATATTTTTGTTGAATCGGTCTTTTTGAATAAACTTGATGCCTTTTACACCACGTAATACATCTTCATACGATTTTTCTACGCCCTGGTTACCAATAAGATCACCCATTTTATAATAGGGCTGTTTTTCGATAATGCGTTGATTCACTTCTCCTATATCTCCTAAAACATTAGCGCCAATGGTCGTTTGGTAATCTCGAAGCGATCGTTTTTGAATATAAAACCCTTCAAATTTTCGCATTTTTTCCTGAAGTACGGCATAATCTTTTTTTGATAATTGAGGTACAAAAGGAGACGGTAATCGCGGCGAATAGTTATTGGCTCTATGGTATTTTTTTATAAAATCTTCTTTGGTAATTTTTAAAAGCTTGCAAAACTCTAATGTATCGAGAGGTTTGACTTCTCTTGGTATAATCATGACATCATACGATGGTTGATTAGCAACTAATAGTTTACCATTTCTATCATAGACATAACCGCGTTTCGGGTAATCGTAGACTGTTCGGATTGCTGAGTCTTCAAATAAGCTATAGGCTTCTTTTTTATAAACTTGCAAATAAAATAAGCGAGCAATAAATAGGAGTCCTACAGTAATTACAGTTAATAATAGTAGAAGTTTTCTCATCGTTGTTTGTTACTAAAAAGTACCGAAATTAATACACAAAGTAGTATAGTAAAAATACTTGAAAATAACGTCTTCTGAAGAATTAAAATTATGTTAGAAATGTTAAAAATTTCTAGTGTAAACATAATGAAATGATGAATGAAAACTAATATAGAGAAATAGATGAGTCGGTTGCCAAATTCGGTATTATTAAATTTTATGGTTTGATGTTCGTAAATCATTCCGAAGGCAAACTTTAAAACCGCAGGTCTTATAAACGCTATAGTAACGCAACCAGCAGCATGAACACCACCAGAATCTGAAAATAAATCCACAAACCAACCCAACATAAAACTCATAAATATAAAGAGCGTTCTATTATTATTTATTGGAAATAATAAAATGAATAAAAGGTAGGGATACGGATTGATATACCCCATAAAATTGATGTGGTTAAAAAGGAGTGCCTGGACTAATATTAACAAGACAAACCTAATGATACTATTAAAGTTAAGACTGTTCATCAACTGGATTTTCTAGTTGTTTGATTTCTTCAGCATCTAAATTCTCAATGATGTAGACATGCTTTAAGTTGGTCATATCATTAAACAGTTTGATGTTTACAGTATAAGTGTCTCCACTAATGTCTAATATAAAGTTTTCAATAGTTCCTATAGGAATCCCTTGAGGGAAAATTGTCGATTGTCCGCCTGTTACAATAGTATCGCCTTCCCTTACAGGTGCGAATTTGGAAATATCAATTAACTGAACCGTATTTGCAGAAGTTTTGCCATCCCAAACCAAGGAGCCAATATGATTTGATAATTTTAGCTGCGCATTTATTCTACTTTTAGTGTTTAATATTGAAAGCACTCGAGCGTAGCCATTAGATGTATTATCAATAATACCTACAATACCTTTTGAGGTCATAACACCTAAATCTTCTTTGAGACCATGTTTTTCACCTTTGTTAATGGTGAGGTAGTTTTTAGAAGATGAATAGTTATTATTTATAATCTTAGCAGTTAAAATTTTATAGGTTCCATGATACGAAATACTGTCTACATTTGAGTTGGCAGTTGTTGTAGAATCTGTACTATTTAAAACTTTGGAGCGTAGGCGGCTATTTTCTTCTATTAAAATTTTGTTTTGCTCTCTGAGTCCAAAATAATCAGTAATACTATTGGCGCTTTCATAAATTCCACCAGTTAAAAAATTAGCAGAATTAATAAACTTACTTTTATGGTAAGAGTGAGATTGAATAGTAAGTGCTAATGAAAGTATAAACAACAGCAGAAACAAAAGGAAGGTTTTGTTTCTAATGACAAAGTTTATAATTTGTTGCATGCTAAGTTGGTATTCTCAATTATTTAATCAAAACACTTTTATATTTTGGAAGGTTTTTAAGTGTTATTCCCGTACCTCTAACAACAGCTCTTAATGGATCTTCAGCAATATACACTGGAAGATCGGTTTTTTGAGACAAACGTTTATCTAAACCTCTTAACATCGAACCACCACCTGCTAAATAAATACCAGTGTTGTAGATATCGGCAGCTAATTCAGGAGGCGTTTGAGAAAGCGTTTCCATAACAGAATCTTCAATCCTTAGAATAGATTTGTCTAAAGCTTTAGCAATTTCACGATAAGATATTTGAACCTGCTTTGGTTTTCCTGTTAATAGATCACGTCCTTGAACACTCATTTCTTCTGGTGGTAAATCTAAATCTTCCGTTGCAGCACCAATTTGAATTTTTATTTTTTCAGCAGTGCGATCACCAACATACAAGTTGTGTTGCGTACGCATGTAGTATATAATATCGTTTGTAAATACATCTCCAGCTACTTTAACTGATTTGTCACAAACAATTCCGCCAAGGGCAATCACGGCAATTTCGGTTGTTCCACCTCCAATATCAACAATCATGTTTCCTTTAGGTTGCATGATATCAATACCAATACCAATAGCAGCTGCCATAGGCTCGTGAATAAGATAAACTTCTTTACCGTTAACACGCTCACAAGATTCTTTTACAGCACGCATTTCTACTTCAGTAATTCCTGAAGGAATACAAACGACCATACGAAGTGCAGGTGTGAATAATTTCTTTTTTAGAGCAGGAATATTTTTAATAAACATGCTTATCATTTGCTCAGAAGCATCAAAATCGGCAATGACTCCATCTTTCAAGGGCCTAATGGTTTTGATATTTTCATGCGTTTTTCCTTGCATCATGTTGGCTTCTTTTCCAACGGCAATGATTTTACCAGAAATTCTATCTCTTGCAACTATTGATGGACTATCAACAACAACTTTGTCGTTGTGAATAATAAGTGTATTTGCGGTTCCTAAATCTATGGCTATTTCTTCGGTTAAGAAATCAAAAAATCCCATTCGTTATTCTAATATTATGAGGGTGTTATTGTACAATTTTTTTGGCGTGTTGTAAATGTAATAAAACTTACTAAATATTTATAGTTTATTTGTATTTCAATTTATATGAAAGCTAAGTGCTTAACTTTTTATAGTTAAACGTTTGCTTTTTGTTTTTGGATGTTTTTTAAAGCCGAATTAATCTCAATTAACAAGCTTCCTTTTTTTATCAGCTAATTAATGCTTAAAATGACGCGTTCCTGTCATAACCATTGCAATATTGTTCGCATTACAATAGTCAATAGTTAATTGGTCTTTAATTGAGCCTCCTGGTTGAATCACTGCTGTGATTCCCGCCTGGTCTGCAATCTCTACACAGTCTGGAAACGGAAAAAAGGCATCACTAGCCATTACTGCTCCTTTTAAGTCAAATTTAAAAGACTGAGCTTTATGAATCGCTTGGTTAAGAGCGTCGACGCGACTGGTTTGCCCTGTTCCGCTGGCACACAATTGCTTGTTTTTAGCCAACACAATAGTGTTAGATTTGGTATGCTTGCAAATTTTTGAAGCAAATATTAAATCGTCTAATTCGTTTTGAGATGGTGTGCTGTTAGTCGCATGTATTAGATCACTTATGCTGTCTGTTTTATGGTCTTTGTCTTGAACTAAAACACCATTTAAACATGTTCTTACAGTCGTTTTTGAAAATTCAGTGTCTTTAAGGATAAGAAGAATTCGATTTTTCTTTCCTTTTAAAATGTCTAAAGCTTCATCAGAAAAAGAAGGCGCAATGACCACTTCACAAAATAAGGTGTGGATTTTTTCGGCTGTAGCTTTATCAATTTCAGTATTAGCAATTAAAATACCACCAAAGGCTGAAACCGGATCACCTGCAAGCGCATCAACATAAGCTTGATGAATCGTATCACGTTGTGCAAAACCACAAGCATTATTGTGTTTTAAAATAGCAAATGTTGGGGCTTCACCTTTAAACTCATTCATAAGGTTTACGGCAGCATCAACATCTAAAAGATTATTATAACTCAGTTCTTTTCCGTGAAGTTTTGTAAAGATGTCGTCAAAATTTCCGAAGAAAAATCCACGCTGATGCGGATTCTCACCATAGCGTAATACCTGACCATTGGTTTCACTAATTTTAAGCGAAGGAATGCTATGGTCGGCATTAAAATAATTGAAAATCGCCGAATCGTAATGCGAAGACACATTAAACGCTTTGGCAGCAAATAATTTTCTGTCGGCTTCGGAAGTGTCTCCGTTTTTAGAGGTTAACAGATCCAAAAATTCAGCATAATCCGCTACAGAAGACACACAAATTACATCGGCATAATTTTTAGCAGCAGCTCTAATAAGTGAGATGCCACCAATATCAATTTTTTCAATAATATCTTGGTTAGAAGCTCCAGAAGCTACCGTTTTTTCAAAAGGATATAAGTCGACAATTACCAAGTCGATTTGTGGGATGTCAAAATCTGCTAATTCAGCAACATCACTTTCATTGCTCTGGCGATTTAGAATGCCGCCAAATACTTTTGGATGTAAAGTTTTTACGCGTCCGCCAAGAATTGAAGGATAGGAGGTGACGTCTTCAACAGGCACAACATCAATGCCTAGATCTTTAATGAATTTTTCAGTGCCACCAGTAGAATAAATCGTTACATTTTGTGCGTTGAGTTGTTTGACGATTGGTTCTAATCCGTCTTTACTAAATACTGAAATTAATGCCGATTTAATTGTTTTGTTGTTGTCCATTTTGAGTTGTTGTCGTTGTATTTCTTTCGAAGAAATTGTGTTGTGAAAATTAAAGCCCAAAAATACGTAATATCAAGAGTTCTTTTAAGCCCAAAACGCAGTTTATTTAAGTTTTTTGTAACAATAAATTGTTGAAAACGTCCTATCTTTATAATTCGAGTCAACTAAACCCATCATATGCTTGTTTATCTGAGGTTATTTAAGGAAAGTTTTTCGTTTGCTATCAATGCATTACGCAATAATAAATTACGAACTTTTTTGTCACTTTTGGGGATAACCATAGGTATCTTTTCCATTATTGCCGTCTTAGCAGCCGTCGATTCATTAGATCAAAGTATTAAAGATCAATTGAGTGGTTTAGACAAAAACACGATGTATTTAACGAAGTATTCTTTTGGCCCAACTGAAGTGCCGCGTTGGCAACGTGAAAATTTTCCGCAAACGGAGCATGATGATTACGAATTTATACAGCGAAATGTCCCCGATATTAATGCGATAGCCTATGTGATTTTTGGAGGCGGTGAAAATATCAAATTTGAAGGAACAACAGTCACAGGTGTTAATATTACACCAGTGTCTCACGGGATTTATGATATTGAAAACATGAAAATAGAGGAAGGTCGGTTTTATACAGAATCTGAATCTAATTCTGGATCAAATGTGATGGTCTTGGGAAACGCAACAGCTGAAAATCTCTTTGGAAACTTGAATCCTATTGGTAAAACGGTACGTGCTTACGGACGAAAATTAACAGTGATAGGGGTCTTAAAAAAAGTAGGTGCTGGATTAGGTGATTCGCCCGATGAAAACGCCTATGTACCTGCCAATTTTGTACGTCGTTTTCAAAATGGAGGTTCAGATGGGATTCCGGGTGCAATTATTATCAAACCAGAAAAAGATGTTGATGTTGGCGCTTTTGAGCAGGTATTGAAACAAAAATACAGAGCTTATCGAGGTTTAAAAGCCGATGAGCCTGATAATTTTTTCATCAATAAAATCTCTGGTTTTACGCAGTTTATCGATGGTATTATCGCAACATTAAATATGATCGGATGGATTATAAGTGGCTTTTCATTGCTTGTTGGAGGCTTCGGAATTGCAAATATTATGTTTGTAAGTGTGAGAGAGCGAACCAATCTTATCGGGATTCAAAAATCACTAGGTGCTAAGAACAAATTTATATTATTTCAGTTTTTGTTTGAAGCTGTAATTTTATCTGTGCTAGGAGGATTAATCGGAATTATAATGGTTTGGATCGTCTCCTTAATTGCCACGATGGCTTTAGATTTTACCTTTATTTTGTCCTTTTATAATATATTTCTGGGCTTCTCTTTATCTACGCTTATCGGATTGCTTTCGGGTGTTATTCCAGCGATTTCAGCCTCTAAGCTAGATCCTGTTGAAGCGATTCGAACAGGAATGTAACATCAGGCAATCGTCAAAGTATTCTGTTTAAAATACCTTGATTTGATGTTTATTATGAGCTTAATTTAGAGAATTTCAGAAACCTTCTTACAAACAAACTCCAAGAAACGTTCATCTTCCGAAGTAAAAGGATCTGGAGTATTTGAATCGATATCAATTTGCCCTATATTTTCGCCATTCACAAAAATAGGAATCACAATTTCAGCTTTTACTGTGATACTACAGGCAATGTAATTGTCTTGTGCAGCAACATCTGGAACGACAAAATTTTCATTAGAAACAGCTACTTGTCCGCAAATTCCTTTTCCGAAGGGAATAATTGTATGGTCGGTAGGCTCGCCAACATAAGGTCCTAACTTTAGCTCATTTTTATCGCCATTTTTAAAATAGAAACCAACCCAATTGTAGTAATCGATATGATTTTCAAGAAGTTCACAAATAGCTAATAAACGCTGGTCAATCGTCTTACTGGTATTAGAGACGATAGTTTCAACTTGAGATTTAAGGGTTTCGAAGGTCATATGTTTTAAAAATTTTGGTAAAAGTATTCAAAAAGTGTCATTACTAGATTCATTTTATATAATTTTAACTTTGAATGAAAGCACTTCTTTTAAAATATAAATCGGTCGTAAAATTTATACTAACCTTTCTCATAGTATATGTCGTTTTGACCGTTGCTTATAAGTTGTATCTAGATGTGTCTGATGGCTCTAAATACTATCCCGATTATTTGACCAATCTTGTAGCGCAACAAAGCGAATTACTCATTGATACCTTTGGTTATAATGCTGAAATTAAAGCACATCCCAATGAGCCTTCAATGAAATTATTAGTCAACGGAAAATTTGTAGCTAGAGTTGTAGAAGGTTGTAATTCTATAAGTGTAATTATTCTTTTTATATCATTTATTATTGCTTTTGCTGATAAATTCAAGCCTGCATTTTTGTATCTCCTATCGGGTAGTGTGTTAATTTACTCGGTTAATTTATTACGAATAGCCATATTGTCTATAGGTTTGTATAATTATCCGTGGCGACGTGAAATTTTACATACAGTGATTTTTCCATTAATAATTTACGGAATGGTTTTTCTATTATGGATGTTTTGGGTGAACCGATTTTCAAAAAAGAAAAAAGCAAATGTCTAAATCTATACGCTACATATGGCTTTTTGTACTCTTCGGACTCTTAGTGTTGATTCGGGTTTTTGAAGACGAATTGTTTTACGATCCTTACATCTTGTTTTTTAAGAGTGATTATTTGCATATGGATTTTCCCAATCGCGAAATTATGAAACTAACACTCTTTACATCTTTGCGATACTTCTTAAATACGGTTATCTCATTAGGTATAATTTATGTGTTTTTTCAGGATAGATCAATCGTGAAATTTTCTACAGTGATTTATGGGATTGCTTATGTGATTTTGATACTCTTCTTTTTATATTTTGTAATTAAACCACGACAAGAGGACTACTATTTGTTTTTTAATTTTAGACGATTCTTGATTCAGCCTATCTTTCTATTGCTGTTACTTCCAGCATTTTACTATTATAAACTGAAACAGTAAAACTGTTAATCAAAAGTGAAAACTTAAGAATTAAGCGCTTTTTTTATAACTTTGTGACATGTTAAAACAAGTGTTACATAAAATGAGTTCGGTGACTATGGCAATTTTATTGCTATTGTCTACAGTATCTTTTACTGTTGAAAAACATTTTTGTGGTGACGTTTTAATTGATGTTGCCGTATTTAGTTCTACGGAAAAATGTGGACCAGATGCTTTCGAATCTGAGCATCAGGAAGAAATAAAAAAGTCTTGTTGTAAAGATATTCTGGATATTGTTGAAGGTCAAAACGAATTGACGGTTAAGACTATTGATGATTTAGAGTTTGAACAACAACAGTTTTTGTTTGCTTATGTTTTGAGTTTTAATGGGCTTTTTGAAGTGCTTCCAAAACAGAATATTCCTCATAAACATTATACACCTCCCAACTTGATTGCAGATATTCATGTGCGCGATCAAGTATACCTCATTTGATAGATACGATTTTTTAAAATTTTAAGACTGATAGACTTTCAGTCTAAACGTATTATATCAAAACAAACATAATGACACATACATATACAATTACAGGGATGACTTGTAATGGATGCAAGTCTTCGGTAGAACAAGCCTTATCAAAGGTTGACAATATTGAAACTGTAGCGGTTGATTTAGAGCAATCTGAAGCAAAGCTGACAATGTCTGAGCATGTTTCAGAAGCAGTTTTACAACAGGCTTTACCAGAAAAATACACGATTTCAGAAAAGAAACACACCAATGTATTTGCTTCAGTGTCTCATACAAACGAAGCTAATAAAAGTGAGTTGTTACAGTTGTTTCCTCTATTTCTCATATTTGGATACCTGATTGTAGCTTCGGTTTTACTGCATATAAATCCGTGGAATTTAGAAGCATTTATGCTCGATTTTATGGGCTTATTTTACATCGTGTTTAGCTTTTTTAAACTACTCGATTTAAAAGGCTTTCCAGAGAGTTTTAAAATGTATGATCCGTTAGCTAAAGCTATTCCAGCATATGGCTGGATTTATCCATTCATTGAAGTGACTTTAGGCTTGTTATTTTTAATGCGGATTCAAATTCCGTTAGCCTTAATTGCCACTTTAGTTGTGTTAGGTATAACAACCTTTGGTGTTACCAAAACCTTATTAGATAAAAAATCGATTCAGTGCGCTTGCTTAGGAACCGCTTTAAAGCTTCCCATGACCAAAGCAACCTTTATCGAAAATACGGTGATGATTATTATGGCAGTCATTATGCTTATAAAAACCTACAATTAAAATGAAACAAATTTTATATATAATATTATTGCTACCAGTGCTTTCCTTTTCTCAAGAAATGATAGAAGGGATTGTCACCGAAGCAAGTTCAGATAACAAAATTTTCCCGCTCGCTGGTGCTAACGTATTTTGGTTAGACACTTCGGTTGGTGCTGTTACAGATATTGACGGAAAATTTAGCATACCCTACCAACCGAGTTATACCAAACTAGTGATAAGTTTTGTTGGTTTTAAAACCGATACGCTTACCGTTACGAAGCCTAGATACATTAAACATATGCTCGAGGCGACGAGTGATCTCGACGAAATTACTTTAATTGCACGAAAACAAGCGACTACGAGATCGTATTTAAGTTCGCAAAACATATCAACGATAAGTAGTGCCGAATTGCTTAAAGCGGCCTGCTGTAATTTGTCTGAAAGCTTTGAAACCAATCCATCAATTGATGTGAATTTCTCTGATGCGGTTACCGGAACACGGCAAATAAAAATGCTGGGATTAACAAGTAAGTATATCTTAATTACCACAGAAAACATTCCGTCGATAAGAGGAGCTTCTCAGGCTTTCGGACTCAGTTTTATTCCTGGAACCTGGGTTGAAAGTATTCAAATCACTAAAGGCGCTGGCAGTGTTGTAAATGGCTTTGAAAGTATTGCCGGACAAATCAATGCCGAACTTCAAAAGCCAACAACCGATGATAAATTCTTCTTGAATTTATATGCAGCAAGTAGTGAACGATTAGAGCTAAACACACATTTTAATACCAAAGTGAGTGATAGATGGAACACGGGAATTTACCTACATGGGAATACGCATCAACAAAAGCACGATATAAATGATGATGGCTTTTTAGACATGCCTTTGTATAATCAAATTAATGTGATGAACCGCTGGCAATATACCAATCCGGAAAAAGGCTTGGTAAGTTTTATTAATGTGCGTTACCTTAACGATAGTAAGCAGTCTGGGGAATTAGATTTTGATCCAGATACCGATCGTCTCACCACTAATGCTTGGGGAAGTGAGATTGATACCGAGCGTTTTGAAGTCTCTGCTAAATTCGGGTATGTCAATCCAGAAGTACCTTGGCAAAGTTTAGGAGTGCAGTTTGCTTTTAGTACACATAGCCAGGATTCCTATTTTGGTTTAAATACCTATGACATTAACCACAATAGTATTTATTCAAATGTGATTTACAATACCATAATTAGCGATTCCAGACATAAAATAAAAACAGGTTTGGGCTTTACATACGATCATTATGACGAGTTTGTAATCGATACAGCGTTTGAACGTAGCGAACGCTCAGCAGGCGCTTTTTTTGAGTATGCTTATGACGATTTAGACAAATTAACAGTCACTGCAGGATTGCGATTTGACACACATAATTTATTAGGTGAATTTATTACACCTCGTTTGCATGCACGTTATACACCTTGGGAAAAATCGGCTTTACGTGCCTCAATTGGTAGAGGTAAACGCAGTGCTAATATTTTTGCTGAAAATCAAAGTATGTTCGCCACATCTCGAGCAATTAATATTTTAAATTCTGATGGTCGTATCTACGGATTAGATCCTGAAATTGCTTGGAATTACGGTATTTCTTATCTGCAAGGGTTTAATCTCTTCGGAAGAAAAGCAGACATCATATTTGATTTTTACAGAACCGATTTTCAAAATCAAGTTGTTGTTGATTGGGAAAACCCACAGGAAGTTAATTTTTATAATCTGGAAGGCGATAGTTATGCTAATAGCTTTCAGGTAGAACTAAATTATAATGTGTTTGAACATTTCGATTTTAGAACAGCTTATAAATTTTATGATGTGCAAACCGAATATAGTTCTGGTAAAAACACAAAGCCATTAATTCCGAAGCATCGTTTTTTTGCTAATGCATCGTATGAAACACACGTGACAGAAGATAATTTATCACTATGGAAATTCGATATCACTTATAACTGGTTAAGCGAGCAACGATTTGCATCAACAAGTTCTAATCCTATAGCTTTTAGATTGCCAGACGAATCTCCAACTGTTGGGACTTTAAATGCCCAAGTGACTAAAGTGTTTTCTCCTAAATTTGAAGTATATTTAGGAGGTGAGAATATCACAAATGTGAGGCAAAATAATCCTATTTTAGGGGCAGATAATCCTTTTGGGCCTAATTTTGATACAACATTTGTCTATGGTCCGATTTTTGGAAGTATGTATTATGCAGGATTGCGATTTAAAATTAAATAAATATAAATAATGTGGTCATTCCGAAGTGATGAGAAATCTTATTACTAGATTTTTGCTAGCTTAGAGTGACAAATAAACTTAATAACAATGAAAAAAGTACTTTTATTAGTTGCTGTATTATTAACAACAGTAACCTTCGCGCAAAACAAAAACGCCAGAGCTTCTATAGAAGTTGATGGTGTGTGTTTAATGTGTAAAGAACGCATAGAAAAAGCAGCGATTAGAACCAAAGGTGTTAAGTCTGCTATCTGGAATGTTGAAACACATGAACTCAAATTAATTTATGATGAACGAAAGACCGATTTAAAGAAAATCAGTGCTAAAGTTGCATCAGTAGGTCACGATACTAAAGAGGTTAAAGCTACAGATGAAGCTTATAACTCTGTTCATCCTTGTTGTAAATATCGAGATGAAGCCGTCGTGGGTGATCATCAAAACTAATAGGTATTTAAAATAGATAACAAACTATCACAGTTTTTAATGCCACGATTCGTGGCATTTTTTTTTATCATGAGCGCACCATTAATACTTTGTAATATGTTCTTAAAAAGCTTTTCATTACTATAACCAAATTGTCCTTGTCGCATAGCGTCAAAATCGGCGTTCTCTATCATGTATTTGCCTAAATATTCTTTATGGATAATGTCTAAGCGTTCGTAATCCTTCAGCATTATTTGATAATTAGCGTAGTGGGTTTCTATGGCGGCTTTTAAATCAAAATCATCGATGAGTTTAAAATCTCCAGAATTAATCATGGTTTGGTAGGTGACATCCTTTGGAAAAAAGTCTGTTGAGGTAAAAACACTGTAGATCGTATTCATTTTAGAACGCTTTTCAGGACTATCAGTATTTATTAATGGTAAGACCTCTCTTAAGACTTCGATTTTTGAGCCAATAGATTGTGAAATAGATTCAAGGTTGTTTTTATCAATCTCTATATCACTTTTGATATTTTCTAAATATTGTTGTTTTAATGTTTCGTCTTTCTTGTTATCGGCACACTTATTCATACTGAAAGCGATAGAAATACCAACAATAACAATAAGTATCTCTCCTAAAGCATAACGAATTTCCTTTTTCATAATGGGCTAGTTTTTATAAAGCTAAGAAATTTAAAATAATAAAATCTAACAGTCAATAATTAGGAAGATTGGCCGATTAAAAATTCTGAAGCGTTTTAGTTAAATTTTTGCCAACGAAAATATCACGAATCTGCTTTATAGTTACCTTTAGTATGTTCTTTTAAAACAATAAAGTTATGGGACAGACAAAGTCAAAAAGTGCGTCTAAATCGGCTAAACCAATGCCGAAAAAGACTCCACAGGCTTCTCCAAAAAAGAAGTAATTTGTGGCAGGTTTATTTTGTATAAGCCTCTTATTTAAGAAAAAACAAAAGTACCACCTCCAAAAGAGGTGGTTTTATATTTAAAATGGATAAACAAAAAGCCTTTGATTCTCATCAAAGGCTTTTATGAATTGTATTGTACTTACTGTTTTTTTGTGCAACAGTGAGTTCACTGCCAACGATCGCTAATCGCCTACATCATTCCTGGCATACCGCCACCCATTGGAGGCATTCCTCCACCAGCTGGTGCATCTTCCTTGATGTCAACTAAAGCACATTCCGTTGTTAAAATCATTCCAGAAACAGAGGCTGCATTTTCTAATGCAATACGTGTTACTTTTTTAGGATCAATAATTCCGGCTTTAAGCATGTCTACATAAGTTTCAGATTTAGCATCAAAACCGAAGTCTTTTTTACCTTCTAAAACTTTATTGATCACTACCGAACCTTCTCCACCAGCATTTTCAACAATCGTACGTAAAGGCGCTTCAATCGCTCTGTTTACAATTTGAACTCCAGTCGTTTCATCCAGGTTGTCTGTAGTAATTTTTTCAAGTACTTTTTTAGCTCTCACTAAGGCAACACCACCACCAGCAACAATACCTTCTTCAACAGCTGCTCTTGTCGCATGTAAGGCATCATCAACACGGTCTTTCTTTTCTTTCATCTCTACTTCAGAAGCAGCACCAACATATAGTACAGCAACTCCACCAGCTAATTTTGCTAAGCGTTCTTGTAGTTTTTCTTTATCGTAATCGCTGGTTGTTGTTTCAATTTGAGCTTTAATTTGGTTAACTCTTGCTTTGATATCCGAAGATTTTCCAGAACCATTAACAATGGTTGTGTTGTCTTTGTCTATCATTACAGATTCAGCAGTACCTAACATACTTAAATCGGCATTTTCAAGAGAGAACCCTCGTTCTTCAGAAATAACAGTTCCACCTGTTAAGATGGCAATATCTTCAAGCATTGCTTTACGACGATCTCCAAATCCAGGTGCTTTTACAGCTGCAATTTTTAATCCGCCACGTAATTTGTTAACAACCAATGTGGCTAAGGCTTGACCTTCTACGTCTTCAGCAACAATTAATAACGGACGACCCGATTGTGCTACAGGTTCTAATATTGGTAAGATTTCCTGTAAGTTAGAAATCTTTTTATCAAATAATAAAATGTAAGGGTTTTCTAAATCGGCAACCATCTTATCTGAGTCTGTTACAAAGTAAGGTGATAAGTAACCTCTGTCAAATTGCATTCCTTCAACAACATCGACGTAGGTTTCCATCCCTTTGGCTTCTTCAACAGTGATGACGCCTTCTTTACCAACTTTACTAAATGCTTTAGATATTAAATCTCCAATCGTGTCATCGTTATTGGCAGAAATAGCAGCAACTTGTTTGATCATTTCCGAAGAATTACCCACTTTTTTAGCCTGCTTGTCTAAATCTTTAACAATAGCTTCAACAGCTTTATCAATACCGCGTTTTAAATCCATTGGATTGGCACCAGCAGCAACATTTTTTAAACCTTCTTTAACGATAGCTTGTGCTAAAACGGTTGCAGTAGTTGTTCCGTCACCTGCTAAATCGTTGGTTTTTGAAGCGACTTCTTTAACCATTTGCGCTCCCATGTTTTCAAGCTCATTTTCGAGTTCAATTTCCTTAGCTACAGAAACCCCATCTTTAGTGACTTGAGGTGCTCCAAATGAACGACTAATAATAACATTACGTCCTTTTGGTCCTAAGGTTACTTTTACTGCATCTGCTAATGCGTCGACACCGCGTTTTAATCCGTCGCGTGCTTCAATATCAAATTTTATATCTTTTGCCATTTTTTTTAAGTTTTTAGCTTTTGGCTTTAGGGCCTTAAGCTTAAGTTTATAAGTTAATTTTTTAACTGCTAATAGTCAATGACTACTAGCAAAAGCAATTTTAGATAATTGCTAATATGTCGCTTTCGCGCATGATGAGGTAGTCTTTACCTTCTAATTTTAATTCTGTCCCAGCGTACTTTCCATAAAGAACAGTATCACCAGATTTAACAGTCATAGGTTCATCTTTTGTGCCTTTACCAACAGCGACAACTTTTCCTTGTTGTGGTTTTTCTTTAGCGTTGTCTGGAATAATAATTCCTGAAGCTGTTTTAGTTTCAGCTTGTACAGGTTCAATAAGAACTCTGTCTGCTAATGGTTTAATGTTTAAGCTCATTGTTATGAAAGTTTTTAAATTTAATGTTTAAGTTAACGCTTAAGCGTTATGCTAAAAATGTGCCACCTATTTTTTAACTGACAAACTTTCAGACTTACATGACTGAATGTGTAGCAAAAAAAAATGCCAACTAAAAAGCTGGCATTTTAAATATATTTGATTAATTCTTATTTAGTAGAATCAATTGGTGTCGCTATATCATCAGCAGATGAATCTGTTGCTGGTAAAGTTTGTGTATTTGATGTTGGCTCATCACCATTAATCACTTTAGATTCTGAATTGCCTCCTGCTCCAGGAATGGCAAAGTTAGATGCTAAAATTAATGCTAATAGTAAGGTTGCTAATGCCCAAGTACTCTTATCTAAGAAGTCGGTTGTTTTTTTAACACCACCTAATTGTTGAGTGCCACCGCCTCCAAAAGAAGATGATAATCCTCCTCCTTTAGGGTTTTGTACCATTACGACTACGACTAGTAAAAATGAAACTAGTACGATTAAGATTAAAAATATAGTAAACGCATCCATTTGTCTATGTGTTATTTTGTTGTAATTCTTTTACTGCTTTAATTTGGTCTGCAAAGAAACCACTTTTTTCTGGATATTTCAAACTTAAAATTTTATAAGATTGAATTGCCTTTTCATAGTTGTTTTGCTCCAGGTAAATTCTGGCTAAAGTCTCTGTCATTAGTCCATCATGAGCTACTTTGTCTGTAACATCAATAGTGACTTTAGGCGTATCTTTTGAAGGCACAATTTTTGGGTTGTTTTCTAAAAAACGGTCGATAAGTTCAAATTTTTGATGCTTATCTATACTGTTTTTTGCTTCGGAAACCTTAGTGTCATCATTTGTATTGTCGTTTTGAGAATCACTACTGGTTTCATTTTCACTTCGTTCAATGGGTTTAAAACTTGTAATTTTTAACCATTCGGAAAACGAATGTGTTTCCGTTTTATCAAACTCCAGAGGCTTGCCAATTTGTAACTTATCTTCAAGTGTTTTTTCAATATGCTTGGCATCGATGTCGATAATCACCTGTTCGGGTGTGTTTTTTGGCAACGATAAAAAGTGAGCCACTTCTTCGGGTTTTACCTTTTGCTCGAATAAATCTGGGTCTAGAACGCCTTCGGTATTTTTTATATGTTGCTTTAAAGCATCGTCGATGGTTACACTTTTATTAACTGAAATGTCATCAACTTCATGAACAGTAATATCTTTAAGATGTTCAGAATTTTGCTTAATGATTTGTGAAATCTCATTCTGATTAAAAGCTTCCGACGTGATATAATCAAACAAAATACTACGATCTGTGGTATAAGCCGCTGTGGTTTTTAATTCTTGATTATATGAAAAACTTTCTTTGTTTTTTAGTCCTTTAAGGTATAATGCTCTTGCCGATTGAAAATAAGGGTAGCGTAAGGTGAGATTGTGCAAATTGGTGGTTTGCGCATCGGTGATGTGCTGAGGGTTTTGTAATAAGTATGCAAAATCTTTAGTGTCCATCTACCATTTTGCTAAGGTGGCGTTAAAAATATCTTGAGTGAGACGCTCAAAAATAGCTTCGTGAGCTGTGTCTTTTTGAGAGCCTTGTAATAATTGGCTTCCAGCGTAATCATAAAAAAATGAAAACCGCTGTTCAAATTCTTCGTCTGGGTTATTCTTATCAAAAAAGCGCACATTAACGCTTACCGATAATCTATTTTGTGCGGCTGTACTGTTGGCTTGCGCTGTTGTAGGAGAAATACGATATTCTGTAATTTCACCCTCATAAACTAAATCACCATTAGAAGTAGTTAGATTTAAACTGGTTTGATTGGTAATCAATTCTTGAAGTGCTAAGGTGAAATCGCGGTCAAAACCAGGTTCGACTAAATTAGCAGCATTCTGAAAGTAATTCACTTGAAAGGTTTCAGCATTGAGATTATCAACACCTGTAAATGAATAAGTGACACCACAGCTGAAAGAGCTAAGAGCAGTGAGAACTAAAATAAAATATGTATATGTTTTCATTAATACGTATTTGGGCGTTTCATAGTGATAAAAGCATAGATGTAACCCGCATTATCGGCGATATCAAAATCGACATTGATGACTCTATAGCCTTGGTAATGTTTTTCGTTAACAAAGTCTTCGGCTTCTTTTCTGATTGCTTCCGAACTATTTCTTCCGAACGATTTTCGAATCATAAATATTTCTACTGCTTTCATGTGTTTTAGGTGATTTTTACACTTTCAAAAATAACTTTTTAAATCCCTGATTGTCATAAAATTTTCAAAAATTATTTAATCTGGAATGATATCGCCTTGGTAGTAATATCTAGAATATAAATTCACTTCTCCAGGGCCTACTTCGTCTAAATATTGTCTGGTTCCTGAAACTGGCAAATTGTTGCCATTAAACTCATACGAGTAAACAATATAACTAGGATCGGAATAATCCATAAGTGTAAGATTATTTGCGTTTATTAATATGTTTAATTTCGATGGTTGACTACCAAATGGAAATAATCTTATAAACCCATAAACATTAATGAGGTTTGTTGATCCCATCAAAGGATTTATAGTGTTGTCATACCCAAAGTCTACACAATCTGAATCGGTACAAATATTTCCAACGTTATTGACATAATCATTAGACTCAAAATTAGTACAATATCCGTATTCATTAAACTCGCCAGTAGTGGTATTAGTTTGTTCGATACTTGAATAATAACATAGTGTATTAACATAGTTTCCAATAGAACCATAATATTTAGTATACCAGATTTCATATTCTTCAATAATATCGCCATTCTCATCTTCATAAGTGTATGGTCCATCTATACTATAGGTTTCTGTTTCTATAAAATAATTTTCATCTGCAACAAATTCAAAATGTCTAGTGCCTATTTGTGTGATTCTACCTTCAGAATCATAAATTACATCTTGAGATTCAATAACAACATCATCGATATCTGTTGTAGTGATGTTAATTATTTTTTCAGAATTATCGTATGCGAAAAGGTATTTAGTGCTTGAGGTGTGCAATTCTTCAAATCGACCATCAGCATCAAAAAAATATTTGTTGGTTGGATTTCCTTCAGAATTAATTATGTGATATTCTGCTATTATTGTTGGGTCAAACGCATCGTTAGATAATATAGTTGAAGTTGGATCATCTGTTGTGTTACCATCTTCATCGATCCCATCATCACTAACATCATTTACTGATACGTTAAGAGGGGTTATGCCACTAGCTGTGATACTATTTGTTATGCCTCCAGCATCTACATCATTTTGTGTTATTGTATAAGCAGCAGTATATGTTGCTGTTTCATTAATTTGTAAAATCCCTGAGATGCTTCCTGCATCTGCATTGATAAATGTAGGCTCAATGTCTAAACTCAAAGCTGCTCCAGAAAGGTCTGATAAATTAGCAGTAATTTCTATATCATTTATAAGGACATCACCCGTGTTTTTTACAGTAATGGTATAAGTTATAATATCATCAACTCCTAGATATGTATTACCATTATCAGTTATATCAGCACTATTAATTGTTTTTAGTGAAGGCGATTCTATAGTTATTTCTTCATCAGCATCATTATCACTACATGAGATTATAGCTAATAATGTAATAAAAGCGAAACAAAAGCGTAAGTTTTTCATTTAAGAATTAAGATTAATAGCACTTTAAATATATGAAACAATTAGTTTATAAATCAAATTGTTTAATTTTTCTATAGAGTGTACGCTCGCTGATTCCTAATTCAGCAGCTGCTAATTTGCGTTTGCCTTGGTGACGTTCCAGTGATTTTTTAATCAGTTCGAGTTCCTTGTCGTGTAAAGATAAGGTTTCTTCCTCTTCAATTTCTTCAGCAAAATGATATTTATCTTGATTTTTATCGTCGGGATCAAATGTATCTTCAGTTGGCTCTGGAATGGCTAAGATTTCTAAATCTTCAAATTCTTCGGAATGACTTTTATTTTGAGACTCGCCATATATTTTTTGAATTAAGCCTTCATTATCTTTTTCTACTTCAGAAATATTGCCGCTTTTCATCAACTCCATCGTTAATTTTTTGAGGTCGTTGAGGTCGCTTTTCATATCAAAAAGGACTTTGTAAAGAATTTCACGTTCGTTGCTAAAATCGCTTTCCGATTTAGAGGTGTTTATGACGGCTGGTAAATTATTACTTCCGCTTGGTAAATAGCCTTGAAGTGTTGTGGCGCTTATTGTACGGTTTTGTTCTAAGACCGAAATCTGTTCTGCAGCATTTCGCAACTGACGAATATTACCGTTCCAGCGATGCTTTTGTAAAACGTTAACCGCATCGTCTGTAAGCTTGATGGTTGGCATTTTATATTTTAAGGCAAAATCACTTGCAAACTTTCTGAAGAGTAAATGAATGTCTTCTTTTCGTTCGCGAAGAGGCGGAATGTTAATGTCTACAGTACTGAGTCTGTAATATAAATCTTCACGAAATTTTTCCTTTTTAATGGCTTCAAACATATTAACGTTTGTTGCAGCAACAATTCTTACATTGGTTTTTTGAACCTTACTAGAACCCACTTTGATGAATTCACCATTTTCTAATACACGTAGTAAGCGGACTTGTGTGGTGAGTGGTAATTCGCCAACTTCATCTAAAAAAATGGTACCACCATCCGCGACCTCAAAATAACCACTTCGGGTTTGCGTGGCTCCAGTAAAAGCGCCTTTTTCGTGACCAAATAATTCACTGTCGATGGTGCCTTCTGGAATTGCACCACAGTTAACAGCGATGTATTTACCATGCTTACGATGCGATAACTGGTGAATGATTTTAGGAATACTTTCTTTACCAACACCACTTTCACCAGTAACCAATACTGAAATATCAGTAGGTGCCACCTGGATTGCTTTTTCGATAGCACGATTGAGTTTTGGGTCGTTTCCTATAATTCCGAAACGTTGTTTTATAGCTTGAATTGATTCCATATATTAATTATCTTTTGAATATCCAGTAGCTTCACCAATAAGTGTCGCACTCGTACAATCATTAACATCAACATTAACTAAATCACCAACTTTATAATGCGCCTTAGGAAATACAGCTACAATATTTTGAGACGTTCTTCCAGACCATTGCTGATCTGATTTTTTAGACTCACGCTCGATAAGCACTTCAACGGTTGTATTTAAATAGTCTCTTGTTCTAATTTCACTGTGTTCTCGTTGTTTTTGGACAATTTCGGCTAAACGACGTTTTTTTATAGCTTCAGGAATATCGTCTTCCAATTTGCGTTCTGCCATGGTTCCGGGGCGTTCAGAATAAGTAAACATATATCCAAAATTGTACTTCACATAATCCATCAAACTCAAGGTATCTTGATGGTCTTCTTCGGTTTCTGTAGGAAAACCAGCAATTAAATCCTGACTAATTGCGCATTCAGGAAGAATGGCTCTGATGTTATCGATAAGTTCAAAATATTCTTCGCGTGTGTGCAGGCGATTCATTGCTTTTAAAATACGATTACTTCCGCTTTGAACAGGCAAGTGAATGTGCTTGCAAATATTGTCAAATTTGGCCATGGTTTTGATAACATCTAAAGTTAAATCCTGAGGATTTGATGTTGAAAACCGAATACGCATTTTAGGCTGAGCTTTGGCGCATAATTCTAAAAGCTGTGCAAAATTAATGGCTGTCGCTTTTTGCATATCGCTGGCTTTAACGAAATCTTTTTTGAGTCCGCCACCATACCATAAATAGCTGTCTACATTTTGACCTAAAAGTGTGATTTCTTTATAGCCTTTGTTCCATAAATCATTAACTTCTTCAATAATACTTTGCGGATCACGACTACGTTCACGACCACGAGTAAAAGGGACCACGCAAAAGGTGCACATATTATCACATCCACGAGTGATAGATACAAAAGCAGTAACGCCATTACTGTTAAGTCTAACAGGAGCGATATCTCCGTAAGTTTCTTCTTTTGACAAAATAACATTGATGGCATCCCGACCTTCGTCAACTTCGGCTAATAGATTAGGTAAATCTTTATAAGCATCTGGTCCTACAACGAGGTCTACGATTTTTTCTTCTTCAAGAAATTTGGTTTTTAAGCGTTCTGCCATACAGCCTAAAACACCAACTTTCATTTTAGGGTTGATGCGTTTTACGGCATTGTATTTTTCTAAACGTTTTCTAACGGTTTGTTCGGCTTTATCTCTAATGGAACAGGTATTGACTAAAACCAAATCGGCATCTTCAAGTGTCTGCGTGGTATTAAATCCTTGTTCAGAAAGGATTGAAGCTACAATTTCACTGTCACTAAAATTCATAGCACAGCCATAACTTTCGATAAAAAGTTTTCGAGTGTTACCTTCTTTTTGGTCTAAAATAAGGCTTTCGCCTTGTTTATTTTCGTCAATTGTTTTCTCCATAAATCTTTGAAAGTATTGTACAGTCAATAAGCATGCAAAGATAGTATAAATTTAAGTATTATGACAATATGTCATAGTAGATTTAGTTTTGTAGATGCGTTTTATTTCACGTAATTTGGGCACTAAACTATAATCAACTACTATTATGCTTTTCGCAGAAATTCAACAAAAGATTCAAAATGCCAAACAACTAGACTTTGGCCAAATTTTTAACGACAGTATCGAGCTCTTTAAAAAGATGTGGCTTCAAGGCTTACTCATGTTACTCATCATGTTTGGTTTTATGATTCCATTTATTTTTATCATCTATATACCTTTAATAATTTTTGGTGTTGCAGATGCTTCTAATCCTGGTGCATACGATGGTTTAGCTCCTATAGCTATGATCTTTATTTTTGTAGCCTATTTATTGTTCATATTTGCCATGATGGTGGTTTCTTTTGGGCTTAAAGCAGGTTTATATCGAATAATGCGTCAAAAAGATTTAGGAATTATAGCTAATGATGATTATTTCTATTTTCTGCGTAAACCTTATTTAAGCAAGACCATCAAATTATCTTTAGCCTTTTTCGGTATAAGTATGCTGGCAACTTTACTATGTGTATTTCCTATTATTTATGTGATGGTACCTCTTAATTTATTAGTCGTTATGTATGCTTTTAACCCTGAAATTTCAGGATCAAACCTGATTAAAGCCAGTTTTGATTTAGGCAATAAAAAATGGTTTATCACTTTTGGATTAACTTTAGTTGCTGGTTTCTTGGCACAATTGGTTGGTATGTTATTATGTGGTATTGGAATATTTTTCACAGCTTCTTTTGCTGCGGTACCATTGTATTTTGTTTACAAAGAAGTGGTTGGTTTTGAGGAAGGTGAAGTAAAACAAATTGGAAATAATCCAGATTTTGACGCAACCATTTGAAGATAGTTGCATCTAAATAGAAATATCTATTAAATGAAGTTAACTAAAATTATCGCTGCTTGTTTTTGTTTTATGCTATTGCTAATGAATACACAATGCGATGAGGATGATGGTCCTGTTGAATTCTTTTGCGATCAAATTGTCGTGGTCGATAACGGGTTTTATGAGTCTGCCGAAACAGATACTTACACGCCTGTTAATGCAATAATGGATGGTGGATGCTTAACGGTATTGATTTCAGCAAGCGGCTGTGATGGGAGTACATGGAGTATGGTATTGGTAGATTCTGGAGCTGTTGCCGAATCATCGCCAGAACAGCGCTTCTTAAAACTAGCTTTTACGAATAATGAAGCTTGCCTGGCTGTGTTTAGTCAGGAACGCACTTTTGATGTCAGACCATTACAAGTTGAAGGAAGTAATGAAATTATTTTAAATATTGAAGGGTTTCCAGAACCTGTTACTTATAGCTATTCCAATTGATAAATTAAAATCCAATCCTCATGAAAAAACTCACACTTCTTCTTATTGTCATTTGTTTTTGGTCATGTAATAATGACGATAATAAAACCGAAACAGTTACAGTTGCTGTTCCTCAAACTATGAGTAAAGTAGAATTTAGAACTTCGGTGGTTATTGAAGCGCCTAAACCTATTTTCAATGTGGGAAAAATTTATGCCTATCAAAATTATATTTTTATTAATGAAAAGTTTAAAGGTGTTCATGTGATAGATAATAGCAATCCATCTGCGCCTCAAACTATTGCATTTATTAGTGTTCCTGGAAATGAAGATATTTCAATTAAAGATGATCACCTCTATGCTGATAGTGCTGTAGATTTGGTTGTGTTTGATATTTCAGAAATAACTAATATACAAGAAGTAGAGCGCATGCAAGATGTGTTTAGTGTGTATGATTACCAAATTCCTAATGAAGCAGAATATTCCGATTTTAGTAATATGAATTTTAATACAGATATTATTGTAGGTTGGGATCTTGTTCAAATGGAGCGCGAAATTATGCTTACTACCGACAATTCAACAGTTGAAACCTTTTTTGGTGGTACAGGTACTGGAGGTTCCTTAGCACGTTTTCAAATTGTTGAAGATTATCTGTATACTGTGGGAATTAATGAAATGACGGTTTTTGATATAACCAACCTTTCACAACCCAATTTAGTACATACCGATTACGCAGGATGGAACATCGAAACCATGTTTCATGCTGATGGTTATTTGTACCTAGGCGGCACCAACGGAATGTTTATTCATAGTATAGAAAATCCTGCAACACCAGAATATATATCTCAGTTTTCACATTGGGAAGGTTGTGATCCTGTGGTTGTTGATGGTGATTATGCTTATTTAACGTTAAGAGGTGGTAATGAATGCGGGCAAGAGTTAAGTGTTCTTGAAGTTATTGATGTGAGTGATAAGTTATATCCAACATTAGTGGCACAACATGTTTTAGATAATCCTTATGGTTTAGGCTTTAAAGCGAATAATTTATTTGTTTGTGATGGTTCATCGGGATTAAAAATATTTGATAAAACCAATCCTTTAGAGTTACAAATTTTAGACACTTTTACTGAAGTGCAAGCAACAGATATCATTCCTTTAAATGATCGCTTGTTAGTAATTTCTGAAAATGCTTTATATCAATATGAATACGATACTGAAAATACAATTACTTTAGTAAGTACGTTTATTCTCAATTAAAAATTCATTTTTATTTATAAATTTGCCTGAAAATTTTCAGGCTTTTTTTATGCCAAATCCCTAGATGAAAGCACTTGTTTTTAAGATTAAATACAATCGAAATGTGCTAAAATTAGGAAGATAACTTTTTTTTCACATACATTTGTAGCCTCAAAAAATCATATATGCCGAAGAATTTAGTCATTGTAGAGTCACCAGCAAAAGCCAAAACCATCGAAAAATTTCTTGGAAAAGATTTTAAAGTAGAATCGAGTTTTGGACATATTGCTGATTTGCCTTCAAAAGAATTAGGAGTTGATGTTGAAGGAGATTTTAAACCAAAATATCAAGTTTCAAAAGATAAAAAAGACGTCGTTAAAAAACTTAAAGAACTCGCAAAAAAAGCCGATATGGTTTGGTTAGCGAGTGATGAGGATCGAGAAGGAGAAGCCATTGCTTGGCACTTAGCTGAAACTTTAGGTTTGGATAAAGAAAAAACCAAGCGTATTGTATTTCATGAGATTACCAAATCGGCCATTCAAAAAGCTATTGAAAATCCTAGAGGTATCGATTACGATTTAGTCGATGCACAACAAGCGCGTCGTGTTTTAGATCGTATTGTAGGTTACGAATTATCTCCTGTGCTTTGGAGAAAAGTAAAAGGTGGTTTGTCTGCAGGACGCGTACAATCGGTTTCTGTTCGACTCATTGTTGAACGCGAACGCGAGATTATAGATTTTAAACCTCAAGCGTCGTACAGAATTGATGCTGAGTTTTCTAATGAGGACGGACAAACATTCAAGGCGAAGCTGCCTAAAAACTTTGCGACAAAAAAAGAAGCGCATCAATTTTTAGAGTCTAATGCTAATGCTGATTTTAAAGTTTCAGATTTAGAAAAGAAACCTGCAAAAAAATCACCAGCAGCACCATTTACAACCTCTACCTTACAACAAGAGGCGTCAAGGAAACTTGGTTTTTCAGTAAGTAGAACAATGAGTAATGCGCAACGTCTTTATGAAGCAGGTTTAATTACCTACATGAGAACAGATAGTGTTAACTTATCTGATGAAGCAAGAAAAGGAGCACAGGCCGAAATTGAAGATGCTTATGGATCTGAATTTAGTAAGCCTAGAAACTATAAAGGAAAATCTAAAGGCGCTCAAGAAGCACACGAAGCGATTAGGCCTACCGATTTCAAATTGCATTCCGCCGATGTTGAAAGAGATCAAGCACGTTTATACGATTTAATCTGGAAACGAGCTATTGCGTCTCAAATGAGTGATGCTAAACTGGAACGTACCAATGTTAAAATTGAAGCGTCTACACATAGTGAATTGTTTTCTGCAAATGGAGAAGTTATCACTTTTGAAGGTTTTCTAAAAGTTTACCTTGAAGGTACCGATGACGAAGATACAGAGCAAGAAGGAATGTTGCCGGCAATGAAAGTCAATGAAACCTTACTTAATAGTTATATCACCGCAACCGAACGTTTTTCTCGTGCACCATATAGATATACTGAAGCGTCTTTAGTAAAGCAATTAGAAGAATTAGGTATTGGTAGACCATCTACATATGCACCTACAATTTCTACCATTCAAAATAGGAATTATGTTGAGAAAGGTTCTAACGAAGGTGAAGAGCGTGAGTATTCTCAATTACTGTTGCAAGAAGGAAAAGTGTCCGATAAGTCGCTTACTGAAAAAGTAAATAGCGATAAAGGAAAACTCGTGCCAACCGATATTGGTATGATTGTAACCGATTTCTTGGTGAATCACTTCGGAAGTATTTTAGATTATAATTTTACGGCAAAAGTGGAAGCCGATTTTGATGAAATTGCTGAAGGTAAAGAAGATTGGACTAAAATGATGAAAGATTTCTACAAGAGCTTTCATCCTCGAGTGGAAGATGTTCAGGAAAATGCCGAACGCGAATCGGGTGAACGTGTTTTAGGAAAAGATCCCAAAACAGGAAAACAAGTAAGTGTGCGTTTAGGTAAATTCGGACCTATGGTGCAGATTGGAACTGTTGATGATGAAGAAAAACCACAATTTGCTAGTTTGTCTCCAGATCAGCAATTAACTACAATTACCTATGAAGAAGCTATGGAGCTTTTTAAACTTCCAAAGCAATTAGGAACTTATGAAGGCGAAGCTATTGAAGTTAATAACGGACGCTTTGGACCTTATGTAAAGTTTGGGAAGAAATTTGTGTCGCTACCTAAAGGAACCAATCCATTAGATGTTGAAATGGATCAAGCCATTGCGCTTATCAAAGAGAAGCAAAAAGCTGATGCACCAATCTATACGTATAAAGAATTACCTGTTCAAAAAGGAAAAGGACGTTTTGGACCATTTATTAAATGGAACAATATGTTTATTAACGTCAATAAAAAATACGATTGGGATAACCTTTCAGATAGTGATATAGTTGAATTGATTGAAGATAAAATTCAGAAAGAAAAAGATAAATTGATCCATCATTGGGAAGCCGAAGGTATTCGTGTTGAGAAAGCCAGATGGGGACGACACAATATTATTAAAGGTAAAATCAAAGTAGAATTACCTAAAACGGTTGACGTGTCTGATATGACATTAGAAGAAGCGCAGGCACATATTGAAACGAAAGCGCCTAAGAAGAAAGCTGCTGCAAAGAAAAAAACCACCAAAAAGAAAACGACTACTAAAAAGTAATACTAATGAATTTTAATTTTTTGTCTCCTGTTTCTGATGCCGTATTAGCTCATAATGAACTACTATCGGAACAAGCGCTTGGGAAAAAAATAAAAATTCATTCGACACAAAATGGTATTCCAGATTTAACCCAGGTTAAATTAGCCATCATCGGTGTAAGAGAAAACCGAAATGATGTTAACTATATGGGAGAAGAACTAAGCTTTGATGCTATCAGAGCTTCGTTTTACTCTTTGTTTCCTGGGAATTGGCATACTTCAATTGCCGATTTAGGTGATATTCCTGCAGGTTCAACTGTTGAGGATACTTATTATGCCTTACGAACTATCATTTCTGTTTTAATAGAAAAAAAAGTCATTCCTATTATTATAGGTGGAAGTCAAGATCTTACCTATGCCAATTATCGCGCTTACGACACCATGTCGCCTATGGTGAACATCGTTAATGTTGATAGTAATTTTGATTTAGGGGATGCTTCCGTAGAAATGAAAAATAACAGTTTCCTCGGAAAAATTATTTTAGAACAACCTTATAATCTTTTTAATTACTCGGCTATCGGTTATCAAACCTATTTTAATTCGCAAGAAGAAATAGACTTGATGGAGAAGCTTTATTTTGAAGCTTATCGATTGGGAGAAGTGACACACAATATTAATAAGGTCGAACCCGTTATGAGAGATGCGCATATTGTGACGATGGATTTAAAATCGGTAAGAGCTGCAGAAGTAGGTGCCAAGCAAAAGTTTTCTCCTAATGGTTTTGATGGAAAAGAGATTTGTGCTATTTCCCGATATGCTGGAATAAGTAATAAGGTGTCTTCCTTTGGTATCTATGAATACAAAGCGACCAATGAATTAGAGGCAACTCCTATGTTAATAGCCCAGATAATATGGTATTTCGTCGAAGGTGTTAATTGCAGAATAAATGATGATGATTTTACGAATGAAGATAATTATCAGAAATTCAATGTGTTAATTGAAGATGACGAACTCATATTCTATAAAAGCATTAAAACAGGACGTTGGTGGATCGAGATTCCTTTTTTACCAAATGTTAATAATAAATTAAAAAAGCATACGTTATTACCTTGCATGCATGATGATTATGTTGAGGCTAGCCAAGGAAAAATACCAGAAAGATGGTATAAAGCATATAAAAAGAACAGTATTTAGTATATTTATAGAATAATATTTAACACTTTTTTAATCGACGAAATGTTAACTTTTAAGGATGAAGTGCAAAAAAGATTTAAAAAAAGTTGGTTTTTACAAAATATATAAATATGTTTACTGCCTTAAAAAAAATGAAGACACTATTTAACATATAATTACAACTAAATAATTTAACCTCGAGTTTCTATGAATATTAAGAAGTTTGCTTTATTAACAGCTGTTTTAGCCCTAATGGTCAGTTGTAACTCTGGTGACAGAGGACAACTCGTAGGTGTTAAAGGAAAGAAATGGCACCCCGAAAAACCTTATGGTATGACACTTGTTCCGGGAGGAGCATTTATTATGGGTAAGTCAGATGACGATTTAGCTGGAGTACAAGATGCTCCAACACGAACCGTGACAGTAAGAGCCTTTTATATGGACGAAACGGAAATCACTAATAGTGAGTACCGTCAGTTTGTAGAATGGGTAAGAGATTCTACATTGAGAACAAAATTAGCAATCCTTGCCGACGAAATCGGTGAAACTCCAGGAAATGGAGGTATTGGTGAGTTTGCTTTTAATGATGCAGATCCAGAAAATATGTCTGTGTACGAAAAGTACATGTACAATAACTATAGTGGCCTCGGACCTACAGGCTACGAAGGAAGAAAATTAAACAAAGATGTTGATTTGATTTTCGATACAGCAGATTATCCAGATGAATACTATGCTGAAGTTATGGATACGATGTATTTACCAATTGAAGAGTCGTATAATGGTCAACGTACTTGGGATGTAAAGAAATTTAAATTCCAATACACCTATATGGACATTCAAAAAGCGGCAAAAGATCGTAATTTAAGACGTAAAGATGTTATCGTTACCGAAGAGGTAGAGGTCTATCCAGATACAACGGCTTGGATTAGAGATTTCTCATATTCTTATAATGAGCCTATGCACAATGATTACTTCTGGCACGACGCTTATGGAGATTATCCAGTGGTTGGAGTTTCATGGAAACAAGCTAAGGCATTTTGCCAATGGCGAACATTGTATCATAATTCTTACAGAAAATCTAAAGGAAGACACTTTGTGAATTCTTACAGATTACCTTCGGAAGCAGAATGGGAATATGCAGCAAGAGGTGGTCTACAGGGTGCAACTTTCCCTTGGGGTGGTCCTTATGCTAAAAACGACAGAGGATGCTTTATGGCTAACTTTAAGCCTCTACGAGGGGATTATGCCGCAGATCAAGCATTGTATACTGTTGAAGCGGATGCCTACGAGCCAAACGATTTTAACTTATACAATATGGCCGGAAACGTTTCAGAATGGGTACAAGGATCTTATGATGCTGCATCTTATGAATATATGGCTTCGTTTAATCCAAATGTAAACAACCCTGAGAATACACGTAAAGTAGTACGTGGTGGTTCTTGGAAAGATGTTGCATATTTCTTACAGGTAAGCTCTAGGGATTATGAGTATGCCGATTCAGCAAGAAGTTATATCGGTTTCAGAACTGTTCAGGATTACATGGGAACAGAAGTTACTAAAAACGCAGCTACCAACTAAATTTAAATATTAACTCAACTAAATAAATACTAATCTACTTAAGTTTCATTGACTTAAAACTAAAAAACAAAATTATGGCACAAAAAGGAAACATCACAATCACAAACATGGTCTACGGACTTGGAGCAGCAATCGTAATTCTTGGAGCTTTATTTAAAATTCAGCACTGGCCTTATGGTTCATTGATCTTAACTATTGGTATGATTGTAGAAGCCTTGGTATTTACATATTCAGCTTTTGAAAGACAACAATCAGAATTAGATTGGTCTTTAGT
The DNA here is from genome assembly GCF_025153525.1 of Psychroserpens sp. SPM9. Taxonomy (GTDB): domain Bacteria; phylum Bacteroidota; class Bacteroidia; order Flavobacteriales; family Flavobacteriaceae; genus Psychroserpens. The sequence continues at coordinate 151,694 of NZ_JANZNR010000007.1, read as the reverse complement.
ATACCCAGAATTAGCTGGTGGAGCTGGATCAGGTAAAAAACTGAAAAAAGAAGAACCAAAAGATGCTGAAGGATTATTATCTAAAAAGTTAGATAACCTTCTTAAAGAAGCTAAAATTGATGGTGAATTAATGGCTAGCTTAGGGTCAAGCATCAAAAATTTTGAAGGTGCTGCAAAAGGAATTAGCCCAACGGTTGATGCTATGGCTGCTCAAAAGAAATACAGCGAAGAAATGTCTTTAGCTGCTGCTCAAATGGAATCATTAAATAGCCTTTATAAAGTACAAATGGAAAGTGCTAACCGTCAAGCTGCTATTAATGAAGAATCTGTTTCAAATGCAGAAAAATTGAAAGAACAAATGCAAGCTTTAGCATCTAACTTATCATCATTAAATGGTGTTTACGGTGGCATGTTATCTGCAATGAACAAAAACTAATTAGTTTTTATAACTATAATTAATTTATTAACATTAAAAACTAATTAACATGGCAGGAGGAAAATTATCTGCAAGGCAGAAAATGATTAACTTAATGTACTTAGTCTTCATCGCAATGATGGCTATGAACATGTCGAAAGAAGTATTATCGGCTTTCGGTTTAATGGAAGCAAAGTTTGCTGATTCTAACGAATTAACAAATGAGCGTAACGAAGCGTTACTTGCTGATCTTGAGAAAAAATCAGAAGAGAAACCAGAAGAATTTATGGTTCCAGCTGAAAAAGCAAATCGAGTAAGTGCAGCTTCAGAGAAATTTTTCAATTATATTGAAACGTTAAAAAATGATCTTCTTAAAAAAGGGGATTATCAAATAGATACTGAGACAGGGAAATTGCCATTTGAAGCAATGGATAAGACTGATATTTTAGACGAAGCTTGGTTTACAGGAGATAAATTGACTGTAAAAGGTAAAGAAGTAATGGCTAAAATAGAAGAATACAAAACTGAAATTAGTAATATTTTAGGAAAAGATGTTAAAGCTCAAAAAGTATTAGCAAACTTCAATAAAACATTCTCTACTGAAAAAGTTGTAAATAAAGATGGCAAGGAAATAGATTGGTTAGATTACCATTTTAAAGGTTTCCCTGCAATTGCTTCATTTACTAAATTAACTGCATTTCAAAATGATGTTGCAGTAACAGAAGCTAATATCATTAACTATTACTTAGGGAATGTGTTGACTGATGCGGTGTCTTTAGATAAATATAAAGCTATAATTTTAGCTGATAAATCTGCATTCTTTGCAGGTGAAAAATTTCAAGGAAAAGTAGTTATTGGAAAGTATGCTAAAGTACCTCCAACAGGTTTAAGTATTGGTGGTCAGTCTATCGATTTAAATGAAGCTATCGATTCTACTGGTGCTGCACGTTTAGATTTTAACGTTGGTGGTGTTGGAGAACATGAAATTGATGGTACGTTTACTTTTATGGAAGATGGTAAACCTCTTGAAATTCCAATTAAAGGAAACTATGTGGTTGTACCTCGTCCTAACTCTGCAACAATTTCTGCAGATAAAATGAACGTTGTTTACCGTGGTGTTGTTAACCCTATGACCATTTCTTTTGCTGGTGTACCAGACAATAAAGTTAATGCTAGTGGCGCAGGTCTTTCTAGAGCATCTGGTATGGGTAAATACAATATGAAGCCTTCTACAGGACGTGAAGTAACTATTAATGTAACAGCAACTCTTGATGATGGTTCTAAAGTAAGTGATAAAGCCGTATTTAGAATTAAAGATATTCCAAAACCAACAGGTAAAATAGTTGGATCAAGTGAAGGAAAATTACCAAGAAATAATGTAGAGATTGGAAAAGTTGAAGCGGTATTAGAAGACTTTGATTTCGATTTACCTTTAACAGTAACAAGCTTTAAGTTTAAAGTACCTGGACAACCTTCAGTGTCGTGTTCTGGTAACAGACTTAATGGTGCTGCTAAGGCAGCTTTACGTAAAGCTAAACGTGGTGCAACGGTTCAGATTTTTGATATCAAATCTAGAAGTACCAATGGTGGACCAGTAATTAAGCCTGCAACACCAGCTGTTATAGAATTAGCTAACTAATACCATCTATTACAGAAACCCAAATTTTAAAATTAAAAAAGATGAATTATAAATTTTTATTATCAATAATTGCCACTGTAGGGTTCACATTTAGTATGTCTGCTCAGGCAAACATTTTGAATGCTAAAACACCGCAAGAGGTTGGCAAAAAAACTGAAGCGCAATTGGCTTTAGATAATGATAAGCCTTTAGAATATGGTTATGTTGATGATAGAGACATCCTATTTTCTAAGTTAACATGGGAGAAAGTAGTTTTAGACGAACGTGTAAACTTTCCTCTATACTTTCCTGTAGATACTAATAATATCGGAAAAGAGAGACGCTCTTTATATCATACATTGATTGCAGCTGTAAAAGATGGAAGAATAAAGAATGTGTATAATGATTCTTATTTTAATGAAAAACGTTCTTTAAAGGAACTTAAAGACATCACCACTAAAATTGATACTTTAGATATTGGTTATGACCAATTTAATGCTGATGGCTATGTAGATCCTGAATACATTACTACTAGAAATATTGAAGCATTTGATGTAAGTGCTTACTTAATTAAAGGGCTTTGGTATTTTGATAAACGTCACGGAGAATTAAAGTATAGAATTCTTGGTATAGCACCAGCGGCACCAGACATCAACTTTATTGATTCTACCGATGAAACTAACAAATTACCTAATGCTTTATTCTGGGTATTCTATCCAGAAGCTAGAGAAGTATTACACCAAGGGAAAGCATTTAACAATAAAAATAGTGCGATGCCAATTACCTTTGATCATTTGTTAAACTCAAGACGTTTTAATGGTTATATGTATAAAGAAGAAAACGTATTTGGAGATAGAGAAATTAAGGAGTACGTTGCTGATAACGCCTTAATGCAACTATTAGAATCTGATCGAATCAAAGATAAAATCCGTAACTTCGAACAAGATATGTGGGCTTACTAAGCTCCACCACAAATAAAATAAAAACGCTCACTAAATTTTAGTGAGCGTTTTTTATTGATTCCTGTTTAGACACTAATCTTTTATGGTACATTTGCTAGTATGAAAACTGTAGATTATATCATTGTAGGTTGTGGATTGGCTGGGATTGCTTTTTGCGAGGAATTACGCTTTAAACAAAAAACATTTCTGGTCTTTGATAATGAATCACAGCAATCTTCTACAGTGGCTGCTGGTTTGTATAATCCTGTGATTTTAAAACGTTTTTCTCAGGTTTGGAATGCGGCTTCTCAATTAGAGTTAGCATTGCCAAAATATCATGATTTAGAAAAACGATTAAAGGTTCAGCTTGATTATAAACTACCAGTCTATAGACGATTTACTTCTGTTGAAGAACAAAATGAATGGTTTATAGCTTCCGATAAGCCCGTTTTAAGTAACTTCTTATCTACCAAGCTCATCAAGAATGCAAATGCTTGTATTGATGCTGAATTCGGTTTTGGAGAAGTTTTAAATTCTGGCAGAATCAATACACCGCTTCTTGTAAAGTCTTATAAAGAATACCTTCGGAAAGAAAATGCTTTACTACAAGAAGCCTTTCAATATGACCTACTAGAGCATTCCGCAGATGGGATTACTTACAATGAAATAAAAGCCAAACATATCGTGTTTGCAGAAGGTTTCGGACTTACTAAAAACCCATATTTTAATACCTTACCTCTCAACGGTTCAAAAGGCGAAATGCTTACCATCAAAGCGCCAGAATTACAAATAGATTTTATTTTAAAGTCGTCTGTGTTTGTCGTGCCTTTAGAGAACAATTTGTTTTGGGTTGGTGCAACCTACGAATGGGATGATAAATCGTATCAGATTACCTCGCGTGCAAAAACGGAACTTGTTGCTAAAGTGAAGCAAATCATCAAATGTGATTTTGAAGTAATTCATCAAGTTGCCGGAATTCGACCAACGACTAAAGACCGCAGACCGCTGGTTGGAGTTCATAATACCTATAAAAACATGTATGTGTTAAATGGTCTCGGAACACGCGGCGTTATGATATCACCCTATGTTGCTCAGCAACTAGTTAATCATATTGAAAACGGAACCGCACTTGATTCTGAAATTGATATAAAACGATTTAAAGTCACAGAGAAAATCTAATGGAAACGACTACTTTTTTACTAAGCTCTTATCATAACTCATAAATAAGTTAATCCAAATATTTCGTGATAAGCGCATAATAATAGGTCCTAAAATGACCAATGTCCCAACAATTGATAGAAATGCCGTTAATAATGAAGTTTCAAGCATGACGTAGCTAATGATAAACGCCGCAACTGCAAATGCAATACCCACACCGTAACTAACGTACATAGAACCGTAAAAAAATGATGGCTCTAAACGATAACGCGTTTCACAATGCGAACAGTGATCATTAATTTTTAAAACATCACTCAATACATATGGATTTTTAGTTTGATACATAGATTCTTGATGACATTTAGGACAAGATCCAGTGAAAATGCTGTAAATTTTTGTGCCTTTTAACATGACTTAAATTTGTTTACTTTTGTAGCTTTTACTAACTGCAAAATTAATTTATTTGTTAGTATAATTCTTGAAAATTGTAATGTTTATTACAATTCTAATATTTGAAAAAACTATGCTCAATATTCATAATTTATCCATATCATTTCAAGGCGAATATCTTTTCGAGGATATCACCTTTAAACTAAGTCCTGGTGATCGTATTGGATTGATTGGAAAAAATGGAGCAGGTAAATCAACGTTGCTCAAAATCTTATCGAAAGAGTTAGAACCCGATTCAGGTCAAATAGCTGCAGATAAAAATTTGAGCTTTGGATTTTTAAAGCAAGATATTGATTTTGTCTACGGAAGAACCGTACTTGAAGAGTCTTATGAAGCTTTTGAAGAAATCAAATCGCTCGAAGCCAAAATGGAATTTGTAAATACGCAACTGGCTGAACGTACCGATTACGAAAGTGAAAGTTATAACCAATTGATGATCGACCTCAATGATATTCAACATCAATACGAAATTATTGGCGGTTATAATTATCAAGGCGAAACCGAAAAAATACTGCAAGGTCTTGGGTTTAAACGTGATGATTTTACAAAATTAACCGACACCTTTTCTGGAGGCTGGCGCATGCGAATCGAATTGGCAAAATTACTTTTGCAAAACAATGATATCTTACTCTTAGATGAGCCAACCAACCATCTTGATATCGAATCGATCATCTGGTTAGAAAGCTTCCTGAATAACTATTCTGGAGCTGTTGTTATTGTTTCGCATGATAAAATGTTTTTAGATAATGTGACCAATCGCACCATAGAAATTTCCCTCGGAAGAATTTACGATTACCCGAAGCCTTATTCTAAGTTTTTAGTATTAAGAAACGAAATTAAAGCACAGCAGTTAGCCTCGCAAAAAAATCAACAAAAGCAAATTGAGCAAACCGAAAAGTTGATTGAAAAGTTTAGAGCAAAGGCTAGTAAAGCTACCATGGCGCAATCACTTATCAAAAAACTCGATAGAATGGATCGTATCGAAGTTGACGAAGACGATAACAGTGTGATGACTTTAAATTTTCCCATATCAGTCACGCCTGGAAAAGTTGTGGTCGAAGCGCATAATATTTCTAAACGTTATGACAACAATCAGGTTTTATCTGATATCGATTTGATGATTGAACGTGATAGTAAAACGGCTTTTGTTGGGCAAAACGGACAAGGAAAATCGACCTTAGCCAAAATTATCGTAGGAGAGATCAAATACCAGGGCGATCTTAAATTAGGCCATAATGTACAAATAGGATATTTTGCTCAAAATCAAGCCGAATATCTCGATGGAAGTAAAACCGTTCTGGATACGATGATTGATTCAGCAAACGAAAGCAACCGAAGCAAGGTTAGAGATATTTTAGGTTCGTTTTTATTTAGAGGTGACGAGGTCGAAAAGTATGTGCGAGTCCTTTCGGGAGGTGAACGCAACCGATTAGCTTTAGCAAAGTTGATGTTGCAGCCGCTTAATGTTTTAGTCATGGATGAGCCAACCAATCACTTAGACATTAAATCTAAAAATGTACTTAAAGAAGCATTAAAAAAGTTTGAAGGTACCCTTATTTTAGTTTCCCACGATCGGGATTTTTTACAGGATTTAGCTAATGTTGTTTACGAATTTAAAGACCAGAAAATAAAAGCCTATTTAGGCGATATCGATTTCTATTTAGAACAAAGAAATGTTGAAAATTTGCGAGAGGTAGAAAAGCGAACTGTCGTTAAGGAAAGTCCGAAAGAAAGCAATAAACAATCTTACGAAGATCAAAAAAAGCTAAAATCTCTCAATAATAAATTAAGTAATATCGAGTCTAAAATAAGTCAGCTAGAAAAAAATATTAAAGAAGATGATGTCGAACTTGCAACAAATTATGATGCTGTAGTTGCCGATAAAAACTTCTTTGATCGCTATAAAGAAAAAAAAGAAAAGCTCAAACAATTAATGGAAGACTGGGAAACTTTAACCATAGAACTAGACGCATTAAGCTGAAATACAGACTAGTTTTCGTTTTTTAAGGAATAATTAACAATTCTGAACTAAACTTACCGATACTTTTGTGGTCTAAGTTAACCTAACCAGATCAAATCGATGCGAAATATTATCCTTTCTATTTTAGGCGTCTTACTTATTGTAGGTGCCTTCTTTTTTGCTAAACACCTTGTAGACACCAAAACCAAACCAAAACCAGTACCTGAGAAGGTTATAAAAACAGTATTCGTCGATACGGTTAAAAACACGACAGTTCCAATCGTTATTCCTGCAAATGGAAGTTTAGTTGCCAAACGAAGAGTCGAACTGTATTCTGAAGTTCAAGGGATATTTAAATCGGGAAGCACCTTGTTTAAACCTGGTCAGGAGTATCGTGAAGGTCAAACGCTTATTCGCATTGATGCTTCAGAATATTACGCCAGTGTACAATCTGCAAAAAGTAACCTCTATAATTCTATCGCTGCGATAATGCCCGATTTAAAATTAGATTTTCCAGAGGTGTTTCAAAAATGGCAATCCTATCTAAATGGTTTCGATTTAAACAAAACAACACCCAAATTACCTGAAATGACTTCAGAAAAAGAAAATTATTTCATTACAGGTCGCGGAATTGTTTCTAGTTATTATACGGTTAAAAATCTTGAACAACGTTTGGTAAAATATAATATCAGAGCGCCTTTTTCTGGGATACTTACCGAAGCATTAGCTACAGAAGGTTCGCTAATTAGAAGCGGACAAAAATTAGGCGAATTTATAGATCCTACGGTTTACGAAATGGAAGTTGCTCTTAGTAAAGAGTATGCCAATCTGTTAAAAGTAGGTGAATCTGTGGTTTTAAACGATTTAGAAGATACACAAACCTACTCTGGAGTTATTTCTCGTGTAAACGGAAGTATAGATGCTACGACGCAAACCATCACAGCTTTTATTGAAGTGAAAGATGAGCATCTTAAAGAAGGCATGTATTTAGAAGCTAATTTAAACGCTAAAAATGAACCGGATGCCATTGAAATTGATAGAAACCTCATGCTTGAAAGCAAACAGGTTTATGTTGTAAAAGATAGTGTCTTAGATGTTATTGATGTTAATCCAGTCTATTTCTCTGAAACAAAAGTGGTTTTAAAAAATGTGCCAGATGGTGCTATCATATTGGCAAAACCAGTACCAGGCGCTTATGCTGGAATGTTGGTAAAACCCTTTGAAGAAGCGACCAAAGAGGACAATAATTCAGCAGCTGAAGCAAATTCTAAAAAAGCGCAGTAGATAATGAGGAAATTAATAGCTTATTTTATTAGATATCATGTTGCGGTAAATGTATTTATCATAGCATTTTTCATTTTTGGTATTTTAGGATATCAGTCGCTTAAGTCTTCGTTTTTTCCGCTTGTAGATTCTAAAATAATCACCATTAGTATCACCTATCCTGGAGCCTCTCCTCAAGAAATTGAAGAAGGTATTGTTTTACAAATTGAAGATAATCTCAAAGGACTAAAAGGAATAGATCGTGTCACCTCAACCTCTAGAGAGAATAGTGGTACCATTACCGTCGAAATTGAAAAAGGAGAGAATATCGATTTTATGCTTCTGGAAGTTAAGAATGCTGTAGATCGTGTGCCTTCCTTTCCAACAGGTATGGAGCCTTTGGTTGTAGCCAAACAGGAAGCGGTTCGTGAAACCATTTCTTTTGCTTTAAGTGGTAAAAATGTACCCTTGGCGACTTTAAAACAAATTGGACGCCAAGTAGAAAACGATTTGCGTGCTATTGATGGGATTTCTCAAGTTGAAGTGACTGGTTATCCTGCTGAAGAAATTGAAATTGCCGTTAACGAAACGAGTTTATTAGCTTATAACCTAACCTTTAGCGATGTTGCTGCTGCTGTTAGCGCTTCAAACATTTTGGTCACTGGTGGAAATATTAAAACAGATGCTGAAGAATATTTAATTCGTGCAAACAATCGTTCGTATTATGGAGATGAACTGTCAAATTTAATTATTCGTGCCAGCTCTGACGGAAAAACCATCCGACTTAAAGATGTTGCTGTTGTAAGAGATCGTTTTTCTGAAACACCTAACGTTACTTATTTTAATCAGGATTTGTCTGTAAATATTTCGGTGACAAGTACCAATAATGAAGACTTAATTTCTTCCGCAGAAAAGGTTAAAACCTATATCGAAACTTATAACCAGAAGCATGAAAATATAAAGCTGGATGTGGTTAGAGATTTATCAATAACATTAAATCAAAGAACCCAGCTTTTAACCGAAAATGCTATCGTTGGAATGATACTCGTTTTGTTGTTCTTGTCTTTGTTTTTAAATACAAGACTGGCTTTTTGGGTGGCCTTTGGGTTGCCAATTTCATTTCTTGGAATGTTCATATTCGCAGGTCAGTTTGATGTCACTATAAACGTATTATCACTGTTTGGAATGATTATCGTCATTGGGATTCTCGTTGATGATGGGATTGTTATTGCCGAAAATATTTATCAGCATTACGAAAAAGGGAAATCACCAATTGATGCCGCAATTGATGGCACCATGGAAGTTATTCCTCCTGTAGTGTCTGCTATTGTTACGACCTTACTTGCGTTTTCATTGTTTCTGTTTTTAGATAGCAGAATTGGTGAATTTTTTGGTGAAGTATCGGTCATTGTTATTCTTACTTTGGTAGTTTCTCTGGTTGAAGCTTTAATTATTCTTCCTGCGCATTTAGCGCATTCTAAGGCTTTAAGAGCCCAAGAGCCCGATGATAATCCGTCAAAAAAGAAGCAGTTTTTTGCTAAAATGAGAGGGATTAATGCCTTTGGTGACCGAATTATGAGTTTTTTAAGGGATAAGTTTTACGCGCCTGTTTTAGACTTCGTTCTTAAGTTTAAAGTCTTGTCGTTAGGGATTTTTGTGGCCTTATTAATAGTAACATTTGGGTCTATTGGTGGTGGCGTGATTGGTGTAACTATATTTCCGTCTATTGCTAGTGATCGTGTGACTATCGAACTGGATATGCCCAACGGAACAAATGAAAAAATCACCGATTCTATTATTTCTATGATAGAAGAAAAATCATTTATACTCAATCAAGAATTTACTGAAAAATATTTAAAAGACACCGATAAAGAACTTTTTGAGAATACCATTCTGAGTTTAAGCAGTAGCTCTAGTGCAAGATTGGTCATCAATATGTTGCCTGGAGAAGAACGACCAGATGAGATTAAATCATCAATGGTAGCGAATAGATTAAGAGAATTAGTTGGGCCAATTGTTGGAACCGAACGTTTGATTTATGGCTCTGGAGGAAATTTTGGAGGAAGCCCGGTTTCAGTAGCCTTATTAGGAAATAATATTGACGAATTAAAAGCTGCAAAACTTGAACTTAAAAAAGTATTGTCTGAAAACACCTTGCTAAAAGATGTTGAAGACAATGATCCTGCTGGAATCAAAGAGATCAGATTACAACTCAAAGAAAGTGCTTATCTCTTAGGCTTAGATTTAAGAACTGTCATGACACAGGTACGTTCTGGGTTTTTTGGTGTACAGGCACAGCGTTTTCAAAGAGGTCAAGATGAAATTCGAGTCTGGGTGCGTTACGATCGTAACAATAGAGCATCCATAAATGATTTGGACGATATGCGAATAGTGACACCTACAGGAGAGCGCGTCACATTAAAAGACATTGCGGTCTATACCATCGAAAGAGGGGATGTTGCTATTAACCATTTAGAAGGGCAAAGGGAAATTCGAATATCTGCAGATTTAAAGGATCCAAGTTCGAGTGCTACCGATATTTTAGACGATATTAGAACCAATACTATTCCCGATTTACAATCTAAATATCCAACAATATCTGCGTCTTTTGAAGGTCAAAACAGAGAAGCTACAAAATTATCAGATTCGTTGGCTAAAGCGGGAATTCCAATTTTAATACTCATTTACATTACGATTGCTTTTACATTCCGTAGTTATAGTCAGCCGCTTTTATTAATACTCTTGGTGCCATTTAGCTTGACAGCTGTAGCTTGGGGACATTGGCTGCTGGACTTTTCAGTAAATGTATTATCACTCTTAGGAATTATTGCACTTATCGGGATCATGGTTAACGATGGTTTGGTACTTATTGGTAAGTTTAATACCAACCTGAGAGAAGGAATGAAGTTTGATTTAGCAATTTCTGAAGCTGGAAAATCACGTTTTAGAGCCATTTTCTTAACATCATTAACCACCATTGCAGGTTTAGCGCCTTTACTTTTAGAGAAGAGTCGACAAGCACAGTTTTTAAAACCTATGGCTATTTCTATTTCTTTCGGAATTGGCTATGCTACGATATTAACCTTATTAGTTTTACCATTATTTTTATCATTCAGTAACGATATCAAGAAAAATGTAAAATGGCTATGGACTAACAAAGAGGTCACCAAAGAAGAGGTAGAACGTGCCATTAAAGAACAAAACGAATCCAAGCATTATAAACAAAACGAAAACCCAATAGTGGCATCTACTAAAGCGGAAAAAGGATAAGAAACACATGAGAAAAGCGAAACAGATGAATCTTAAATTATACATCACTTGCAGTTTAATGGTCTTCGGAATCTATGCTAACGCACAGCAAGTGCTGTCTGCTGAAGAAGCTGTTGAGCTGGCATTAGATCATAACTTCGGAATCAAAATTGCTAATAACGCTATTGAAGTTGCCGAAAATAATGCCGGGATTTTGAATTCGGGATATTTGCCAACACTTAATGGAAACGCTGGTGCTACGTATAATGTTGATAACACTGAAGCCGAATTTTCTAACGGTGAAACGACCGTATTAAATGGTGCCGAAAGTAGCAGGTATAATGCCACAGTGAATTTAAACTATGTGCTTTTTGATGGATTAGGACGTAAGTATAATTACAAGCGTTTGAAAGAAGAATACCAATTAACAGCTTTAGATGCTCGTGAAACCATAGAAACTACAATTGTTCAGTTGTTTTCTATTTATTATACAGTCGCTCAACTTTCAGAAAATACCGATGCTTTAGAAGAAACGATGGTCATTTCTAAAGATCGTTTAACACGTGCCGGATATCAGTTTGATTATGGTCAGAACACAAAACTAGAAGTCTTAAATGCCGAGGTCGACATTAATAATGATAGCATCAATCTGATTAATATCAAACAGCAATTAAAAAATACGAAACGCGACTTAAATGTGGTTATGGGTAACCAAATGTCTGATGATTTTGATGTCAACACTGAGGTGCGTTTTTTACTTCAGTTAGATAAAGCCGATTTACTAGAAAAGACAAAAGCCAACAATGTTTCATTGCTTCAAGCCGAAAAGAACATAGCTATAAGTCAGTTTGGAATCAAAGAAAATAAAGCAGCGCAATTTTTACCTCAAATTAGTCTTATTGGTTCTTACGGCTGGAATAAAAATAATAATAATGCAGCGTCGTTTGTAGCCGTTTCTACCAATACAGGTTTGTCGGGAGGTCTCAATTTAACTTGGGATTTATTTGATGGCGGAGCGACCTTAACCCGAATTCGAAATGCTAAAATCGATTTGGAAAACCAGAAACTTCAAAAGGACTTATTGGTTATTGAGATCGAACGAGATTTTAATAATGCCTGGGATGATTTTCAAAATAAATTGATTATTTATCAGGTTCAGGAGGATAATATTAAAACGGCGAAAAACAACTTTGATCGTACACAAGAAAAGTTTAAAATTGGTCAGGTAACTTCTATCGAATTCAGACAAGCACAGCTTAACTTATTAAATGCTGAATTAAGTCGAAATCAAGCCAAATACGATGCTAAGCTTGCCGAAATAAATGTGCTTCAGCTAAGTGGCGAATTGTTAAATGTTGAGTTGTAATTAAGTCATTTTCAGGTGATGATAGAACACTTTTTCCAATGTCCGTATTGCTGGGAATCTATCTCAATGTTAGTCGATACATCGCAATCGTATCAAAAATATATTGAAGATTGCGAAGTGTGTTGCCATCCGATTCAGGTTGAAATTTCTTCAGAAAACCAAGAAATCACAAGTTTTTTAGCTCAAAGCATAGAACAGTAGTCTTTTTGTAAATACCTAAAAATCAGTATTTTAATAAATTATTCGATGAACGGTTATGCATTTCATCGAAAAAAATTGTCACATCACCGATATTCTAGTACATTAGTATCAGAAATTGTTGCCCAAAACAAATCTAGTATTATGAAAACCGCTAAACTTACAGTATTGTTATGCTTCGTTACCTTATTGTCCTTCGGTAGCGTTTCAACAAAAGAAAAACAAGCTTTAAAAGATCTTTACAATGCAACAAATGGTGCACTTTGGAGAACCACCTGGGATTTAGATGCGCCAGTACAAAACTGGTATGGTGTTGTTGTAAAAGATGATAAAGTCATTGAACTTAATTTAGAATTCAATAACCTAAGAGGACAACTTCCAGAATCTATTGGTGATTTGGTATATTTAAAGCACCTCAATTTATTCAGAAATAAAATCACAGGAGGGATTCCGTCAACCGTTAAAAATTTAAAGTCTTTAGTAACTTTAAATGTGGCTTTCAATATGTTGAATACGCCATTACCTAATGAGATTGGCGACTTAGAGTCTTTACAATATTTAAAATTGTTTATGAATACGATTCAGGGAGAGATTCCTTCGAGTATCGGACAATTAACTAACTTAAATACTTTAGAGTTATACAATAATCAATTAACGGGCGAATTGCCATCAACGATTGGTAACCTCGTAAATTTACGTGAAATGTTATTGAGTAGTAATAAGTTTTCTGGAAAATTACCAGCAACTATTGCCAATGCAAAAGACTTAAAAGTGATTAGTGTTTTTGACAATAATTTCTTCGGAACTTTGCCTAACTCTATTTGTAGTTTAACACAATTAGAAGAGTTGGTCTTATCAGATAATGCATTCTACGGAACATTACCTAACGGAATGGCAAGTCTTACAAATTTAAAAGTATTACTTATCGGAAACAATGACTTTAAAGGCGAGTTGGTACAATTAAAGGAGCAGCTTCCAAGTTTAAAGCAATTCGATTTTGTAAACATGAACAATCAAGGCACTATAGTTACCCTTGATACTGAAGATGATGATTAATTAGCACATATATAGTTTTAAATTAGTGAATAGCTCTCAACATTTTTTATATGTTGAGAGTTATTTTTTTAATATTATCATTGTAGAAATAAAAAAGCATTGTATATTTGCAGTCCTAAAATGATTGAGTTGGTATTATGAGCCGAAAGTTAAAAGCTAAGCCAATTATTTAGAATTAAATCGCGGGATAGAGCAGTAGGTAGCTCGTCGGGCTCATAACCCGAAGGTCACTGGTTCGAGTCCAGTTCCCGCTACTACAAGCCAAATACGAAAGTGTTTGGCTTTTTTTTATGAATAAGATTTTAGAACGTTTACTTTTAAAATTTGGTTTAAAAGTTTTCTACAAGTCCAACAAGTTTGCGGGAGCATTTAGTTCCTAATAAATCAATGATAGTTAAAAAATCAAACTAAAAACAGAACCTTCACCTTCAATACTTTTTACCATAATTTTGCCTTTATGAAGCAGCATAATTTGTTTGCAAAGGCTCAAGCCAATACCACTTCCTGTAGTTTTGCTTGTAAAGAAAGGCACAAATATGTTCTCTAAAATGTCTTGTGGGATTCCAGAGCCATTATCAATTACTTTAATCATAATATCTCTATTTGGTTTTTGAGAAGCCAAAACCTTAATCTTAGAACCGGCCCCATTTTTACAAGCATCAATAGCATTTAATATCAAATTAATTAAGACTTGTTCAATAAGATGTGTGTCTATGTCAAGTACTAATTTGGGCGGTAAAATGTCAAATTCAATAGCAATATTTTTAGCTTTTACGGAGGGCTCCATAAGTAACCGTATGTTTTCAAATAAATCGGAAACTTTCGTTCGTTGCAAATGAAGTTGCGTTACTTTGCTTAAGCTTCTGTACGTTTTGGCAAATTTTAAAAGTCCTTCACTACGATTTTTGATGGTTTTAATTCCTGAATTAAGATCTTCTAATTCTAAATTGTCATTTTTTGGTTGTTCTAAAGCTAGTTGTATATTTCGCTGAAGTGTGTCTGCTAACGAAGAAATAGGCGCAATAGAATTCATAATCTCATGCGTCATCACACTGAGTAATTTTTTCCAAGATTCTGACTCGTTTTTATTCAACGTATCTTCAATGTTTTGAATCACAATAAGCTTAAAAGCATCTTCTTCTACCTGAAAAACGGTATCAGAAATCAAGATTTTAATATGTTCATTCTGAAGCGCTATCGAAATAGAATTTGGTTCTCTGTGGTAGGTTTCAAAAACCGTTGTAAAGAGTTCTGGTTTTCTATTTTCAATAAATCGAATATTCTTAAAAGAAGGGACATCTAGAGTTTCAGCAAAAGAGTCATTACTCCAGAGCACATCGCCAGTTTCCAGATTATAGGCGATAATACCAATGTCTACCATTTCTAAAATCTTCTGAAGGTAAACATATTGAGCCTGGTTTTGTGAGTTAATTTCTTTTATCGTTCGGTTAATTTCATTAAATCCTGTATATAAAAACCGAATGTCTTTAGGACCTCTGTCTTCGGGAAACCATCTTGAAAAATCCCGGTATTTTACAGCTTCAAAAAAATCGTCCATAGCCTGAAAGCGACGTTTTACAAAAGTGTAGGTGTTTTGAATAAGATATAGCAAGACAATCCCAGCAAGAATGGCATAAGTTGACTGGTCTTTGTACAAAAAATACACCAGACCTAAAATGCTTCCAACGAGAAGTAGCACTCTAAAAAAGAGTTTGAGAATGTAACTTTTATAGTTCATATTTCTCCAATCGTCTGTATAGCGCAGCTCTTGTTATGCCTAGTTCTTTTGCCGATTTAGAAACATTTCCTTTGTGTTTTTCTAAAACGGTTAGAATGGCATTTTTTTCAACATCATCTAAATTTAAACTGCTAGTTTCTACACCTGTTTTGGTTCTTGATCGTTCGATGGATGAAAACACCAAATCATCAGGTTTTAAAACACTGCCATCGGTCATAATGACGGCACGTTCTAGCACATATTGAAGTTCTCTAACGTTCCCAGGGAAATCGTGCTTTTTTAATTTTGAAATAAATCCAGAGTCAAAAGTAAACGGACTTTTATTATACTTTTCGGCATATAACGATACGAAGTGTTTCGATAATTCTGTGATATCTGTTCCGCGATCTCTCAATGGCGGAACAATAATATCTACGGTATTAATTCTGTATATTAAATCTTTTCTGAATTTTTTTTCGTCAGCCAGTACTTTAGGATCAATATTAGTAGCACAAATTAATCTAATATCTATAGGAATTGATTCGTTAGAACCTAATGGTGTCACTTGTCGGTTTTGTAATACCGTAAGTAACCTCACTTGTTGCCCTAAACTTATATTGCCAATTTCATCCAGAAAAAGGGTGCCACCATTGGCTGCTTCAAAACGTCCTTTTCGGTCTTCTCGAGCATCTGTAAAAGCTCCTTTTTTATAGCCAAATAATTCACTTTCAAACAGCGAAGAGGTTAATGCACCTACATCTACTTTTATAAATGGTTTGTTTTTTCTGTTGGAAAGATTATGAAGCGCTCTCGCAAATAAGTCTTTACCAGTTCCGTTTTCGCCAAGTATTAAAACATTCGCATCAGTTGGCGCCACTTTTTTAAGTTTTACAAAAACATCATTCATAACATCACTGGCACCTATAATTTCAATACTGCTGGAGTTGAGTTGTGAGGCGCTAGGAGCATTTGCAGACTTTTGACCCAATATTGTTGTAATGGTGGAAATGATTTTTTCATTCTTCCAGGGCTTCACTAGAAAATCGGAAGCGCCTTCTTTTAGGCCTCTTATCGCTAGATCAATATCTGCATAAGCCGTCATTAATATAACAGCTGTTTCTGGTTTTTGTTTCCGGATGTTATTCAGCCAAAAGATACCTTCATTACCCGTGTTAACGAGTCCGTTGAAGTTCATATCCAAGATAATAATATCAAAAGACGAACCTTCAATTTGAGCACTGATATTGCTTGGGTTTTTTTCAGTGACGACGTCTTTTACTAAGGGTTTCAGTAAAAGGCGTAGCGCAGTTAAAACATCTGCGTCATCATCTATAACTAATATTCGAGCTTCTTTTAATACCATCCATACAATATTACAATTTTATATTCAGCTTAAAAAAATTAGAAAAGCAAAAATAATAGCCGACTTAAAAGTGTGCATTATCGAACATAAAGTGTATCAAAAACGGACACTTTTAATTTTAGTAAAATTTATAAAATACTGTAAAACAAGTAATTGTAGGTTTGGCATCATCTTCACTATAATTAAGTTGTAATTAATGAAATAACAATGGACGTACCAATTCAAAAGAAAAAAATTTCAACACAAAAGCTATTAATCGGATTAGGAATTCTGGCTATTGTGGCATTTATTATTTATGTGATTATGCAAACGTCTGGCGGTTCAAAATTGAATGTCAACAAAGAACGAATTTCTATCAATACGGTTAGTAAAAACGTATTTCAGGAGAATATCCCAGTAAACGGAATAGTTTTACCCATTACAACCATTTACTTAGACGCTTTAGAAGGTGGTCGTGTTGAAGAAAAGTTTGTTGAAGATGGCGCTATTCTGAAAAAAGGAGAGCCTATTTTAAGATTATCTAATACCGATTTGGAGTTGAGTCTTATCAATCAGGAAACATCAGTCTATAATTTATTAACTCAGATGCAAATCTCCCAAAATGCAGCACGTCAGAATACCATTAACAGGCAAAATCAATTTACCGATGTCGAAAATAGTTTGATTGAAGCCAAACGTGTTTACGATTTAAATAAGCGTTTGTACGAAAAAGGAGCTGTGGGAAGAATGGACTACGAATCGTCTAAAAATAATTACGATTATCAAAAAGAACGTATGAAACTTGCAAAACAGGTATTGTCTGAAGATTCTATATCCACAAAACTTGAAGTTAATCAAGCACAAAGTTCTTATTCGAGAACGCAAAGTGCCTTAGAACTCATGAGAAAAAAGGTTGGCGACCTGGTTGTAAAAGCACCAATAGATGGTCAGCTCACGTCTTTAGATGCTGAAATCGGACAATCAATTACCAAAGGAACCAGATTGGGACAAGTAGATGTATTGAGTGGTTATAAGGTTAGAGTCGATATTGATGAGCATTATATCTCTAGAATTTATACCGGACAAATTGGTACGGCAACACTCAATAATGAAACCTATACTTTGATAATTAAAAAAGTATTTACCCAAGTGAACAATGGTCGTTTTCAGGTGGATATGCAGTTTGAAGGTGAAGTGCCAGAAGGGATTAGACGCGGTCAAAACCTCCAAATTAGAGTGGCATTAAGTGCCGAAAAAGAAGCGCTGTTAGTTGCTAAAGGCGGGTTTTTTCAAAAAACAGGTGGAAACTGGATTTTTAAAGTCAGCGACGATGGCAATAGTGCTTATAAAGTTAATATCAGATTAGGAAGTCAAAACACAGAATATTACGAAGTTTTAGAAGGGTTAAATCCAGGTGATAAAGTAGTGACTTCGAGTTACGATTCTTATGGGGAGACCGAAGAACTCATTTTGAAATAAAATCAATCAATAAAAAATAAAATAGTAAAACAATGATACAAATTACCGACTTAGAGAAATTTTACAGAACAGAAGAGGTTCAAACGATTGCTTTAAACAAGTTGTCTTTTGATGTCAAAAAAGGCGAATTTGTAGCTATCATGGGACCATCCGGTTGTGGTAAGTCTACCTTGTTAAACATTCTGGGATTATTAGATGACCCAGATGGAGGAAGCTTTGTGTTTAATGGCGAAGAGGTTTCAGGATATAACGAACGCAAACGTTCAGAATTACGTAAACACAACATTGGTTTTGTGTTTCAGAGCTTCAATCTTATCGACGAATTAACCGTTTTTGAAAATGTAGAATTGCCATTAATTTATACAGGGGTCAAACCAGCCGAACGTAAAAAGCAAGTCGAAGCTGTCCTGGAAAAAATGCAAATTATGCATAGAAGAAATCATTTTCCGCAACAATTATCTGGCGGTCAACAACAACGTGTGGCGGTAGCACGAGCTGTTGTGAATAATCCGAAATTAATTCTGGCCGATGAGCCTACAGGAAACTTAGACAGCACCAATGGCAATGAAGTTATGGACTTACTCATCGATTTAAATGAAGCTGGGACAACCATTATCATGGTAACTCACAGTGAGCACGACGCAAAATATAGTCATCGAATTATCAGGATGTTAGACGGACAAAAAGTAACAGAAAATATTCTGGCTTAAAATAACAATCAATCAATAACCAATCAATCAGGCTTGTATCACTTCAGTATAAAACCAACTAACCAATCACTTATACTGAAGTGTTTAAGCCAAACCAATCAAAAAACGAACAGTAATCTTTAGAAATTATGTTTAAAAATTATTTCAAAATAGCCTTTAGAAACCTGATTAAAAACAAGGTCTATTCCTTAATAAATATTTCAGGATTGGCTATAGGTATGGCAGCAACGATGTTAATTGGCTTATGGGTTGCAGATGAACTAAGTTATAACAGTCACTTTAAAAAAAGTGCCACTATAGCGCAGGTTTATCAGCATCAGTCGAGTAATGGTGATGTTTTTACAGGACCAGCAATACCAAGGCCTTTAGAGTTTGCATTACGTCAAGACCACAATGATAATTTTAAACATATTATTATGGCTTCTTGGGAGCAACCTAGATATCTCAAATTTGGAGAAACTAATATTTACCGAACAGGAAATGCCCTACAAGAAGGCGCGATAGACATGTTAGATATTGACATTCTAACTGGAGTTAAAGAAGGCTTAAAAGAGGTCAACTCAATTATGTTATCTGAATCTTCTGCAAAAACACTGTTTGGATCTGATACTGCGGTTGGAAAAATCATTAAGGTAAATAATGAAGATGATTTGATAGTTACTGCAGTTTATAAAGATATTCCAGAGAATAATAGCTTTAGTGACATGGAATACATCATCCCTTGGAAATATTATGTGACCACACAAGAATGGCTGGAAAACGCAAGAACTTCCTGGGGAAATAACTCATTTCAAATGTTTGTTCAAATTAATGATAATACAAGCATGGACACAGTTACCTCAAAAATTATTGATGTCAAAGAAAAAGCAAGTCCAGAATTAGCTGAGTTTAATCCTGAAATTTTCTTGTTTCCAATGAAAGATTGGTATTTGAGAAGTGACTTTGAAAATGGAAAGCAATCTGGCGGTCGCATAGAAAATGTATGGTTGTTTGGAGTCATTGGTATATTTATTTTATTACTGGCTTGTATCAATTTTGTGAATTTAAGTACAGCGCGTTCCGAAAAAAGAGCAACCGAAGTAGGTATTAGAAAATCTATTGGTTCGCAGCGTGGGCAACTTATTTTTCAGTTTTTAAGTGAATCGTTTTTAATTGTGGTGCTGTCATACGTGTTTGCATTGGGTATTGTATTACTGTTTTTAGACGGCTTTAATAATTTAGCAAGTAAATCAATTGACTTTCCTTGGGGAAATCCGCTGTTTTGGCTAGCCTCTTTAATTTTTATAATCATAACCGCATTTTTAGCTGGGAGCTATCCTGCTTTGTATTTATCTTCTTTTAGTCCGGTTGCTGTTCTAAAAGGCACCTTTAAAGCAGGTCGTTATTCGTCTTTACCACGAAAAATATTGGTTGTACTTCAGTTTACGGTATCTATTGCTTTAATTATTGGAACATTGGTTGTTATGAACCAAATTCAGTTTAGTAAAGACAGACCTGTAGGTTATAAAAAGGAAGGCTTAATTCAAATTCCTGTGATGAGTAGTGAGTTTCTTGGGAAAGCCGATCTTATGCGAAGCCAGTTTATAGCCTCTAATGGCGCTATGGAAATGGCCACCACAAGTAGTCCAACAACCGCTGTTTGGTCTAATAGATCGGGTTTTACTTGGGACGGAAAACCAGTTGGGTTTCAGGAAGATTTAGCCTATACAGAAGTATCCTACGAATTTGTTGAAACTCTAGGTGCGAAAATTATTGAAGGTCGAGGATTTTCAAGAGACTTTCCATCAGATTCTCTGGGTGTTATTCTGAATAAAACAGCTGTAAGCTATATGGGAATAAAAGATCCTGTAGGGAAGTATTTAAGAGATTCTGATACAGATATCGAAAATCAAAATCCGCCCTTAAAAATCATCGGTGTTATTGATGACATTATTATGCAATCGCCTTATAGCCCAGTAAAACAATCTGTTTATGTATTTGACACCAATAGCAATGGTAATTTTTATAATGTGAGACTCAATCCAGAAAAAAGCACCAGTGAAAATTTGGAAATTATTGAAGCTGTCTTTAAAAAGAATTTCCCGAATACTCCATTTGATTTTCAATTTGTAGATGAAGAATATGGACGAAAGTTTAGATCAGAAGAACGAATCGCAAGTTTAGCTAGAGTATTTACGCTTTTAGCCATCTTTATAAGCTGTCTTGGTCTTTTTGGGTTAGCATCTTTTGTTGCCGAACAACGTACTAAAGAAATTGGTGTTCGAAAAGTGCTGGGAGCTTCAATTAGTCAACTGTGGTTATTACTGTCAAAAGACTTCATCACTCTAGTAGTTATCGCCTTATTAATTGCTTCACCTTTGGCTTATTATATTATGAGTCAGTGGTTGCAAAAGTTTAGTTATCGCACCTCTATTTCTTGGGATGTATTTGCCATAGCTTGTTTTGGAGCATTACTTATTACACTTATAACGGTAAGTTTTCAGGCAATTAAAGCAGCAACATCGAATCCTGTGAAATCACTCAGAACAGAATAGTCAATCAATCACTCAAAAAGCATCAGTTATGTTTAAAAATTATTTCAAAATAGCGGTAAGAAATCTTTTGAAGAATAAAACGTTTACAGTACTCAATGTGCTTGGTCTTACAGCCGCATTTGGTGTTGCTATTTTATTGGCAATGTTTGCCGTTTATCAGTTGTCTTTTGATCGTTTTCATGATCATGGAGATTATATTTATCAAGTGTATTCTGAAGATAGCTCTCCAAACGGTATTGAAGCTAATAATTCAAAATCAGAGCCTTTTGCTGCAGCCCTAAAAGAAGAAACAACAGGTGTAGAGAAAATCACACGTTATAACGGTTCAGGAGTGTTGTTAAATCATCAGGACAAACAGCTGCATATGAGTGGTGTTTATGTGGATCCCGATTTTTTCGACATGTTTAGTTTTTCTATAATTGAAGGCGATAAACAAAATCCAATAACTTCAGAATCTTCGGTTGCTTTGACTAAACTTGCAGCCAAACGTATATTTGGTGATGAAAATGCCATCGGACAAACAGTTTCAATTCTAAGAGACGAAAAGATGGTGCCGTTTAAGGTGTCTGCAATCATTGAAGATTTTCCTGATACAAGTTCATTGGGGTTTGATGTAGTCTTAAATTTTAAAAGTCAAGGTTATCATGCTTATGAGAGAACTATTGGGCGTTGGGATGTGGAAAATCATGAGGTATATGTGCAACTAGCTGAAGGCATAAATCCTACTCAGTTTGAAAAAAGCACAAAAGATTTTACACAATTACATTATAAAAACGAAATTGACAACGCTAAACGCGATGGTCTTCAACCTAATAATGATGGTGATTACAGACAAATAAAATTATTGCCACTGGCAGATATTAGGTTTGCAAATTTTAACCAAGGTCCAGTAATTGTTAGCCGCACAATGCCTTATCTGGTTTTGAGTATAGCCATTTTAATTTTATTTATTGCCTGTGTGAATTTTGTTAATATGAGCATTGCAAAAAGTGACCAGAGACTACGTGAAATAGGCATGCGAAAAACACTTGGAGCTAATAACAAGCAATTGTTTTTTCAGTTTTGGGGAGAAAGTATTTTAGTATTTGTATTATCAACAGGCCTCGGGATTTTAGTAGCCAAGTTGTTGTTGCCTTCTTTTCAAACGCTGTTTAATACCAGAGCTTCACTATCCACATTATTAGAACCTTCCTGGTTATTAGTATTGGTTGTTAGTTTTCTTGGAGTCACTTTGGTCGCTGGAGGTTATCCTGCTATATTGATGAGTCGCCTCGGAACCTTACAAAGTTTAAAAGGAAAACTAGAAATCAACGGAAAGAATCACCTACGAAATAGTTTAATGGTATTACAATTTGGTATCGCCATTTTACTCATTGGTGGCACCCTTGTGCTTTGGGATCAAGTTGAATTTATGCGAACCAAAGATTTAGGATTTAATAAAGATCAGGTGATTGCTTTTCCATTAAACGGAACACGTAACGACCAACAAGCATTGCAACTGTTACGAGATGACCTTGAAGGTAATGTCAATGTTTTGAGTGTTACAGCATCTAATAATATTTTAGGACTTGGTAAAGACGGATCCCGCTCGACAAGTGTTTTAGGCTTTGAGTATAAAGGACGTGGTGTCGATACGCATATGTTGGTCGTCGATGCAGATTATATTGAAACATTAGACATAAATTTAGTCGAAGGAAGATCATTTAGAAAAAATCTCGCTAGTGATAGTTTATCCGTTATTATCAACGAATCGATGGCGAAGTTACTAAATGAAGATGATATCTTGGCTTCACAAATAGATTTGGATGATGCAGTATATACTGTTGTAGGTGTTGTGGAGGACTTCAATTTTCAAGAACTCGATCAGCATATTGCTCCAATGACCATATTTGCTCTTCCTAATTGGAACTTACGAAATGCTTACGTTAAAGTAACACCTCAAAATTTAGAACAAGCTTATAGTGCTGTAGAATCAGCATGGAAAAGCATTGAGCCCGATGCCGAATTTCAAGGCTCTTTCTTAAATGAAAATATAGATCGTACTCTGCGTAATGAACGCACCATGACTACTATGATTGGTAGTGGCTCTATTTTAGCGATTATTCTTAGTTGTATCGGTCTTTTTGCTATGTCATTATTAATTGTTGCCCAACGACGAAAAGAAATAGGTGTACGCAAAATTGTTGGAGCTAGTGTGTCGTCTATCACAGTTCTTCTCACTAAAGATTTTCTGAAATTAGTAGTCATAGCTTTTGTAGTTGCCACTCCAATTGCATGGTGGGCAATGCATCAATGGTTGCAAAATTATGCCTATCGTATAGATTTAAATATTTGGAGATTTCTTGTTGCTGGCGGTATTGCAGTACTAATTGCAATGCTCACCATTGCTGGAAAAACGATTAAAGCAGCGACATCAAATCCGGTGAAATCACTTAGAACAGAATAAATCAATCAAAAAATCATCAGTTATGTTTAAAAATTATATCAAAATTGCCTGGAGAAACATTAGGAAACACAAGGTGTTTTCAATCATCAATGTAATAGGTCTAACGATTGGTTTGAGCGCATCATTTGTTATCGGATTAATGATTTATTACGATACAACATTTGATACCTTTCACAAGGATGGCGATCGAATTTACAGAGTGGTATCCGATTTTAGCAGCCCTGAAGGGGTGTTTCATAATCCAGGAATTACATTAGCACTAGAAGATGCTATAAAGGAAAACTCAAATTTTGAAACCGTTAGTGGCTTTTATACAGAGAGACCATCTAAGGTTGAAAACAAAGCTAATGATTCAGAATTTAAATGGCCAAATTTTGTCATTTTTACCGACGCCAATTACTTTGATATATTTAAGTATAAGTTTTTGGCTGGTGATGCGAACAATGTTTTAGCAAATCCAAATAATGTCATTTTAACTGAACGCAGAGCTGCAGACTATTTTCCAAATACACCACCTTCAGATGTTATAGGAAAAGTACTGGTTTATAACGACTCCCTTAATGTTACGGTTACAGGCGTTGTTGAAAACTTTAAAGACCGAACCGATTTTGTTTTTGAAGAATTTGTGTCGCATCCAACACTTTTACAAACCCGACTAAGAGATCAGTTTCTCAATAAAAATTGGAGTAATACAAACTCTAGTTCGCAGCTTTTTGTAAAACTGACTGCTTCTGCAGATATAAATGCCGTTCAAAAACGATTTGATGAATTAGCCAAAGAGCATCAAGATGAACGCTCTAAAAAGTATGGGGAAGAAACTAAATTTACATTACAACCATTGGCAGATATTCACTTTAATGAAAAGTATGGTATCTATGATTGGAGCAAAGGACAAGCCAGTAAATCGCTATTAACAAATTTAGCTTTAGTCGCTTTATTTTTATTGCTATTAGGCTGTATTAATTTTATCAATTTAAACACTGCGCAGGCATCACAACGGGCTAAAGAAATAGGAATTCGTAAAACTTTAGGAAGTTCTAGAAAGCAACTCATAGGACAATTTATGGGAGAGACCTTTTTACTTGTCCTTATTTCCGCAATTTTATCTGTAGTGCTTACTAAATGGTTGATTCATGTGTTTTCCGATTTTGTTCCTGAAGGTCTCAATTTTGAACTTTTTAAATCGCCAGTAATTGTCGTCAGTGTTATAGTTTTATTGTTGGTGGTTACCTTTTTGTCAGGATTTTATCCAGCTTTAGTTTTATCTAAGTTTAATGCTGTTTCTGTATTGAAAAATCATTTAGCTGTTGGCGATAAAAAAGTAAAGCTTCGGAAGTTTTTAACCGTATTTCAATTTTCAATAGCACAGATTTTTATCATAGCAACCCTATTAGTAGGTAAGCAAATTAATTATTTGTTGAGTAAAGATATGGGATTTAAAACCGAAGCCATTGCATCTGTTTACAGCCCAAGAGGTGAACGTGGCGTATCTAAACAAGAAATCTTTGCAGAAGAATTACGTACACTTCCTGAAATTAAAGCAATTAGTATTGGTGGTAATGCTCCGGCTTCACGTTCTACAAATAGTACAACCATTTCATATACTGATGGTCAAAAGGAAATTAATTCAGAATTACAATTTATACATGGTGATACAAACTACGCCGAGTTATTCGAATTAGAAATTTTAGCGGGTCGAAGTATTCGAAATGATACGGTTAAAGAACTAGTTGTTAATGAAACATTTAGAAAGAAGCTCGGGTTTAAAACACCTGAAGAAGCTATAGGGAAATCAGTTTTAATGAATGATGAATATATTCCTATCGTTGGAGTGATGGCCGATTTTCATCAACGTTCTTTAAAAACTGAAATCAAACCAATGGCTTTTCGTGGCGATTGGTATCAAAGTGAATTTACCCAGTTTCAAGCCGTACATGTCGCCTTTCAAAATGAATCCCCTGAACACTTAAAAGCAACACTTTCAAAAATAGAAAAGGCCTATAAAAAGGTCTATGTTGATGGCGATGATTATAGATTAGAGTTCTTAGATGAAACCATTCAGCGTTTTTATAATCGCGAAAAGAAAGTGTCTAAACTGTTAAATTGGTCTACAGGTTTATCTATCCTTATAAGTTGTTTAGGATTATTAGGTTTGGTGATTTACACTACAAACCGACGTGTCAAAGAGATTGGTGTTCGAAAAGTATTAGGCGCTTCGCTATTGCAAATAAACACATTGCTTTGTAAAGAGTTTTTAGTCTTAGTTGCGATTGCTTTTATTATAGCGTCTCCAATAGCCTGGTATGGTATTAATAGCTGGCTGCAAGATTTTGCTTATAAAACAAGCATCAGTTTTTGGGTGTTTTTAATCAGTGGTGTTGCTATGATTTTCTTTGCTTTACTGGTGATTAGTGTTAAAACACTTCAAGCGGCAAATGCTAATCCGGTAAACTCATTAAGATCAGAATAATTTAAAATTTATGTAGAACCTATTTCAGGATCTATAAAACAATCATGGCAAACACATTATTAAAATTAAGTCAGGCAACTCGCGAGGTTCAATCTGGAAGTAAAAAAGTAGCACTCTTAGATAGCATAAATCTTACAGTTAAAGAAGGCGAGTTTATTTCTTTAATGGGACCGTCTGGATCAGGAAAGTCTACCTTACTCAATTGTATTGGGATGTTAGATAGTTTTACCGATGGTGGTTATACCTTTTTAGGTGAGCCCGTTCATAGCATGAAAGAAAAAAGCAGATCTAAACTCTATAAAGAGTACATCGGTTTTGTATTTCAGGCTTATCATCTTATTGATGAATTGACGGTTCAGGAAAATATAGAAACTCCATTGCTGTATAAAAATGTAAAGTCTTCAGAACGTAAAGCACTTGTTGGCGATATGCTGGACCGTTTTAATATCGTCGGAAAAAAAGATTTATTTCCAATACAATTGAGTGGAGGTCAACAGCAATTAGTAGGTATAGCAAGGGCATTAATAGGAAAGCCAAAACTAATATTAGCCGATGAGCCAACTGGAAATCTCAATTCGAAGCAAAGTACTGAGATTATGGATTTGTTTGCTAAACTTAACAGTGAAGGAGTCACTATCATTCAAGCCACACACTCAGAAGCTAATGCAGCTTATGGCTCGCGGATTATTAATCTACTCGACGGAAAGATTGTCGAAGACTAACATTAAAATTATGATTCAGAAACACTTGATACAATTCTTCTTTTTAGTAATCGTCTGCACGGGCTATTCACAAACAGAGTCTAAAGACAGTTATTCTTTAGATGATTGTATTACTATCGCTTTAGCTAATAATCTGGATTTTAAATCTTCAGGATTAAACGCCCATACTGAAAAAATCAACTTTCAGCAATCTAAGGCAAATCTTTTGCCAAGTATTAATGGTAATTTTAATTTAGGTGTAAACACAGGTCGAAGCATTGATCCTTTTACAAACGATTTTGTAAATCAGGAGTTCACCTTTTCAAACGCAGGACTAAATTTAGACGCGACTATTTTTAATGGTTTCAGATTGATTAATACCGCGAAGCAAAACAGGTTGAATACTTTAGCTGCCGAAATGGAAAGGGAAGCCGCACAACAAGATTTAATCCTCAATGTTACACTGGCTTACCTTCAGGTTTTAAATAGTCGTGATAATTTGCAATTGGCAAAACAACGTTTAGAAACGACCAATAAACAACTCAGCATTCAAAAAGAATTTTACGAAAATGAATCGGGAAATCCAGCAGATTACACCGATATTGTCGCACAGAAAACAATCGATGAAACCAGTATCATTGTGGCTGAAAGCGCTTTAAATAACGCAAAACTTAACCTCGTTAGACTATTAAATTTAAATGACGAATTGCATTTAGAAGCTAAAGATTTAATGCTTGATATGACACTGTACCAATGGTCTGCTGATGAAGTCTATACAGATGCGCTCGAAAATCTGGCAACCTTTAAAGCCAGAGCCTTGAGAATTGATGCGGCAAAAAAAGGAGTTCATGTTGCTAAAGCACAATTTACACCAGACATATCTATTTTCGCCGGACTTAACACTAATTATTCAAGTGCTGCCCAAACGTTTTCAGAAGCAGGATCCTCTATTGTTGAAACGGGCGATTTTGTAACGGTTGATAATCAGGATTTACCAGTTTTTACAGAGCAAACCACATTTAACTCGCAATCAATTGATTTTAGAGATCAATTAGATAATAATTTAAGTACAGTTGTAGGTTTTTCGGTAAGTGTGCCGTTGTTTAATGGATTTAGAGCGAAGTATAATGTTGCACGAGAGAAGATCAAAGTTGAAGAATCACTTCTAGAATTGGAACGCACACATTTGGATATCAAAAACACTATAAAACAAGTGCATTTTGATATGAACGCCAGTTATCTGAGGTATGAAAGTCTTCAAAAGCAAGTGGAAGCCTTTGAAGAATCCTACAGAATTAATGAAATCAGATTCAATAGTGGTGTTTCAAATTTTTTGAATTTCGTCACCAGTAAAAACAATCTCGATAATGCCAAACTCAATCTTAACAATGCCAAATACGAATACATTTTGAGGGTTAAAGTGCTGGAGTATTATCGAGGAGAATTTTAAAAGGGAAGGCACTTCTGGTCTCGATGTATTTGTCTGCTGGAAAACCATTTGAAAACTCAAGAGGTTTTTTATTTTTGTAGTATGATAGATAACTTCGAAAATGAATACTTCGGAATCGGTATCCAAAATGGAAAAACACCAGAAAACTTAGGGGCACTTTGGCGTTCTGCACAAAATCTTGGTGCAAGTTTTATTTTTACCATCGGCAATCGCTATGCAAAACAATCAAGCGATACTCACAATGCGGTCAAGTCGATGCCCTATTTTCATTATGATACATTTGATGCGTTTTATAAAAATCTTCCCAAAGGTGCCCGAGTTGTAGGTGTTGAACTAACAGATAAAGCTCAAGATTTAGAAACCTTTCACCATCCGAGACGTTGTGTGTATTTGCTGGGTGCCGAAGATCATGGCTTGTCACATAAAGCTATCGAAAAGAGTCATTTTTTGGTTAAATTTAAATCACAACTGAGCTTAAATGTAGCTGTTGCCGGAAGTATTGTGATGTATGATAGAGGAATAAACAAACCAAGGTCGTAACTTTGTGACCTATTTAATTTCAGTATCATGAGTCATAAAGCAGGTTTTGTAAATATTATTGGAAATCCTAATGTTGGGAAATCCACCTTAATGAATGCCTTTATTGGTGAGAAGTTGTCAATTATTACGTCTAAAGCGCAAACAACGAGACATCGTATTTTAGGGATTGTTAATGGTGATGAATTTCAGGTGATTTTGAGTGATACTCCTGGGATTATTAAACCCGCTTACGAATTACAAGAGTCGATGATGGATTTTGTAAAATCTGCTTTTGAAGATGCCGATGTCTTGATTTATATGGTTGAAATTGGTGAGCAAGAATTGAAAGATGAAGCCTTTTTTAAGAAAATTACCAATTCTAAAATTCCGGTATTACTGCTTTTAAATAAAATCGATAAATCTGATCAAGAACAGTTAGAATCACAAGTAGCTTTATGGTCTGGGAAAGTACCCAATGCTGAGATTTTTCCAATTTCAGCTCTGGAAGGATTTAATGTGAAAGAAGTGTTTAATCGCATTATTGAATTGCTCCCAATGTCACCTGCATTTTATCCAAAAGACCAGCTAACCGATAGGCCTGAGCGCTTTTTTGTAAACGAAACGATACGGGAAAAAATACTGATGCATTATAAAAAGGAAATTCCTTACGCAGTAGAAATTGATACCGAAGAGTTTTTCGAAGAAGAAAAAATTATTAGAATGCGATCGGTAATTATGGTTGAACGCGAGACGCAAAAAGGAATCATCATTGGCCATAAAGGAAGCGCACTCAAGCGTGTTGGTATGGAAGCTAGAAAAGATTTAGAGCAGTTTTTTGGAAAGCAAGTGCATCTCGAATTATACGTAAAAGTGAACAAAAACTGGAGAAGCAACCAACGCCAACTCAAGCGTTTTGGATATAATCAAAAGTAAGCACTTTAAACGCTTAAAAAAGAGTATCTTTGCAGCCGCTTACAGGATATGTAATGCAGATAAAATATTGAATTATGAGTAATATAGTTGCTATTGTAGGAAGACCAAATGTAGGAAAGTCTACGTTTTTTAATCGCTTGATTCAACGTCGGGAAGCCATTGTTGATGCTGTAAGTGGTGTTACACGAGATCGTCACTACGGAAAAAGTGATTGGAACGGAAAAGAATTTTCACTAATCGATACTGGTGGCTATGTGAAAGGTAGTGATGATGTTTTTGAAGCCGAAATTGATAAACAAGTAGAATTGGCAATCGAGGAGGCAGATGCTATCATTTTTATGGTCGATGTCGAAACTGGCGTGACCGGAATGGATGAAGATGTAGCACGATTACTTCGTAAAGTAGATAAACCTGTATTTTTAGCCGTCAACAAAGTTGATAATAATAAGCGCGCCGAAGATGCTGTGGAATTTTATGCATTAGGCTTAGGAGAATACTTCACCATAGCCAGTATCAACGGAAGTGGTACCGGTGATTTGCTAGATGCCCTTGTAGAAGCACTTCCCGAAAAAGAGGAGGAAGAAGAGGTAGATGAACTCCCAAGGTTCGCTGTTGTTGGTCGTCCTAACGCCGGAAAGTCGTCTTTTATTAATGCACTTATTGGTGAAGAACGCTATATCGTTACAGATATCGCTGGTACAACACGAGATGCTATTGATACTAAATATAACCGTTTCGGATTTGAATTTAATCTTGTAGATACAGCAGGCATTAGACGTAAATCTAAAGTTAAGGAAGATTTAGAGTTTTATTCTGTAATGCGAAGTGTTAGAGCGATTGAGCATTGTGATGTATGTTTACTGGTTTTAGATGCTACCCGCGGATTTGATGGACAAGTTCAAAATATATTTTGGCTGGCAGAACGTAACCGCAAAGGCATCGTGATTCTTGTCAATAAATGGGACTTGATTGAAAAAGACACAAAATCTACTCGAGAATTTGAGAAGATGATTCGCAAAGAAATCGAACCATTTACCGATGTGCCGATTGTATTTATTTCTGTATTGAATAAACAGCGAATTTATAAGGCTATTGAAACTGCTGTCGAAGTCTATCAAAACAGAACCAAGAAAATAAAAACGAGTAAGCTTAACGAGGTGTTATTGCCAATCATAGAAAACTATCCGCCACCAGCTTACAAAGGTAAATTTGTGAAAATTAAATACATCATGCAATTGCCAACACCACAGCCTCAGTTTGCATTTTTTTGTAATTTGCCTCAATATGTAAGAGAACCTTATAAACGCTTTTTAGAAAATAATTTAAGGGAACATTTTGATTTTAATGGCGTTCCTGTGAGTGTTTATATGCGTAAAAAATAGAAACCTATTATGAAATTTAAGTACGTATTTATGTTAGTCTTTATCTTCAGTTTTACTGAAAAAGGCAACACACAAAACGTACCTCCAACCATTACAGCAGAAGGTGTTCAGGAGTTCTGCGGAAACGCACCAATGCCCATTGTGACTAGTGTTTCTATATCTGATCCCGATGCAGGTGATGATACGCTCGATAATGTATTTATTCAAATTTCGGAAGGCTATACCCTTAATCAAGATCTTTTAGTTTTAAACGGAACCTATCCCAATATCACTTCAAGCTGGTCGGCTGTTGAAGGAAAATTAACCTTAGAAGGTCCAGCCAGTTTTACAGCGTTTGTTGATGCTATTAGTAATGTTACTTTTCAAACAACGCAAACCAATTTTACCGAAGACAAATTGTTTTCAATAAACTTAGGTGATGCTAATTTTTTACCATCAACAGGTCATTATTATTTGTATGTCACTAGTGATGGTGTCACCTGGACGGCAGCGCGCGATGCGGCAGAAGATTTAAATTATTTTGGTCTGCAAGGCTATTTAGCGACTTTAACAACCGAAGAAGAATCACAATTTGCTGGCGAACAAAGTCTCGGCACAGGATGGATTGGCGCAAGTGATGCGGCTTCCGAAGGCGACTGGACTTGGGTAACTGGTCCAGAAGCTAATACGCTTTTTTGGACCGGAGCAGTAAATGGACAACCTGTAAATGATGAATATTCCTTTTGGAATACTGGCGAACCTAACAACTTTAATAATGAGGATTATGCACATATAACCGATCCAAGTATTGGAAATATTGGCTCTTGGAATGACCTTCCAAATGCTGGTGATCCTGGCGGACCATCCAGTCCGTATTATCCACGTGGGTTTTTTGTTGAGTTTGGCGGTATGCCTGACGATCCTGATGTGAATTTATCAGCCAGTACAATTATTATAACTCCTAAACTCGTCTATGAAGATCTTCTTGTTTGCGATCAAGGCGATGTGACCATTGCTGTAACCTCTAATACCAATACCGTATTATGGTATGAAACACCGTCGTCTTCGGTTTTATTGAATAGCGGACTAACATACAGTACTTTTTTAGAGACGACAACCACATTCTGGGTTTTGCCTTTGTTTGACGGATGTACGTCAGGACCACGTACACCAATTACGGTGTCTGTTCCAGATTTACCTCAAGCGAATGCTATTAGTATTAGGCAATGTGATGATACAATTCAAGATGGTATTTCCGTTTTTAATCTGGATAATTATTTTGAAGAAATCACCGGGAATATTACCGAAAACAGAACGGTTAACTTTTTTGAAGATGCTAGTTTACTCACAGAGATAAACGGAAGTAACTTTTCTAACACCTCCAATCCACAAACACTTTATGCTTTGGTTGTAAATACCGAAACAGGCTGTTCTAATAGTGCAGAAGTTGTTCTTGAAGTTGTGGTTTCTTCCAACGAGAATTCTGCCCTTCTTGAAGTATGTGATGATCTTGTTGAAGACGGATTTGTGACTTTTGATTTGTCCATGGCCAGTGATCAAATCCTTTTAGGAGCTCCAATTGATGCCACTGTAAATTACTATGAAACCTATGAAGATGCCTCGCTTGAAGTCAATAGTTTGCCGCTGATGTTTTTTAATACTGTGGCGCATGTGCAAACCATTTACGCCAGAGTCAACAATAATACCGATTGCTATGGTATCAACGAAGTAACACTTGTTGTAAAAGAATTGCCGCAACTGAGCGATACCTTTGAAACCATTTACTATTGTTTAAATACCTATCCAGAAACTATAACATTGAGTGGTGGTATTGTAAATGCCATTCCAAATAATTACTATTACAATTGGTCTACTGGTGAAACCACTATGAGTATCGAGGTCAATGAAACAGGTACTTATACCGTTGAGGTTACTGAACCAGATGGTTGTTCTAATCTACGTACGATACAGGTTTTGCCTTCAAATATCGCAACTATTGAATCTGTAGTCGTTCAAGATTTGTCTTCAAATAATTCTATTAGCATTTTAGTTTCTGGCGAAGGAGATTATGAATATGCCTTAAATTCCATAACAGGACCTTTTCAATCTTCTAATACTTTTGAATTCTTAGAAGCGGGCATTTATACCGTTTACATTAGAGATATAAAAAATGATTGTGGTAGTGTTGTTCAAGATGTATCGGTGATTGGTTATCCTAAATTTTTTACGCCAAATGGAGATGGCTATCACGACACATGGAAATTAAAAGGCATTTCAGAACAATTTCAGCCGCATAGTAAAGTCTATATTTTTGATCGCTTCGGAAAATTAATATATACACTCAATTCGCCATCTGATGCCTGGGATGGCACCTTCAACGGGAAAGCACTTCCTACAAGTGATTACTGGTTTTCTGTGACCTTAGAAGATGGAAGAGTCTTTAAAAATCACTTCACTTTAAAACGCTAATTTTTTTAGTCGATACCGATACTAATTACTAATATGACATGGTTGATATGACATTATTTTTTACAAAAAGTAAAGTAAAGTTTACATTTTGTAAATTTTTGTTTACCTTTGTGAAGTCATTATAAAATTTATGTCTTATGAAATCAAGTTTTTTATTACCTAACAAGTTTAAAATTCCAGGTTGGATATTATTAATTACAG
Source organism: Psychroserpens sp. SPM9 (assembly GCF_025153525.1). Classification (GTDB taxonomy): domain Bacteria; phylum Bacteroidota; class Bacteroidia; order Flavobacteriales; family Flavobacteriaceae; genus Psychroserpens. Next base: position 117,688 of record NZ_JANZNR010000007.1, on the reverse strand, counting down.
GATTAATCGCTGGTGTCTTTTTGATGCTTTCAGAATTTGAATCAAATTGGTTAGAAGTTCGTGTTTTAGCATTGTGGAGTGATCCTATTTCTATTGGAACATCTTTAGATAGTAGCGGTCAATTTTTCAACATCATTGAAAACAGTATTGTTGACGAGCTAATCGCCATTGCCATTATTGTTGGTGGTTTATTTGTTGGATTTTCTAAAGAAAAGCAGGAGGATGAATTTATTTATAAACTGAGAAATGATTCTTTGCTATGGGCAATTATCGTTAATTATACCGTTTTAATCTTTGCAGTAATCTTTGTGTATGATCTTTCATTTTTCAATATTTTGGTCTATAACATGTTTACGCCTTTACTGTTTTTCATTTTCAGATTTAACTTTTTAAAAGCTAGAGCCTAATTATGAAAAATAATATTAAAATAGAACGTGCCAGACATGATATGACTCAAGGCGATTTAGCCGAAAAGATAGGAGTAAGCAGGCAATCTATAAATGCAATTGAAAAAGGAAAGTATGTGCCATCTGCATTACTGGCAATTAAAATTGCACAATTATTTAAACTGCCTGTCGAAGAACTTTTCTTTTTAGAAGAAGGCGAATAATTATAAATAAATATTAAGAAAATTCATACGAAATTAATAAAATAGTCGTTTTTAGCTATGTAAGTTAATTTTAACTAAGTTTTTAGTTTCGTAACTATAAAAATAGTTATAATTGTAGTTTTAAACCATCAATCAATCAACCAAATGAAGAAGTTACTGCTTTTCATTGCACTCTTAAGTGCCTGCTTTTCATTTTCTCAAAGTACATCTTTTAAAATTTCAGGAACGATTCTAGCACAAGACGACAAGTCTCCTTTAGAATCGGCAACCATTTATTTAGAACGCGTCAAAGACAGTAGTTTGGTGACCTATACCATTTCTGATAAAGACGGAAAATTTGAAATTATTAACGATACCTATGATGATAAACTTAATTTATTTATCGATTATGTAGGCTATCAAACCTATTACAAACAAATTACCATAGATAAAGATGTAATCGATTTAGAAATAATCGAACTCAAAATTAGCAATGCCTTAGATGAAGTGGTCATTAAATCGAGATCACCAATTACCATTAAAAAAGATACTTTGGAGTTTAATGTCAAATCTTTTAAAACTAAAAAGGATGCTAATGTCGAAGATTTGCTCAAACAGCTTCCAGGTGTTGAGGTTGACGAAGCTGGGAAAATAACCGTCAACGGAAAAGATGTCAGTAAAATTCTCGTCAACGGAAAGCCGTTTTTTGGAGATGATCCAACCATTACCACCCGAAATTTAACTAAGGATATTATCGAGAAAGTTCAAATTACAGATACCAAATCTAAATCTGAAGCCTTTGCAGGAGAAGAAGGCGATACCGAAAACAAAACCATCAATCTTACTATAAAAGAAGAAAATAATAAAGGTGTTTTTGGAAGATTGGCGGCTGGAGCTGGGACCGAAGAACGCTACGAATATGCTGGAATGGTAAATGTGTTTGACAATGACAGACGTATAAGTGTGCTTGCTGGAGGAAATAATACCAATTCACCCGGATTTAGCTTCGGTGAAATTCAAAAAATGTTTGGTGGCGGCTATAGTATGAGTATTAATAGTTCGGGTGCTTTTACTATTGATGGTCGTTCGTTTGGTGGCGGACAAGGAATTACAACGTCACAAAATATTGGTGCTAATTTTGCTGATACTGTTGGGGATAATGTAGAAGTTAATGCCGATTATTTTTACTCCGGAAGTGATTCAGAAAATGAAACCATTACTCAACGTGAAAATATTCTGCCCGATTCACGATTCTTTTCAGATTCGCGATCGAAATCCATTAATGACGGCCAAAATCACAGTGCAAATCTTGGGTTTGATATCGAAATTGATTCCACGTTTTTAATTAATGTGAATCCGTCGTTTAGATGGTCTACATCAAATACATCCTTTACTGAAAATGAGGAAACTCGTGATGAAGATAACGCCCTTACCAACCAATCTACAACAGCTTCATTTGCTGAAAGAGATGCGAAAAATTTTGGAACCGAATTTGATCTTACAAAACGCTTTGGTGATAAAGGCGCTTTTCTGAAATTTGAAATGGATAACGAATTTAATACGTCTAATTCTGATGATTTTTTAACTTCTGAAACCAATTTTTTTAATGCTGAAGAAGACGATATCATTAGAGATCAATACACCGATTCCGATACGAGAAATCGGACGGTTAGGCTCTCAACAACCTACAGATTACCAATAAAAGCTAAAGAGCTTTTTTTAGATTTTTCTTATAGTTTCAGAGATGAAAAACGAACTAATTTGCGAAGTACTTTTGATAGAGATACCAGTACCAACCTCTATGATGATTTCAACTTTGATTTAAGTACCGATTTTGAATACGATAATCAAGAAAACACGCCTTCAGTAAAATTAAGCTACCGAAAAGATAAATGGTCAACCAGTGTGACCACTAGTTATGTGTTTAGAACTTTAGAAAATAAAGATTTTCTTAGACCAGAACTTAATTTAAAAAGAAACTTTCAGGCCGTAGAATTACGTGCTAATTTTAATTATAGGTTCAGCCCTAAAGCGTCAATGTATAGTGGTTATTCTTTAAACAATTCGCCTCCAAGTTTAACGCAGTTACAACCGTTTCAAAATGTTTCAAATCCCTTGAATACAGTAACAGGTAATCCTAATCTTGAACCAACAAACAATCATCGTTTGTATATGGGTTATAATGCTTTCGATTTTCAGAAAAAAACAGGTATTTACAGTTATGCTAGTATCAATTTTAATAATAATCAAGTGGTTTCTAGAACCATTGTTGATCCAGAAACTTTAAAACGTACTACGACTTATGCTAATGTTAATGGTAATTACAATGCCTTCGGAAACATTAATTACAGTAAAACCATTAAAGCCGATTCTTTAAAAACAATCAAGTATGATGTGGGTATGTCGGTGAGTTTGCGACGCAATATTAACTTTAATAATGAAGTGCAATACAAGAGTAATGTAACGGCTTTAACACCTAGTTTAGGACTGCGTTTTACATGGCCTAAAGTAATGGAATTCAGACCGAGATACCGATTGGCTTTTACTAAAAACACCTATGATATTAGCACTTTTGAGGATGTAGATTTTCTCAGACATGATTTGGATTTAAACTTCACAACCTATTTGCCTAAACATTTTGAATGGACCAATAACGTTGATTTTTCATACAACCCTAATGTGGCACCTGGATTTCAAAAAAGCGCTTGGTTTTGGAATTCTACCTTAGCATATTCTTTTATGAAAGATAAAGCAGTATTGACTTTAAAGGTTTATGATTTGCTCAACCAAAACACTAATGCTAGACGACGTGCTACAGAAAATTATATCGAAGACAGACAAAGTACAGTGCTTCAGCAATTCGTGATGTTAAGCTTTAGCTGGAAATTTAATAGCCTTGGTTCAAAAGGAAATACTGATTCTGATAGCTTTTTTATTATGGACTAATTCCATTTGGACATGATTACATCCAAGCCTTTATCTATGCCTAAGTAATAGTTGCCTTCTTTAAAATAGGGAATCATAAAATCGTCTATGATAGTTTGACAAATAGCATCTGTTAAAACCTTGGTGGTACCATCTCCTGTTGAAAGCCATACGTGTTTTTGGTTTTTTCTCAACACAATTACTAAACCATTATTGATGTCTTTTTTTCCAACACCCCAATAATCTCCAATGGCACTACTATAAACTTGAATGTCTTCAAAAGGTGCAATAGAATCGACCGTTAAGACTGCAATTTCATTGCTGGTTCGTTTCTCATAATCAATTATTTTCTGAGACAACGATGCGATTTGTTTGGCTGAAAATACATGAGATAAATCAAGAACAACCTTTTGTTGTTTGTTTTCGGGAAGCAAGCTATAATCAACGCCTATACCTCGATCTGTTTTACAAGAAAAACAACATATCAGAATAAGATAAATCGCAATTTTTTTCATCAGTAATGTGTTTCGAATTTAAATTTTGAATAAGGCAAAAAAGGTTACCAGCTACCTCCAGCACCACCTCCAGAGAAACCACCGCCTCCAAAGCCACCACCAAAACCGCCTCCGCCAAAACTACCACCAGAAGAACCGCCTCCAAAGATGCCTCCAGAACTACTTCCGCTACCATAGCTTCCGCGTCCCATATTACTTAAAATGATTGCGTCTAAAATACTGGTTCCGTTGGTTCGGTTTCCACCACTTCCATTGTTGCCGCCACCACGTCTGTTTTTCGTGATAGCAATAATAAAAATGATAAAGAAGAAAATCATAAATATGATAAACAATACAGGAAACACACTGTCTGAAGAATCACCTTGTCGTGTACCTTGATACTTTCCGTTTAACACTTCAAAAATAGCATCAGCACCTTGATTGAGTCCTTGATAATAATCACCACGTTTAAATTGAGGAATTATAACGTTCCTGGTAAGTTCTCCTGTAATTCCGGCAGTAAGTCGGTCTTCCACACCATATCCTGGAGAAATCCAGATTTTACGATCGTCTCTGGCCAGAAGTATAAAAACACCATTGTCTTCTTTGGCTTGCCCAATACCCCATTTGTGTGCCCATTTAGGAGTTAGAAGTCCAATGTTTTCCCCTTTAGTAGTTGCTATAATGGCCACCACAATTTGTGTTGAGGTTGTATCAGAATACCGAATTAACTTTTGTTCTAAATTGTTTTTTTCGGTGGCAGATAAAAGGTCAACATAATCATAAACACTCGTTTCCTCATCTGGGATAGGCGGAATGTCAAACTGTGCAGAAATAGTCTGAAAACTCAATGAAAACAATGCCAACAAGCACCAATATTTTACCTGATTCATATTCAAAAATGGAAGTGTATTTGTTGTATGTGACATACTGTTTTTTATATTCTACGGATGGCTCAACTTTGTAGTTTAAAATTATCCTTTTGATATATCGTTAGGTAATTCATTAACATCGCCATGGAGCCACGGGAAGTGTTTTTCTAACTGCGCTCCAGCTTTTAATACGCCTTCAATAAGGCCTTGTTTAAATCTTTGAGCTTTAAAATGCGATTGCATGATGTCCTTGGTACTGTCCCAAAACCCAGTAGGAACCACATCATTAATACCTCTGTCACCATAAATCACAAAGGTTTTTGCAGCTACAGCAACATAAATCAAGACAGCATTTTGGAGTTTGGTATTATCCATTTTAAGGTAATGAAAAACTTCCATAGCACGCTCGAAGGCATCGGCATCAGTTCCATGTTCAATATGAATCCTAATTTCTCCAGAGGTTCTGTTTTCAGCTTTTCGAATGGCATCAATAATCTCCTGTTCTTCGGCTTCGGTTAAAAAATCTTCAACTTTCGACATGTTTATTTATTGAAATCAAAGTCGACATCTACAGGTTTTTCAGCACCAACTTCAGCATCAAAATAAGGTTTGTCATCAAAACCAAACATACCTGCTAGTATGGTGTTTGGAAATTCTTTAACATGAATGTTATAAGGTTTTATAGCTTCATTATAACGTGTTCTTGCTGTATTAATAGTGTTTTCAGTACTTACTAATTCGTCCTGAAGTTTTAAGAAATTCTGATTGGTTTTTAAATCAGGATAACGTTCTACCACTAACAATAATCTAGAAAGCGCACTGCTTAAACCACTCTGAGCCTGATTGAATTGTTCTAGTTTTTCCGGACTTAAATCTTCGGCGTTATTGATATTGATTTCAGGTTTAGTTGCTTCGGCTCTTGCTTTTACAACCGCTTCTAAAGTCCCTCTTTCAAAATCGGCAGCACCTTGTACTGTTTTTACCAGATTTCCAATAAGGTCGTTTCGACGTTGGTAGGAGGTTTGTACATTTCCCCAGGCTTCACTTACGTTTTCGTTAAGTTGTACCGCCGTGTTGTTAAATCCTTTTCCCCAAGAATAGCCACCAATAGCTAAAATAGCTATGATAATTACTGGAATAAGCCATTTTTTCATAATGTTATAGTTTTAAAGTTGTGTTTTAGTTAGTTGAAATAAATTAGATTATGTTACAACTGTGATTTTATTTTGATAAGTTGGGCTTTAATGCCTTCGAGTTTATCAATAATTTGGAATTTATCAAGCGATTGTTTTTTGTCTTCCTTAAGATGCGTTTTCGCACCTTCAAGAGTGAATCCACGTTCTTTTACTAAATGGTAAATAAACTTTAGATTCTTAATGTCTTCAGGTGTAAACTTTCGGTTGCCCTTCGCATTTTTTTTTGGTTTTAAGACGTCAAATTCTTTTTCCCAAAATCGTATTAATGACGTATTAACACCAAAGGCCTTAGCGACTTCGCCAATACCATAATAACGTTTTTCAGGAAGATTGATGTGCATAGCCTTAGTCTAAAGATTGATTTTCTAATGATGCTTTTTCTAATAGTCGTGCATATTCTTCCGCAGATAAATTTCCATAGTAGAAATTTATAGGGTTGATACGTTCGCCATCCTTAAACACTTCATAATGTAAATGTGGCGCTTCAGATCTTCCAGTGCTGCCAACATAGCCTATCAAGTCGCCACGTTTCACTTTTTGATTTGCACGTACTTTGTATTGATAGAGATGCGCATACAGTGAAACATAACCATAACCATGGTCTATTCTAATGTGTTTTCCATAGCCCGAAGAGTTGGCATCGGCACGTTTAACAACACCATCACCAGTAGCATAAATAGGTGTGCCACGTGGTGCTGTGAAATCCATGCCAAAGTGAAACTTTCGCACCTTTGTAAACGGATCTGTTCTATAACCATATCCAGACGCCATATGCTTTAAGTCTTTGTTACGTACGGGTTGTATGGCTGGAATTGAAGCTAAGAATTTTTCTTTGTCTTCGGCCAATACAGCAATTTCATCTAATGATCGCGATTGTACAACAATTGCTTTTTGTAATAAATCGATACGTTTATTACTCTCTATGATAAGTTTAGAATTATCGTAACCTTCGTATTTTTTATAGCGGTTTACACCTCCAAATCCAGCACGTCGTTGTTCTTCAGGAATGGGATTGGCTTCAAAATACAATCTGTAAATAGAATTATCGCGCTCTTCAACACTTTCTAAAGCAGCAAATGCATTATTAACACGTTTGTTTAATAATTCATATTGCAATTCCATGTTCGATAGTTCACGTTTTAAAGCACGTTCTCTGGGAGATTCGATATACTGGCTAGCAATAAAAACGAATAAAAAGCCAAAAAGTGCTGAGGCCAATAAAAAGATGAAACCGAACTTAATCGTCTTTCCTTTCTTACGCTCAATTTTGCGGTAAGAAAGCGTTTCTGGATCGTAATAATATTTTACTTTAGACATATCTTAAAAAGTTCTATTTTTGCAAGAATAATAGAACGAATTACAAATATATAAATAGTTTCTTATTTAAAGTAATTTATAAGAAGTAACGTGTTAACTGCTGAATATGAAGTCTCAAGACATCCGAAATACCTTTTTAAACTTCTTTGAAGAAAAAAAACATAGCATTGTGCCCTCTGCACCTATGGTTTTAAAAGATGATCCAACCTTAATGTTTGTCAATTCAGGGATGGCACCTTTCAAAGAGTTTTTCCTCGGAAATGCACAACCTAAGAACAATCGTATTGCAGATTCTCAAAAATGCCTCCGTGTTTCAGGAAAGCATAATGATTTAGAAGAAGTAGGATATGATACCTATCATCACACGCTTTTTGAAATGCTCGGAAACTGGAGTTTTGGAGATTATTTTAAAAAGGAAGCTATCGCTTGGGCTTGGGAATTGTTAACTGAAAAATTCGGTATAGATAAAGATATTTTATATGTAACTGTCTTTGAAGGTAGTGAAGATGCTGATAAGTTGCCAATGGACCAAGAGGCTTATGATTTCTGGAAAAATTACATTTCTGAAGATCGTATCCTTATGGGAAACAAAAAGGATAATTTTTGGGAAATGGGAGACCAAGGTCCTTGTGGTCCTTGTAGTGAAATTCATGTAGATATTCGTTCAGCTGAAGAAAAAGCAAAAGTAGATGGCAAGTCATTAGTCAATATGGATCATCCCCAGGTGGTCGAAATCTGGAATCTGGTATTTATGCAATACAATCGTAAAGCCAACGGAAGCTTAGAGAATCTTCCCGATAAACATATCGATACAGGTATGGGCTTTGAACGTTTGTGTATGGTGTTACAAGGTGTTCAGTCTAATTATGATACCGATGTATTTACGCCTATTATTCGCGAGATTGAGACAATTGCAGATAAAGACTATGGGAAAAATGAAAAGGTCGATGTCGCTATTCGTGTGATTTCAGATCATGTGCGTGCAGTCGCTTTTTCGATTGCCGATGGTCAACTACCAAGTAATACAGGAGCAGGTTATGTGATTCGTAGAATTTTACGTCGTGCTATTCGTTACGGATTTACATTTCTCGATAAAAAAGAACCGTTTATTTACAGATTGGTAGATGTTTTGGTGAATAAAATGGGGACTGCATTTCCTGAACTTAAAGTACAACGCCAAATCATTGAAAATGTGATTAAGGAAGAAGAAAGTTCGTTCTTGAGAACCTTAGATCAAGGTTTAATGTTACTCGACCGAATTATAACTCATTCTAATTCTAAAGAAATTTCAGGAAATAAAGTTTTTGAGCTTAAAGATACCTACGGTTTTCCTGAAGATTTAACCGATTTGATTCTTCGTGAGAATGGCTTTACTTATAATCATGACGAATTCAACAAAAAACTTAAAGAACAACAGGAAAGAGGCAAAAAAGCGTCAGCACTAAAATCTGATGACTGGACAATTCTTATCGATGATGAAGAACAAGAATTTATTGGTTATGATACCTTAGAAGCGCAGGTTAAAATTACGAAATACAGAAAAGTAACCTCAAAGAAAGATGGTGAACAGTACCAATTGGTATTTAATATCACACCTTTTTATGCTGAAGGTGGCGGGCAAGTTGGTGATAAGGGTTATTTAGAAGATGCTCATGGTGATATTGTTTACATAATCGATACCAAACGTGAGAATAATATTGTTGTCCATTTTGCTAAAAATTTACCAAAAGATATCAATGCAACATTAAGAGCCTCTGTAGACGAGAAACAACGTTATAGAACTGAGTGTAATCACACAGCAACGCATTTATTACATCAGGCACTTCGCGAGGTTTTAGGAACTCATGTTGAACAAAAAGGATCTGCTGTACATTCTAAATATTTACGTTTTGATTTTTCACATTTTTCAAAACTGACCGTTGAAGAATTACGTGATGTTGAAAATTTTGTCAACAGACGTATCGAAGGAAAACTGCCGCTAAACGAGCAACGTAATATTCCTATGCAAAAAGCTATAGATGAAGGTGCAATGGCGTTGTTTGGCGAAAAGTATGGAGATACTGTTCGTACGGTTCGCTTTGGTCAATCTATCGAATTATGTGGTGGTACACACGTTAAAAACACAGGTGATATTTGGCATTTTAAAATAGTATCAGAAGGTGCTGTTGCTGCCGGTATTCGGCGTATTGAGGCCATTACAAGTGATGCCGTTAAAGATTTTTATTTTGAGAATAACAGAGTGTATTTCGAAATGAGAGATCTACTCAATAATGCAAAAGAACCTGTAAAAGCACTACAAAGTTTACAAGAGGAAAACACAAGTCTTAAAAAACAAATAGATAGTTTACTCAAAGAAAAAGCTAAGTCTATTAAAGGCGATCTTAAAAAGGAAATAATAGAGATTAATGATGTTAAGTTTCTAGCTAAAAAAATAGATCTAGATGCTGCCGGAATTAAAGATGTGTGCTTCGAATTAGGAAGCCAATTTGATAATTTGTTTTTATTATTTGGCGCAGAAAACGAAGGAAAAGCTATTTTGTCTTGCTATATTTCTAAGGAATTAGTTGCTAGTAAAAATTTAAATGCTGGGACTATTGTTAGGGAATTAGGAAGTTACATCCAAGGTGGTGGTGGCGGACAACCATTTTTTGCTACTGCAGGAGGAAAACATCCGCAAGGAATTGATGAAGCTTTAAAGGCAGCTAAGGCATATTTAAACTAATGTCGTCAACCTGAACTTGTTTCAGGATCTCATAATTAATGAATTTTCAAACCAAAATACCATTACAACCGCAGCAGTTTAATCCAATAGATTACAACTCGAAAGTGTTATTGTTAGGATCTTGTTTTTCAGAAAATATTGGTGAAAAATTCGCATATTATAAGTTTCAGCAGTACCAAAATCCTTTTGGTATTTTATTTCATCCTTTAGCGATTGAAACCTTGATTACCCATGCTGTTAATGAAAAAAGATATAATAAAAACGAACTCTTTTTTCACAATGAACAATGGCATTGTTTTGAAGCACATTCTCGTTTGAGTCATGTTTCCGAAGATCAATTACTTAACAATTTAAATACAGAAATAGCGACCACGCATCAGTTTTTAAAGGAGGCTTCTCACATTATTATCACTCTGGGAACTGCTTGGGCTTACCGTTTCATCGAAAATGACAGGCTAGTGGCGAATTGTCATAAAATGCCGCAGAAAAAGTTTTTAAAAGAATTACTTTCTGTAACGCAAATTACCGAGTCTTTAGAAGCTATCATTAGTTTAATTAGAAGCGTAAATCCTGAAGCCTCATTTATATTTACAGTGTCTCCTGTTCGTCATATTAAAGATGGTTTTGTAGAAAACACCTTGAGTAAATCACATTTAATTGCTGCTATACATCAACTGGTTGCGCCTAGAAATGGCCGCCATTACTTTCCGTCTTATGAAATTATGATGGACGAATTACGCGATTATAGATTTTATAAAGATGACCTAGTGCATCCTAATACTCTCGCAGTAAATTATATTTGGAGCTCTTTTAAAAAGGTCTGGATTGATCAAGATGCAGAACAAACTATGATGGCCGTAGATGAAATTCAAAAAGGCCTTGCGCATCGTCCTTTTAATTCCAAATCGGAAGCGCATCTTAACTTCCTTCAACAATTAGAACATAAAAAAAGCCTTGTAAATACTAGGTTTTCTCACATTACCTTCTAAAAAATACGACATATGTCGTATTGTCTTGCCTTGTGTTAAATCGCAACTTTGTCTCATTATGAACCAAAAACTATTCAACAATGAGAAATTTAAGACAATTTATGGTATTAATAATGACTGCTTCATTGGTAACACTAACATCGTGCTCTAGTGATGATGATGGTGGCGGACCAGGAAATGCACCTTCAGGAGTATTAGTGGCAAAAGTAGACGGAACATCGTACCAGTCTATGGAAATATCGTCATCGGCAACAATTGCTAATGGTGGACAAAACTTAGTTATAATAGCTTCTAATAGCGATGGGAATGCATTTTCATTTACAATTTGGGGTTATGAAGGCGTGGGAACTTATGATATTGATGGTTCTGTGATTTCAAATGTTAATGTCGCATCCTATACAGAAACAGATGTCGATTTAAATAATCCGCAAAATTCTACAACCGAAATTTGGCAAGCACCTTATGATAATAGTGCTGTTGGGTTTTTAAAAGTATCTGAAGAAACCGATACGAAACTTGTTGGAACTTTCCAGTTTACTTGCAAAAACTTAAATGGCGACCAGTCTGTGAAAACAATTACAGAGGGCTCTTTTAACTTAGGTAAACAAATTTTAGATTAAAACAAGTTGATATGAAAACGCTATTAATTCAACTAAAGAACTTAGTGATGGTTGCATTCTTTGTGAGTGTAACTTCACTTAGTGCTCAAAAAGCTGAAACACCTAATCAAAATTATGATTTAGGTTCAAAAATTAACGAAATGACACTTACTGTAGGTGGTATTTTAGTTGTGGCAACTAACGATGGTTTAGTGGGAATTAAACCCACCGAAAGCCAACCGGTTTTTACATTCACTAATTTTGGTAAATTAAAACCAGAAGAAACAGATTTTATTCCTAACTCACCATATATCGTAGTCTCACAAGGCGCGGGATCTAAGTTTGCTGGACTTGCTAAAACCAAGCGAGCGGTTATAGATTATGTTCAGGGTAAAGTTATTTTCAATTCTGAAAATGATAACTGGAATCAAATATACACTTGCAATGTTATATTACCACAAAATAAATTGGTGGTGAGTGGTATTCAAAAAGAAGGAGATAAGTTTGAAAAGATGACACCTAAGGTGGCTGTTTATGATTTAAATACTTCAAAATTAGACTATAGCTTTTTTTTAGATAACCCAGGTAGAGTTGGTATTGCCAAAGATTTTAGTGTCACGGGTACACCTCTGTTACTAAAAGACTTTTTGATCATTCCAACAGCACAAGGTCTAATTGCAAAATCACATTCAGGTGAAGATTTATGGCAAACTAAAATTAAAGGGGTTAATTGGATGGTTGCTGATAAAACCGAAAAAGAAATCTATGGCTTTGAAACTACTTCAAATGGTAAGAATACTAGAATACATAAAATAGGAAGCAATGGAGCTGAATTATGGCAAGATGACAGAAAAGTAAAAGGAATCGTTTCAAATTTTGAAATTTTGCCACAAGGCTTAGCTGTTGTGAGTGATGTTGCTGGAGGAAGTGGTGCGTTAGCTGCTAAATCAGAATCAAAAATCACTATGTTTAGTGCGGCTACAGGAGAAGATTTATGGGATAAAGCACCCAAAACCAAAGGTTATGTGCAACATTTTTATGTGATGGAAGACGGGATTCTCTTCGGGATTTATGAAGGTGGTATTAATAAGATATCATTTGATGGAAAAACCCTTTTTAAAAAGCCCCTTAAAACAGGAGAAAATATTATGGTGATGGCACATTCACCTCAAGGTTTAATCTATATTACAAGTGAAGATGCCAATATTGTAAATTTAGAAACCGGAGAGGAAGTATGGAATAAACCATTAAAATATAAAAATGCAACCTCAGTGGCTTCGACTTTTGATAATGAAAACAATAGGTATTTAATTGCTGCAGATGGTAAAATAATGGCAGTCGATGCCAATAGTGGTGAAGTAAGTGATTTAGCAAAATGCGATTTTGAAGAAAAAGAAGATCCTAACCACATGGAAATTAGAAATGGCAGTATATTTTTATCTTCCAGTCAAAATATGACCGCATTAAGTTATGACGGAAACGAAAATTACCACACCTATTATAAATCTCCAGGTAGAAGTACTTTTGGAAAAATAGTAGGAGGTATAACAGCTGTAGCTTCTACGGCATTGACAGTCTCTATGAGCGCCAGAGCTGGAGCCAATAGAAGTGCTTATGGAAGTGTAAATGATTTAGGTAGTTATAACGATTATGGTAAAGAAGCCAAAAGAGCTGCCGATATGTTTGCAGGAATTGCAGGCGCATCATTTGATTATTTATCAACCCGTTTTAAAGCTTCATCTGCAACCGAAAACGCACAGTTTATTTTAACAAAATTAGATGGAGGTGTAGGATTAGTTAAGGTAAATAAAGATACTGGAAACGTTGATAAAGAAATTATTTTAAAAGATAAAAAGCCAGAGTATCAGGTAGATGAGTTTGGAGGGTATCTCTATTACAAAGCCAATGATAAAACCATATATGCATACAATCTTAATAATTAAATCTTGTTGTTGAGATTATGATTAGGCGTGATTTTTAAGGATTACGCTTAATCTTTTTTAATTGCCACTTGTCGAAAAAATCCTACCAACATATCATTTAGTTATATATTAGCCATGCTATTAATCAATTTTTATAAAAGAGCGTCAGTTCATTTTGTTGTCCCAAAAGGCCTATCAAATCTGATGCTTTTTTTATACCTTATAATGAAGAAAAGACACATATACATTCTGCTCTGTCTTATTACTTCTATTGGCTATTCTCAAAATTTGGATAGTTTACTTGTGGTCGCAAAACACATCAAAAATGATTCTTCTAAACTTAGAATGTATAACAAAATCGGGTTTAGCTATATTTTTAATGACACCAAAAAGGCTTTAGAAGTTATTACCGAAGGCAAAGACTTGGCAGAAAACCTAGGTCTCAACTTTAACCTCACCGAACTTACCAATACGCATGGCATCTATATGGATGTGACCGGTAAATCAGATTCAGCAGCTTACTATTTTGAAAAAGCATTACAAATGAGCCGCACGTATGGATTCGAAAGTATAGAATCTATGTGTGTCAATAATTTAGGTATGTACAACTGGAACAGAGGCGCCTATGATCAAGCTTTAGATTATTTTTTCGAATCATTAAAAATGAACGAAATTGTAGATGATGAAGAATCTACAGCATCATCATTAAACAATATAGGTTTGATTTATCAGGAAATGAACCTAAGCGAAAAAGCCTTAGCTTATCATCAAAAAGCACTAAAAGTTCGTGAGAAATACAATCTCGAAAATGAGCAAATAGCCTCTTTGAATAATATTGGAATTAACCTCAAAGATTTGGGTCGTGTTGATGAAGCGATCAGTACTTACAAAAAAGGGATAGCCTTAGCTAAGCAAAAAAATAACAAAATTGATTATTACAAGCTTTTAGATAACCTAGCCAATGCCTATAATATGAATGGCGCTACTGATTTAGCTTTGCAAACCTATTTAAAGGCATTGGATAAACCTGAAGATTATGATGCTGAAGAACGAAGTGAATTGTCTTGTTTAAACAATATCGCTACGCTTTACAATGAAATGAACAAGCCTAAAGTTGCATTGAATTATACAGATAGAGGTTTTGATTTGGTGAAAAAATATCCTGAAATTGAGTTGATGTCTGCCGACTTACATTTAACTTCTGCTGAAAGTTATTATATGCTTGGCGATTTTAAAAAGGCGCGAGAAAACAAAGCGAAATATATCTCACTTAAGGATTCTATTTTTTCAGAAAACAATGCTCAGGCTATTGCCGATTTAGAAGTTAAGTATGAAACGGCTAAAAAAGAACGCGAATTGCTTATCCAAAGAGCCGAAATTGCCGAAAAAAACCTAACTATTCAAAAAAAGGATATGCAAGTCTATGGACTTATAGCTATTGCCCTAATTCTTGGGCTTATTGGGTATTTGTTTTACAATCAGCAAAAATTAAAAAATAAGCAGCTTCAAAAGGAAAGTCAGTTGAAAGACGCCCTGTTAAAAATTGAAACCCAAAACCGTTTGCAGGAACAACGTTTGAGAATCAGTAGAGATTTGCACGATAATATTGGCGCACAGTTAACCTTTATTATTTCGTCTATTGATAATCTTAAATATGGCTTTGATATTAAAGATGAAAAATTAAACACGAAATTAGATACCATCAGTCAATTTGCATCATCCACCATTTACGAATTGCGCGATACGATTTGGGCAATGAATAAGACTGAAATTTCAATAGAAGATTTGCAGTCCAGAATTTCAAATTTTATAGATAAAGCCAATACGGTTTCAGAAGGTGTTCATTTTGAATTTAATTCGGCAGCCTCTCAGTTAGATGTCATAAAATTTAATTCGGTTCAAGGCATGAATATCTATCGGATTATTCAGGAGAGCATTAATAATGCCTTAAAATATTCAGAAGCTAAAGCCATTACTGTTGATGTGTCGTTTGCTGAAAACACTTTTATTTTTAAAATTTCAGACAACGGAAAAGGCTTCGATATGGCAACCACTCCAATGGGGAATGGTATTAACAATATGAAAAAAAGAGCACATGATATTGGTGCCAGTATTAATATCGATTCTCAAGTTGGTAACGGCACATCTATACTATTGAAAATTCAGCATACATAGAATACGACAAATAGCGTATAGGTTCGTACGATTTGTTATTGTACCTTTTTAGTTGAAAAATACATACTTATGAATATCAAAATAGCCATAGTAGACGATAACACATTTCTGATAAATACAGTGAAAGAAAAATTGTCTTTTTTTGATGATTTTAATGTGAAATTCTCGGCTATTCATGGGTCTGATTTGATAACACAATTAGAAGACAATCACCATATTGATTTGATTTTAATGGATATCGAAATGCCTGTGCTCAACGGTATTGAGTCAACGGCAATTGTCAAACAAAAATATCCGCATATAAAGATTATTATGCTGACGGTTTTTGATAACGACGAAAATATATTTAATGCGATCAAAGCAGGAGCAGATGGTTATTTACTAAAGGAAATTAATGCCAAAGATCTTCATGATGGTATTATCGACACATTAAATGGAGGTGCTGCTATGAATCCGTCGATAGCTTTAAAGACCTTAAAACTTCTTCGGAATCCTTTAAGTATTGACAATGAAAAAGATAAGGAAGATATTAAGTTATCAAATCGCGAAACCGAAGTTTTAGAACACCTAAGTAAAGGACTTAATTATACGCAAATAGCTTCCAATTTAATCCTGTCTTCAGGAACTGTTAGAAAACACATTGAAAATATTTATCGCAAACTACAAGTGCATAACAAACTGGAGGCTGTTCAAAAAGCCAAACGCAATAATCTTATTTAATCCGTACGCTTTTAGGAACTAACTTGGTGTAATCGCCTTGGTTTCGTATCACGTCTCTTACGATAGATGACGAAATATAAGAAGTGCTTGCCGCAGTTAATAGAAACACCGTTTCAATGGGAGCCAAATCTCTATTGGTATGAGCGATGGCTTTTTCAAATTCAAAATCGGCAGGATTTCGTAAGCCTCTTAAAATGAATTCAACATTGTTTTTTATGCAGAAATCAACGGTTAAGCCTTTATAGGTTACCACAGTCACTTTAGGTTCGTCTTTAAAAGCTGCTTCAATAAATTGTTGACGCTCTTCTAATGAAAACATATAGTTTTTGTCGGCATTGATACCAATGGCAACAATAACTTCATCAAAAAGTTTAACACTACGTTTAATAATATCGTAGTGACCTAGAGTAATGGGATCAAATGATCCAGGAAAAACAGCTCTTTTCATAGTTACATCATAAAAGCAGTGTGGCTTATTACAGACTCAAAGGTAATTATTATTTATTTTAAGCTAGTTTCAATAGCATTTTCAAACAAGGCACTCATACTAATTCCCGCTTTTGCAGCTTGTTGTGGTAAAATACTTGCCGCAGTTAAACCAGGTACCGTATTAACTTCTAAGAGATGCGGCTCACCATCTTTAAAAATATATTCACTTCGGCTAAATCCTTTAAGCTTTAACACTTTATACACTTTCTTGGCAACAGCTCTTACTTTTTCAGCAAGTTCATCATCGATTCGTGCAGGTGTAATTTCTTGAGACTCGCCTAGGTATTTCGCCTTATAATCAAAAAAGTCGTTGTCTGAGACAATTTCGGTAATCGGAAGAACTTTAATTTCACCTTGGTAGTCAATGACGCCTACAGAAACTTCGGTGCCATCTAAAAACGATTCTATAATCACTTCGTCATCTTCTTTAAAAGCCACATCTAAAGCTTTCTGAAGTTCACTTTTTTTATAAACTTTCGTTATTCCAAAACTACTTCCAGCTTTGTTGGCTTTTACAAAACAAGGCAAGCCAACTTTGCTTACAATAGCATCTTCATCAATCACATCGCCTTGATTGACATAATATGATGCAGCTGTTTTAATACCGTAAGGCTTTAAGGCACTTAAACAATCACGTTTGTTAAAAGTTAAGGCAGCTTGATACATATCACAACTCGTATGCGGAATGCCTAATAATTCAAAATAGCCTTGCATAAAACCATCTTCTCCAGGAGAACCATGAATGGCATTAAAAACACAGTCAAAACTAATTTTTGTCTCATTGACCAGTACCGAAAAATCATTTTTATCGACAGGAAATTCTTCATCAAGGTCATTAACAAATACCCATTTAGTTTTAAAAATATGAATGCGATACGCATTGTATTTTGAAGTATCCAGTGTGTCATAAACAACTTGACCGCTTTTAAGAGAGATCTCATATTCACTAGAAAACCCTCCCATGATGATGGCAATATTTTTTTTCATACTATCTCCTGTAATGCCAGGAACCGCTTTTCAGTTAAACAGTTTATTTAAATTATTGAGCAATAATACACAAATGTATCAGTTAAGCTAAAATACCAAATAAACGCATAATAAAAACGCTTTCGTTTTTATATATTTGTCAACAGGTAAATTAAGTTCATGAGTTTAATACAGTTTCTTAAGAGTAAAACATTTTTTAAGCATTTAGGACTAGCAATTATTACATTGTGTGTCATTTTGTTTATAACGATGCAATGGTTAAAGAGCACAACCAATCATGGAGAGTTTGTTGAGGTGCCTGATTTAAAAGGGAAAACTCTAGAAACCGTTCAAATAGAACTGGAAGATAACGATTTGGCGATGGAGATTCAGGATTCTGCAAATTACAATCCTAAGTATCCTAAGTTTTCTGTTATAGAACAATATCCAACAGCAGGAACTCAGGTTAAAGAAAACAGAAAAATTTACCTCACTTTAAATCCGTCAGGCTATCGTAAAGTTGCCGTTCCAAACATTGTGCGTCGCACGTTCCGTCAAGCGAAACCTACCTTAGAAACTTTAGGTTTTGAAGTTGGAAAAATCACTTATGTTGATGATATTGGAAAAGAGGAAGTGATTGCGATAAAATATAAAGGTGAAACGATTAAAGCTGGAGAATTACTGCCACTAACTTCCAAAATCGATGTCGTTTTAGGTAATGGCAAACGAGGATCTAACTAAAAAATGACCACAATAAATACATCAAACGATCAGGATAACGATGAGTTGTTCGAGCATCACGCATTTACCGTAGATAAAGGCCAGACACCACTTCGTATCGATAAATATTTAATGAATCGCATTGAGAATGCCACTCGAAATAAGATTCAAGCAGCCGCCAAAGACGGAAGTATTTACGTTAATGATGTTCAGGTTAAACAAAATTATAAGGTCAAGCCTTTTGATAACATTAGAGTGTTGTTTGAGCATCCGCCTTACGAATATTTACTAACTCCCGAAGACATTCCATTAGATATCGTCTATGAAGATGACGAACTCCTGGTCATTAACAAACCTGCAGGCATGGTGGTTCATCCTGGGCATGGTAATTACTCAGGAACTTTAATCAATGCCCTGGTATTTCATTTTGAAAACTTACCTAATAATTCAAGTGAGCGTCCCGGACTCGTACATCGTATAGATAAGGATACCAGCGGCTTACTGGTCGTTGCTAAAACCGAACAGGCAATGACTCATTTGTCAAAGCAATTCTTTAATAAAACGAGCGAGCGCGAATATGTAGCCTTGGTCTGGGGAAATGTAGAAGCAGATGAAGGAACCATCGAAGGTCATATAGGACGTCATCCCAAAAACAGATTACAAAACACCGTATTTGAAGGTGATGATGCCGATAAAGGAAAACCTGCCGTAACCCATTATAAAGTCATTGAACGTTTAGGGTATGTCACTCTGGTATCTTGCAAATTAGAAACAGGACGTACACACCAAATCCGCGTTCATATGAAACATATTGGCCATACACTATTTAATGATGAACGCTATGGAGGTGAACGTATTTTAAAAGGTACTACGTTTTCCAAATACAAACAATTTGTAGAGAATTGTTTTAAAATCTTACCACGTCAGGCTTTACATGCCAAAACCCTAGGATTTAAACACCCTAAAACAGGAGCACAATTAAGTTTTGATTCGCCAATTCCAGACGATATGCAGCAATGTATAGAGAAGTGGCGTCATTATGCTACACATATGCAATAGCATTTTTTTTAGGTAATGAGTATGTTACTACTTTGGGCGTTACCATGCACGTGCTCAGGCTCGGTCATGGTCAGGCTCTCACACGTCGCTCTCTTCGAGGAGCTCCACAAGTGCTCCATCCTTAACGCAGGCGATAAGTTTTAATTATTGCAGTATCGTAAATTTTAAAATCGTTTAGTTGATAAGTCGCTAACAGTATTGTAAATTTGAAATAAAATTTTCAGATTTATGAAACTTGTATTGTCACCTGCAAAATCATTAGACTACGATAGTAAATTACCAACGGCTAAAGCTACCGAAGCTTGTTTTTTGAATCAGGCCGAACGTTTAAATAAACTTCTCAAAAAGAAATCGGCAAAAAGCTTATCTAAACTCATGCATATTTCAGATAATTTGGGACAGTTAAATTACGAACGTAATCAAGACTGGTCTTTACCATTTACAAAAACCAATGCAAGGCCTGCTGTGTATGCTTTTAATGGCGATGTGTATAGAGGTTTAGATGCTTATACGATTAGCACTAAAAAGTTAGACAAGCTTCAAGATACAGTGCGTATAATTTCAGGACTTTACGGTTTGCTTAAACCTTTAGATTTGATCCAACCTTACCGATTAGAAATGGGGACCAAATTCCCGGTTGGAAAACATAAAAACCTATATGATTTCTGGAAAAAACAAGTTACACAAGCTTTAAACGATGAGTTAGAAGATGACGAGTTATTACTTAATCTGGCAAGTAATGAATATTTTAAAGCCATTGATACCAAAGCGTTAAAAGTCCCTGTAATCAATATTAAATTTCAAGAGTTTAAAGATGGAAAGTATAAAACGATTGCTATCTTTTCAAAGTTAGCCAGAGGGTTGATGGCAAGATATGTGATTGATACCAATGCTAAGACTCTCGCTGATGTCAAAGGGTTTGATTATGATAATTACCGTTATTCCGAAGACTTGTCAAGCGACACAGAATTGGTGTTTACTAGATAATTAGGCTTTTTTATTCGGGTTGATTTTATCTTCGGTTTTGGGACGCTTCTTTATACGAGGGCGTCGCACACCAAAAGTGCCTCGGTTTATTTTTCCGCGTTTTGATTTTTTATCGCCTTTTCCCATAATGTGTCGGTTTTAATGAATATCCTTTAAGTTAATTAAAATTTAAGACTATACTTTAGTATTTTTAGGCTTTAATCTTAATTTAACACATGCTTTACTACTTAGTCATTGCCTTGCAAGTATTTTGTGTCTATCATATGTACAAACATAAAAATGATTTGTATTGGATTTTCCTCATCATTTTTTTACCAGCTGTAGGTTGCCTTATTTATTTGATAACGCAAGTATATAATAAGCGTGATGTTAATAAAATTCAGGAAGAGCTTACCACCATTATTAATCCGACAAAAAAAGTCAGAGATTTAGAAAAAACGTTAGAGTTTTCTGAAACCTTTCAGAATCGTGTTAACCTTGCCGATGCCTATCTCGAAATCAAAGATTATCACAATGCAATCAAACACTATGAAACGGCTATCCAAAACGACTTTCATAACGATAAGCATGTCATTTTTAGACTGATTCAATGTTATTTTTTAATAGAAGATTACGAACAAGTGGTATACTATGCTAAAAAAGTCAATGAGCACTCAGAGTTTAAAGGCAGCCGAACACAATTTTATTATGGTATGGCCTTGGCTAAACTTGGACAAACAGATGCAGCCGAAGCCAATCTAAAAGCCATCGATCAGCGTTATTCCAATTATAAAGAACGCTTGATTTTAGCCCAGTATTTATTAGATCAGAATAAAACAGAAGCGGCCAAAGAACTGCTCAACGATATTTTTAATGAATCCCAGCATATGACAGCTCCAAATAAGCGAAAATACCGTTCAACAATCAGAGAGGTCGAACAGCTTTTAAAAACCATGTAGTTGTTTCTACACCAGCATCCATATAAGCCATTTATAAAAGAAGATACTACTAAACTCATCGTTGGAACTTTGCCGCCTCCTAGGTTTAGTACAGGAGACTTACTCGAAAAGGATGTGGATTTTTGCTACGGAAGTTATTACAATTCCTTATGGCTTTTTATTGACAAAATTCACCAGTTGAATTTAAGATATGATAATTCTCAAGCCGCTATTGATGAGCGCAAAGCTTTTTTAATACAACATAAAATAGGAGTTTGTGATATTGTTGAAAGTGCCGAACGTGCTAAAATTGATGCTTCCGATTTGGGGATGAAAAATATAAAGCTCAGAGATGTGATAGGCTATATCAAGCGTTATCCTAATATTGATACTATTTTATTTACTGGAGGAAACAGTAAAAATGGCCCCGAATATTTCTTCCGAAGACATTTAAAAACCTATGATAAAAAGCTGGAATTACTGTCAAATGAAGTGCCTAGAATTCATCAGTTTAAACTACAGCAACGCATCATTAAAACGGTATCGCTTACCTCAGGTTCAGGAGCTGCAAATATATCAATCAGCCGACTTCCGCTTTACAAACATTTAAAAGCCAAAAATCCAGAATTTAATACCTTCGATTTTCGGGTCATGCAGTATCGCGAGTTTCTTTAAATTCAGCTTTTAGAGGCCCAAAATGCTTTTATATCGGCTAATGCTTCTGCATCAATATGTGTGCGTTCACCCGTTGCGGTTGCGATTTTCCCTGAAAGATTCCCGCCAAATCTCACTTCCATATTAGCGGCATTCATAATGGTATCACATTGATGAAGACTAAAATCGAGAACACTGCCTTGTTTTAAAACAGACTTTAAATCTGCTTTCGGGTAATTTTCAGTAATCACTTTAGTAAAAGTCGCCACATCAACACTCTTGTAAATCACAATAACAAATTGAGATGCCTCAGGGTTTGAAGCAAAGCAAGCATCTACAATAATTTTGGCTAAGGCTTCATTGGTAATGCCAATGCGTCCGGCAAAAATGCTACCTCCAATAAATGTAACTGCAAGTTTATTAAAGTTGTTAGCGTTCAATAATTCAAAAGAATTAAGAACAGAGTGTTTTATCGAGTCTTGTGTAGGCTCGTAAATCCCACCACTTTTGGTCATAGCTCCAGTTGCCGCATGGATGATTGCATCGATACCTTGTTTGGAGAGATCACCAGATGATGTCACAAGTGCTGAGCCTCTAGGAAGCATATTTTCTTTTGCGAGAGGATCTTTGTCTAATGTTGTGTGCTTAGCTGCAATGGTTTGTTTAAACATGATTGTAACTTTTGTTCAAGTTCTATTTATTTTAACGGATTTTATAAAGCAAATTCACTGACATTTCTAAACGGGTATTTATGCCTATAGGTTATTAATATTTGAGAAAGTTGTACAAATTCAGTTTAACGAATAAATTAGCTGTACCTTTGCACTTAATAAAAGAATGACGCTATAAATTAGATGGTCATTTGCCAAATAATTTTTATGTCATTTCAATCTTTAGGCTTATCTGAGCCTTTACTAAAAGCAATTAGTAAAAAAGGATACGAAACTCCAAGTCCAATTCAAGAAAAAGCCATTCCTCCTGTATTACAAGGAAGAGATGTTTTAGCTTCGGCGCAAACAGGAACAGGAAAAACAGCAGGTTTTACCTTGCCTTTATTACATTATTTGTCTGAAAATCCGAAAGAAAAATTCAGACCTATTCGCGCCTTAATTTTAACTCCAACACGCGAATTGGCCGCTCAGGTTTATGAGAGTGTTAAAGATTATAGCACGTTTTTAAATATTAAAAGTGCTGTGATTTTTGGAGGTGTCAATCAAAAACCTCAGGTGGCAACCTTACGACGAGGTGTTGATGTTTTAGTGGCGACTCCTGGTCGTTTATTAGACTTGCAAAATCAAAATCTATTATCCATAAAACGCGTTGAAGTATTTGTTTTAGATGAAGCCGATCGTATGTTAGACATGGGTTTTTTAAGAGACATAGAACGGGTTATGAAATTGATGCCAGACAAACGTCAGAACTTGATGTTTTCGGCCACCTTTTCTAAAGACATAAGAAAACTAGCTAATAGTATTCTGAACAATCCGGTTCAAGTTGAAGCTACTCCTGAAAATTCTACAGTTGATGCTATTTCTCAAAAGGTCTACCGGGTAGCTAAAAACAAAAAGACGGGCTTAATTATTAAGCTTATTTCTGAAGGCAACTGGAAACAAGTTTTGGTATTTACCAGAACAAAGCATGGAGCTAACCGACTCACAAAAAAGATGGTTTCTGCGGGCATAAGTGCTGCGGCCATTCACGGAAATAAAAGTCAGGGAGCAAGAACCAAAGCATTAGCAGGATTTAAAAACGGAAGTGTTCGTGTGATGGTTGCTACCGATATTGCTGCACGCGGATTGGATATTCCGTTGTTACCACATGTGGTGAATTTTGAATTGCCTAATATATCTGAAGATTATGTACACCGTATTGGTAGAACAGGTAGAGCAGGAGCTAATGGGCAAGCCTTATCGTTGGTAAGTGCAGATGAGACCTCGTATTTAAAAAGTATTGAAAAGCTTATCGACGAACGTATTGAAGTAGAAATTGTTGAAGGCTTTGAACCCGATCCTAATGCATCAACCGAACCTATCAAACCAGGTCAAAACAGGCAGCAAGGACGCGGTAACCGAAATTCAAATCCAAGACAGTCTTCAAGGAATAAAAACCATGCTAGTAAACGAAAAAGTAATAATTCCAGACGACGCAACGACCGAAGAAATTAATTAAATACGGACTATAGTTGTTCGCTGTGACGTGACAATCTTTAATTGATACTACAATGACAGAAGTTTTAAAGCAAAAGATAATAGGCGTTTGCGATACAAAAATTGCTCAAAAAGGAGCCGATGTAGGCGTTTCTTTTTATGCCTTTTTTAAAAATAAAAACGATACTCCAGAATTATTGATGGAAGCAGCTACTTGGTGGATTAAAACACAGCAATTAGATCATTTTGAAAAAGCAGTTAAAATTAAAATGCTTGTTGAACATAGCTAATGGAGACTCAAAAAAACAATCCGTTACACGGTGTAAAACTAGAGCAGATACTTACCGAATTACAAGCTCATTACGGTTGGGAATATATGGGTTATCAAATTAAGATACGCTGTTTTACTCACGATCCATCAATAAAATCGAGTTTAAAATTTTTAAGACGAACTCCTTGGGCGCGGACTAAGGTAGAAGCCATGTATTTGGAAATGCTGCGTAAAAGACCTTAAAATCTTTAGCATATTAGTTATAGGAAAATAATAAGTGTCATTATTCCCTGAAAAAGTATATAGAATTACTATCTGTGAATTCTGTTGGGCGCGCCGAACCGTCAAACCCGATAGCTAAGTGCATTTTGTCATTAGTTTCAAATTCTAGGATGCCAAGTAAACTTTGTGATTCACCTGATTCTAGTATAGTAATGATAAGATCCAATTCTATAGGTGTAACTTTTCTATTCAGTTTGTAAGTTAATTTTGCCTTTTGACCTTTCATGAAAAATTCTTTTCCTCCCATTTTTTGACCGTTACTTTCAAAAAGCGCATAGCCTTCTTCATCAAAAGACACATAGCCAATATCGCCTTTGTCTTCACCTTTCCATTTGCCAATGATACTGATTTCAGTTTCCACAGATTGAAACGATAGAAGAGGAATAATAACAAATAGGACGACTAATTTTTTCATGGCTATATAGTTAAGTGTTCTTAAAAGTAATAAAAATTAAGTAATTAGAATTGATTTTCAGTAATTGGAAATGCTAATGTCTTTCCTTTCTTTTTATTGAGATAACGACGTAGCACACCACCTTTAACATTATTAACATCAAACTCAACAATAAAAGCCTGTTCATCAATATCGATAACTATACGATACATTTTTTTGATGTCAATACGATTTATAATGGTGTGAATAATATCAAAATCCTCAATTTCACCTGTGCTTCCGAAGCCTTTTTTGCCTTTATATAAAGTCATTCCTGCGCCAAGCTCAGTAATAATAGCAGCTTTTATTTTTTCGTATTCTTTAGATACGATGGTAATTCCGATAAAATCTTCAAACCCCTCAATAACCAAGTCGGTCACTTTTGCTGTCACAATATAAGTAAGAATGGAGTACATGGCGACTTCAGTAGAAACCACAAAGGCAGTAATGGTAAACAATATGACATTAAATAGGAGGATTACTTTACCAATACTAATTCCGAAGCGGTCATTAATAAAGACTCCTAAAATTTCGGAGCCGTCTAAAACTGAACCATTTCTAATCGCAATTCCGATACCTGCACCAAGAAATAAGCCGCCAAAAATGGAGATAAGAAATTTGTCATCGGTTATGGTCATGAAGTTTTCAAAATGAATAAATAATGCCAAACCTAAGATGCTTATTATGGATTTGATGACAATTCGTTTGGAGACTGTATAATAGCCTAGAATTAAAAACGGAATACTAAAAAGAATCAGTAAATATGATAAATTAATATCAACCTGAGTTTTAATCAAAAGTGCGACACCAGTAACACCACCATCTAAAAATCCGTTAGGTAATAAAAACGCTTTTAAACCAATGCTAGCCAAAATAATGCCTAAAGCAATTTGGAAATATTCTGAAGTAAGTTGAAAGTATTTAGCACGTTTTGTTAGCATAAGGTATGGGTTATTGGAGTTGTCTTAATTTGTATGTTCTAGTTTTGAGACAAGATTTTCATGGACTAAGATAGTTAAATTGTTTTAGTAGCGGTAGGATTAACAATTACAGAAAGACGAACAAACTTAATTTTATGATGGTTTACAATAAATAGATTAATTTGTTTTAAATGATTCGTAATCAGTTTTATAAAATGAAAAATTAACCAAATTATTTTGTATATTTAAACTCTAATAGCTTTAAATCAAAATACCATTTCCCAAAAGGCTAAAACATTGTATCTCATTCTCTGACAATGATAAGCTACGCTATCTCTTTAATGAAGTTATTCAATAAAAAAAGTTTTAGTTATGTATTCAGTAAATGGGAAAATATTACACCAAGAAACACAAAAGGGATTATCAAATCTAATAGTTGCATTTTACAATATCCACTTTCAAAAATGGAACGAGGACACCTCGCAATCATTCCGATTGGGTTCTACTTTTACAAATAATAAAGGTGAATTTCGTTTTGAGTTTGAAAACGGATTATATGATAAGTATAAATCTTCAGATTTTGCGCTCTGTGTTTTTACGCCAGATATAGGTAAAAGTAAAAGTAAAATTGGTCAAACAAGCCAACAGCGTTTAATTCATATAGCTCAATTTGAAGTCAGCAAATCTGGCAATACAGATACAAGTATCATATTAATTAAGCCAGAACAATTATCGATTTCAGAAGAAAAAAAGGCTTTAGACTCACCAAAGGAAATAGAAAGTCTAACTGAGGCTCAAATATTAAAGAATACTTTTGAAACTCTAGAAATACAACGTGTTGAGTTAAATAAGGTTTTTAAGCCAATACTCAAAAAAAGAAGCCAGATTAAAACTGATGCAAAAAATTTAGTTGATAAAATTTTACAGGTATCAAGATTTAAAAATGGACAAAGAGAACGATTTGTTTTGCCATCAGAGGATTCAGCTCCAATAATGGACTCAGTGATAGAAGAAGGACTTCAAAAGATGGAAAAAATGACTCCATCAATGAAAGGCATGCAAATATCAGTAAGTTCCCTAAGTAAAGTTTTTCCAGACCTCAGCGGTATAAATATTTCAGAAAATCCAGATGCTCTTCCTGATACAATAAATTCGGGTTCAATAAAAAATCAAATTCTAACAGAAGGCGCTAGTATTGGTCTTTATAAAGAAAATGACTTTAAATCAACATGTAAGAAAGTCTCTATGCTTCAAAGTATTGAATCTATAGAAGATGGTGGTTCTGAAGAACATTCAAATTTAGAATTAGATGAATCGATAGATAGTGATACAAATACTGACCCTACTGTTTCACCAAATGTTGATCCAACTGATCCAAAAAGTAAAATTAACGAATGGTTAATCAATGAGATTAACAGACCAATAAATTCAAATAGTACAGAGATACCTTCACGACCAAATGATCAAGATATTAATGGTAATTTAAATAAAGATATTAAAGTCGGTCCAGCCGATACGGTTGCCTTTCATGATTTTCATTCGCTTAAAATAGCATTTAAAAATGTATGGACATCTTCTGTAGATAGAGAGTTTTCTAAAACTTTACAAGATATTTATCTTGAAACTGTTATTGTAGCAGAAGAATATGGCGTAGATGCACAGGCAGACTTTACAGAAATTGAAGATTTAGAAAACTTAATATCTGTTTTAAACGATAAGGTTGCTGAAATTAAAACAGTATCAGCCATTCCCAGTAACTTGGCATCTTGGTTGGGAGAATCTATAACTAAATGGAGGTATTTGTCTGAAGAACAACGGAACAAAATAAAAACACTGTTTTGGATCTATAACATTACAATAGAAGGGAAGACTGTTAGTGATCCTTTACACTTAGCAGTTACAGTTATAATAACAAATAGACCACTAAGAAAAGTTGTGGTTGAGGTAATCAAGCAAGGAGATATCCCTAGAAGAAAAGTTTTTGCAAATGTGCCAATTTATATAAATCATGATAAAGCGTTTATTTGGCACCCTAGTGAAAAACCAGACTATTTAAGAGAAGAAGCTTTAAAACTACTAAGAGTAAAAAGCGATGCACCATCTATAGGTAGAACTGAGGAGCTGCTCATTGGTATTAAAAATAAATTAGCTCAAGGTTATCGTTTTGACATATTTAAACCAGACACTTATAACTTTGGAATATTAGCGACTTACAGACAAAAATGGGAACCATTGTCCTATCAAGTAGGTGATCTTGTTGCCACTATACCATTAGCTCCAGGTGAGAAACGTACATTCCAAAAGAAACAATCAAAAGTGACTAAAAGGATGCAAAAAGAGATAGAGAATTCTATTTCTACTCGTCGTTTTGAATCCAATCAAACCAATCGAGCAGATGCTGAAATTGTAAACAAAGCTCAACATTCTACTAATTTTTCGATGACAACCAATGGAAGTATATCAGCATCATTTGAAGGGTTTACGGGAGAGTTTTCTTATGGCACTCAGTTTTCCAATAACCAATCACAAGAATCCGCAAGTACAAAAAGGAATTTTAGAGAAGCGGTACGAAAAGCATCTTCAGAATATAAAAATGAACATAAACTCGAAGTGTCTACAGAAGATACATTTAGTTCGGAAGTAACAGAAACAGGTGAAATCTCTAATCCTAATAATGAAATAACAGTGACGTATCTTTTTTATGAACTACAAAGACGTTTTAAGGTCAGTGAAGAGTTGTATAAAATAACTCCAGTTATCCTTGTTGCTATGGATGTTCCAAAACCTAATCAAATTACTGAAACCTGGTTGTTAGAACACGATTGGATTTTACGAAGAGTTCTACTTGACGATAGTTTAGATGATGCTTTAGATTACTTGACAGATTCGTTTGCTGGTGACGAATTAGGTGTAGAGATTTTAAGAGCACAATGGGAAACTCAAATGAGTTTGGTCAAAGATTTAAAATCGGACTTCTCTACTCACACAAATTTAAGAAATACATTGAGACAAGGATTTAACAGCGCCACTGCATCTGCTTCGGTAGAAGCGCACAGAGAAGGTGCAATAGATGGTTTATGGGAGTCATTTTTTGGTGATAATATAGAAGAAGCACAGGCTAAGTCTAAGAGTGAAGCTGCAGATCGATTACTTCAATGGGCTGAAAGTGATTTAGCTCTGGTTGATGATAAATTAAGGGACGCTTTACAAGGCTTGCAAAGTACGACCAGTGCTTATATTGAAGCTTTAAGACAAAGGTTAAATCGTAGAGTCTCTATTGATCAACTTAAAATTCATGTTAAGCAAAATATTTTATACTATATGCAAGCTATTTGGGCACATGAACCAGCTGATCAGCGTTATTTCCGTATTTATGATTTACCAGTGAAAGCACCTTTAACAGGAGGGGAATGTAAAGTGCTAAAAGACACTTTAAAACCATCAATATTGTTTGATGGGTTTGGAAATACGAAAGAAGAAGAATATGTGTCTGTCCAATGTCCTCCTCCACAACAAGGAACACCAAAAGAATTACAAGAAATTGCAGACTTGTCTCGACTCATAGGTTTTAAAGGGAATTATGCTATTTTTCCACTTACTGAATCTAATGGAATTACACATTTTATGATGCAAGATTACGTGCATGACCATTATGGTCTTGTTGACCCAGATCCTAAAGCATCTGATAACTCTGTTGAAGATTTAATGGATTTCAATAAATGCATAGACGCTACACATCTCAATCCAAACAACCCTATAAATAGAGTTAATCCTGAGGCTGTCAAAGGATTATTAAAGGACGCTATAGCAGATGGTCGATTTAGAAGCGAAGAAATTGTAGTGCCATCAGGTCAGCTCTATATAGAGGCTTTACCGGGAACTCACACGGTTTTAGAAGATTTTAAATTAAGACATAGAGCTGCAGATGTGATTAAAGCGCATAGTGAAATTAGAGGTATTGAATTAGAAAACATACGTAAAGCATCACGAATAATTGATGGTCAATATGATGATCCAGATACAGAGAAAACAGTGGTTATAGACTCTAATAATGAAACTGATATTGATGTTGATGTAAATTAATTTAGTAGGATGGGACAGCCCTTTGATTTTTTAGACAGATTAACAAATGAAGCCGATAAGCTAAAAGGAGATACTACTAAAGTATTAGATAAAGTAGGTCAAAAGCTAGAATTAACTAAAGAAGAAATACATAGTTATATAGATGATGCTATACAATCGATTTTAAATAACTTAAAGACTAGTGAAATAGCTCGTAAGAATATGGTGAATTTCCTTCAAGGAATTATGGAAGGTGCTACCAATTCTACATTTGAAATTGATGCTGATGATAAATGGACTTTAGTTGGTGTTGCCGGAAGTGTAAATCCTGCCTTTGTTGGTACTGCTATAGTATTTAATTTAGTTCCTTTTTCAAAAGGCTATATTAAAGGGTTTAAAAGTGGTGCGACAGAGACAACCAAATTAATAATTGCTATTTTGGATGGTACACTTAAAGAGCAAGTGGAACTATTTTTAATGCTATTACAACATTCTAATGCGAATAAATTTAGAGATTTTGGAAAGAAAATAGGGTTGGAGAATGCCAACAAAATTGAAAATATAATAGCTAAAGGTCATTCAGCAATTGTTTATGAAGCAGGTGTGCTTTTTGGAATAGCAATGTTTGAGTTTTTCTTTTTTAAAGGTGTTGCTAGTATCTTTAAAGGTTTGGCTAAAACTATTGGAACGAAATTAAAGCCAAGTAACGTGGGAAGTAATAGTGTTCCTGATTCTAATTTAATTGACAAACATACGGGTCTAGAAAGACGAAAAAAGCGAAAAAATCTGACAGGTATTGTTAACCCTGTAGCGTTTAAAGTTATGCAAGAACGCTTAAATTTTTGGCTTAAAAGTTCGGCCACTGCCAAGGCTCTCAAACATGCAAAAAAAAGAGATCGTACAGCTTGGAAGGCCAAAATAAAAAAAATGGATGTATTACAAAAAAAAGTGCTACGCCTTGTAAATATACTTAAGCAAAGATACCCGAAAGGGAAAATACCTGAAACAGATACTGAATTAATAAAACTTGTTACCAATCTAGAGGAAGCAAAAAAATTAGGAGCTAGTATGTATACTAGTTTAAGAAACAGAATTTGGAGTAGGTTATTAAATGATGCCGATATGGGTAAAGTTTTAATAGTTAATTCTTTAGCTTTTCATCAGGATTCTTTTCTTAAAGCCATGCAAAGAGGGTTTCTTAAAAAGAAATGGGTGGATAGAGGTACAGCAATTAAATTGTTGAAAAATTATTTTAGCAAAAAAGAAAATGTCAGCAAGTTTTGGAACAATAAAAATATTAAAAATTTAAACTTAGTTAATGTGTTTTTGTCAGTGTATTCTGTGCGTTTAGCAAAAACGGGTAAAGGTTATGTTATACGGGTAAGAACTGGAAAAAATAAATGGGATACATTGCAACTAGATCATTTCCAGCGACAAAAAGAGTATCCGTTTTTAGCAGCCAATAATCATAATTTAAGTTTTACAATTCCAAATGAGAACATGCATTTTTTAGAGCTCATACGTAATCTCGATGAATCCATATTTGCTGATGTAGATTTAGTGAAATTTGGTAATTTAAATGATGTAGACTCCATAGTTCAGTTCAGTCAAAAACATTACTCTACAATAAGCATCATAAGACAGGAATTAGGTTACAAAAAGAAAAAAATAGAAGAAGTCGATGAGGTTGTTTTTGATTTTGATTCAATTGATGAAACAACGGTTTTGGATTTTTCAAAAAACGCAAGCGAAACTCAAAAAGAAGTCGTTGAAGTCCCTGCAGGAAATCGAAAAAAATAAACGGAATTAATTTATCTTTTTTAATCCTTCGTAAACCACAATAGCTACTGCATTCGCAAGATTTAAACTTCTAATGTGTTTGCTATACAATGGTATTTTATAAAGCTGTGTATTGTACTTTTTAATTAATGATTTTGGTAAGCCAATCGATTCTTTTCCGAAGATAAGAAACATATCCTTTTGAAAAGGGATTTCCCAATGTGATGTTGTAGCATGACTTGAGAATAAGGCAAATTCTTTATGTTGATGCATTTTGAAAAAGGCTTCTGTCGACTCATAGATGGTGACATCGAGATGTTGCCAATAATCGAGTCCTGCACGCTTTAAGCGGCTATCAGTTAATTCAAAACCAAAAGGTTTTACAAGGTGTAGTTTGGATCCGGAAGCCAAAGCCAAACGGCCAATATTACCAGTGTTGTTTGGGATTTCGGGTTCAAATAAAACAATGTTAAGTGCCATAAAATAGTAAAAGCCTAAATTAAGTAATAATTTAGGCTTTTACTGGATACAGCATTAAAAAAGTCTATTTTTTATTCTGCTGCTTTTTTATAGTTTCACTATCAATATTGAAAGTGTTTGTTTCTGTTTTTCTTGCTATTCCTTCTGGATTAGTCGGATGATTTTGTTCTGTTTTTCTTTTAAATTTCTTATTATCTTTAATAATTCCCATGTTTTTTAGTTTTTGTGATTCACTTTAATATAAGAAATAGCTTACGAAATTGTATTAAAACTATCTTAAGATTCTGTTCAAATTTTGTTAAAGCGAGTAGAATTACTCTTCGATTGCGCCAATATCATCAATATCGTCTTCGTAGTCGTCTTTTGGGTCTGGACCGAATTTGTTTGGACCGTAGGTGCCTTCAGTAGCGACAAGTACAATATACCAAATACGACCAATGATAGGAATGAAATTGACAAATAAATAGCCGCCACTTTTTCCAATATCGTGTAAGCGTCTTACATTAAGTGCCAACCAAGGAATTAGGGTTCCAAGAAAATAAAAACCTAAAATTGAACCTACTACTGGAGTTCCAAAAAAATCATCAACCAGTGAGGCATAAAGCATGACTAAAATAACAATAATCAATTGTACTAAGACAAACATCCAATATTCTTTACGTCTGGCTCTACCAGAAAAATTGGCATAATTATCACGAATTACCTTTAAGTACCAATACATTAGATGTTGTTTAAAATAGCCTGGGTAAATTTACTAATATCTTTAATACCATGGTTTGATAAAAATGTAATGAAGGCACTGCCAATAATGGCGCCTTTTGCGTATTGCGTGGCTTGCGAAAAGGTCTCGTGATTTGAAATTCCGAAGCCAACAATTTGAGGGTTCTTTAGATTCATACCGGCAATACGTTTGAAATATGAAGTTTGGGTTTCTCCAAAACCACTACTGCTTCCTGTGACACTTGCTGAGCTTACCATGTAAATAAATCCGTTAGAAATAGAATCAATAAAGTTTATGCGCTCTACTGAGGTTTGAGGTGTGATTAAAAAAACATTAATCAAACCATAGGTTTCAAAAGTGGATTTATACTGCTCGTTGTAGACATCGATAGGCAAATCGGGTATGATGAGTCCGTCAATACCAATCTCCTTACAGGTTTTACAAAAAGCTTCCACACCATATTGGAGGATCGGATTAAAATAGCCCATAATAATCAACGGAATTGAAACGGTTTTGCGAATGTCTTTTAACTGATTGAAAAGTATTTCGGTGGTCATGCCGTTTTTTAAGGCTTGCGTAGAACTCGCCTGAATGGTTGGGCCATCGGCTAATGGATCGCTAAATGGCAGGCCGATTTCTATCATATCGACTCCGCTTTTTTCAAGATTTTGGATAATGCTAACGGTATCGTTTAGGGTTGGATATCCCGCTGAAAAGTATATGGAGAGTAGCTTTTTGTCTTCTTGTAGTTTTTTATTTATTCTGTTCATGGTTTTTCGTTTTCTTCTCTAGTGAGATGCTGAAATAAATTCAGCATGACGTGCTTGGTTGGTTTTTTTGTTATTCTGAGTTTGTTTAAGGTTCAGTATGACGATTGGATACAACGAGTCGTCACCCTGAACTTGTTTCAGGGTCTCATTAGATGATTAAAGTCTTAAGATTCGGATTTTTCTCTTTTATTAAATTTAGTTTCCATTCTTTCTTCCAGTTTTTAATTTGTTTTTCTCTAGCTATAGCTTGTTCAATAGCACTGAATTCTTCAAAATATATTAAATCTTTTAGATTGTACTTTTTTGTGAATTCAGAGCCAGTTCCGTTTTGATGTTCAGTTACTCTTTTGGTTAAATCAGATGTTACACCAACATAGAATGTTGTTCTGTAGGTATTGGTCATGATATAAATGTAACTGCTTTTCATTTTCTTTTCTAGTGAGATGCTGAAATAAATTCAGCATGACGCGTTTGGTTGGTTTCTATTTACTATTCTTGATTTTTTTAAGGTTAAGATTAGTACTTATTGTTGTTCTTTTTCTAGTGAGATGCTGAAACGAGTTCAGCATGACGCAATTGATTGTTTTTTTATTTCTAGTGAGATGCTGAAATCAAAGATTCATGAATACCTTAAGCTAAAATGGATATTTATGAATAAATAAATTCAGCATGACGTGCTTGGTTGGTTTTTTTGTTATTTTGAATTGGTTCAAGGTCCAGCATGACGTAATTGATTTTTATTATTTGTTATTCTGAGTTTGTTTGAGGTTTAGATTAGTATTTTTTTTGCGTTAAGGATTGAAAGGTTTATTTGAGCTCATCTTTGATAGCGAGCCTTGAAAGCCTGTCTGCCGACAGGCAGGCCTGGCCCTTGTGGTAACGCCATCCTGCTACAGTTTAAAATAATCGATATAGTTTTGTAAATCTTTATCACCACGACCTGAAAGATTCATAATTACAATATCTTCAGGTTGAAACTTTTTTTGAGCCAAAACCGCAAAGGCATGAGAACTTTCTATCGCAGGAATAATCCCTTCTAGCTGACTCAACTCTAAACCAGCAGTCATCGCTTCATCATCGGTAATTGAGATGAATTCGGCACGACCAGATGTATATAAGTGTGCATGCATTGGGCCAACTCCAGGATAATCTAAGCCCGCCGAAATAGAGTAGGGCTCTGTAATTTGTCCGTCGTTGGTCTGCATCAACAGTGTTTTACTTCCGTGAATAATACCTTCACGACCTAAGGCTGAGGTAGCAGCGCTTTCACCAGAATCAATCCCTTTACCAGCTGCTTCCACTGCTATAAGATTCACCTCTGTATCGTCCAGATAATGATAAAACGCACCTGCGGCATTGCTGCCACCACCAACACAGGCTATGACATAATTAGGTTTTGTAGTGCCTTCTTTGTCTTTGAGTTGCCACTGAATTTCTTCGGAAACCACCGATTGAAACCTCGCAACCATATCAGGATAAGGATGCGGTCCAACAACGCTTCCAATAATATAATGGGTATCAACAGGATTATTAATCCAGTCGCGAATGGCTTCATTGGTAGCATCTTTTAATGTCCGACTACCTGAAAGTGCTGGTCGGACTTCAGTGCCCAGCATTTTCATGCGAGCCACATTGGGTGCCTGACGCGCAATATCAATTTCTCCCATATATACAATACATTGCATGCCCATTAGCGCACAGACTGTTGCAGTTGCTACGCCGTGTTGTCCAGCGCCAGTTTCGGCTATGATTCGGGTTTTTCCTAAACGTTTTGCCATTAAAATTTGTCCGATCGTATTATTGACCTTATGCGCACCTGTATGGTTTAAATCTTCACGCTTCAAATAAATTTTGGTGTTGTATTTGTTGCTTAATCGTTTGGCGAAATAGAGAGGCGAAGGACGTCCTACATAATCTTTTAAGAGTTGATCAAATTCTTTTTTAAAAGAAGGTTCGGCCATTATTTTGAGATAGTTCTGGCGTAATTCTTCGACGTTTGGATAGAGCATTTCTGGAATATATGCGCCTCCAAATTCACCGTAATAGCCTTTGTCGTTGATGTTGTATGTCATTTATTTCGTTTTTTGTCACTCATAACTTCTTTAAGAGTCACATTCAATAGTTATAATACATTTATTTTCATGAGATGCTAAAATCAAAGATTCAAGAATATCTTAATAGGGAAAGATATTTACGAATAAATAAGTTTAGCATGACCTTGCATTAGGTTTGAATTAATGTTTTAAATTCTTTTAGTTTTTCTATGTTTTTTAAGCCTAAATTCGTTTCGAACTTACTGTTTACATCTAATGAATGGCAAAAAACGGCCTCAGGTCTTTTTAAAAATGATAACAATTTATTTAATTCATTAAGACCAATGCCACCACTTAAAAAGAAGGGTTTTATTGATGAGTAATTTTTTAAAACACTCCAATCAAAAGTGAAACCGTTTCCTCCTGGTTGTTTTCCTTTGGTATCGAATAGATAGAAATCACAAACGTCTTCATAAGGTTCTAAAGTATTAAAGTCGAAGCTATCTTTTATAGAAAACACTTTTATTACAGTACAGTTTAGATCTTGTAATTGTTTGCATAGTTCTGGCGATTCGTTACCATGTAATTGGACACCATGTAATTGATGTTTCTGTATAATGCCTTTTATGTAATCATAAGTGGCATCGACAAATACGCCAATCTTTTTAATATGTTCGGGTAATTCTGGAATAACGTTATTAAAATAACGTGGTGAATTTTTGTAGAAAATAAAACCCATGTAATCTGGATTTAATTTCGCAACATTTAAAATGTTGTCTTTAGTTTTCATTCCGCAGACTTTTAATTTCATGATTGTAAGTCTTTTATAAATTGAGTAGCACTGTCGCCAGGATCATTAGTTTTCATAAAGTTTTCTCCTATTAAAAAGCCTTTATAACCATAAGGTTGTAGGGTTTTAATAGCTTCAACATTACTAATGCCACTTTCAGAAACTTTTACAAAATCGTTTGGAATCATTTTGCTTAGTTGCTTGCTGGTTTCTAAGCTAACCTCAAAGGTTTTTAGATTTCGATTGTTTACGCCTAACATATCAAGGCTTGGCATTAAAGATTTATGGAGTTCTTCTTCGTTGTGAACTTCTAGTAATACATCAAGTTTAAGCTGTTTGGCCAATTCTGAAAATGCTTTAATTTCGGCTTTAGTTAAAATGGCAGCAATGAGTAAAATTACGTCTGCACCATAAGCTTTAGCTTCAATAATTTGATAACTGTCTATAATGAATTCTTTCCGAAGAAGCGGTAAATTGCAACTGGCTCGTGCGGTGAGTAAATCGTCTAAGCTACCACCAAAATACTTGCCATCGGTTAAAACAGACATACCACAAACACCAGCATTTTGATACCCTCTGGCAACATCAAAAACATTTAAATTGTGATTAATGACTTGCTTTGAAGGGGAACGACGTTTATGTTCGGCAATAATTCCTGTATTGCTGTGTCTTAGTTTATCAGATAGTGATACAGTTTCTCTTTCAAACAAAACGGAAGCTTCCAGTTGTTTTACAGGAATAAGTTGCTTTCGAAGGTCAACTTCGATGCGTTTATCGTTTACTATTTTATCTAATATGTTCATTTTGTTGTTAACCTGAACAGGTTTCAGGTTCTCATTATTTTTATATTATTATAACCTAAGCTTCATGACTGCTTAAAGTTATTATTTACTCAATTCTATTAAGCGCTCTAAACTTGCTTTTGCTCTTCCACTTCCTAAACTATCCTGAGCTAAATAAAACCCTTCTTGATGCGAAATGCCTTTTACGGTAGCTATGGCTAATCCTGCATTAGCGCAAACCACATTGTTTTGAGCATCGGTACCTTTACAATTCATGATGTTTTTAAAGATTTTAGCGGCTTGTTTTACTGAAGACCCTCCAAATATTTCACTTTGTTCGATTTGTTTTAATCCTAAATCTGCTGGACTTAACATGGTTTCTGTAGTATTGGAAATGATTTTTGCATTTCCGGTTAATGAGATTTCATCATAACCATCTAAAGCGTGAACAATGCTATAGTTTTTGTCGGTATTTTGGTAGAGATAGCCATAAATACGCTGCAATTCTAAATTGAATACACCAACCATTTGATGTTTTGGAAAAGACGGATTTACCATTGGACCTAACATGTTAAAAAAGGTCTTCACACCTAATTCTTTGCGGATTGGTGCCACATTTTTCATAGCTGGATGAAATAAAGGCGCATGGAGAACACATATATTTGCTTGGTCTATGGCGTATTTTAAAAAGTCTGATTTATTCGAAAAATGAATCCCTAAGGCTTCCATGACATTAGATGATCCAGAAGCAGATGAGACGCCATAATTACCATGTTTAGCTACTTTTACTCCAGCGCCAGCCGTGATAAAAGATGCGATTGTAGAGATGTTGAACGTGTCTTTTCCGTCGCCACCTGTTCCACATAAATCAATTGCGTTAAAGTCGGATAAATCTATAGGAATACAAAGTTCTAATAAGGCATCTCTAAAGCCTTGCAATTCTTCAAGAGTTATACTTCGCATCATGTAAATTGTAAGAAAAGATGCAATTTGACTTTGATTGTATTTGCCTTCTGAAATATTTACCAATACCGTTTTTGCCTCCTCGCGAGAAATGCTTTCGTGGTTGATTAGTCTGTTTAGTATTTGCCTCATAGTATTTCCCGAGAAAGCGGGAATCTTTTAATTAAACTTTAATTTTTATGTCTCAATATATTTTATGACCTAGCATCATAGGTTTTTACAACCGTTAACTATTGACCCAGTTTTCTAAAATTTGTTTGCCGTTTGGTGTCAATACCGATTCGGGATGGTATTGAACGCCTTTAACATCGTAAACCTTGTGTCTTAACGACATAATTTGTCCGTTACTATCAAAAGAAGTCGCTTCTAAGACCTCAGGTAAATTGGTATGTACGACCCAGGAATGGTAGCGACCAACTTCAATAGTCTTTTCCATGTTTTTGAATAGGACTTCGTCGTCTACAGTAATATCAACCTGAGTGGCAACACCATGATAAACATCATCGAGATTAACAAGGGAGCCACCAAAAACTTCACCAATGGCTTGTTGCCCTAAGCAAACACCTAAAATGCTTTTGGTAGGTGCATAGGTTTTGATAATAGCTTTTAATAATCCGGCTTCGTCAGGAATGCCTGGTCCTGGAGATAGTACAATTTTTTGAAAAGCCTCAACGTCTTTAAGCGTGAGTTTATCATTTCGTTTTACGGTAACTTCGCAATTTAGGTCCTCTAAATAGTGGACTAAATTATAGGTGAAGCTGTCGTAGTTATCTATTACTAATATTTTCATGTTCAGTTCCCATGAAAGTGGGAATTTTATTAATTAAACTTGTGTTTGTTTTAGTGTTGCGTTGCGTTAAGGATTGAGGCTTTGTTGGAGCTCCTCAAAAGAGAGCGACTGCCGAAAGCCTGACCCTTGTGGTAACGCCCTAATTTTAAATATCTTCAGCCATTTCAATCGCTTTTGTTAAGGCACCTAATTTGTTATAGACCTCTTGTAACTCGCTTTCTGGATTTGATTTTGAAACCAATCCAGCACCAGCTTGCCAATGCAGTTTATGATTTTTACTCATAAACGTTCTAATCATAATGGCGTGATTATAGTTGCCGTTAAAGTCCATAAAACCAATAGCGCCACCATAAAAAGCGCGACTTGTTTTTTCGTATTGTTCTATCAACTGCATCGCACGATGTTTAGGCGCACCACTCAATGTTCCGGCAGGAAATGTATCGGCAACGACTTGCATGGTTGGCGTTTTATCATGAATTCTTCCTGTGACTTTGCTTACCAGATGGATCACATGAGAGAAGAATTGTGCTTCGCGATAGGTTTCAACTTTAACCTGGCTGCCATGACGGCTCAAATCGTTTCTAGCGAGATCGACGAGCATGACATGTTCGGCATTTTCTTTATCGTCTGCAGCGAGTTGCTTGGCTAATTTTTGATCGTCTTCATCATTTCCCGTTCTTTTAAATGTGCCTGCGATGGGATGAATTTCGGCCTGGCCATTGTTGACGACCAATTGGGCTTCTGGTGAGCTTCCGAAGATTTTAAAATTCCCGTAGTCAAAATAAAAGAGGTAAGGAGAAGGGTTGATACTTCTTAAGGCACGATATACATTAAACTCATCACCTTTAAAGGCCTGAGCGAATTTTTTTGAGAGCACGAGTTGGAAAACATCGCCTCGAGCACAATGCTTTTTAGCGAGTTCTACGTGGTCTTTATACTCGTCATCGGTAAGATTGGATGAAATATCAGAATCGGTTTTAAAGGTATAAGATGCAAAGTTTTTAGAACGGATTAATTGTAAAACCTCGTCTATATTATTTTCAGCTTCAAAACAATGTGCAAAAATATAGGCTTCATTTTTAAAGTGATTAATGGCGATTATGTTTTGATAAACTGCATAATAAATATCAGGAATATCAAGAGAATTAGGTTTTTTGCTTATCTCAACATCTTCAAAATATTTTACTGCATCATAGGCCGTATAACCAAAAATACCATTGTTTATAAATTTAAAGTCTTCTTCAGAATTCACTTTAAATCGCTTTGTGAATTTGTGTATTTCTTCGGTTACTGAAATGTTTAAGGCATTATTAGTTTTAGAACTGCCGTCAGGATAGTTTTGTTCAATACAATTGTCTTTAACTTTTATAGAAGCAATAGGATTGAAGCAGATGTATGAAAAACTGTTATCATTGGCATGGTAATCACTACTTTCTAAAAGAATACTGTTTGGAAATTTATCTCTAACTTTTAAATAAATGCTCACCGGTGTTATGGTGTCTGCTAATATTTTTTTGTAATGTGTATATAAACTAAATGTTTTCATTTGATTGTATTAAAAAAGGCTTGTCGTGAATGACAAGCCTTTTTGATATGTTATTTTAAAATATACCTATAGGGTTAGTTCACGAAGTTGTTGTTTCGAGAGTTCCACCACCAAGTATGATTTAAATTTGTATTCATTGTAATTATAAAGTTCAAATATAGCCATCAAATTTTAGTTTTCAAATTTAATTGCATAAAAATGAAAAAGATTCCCAATGTTTAGGAATCTTTTTCGTCAATAATTGCTATTAATCTAGGGTTTATTAGAATTTTAAAATGACATTTAAATCAAATTCATCATAAATAGCTTTGTCTTTAAGTCCGTCAAAGAAGCTAGCCGATCCATACTTGATATCGTA
This sequence comes from Psychroserpens sp. SPM9, assembly GCF_025153525.1. Taxonomy (GTDB): domain Bacteria; phylum Bacteroidota; class Bacteroidia; order Flavobacteriales; family Flavobacteriaceae; genus Psychroserpens. Next base: position 76,249 of record NZ_JANZNR010000007.1, on the reverse strand, counting down.
TTTTGTTCTATCCACTTTAAAGTTGGCTGTTGCCGTATTGTTTTTAACCGTCATGGTGAAGGTTGTCGGGTGTGTTTTACCTTTGATTGTTAAGTCACCAGTAACCGTATACGTTTCTTTTTTACCATCAACTTTGGTGATTTCAAATGTGGCTTCAGGATAATTTGCAGACCCAAAAAAGTCATCTGATTTTAAGTGACCTTCTAATTTTTCTTTTCCTTTTCCAGCTTTTAAATCGGTAACATTAATACTTGTCATGTCCATTGTGAAGTGGCCTCCAACAAGTTTTTGATCTTCGAATTTAAGTGTTCCATCGCTTAATGAAATTGTGCCTTCATGTGATCCCGTTACTTTATGACCTTTCCAGGTAATTGTTGAATCTTTAACCTTAACATCTTTACTGAAGATGGTTGTAAATGACGCAAATGACATTGCTAAAATGATGATAAATGCTGGTTTTAAAATGTTTGTTTTCATTGATTTTAATTTTTGTTTATGATCTTAATTTGTCTAATAATAAATTCAAAGTTGTTAGCTCTGATGGGTTTAAATTTTTTGTAATATTGATGTTGCTTTGTTTTACTTTTTCGTCTAATTCACTTAAAAGTTCTAAGCCTTTAGCTGTGATTAAAATTTCTATTTTTCTTCTGTTTGTCGGACAAGTTTGACGGGTAACAAGGTTTTTCTTTAATAATTTATCGATCAAGCGGGTTGTATTACTCATCTTATTTAGCATGCGCTCTTGAATGGTGCTCAAATTTGCGGGCTGTCCTTTTTGACCTCTTAAAATTCTCAATACATTGTATTGTTCAGATGATAAATCGTAAGCTTTAAAGTCTGTTAATGCCTTTTCTTTTAACCAATTATTTGTATAGATTAAATTAATAACTGCTTTGTCATTTTCATTGAGCTTTACGGTACTTTTAATATCTGATTCTATAGACATATGTATATACAATTGTTGTATGTACAAATGTATAACACAAAATCCTTTAATTTTTTAATGTTTTGTTAAATTTATGGAAGTCCGTTGTTTGATGCTTAAATTTATAACATGAAATATGCTGTACTCATTATATCCTTAGTACTGTTTTGCTTTAAAAGCGAGATAAAAGAAACTAAAACATCTCAAGCCTTTGTTACTGAATTGTCTTCAGAGGATTTGAAGGTGCTTAATTTTAATGAACTCGAATCCTATCTCAGTAAAAAAGATGCGAATAAAACCTATGTGGTTAATTTCTGGGCAACATGGTGCGCGCCTTGTGTTAAAGAATTGCCTTATTTTGAACAGTTAAATGCTAATTATTCAGGAAAAAATGTTGAAGTTATTTTGGTAAGTTTAGACTTTCCGAAGCAAATAGAAACAAAGCTAAAACCGTTTCTTAAAACCAAAGGCTTAAAAAGTGAAGTCTTAGTATTAAACGATGTAGATTCTAATACATGGATCCCAAAAGTTAATAAGGATTGGTCTGGCGCCATTCCAGCAACACTTATTTACAATAAAAACAAGAAAGCGTTTTACGAACGCTCATTTGATTATAAAGAATTAGAAACCGAATTACAACAATTTATTAAATAACACATTATGAAGAACACACTAAAAATGATATTAGCATTAGTTGTAGTGGTGGCAACATCGGCATTTACAACTGTTGGAACAGGTTATGATATTGGAGATATTGCAACCGATTTTAAATTAGAGAATATTGATGGTAAAATGGTATCGATGGCCGATTATAAAGATGCCAAAGGATTTATCGTCATTTTTACATGTAACACTTGTCCGTACGCAGTAGCCTACGAAGATCGTGTTGAAGCCTTAAACAAAAAATATGCAGACAAAGGTTATCCGGTTATTGCTATCATGCCAAATAACACCGATGTTAAACCTGGAGACAATATGGAGGCTATGAAAGCTAGAGCAAAAGCTAAAGGCTTTACATTTCCTTATTTGATGGATAAAGGTCAAAAAATTTATCCGCAATACGGGGCTACAAAAACACCTCATGTTTATGTGTTAGAGAAAACTAAAAAAGGACCACAGGTTAAGTATATTGGCGCCATTGATGATAATTACCAAGATGCCAGTGCGGTTACAAAAACCTATGTTGAAGATGCGGTGGATGCCTTACTTGACGGCAAAGCAGTACCAGAAACAAAAACAAGAGCTATAGGTTGTTCTATAAAGGTATAAATGTTAAATAATTTAAATTTTATGAATCCGAAGTGTAACACTTCGGATTTTTTTTCGTCTTTATTTAAAATATCCTAACGAAAAGTTAAATTTGCATGATTATTGATGTATAAAAATATGGCTGATTTAACACAACAAGAATGGACATCACAATTAGTTGCAGATTCAAATGCAGTTATTTTAGATGTTAGAACAGATGAAGAGCTGGCAGGAGGAATTATTCCTAATGCTATTGCGATCGATATTTATAAGGGTCAGGAGTTTCTCGATGCGATTAAAGCATTAGATACTTCAAAATCTTATTATGTATATTGTAGGTCTGGAGGCCGAAGTGCTCAAGCTTGTAGTGTAATGAATCAGTTAGGTTTTAAAAACACATATAATCTTATTGGAGGCTTTAACGAATGGTTAGGTGAAGTAGCTTCAATCTAAAAATCAATCAAAATGAAAAACAACGTACTTATTTATTGTTTTGCACTATTTGCCCTGGCATTTAGTTGCACCGAACAACAGCAAAGTGAAATTAAAATGGTTTCTCCTGAAGAAATGCAATCGCTTTTAGAACTAGAAGATGTTCAATTAGTAGATGTTAGAACAGAAGAAGAGTATAAAGAGGGCTATATCGAACACTCTCAAAACATAGATTTTAAATCGCCAACGTTTGAAGAAGACATCGTAAAACTAGACAAAACAAAACCTGTCGTCGTCTACTGTAGATCTGGAGGACGAAGCGGTAAATGCTCAAAGAAACTCAAGGAAGCTGGCTTTGTTAAGATTTATGACTTAGAAGGCGGACTCGAAAAATGGAAATTTAAAGGTCTCGAAGTTAAAACTTTCGAATAATAATATTAAACCGAACCTATGTTCGGTTTTTTTATGCACACCATTTAAGGGTATTAATGATATCTTAATACTGTCGATAAATCTTATAGTTTTTCATAAATTAGCGTCTTCCAAAACCTAATTATTCTCATGAAGAATTTAATTATTACGCTACTAAGTATATTAGCGTTTTCTATAACGACAACAGCTCAAGTTTTTAAACCGGTTAAGTGGGAAACTTCCGTAGAAAAAATTTCAGATACCGAATATGATTTAATTTCAACAGCAACCATAGATAGTGGCTGGCATTTGTATTCTCAAAATGTACCTGAAAATGGTCCAATTCCTACAACTTTTACATACAAAGCTAATAATGACTATGAGTTAAACGGTAAGACTTCAGAAGATGAAGGACACACAGTAGACGATCCTGTTTTTGATATGGTGATAAAGTTCTTTGAGGACAAAGCCCAATTTAAACAGCGTATTAAAGTTTTAAATCAGGAATTATCCATCGTTGAAGGCGAAGTTGAATTCATGGTTTGTGATGATGAAAAGTGTCTGCCTCCAGATTATATCGATTTGGTATTTCAACTTAAAAAAACGGAAGCTTCAGATGAAAACTCAAGCTTGTCTCCTTTTGGTTCACCCGAAGGCATGTCGCAAATACTTGAACCCGTAAAATGGAGTACTTCTGTAGAAAAAATTTCAGATACCGAATTTTATTTAGTTTCAAAAGCGACTGTTGATAACAAATGGCATCTGTATTCTCAAAACGTTCCAGATGGAGGACCTATACCAACCACTTTTGAATATGAGCTCCCTGAAGGTATAACACTCGTCGGAAAAACAGCAGAAGAAAAAGGGGTCACGGTTGATGATAAAGTCTTCAAAATGAAAGTCAAATATTTTGAGAATTCAGCTGAATTTAGACAAAAAATCAAGCGTTCTAATCCAGATATTAAAAGCATTACTTCTGAAGTTGGATTTATGGCTTGTGATGATAAGCAATGTTTGTCACCTAGTTTTTTAGACCTAGAATACGATTTAACTAAAGCGGTTCAGGTTACAGATAAAGGGGTTCCTGAAGATGAAGGCGATACTCGTGGCCTATGGTCTATTTTCTTTGTCGCCTTTTTGTCTGGTTTTGTAGCCTTGTTAACACCTTGCGTGTTTCCAATGATTCCTATGACGGTTAGTTTCTTCATTAAACAAAGTCAGTCTAAAGCAAAAGGTATTCGAAATGCGGTTATTTATGGCTTATCCATCATCGTCATTTATGTATTGTTAGGTACTATTATAACGGCCATTTTTGGAGCCGATGCATTAAATGCTTTAGCTACAAACGTTTGGTTTAACTTGATATTTTTTGCTTTATTAGTCGTATTTGCAATCTCCTTTTTAGGTGCTTTCGAAATTGTATTGCCTAATTCTTGGGCAAACAAAGCCGATCGACAAGCAGATCGTGGCGGACTCATAGGTATATTTTTTATGGCACTTGCATTAGCCATTGTGTCGTTTTCTTGTACAGGACCAATCGTTGGTACTATCTTAGTAGAAGCTGCTTCCAAAGGTGGTATCGCTCCAGTTATTGGAATGCTCGGTTTTTCAACGGCTATTGCTTTACCTTTTGCCTTATTTGCAGCCTTTCCAGGATGGTTAAATTCTTTACCAAAATCTGGAGGATGGCTCAATACCGTCAAAGTTGTTTTAGGCTTTTTAGAATTAGCCCTGGCCTTTAAATTTTTATCGCAAGCCGATTTAGTATTGCAATTACATTTCCTAGAACGAGAAGTATTTATTGCGATTTGGATTGCAATTTTTGGAACCTTGTCTTTATATCTCTTCGGAAAGATTCAACTACCGCATGATTCTCCACTGAAACATATTTCGGTGGGTAGATTGTTATTTGGACTCTTAACTTTAACGTTTACCATCTATATGATTCCCGGACTTTGGGGTGCGCCGTTAAATTTAATAAGCGCCTTTCCGCCTCCATTAGATTATAGTGAATCGCCATATGGTGTCGGGAATTCTAAAGGCGGAGGAGCAGCCAGTCATTCCGATTTGCCAGATGGTGGTCATTTATTAGCACCTCATGATATTTTAGCTTTTAATGATTATGATAAAGGTCTGGCCTATGCTAAAAAAATAGGGAAACCTGTCATGATTGATTTTACAGGTTGGGCTTGTGTAAATTGCCGTAAGATGGAACAGAATGTATGGGTGAAACCAGAAGTCTTATCGAAGCTGAAAAATGATGTGGTTTTAATTTCTCTCTATGTAGATGAGCAAATTAAATTTCCGGAAGGTGAAGCTCCAGATTCTAAATTAAGACCTGGTAAAAAACTCAGAAATACAGGTCAAAAATGGAGTGAAATGCAAACCATAAAATACAAGACCAATACACAGCCTTATTATGTGCTTATGGATCACGATGAAAATAATCTGATTGAACCTGTTGGTTATACACCAGATGCTGTAGAGTATACAGAATGGCTTACCAAAGGCATTAATAATTTTGAGAAATAACAACCTAAATGTACAAAAAGGGCAAGTCTAAACTTGCCCTTTTTTTTACTCTATACTAAGCCGATTTTAATTTATCAGCATGTAATTGTCTCAGTTTTGCCAATTTTGGTGTAATGACAAAACTACAATAGCCTTGGTTTTGGTTATTGGCATAGTAATTTTGATGTGCAGCTTCAGCTTCAAAGAATGGTCCTAGCTCACTTATTTCAGTAACAATAGGAGCATCATAATAGGAAGCCATTTCCTTTAAAACCAAATCTGCCACTTTCTTTTGGCTATCGTCATGATAAAAAATCACCGAACGATATTGGGTTCCAACATCAGCACCTTGACGGTTTAATGTTGTAGGATCATGACTCGTCATAAAAATAACCAGTAAATCTTGGTAAGAGATAATGTCTGGGTCAAAGGTTACTTGAACCACTTCGGCATGTCCTGTTAAACCTGAACAGACTTCACGATAAGTAGGTCTGCCAGGAACGGTTCCGCCACTGTAGCCTGAGACTACTTTTTCTACACCTTTCACTTCGTTGTAAACCGCTTCAATACACCAGAAACATCCAGCTCCAACGGTTAATTGTTCTAATGTTTTATGTGTCATTATTTGTGCTCCTCTACTTTAGAATCTAATTGCATAGATTCAGAATTAATACAATAACGTAAGCCACTTGGCTCTGGTCCGTCTGGAAATACATGTCCTAAATGCGCATCACAGGTGTTGCACATAACTTCTACGCGAACCATACCAAACGAACTGTCTTTTTCATATTTAATCGCATTGGGTTTGATAGGCTGAGTAAAACTAGGCCAGCCTGATCCAGATTCAAATTTTATAGTCGAATCAAACAATGGTGTATCACAACAAATACAATTGTATTGGCCTTCGTCATAAATGCTGCACAACGCGCCACTATGTGGACGTTCGGTGCCTTTTTGGCGTGTGATTCTGAATTGTTCTGGAGTTAGTTGCTGACGCCATTCGGCATCCGTTTTTTCAACTCTACGATCTGGAGTAGGATTGCCATTAACGGCAAAGTTGATGAGGTCTTTCCATGTTAACATAGCTGTGGATCCTTTCTTTTTTTAATTAGTAATCTTATAAAGTTAACTTTGTTTTAGTCGTATCAAAAACAGTATTCTTACAGATTTGAACTGCTTTTAGAGATTCTCTATAAAGTTACAAGTTAAATTAATAGGGCCTTGGAATAATTTCTTAAAATAACGTCCGTTTAATATATTAACTCGTATATAACATACGACCAACCATTAAAATCTATTTATGTCATTTAACTTAAAGTCCGTTTGGCTAAAACGTCTTTTTAAAGCCATATTGGCTGGAATAGCAACACTTGTATTATTTTGGTTTTCGGTGTATATCGGACTCTGGGGTGCTTTACCTTCAGAAGATGACCTAAAAGATATCAAACAGGCTGAAGCGACTGTTTTATTAGATGCGAATCGTGAATTATTAGGCAAATATTTTATTTTCGACAGACAAATTGTTGCGTATCAAGACTTGCCTAAACATTTGGTTGATGCTTTAGTTGCCACCGAAGATGCTCGGTTTTATGAACATAGTGGTGTGGATTATACCAGTTTGTTTCGCGTGTTTTTTAAATCGATTTTAATGCAGGATAATTCCTCTGGAGGCGGAAGTACCATCAGTCAGCAATTGGTTAAAAACATCTATGGAAGACAAGATTATGGCTGGTTTTCTATGCCTGTTAATAAAGTCAAAGAGATGATTGTTGCCAAGCGTTTTGAGCGTTTGTATTCTAAAGAAGATATCATCACTTTGTATTTAAATACGGTTCCTTTTAGTGAAAATGTCTTCGGAATTGAAAGCGCCTCTCAACGTTTTTTCAACATACAAACCAAAGATTTAGACTTAGCGCAATCGGCAACACTCGTAGGGACATTAAAAGCGACTCATGGTTACAATCCGAGATTATTCCCAGAACGCAGTCAGTTAAGACGTGATGTGGTATTGCAACAAATGGAAAAAAACGGATATATCACTGCTGATATTCGAAAAACAACCAGTGACATTCCTTTAGAAACCGATTACAGAAAATTTAACCATAATGAAGGTGTTGCCCCATATTTCCGTGAAAAAGTACGCTTAGAAGTCAAACATTTACTCGATAGTTTGAATAAAAGCAATGACTTTGATTATGATTTATATAAAGACGGTTTAAAAATATATACCACTATCGACATTGCTATGCAACGCTATGCCGAAAACGGGATGCGAGAACATATGGCCACTTTGCAAAAGCAATTTGAAAAGGCTTATGGCACCAATGCACCTTGGTTAAAACAAACATCTTTAATTGAAAACAGAATCAAAAATTTAGAGCTCTACAAAACTTTAAAACAAAAAAAATGGACCGATAATCAAATCCTTGATAGTTTAAATACTGAAGGGAAATTCAGGTTATTTTCATGGGAAGGCGATGTTGTGAAAACTGCTTCTGTTATTGATAGCTTAAAGCATATGATGAAGTTTTTAAACGCTGGATTTGTTGCTGTCGATCCAGGTTCGGGCGCCATTAAAGCTTATGTTGGTGGTATCGATTTTGAGCATTTTAAGTATGATCATGTCTCCGCTTCCAAACGACAAGTTGGCTCAACCTTTAAGCCTTTTGTGTATACCGCTGCTTTAGAAAATGGAATTGAACCTTGCTCTTATTATCCGGTTAAAGCGATTACTTATACCAATCAAAGCGGTTGGACACCAACTAATGGTGGCGTTGAAGAAACCGACAGACATCTCAATTATTCTATTGAAAAAGCGATAAGTGAATCGGTTAATACCATTGCGGTTAAAGTACTTGAAGATGTAGGAATTGCAACCGTAATTAACCAAGCTCAAAAGATGGGAATTTCTTCTGAATTACCTAAAGTGCCATCATTAGCGCTTGGGACAGCCGAACTATCGATGTTAGAACTCATTAGCGCTTATACAAGTTTTGCTAATGAAGGACGTGTTTCAAAACCATTCTATATCACTAAAATAGAAGACAAATCGGGACGTGTCATTTATGAGCGTCCAGAAACGAAGCCGATGCCTGAAGCTTTTTCAGAAGCAACACGACAAGCCATGATTGAGATGATGAAAACGACAATCAATTCGGGAACGGCTCAACGTATGCGTTCACGTTACGGACTTCAAAACGATTTGGCAGGAAAAACAGGGACGACGCAAAATAATAAAGATGGCTGGTTTGTTGGAATTAGCCCAAAACTGGTTATGCTATCCTGGGTTGGTAATGACGACCATAGGATTGGATTTAGTCATACCTCAATTGGTCAAGGCGCGAATTCGGCTTTGCCAATTACGGCTTTATTTTTAAAACAACTAAATCAGGATAAACAATTTAATAGCATCACGACGGCAAAATTTGAAGCGCCTTCAGAAGCGGTTAAAAAGGCACTGGCTTGTGAGGCTGAAAAGCGCGACGGATTTTTAAAACGCATCTTCAAAAAAGACCGTAAAGAGCGCGAGTTTGATACGGCATCCGAAGATGACGAAAAGACAAAGAAAAAAGGCTTGTTTAGCTTCTTAAAAAAGAAGAAAAAGAATTAAGCGATTTTAGATTACAAATCCTTTTGGAATGGTAACCCCTTTTTTAATGACTACAATACCGTCTTTTATCAAATATTGATCGGTTTCAGTATTTTCTAAATGCTTGCCGCCATTTATTCGCACATCATCAGCAATTCTACAGTTTTTATCAATAATGGCATTTTTTATAAAGCAGCGTTCACCTATTCCTAGTAAGACTTCAATTTTGTTTTTATCAATTTCCTCGAGAGTTTCGTAATGATCACAACCCATCATATAGGTATTGATAACTGTAGATTCTTTACCTATTCGTGAACGAATCCCGATAACCGATTTTTCGATTTTCGCAGCACTAACAATACAGCCTTCAGCAATAACTGATCTTACTAAGGTGGTTCCAGCTATTTTGGTCGTTGGCAGCATTCTTGCTCTGGTATAAATACGCTTTTTCTTATCGTATAAATCAAATTTAGGAATGTCATCTGTGAGCCCAAGATTCGCTTCAAAAAAGGAATCTATGTTTCCAATGTCTGTCCAATACCCTTCATATTGATAGCTTAAGGTTTTATGTTTTTCAATACTTTGCGGAATGATTTCCTTTCCGAAGTCATTCGTATCAGGATTTTCCATGAGTTGAGTAAGTAAATCCCTATTAAAAATATAAATACCCATCGAAGCCAGATAATGACGCCCTTGTTTTTTCATATCGTCACTAACTTCCGAAGTCCATTCTGGAAGTAAACTCTTATCTGGTTTTTCAATAAATGAGGTAATGGTATTGGCATCATCCGATTTTAAGATGCCAAACGATGTGGCTTCTTTAGCAGTCACTGGAATTGTAGCAATAGAAATTTCAGCATTATTTGCTTCATGAGCCTCAATCATTTTATCATAATCCATCTGGTATAATTGGTCTCCAGAAAGAATTAAAAAATATTTAAAATCATGTCTTAAAAAGTGATGCATGCTTTGTCGTACAGCATCGGCGGTTCCTTGAAACCAAGTCTTATTGCCAGGTGTTTGTTCGGCAGCTAAGACGTCGACAAAAGCTGAACTAAAGAAACTAAAGTGATAGGTGTTTTTAATGTGGCGATTTAATGATGCCGAATTAAATTGTGTCAAAACAAACATGCGTTTGATGTCTGAATTGATACAGTTGGAAATTGGAATATCCACCAATCTATACTTTCCAGCAATTGGAACTGCTGGTTTCGAACGCTCGGCTGTTAAAGGATATAACCTAGACCCTTGTCCGCCACCTAAAATTATTGCTAAAACATCGTTATTTATCATAGTTTTTATATTACAGATTGGTATAATTCTTTGACTTGAAGCGCTATAGATTTCCAGTCAAAATGGGCTTCAACACGTTGGCGTCCTTTTTTAGCCATAGACTGTCGTAAGTCTAAGTTACTAATTAATTTGTTAACACCATTGGCTAAGTCTTTGGAGAATTTTTCGGGATCCACTGGTTCAAAAGGGGCTTGTTGTTGTTGCTCAACAGGAATGAGTAAGCCTGTTTCGTTATGTACAACTACTTCTTTAATACCACCAACAGCACTGGCTACAACCGCTGTGTGGCATGCCATAGCTTCAATGTTTATAATACCGAAAGGTTCATAGATGGAAGGGCAACAAAACACATCGGCATGAGAATAAAACTGAATAATGTCTTTCTTATTGAGCATTTCTGAAATCCAGATCACATTATCTCGATCTTTTTGAATTTCGGCTACACGCTCTTGCATTTCGAGTTCTATGTCTTTAGTATCTGGTGCACCAGCACACAATACAATTTGAGTGTCTTTATCTATATATTTAATAGCATTTATCAAATGAATAATACCTTTTTGCCTTGTGATTCGTCCAACAAAAAGCACATAAGGTTTACTAGTGTCTAAATGATAACGCTCTAAAGCTGAAGTCTCTGAAGTTACCTGGTATTCGTCCAGATTGATGCCATTGTATATAACTTTAATCTTGTCTTTTTCAACGTTGAAATGTTTTAAGACATCAATTTTTGTTTCTTCAGAAACGGCAATAATCGCATCTGCCATTTCTATGGCTGTTTTCTCAATCCATGATGAAGCATCGTAACCTTTTCCGAGTTGTTCTCTTTTCCAAGGACGTAGTGGTTCTAGCGAATGTGTTGTAACTACTAAAGGTGTGCCGTAGCAGAGTTTTGAAATGATTCCAGCAAATTGGGCATACCAGGTGTGACAGTGAACCACATCGGCATCGAATAAACCTGTATTCATTCTAATACAGGTCTCCATGAATTTAAAAATAGGTTTTAAATTTTCTTTGGAATCAGATACATCTAAAAGTTCAGACGAAAATCCTTTAACAGTTAGTTGTCCCGATTGGAGGTCTTGATCGCCAACGCATCGGACTTCAACTTCCATTAAGTTTGCTAATTCACTAGCTAAGTATTCGACATGTACACCTGCGCCTCCGTAAACGTAAGGAGGAAATTCTCTAGTGTAAAAAACAACTTTCATATTTGGTGGTTTTGGTTGAGCTAAGTTCGTGGTAATTATGCCATCACCTTTTAAATAAAAGTAAAGAGTGGGTTAACGAATTGGCTAATTACTAAGTTAATGATAACTGGTATAAATTTAGAATAAGTTTTTTAAATTATTTAACTTCTTTAAAACACTTATCAATGGGGCCTGCAGTTTCTATTCGGTATATTTCACCAATTTTTGCGGCTTTATTTGCTCTAATATTGCTTAAAGAAAAGGTGAAATACTTACAGTGGATTTGCTTTATCATAGCGTTTTCAGGCGTACTTATTTTAAAAGGTTTTGATTCAAATCTTAACGGATTAGGATTACTCTATGCACTGCTATCCGCATTTTTTACAGGACTGGTTTTTATTATCATCAGAAAAATAGGCAACAGCGATCATCCCGTAGTTGTGGTGAATTATTTTATGATAATTGCCGCGCTTTTTGGAGGGATTTTAGCCATTTCAGAATGGACCAACCCTTCAGGTATAGAATGGCTAATTTTATTGAGTTTAGGTGTTTTTGGTTACTTTGGTCAATATTATATGACTAAAGCCTTCCAGATTGGAGAAGTTAATCAAGTCGCGCCTTTAAAGTATATTGAAGTCATTTTTACAATGATTATTGGCGTCATCTGGTTGGATGAAATTTATTCAATGATTAGCTTAATCGGGATTTTATTAATTCTCATCGGACTCCTATTAAACTTCATGGTTAAGCGGTGATTGTGTTTCGTTATTTTATTAAAATTGACGCTTTTTTTAATAGTCTAGACTAAAAGTTGTCACCTAAAAACATAAAACCCTGTAAATAATCAATTTACAGGGTTAATTGTGGAGTCGGAGAGAATCGAACTCTCGTCCAAACAAGCTATTAAAGAGCTTTCTACACGTTTATTCTATTATTAGGTTTTCGATGTTAAGCTGGCAAAAGACAACCTACTCAACACTTAGCTTTTTAATCTCGAAAGTGCATCAAAGCGCTACACCATCTAAGTTAATATTTACGATGCCTCTATTAAGAACGCCATTAACCAAGGCTTTCTGGAGACATTTAGCTTTCCTACCTAGTAGGACGTGGCTTAATCTTACTGTAATTCAGATTAGGCAGCTAAAGCGTAGTTATTCTCGCCGTTTAAAAAGTTGACCTAGCCTTTTACGTGTTTCAAAGTCATTACACGACGTGCTTACCGTTTAATGAGTCTCGCTGTCAAAACCAGTCGACCCCATTCTAATGAGATAGTAAATTTTAATTTACGTCCTCGATTTCATCCCAAACACATTTCAGGATGTCATCTGTATCTCTGTTAGTAATTTATTATAGCGTTCCCTTTCAGGTCAGGCTCTCACTACTCGCTCTCTACGAGGAGCTCAAACAAACCGTTCCATCCTTAACGCACTTCACCAACGCTTAAAGCTTATATGCTTCGTAGCTTTAATGAAGGAGTGCAAAGTTATCAAAAAGTTTGTATAACCCTACATTTCATAGTATTTTCGTGCAAAAAGTATTCCATACTTGAATTGACAGTAGTTTCAATTCATTTTGTTTATTATTCGAATAGTTGCGCTTATATACCAAACCGAAATAGCCAGTATTATAAATACTTTAATCCAATTTTCGTTTGAGATGTAACCGTCTGATAGTATTAATTCAAATAAAAAAGCGAAAAATAAAATTGACGAAACACAAGCAATTGTTCCGTAAATTAGAAGTATAATACCTTTTTTCATTTTTAATAATAGATGATTATAAATATATGAAATTCGCCATCATAAAAGAACGTAAAAATCCGCCAGATCGACGTGTGGTTTTTTCTCCCGAAAAATTAGCCGAAGCAAGAGCTCTGTTTCCACAAGCCGAGTTTGTTGTGGAGTCTTCAGATATTCGCGTGTTTTCAGACGATGCCTATAGAGCACAAGGCTTTACAGTAACTAACGATGTGTCAGATTGCGAGGTGATGATTGGTGTAAAAGAAGTGCCTTTGGACCATTTAATTCCGAATAAAAAATATTTTTTCTTTTCACATACCATAAAAAAACAACCTTATAACCGGAAGTTGTTACTAGACATGCTTGATAAGCATATCGAAATGTACGATCACGAAACCATAGTTAAGCAAAGCGGAGCAAGATTGATAGGTTTTGGACGCTACGCTGGTTTGGTTGGTGCTTATAACGGATTTAGAGCTTTGGGTTTAAGAGACCAATTGTTTGAATTGCCTAAGGTAGAAACGCTCGCCGATTTAGACGCTGTTAAGGCCGAATTAGATAAAATCAAATTACCAAATATCAAAATACTTCTCACCGGAACAGGAAAAGTGGCCTATGGTGCTAAAGAAATTTTAGACCATTTAAAGATTAAAGAAGTTAGTGATGCCTTGTATCTCACATCGCAATTTACCGAGCCTGTTTATGTCATGGCAGATGTCATGGAATACGCCAAACGTAAAGATGGTAAAGTAGGTGATAAGTGGGAGTTTTACAAAGACCCTTCAGGTTATGAGAGCAATTTTATGCCTTATGCCAAAGAAACCGATTATTTTATAGCAGGCCATTTCTATGGCAATAATGCTCCTTATTTGTTTACAAGAAACGATGCCAAACAGTCAGATTTTAGAATCAATTTGGTGGCAGATGTTTCCTGTGATATTGATGGTCCTGTGGCTAGTACGATAAAGCCATCTACAATTGCAGATCCGTTTTATGGCTACGATCCGCAAACCGAAAGCGAAGTCGCTTTTGATGCCAAAGATGCAATAACTGTTATGGCTGTCGATAATTTGCCTTGCGAATTACCAAAAGATGCCAGTGAAGGTTTTGGCGATATGTTTTTAGAACATGTCATTCCAGCATTTTTTAATGGTGACGAACGCGGCATCTTAAAACGTGCTAAAATCACAACGGCTGATGGTCAATTAACAGCACGTTTTAAATACCTTCAAGACTATGTCGATGGTGAGTAGTAAGTAAGTACTTCATTTAAATCATTTGTGTAGGCTATCGCTTCAACGTAAAATGGCCATGATGAATTTTACCATTAGATCGTACAACTTTAAACCAATAATCTGATTTAGGTAAAGGCACACCATTATAAGTGCCATCCCATCCTTTGTCGGTAGACTTTAGTTGTGCCAGTTGTTTTCCGTAGCGATTAAAAATATAAACTTCAATGGCTTCGTCTTGTCGCGAATTAATAATTTGCCAATAGTCATTATAACCATCATTGTTAGGGGTGAAAAACTTATTGTAATAGAGAAGAAATAATGGGTCGCTACTCACTTCTTCTAAACAATTTACCTCTCTTACATAAGCGATATAATCAGCCAATGGTAAATTAAAAAACTGAGGCGAACTTTGATAATTGATACCATCTACAGAGTATTCATAAGCTCCTTCTTCCTCAAGAATAATTTCAATTGAGTTGTGGTCTTGGCTCCAATCGATAACGTTTACTTCTTGAATAATAGGAGGCGGATCGGGTATTTTTACTGAAATAACTGTTTGCGATTCGCAAGTAAAATCACCAAAATCTTTAACAACATACAAAACGTAATCACCTATAGTGTTTACGGTAATGCTTTGCGTGGTTTCTCCTGTAGACCATTCATAACTTGTAAAACCATCAGGCGCATTTAGAGTAATTGTGGTTCTGTCATCACATATATAATAATCTGAAGGCAAATCGATTGTTATAAATTCTGGGGTAACGATATCAAAATGAGCAATATCGTAACAGGTTGTGTTTAATGAGTTTTCTAATCGGGCCCATACGGTTTTCGAACCTAATTCAGGTATGTACTCTATCACTTTATTGTCTTTTAATAAGGCGTCAGTTTCAGTAAAATAATAAGAAACAGAATAGATATTTGGATCTAAACCATTGAGGATATCTTCGTTATAATCTGAAAAGAAAATTGTAGTGTCTTCTTCAAAACAGGCATATATATCATCCAATTCAGTAATGTTGGGTGTCGCATATATAGTAATCTCTTTGGTTTCTGTATAGAGTAAATCCCCAGAATAGAGATCGGTCACCACCACCGAAACCGTGTAGGTTCCAGGAGCTGCATAGGTATGTGAAACATGTTCCTCAGATGCAGTGGTTCCATCGCCTAAATCCCAATGGTACAAAGGCCGTCCAATAGAAACGCTACAGGTTAACTCTGTGGTTTCTCCTTCACAGATATTGATAAACGAAATGCCTTCTGGATATTTAGGCAATAGAAATGTTGGTAAATCTAAAAGTGTCGAACCACTCAGACTTAGCACATTGGGATTATAATTACAGCCATCACCAATCACATTCGGATTTTGAATCGCACCAATATAAGGTTTTCTAGTCTCGACACTAAACACCTGGCCGTCTGGACCGCGTTTTAAATAAGGGTAATGCGAAGGTGTTGTAGTAATGTCTATTCTTGGTGGAATATTATCTAAATCAGATAAATCGTACTGTTGTATCCCATCAAATAAATACGTAGTATAAAGGACTTTACTATTAGGCGCAAATTCCACACTGGTAAAAGCCCCGTCATCAATAGTTAATTCGGTTTCTTCTTCTTCATAAATCAAATCCAACTTGCCGGTTAAGTCATTAAATGTCAGAATAAATAATTTTTTAAGAACAGGAAACCCTGCAGCAATGAGTTTGTTATCAGGCGATATTTCCATCACTCCAAATTGTGTGGCATTACCATCAAAAAAACTGATGCCTTCATTAGATGTTACTGGTGTATTTGAGATACCGTTTTCTGTAATTAAATAAGAAAGATAAGTGCCTTCGCGTATCACAATTAACCATATATCTCTACCATTTGCATGCCTGGCAGTGACCATGTGTTGACCAACTCTGCTTGTTAATAATATATGTTTTTTGTCTGGAACTAATCCGCCTAAACCATCATCGAGTGACATGTCTACCACAGAGTAGCTTAATTTTTGTCTAATACCATCATAAATGGTTACAAAGACATAGTATCTATTAGGATTGCCAGGATCACGAGCTACTGCAGCCTGCGATTCACGAACGGCATATTCATCTGTTGGAGAGTTAAGTAAATTTTGATGTAGTTTATTTCTGAAAATTCGACCATCAGAATAGAACATGAGGTTTCCATCTTCGTCATTGGCACAGATAATATTATCTGGACCTTCAATCATTCCAAAAGCGATTTGCCTTTCGATGGAATTGTCATCCAAACTGCTGTAGTTGCTACCGTCGTATTTCATACCTGAGAGCAAGCCAAAATACCATTGATTTCTTTCCTTTTGAGCTTGTAAGCATTCCAAAGGCATAAGAGTCAATAGCAAAATACAACAGAGCTGTAATACTTTGTTAGTCTTTAATGTCCTATCCATGTTAGGGTCAATATAGCAATAAATATAGAAACATTCCTACATCTTAGACGCTTGTATTTTAAATTCGTTTAATAACAAATTAAAACCTAAATAGGGTAGTATTCAGTAACTTGAGAATTGATTGCGTTTAAATCTAAATAGAAATAATGGAGGGTATCTTTGTTGTCAAACTCACCATTTTTATCACTGTCTTCAATGCTCTTAAAATAGAGTTTTTTGGCTTCAATAATAATTTTCCATTGCTTTAAATCTTGATTGTCGGGCGACAATTTTCTAAAAGCAGTTCCGTCTAAATTACTCATATAAAGGGACTCTAAATCTTTGTAATTAAGAACGCCATCTACATTCGTGTCTTTGTCATAAACAAGGTAAAGAAAATAACCCTGTGCTGTTGCTTCGAAGACTTCACGTAGGAAATTCATAGAACTAATACAGATCTTTTTGTCTGTTAGAGGTTTTAGCGCATTTGAATCTATATGCTGAAATTTGATATTAGACATCAATCCACGGATTTGATTTCTTGTATGATTTACAGTTGAAAAGCTATCAGACTCATAACTGCTGGATTTAAAATAATCAGACCTGTTTTTAGATTTGATATAGTTCCCAATTGGATGAATGATAATTGAAGTGCTATCGATGAGAATTGGTAAGTCTGCAATTGCTACCGTTTTTTGTTCACTGAGTGCTTCAGTGCTAGTTTTTGTGTCGTCGACCACTTTTCGACGATCTTGTTTTTTACACGCTAAACAAGATAAGAAACACAAGAGTATAAGGCTGTAATATTTCATGATTAGTTACATTTAGAATTAGAAAAAGCTTTTAGTAGCCAATAACTAATGGCTAAAAAAGAGGCAAAGGTTAGAGTGAAAATCCAGGCTTCAAGGTTAGGTTCAAAAATAAGTTGAAACATATCAGAGAAAATACCTAGTGGATTGTTTATAATTTCCCATGAGTTATACCTTAGAAACCTTCCGAGGTAAATACCAAAAGCTGTTAGGCCAAAAACAGACAACATTATCGGGACAATAAATTTTGGCTTAAGTTGCTGCTTTAATATTGTTTCCATATCAGAAAGCGATAAGAAAAACAGAATCAATCCGTTAAAAGCAAACGATAAAATAACCAATACATCCAGCCACATCAAATGACGTTCAGAATGCATTAAATGTAGCAAATCGGTGACAATGTATGGAGCGTTTGGCAAGAATAATAACCAGACGCCAAAAGAAACAAACAGAGTTAGTTTGCTAATTTTAGATGTCGTTGCCAAGCCTGTTGTAATAGCAAACGGAATACAGGCCAGAAACAAATTCCATACTAAAAACAATAAATAAAATGACTGATGTAGCTTCATTCTAATCATAAGCAATACAATACTCAATACCATAGAAATAGTGAGCAATGATAAGATTCTAAACCTGTTGAAAATAAGTGTTTTTATGGTTTCCATGAGATGCTAATTTTAGTGTCTATTAAATAAATGGTAATCACGCCTAGCGTATAGGCGATAAGGTCTGTAATTTCAAAAGTGCTGCCTAAAATAATGACAGCTAATGAACTCTGTCTTAAGTTTAAATAATCGAGGAGATTGAACCATTGTAAAAATTCAATTAAAAAGGCAAAAGCTAAAACAGCAATAGCAATTTTTAAAGGTTTGACTTTGATAAAACTTTTGATAGCGCAATACATTAAAATGACCACCAAAAAATCACCAAAGGTGTGTCTTATAAAACCTTCGGATAAAAATACTGCAATACAGACTTCTACTGAAAATAGCAGCAGACTTGAAGCAAAAAAGGGTTTGTTGAATTTGATGGTCATTTGATTTCTATGGGATCTCCAAAAAATTTAGGTTCTACATTAAATAAAATATCGCTCGATGCTTTAGCTCTGGCTAGGTATTCTCTAAGCTGAACTTTTAACCCATAACGTCCCGAAACATCTTTTGCATTAAAAGCAACCGCATTAATAGCGTTGTGACTGGCTAAATAAAGTGCACGTTCATTGTGAAATTGTTGTGATATTATAGTGATAGATTCTTGACCAAAAATGGCCTTGGCTCTAACTACAGAATCTAAAGTTCTAAAGCCAGCGTAGTCTAAGACTATACGATCTTCAGGAATTCCTCTTGCTATTAAATCCTCTTTAAAGGTGGTAGGCTCATCGTAAGATTTACTGCCATTATCTCCGCTAATGAGTATAAAATCTATTTTATTAGCATTAAACAAGGCTACTGCAGCATTGATACGGTAAGTGTAATAGAGGTTGATATTTCCGTTTGATAAAAATTTAGAAGTTCCTAAAAGTAAACCTACTTTATTCTTCGGAATCGTATCAACAGTACTATAAAGTTTGTCTTTAGCTTGATAACTAATCCAGTAATTGGTGAGTAAAAGTGCTGTTACTATAAGTAGTGCTAATAAGGCGAGCCATTTAAGTTTTTTTGTCATTTTAAATAAGGATTTTAATAACTAAGTGATAATACAAATAAGCTATTGGAATATTAAGCAATAAAACGCCTATAGATTTTAAGGTTTTTATGCGGTTGGTTTTAAAAATTAATACGCCTAGTAAAATTAAAACAATGATACCATTAAATACTATTGAAAATAACACATAATAGAGTCCAAATATTGTAATGCTATATCCTTTTTGATAACAAAGTTGTAGGATTAAAAGCAGGGTTCCAAAACACAAAAAGATAAAGGCTGTCCATAGCGCCATTTTTAGTCGATCTATTGCCATGATATTTTCAGCTTTTTTTGTTGTGAATCCGTGAAAACAGCAGCTCTTAAATCGGTAATATTAACCGGTAATAATTCCTCATAATTAAAGTGATGAAATGGATTAGCTTGTTGTCCTAAGCGATAAGATTTGTAATAATACTTATAATAATCGGGAAGAATGATAATGCCTAAAATCATAGCGCCATACAAGTATAAACTGCGTTTTCCGTTACCATAGCAAAGGCATTGCAAAGCAATTTCATCCTCTACTTTAATACCAAAACCAGTTAAGGTGTGGTAAGCATCATGACGTTCTACTTTAGGAATGAGTTCAAAATGATGTTCTGTTAAAAACAAACCTAAATGATAGCCAAAAGAATTCTTTGGAAAGTTTAATAAATCACGACGTGAGACATTCCAAGGTTCATGAGATTTAAAGTAACGTGTGTACACTTTTTGTGTATGTTCAAAAAGCCATTCAATAACTTGTTTTCTATAGCGCTTAAACTGTTTCATTTTGGATTGGCTTTTGCAAACCAAACCCAAGATTGATTTGTCGTGATAAAGGCTGAGGTGAAAAATGCAATAATGAAAGACTCAAAATCTGCCAAAACTATCACAGAAATACTTATTCCAAAGCAGATAATTGTATAGTAGGGATGCCATGTTTTAAAGACTTTAACCGGATTTGCTCCTTTGGTTTTTGCTGTCCAAAAAAACGGACAAATCGTTAGAACAATCACTAATGAAGTGCAGAAAAAAACAGGAATTACAGATAGTATTACAAATGGTAAAGCATTAAATTCTATGGGTTCAATCGCTATAACAGCCCAAAAAATAATGGTTGCCAGACTACAGGATTTTGCGAGATTGGAAGGGACATTCATCTTAATCTGAAGTTTTAGGATCTAGTTCAACATTAAAATTTTCATAACTATATTCTTGCCATGCTCTTATATTGAGCTTATTGATATAGGCTCTGTATTTGGTGTCAATCCTGTTTTTGTTTTCATCAGAAATAGCGATGTCGTCCTTTTTTTGATATAGTAAAATGGCATTTCTATCCGAAAGTTTGATGAGGTAATCCATATCAAAAGCAGCAGCGTGGTTGAGATTGTATTTGGTGATGATACGATCCCAATTAATAGTACTACAAAGCAAAAGAACGATAAAGGCAATTTGTGTATTTCTTCTAAAGAGGAAAACCATGTTTTTTATATTCATCACCTTTAAAAAGGTGGTAACAAGCCCAACAAGTGTCAAAAAGATATACACATGAACCCCAATACGTTTGTAAGTCAAACCAAAGGATGTGATATACGTTTGATTTTTAATGGCAATTAAAATTATGAGTAACACATTAAGTCCAATCCATAAAAACGTTAAGTTTTTCAAGGTTTTATTATCTGAATAGAAATTGAGGTCACCTCTAAAAAAGTAAAGAATAATGACAATTGCTATTAGAATTGAAGCAATGAGTGTGTTGATTCCACTATGAACCTGATTTGATAAGGCTGAAGCACTAGAAGTTTCAGTGGTGACCAAATAGGTGATATCTGTAATGATATAAAACAGAATTAGTAGGTTGAGAAGACCCAATAAAACGGTTCCTAATTGTTTTTCTTTTTTTAAGGTGTCTTCGGAAAATGAATCCGATTTAGATAAGTCATTATTAATTTTTAAATCTGTTGAAGTTGCAGGTTCTACAGTAAGAGGTTTCGAAATATTACTGAATAAAAAGTAGCCTAAAACGGTAAATAATACCCATTGAAAATTGATAAAATCAAAATTGATCATATTAACTAAATCACTAAACATGGGATTTCCATTTTTGTATAACAGAATGAAAATGATGATAAATACCAACGGAATCGCGATAAGCTTAATCCAATGAACGACATCGATATCCTTTTTCCAGTTTACTTTTTCAGCTTCAGAATCCACTTCAAAAGTTCTATAGAAAAATCCGGCAATACTCGTATATAAACCGTTGAGCCAATGCACGTAAATTGAGGTGTTGCTGTTAGAGATGGCGCCTACCAAAGTGAAAAATGCGACACAATTTGCAATAATAGCCAATGATGAATGCTGAATAAAGACTACTACAGCTGTGAGAAGGTAGGCAAGTGCGTGTAATACAATCCGTTTGTCCTTAATTTTTTTAGGCTGATATAAACCTAGGAATAAAATGGCCAGAACAGAAAAAATGCTGAGGTTGAGTCCGATATGCTTTCCGTAGAAAAGCATACTAAATAGTATTGAGGCGATAATGGTGAACAGTGGTTTCATAATTTATGTATTTAAAGTACTTTGTATTTCAAAGTGATTGATTAAAAAAAATGCGATGTGATGATTTGTGTTTTGAGATGTTCATAGCTTTGATCTGTTTTTTGTATGCTGATGGTAAAATGACCGACTTCAATACACCATCTAATTTGATGATTCGACTCATTTTGTACACAGAAATTAGAGGCTTCAACATTGAAATTTTTCTTAGTTCTAAAAGCCTAACAACCGTTTGAGGTGTTAGCATAATTTGAGTTTCAATGAGAAGCTTGAAACGTATAAGTCCTAAGTGTTTTCGGTATTGTTTATATAAATCTTTTGTGAAATCACTATTGTAAAGATGTTGTTTGATATGTGCATGACGCATGACTTTAAACGCTTCATAATCTTTAGGTAAATCCGAGATATGCATGCGTTTGCCAACTTCATAAAATACCTTAAAAACAGCTTCACGTTCCTGTCTTTCCAGTTTTCTCTCTAAAATTTCATAAGCACGTATAGAATAGTCAATAAGCATAAAGAGTACATCTTTATAAGCCCAGTTGGGAATGACCTTACCACGACTTTTTTCAACCGATCCATGTATAGCATTAATTTTGTCAATAGCATTAAAAGCAACTTGTTTTTCGGCAAATACGATGGTTCGAGCATAGGAAACCGTAGAGAATAAACGACCTAAAGGATCTTTTGGAAGTTGACCAGTAAAGTATAACCAATCTACAGCTTTGTTTAATGCAAACTCTGCAGAAGCTCCAGCAAAAATGAGTAGAATTGTATCGCTATCTCCCCAAATTTCTCGTACTATCGACTGTTTATCTACGAAATATTCCATTGGTTATCTTATTGTTTGTTTATCAGTTTTTCTAGAGCTTCAATATGTTTTTTAAATTCTGCTCTTCCGAGTTTAGTAGTCGAGTAGCGCGTGTTTGGCTTTCGGCCTATAAACTGTTTTTCAACTTTTATATAATCTGCTTTTTCAAGGGCTTTAGTGTGACTAGCAAGATTACCGTCTGTTGCACCAAGCATCTCTTTCAGCATGTTAAAATCAGCATATTCATTAACCATTAAAATTGACATGATGCCTAATCTAATGCGATGATCAAATGCTTTGTTTATGTTGTTGATGATGCTCAAATTGAATGTGTTGTGTTCTGTATAAAATTTTTAAAATTAAAAAGACTATAACTAATTTAACCGATCGTATTTAAAATGCATAATGGTGCCATAAATGATGTGGCAAACACCAAAACCTAAAGCCCAAAAGAATAATCCGTAACCTAAAAAATAGGTGGCTAATAAGCCAAGAATAATGACAGTAATTCCTAAATATCTAATATAACCTAATGTGTACTTACTTGCATTAACACAAGCCAAGCCATAAAAGATTAAGGTCAAAGGCGCTACAAAGGCATAGAGGTTTTTCTCCATAAGTAATAAAATGAAAATACCTCCAGCCGCTAATGGAATCATAAAATTAATGATCAATCGCTTAGAGGTAGAATCCCACATGCTTTCGTTTTGTTTCTTCGCTTTACTATAGCTAAATGCAATACCAGTAATTACCGAAAGTACAAATACACTCATAGCAATGATAAAAATGTTTAGAAGTTCTTGATCCGATACTACTAGAGCACGATAACCATCAAAATTGACAATATTATCTTTATAAATAATTTGGTAACCAAGGTAAGCGCCAATAAGCGCATAGATTCCTGCTAGCGTTCCAGATAAACCACTAATGGATAAAAAGCGAGATGATTTAGTCATCATGTTTTTTATCTCATTGATATCTTGTAGATAGTTTTTTGATTCCATAGTAAAGTACTTTGAATTACAAAGTAAATAAATATTATTGAATAATCGCAATTAAATTTTTGTTAATTTTAAATGTGTAAATAAATTTCACGATGAAACCAGCCGAAGCATATATATTAAAACAAGCCGAACCCTTCAGATCTATTTTGTTGCATTTGCAGATGCTAATTGAGCATACGTTTACTGAAGCAGAGCTGAAATACAAATGGCGTATTCCCTGTTATTATTTTGATAAGCGTCCTATTTGCTACCTCAATCAAAGCAAAGATTATGTCGATGTGGGTTTTTGGCACTCTGCTCATTTAACACAATATACCGAGTATATGGTGTCTGAAAATCGGAAAGTGGTAAGATCAATGCGTTATAAAACCTTAGATGCTATTGATGACGATCTTTTTATTGCGATTCTGAAAGAAGTAGAGAAACATAAAAATAAGTCCTTTCTCAAATAGAATTATAAATCTTTATAAACGATGTAATTTTCAAAAACGAGTCCTTTGAGTGACTTTTTTTGCTTTTTTTCAACTTCGTAAAAGTGTGAATCAAAAAAATCTAAAGCTGTGATGCTTACATCAGATTTAATCGTGTCAAAACCATTTATTGATACTTTTGATTCCATGATACGCAATAGTTTTGAGGCGATAGTACGTCTCTGAAAATCTTTATGCACAAACAAGCCATCTAAGTAATAGCCTTTGGTTAGGTAAGAAAAACCAACGATGGTCTCCCCAACATGAGCCACAATAAAATAGGTTTTTTTAATTCGTTCTTCCCATTTTTCAATATCATTGGCACCAGATGACCAGGCTTTTACTTGAGCTTCCGAATAATCTCTACTATTTACAGCTAAAATGGTGTCTCTAAAAATGGACGTAATTTCGGGTAAATCGTCTAAAGTTGCTTCCCTAATTTCGATATCGTCAATCATAAACTTATAAACTGTTGATGGTTTTTCTAATCGCAACCAAATTGGTGAGTAAGCGTTCTAAATTGTCTAAATGCAACATATTAGCACCATCACTTTTGGCATTGGCAGGATCAAAATGTGTTTCTATAAATAAGCCATCTACATGATTTACAATTCCAGCTCTTGCAATGGTTTCAATCATATCTGGTCGCCCTCCGGTTACACCAACGCTTTGATTGGGTTGCTGTAACGAATGTGTAACATCTAAAACGGTTGGCGCTATGGCTCGCATGGTTGGAATCCCTCTAAAATCAACAATCATATCTTGGTAGCCAAACATGGTGCCGCGATCGGTAATCCACGCTTTATCACTTCCAGAATCTTTGACTTTCTGAACGGCGTGTTTCATGGATTCCGGACTCATAAATTGTCCTTTTTTCAGGTTGACTACTTTGCCTGTTTTAGCAGCAGCAACAACCAAATCGGTTTGGCGAACCAAAAACGCAGGAATTTGCAATACGTCCACATAGGCGGCTGCGCGTTCTGCATCTGAAGATTCATGAATATCTGTAACTGTCGGGATATCAAAAGTCTGTGATACTTTCTGAAGAATTTTAAGCGCTTTTTCGTCACCAATACCAGTAAAACTATCAATTCGGCTTCGATTCGCTTTTTTAAAACTGCCTTTAAATACGTAAGGAATTTTTAAGGTATCGGTTATAGTAACTACTTTTTCGGCAATACGAAGCGCCATATCTTCGCCTTCTATGGCACATGGCCCGCAAAGTAAAAAGAAGTTGTCAGAATTTGTATGTTTCAGTTTAGGAATCTCGGATAACTGCATCTGTTTAGTATTTCAATTTTCAGATGCAAAGATACGTATTAAAACTTTCGATTAAGACTATTTCTTATCATCCAAAGTGCCATGACAAAATTACCAACAATAAATAATCCGCTAAATAATAACCACTGTTTAACTTGATCAGAAAGACTAACGATGTTTAAGATATCTGATAAATACGCTAATATCATATACGATGATAAACATACAAAGGTAATACCTAAAGTAAAGTTGAGCTTTCTATTGGGTTTTATGAGTTGCCATAAAAAAGGAATTCCAAATAAAAGAATAGGGTAGGCAGTGAGGCCAAAACTTTTGTTTAAGTCTGTAAACCAATAGGCGATTACAGTTAAAAAATAAAAGTAAGGCACATATTTTGAATAGTTGCTTATTGTTTCCATCTGTTGCTATTTTTCAGATGTAAATTGCCTAAAATGGCTGGTTGAGAGGCTATTTACTATTAATCAATTCTATAACGTAAGATACGTATAGAAATTATAATTGGTCGTGAGTATAACAAATTATTAACGCTATCTTCAGAAATTTTAACACATCCTACCAATGGCTTTAAGTATCAATAGTTTAGTTCGTGCTAGGTGTTTTGCAGACTTTCTGAAACGAACATAAAAATCATGATTTTAATTATTTATAAAGATTGATTGATTAATCGGAATTTAACGTACCTTTGCACGCTTAAAATAAGGCATCAATTATGGCTAATATTAAAAACATTGCAATTATTGCACACGTCGATCACGGTAAAACCACTTTGGTTGATAAAATCATGTACCATTGTCAGCTATTTCGTGAAAACGAAAATACAGGTGATTTAATTTTGGATAACAATGATTTAGAACGTGAAAGAGGAATTACAATTACATCTAAAAACGTTTCTGTAATTTATAAGGATACAAAAATAAATATCATTGATACACCAGGTCACGCCGATTTTGGAGGTGAAGTAGAACGTGTTTTAAACATGGCTGATGGCGTGTTATTATTGGTTGATGCTTTTGAAGGTCCGATGCCTCAAACGCGTTTTGTATTACAAAAAGCTATCGATTTAGGTTTAAAGCCTTGTGTGGTCATCAATAAAGTTGATAAGGAAAACTGTACGCCAGATGAAGTACATGAGAAAGTGTTTGATTTGATGTTTGAATTAGGTGCCGAAGAATGGCAATTAGACTTCCCAACAGTTTATGGTTCTGCAAAGAATAACTGGATGAGTGATGATTGGCAAAATGAAACCGAAAACATCGAACCACTTTTAGATATGGTTATTGACCATATTCCTGCGCCAAAAATTGAAGAAGGCACTACTCAAATGTTGATTACATCACTTGATTTCTCATCATTTACGGGTCGTATTGCTATTGGGCGTTTGACTCGCGGACAATTAAAAGCGGGACAAAATATCTCCTTGGTAAAACGTGATAAGAGTATTGTAAAATCGAAAATTAAAGAACTTCATGTGTTTGAAGGCTTAGGACGAAAGAAAGTTGACGAAGTTCAAACTGGAGATATTTGTGCGATTGTTGGATTAGAAGGTTTTGAAATTGGTGATACGGTTGCCGATTGGGAAACTCCTGAAGGTTTAAAAACCATTGCAATTGATGAACCAACAATGAGTATGTTGTTCACTATTAACGATTCGCCTTTCTTCGGAAAAGATGGAAAGTTTGTGACCTCTCGTCATATTAAAGATCGTTTAACCAAAGAATTAGAGAAGAACTTAGCACTTCGAGTTGAAGAAACTGATAGTGCAGATAAGTTTATGGTTTTTGGTCGTGGTGTATTACACTTATCGGTTTTAATCGAAACCATGCGTCGTGAAGGTTATGAATTACAAATTGGTCAGCCGCAAGTAATTATCAAAGAAATTGATGGTGTCAAATGCGAACCTGTTGAAGAAATGACTATTGACTTACCCGAAACCGTTTCAGGCAAAGCCATAGAAATGGTGACGATGCGTAAGGGTGAAATGTTAAGTATGGAGGCTAAAGGTGAGCGAATGGTTTGCGAATTTATTGTGCCTTCTAGAGGGATCATCGGTTTGCGTAACCAATTATTAACGGCTACTGCTGGTGAGGCTATTATGGCACACCGTTTTAAAGAATACCAACCTTTAAAAGGGGGAATTCCTGAACGTCAAAACGGAAGTTTAGTGTCTATGGAAAAAGGTCAAGCCATTCCTTATTCTATTGATAAACTACAGGATAGAGGTAAGTTTTTTATCGATCCGGGC
This sequence comes from Psychroserpens sp. SPM9, assembly GCF_025153525.1. Lineage (GTDB taxonomy): Bacteria > Bacteroidota > Bacteroidia > Flavobacteriales > Flavobacteriaceae > Psychroserpens. The sequence continues at coordinate 48,443 of NZ_JANZNR010000007.1, read as the reverse complement.
GAAGATATTTATGAAGGTCAGGTGATTGGTGAAAATTCTCGTGGTGATGATATGACAGTCAATGTTACTAAAACTAAAAAGTTGAGTAATGTACGTAGCTCTGGAGCAGACGATAAAGCGAAAATTGTACCTGCAATTAAGTTTTCATTAGAAGAAGCTTTAGAATATATTCAAAAAGATGAGTATGTTGAAGTGACTCCTAATCACTTAAGATTACGTAAGATTTTCTTAACTGAAGTTGAGCGTAAGCGTAACAAAAGTATCTAATAATAGATCGAAATAGATTGCAAAAGGAATCCATATCTGGGTTCCTTTTTTTGTTTTGGAGTTTTCTATATTTACAGAAAATAAAACGTTTTGCATGTGTTTTTTGAAGTACTATAAAGGTTAAATGGCAAAGCGTGTGCTCAAAGAGATAATTAATGAAGTTTCTAGATAAAGTTTTAAGACATTGGCGTGTCAAAGTAGCAAGCCATTACATAAGACCCGATGATAAAATCCTTGATTTTGGTTGTTTTGACGGGTATTTATTTAAAGCTTTAGCGCATAAACCTATTAAACCCAGTATAGGAATTGATCCACTTCTCAAAACCCATATGAATATGGGTAAGCATCAGTTGATTTCTGGTTTGTTTCCTGAAAGTTTGGCCAGTGATGAAACCTTTGATGCGGTTGTAATGCTTGCCGTTTTAGAGCATATTCCCAGACCGCAACAGCAACAGTTTAATGCTTCATTTTTTAGATATTTGAATCCTTCAGGGCGTGTTATAATTACGGTTCCCTCACCATTTGTAGACCATATTTTAGCTGTTTTAAGATGGTTAAGACTAATCGATGGAATGTCTGTTGAAGAACATTATGGTTTCAAGTCGGAAGAGGTTTTTGATCTATTTGATAAACAAAACTTCAGATTAATAAAGCATAAAAAGTTTCAGCTTGGATTAAATAACTTATTCGTATTTGAAAAACGAAGTTAGTCTTTACTTTTTAAACTCAGAATACTGAAAAATAAGCTGAATAAAATAATTTGAATACCCGACAATATCGTAAATACTGCAGGAATGATAAGCCGTAATGTTTTTGAAGTATCTAAGCTTCCGAAGTCAACAGATTCCCAGAAAAATAGGCCTTTAAAACTTAATACAATTCCCAGAGTAAGCAATAAAGCGCCAATAATCAATCCGCGTTCTAAATTTAAATACTTAAACATTGAATTATATCGGTTGCTTTTGGGTAGCAGGCCGTTTTCTACAGCAAAAATTTTAGTCAGCGCATAAAACACCAAAAACTGAAATCCGATCAACGCCATACTTGAGGTGTAAAGAAGTGTGTGTACATCAAAAAAAACAGTATCTATCGCTATAGGCTTTATAATGAGTGCGATTGATGCTAATATGCCAAAAAAGAGAAGAATCAGACTCGGATATAAGAATAGCCATTTTGGACTATACAGCAATAAAAACCGCAAATGCCTCCAGCCGTCGGTCCAGGTATTTAAATGTGGTGGTCGGCTTCTTCCGTCTTTATGAAGTTTTGTTGGGACTTCAGTAATGGAAAGCTTATTGAGTTTGGATTTGACAATCATTTCAGAAGCAAATTCCATTCCTGTGGTTTTTAAATTCATTTGAAGAAATGCTGCTTTTGAGAAACCGCGTAAGCCACAGTGAAAATCACCGATTTTAATATTAAAAAATAACCTACCAATAAAGGATAACACAGGATTACCAAGGTATTTATGGAGAAATGGCATTGCGCCTTTTTCGATACCACCTTTAAATCGGTTTCCCATCACAAGATCGTAACCTTCTCTGAGTTTTTCAAGAAAAGGTAAGAGCGCTTCAAAATCATAACTATCATCGGCATCAGCCATAATAACGTAGGTTCCGTGGGCAGCATTTATACCACCTTTTAAGGCATTGCCGTAGCCTTTTTGTTCAACTGGAACGACTCTAGCATCTAGCGATTTTGCAATAGCAATAGATTGATCAGTACTACCATTATCGGCAATAATAATTTCACCCGAAACAGCATTAGTATTCAGAAAACTTTGTGCCTTTTTGATGCAAATACCAAGTGTTTCTTCCTCATTAAGACAAGGCATTACTATCGATAATTCTAGTGATGATTTCATAGTGGTTGTGCAAATGCTCTAGGCATTATACGCTGGGATTAATGGGTTGATTAGCGGTTGGTTTGAAATGGTTTAGCAATATAAAAATGATGATAAAAATAATCCAGTCGTTATAAAAAGTATACCTGCTTATGGTATGAATTCCTATGGCAATAAATGCGATATTGGCTATAATAAGCAGGAGTAAAAATCCCATCATTATATGAACTTTTGATTGGTTTTTAATTCCGTAAAACAAACAATAGGCTGTTAGTATAAAAGACAGTAACATATATACCGAATTGCGATAACCCATTTTTATATTTTCCAAATAGAGTTTTATCCAAGCTTTGAAATTGTCTAATACTAAGGGTAAAAACATACCATAAGTTAATTGGTCAACTTTAATATAGGTTTCGTTTGTTGTAGCATTTTCTTTAAAAAGCGAACTAGCGACAGGTAAAACGGTATGATTTGCAATGTTTGCATAACTATTGTGGTAGGTAAATATCGTATTGGCATCAGGTTGTTTTTCAAGACAATTAATTGTTAAGCATTTATGGGTTAACTCACTATATGATTTCTGAAAAAAATCACGTTCATTTGGGGTGTCAAATAGCTTATAATCTTCGGCATCTGCCACATATAAAGGTGCAGAAATAAGCACAATGCCTGTCCAAGGCGTACTCACAAAATGCTGGTGTTTTAGTTTATGAAAACTTCGATCCAATAATCCTGATAAAACCGGTAAAGCTAAAAATGCAATTCCGATGATAGCTAAATTTTTATAGGCTTTGGTTTTATACGCTATGTATAGGGCAATCAAAATTCCCATAGGAATCATGAAAAGAAATTGATTTCGGGTTAATAGTAAAGCGATTACTAACAAGCCAGTACCGTAGAATTTTTGAAATCTTTGGTAATAAATAGCATCAATATATCTAGCAACAACCATAAGATATAGCGGATATGCTAAGGCTTCAGACATGATTGTATTAGCGAGATGATGTTTGTAAATATAAGGGAGTAGTAATAATCCAGTGATAAGAGCATACCAGATATTAGATAGCTTTAAATGGCGCCTCAAGCGTTTTACAAGATAATGTATAGAATAGAATCCTAAGATGCATTGTATAATAGCTGTAGCAATGGTTTCGGCAGATCCAAAGATAAATTTAATAAGGTATAAAAATAGGGGATAGACCGGTGAGCGAATAATATACATGTCTAAATAGCCATCAGAATCCGGTAGAAGTAGGATAGGTTTACTTAAAACTAAACCAAGCACAATAAGGAACAGTAAGGCTGTGGTATAGTTAATCTGTTTGTCTGACATTTAATAATTTTCGCTAATTACTATAGGTAAAAGTAAAATAAATTTTAGTTTTACACGATTACCATTTAAGATAAATAGTATTGACTGCAAATACTCATCATACTTTAGACTACCGTGTTGCGATATATAATCAGCAAGCATATGAAGCATGGAATGACTTTGTGTTACATTCTAAAAATGCCACTTTTTTATTCCATAGAGACTTTATGGAGTACCACAAAGATAGGTTTGAAGACTTTTCATTACTCATTTATAAAAATGACAAGCTGTGTGCTCTATTGCCAGCAAATAAGGTAGGTGAAACTTTACATTCGCATCAAGGTCTCACCTATGGTGGTTTACTCTTAAATGCAAATATGAAGTTTAGAGAGACTATACTTGTATTTAAAACTGTTTTAAAGTTTTTATTAGATCAAAAGATACAAGGCATAAATTTTAAATTATTACCTTCAATTTATGCAGATCAACCTAGTGATGAATTATTGTATTTATTGTTTTTGCTTAAAGCAGAATTAACACGGAGAGACGCTTTAGGTGTTTTAGATTTAAAAGATTCTCCAAAGCGTTCTAAGGATAGAGTTGAAGGTTATAAAAGAGGAGTAAAGCAACAACTAGTTGTTAAGGAAGTTGACGATTTTGAGGCGTTCTGGAATGAAATATTAAAAGTAAATCTACAAGAGAAACATCAGGTTGATCCCGTTCATAGTTTAGAAGACATTAGATTGTTGAAGCAAAAATTCCCTAATTCAATACGACAATTTAATGTTTACAAAGATGAAACTATTGTTGCTGGTACTACAATATTTGAAACAAAGCATGTGGCACATTCGCAATACATTTCTGGAAACACAGATAAGAATATTTTAGGAAGTTTAGATTATTTGCACATCCATTTACTCGATAATGTTTTTCAAGATAAAAAGTATTTCGATTTTGGAATTTCAAACGAAAATAATGGCAAAAATGTCAATAAAGGATTGCAGTATTGGAAAGAAGGATTTGGCGCTCGAATCGTAACTCAGGACTTTTATTCTGTCAATACTCAAAATTATAAGTTGTTAGATGATGTAATGCGATGATAAAATTTTTAGACTTAAATAAAATCAACACCAGATTTGAAGATGAATTGGCATCATGGTTCAAAACGTTTTTAAATTCAGGCTATTACATCAAAGGTGATGAGGTCAAGCATTTTGAATATAACTTTGCCAAGTACTGCGGAACCAAACATTGTATTGGTGTAGCCAATGGTTTGGATGCACTAACGCTTATTTTTAAGGCTTATATTGAATTGGGGAAACTAGCGCCTGGAGATGAAGTTTTGGTGCCTGCCAACACTTATATTGCCAGCATTTTATCTGTCATTAATTCAGGGCTTAAACCCGTTTTTATCGAACCTGATGAAGCTACATTTAATATTTCGCCATTAGAAATTGAAAACCATATTACAGCACAAACAAAAGCCATCTTAGCAGTGCATTTGTATGGGCAATTGGCAGATATGGACGCCATTAATACACTGGCAAAACAACATCATATTTTAGTTGTTGAAGATGCTGCACAAGCGCATGGTGCTGTGCTGTCTTCCGAAGAAAAAAAGGCAGGAAATTTATCAGATGCGGCAGGATTTAGTTTTTATCCGACTAAAAATTTAGGAGCACTTGGTGACGCTGGAGCAGTGACCACAAACGATGATGACTTGGCGGCATGTATTAAATTATTGCATAATTACGGAAGTTCAAAAAAATACACCAACGAAAAAATAGGCATTAATAGTCGCTTAGATGAATTGCAGGCAGGTTTTTTAAATATAAAACTCAAGCATCTTGATGCCGATAATACCATACGAGTACGTATTGCACAACAGTATTTAAAAGCGATTGACAATCCGAAAATTAAACTGCCATTCTATAATTTTAGTGATAATCATGTCTTTCATGTATTTGTTGTTAGAGTTAATGATAGATCAAAATTCATTTCCTATTTGGAGGATAAAGGCATTGGTTATCTTATTCATTATCCTATAGCGCCTCACCATCAAAAAGCCTTATTGCCATATAAATCTCTATATTTGCCAATTACAGAGGCTATTCATGAGACTGTGGTAAGTATTCCATTAAGTCCTGTCATGTCTTCAGAAGAGATTGAAACAATTATTAATGCCCTAAACCTTTATTAATTGAAGAGCTTTATAAAATACATTAATACTAATGTATTATTTAAGGTTGCACGTTTAAACTCTGCAACTATTGTTACCAAAATTATTGCTGGCATTTTGACTTCAAAAGCCATTGCCATTTTTATTGGTGTCGAGGGTATGGCACTTATTGGTAATCTTAGAAATTTCTTAAGTGCAGTACAGTCAATGTCTATACTTGGTTTTTATAATGGTGTTGTTAAAACCATCGCCAAGGTTAAAAATGATACTGTAAAATTAAGTGAAACGCTTTCTACTGCTTACTATCTCTGCTTTTTTTCAACAGTAATCGTGTCGTTTTTATCGTACTACAACGCCGAGTATATCAACGATTTGCTATTTTCTGCAAATTTCAACTATGCATATGTCATTAGAATCATGGCTTTGGCACTCCCGTTCTATGCTGTAAATATGATGAGTTTTTCAATCATGAATGGCTTTTCAAACTACAAGATGCTGCTTATTATTAATATTATTGGTCAAATTTTAGGGCTGTTAGTAACCTTGCTTTTAATTTATATCGACAATATCGATGGCGCCTTAGTTGCAGCTGTAGTGGCACCTTCCCTTATTTTCCTGATTACTTTAGTTGGTATCATCAACAGGCGAAACCTAATGACTTACATTAAAACCGATCATATTAGGTTTAGTGTTTTAAAGTCTTTTGGACCTTATGCCGCAATGGCAGCTGTTACGGCTATAGCTTTACCATTGATTTCAATTTGTATTCGTAATTATATCATTTCTGAAGTGGGAATAAAAGAAGCAGGTTATTGGGAAGCTATGAACCGAATTTCGAAATACTACCTCATGTTTATTACCTCAATCATTACGTTGTATATCGTACCACGTTTTAGTGAGATTGAAAGCAAAACGGAGTTTAGAAAAGAAGTGTTCGGGTTTTATAAGTCGGTCATGCCAATTTTTGGTTTGGGCTTAATCCTGATTTATGTTCTGAAGCCACTTATTGTACCTCTTATTTTTTCAGATGAATTTAAGCCAGTACAAGACTTGTTTTTCTGGCAGCTTTTAGGCGATTTTGTTAAAGTGTTAACGCTCGTGATTGCCTATCAGTTTCTTGCTAAAAAGATGTTTGCACACTTTATTATTGTAGAAATATTTTTAGTAATAATGCTCTATATTTCTAGTGTTTATCTTATTGATGTATTTGGCGTTAAAGGTGCTGTAATTGGGCATTTTATTAGCTATTTGATGCATTTTGGTATTGTATTGCTTATTTTTGGGACATCACTATTTGGGATTATTTCTGAAGGGACTACTGAGAAATAATTAGCTTTTAATCCATAACAATTTTCTGAAGTATAAATTCATAGCCATAAAATGAAAGACGTAGGTTAGAAAGTAGGCTATAGACACGCCTACAAAGCCATAAATGTTAACAAAGAGAATTGTAAGGCTACAAAATACAATAGCCCAACCTATTTGAAAAAAGACAAAAACTTTTGTTTTTGCTTTAGAAACTAAGATTTTTCCTAAAACCCAAGAGTTTATTTTAACGGTGTCTCCTAGCAGATGGAATAAAATTATATTATTAATTAAAAAGAACTCTTTGCTAAAAAGTAACGGGATGAAAAAATCTTTTAAAAGATATATCACAAATGTGATAATGATTATTGAAGGAAAGCTTAAAGACCAAACTTTAAAAACTTCTTTTTTGAGTTTATTTCCAGCTATGTTTGAGAATGTTGGAATCAAGTAAAACTGAAAGGTTGTTGTAATAAACATTAAGTAAATTGCCGATATTCTCCACATTCCTTCCCAAGAACCAGCGTAATCAACTCCGAGATTTGAATTTAAAAATGTTCTAATAAAAAATGTGGCACCAAACAAGCATATGGGAGCAACAATGGCCATGACCGAAAATTTCGTTAAATTTTTGAAATGCAAAGCATCGAGCTTTGATTTAAGCAGTGTCAGCGTAAATTGCTTCTTGTTTCTAATAAAGTAAAATGAAATTATAAAGGCCACTATTTGATTAAAAGCCATAGCATAAATGGCTCCTATTACTTCATATTTTATAACCATTAAAACCATAATTATAGCTGTTATTATGGTGGCTATAATATTTATGAGTACATAAGTTTCTATTTTTTTTAGGCCGTTTAAAACCGACATAATAAAGCTGTGAATCGCGAGAGCGATAAAGGAAAAAGCCACTAGCACAATGCCTTTTGAATACTCAGCATTGTTAAATAAATACATCGAAATAGGCTCGCTAAATAGTAAGGTTAACAGGCATACAATAACTGAAAATATCAAGTGTATTTTTAAAGCAGATCCTATAAACGGCTCGAGTGTTTCTGTAGTCTCATATTCGGCAACATACTTCACAACACCATTATCTGTTCCCAAATTGCTAGCAACTTTACCAATGTTTAGAAAGTCTTTCAGTTGTCCCAAAATGAATATTCCATTGGTTCCTAGATAGACAGCAGTAATTTTGTTGGTAATTAGTTTCGTAACTAAAGAAACCGATGTACTAACAACAGAATAAAGAGATGTTTTTATTAAACTCATTTAAATTGATTAAAATCAGTCCATTTATTAAAATCGATTTCTACTAGCTCTTTTAATAATACATAATCATCTTTGTATAATTGGCTAATCCATTCTCTGTCATTTATTGAAAGCTTCGAGTATCCTTTTTTGGAGTCTGTCATTTTAATGACATATTCTGAAGCGTTATTCCTTAAATGCGTTTTGATGTTTTCTGGTATTATTTTGTGTATGGGTTTAAGTAGTTTTGATTTTCCACTTACAACATGCTGAATAGATTTATAAATATAAGGATACTTAAGTACAACCGTTTTATTGGTGTCTGTATTTTCAATTGTTTCTAATTTTTTAAGTTCTAAAAAACCTAAGCATTGGTTTAATGTGTCTAATGGAGACTCCTTCAAATCTTCAAATAAGACCACTTTAATTTGAGTCTTTTCAAATGAATCATAGAACTTTGCTAGCCATTTAGCATAAAGTCCGTATTGATAATAATGCTTAAATCGGCCTTCAGGTAATCGAGAATGGATATTAGGTTCTTCATCCATATCTTTTAATACAGCCTCCCTAAAACCTTTAGTTTCACTACCAATTCCTTTAAGATACCAATAATGTGAGTAAATTCTATCAACAGGATTCCTTAAAATAAATATGAATTTTGCCGATTCATCCACATGTTTTTTAACGTTTTCAATAAAATTGGGGAACAGCATGTACGATGTACTGGATTCGCCTTTATATCTAGTATTTAAATTTGTAAATAGGTCGTGGTACTTTGAATCATAAAGGTTTAAGTCAGATTCAAAATCCTCATTCACAAAATAAAAGGGTTCTTTGTTGGTAGACATACATATGTCTGGATGTTGATGTAACAAGTTGTGCAATGTGCTAGTCCCAGATTTGGCAGCACCTGGAATAAAAAGATTAGGGAAATATTGTGGTTTTGGCATATTTAAAAATTAGCACCTTCAAAAATAAACAATTCTTTTACAAACATTGTATGGGAAAGAGTTTCGGTAATAAATATAAAATGACCAGTTATTACAGACTCGCATTTTTTTTATCCCAAGCATCCAAATACTGTTTTCCAATCTTTAAGTAGTGATGCTTGTCTTCAATAAATTGCCGAGCATTTTTTGAAATAATCCCAATCTGTTCAGGATTATTAATAAGCCATTCTAATTGCTCTATAATCTGTTGTACATCAGGTTCGGCATTTATGGCGACCGTATTTTTTTCTAAATTGTAATAGTCTAACCATTCTTGTTCTGCGCCAGTAAAAACGACTTTCCCAGCAGCCATGGCCTCTAAAGCATTATAACCTTGATCGTAAGCGTAAACCATATCTAATAAAATATGTGCTTTTTGGTAGTGCTTTAAATACGCCTCATAAGGGATACTTCTAGTTGTTATAATTTCAACTTTGTCACTGTGTTTTTCCTGAATATAATCGAGTGCTTTTTCAAAAAAATCATTCCCTTTCTTATAGTAGTTTTGAGTATTAATACCATGAAAAATGATAATCTTATCAGAAATCATAGGGGCTTCAAATGGTATGCGATCTGTATTAATCGGATTAGGAATGAGACCTAAATATTTAGGATGACCAATCATTGGTAAGTGATAATCCATATCTGTAGCGATAACACCGTTTATGTTTTTATATATATACTTGTGTAAATCAATATGATTCGGTTTTAAGTATGTAAAAACATGTTGAAAATCCTTCTTTGAAACTTTGCCTTCAAAATATGGTGTTAAAATGGAGTATTTAAATTTTTTGTCGTAAGCGTATTTTACACTTAGATAATCAGTGCCACAAGATAAAAGAAAGACCTTGGCATTATTTTCGAAAATAAATTGAAAAAGTTGTCGCTCAATAGCAGGAACGGTTTTAAACACACGTTCGTTAATCACCTGAACGATATCATAATGCACTAAGTGTTGCCTGTGTGCTTTTATTTGCTTTTGTATGGCTAACGAATTCAAATCGATATTAAAGAACTTATAAATAATTCTCTTGATTAATTTTGGGAAGCCTTTTTGATACCGATTGTAAATTTTAATATCAACTGGAAAATTCTTGAAGCCATCACCATCACCAATCAAAGTGACATCATGCCCAAGAGCAATTAATCCTTCTTTTAGAGAGTTGTGCAGTCTACTGTATTCGCCAACCAATAATATCTTCATTTAGCCTATATTTGGCATAAAGATAAATAATTGTAAATGCCCAATACTAAAAAAATATGTATTGTAGTTTCATCATTAGGTTCTGGTGGAGCTGAACGCTCATCAGCCTTACTTTCTAAAATGTTGAAAGACTTAGGATATACGATTCATATGGTTTCAATCCTAGATTCTATCGTCTATGATTTTGAAGGTGACTTATTAAATTTAGGCAAGGTGCAATCAAAACTACCATTGCTAAGACGCTTTAAGAAATTTAAAGTGTTTAAAGCCTATTTAAAATTGCACAATTTCGACTTTGTTATTGATAATCATACCAGAGATGACTTATTAAAAGAGCTCATAGCTTCTAAATGGCTTTACAAATCAATAAACACAATTTACTGCGTAAGAAGTTTTAATCTGAATTTATACTTTCCGCCATATAAATCTATTGTGAAATGGCTGTATAAAGACGCCTATCGTTTCGTTGCAGTTTCAAACGAAATTAAAAATGAGATCCAGTCAACCTATGGTTTTCAAAATGTTACTAGAATTTATAATCCTGTTGAATTGAATAGTAATCATTTAGAACAGGTAGATCAAAATATAGGGGATTATATTATGTTCTACGGACGTATTGTCGATGACGTTAAAAATATTAGTTTATTATTAGAATCCTATAAAGCATCACAGCTACCAAAACATAATGTGGCACTGTTAATTTTAGGTGATGGTCCAGATTTACAACATATTAAAGATAAGGTTGATGCCGATGGTTTAAAAGACAATGTTTATTTTAAGCCATTTACTGAACATCCTTTTTCTTATGTTGCCCATGCTAAATTTACAGTATTAACAAGCTACTACGAAGGGTTTCCGAGAGTGCTTTTAGAGTCTTTGGCCTTAGGGACGCCTGTCGTTTCTGTAGACTGTAAATCTGGCCCTAAAGAAATTGTGACTAACGAATTCAACGGTCTATTGGTAGAAAATCATAATTCAGTAAAGCTCACTGAAGCTATGAATCGTTTGATATTAGATAAAGCATTATATTTGAAATGTAAATCTAATGCTAAGGAAAGTATGGCTCCATTTACGTTGGAAGTCATTGGAAAAGCTTGGCAGGATTTACTATCTAAAAAAGAAAGCATTGAACAGTAATAAAAGCATCACACTTTTTGACATTCCAAAAATTGAAGACGTAAGAGGTAATCTTTCAGTGATTGAAAAAGATTTAATTCCTTTTGAAATCAAACGGGTTTATTATTTATATGATATTCCTAGTAATGCTTTTAGAGGCGGTCATGCGCATATCGAGCAACAAGAGGTGTTGGTAGCACTTAGCGGTAGTTTTGATGTCTTGCTGGATAATGGAACATCTAAAGAAACCATCATGCTTAATAAACCCAATAAAGGACTTCTCATTAAATCAGGAATTTGGAGAGAACTCAGTAATTTTTCTTCAGGTGCTGTTTGTCTGGTGCTTGCTTCTGATGTTTTTGAAGAAGCAGACTATATCAGAGAATACAATGAGTTTTTACTATCGAAACGCGCTTAGATTGATATGAAATTGTCGCAGTAAGTTCTGAAGACGTTTTAAGATTACCAACAGAGATTTCGGACTAGAGATTAAAAGTTTTTGCTTAAAATTCATATGCTTAAAATCAATCCTATCAAAATAATATTTTGCTAAAGCGTTCTCACCAGAGCGTTTACATTGCATTCCTAATGAAAATCTATTAGCATCTAAGTACTTTCTTAACGAAGCATGTGTTTGTGTATGCGCTTCAAATTGCTCTAAATCCATCACCTTTCGATTGCGGATATGCTTTTCAGAGATTCTATTATCGGCATCTTGATTTATAGTGACGCTTATGGTATTATAAAAACATATGTCAAAATCTAATGCAATTCTAATCCATAGCTCCGTATCTTCTCCCGAATCTATAGCTTCATTAAATCCGCCTAGTGTTTTAAAAATCATTTTCGGAATCATCACACTAGAAGTATAAGCAATAGAATCTACCAAAGTCGCCTCAAAATAGTCGTCAATCGGCCCTAAAAAATCAGGGTCCGAAATAGTGTGGTAATGACATTTGTAATGTGTACCATTGATTTTTTTGTCATAAGCCTTACAGTACATGCCGCATTTTGGATGTCTGTCTAGCATCATTTTAATATGTTCTAAATGATGACGATGCCATATATCATCAGCATCTAAAAAACATATATAATCGGCACTCGATTGCTCTACGCCATAGTTTCTTGCATAGGAAACACCATGGTTCTCTGTAGTAAATAATTGAATTCTAGAGTCATTAAAAGCTTCAATTTGATGCGCACTTGCATCTGTAGAACCATCATTTATAACAATGATTTCAAAATTTTTAAACGTCTGATTTAAAACACTTTCAATGGTGGTTTTGATATGCCTTTCTTTATTGTAAAGCGGAATAACGACAGAAAAGAAAGGTTTCATTACTATTTTGTAGATTTGACATTAATGAGTAAACAACAAGCGTAAAGATATAAAACTCCTTACAATTGAAGTTGCTTAATGAGCTAATCCTAAAAATACGCATATTAATCCACTACTGTCTATAATCGTTCCCAGTTATAACGCCTGCGAGCAACTAAAAAGTTGTATTCTGAGCATACAAAATCAATCGTTTAAAAATGTTGAGGTTTTAATTATGGACGCGCAATCCACAGATGGTACCTTAGCCTTTTTGGAAACTTTACAACCGCCTTTTTATTGGACAAGTGAGGCTGATAACGGAATTTATGATGCCATGAATAAAGGCATAAAGAAAGCAAAAGGACAATGGCTTTATTTTATTGGAGCAGATGACCAATTAGCAGATGACGAGGTGCTTACACGTGTATTTGAGAATGCTATTGCAGATGCTGTTGAGCTGCTTATTGGTAGCATCAAATATGATTTCAAAGCGAATGATGCTCGTTTGGTTAAGCAAAATAATGGTGTATTTGTACCCAAATGGTCGTCTAAGTTATGGCTGAAACATACGGTTCATCACCAAGGTTTGTTTTATAAACATTCACTATTTAAGGCGTTGCAATATGATTTGAATTATAAGATTCTTTCAGATTATAATCTCAATTTGAAATTGTATAACAAGCAAATACAAGTAAAACATCTCAATACCATCGTCGCTATCTGCGGAACTGATGGAGTTTCAAAAACATATACTTGGAAGCTCTATGCAGAAGACCTGCGATTAAAAACCGAAAACAGTTCGGTCTTGCTTCAGCCTGTGTTTTTTGTGATTGTCTTTTTAAAATTCACCTTAAAAAAACTAAAATTAATTTAACTAAAAATGCAAGTAAATGGGATGGTATGATAATTGTAAAACCTATGATATGAAATCTTTGTTTTTATATAGTATCTTCTATTTTTTAAGTTTGGGCTTAAACGCGCAACAGGAATTTCATGTCTTTCCAGAACATCATGAGACTTCGCCTGGAACATCAGATGGAAACGGAACCTTGTCTCAGCCTTGGGATTTACAAACAGCACTAATTCAAAAATCGAATGTGGTCAAATCTGGCGATACCATTTGGTTACATGAAGGTGTGTATAATGGACGATTTTTAAGCAAACTCGAAAGCCTTGAGCCCAATCAATTTATTACAGTTTCGGGTTATAAAAATGATAAGGTAGTTTTAAACGGAAATGTATCTTCTACAAGAGATGCTGTATTAGAAGTTAAAGGGCAGCAGGTTATTTATAAAAATTTTGATGTGACTTGGCTTGGAGATTTTTCCAGAGATGCTAATGATGATAATTTTGAATATGCTACAGGAATTAGACATACTACAGGTGAAAACTGTCGGTTCTATAGTTTGAATATTTATAACAATCCGGGTCTCGGAATTGGCTCATGGAAACATGGTGCAGGAACGATTATTGAGAATTGTATGATTTACAATAATGGCTTCATGTCTAAGGTTGGAAAAGGTGGAGGTGAAGGTATTTATGTTCAAAATAGTAGCGACGACGTCCGTTTGATAAAAAACAATATCATTTTTAATAATTATTACAAGGGAATCGAGGTTTGGTCCGCAGGAAAACGAGCAACATTTGAATTTGTAAAAAATATACGGCTAGAAAATAACCTCATATTTAATAGTGGAACGCCTTCAGGAAAATATAGAGATAACGTCATTATTGCTTCCGATGATAGAAACGGAATCAATAGTGCCAAGCATATATGGGTTGTTAATAATGTGTTTTATCACAATACGAGTAAACCCAGAGGCGGCTTGATTGGTGATGCGCCATCTTTAACTTTGGGTTTTAATAAAAATGCGCCTATTGAAGATGTCGTTATCGATGGAAATATTATTACTGGAGGCTACAATGGCTTGAGGATTTTACATGCCAAATCTTTACAGTTTACTAATAATTTGGTGTATACAGGAATGGTTCAAGTGAGCCCGACAATCTCTGATTTTTTTAAGCAATGGACCTTTAATTCGAATACCATTTACACCACGCTCAAAACACCGATGCGAATCATTAAGGTTGAAGATCATTCTTTAGATACATGGCGTGACAAATTTCAATTAGATAAAGACAGTCAGGTTAAGGAACCCTCAACATTTGATATAAACAATGTGCTTCGTGTTATAAATCACAGTCAGAATAAAAATAAGTTTACCGTAGCACTTTTTAATACTGAAGGTAATGACGTTACTGTAGATTTTTCAGAATATAAGATGCGACCTAATACTGCGTTTAAAATGTATGATGCCGAAAATCCTAAAGTTGTATTGAAATCTGGTCAGTTGTTTGAAGATGCTAAGATAACATTCCCGATGCAATTAACCGATTTTGAAAAACCGTTACACAATTCAAAAGCGCGGAAAACGCTATCAAATTTTGGGGTGTTTATAGTAGAATTTGAACCTCAGGAAAATGGCGTTGATACACCTGAAAAAAAGTCCAATGCCATTCAGCGTTTTTTTAAATGGCTCGGGTTTTAGTAGGTTTCTAGTTTTTGCGTTGTACTACTTCAAACACCTTGTTTTCATCACACTTTAACGTCTTACTAGGATACTTTAAAAGCAAAGCATAATCATGTGTTGCCATTAAAATTGTATTACCGTTTTTGTTGATGTCACGAAGCACTTCCATGACTTCAATACTGGTTTGCGGGTCCAGGTTTCCAGTAGGTTCATCAGCCAGAATAAGTTCAGGGTCATTAAGCAATGCTCTGGCAATTGCAATACGTTGTTGCTCGCCTCCAGATAATTCATGCGGAAACTTAAAGCCCTTGGTTTTCATATCCACTTTGTCTAATACAGCTTCAATGCGATCTTTAATTTTAGTCTTGTCTTTCCAGCCTGTAGCTTTTAAAACAAATTCTAAATTACCATTAATTGTTCGGTCAGGTAATAATTTAAAATCCTGAAATACAATCCCTAGTTTTCGTCTTAAAAAAGGGATGTCTTTTTCCTTTAAAGTTCGCAAATCGTAATCCACAATATGACCATCACCTTCGGTTAATTGTAAATCGCCGTAAAGGGTTTTCATAAAACTACTTTTTCCACTTCCTGTTTTACCAATGAGATAGACAAAGTCTCCTTTATTCATTTCAAAATTAACATCAGATAATACCAAGCTATCACCTTGATAAATAGAAGCATTTTTGAGTTGTAAAACAGTTTCAGACATATCAGGTTTTTAAGAGTTGTGTTCTAAGTTGTAAATGTATTTTAAAAAAATCAAATCGCATAATTTAGAACCTAGGTAATTTACAACGGAAATAAAGACGACACTATTATAAGTGTAACATATTTTTAAGTTGAAAGTCTTTTTAATAAGTACGTTTATAATTATAGCACGATTCTTGCGTTATAGCTTTGAGATAAATTATCTTTGACATCAATTAAAAATCGAACTTAATGACTTTCAGAAAAATAAGTTTTTTATTAAGCTTTTTGCTGTTTGCATCTTATGCGCAAGCCCAGCAAACTGCTGCTTATACCAGTGATTTGGTAGACTATCAAAAGGCGCTCACCTTATATAATAATAAGCAATATCAGGCAGCTCAATCGTTGTTTGAAGCCATTAAAAATGATGCGCCTAATGAAACGGTAGAATCCGATTGTGCATATTATATTGCCAATTGTGCGGTGCGTTTAAATCAGCAAAATGCCGACGACTTAATTCAAGATTTTGTCGACGAATATCCTACAAGCACAAAGCGAAACACGGCATTTTTAGATGTTGCCGATTACTATTTTGCGAATGGAAAATATGCCTATGCCAGAAAATGGTATGATAAAGTTGACGAAACCAGTATTGCACGTTCTGAACGTGATAAATTCAACTTTAATTATGGGTATACCTTGTATTCTACAGGTGATGAAACAGGAGCAAATAAATACTTAAACCGCGTTATAACGTCTAAAGAATATGGTTCTCAGGCTAAGTATTATATTGGTTTTATGGCTTATGAAGGTGATGATTATGACAAGGCGAATGAGTACTTTGACCAAGTAAGTGATCAAGAAAAATATCAGGAAAAACTATCGTATTATCAGGCAGATTTAAACTTCAAATTAGGCAAGTTTGAAAAAGCGATTGAGCTTGCTCAAGAACAATTAGATAAAAGTACGCCTCAGGAAAAATCTGAGCTTTCAAAAATCATTGGAGAGAGCTATTTTAACTTGGAGCAGTACAATGAAGCGATTCCGTATCTAAAAGCATATAAAGGCAAACGTGGTAAATGGAACAATGTTGATTATTACCAGTTGGGTTATGCGTATTACAAACAAAATGATTTTGAAAGCGCCATTTCCGAATTTAATAAAATCATTGGAGGCGATAACAGTGTGGCTCAAAATGCCTATTACCATTTAGGAGAGAGTTATATCAACCTCGATAAAAAGCAGGAAGCATTAAATGCATTTCGTAATGCCTCTCAAATGGATTACGATTTAAAAATTCAAGAGGATGCTTGGCTCAATTATGCTAAAATCAGCTACGAAATAGGAAATCCGTACCAATCGGTTCCTCAGGTCTTAACAAGTTACTTAGATAAGTATCCAGATACAAGTTATAAAGATGAAATTGAAACCTTGCTGATTGATTCTTACATCACTTCTAAAAACTATCAGGAAGCCTTAAAACTACTTGATGGAAAAACAAGTTTCGAAAACCGATTGGCCTATCAAAAAGTGGCTTTTTACAGAGGTATAGAAGTCTATAACGAAGTTAATTACAACGCAGCTAAAGTGCTTTTTGATAAATCTGTCAAAGAAGCTAAAGATCCGGTTTTTACAACACGAGGTATCTTCTGGAAAGCAGAAACCGATTATCATCTTAATAATTTTGATGAGGCTTTAATTGGATATAAACAGTTTATACAACAAAATGAAGCTTCCGAAGTTCAGGAAATCGAAAACATAGATTATAATATCGCCTACACCTATTTTAAACTTAAAAATTACGATCAGGCGACTTCTAGTTTTCAGAAATTTATAGATACCCACAAAGACGATAAATTGCGTTTAAATGACGCTTACTTAAGACTTGGCGATGGGTATTTTGTGTCGACAAATTACAGTAAGGCAATTGCGGCTTATGATAAAGCGATTGCGATTAACGAAATAGAAGCCGATTATGCCTCTTTTCAAAAAACAATGAGTTATGGCTACATTGGTCAGCGCTCTCAAAAAATTCAAGGTTTAGAATCGTTTATTAGTGCGTTCCCTAAATCTTCACTTCGTGATGATGCCATGTATGAATTGGCGAATTCTTATGTAAAAGCAAATGAAACGGCTAAGGCGATGACGATGTATGACCGTTTAATTTCAGAACATAGCAATAGCGTGTTTATTTCAAAAGCCTTGCTACGTCAAGGACTTTCTTATTACAACGCCAATGATAATGAGCGGGCTTTGACCAAACTTAAGCGTGTCGCTAACACTTATCCTGGAACCGAAGAAGCCAATCAGGCTGTATCTACAGCACGTTTGATTTATATTGATTTAGGACGTGTAGACGAATATGCGGCTTGGGTAAAAACACTGGATTATATCGATGTTACAGATGCAGAGCTAGACAATACAGCTTATTTAGCTGCAGAGAAACAGTACTTAGAAAATAAAACCGACAATGCCATTCGTCAGTTTAATAAATATTTAAATGAATTTCCTAACGGAATTCACGCGCTTAAATCACATTTCTATTTAGCCGAATTGTATTCCAAAAAGGAGTTACCCGAAAATGCTAAGCCACATTATGAATATGTTGTGAGTAAACCAAAGGGCGAATTTACAGAACAGGCAGTCGTTAAACTTTCTGAAATATACCTCAGTGCGAAAAACTGGAGCAAAGCCATTGCATTGTTAAAACGTTTAGAAACCGAAGCCGATTATCCGCAAAATGTCACCTATGCACAGTCTAATTTGATGAATGCTTATTACCAGCAACAACAGTATGCTGAGGCGGTGAGTTATGCTGAAAAAGTCCTTCAGAATACTAAAATAGATAATAAAGTAAAAAGTGATGCACAAATCATTATCGCACGCTCAGCGATTAAAACAGGTGATGAAACTAAGGCAAAACAAGCTTATGCTCAGGTTGAAAAAATAGCAACGGGTGCTTTGGCTGCCGAAGCCTTGTATTATAATGCGTATTTCAAGCACAAAGAAGGGAAGCATCAAGCGTCTAATACAACGGTTCAAAAACTGGCCAGAGATTATAGCAGTTACAAATACTATAGTGCTAAAGGTTTAGTTATTATGGCTAAAAATTATGATGCTTTAGGAGATGCTTTTCAGGCGACATACATTTTAGAAAGTGTTATTTCTAATTTCCCTGAATTTGAAGATGTTGTTGCTGAAGCGCAGCAAGAACTCAATAGAATAAAATCGGAAGCAGCAAAAACGAATGCTTCTGTTCAATCTGAAGAAAATTAAAAAAAGATTTTAAGCTTGGTCACTCCATACATTAAAAGTGATTTACAAGCGAAACAAAACGATACTATGCAACATACTTTCAAACATATAGCATTAGCCATTTTTACTCTAACAGTGTCGATCTCATTTGCCCAAGAGCGAGAAAATGATACCATTGATACCGATGTGGTGAATGTGATTAAACCTTATACGCCAACTATTTCTGATGCGTTTAAGATTAAAGAAACGGCTACACTTAACGATTCTACAACTGGAAAAAAGAAAGTTATTAAATACAATATTTTTTCTATTCCTGTCGCGTCAACTTTTACACCTGCCAAAGGGAAAGCAGCAACCGTTGATAAAGAAAAACCAGTTAAATTATACGATAATTATGCCTCTTTAGGTGTGGGAACTTATACCACGATTCTTGGAGAAATATACTTAAATCACGCTTTGAGTTCTACCGAGCGTGTTGGAGGTTATTTTAGCCATCATTCTTCAGCTGGCGATATTGAGGGTGTTAATTTTGATAATAATTTTTCTGAAACAGGTCTTAACGCTCATTACAGTCAGAAGTTACGAGACTACTCATGGAAAGTAGAAGGCGGTTTTCAATTACAAAGTTTTAACTGGTATGGCGTGCCCGATCAAACAATTGATGTTTTTGATGTCGATCATGCTTTCTATACAGCAAATTTTGGAGGAAATATCAATTTTGAAGATGCTATTATTAAAAACGGAAGCGTTCTTTACAGACGCTTTGGTGACGACCAAGATTCTGGTGAAAACCGATTTGTTTTAAAATCTGGATTTGATGTTCCTGTTGCCGATGAAGTGATAAATGCTGAAGTAACTATTGATTACTTAGGCGGTTCATTTGACCGAAGTTATTTTGTTAATGAAGAACTGAATTATAGCAATATCAATTTCGGTTTAGCACCAAGTTATCAAATGAAAGAAGATGATTTGACACTTAATTTGGGACTTAATTTAGTCTATCTCAACGATAACGAAGCGAGTGATAGCAAATTTTTTATCTATCCGAATATCATGGCGAGCTACCGCTTAGTTGACGAATTATTAATCGCTTATGGTAGTATTCAAGGTGGTTTGATTCAAAATTCTTATTATGATTTTGCACAAGACAATCCGTTTGTGTCTCCAACTTTATTTGTAGCTCCAACAGATCAGGCATACAATACTTCCTTAGGAATTAAAGGAAAGTTATCTAACAGTATGAGCTATAATATTAGTGGTCATTATCTGGCAGATAATAATAAAGCCTTATATAAAGCCAATACATTTCTAGGCACTGCTGAAGAGAATTATCAACATGGTAATTCCTTCGGAGTTGTTTACGATGACCTCACAACTTTTTCTGTTGCTGGAGAATTGAATGTTGATGTCAACCGAAATTTTAAACTCGCACTTAAAGCCGAATATTTTGCTTACGATACCAATAACGAAGCCGAAGCGTGGAACTTACCAGACATTAAAGCTTCTGCCTTTTTAGATTACCAAATCGATGAACATTGGTTTGCTGGAGCTAATCTGTTTTTTGTTGGCGAACGTAAAGACGAATATAGAGAAGAAGGCGTTTTGGTTTTTACCGAACCTATGACCATTACCTTAGATAGTTATTTAGATGCTAATGCGCACGTAGGCTATAAAATTAGTGACGAATTATCTGTGTTTGCAAAAGCCAATAATATTGTCAATCAAGATTATAACCGCTGGTTAAATTATCCGGTTCAAGGTATTCAGTTTTTAGCTGGAGCCACATTCCAGTTCGATTTTTAAAACGTCTGTTATTCTGAATATTACTCAGAATTCCATTTAAAAACTTAGAAAAGCATTCACTCCAGTAGTTAGGGATTGAATGCTTTTTGTACTTTTATACTTCTAAAATTTCAACCATGAAAAAACTAACCATTCTTCTGCTTTTAATAGTATTGTATTCATGTTCTAATGAACAACAAACGGTCGATTCTATTGTTATCAATGGAACTGTTTATACTGTCGATGACGATTTTTCTAAAGCTCAAGCTTTTGCTATCAAAGACGGTAAATTTATAGATGTTGGTTCTTCCGAAGCGATCAAAGCAAAGTATACGTCTGAACACATAATCGATGCACAAGGCAAAACCATTACTCCAGGATTTATTGATGCCCACTGTCATTTTCTGGGTTTAGGCTTTAATCAGCAAGCAGTAGATCTAGTCGGAACAAAGAGTTTTGAAGATGTGGTGAAACGTGTATTAGACTTTCAGAATGAAAATAATGTTTCTTTCATTATTGGGAGAGGTTGGGATCAAAACGATTGGGAAGAGAAAGTATTTCCGAAGAAAACACTTCTGGACAAAATGTTTCCTGAAACTCCAGTAGCGTTGACTCGTATTGACGGCCATGCCGTTTTGTGTAACCAAGCAGCTCTAGATTTAGGTCAAGTCACAGTTAACAGTAAAATTGAAGGTGGAGAAGTTGTTGTTGAAAACGGCGAACTCACAGGTGTATTGGTAGATAACGCCGAGAATTTAGTGATGAACTATTGGCCAAAACCAACACGTGATGACATGGTAAAAGCCTTATTAAATGCGCAGGATATTTGCTTTGATTTGGGACTAACAACAGTTGATGACGCTGGGCTAGATCGTAATTCTATTGAAATTATCGACAGTTTACAACAAACAGGCGATTTAAAAATGCGCGTGTATGCTATGGTGTCCTTTTCAGAAGCTAATGTTGATTATTATACCAATAAAGGGATTATTAAAACCGATCGCTTAAATGTGCGTTCTTTTAAGTTTTATGCCGATGGCGCTTTAGGATCTCGAGGCGCTATGTTGCGTGCGCCTTATAATGATAAACCGAATCATTTTGGTTTACTGGTGACCGATTTACAGACGTTTAATGCTTCAGCTGAAAAAATAGCCAATTCTGAATATCAAATGAATACACATGCTATTGGCGATTCGGCTAATCATGCCGTATTAAAAACTTATAATAAAGTGCTTAAAGGCAAGTCTGATAGACGCTGGCGTGTAGAACATGCACAAGTGGTGTCACCTGAAGATTTTGAGCTTTACAAAAATGTATTGCCTTCGATTCAGCCAACGCATGCAACCAGTGATATGTATTGGGCTGAAGACCGCTTAGGAAGTGAGCGTGTCAAAGGTGCTTATGCTTATAAACAATTGCTTGATTCCTACGGAAAGGTAGCCTTGGGAACCGATTTCCCTGTCGAGCAAGTGAGTCCGTTTTTAACCTTTTACGCTGCCGTAGCAAGACAGGATTTAGAACACTATCCTGAAGATGGATTTCAAGCAGAAAACAAATTATCAAGAGAAGAAACACTAAAAGGAATGACCATTTGGGCGGCGTATTCTAATTTTGAAGAACAAGAAAAAGGAAGTATTGAAGCAGGCAAATTTGCCGATTTTATCATTTTGGATAAAGATATTATGACTGTGAATCAAAATGAAATTCCAACGATTAAAGTCGAACAAACCTTTGTTAACGGAGAAGTTCAATAGCATTTGAGAAACCATTCTGACTAAAGCGATGCTTCTTAATAGTTTTGGAACACTTCTTGCAAATACTTAATTATGAAACAAATTATACTAATAGCACTTATTTTTTTGAACCTTGCTTGTGGTGCGCAAAAGGTTACGGCTGGTCCAGAACTAATGAGTTGTGAATCGGGTACTGAACAGGCAACAACCGACTTTAATAACGACCATTATAAAATCTATAGATTTGGCATGATAGACCTATCTAAAGATCGTGGTTTTCATGATTTTTATAAAACCTATCTACAAGAAAAACATCAAATTAAGTTAGTTGATAAAGGAGATGCTGTGATGCCAAACGATAAATGTTATAGTGATACCATGGAGACGTTGATTAAAAAGAAGTTTGGAGAAGATGTATTTGAACTTGCAAAGAAGCAAGCCAAAATAGAGTTTGAAAAACAGGATTAACAAGCTATTAAAAAAGCCTTGCCAGATAATCAAAGTGTTCGCCATCCATTACCTTGTCACACTGCAGGCCCACACCTTCACATGCGACTTGTAAACGTTCAAAATCAAGATATAACCATTTCATAGGTGCTTCATCTTCGCCTTTGTAGCTAAGGTAATAATCCAATTCGCCATAATAGTCGGCATTGGTGTCAATCCAGAGTCCGCCATCCTCATCCTCATACATATATTTGATATCCGACGAGTCGATTAAAATTTGACCATTCGGATTTAAAAGTGATTTTAAATGCTTGAGATAGATAGAAATTTTTGATAATTCTTCAAAAACACCAGTGCCATTCATTAATACTAAAATAGTATCAAATGTGCGCGTTTCTTCAAGGATATCCTTTAGTTCTACATTTAAAACACCACGTTGTTTTGCAACTTTAACAGCGCCTTCAGAGGTATCTATAGCAGCGACATTGCATTCTTTTTTTTGAAGGTATAAACTATGACTTCCAGCACCACAGCCTACATCTAAAATGCTTCCTTTAGCTAATTGCAAAGCTTTTTGCTCGAGTTTGGGCATTTCAGAAAAATTTCTAAATAAATACGGAAGTGGTAATTCATCTTCACCAGAAATATTTGTAGAGGTGATGAGGTCTTCCGTATAATTTCCGTTTTGAAAATCCAGTAATGCGTTTCCGAAAAGATCTTTTTTCATAATTTTTGTCATGCCTAACTTGAATCAGCATCTTATAAAAGTAGTATTTTTGTTGTATGCAAGACTTTATCAATCATCTTCCAAAACTCGCCAAAGATAAGCATAAGGAAAACAAAACCTTCTTTACCAAGCTTAAAAAAAAGCCACCAAAACAATTGGATTATTTAATGCAGGAACTACATGAAGCCGAATTTGAACGAACCGATTGTTTAGAATGTGCAAATTGTTGTAAAACAACTGGTCCTTTGTTTACAACGAAAGATATCGAGCGCATTGCTAAGTATTTTAAGTTGAAACCACAGCAATTTATTGATGCTTATTTGCGTTTGGATGAAGAGAATGATTACGTGTTGCAAACGGTGCCATGTACGTTTTTAGGTGTCGATAATTACTGTTCTATCTATGATGTGAGACCCAAAGCGTGTCGGGAATTTCCACATACTGATCGGAAGAAATTTCAGCAAATATCAAATTTAACATTAAAAAACGTAGCGATTTGTCCAGCAGCATTCCATATTGTGGAAGCCATGAAAAAACGAATTAAATAATTAAGTCCTTATGAAAAAACTCATCTTATATCTCTTAATGTTAGGTCCTGTGCTTGGTTTTTGCCAACCTAGAGAATGGTATACATCTCTTGAGGCTGCCAAAGGTTTGGCGCTGGTTCAAAATAAAATGGTCTTGATGATGTGGGAAGAATCGGCCTCGTTTCCTTTTCCTGTGGTTATAAATACTTCTGAAGGAAAATCGATTTACATCGACGATCTTTTTCAAAATGAGTTTGTAAGTAACCTTATCTGGGAGTATTTTATTCCGGTAAAAGTGAGTGAATCCTTTTATGCTGATATGATTGAACCGGTAGAAGCACACCAAAATCAGCGTTATATTGATAAATTTAATGACGATTCTATGAAGGTTTTAGACGCTAACGGAAACATTCTCAATGTCTATGATACCAATGACTACTACAATTTTAATATGTCTAAATTTATTCAGAAATACGGACTTAACACCTCGTTTTTAAAAGGTGAATTGCTCAACTATTCCAAAGTTAATGATTATTATTCTAGCTATCGATTGGCTGATAAATATATTGAGTTTGCAAGTTATATTTCCGAAGATTTGCGAAAAGAAATTATAGAGCTATCCACCATTTATCTGGAAGAAGCTCAACGCAGGCTCGATGAGGTAAGTGCCGAAAATAAACCAAGTTATCTGTTGCAACTCGAATTGTTAGAATTAAAGCAAAGCTTAATTTTAAACAAACCAAGACGTGTGTTACGACTCTTAAAAAAGATGGATACAGATCAAGGAAAGGATTTTAATCAGTCGCTGATCGATTTTCTAAATTATACAGCGTATGGACTCTTAAAAGATGAAGACAATGCCAGTGTATGGCGAAGTAAACTTTCTTTAGTAAATTTGAAGAAAGCCAATCAAATTATTAATTCAAATCTTTAAAATATTGGAAGCCATTATTAATTATTTTGAAACCATTCCGTCACTGCATAGAAGTTTAATTCTTGTTGGTGGTCTAACCTTTTTTTGGGTTCTGGAAGGTTCACTGCCTCTGTTTAATTTTAAATACAAAAAATGGAATCATGCGCTTCCTAATCTCTTTTTTACACTTACAACTATTGTGATTAACTTCGGATTGGCATTTTTGCTAGTTGCGACTGCAGATTGGGTTAAGGCGACCAAATTTGGAATTATCAACTGGATACCTAATCTTCCGCTTTGGGCTTATGTCTTATTAGGAGTGCTGTTATTAGATTTTTTTGGTGCTTATTTAGCGCATTATGTTGAGCATAAAGTAAAACCGCTTTGGATGGTGCATTTGGTACATCATACAGACCATAACGTCGACACAACGACTGCCAATAGACATCATCCCTTAGAAAGTGTGATTCGCTTTGTATTTACCCTATTTGGCGTTTTTATTGTTGGTACTCCAATTGCAATTGTGATGTTGTATCAATCCATGTCTTTAATCGCAACACAATTTAGCCATGCAAATATTAAGTTGCCTAAAAAAGTAGATAAAGCCTTAAGTTATGTGTTGGTTTCTCCAGATATGCATAAGGTGCACCATCATTATATGTTGCCTTACACCGATTCTAATTATGGCAATATCTTCTCCATTTGGGATCGCCTGTTTGGAACGTTTATGGTTTTAGATCGTGAAGCCATTGTCTACGGTGTCGATACATTTCCTGATGCAACAGCAAATGGTAAACTAGGCGTTTTACTCAAACAGCCTTTTCATAAATACCGTAAACCAACAACGATAAATTCTTCTGAGTGATGCGTTTTTTTTGGTTGTTTTGTGTGGTTGGCTTTCTAAGTTGTAGTTCAAAAAACGAATTAGACGTTCAAGGCCATAGAGGTTGCAGAGGTTTGCATCCCGAAAATTCGCTGCCTGCATTTAAAAAAGCTATCGATTTGGGTGTGCAAACTTTAGAAATGGATGTGGTCATTTCTAAAGATCATGAGGTTGTGGTTTCTCATGAACCGTTTATTAATCATACCATTGCTTTAGATCTCTTCGGAAATGAAATCACATCAGAAAATGAAATGACATTCAACCTGTATACCATGCCTTACGACAGCATTAAGTTGTACGACTGTGGAACCAAAATGCATCCTGCTTATCCATTTCAGAAAAAAGAAAAAGTCTATAAACCATTACTTTCTGAAGTGATTGATTTAGCCGAAACCAAATCTGAGCATCAAATAGTTTATAATATTGAAATTAAAAGTAAGCCAGAATATGACGGAGTTTACTCGCCGCCAGTTGAAGACTATGTGAGTCTGGTTCTCAATAGGATTCATTCAAAAGGTATTCAAGATAGAACCGTTATTCAGTCTTTTGATTTGAGAGCGCTTGAGTTGACCAAAAAACAAAATCCGAAATTGCAAACAGCGCTGTTGGTTGATGAAAATGAAAATATAGAAACCAAATTATCCCAACTCTCTTTTAAGCCAGAAATTGTGAGTCCGTATTTTAAATTACTCGATCAGCAAACCGTTTCTAAATATCAAGATCAAGGTTTTAAAATTATTCCATGGACGGTCAATTTGGTGAGTGATATTAATTGGATGATTGACCTTAATGTTGATGGTATTATTTCCGATTATCCCAATAAGGTAATTCAGGTTAAACAATTGAAAAAATAAAAGCTTAGCTCGCTTAAGTGTTCATTTTTAACGATTTACGGATTGGTTTTTAGTCTTAGTTTTTTCCAATTCATGCTGTTTGTCTATTATTTATGTATCTGTTTTCCGTTTATCGTTTCTTTTTTTGATTACATCCAACAACTTAGATTTCTACATCGACCTCGTCTAACTTTGTAGTGTATTAATGTTTATTTCCGCTTAAATTTTAAATGAATATTGATGCATAACATAAATTAATCCAATTCCCTCAACAGAGGTTGGAAGTATTTTTAGTTTAATCTTTAAATGACCCCAATCATGAACAAGTTAACTATCCTTGGCGTGCCAATAAGTCGCCTATGCGTAATAGTGATATTTCTACTTATGAGCAGCAACACAGTTTTTGCTCAAGAAGAGTACACTACGATTAGAAAAAATGTGAATCCATTAGCTTTTGAGCTAGATCACAATTTGTCCGATTCCCAAGATTCCCTAGTCCTTGAAAACAAGTATTATTTTAAGAAAGTCCGTTTTTTAAATAAAACAACCGAAAAGGTTTTTGATTTTAAACCAGCTGTAAAGACCGCTAAAATTCCCTTAGACGAATTGCCGCTTGGAAAGTATACGGTCATGTTTTATCAAGCCGATAAAATTATTGTATTTCAAATTAATAGAAAATTGCCATTCGATTATGTGAAACCATCCGATAGCGATGTTGCCATTGCCGAATTGGAGGAAGCCGATTTAGATACTGATGTGGCTTCTGCCGATGTTGAAGATATCGATTTAGAAATGGATAGTGCAGGTAGTGCTTCAGCGAATAATAAAAACGATAAGGAATTTGAAGCCTTTGAAGAACGGGTGAGTATGTCTTATAATATTTCTGAGCCCGATCGTTCTAAAGTGCAAACCAGAGCCGAATACAGACGTACACATCTACGTCCTAACGGAAAGCCTTATAACGATTAATAACCATCCTTAAAATCAACAAAGAATAACTGTACTTCGGTTTTATTTACCGTTCATAGATTTTTTTGCTCGCAAACCAAAAAAGAAATTAGTTTTAAGGTTCGGGATTACAAAACGCTATTAGTTCATTTTTTGTTGACGTTAACCAACGTTTACATATGAAAATAGTTAGTATTGTGATCTTTTTTAGTTTAATCACATCTTTAAACTTTACTGCCGAAGCTCAAAATGATTTTGCCAAACTGGAGCAAAATGTCAATATAAGAGCTAAAGGTTTAATCCATAAACTCAATCCATCAAAAGATACGTTAATCCTTAAAAGTAAGGCCTTAATTCAGAAAGTATATTCTGTAAATACAGCGTACGATCGTGAAGTCGATTTGGTTTTGAATTCGAATCTGGCTAAAATTCCGCTCAATAGATTAAGTAAAGGAAAACATGTGTTTGTAGCGGTTCAATCTTCAAAACGTATCGTATTTGTCGTTAAAATATTTAGAGATAATGAATGGTTAATTGCTATGCATGACGAACGACTTACCGCTAAGAACGACTAAGATCCATTTTACTTATACATTAAATATTTCGCTCTCGTTGTCTTGAATTTTTCAAGTCCGTCAACCCAAGTATTTCGAATTTCTTTTTCAGAAACACCCGCTACAATTTGCTGCTGAAGCTGAGTTGTTCCAGCCAGATTGCTAAAATAATCATTAAAAAACAGGGATTTGTCTATTGAGTTTTGGTAAGCACGAATCAAATAACTTAAATCAATCTGATGGCGTTTTTCAGTCTCACTCAAATCTTCTCCATAACACAACACACCATCATGTTTAGGGTGTTTTGAACCAAAATTTGGCATTGGAATGTATTTAAAACTATAAACCGTTTTATCTAAGTACGGACTCCCATAAATCTGGAATTGTTTTGAGGTGCCGCGACCAGCATTCACATTCGTACCTTCAAAAAAACATAGGCTGGGATATAGGTTAATAGCTTGGTCATTCGGTAAGTTTGGTGATGGTAAAATAGGTAAATGGTAGGCTTTATCGTGACTGTAGTTTTGCATAGCAATAACCGTAATATCGCATTTAATGTTCGTTTCAAGCCAACCTTCTCCATTAATCATTTTAGCATACTCACCAATCGTCATACCATGAACCACAGGAATAGGATGCATACCTACGAAACTTTGGTGTTTCGGTTCTAAAACAGGACCATCAATATAATGACCATTTGGGTTGGGGCGATCTAAAATAAGCACTGGAATATTAGCCTCAGCACAGGCTTCCATGACATAATGTAAACTTGAGATATAGGTGTAAAAACGCGCACCAACATCTTGAATATCAAAAATAACGAGGTCTAAATCTTTAAGTTGTTCTGGAGACGGTTTTTTGTTTTTTCCGTAAATCGATACTATCGGAACACCCGTTTTGGTGTCGATACCATCTTTAAGAAGTTCGCCAGCATCCGCTTTGCCTCTAAAACCATGTTCTGGCGCAAATACTTTTTTTACGTTGACGTTTTGAGCGATTAAAGAATCTACTAAATGCGTGTAATTTTCATTCTGAGACCTATTTTGTGAGGCGGAAACATCTTTAAAAATTACACTGGTTTGATTGGCAACAATTCCTATACGTTTTCCGTTGAGTAATGGTAAATACTGATTCGTTCGATTTGCTCCAACAATAATTTTAGAATCAGATTTAGCTATTTGGTCATCCTGAACTTGTTTCAGGATCCCATTATTTTGAGCAGAATCATTCCTAGATTTATTTCCGCAGGAAATCAGCACTAAAACAAGTACTATAATTATCGGGAAAACCCTATTTTTGAACATCGATAAACGCATTTTTTGAATTTTGAATTACGAGTTATTTATAGCTAAACGCATTATTGGTAGTAAAGCGTATAAAAGTAGTGTTTCGGCACCAATTATAAAAATTGGTATTGCTGCAATTGCTATTGGCATTATTGTAATGCTTATTGCGATTGCAACGGGTCTCGGGCTTCAAAAAAAAGTGCGCGAAAAAGTTGTGGCTTTTAATGGGCATGTCACTATAAATAGCTTCGGTACCAACGAATCTAACGAATCAATAGTTCCGATTTCTAATCAACAAAAATTTTATCCCGAATTCAATACGGTTGAAGGTGTTAAACATATTCAAGGTGTTGCGACCAAGTTTGGCGTCATTCGTACAGAAACCGATTTTGAAGGGATTGTGTTAAAAGGTGTTGGTGCAGATTATGACTGGTCGTATATTCAGGATTTTCTAGTCGAAGGTCAACTTCCAGCCTACGAAGGAACATTGAGTAACGACGTCGTAATTTCAAGCTATCTCGCTAACCGATTAGGCTTTAAAGTAGGCGATGCATTCCAAACAGTATTTCGAAAAGAAAGTATTGATGAGATTCCTTTTCAGCGACGCTTTCAAATTGTGGGAATCTTTAATTCCGGATTTCAAGAAATTGATAAAACGTTTATGATTGGCGATTTGAGCCATATCCAACGGATGAACAAATGGGAGCAAAACGAGGTTGGTAATTTTGAAATTTATTTAGACGATTTCTCACAACTTCAAGCAAAAGAATTAGAAATTAGAGCACAAACGCCTTCCTTTTTAGATACACAAAACATCGAAGAAAAATTTGCCACAACTTTTGAATGGATTAAAATATTTGATAATAATACCTATGGAATTATTGCCATTATGATTATTGTTGCTGGCATTAATATGATTACTGCATTACTGGTTCTTATTTTAGAACGCACACAAATGATTGGGATTCTCAAAGCCTTAGGAAGCAGTAACTGGAGCATTCGAAAAGTCTTTCTTTACAACGCGACTTACCTAATTGGATTGGGCTTGTTATGGGGTAATATTATCGGTCTAGCTTTATTGTTTTTTCAGAAATATTCCGGTGTTCTAGAATTCCCTAATGCAAAAGATTATTACATGTCTATCATCCCGGTTCATATTGGCTTAGACTATATTATTTTACTTAATATGGGCACCTTTGTAGCTTGTTTGTTAATGCTGTTAATTCCGTCAGTTATCATCACCAAAATAACACCTGTCAAAGCCATCCGATTTGAATAATTTGGGCGTTACCAAGTCATGCTAAAAAGCAATGCCTTGGTCAGGCAGTACGCTATATCTCTAACGTCACGTTAGAGGATGCCGCTTCCATCCTTAACGCATTTACATCAAAATTAGAAGTGTTTATTGAAAAGCTTCACTGCTTTTATAGTGTTAAGATTTCTAAAGAAAATAGCCATTAATCTCAAGTTTTAATTACTTTTGCTGGGCAAAACAAAGATAATGGATTACGCAAAAAACATCTTAGAAACAATTGGAAATACACCTCTTGTTAAACTCAATAAGCTTACCGCAGACTTACCATGCTTGGTGCTGTCAAAATACGAAACGTTCAATCCCGGGAATTCAGTTAAAGATCGCATGGCGCTTAAAATGATTGAAGACGCCGAAGCCGATGGTAGATTGCAGCCTGGAGGAACCATCATTGAAGGAACTTCTGGTAATACAGGAATGGGCTTAGCTTTAGCTGCCATCGTCAAAGGTTACAAATGTATCTTTGTGATTAGCGACAAGCAATCTAAAGAAAAAATGGACATCCTTAGAGCTGTAGGAGCAGAGGTCGTTGTTTGTCCTACCGATGTTGAACCCGACGATCCTAGAAGCTACTATTCGGTGTCTAAACGCCTTGGAGAAGAGACGCCAAATTCATGGTATGTGAATCAATATGATAATCCAAGTAACGCCAAAGCACATTACGAAAGCACTGGTCCAGAAATCTGGAAACAAACCGATGGTAAAATCACACATTTTGTCGTTGGTGTTGGTACAGGAGGTACCGTTTCTGGTGTTGGAAAGTATTTAAAAGAACAAAACCCAAATATTAAAGTCTGGGGGATTGACACCTATGGAAGTGTCTTTAAAAAATACCACGAAACAGGTGTTTTTGATGAAAATGAAATCTACCCTTATGTTACCGAAGGTATTGGTGAAGATATTTTACCCGAAAATGTTGATTTTTCTATCATTGATGGTTTTACAAAAGTTACCGATAAAGATGCTGCGGTGTATACTCAGCTTTTAGCCAAAGAAGAAGGGATGTTTTTAGGAAACAGTGCTGGAGCGGCTATTAAAGGGGTGTTGCAGTTAAAAGAGCACTTTACAAAAGATGACGTCGTGGTTGTATTGTTTCATGATCATGGAAGTCGTTATGTTGGTAAAATGTTTAATAACGAATGGATGAAAGCGATGGGATATATAGATTAATGCCTATCTCTATAAGTGTAATATAATTTTAAAGCTTGAATTTTTATTCAGGCTTTTTTTTTGTTTACTAAATTGATAATCATATAAATACGCTAAGATTTTCATATTTTAGTAACAGATTTAAAGGATATGCAATTTAAAAAACACAAACCATCAAAGGCTTATGAGCACCTCATTGCGTATTTCTGGACGATCACATCTTCCGAAGGTGATGATGCTACGGCTTTATATCGGTTTGTTCCTGATGCTTATGTCGATTGGGTTTTTCATTCAGGAAAGCTCTGGCAATGTGATTTTCCAAATGTTGAAATAAATGCCAAAACGAGTCGGTTTCATGTTTTTGGACAAATCAAAAAATACATAAATTTGACACTTCCCAGTAATGGGCTGGATGTTTTTGGTGTAAAATTTTACCCTTGGGTTGCGAGCAAAATTTGGAATATAGATATGCATTATCTTACTGATAGTTGTTTGGATTTAAGTGATTTAGAAGCTCCACGAATCAAGGCCTTACAAGATCAGATTTATTCCGCTCAAGATACCACAACCAAAATTGCGCATGTTGAACGCTACCTGTCTGCTTTTGTAACTTATAGCGACCACAAGAGCCTGAAACACATATTTTCCAGTTTAACCATAGATGTTAATCATTTAAAAACACTTAATGTAGGTATTGGTATGCGCCGCTTAGAACAGCGTTTTAAAAATGAAATCGGGATTTCGCCTAAGTTGTTTTTACGTACGTGCAGAATAAATGCTGCAATTGAAAAGATGAAAGTAAAATCTAACCAATCGTTAACGCAATTAGCCTTAGAGCATCATTATTATGACCAGTCACATTTTATAAAAGATTTTATACAATTTACGGGATGTAATCCTTCTCAGTTTTTGAAATCTATCAATCCAAATGGCGATATTCTCAATCTTCGTGTGGGTTAAAAATTTCGCTTTTTTACAATTTTAGAACTCGTATTCCTTTTAGTTTTGAGCACAATCATATAATGCTTAAAATCATGAATTTAGCTCAAAAATACAGTTTGGTTTTTGTAATCCTGTTAATTTTAAACCCTCACATTGTAGTCTCTCAAGATTGGCAAGTGCTTAATGCGACTACCTTTGGATGGCGTTTTGAAGACATGCAATTTGTTGATCCCGAAGTTGGTTGGGTTGTGGATGGTGGTGGGCAAATTTTGAAAACGACTAATGGCGGATTAAACTGGACGCAACAGTATTACAATTCTGATCGGTATTTTAGAAGTGTAGAGTTTTACAATGACCAAATTGGTTTTGCTGGTACGCTTGCTAATGGAAACCCTTCAGCAACCTTATTAAAAACCACCAATGGAGGCGACACGTGGATTGATATTTCTAGTAATATCCCGCAGAGTGTTCCAGGTATTTGTGGTATGCATGTGGTCAATGAAAATACCATTTTTGTAACAGGTGTCTTTTATGGATCGGCATATATTATGAAATCAACAGATCAGGGTGAATCTTGGGTTTATACAGATATGGGAAATTTATGTAATGCCTTAGTAGATATTCATTTTAAAGATGAAATGGTTGGATTTGCTTGTGGACAGAGTGCTCAGGGCACAGGATTAAGAGGAATTATTGTAAAAACAACCGATGGCGGACAAACATGGTCAACGGTTACTTTGGGAGCGGATTCCAATACACGCATCTGGAAAATTCAAGAATTGACAGATTCAGTTATGTATGCTTCCGTAGAATCGTTTACTCCAACACCAGAATATTATAAATCTAAGGATGGCGGACAAACTTGGAGCCTGCATTCGGTATCACCGCCAGGATTTTCAGGAACGATTCAAGGTGTTGGTTTTTTAAATGAGAGCCTAGGTTGGGTAGGCGGATTTAATACGACCTTTTATGAAACAACCGATCAAGGTCAGAGCTGGACTTATAAGCCAACTGTTGGTTCGAGTTATAATCGATTTCAGCGGGTTAATGATACACTGATGTATGCGTCAGGTATTAATGTTTATAAGTATACCGACGCTTCACTAAGTGTCGAAGATTTTGAAATTACAAAACCTAAAGGCCATAAAGTTAAAATTGAAGGCTCTAATATTATTGAAGATGATGCTGTATTAGAGCTGGATTTAATCAATAATACCTATTGCGAATTAAGCTTGTATAATACGAATGGACAAAGAGTTAAAACGATAGTCCAAGGCTTGCGAAAAGCGGGTAATTATAAAATTCCATTTAACGTGGAGTCACTATCAAAAGGCCCTTATTATGTTGTGCTTTATACCTATCACGGCTATGAATTTGTGAAAATTATAGTGAAGTGATTAGCCTTCTTCATTAAAAAACACTTTGTAATAGTGCATCTTTTTTTCTTCATCATAACCACGCTCAAGATATTCGGCTGAAGCATCTGGTGCGTCAACGTCTAATTTTATCTGAATATTGGTATCGAGCTTAATTTCGGTTTTAATTTTCTGCTTTTGTTTTTTAAGAACAACTTCAGAAACATCAAACTGGTTTCTAATTAAAACATTATGATCGCTTTCGTAAGTTTTTTTGTAATCCTCAAAAAGTTCTAAAGCGTCGTCTTTTTCAAAAACTTCAGATTTAAAAGATTCTATATTTACAATCTCATTTTCTTTGAAAAAATCGACAGTTTTCGCTAGAAAATTACTTTGTTCTTGTCCGCCAAATTGAGGCTGCATCACCTCTTTTGAAAATTCACGACACATTTCGATATAATTTTTGGTGTGCTGATTAGAATCGTCAGGATATTTGATATTTAAAAAGCTTTTAATCCAGTATTGTGCGTCATAATTATTGTTGTCAACACTTAGCACAATTTTGCCTTCGGTATCGGCAGCATTCAGTATTAAAACTCCTTTATCTACTTTTTTAGTTGCAATTCCTTTTTGGGTGATGATGTCATAACTCCCATTTTCTAAATAGGTTTGAAAAAAGTGAGATTTATTTTCAATTTTAAAAATGCCTACGGCATCGGTTTGATAATCTTCATATTGAATGTCGTGAAACAAACAAACAATCACATCACCTGTTTTGATTTGTGACGAATTAGACTGTTCGAATAGATGCATAACGATATGCTTAGAAATAGCCACAAAATCGCTGTCATCTTGTAATAATTGAGAAGCATAACTATTAATTTCATTGAGCTCGACATTGGAATGATGATTAAATCTATAGGATTCGGCAAGGCTGGTAAACGGTCTAAGCAAATAAGGAAGCATTAAATCATAACTCACTTCTTCAAAGTCTATAGGTTGTTCTGAAAATGCGTTTTTAGTACTGTTAAATTTGTTTCCAACTTTATGAAGAATACATTTAGAAATGGATGCTTTGGTACGTTTAATCATGGCTAAAATTTAAAGCACAATAGTACTAAAATTTAAGGTTTAAAAACAAAAAACGCCAAAGAAAACTCTTTGGCGCCTTCATTAAGATTGAGGCAGCGATTTGGTTGCGTTAAATGCGTTATTGCTTTATAAATTCGACACGTCTGTTTTGAGCTTTTCCATCTGCTGTTGAGTTGTCAGCAATAGGTTGACTTTCGCCTTTTCCTTCGGAAGTAAGTCGATTAGCATCAATCTTATACACGTCAATTAATGCTTGCTTAACGGCTTCAGCACGCGATTGTGATAACTTTAAATTCACATCATCTCCACCATCGGCATCAGTATGCCCTACAA
Organism: Psychroserpens sp. SPM9; assembly: GCF_025153525.1. GTDB lineage: Bacteria > Bacteroidota > Bacteroidia > Flavobacteriales > Flavobacteriaceae > Psychroserpens. Next base: position 12,367 of record NZ_JANZNR010000007.1, on the reverse strand, counting down.
TTTTTAATTTAATAGCAGCATCTTGCTGTAAAACCTGAGAAATTTGACGAATAATACCATAAGATTGTGCTTTGATAGTTGCCGAACCTGAATCAAAAAGAATACCATTAGTTGAGATTTTACCTTCCGAAAGTAACTTACGACGTAAATCTACGCCACCTTCAGCAACTTTAAGGTTTTTAATAAAAATGCGTTCTTCACCATCTTTAAGACCATACACATGAAACTTTAAAAAGTTAAGAACGTTTAATTCTTCAATAAAGCGAGGTATATCGATATACTTAATCTCGTTAACCCAAAGTCTGTAGCGTTTTTTTGTCACAGAAATAGCGATGTGTGGTTGGTTTTTTATTTCATCTCTAATGTCGGCTGTAAGTCCGGAATTTATTGCACCACCAGCTCTGTTAAAGTAATTAAAGGCATTGATATCAAAGGCGCCATATTGTCCTAGAGGTAAGGATGCTGCTGCATAGTGCTCCTTTCCGTCATTAAACATATTGTTATCGCTAAGTACGACAAAGAGTCTAGCACTAGATGACGTTTGGTTGTTAAGACCAGAAGTAAGAATGTCAAATTCGATGGTATAGTCTTCGGGTAATTCGTTAATATCAGGAATAACATATAGTCTGTAACCCGCTTTAAGTTCAAACCAATTGCCTTCTACAGTATTAAATTTTACAATAGCTCCAGATCCGTTGGTGTTCCATTTACTTGGTAAATCGCCCACAAAATCCTGAGAGAAATCATCAAAAAATAAGAGTTTATCACCTGGAATGTAATCGTATTTGCTTAAAACCTCTAAATTGTCTGATATATTTTTAGGTGTTTCATTTTCAGTATTTGTATCGTTGGTGTTATCATCATTATCGTTAGGAGAAGTGTTGTTATCTTCTGACGAGTCTTCAGAATCGTCTTCTTGCTCATCTTTTCGCTCGCGTTCACCTAATAAGAGTTCTTTAGCTGTAGTGATACTATATTTTAACGCCTTTTTTGCTTTGTTTATTTGTAGTGTAGCCTTTCCTTGTTTAAGCACACCAACACCATCTAAATCTGCAATAATATCTGGAGCACTATCACTTAAAGCGGTCATTTCGGTAAGTGCTTCTTCTAAAACGTCAATATCTTCGTCATCTAATGGTGTGCCTGCTTCAGCATAGCCATCATATTTATATACTTTATCGTACAAATCAAAAGATTCTTGTACAAATGTATCGACACTTGAAATGCCGACTCTGCTTTTAGGACGCTTTATTTTTTTTGTTTGTGAATAAGCTGCTGGAGCAAAAACTATAACAGCGAGAACGATAAGGACTAGCTTTGCGCGTAAAGGTTTGTTTAACATGAGGATTATAAAAGATTGATTAATAGCATCTTTAAAGGTAAATAATCCTAGTTACTTGGCAAAAAATGATGTGTGAATTGTCGCTTTTAGTGTGTGGTTGGTTATAGTAAAATGGTCTTTTTACTGTATTTCGTATACAATTATCGCATCATCATCTCCTTTGGTAATGACTTCTAGCGCACGATCTTTGTCTATATTATTTAACTCTAATGATGAGTTGGCATATACAGGAAAGTTTGCAATTGGTTTGGCTTGGCTATCAAACAGATAGCCCTTTTTAGATTGTAAATCTGTAACAGTGACATAGATTTTATCATTAATATAAAAAATCTTTGGTGCTGTATATTCTCCAAAATCCAGTTCGACTGTCTTAGATTTAATCGTCAGTTTATTGTCATTCATTACGACAAGTGTTTTACTTGTTGTAGCAATTTTGTGTTCGCTATTGGTATTGAGGTTTTTGTGATTAACATACCCGCTAGAACTGCTAATTTCTAAAAGTTCACCATTGGTGTTTGAAGTAGTAAATTTATTATTGTATAGGTAGATTTCATTTTCAGAAAAGCTGATAGTTTCTTTGACTTTGGTTCTTGTTTTTCCAACACGATCTAAAATCTCAAGCTGATTGCCATGAGAAAAAACGATGTAATCTTTTCTGCCAATTCTAAAATGTTTGGGTTGAGATGATATGGTGTTTTCGGCAGATTTATAAGTAAAACCAGTGACGATTTTTCCATTTTTATCATACATTAAAACCGATTTGCCTTGGGTAATCATTAATCGGTAATTTTTCTTATTATCATAATCAAATAATGATACTGGCTGTGTGATTTCATCATTAAACTTCAAAGGAAATGCTCCAACATCTTTACCATTTCTGTCTAAAATATAAAGGCGTTTTGAAGTGTTGAATACAAGTTGTAGACGACCGTTTTTGTAGATATCCATCTGTTTTATAGCGCCTAATATTTTTCCTTCAAGTTGTTTTTTCCAGAACACCTTGCCTTGGTTCGAAATTAAGTACAAGTTGTTTTGGGTGTCTTGGGCTACAATATCCATTTGACTATTGGTGTGGTTCTTTACCAATTGTGGTGGTGTTATTAAATTAGCGTCGAGTGTTATGTTGAGTTCTCCGCTAACCGAACTACTACCATCTTTACTTTTGTGTGCTTTTGAAATCCCATTCACATGTGCAAAATCAGTATCATATATAAATTGAATAGCTGTGATTTGTCCGTTGGATATGTCTAATTTTTTATCGTCAGCAAAATTAGTATTAATCACGTTTTTTAATTCCGAAGAATTGACAAAAATTAATAGAGACGATTCGTCGCTTAAATTCTGTTGAATATCGCTGTAAGCATTGCTTTCTGAAAGCACACTTTTATTTTGATAATTAGAAATAAACGCTTTTAAATATGAAGGCGCATTGGAAACGATAAAGAAATCATCAAGCGCAATAAAGTAGTTAGCAGATTCAAATGTGGCTATAGCAGGATGCAATTCATTGAAAAGTGTAGAGTTGTCTAGGCTGTAGATGTCAATGCCTCTAAATTGTTCTGAAATAATTTGGCTATTAAAATTATCAAACGTTGTGCTAGGATCTAAGGATCTAAGTGCAATCGCTGTTTGGTTTTCAGATCTGATTTCAGCAATTTCTACAATATTTTGAAATACCTCATGATAAGTTGTAGTCGAATCTTGAAACTGATGTTTTATCATATTTTCCTTGAACCGTTCATAATTATGAAATGTGAAGCTTTTAAAACTTGAAACATCAAAAGGAGAAATTGTTGCGACTTTATTTTCTTGAGGAATGGTTTTGTCAAAAACTGTGATGAAACTTTTTGACGAATCATTTGCTTTTGTAATACCGTTGATCAAAATGGTGTTTTGAGATATGTCACTATCAATCATAGTATAATTAGAAAATTGCAAATGATTTAATGTAGAATCTCTGAATATTAACGGATTTAGAGCTTTGTTTTTATGATTAATAAGGAGAGAAACCATTTTTTCATTATTAGAAGTGTTGTAAATGGTCTCTAATTCAGGATTGACATCCAATTTAGAAAATGACGCTTTTGTTAAATCGTAGGAATTAGATAGAAAAAGAGTACTGTCATTATTTTTAAAATAATAGTCCTTATTATTATATACCAATTTTTTAATGTTTTCTGAAGTATTAAAAGTGGTATCAATTTTAAGTTCTGAAATAGAGTCTAATAGTAAAGATAGGTTTTTATAAGGGATAATATAGCTAATCTCAAGACTGTCATGGTTCGTTTTTGAAAGTGCTATAAGACTTTGACTTGTGCTAATTTGTTGAAGCGGAAGTAGAAGCGCATTAAATTGGTCAACTTCGGTAAAACTTTTAAGCGCTTTAATGAGTGTGTTGTTTTTTAAGCCATTGTTTAGGCCTTCTGAAGAATTGATCTTAATGAGAATTTCACTATGCTCAGGAACTAGAGCTAATGGGTTCACCGATTTTTGATTTGAATTATCACAACTTACAATAATTGAAAAACAGAATAAGATCAACCAGAGTTTTTTCATATATAGGGTTTTTGCAAATATAAAAAGTTAGAGTTCTAATTTGAGCTGTTCTGGTAATAATCTAAAAGATTTTCTATGGTATTTAGTAATGCCGTATTTTTTTATTGCAGCTCTGTGTTCTTTTGTTGGGTAGCCTTTGTTTTGTTTCCAGTTATACATTGGGAATTCGTCGTGAATCTTCTCCATATAATCATCTCTATATGTTTTCGCCAAAACAGAGGCAGCAGCAATAGACAAGTATTTGCTGTCACCTTTAATAATGGTTTCAAATGGAATATCTAATATAGGCTTAAATCTGTTGCCATCAACAATAATAAACTCAGGTGTGGTTGAAAGTTGTTCGATAGATTTATGCATTGCGAGAATAGAGGCACTAAGAATATTGATTTTATCTATGACATCTGGAAATATATGAACATAGGAGTGAGAGATAGCTAAACGTTCAATCTCAGGTCTGAGTGCATTCCTTTTTGATTCAGAAAGTTGCTTAGAATCATTTAGCATGCTATTATTAAATGAAGAAGGTAAAATTACAGCAGCAGCAGTTACTGGTCCGGCCAAACAGCCTCTTCCAGCCTCATCTGTGCCACATTCTAATTTTAAATACGAAAAAGTTGGTTTTAGACTCAAAATGTTAAAGTTTGGACAAAGTTAAAATTTTAACGCAACCATTTTAAGGTTTATGTATCTAATTACTAGTAATTATAAGGCTTGGCATGCCAAAAAACGTTATTTATAATTTAGTTGCATGTTAACATTTTTTTAGTATAAATACTTGTTTATTTAATATATTATTAAGATGTTTGCGCTAGACTAACTCAAATAATTGTTTTATGAAATTAAAGTTAACATGGTTAATGACGCTTTTTATGGCGTTTGTGATGCAACTCTCTTTCGCGCAAGAGAAAACGGTCACAGGAACAGTTACAGCTAAGGCGGATGGCTTGCCATTACCTGGTGTAAATGTAATTGTAAAAGGAACTACTCGTGGAGTTCAAACAGATTTTGATGGGAATTACTCAATCAAAGCAAGTGCTAATGAAACATTAGTTTTTTCTTTCGTAAGTATGAAAACAGCTGAAAGACTAGTAGGAGGTAATTCTGCTATCAACGTTGTTATGGAAGAAGATGCTGCCGTTTTAGATGAAGTTGTGGTTGTTGGTTATAGAAATCAAAGTAAAGCGACTTCAAGTGCTGCTACCGTAAGGGTATCGGCAGAAACTATTGAAAACAGACCGAATGCGAGTTTTGTTCAAACATTAACTGGTCAGGCACCAGGTTTGAATATTACGACAAGTACAGGTCAACCAGGTGGTAACTCACTTGTACAACTTCGTGGAGTTGGATCTATTAATGGTAATACTGAGCCATTATTTATAATTGATGGTGCTCCGGTAGACGAAGACAACTTTAGATCTCTTAACCCACAAGATATTGCGTCTATTGATGTATTGAAAGATGCAGGTGCGACAGCAATTTACGGTAACAGAGGTGCAAATGGTGTAATTATTATCAAAACTCGTCAAGGAAACTTTGGTGAGGGGCTTAAAGTAAACTACAATGGATATGTAGCTTACAGTACGCTTCAGGATAATGACTACAACATGATGAACTCGCAACAGTTACTTACTTATGAAAGAGATCGTGGTAATGGTGCTGGTGCTGGTAACAGTCAAGGGGTATTTAACCCTGGGAATGGGACGCCTTTAACAGACGCGCAAATTGCAGCGGCTCCAAATTTTGATTGGAGAGACTTCTTTTTCCGTACAGGTGTAACTCAGAGTCATACTTTATCTTTAACTAGTGGTAGTGAGAATACTTCACAATTTACATCTTTTGGTTTCCAAGATACTGAAGGTGTGTTACAAGATTCAGATTTAAAGCGTTTCAACTTAAGAACAAACGTTACTGGGAAATCTACAAATGAAAAATTTAGATATGGTGCTAACTTAAGTGTTAACTACTCTAAATCAAATGAGCCAAACAGTATTGCATCTGGAGCAATTAACAGAAACTACGTATTAGGAGCTTACCAATCTGTTCCTTACATTTCTATTGATGATTATACGAATGGTGCAGATTTATTATCACCTTTATCATTTACAAATACACCTCTATTCTTATATGATAGATTATTAACATATACGCGTTTTGAGGAAGAGGTTAAAGCCATTGCAAGTGCAAACTTTAACTATGATATTACAGACTGGTTAACAGCTGGTGTTGTATTAGCTGGAGATTACCAAAGTGAATTCTTAACTCGTGCTGAGCACCCTGCGTCTTTTAACGCATTGTTATTCGGTGGTGCTGAGAACCCAACTTCTGGTTTTCAACAACAAACTACAACAAGACAGTTTTCTTATAACCAAGTAACGTCATTAAACTTTAATAAAACGTTTGCTGATAAGCATACAGTAGATTTAGGTTTATATACAGAGTACTTTAAAGCTCACTTTAGACAATTTGGATATTTTTCTAATGGTTTAGATCCCAAGACATTCTCTCCTGGAGATGGTAGTGGATTTATTGCTCCTGCAAATGGTTTGTTTGCTGATACAGCAAATGCTGAAATCTTAAACGCAGGTTTATTCTCTTACTTTGCTTCATTAGATTACGATTACGATACAAAGTATGGTTTCTCTGCAACAGTACGTAGAGATGCATCTTACCGTTTTGCAGGATCTAACAGATGGGCAACTTTCTGGTCTGTTTCTGGACGTTGGAACATCTCTAACGAATCATTTATGGACGGTTCAGCAATTGATAACCTTAAATTAAGAGCATCTTACGGTACTGCGGGTAACCAAGATATCGTTGGATTAGGTTATTTTGGAGGTCCAGATTTAACTGAAGATTTCTTTGCTACAGGTTCTGGTTATGGAAATGCTAACTCAATTGGTTTAGCACAATTAGGTAACCGTTCTTTGAGATGGGAAACAATTACTTCTAGCAATATTGGTGTAGATTTTGGAGTTTGGAATAGTAGATTAAGAGGTTCTGTTGATGTTTACCAAAGACAAACAACTGATCTTTTCCAAAGCACACCTTTATCTGCAACAACTGGGGTAACTCAACAAAATGCAAACACAGGTGAATTATATAACCGAGGTATAGATTTTATTGTTGATTATGATATTTTCTTACCTAAAACTGAAGGTGGATTTAAACTTAACGTAGGGGTTGTAGGTAACTACAATGAGACTGAGTTAAGAGACATTCCTAGCGAAAATGGCGAAATTATAGGTCTTGGACGTGAAGGTGGAATTTTAAATGAAATCTTTTCACTTAGATATGTAGGTGTTAACCCTGCAAATGGTGAGCTTCTATATTTAACAGCTGATGGTGATGTTACTGAAAACCCTGATGCTGATAATGATCGTGTTTGGTTAGGAAAAAGTGCAATTCCAGAATGGAATGGTAGTTTCAAACTAAACATTGACTATAAGAATTTCTTCTTACAAACACAGTTTAACTATGTTCTTGGTGTTGATCAATTTGATTTTGATTATTCTGATGCCATTAATACTGATAATGTTAGCCAGTTCAACTTATCGACTGATGTTTTAAATGCATGGTCTCAGCCAGGTGATGTTACTGATATTCCTTCACCTTCTGCAGCGAATAGAAATTCATTTGCATCTGATCGTTTCTTAAAAAGCGCAGATTTCTTAAGATTACGTTTTGCTAGCTTTGGTTACAATGTACCAGCTAAATTCCTTGAGAATACTGGTCTTTCAAACGCACGAGTATATGTAAATGGTGAAAACTTATTTACATGGACAGAATGGAGAGGATTTGATCCTTCATCTTTAGGTGGACAAAGATCTTACCCAACTCCAAAAACAATCTCTGTAGGATTCGAATTAGGATTTTAAAAAAAAAAACACATGAAAAAATTTAGTAAAATATTATTTGTCGGACTCCTAACTATAGTTATGGGTTGTAACGACGCAATTGACATCAGACAGCCGGGTAGATTAGATGCATTAAATGCATTCCAATCGGTTGATGATTTACAACAAGGTTTACTTGCTGTATATAACCAATGGGATTTATCGCCAGAAATAGCTTTAGCTTCTAACTTTACTGATGAAGTAGCTGTAAGTTTTGATAGTGGTGGACAAGGTTTTGCATTATATGACTTTGTATTGAATGCAGGTAGTGCTGCAGCATCTGATTTCTGGGTAAGAAACTATAGAGTTAATAACAGAGCAACATTACTTATTGAAGCTGCTGCTAACATTACACCTGAAGATGCTACTGAACAAGCTTTATTTGATGATGTATTAGCACAAGCACATGCAATTAGAGCTTATGCTAACTTAGAATTAATGACTTATTTTAGTCCAGATCCAACGGATGATTCAACTTTAGCAGCTCCTGTTGTTGATTTTGTAGCACCGTTAGATTATCAACCGCTTAGAAATACTACTGGAGAGTTATGGGATTATATCAATTCAGATTTAACAATGGCTGCTAGTATGATTAGTACGCAATCTAGTCCAACGTTTCTTTCTGCAGATGGTATTAATGCTATTAGAGCTAGAGCAGCTTTGACAAGAAAAGATTATGGGCAAGTTGCTTCTTTATCTAGTCAATTATTAGCTAGTTACCCATTAGCAAATCAAGCACAATATCAATTAATGTTTTTAGATGCTGATAATACTGAAGTTATTTTCAAACTAGAAAGAACTCTTACTGATACGTATGACGGTCAAGGAACTACTGGTTCTGTAGCTGCTGGAGGATGGGCAGGTGCTCGTTTTGCTTTCGTTGATGCTACGATTACAGGAGGATCTTATTTTGAAATGGACAGAGGTTTATTCAACCTATTAGATACTAACGATGTAAGATATGATGTTAGTGTTGCACCTTCTTCAATTATCAATCCAAATTATGATACTGATCCTGATCCGGTAAATACTGATATTTTAATTATCCAAAAATATCCAGGTTCAGAAGGTAAGCCGTTAATGAACGATTTAAAAGTATTTAGATCATCTGAAATGTTATTAATGTTAGCTGAAGCTAGAGTTGCTACTAATAATGATTTAACTGGTGCAGCTACTTTAATTAAACAATTAAGAGATGCGCGTTTTGGTTCTGCTCAAGCAATGCCTTCTTATGGTACTGCTCAAGAAGCTTATGCAGCTATTCTTGATGAAAGAAGAATTGAATTATGTTTTGAAGGTCACCGTTATAAAGATTTAAAGCGTTTAGGACCTGCAGCTAATAGAGGGGTTGATAGAGATCCTACAGATTGTAATGCTCAAAGTGGAGCATGTACTTTAGCTGCTACAGATTACAGATTTACATTACCTATCCCTATTATAGAGATTAATGCAAATGCTGGAATTGGTGGGCAACAAAACCCTGGTTACTAATAAAAAAATCTTATAATTATGAAAAATAATATATTAAAAATAGTTCTAGCTTTATTTGTAACTATTACATATACAAGCTGTGAAGAGGATCCGGTTGTATTTGACAATATTAATGGTCAATCAGCATACTCTTTTGCAACTCAAAGTTATAATGTGTCTGTTCCGCCAGAAGATTTAACAATCTCTGTTCCTGTAGAGGTAACAACAGTATCTAGTGAAGCTAGAAACGTAGCAGTTACTGTAGATGCCGAAGCAACTACTGGTGTAGCTGGTGAATACACAATTGGTTCAGTTACAATTCCTGCTGGATCTCATTTAGGGACTTTAGATGTAAACTTAGATTTCTCTGGTATTACTGGAGAAGATGGAGAAACTAAAGATTTAGTTATCAATATTGATGCTCCTGAAGGTGAAGCTTCTTACTTTGACACCGTAACTATTACTTACTTTAGAGCTATCATCTGTAATGATGTTGTTGTAGAGATTAATAGTGATGTATGGGCTACTGAAACTGGATTTAGCATCAAAGATGCAGCTGGTAATTTTGTAGTGCCTGAAACATTCCCATTTGGTGGAAACGCTACAGTATCTCAAAACTTTACACAAACGTATACTTTACCTGATGGTGATTATGTGTTTAGATTAATTGATACTTATGGTGATGGTCAAGTTGGAACAGGTGGAGGAGTTACTTTAACAGGTAACTACTCAGTAACATGTTCAATCATTGTTCATGCACAAGGAGAAGGTGTGCTAGATAATGGAAGCTACGAAGATACGCCATTTACAGTGAATCCGTAATTAGTTAGTTTATTTTAAACTAATTTAAATACCATATTAAAACCCCGAGAATGATTATTCTCGGGGTTTTGTTTTTTTTTTATGATTTTCTTGATTTAGAATTATTAATTTGCACCCAAATTGAATTCTGAAATATATGATTAAGCCTTTTTATATCTTCATTTTACTTTTATGCTTATCAAATTGTATTACTGCTCAAACTTTAGACCCTAATAAGAAATTAACTAGGAATGATACAACAAGACCTTTAAATTCTAATGACAGTAGTTTGGTAGATAAAAAAGGTAAGAATGTAAATAATAAAGTAGCTAAAATAGAACAATACAAAATTATTGATGCAGCAAACAATATTCAATATGTTGATACGTCTTTGACTATTACTAAAGACTATAAATTCAATTATTTAAGAAAGGATAACTTTGGCTTGATTCAGTTTGCTAATCTAGGACAAACCTATAACAGCTTAACCAAAGAATTTAATTCAACTAACTTGTTACCGGCATTTGGTGCTCGAGCAAGACATTTTAACTATTTCGAAATTGAGGATGTCAACTACTATGAAGTTCCCACTCCATTAACCGAATTGTTTTTTAAAACAGCTTTTCAGCAAGGGCAATTACTGGATGCCTTTTTTACAGTTAATACATCAAAGCAATTTAATTTTTCGATTGCGTATAAAGGACTTCGTTCGTTAGGTAACTATCAAAATACATTAACGAGTACAGGCAATTTACGCTTTACATCTAATTTTAAGTCCAAGAACGAACGTTATTTTGCTAAAGCACACATCGTAACTCAAGATTTATTAAATCAAGAGAACGGAGGTTTAAAAACGGAAGATCTACCCAATTTCACTTCAGGTGATGAAGATTTTATTGACCGGTCTGTTTTTGACCCAAACTTTGATGATGCAGAAAATATTTTAGTTGGAAAGCGATTTTACCTAAATCATGAATATCAACTGATTCCTCAAAACGACTCGATAAATAAATCACTATCGATAAAGAATATTATTAATTTTGAGGATAAGTACTTTCAATACGAACAAACTTCCAGTTCAGATTACTTTGGAGAATCGTTTAACCAGAGTAATTTTAGAGATAGAGTCACCTTAGAAAACTTTGAAACAAAGCTGCTCGTTAATTATAAAGCGCCAATTGTAGGAGATGTTAGTTTTGGTGTAGGCTATAATGATATTAATTACGGTTACGATAAGGTCACTATTTTAAACGGTCAGCAAATTCCTAATAGATTAAAAGATCAAATCGTTAGTTTAAACGGGCGCTACTCAAATCAATTTGGAGGGTTTGTTTTAAATGGGGAAATTGGTGCTAATATTATAGGACAGTTTGATAGCAATTTCTTTTTAGCAGAAGCTAGCTATGCCATTACCGATGATATAAACCTAAAAGGGCGTATTGGTTTTAATTCTAATTCACCAAACTATAACCTGCTGCTTTACCAAAGTGATTATATAAATTATAACTGGAATAATATTGAAGGTTTTAAAAATCAAGACAATTATAACTTCACCATAGAGCTAAAATCTAAAAAACTGTTTAATGCATCTTTTCAGCATCTAACGATAGATAATTTTGCTTTCTTTTCTTCGGAAGTGGATACGAGTACCGAAGATGGTTTCAATATCATAAAACCAGAACAGTTACTTCAATCTATTAATCTATATAAATTACGATTAGATAAAGAAATTAAATTCGGAAAGTTCGCTTTAGATAATTCAATTCTATACCAAAAAGTTAATGACGATACTCAATCTCTTAACTTACCAGAATTAATCCTTAGAAATACATTATATTATTCTAACCATTTTTTTGAAAAAAAGGCATTATACCTTCAAACAGGAATTACATTTAATTATTTTACCGATTATTATATGGATGGCTATGATCCATTACTCGCAGAGTTTTATTCTCAAAATGAAACTAAGATAGGAGGCTTCCCTAGGCTGGACTTCTTTATTAATGCCAAAATAAGACAAACAAGAATCTTTTTAAAAGCCGAACATTTTAATTCTTCATTTACAGGTTATGATTATTTTTCAGCACCCAATAATCCTTATAGAGACTTTACTGTTCGATTTGGATTGGTTTGGAATTTCTTCCTTTAATACCCCAATAGTATATCAATAGTTCCTGTTTTTCAAACAAATTTCATTACCCAATAGTCGATATATTAAGGTGTTAAGCGTTTGTAAAAAAAAGAATTAAAAAAAAGATATCAAAAGGTTTGGAAAGAAGAAAATAAGGGTTGTATATTTGCACCC
>NZ_JANZNR010000006.1 GCF_025153525.1 Psychroserpens sp. SPM9 | reverse complement strand
TAAGTGCGACAGACTATAGTTTTGTATGGTTCTTTAATGGGACTGCCATTGCAGGAGCAACAGATAGCAGTTATATGCCAACACAGGGCGGCAGTTATAGTGTAACGGTTACAGATGTGACGAGCTCTGTAAACACGATGTGTGAGAGCAGTGATACGACAGAGGTTATAGAGAGTAATCCACCAGAGGTTACAGCCACGGTTACTACCGATGCCTTTGCAGACACGCATGTTATTGAGGTGAGTGTATCAGGTGTTGGTGATTACGAATATAGTTTAGATGATGGTTCTTGGCAGGACGAGCCTGTTTTTGTAGATGTCTCATTGGGGACACATGTGGTAACAGCCAGAGATAAGAATGGTTGTGGTCAGGCGAGTGATGAAGTTATAGTGATGGATTATCCAAAATTCTTTACTCCAAATGGAGATGGCTATAATGATACATGGAACATTAGCGCAATAAATAATCAACCAAGCGCAAAAATTTATATATTTGACAGATACGGAAAGTTACTCAAACAACTCAGTCCGACCGGAGATGGTTGGAATGGAACCTATAATGGGAACCCGATGCCAACAAGTGATTATTGGTTTGTTGTAGAGTATAACGAGCCTAATACAGGTAGCCGTAAGGAATTTAAAGCCCATTTTACCCTGAAAAGATAAATGTAATGGTCTTATAAAATAATATTTAAAAGCTATACAGAAATGTATAGCTTTTTTTATGGTTTTGAGTAGCTATAAAGCTATTCGTTTAATGAAATTATCGGTGAAATATTTTTTTGTCTACCTCTATGATTAGTAATAATAATTTGAAATTAAACAATTTAATACGTGTAAGTTATTAAATAAACATAAGTCGTTTTGCAACTATAATCATGATTAGTTTGATCTAATTATATTGGATAAAAGATTTGTTATAGCAACTAATTATCAGGTTGTAATGTAGTAATACCAACAACAAAAAAAGCTGAACCTTTGAGTTCAGCTTTATCGTATAAAAAGTTTGTAATGTGTTATAAGTTAAAACCTAAAGTGAGCGTAATGTTAGAATTACTAGTATCTAAAGTAGCAGCATCAGTTAAACCAACAGCATAGAGTTGATTGTTAACTGTGCGTTCGGCTCTGTCGTAAGTTAAGTCAAGTTTGGTGTTTCCAAAGTTATAACCTAGTCCTAAAGAAAAACCGGTTAAATCACCATAAAAGGTGTCATCTTCATACGGACTTTCCTCAAATCGATAACCACCTCTAAAACTAAACTGTTTGTGTTTAAACTCTCCACCAAATCGGTAAGTATTTGCTATTTTAAAAAGGTCATCCATGATTTCATTTTGTGCGGCAAAAAAAGCATCAGAGGTTGGTTTAAATTTTGTGTTTTTATAATTCCTTCTGGAGTAATCAAAACTTAATAAACCTTGCTCTCCAAATACATAAGCTAAACTTCCTGTTATTTTTCCAGGAGATTGTAGTCTGTAACTTGGAAAAATATTAATAATGTTCGGATTTATAAACGACGAAAGATTACCACCACCATCATTTCTAATAGTAGAGATGCTTTGAGAAGTTTCTTCAGTTATTGTAAGCCATGTTGGCGAATTATAGGTGAAACCAGCTCTAAACTCTTTAGTGAGTTTTAGAATGGCACCCAACTGAAATGAAAACCCGTTTCCAAGGGTAAGTAAATTATTATCAAAACCAACATCAGTAACTAAAGATCCTGCATTAGAATTTGATTCATCAAAAGAGGTAAACCGTTCATAGTTTAAAAAATGAGTATTTAGATTTATACCTAAGTACAATTTATCTTCATATTGAGCAGCTGCATTAAAACTTAGCTTTCCATTGTATCCTCTAGCAACGTAATTGTAGCTCTGGTTAAACGTACCAGGTGCAATATTAGAGGTGTAAGCCGTGTTGTCATCAGTATTGCTTTCAGGTTCTAAAACAAAAGATTCGTATCCTAAAAACGCTTGCTGATTTCCGAAGCCATAAAAAGAACCAATTTCAGCATACGCTTCCGATATGGTTTCACCTGGAAAAGCTGAGATTTCATCTAATCGTAGACCTTGAGCATAGGCTAAAAAATAATTATCAATAGAATTGGTGTTTTGTCCTGAAGCAAACCATTGGTCATCATAATTAGCTGTTTTATCATAAGCAACACTTAAAACAAACTTTTTCCATGATGCATTTTCATTGTTGTTTGAAAATACAAATGCAGCACCAGCCTGATGTAAATCTATTTTTGAGTCGGATGAGGCACTTCTTCCATTAAAAAAACTCACATCATTATCAATGTTTAAACTTGAAAGAGATACTGAGGCGTGACTTCTGCTAAAAATTGCTGATCCAGCTGGGTTGATGCTAACTGCCGACATATCGCCACCTAAGGCTCCAAACGCACCACTTAATGCTCTAAATCGGGCCGAACCTTGAACTTCATCTTGAGAAAATCTGAGGGCATCAGATATTTCCTGAGCCATAACATTGGACATAGATAATACACCTATGACTAGTATAGTTAACTTTTTCATATTAAATTTTTAAAACTTTTGAATTAAATAATACTGAATTATCCTCTTCCTCCAGATCTGCTACTTCTACTTGACGATCTTGATGTTCCAGACGATCTGCTTGAGCTACTCGAACTCCTTGTAGAAGACGAGCTTCTGCTACTTCTGCTAGGTGTCGAAACTCGGCTATTAGACCTGGTAGTATTAGAACGTGTTGTTGTCGTAGAACGATTCGTTCTTGTTCTCGTAGATCTGGTATTTCTAATCGTTGAATTTGAACTATTGGTCCTCGTTCTTGTCGATCTCGGCGTAACTCTGGTATTAGAACGCGTATTAGTGCTTCTAGTTCTAGTTGTACGAGGGTTAAATCGTGTATTAGAATTAGAACGCGTAGTACTTAATGTACGTCTTGTATTTGATCTATTTGTAAGAGCAGCGCTAGAAGAGTTTCCTAATGCGCGACGTGTTGTTATTGAGCGTCTTCCTGTGTTTGCAACGGCATAATTTCCATTTCTGCCATAGACGTTAGAACCTCTTCTGCCATAATTGTAAGCAATATTATTTCCATAAAATGAGCCTCCATAGCCACCATAACCATAGTAACCAGGTGGACACCAGAAATTGTTATAACCGTAGCCAAAATAAGGATTCCATCCAATGAAATTTCCATATCCCATATAACCCCAGCTTAAGGCACCCCAAGGTCTATTCCATCCAAATCTAGAGTATCCATAACCATATCCGAAGCCCCAAGGGTTATACCAACCCCAGTTGTTCCATCCATAATTTGAATAAATATTGATAGAGACCTGATCGCTATCTTGTCCCCAACCCGCATATCCAGTTTGGACTTCTTCAGAAGGTTGTTCGTCATAATCTCCTACATAAGAATCTATATCGGTAAATATAGCGCTACCATCATCTGGTATTTCGTCATATTGTGATGATTTTTCATCAAAGTAATCTTTGTAAATGCTATTGTCCTCTACTGGGGCATTGTTTGTTTCTTCATACACTACTGCATCGTCACTGTAAATACCATCATTATCATAACCAACATATTGGTATGATCCACAAGAAGCAAACAAGAAAGGTAAGCTTAGTGCAACAATAAATGGCAATTTTGTCTTTATGTAATTGTTTAATTGCATATCTTTTGATTTTAATTGTTGAACATTACAAAAATAGTTAGTTTTGCTGAACTATTTTTTTATTTAACATAATCACAAACTTTGTGCCAAAAAGCAGATAATGAGTAAAAATCTTACAAGTAGAGCAGAAGACTATTCGAAATGGTATAATGAATTGGTCGTAAAGGCTGATTTAGCTGAGAACTCAGCAGTTAGAGGGTGTATGGTAATTAAACCTTATGGCTATGCTATTTGGGAAAAAATGCAGGCAGAATTAGACAGAATGTTTAAAGAAACAGGACATCAAAACGCCTATTTTCCTCTTTTTGTACCTAAAAGTTTGTTTGAAGCTGAAGAAAAAAATGCTGAAGGCTTCGCAAAAGAATGTGCTGTAGTGACTCATTACAGACTTCAAAATGATCCTGATAATGAAGGAAAACTTCGAGTAGACCCTGAAGCCAAACTAGAAGAAGAACTTGTAGTGAGACCTACAAGTGAAGCTATAATATGGAATACTTATAAAGGTTGGATTCAAAGTTATAGAGATTTACCGATCTTAATTAACCAATGGGCAAACGTTGTACGTTGGGAAATGAGAACACGCTTGTTTTTGCGTACTGCAGAATTTTTATGGCAAGAAGGGCATACAGCGCATGCAACAAAAGCTGAAGCTCTAGCTGAAGCAGAACAAATGAATGATGTTTATGCAGAATTTGCTGAAAACTTCATGGCAATTCCTGTGATAAAAGGTGTCAAAACGGAAAGTGAACGTTTTGCAGGTGCTGTAGAAACCTATTGTATTGAAGCACTAATGCAAGACGGAAAAGCTTTACAAGCTGGAACTTCACATTTCTTAGGACAAAATTTTGCTAAAGCATTTGATGTGAAATTTACTAACAATGAAGGTAAATTAGATCATGTTTGGGCGACATCTTGGGGTGTTTCTACGCGATTAATGGGAGCGTTAATTATGACGCATAGCGACGATAAAGGTTTGGTGTTGCCGCCAAATTTAGCACCTTCTCAAGTCGTTATTGTTCCTATATATAAAAATGACGATCAATTAGAACTAATTACCGAAAAAGCGAATGGAATCATCAAAGCATTAAAAGGACTTGGTATTTCTTGTAAGTTTGATGCCAGAACGACGCATCGTCCAGGCGCTAAATTTGCACAACATGAGCTACAAGGGGTGCCTTTACGAATCGCTATTGGACCTAAAGATTTAGAAAATGGAACCGTTGAACTGGCGAGACGTGATACCTTAACTAAAGAAATTATTGCTTTAGATGATTTGGTAGCAACAGTAAGTTCGCTTTTAGAGACCATTCAAATTGATTTATTTAAGAAAGCATTAGACTTTAGAAACTCACATATTACCGAAGTTGATGATTTTGAAACTTTTAAAAGTGTTTTAGAAGGTAAAACAGGGTTCGTTTCAGCACACTGGGATGGAACACCAGAAACCGAACAAAAGATAAAAGAGTTGACAAAAGCAACAATTAGGTGTATTCCTATGAATGTTGAAAAAGAGGCTGGAGTGTGCGTATACTCTGGAAAACCATCAACAAATCGTGTGTTGTTTGCTAAAGCGTATTAATTTTTTTTTAAAAAAGTTTATCTAGGTGTTGCAACATTTAAAAATAGTTGTATTTTTGCATCCGCAATGAGTAATTGCATGTTCATTTGAAAAGAGACTTAAATTTAAGTTTCTAACTGAAATAACTCAAATGGCCCGTTCGTCTATCGGCTAGGACGCCAGGTTTTCATCCTGGTAAGAGGGGTTCGATTCCCCTACGGGCTACAATTTTTTAATAAGAAAGAAATACAATGGCAAATCATAAGTCAGCATTAAAAAGAATAAGAAGTAACGAAGCTAAACGTTTACGTAACAGATATCAGCACAAAACAACTCGTGGTGCTATCAAGAGATTACGTGATATGGAAAAAGAAAAAGAAGCAAAAGAATACTTGCCTTCAGTTATTTCTATGATTGATAAATTAGCAAAAAACAATATTATCCACGATAATAAAGCAGCTAATTTAAAATCTAGTTTAACAAAGCATGTAGCTTCCCTAAGCTAACTAGAACTTAAAATTAAAATTATAAAGGCTTCTCTATCGAGAAGCTTTTTTTGTTGCCTATAAGATGTTCAAATGTTAATGGCGCGTATTTGAGAAATAAAAAAGCCCTAACCATTTTTGGTTAGGGCTTTTATTATTTTTTAAAGGCTTTTAGTTATCCGTTCATAGAAACTAAAAACTCTTCGTTGTTTCTTGTTTGTTTGAATCGGTCATTAATAAACTCCATCGCTTCAACTGGATTCATATCGGCAAGGTATTTACGCATCACCCACATTCTTTGAATGGTAGTCTCATCTAATAAGATGTCATCACGACGCGTACTCGAAGATGTCAAGTCAATAGCTGGGAAGATTCTTCGGTTCGAAATCTTACGATCTAATTGAAGTTCCATATTACCAGTTCCTTTAAATTCTTCAAAAATCACTTCATCCATTTTTGATCCTGTTTCGGTTAAGGCTGTAGCGATAATAGTTAATGACCCACCATTTTCAATATTTCGGGCAGCACCAAAGAAACGTTTTGGTTTATGAAGCGCATTGGCATCAACACCACCACTTAATATTTTACCTGATGCAGGTTGTACGGTATTGTAAGCTCTTGCTAAACGTGTGATAGAGTCTAAAAGAATGACCACATCATGACCACATTCAACGAGGCGTTTTGCTTTTTCTAATACAATATTCGCAATTTTAACATGCTCATGTGCTTCCTTATCAAAGGTAGAAGCAATCACTTCACCGCGAACATTACGTTGCATATCTGTAACTTCTTCAGGGCGTTCATCAATTAATAAAATCATTTGATAAACTTCAGGATGATTAGCCGCTATAGCATTGGCAACATCTTTTAAAAGCATTGTTTTACCAGTTTTAGGCTGCGATACAATCATACCACGTTGTCCTTTTCCGATAGGAGAGAACAAATCCATAATTCGAGTAGATATCGTGCTTTGTTTTTCGGCAATATTGAATTTTTCTTGTGGAAATAATGGTGTTAAGTGTTCAAAAGAGACACGATCTCTAACAACTTCTGGTTTTTGACCATTAATTTTACTGACCTTTATTAAAGGAAAATATTTTTCACCTTCTTTAGGAGGTCGTACATGACCAAGAACAGTATCACCAGTTTTTAATCCGAATAAACGAATTTGGGACTGCGATACATAGATGTCGTCTGGTGATGATAAATAGTTATAATCTGAAGACCTTAAAAAGCCATAACCATCTTGCATGATGTCTAAAACACCTTCGCTTTCAATGATGGCATCAAACTCAAAATCGGGTTCTCTGTAACGGTTACGATTGTCTTTATTACCGTTATTTTTGTGTTGATTACCATTATTTTCTTTAGAACGTTGATTGTTCTGCTTATTGCTATCATTCTTCTGACGATTATTTTGCTTGTTGTCATTAGAACTTTTAGAACGGTTATCGTTGTTCTGGTTGTTTGATTTAGAATTATTATTTCTAGTATCTTTTTGCTCATTAGAATTTGATTTAGAAGACTTATCGTCTTTTTTATCATCTAAATTCATTTTTTGTTGAGCCGATTTGTCGTCTTGCTTTTTCTCAACACGAGCTCTTGGTTTGCGCTGTTGTGGCGCTGGCTTTTTTTGCTCTGCTTTTTTTTCAGGAGCAGGTTTTTTTGCAGCTACAACTTCTTTTTTTACAGCTTCAGGATTGGCTGCTTGTAAGTCTAATATTTGGTAAACTAGATCTAATTTTTTTAACGAACGGTATTTTGGTACGTTTAGTTTTTGAGCTATCTCCTGAAGTTCAGGAAGCTTCTTTGCTTTTAATTCGGAAATTTCGAACATGTATATGTATACTAATTAAGTTTATTCTTTGAAATGGATTCGTTTCTTACTTTTCTCTTTTTCTGAAAATTATAAATGAAGGGAAAATTTGAAAAAAACCTGAAGATTTAACCCTCTGCAACTCTGAGCGTAACAGAACGTTATTGCAATAATACAATTTTATTTTTAAAATTTAATATAACTTTTAAAAAAGAAACTATTAATTTTGTGCTTCGTTAGAAATAATAAGAAATGATTCAACGCATACAAACACTATATCTTTTATTATCGGCTCTGGTATCTGCTGGTTTAATATTTGTATTGCATTTATGGACAAACAGTGCCGATGTTCCCGTATATGCTAAAGATGAATATTTATATCTCGGTTTGTTTTTGGGATCTGCGTTATTATCTTTAATTTCGATTTTTAGTTATAAAAACAGGAAGTTTCAATTTGTTTTGGGACGACTTAATATCATATTAAACTTTATTTTATTAGGATTTTTTGTGTATCAATTGCTAATACCACCTGGAGAGAGTCACATCTCAGAGAAGGGTGTTGGGATATTCATACCTATTTTATCTATCGTATTATTGGTGTTAGCCAATAAAGCCATAAAAAAGGATGAAGACCTTGTAAAATCTGTCGATCGATTACGATAAACCCTATTATCTTAATTATTTTAGTGCGTAAGCCCAAGGTGAAGATCTTGGGCTTTTTTATGTAAAAAAATATTGAACTATCGCTTCGGAAATTCGATCACTTCAAGATTTTCAATTTTATTGCCATCTATTGTAAAACGCAACATGGTTCTAATTTTATGAAATCCATGTTTGCCAACAGCACCAGGATTCATATGAATAAGGTTATAGCGCTTATCTGGCATCACTTTCAATATATGGGAATGGCCGCTGATAAAAATACGTGGTGGATTCGCTTTTATCACATCTCGTGTTCGACTGTTATATTTTGGCGGATAGCCTCCAATATGTGTGATCCATACATCAATATCTTCACACATAAACCGGTTGTTTTCTGGAAATTCTGTACGTGCTTTGGCATCGTCTATGTTTCCGTAAACAGCACGAAGGGGTTTTAATGCCTTAATTTTATCGGTAACTTGTAAATCACCAATATCACCTGCATGCCAAACTTCATCGGCTTGTTTTACGTATTTTAAAATCGCATCATCTATATAACTATGCGTATCAGAAAGTAAGAGGATTTTAGTCATGTTTGCTTTCCGTAGCCACGGAACATGTTTTAATTATGTTAATGTAAGATGATAACCATCAAAACTATTTATCTTTGTGTTTTTACAAAAATAACATTTCTATTGCGGTTTTTTATCGAATTATCATATAACGGAAAAGCATACCATGGTTGGCAAAATCAGCCCGACGCTATCTCAGTACAAGAGGTTTTAGAACAGGCATTATCAACGCTTCTAAAACAAACTATAGTTGTCGTTGGAGCGGGAAGAACCGATGCTGGTGTTCATGCCTCACAGCTTTTTGCGCATTTTGATTTTGAATCAGTATTGCCTGAGAATTTTGTATTTAAGCTCAATTCTTTTCTTCCTAAAGACATTGCAATACACGCTGTTTTTGAAGTTAAAAGCGATGCTCATGCACGATTTCATGCGATAAGCCGAACCTATCATTATAGAGTTTCGACACGTAAAAATGTGTTTACTTATGATTTTTCTTATGCCTTACAGAAACCTTTAGATGTGGACCTGATGAATAAAGCTTGTGAAATACTATTGCAGTATAATGATTTTCAATGCTTTTCTAAGGTGCAAACAGATGTAAAAACGTATTATTGTAAACTCATGCAAGCCGAATGGTTGATTGAAAACGATGAATTAATTTTTATCATTAAAGCCGATCGCTTTTTAAGAAATATGGTTCGTGCAATTGTAGGAACTCTTATAAATATCGGCTTAGGAAAAATAGAATTAGAAAAATTACATGACATAATAAAGTCTAAAAGTAGAAGTGAAGCTGGGTTTTCGGTACCAGCTCAGGGCTTATATTTGGTTAATGTAGATTATTCAACAGACATAAAACTTTAAAATATTAAATGGAAAACCAAAAGAAAAAAGTTTTTGACCTCACCTTGTTTAAGCGCTTATTACAGTACATTAATCCGTATAGGTTGGTGTTTTTTGGTTCCTTACTTTGCGTGATTGGTCTAGCTGTTTTTGGGGCTTTGCGTCCTTGGGTATTACAAAAAGCCATTGATGAAAATGTAAAACCGCAAGACTATGATGGGTTTTTAATTTATATAATCATCATGCTCGTGCTGTTGCTATTAGAAGTCGTAAGCCAGTTGTTGTTTATTTATTATGCTAGTTGGTTAGGGCAATCTGTTGTGAAAGATATTCGGGTAAAACTATACAATCATGTATTGCGTTTCCGAATGAAATATTATGATAATTCTTCAGTGGGCGTTTTAATTACCAGAACGGTTACCGATATGGAACGTATTGCAGATATTTTTGGTCAAGGGCTATTTATGATTTTTAGCGATATTCTGAAAATGCTGGTTGTAGGTGGAATGATGTTTTACATGAATTGGAAATTAAGTCTTATTGCTTTTGTAACCATGCCCATTGTATTATTTGCCACTAAGATTTTTCAGAAATACATGAAACGCGCTTTTGAAGAAGTACGAACCGAAGTCTCTAATTTAAATTCATTTGTGCAAGAACGCGTTACAGGTATGAAGATTCTTCAATTGTTTACAAGGGAAGCTACCGAATTTAAAAAATTCAAAGAAATTAACGAACGTCATAAAAAAGGCTGGCTAAAAACAGTCTGGTATAACTCTGTGTTTTTTCCTATTGCAGATTTATTATCTTCAATAACCTTAGGAACCATTATTTGGGTTGGCGGAATTAGTGTTGTATTTAGCAGCACAGCTAGTGAAGGCGAATTGTTTGCCTTTATAATGTATGTACCTATGTTATTCAGACCCTTAAATCAGATTGCGAACAAATTCAATACGCTTCAAATGGGAATGGTTGCAGCAGACCGTGTATTTAGAGTCTTAGATACGACCTCACAAATTGACGATTCTGGTTCTGAAATTGCAACCGAATTTAAAGGAGATATTTCGTTTGAAAATGTTCATTTTTCTTATGTAGCCGATGAAGAAGTGCTTAAAGGCATTTCGTTAGATGTAAAAGCTGGAGAAACGGTCGCTATTGTTGGTGCAACAGGAGCTGGGAAGTCGACTATCATTAATTTACTGAATCGTTTTTATGACATCAATGATGGGATCATTGCTATAGATGGCACTGATATTAAAAAGATGACCTTACAATCGTTGCGATCGCAAATAGCTGTTGTTTTACAAGATGTATTTTTATTTGCTGATACGATTTTAAATAACATCACACTGAAGAATCCTAATATTTCTGAAGCCCAAGTGATTCAAGCGGCTAAAGATATAGGAATACACGAGTTTATTTCCAGCCTTCCTAATGGGTATCATTACAATGTTAAAGAACGCGGATCGATGTTGTCTTCTGGTCAGCGTCAACTCATTTCATTTTTAAGAGCTTATGTGACCAATCCAAGTATTTTGGTGCTTGATGAAGCGACCTCTTCGGTAGATTCCTATTCGGAACAATTAATACAAGATGCTACCGATAAAATTACTTCAGGCCGAACGTCGATTGTGATTGCTCATCGTTTAGCAACGGTTCAGCAAGCTGATCAGATTATAGTCATGTCTGCGGGTCAAATCGTCGAAAAAGGCACACATGAAGAGTTATTAAAAGTAGATAATGGGTATTATAGAAATCTCTATGAGGTTCAGTTTTTGAAAGCGGAAGCCGTATAGTTAGGCTTTTGCTGCTTCCATCGCTGCTTTTTGTGCTTCTATTAATTGTTGTAAATCGCCTGTTAAATACATCACAATAAGCATGATGATGGTGAAGATTATAAAAACAATACCTAAAACCACTCCAAAGAGAAGGGTTCTTAAGAGTATTTCTCCGAAGCTAAGTTGGTAGAGACGTTTAAAGATATACGCCGCATAAAGCATCATAAGTGGCAGCATAACCATGCTCATGTGGCCTTGTGAAATCCCAAACATAGCACCAATGACAATTATAAATGCCGTTATAATTGAGGCTTGAGATTGCCAATATAGTAATACGACAAGTAATTCGGTGTAATTAAACTTATTTAAGCCTACAAACGTTATACGTGCTATAAGTGCATATATTGGGATGTAAAGCATCATAAAAAAGGACATGTATTCTTGAACAAAGCTCATGTTTTTTCTTTGAAATTCTTCTTGACCTTCTACGGCAAATGCTGAAAAATCCATCGCTTCAGGATAAAATTTACTCAAGATTAAAATATACAAACCTGTTAAAGTGAGGGCTAAACCAAAATAACTTATCGGATTCACATAGCGTTTGCGAACGCCGTCAATATAGCCGCCAATCACGACTTCTGGGATTTTAAATAGATCGATTAGTGTTCGTAATAGTTTATTGTCATAATTAAAGAAGGTTTCACTAATGTGTTCAAATAAGTTTTTGAATGTTAGTCGGTTTCTAATAATTTTTCCACCGCAATGATTACAGAAATCACTTTCTGCAGGAAGTTCGATATGACAATTTTTACAGTTCACGGGTTCAATTTATTTAAGAAATTTCAGATATACAATTCCTATAATTATTCCTAAAGTTAGAACGATTAAAAACATAACACCTAATATAGCTAAGGATAACAAGAAACGTAAAAATATGGTGGTTACCCGTAACTTGTAGATTCTATAAAACACAAATCCGTAATAAAACAGATACAGCACTAAAGAAATATTAATTAATACGTTTACATTAAGGTTTAAAACAGCAAAAATTAAATAAAGGAAAAAAGTAAATACAACATATTGAGCTGTTAAATAAGTGTTTACCACCACGTGTTCGATGTAATTTAATAGCTTTTCTTTTCGAAAAGCAAAGTAAGTCACAATGGCTGTAAACGGAATTCCTATGATATATACTAAACTTTGGTATTCGTTTATAAATGCCAGATAGTTGCTCATAAATTTTTTAGCCTCAACTCTTGTGTTTTCTGGATACATGGCAAAATAGTTTCCAAAATCTGTATAGGCAGCAGCGAAAAAATCGGGGTAAAATTTATTTAAAATAAAAAGTTGTAATCCTAAAAGTGTCAATGAAATTGCTAAGTACTGTATGACATTTATATATTTTTTTCTGGTGCCAGTAATATAGCCGTGAATAACGCTTTCTGGTTTTCTAAAAAGATCAAAAAAGGTAATTAGGAATTTATTATCATAGCTTAAAAACTGCTCACTAAATTCGCTAAACAGGTTTTTGGTTGTCAGTCTGTTTTTAATCACTTTTGCGCCACATTCATAGCAGTAATGTTGTTCAGAATTGAGAAGCGTATCACAGTTTTTACATGTCATTTACGTCAGGTCTTTAAAAAGTAATGTTGTAAGTTCGGCAGTATCTTCATACATCACAAATTCTCCGTTTTTTAAATAGGAAATCTGACCCGTTTCTTCACTTACCACTAAAGCTAGGGCGTCTGTTTTTTCGGTAATCCCTACAGCGGCACGATGTCGTAAACCAAAGCGTTGCGGAATGTTTTTCTCGTTATTAACAGGAAGAATCACACGTGTCGCTTTTACCACATTATCTTCAATTATAATGGCGCCATCGTGTAGCGGACTATTTTTAAAGAAGATACTTTCGATAATGGGCTGAGTGACTTTAATGTTCATTTCATCACCTGTATTGGTCAAAAAATCCAGATTGTTATTACGTTCTAAAACGATAAGCGCACCTGTTCTCGATTGACCCATTTTATCACAAGCAGCAACAATGGCGTGAATATCGGTTTCGGTTTCGGCTTCGGTTTTTAAAAATTTCATCTTTTTGAAAAACTTTCCACGACCACTTAAATTTGTGGAACCAACCATGAGCAGGAATTTTCGTATTTCTGGCTGAAATACGACGATAAGCGCTATGATTCCTACTTTAATAAAACCATCAAAAATGCGATGCAGCATGTACATATTTAAAAAATCTGTAACGCGCCACACCAGATAGATGATAATGATACCAATAAAAATATTAACGGCAACTGTACCTTTAACCAGTTTGTAGACATAGTAAAGCAAAATCGCGACTAGAAAGACATCGATAAAGTCTATGATTCCAAAATCCCAAAATTTGAATTTTTCCAAGTTAAAGTGGTTTAGCGTAAATGTAACAAAATATGATTAATATATGAATTCGGTATTGTCAATTCTAACACCAGATATATTGAGGTCTTTAATCGTTGACTTAAATTTTATGTAATCTTGAAAGTTTAAATCTTTTTGAAAATTTAAATATACTATTAATGAGTCTTTAGTGTTTTTATTTTGCTCTGTTTCTAGAAAATTACCAAAATCCGAAAAATTAATAATTTTATTTTCTGGAATTGTATCGTTCTTAAAATGCATTATATGGATTTTTTTATCCACATGAATTTCAGGGTGAATAAATATTCTGTCAAAATATAGCTGCGACGTTTTCATCATAAAACTTTGCGAACTTTCTTCCCAATACTCTAAATCAGTAAACTCCAAAAACCCCAAGTTTTGAATGCTCGTGTCATTGCAGGTATAGTAATTTTTAGCAGCTTCATTTTTGTGCATTTTGGCATTGCGCTTTTTGTCTTGCAATAATTTTATCTTCGGAATTGCCTGTGCTAAACTTAATCGTTTATCAACATTAATCAGCCAGTTAGTCGTACTAATGAGGTTTTTTCGGTTGAGTTCTATACTATCAGTTTGTGTGACATCATAAAACAAGTACGCATGTGATACATCGTGAATTTCGGTGATTGCTGCATTTTCAATTTCCGGAAGCAAAAGCACACGCTCATTTCCGCAGGAAAATAATACCAGAGCTAGGATAAAGATGTAGGTTGATTTCATGACTGTAATTGTTGGGTGAGTTTGACGCATTCTACCGCTTCTTTAACATCGTGAACTCTTAAAATTGAAGCGCCTTTTTGAAGCGCAATCGTATTGAGCACTGTAGTGCCATTAAGCGCATCATCTGCCGAAGCATCCAGAGTTTTATAAATCATAGACTTTCGCGAAACACCAGCCAAAATAGGTAAATCGGCTAGTTTTAAAAGTTCAAATTTGTTGAGCAGTTCAAAATTTTGTGCAGTTGTTTTTGCAAATCCGAATCCAGGATCTATAATCAAATCGACAATACCCAAGGCTCTCGCTTTGGCAATATGTTCCGAAAAATAAAGATTGATATCCTTAACCAAATTGGTATACCGTGTTAAATTTTGCATGGTTTTGGGCGTTCCTTTCATATGCATCATGATATAAGGTACTCTCAATTTGGCAACTGTTTTCAGCATTTTTTTATCTAAACGTCCTGCCGAAATATCATTAATCATACAGGCACCAGCTTCAACACATGCTTGAGCAACCTCACTTCTAAAGGTGTCTATGGAAAGTAACACCTTAGGGAAATTTTTAATGATAAATTCTACAATAGGAAGACTGCGTTGCAATTCTTCATCAACAGAAATGTCTTCGGCATCGGGTCTCGAACTATAAGCGCCTATATCGATAAACGTTGCACCTTCGTTGAGCATGGTTTCGACTTGCCGAATTACTAACGACTTGTTTTTAAATCGTCCACCATCGTAAAATGAATCTGGAGTCACATTCAAAATACCCATAACTTTAGGCTGACTGAGATCTATTAATTGTCCTTTACAATTGATGGTTTTGTTCAAAACTATATAGTGTTGTTAAAGTTTTTTAATCTGATTAATTTATGCGAAATTTACGGAAAATTAAATGTTTTAAATGCAAGATACTTCAAAACAATACGATGAAGTGATTTCCCAATGTCGAAGTCTTTTTATCAATAAAATGAAAGACTACGGAAGTGCATGGCGAATTCTTAGATTACCATCGTTAACCGATCAAATTTTTATCAAAGCCCAACGCATTAGAGGCTTACAGCAAAACAGTGAACGTAAAGTTGATGAAGGTGAAGTTAGCGAGTTTATCGGAATTATTAATTATTGCACTATGGCTTTAATACAGTTAGAAAAAGGCGTTGTAGAGCAACCGGATTTATCTTTAGATGAAGCCACAGCACTTTACGATGCACATATCGCTGTGACTAAGCAATTGATGATGGATAAAAATCATGATTATGGTGAAGCCTGGCGTGATATGCGAGTGAGTAGTTTAACCGATTTGATTTTACAAAAATTATTACGTGTAAAACAAATTGAAGATAATGCAGGAAAAACATTAGTAAGTGAAGGGATTGATGCCAATTATCAGGATATGATTAATTATTCGGTATTTGCCTTAATCCACCTTAAAGACGATTAACATCTCGTCCTGCGTTTTCAGATAATAAAACAAAGAATATAAGTATCAATAAATAAATTCCTCGTCCGCAGGAATGATAGAAAATTATGAAAGCACTAGTTAACATCTGTAGAATCCTCGTTGGAGGCTTATTTATTTTTTCTGGATTTATTAAACTGAATGACCCTTTAGGGTTTTCATATAAGTTACAGGAGTATTTTAGTTATGATGTTTTAGACTTGCCATCATTGATGCCATATGCCTTAGGGATTTCAGTGTTTGTTGTTGTTTTTGAAGTCGTATTAGGTGTGTTTTTACTCATTGGTTATAAACCTAAATTTACAGTTTGGAGTTTGTTGGCCATGATCGTTTTCTTTACATTTTTAACCTTCTATGCGGCTTACTTTGATAAAGTTAAGGATTGTGGTTGCTTTGGAGATTTTCTAAAATTAACACCTTGGCAATCGTTCTGGAAAGATGTCATATTGCTCGTAATGATTGTTATTTTATTTGTTGGACAACGTCATATAAAACCATTACTCACAAAGTTTGGTCTTACAGTAACAGCATTGATGAGTTTTATTGTTTGCCTTTGGTTTGGATATTACGTCTTAATGCATTTGCCGGCTTTCGATTTTAGAGCTTATAAAATAGGGGATAACCTTCAGGAAAATATGCAATTACCACCAGATGCGCAAAAAGCAGTAACCGATTATATTTGGACATATAAGCTGAACGGTGAAGAAAAAACATTGACTGATAGAGGTCGCGGACCAAAAACCTACGATGAGATTGTTGGTGTTGAAACTCAGGTTATAGAAGAAGGCGATGTACCTAAAATACAGGATTTCTCAATCGAATCTGACGATGAAGATTTAACCCAGCAATTTCTAGAGGAAGATAAACTCGTTATGATCGTGTCTTACAGCTTAGAAAAATCTGAAGCTGAAGGCATGAAAAAACTCAAAGCTTTAGCAGATCGTGCTCAAAATAAAGGATATACAGTGATTGGCTTAACCGCTTCTGGAGGACCAAAGAAAATGGAAATTAAAGAAACTTATAACCTTGGCTTTGAATTCTATTTATGTGACGAAAAAGTATTGAAAACCATTGTGAGAGCCAATCCGGGAGTTGTTGTTCTTGAAAAAGGAACTGTGACTCAAAAAGCACATTGGAACGACCTAGAAGATTTAGAATTTTAATATTCATTAAACCTTAACCAGCTGATTAGATATCTGTTAAATAAAGGCTTTTACGCAATACTCACACTTTTTGGTGTGGTAACCGTTATCTTTTTTTTATTTAACGTGCTTCCTGGTGATCCTGCTCAAATGATGCTGGGTCAAAATGAAGACAGTGAACAAGTAGCCATTGTTAAAGCAAAATACGGTTTTGATAAGCCTATTTCAACACAGTATTTTTATTACCTCAATGATGTGTCTCCGCTATCGTTTCACTCTACCAATGCTAAAGACTACACCTTTCTTGAAGGAGGGAAATACAGTGCGTCAAAATTGTTTACTATAGGAAATACAACGACTGTACTTAAGTTTCCGTATTTACGAGAGTCTTTTACCAAGCAAGGTAAAAAGGTATCTCAGGTTATTGGCGAAACCTTACCAAATACAGTAGTGTTAGCAGTATCGGCTATTTTTATAGCTATTGTTTTGGGGATTGTTTTCGGTATTATTTCGGCATTATATAAAGATCGGTGGATTGATAAAACGATTCAAATTTTTAGTACCTTCGGAATGAGTGTCCCGTCCTTTTTTAGTGCTATATTATTTGCCTGGCTATTTGGTTTTGTGCTTCATGAATATACCCATCTGGAAATGACCGGAAGCTTATATGAACTCGACGATTTTGGAGAAAAAGTTCATATCAGATGGAAGAATCTTATATTGCCAGCAATCGTACTGGGAATACGTCCTCTGGCAGTTGTCATTCAATTAATGCGCAATTCGCTTTTAGAAGTTTTTAACCAGGATTATATCAGAACAGCAAGAGCTAAAGGCTTAAGTGAATTTCAAATCATAAAAAGACATGCTGTTAAAAATGCCTTAAACCCAGTTGTGACGGCTATTTCTGGTTGGTTTGCTTCCATGTTAGCCGGAGCTGTTTTTGTAGAATATATTTTTGGGTGGAATGGTCTCGGAAAAGAAATCGTCAATGCATTAAATACACTAGATTTGCCAGTAATTATGGGGTCGGTTTTAGTGATTGCCATCGTATTCATTGGGATTAATATCTTTGTGGATATCATCTACGGATGGCTTGATCCAAAAGTAAAATTAGAATAAAATGAAACATGTATTAATCATCTTAAGTATCGGAGTTTTCTTTTTAAACTGCGACGTTCAACCAGATCCGGTTTCATTTTCTGATGAGGCCTTAAATGCTACCTTTATCAATTCCGAAGGCGAATCAGTAAACTTTAAGTCAATTCTTGAAACTCATAAAGGTAAAACAATCTTAATAGACGTTTGGGCAAGCTGGTGTAGAGATTGTCTGGTGGGGTTTCCTGGTTTAAAAGCGCTGCAGAATGACTATGACGAGGTTGCTTATGTGTTTTTGTCTATGGATAAAACGCAGGAAAGCTGGAAAAACGGAATCAAAAAATATAATATCAAGGGCGACCATTATTTTATGCTTTCAGGTTGGGATAGCGCTTTTAGTAAAGCTATCGATTTAGACTGGGTGCCAAGATATATGGTAATTGATACAAAAGGTGCTATTAAATTATACCGAGCAATAAAAATTGATGACCCGAAAATAAGAGAACATTTAAAATAATTGGTGTTTCCTAGGAAACCAAAAATTAAGACACATGAGAAAACACATTGTAGCCGGAAACTGGAAAATGAATAATGACTTAGCGCAAACTGCATCGCTAATTTCACACCTAAAACAACAAACGAAAACCTCAAATGCTGAGGTTATGATTGCACCATCGTTTACAAATCTATGGCATGCCTTTGAATCGACACGAGAAGATGATATTGAAGTGGTGGCTCAAAACATGCATTTTGCCGAAAACGGTGCCTATACAGGAGAAGTTAGTGCAGAAATGTTAAAAAGTATTGGTATAAAAACCGTGATTTTAGGCCATAGCGAACGCCGTGCTTACTTTAATGAAACCGATGCGTCATTAGCTAAAAAAGTAGATGCAGCATTAGCACACAACATGCGTGTTATTTTTTGCTTCGGTGAAGAGTTAGCCGATCGTAAAACCGGACAAGAAGAAACGGTTGTAGAAAACCAGATTAAAAAGGCGTTGTTTCATTTAGAGGCTTCCGCATTTAAAAATATAGTTTTGGCTTATGAACCTGTTTGGGCCATTGGTACTGGCGAAACTGCTAGTCCGGAACAAGCTCAGGACATGCATGCGTTTATCAGAAAAACGTTAGAAACTACCTATGGAACTGGTGTCGCAAATGATATGACAATTCTCTATGGAGGCAGTGTAAAACCTAACAATGCTAAAGAGATTTTTGGGAAGCCTGATGTAGATGGCGGACTCATTGGTGGAGCTTCTTTAAAAGCAGAAGATTTTTATGCCATCGTGAACGCATTTTAAATGAGTTTAGCACTTCCGAAACAAATTTTAAGGAGTATTGGTGCCATTCGGTTGCTAGATAATCTGCGTTATCGTTATATGAAGTATAAAAACCGATTGCAAAACAAAAGGTTTAAACTGGAACATCCCGAAATTGCTATTCCACCAGATTATTTACTTTACGAATCGCATAATGTTAATTACAGCTATTACTTGACTAAAGGGAGACAAAAAGCTGAAGAATTAATTAAAATGTTTCAGAAGTATACAAACTTAAATGATAAGAATATACTTGATTGGGGATGCGGGCCTTCAAGAGTTGTAAGGCATTTTCCTGAATTGCTTCCTAAGTCACATATCTTTGGAACCGATTACAATACAGATTCTATTTCCTGGAATAGAAAGTATATTGATGGTGTGCGTTTTTTTGAAAATGAGATCAATCCTCCAACCCATTTTAAAGATCAGTTTTTTGATGCCATTTACGGTTTGTCCATATTTACGCATCTTTCTGAAGAAAACCATCATAATTGGATCAACGAATTGTATCGTATCTCTAAAGTTGGAGCTGTTTTGATTCTCACTACACATGGTGAGAACTATAAAGTAAAACTTACCAAATCAGATCAAAAAAAATATGAGTCAGATGTCTTAGTGGTTAAAGGAAATACATTAGAAGGCCATCGAACCTATGCTGCTTATCAACCGCCTCAATTTATGAGACAATTATTTGCTGATAAATTTGAAGTCTTAGAACACATTCCAGGACCTATGGATGTTGGTTATTTTGATCAGGATAAATGGATTATAAAAAGAATTTAACTTATACAAATTCAATGTAACTTTGTAGCCTAAAGAAATGACATGTCAAATACGATTTATATAGGCTACTATTTTAAGGTGCAGCCTTTACAACCCGCTGTAGAAATCCTCATTGCTGAATTGGGTTATGCTGGTTTTGAGAGTTTTGTTGAAACCGAAGATGGTGTCACGGCCTATATTCAAAAAGACGAATGGCATGACGCTATTCTTGAAGATGTTCAAATATTGAAATCAGATGAATTTGAAATTACCTACACTTCCGAAGAGATTGAACAAACCAACTGGAATGCCGAATGGGAGAAAAATTTCAATCCTATTGTTGTGAATGACCAATGTTCGGTTCGCGCACCTTTCCACGAAAAACCAGATACGCAATACGATATCATTATTGAACCCAAAATGAGTTTTGGTACAGGACATCATGAAACAACGCATATGATGATTGCGTATATTCTGAAAAATGAGTTTACAAATAAATCGGTTCTGGATATGGGTTGCGGTACGGGTGTTCTCGCTATTTTAGCCGAAATGAAAGGCGCTCAGCCAATAGATGCGATCGATTATGATAATTGGTGTTACCTTAATAGTCTTGAAAATGTCGAACGTAACAATTGTAAGCGTATTACAGTTTTAGAAGGCGATGCGAGTTTGCTTCCTGGCAGACAGTACGATGTTGTTATTGCAAATATCAATCGGAATATTTTACTTAACGATTTGCAAACCTATAACGCGACGCTGAAGGCTGGCGGACAATTATTCTTAAGCGGATTTTATAATGATGATATACCTATAATTGTTGCCGAATGTAATAAACACCACCTTAAGCACGTTGAAACTTTAGAAAGAAACCAATGGGTCGCTTTAAAGTTTCAGAAATAATTTTTAAATTTATACAAATAGAATACAACCAACCTCATTAAGTCAATTGCTATGCACCAAATAATGAGCACCAAAGAAAAAGTAAAAGAAGAATTTCTCGTCGATACTTTAGAACAGCCTCTAAATGAGATTGTTTTGTATAATGATGAGGTCAATACCTTTGATCATGTCATAGATACCTTAATCTATGCTTGTGATCACACTCCTGAACAAGCTGAACAGTGTTCTATAATTGTTCACTACAAAGGACAGTGTACTGTAAAAACAGGGGAGTACAAAGAGTTAGAACCGCGTTGTACCATGCTTTTAGAGGCAGGTTTAAGTGCCGAAATTATCTAAAAAACAATTCTGTTTTTTTATTCTGAAATGGAAGCCTGCGTTTTTATAAGGTTGTTGGACACACAAAATCGGTCATTGGTAAATCCGTCTTTTTAATGGCGCCAAAGCCACCAGCAATATCTACCAGATTATGAAACCCACGTGCTTTTAAAATGGAAGCAGCAATCACACTTCGATAGCCACCAGCACAATGAATATGATAGGTTTTGTCTTTAGAAATCGCATTCATATTTTCATTGATATAATCTAAAGCAAAATGTTGTGCGTCTTCTAAATGCATGCTTGCGTATTCGCCATCTTTTCTAACATCTAAAATGTTAACATTTCCGTTTTTAACACGATTTGCAAATGTTTCTGCTGAAATAGACTCTAGAGTGTCAATCTCTTTTCCTGCTGAAATCCAGGCATCAATTCCACCTTTTAAATACCCTAAAGTATTGTCGTAACCAACACGCGATAAACGCGTCACAGCTTCTTTGCTTTTGCCTTCAGGAACGACCAGTAATATAGGCTGTTTGATATCAGTGATTAAAGCACCAACCCAAGGGGCAAATCCGCCATTCAATCCAATAAAAATCGAATTAGGAATATGGCCTTGTATATAATCGCTTTGAGGTCTTACGTCTAGTACCAGAGCGTCTTCACTATTCGCCATGGCTTCAAAAGCTTCAGGAGACAAGGGAATGTCACCCGTTTCTAAAACCGTTTCAAAATTGTCGTAGCCCATTTTATTGAGCATGGCATTTTTTGCAAAATACTGAGGAGGAGGCGCAATACCATCTAGAACTTCTTTTACAAATTCGTCTTTAGACATATCTGCTCGAAGCGCATAGTTGGTCTTTTTTTGGTCGCCAATCGTACCAACAGTTTCTTTGCTGAGGTTTTTTCCGCAAGCCGATCCAGCACCATGAGCAGGATAAACAATAACATCGTCGGCTAAAGTCATGATTTTAGTCCGTAGGGACTCAAAAAGCATTTTTGCTAAATCTTCTTTCGTTAAATCTGATTTAATCGCTAAATCTGGTCGACCAACATCGCCTAAAAACAAAGTGTCACCAGAGAATATAGCGTGGTCTTTTCCGTTTTCATCAACCAATAAATAGGTGGTTGATTCTAAGGTGTGACCAGGTGTATGTAATGCTTTTATAGTGATATTTCCAATTTTAAATTCTTCATTATCACTTGCTGAGTAAATGTCATATGAGGTTTCAGCTCCAGGTCCGTAAACAATTGTAGCACCTGTTTTCTTTGCTAAATCGACATGACCTGAAACAAAATCGGCATGAAAATGCGTTTCAAAAATGAACTTGATTTTCGCCTTGTTTTTATTGGCTTTATCAATATAAGGTTGTGTTTCCCGAAGTGGATCAATAATTGCAACTTCGCCTTGAGATTCTATATAGTAAGCACCTTGTGCTAAACAGTTTGTATATATTTGTTCGATAATCATAATGTGAATATTTTAATTTATTCCCTTTTCATTTGTATATAAAGATACAGAATATTGGATTTTTGATTTGTGATTTTTGTTACATTTAACTTAGTATTTCTTTATAGAAGATATAAAACGCCATTACGAAAGTGAAGTAACCAAACCATTTTTTTAATCTTTTGTCACTTACCAGTTTTGAAGCATAAACACCAATTATAATTCCTACAATTGAAAACGCGGTAAATGTAATCAGGAATGACCAATCTACCGTTATATTTTGAAGATCGCCTAAAAAGCCTATTAAGGATTTTACTGCAATAATTAGCAAAGACGTACCAACAGCGCGTTTCATAGGTAATTTTGCTAAAAGAACAAGCGCTGGAATAATTAAAAATCCACCACCAGCACCAACAAGACCTGTTAAAATTCCAACCACAATACCTTCTAAAGCAATAAGAGGATAATTATAGTTTACGTGTTCGGTTTTATCTATATCTAAAGTCTTTTTCTTAGAAATAATCATGGATAAACTAGCGAGAAGCATGATAATTGCAAAGAGTATCATGATGAAGACATTATTAGTGACTTCAAAATTATTGATGCTAAAAAGGACTTCAGGGATTTTCGGTACTAAGTAAAGACGTGTTAGGTAAACCGCAATTAATGCAGGCGTAGCAAATATTATAGCAGTTTTAAAATCGATTAAACCTTTTCTGAAATTTTGAAATGCCCCAATCACAGATGTTATTCCAACGACAAATAGCGAATAACCAGTTGCAATAATAGGATTGATACCCAAAATATAAACTAAAATAGGTACTGTTAATATAGAGCCGCCTCCACCAATAAGTCCTAAAATTAAACCAACAAGCAGTGCGCCAATGTATCCTAAGATTTCGATAGTGTTCATTTAATGTGGTAATTTATCTTTTAGAATACCATATACATAGGTTCCTAATAAGGCTGCAGCTATAACGATTAAGACTGAAAACACACCAGTTCCAACTAATATATACATAGGTCCTGGGCAAGCACCAGATAAAGCCCAGCCTAAACCAAAAATAGTACCGCCAATAATATAGCGCTTGAATCCTTTATCTTTTTTTGGGACTGTCATAAGTCCGCCATTGATATTCTTAAAGTTCTTACTTATTAAAAGCAAAATAATTCCGGTTATTACAGCCGTTCCTATGATGCCATACATGTGAAAGGATTCAAATTTGAACATTTCATAAATACGATACCATGATACTGCTTCCGATTTTACGAGGACGATTCCGAAGATCATTCCAACCACTAAAAATTTTAAATACTTTATCATCTTAACCAAAAATTAAAGGGAATAGTAAATGAATCATAATTAAACCACCTAAAAAGAAACCAATCACAGCAATTAGAGATGGTAATTGTAAACTGCTTAAACCAGTAATAGCATGGCCTGAAGTACAGCCTCCAGCATATCGTGTTCCAAAACCGACAAGAAATCCGCCTAGGATTAAGATGGCTAAGCCTTTTAATGTGAAAACATGTTCCCAGCTATATAATTCGGCAGGTAATAAGGTTTGTCCGGCATTTTCAAATCCCAAGGTATTGAGGTTTTGTATAGTTTCGGGATTCAAATCAATATTTGTAGGTACCGATAAATAATGATGCGCTATAAATCCGCCAATAATAGCTCCTAGTACAACAGTGAGGTTCCAACGTTGCGCTTTCCAATCAAAATCAAAAAATTTTACTTTTTTTCCTGCGCCACCAATAGCACAAAGTGTTCTAAGGTTAGAGGACATGCCAAATGTTTTGCCAAAATAGATAAGGAGAAACATAATGATGGCGATAAGCGGACCAGAAACATACCATGGCCAAGGTTGTAAAATGTATTCCATGTGGTAGTAATTTATTGCAAATGTAAACCGACTAAATGAATCTGAATGTGATAATTGTTACTTAAAACTGTAAGACTTCAATTTTATTCCTCATCAGTTTAATTTTATCCTCATTTTCTAATTGCTTTAAAATGCGAGATACCACGACTCTGGAGGTGTTTAAATCTTCTGCAATATTTTGATGCGTTTTACTAATTGTGGTCGAAGCATTTAATTTAACATGATCAATTAAATATTTATAGAGCCGTTCGTCCATTTTCATAAATGCTAAGGTGTCTATAGTGTCGAGCATTTCATCAAAACGAATCTGATAGCTTTGTAGGATGAAATTACGCCAGCTTTCATTACTATTAAACCATTCGACCATTTTATGGTTTGGAATCATTAAAACGGTAGAATCCTTATCGGCAACAGCTCTGATTTTACTTTTTAATTTTGAAATACAACAGGTTAAAGACATTGAGCAGGTATCTCCACTCTCTAGTACATATAATAGTAATTCGCTGTCATCATGATTTAATCTTAAAACTTTAATATTACCTTTTAGCAACAAAGGAACATGCGTAAGTTCTTGTCCGATATCCATAATAATATCGTTAGCTTTAAATGTTTTAAGAACACCATTTTTAGCAATATCATTGATAATAGAATCATCAAATTGAGAATAAAATTGACTGAGCAGTTCTTTGATTATCATGTTTCAAAAATAAACATTTACAATTTTGAATTAAATTGTTTGGTAGTTTTTTAATTAATGTAGTATATTTGCATCCCAATTAAAAGGCCTCGTGGCGCAACTGAATAGCGCACTTGATTACGGCTCAAGAGGTTACAGGTTTGAATCCTGTCGAGGTCACGAATAAATAAAAAAAGCAAGCGAAACATAAAGCTTGCTTTTTTGTTTTGTGTCTTTTTTTATTTTCAAAGCGGAGCTTTAAGGATGCGCAGCAATCCTGAAAGGTGTGATTTGCAGTAAATCCGATCAGTTTATTCTGTGTCTTTTTTTATTTTCAAAGCGGAGCTTTAAGGATGCGTAGCAATCCTGAAATGTGCGATTTGCTCAGAACACTTTAATGTATTGCATCTAGCAATTTTGAGTTTTCTTGTTTGATAAAATAATTGTTTGTTGAATCTTTCAATTCTTATGTTATCCCAAGGCACGTTTTGTTACATATACCCGCCAGCCAATTATAGCTAATTGAAGTTTAGAAGCTTTGCTGAGGTCTAGTTGTTGTTTAGAATAACTAGGTAAGAGGAGTTTATTTAGTTTGGCTAATGCCTTAAAGAAATTTTGTTTCATACACCAAGGGTCTTTAGACTATTACCTTAGTGTAAAATTAAGCATTTTTAACGTTAAATAGCGTTTGCTTAAAAATGAAGTAAAACTTATTCTAGACTAAGTTTTACAATCATGGTTTGGTTTAGCTAATCGAGAAAATGATATCGATTAAAAGTTTTGCAAGTGTCATCATAATGTTTTGGTTTTGGGTTAATATTTAACTCGTTTTGTTGATTGAGTTCTCAATATATAATTTTAGAAATCTTGTTTCCAAATGTTTAATGCAAAATCTATGAAATTGAATATGATATTATAATTAAAAAGATGAAACATGTTTCGATATTTATGTGACTTGCTTCGTTAAAGTTTTAAAGTGTAATTTAAAATGATGTTTTGTGTTTTAATTTGAAATAAATGAAGGGGCTTTTTTGATGTATTTTTTTCAACCAAGGGACTTTTCATCTTAAAATGATAGAATAATGGTTGTTCTGTCTTTTTTCAGATTTTAATTTTTGAAATTTTCATTCGCTACACACATTCAAAAAAACAATGACTTTCTGTTAAAGTTCACGATTTAATAAACTTTTAATTCCGAATAGCTGCATGATATGTTTACATTTGTAAAAAACATAAAATGAAAAGACCGCTATTTTATTTCATGTCCATATGTTTTATGCAATTTACTTTTGGACAAGTTGTAATCAATGAATTAGATTGTGATACGCCAGGAGTAGATAATATGGAATTCCTAGAACTATTAAGTGACACTCCAAATTTTCCTCTTGATGGTTATGTCGTTGTCTTTTTTAACGGCTCAGAATCTGGCATGAATTCCAGTTATTTTACTGTCGATTTAGATGGTTATCAAACCGATGTGAATGGTTTATTACTTATTGGAAGCAATTCCGTGAGTCCGGTACCTCAATTTCTCATTTCTGAAAATGTCATTCAAAATGGCGCCGACGCCGTTGCTATTTATCAGGCCGACGATACCGATTTCCCTGAGGGAACCGTAGCAACCATAGAGAATCTAATTGATGTATTGCTTTATGATACGACTGATGCCGACGATACCGATATGATTGCTATTTTTAGTCAGGATCCGCGTTTTGCAACGATTCAGCAGATAAATGAAGGATCGGGGAATAATACCAATTCCATTCAGCGTTTCGTTGATATAGACGATAACGTAACTTATATGGCTACAACGCCTACGCCGAGACAGCTTAATGATGGTAGTGGCATTGTGCTTAACGGCATAAGCATTGGTGTCGTACAAGCACAATATGATGAAGGCGATAGTTTTGATATTACATTTACTTCGGAAACACCAGTTACAGAAAATCTAGATTTCAATATTTTATTAAACAATTTTGGGTTTGATACTTCCGATTTTACAGGAAATACATCCATCACAATTCCTATAAATCAAACCACA
This sequence comes from Psychroserpens sp. SPM9, assembly GCF_025153525.1. Taxonomy (GTDB): domain Bacteria; phylum Bacteroidota; class Bacteroidia; order Flavobacteriales; family Flavobacteriaceae; genus Psychroserpens. The sequence continues at coordinate 284,525 of NZ_JANZNR010000006.1, read as the reverse complement.
GCTTCTACAACAATATCTCTGGTTGAGGATAGTGATGATGAAGGCGATGAACTTACTAAAATCCGTTTTGAAAGTTTGCCTTCCGAATACCTTGCACTTAATAATAATCTCGAAATACGTATTGTCGATAACGATTTTACAATGGCTAACTTCGGAACGCCCTTAAATCCTACCTTCGGAAACGTTGAAAGTACACAGCCTTCGGGATATTATAATTCGCTTGACGGATTGGCAGATGATGATTTACGTCAGGCTTTGCAAGCCATTATTGCGAATCCTAATGTGGTGAGAGCACAGACTTATTCTGATGTGTTAGATATTCTAGTTGAAGCCGATCAGAATCCTTTAAACAGTAATCAGGTTTGGTTGTTATATACCGAACAAGGTCGTGCAAAATTAGATTTGCAAACAGGATCAGATAATAACGGAAAATGGAATAGAGAGCATACTTATCCAAGATCACGTGGCGGTTTTAATGATATTGAAGCCGATGAAATTGCCGATGGAAGGGATGTGTTCTGGACGACAAAAGCCGACTCTTTACGCCATGGAAATTCTGATGCGCATGCGCTACGTGCTGCTGACGGACCAGAGAATAGCACACGAAATAACAAGCATTACGGAGATCCAGCATCGGGTGGTTATGATGGTTCTATGGCATCTACTGGAGACCCGTTGCGAATGGGAGAAAGTTTTAGAGGTGATGTGGCGCGAAGTGTCTTGTATATGGAAATTAGGTATAATGGCTTAGCGGTTGTAAATGGCTATCCCGAAAATGGTCCAGGAGAATTAGGCGATTTGGAAACCTTACTCGATTGGCACCGAAACGATCCGCCAGATGATTTTGAAATTAACCGAAATAATGTCGTTTATACCTGGCAATTCAACAGAAACCCGTTTATTGATCAACCCGATTTGGTAGAGTATATTTGGGGAACTCATGTTGGTCAGATTTGGGATCAAGAATTAAGTCTTTCCGAATTTGAATCGAATCCTATAGTGATTTATCCTAATCCGACACAACAATCAATCACTATTAAGGGCTTACAAAACGAAGCCGATGTTATTGTGTTTTCTTTAGAAGGAAGAACGGTTAAAACACTTAAGGCTTATCCAGATGCTTATCTCGATTTAAATTTAAGTCAGGGATTATATATGCTTCACATCACTTCGGAAAACAAAACCACAATTAAAAAACTGATTGTTAATTAGCTGAAGTTAACTTTATAAAAAGAAAAGCGTCCTGAGAATTTCTCAGGACGCTTTTTATTAGATTTTGTTGGTTATTAATGACCGATTGCTCTAATGAATAGTTTATCATTTTTAGATTTCCCCATGACGATATCAGGAATGGCCTGCTCTTTTTCTTTCCAGCTGGCGCTAGATTTTCTGCCTTGATTATCGTCTAATGTGATTTTAATACTAGTGATTTCACCCGCTTTATTACGTCTAACTTTGCTGAATTTTGCATCAATGCCTTGCGCTTTTAAGTCGTTTTTTTGCTTGTCTAAAAAAGCATCTGATGCCTCTTTAGTAATTACAAACTCAATGGTGTCAATAGAACCCGAGTCGTCGATAAAATATGCTGAAGATACAGCGGTTTGGATTTTCCAAGGACCATCTTCTTCAACTTCAATGACTCTAGGTTTATTGTGTTTTGAAAATATTGCTCCCGATTTAGAGCGAATAACAATCACGCCATTTTTTCCTTTTTTTCCGTAAGCTTTTACAGCGTTTTCATCTTTTAAAACATCAATGCTCATAATATAGTTAGGATCGAGTGCTCTTATTTGATCTTCGGATGCTTCTTTGCCATTAATGATAAAAAGTGGTTGTTTACCGTCGTTATCTCTAAAACTGAACCTTACATTAGAATCGCTGTCTTCATTAACAAAAAGGTTATTAGAGCCTTTTTTAGTCATAATTACAACGCCATTTTTTCCTTTGTCTCCAAAAGATTCCAAGGCTGTTTTTCCTTTTAACACATTAACCGAGTGAATCTCATCTGAATCAACATCCTCAAACAACGATTTTTTTACCACTTTCCCGTCGATGATGAATAGCGGTTCTTCAGTACTGGTAATAATCACATTTTGATTGCTGTTTTCTGAGGCATTAATACTAATTTTTTCTCCATTTTTATCAGTCCATGTTTTTACACTATGAACTACAGTGGCATTGTGTTCGTCACTTTCGATTTCAACATCCGAATCTTCATCCTTTAAAACATAAACATTGCTTCCGGTAGACTGAACATTTACTTTTTTGCCATCGTTGGTTTCAAAGGTGAATGTGTTTTTTTCGTCAGAAATAGTACCAATACTAAATCTGTCATCGCTGCTTTCAAATTTGAAAGGTTTGATGCCATCATCACTACTAATATTATAATTTGACGAATGATTGGCATTTTTGAAATCGGTTTCTATACTGGTGATTTCGTTTTTACTATTGCGCTTTACATTCTTGTAAGTAAAGGTGATACCCTTACTTTTAAGTTTTTCTTGAAGTACTTTAAGCTCTTCGTCGGTAGTATCTTTTGTGATAACAATTTCAATGTTTTCGGTTTGAGGAACTTCAAGTATAATAGGGTCTATATGTGCTTCGGAAGCACGTTCAACATAAACGTCTTTCGTGTTAAAACTCATCATAAATACTGCTAATAAAGGTAGTACAAAGAGGAGTTTCAACTGATTTAATTTGTTAGATTTTGATTTGTGTAACATAACAATTCGTTTTTTGATTAATGATGTGTAAAAATTATTTGTAAACGCCAGTTGGTGATTCTTGACGCTGGCTTTTAATAATACGGTCTGGTAACTTTTTTCACATGGTGAAACATATTGTGCTTTTTGGTCTGCAATAAATTCTAAATTTTGTTGTAATGCTTTTTTGTACAACCAAACAATTGGATTGAACCAAAATAAAATACAGGCGAGTTGCGCTAGAATGGTATCTATAGAATGAAGTTCTTTGGTGTGGACTTTTTCATGATTTATAACGTGTTCAATTTCTTCATTTTTAAATTGCTTCGGATTGTAAACAATGCGATTAAAGAATGAAAATGGAGCGACATGCTCTGAAGTCTCTAAAATTTTAAAACTTTTAGACTGAACAAGGTTGCTGTTCTTGAAAACCTTCCGAAGTGATAAAAAGTCAATACAGAGTTTTCCGAAGCAGACAAAAATTCCTAAAAAATAAGTCCATAAAATGAGCTGAGAGTAATCAAATGGCTGCGCTTCAATTGTTGTAGATGCTGGCAATGCTATCTCGTTAACGGCAAAAGTATAACCAGAAGGTTCTACAGGTGTGTATTCAATATATATAGGAATCACAACCAATGGTACACTGCAAGCTATAATTAAACCGGAAAGTAAAAACCAGCGATTCGCCTGAAAAAAAGTGTCGCGTTGTAAGAATATCTGATAACAGATATAAAAAATAAGAAGTACTGCCGATGCTTTTAATAGATAGTCCATGATTATTTCTTTTTTTCAATGAGAGCAATAATTTCTTTAAGCTCGTCGACACTAATTTTTTCTTCCTTAGCAAAAAAGGATACTACATTTTTATAAGAGTTATTAAAGTAGTGTTCAATGGCAGTATTCATATAGCGTTTTTTGTAGGCTTCTTTGCTAATAATAGGGAAGTACTGATGTGTTTTTCCAAAGGCATTATAACTCACATAACCTTTTTCTTCTAAATTTCTAATAATGGTAGAAAGTGTGTTGTAATGAGGTTTTTCGTCTTTTATTTCGGCGATTACATCCTTTACAAAAGCTTTTTCGAGCTTCCATAGAATGTGCATGATTTCTTCTTCTTTATTGGTGAGTTTTTGCATGGCAAAGACATTTTAAGGAATTGTATAACCAAATCTATAACTATTTTTATAGTTATACAACTATTTATCTAGTTAATTAACTAAATTTTAAGTTTTGTTAGGGTTTAATTTGGGAGATTTTTGAGTCGTTAACACTACTTAAATTATACTATCTTCGCAAAAAAAATAATAGATGAGTTTAGTTTGGATCATTTTAGGATTGTTATTATTGGTTATAGGAGGTGAGTTTTTGGTACGTTCTTCGGTGGCCTTATCTTTTAAGTTAAACATTTCAAAGATGGTTATTGGGATGACTGTTGTGAGTTTTGCAACATCTGCTCCAGAGTTGTTAGTGAGTTTAAATGCAGCCCTAACAGGTTCGCCAGCTATTGCAATAAATAATGTAATTGGTTCTAATATTGCTAATATTGGATTGGTACTAGGCATTACAGCGTTGGTAAGTTCTATTGCTGTAGATAAATCATTTTATAAGCTCAACTGGCCTATCATGATGCTGTTTTCTATCGCGTTGTACTATTTTCTATATAATGACAACCAATTAATACCTCTGGAAGGAGCAGTTCTGTTTGGGGCATTAATTATCTTTTTAATAGTGCTTATTAAATCGGCTAAAAAAGATAAAGTTGTTGAAGAGGTAGATGAAAGTCTTGCAGTGGTTTCTAATTTTAAAATCTTATTATGGTTACTTATTGGCGCCTTAGCATTGTATTTTGGTTCTGAGTGGTTAGTTGATGGCGCAAAAGAATTAGCAACAGCCTTAGGTGTCAGTGATGCTGTAATTGCGGCAACGGTTATTGCTATTGGGACCAGTGTGCCAGAATTGGCAGCTTCGGTAATTGCTGCTGTGAAAAAAGAAAAAGCGTTGTCACTAGGAAACCTCATTGGTTCGAACATATTTAATATAGGTTCGGTATTAGGTTTAACATCTATTATAAAAACAATACCTGTGACTGATGTTGCAATTTTAAATCGTGATATTTTTTGGATGTTGGCATTTGCAGCTGTGTTAATTCCGTTAATCATTATTCCGAAGCGATTCAATATTTCAAGATATAAGGGATTACTTCTGGTGGTGGCTTATGGTGTATTTATTTTTATGGCTTTTAAGTCTCAAGCATAAAAAAACGCCTTCTAAAAAATAGAAGACGCTCTTTATGAACAAAAATATTTAATTATCTAGCTGATATTTGCAGATTTTACAGTCTTAATAATGCGTCCTGCAATTTTATATGGATCACCATTTGAAGCCGGACGACGATCTTCTAGCCAACCTTTCCAGCCTTTTTCAACTGTAATAATTGGAATACGAATCGAAGCACCTCTATCAGAGATACCATAACTAAAATCGTTAATTGATGCTGTTTCATGTAACCCTGTTAAACGCTGGTCGTTAAACTCACCATATACTTCGATGTGTTCTTTTACAACAGGTCTGAAAGCTTCACATATTTTTTCATAAGTTTCTTTGCTGCCACAAGTTCTTAAAGTCGTATTTGAGAAATTAGCATGCATTCCAGAACCATTCCAGTCCATGTCTTTTCCTAATGGTTTTGGATGGTATTCAATATAGTATCCATATTGCTCAGTCAAACGGTCTAATAAATAACGTGCAACCCAAATTTCATCTCCAGCTTTTTTTGCGCCTTTAGCAAACAATTGGAATTCCCATTGTCCGGAAGCAACTTCTTGATTGATACCTTCAAAATTTAATCCGGCAGCAATACATAAATCGGCATGCTCTTCAACTAAATCTCTACCATGAGTGTTTTTTCCACCAACAGAGCAGTAATACATTCCTTGAGGTGCAGGATAACCACCAATAGGGAACCCTAAAGGTAATTGTGTTTTAGTATCCATGATAAAATACTCTTGCTCAAAACCAAACCAGAAGTCATTGTCTTCATCTTCAATGGTGGCTCTTCCGTTAGATTCGTGAGGCGTTCCGTCTGCATTTAAAACTTCAGTCATAACTAAATAACCATTTTTTCTTGCAGGATCTGGATAAATTGCAACAGGTTTTAATAAGCAGTCAGATGATCCACCTTCTGCCTGTCTTGTTGAACTACCATCGAAAGACCAAATTGGGCAATCTTCTAATTTACCACTAAAGTCATCCTCAACTTTAGTTTTGCTTCTCATGTTTTGCGTTGGTTTGTAACCATCTAACCAAATGTATTCTAACTTTGATTTGCTCATGTTGTGTTTAATTTAAAATTTAAAGCGCAAATATTGTAATTTTTATGCTTTAGTCAAAAAAATGAGGGGTATTTTAAGTTAAATGTTATTAACAATTATTTATACCCTAATTTTTAAGGGGTAAATGTCTTAAATATTTAAAATATCATTAAATTTGCCCCATAAAAATAACAAATTGATATTATGTCGACATTAAGATTTCATGCATTAAAAGAAATATTCAACCATCAACCTATACATATTGAAGAAAACATAAGGCGATCTGAGATTTTTGGCGCTAATGTTTTTAACGAATCTACGATGCGTCAATACTTAACAAAGGAAGCTTTTGAAAGTGTAATGGATGCTGTAAGTAAAGGCTCTAAAATTGATAGAATCGTTGCGGATCATATTTCTACGGGTATGAAAGAGTGGGCTATCTCTAAAGGTGCAACGCATTATACACATTGGTTTCAGCCTTTAACAGGAGCAACTGCTGAAAAGCATGATGCTTTTTTTGAAACCATAGGAAATGGTTTGGCGATTGAAAAATTTGGCGGCGGACAACTCGTTCAGCAAGAGCCAGACGCCTCTAGTTTTCCAAATGGAGGGATTAGAAATACATTTGAAGCTCGTGGTTATACAGCTTGGGATCCAACCTCTCCTGCATTTATTTATGGAACCACTTTATGTATTCCTACAGTTTTTGTGGCTTATACTGGAGAAGCTCTCGATTATAAAACACCATTATTACGTGCACTTCAGGCTGTTGATTCAGCGGCAGTAGCTGTTTGTAAGTATTTTGACAAAAATGTAAAAAAGGTCAATGCGTCTTTAGGTTGGGAACAGGAATACTTTTTGATTGACAATGGCTTAGCTATGTCGCGACCAGATATCGTATTAACTGGTCGTACACTTTTAGGACATTCGCCTGCTAAAGGTCAGCAGTTAGACGACCATTATTTTGGAACCATCCCTAACAGAGCTATGGCGTATATGCGTGATTTGGAAACCGAATGTATGTTATTGGGTATTCCAGTGAAAACAAGACATAATGAAGTGGCGCCTAATCAATTTGAATTGGCTCCAATATTTGAAGAAGCTAATTTGGCTGTGGATCATAATTCCTTATTAATGGATATTATGGATAAAATAGCCGAACGTCATAATTTTAAAGTCCTATTTCATGAAAAGCCCTTTGCTGGAGTGAATGGGTCTGGAAAGCATAATAACTGGAGTTTAAGTACCAATACAGGTGTTAATTTATTAAGCCCTGGAAAAACACCAATGAGCAATCTTCAGTTTTTAACCTTTTTTATTAATACGATAAAAGCGGTTTATGACAATGAGGAATTGTTAAGAGCAGCGATTGCTTCTGCAAGTAATGATCACCGTTTAGGAGCTAACGAGGCGCCTCCAGCTATAATTTCAGTATTTATTGGAGAGCAGTTAACAAAAGTATTAGACGAACTTGAAAATGTTACTAACGGAAAGTTGTCACCTCAGGAGAAAACAGATTTAAAATTGAATGTTGTTGGTAAAATCCCTGATGTACTCCTTGATAATACCGACAGAAACCGTACATCTCCTTTTGCATTTACTGGGAATAAATTTGAATTTAGAGCTGTTGGTTCAACGGCAAATTGTGCCAATCCGATGACTGTTTTAAACACAATAGTAGCCAAGCAGTTGATGGATTTTAGAGAAGAAGTGGAGGCCTTGATTTCTAAAAAGAAAATGAAAAAAGACGATGCTATTTTTAATGTATTACGAGAGTATATTAAAAAGTCAAAGCATATTCTTTTTGAAGGAAATGGCTATGGTGAAGCTTGGGAGAAAGAAGCAAAAAAACGAGGATTAAGCAATAATAAAACGACACCAGAAGCCTTAAGAGCTAAGGTATCTAAATCTGCAATTAAATTATTTGATGATTTAGGTGTGATGAATAAAGTTGAATCTGAAGCGCGTTATGAGATTGAAATGGAAGGCTATGTGCTCAGAATTCAAATTGAAGGCCGTGTTCTTGGTGATATTGCTAGAAACCATGTTGTCCCTACAGCAGTGCGTTATCAAAATATATTAATTGACAATGTAAAGGGGCTTAAAGAAATTTATGGGACCTCATTTAAAAAATTAGCTAAAGAACAGCTTAATCTTATTGAAGATATTTCTAATCATATTGAAGGGATTAATTCCAATGTCACAAAAATGATTGCTGAGCGCAAAAATGCTAATGCTATTGAAAACTTGGAAGAAAAGGCAAGTACCTATTGTCATAAAGTAAAGCCGCTTTTTGATGAAATTAGATACCACTGTGATAAACTAGAATTACTTGTAGATGATGAGCTTTGGCCATTAACCAAATACCGAGAATTGTTATTTACAAAGTAAAACGACACATTTATAAGTGGAAAATAAGCACTTTAACTAGTTTTATAAGCGCGTAATCGAGTTTATAATTCTAAACATTAAATAATTATAGTAATTTGAGCTACAATTGTCAAAGAAATGCAATACCCTCAAGCATTTCTTATCCCAAACAAACAATTGTTTCTTGATTAATAGTCCATTGTATTTATAACCCTAAATTAATGTTTGAATACGTTAGTATTCAGGCGAAACAATGAGATTATGACTAAAACTACTATGATTAAATGTGTATTGTTAACTGCTTTTTTGTGTTGTTCAGTACAATCGTTTGCACAAGTCTTGCTCGAAATTGGAGAGAAGTCTGCTGCAGATTCCTTGTTACTAACAAGCTTGCGTTCAAAAAATGGCATTTCTGTTAGCGCAGGAAGCACTTTACTAAATGGTGATTTTAACACCCCAGATTATGAAAACTTTTTAGAATTGCAACTCAAGCGTTTTGTAACCACTAAAATTGCTATTAGCGGAAATGTCAAAAAGTTTGATATCAAAAATTATGATTTTGAAGATCAGGGATTTTTATCGGGAGATTTAAATGCTGAATGGTATATTCTTTCTAATCATAAATTGACACCTTATGTTTTTGCTGGGCCAGGCATATTGCTATCGAATGATTTTAAAGATCAAAATTATAAAGTACAAGGTGGGGTAGGTTTAGAATACCTGTTAATAGATTGTTTAGCTATTCTTGGGGCGCTAGAAGCAAATTATATTTATGATGAACAAAACGGCTCTATGTTGCTTCAAGAAGCCGATCAACTTTATTATAATGCCAGGATAGGGCTTCTGTTTTATTTTGGTAATCGCAGCTACTCAAAATCGTCTAAGTCAAAGAAGCGATTGTCTAAAAATGAGCCTTCAATTATCAAGTCTAATACCATTGGGTATTATTAACAATTTTTGTTTATATACGTTTGAAAGCCTCACTTGTTGAGGTTTTTTTATTGTTATGTATGTGTTGTAAATGTTAATAACTACGTAGTATTACGTATGAATCGTATAGTGATAATGTATTTCAACGCATAATTATATCAACTAATCGAAAATATAGTTAAAGCTTAATGTACACGCTTGTAATTGGTTAAGTTTGTAGTGCTATTAATCAATTTTTTGTAATAATGAAAAAGTTACTACTAAGTGTGGCAGCACTAATGTTTGCTACCTTGTTGTTTTCTCAGGACGACTCTAACGACGTAAAAGATGACCTTACTCAGGACAACGTTGTTAAAACTGAAGCGAGATTTCAAGCAGAATCGTAAATGGTTTTGATGCTTACAAAAATTAGTTGGCATTGTTGACCATTGCCAAGTAAAAAGACAAATGAATTTTAAAAATTCGTTTGTCTTTTTTTTATATCCAATATGTATTTTTATTTAAAAATATAACTCGTTGATAATTAATTTTTTATATTGGCACCCCTTTAATACTTATCAAGTCGTATTAAACCCCAATCTTTTGAACCTTAATAACTTTGTTATTGGTTAAGTTTAACCAAAACAAGTTTTGATGATAGCACAACAAATTCGTTTCTCTTTAATAACAATCTTTTTTGTTTTAATTGGCAGGCACTCATTTGCACAAGAAACCATAGCAATACCCGAAGAGCCTAACATTGCATTTTATGAATTAAGAGGGACTAACGCATTCGATATAGCCTTAGGAACGTCGGTAATCAATGGCGATCTCGTCGATCCAAAATTTGAGATTTACAGTCATATTGGGTATAAAAGACATTTGTCACCACATCTGGTACTAGACTTCGGATATCATAAATTTAATTTAGCGTATATAGATGTGTATAACGAAGGCTTTATGTCGTTTGATTTAAATGTGGAATTTTTAGTATTACCTCACGCACAATTTTCTCCGTTTATATTTGCAGGAGCAGGTTTTAATGCGTCAAATCATTTTAAAGAAACCGCTTCAAAAATTCAAGGCGGAGCGGGACTAGAATGTGTGGTGTCCAATCAATTTGCTTTAAAACTCTATACCGATTATAATTATGTGTCAAGTGATACTTTAGATGGTTTAGAAGGTGGCGCATCAGATGACACCTATTTCAGAATTGCCTTTGGCGCTAACTTCTATTTTGGAGGTGCTAAAAAGAAAGCTAAAATATTAGAAGACTATTCCACAGAAATTGAATCAAATTCAATAACTGATGATAAAAATAGACCTAAATTGTAATTAACAATTCTTACTTTTGTGGCTCAAAACATTCTCATGAGCCAAGATATAAGCAAACGATATGCACAAAGAGGCGTTTCGGCCTCTAAGGAAGATGTCCACAATGCAATTAAACACATCGATAAAGGATTGTTTCCTAAAGCATTCTGTAAAATTGTTCCAGATTATTTGACCAATGATGATGATTATTGCTTGATCATGCATGCCGATGGTGCTGGAACCAAAAGTTCATTGGCTTATATGTACTGGAAAGAAACTGGTGATCTCTCCGTATGGAAGGGCATTGCACAAGATGCACTTATCATGAATATTGATGATTTACTTTGTGTTGGTGCAACCGATAATATCATGCTGTCTTCTACAATCGGGCGTAATAAAAATTTAATTCCGGGAGCAGTCATTTCAGCAATTATTAACGGCACCGAAGCGCTCATCAAAGATTTAAAGGTCTTTGGAGTTACGATTCATTCTACTGGTGGGGAAACGGCCGATGTTGGGGATTTGGTTAGAACCATAATTGTCGATTCTACCGTAACTGCACGTATGAAGCGTAGTGACATAATCGATAATGCTAATATCAAAGCAGGCGATGTGATTGTTGGTCTTGAAAGTTTTGGTCAAGCTACCTATGAAACAGCCTATAATGGTGGTATGGGAAGTAATGGGTTAACATCAGCACGTCATGATGTATTTCATAAGTATTTAGCTGAAAAATATCCTGAAAGTTTTGATGCGTCTGTTCCAGAAGATTTGGTTTATTCCGGACAAACGAAACTAACCGATGCGGTTGAAAATGCACCAATCGATGCTGGTAAACTAGTGCTATCACCAACGCGAACCTATGCGCCAATTATAAAAGCAATTCTCTCTAAGTTTTCTTCGGAAAAATTACATGGAATGGTACATTGTTCTGGTGGTGCTCAAACTAAAATCCTTCATTTTATAGATAATTTACATATCATAAAAGATAATATGTTTGAAATTCCTCCGTTATTCAAACTTATCCAAGAACAATCAAAAACCGATTGGAAAGAAATGTATCAGGTGTTTAATTGCGGACATAGGATGGAGCTCTACGTGTCACCAGAAATTGCAGACTCAATTATTGAGATATCAAAATCCTTCAATGTCAATGCGCAAATCATAGGACGCGTTGAACCTTCCGAAGAGAAAAAACTCACTATTACTAGTGAATATGGTGTTTTTGAATATTAGATTTTTTATAACTATGAGATTAGCTTTTTTTACAATTGCCCTAGTTTGCTTTCAGTTAACTTATGCCCAGACAGATGCGGTTCAAACCGAAGAATCAGACTATACCTGGTTTCAAACCAATAAAATGGGGATAGATATCAGCGAGGTTACTTTTGTAAACTGGAATGCTGGAGGAAGTAATTCTATTTCAGCTTTATTAAATGTGGTAACAGCATTAAAATATGAGGATAGCTATTTTAAATGGAAAAATTCAGCACTTTTACGTTATGGCATTAATAAACAAGAGGGTCAAAAAATAAGAAAAACAGAAGACCAATTGGAATTGATTTCTACACTTGGTTTTAGACAAGATACGCTGACGAATTGGTATTTTTCTGGACGATTTAATTTTAAAACTCAACTCACAGACGGGTTTAATTATCCAGATAGAACCAATGAGATTTCAAAATTCATGGCGCCAGGTTATTTGTTTTTTGGAGGTGGCGCCGAGTATGGTAAAAACCTTGAAAAGTTTTCTTTATATTTTTCGCCATTAACAGTTAAAGCAACTTTTGTTTTAGATGAAGACTTATCTAATTCAGGATCTTTTGGTGTCGAACCTGCTGTTTTTGATGAAAACGGCGTACTAATTGAACAAGGCGAACGCGTTAGAACAGAAATGGGTATTTTATTAACTAACGCACTGGAAGTCGATATTTATGAAAATATAAGTATGAAAAACCAATTGAGTCTTTATACCGATTATCTGAATAACTTAGGAAATACAGATATCGATTGGGAAATCGTATTTAATTTTACAGTTAATGAATATGTCAAAGCGACCTTAGGCTCGCATGTGAGGTATGATGATGATATTAAAATTTTAGAGCCTACAGAAGTTGAAGGCGAATTTGCTGAGTCTGGTGCACGTGTACAATGGAAACAACTACTGGGAGTAGGTGTGGTGATAGATTTCTAAATAAATCCTTTTATTAATAATAAGAAAGCGCTGGTTAATAAGCTGTCAAACAGAAAGATGACAGCGAAGAATTTAATATTTGAAACACCGCTAATTCTGTAAAACCGTAAACGCTGTCTTACCTTTCGGTCGCTTATCATAAACCACAAAACAAATATTAAAAAGAGCTTTGTTGATAAGGCCAAAATAAGTTCTGGATTAATAATCGTAATCGCCAAAGTGACAATAAACGACCATAATGCCATAGACTTGTAGTAGTTTAGTATAGATCTCACTTGCTTTCGCATGAAGATATAACGTCAAAGAATAGGAGTTTATTTTTTAATCCATAAAGCAATTTTCAAAGGATTTAAATCCATAATTTATCGTATTTTTGAATCACAATTTTAGAAGATAGATGTTAGAGAAATTAGAAATAGTAAAACAGCGTTTTGACGAAGTAAGCGATTTAATTATCCAACCAGATATTATCACAGATCAAAAACGTTATGTTCAACTTAATAAAGAGTACAAAGATTTACGTTTGTTAATGGATAAACGTGAGTTGTATATTGAGCTTACCGATAACTTAAAAGAAGCTGAAGAAATTATTGCCGACGGAAGTGATGCCGAAATGGTTGAAATGGCAAAACTGCAACTTGATGAAGCCAAAGAGGGGATTCCGAAATTAGAAGAAGAAATTCGCTTTTTACTCATTCCGAAAGATCCTGATGATGCTAAGAATGTCGTCGTAGAAGTTAGAGCTGGAACCGGAGGTGATGAAGCGAGTATTTTTGCAGGTGATTTATACCGCATGTACACCAAATACTGTGAGGGTAAAGGCTGGAATGTTAGTGTGGTTGATTTAAATGAAGGAACTGCTGGAGGCTTTAAAGAAATTATTTTTGAAGTAAGTGGTGAAGATGTCTACGGAACCATGAAGTTTGAAGCAGGTGTTCACCGTGTACAACGTGTCCCTCAAACCGAAACACAAGGACGTGTGCATACCAGTGCTGCTACTGTAATGGTGCTTCCTGAAGCAGAAGAATTTGACGTCGAACTGGATATGACCGAAGTGCGAATCGAACGAACAACGTCTACAGGTCCTGGAGGTCAATCGGTAAATACCACGTATTCTGCCATAAAACTGCATCACGAACCTACAGGTATGATCGTAAGTTGCCAGGATCAAAAATCATCACACAAAAACTTAGAAAAAGCTTTAAAGGTATTGCGCTCTCGTTTATATGAAATGGAATTAGCCAAAAAACAGGCGGCCGATTCCGAAAAACGTAAAAGTATGGTGAGTTCTGGTGATCGTAGTGCAAAGATTAGAACTTATAATTATCCGCAAGGTCGTGTGACCGATCATCGAATCGGACTAACACTATATGATTTACAGAATATCATAAATGGCGATATTCAAAAAATTATTGACGAATTAATGCTGGCCGAAAACACAGAGATGTTAAAAGCTAGTGACGAACATATATAAATTTAAAGCCTCTGTTTGGAGGCTTTTTTAATGAGTAAAACACAATGGATCATTCTGTTCTTGAGGCAGAATCTACTAACAACTTAATGACAACACAACAACTTACCGAGCAAATCAAAAAAAAGAAATCCTTTCTATGTATTGGATTGGATGTCGATTTAAATAAAATTCCGAAGCATTTATTAAAAGAAGAAGATCCCATTTTTGCTTTTAATAAAGCAATTATCGATGCGACACATCATTTATGTGTAGCGTACAAACCTAACACGGCATTTTATGAAGCTTACGGCCTTAAAGGTTGGAAAGCTCTTGAAAAAACCATCATGTACCTCAATGTGAAGCATCCGGAAATTTTTACCATTGCCGATGCTAAACGTGGCGATATAGGAAATACAAGTTCGATGTATGCCAAAGCCTTTTTTGAAGATTTAGCTTTCGATAGTGTTACGGTGGCGCCTTATATGGGAAAAGATTCTGTTGAGCCTTTTCTGGCATTTGAAAACAAACATACCATCCTACTGGCATTAACATCTAATGCTGGTGCTTTTGATTTTCAAACGCAAATGGTGAACAAACACGAATTGTACAAACAGGTTTTAGAAACTTCAAAGTCCTGGCACAATTCTGAAAACTTAATGTATGTGGTTGGTGCAACCAAAGCTGAATATCTTGCAGATATAAGACAAATAATTCCAGATAGTTTTTTACTGGTTCCTGGTGTTGGCGCTCAAGGCGGAAATCTCCAAGAGGTCTGTAAATATGGTATGACCAATGCAGTTGGCTTATTGATTAATTCTTCAAGAGGCATTATTTACGCTTCTGAAGACGACTATTTTGCTGAAGCTGCTGCTGAAAAAGCAAGAGATTTACAATCGCAGATGGAAGCGATTTTATCTGAATAAATTGTCATGCTGAACTTGTTTCAGTAACTCATCATGAACTATAAAGACCAGCTCAATAGAACTTTAAAATTTAAAGAAACGCCTAAGCGAATCGTTTCATTAGTGCCGTCTCAAACCGAACTTTTGGTCGATTTAGGTTTAGAGTCTTTTATTGTTGGTATAACTAAATTTTGCGTACATCCAGCTCATTTGAGAGATAAGAAAACGGTTGTTGGAGGAACAAAGCAAGTGCATTACGATAAAATAATAGCCCTAAATCCAGATATCATTCTTTGTAATAAAGAAGAAAACACCAAGGAAATGATTTCAGAATTGGAAACAATTGCACCTGTTCATATTAGTGATATTTTTAATTTGGACGATGCTTTTGAACTTATTCAAATATATGGAGATTTGTTTTCTGTAGAGAAAAATTCAGAAGAACTCATTCAGAATATAGCAAGAGCACAACAAGATTTTAGTAACTATTTGAAAGGACAACCTAAATTAAATGTCGCCTATTTTATTTGGAAAAATCCTTGGATGGTTGCTGCAAAACACACGTTTATTGATGCCTTATTGCAGTTGAATAATTTTGAAAACCACTTTAAAAATTTTGAGCGCTATCCTGAAATCGATATGGAAACGCTTGTCAATGTAGACTTGTTATTGTTGTCTAGTGAGCCGTTTCCTTTTAATGCTTCGCATGTAGAAGGTTTGAAACAAAGGTTTCCTAAAGCTAACGTAATTTTGGTTGATGGCGAATACTTCTCTTGGTATGGCTCGCGGTTAAAAGATGCTTTTGGGTATTTTAAAACGCTGCATCAAAACCTTTTGAGTTAAGTCGCTTTAAGTTTAATATACGTTGTTTTAGTTTTTGAGCTTCATATAGTAAAATATCACTCAAACCCATATCTGTTTGTTCAATATTATAAGCCTCTTCAATAGAGCGTGTGTAACGATCTTCTAAATCTTTTAAATTAGTAGTGGTGTTGATGTTGGGGCTTGTTTTGCCAACTTTACAAAAATGAGTCTTCATATATCATAGGTTTAATAATATATATACGATGAAGAATAAGCCTTAGACGATGAGTAGACGTTAAATAATTGTAAAATTAATTTTGCTGAAGTAACTTGAAATCTCTTATTAAGTATTTCTGTTTGTTGATTTTATGCAACAACTTAATAGCATTAAATTCTGATATATCACTTAAAGCAGAATCTGTTTGCCGAAAGTTATAAGCTTGCTCTACAAGAGTTTTGTAGCGAGCAAGTAGCATGGACTGCTTGTCTAAGATTTTTTTTGTGTTTTTCATCACAAGTTGATTAGCTAATAAATTTATGTAAAATATTGGAATTCAACATCATAAATTTAAAAAATATTCATAAAAAAAATCGATCCTTGAGTAAGACCGATTTTTTCAACTAACTTTTCTAATTCAAAATGAATGAAGGTATGTGTAATTCAACTAACTGGTGCAAAGATAGGGCAGCATCTAATTATTAATGTTAACTTAAGATTAGCGTTATATTAATAATTAAATTTTATATTCAAGAGTCATTATCCAAAATTCAAATATCATGAAAACTGTTCTTTTTATTTTAGTGTTAGTTTGCAATTATAGTATGGCTCAAACCAATAATTGTAATTGTTGTACCGAAAATCATCAAGCGTTTGATTTTTGGATAGGAGACTGGGTGGTTACCAATTCTGATGGTAGTAAAGCAGGTGAAAATTCCATACAAAAAGCTCAGGATAATTGTGTGCTCATTGAACAATGGACAAGCGCTAAAGGAAACTATTCAGGAACAAGTCAGAATTTCTATAATCAAAAAACCAAACAATGGGAACAGCTTTGGATTGATAACCAAGGGGCTTATCTCAAACTTAAAGGGCATAAGAAAGCCAATCAAATGATCATGCGAACCGATGATGAAGTTAATTCGGAAGGAAAGTCCTTTTATCATCGTATTACGTGGACAAACAACGCCGATGGTACAGTGCGTCAACTATGGGAAACAATTACCGAAGGCGAAAACGTTTCCGTGGCATTTGATGGATTGTATAAACGAAAAACCAAGCGTTAATCTTGCATCGCAAATACTTTCTGAAGTAAATCTGTAGTTCTGGAAGATACCTTTGTTCTAATTTCTTTTTCTTCAACAGCAATCATCGTATACACACCTTTAAGTGCTTCACCAGTCACGTAATCGGTTAAATCAGGATTCACATTATTAGTAAAAGGAATCGCATTGTATTTGTTGATGAGGTTAGCCCAAATTTGATCGGCTCCAACTTTTGCAAAGGAATTATTGATGACAGGATGAAATTTTTCATACAAAGCAGTTTGTGTCTTACTAGTTAAATATTGCGTTGCTGCATCGTCATTACCTAATAATATATTTTTTGCATCATTAAATGTGATGTCTTTTACTGCATTTACAAATATAGGAGTTGCTTCGCCTACGGCATCTTCGGCAGCTCTGTTTAAAACTTTTAAACCTTCATCTGCTAAATTATCTAAACCAATATCGCGTAATGCTTTGTCCACTTTTTGTAACTCTTCCGGAAGCAATATTTTTACGAGTTCATTTCCAAAAAAACCATCTTTTTGAGTTAGTTTACTCACTTGTTTGTCGATACCTAAATCCAAAGCCTGGCGTAATCCAGAAGCAATGTCTGCATTACTTAAAACGCCACCACTTCCTTGTGGAATACTATTGACAACATCTTGTAATTCGGCACAAGCAGTAAGGTTAAAAATGATAATAAAAGCTAAAAATTTACGAATCATGATTATGGGTTTTATAATTGAGACAAATATAGATATTTTACTTAGGAAACGGTTTCAATTTTTAGTCTGAATTCTATTATTTTTTCTAATATAAATTGTCAATATTGTAAAATAGAGAAGGTAGGTTTTAGGATTTAATAACAGCCTTTTAGCACTAGTAAAGCGTGTGATTGCTTTGAATTGTAAGTGAGAAAATTCAAATTATTGGTTTAAAATACTATTTTAGCACAATAGTTGTTAATATAAGGGAGCGTTATAAAAACAAACAGATGAATTTAAGTAAGTTTTTCATAGTCTTATGTTGTATAAGCTTTCCGTTTTTTAGTAGTGGTCAAATACGTTTTTCTGAAACGATTCAAACTTCAAAAACCGCAACTAACACAGAAGCGTCACTTTTTTTTATTGATTTTTGGGCCACCTGGTGTGGACCATGTGTTTATGCTTCAGAATATTTAGGTGTACTGCAGAAACAATATCCCGATCGTTTTTATGTGGTGTCACTTTCTGAAGAAAACCCGGAAGTGGTCAAACGCTTTCTAAAAAAGAATCCTACAGATTTGGCCGTAGCTATTGATTATAAAGGAGAGACCTTTAGGGCTAATAATACAAGAACCTTACCTTATGGGCTCTTGCTCAATGCTAACGGAACAGTTTTATGGAAAGGAAGCCCAACCGATTTTAAACAAGCTCATCTCGAGCGCTTTCTGAAGCAAAATACCAAGCAGAAAGATGTGAGTAAAGTATTAAAGATTCAGAAAGTAAAAGAAGAAGTTTTCAAAGCCGATTATATACCATCCAAAACATTTGAAATCAAAGAGCTCAAGCATGAGACTTTTGAAACCTTAGAGAGTGTTTCTAGAGGGGATTATTTAGTATATAAAGGCGATTTAAAAAGCATTATTGCCAAAGAAAAAAGAATATTGAAAAGTCAGATTCAAATCGCTCCAGAACTCAATAAGACCTATGAGGTTTATATCAAAAAGGGGAGTAGTAGCCTATTTATGATTTTGGAAGAATTAAAATTAGACCTTTTTCATTCCGAAATACAAGGCGAGGTATTAATGCTAGACCTTTCTAATATGACGTATTGGGATACTCATCAAATAGATTGGGGAAAAAATACAGCCAACTATTTAGTTGATGATACGCAAATACAAGCTGATAATGTAACTTTTGAAGATGTCATGTATCAATTAGCATCGGTTTTAAATATCCCTATTGTGACAAGTGGAGGAACAGCAGATCAAGAGGTCCACGATTGGCAAATTCATCATCGGTTTTACAATTTAATGCAAACCGATTTAGAAGATACCTATGGCATCGTAGCGCGAAAAGAGCAAGGCAATTATAAGACCTATACCATAAGAAAAAAGACACCTTAAATAAGGTGCCTTTTTTATGATTATCTATTTAGAAATTTAAGTCTAGTTGTTTAAAATTCTAAATTCGGTACGTCTGTTTCTTCTGTGTTGTTCTTCTGAACAATCTGAACCATTAGAACAACGATTTGTTAATCTTGTCTCACCATAACCTTTAGCAGATAAACGGCTTCTAGAAATTCCTTTAGATACTAAGTAGTTAACTACTGAGTTAGCACGTTGTTGTGATAAAGACATATTGTAATCGTCGTTACCTCTAGAATCTGTATGAGCCATGATTTCGATATTTACAGGCTTATCATTTAAGATAGGCAATAAAGTTTCATCAATAGTTCTTTTAGATGCAGGAGTTAAACGTGCACTGGCAGTTTCATAAAAAATTGGAATAACGGTTGGGTTTAATAATTCACACTCAACTTCTTCCCAAGTCGTAATGCCACCTTTTTTATCAAGAATGGTTCTTGTAACGGTTTCTTGACGTGCAGGAATGGTTGTGCTTCTTGTAGATGCAGGAACATCTACTACCTGACGTGTAATCGTTTTATATTCTGCAGGGATATCAATTTTTTCCATACGTGCAGGTGTTTTGATTACTCTTTTCTTGTAAGTTGCACTTCTTTCAGGAACAGGGACGCTAGACGTACTAGCATCTGTAGCTAAAGTTGTAAATGGAACATCTCTCATAGTTGCTGGATATTCAACAAAACAAGCAGCAACACAGTCGTCTTTATTAACTGAAGGACAATCTTCAAGAATCTTGTATTCCCACCCAGAAGTTGCAGGATACGTTTCGAATGTTCTTGAGTCTCTACCAAATGATGCTGGTATAATGTTTAAGTCTGAACGCCCTTCTTTGCTAATATACGATACTTCTACAGTTTCATAAGTTGCAGGCGTATACACGTACTTTTCAGTTGCTTCTTTAACTAAAACAGTTTCTTCTACAGTTTTGTAAGTGGCAGGTACTACTTCTAAAGTTGTATACGCTGGGTAAACTTGCAAAGTTTCTGTAACCTCTTTAAAAGTATCTTTCGTAATACACTTTACATAACATTTTCCTGGTTCAGGATTTGTAGGAAGCCCTTGCGCTTGTACATAACCTACACTGGCAATCAAGCATAGGAATAAAAATAATTTTTGTTTCATAATTAAAATTAGTTAATGGTTATAGATAATTGTTTTAAATCCACACGTTTTGTGTGGCAAATAGTTAGACACCTAAATTTGTGTTACGTCACTTTTTGCTTTTTAGACGTAAAGCAGGTTTTTTCTTAAAATTTTATTATATGTGCAAAATAGTGAAGATAGGGATGTAAATTTAATAAAAAATTAACATAAAATAAAAATAAAGCATAATTTTTTAATATAAAAAATCTTACAAAAATTGTTTTAATTTTTTTGTAAAAGCTTTTAAATATTGTGTTTTTCTGATTTATTAATAAAAAATAACAGTCTTATTATTGTAGACCATCACTTTACGGTTAATGTGATGCTTTATAGCTGTAGCAAGTACAATTTTTTCAAGGTCTCGTCCTTTTGTAATTAAATCCTTTATAGAATAAGTATGAGATACCCTTGCAACATCTTGTTCTATAATCGGACCAGCATCTAATTCTTCAGTGATGTAATGACTTGTGGCTCCAATAATCTTAACACCCCTTTTTAAGGCAGAATGATAGGGTTTTGCACCTACAAATGCAGGTAAAAAAGAATGGTGTATGTTTATAATTTTATTTTGATAACGCTCTATTAAAGTTGGTGAAATAATCTGCATATATCTGGCCAAAACAATAAAGTCTACTTCATATTGTTCTAAGAGTTTTAATTGCGCTGCTTCAGCTTGAACTTTAGTAGTTTTTGATACAGGAATATGATAAAACGGAATATTAAAACTATCAGCAATAGGTTTTAAGTCCATATGATTACTGATAATAAAAGGTATTTTGCAATGTAATTCTCCTGAGCTATAGCGACCAAGGATATCATAAAGACAATGGTCATATTTTGAAACGAAAATAGCCATTTTTGGTTGTTCTTCAGCATCATAAATACGCCATTTCATTTGAAATCTATCTGCCAATTCACGTTTAAAATTTGAAGTGAAATTAGTAATAGATAGCGAATCAAATTCACTCTCAATACGCATAAAAAAGATATTTTGTTCCCTATCAACATGCTGGTCAATATAAACAATGTTTCCACTGTGATCTGCTATAAATTTGGTGACCGATGCAATGATTCCAGATTGATCTTTACAATGAATTTGTAAGGTGATTTTTTTCATTTCAATACTCCAATTTAAGTCAACTAAGTTACTGTAAAATCATTCCTTCCGTTTTGAAAATTTAACTTTTAGATAATTGATTATAAACTCTTGTATTTTTTGAATATTCCGTAAATTTGTGTCTTTAAAACCTCATAATATTACGAATGAAGCAAGTCGCACCTTATAAGCCAAAACATAAAGTTAGAATCGTAACTGCAGCATCACTATTTGATGGGCATGATGCATCGATTAATATCATGCGTCGAATTATTCAAGCCACAGGTGTTGAGGTGATTCATTTAGGCCACGATAGAAGTGTTGAAGAAGTTGTTAATACAGCTATTCAAGAGGATGTCAATGCTATTTGTATGACGTCCTATCAAGGTGGTCATAATGAGTATTTTAAATACATGCACGATCTTTTAAAGGAGAAAGGCGCTGGTCATATCAAAATCTTCGGTGGCGGTGGTGGTGTTATTTTACCTTCGGAAATTAAAGAGCTCATGGACTATGGTATTGACCGAATCTACTCTCCGGATGACGGACGAGAAATGGGACTTCAAGGCATGATTAATGATTTGGTTCAACAATCAGATTTTGCTATTGGAGACGCTTTAAACGGAGAACTCGATACCCTTCCGAAGAAAAACCCGAAAGCCATAGCACGTGTGATTTCTTCTGCTGAAAACTTTCCAGAAGTCGCCAAAGCAACCTTAGATAAAATTCACGTTAAAAATAAAAATTCAAAAACACCGGTTCTCGGAATTACAGGAACTGGTGGCGCAGGAAAATCGAGTTTGGTTGACGAACTGGTGAGACGCTTTTTAATAGATTTCCCTGAAAAAACCATAGGCATCGTTTCTGTAGATCCTTCAAAACGAAAAACAGGTGGCGCACTTTTAGGTGACAGAATTAGAATGAATGCCATTAATTCACCTCGGGTTTATATGCGTAGTTTGGCAACACGTCAATCTAATTTGGCCTTGTCTAAATACGTTAACGAAGCAGTAGAAGTGCTTAAAGCTGCCGAATACGATTTAATTATTTTAGAAACTTCGGGTATTGGTCAAAGTGATACCGAAATTATAGAACATAGCGATGTGTCTTTATATGTGATGACACCAGAATTTGGTGCTGCCACACAACTCGAAAAAATCGATATGCTTGATTTTGCCGATTTAGTTGCCATCAATAAATTTGATAAACGTGGTTCGTTAGATGCCTTACGTGACGTGAAGAAACAATACATGCGCAACAATAATCTTTGGGATATTCCTCAAGATCAATTGCCTGTTTTTGGAACAATCGCCTCTCAATTTAATGACCCAGGAATGAATACACTCTACAAAGCGATTATGGATAAGCTTGTAGAAAAAACAGATACCGATTTACAATCGACCTTTCAAATTTCGGATGAAATGAGTGAAAAGGTGTTTGTAATTCCTCCAGCGAGAACCCGTTATTTATCTGAAATAGCTGAAAACAATCGCGCTTACGATAAAACAGTCAATGATCAAGTGGAAGTAGCACAAAGACTCTACGGCATTTATAAAACCATAGAATCTGTGGCTGAAACTACACCAGAACTAGATAAAGCTGGAATTAATAATGAGATCCTGAAACAAGTTCAGGATGATAACACAGACTTTGCAAGACTTCTTATTGCCGAATTTGATCGCGTAAAATTGAACCTTGATCCTTATAACTGGGAAGTGATTACGGGTTGGGACGACAAAGTTAATAAGTACAAAAATCCGATTTATTCCTTTAAAGTTAGAGACAAGGAAATAAAAATAGAAACGCATACCGAATCCTTATCACACACGCAAATTCCGAAGGTCGCATTACCAAAATATCAGGCTTGGGGAGACATTTTACGATGGACTTTACAAGAAAATGTGCCAGGCGAATTTCCGTATACTTCAGGATTGTATCCGTTTAAACGCACAGGTGAAGATCCAGCGCGTATGTTTGCTGGTGAAGGTGGTCCAGAGCGTACCAACCGTCGTTTTCATTATGTGAGTATGGGACTGCCTGCAAAGCGTTTATCAACGGCTTTTGACAGTGTGACGCTCTACGGAAATGATCCTGATCACAGACCAGATATCTACGGAAAAATTGGTAATGCTGGTGTTTCAATCTGCTGTTTAGACGATGCAAAAAAATTGTATTCTGGTTTTAATTTAGCCGATGTAATGACCTCAGTGAGTATGACGATTAATGGTCCGGCTCCAATGTTATTAGGCTTTTTTATGAATGCAGCCATCGATCAGCAATGCGAAATTTATATCAAAGAAAACGGATTAGAAAAAGAGGTTGAAGCAAAAATAGCTAAACACTATAAAGGTAAAGAACGTCCAACATACAATGGCGAATTACCTGAAGGAAATGATGGTCTAGGTTTGATGTTGCTTGGTGTGACTGGAGATCAAGTATTACCAGCAGATGTTTATAATGATATCAAAACCAAAACCATTGCTCAGGTGAGAGGAACCGTTCAAGCCGATATTTTAAAAGAAGATCAGGCACAAAATACCTGTATTTTTTCTACGGAATTTGCGCTGCGTTTAATGGGTGATGTTCAGGAATATTTTATCGAAAATAACGTACGTAATTTCTATTCGGTGTCCATTTCAGGATACCATATTGCCGAAGCTGGTGCGAATCCAATTTCGCAATTGGCGTTTACTTTGGCTAACGGATTTACCTATGTTGAATATTATCTGTCGCGAGGCATGGACATCAATAAATTTGGTCCAAACCTATCATTCTTTTTCTCCAATGGTATCGATCCAGAATATGCTGTGATTGGTCGTGTTGCACGAAAAATTTGGTCTAAAGCCATGAAGCATAAGTATGGTGCTAATGCCAGAGCGCAAATGTTGAAATATCACATTCAAACGTCTGGACGTAGTTTACATGCTCAGGAAATCGACTTTAATGATATTCGTACAACGCTTCAGGCTTTATATGCAATTTACGATAATTGTAATTCCTTACATACCAATGCATATGATGAAGCGATTACGACGCCTACGGAAGAATCGGTACGTCGTGCCATGGCCATTCAGCTGATAATTAATAAGGAATTAGGATTAGCGAAAAATGAAAACCCAATTCAAGGCTCGTTTATTATTGAAGAATTAACCGACTTGGTAGAAGAAGCAGTGTTGCTGGAATTTGATCGAATTACAGAACGTGGAGGTGTTTTAGGCGCTATGGAAACCATGTATCAACGTAGTAAAATTCAGGAGGAAAGCTTGTACTATGAAACTTTAAAACACAACGGACAATTTCCTATTATTGGAGTCAATACATTCTTGAGTTCTAAAGGGTCTCCAACGGTTATTCCTGCGGAAGTCATTCGAGCGACTGAAGAAGAAAAGCAATTTCAGATTAACACTTTAGAAAACCTTCATAAAGCTAACGATACTAAAACCTTGTTGAAAGACCTTCAGCATAAAGCCATTTCAAATGAAAATATTTTTGAAGCTTTAATGGATGTCTGTAAAGTATGTTCTTTAGGTGAAATTACATCAGCCTTGTTTGAAGTCGGAGGTCAGTATAGACGAAACATGTAAGCAGGAATCCAATTTTGCAAAGCGAAGCGCATGCAAAATTGAGATTATCGCTTATCCCGAACTAGATTCGGGATCTTTTAGCAGTATTAAAAGCAAAGCGAAGCGCATGCAAAATTGAGATTATCGCTTATCCCGAACTGGATTCGGGATCTCTCAGCAGTATTAAAAGCAAAGCGAAGCGCATGCAAAATTGAGATTATCGCTTATCCCGAACTAGATTCGGGATCTCATAGCAGTATTAACGGCAAAGCGAAGCGCATGCAACAGTTTTATTATTTTAAAGAATATGATCTAGATCTTGTCTTCCTATTATTGTCATTATTTCAATAATTTCTCCATTTATTTTGAAAAAAATACTGTCGGACCCACAAACACATCTTCTATATCCCTTTTTTATATAATCGACCGATTCAAAAGAAAATGGCCTTTGAGCAATAATTTTAAAATAATCAAAAAAGGAGTTATAATATTTGTCAGCTTGAGTAATCCCAAACTTATTAACGCCATAATGATGAATTCTTATTAAATCTTCTTTAGCTGTATTGCTTATTCTAAATTCAGCCATTGAGCAAGTCCTTCGATTGTTTTAGAATTTGCGCTTTACTGTCAGAAGTAAATCCGCTATTTTCAGCTCTTTCCAGCTTCGTTCTAATCCAATCAATTTGAACTTGTTGATTTCTTGCTTGTCTAATTAAATCATTGACTAATTCACTCTTACTTGAATATTCTTTATTGTCAACTTGATTTTTCAACCATTCATCATTGGGTTCTGTAAATGATATACTTTGTCTAGCCATAATAATTCTTTTGATGTAAATTTACACCAAATATGAATCTTGTACAAATTTTTATAATTATTGCAGCCAATGTGGTGAAGCAAACGTACATTCTTTAGTGAAAATCATAACTTAAATTCAATGGTCATAAAAAAGTTTCTCAAAAATGCATCTTTTTTAAAACTTTCACGTCTATAGTATGAACCTTAAAAATGAAAAATTATGAATCCTATAGATTGTACTTGTAACTGTGAAGGTTGCAAAGATGGAAATTGTAAAAACTGTACATGTGATAATTGTACTTGTAGCAATTGTAACTGTTAAGTTATATGTAAATATTTAAATCGTAATGTCTGTTTTGGTAACTTTATACTGAAATAGGCATTACTTATTTTGAAGTATGACAACAACTAAAGACATATGGAAACAGTATGCAGAAGCCATTAAATACTTTATTTTTAGTAAGGTTAAAGACGCTTCTGTAGCCGATGATTTACTTCAGGAAACCTTTATTAAAGTACATACGAAGCTAGAAACACTTAAAGACGATGATAAGGTGAAGTCCTGGTTGTTCTCAATCGCTAGATATACGGTTTTAGACTATTTCAGGCAGCGCGATCTTGTATATGAAATGTCAGATGAGGACTTTATTTTTGAAGACCAAAAGTTAGAACATACTAAAGTCGACTGTTTGCGTGGCATCATTAAAAGTTTACCCAAAAAGTATCGTGATCCGTTGTTTTTAAGCGATATAAAAGGACTTAAACAAGCACAAGTTTCTAAGCAATTGCATTTACCATTACCTACTGTAAAATCTCAAATACAACGCGGAAGAAAACTCATTGCTCAAGGTTTCGTTGATTGTTGTGATTTTAAAGTCAATGACGATGGATATTTAGTTGGTGAGTTAAAAGAAAAAGCCGATTGTAAAGTTTGTAACGACCATTAAAGTGTCATCATCCAGCGATGTTGTAATCGCTTAAATTTTCTCAATTCACTTTGTAAAATTGGTAAGTAATCTTTGCCGTTACTATTACAATGCTGTAAACGGTTACAGTTAAGATGTAATCGATGTGTTAAGCGTTCAATAGAAGCTAAATGCTTATGCTTTTTTTCTGAAAAACGCTCAGCCTGTGCTTTTTCTATTTCAGGAGCTAGTGATTCTGATTGTTGAACAATATCTCCAGAAAAATAGATGTCTGTATCTTCACTACCATCAGGACGTAAATACGATAAATCCTGATTGATATAGGTAGAGATGCTTCTTGATAAGACAAGAATATCCATAGCCTTTTGATATATAGGCAGTTCAGATAAGTGAGATGGGATATTATAATTCATTTTTCTTTAGCAAAGTGTAACAAATTTAGTGACAACTAACGACATTGTGCTTTAATATTTAAAGTAAAAGTGTATATTTGGTTTAATTATTAATTTATTTCAAAAAAATACTTTAAATGCATATTGATTCCCTAAACTGGAAAATTTTGAAGTGTTTACAGTTAAATGCAAGACAGTCTAGCGCCGAAATTGGTCGGCAGGTTGGGATTAGTTCGCCTGCGGTTTCTGAACGCATCAAAAAGATGGAAGATGCCGGAATTATTCAAAATTATAATGCCTTAGTGTCGCCTTTTGAAGTCGGTTACCAGCTTAAAGCGTTAATTACCTTGCGTGCTTTTATGGGCATGTTGAAACCTTTTTTAGAAAAGGTGACAACTTATGATGAGGTTGTTAATTGTTATCGAATTACAGGTAATGAAAATTTTGTGATGGAAGTGATTTTAAAAAACCAAAAACATCTTGAATCCTTTATTGACCAATTGATTGTATATGGTGAGACCAAAACACAAATTGTGTTATCTCATGTCGTCAAACACAATGAGGTGAAACCTTTGAAAAAGTAAGGTGTTTTTGTTGCTGTTTCAGAGTATTTCTTATGTATGTAAAATGCTATCAGTTAATGATAAGATGCGGTACTTCCTCCAATTTCCAATCAATTACTAATCCGACAGCCAAGCTTTCAGCAATCGATTTTCCGTAGAGATGTTCACAAAGATAAAGTGCTGCTTCAAAGGATTTTGCGCCTCCCGCTGACGTAATATATTTTCCATCGTGGACAAATAAGACCTCTTTTCTAATATCTAAATCAGGAAAGCGCTCACGCATCGTATCAATATCACTGGGAAATGTTGTTGATACCGAATTATCTAATAAACCTGCTTGAGCCAACACAAAGGCACCATCACAATGTGAGGTTATAAATTGTGCCTCTTTATCGACACGCTTTACAAAGTCTAGCATCACGGTGTCGTCTAAATCAGTATCCAGATGATGCTCAGCACTTGGAACAACCAGAATATCAATTTTTGGCAAATCATCTTTGGTGTAATTGAAATCGGGTAGGATACGCATGCCTTCAAATGTGACAATTGGTGCATCTGTATTTGCAACTGTAAATACATTCATAGGTTTAATACTATCTCTAAAAATCGTATGTTGAAAAATATCAAAAGGCGCGGTTAATTCGGTATTATAAACACCATCCATAATTAAAAAAGCCACATTATAACGGTTCGCTTCTAATTTTGGAAACTGCTTTTCGTCATGCTGAACTTGTTTCAGTATCTCATTATTCTGACGTTCTTTTTTGTCTTCAGACATATTACAGCTAACAAAGCATAGCATACTACATAGTAAAAGGATGTATTTCATTTGTATTAATCTTGAATCCGCCATGGTGGATTTGTTCTGTTGTTTCCTGCTTTATATAAAATAATGGGATTGCCATCTAAATCTTTTAAATGTGCTTCTCGCCATAACCAGTCTTTATCTTCAGGTTCTGAAGTAAATATAATTCCTTTTTGCTGAAGTTGTTCTACTAAATCATCAAGATGCTCATCTTCAAAATAAACTGTTATTCTGTGACCGTCTTTAGGTAATGTATCAACCTTGTGAATAGAAAATGTCGTGGTTCCGTCGGGACATTCGAACCTTACATATCTTGGTAAAGCATCTACAATAAGCTTTAATCCTAAGGTTTTATAAAAAGTCGTTGCTTTTTCAACATCCAACGACGGAATCGTAATTTGATTTAAATTCATTGTATTTCATTATGTCGTTTCATATAATATTTCAAATACACGAGAAGCAGTATACTGATTACTGCTAAAATTGTGATAATCTGCCATGTGGTATCAAAACCTAAATAATTTACGAGTTGCATTCCGGCATTGTGGCCAAAAATATGAGCTACAGAAAATGCCATGACATACATCGCCATATATTCCCCTTGATGACCACGTTTGGCACGTTCGATAGCAAAGGAGTTTGAAAATGGGAATGTAATCATTTCGCCAATGGTCATAAATAGCATCCCAATAACTAAAATGCCAATCCAAGACGTGAATGTTAAAATTATAAAACTAATACCTACGAGCAAGACTCCAAAAAGCATGAGCCCTGTTTTGGTGTAGCGCGTAGTTTCCAGCCATTTTATAAGAGGCATTTCTAATAAAAAGATGACAAAACCGTTTAAGCCCAGAAGAAGCCCAATATCAAACTCGGTAAGCGCATGTACATCTTTATAGTATAATGGCATCGTCGAGAAATACTGTAAAAATATAATTCCGAAGAGCAGCATCACCACAAAAAAGATCCAGAACGATTTGTCTTTATAAGCCGATTTTGGGTTGTCAACTTTAAATTCGTCTAAAGGTTTTGAGACTTTTGGGTTTAATACTTTTATGAGTAAAATGGTAGCTAAAATACAAGTGATACCATCGACCCAGAATAGTCCGCCATAACCAATCGTTGTAATAATTAAGCCACCAACGGCTGGTCCTGCTGAAAACCCTAAATTAATTGCTAATCGGATAAGTGTCACCGAACGTGTTTTGTTTTCAGGTTTACTGTAAGCGCTCATGGCGACAAACATAGCTGGACGAAACGTGTCTGCTACAGCCATAACTAAAAATATGCCGATACATATGGACGCAAAAGTATCTAGAAATTGTAGAGCAATAAATAGTACACCAGTAGACAAAAGGCTTCTAACCATAACTTTATAGTAGCCAATCATATCGGTTAATTTTCCTCCCAGCCAAGTGCCTACTACAGAGCCTAACCCAAATGCAGACATGATCCAGGCAACATCGCTGATTTCAAATTTTAAGTTTTCAGTGAGATAAAGAGACAAAAACGGAATCACCATAGTGCCTGCTCTGTTGATTAGTGTAATTAGTGCAAGCCACCACACCTCTTTAGAGAGGCCTCCAAATGTATCTAGGTAGTTTTTAAATAGCTTTTTCATTTTGGTTGATGTATAAATGTAAAAAGTCCGACGATATCGTCGGACTTTTTATGATTGATTGGTTAAATAATTATATTATCATAGCATATAGGAAGTCCGACTCTTCAAAAAAGAGGTCTGTCTTTTGATATATGTTACGACGCAGTTTTGCATTATTTATCTTTTAGTAGTCATCAAAGCTATAAATTTTTTTTGAATAATCAATATATTAACAAAAAGCTTGTGTGAATAGATTGTTTTGGATGGCTAAACTTTAGATGTATTTAAAGACGATGGGATATTTACTTTATAGAGAAACTTGTTTCAATGATATTAAATCCATTCTGATTTTTTTTAGAATCTTCGGAAGCTTCTTGCTTTATTATAACAAAAGACTGACCGTTTTTGTAAAAGGCATGAATGATACCATTGTGTCTAAGACCTAAAGTACTAAACCTGAAATTTGCAGCACGAGAACTTGTCGTATTAAACTGATTATTCTCGATATTATCATATTTGAAGTTTTTAATAAAACTGTTGTTTTGAAATTCATCAATATTCATGTGAATCATTTCGTCTAAATCAATTTCATAGCCAAAGGAAGTAATGGTAACCAATCCGCTGGCATCAAATCCGTTTTTTTCCAACGCCATGTAAAATACATCTTCATTGATGGTTTCGTTATCGGTGACTTCCCAAGAATCAAGATAATTGAATTCGAAATTATCTCTTTTAAAATGTAGTTCTTTTGTGCTTTCAGCAGAGCTTTTAACAAATTGGTTACAAGCTGTTAATGAACATGCTACTAGGATCAGTAATATGATTTTTTTCATAGTTAAATATATACTGTTAGCATTTAGTATCCAAATTAACAGTGGATTTCCTGAAATTAAATAATTAAGCCTCAGTCTCGTTTTTAACCGTCGTTTTATTGTAGTATTTTTTTCGTAACCAAAAAGAGACACGAACCAATAAAATTAATGCAGGAACTTCTACTAAAGGACCAATAACTCCTGTAAATGCTTGTCCAGAATTTAAACCAAATACCGCAATTGCCACAGCGATTGCCAGTTCAAAATTATTTCCAGCAGCAGTAAATGCCACAGCAGTTGTTTTATCATAAGGGGCACCCATAGCTTTAGAAAAGAAAAACCCAATGATAAACATAAGCGTAAAATATATCAGTAAAGGGACAGCAATTATGAGTACGTCCATAGGGATTTCTATAATGAGTTCACCTTTTAAAGAAAACATAATGACAATGGTAAATAATAAAGCAATTAAGGTCATAGGTGAAATGGCAGGAATGAATGTTTTAGTATACCATTCTTCACCTTTAAGTTTTACTAGTATGAATCGGCTTAAGATGCCCATAACAAACGGAATACCTAAGTAGATGGCCACACTTTCGGCAATGGTGCCTATTGAAATATCTACAATGGCATTTTCAAACCCGAAATAGGGCGGAAGTACCGTTATAAAAATCCAAGCATAGAAACTATAAGCAAATACTTGAAAAATACTGTTAAGCGCGACCAAACCTGCACCATATTCGCTACTGCCTTCAGCCAAGTCATTCCAAACTAAAACCATAGCGATACAACGCGCTAGACCAATTAAAATGAGGCCTACCATATATTCGGGATAGTCTTGTAAAAATATGAGGGCTAAAACAAACATTAAAACGGGACCGATAATCCAGTTTAGAAGTAGTGAAATGGACAATATTTTAGTGTCTTTAAATACTTTTGGTAAGAGTGCATAATTTACTTTTGCAAGTGGCGGATACATCATTAAAATCAAACCTATAGCTATAGGAATGTTGGTCGTGCCGCTACTAAACGAATTTACAATGTCTGGAAATGAAGGAACAAAATATCCAATGCTCACACCTAATGCCATGGCAACAAAGATCCATAGTGTTAGGTTTCTGTCGAGAAAACTTAATTTTTTATTAGCCATAGTATTGGTTTAACAACATTCAACATTATCTGGTAAATCCTGATCTAAAAATTGACGCATTACGGTTTTCATTTTTAGCCAGTTGGTTTTGTTAATACAGTAGTAAACACTAGTGCCTTCAACAGTTCCTTTGATTAATCCTAAATGTTTTAGTTCTTTAAGGTGTTGTGATATGGTGGGTTGTGCGAGTCCTATTTCGTCTACCAAATCTCCACAAAAGCAGGTGTCTAATTTAAATAGTTGTTGTAAAATAGCAACACGTGCAGGATGTCCAATGACTTTTGCAAAAAGTGCAATTTCATTTTGTGCGTCTGTGAATATTTCAGTTTTTGTTAATCCCATAACCCTAAAAATTTATATATTGCAATATTACGATTAATAATTTAATTGTCTGTGTTTTTTGGTGCTATTTTTTATAGTAATTCAATGTCAGATAAAAGCTAAATTTAGAATGAATTTAATTCAGGTTGGTCTTTATTTGACCAGTTTAATGATTGTAGGATATAAATTTTCTGTTCGTCCTTGATTCGTTTTAATAGCAAAAGTTATAGGAAGTATAATATTTAATGCATAGAGTGCGATAAAAATGTAAAATAAAACTGGAAAATAACCATAATGCAAAATTTTAAACAAGCCAAAAATAGTAATGGTCATGAATGTAACAATTGACCATAAGATTTGAAAATTTAAAAGGTTTGCTCCAATTTCTTTCAGCCCAATGATTTTATCTTTTTTATTCATCCACAAGATTAGCGGAACTATTATATTTCCTATAGGAATCGCTAAAAACACCATGACAGAAAGATGAAAAATGGTTAAATAGCCTTTATCGGTTTCTTTTCCGTAATCCAGAATATCTTCAACCTGTATATCGAGAACTTTACAAATTAAACTTAGCGTTTTTCCGCGAGGTTCGCTGTCGTTGTTTTCAATTCGTTGAATGGTTCTTAGGTTAACCTTTGCCGATTCTGCTAATTCTTCCTGAGATAATCCTTTTTTCTTTCTTAGGTCTTTAATTTTTTGTCCGATTTCGTTCATAATTAATTTTTAGTTTATTGTTTTCACAAAACTACTTATGAATTGCGCTTTTTGGTAACGGTTTGTTTACGACATTTGTACGACATTCTTGCCAATCTATTGATTTTATTGACTTTTTTAATGCGTCCAAAGTAATAAAAGAAATTGAGTCCGACGAATAGAAGCAAGTATTCTATGTTGAAAAGACTACTATTTTTTACTGAATGCACTCATTTTTTAAATGATAAACCTCATTGATTTTTTATTTTGAGCCTATTTTTGAAGAATTATGATGCCATCAAAAATAAGATCTATAAGTAAAGAATGAAGCTATAATAACTTTAAATTTTCCGTATCAATTATAAAATCAAATTGTATTTTTGAACAGAAAACTACCACTATGAGATTTTATTTATTTTGTTTGTTATTAGTATCAACACTAAGTTGTGCTCAGGAAAAAACACCTATTGCTGGTGATACTGAATTTCAGAAAGAAATTAATGCCGAATACAAAGATGCCACATCATCACCATTAAAGGCGAAAGACCGAAAAAATTTTAAAGGACTAGATTTTTTTAAATTCGATTCAACCTATGTGGTGACAGCAACACTAAAACGAACTCCGGATTCTGAATGGTTTAAAATGCAAACCACTACAAGTCGTGTGTCAGACGAACGTGTTTATGGTGTGATAACATTTCAAATACACAAAACAACCTATACATTAAATGTTTATCAAGGCAAAAATTTAATGAAAACCGCAGGATTTGAAGATTACTTATTTCTTCCGTTTTTAGACAATACCAATGGTGAAACTAGCTATGGAGGTGGTCGATATATCGATTTGCGTATTCCAGAAGGCGATTCAATTGTGATCGATTTTAACAAGGCTTATAATCCGTATTGTGCCTATAATGAAAAGTATTCCTGTCCTATTGTACCTCGTGAGAATTATTTGGATGTAGAAATCAAAGCGGGCGTCAAAGCCTTTAAAAAAGACTAGGATTTAACGAGATACATTCCGAAGAAAACAGCTAAAAAACCAACAATAAAACTCGCTATGGTATACATGGCAAAGCTCGCGAAATCTCCAGATTTTAGAAATATATGATTTTCGTATGCAAAGGTTGAAAACGTTGTAAATCCGCCACAAAATCCAGTAGCCAGAAGCAAGGTTTGATTAGAATTTAAGCTGTCATGTTTTGCAGCCAAACCTAAAATGATACCAATAAGAAGACTTCCCAAAATATTTGCAGCAAAGGTTCCGTAAGGAATTCCGTTTTCAGAGCTGTTAAGAAACTTTCCGAAAAGATAACGTAAAGCACTTCCAAAGCCACCACCTAAAAATACAAGGAGAAGTTGTTTCATTTACTCGTTTTGATGGTTATTCAACTTCCAGATAGATTTCGGTAATCCAATGGGCTGGGTTAGGACTTGTGTTTTCATCAACCGCATACGACTCTAAAGCGATACCAGTTGTTGGTTGTACCAGTTCTTCAGCTTGGATATAAGCCATTGCCTTTTCCCAGGTTTCTTCAAGGTTTTCATAACCGCCTTTCAATACTACTTTTACAGCTTTAAAAGGGTCTAATTGTCCTGTTAAAACTTCTGGGTCATTAGTAAGTATTCTTGATGTTGTTGGAATGCAATACGAAAACATAACCGTATTGTTATCGGTATCCCACTTATGGTAAATCACAAAAGGTTTTCCAGCCATAGTAATGTTGTTTGCCAGAGCATATCCTCCAATTTTTGGCATCATTTCTTGCATTTTAGATTGTAAATCTTCCATTTTACAAGACGTTGTATTGTATAAGTAAAATCCGCCACTATGTTGAGTTATACCTTCAATAGTTATATTGTAGGCTTTCATATCTGCAACCAGAACGCTATCCAGTTTTTCTAAACCTCTTTCAAAGTGTGGAGCAATTTGTTTTTCCATGCCACCCATAAAGGCTGAAAACGCTTTAACCTGAAACGGAAGATCCTTTCCAGAAATCGTCCATGTGACTTCTGTTTTGCCTTTTTCGATAGGGTTTAGTTGCCATTTAACATCCGATTTAGGAAACTCACCAAACTGCATTTCCTGGACAATAATTTCATTCAATTTGGTGTCTACAGTTTTCATCCTGCCAACGCCATCCTCATCTTCCCAAGAATACGAACCATCAATTCCTCTTGTTTGTTCGGCCAAAGTGATTTTGGTTTCAGGCTTAGCTTCAACCCAAGAAGACCAGGCTTCCCAGTTTTTAAAATCTATAACATTCTCATATACAACACTTGCGGGAGCGTTAATGGTTTTTGTGCGTGTGACTTCAAATGAATTAGGTTGAACAGCTACATAAATTGAGGCACCAATAAATAATATTATGAGCAAAAAAAGAATATACTTAAGTGCTTTCATTGTCGTTTTTTGATGTTAAATTAATTAGGTAATCAAAGATAATCAATTTTAGGAGATGTCTATAAATGATTACATTTGTGGGACAACAATTAAATATTTAACAATGAAATTAAAATTTATACTGGTATTAGCAATAATAACGGGTTTTATGTTCTCTTGTAAAGAGGATCAAAAGGAGGTAGTTGAAGATACTGCAACCGTTCAAGAGCAAAAAGAATTTGACTATAATGTTGAACAATTTGCAGACATCAAAGTGTTACGTTATCAAATTCCGGGATGGGAAAACTTAACGCTTAAAGAACAAAAGTTAGTCTACTATTTGACACAGGCTGGTTTGTCTGGACGCGACATTATGTGGGATCAAAATTACAGACATAACTTGAAAATCAGACAAGCATTAGAGAATGTTTATACCAAATACACAGGCGATAAAACAACTGAAGATTGGAAAGCTTTCGAGACGTATTTAAAACGTGTTTGGTTTTCTAACGGAATTCACCACCATTACTCAAACGATAAGATAAAGCCAGGATTTTCTTCGGCATATCTTAAAGGACTCTTAGCTGAAACGAACTCTGTTTTAGAAGGTGAAGCTTTTGACGTTATTTTTAATGATAAAGATGCTAAAAAAGTTAATCTAACTAAAGATGTTGATAACGTCTTACTTTCCGCAGTAAATTTCTATGGTCCAGACGTTACAACCGCTGATGTGGAAAATTTCTATAAGAAGAAAAAGTCTCCAAACCCTGATAAACCGCTGTCATACGGACTTAATTCACAGTTAGTAAAAGAAAACGGTGTTTTAAAAGAACGTGTTTATAAATCGGGAGGTTTGTATGGTGAAGCTATTGATGAAATCGTAAAATGGTTAGAATTAGCTCAAGGTGTTGCTGAAAATAAAGCTCAAGGGGATGCTCTCGGTTTACTAATTGAATATTACAAAACTGGAGATTTGCAAACTTGGGATGATTATAATGTGGCGTGGACTGCAGCTACCGAAGGAAATATTGACTATATCAATAGTTTTATTGAAGTCTATAACGATCCAGCTGGTTACAGAGGTTCTTACGAAACTATCGTACAGATTAAAGACTTTGATATGTCTGAGAAAATGTCTGTTTTATCTGAAAATGCGCAGTGGTTTGAAGATAACTCTCCGCTAATGGATGCTCATAAAAAAGACAGCGTTGTAGGTGTCACTTATAAAGTTGTAAATGTTGCAGGTGAAGCTGGTGATGCATCGCCAAGCACGCCAATTGGTGTAAACTTACCAAATGCGAACTGGATTCGTGCTGCAGTAGGAAGTAAGTCTGTGTCTCTAGGAAACATAATTCATTCATACAATAATGCTGGAAGCACAGGTCGTTTAAAAGAGTTTGTACATGATGACGAAGAGTTTGAGTTGGAAGAAAAATATGGACAATTGGCCGATAAATTACATACCGCACTTCACGAAGTGATTGGTCATGCTTCAGGTCAATTAAATCCTGGTGTTGGTGAAACTAAAGAAACACTTAAAAAATATGCTTCTACTCTTGAAGAAGGGCGTGCAGATTTGGTTGGATTATACTATTTATACAACCCTAAATTGCAAGAATTGGGTCTTGTAGACGATTGGAAATCTGTTGGTAAAGCAGCTTATGATGGCTATATCAGAAACGGATTGATGACACAATTAATTCGATTAAATTTAGGTGATGATGTTGAAGAAGCGCATATGGTTAACAGACAATGGGTTTCTGCTTGGGCTTTTGAAAAAGGTAAAGCCGATAATGTAATTGAAAAGGTGACTAGAGATGGAAAAACCTATTTCAATATTAATGATTATGAAAAGCTTCATGAGTTATTCGGACAATTACTAAGAGAAACGCAACGTATCAAATCTGAAGGTGATTATAAAGCTGTTGAAGCTCTTGTAGAAGGTTACGGTGTTAAAGTAGATCAAGCTATTCATGCTGAAGTTTTAGAGCGTAACAAGCAATTTACATCTGCACCATATAGCGGTTTTGTGAATCCGGTTCTTGTTGCTGAAAAAGATGAGAATGGTGATATTACTGCTGTTAAAGTAACACAGCCTGAATCGTTTGACGGACAAATGTTAAGTTATAGTAAGCACTATAGTTTTCTTCCGGTAAATGTGAAAATGTAAGCTACAGTCTTATCATAAAAAAAAGCAGCATATCGTTTATTTGATATGCTGCTTTTTATTTGTGGTCACTTCTGTTTTTGGCTCAGTTTTTCCTGATACCAAGCACCAAGTTGTTCGGAGGTTAAAAACTTATAGAATTCCATATTTTTCATGGCTTCCATAGTTTTGGGAGCTAAATTCTTTTTAATCTCAAAAGTTCCTTGGGAATTACTCAAACGATTCGGATTTTCTCTGACTTCGAATGCCGGACTTTTACGACTGTAATTTCCGTTATTGCCAAAATAAAAATTGTTGTCAAAACTGTGCTCAGGGACATTCCGTGGCGCATTGGCATTAAAATCTACTGAATAAAATCCAGGCGTCAATACTTGAAATGTCGTTGCAGTAAAGACTTTATTATTAGCAGGAATTTGAGGTGTAAACATGCCTTCTAAAGGTTGTTCGCCACTATAAAGCGGACCGTCAATGGTTAGTTTTGGTGCTGTAGTTGAAGGCCCAGCAGTGTTCCCTAATTCACAATCTGTTGCCGAAAAAACATTATAGATACTAGTGGCCATATCGATAACGTCACCAACTAAAACACCTTGACTTGGAGGAAATTGATTATTAAAAACTTCACCTGTTCGTCTGTTGTGATACAATTCGTTAAGCCCTTGAATGATTTGTCCAGTATTTTGATCTATAATCGGATTTCCAAATTGATCAAATAAATCTGCGACCACAGGGATAGTAAGATCTGCCAATGCTATGGCATCACAAAGATCGTCTTCGCATGAGAGATTTGTTGTGATGGAGAAAACCGATATGACAACAATACCAACCATACTCAATAGCCGTTTAAATGTGTGTAAATATTTCATAAGAAGTAAGATTTGATTAATACTCAAACTTAGCTATTAAGCCTATCGAAGTAAATACCTATTAGCGGGTATATTTAATCTGTGCTTGGAGAATTTCGTTTTAATTTTAGGAATAAAAAAGACGATAGAAGACACAAAATAAAAGCTATAAACTGCGAATGCGATACAGATCCATCCATGATAGTACCTCGATGGTCACCTCTAAAAAACTCAATAATAAATCGCCCAACAGCGTAGCAAAACAAATAGAGACTAAACACTTCACCATGAAAGTGTTTGGTTTTATACCTTCTATTCAGAAGTAAAAAAACTAAAAGAAGAAAGGCAGCTTCGTACAATTGGGTGGGATGTACTTTATGAGGATAGGATTTAGGAAACATCATACCAAATTCAAAGGCTTGACCATAACAGCATCCAGCCATAAAACAACCTATTCTGCCAAAAGCGTGTAGAATGGTAGTGCTTAAAACAATGATGTCTAAAGATTTTAAAATGGCGATGTTATGAATTTTCAGGTAGAGTATAAGGCTTATTGTGCAAGTGATAAAAGAACCATAAAACACATAACCACCCGAAATAATTTTGGTAATATGTTCGGGATGTTTGATATAATTAAGAGGCGTTTCAAAAAATAAAAATAGTTTACCGCCAATAAAAGCAGCAATTAGAACTATCAATAATAATTGGTAGGAGAAAAAGTAATGCTGACTGGCTTTTTCTTTTTTCCGAAGGATATAAATTGCTAACAAACTGCCTATTAAAATACATATGGGATAGGCATAAATGGTAATTGTGTTAACTTGAAATAAGGCCTTTAAAAACTCGGGAAGTTGAAACTGGAATAACTCTGAGTGCATAACGAATTAGATTTACAAGTCAGCAAAAACATGATGACCATCAAAGTTATGATTCCAATCCGCATGATAACATACCTAATAATGGGTATGTTTAAAATTGTGTTCTGCGATTATTTATTATTATTTACACTGAATTTCAATAACAGCATATTAATCGCTAAAAGAATTATTAAGACTAACATAAGTGTTGTTTTAATTAGTATCGTAAAAATGCCAAAAGGTCATCAAGATTGAGACATTTGATTCTGTAATTGGTATAAAAACGAAAAAGTAAACAGATTGTCTGTTCCGTTAAGTTTTAGTTTTTTTCTAATATTTTTTCTGTGTGTTTCAACAGTCGATTTACGCAATCCAAGTTCTAATGCAATACTAGTGTTTTGTAAGCCTTTACCTATGAGTAAAACTACCTGTTTTTCACGCTTTGTCAGTGTTTTGGTTGCCTGTTGAGGTGTATGACTGAGTGTATTAAAGGACTGAATTATAAAATCAATAAAATAATCATTCTCATAAATGGTTTTAGTAGCCTTTAATACTGAAAACAACTCAGTAGTATTAAGTGTATTATTGGTTGTTTCAAGGTGTTTAATAAGTTGAATTAATTGTTGTTCGGCAGTTTTTGAATGGTCTTTCATTTGAGAAAAGTAAAAGATAAATTAATACGAAAAAATCCCCAATAATGAGGATTTTTAAGTGACTGGATGGTTTAATTCTCCCTATGAATAATAGCATAACCAGCCAAAATTATAGCAAACAATTTGTTATTATAAGGTGTTTTGTGATTTGACTTAATATTGGTATAAACCTAATGAAGTTGAGCAGGCTAAAAAATCCCCAATACTAGGTAATTTTAAAAGCGGTATTTTTTTTCTAAGGCATAGCGCATCAATTCGCCTTTACCTTGAAGCCCTAAAATTCGGGCCATGTTTTTACGGTGTGTGTCTACGGTATGAACACCAATAAACAGTTCGTCTGCGATTTCCCGTGAAGTTTTTCCTAAGGCAATAAGCTCTAAAATCTCAATTTGGCGTTTTGTTAATAAGCCTTTCTTTTTGGTTTTATTTTCCGAAGCTAAAGCATTAGTATTTATATTGGCATCAAAATAAGCAGCTCCTTTTGCAACTGTACGAATAGCATGTAAAACCTCAGAAAGCGCAGAATTTTTTAAAATATAGCCTGTAGCTCCTGCATCTAACATTTGTTGTATGGCATCAGTTTGGTCAAACATTGAGAAGGCTAAGATGTTGATATGCGGATAAGCTTTCTTGATATGTTTGGTTGCTTCAATGCCATCAAGTTTTGGCATTCTTATATCAGTTAAAACTACTGTTGGCCGTTTTAATTTTACAATTTTTAAAAGGGCTTCACCATCATTTGCTGTGCCTACAATAGTGATATCTTCCTCATATTCTAAAAGTAATTTGATGCCATCAATTAGTGATTGATGGTCTTCGGCTATAGCTAATCGTATCATAATGGGATATCTATAATTACGGTTGTTCCTTTTAGTTCTTCAGATTCAATGGTCATTTTGCCATTTAAATGTTCTATACGTTTGTCAATACTACTTATACCCATGCCTTTATTGGTTTTGGTTATCTGACTTGGGTTAAACCCTTTTCCGTTATCTTCTACCATTATATTTAGGGAGTCGTCATGGTTGGTTATATGGATGCTCACTTCGGTGGCATTGGCATGTTTAATCACATTGGTTATGAGTTCTTGCACAATTCTAAAAATGGTTAACTCCAAACTATTTTCAAGTCTGTTTTCCAATCCGTGATCAATAACCTCAATAGTCATAGTATTTGCTACAGAAATTTTATCAGCCATTTCATTGATAGCTTTTAAGAGCCCTTGTTTGGCTATAACACCTGAGTTTTTGGCATGGGCAACCGTTCTTACTTTTTGGTAAGCTTCATCGATAAGCGTATTGGTTTTTGTGTATAGTTCTGGTGTATGCTTTTCTTTTAAAGCATTAAAATGGAGCTTTATAGTAGCCATGAGTCCGCCTAAATCATCATGCAAATCATTAGCGATGCGTTGACGTTCTTTTTCCTGACCTTCTATCATAGCGTCTATTGCAGTGAGCTCTTGTTCTTTGAGTACTGTGGCTAGTTTTTGGGTTTCGAGTTCTTTTTCGCGTTCGGCGAGTTTTTGCTTGCGTTTGGTGTTTTTGAAAAGAAGAAATGCGATGATGGTGCCAAAGAGAAAAATACTACTCGCCGTGTAGATGAGGTTTTTTTTATCGGTTTTTAATTTCTTGTTTTCTTGTTCTTTTTCTTTTGTTTTATACGATGTTTCAATATCGGCAATAGATATTTTGTGTTTGATAAGGTCTAAACTATCTTCAATAGATTTTTCTATGGATTGCATTTCGTAAGCGGTCTCGTAAGCATTTATATTGAGATAGGCATTTTTTAAAAATCTGTAAATACTGAG
The DNA here is from genome assembly GCF_025153525.1 of Psychroserpens sp. SPM9. Lineage (GTDB taxonomy): Bacteria > Bacteroidota > Bacteroidia > Flavobacteriales > Flavobacteriaceae > Psychroserpens. The sequence goes on along the minus strand of NZ_JANZNR010000006.1, from coordinate 242,597 downwards.
TTGTTCTCTAAGGTTTTGATTGGGAATCTCTAGTTTTTTAATGCTGTCTAGTTTTGTTAAAGATGCTTCGTATTCGCCTTTTTTCTGTAACAGTAAAGAGTTATTAATTTCAATACCAATGGATTTGATTTTTGAAAATGCTGTAGTATAGGTATTGTATTTTTCTTTTGCCAGTTTAAAATAAAGCAACGTGCTGTCAATATTTTTTGCAAACAGCATATAATACACACCTGTTAATTGATAAGCTTCTCCAACTGCGATACGACTATTTGTTTCTTTAGATGTTTTTATTAAATCGTAAAAAGCATCTATTTTAATAACTGTGGTATCGCGTGTTTCCTTTTGCATTTGATGACCAAGTTGAAAAAAATCCACCGAAAATGTTTCGTAGGTATCATAAGCATGGGCTTTGTATCGTGATAAGGAATTTCCTAGTTCAGCTGTGCTTTGCTGAGTTTTAAATTCATAAGCGCATTTACGTCGTATAGCTTCACATAATAGATATTCATTTTCGATTTGTTTGGATAAATTGAGTGCATGTTCATACTGGACAATAGCTTTTGAATCGGCAAATCGCTCACTATTTAAAATGTAATCTCCTTTGTTAATGTGGTAAAGAATTTTTTTAAAGGCGCTACTATCTTTTAAGGCTTCGAATTTTTGAAACGTAGCAGTTTCTATTTTTTTGAATTTTATATTCTGAAGTTGACACGTGACATATAAAGTCAAGAAAGAATCCGTCAAGGATTCTTTCTTGTGCTCCAGATGTTCAATTTGATGTGTCTTTAACGGAATGATAAAGTCGTTGATAAACTGAAGTTCAGAATCACTTTGTGCAGATACAAGATTTGCACTTAATACGATGATAAGAATTACAAACGACTGTCTTGACATATTTAAAATACAAGTCTTAAACTACAAATCGCTCCGTCACAACATATGTTCATGTCTTCAATAAAGCGATGTAATGCCTTATCGTTTTCTGCATTAATAGCATTAAGAGAATTGAGAAGTATTTTTGGGTCAATTTTGACCTCCATTTTATCGCCTCTACTTACTTTTTTTAAATCGGAAGCAATCCTTGCAACAGATAATCTGGGTTGGGTCGTATTGACATCTATATTGGCAGAAATTTTATATTTATAATTGTCTTCAGTAAAGTTTGTAATCTCAGCATCAGATTTAAAATGATAGTACGTCTCAGGATTTTTGTTGATAGATCTAACACCTAATTCAAACTTATTAATTACATACTTATCAGTTTCTTGTGGGTCTGGGTTAGCGTTCACTTTGCAAACCACAACAAAAGGTGTATACCTTAAATCTGAACTAAGATGGATCACTTGAAAATCTTTATAAGATAAATCCAGATTGAAATACAGTTTTGTGCCATCGGTTAAATCATATTTAGGGATAGTATCTAATACAGATAAATCAATACAGTCACTATCAGTAACAACTGGTGTCGATTCCTTTTTATCGTCACATGATGATATACTAAACAAGAGTAATAAGGCAATACTTGCGTTTAAAATTTTAGTTTTCATAATAAAGGGTTTTTGGTTAATTAATAGCTCAAAGATGCCACGTAGGACGACATCAAAACATACCCATTACTAGGTATATTAAGCATTAAGTTACAAAAAAAAGGAGATTTAAGTAGCGATTTGCCACTTTGGGCTTAAAACAATTAAGCAAATGCAAATTTAATAAGAGCTATTGCCGCAATAAAAACTATAAAGGCAATCAAAATCCAAACACTTCCTTTATAATACTTTTTATGTAGCTTGAGGTCTTTGCGATATGCAAAAAAAATGATGACAGCAAACACTAACGCGAATAAAATTCCAAAAATCAATTGACCATTACTGAACATATAGCTATTTTTATGCAAAATTAATACAATTAAAATGAAGAATAAAATAGAAGCTGTTAAAGCATTTCATACCGCATTTAAAATTGGTCATAGAGAAACGCCAAAAGCCGATTTAGGCATAGAAAAAAATATGCTGCGCTATAAATTGATGCGTGAAGAGAATGAAGAATATTTGGAAGCAGCTAACGCTAATGATTTGGTAGAAGTTGCCGATGCGTTAGGGGATATGCTCTACATTTTGTGCGGCACTATTATTGAACATGGATTGCAACATAAAATAGAAGAGGTATTCGATGAAATTCAACGTAGCAATATGAGTAAACTTGGTGAAGATGGTGAACCTATCTATAGAGAAGATGGCAAAGTTTTAAAAGGTCCAAATTATTTTAAACCTCATATTAAAGCCATTTTAGAGTCATAAAAAAAAGAGCCATTTGGCTCTTTTTATTTTATTTAACTTGGTATCTCCAGTTGTGCTTGTCTTCAGCTAAATTATGCTGAATGTTTAGCATTTTTTTCTTCAAAACACTAGAATACGAATGGGCTCCAATTTCTGGAAGCTCATAATAGGTGTCTTTATATTCAAAACCTTCTATCGGACTAATAACTGCAGCGGTTCCAGCTCCAAAAATCTCTTTTAAACTTCCGTTTTTAGAAGCTTCAACAATTTCATTTACTTTGATTGGTCTCACCTCACAAGTGATATCATTATCTTTAGCTAACTGAATTAAGCTCTTACGAGTCACACCATCCAAAATACGATCACTGGTTGGAGCCGTAATTAAGGTGTCGTTTATTCTAAAAAACACATTCATTGTTCCAGCTTCTTCTAAAAGTGTATGCGTATCTGCATCGGTCCAAATCACTTGCTGATAGCCTTTCTGCTGTGCTAAATTAGTTGGGTAAAACTGAGCGGCATAATTTCCGGCAGCTTTAGCATATCCAACACCACCATTGGCCGAGCGGCTAAATTCTTCAGCAATTAAAACCTTAACAGTGCCCTTGTAATAGGCTTTTGCTGGTGCACAAATAATCATAAAACGATAATCGTTAGAAGGTGCAGCAGCAATGGCAGAATCTATGGCAATAGCAAATGGTCTTACATATAATGAGTTTCCTACACCAGGTTGTACCCAAGCATTATCAAGTTGTAATAAAGTTGTTAATCCTTCAAAAAAATAATCTTTTGGGAATTCAGGCATCGCTAAGCGTGCGCAGGATTTATTAATACGGTTGAAATTTTCTTCAGGTCTAAATAAAAATACATCACCATGATCATCTTTGTAGGCTTTCATTCCTTCAAATACAGCTTGACCATAATGAAATACACGAGCAGAAGGTTCCATAGACATTGCCTGATAAGGCACGATCTTTGGCTGTTGCCAGCTTCCATCTACATAATCACAAATAAACATGTGGTCTGTAAAGATTCTTCCAAAAGGCAAATTGTTAAAGTCAACATCATTAATTTTTGAGGTTGCAGCTTTTTCAATGTGTAAATTACTAGTATAAATATTTGACATTATTTGGTGTGATTTAGTTTTGCAAATTTAGTCATTTTTCATGGGTTATAAAAGATAATGTTTTACAAAAAATACGTAACTTTACAACTTAAATTACAAAAAAAATCAAGATTAAAATGAAACATATATTTTCAATTCTACTGGTCGCTATAATACTAGTATCGTGTAAAGAAGAAACTAAAAATACAGATTCTCTAAATGATTCTGATGCCATTGCGCAAGTCGAAACTCAAGATGTCAATTATAAATCTTTCGGTAAAGAAATTACAGCTAAAGATGCCTTACCTGCAAAGCGTATGGCTGTACATTATGCTAGTATGACTGTTGGAGATTCTATAGATGCCAAAATGATTGCAAAAGTAGATGAGGTATGTCAGGCTAAAGGGTGTTGGATGAAACTTGATTTGCCAGATGGTGAACAAGTTATGGTGAAGTTTAAAGATTATGGTTTTTTTATGCCAAAAGATATTTCAGGAAAAGAAGTCATCATCAACGGAAAAGCCTTTGTTAATGAAGTTCCTGTAGATGAACAACGTCACTATGCTGAAGATGGTGGTGCAACTCCAGAGGAAATTGCAAAAATTACCGAGCCTAAAAAAACTTATTCATTTTTAGCCGATGGTGTTCTGCTAAAAGCAAAATAAATTGCAACGTCATATCATCACCACTGCAGATGGCTCAAAAACCATTCAAATTGAAGATTGGAACGAGCAATACCATTCTGTTCATGGTGCCATACAAGAAGCAAATCATGTGTATATTAAGCATGGTTTGCTTTTTTATTCTGAATTAAGTCCGCATTCTAAAAGCCCGATTTCAATCTTAGAAATTGGATTCGGAACAGGTTTAAATGCTTTGTTAACTTTAACAAAGGCTGAATCCTTAAAACGCTTAATTCATTACGTAGGTGTGGAGGCTTTTCCTATTACTTCGGAAGAAATAACACAACTCAATTATCCGTCGCAATTACAAACAGATACTGAAACATTTGAAAGACTTCACAGCGTTGACTGGGAGAAACCGGTTCAAATCTCGAAACTGTTTACACTCACCAAACAACAGAAATTTTTCAGAGAAATTTCCGAAGAAAACACTTATGATGTTATCTATTTTGATGCTTTTGGCGCTCGTGTTCAACCCGAACTCTGGACAGAAGATATTTTTAAAATCATGTACAAAGCTTTAAAACCTAATGGTGTGCTCACCACCTATGCGGCAATAGGAAGTGTGCGTCGCACCCTGAAGTCTTTAGGTTTTGAAGTAGAACGCCTTCAAGGACCTCCAGGAAAGCGTCACATGCTCAGAGCTGTTAAACGTTAAACCCTTACTAAAAGCAATAGGCTTGGTCATGGATTTCAGTAACTTTGTAATGCTATGCAAAAGATATTAATTACAGGTGCGACAGGTTTAATTGGGCAAGAGATTGTGAAGGTTTGTCATGATCAAAATCTTACAGTTCATTACCTATCCACATCCAAAAAAAAACTCAGTACAAGCCCTAATTATAAAGGATTTTATTGGAATCCTAATAATGACAAAATTGATAGCAATTGCTTTGAAGGTGTCGATACCATTATCAACTTGGTTGGTGCTACGATTTCTAAACGGTGGACAGATGATTACAAACAAACCATTGTTGAAAGTCGGACGCAAACCGCAAAGCTTCTCAAGGAAACCATAGCAGCACATAAGTTTCCTGTACAACAAATTGTTTCGGCGAGTGCCATTGGCGTGTATCCAGATTCTTTAACCAATTATTATGAAGAAGACGAAACCGAGACTTCTAGTTCGTTTTTGGGTGATGTGGTTCAACAATGGGAAGCGGCTGTCGATGCGTTTTCTCAACTTGGTATAAAAGTCGCTAAAATCAGAATCGGTTTAGTGCTTTCTGAAAAAGGTGGCGCTTTACCTGAAATAGCAAAACCTATTCGCTTTGGTGCTGGAGCAGCTTTTGGAACTGGTGAACAATGGCAGTCATGGATTCACATTCAGGATTTAGCCCAATTGTTTGTGTTTGCTGTAACTCAAAAACTTGAAGGTGTTTATAATGCTGTGGCTCCAAACCCTGTAACCAATAATGAACTCACTAAAGCTGTAGCTAAAGTACTTCACAGGCCTTTAATTTTACCAAACATTCCAAAATTGGCTATGAAACTAGTATTAGGTGAGATGCATATTTTACTTTTTGAAAGCCAAAGAGTGAGTGCTTCAAAAATTGAAGAAGAAGGCTTTAATTTTGAATATCATCACCTTGAGCCTGCACTTTTAGAACTCTTCAGCTAAGTTTGTGATGTTCTCTTTACACAGATGTTGGGAGGCTTTTCCGTTAATTTTATTCGGATTAAAGTAACTTAAGTTGTTTTATAGATATAATTAGTAGCGAATACTATAGAATTTTTATTAATTCTTATATTTATAAAAAATTGAATACGTGAAAAGAACAGTACCCTTTCACCAACTTTTATACACTTTCATTATAATTGTTTCATTGGGATCAACAAGACTATCTGCTCAAATTTTTGAGCAAGTTCAAGTCATTTCAGGATTAGGAGATTTAAAGCATAATAACGGAGTAGCGGTAGCCGATTATGATAACGACCTTGATTTAGACATATTTGTCGTAGCACTAAACCAGGATGTTGATGGTGAAGAAGCAACACATAGTAAGCTCTATAGAAATAATAATGATGGATCATTTACCGATGTCACCGATCAAGTCGGACTCGCTAATTTATTACCTTTTGATGAGGATTTAGATGCGTTCTTCGGACTTAAAGGTTTTAAGCATGGCGTGTCCTGGGGCGACTATAATAATGATGGCTATCCTGATATTCTCTTTACAAATTCTGAAAGAATCCAATTATTTATCAATCAGGAAGGTGTGTTTACTGAAGTGACTGAAGGTGCCGGACTTACACAAAGCAGTGAATGTCGCCATACGGGAGCAACTTGGTTTGATTATAATAACGACGGTTTTTTAGACTTGTATATCAACGATTGGGATTTTTGCGGAACCAATTCACTTTATCGCAATAATGGCAACGGGACTTTTACCAATGTTACCGTAAGTACTAATATGCTCACCACTGATACGTTGGCAAGTTATACAGCACTTCCTATTGATATCAATGAGGATGGCTGGATGGATTTATATGTCACCAACGATTTTAACGACCCTAATAGTTTGTTTATCAATCAAAACGGTACCTCATTTGTTGAAGATGCCGAAACCTATGGCTTAGATAATATGTTTGATGACATGGGGATGGCCTATGCCGATTTTAATCTCGATGGTGCCTTCGATATATTTATTACTGCTATTGATGAAAATGCACTGCTCCAAAATAATGGTGCTAATACGTTTAGTTTTGCTGGTGCTGCTAATAATTTGACCGGAACCGGCTGGGCTTGGGGAACACGTTTTGCAGATTTTGACCTAGATGGTGACGAAGATTTAATTATTGCTAACGGATTTGAATTTGAAGAGCGCTCTACAGAACAAAATGTGTATTATAAAAACTTAATAGCTGAAGGAGGAACAGGTTTTGAAGATGTTTCCGGAAATGTAAATTTTAATGCGCTAACCGTTAGTGTGGAAGCTGTAGATTTTGATTATGACAATGATGGGGATTTAGATATTTATGTAACAAATGCTAATGAGCAATCAATTTTGTATGAAAATAAACTTCTCAATTTTGATGAAGAAAGTGCATTACTCTGGCTAAAAATTATGTTGCAAGGAACGGTTTCTAATCGTGATGCCATCGGAACAACCTTAACCTTAACCACAACATCTGGAACTTTTAAAAGATACTATACAGGTGTTGGGTTTTTATCTCAAAGCTTGCAAGCGGTTCATTTTGGTTTGCCACAAAACACGCAACTTCAGGAATTAGAAATTAAATGGCCATCAGGTCTTATTGAAACATTTCAAACGATAGGTGTCAACAGAACGTTTCTTGCGATTGAAGGCGAATCGTTTACAGATTTAGATATCCTTCCGAGTCAAAAAATATACGGTTGTACCGATCCGTTTTCCTGTACTTATAACCCCAATGCCACGCTAGATGACGGCACCTGTTCTTATTTAACAGCTCATCAAATTTCGGGCAATACCACTTCTGGTTTTTTTAGAGTAGAAACGTATACCTATCCTATTACTGAGGGCTCTACGGCCAACTGGAGTGTGTCAGGAGGTGAAATTATTGAAGGTCAAGGGACAGATACTATAAGCATAAAATGGGGATTGAATGAAACAGGAACCTTAAGTTTAAGAGAAAATGATGGCACTTGTTTTAGTGAAGAACAACAGCTGGAAGTGTCTTTAAATGCTAACAATATCCCCGAAGATGTATCTATCGCACGACTATGGAATGAAGTTTTGTTGCATGCCATTCGAAATGATTTCGCCAGACCAACAGTTCACGCCAGAAATTTGTTTCATTCTAGTATTGCCATGTATGATATTTGGGCGATTTATGACGACGAAGCCAGACCTTATCTTATCGGAAATACAGTCAATAATTTTACGACAGAGTTACTCGAGTTTATTCCTTTGGAAAATGATGAAGATTCCAGAAAAAAAGCGATTAGTTATGCCATGTATCGGTTATTGAGTTACCGATTCCAAAATTCGCCAAATGCTGAAGAGTCACAACGATTATTCGATTTAATTATGGAGCAATTGGGCTATGAAACCGAATTTGCTGTCACTACCTTATATCAATTTGGAAACGCCGCCGCATTAGGGAATTATGTAGCTCAAGTGTTAATTAGCTACGGAAATGGCGATGGCTCCAGAGAATTAGAAGCGTTTGAGAATGCTTACTATACGCCAGTTAATGAACCTTTGGCACCAAATATACCAACCGAAACATTGATGTTCGATCCTAATCGATGGCAACCACTAAGTTTAAATACGTTTATTGATCAAAGCGGAAATTTGATTCCGGGTTCAACCGTCGCTTTTTTAAGTCCGGAATGGGGAAATGTACATGCCTTTGCAATGACTGATGATGATCGACATACATTTCAACGTGATGGCAATACCTATCAAGTTTATAATGACCCGAATGATCCGCCTTATTTAAATTTAAATACTCATGATGCCTCTAGTGATGCCTATAAATTAGGATTTTCAATGGTGTCTATTTGGGGCTCGCATCTAGATCCAAATGATGGTGTACTTTGGGACATTTCTCCAGGCGCTATTGGTAATACTGATATTTCAACATTTCCAACCAATTACAACGATTATCCAAGTTTCTATAATGTGATTGAAGGTGGTGATATTGGTACAGGTCATGCTATGAATCCAGTTACCGGACAAGCTTATGAATCACAATTCGTCCCGCGAGGCGATTATACCAGAGTTTTAGCTGAGTTTTGGGCAGATGGTCCCGATTCTGAAACACCACCAGGGCATTGGTTTACTATTTTAAATTATGTCAATGAACATCCAGATTTAGAGAAAAGATTTGAAGGTGAAGGTGACCTGTTAGACGATTTACAATGGGATGTGAAATCGTATTTTATCTTAGGTGGTGCGATGCATGATTCGGCAATATCGGCATGGAGTATCAAGGGTTGGTATGATTATGTGCGACCAGTATCTGCCATTCGGAACATGGCACTTTTAGGACAAAGTACCGACGACACTTTAGATAATTATCATGTTGCTGGTATTCCATTATTGGATGGTTTAATAGAGGTTGTCGGTTTAAGCGACCCTTTGAGAGGTGATTCAGGAGAGCATGTGGGTAAAATAAAACTATTTACTTGGAAAGGTCCCGATTATATTGATGATGAAACTACCGATATCGCTGGTGTTGGGTGGATACTTGCTGAAAATTGGTGGCCTTATCAACGTCCAACTTTTGTGACACCACCTTTTGCAGGTTATGTGTCTGGGCATTCCACTTTTTCACGTGCAGCTTCCGAAGTTTTGACAAAAATTACGGGCAGTCCGTTTTTTCCTGGAGGAATGGGTGAATTTGTTGCAAAGCAAAATGACTTTTTAGTCTTCGAGCAAGGTCCTTCAGTAGATGTAAAATTACAATGGGCAACTTATAGAGATGCATCCGATCAAACAAGTTTATCACGAATTTGGGGAGGCATTCATCCACCAGCTGATGATATTCCAGGGCGATTAATTGGTGAGAAAGTGGGGCATGATGCCTTTGATTTTGCAGTACCTTATTTCAGCGGAAACGTTAGTGTTCCTGAACAAACGGAACAAATCATTTATCCGAATCCTGTTACCAATAGTGAAGTCTATATTACCAATACATCTGCTGATGATGTGATTTCAATATTTGACATTAGAGGCCGACAAGTAAATATTCTTAGTCGTGAATTTAATGCCTTCGGAAGTATTACTAAATTGCAAATTCCTGAAGGAACTTCGGCAGGTTTGTACTTTTTAAATATTAATAACGAGTCAAAAATGCTGGTTATTAAAGATTAAATTTTATGCAACAAACACTTCAGACGTATATTCCGCAGCAGGCCATTCCGAAAATTAGTGCGCTTTTAGATCATGATAATTTGAGTATTAAAATCAAAAAAGAACGTAAAACACGACATGGAGATTATAAGCGTTTACCTAATGGAAAACATCAAATTACTGTAAATTCAAATTTAAATATCTATCGTTTTTTAATCACACTTATTCATGAAATAGCACATTTTGAAGCTTATAAAAACTTTGGGAACACTATTAAACCTCATGGTAAAGAATGGAAGCACACATTTCAGTATTTAATGCTGCCCTTTTTAAATCCGGAAGTGTTCCCTCCAAATCTGTTGCCACTGCTAGCCAAACATTTTAAAAATCCGAAAGCATCTAGTGATACAGATATTCCATTGGCTTATGCCTTAAAGCAATTTGATGAACCAAACGGTAAAACCTATATATTTGAATTACCTTTGCATAGTACATTTAAATTGTACAATGGTCGGGTGTTTAAGAAAGGAGCAAAACGACGCACCCGATATGAATGTGTTGAGTTGAGTACAAGAAGATTATACCTGTTCAATCCCAATGCAGAGGTAGAATTATTAAAAGATTAAAATGAATAAAAATTATTATGCCATACTCATGGCAGGAGGTGTAGGATCGAGGTTTTGGCCTGTAAGTACTGTAGATTTTCCTAAGCAGTTTCACGATATGTTAGGAACCGGAGACACCTTGATTCAAAAAACTTTTCATAGACTTTCGAAGGTAATTCCGAAGGAAAATATATTTATTCTTACCAATGAACGTTATAATGATTTGGTATTTGAACAGTTGCCAGAAGTTACCAAACGTCAAGTTGTTTTAGAGCCAGCAATGCGTAATACAGCACCTTGTATTTTATATGCAGCCTTAAAGATTAAGAAAGAAAATGAAAATGCCATGATGATTGTTGCACCAAGCGATCATTGGATTGAAGATGAAGTTGCCTTTACAAATAACGTTAAAGAAGCTTTTAATTTTTGTGCTCAGAATGATGCATTGATGACTTTAGGTATTGCGCCAACATTTCCAAATACAGGATACGGTTATATTGAATTTGATACATCGGCTCAAAATAATATTAAGAGTGTTAATCAGTTTAGAGAGAAGCCCGATTATGAAACGGCAAAACAGTTTCTTGCTCAAGGAAATTTTTTATGGAATGCTGGTATTTTTATGTGGAGTGTAAAAAGTGTTTTAAAGGCTTTTGAAAATAATCAACCTGAATTGTACCGTTTATTTGATTCAGGATATGAGGTTTATAATACCGACTTTGAAGATGATTTTATTAGAGATAATTATAGAAAGGCTGAAAATATTTCTGTGGATTATGCCGTTATGGAACACTCAAAAAATGTGTATGTGATTCCAGCTACTTTTGATTGGAATGATTTAGGAACCTGGGGAAGTCTATACGATAAACTGGACAAAGATGCCAGTGGAAATGCAGTTGTAAATGCCGAAACTCTCACTGAAGATGCTTCAGGAAATATGATTAGAACCAAGGCTAAAAAAGTGGTAGTAATTGATGGTCTTGAAGATTATATTATTGTTGATAAGGACGAAGTTTTGCTTATCTTTCCGAAGGCAAAAGAACAAGATATTAAAAAAGTACTTCAAGATGTCAAGGACAAATTTGGAGAACAATACGGATAGTATATGAGTGACGAAAATAAATTTAATTTCTCTGAAGAGGAAGCTCAGGTAAATAAAGAAAAAGCGGTAGAAGAATCGAAAGAAGCGGTAAAAAAAGACGCTTCAGGTCTTTGGCAAAGTATCAAACGATTTTTAAATGAATTATTAGATTTTCGTGACGATACCGATCGTGATGCTACGATTGAAGCTATCAAAAATGACATACCATTTAAAGGAGCAACAGCCTGGATTTTAGTATGCTCGATTATGGTGGCTTCTGTAGGTTTAAATGCAGATTCGACAGCCGTTGTTATTGGTGCCATGTTAATCTCGCCATTAATGGGACCTATCTTGGGAATTGGATTTTCAATTGCAGTCAATGATATCGATACGCTCAAAAAATCACTCATAAATTTAGCAACCATGATTGTGCTGAGTTTAATGACAGCGTATTTATTTTTTAAATTTTTTCCTACGGCAGACTTGATGACGAACGAGTTATTTGGTCGTACCAAACCCGATCTTAGAGATGTATTAATCGCGTTTTTTGGTGGTGCTGCACTTATCATTGCACGAACTAAAAAAGGAACTATTGCTTCGGTGATATTTGGTGTGGCTATTGCAACGGCGTTGATGCCACCATTATGTACTGCAGGTTACGGTTTAGCTCATGACTGGGAGATTTTTGTTGGTGCGATGTACTTGTTTACAATCAATACCATTTTTATAGCCTTAGCTACATTTTTGGTGTTAAAAGTATTGCGCTTTCCAATGCTCAAATATGCCAATTCAAAAAAGCGTAAACGAACAGCACAGTTTGCATCTTTGGTTGCCATTTTAGTGATGGCTCCTGCAATTTGGACTTTTTATAACTTTATCATTCAAAAAGGGTTTGAAGGGGATTATAACAGTTTTATAGCTGAAGAAATTGATTCTAATAATGAGTTGTGGCTACAAAAAGGAACGCCAAATTGGAATGACAAACACATTACACTTTATTTTAATGGCGAAGTTTCTGATCAAATCGTCGCCAATTTGGAAAATAAAATAAAAACCTATGATAAAATCAAAGATTTTGAGCTGGAGATAAAAGGGAATAGGAATCGGAGTTTTGATAAAATTTCTGATGCTTATGACAGAGCTATTAGAGACCTGGATCAAAAAGATTTAATCATATCTGGACTTCAAGAACAAATTGAAGATCTTAAAGCTAATATTACAAACTTAAATAAGCAGATAGAATCAAAAAATGCGCAAGGGACTGTTTCTTTTACCAACTTATCTCGTGATGCAAAAGTGCGTTTTGACGATTTAGAATACTTTGGTTATTCTAAAATGTTAGAGTCTAAAGATTTTATAAATATTGATACAGTAACTGTGGCTAATGTAAGATGGAAAGTTGAGCTCAACGATAGTATTGTTTTATCCAGAGAGCGAGATTTAAGAGAGTGGTTGCAAAAAACGCTTCAGGTAGATACAATTGTTATTCAGAGGAACTAAAAGTATTAGTTTTCTTCCAGATACATTTTGCGTACTTTTTTAAATAATTCTGAAGAATACACAAAATCGGTTACGACTTCATTATCGGTTTTAAAAATCGTGTTTTTAGAGCCTTCCCATGCTTTGAGTCCGTCTTTTAAAAACACAATTTTTTCACCAATTTCCATGACGGAATTCATATCGTGCGAATTGATGACTGTTGTGATGTTGTATTCATCGGTGATTTCTTGAATAAGATTATCAATCACAATGGCTGTTTTGGGATCCAATCCTGAATTTGGTTCATCACAAAACAAATACTTCGGATTATTAACAATTGCTCTGGCAATGGCAACACGTTTCTGCATACCACCAGATGCTTCACTTGGCATTTTATGATGCGCACCTTCAAGATTTACTCGTTTCAGAACAAAATCAGCACGATCTTCCATTTCACTTTTACTTTGTTTGGTAAACATGCGTAACGGGAACATGACATTTTCCTGAATTGTCATTGAGTCAAAAAGCGCACTACCTTGAAATACCATACCCATTTCGGCTCTGAGATTTCGCTTTTGGTCATCGGTCAACTCGGAATAGATATTACCATCATAAGCAATTGTCCCTTCTTCAGGAGAAAATAACCCTAAAAGGCATTTTAAAAACACAGTTTTACCTGAGCCACTTTGTCCAATAACTAAACTCGTTTTTCCTTTTTCAAATGTGGTCGACACACCTTTCAAGATATGAGCGTCTTTAAATGATTTGTGGATGTTATTAACTTGTATCATTAGCTTAGCAGGAGTTGTGTTAAAATATAATTGAGAAGAATAATTACCACACTCGTCCAAACAAAAGATGTTGTACTCGCTTTTCCAACTTCTAAGGCGCCACCTTTCATATAATAGCCATAAAAGGAGGGGATAGTAGCCAATACAAATGCAAAGACAAACGTTTTTATAAAGGCATAAATTATGTGAAACGGAATGAAATCGGTTTGTACACCTAATACAAAATCTTCATAAGTTCCAAAGCCACCATATACAGCAGCAATCAATCCGCCTAAAATACCTAAAAACATAGCAATAGATATTACAAAAGGATATAACATCAAGGCGATAAATTTTGGAAACACTAAATAATTGAGGGAATTGATTCCCATTACTTCTAATGCATCGATTTGTTCGGTAACACGCATGGTTCCAATGCTTGATGTGATAAATGAACCCACTTTACCAGCCATAATTATGGAAATAAATGTAGGCGCAAACTCTAAAATAACCGATTGACGTGTTGCGAATCCTACGAGATATTTCGGAATTAATGGGTTACTAATATTTAATGCTGTTTGAATGGTAACTACACCACCAACAAAGAATGAAATAAAGGCAACAATGCCCAAAGAGCCAATAATTAAATCATCAATGTCTTTAAAAATTAATGTCCGCATAACCGACCATTTCGTTGGTTTGCGAAACATTTCGGCAATCATTATAAAATAAGCACCAATATTATGAAGGTATTGCATAGTAAAATTTGTTATGGTAAAAGTAAAAAATTAAGACGAGTTCTTAACCTTAACTTTAAAAGATGATGAATTAAAATCTGTATTTTTGAAGTTCTAAATTTTAATTCGATGATAAAACAGAGTCTCTTCCTAATTTTTACATTCGCTTTTATGATGTCTTGTCAATCTCAAAAAAAGGTTGCAGTATCTGAAACAGAAGATTTTACATCTAAAGGTCAAACAAATAGTTATGATCAAGATGCACCTAAACTGGTCGTTGGAATTGTAGTCGATCAAATGCGATACGATTACCTCACACGGTTTTATGCGAAATATGGAGATGGCGGATTTAAACGCATGATTAACGAAGGCTTTAATTGTAAAAACAATCATTTCAATTATGTGCCTACTTATACTGGTCCGGGACACGCTTCTGTGTACACAGGAACCACACCAAAATACCATGGGATTATTGGCAACAATTGGTATGATAAAGAGATACAAACGATGGTGTATTGTGCTCAGGATGATAATGTATTATCTGTTGGAACGACTGATGATGCCGGAAAAATGTCTCCAAACCGTATGAAGACCACTACATTTAGTGACGAAAACAGATTGTTTACACAAATGCAAGGTAAAACAATAGGGATTTCTTTAAAAGACAGAGGTGCAATTCTACCTGCAGGACACACAGCAAATGCGGCGTATTGGTTTCACGGAAGAGATGAAGGTGTTTGGATTTCCAGTACATTTTATATGAATGAATTACCAACATGGGTGTCAAATTTTAATACATCTAAAGCAGCAGAATCATATTTCAAAACTTGGGATACCTATTATGATATTTCGACCTATACTGAAAGTGGACCAGATGAGAATGCTTTTGAAGGCGGATTCAAAGGAAAAGAAAAAGCGACATTTCCTTATGATTTAGCCGCATTAAAAGATGAGAACAGAGGATTTGATATACTCAAGGCAACACCTTATGGTAATAGTTTAACCGTAGATTTTGCAATGGAAGCTATAAAAGGAGAAGCTTTAGGACAAGATGCTATTACTGATGTTTTAGCTGTAAGTTTTTCGGCAACCGATTATGTTGGACATAATTTTGGAGTAAGTTCTAAAGAAATTGAAGACACTTATATAAGATTAGATAAAGATTTAGAGCGTTTTTTTCAGTTTTTAGATACTCAGGTAGGTACAGGAAATTATACGGTATTTCTTACAGCCGATCATGGAGCCGTTGAAGTACCTGCATTTTTACAAAGTATGAAAATCCCTTCAGGATATTTAAATAATACAGAGACAAGAACACGTTTTACCGATTATTTAAATGCAAAATTTAAGTCTTCAGATTTGATTGAAAATATTAGCAATGATCAAATTTTCTTAAATAGAACTTATATTGACAGTATAGGTTTAAATATCAATATGGTTCAAGAATCTATTGTAAATGAATTGATTACTTATACGCATGTTGAAAAAGTATTTTCAGCACATACGATGACCACTTCCAATTTTACAAATGGGATAGAATCTTTATTGCAAAATGGATACAACCAAAAGCGATCCGGAGATATTATTTTGGTAGCAGATCCTGCTTATATTTCTTACGGAAAAACAGGGTCGACGCATGGGAGCGGCTTAAATTATGATACACATGTGCCCTTGTTATTCTTCGGAAAGGGTATTACTCACGGTGAGACTTATCAAAAAACAGTAATCCCTGATATTGCGCCAACGATTTCTGCTTTGTTAGGGATTAGTTTTCCTAATGCTGCCACAGGACAACCATTGGGCTATGTGATGGATTAAATAAAGCTGCCTCTTAAAAAAGACAGCTTTATAAAATGGAATTATGATATAGGGTGTTTAATTAAGCCCACCTGTACAAACGGTTTCCTCTACCCAACAGCCTGAATCACTTGCTCCACCGAATGGGCAAGGAGTTATATGTACTAAATTTGTGTAACAGCATTGGTCACCTGGGACATCGTCACAAGCGTGTCTTATTGGAGTTCCACCTAAAATAGATTTTTGCTCAGCTCTGTTTAAAGCTGTTCCGAGATTTAATAAATTTTTCATAATTAAACTATTTAAAAATTAAATTAGCCTTGGTCATTTTTAGACACCCAAGGATTATGTCTATTCCTCGCGAGAGATTTTTTTAGAAATATTTTCTTCTTATCATATAAGGATAGAATTAATAGTTTTGTATCCATAAATTTTTATAAATCAGTTTTAAAAAAAAATAGCATCTTAAATAGGTCGCCATTTACCAATGACGACCTATAATTGCTAGTTGTTAATTAAAAATTAACAAACCATAACCCAATGACCGCATCCAGCACTCATAACACCACACGAGTCAGGGTCAAACGGATCACATGGAGTTCCATTAGTGCATACATCACGATGTTCATAAGAGCAACCACCATCATCCCCTTCATGTTTTAAACGATTTGGAGGGTTTCCGCCAAATACAACTTTCTGTTCAGCTTTGTTTAAAGCTGTTCCGAGATTTAATAAATTTTTCATAATTAAAATATTTAAAAAATTAAATTAACCTTGGTCATTTATAGACATCCAAGGGTTATGTCTATTCCTCGCGAGAGATTTTTTAATTGTTAAATACATTTTTTAATTGGTAAAAGAAGCGTTCAATCAATCTTAAGTCTTCAGTAATTATTTCTGCCTGTCCACGCATTTCATGTCTAAATGAAATTTCTTTGTTATAAGAAGTAATGAGTTTAGAAGGAAGTCTAACGGTTATTAAATAAAACCCATCTTCATCAGTAAGAAGCGAAATGGATTCTATTTTACCTTTGAGTGTTCCAAATTCATTGTCAGGATAATTTTCAAGTTTAATGTTGACGGTTTGTCCTGTTTTAATTTTACCAGAGTTTTGAGCTGGCGTCCTCAATTTGGCGATATAGGATGAGTTTTGCTCAGGAATAATAGTAAATACTAAATCACCTTGATTTACAGTTTGATTTTTTGTCCACAGTTTTGCATAAGCTACTTGTCCGTCAATATCTGAAGTTATTAAATAAGTCATTTCCCAATCTTTGAGTGCTCTTTTCAGCTGATTAAAGGATTGAATTACTGTTTTTAGAAGGCTGATTTCTTCTTTTGTTTTTTTAATTGATGTGCTTACTTTATTAGTTTTAGCATTTCCTATGGCCTCGTGAATTTGAGAAATAGAAGCATCCATATTGGCGTAATTCCGTTCGGCTTGGAGGTAGGTGAGTTCTTTCGATTCAAGCGTTTGTTTGGCAATGACCCCTTTGTTAAATAATTGTTGTTGTCGTTCTAAGTCTTTCTTTTGATAGGCAAGTTCAGAGGCATTTATACGTTTTTGAGCTTCCAAAGTTTTTAATCTGGAATACAATTGGGATGTAGACATCTGATTAGCTCGAAATTCATTAGAAAAAGGTTGTAATTCTTTGTTTAATTGGTATTGGATATAGCTGTTTTCAAAAAGGGCATATTCAGAATCTATAGTACCAAGAAATAGAACAGGAAGTTCATCAATAGGGAAAGAAAAATTATTGTTATTAAGTTTTATCGTATCTACTATTGATTTGAGCAATTGTACATGTTCGAAATTTGCTGTGTTCTCAAGTACGGCAATGCTTGTGTTCTTTTTTAGATTTTTATTATCGCTAACAAATATCGAATCTAACTTACCAGTTATTTGAGCATATTTTTTTTGTGGTGGAAGCTTGGTTGTAATTTGAGCTTCAGCGCTTATAATATCAGGATACTTTATAAAATAGGATAGCATTAAAAACATCAAAATAAATATTAATATTAGAAGGTTGCCATAGCGAATCATCCAGTTTGGAACAGCTTCTAAGAGCTCTTGAATGTGCTCGCTTCTGAGTTCTATATGTTTATCATTTGTCTCCATTGCGATTGTTGTTCTATTAAAATTATTTCTTTTTCTAAAGAATAGATAATCAAGAGATTGCTGATAACAACCTCTTGATTATTACTTTTGATTAGGCAACGCAACCACCATTTATGCAAGACCCTTGCACGAATACTGAGCCATTTTGATTTGGTCCTCCTGTAGGATCAAAAGGTCCTTGATTATGATCTGGATTTTGCATATTAGCACATTGAGAATCTGCAAAGCATGCACAACCAGGACTCACATAACCTTCGGTATCATCACAATTAGGATCGTAATGGGTTAGTTTATGTCCTCCAAAAATTTCTTTTTGTTCAAATTTGTTTAATGTTTTTCCTAGATTTAATAAATTTTTCATAATTAAATTATTTAATAATTGTTAAAAACCTTGGTCATTTAAAGACACCCAAGGGTTGTGTCTATTCCTCGCGAGAGAATATTTTAATTGCCCAGTTCTAATTGGTTTTTAACTAGGTTATAGTAATTGCCTTTATTTTTTATCAATTGTTGATGGTTTCCTACTTCTACAATTTTTCCTTGTTCTAGCACTACAATTTGATGAGCGTTTTTTACGGTACTTAAACGATGGGCTATGACCACAGCTGTTTTGTCTTTAAAAAATGCATTTAGTTTTTCCATAATCACTTTTTCGTTGTTAGCATCTAATGCTGAGGTGGCTTCATCAAAGAATAGAAATTTAGGATTCTTATAAACAGATCTCGCTATAAGTAAGCGTTGTTTTTGCCCTGTACTAAGCCCTATACCTTCACCACCAATTTTTGTATTGTAGCTTAAGGGTAATTGCTCTATATAATCTGAAATATTAGCCACATCAATAGCATGTTTTAAGCGGTCAATATCGATGTAATCTTCTCCTACAGCAATATTATTGGCGATGGTGTCATTAAAAATATAGCCCTCTTGCATGACGACTCCACAATTAGCTCTCCATGCACGTTGAGAGATGTTATTGAGGTTAAAGTTCCCAATATGGATATCGCCTTGATCTATCTCATAAAAACGCAACAGCAGTTTCATTAAAGTGGTTTTGCCACTTCCACTTGTGCCAACTATTGCAGTTGTTTTGTTTGCTGGTATAATAAGTGACAAGTTTTTTATTACGGGATCTAAACCACCAACATAACGAAATGAGACATTATTGAGTTTTAAATCGGCTTGATCTGGAATTCTTGTGATTTTGTGATCTTCAGGTTTTTCTTCATCTTCCATATTATGAATTTCACCCAAACGTTCAATCGAAATCTTTGCATCTTGAACTTCTCTCATAAAGTTGATAAGTTGCATAATTGGCCCATTGAGTTGCCCTACCATGTAACTAATCGCCATCATCATCCCTAAAGTAATATCACCCTCAACAACTAAGGTTGCTGATAAAATAGTAATGAACATATTTTTCAGTTCATTTATCAAACTGGAACCAACACTTTGAGTTTGTTCTAAGGCTAAACTTTTTGATGCGATTTTGAATAATTTTGCCTGAACATACTCCCAGTTCCAGCGCATGCGACGTTCAGCATTATGCAGTTTAATTTCCTGCATACCGTTGACAAGCTCAATAACTTTACTTTGTTCTTCACTTACCTGAGAAAAGCGTTTATAATCCAGCTCTTTACGTTTTTTGAAAAAGAATAGCACCCAGATGATATATAAAATGCTACCCAATAAGAAGACGCCAAATATTTGTAGGCTATAATAGGCGAGAACAAAACTGAAAATAATAAGGTTGAAAAATGAAAACAATATGGTTAACGATGAGGTTGTTAGGATGCGTTCAATACGTTTGTGATCATTAATACGTTGCAATAAATCTCCGGTCATTCGTACATCGAAATAAGCGATGGGAAGTTTCATTAATTTGATAAAGAAATCAGATATTAATGAGATATTAATTCGTGTGCTTAGATGTAATAAAATCCAACTTCTAATGATTTCGAGAGAAGCTTTACCAACAAAAAGGGCTAATTGAGCAAATAGGATTAAGTAAATGAAATTAAGGTCTTGATTTTGAATCCCAATATCTACAATGCTTTGTGTAAGGAATGGTAACACGAGCTGTAGGAGACTTCCAGCAAGTAAACCAATAATCAACTGAATTATAAACTTCTTGTATTTAAATAAATATTTAAAAATAAAACTGAAACCAAACTTCTCGTCATCATCAAATTCTGATTGATAAAAGTTTGGAGTGGGTTCTATCATTAAGGCGATGCCTTCTTCAGTATGTTCATTTGCATTAGCTCCAATCCAATGTTTTATGAATTCTTGCTTAGTGTAAGTTATATGTCCGTGAGCAGGATCAGAAATGTAAATAGTATCATTTTTGATTTTATAGAGCACAACATAGTGATCATTATTCCAATGTAGAATACAAGGAAGCGGTGCTTCCCTTAGTTTTTTAAAAGCCAATTTAATACCCAAAGAGCGAAATCCTATCGACTCTGCGGCATCACTCAAACCCATTAAACTACTGCCTTGACGAGTGGTTTCGCTTAATTGTCTAAGCTCTTGAGTATTTATGGTTTTGCCGTAATACTTAGCAATAATTTTAATACATGTTGGACCACAATCTTTGGCTTCTGTTTGTTTATATGTTGGAAATTTCCGTTTCAATTAAGTCCTTTTTTGTTGTAATTATTTAAAATTATATTTGCATCGAACATTTGGCTCAGCTTTAGTTGTGTCTATTCTTCGCGAGAGAATAATGTTCAATACAAGGCCCTTTTTTAAGGGCTTTGTTATTATATTTTTAGCATTGAATGCTGCTCTGTGTTTTCTAATTGTTCTTGTAAGTCCTCAATAAAATAGATAAGGTCATCGCGATCAAAGGCTTTAGGATAAGACTGACCATTTATTAATAATTCTGGTGTGAAGTTGATAGCATGCTTCATACACCAAGAGTATTCTTCTTGTAAAATGGAGATATAGGTTTGAGGTTCGGTACATTGGTGCCATTTTGTTAACCATGCTTCGGTTGAGAAATCTCCATAAATGTCGTGCATAGCTTTCAAGCACGTTAGTTCACCATCATTATTGTAAATTTCTAAAAGGCGAGATGTAATTTTAGTGGTAATAGCTTCAGGGTCTTTGGGATTAATATTAAACCTTACGGTTAATTTAGCAGATTGTGGATAGCGATGTATAATCTGTTCAAGGAGTGTGTGTACCTGTTTACAATGGCCACATAATGGGTTGGTTATAATAGTAATGTTTAAATTACTTTTTGGATTACCAAATACAATTTCTGAAAGATCATTTATGTGAGTGTCAATCACTTTAGATTTGAGTAATTGATCAGAGAATATTTCAAAATTTCTTTTAAATTTAAAGTAAGAAACTTTTGTTTGTTGAAGTGATTTGTTGTCTTTGCGGGTTTGTGATTCTAGTAACCAAAAGGCAGTAATACTTGTAAATGAAAGGCTTGTTATAAGTATACTCGTTAGCTCATAATTTGGTGTGAAGTGAGTTAACGAAAGCCCAGCTTGTATCCAGATTATGCCGACTATTGCAAGACATAAATAGCACCATTTTTTTATAACTGCAACTTGGTAATACAATGAGAATAGTGTTATCGGTAAAGCAAGTAAACCGATTAGTTTCGGAATAAAAATCGTGTTGTTGTTAAGGCTTAGTAAGAATGTTGATAGCGCTAAAGCTGTAAAATAAATAAGACTCAAATCGCTTAGTTTTACATCTTTTATTATTGTTGCTCCTTTAGAGGATAAGACAGCATTACAATTCTTTTTTTCGGTAACAGTAGCACAAAAAGCATCACCAAGTACAGACACTTCTCCTCGCTCTTGTTTAATAATGTTGGTGGTTACATAAAGTCCTATTAGAGACAGTAGGAAAAATAATGTACTTATAAGGTTGGGATTCGTTTTTAAAAACAAAAAGCCAATTAATAGTATAGAAAGAACAAAGGCGCTTTTTACTACAATTGATTTTACATGAGATGTAGGTGTATTTAGTTGAGTATCTTCTTTGTCAACAGCTAATACAATACCTGTAAACTGATTTAAGAATTCTGATTGAGAAAGAACTTTTTTGTCTTTTGAGTTCAAAATCAATTTCAAACGATCTTTTAGCTTCGTGACAATAGCGAATTGTTTTTGGGAGTCAATGTCTATTTGAGCTAAAAAGGTATTAGGTAATTGTTGAACTACTTCATTTGTTTTTGGAACATCAATCGCTAAATTTTCAATATTAAAATGGTCTAATACTCCTGTAATAGCATGAAGACTTGGGTAGGTGGGGTGACTTTGTATTTGAAATGCTAATTCATCAAAATCGACATTTATTTTATTTTTTTTTAATAATTGCTGAACTAAGTAACTTAATGCGTCTTTCACAGTTTCGAGATTTAATGTTTCTCTACTGTTCCTTCGCAATAAGTTTTGTTACCCTAAAAGTTTAATTTTTTTTATTCGCAGTATTATGGTTGTGATTATTAATACCATAGCTATAAAAATAAAGTAGTAATATGTTGGCCAGCTATTGTTAAATTCAATGAGTCCGGTATCGCCAATAAGAATAAATGACGACCAATAATATGGGGAAGATTGGCTTAATGAATTAGACTCTAAGTACGTTAATTTGGCGTTATGTAGTGCCAATGATTTGTTTTGTCCTTCTTCTAGATTTGAATAAAACGAACGTAATAATTCTACAGATGCTTTATCGTTAACCTCCCAAAGTGTTGGTAATACGCTGTGCGCTCCTGTATTGAAAAAACTTCTCGATAAACTCATAACACCTTCTCCTTTATTTAACTCTCCAAGTGAAGTATTACAAGCACTTAATACGACTAAGTTTGCAGTGTTATTAAAGCTATAAAGTTCTTTTAAATCTACTTTGGAATTGTGAAAGGCAATCCACGGACTTATACTATCATTAGCATCGGCATGAGAGGCAATATGTATAATTTTAGTGTTTTTACTATCTTTAAAAAAACGTTCTTTGCTGGCTTTTTTTCTTAAGAATATTTTTGAACGAAATAAGTCATGTATTAAATTAAGTTCTTCTTCAGTATTAGGTAAATCTACCAAATCTTGCGAAAATTCAATAGGAGCAAACCCCACCAGATTATGAATATTCGCTCTTTTAATTTTATTGTTTTCATTCAGAAACGATAGCGAATAGGCATAACTTATTTCATGTTTATAGATGAGATAGCTTTTTGCTGTGACTGAAGTTTGGAGCGATTCAAAAGGAATGTTCTGCAAATATGAATCGGCCAAAATGGTTAATTTTTTTCCTTTGATTAATGTTTGAATATGCTCCGGAAATAATGTTTTATAAATAGTATTTGAAACTACATTATAATCTTCAATTGCAGCTTTGTCTAAAAATGGATGTTCTATAAGGTTTCTATAAAGCTGCGTAGACTTCTTAAGGTTTTCGATATCTTTTATTTCAAATAATTCTGTGGCATCTTTGGTAAGGACTATGCCGTAACCTTCTTCATTGTTCAAGATATATTCAATATAGGCATTGCCATCTTCTAATAATGTAGATTTGAAAGTATTTAAATCTATAACTTCAGCAGGTTTGTGAGTTTTAAAATAGAGACGGTAATTAGGATTTAGAGCGTTAATGAATTCATTATAATCATCTTTTGCTAATAATAGTAAATTTTGAATGGAATCCGTTTTTTTAGAGGCCAAAAGGGTTTCAAGTTTGGTGATTTTATGTTTAAAGATTGAGTCTTGTTTGCTAATTTCTTTTGGAATGCTCGAGTTCTTCCGAGATATTTTAAGCGAAACATCCTCTAGTAACAATAACGCTTTATTTTTTTCAATAAAATAAAATGCTTTTTCAGGATTATTAGCTAAAAAACTGGCCTTAGTGGCACTTGTGTAAATTTCGGCTGCAGTCTTTCTCCAAAATAACTTCGATTTAAATTCTTTGCTATCCAATCTAGCTTTTTCAACAAGAAAATCGGCTAACTCAAAAGTCTTTAATGCTTGATCAATATAATTTTTATTATCTGAAGTGTTTTCTGCAATTTCAATCCAAACCATCGCCTTATCAATGAGCGCTGATATCAACTGAAATTGTACACTAGAATCGCTCAAGTCTGATTTTGATGGTAGATTATTAACATTTGATGTGTCTAAATCAACAAGTTTTGCTATAGCAGTTTGTGCATGTTCTAACGCTTTATCATAATCTTTGAAAAATAAATAGTGAATACTTAAGTTTCTATGTATGACAGATTTCATTACACTATTAGGCTTGTAACTTAATGCGCTTTCAAAATAATCAACTGCTTCTTTTTTATTTTCTTTAAGATATAAAACGCCCATATCATTTAAAGTATTCGTAAGTAGTTTAGTGCTCTCTAATTTTTCAGCAATAGAAAGCGCTTTCTCTAAATAAATTTTTCCATTAACAAAATCATGACCGGTGAGTCTATCTATATAAATATTTCCTAGTTGATTATAGATGGAATGCATGATGTCTTCTCGAATATCATTTTTATCATCATTATCAGTATTTACGCGATGCGCAAATTCTAGTGTCGATAATAATAAATCTTCACCATGTTTTAGACTTTTACTAGTGTTAATAAGCTTGCATGATTGAGCTATACCAACATCATTTCTAGCAATGAATGTATTGTTTTTTAGGCGTTTTGCGATGGCTTTACTGAGCTCAAAATATTCTTTTGAAGTGTGGTATTGATTATAGGAAAAGAAATAAATTTCGGCTAACAAAAAGGCGCCTGATATTGCATACTTATCAGGTTCATCATAAATCAATAAACGTTTAAGTGTCGAAGTGGCATCTTCAATAGCGTTATCTTGCCTTTCATAAAACCCTAAACTGTATAAATTTTTTCGGTAAATAGCATTATTATCATAATTAACAGAATCCATTTGGTGGATATTTTGTTTATTAAGAATTATAGCTTTTTGTAAGTTTCTATGTTTTTTGTACCACTTTAAAATTTCATAGCGATCAATGAATAACTGATCTAATTTATCATTTTTTTTATGTGAAAGGAGTAATGAATCAAATTTGTGGTTTTTTTCATGTATAGATAAATCGCTTTCTAAGATGTCTTTAAAGATAGGAGAGGGCTCTTGAGAAAAAACGGTAAGACTAATAAAAAATACAATAAATGGAATGATGTTTTTGTTCATGCTACGTAAAAATCTTAATGAGAATATAAGCGTAAAAAAAAGGGTAGTTATAATACTACCCTTTTCTATTAGTCAATGATTTCAGATTCAAAACAGCCTTCAACCAAACTTATCAGTCCAAAAGGTGAAATATAAAAACGCTCTATTACCATTTCTGGTTCTAAATCAGGATCAGTTTCTACAGGGTCGTTTGGGTTGTCTGTATCGTTTGGATCGGGATTATTAGGATCTTTTTTGTCTTTATCAACATTACCAAGTGTTGCGCTATTAGTATTACTTGTATTGCCACCTCCAGTATGAATGTCGTTTTCTATTAATGTGCCTCCTTGTGTAATCATGTAATCATTATATTCCTCAACATTAATAATCCACAATTCAATATTACCACAATCATCGCTTGCAGCAGTTTCTATAGAATAAATAGTAAAATGAGTTAACATTTCATTTCTAAAATGCAAATTAAACGAACCCGTATAAGGGTTAGGATACCCAGACTCTATAAAATCCATATCAATATACATACCAACGACGTGCGTTCCGTTAGGAATTGGATACAGTTCAGTTAAGTTAGGGTTGTAAGTTGGGGCTGGATTACCCATACGTTGTTGGTTATACTCATTTTTATCTGATTTTGAGTCTTTTTGCACTTCTAAATCAATCGCTTTTTCAAATATTTCATTTTCGTAATCTTCATTAAGATTGTCAACAGAGCAGCTCATTGATAGCATCAAAGCTAAAACGGTAAATAATTTAAATGTTTGTGTTTTCATAATATTAATAGTTTTTAGCCATCTGTTCATAAATATATATATTTGTTACCCATAAAAAAAGAAAATTTTTAAGTTACTCGAAAACTATATGGAAGACTCAAATTATTTCCTAAACGGACTTATTAATAATGACGAGCGTATTGTTAGAGAAATTTATAAAAGTTCTTATCGTCAAGTCTTAAGTTTTATTTCTAATAATAAAGGACAGCGAACAGATGCTGATGATATTTTTCAAAAAGCTTTAATGCAAATCATGGTTCGCGCAAAAACTAGACCTTTTTCTATTAAGTCATCGTTTCAAGCCTTTTTATTTGTATCCTGTAAAAATTTATGGCGAAGAGAATTAAATAAAAAGAAAAAAGAGGTAACAAATGATTATGTTTTTGAACATGTAACTGAAGAACGCGATTTAGCTTTAAGCATACTTGAGCAAGAACGATGGGAGTTTTTTCAAAATAAGCTTAAGTTAATATCAGATAATTGTAAACAAATTCTGGAGTGTTTTTTTAATAAAATTCCTAATAAGGATATTGCTGAAAAACTAGGGTATAATTCTGAAAATGTAGTAAGACAAAGAGTTTTTAAATGCAAAAACAAACTTATAGAATTAATAAAATCTGACAATAAATATAGCCATTTGAAAAGTATATGAATCTAACCGAAGGTCAAATAAAACAAGTTGAAGACTATCTCAATGGTTCTCTTGATGAAGAGGAAACTTTAGCTTTTGAGAATGATTTGAAAACTAATATTGAACTTAGAGACTATCTGGAAATTAGTAGCCAGATGAATGATAGCTTCGATGAAAGTAATTGGTTGTTTGCTAAAAATAAAGAATCAGAAGATCTTAATGCAATAGAAGATTATATAAAAAGTGATGAGGCACAACAAACAAAACGACTCATCGAGAATATAAGTAAGTCTCAAGGGCAAGTAAAAGTATTAAATGCTAGATATTATTACTATGTTATAGCTGCTTGTTTGATGTTGTTTTTAGGAATTTCATTTGTCTTTAATTTTGGCACATCGCAGGAAGAATTGTACAGCGAATATTCAGATTATTCTAACTTGCCCTCATTTGTAAGTAGAAGTAATAATACTGAGATACAACTGGCTAATGCCGAGACACTATTTAAAAATAAACATTACGAGGAAGCTTTGAATATATTTCAAACAAGTTTGAATGCCTCTAATGAAAAAGGTTCTATCTATATTTATATAGGATTGTCTCAAACGGAATTAAGTCAATATAAAAGTGCTGAAGAAACTTTCAATTTACTTATTAGTAGTGATTTAATTGATGCTGAAAAAGGCCATTGGTATAAAGCCTTATTGTATCTCAAACAAGAAAAAACTGAGGAGACTAAACAGGTTTTAAATACTATTATTTCTAATTCTTATGACAATCATGAAAAAGCAAAAGCCTTGTTAAACGACTTACCAAATGACTAAAAAAACAATCTCTTCTCTTATTGCCATTGTTATTATTCTTGGTGTTTTTGGCTATGAATATTTTTTAAAAGAAGAAGAATCTGCTCAAACCATTCAGAAAGGTCAAGTTGTTAAAACCAATACTAATGAATATTTTTTGCCAACAAGCACCACAGGCCAAATAGTGCACCATGAGGGGTATTCACTATCTTATAGCGAACCTCACGAACAAGCCGAATGGGTGGCTTACGAACTCAAAAAAACACATTTGTCTAACACCAATTTTAAACGTCCATATTTTGAAATTGATAAAGCGGTTAAAACCAAAGCTGCACATTGGAGAAATTATAAAAATTCGGGTTATGATCGCGGACATTTATGTCCGGCAGGTGATAGGAAGTACAGTCAAGAAGCCCATGACGAAACATTCTTGACCAGTAATATTAGTCCGCAAGAACACAATTTTAATTCCGGAATCTGGAATACTCTCGAACAGAAAGTCCGTTACTGGGCCAGTAAGTATGATGGTGTTTATGTTGTTACAGGTGGTGTTTTAAACGGACAAATGAAAACTATTGGCGATGAGAAAGTAAGCGTGCCTAATCAGTTTTATAAAGTTTTAATCGATGCTAATTCTGGAAAAACAAAAGTGATTGCTTTTTTAATGCCACATCAGGATTCTAATAAACCCCTTTACGAATTTGTAGTGTCGGTTGATGAGGTGGAAGCACTCACCGGAATTGACTTCTTTCCCGAATTGGAAGATGCTATAGAAAATCAATTAGAGGCATCGAGTAGTTATAAAGACTGGAGTTTCAATTAATAAGAATCGTCATCTTGAACTTGTTTCAGGATCTCATTATCTAAAAGTATTAGGTAGTAATTATTTCAATTTCCCCAGCATGCCTTTCCAACGTAATTGTCGGATAAAACGTCCTTGGTCTTCGGTGACTAATTGTTCTAAATTATGTCGTTGTCCTCTGAAATAACCCGACATATAATCCTTAAAAAGCGTAAAACTTCTTTTTTTATAAGCGAGTTTTAGTGCCGAAATCAAAGTGATTGTAAATCCGTAGCGCAATTTATACATAGCTTCACCTTGCAAGTATTTTGAAGCTTTATTATAGCTTATACCAGTAGGTTTTAAATGCTTAACATGCAGCGATTCATCTGTTAATAATTCCCAATCATAATACTTAGCCAGAAGCTCGTCAACCGTATCCCAGCCCATTGAAGATTTTAGTTTGCCAATGTCTAAAAAACAGGATTTACGATAGGCTTTAAGTGCACCACGAATATGATCTTTCCGCGTTAGATTTTCTAAGACCCAATTATTGTTTTTCTCGATATAGCAGAATCCGGCAGCCATTCCTAAGCGTTCATTTTTATTAAAATGAGAGGCTAACTGTTCTAAATAATGCTTCGGAAAGATTAAATCGGCATCATATTTACAAATCACATCATAAGCATCGTCAAGAGTCTCATAACCTTTATAAAAGGCATTAATGATTTTTGAACCAGGCAAATGTTCATCTGAAGATACTGTATGAACGACCGCAATATTGGAATGTTTCGCTACAAAATCATCAACGATAGCCTTAGTATCGTCTGTAGAATGATCATTGACAACCACAATTTTTTTGGCAGGCAAGGTTTGATTAACCAGCGACCTTAAAGTTTTGGCTATAACCTTAGCTTCGTTATGTGCAGGAATGATGATGTAGAAATTCAAAGGTCTAAATTTAAAGTCCAAAGTTAAACTTTAATAATTCAAAATGGAAGTGTATGTACTATTCTGAAATTCGTTCAGCATAAACGATATAATAGCGAGGCGTAAACCATCTTAAAAGTGGTCTGATGCCTATTTTTTTCGTCGGATTTGTCCATTTTTCAGAAGCAATTATTTTCCAGCCTGATTTCTCAAGGAGCCAGTCAAATTGCCAATCTTCAAATTCGTGATAGTGTCTGTCACGCATATCTGTTTGACTTCTGTAGGCCGAAGCAAACCATAATTTAAGCGGAATACTAGCTACCAGTTTATCTGCTTTTATAGATTTTAATACGGTAAAAGGCGAGAGGAGATGTTCAAAAATCTCGAAAGCGGTCACTACATTTGCTGAAGAATTTTCAATTTCGGAAGTATCTAAATCCAAATCAATTCCAGAGGTATTCTCGACTGCATATCCATTTTTTTTAAGAATTTCTGATAAAGGGTTTTCAACTCCTAAATCCAAAATAGATTCTGAAGACTGTATGTGTTTTTTTAAAAACTCAACCGTATGTTTAAAGCGTTTATTAGGAAACGTGTTTTCGTACATCACTAATACTGATAAACAATCGCATTAATATTCATACCTGCACCAACACTAGCAAACATAATCACATCCCCTTTATTAATTTCCTGATTGTCAAGTTCTCCTTTCAAAATCATATCAAAAAGCGTAGGAACGGTCGCGACACTCGAATTACCCAGTAAGTTTATTGTCATAGGCATCACACCTTCAGGCATTTCCATATCGTGAAGTTTGTAAAAACGCTTAACAATCGCTTCATCCATTTTTTCATTAGCTTGATGAATCAATATTTTTTTGACATCAGTAATTGGATGTCCACTTTTTTCTAAACAAGCTTTAAGGGCTAGTGGTACATTGGTTAATGCAAATTCATAAATTTTACGGCCATACATTTTTATGTATCTGCGCTGATCTGTTATTTCAGGATGATTAGTTTCACCGAAGTAAATAAAATGTGCTTCGTCTAAGGCAAAAGTAGCGGAGTCGTGTGTTATAATGCCACCTTCTTCAGTTGATTCTTCGACGATAACAGCGCCTGCACCATCACTATAAATCATAGAGTCACGGTCATGCTTATCTACAACACGTGATAAGGTTTCAGAGCCTACAACCAAACATCGTTTTGCAAGTCCGGAAGCAATAAATGCCTTAGCTTGAATCACGCCTTCAATCCAACCCGGACATCCGAAGAGTAAATCGTAGCCAACACATTTTGGATTTTTAATTTTTAATAAATGCTTAACTCGTGAGGCTATACTAGGAACCGTATCGCTCTGCTCGGTATTGTGTTTTACGTCTCCATAATTATGGGCAACGATAATATAATCTAAAGTTTCTTTATCAATATTGGCATCAGCAATCGCTTTTTCCGAAGCATAAAAAGCAATATCAGAATTTAGCAATTCGGGTTTTATATAACGTCTTTCCTGAATTCCTGTTATAGCTTTAAATTTATCAACAATAACTTCATTCGTGCTATTTATGGTTGAGCCATCTGCATTTAAAAATTCGTGATTATAGAAATTCTCGTTCTTTTCAATACAGCTAGGAATAAAACTTCCAGTACCTGTGATCTTTATACTCATATATGATTTCTTTTTTCGGTAAACAATCGAACATGGCAATATACTAACATTAAATGTAAATGTTAGTTTCCTAGAATCAATTTATACGATGTTCAAAGCCATTAAAATTAGGCTTCCTCCATATAAGCTTCTATTGGAGCGCAAGTACAGACAAGGTTTCGGTCACCATAGGCATCGTCAACACGACGAACACTTGGCCAAAATTTATTATCTCTAACATAGTCTAAAGGAAATGCTGCCTGCTGACGTGTATATGGCAATAACCATTCATCACTAGTCACCATATCTAAAGTGTGAGGCGCATTTTTTAGGACATTGTTTTCATCGTCTTTACTTAGTGCATCAATTTCATGTTTAATTGAAATCATAGCATCACAGAAGCGATCCATTTCTTGTTTACTTTCACTTTCCGTAGGTTCAATCATCATTGTTCCGGCAACTGGAAAGGATACTGTTGGTGCGTGAAAACCGTAATCCATTAAACGCTTTGCAATATCAACAACTTCAATACCATGGGCTTTAAAAGGTCGGCAATCGACAATCATTTCGTGAGCAGCTCGTCCGCGTTCTCCAGAATAAAGCGTGTCAAAAGCACCTTCGAGGCGTTTTTTAATGTAGTTGGCATTAAGAATGGCCATTTCTGTAGATTTTTTCAATCCTGAAGCACCAAGCATCTTGATATAACCATAAGAAATAAGGCAGGCAAGAGACGAGCCAAATGGAGCTGCCGAAATGGCTGTAATTGCTTGATCTCCTCCGGTTTTTACTAAAGGATTTCCAGGTAAAAATGGTACTAATTGTTTGGCAACACAAATTGGTCCAACACCAGGTCCACCACCACCATGAGGAATTGCGAATGTTTTATGGAGATTTAAATGACATACATCTGCACCAATATTACCAGGATTGGTTAAACCTACTTGCGCATTCATATTCGCACCATCCATGTATACTTGTCCGCCATTATCATGAATAATTTTCGTAATTTCTTTAATTGCCGATTCGTACACACCGTGAGTAGATGGGTAAGTAACCATTAAGGCCGATAAATTCTCTTTGTGTAATTCAGCTTTTTCGCGTAAATCGTCAACATCAATATTACCTTCATCAGTAGATTTTGTGACTACGACTTTCATCCCAGCCATAACAGCACTTGCAGGATTTGTTCCATGAGCAGACGACGGTATAATACAAATATTTCGATGGTGATCTCCACGAGATTCGTGATAGGCTTTAATAACCATTAAACCAGCAAACTCTCCTTGAGCACCAGAATTTGGTTGCAATGAGGTCCCTGCAAAACCAGTAATTTCAGTTAATTGATCTTCTAAAGCTTTTAATACAGCATGATAGCCTTTAGCTTGTTCTGCGGGTACAAAAGGGTGAATTTTTCCCCATTTAAACCAGCTTAACGGTAACATTTCGGCAGCAGCATTTAATTTCATCGTACACGATCCTAAAGAAATCATCGAATGATTTAATGCCAAATCCTTACGTTCTAAGGTTTTGATGTAACGCATTAATTCAGTTTCAGAGTGATGCGAATTAAAAACAGGTTCTTGTAAGAAAGAGGTTTGGCGCACTGAGCTGTTATCGATATGATTACCTTCAGAAATATTAGAAATTGTGATAGGGTCTTTCCCGATACTTTTGGCGAAAATGGAAACTATTTTATTTAAATCTGCAATGGTTGCTGTTTCATTTAAAGACATAACAATTTCATCGTCACTCGGATAGTAAAAATTCATTTTGTTTTTCAAGGCAATCTTCTGAATCGCTTTGGCATCACCTTTAACATGTAAGGTATCAAAGAAAGAGGTGTTGGTTTGTTCAAAACCTAAATCTTGTAGTGTTTTAGCAAGCGTTGCCGCTTTATGATGAATGTTATTAGCAATAAACTCTAAACCATTCGGACCATGATATACCGCATACATTCCAGCCATAACCGCTAATAATACTTGTGCAGTACAAATGTTGGAAGTCGCTTTATCGCGTTTTATATGTTGTTCACGTGTTTGAAGCGCCATACGTAATGCTCGGTTTCCGTTGGCGTCTTTGGTAACACCAATGATACGTCCGGGAATGTCACGCTTATAGGCTTCTTTTGTAGCAAAATAAGCTGCATGAGGGCCGCCATAACCCATTGGGATTCCAAAACGCTGTGTGGTTCCAACGACAACGTCAGCTCCAAATTTACCAGGTGCTTCCAGTTTAACAAGACTCATGATATCGGCAGCAACGGCAACTTTAATTCGGGATGCATTTGCGTTTTCAATAAAAGATTCAATATTGGTAACCTGACCGTGTTTTCCTGGATATTGTAAAAGTGCTCCAAAGAAATCTTCAGAAAAATCAAAGGTATCTTCAGCACCAATTACGAGTTCAATACCTATAGGATTTGCTCTGGTTTGTAATAAAGAAATAGTTTGCGGAAGGCAGTTTTCTGAAACAAAAAACTTGTTGATTCCTGCTTTTTTCTGATCGCGTTCACGAACCGAAAATAATAAGCTCATTGCTTCGGCAGCAGCAGTACTCTCGTCAAGCAGTGAAGCGTTTGCTATTTCCATACCTGTAAGGTCTGTAACCATGGTTTGGAAGTTTAATAATGCTTCCAGACGACCTTGCGCTATTTCGGCTTGATAAGGTGTATACGCTGTATACCAACCTGGATTTTCCAGAATATTTCTCTGAATTACAGCAGGCATAATGGTTGGATGATAGCCTAAACCAATGTAGGTTTTAAAAACTTTATTCTTTTTAGATAAATCATAAATATGCAACAAGTATTCTTGTTCGCTCATCGGTTCGTCAAGATCCAAATCGGAAGCCAATAAAATACCATCAGGAATGGTTTCATTGATTAATTGCTCCATAGAATTAACACCAATGGTGTCTAACATTTGCTTTTGGTCTGCGTCTCTCGGACCAATATGACGAAGTGAAAAATCTGCTGTATTCATTAAAAAGTTGTGTTGAATTTTATTGCTGCAAAATTAAGGAAATATTGACCTTAAATTGTTAACGCAAATGAAACTTTTCAACCATTTGAATCGGTTATTAACAGTTTGTCTATTTTTGTAATATGCGTGCTCTAAAAAACATAGTTGACTTTTATATCAATAGCAGTATTCACGTAGCTTTAGCAGTTTTTGCTTTGTCTTGGGTGACTTTGTTAGAATTTGATTTAAAGTATGATGAAAGTATCTTGTTTTTTATTTTTTTCTCTACAATTACGGGATATAATTTTGTGAAGTATTTTGGACTGGCTAAATTTCATCATCGCAGTTTAGCTATTTGGTTGAAAGCGATACAGGTCTTTTCATTTATTTGCTTCTTGGCGCTGTGTTATTACGCATTCAAATTAGAAACCAAAACCATGATATATATTGGTGCTTTTAGTTTGATTACGTTTTTATATGCCATTCCGATGGTGCCCAAAACGATATTTATTGACAAAAAGAAAAACCTCAGGAGTATTAGCGGACTCAAAGTTTATGTTATTGCCTTTGTTTGGAGTGGTGTGACGGTATTTTTGCCCTTACTGAATGGTGATTATACCATTTCAAATGATGTTATTTTGTCAGCGATTCAGCGCTTTATTTTTGTTATCGTGTTGATGTTGCCTTTTGAAGTACGGGACTTGAGTTATGATAGTATTAGGCTGTCTACCATTCCGCAGAAAATAGGTGTCTTACGGACTAAAATTTTAGGTGTTGTATTATTAGTGATGTTTTTGTGTTTGGATCTTTTTAAAGAAGAAACTACCGGTGTGTTTTTTTGGGTTCAGATGGTAATTATTGTAATTACACTAGTATTGTTGCTGTTTTCGAGAGAGCATCAGACGAAGTATTACAGTGCGTTTTGGGTAGAGAGCATCCCAATTTTATGGATGGCATTATTGCTGGTGTTTCGCTAATTCTTTTTCAAAAGCAGCTTGTAAACTTTCTTTTGAAGTTGCATCTAACGGAATTGGTTTTTTAGTTACCAGTTTAGTTAATTTTGCATTGTTTTTGGTGTATTTTCTACAAGCTCTACAATACAATAAATGTATGTTTAGTTTAATTTTTTCCCATAATGTAGCCTCCTTGTATTGTGTTTTGTCACATACATGGTTTGCTTCTTTGCAAGGAATAAAAAATTTGTTACTCATAATTTAAAACCAATTTTTTTCAAGGCATGCCGCCATAGCTGTTCTCGCTCTATGGATGATAACCCATAGGTTAGACGCAGTTATATTTAATTCATTACAAATCGCTTCAGTATCGTAATTTAAAATAGTTTTCATTTCGAATACTTGTGCTTGTTTTTGAGGTAATTTTTCTAAACAATTATCGATTGCTAGACCTAATTCGGTGTTTTCTATAGAGTCTTCAGCAGTCTTATCAAAAGGGTCTGCAACACGTTCTTCTAGCCAATCACCTTCATTTTCATCACTACTGTAACTCATCCTAACTTCGGCTTTACCTTTGTTAGAATTGATTTTACGGTAATAATCTATAATTTTTCGTTTTAAAATTGAAATGAGCCACGTGCGTTCGCTCGCTTCACCTTTAAAATTCTTCATAGAATTTAAACCAGCAACAAAAGTATCTTGGACAATGTCTTTAGCAATCTCTCTATCATTTACACGTGTGATGGTATAATTGAAGAGATAATCGGAATACAAGGTTATCCACTGATTAGGATCGATGGTGTGTTTTGGCATTTCTTTTTCTGAAAATTTATTTCAAAAATAACGTAAAAAAATGATTTTATCTAAAGTTTTAGCGTGCTATGGTTTTTTTGTTTTTGACACTAACTTTTGAACCTTCAGCAAGAATAACCGAAGTGGGTTCGACACGATTTAGAACATCAAAAGTTGAACCATAGTTTGCGGAAAAATCAACATCAATTTTAAAGTCTTTTACTTTTAATTGACGCCAAGTTGGATGTTCAACCTCATATTCAAATGTTGTATGGTGATGCTTGGTGTAACCAAAATAATGTTCTGTAATGAATTGTGCTTCAGAATCTTCTGTGATATCTGAAGCCACTTTATCGGTAGATACGGAAATCGATTGCCATTTTTGATTGAGTTTCCACTGGTATTCAAATTCTTTATGTGTTTCATGCTCGATCCAGCGATGACGCATGCGGTGTGTTTCATAATGTTCGTGATATAAAGTATTAGCAACCCAAGTAATTAATGGTTTTGGGACTATCTCTTTAATAAACACAACGCCTCTCTTGTCGTTGTGCTTGACATAAAACCTAAGGTTAACTTCTTCAAAATGGATATGACCAGGTAATTTAAGTCCTAAAACTTTAGTATTCATAAACATAAAACCTACGAGACTTACGTTACATTTACCGTTAAAAAAATCAAGCTCAGTTCCTTTAGGAACAAATGGTTTTAATAAGTTAGGATCGATCTCATAATTGATGAGCATCAGGTTTTTCCAGTAAGCATTTAAGAAGGTCATAGCGCTAATGTATTAAATTAGTTAAGGCGAGTTCTATATTAGTGTATTTAAATTTGAATCCGTTATCCAACAAACGTTTCGGAATCACATTTCTGCTTTTTAAAACCAATTCGGATTCTGTGCCTATTAATTTTGCACCAAGTTTAATAAGCCATTCTGGATGTGAAATGCCAAAGGGAATATTCATTACTTTTCTGAAGCTTTTCATAAGCGTTTTGTTATTGGTAGGATTAGGCACCGATAGATTAAAGTTGCCATCAAGGGCTTCATGGTCTATTAAAAATGCGATCGCTCTTGCAAAATCAAGTTCATGAATCCAGCTAACTTTTTGCAACCCTGAAGCTTGTTTGCCGCCTAAACCCAATTTAACTAAGTTTTTTAACGGTTGTACAGCGCCTCCATTTTTACCCATGACTATAGACGTTCTCAGAGCAATTTTTCTGGTATTTGGGTTGCTAATAGAGTAGAAGGCTTTTTCCCAGGACTTAGCTATATTCATAGAGAAATCATCACCAATTTCTCCAGTTGCTTCAGTCATTTCTATGTCTGTTGAATGTCTGTAAATGGTAGCTGTAGAGGAGTTAAACCAAAGGTTTGGTGGATTTTCACATAAATTAATCGCTAATCCTAAAACTTCAGTAGCATCTATTCTGGATTCGTAAATAAGTTTTTTATTGGCATCAGTATATCTGCAATCTACAGATTTTCCGGTAAGATTGATAAGGACATCAGTTTGCTCTAAAATTTGCGTCCATTTCCCTAAATCTTTAGCATTCCAATAGATGTCATTATCACGTTTTGGTGTACGTGTTAACATGTATATACTATGTCCTTTATCTACAAAATACTTTTCTAAGACTTGACCCAGAAATCCGCTACCACCAGCTATAGTTATTGTTTTCATAAGTTTTGAAGTCTAAATCGTGTTAGTTTTTAGTAGCTGTGATGATATAATAACCAAAGCTTTTCATGTGTAAACCCGAAAACAGAGCATAAAATGATCCTTTTAGATTATGTAGGCTTTCCCGTTTAATGGATTTAAATCGCAGCAATTTTTTTAAAATAAAACCTATAATTGCAAAGGGAACATGAAGTACAGATGGTGCTACTTTAAAAGAGGCGTCCTCAATTTTAATAGTAGTAAAGCCTAAGTTTTTGAGATTTTGTTTATAATCATTAATGTTTGCTAATTGTTCTAAGCTCCAATGATTACATAAATTTTGATAAGCATGCTTAGCACCTTTACATAATTGAGTTTTGTCTTTTTTTAAGAATGCATCAGCAATAACTAGACGTCCTCCAGGTTTTAAAATGCGATGTGCTTCTTTTAATGAAAGTGAACTGTGACCCGAATGACAGAAACTTTCAATGGCAACTGCAGAATCGAAAGCGTTGGTTTGAAAGGACGTATCGTTATAATTTTCTTTAATAATGATGCCATTTTTCCCTTGCAGTAGTTTGTTTCCTTGTTTTAGCTGAAAATCGGACAAGGTCACACCATAAGCAATCACATTAGTATACTGCTTTAATGCATAACGCATAGTTGCTCCCATACCACAACCTAAGTCGATAAGTCTGTTTTTGGAACTACTGATGCCTAAGCGTTTAATTACCTGAGCATTCATTTGATTGAGCATGGTATCCCTTTTAAACGGATTGGTTTTAAACGGAATGAAATATCCAAAATGCATATTGTAATCGTGGCTCCAAAATTTATAATCTTCGGTAGCTTCGTTATAAAAATCGATCATTTCGATGCGATTATCTTCTGATAGCTGTTGTTCTAGGGTTATTGTTTTCATAATATTGAGTGTAAAAAGATTATAAATTCAGATTAAAAATTAAGAGCCATGAATAAACCAGAGCAAAGAGCACAAATAGGATATTCATACCTATTCCTCCTATTTTAAAAAGTTGTTTTTTTGGAATGTCGTACATAGGGTAATAGGCAATTTGCGTTGCAACTTTTCCTATCCAATATGCAGCGATGAGACCTGTAAGCGCTATCGCTAAACTACTTTGGTTTTTTAATTCGTTAGGAATCAGAATAGCGATCAGACCGAAAGCGAAATTTAAACCTTGAATGTAACGGCCATAAGTTTTGGCTATTTCTTGATTTAAAGGCTTTAATTTTTTAACATCATTATACCAATCGAAAACTTGGTGACGAATATAAGGG
This sequence comes from Psychroserpens sp. SPM9, assembly GCF_025153525.1. GTDB lineage: Bacteria > Bacteroidota > Bacteroidia > Flavobacteriales > Flavobacteriaceae > Psychroserpens. The sequence goes on along the minus strand of NZ_JANZNR010000006.1, from coordinate 203,775 downwards.
TAGATGAGAGCTGTGAAAATTTGTCCGCAGCCTCCTAAGATAATAAGCCAGTTCGGAATTTGAATGTTCATGATTTTAAAGTGTTTAAAGTGTTAATAGGTTTGTTCCAATGAATGAGATAGCTTAAGTAGAATATCAAGAGAATAGGAATTATAAATAACCAAGTGTCAAGCTCACGATTCCAAAGTAAAAAGAACAAGCCAACTACCGCAAAGTAGATATAGATTAAAATGTTTTTAGGAAAGACAATTAAAAATATAAGAGCAGCTATAAGTTGTAAAAAGCCTGTGATTGCAATACCATAAGGTCCAAGAATTAAAAATAGTAATGCTATAACATTAATGAAGCGTGAGATATTTAATAAAATTTTCATGATTTGTATAGTTATTAAACTTTCAGAAAAAATTGAAAGTATGATTTAAAATTTTTTCATTTAATAAGTTTGAGTAATGACTTGGTAACCCAGTTTTGTTTTTGATTCACTATTTTATTAATCATATCATCTGCGGTTTCAGTTAAATCGTGTAAGGCTTTGGTTTGTTTGATGAGTTCTTTTGTTTTTTCTGTGCCGTCATCTTTAATAGAAGAAACTTCCTTTAAAACTTTGATGACAGGCTGAATTTCTCTACGGCTACGCTCTTTTGCAATGATTCTTGCTAATTCCTGTACATCTTTTTCGGTTGTAAAATATTCTTTACGTTCCCCAGGAATGATCTCTTTAGTAACAATGCCCCAATCCATTAACTGTCGTAAGTTCATACTCGTATTACCACGCGAAATTTTTAAGTCTTCCATGATATCTTCCATAGATAAAGGCTTGGTAGAAATAAAGAGTAAGGCCTGAATTTGAGCCATTGCTTTATTAATACCCCAAAGCGAACCTAAGCTTCCCCAGGTACTTACAAATTTTATTTTGGCTTCGTTGTAATTCATGCTGATTAATGTGTTTGATATGGCAAATATATAAAATATTTTAAACTTTCAATAATTATTGAAAGTTTATTTTTAAAAATTAACCGAAGCTGTTACACTTCGGTTTAATTGTTAAGCTTTTTCAATGAGTCCAGCACGTTTCAATAAAGCATCAGGTTGTGGTTCTTTTCCTCTAAATCGTTTGTACAAGGTCATTGGATCTTCAATACCGCCTTGAGATAGCACATGATTTTTAAATTTAGTCGCCACGTCTTTATCAAAAACACCTTGTTCTAAAAAGTATTCAAAGGCATCAGCGTCTAAAACTTCAGCCCATTTATAACTGTAATATCCCGAACTGTATCCACCTTGAAAAATGTGAGAAAATGAAGTACTCATACAATTTTCTGCGACGTCAGGATACAGTTTTGTGTTTTCAAAAGCTTGTAACTCTTGTGCTTTTACATTGGTAATCGCTGTTGGATCTTGTCCATGCCAGGACATATCTAATAATCCGAAACTAATCTGTCGCAAAGTTTGCATTCCTTCATGAAAAGTTGCTGAGGCTTTTATTTTTTCGATAAGTTCCATAAGAATCACTTCTCCGGTTTCATAATGTGTAGCGAATAATTCTAAAGCTTCTTTTTCATAGCACCAGTTTTCTAATACTTGAGATGGTAATTCTACAAAATCCCAGTATACACTTGTTCCTGATAAACTCGGATAAGTCGTATTGGCAAGCATCCCATGTAAAGCATGGCCAAATTCGTGAAATAAAGTGGTTACCTCATTAAAGGTGAGCAGCGATGGTTTTGTTTTTGTTGGTTTTGTAAAGTTGCAAACGATAGAAATATGAGGTCTGTCATTTACGTTATTCTTAATGTACTGTGGTTTGTAAACCGTCATCCAGGCCCCATTTCGTTTGCCTGCTCTAGGAAAGAAATCTGCATAGAAAATAGCCACTAATTCTCCTTTAAGATCTGTAACCTTATACGTTAGTACATCGTCATGGTACTTGTCGATGTTGTCAATAGCTTCAAATTTGAGATCGTATAAACGTTCAGCTATAGTAAATACGCCATCAATTACGTTTTCTAATTTAAAATACGGTTTGAGTTGTTCGTCATCTAAACTAAAAAGCTTCTGTTTTAATTTTTCAGAGTAATAAGCACCATCCCATTTTTCAAGATGATCAATCCCATCTAAATCTTTAGCAAAACGTTCTAAATTCTGAAACTCACGTTCTGCAGCGGGTTTTGCTTTGTCTAAAAGTTCATTCAGGAAATTTTCAACGGTTTCGGGTGTTTTGGCCATACGTTCCTCTAATACAAAATGTGCATGGGTTTTATAACCTAGTAAGTTAGCACGTTCATGACGTAATTTGGCAATTTGAAGCACGTTGTCTTGATTGTCTAGTGCGTCATCTTTAAAAGCTTTTGCACCTGCCGCAATGGCTAATTGTTTTCTGAGTTTACGATTGTCTGCATAGGTCATAAACGGAATATAACTCGGATAATCTAAGGTAATCAACCAACCCGCTTTACCTTTAGATTCGGCTAATTGTTGTGCTGCTTCTTTAGCGCCTTCAGGTAAGCCAGAAAGCTCTGCCTCATTGGTAAGATGCAATTCAAACTTATTAGTTTCAGCTAATACATTTTCACCAAATTTGAGTTTCAGTTGACTCAATTGTTTATCGATCGCTCGAAGTCGCGTTTTCTTAGCTTCGGAAAGATTAGCTCCATTTCGGGAAAAGCCTTTATATTTTTTATCGAGTAAGGTTTTTTGTTCAACTGTTATATCTAAATCTGCTTTTTGGTCGTAAACCGTTTTGACACGTTTAAATAAGTCTTCATTTAAAGTGATGTCGTTGCTAAATTCTGAAAGGAGTGGCGATACTTCTTGTGCAATCTTCTGAATGGTTTCGTTGGTTTCGGCACTATTCAGATTAAAAAAGATACTAGATAAACGGTCTAATTCTTCACCAGAAAAATCTAAAGCTTCAATGGTGTTTTCAAAGGTTGGCACTTCAGTATTTGATGTAATCGCATCTATTTCTGCTCGTGCTTTTTCAATGGCTTTTTTAAATGCAGGTAAATAATCTTCATTTTTAATTTTAGAAAAAGGCGCTGTATGATAAGGTGTGTCGAATTTAGAATTAAGTATGTTCATTATTTTTTAAACGTATTGTAGGTGATTAATGTGGTATTTAAATCGTCAACCAAGCGTAAGGTATGATTTGATAGTTGATAAGTCCAATCAAAGGGTTCGTTCTTAATTTTGTAGGTTGTTATGGTATCGGTTTTTGAAATTTCAATCAATTTTTGAAGCCGATGTCTATGTCTGATATACAAATTACCATCAGACATGTTTACAAATTCAAAAGGTCCGCCATCTTCAAAGTTTTTGGCAGGTTGACGATTCCATTGTCCAATAATTTTCTTTTCTTTCAGTGAACTTAAGGCGAACTGTTCTTCGTAAATTTTGGCAAGTTCGATACTCACTTTTGGATAAACTTTATCCTCCAGCTTTTTTAATAAACGTGGAAATTCTGAATCTTTACCAGACAGAGAATAATCATAAAAACTCATCGACATGCCTTCGAGCTGATACGCTGGAAAACCACCACCAAATTGATCGATAGAGCCACCAACATTTTTGCATTTTAGAATGATTGGCCAAAACGCAAGGTTAGAATCTCCAATGTAGTTGTGTGTAAAGTTTAATATAGGAACTAAGTTGTGCAACTTATACACTTCGTCACCATGAATTTCAAACATTAAAGCTGTTCGCATCATATTGGTCAATGAAATAGAATCACCAGCCATGGCGCCTTTTGTTTCCTTAAGGTAGACGGTTTGATCTAAATGATGTAGCTTTTTCCAGTATTGTTCTTTGTCTGATTCGGTTTTTAATGCTGAAATTTCAGCAGTATAGGTCTTTAAATGCGGATTAGAAGTACAGTTAAACACTAGAAAAAGTAAGAAGATACCAGAGATGTTTTTCATTGAAATGAATGTATTATGTAGGATTTTTATGATTAAATGTTTCTATTTCATTAACTAAACATTAAGACCATGATGTGAGATTAATGCTTACTTTTGCGGTATTATTAAAGCTTATATTTTTAAGATTTAGTAAGAATTGATTAATAGCTCTAAAACCTCGTGTAAAAGCGAGGTTTTTTTTGTGGTTGTTTGCCTACAAATTTTTTGAAGATTCAATCACTTTAGCTTTTAAACTTTCTTTATAATCGATTATTGTATTTAGCACATCGCTATTTGAGGCTCCAATGATTTGAGCAGCTAAGATTCCGGCGTTTTTTGCACCATTAAGCGCTACTGTTGCTACAGGAACTCCACCAGGCATTTGCAATATTGATAACACAGAATCCCAACCATCAATAGAGTTGCTGCTTTTTACCGGGACACCAATAACAGGTAACGGTGATAATGAGGCGACCATGCCTGGTAAATGTGCAGCGCCACCAGCTCCGGCAATAATGACATTAATTCCTTTTAAATGTGCATTTTTACTGAACTCAAATAATTTTTCAGGAGTTCTATGAGCAGAAACAATATCAACTTCGACTTCAATTTTAAATTCGTTTAAGATGTCTATGGCATCTTGCATGACAGGAAGATCGCTTTTGCTTCCCATGATTACGGCTACTTTACTCATAGTTATTGGCTTATCACTTTAATAGTTTTCTTTACAGTTTCGGCAGTTTTTCTTGCTTCGTTAATATCTTCGTTAACAATAGTAACATGTCCCATTTTTCGGAAAGGTCGGGTTTGTTTTTTTCCGTAGATATGTGGTGTTACACCTTCTAGTTGCATAATGTCTTCTATATGTTCATAATGAACATCACCTGTATGGCCTTCGGCTCCTACCAGATTTACCATAATGCCACCCACTTTGCTTTCAGTTTTACCTAAAGGAAGGTTTAAAATCGCTCTAATATGTTGTTCAAATTGCGATGTATAGCTTGCTTCAATGGTTTGATGCCCAGAATTGTGTGGTCTCGGTGCCACTTCATTGACCAGAATCTCATCATTTTTTGTTTGAAACATTTCCACGGCTAATAAACCTACATGTTTAAATGCTTGGGATACATTCATGGCAACTGCTCTTGCTTTTTTTGCGACGGCATCTTCAATTCTGGCAGGGCAAATCACATATTCTACTTGATTGGCTTCTGGATGAAACTCCATTTCTACAACGGGATATGTTTTGACATCTCCAGCTTTATTTCTGGCAACAATAACGGCTAGTTCGTTTTTAAAAGGAACTAAATCTTCTGCAATACATTCGCCTTTGGGCAGATTCTCTAAATCGGATAACTGACGAATTATTTTAACGCCATTCCCATCATATCCAAATTGTGCGGCTTTCCAAACGAAAGGAAATTCGAGTCCGCCATTATCAATAGCATCTTCAATTTCAGAACGGTAAGCAAATCGGGTAAACTCTGAAGTTGGGATATTATGATCTCGATAAAACAATTTCTGTGTGGCCTTATTTTGAATGGTTCGTAAGGTTTTCGACGAAGGATATACACGAACCCCTTCTTTTTCCAGTTGCTCTAAAGCATCGACATTTACATTTTCAATTTCAAAGGTAAGGAGGTCAACTTGCTTTCCGAAGTTATAAACCGCATCAAAGTCCATTAAGTCTCCCAAGACAAAGTGATTACAAGCAATTTTACAAGGCGCTTCGTTGCTGGCATCCATAACATGAGTGGTGATATCAAATTGTCTTGTGGTGTAGAGCATCATTTTGCCTAATTGGCCACCACCAAGAATACCGAGTTTAAAATTAGAAGAAAAATAGTTCATCAACTTAGGTTGTTTCTGTGAAAATAGAAACCTTTTTTAGATTTAATGTTGCTTTTGTGACACAAAAATACACTAAATCCATAACAAAATTCTAAAATCATAAATTGAAAATCGTCAATCGAAAATCAAATCATTATCTTTGCCTTTTTAAAATCAAAATCAATTGATTAAACTACACGATTTATACTTTAAATCTTTTATTTCTGAACAGGAAGTTGATACTGCTGTTCAGCGAATGGTAGATGAGATTGCAAACGACTTACAAGACGAAGTGCCTGTGTTTGTTGGGATCTTAAATGGGTCGTTTATGTTTGTGAGCGATTTTGTAAAAAAATATCCTAAACCTTGCGAGGTGACTTTTATAAAATTAGCATCGTATGAAGGTTTAAAGTCTTCCGAAGATATTCAACGTCTCATCGGTTTAACTCAAGACTTATCAGGCAGAAAAGTCGTTATTCTGGAAGATATTATCGATTCTGGGAATACTTTGGAGGCCATTCATCGCATTTTTGAAAATGAAATGGTTGATGAGTTAAAAATCGCGACGCTCTTTTACAAGCCAGAAGCTTATAAAAAAGATTATAAGTTACATTATATCGGATTAGAAATTCCTAATAAATTTATTGTTGGCTACGGATTAGATTACAACGGATTAGGACGTGACTTGCCAGCTATATATCAATTAAAAACAACACAACACATGACTAACTTAGTGCTATTTGGACCTCCAGGAGCAGGAAAAGGAACACAAGCCAATTTTTTAAAAGAAAAATACAATCTGATTCATATTTCAACCGGAGATGTGTTTCGATTTAATATAAAAAATGAAACTGCTCTAGGGATGCTCGCAAAGTCTTTTATGGACAAAGGCGAATTAGTTCCAGATCAGGTAACCATCGACATGCTTAACGCTGAGGTTGAAAAAAATGCCGATGCTAAAGGTTTTATTTTTGATGGATTTCCAAGAACGAATGCACAAGCCGAAGCTCTAGATCAGTTAATGGAGGATAAAGATTCGCAAATTAATGCGATGATTGCGCTCGAAGTTGATGATGAAGTTTTAGTAGAACGCCTTTTAGAACGTGGAAAAACCAGCGGAAGAAAAGATGATGCCGACGAATCAATCATTAGAAATCGCATCACAGAATACTACAAAAAAACAGCAATTTTAAAAGACTATTATGCTGCTCAAGATAAATATTATGGTGTTGATGGCGTTGGAAGCATTAACGAAATCACTGAGCGACTTAATAATGTGATAGATAAGCTTTAATTGAAATGTTTGCCTGCTTCTACAGGCACTTTTTAATAAAAGGCAATAGGTATTTTAAATTATGATGCTTCACGGCTAGCGCTTTCTTATGGACATACCAGCATTTTTTGTCAATGAATTAGAAATGCTACAACGTGAAAAATCTTAATTGATAAAGTAGTGTATCAGCTAAGCGCCACAACAAATCAAATAACAAAACAAAATGACTGAAGGGAATTTCGTAGATTACGTTAAAATGCATGTGTCTTCTGGAAAGGGCGGACAAGGTTCGGCGCATTTACACCGTGAGAAATTTATTGAAAAAGGAGGCCCAGATGGAGGTGATGGTGGTCGTGGTGGTCATATTATTATCCGCGGAAACTCTAATCTATGGACGTTATTACATTTAAAGTTTAAACGTCATGCACGTGCAGGTCATGGTAGCCACGGAAGTAAAAGTAGAAGCACAGGAGCCGATGGCGAAGATGTGTATTTAGAAGTGCCTTTAGGAACTGTGATAAAAGATACCGAAACCGATCAAGTTTTATTTGAAATTACGCAAGATGGTGAAGAGCAAATCGTAGCTCAAGGTGGTCGAGGAGGCTTAGGTAACTGGCATTTTAAAAATTCACGTAATCAAACGCCACGCTACGCACAACCTGGCGAAGACCTCGAAGAGAAACATATTACTATTGAGCTTAAAATCTTAGCCGATGTGGGCTTAGTTGGTTTTCCAAATGCTGGAAAATCAACGTTATTATCGGTCATCACAGCTGCAAAACCTAAGATTGCCGACTATGAATTTACCACACTAAAACCCAATTTAGGAATCGTCGAATATCGCGATTTTCAAACTTTTGTTATGGCCGATATTCCTGGAATTATCGAAGGAGCAGCCGAAGGAAAAGGTCTTGGGCATTACTTTTTAAGACATATTGAACGGAACTCAATTTTACTGTTTTTAATTCCTGCAGATGCCGATGATATTCGTAAACAATACGACATATTACTCGACGAACTCAAACGTTACAACCCTGAAATGTTGGACAAAGAACGCATGATTGCGATATCTAAAAGCGATATGCTAGATGACGAATTAAAAGCCGAACTTAAATTAGAATTAGATAAAATACTTCCTATAGAATACATGTTTATTTCTTCGGTCGCACAGCAAGGCATTACCCAGTTAAAAGACAAACTCTGGAAACTATTAAACGAGTAAGTTTTACAATTCTCATCTAAAATAATTTATAGAAGTTTGATTTTTAGAGTGTTGGTTTTTTAAAGACTAAGATGTAAATTTGAAATTCACAGCCAGCCAACATAATGAAACAATACATCAAAAGCATTGTCGAAATCAACAATAATAAGAAGAGTCGCTACTTTTCAATTTTTATCCAGGTTTTAATTTTAATTTCTATCATCACGTTTTCGATAGAAACAATTCCTGATTTAAAACCACAAACCCGAACCATACTTCAATCTGTTGAAGTCTTTTGTGTGATTGTTTTTACTATAGAATACCTGCTGCGTATTTATGTAGCAAATCACAAACTGAAATTTATTTTTAGTTTTTTCGGAATCATAGATTTCCTTGCCATTCTTCCGTTTTATTTGTCGTTTGGAGTCGACTTAAGGTCTTTAAGAGCCTTAAGATTTTTAAGGTTATTTAGAATCCTTAAACTGGTACGCTATAATAAGGCTATCAACCATTTTACCAATGCCATCGCTTCAGCTAAAGAACAAATTTTCTTGTTTATTTTTATCACACTTATCTTAATTTATTTTGCAGCCATCGGGATTTATTACTTTGAAAATGAAGCGCAACCAGAACATTTTTCATCTATTTTTGATAGCTTGTGGTGGGCCATAATTACCTTAACAACTGTAGGTTATGGTGACGTATATCCCATCACAGTTGGAGGCAAAGTTTTTACCTTTTTTATTTTGATGATTGGTTTGGGTATTGTGGCCATTCCTACAGGAATTATTTCATCTGCCTTGACAACCTCTATTGATAAAAAAGAATCCGATGATTAATTGGGGCGTTACCATTCTTCGCTTAGGCTACAAATGGTCGCGCTTTACGTTGCAATCTTTTTTGCAAAAAGGATTTTCTCTACAATCGCTAACGCAACTGCTAACGTTAAATTTATATGTTTAGAATGATTTTTCATTATCTTTAAAATAAAAAAGCAATGAAATACTTATGCCTATTACTTACCCTAGTTGTAGTAACGTCTTGTGCTTCCATTCGTGTTAATTATGATTACGAAAAAACGACCGACTTTACGGCTTATAAAACCTATAATTACTACGCTAATCTCAATACAGGAATGAGTGAGCTCGACGATAAACGCTTACTTGAAGCCATCGATCAAGCCATGCAACGAAGAGGTTATACTTTAGCCGAAAACCCAGATTTTTTTATCGATATAAAAAGCCTAGAATTTCAGCAACAACGCAACAATAATGTGGGTGTTGGAGTAGGAGGCACTGGTAGAAATGTGGGTGGTGGCATTTCAATTGGATTGCCCATTGGACAAAGTCAGCTTGGACGCGAAATAGTCTTTGAATTTGTTGATGAGAATAAAAACGGCCTCTTTTGGCAAGCAGTTTCTGAATCAAATTATAAACCTAAGGCCTCTCCCGAAAAAAAAGAAGCACAGTTTGTTGCTATCGTAGAAAAAGTACTTGAAGGCTTTCCGCCAGAATCAAATTAGAGCTTTAGTTTGCGTTAAGGTCTTGTTAACCCTAGTATTGGTGTGCAGACGTTGTTTTATTTTTAAAAGAATTTAAATCAACAACTATGAAAATCACATCACTATTACTCGTACTGTTCTTGGCCTGTAGCTCGGTTTTTGCTCAGCAATCTGTGATCGAAGTTCCTAAAGGCTATTCTGATGATATCGGACAAATGATATCGATGTTAGATAATTTAAAAGCACGTGTCGAACGAAATGTTAGAAATCTGGACCAAAACGGCACAGATTTTCTTTTAGATGACCATGCTAATAGTCCGGGAGCAATTATTTATCACTTAGCAGCAACCGAAGCCTATTACCAGGTTTATACGATTGAAAATCGCGGATTTAATGCCGAAGAACGTAGAAAATGGGATACGGCTTTGAATCTTGGAGACAAAGCCCGACAAGAGTTTAAAGGAAAACCAATTTCGTATTATTTGGAGATTTATGATGAAGTAAGGGCTAAAACAAAAGCCTTATTAAAAACAAAAGATGATGCATGGTTTAAAGAAAAAATAGGAACAATGAATATACATTGGGCTTGGTTTCATGTCATGGAACATCAAGCTAACCATATGGGACAATTGGCGCTTATTGTAAAACGTATCTAAAAAAAAAGAGGCTTTATTTAAGCCTCTTTTTTTTACTCTGAAAACGAATTGCTTTGGGAGTGTAATAATTCAAATTATGGGTTAGACCTTGTATACAAGTCAGTTGTAATAGATACTTCCATTTTTTAATAAAAGCCTATTAGTTTTCAACCGAAACCTTAACGCCTTCGCTATGACTACTAAATTCAGGCGCATACATACTTTGTATAGTAGTAATGCCATTACTCATATGGCCTGCATTATTCACTCTTAAATCGTATTCGAAAACATAAATGCCTTTTGGTAAATAATCAAAAAAGAAATTTGTCGAGGCATCTTTTGTGCTTTCATAATAACCTAAGCCATCTTGCCATTTGTACTGTGATAAGACGTTAATAGGTTCGAGTCCAGCGGCTCTCATATCTTTCATATGAACAAATTCCATAGCACGATCGCTTCGTAACTCGATGCGCACTCTAACTAAATCACCAACTTTTAGATTGGTATCTGAGGTGATTTCGGTCATTTCTTCTCCTTTAGCGGTATAAACTTTTTTGAACAACTTCTTTTTTAATGAAAGTGGTGTTTCAGCAGAAGTGATTTTATCTAAATCTTCAAAATACTGCCAGTATAAAGCGCCCCAAGCAATACCATCACCTTTCTTGGTAAGCTTAACGGTTGCCATTTCTGGTTTGATTTCAGCTGAAGACCAAGAGGTTTTATAATAGCCAGTTCCAGCTTCAACTTTAACGTCTTCTAATGTTGAAGGGTCAATGTTTTTTCCGCCTAAAACTACAGCAACCATCTCTGTAACGCTCAACCAATCACTGCCTTGTAAAAGTAAGGCGTATACAGCATCTGTTGTGGCTTTAGTTGTAGACCAACGATTGGTTTGTTTGTTTTTTAATAACCATATTTTTAAGTTGTCAATATCTTCTAGATTTTTAGCTTCACTTTGAATGACGTCACCAGCTTCAGTAAACACTTCAATCATCAAAGCATGGGTTTCAATTGGTGCTTGATACCAATACCAGGAATTCGTGTTTTCTTTCCAGTACATACCTAATTCTTCCGAAGTGATACTCGTCTCGCGTAAGGACTTTAAAATCTTTGCTGAAGTGGTTTTGTCATCCATTCTATCAACCACTAAAGTCATCAGTCCTTTAGCATAAAGTGAACGACTTAGCCAGTATTTCTGGATTTGCGTATGGTAATACTTGGTGATTTCTTCAACTTCTTTTGAGGCTTTTATCTGCGGAAAAAAGCTACGCATATACAGATAATGTAATTGGGTATAACTTAAATGGTCTTTGGATAAATCGGCATCAGGATTGTATTTTTTGATGTTGTTGTACTCTTCAATAAACTCGGCGTCTAAGTAAGCAATTGCTTTTTTAATCATAGATTCTTCGCTGTCACTTTCAATGACATTGAGTTTATCAAGATGTCCAAATCCCGTAATAATGTGTTGTGTGATATAACGATTTGGTCGTCCGCCATTAAACCAAGGCCAGGCGCCATTGGCCATTTGACCATTTTTAAGTTTGCGCTTTGCCGATTGCAACTCGTTATTCATTTTGTTTAGATCGAATAATAAGGCGATTCGTTTTTTCTGTTCAGTTTCACTTTGCGCATCACGTAGCCAAGGTGTTTCCTGAATTAAAATCGATTTTAATTCTTGATTTTTTTCCAAATTACTTAGTAAAGCATCTGTGGTTTTCCATTGATTGAATACCTCTTGAATTCTCGGATTGCTAGTTGCAATATGACTTGCTAAAGCATTTGCATAATAACGGCTAAAAGTTTGCTCGTTGCAGTCGTATGGATATTCCATCAAGTAAGGCAGCGCTTGAACAGCATACCAGGCCGGATTAGAAGTCATTTCTAAAGTCAGCTGATGATGTTTTAAGGTAGACGACGACACATTTTTTAGCTTATCAAGGGTAAAAGTCTTTGATTCATTGCTTCTTATCCACATAGGCAAGGTTTCGGTAACCAACATGCGGTTGCTTAACACAGGTAAGGCATTTTGTTCACCATCACTAAAATCCCCAGCTTTTGCCAGTATTTTATATTGAACAGCATTGACATCAAACGGAATGGTTAAAGTCCAGGAGGCTTGTGTGTTTCCTTTTGGATCTACTGAAAATAATGCTGTTTCTCCAGTAGGTAAAATACCAAGATGCTCAGTGATATCGTCTCCAGAAATGGCATCGGTTAAGATTAATTTTGCCTGACCCGAGAGTTTCTTTTCGGTAAGATTGGCAATTTTTGTGCTTATTGTTATTTGGTCTCCTTCTCTTAAAAAACGTGGCGCATTAGGAATAACCATTAACTCTTTTTGAGTCACTGTTTCTAAAGTTGTTGTAGCACTTTCTAAAGTTTTGGTATGTGCTAATAACTGAAGTTTCCATTTGGTTAAGGCTTCAGGTGTTGTAAAATTAAAACTCACATAGCCTTCACTATCAGTTTGTAGCTGTGGAAAGAAAAAGGCGGTTTCTTGAAGGTTTTTACGGATTTTCACAGCACCGAAATCTTCATTTTCTTTGTTCTCTTGTTGTGAGGGAGTATCACCATCTCTGAAGTTTTCGTCTAAATCTGAACCTAATTGATCATATCCAAATGATATTTCGGATTCATTAGCTACACCAGGAGCAGTTGAAAGCTTTTTTTCAACTGAATCATTTTCTACTAAGAATGCTTCAGATCTAGTGGATCGATTGAACATGTAATTCTTATATCTTCCTCCATACCCAAAATTCAATCCGAAGAAATTCAATTGGTCATAGCCTTGAACAGCGTAAGGAGTACGGCCATAGGTTAAGTTTCGTATCGTGAGATTCTGAGTTTTAAAACTTTGTCCGGAATTCAAGCGGTAATTAGAATAATATATAGGTAATTGAATAGGATGGAAATTCCACGAATGTGATTTAAATTGATCTAAGGACGCATCATACATGCTGGCGAGTAACTCGGCTGCAACTTGTTCGCCTTTGGGACCTTTGATTTTAAAACGCCAGGTTTCATCGGTTCCAGGTTGCAATTTGTCTCTAAACGTCATGGTTTCAATTTCCAAATCGGTTTTAGGATAAGGAACAGAAATAGCCAGGCGGCCGCTGCTAAAACTATTTTGAAAAGCATAAGTATAATGTACAACGAAACCTCCTAAATCAGATTCAGTAACAGGGATTTGTATCGTTTTTTTAGAGTTGCTCAGATTTATAATCTGCTTGCTTACGATGTTGTGATCTTTTTCAATAGCGAGCGTAACAAACAGATCTTTAGCGGAAGTGCCTAAGGTGACCTGAGCTGTTTCATTGGTTTTATATTCCAACGCACTGGTTGTGATACTAAATAGTGTGTTGTCGGCAAGTGTTGTATCAGCATCACTATATAAATGAGTCTGCGCTTCGTCTTTTACAGTTTGACCAAAACGATCTTTAGTTTCGAGTAAGATGCGGTAGCTTCCAGAGGCCCAACGTTTTAGTTTTCCTAAATCAAGTGTTTTGGATTGTTCGGTATCAAATGTTTCAGAAAATACCAATTCTCCTTGATCCCAGTTTCTACTATCGTGTTCATTATCATAAGCCTCATGTGGAAATAGGGATTTAAATTCCGTCTTAGAAAATTCTTGATAATCTGGAGCATTCCATGGACGTGGTCTTAACACTTCGTTTGGCGCTATTAATTTATAGATTTTGATGGTACCTTTTGCTGGTACAAATTCTCCATTAAGGTTTCGGGTGTCAATGGAAATTTGATGGTTTTTTGCCGTTTTGTCGATGCGGTTGGCAACACCAATAGAAGCCGTTAATGCGTGGTAGCCCACATTTACAATAGTGGTTGCGCTTCGTGTTTCACCATTAATATCGGTAATATCTGCGGTGACTTCGTAACTAAAGGTTGGCAGTGTAGATTTATCGACACTTTCATCGGGAATGGCTTTAAAATTAATCTCAAAATGACCTGAAGCATCCGTAAGAGTTTCACCATGTGTTATCTCTTGTGGTTCACTGTTAAAGTACGGCCTGCGCCAATAGTACCATCCTGGATATTGCACTTTTCGGTGTACGCGATACACGACTTTAGCATCGGTAATGGCGCTTCCGGCATAAGCAATAGCCTCACCTTTTACGGTGAGTGTATCATGGACTTTATAGGTTTTAGTGACGGGATTAAATTCGGCTTCAAATTTCGGACGCTTATATTCTTCTACGGAAACGCCATGATATATGTTTAAGTTATTGCTTCCAGTGATTCGTAGGTAATGATTTCCGGTAAGTCCGCTATCAGGTAAGATAAATTCTCCTGAAACAGAACCATAATCGTTCGTTTTTAATTCCAGTTTAGCGACCTCTTCGTTATTGGTATTATATAGTTTTGCTTCTACAGTTTCATTGGTGACGATTTCAGTTTTATGAGCCTTCTTTTTCAGAATAATACCTTTAAAGTAAAGCGTTTGCCCTGGTCTGTAAATACTTCGGTCTGAAAATAAGAATCCGCTATAACGGGTTTTAGTATCCGAATCAGAATTGTAATTGTAATAGCGATTAACGTTTATATTTTCAAAATAGGCTGTTTCATTATTGGCTGTAATTTCAAGTTTTACCTGTGTGCGATTGTATTTCACTCTTGAGATAGTGAATTCGCCATAAGCATCTGTTTTATAAGTTTCAGATTTGTAATCCCCTTGATAATTTTTGATATACGAGAACTTTACCTGAGCATTAGTAATTGGTTGTCCGGTAAGTCTGTTGATAATTTGGTAAGTTATATGCTCGTTGTTTTCTTTTTGAATGTAGGCAATATTGGTGACCTGAAACTCCTTAAAAACGTAAGTATTACTTTCGTTATTTACACTTCCATAAATCACATAGCGACCATTATCTAATTTTGGAAGTGCAATTTCTGTGCTGTGTTTTTGATAGTCGCCTTCATTTTTGAGTGTCGAAGTCCAGTGATGAATAGCTTTAAGGTTTTCAAGCATTTTGAGTTCTTCGGATCTGTTCTCTCTGTAAGCCCGAAGTGTACTTATTTGATAGTTATTGACCTTCGCTATTTTAAAATTGATTTCAGCAACATTTTTATAGCTAATAAGTAGCAATCCGTTTGTTTGTATTGAGTTATTACTTTCAACGACAATTTGTAATGTTTGTGCAAGAATTTGCTCTTTTAAAATGCGACATTTTTCGGCAGCTTTATGCTTAGGATAATCGGCAATGACAGCATCGCAAATGGCAAGCGCCTCTTTTGATTTCCATCGGTTAGTTTCATTCGTTTTTGGCTGATAACCTTGTCCTTGGTTTTGATAGATTTGAGCAATTTCAAAATCGTAAAGCCCAGACACCGCTTCTTTAGCGGCTTTGTATTGCATGCTTTCGGCTTTTAAAGCTTTTACAAGGAGTTCTTCTTTATTATCGAAAATGGCATTTTGATTTACAAATTTTAAACGTTCAATGTCGACGTCAACGAGGGCTTCAGGTGAGGTGTCTTTTAAATGAAATTTTATCAGATCCTGATACAATTTTAAAGCTTGTAATTGTAAAGATGTTGAATCTTTAGAAGTCAGACGCATAGTTGCAAAATTGGCGGCCGAGTTTAATAGTTTTGGCGTGTCAATTTCAAATTTATAAGCAGGTTTGGTTATCGTATTCTCATCGGTTTTATAAAACTGAAGCGCATTATGAGCCAATAAATCAAAAAGTGTAGGTCTGTAGATTTTAGAATTAGTTTGCTCAATCAATAGCGCATCATAGGTGTCTAAACTCGTTTGCTGAAGAAGGAGTCCGTTTTCTAATGAAGCTTGATAATGCGTTTGAATTGTTTCGAATAAGGTTTCTAAATCCCAAGTTCTAAAATCGGTTTTATCAACTTTTTCAGCAGTTTTGGTTCGATTATAAAATTTCCATCTGTTTTGGTTAAAATACTGCCAATATAAAGTCGCCAATATATTTTGAAGCACATTTTTAGTAGGTGTTTCACTTTTAGAAATGGCAGCTTTAAATTCGTTTAAAATGCTTAATTGTGCATCTTCCTCTAGGGTTAAAGCGTATTTGCTTCGGTAGAGTAGGGTTTTGATTTCTTGAGGTGTATTGTTGCTGGCTTTCGCTTTCTTTTCAATAGATTTAACAATCTCTAATGCCGATTTTGGTAAACCTTCACTTTCAAAATCACTGACTTTTTTCCAAAGTTCAGAAAAATCTTCAGGAGTTTGAGCAGTTGTAAAATTGGCAAAAAGTATAATCATTAATACGCTTATAATTGGCTTCATAATTTCAATTTTCGGATAATTTAAATCTTAAAATCAATCGAAAAAACAACAAATGAGTCATTGTGTCGTTTGGTTGAGTGAAGTTAATAATTTTAATAGTAAAGTACCTATCTTTGTTTCTTTAAAATCAAAAACAATACCATAGTGTATGGTTAAAAAACTAAAGGCACCTATTTTGCGTAACTATTAGTATGAGGTATTTAATTTTCCTTTTTTTTCTACCTGTTTTGACCTTTGGTCAGTCAACAATCGATACGGCTAAATCTCTCATTGCAAAACAGCAATTTAAAAAGGCCGAAACGCTCTTGTCAAGCTATGTTCAAAGCCATCAAAATGATTTGACTGGAATAGAACTTTTTGGCGATGCCTATGGTCATCAAAAAAAATGGGATGAAGCTATAGATCAGTATAAGAAATTAGTGGAACGCAAGCCAAACAATGCTAATTACCATTACAAATATGGAGGCGCTTTAGGGATGAAAGCACTAAGCGTTAGTAAACTGAAAGCTTTAGGAATTATTGGTGATGTTAAAGAGGCGTTTTTAAAAGCTGCAGAACTCGACCCAAAACACATTGATACACGCTGGGCGCTCGTTGAATTGTATATGCAATTACCAGGAATTGTTGGAGGTAGTAAGCGCAAATCCCTCAAGTATGCCAATGAATTGGAAGCCTTGTCAAAAGTTGATGGCTATTTGGCTAAAGGCTATATTTACGAATATGATGATGAACCAGAATTAGCCGAAAAGTATTATAAACTGGCGATTAATGTTGGCGGCTCATTAACCTGTTTTGATAAGTTAACCAATTTGTACGAAAAAGAAAATCAGCCTGAAAAAGCTATTGGAAATTTAGAAGCCTCAGGCGAAAAACACCAGCGAAATGCCATGCACTACCAAATAGGAAAAGTATGTGCAGAGTATAATATTCAGTTAGAAAAGGGTGAAAAATGCTTGTTGGTCTATATCGAAAACTATTCAGCAAAAGATGGTGTGCCAAAGGCTTGGGCCTATTACAGATTGGCTCAGATTTATAAAAATAAAAGCCAAAAGGAAAGTGCTTTAAAATGGATTAATAAAGCAATTGCCGACTTGCCAAAAATTGAGGTCTTTACAGAAGAGAAAGCACAGATAGAGCAACTCTAGAATCTTTGGAGTTTGTGACTTTTGGAATGCCAAAAAACAGCTATATTTGAATTTACAAAATTCAACCAATGAATGTACATTTTATTGCTATTGGTGGAAGTGCTATGCATAACCTCGCTCTAGCTTTACACAATAAAGGCTATAAGGTCACGGGAAGTGACGATACTATTTTTGAACCTTCAAAATCCCGATTAGATGCGAAAGGATTACTCCCGGAAACCTTTGGATGGTTTCCCGAAAAAATTACTTCAAATTTAGATGCCATCGTTCTGGGGATGCATGCTAAAGCCGATAACCCAGAGTTGTTAAAGGCTCAAGACTTAGGACTTAAAATTTATAGTTATCCCGAATTTTTATACGAGCAATCCAAACATAAAACACGAGTGGTTATTGGAGGAAGTCATGGTAAAACGACCATTACTTCAATGGTTTTACATGTGATGCATTATCACGATCGCGATGTCGATTATATGGTTGGTGCGCAATTGGAAGGTTTTGATGTGATGGTAAAACTTACAGAAGACAATGATTTTATAGTACTCGAAGGTGATGAATATTTAAGTTCACCTATAGATAGACGACCAAAATTTCATTTATACAAACCTAATATCGCCTTGTTGAGTGGTATTGCCTGGGACCATATTAATGTGTTTCCTACTTATGAGAACTATGTTGAGCAATTTTCCATTTTTGTAGATAGTATTGTTCAAGGTGGTAGTATTAATTACAACGAAGAAGATCCAGAAGTTAAAAAGGTGGTAGAAGCTAGTGACAATCCGATTCGAAAATTAGCCTATCAAACTCCTGAATATCGGGTTGAGAACGGACAAACATTACTGGCAACGCCAGAAGGTGATTTGCCTATTGAAGTCTTCGGAAAGCACAACCTTAATAATCTCGCTGGAGCCAAATGGATTTGTCAGCATATGGGAATTGATGAAGATGATTTTTATGAAGCAATTTCCACCTTTAAAGGCGCCAGTAAGCGTTTAGAAAAAATTGCTGAAAGTGCTACAAGTGTCGCCTATAAAGATTTTGCACATTCCCCGAGTAAAGTGGAAGCTACGACTAAAGCTGTAAAAGAGCAGTATACTGATAGAACCTTAGTTGCCTGTTTAGAATTGCACACTTATAGTAGTTTAAATGCCGAATTTTTAAAGGAGTATAAAGGTGCTCTAAATGCTGCTGATGTTGCTGTAGTCTTTTATTCGCCTCATGCCGTAGCCATTAAAAAACTCGATGAAGTTACGCACGAGCAAATCGCTAATGCCTTTGAACGTGATGATTTGATAATTTATACCCATCCTGAAGATTTTAAATCGTACCTCTTTTCAAAAGACTTTAATAACAAGGCTTTGTTGTTGATGAGTTCTGGGAATTATGGCGGACTCGATTTTGAGGACGTGAAAGAGTTGATTTAGTAGGTTAGTTGTTGCGGTTCTTACTGCGGATTTTTTTATAAGTAAAACAATAAACTTGATTATGTAACGTTATTCTTACAATCAACCAACCCATTTTATCGTATAGCACATAGTTACGTTTATTAATCAATTAACTTTAAACCAATTATTATGAAACGTATTTTGCTTTATTTATGTGCGCTTACATTCACTTTTTCTTGTTCAAACGATAGTACAACACCAGAAACTCCTGAAGCTAATTTTTATGCTTTAACGGTTGGGAACTCTTGGGTGTATAAAAATTACAGATATAATAGCAATACACAACTCTACGAAGATACAGGAGTGATTGATTCTGTTAGTATTATATCTACGGAAGAGCTATTTGGAGACACCTACTTTAAATTTAGACGATTAACGACCGGAAATGAAGAAGGTATCACGTTTTGCAACCCTAATGGTGAGCATTTTGAATATTTAAGAGAGGATAATGGAAACCTCGTTAGAAGTGATGGAACTGTCAAATTTACCAATAATGATTTTTCGCTTCGGGTGTTGAGTGAGAATGCCTGGGGAGATATTGTAGAACAATTAGTTGAAGGTGAAAGTACGATGAATGTTGAGGCTGGAAGTTTTATCTGTATCAACTCCGAACGTTATGCCTTATTATCACCAGATAATGATCCGTCTCCTGGATTAGACCGTTTTTATTATGCGGATGGGTTTGGGTTAATTTATGATACGTCTTCGTATGTAAGCAATGAAATACCAGCAATTATTAGACGTTTGGATACCTATACTATTCAGTAGTAACCTGGAATCTTAATACTGTTTTTAATTTTTCGGGAGCTACTTTTCTAAAATCGGAAATATAGATTTCGCGATGTATTTTAGAAAGTCTGGAAAGCTTATGATCTTCAGCAAAGGCTTCCATAGTTTTAAAGCTGGCAGGTTCGTCATCATAACTGCCTATATGCATCATTTGAACACATTTTCCTTCAGAAATTATTTCCAACTGGAGATGGTCTAAAAGCGGATTTGGCTTTTTCTTTTTCGTAAGCTCAAGCATTTCGTTAAAAAAGTTTGACTCTACAAAATCAGGTTGTCTAATCATTAACGTAAAAACGAGGTCGTCTTTATTGATTTGACCGTTGAAGTTCTTTTTAGCAGCTTCATTAATATCCCAAACACCTTCTAAAGGATAGACCGTATAATCGGTATATCCTTTAGGTGGCATTGGTAATTTTTTGAGATTCATTTTAATAGCGTAAGAAATGCTATAAAGCGCTTCGACATGGGTTTTAAAATGCTCAGTATTAGGATTGCCCTCACCATGGATAGTGATAAACTTATAGGCAGGAATATCTATAACTTCAGGTTTTGCCTTAGGAAGATAGAGATTCTTTTCCAGCTTACGCCATTCGTGTTTCATGCTATTAGTTGATTGTTAAATCAATTTGTTTCACTCCGGAATTGTCTTCAGTAATGTCAAATGTTTCAGTGGCAGCAACACTATTATTTATATATATTGTTAAAACTGCACTGTAATCTGTCCAGCTAGAGCCTTCTTCAGAAACACTATAACTTCCATTTTCAAGGTAAGTTAATCTAAGATAGGTTCCAGCTTCTATTTCCGTTTGAGAATAGGTTAAACTAAAAGGTAAGTTTTCAACATTTTCGGTGTCTGTTTCATTGTCAATCGTCGTTGTAATTACCGCTTCAGAATTTCTAGTTGTAACAACTTCAAATCGAATATTAGCAGTAATTGGTCCATCATCACCTCCCGAATCACTATCATCTGGAATACATGATATGATCAAACAAGAGAAAAATAAGATAGCAAATAAGGATTTTTTCATTTTAAAAAGGATGTTTTTTGTTTCTATAATTTGGTTTCCAAATATCATGTAAAATTAAAAATATAAGCTCATTAAGCTAAGTGTTTTTTAAAAAATTCTAAAGTTCTTTTCCAGGATAATTCGGCAGCTTTTTTATCATATCTTGGCGTTGTATTATTGTGGAAACCATGATTTACTCCAGGATAAATATAGGCTTGATACTCTATCTTATTGGCTTTAAGTATGGCTTCAAAAGCAGGCCAGCCTTCATTGACACGAGTATCTAACTCTCCATATTGTAATAGTAGTGGCGCTTTAATTTTCTTGGCATCTTCATCAGCGGGTTGCCTGCCGTAATAAGGCACAGCAGCTCCCAAATCTGGTAATCGCACAGCCATCATATTAGAAATCCATCCGCCAAAACAAAAGCCTACAACACCTACTTTACCATTACAATCTTTATGCGACTTTAAATACTTGTAGGCAGCAATAAAATCTTCAAGCATTTCTGCTCGGTCACGTTTCTTTTGCAAGGTTCTTCCGTCGTCGTCATTTCCAGGATAGCCACCTAAAGGCGATAAGGCATCGGGAGCCAAACTAATAAATTTGGCTTTTGCTGTACGCCGACCTACATCTTCAATATAAGGGTTTAATCCTCTGTTTTCATGAACAACAACAACGCCAGGTAATTTGGTTTTTAAGTCTTTTGGTTTGGATAATAGTCCTTTTATTGTACCGCCACCTTTTGGGGATTCGTAGTTGATATATTCTGAATCTAAGCTTGGGTCATTTGGTTTTACAAGTAAACTGTCTACATAATTAGGCGACATAAAACTTAAAAGTGATGCCACAGTAACACCGCCAACCGCATATAAAGAAAGTTTTTCAACAAACTGTCTGCGGTTAAGTTTATTATGCGCGTAATCATCGTATAAATCGAAAACGTCTTGGCTTATATCTTCTTTTTTTAAATCTTTCATGGCTTGTTTTTTATAGTATTAAGGTACAAAATTTAGAAGACTTTGTCTAAAAAGTGTTGGATGCTTTTTTGATGTGCTTGAATCAATTCTGCTCTGGCATTTTGAATATCACTTGGCTTTTTGTCTTGAGATAATTTGAATTTTCCTTCCCAATCGGTGATTGTAATTTTAAACATTTTAATATAATCAAGATTACGATCTAATCTGGGGTTGTCTGGCTCTAAAGTGTATTTTGGGTTTGGAGCTTCTAAAAATTCGGTCATCGTAATTAACGATTGCTTCAATGCCGATTTACTTTCAATAGCTTCAACAGTTCCTTTGATATGAACTTTAATATAGTTCCATGTTGGGAGTTGGGTGCTGTTGTATATACTTGGTGAAATGTAGCAATCGGGTCCTGAAAACAGAACGGTTACATCTGCATGCTTGTTTAGTAGTTGGGCTTGCGGATTGTAAATATCGATATGTCCAATGAGTTTTCCGTCTTCATAAATCAACGGTAAATGAGAAATTAAAGGCTGATTATTTTCCACAGAAATAACTGTAGCTAAGGGATAAGTCTTAATAACCTCAATCATGTGATTTTGGTCATTATCCTGATGATGTTTTGGTGGGTAATTCAATGGTTTTAGTTTGTTTCTAATTAATCAAAAGTCATTTCAAGTGTATATGATTTAAACCTAAACTCCAAATTGCCTTAAGTGATGGTCTAAGTGCTTGTATTGCATTTGTCCCCATTGTTGTGCGGTAAAGTATCCAAATCCAGGATGAGGTTTCCATTCGGTTTTATCGCGATGTAAATACGCTTCTTCAATGAGAGCTTTGAGCGTGGCAATCTCAGTATTAAAATTTTTATCATTTTTTGGTTTTAAAAACTTAGCCGTTGGTAATCCTTTTCGCCAAGTAGAATCGTTGTACAGTGATTTTTTAAAAAACACTTTTGCCAGCCAGTTTGGTTTGAGTCCGTAATCATTTTTTTCTAACATGATGTTTAGCGGACCTTGACAATGCCAAGCCATTTGCCCAATACTCATTTTTCCCCAACGCGCTTTGTTATGTTCATTGAGTTGATCTATGCGGTTTAAAATTTCCTGATGTGCTTCGGAAGAAAATAAAGATTTCATAATAATATAGTATTTTTTCTATATTTTGAATTAAATTTAATGCCCTTTAAAATTACAATATTAAAATATATAATGGCTGAAAAATCAGATTCAATATCTATCAAAAATTGGTCTCATAAGGATCAACCAAGAGAAAAACTCCGCGATAAAGGAAAATCAACGTTGAGCGATGCTGAATTGATAGCCATAATTTTAGGATCTGGCAATAGAGACGAGAGTGCAGTTGCTTTAAGTCAGCGTATTTTAGCAAGTGTCAATCATAATCTTAATGAACTCGGTAAACTTACTTTAAAGCAGTTGATGGCCTTTAAAGGTATAGGAGAAGCTAAAGCCATTTCAATTCTTGCCATGATGGAGTTGGGGAGAAGACGTCGTGGAGAAGAAGCCCTAAAAAAGCAAAAAATCAGTTCTAGTGTGTCAGTATTTGAATTAATGCAACCTGTCATTGGCGAGTTGCCTCATGAAGAATTCTGGATCATCTATCTCAATAATTCAAATAAAGTAATTCAAAAACACCAATTGAGTAAAGGCGGTATTACAGGTACTTTGGTTGATGTGCGTTTAGTGCTCAAAAATGCCCTAGAAGTGGGAGCAGTAGCTCTTATCTTAGTTCATAATCATCCATCGGGAACATTAAAACCAAGTGAAGCCGATAAAAATCTAACTCAAAAATTAAAAACAGCAGCAGCGAGTTTAGATATTAAAGTGTTAGACCACCTCATTATCACAGAAAAAGCATATTTTAGTTTCGCAGATGAACAATGTCTATAAGTATTACATTTAATAGAGCACTTTCTAAAGGCAACTAGAAAATTAACATAAGATGGATTAGGCAATTTATGCTGCATTCTTTTTTAATGATTAATTTTACCAAACATCAAATACCCAAAATCAATATTGCTATTAGTCTATACACATAAAATCACACCTAGAGTTCGTTATGCGTTTAAGCATTTATGTACCAGAATACTTGGTGTGCCTGTGAGTTTTACAACCACTATTGAGGAGTTTATTGCGCATGATAGTTTGAAAATGTCGTACACACGACAACCCTTAAGTAATGAGGTATTTATTAAAAATCATGAGCTATTGTTTGAGCAAGGTGTATCTGATGTAGATATCAACGTTCATGATTGGGAAGATACCAAATGCTTTTTTACTACAGGAGACAAGAGCGCTCTACCTTTCGATATTTTTGCTGCATCTTTTTATTTGTTAAGTCGCTATGAAGAATACCTGCCTCATGTTAAAGATAATTTCGGTCGTTTTACTGCTAAAGAAAGTTTAGCATTCAAGCATCAGTTTCTCGATCAACCTGTGATAGATATTTGGGCATATAAACTTAAATCTGTTTTAGAGCAAAAGTTTGAAGGCTTTACTTTTCCGAAGCGGCATTATACAGTGCAGCCTGTGATTGATGTGCCAACCGCTTATTATTTTAAGCAAAAAGGTTTAATGCGAACCGTTGGTGGCGCTTGTAACGATTTATTGCGACTTAAATTTAAACGATTTTATAACCGTTTTCTTGTTTTGTTTGGTTTTAAACGTGACCCTTATGATACGTTCAAATGGATAATTAATAAGCAAAAGCGATACCCTTTTAAGTTTATTGTTTTTTTCTTAATTGGAGACTATTCAACCTATGACAAGAATATAAATGTCAACAAAAAGCAGTTTGTATCATTAATTAAATCGGTTGCCGATTATTGTAAAGTCGGATTAAAAGCCTCCTATTTTTCTTTAGATGATATTGATATTCTAAAAAAGGAAAAGAAAAAGATGGAGTTTATTACCAATTATGAACTCGAAGCCACCCGAAATTCGTTTTCAAAAATCAATTTGCCAACGTCGTATCGCAACCTTACCGAACTTGAAATTAAAAACGATTTCACCATGGGATACCTCAATTATATGGGGTTTAGAGCGGGTACATGCACACCTTTTTTATTTTACGATTTAGATTATGAAACGCAAACGCCATTACTTATTAATTCGTTTCATTGTATAGATCATGCCCTATTAAAACACCAGTCCCAACTCGATAAAAAACAAAAACTACAAGGTTTAATTAATGCTGTAAAACGTGTTAATGGCACTTTTACACCGGTGTTTCATAATTACACCTTTGGAAGTGATGAAAAATGGAAAGGCTTTAAAAAAATATTCACTCAAATATTAGAATCTGCAGATGAAATTAAAAGGGATTAATCACATATTTTTTGATTTAGATCATACGCTCTGGGATTTTGATAAAAACTCGGCATTAACCTTTGAGAAAATTTTTGAAATACATCAGCTTCAGGTAAAGTCGAAAGATTTTTTGAGCGTTTATGAACCTATAAACCTCAATTATTGGAAACTGTATAGAGAAGAAAAAATTGATAAAGCATTGTTGCGTTATAAACGTTTAAAAGATACGTTTGATGCTATTGAATTCAAGGTTTCAGATGAAATAATCAATCAACTGTCTGAAGGCTATATTACACATCTCACGACATTTAATCACCTTTTTGAAGGCACTTTTGAACTCTTAGATCATTTGAGTCAAAACTACCAATTGCATATCATTACCAACGGTTTTGAAGAAGCGCAACAGCGCAAAATGGACAATGCACAGATTTCAAAATACTTCAAAACAATTACCAATTCTGAAACTGCTGGCGTAAAAAAACCAAATCCTATAATTTTCAATCATGCTTTACATTTAGCTAAGGCGCAACCTCAAGAAAGTATTATGATTGGGGATAATTACGAAGCTGATATTTTAGGAGCAATAGCAGTTGGTTTAGATGTCATTTTGTTTAATTATCACGACTATAATGTGGATGATTCTATCAAAAACGTCAAGCAATTACTAGAGATAAAAAAGTATTTATAATATACGTTTTACGACATAAAAATCGTTTAATCATAAATTGAACGTTATGAAAAGATTCAAAAAAGTAGTGTTTGGATTAATATGCTTGATGCTTATTTTTCTTAATTCCTGTGTGAGTGATGTCGATTTTGATCAAACCGAAAACATCCTGCCAACACCAGTTTTTGAATCCAGTTTAATGTATTCCAATTTGGAAGCGCCTAATTTTATAGACGAAGCCACACAACAAGAAGTCATCATACTTACCGATACCACACGTTTAGAGTATATCAATTCTGATTTTTTTGTAGACCAACTTATAAAAACCAATTTAAACTTTCAGTTTGCAAATAGCTTAGATCGACATTTTAGCATTGATTTTGAGTTTGTTAATGATGCTGACGAGCTACGTTATCTTGCAGAAATTGAAGTGCCACCAGGACAGCCCAATGCTCCCAGTGTTGTGGTGTCCAATTTTTTAATTGAAGAGCCTGAACTTTCGGTCTTTGAAGAAGCGACCAAGCTTATTTTTAAAATCACCTTACCGCCATCAACCAATCCCATTGATACTAATACTTTAGGACGCTTAGAACTGGATTCTAAAGTGACTTTTTATTTCGAATTGTAAATCTAATGCGCTGTAAAACACTTTGCATACTGCTCTTTATAACAAGTTTGGTCGACAGCCAGAACAAAGAGCTTATGTATGATTTTAATGTGATTCCGCAGACGCTTAATCAAAATCCTGGAGCTTTGGTGACCTTCGATAAACATTTCGGAATCCCTTTATTATCACAGTTTCATGTCAATTTTGGCAGTTCTGGAGTATCGGCTTATGATATTTTTAGAGACGATGGCGTGGACATAAATATCAAAATTGGAAATGCGATAAACGCCATGTCGCATCGGGATTATTTTACTTTAAATCAGCAATTAGACATCATAAATGGCGGTTGGCGAAAAGATGAAACTACTTACTTTTCCTATGGTATGTATGAAGAAGTCGATATGATTTCTTATTTCCCAAAAGATGTGGCAGTATTACTTTGGGAAGGGAATGCCAATCATATTGGACGCTCTTTTTCTTTAAATGATGTGAGTTTTAAAGCCGAATTATTATCAGTTTTTCACTTCGGAATTAATAAACAAATCAATAAAAAATTCACTTTGGGAGCAAGAGCTAAGATCTATTCAAGCATTGCGAATGTAAACAGTGTAAATAATTCAGGAACCTTTACGACCCGCGAAAGTACCACAGGTGATAATGTTTACGAACATGTGTTTCAGGCTTTAGACGGAAGGGTGCAAACCTCAGGAATCGCCCCGTTGATTGGTGATGAAAATTCCGATTTTAGTAAGGATATTAAAACCCTTAGAAAACGGATTTTATTTGGTGGAAATTTAGGGCTGGGAATTGATGTCGGTTTTACCTATCAACTCAAAGAACAACATATTATTACTGGAAGTTTACTGGATTTTGGTGCTATTTTTCATTCCAAAGATGTGGAGACCTATCATCTCAATGGTAGCTATACAACTGAAGGTTTAGAACTCATTTTTCCACCGCTTTTAAATGCTGAAGGCACCACGCCTTATTGGCAAAATTTAGAAGATGAGTTCGACGAAAATATCAAAATAGATACTTTAAAAAACAATTACGTAACATGGCGCTCATCAAAAGTAAATTTGTCGTATCGCTATAATTTCGGAAAGGGAAACGGACAAGATTGTGATTGTTATGCAGGTCAAAAACCCTATCAAAATGCCTTAGGATTACAGTTGTTTTCGGTTTTCAGACCCAGACGACCACAGTTTGCGGCAACAGCATTTTATTACAGGCGCTTGTTTGATTTTTTAAAATTAAAGGCCACGTATACAGTAGATGCATTTTCGCTTCGCAATTTTGGTTTGGGCGCATCCCTACACATAGGACGGTTTAATATGTACCTTATGGGGAATAATTTGTTTGAATTACAAAATATTTCTAAAGCACAAAGTGTATCTTTACAATTCGGAATAAACTTAATATTTGATTCAAATGACTAGAATACTTTTATTTATTGCATTTACAATCGTATGCCAATGGCAGAGCTTTGCACAGGAAAAAATAAATAACTACAAATACATTATTGTGCCTAATCAGTTTGATTTTCAAAAATCTGAAGATCAGTACCAGTTAAATTCTTTAACAAAGTTTTTATTCAATAAATACGGTTATACAACGCTTTCTGAAAATGAAGAATATCCTAAGGATTTAGGTTTGAATCATTGTTTGGCACTCAAAGCAGTTCCGAGCGAGGTTAAAGGCGGATTCTTAGTGACTAAGATTAAAATCGATTTAATAGATTGTAAAAACCGAGTGATTGCTACTTCCGAAGTTGGTAGATCTAAACTAAAAGATCGTAAAAAAGCCTATCATGAAGCCTTTAGAGCGGCCTTTGAGACTTACCAGTTTTATGATTATAAATACAATGGCGATACCTCTACAAGCCAAGTTGCATCTAATGTAGAGATGCCTACAACAGTATCTAAAACCGAAGTCAAGGCCACTGTCAATTCAGAAGAAAAGCCAGATATAGTTGAAGAATCGGTTAATGTTAATGCAAAAGATCAACCTGTGTCTATGCCCAATGGTGCAGATGCTAAAGATATACTTTATGCACAACCAATAAAAGGAGGGTTTCAGGTTGTTGACACCGAACCTAAAAAAGTGATGATTTTACTGTATTCTGGAGCTCCAGATACTTTTATAGTACAAGGTAAAGATGCTGTGGTATACAAAAAAGGAGATATTTGGGTGTATGCTGAAAACAATGGTGAAAATCTTCAGGTTGAAGACATTAATTTAAAATTCTAATACCCATATTTGTCTTTCCATCGCGATTTTAAAAAGTCTCGTTGTGCATTTTCTCGGGCATTATTCCCGGGATTATACAAGGTTGTATTTTTTATTTCCTCGGGTAAAAATTCATGAGGGACAAAGTTATTTTCATACTTATGGGCATATTGATAATTATCACCATAGCCGAGTTCTTTCATTAATTTTGTAGGCGCATTTCTAATAGATAACGGAACCGATAAATCACCAGTTTCTTTTACCAGTTGCTGTGCTTTACCAATAGCTTCATAGGCAGCGTTACTTTTTGGAGATGTTGCTAGATACGTAGTACACTGGCTTAAAATAATTCGGGATTCTGGGTATCCAATAATAGATACTGCTTGAAAGGTATTATTGGCGATAACTAGAGCAGTCGGATTAGCATTACCAATATCTTCGCTTGCTAAAATTAGTAAACGA
Source organism: Psychroserpens sp. SPM9 (assembly GCF_025153525.1). Classification (GTDB taxonomy): domain Bacteria; phylum Bacteroidota; class Bacteroidia; order Flavobacteriales; family Flavobacteriaceae; genus Psychroserpens. Next base: position 174,526 of record NZ_JANZNR010000006.1, on the reverse strand, counting down.
CGTGCAATAAACTTGACATCTTCTCCGCCTTCAATCATTCGAGCTAACCAATATACTGCGGCATTGGGGTCACTACCTCGAATCGATTTTATAAATGCTGAAATTATATCATAATGTTGTTCGCCAGTTTTGTCATAACGAACCGTGTTGTTCTGTACTTTATCAGAAACTACAGCATTCGTGATTTCGATAGTTTCATCACTGTCAAATGAGGTGATGATGAGCTCAAAAATATTCAGTAGTTTTCTTGCGTCGCCACCAGATAGCCTTAAAAGTGCATCGGTTTCTTTTAGTTTAATTTGGCGTTTCGAAATCAGTTCATCTTCAGTAATTGCTCTTTGTAATAAGGCTTCTAAGTCGGTTTTTTCAAAAGAATTCAATACGTAAACCTGACACCGCGATAAGAGTGCAGGAATCACTTCAAAGCTCGGGTTTTCGGTTGTGGCACCAATAAGAGTCACCCAGCCTTTTTCTACAGCTTGCAGTAATGAATCTTGTTGAGACTTACTAAAACGATGAATCTCATCAATAAAAAGAATGGGGTTTTTAGTCGTGAATAAACCACCGCTTTGTTTCGCTTTGTCAATAACATCTCTAATGTCTTTAACACCAGAATTAATAGCACTCAAGGTGTAAAACGGACGCTTAGATTCATTAGCGACAATATTGGCTAATGTTGTTTTTCCTGTTCCTGGAGGTCCCCAAAAAATCATGGAGGCTATAACACCTTGTTGCAATTGCTGGGTTAAAACGCCAGTTTTTCCAACTAAATGTGACTGACTTAAATAATCGTCAAGAGTTTGCGGACGTAATCGTTCTGCTAAAGGTTCGTTCATAAGTGTAAAATTACAAAAAACGAATGTGACAATATTTCATAGTTTTCATAAATGGAGAGTATTTTGCTATTTAAATTTTAAATTTAGACTATGAGTCAAAACCAGCAACATTTTAAATACTCTACAGGCGTAATTGCATACCCTTTGTTTTTTGTGCTTTCCCTTTGGATTGTTTTTTGGATGCAGGTTCGCTTTTTTCCGTCTATTAAACGACTTGGTGTCTATCCGCAAAAATTAGAAGGCCTTTTAGGAATCATTACGAGTCCGTTTATCCACGCCGATATAGAACATTTATACCATAATAGTATTCCGTTGTTTGTCTTATCTGTGGCTTTATTTTATTTCTACAGAAAAATCTCATGGAAAGTGTTGTGCTACGGCATATTGCTTTCGGGCTTGTTTACATGGCTCATTGGTAGGCCAGCAAATCATATTGGAGCCAGCGGATTGGTATATGTCTTAGTGAGTTTTATTTTCTTTAAAGGCATTTTTGCTAAGCATTACCGATTAGTTGCCTTATCCTTAATTGTTGTATTTCTCTACGGAAGTATGCTTTGGTACGCATTTCCTGTTAAAGACGGAATGTCTTGGGAAGGTCATGCTGGCGGACTCATTTCTGGGTTGATTTTTGCGCTTATTTTTAGAAAAGCTATAGCAAAACCAGAACGTTACGTATGGCAGGAGCCAGATTATAATGAAGAAGATGATCCGTTTTTGAAGCATTTTGATGAAAACGGAAACTTTATAGAAATCTTAGAACCTGAACTAGAGGAGGAGTCAATACCTGAGGATACGGGTGTAAATTATAACTATACGTTTAAAGAAAACAAAGACAAGGAATAACTTTAAAGCCGTTGTCTAACCGCTTCATATAAAAACGCCCCACAAGCCACCGAAACATTAAGTGATTCTATTTCGCCTAGCAAAGGAAGTTTGGCTTTATCGTCTGCAACTTTTAATACCGAAGGATTGATGCCTTTCCCTTCAGACCCCATGATTATAGCACAAGGTTCTTTAAATGATACATCGTAAATGGTGTTGTCTGTTTTTTCGGTCGCTGCAATAACTTTGATACCGCTAGCTTGCATGTAAAACACTGCATCTTTAATATGGTCTACTTTGCAAATTGGCATTTTGAAAATGGCGCCAGCACTGGTTTTAATGGCATCACCGTTAACAGGAGCACCGCCTTTTTTCTGAATAATAATTCCTGAAACTCCAGTACATTCAGCAGTACGAACAATAGCACCAAAATTACGTACATCACTCAGTTGATCTAATAATAAAAATAGAGGTGTTTTACCAGATTCGATGACATTCATCACTAAGTCTTCAAGATCATGAAATGTAATTGGAGCGATTTGCGCAATGGCACCTTGGTGGTTCTTTTTAGAAAGACGGTTAAGTTTTTCTACGGGAACATAGGAACAGTTTAAGCGTTCTTTTTTAAGAAGCTGCTCTAATTCTGAAAATAATTCACCACGCAATCCTTTTTGAAGAAATATTTTATCAATGTTTTCTCCAGACTTTATAGCTTCAATTACGGCACGTATACCAAAAATGGTCGTTTCTTTTTCCATGGCTCAAAGGTATAAAAAAACCATTCTAAAAATAGAATGGTTTTTAAATGTGTTTTATAAATTACTGTTTGATGATTTTTTTACTAATGTTATGCTTGCCAGCATAAATCTGTATAAAATAAACTCCAGAATTAAAACTTGAAATATCAATAGAACTAGTATGAGTTGCCTCATGAATTTTTTGTCCTAGCATCGAGTACAATTCAATCTTGTCAATAGTATTAGTTGCTGAAACATGAACAAGATTTGATGTTGGGTTTGGGTAGATTTTGAAATTGACAAGATCTAAATCATCTACACTTAAGTTTTCACAAGGTGTAAGGTCTGGGTTTAATTCTAGTGTATTTCCTGGTGTTAAATCTCGCCCTGTAAAAGCAGCATAATTTGTAGGGTATTTAATCGCTCTAAATAAAGGGTTATTTGCAGGTGGTGGATTACCTTGATTGGTTGTTGAGCCATCTCCGTTATTAACCGGATTCACATACCTCCAAACCTCATTTTCATTACTGTCTATTTCAAAAATTTCACCTGAGCGTCCTTCGCAGATTAATAAGTTTCCGTTAGGCAAACGTTGGGCACTGCTTAAAATTGGTGAATAGAATTCGGAAGGCGAAGTCGATTGATCCGAATAAGAATATTCAGCAACTAATGGCCCATAAGCAGTATTAGGTGTATAATCATAAATTCCTGGAGCTGTTGTTGGAGGATCTATGATTGTGGCTTCAGAATATTCTGGAAATCTTCCGTTCCCATTATTAAAAATGAGAAGCTTACCAGCATCTACTAAACCACTTTCAATATAATGCGCATAATGTTGTCCAAATAAGGTTTGGTCTGCAGGAGTCCCTTGTTTATAGGCTAAAGGATTACCCCATCGGTATAAAAAATCGCCGCCTTTGCCATAAGTTCCGCCTGTACTTGTAGCAGATTCGGCTATAGTGGTTGAGTGATCTATAATATAAATTTCACTTAGATTTCGAGAGCTTATTACGATTTGGTCCAAATTCTCATCGTACTGTATGGAATTAAAATGAAGCCAATTTGCGCTTCCAGAACCGCCATTTAAGAAATTAATATCTAGTTTGCCAGGACTCATTGCAACATCACCAAAATTATCTTTAGTTGGGTCAAAATCCTGAATGAGGTGATCTTTAACATTCCAGTCCCAAACAACATTGGCTTGGTCGACGCCAACAGGTTCTACTTCAAAGATACGTTCGTTATAGAGTCTGGTGTCGTTCATATTATTGGGGTCTCTTCCTGCATCAATAGCTTCAGCAGCTGTCATGGTTGTCACGGCAAGAATCAACACATTACCATTAGGCATTGGGTAAATATCATGGTGCTGTCTGAAGTCGTTTGTATTATATAGATAAGACCAAATTAAATCACCTTCCCAATTAAATAATTCTATAACACCACCTTGTCCTCCAAACGTAATATTACTACTTGTATCGGTGACACGACCAGCTCTTAATAAATTGCCATTGGGTAGTAAGTAAACAGCATTTCCTGGAGGGTAAGCACTTTCCCATTGGTTAATGATTTCACCGCAATTATTAAATAAGTAAGATTTTGTATATGCTGTGATAAGTGTATAAGCATCAAAGGCATCTTCAGTAATGGCTATAGTTCCTACGGTATTCTGGCTTTGGGAAACGCTAAAAAGTATAAAAGTAAAATAGAGGAGTAATTTTTTCTTCATAGTATAGTTCTTCAATGGGTATTAGAAACTAGATTTTAACAAACCTAATACTTATATGCTAAACTAAACTTTAAGAAAATAAATTTAACATATTTGAGATGTTAAATTTACTGCTATTACTAATAAAAAAACCACCAGAATTCTGGTGGCTTTTTATTTGTTTTATTTCAATGTTTATTGATTTTTTAGTCGTCTCTTTTCTTCGAGAGTCAACCTATAATCAGCAAACCTGCCTTGAGCAATTTGCGTATCATTACTATCGGTAATGGTATAAGTGTTACCTGTTTTTTCAACAGTAAATGAAGTGATAGCATTATCATTACCATCGTTTAATCCACCATCATTTAAAGGAAACAATGTCGATAAATCAACAGATTCCACAAAAACACCTGCTTTCATAAAATCTATAGAAACAGGAATGTTATCACCATCTGCCGATGTATTGCCATTAGCAGTCCAAAAACTGGCATCGATGGTATAAAACCCATCAGCATCAGAACTAAGAATTGTTAGTTCTTCAGGGCAATCATTGTAGCTAGTTTGAACATATGCACCTCCATAGATAAGTTCTAAATCGAGGTCCAAGCCAGCATCAATGTCGCAAGCATCGGCACCGCTATCCAGATAATCACCAGCCCAATTAAGTCTGGCAACCAAGTCATTCCCAACAAAATCATTGATAATGATACTAATGTCTTCTTCGATAGTAGCATTCATTAATGAAGTCGCAGATAATCTCAGATTAACTGTTTCGGTACCTTCAGGAATGAAATCTTGAAGTGTTTCGATATTTAGTTCTATCGTTTCAGTGAATGCTGGAAAGGACGCCACATAACCTGTTCCGCCTAAATAACCATATTCAAACCAACCAGATTCGAACCAGGTTGGATAAGGTACTTCAATGGCATCAAATTGAACTCTGTCATAGAATCCATTACCAGTTGTTGGGTCGCCTTCAGCCGTTACAACTGGGTTTCCATCGGCATCTAAAATGTCAATTCTGATATCAATTTTTTCTGCGACAGGATATTCTACATCAAGGATGAACGTTGCTGTTTCGCCTTCGGTAACTGTAACAGAGTTACTCATTAGTATGAGTTCAGGTTTACCTCTTCTAGGAATCGAATCGTCGTCTTCACATGAAACGCTTACGAAACCTAAAAGGAACACAAGTACTAAGGTGTAACTTATTTTTTTATGTATATTTTTCATATTATTTTTTTGTATTAAAGTGGTGTATAAACTGAGACTCCATTTTCGCCATAACCTTCGCAGAACCATGATATGGTAATCACTCCTGTGTCTGGATCTACCGCATTGACGCCACCTTCTAATGGCACAACTGCACCCCAGGGATCTGTTTGGTTTTCCCAAGAGATATCACCACAGTTTTCAGTGAATTCAACATCAAAACTGGTTGCTCCGGTTCCGTAGGCATCTGCATAAGGTCCAGAGCTGTATAAGCCACTAGACATATCGAAGACTCTATATAAACCGTCGCCTAAAGCTTCGATTTCAATATCGGTGGTTTGCGGATTGTATGCAGGCAAGAAATCATGATACCCATAAGTTGTGGTAACACTATACATGCCTCCAATATCAGAAAAGCAAATTCCATTGATATTAATAGTTAAGGTTTTAAACGAGTCTGCAACTTGGCTATTACTTGCAGACGTAATATTAAGTATTAAGGTTTTAGGATTATCTACATCAATAACTCCAGAATAAAAATTGATATCTAGAGTGCCAAATTCGCTGTTTTGCGGAATGGTAATTGATTGTGATGAATCTACAAAGTCGTAATCCGTTCCGGCAACAGCTGTAGAACTCTGGTCGACTTCAAAACTTACAGTAATACTTGGGTTGCTTGAGAAGTCCTCTCCTCCAAATAAAACGATATTTTCACTGTACATATTGACGGCTCCATCGGTGACAAATGCAGGAGAAGCTTCACTGTTATTAAATCCAACGACAAAAGGAGTGTTGGCGAGGTCTGATTCTAATTGCTGCGGATCATCGTCTATACTACACGAAATCATGAGTTGCATGCTTAGAATGGTTAATAAAATACATTTAATTTTTTTCATAATCTTTTTTTTTAGTTAACATCCCAAAAAATTGAAGAATTGAATGCAGTATCTACAGTTTGATTGTAAACACTAACATTTGCAGAATTCCCCGTGTATTCTGATGTTGGGTAAAGTAATCGTAAGGGTCTATTTGGTCTGTTTGTGATATCTGGAAGCGGCATATTACTTGGGTATCCGGTTCTGGTATACTCAATCCAAGTTTCAGCTCCATTCGTTCCACCTAAATCAATCCATTTTTGGGTGATGATGGCTTCCAATTTATCTGCAGTACCATCCCAACCAATTCCACTAACATTATTAGCATCATTTAGGTAAGTTCCTATAGATGCACCCAATCTATTAAACGATGATTGAATGGCACTTTCAAACAAACCCTTAGCGTTTCCAGAATTTAGTAAGCCTCTGAAAACGGCTTCAGATTGAAGGAATAAAGCTTCGGAAGCAGTCATAATATAACCATCTTGTTCTGGAGACATGAGTAATCCAGGACCAATACGTGAAGGTTGTTCACCACCACCTTGAGTATTTCCTTGAATGGAAGCTTGACCAGATCGCGTGGCATATAATCGTTCTAATCTTGTATCAGAAACGCCATTAGTCGTTCCGTTTAAGAATTCGACCAAAAAGGTTGTTGGTCCGGCTCTAAGGTTATTAAAAGTTTGGTTTGCAGTATTGCCAAATTGACCAGCATCATATCCAAATGTTTCAACGAATGGGTTCATTCGGTCTACTTCATCAGAATAGCCTGGATTGATAGTAACATTTTCTCCGACACCTAAAAATGTAGCATTATTAAGTGTAGCAAATTCAGTATTGAGAACAGTTTGTAAATCTGGTGATGATTGAGCCGCATCAGAGACACGTAATAACATTCTCAATTTTAAGGTATTTCCAAATTTAATCCACATACTCATATTTCCACCCATGATCACATCGTTAGAACCCATACCAACAGCAGTGCTTGTATCTGTGTTTTGAATTTGTTCTATAGCATCATTAATATCATTAATCAAGGCTACATATACGTCGACTTGATTGTCATATTCAGGAAAGAGTAAATCTCCACGTTGATGAATATCAGTAAAAGGAATATCACCATATAAATCGACTAAATATTGAAAATAGAAAGCTCTATAAATTTTAGAAGCCCCTTTGAAATAATCATAATTATCGTCGTAATCATTTTCAATGATTTGAGTTAGATTTCCAGTTCTTGCCATTAAATTATCCCAGATTCCGCTGTAAAAATCGGTAGTTAGCTGGTATTGGAATTCAGTAAAGTAAGGCGCTTGAACCTGTTGTGCGTTACCAGACCATGTGGCAATCATTGTATTTCCCAGTTCGTTCATGGTACTCATGAGCGTTTCAGAAGGTACAGTAAGTGCTCCTGGCAAGATCACTTCCGGAGGTAATTCATCAATAAGGACACCATTAGGATCTTCATTCACGAGTACATCGTTACAAGAAAATGCTAGAAAAAGTAGTGTCAGTGACAACGTGTATTTTAGTTTAAATATATATTTCATTTTCTTAAAAGTTAAATTTTACATTCATTGAATAAAACTTGGTTGGAGGTGTTTGTCCGTAACCACCTATACCAGATCCAATTTCTGGGTCGTTATAACCTCTGTTTTCTTTTGGCAGAAGAACAAGTAGGTTTCTCCCGCTAATTCCTACAGATAAACCTTGAATAAAGGTATTCTCCAGAGCTTTACTTGGAAGTGTATAACTCAACGCAATTTCTCTAAGTTTGAAAGCTGTGGCATCTAGTATGAAGTTTTCATCGACACCTGTAAAGTCATCACTTTGTACAAACGATTGGTATTGAGCATAAGCCGATGGTCCTCCATAAGATGTTCCTGTAAGTACAGTTGTATTGGTTGTACCAGAGCCTTCCACCGTTGAATTTGGAAAAATAAAATAACCTCTTCCATTTTCAGCTGTTATGAAGCTACGACCTTGACCCGTTAAGTTGTTATAAATACCAGAATAGAATACATGCCCAGTTCTAAAATCGGCAACCGCACTTAATCGAAACCCTTTGTAGGTCACTTCCGTTCCAAAATTTAAAATGTAATCTGGTGTTGTTTTTCCAAGGACTTTAAGACCAGAGGCCGTTCTTGGTGAACCATCAGGATTTAAAACTACACGACCTTCGTCGTCTCTCTCGTAAGCTGTTCCTTGAATTAAAGGAAATTCTTCACCTTGAATCGCGTAGATTCCTGGAGCGCCACTACCTAATTGGTCTGCGTCGTCTGTAATTTTTGTGGCAATGGTTTTTTGAGAAGCATATCCGAAGTTTAAGTTCCATCTAAAGTCATCAGTTTTTATGGGAGTCAAGCCTAAGTCTATTTCGTAAGCATTAGTTTCAGTTTCACCAACGTTGATTCCGGCACTAAATACACTGGTTGATGATGAAACCGAAGCACTTAATATTTGATTGTCATTAGTGTAAAATGAATAACTTCCGTCTAGAGTAATTCTAGGAACACCACCTCGTCTTAATAACTCTAAGTTTAAATTAGCTTCAAAGGTGTTGATAAATTCAGGTTCAATAGCATTGTCAAAAGTTGAAGATGGAATAATAAATGAGTTGACACCTCCTGGATAAGGAAATGCTGCAGGTCTAAATCCGGTATCAAAAAGATCATGGGCTCCAAGAGCCGAAATATTTGCTGTTTTTACATAACCACCAGAGACTTTCATTTTGTGTAAAAAGTCGGACTTAATTTCAGGAAAGGCTTTGGTTGGTATAAATGATACACCAGCAGAGTAGTAGAAGAACGCAATGTCTCCAATTGTTCGACCAGCAGATTGTAATCTAGAATCCCATTCTTGACGTCCTGTAAGATTTACAAACAAATAGTCTTTGTAGTTTAAATCGATATTCGCAAATACAGCTTGCTGTCTTGTTTTTGAACTAAAGTCTGATACCGAAATACCACTAGAAATATTTTCTACAGTATAGAGACCTGGGAGTGTTAAAATGTCTCCAGATGTGGTTTGCGAGAATCCTTTGCTTTCCGTAGTATTAAAGCCTATCAGCGATTTTAAGCCAATATCTTCAGTTAAATCATAATTAAAATTGGCTATCAAATCTGTATATAAGGTTCTTGAATTATTGCTAGAAACACTTAAAGACGATTGAATATCTCTACTATCTCCAGTAACAGTATATTCCGACACATAATCGTTTGCAAAAGTGAAGGATTTGCCGCTATTGGTAACGACATTGCTTCTTAAAACAGCACTTATATTATCATTGAATTGATAAGAGAGTTCGGCAGATAAATCAGATCTTGTGTTTTCTGAAACACTTCTCTGGTTATCTCTAACCCAATACGGGCTATTTCCAAAAGCGGTCCAGTGGTCACTATTACTACCAGAATTGAAATCTGTTACATTTACATCACTTGGTAGTTGGGCTAATTCAGCATAAACACCGCTTAAACGTACAGTACCATCACTGTTGAAAATTGTACTGGAAACATCTTGGTCTTCACTAGTGAAACGCACATTTCCAGAGATTGAAAATTTGCCAAATGTTTTACCTGCACTAAGCGCTAAGAAATCCTTTTTGTAGGTGTCTTTCGGGATGATACCATCTGTCGTCCTTCTATTGGCTGTTAAAGAATAAAACCCTTCACTATCTCCTCCAGAGAGAGTTATCGTATTTTGAAGTGCCACACCTGTATTAAAAAAGTCTTTCATATTGTCTTTTTTAAATTCATAGGTATTGTATCTGAAATCTGTAACGGTGGGATAAGGTAAACCAACTGGTTGAATAGAACCATCATATTCTGGTCCCCAAGACCCTTGGTCAAAGGCATCTATTTCTCCCCAATAGCCTTTTCCGTATCGGTCTTGAAGTTGAGGAAGAAACGCTATTTCCTCAAGAGTTAGAGTAGAGGCGTAAGCAACATTGAGTTTGCCTTGATTTTTGGTTCCTTTTTTTGTAGTTACAATAATAACACCATTACCACCGCGAGATCCGTAAAGCGCTGCTCCATTCGGACCTTTAATAATATTAATAGATTCTATGATTTCTGGATCTAAATCTGATAAAATTGTCGCAGAAGAAATAACATTATCTATAACAACTAATGCTGAGTTGGATCCCGAAAGCGATCGGGTACCTCTAAGTCTAATGGAGGTTGAAGGATTAACACCCGTATTAGTGGTATTAATTTGTAATCCCGAAACTTTACCTGCAAGTGATTGCACTGCATCAGGATTATTTGCCGATGTAATCTCTTCAGCTTTAAGGTTTTCATAAGCTGTTGTAATTTCATCTGGTTTTCTCTTGATACCTACAGCGGTAACGACAACTTCGTCTAAGGACTCGGCATCTTCGATCATGGTAACATTTACAGTGTTAGATTCACCTACAGTAATTTCTTGAGTTTTTAAGCCTACATAAGAGAATACTAAAATGTCTCCAACATTACTTTGAATGGTGTAATTACCATCAAAGTCGGTTTGAGTCCCTGTGGTTGTTCCTTTAATGAGAATGTTAACGCCTGGAAGCGGCAGAGCAGATTGGTCTGATACGGTTCCAGAAATTGTTTTTTCTTGTGCTAACGTGAGTTGCACAGCTAACAGTAATAATACGGTTAGTGCTTTGCATAGAGTTTTTTTCATACTTTGAGTTTGAGTTAAAATTGGTCTTAAGCCAAATTTCTTAATAAAAAGTTAATAAAACAATCTAGATGTTAGAAAGTTTTCTATAATTATGTTAAAATAGGTAAGATATTATCGGGAATACAATTAAATCAGAATGTTGTTGTCAAACTCAGATGGATTTTTGAATCTGATAATTTGAATTTTTGATTCTCAGTTTTTCCGCTGGAATAATTAAATCGAAACAGTCCAGCTTTGGTTAATAGTCCAAATCCGAAGCCAAACCCAAAGAGTTTTCCTTTTTGATTAGCGATTTGATTTTCAAAATAAGCAGCATCAATTACAGAGTGCACATAGATCGTGTTATTGAGTTTGTATCTGTATTCGGTATTTAAAACCCCATAGAGGTTAGCAATTAGACTATTTTCTTCAAAGCCTCGAATAGAATTGATACCACCAAAACGAGGAAGTTCATTTTCTAAATAGGTGTCTGAGACCAGATAATTACCACTAAACTTTCCGTAGATGCTATTTTTAGCATTCAAATTAAATATTTTAAAAGTATTTAAATAAAAGTTAGATTGGCGCTCGTCTATGGTTTCGTAGGTGCGATTTCCAAAACCGGTCGTGATATCGAATAAGAAATTTACAGGAAACAGTAATTCGTAATTTTGTCGTTTAGTATAGGTGTAATTAATAAAGTATTGGTTTGACTTGTAATCTGTAATTAGGGTTGTTGGTAGCTCTAGTAAGTCGGTTGAATTCACCGAATTAATTCCAGCCGAAATCGCATGCTTACTATTCACTTGATATTTAATTTTGGCAGCCTGACTTACAGTTACAAACGACGAATCTCTTTTAAATATGTTTAAGTTTAAATCGAGCCCGATAGGGGAACTAAAAAGATAAGGCGCTCCAATTTTTAAATCGAAAGTTTGTTGGTCATTTTCATCACTTTTATATAAGAGTTTTAATGATTCTCCGTAATTAAGATTATTAGTAAGATTTAAATCAAGATAACCGTCAAATTCAATTTTATTTGTGCTTTCATTGGTGCCAAATCCTAAGAAGCCATCAAAGGTGTTACTTCTCGCTTTTTCAAGATACATATATAATATGGTAGAGTCTCGAGTAAAAAGAACTTCGGGGTCTTTTATTTGATTCGCAAAAACCAAATCATTCAATGCGGCTGTTTTCTCTTTAATTTTTTTTAAGCTGAAGGTTTGTCCGGTTTTAATTTTTAAATAACGTTTAATAAACGACTTTGGGAATTTTTCATAACCTTTTAGTATTAACTTGTCTACGGTTCTTGATTGAGCCGCACTCACCGAAAGCGATCCAGATAATGTTTTTGGGTCAATTTTTTTAATATCATTTATAATAAGTGTACTAAACGGGTTGCCGCGATTGGCAATTTCTGAATTGATAGACTGTAAGGTGGTTTCTACCTGTTCTATCGGAATCACTAATTGCTGATTTTTATTTAGGAATCCAGTTAATTTTAAAATAGACAGATCAACTAGATTGTGGTGCTCTATGATAATAGTATTGTATTTATGTTTGATACTGAAAGTGGCTAGGTAAGAAGAATCGTTCTGTTTTTTTAAATGGCGTAATTCACTTTCAATATAACCAAGTGTGTTTAATCGTTTCTTTAAACGCTTAACTTCTAAATCTAAAGACATATAATCCTGAAATGTTTGTTGGTACCCTAAAGAGTCAATCGTTTTGGTTTCTTTTTCAGAAGTCCCAACCGCAGTTAAATACAAATTTTGGGTCAACGTTTCTGAAGACCATAATATAAATAGGAGTAAAATTAAAGGACTAATTTTTAGTGACATTCATAGAAATATTATTCAAATCTAACGGAAATTAATCAGTAAAAATATCTGACTATAAAAATAAATTGAAAAACTTTCTAAAATTAATAGCTATGGGTTTGAATTATTGATATTTATTTCTACCTTTGCAGCCCTCTAAGGAGAGGGTTTAATAAAAATTATATAGTAATATATGCCAACAATTTCACAATTAGTACGAAAAGGAAGAGCCAAAATAACCAAGAAGAGTAAATCGGCTGCTTTAGATTCGTGTCCACAAAGACGTGGTGTGTGTACTCGTGTTTACACGACGACACCTAAGAAACCTAACTCAGCAATGCGTAAGGTAGCAAGGGTTCGTTTAACAAACGGAAACGAGGTTAACGCATACATCGGTGGAGAAGGACACAACTTACAAGAGCACTCGATAGTATTGGTTAGAGGTGGAAGGGTAAAAGATTTACCAGGAGTTAGATATCACATCGTTCGTGGTGCCTTAGACACAGCAGGTGTTGCAGGTAGAACACAACGTAGATCTAAGTATGGTGCAAAACGCCCTAAGAAGTAATTAAAAACTTTAAGAAGAAGACATGAGAAAAAGAGCAGCAAAAAAGAGACCGCTTTTACCAGATCCAAGATTTAACGATCAGTTAGTAACTCGTTTCGTTAATATGATGATGTGGGATGGAAAGAAGTCTGTCGCTTTTAAAGTATTCTACGATGCTATTGATATTGTAGAATCAAAAAAGACTGATGACGAAAAAACAGCTTTAGAAATTTGGAAAGATGCCTTATCTAACGTTATGCCTCACGTAGAAGTGCGTAGCCGTAGAGTTGGTGGAGCAACATTCCAAATTCCAATGCAAATTCGTCCAGACCGTAAAGTATCAACAGCTATGAAATGGTTGATTGGTTACTCAAGAAAAAGAAACGAAAAATCTATGCCTCAAAAATTAGCTGCTGAAATTTTAGCTGCAGCTAAAGAAGAAGGAGCAGCTGTTAAGAAGCGAGTTGATACTCACAAAATGGCAGAAGCAAATAAGGCATTCTCACACTTTAGATTTTAATTTAAGATGGCAAGAGATTTAAAATTCACAAGAAACATAGGTATCGCTGCACATATTGATGCAGGAAAAACGACAACTACAGAGCGTATCCTTTATTATACAGGGGTTTCACATAAAATTGGTGAAGTACATGATGGTGCTGCAACAATGGACTGGATGGAGCAAGAGCAGGAAAGAGGTATTACAATTACTTCTGCTGCAACCACTTGTACATGGAATTTCCCAATGGAGAATGGACAACCAACTCCAGATACAAAAGGATATCACTTTAATATTATAGATACTCCAGGTCACGTTGATTTTACGGTTGAGGTAAACCGTTCTTTACGTGTACTAGATGGTTTAGTATTTTTATTCAGTGCAGTTGATGGTGTTGAGCCACAATCTGAAACGAACTGGAGATTAGCTGATAACTATAAAGTGCCTAGAATTGGTTTCGTTAATAAAATGGACCGTCAAGGCTCTAACTTTTTAGGAGTTTGTCAGCAAGTAAAAGATATGTTGAAATCTAACGCAGTGCCAATTGTATTAAACATTGGTGATGAAGCAGATTTTAAAGGGATCATTGATTTAGTAAAAAACAGAGCTATTGTATGGCATGACGAAACTCAAGGGGCAACTTTTGATGTTATCGATATTCCAGAAGAAATGAAAGCTGAAGCGCGTAAGTATCGTGCCCTTTTAATTGAAGAGGTAGCAACTTATGATGAAGATCTTTTAGAAAAATTCATGGAAGATGAAGATTCAATTACAGAAGAAGAAGTGCATGCTGCACTTAGAGCTGCTGTAATGGATATGGCTATCATTCCTATGATTTGTGGTTCTGCATTTAAAAATAAAGGGGTACAGTTCTTATTAGATGCTGTATGTCGTTACTTACCTTCTCCAACAGATAAAGAAGGAATTAGAGGAATCAATCCAGATACTGAAAAAGAAGAATTACGTAAGCCAGATGTAAAGGAGCCATTTGCTGCTTTAGCATTTAAAATTGCTACCGATCCTTTCGTAGGTCGTTTAGCATTTTTCCGTGCCTATTCTGGTCGTTTAGATGCAGGTTCTTATATCTTGAACAACCGTTCAGGTAAAAAAGAACGTATCTCACGTATCTACCAAATGCACTCTAACAAACAAAATGCTATCGATTTTATCGAAGCAGGTGATATTGGAGCAGCAGTTGGATTTAAAGATATCAAGACTGGTGATACCATGTCTGATGAAAAACATCCTATTGTTTTAGAATCTATGGACTTCCCAGATCCAGTAATTGGTATCGCGGTTGAGCCTAAAACTAAAGCAGATGTTGATAAATTAGGTATGGCTTTAGCGAAATTAGCTGAAGAAGATCCAACATTTACAGCAAGAACTGATGAGGCTTCAGGACAGACGATTATCTCTGGAATGGGTGAGCTTCACTTAGATATTATTGTTGACCGTTTGAAGCGTGAGTTTAAAGTTGAAGTTAATCAAGGTCAACCTCAAGTAGAGTACAAAGAAGCGATTACACAACGTGCTGAACACAGAGAAGTTTATAAGAAACAATCTGGTGGACGTGGTAAATTTGCTGATATCGTATTTACGTTAGAGCCAGCAGAAGAAGGAAAAGTTGGTTTAGAATTCGTTTCTGAAATTAAAGGTGGTAACGTTCCTAAAGAATTTATCCCTTCAATTGAAAAAGGATTCAAAATGGCAATGGTTAACGGACCATTAGCAGGTTACGAAGTTGATGCTATGAAAGTAACATTAACTGATGGATCTTACCATGATGTAGATTCTGATCAATTATCGTTCGAATTAGCAGCGAAGCTCGGATTTAAAAATTCGGCAAAAGCAGCTAAAGCGGTAATCATGGAACCAATCATGAAACTTGAAGTTATTACTCCTGAAGAAAACATGGGTGATATCGTAGGTGACTTAAACCGTCGTCGTGGTCAAGTAAGTGATATGGGTGACAGAGCTGGAGCAAAAACTGTAAAAGCGACTGTGCCATTATCTGAAATGTTCGGTTATGTGACAACATTAAGAACATTATCATCAGGTCGTGCAACATCAACAATGGAATTTTCACATTATGCTGAAACTCCTTCTAACATTTCAGAAGAGGTTATCAAAGCAGCTAAAGGCGTAGAAGCTTAAAACTAAAAGAAAATGAGTCAGAAAATTAGAATAAAATTAAAGTCTTACGATCATAATTTAGTTGACAAGTCTGCTGATAAGATTGTAAAAACAGTAAAAAGTACTGGTGCTGTAGTAACTGGACCAATTCCATTACCAACACACAAAAAGATTTTCACTGTATTACGTTCACCACACGTAAATAAGAAGTCTAGAGAACAATTTCAATTAAGCTCTTACAAGCGTTTATTAGATATTTACTCTTCATCTTCTAAAACAATTGATGCCTTAATGAAACTTGAATTACCAAGTGGCGTTGAAGTAGAGATTAAAGTGTAATGAAACTCCTGCTTACGTAGGAAGTAGAAATGTCCCACCGATGCGGTCGCGGGAAAAACGGTAAAAATACAATTCAAGGTCGAATGTATTTTCGGCCTTGAATTTTAATAAATAGTAATAATAAATAAATTAATAATTATGTCTGGGTTAATAGGAAGAAAAATCGGTATGACCAGCATTTTCGATGAAAATGGAAAGAACATTCCATGTACAGTAATCGAAGCTGGACCATGTATCGTTACCCAAGTCAGAACCGAAGAGGTCGACGGGTACAATGCCCTTCAACTTGGTTTCGATGACAAGACAGAGAAAAGTGCTACAAAAGCTGAAATTGGTCACGCCAAAAAAGCTGGTACTTCTGTTAAAGCAAAAGTCGCGGAATTTCAAGGATTTGAAGGAGATTACAAATTAGGTGATGCCATAACAGTAGAGCACTTTATCGAAGGTGAATTTGTTGATATTGCAGGAACTTCTAAAGGTAAAGGTTTCCAAGGTGTTGTAAAACGTCATGGATTTGGTGGAGTTGGACAAGCAACGCATGGTCAACACAACCGTTTAAGAGCTCCAGGTTCTATTGGTGCTGCTTCATATCCTGCGAGAGTATTCAAAGGAATGAAAATGGCCGGAAGAATGGGTGGCGAAAGAGTGAATGTTGAAAATTTAAGAGTCTATAAAGTAGTTCCTGAAAAGAACTTACTTGTGGTTAAAGGATGTGTTCCAGGACACAAAAACTCTTATGTAATTATTCAGAAGTAATGAAAGTAGCAGTTTTAGATATAAACGGAAAAGACACAGGTAGACAGGTAGACCTTTCTAAAGATGTGTTTGCTATTGAGCCTAATAATCATGCCGTATACTTAGATGTTAAGCAATATCTTGCTAACCAACGTCAAGGAACGCATAAGGCTAAAGAAAGAGCAGAAATTGCAGGAAGTACACGTAAGATTAAAAAACAAAAAGGTACAGGTACTGCAAGAGCAGGTAGTATCAAATCTGGTGTATTTAAAGGTGGTGGACGTATGTTCGGACCAAGACCTAGAAACTATAGCTTTAAATTGAATAAAAACCTGAAGCGTTTAGCACGTAAATCAGTGTTAACAATGAAAGCTAATGATAAAGATATCGTTGTATTGGAAGACTTCAATTTTGATGCTCCAAAAACGAAAAACTTTACAGCAGTATTGAAAGCACTTGATATTCAAGACAAAAAATCGTTGTTTGTGTTGGGTGCGTCAAATAATAATGTATATTTGTCATCACGAAATTTTAAAGGCTCTGAAGTTGTAACTAATTCAGAATTAAGTACTTATAAAATTTTAAACGCAAATAAATTAGTTCTTCTAGAGAGTTCTTTAGAAGGAATTGAATCGAATTTAAGTAAATAAGTAGACAATGAGTATCTTAATTAAACCTATTATCACTGAAAAAGCGACAACCAATAGTGAGTTGAATAACTGCTTTACATTTCAAGTGAACACCAAGGCGAACAAGGTAGAAATCAAAAAAGCAGTTGAAGCTGCTTATGGTGTCTCTGTTGAAAAAGTTCGTACTATAAATGTCCGTCCAGATCGTAGTACCCGTTATACAAAAACAGGTATTCAACATGGTAAAACAAATGCTGTTAAAAAAGCAATTGTACAACTGGCGGAAGGTGAAGTAATTGATTTATACACTAACATGTAATTAGACAAGAATGTCAGTAAGAAAATTAAAACCAATCACATCAGCTCAGCGTTTTAGAGTAGTTAATGGATTCGATGCCATTACTACTGATAAGCCGGAAAAGAGTTTACTCGTTCCGAATAAAAGATCTGGTGGTAGAAACAATCGAGGAAAAATGACCATGCGCCAAATTGGTGGAGGTCATAAAAGAAAGTATCGTATTATCGATTTTCAACGTAACAAAACTGGAATTCCTGGTGAAGTTATGTCAATCCAATATGATCCAAACAGAACAGCGTTTATAGCATTATTGAACTATCAAGATGGCGAAAAGCGTTACATCATTGCTCAAAATGGTTTGCAAGTTGGGCAAAATGTAGTGTCTGGTAAAGAAGGAATAGCACCAGAAATTGGTAATGCTATGCCATTAAGTGAAATCCCATTAGGTACTATCATTTCTTGTATCGAATTACGTCCTGGACAAGGAGCAGTAATGGCAAGAAGTGCAGGTGCATTTGCTCAATTAATGGCAAGAGACGGGAAGTTTGCTACAGTTAAATTACCATCAGGAGAAACACGAATGATTCTTTCTGAATGTATGGCAACTATTGGTGTAGTTTCTAACTCTGATCATCAGTTAACGGTTTCTGGTAAAGCAGGACGTACTAGATGGTTAGGTAGAAGACCAAGAGTAAGACCAGTGGTAATGAATCCAGTCGATCACCCAATGGGTGGTGGTGAAGGTAAATCTTCAGGAGGACACCCAAGATCTAGAAATGGTATTCCGGCTAAAGGTTATAGAACACGTTCTAAAACTAAAGCGAGTAATAAGTATATTGTAGAACGTAGAAAGAAATAATTGAGATAATATGGCACGTTCATTAAAAAAAGGACCTTACATCCATTACAAATTGAATAAAAAAGTTGAAGAGAATGTAGCTTCAAACAAAAAGACAGTAATCAAAACGTGGTCTAGAGCCTCAATGATTTCTCCAGATTTTGTTGGACAAACAATCGCTGTTCATAATGGTCGTCAATTTGTACCAGTTTATGTAACTGAAAACATGGTAGGTCATAAATTAGGAGAATTTTCACCAACACGATCGTTTAGAGGTCACGCAGGTGCAAAAAATAAAGGTAAAAAATAGTAGCTATGGGAAGTCGTAAAAAACAAATGGCAGACGCTATTAAGGAAGACAGAAAGAAAGTTGCATTTGCAAAGTTGAATAACTGTCCAACTTCACCAAGAAAAATGCGTTTAGTTGCAGACTTGGTAAGAGGAAAAGAAGCTGAAAAAGCATTACAAATCTTGAGATTTAGCCAAAAAGAAGCCTCACGTAGATTAGAGAAATTACTTTTATCTGCAATTGCTAACTGGCAAGCTAAAAATGAAGATGCTGATATTGAAGAAGCAGATTTATTTGTTCAAGAGATTAGAGTTGATGGCGGATCTATGTTAAAAAGATTACGTCCAGCACCTCAAGGTCGTGCACACAGAATTAGAAAAAGATCTAATCACGTAACTGTTGTGATTGGAGCTAAAAATAACACACAAGCTTAAATAGAGATATGGGACAAAAGACAAATCCAATCGGAAATCGTTTAGGAATTATCAGAGGATGGGAATCTAACTGGTATGGTGGAAATGATTATGGTGATAAACTTGCTGAAGACGATAAAATCAGAAAGTATATCCATGCTCGTTTATCAAAAGCTAGTGTATCTAGAGTTATTATTGAGCGTACGCTTAAACTTGTAACCGTTACTATCACTACTGCTAGACCTGGTATTATTATCGGTAAAGGTGGCCAAGAGGTAGACAAGTTAAAAGAAGAGCTTAAGAAAATTACTGGAAAAGAAGTTCAGTTAAACATCTTTGAAATTAAAAGACCTGAACTTGATGCGTTTTTAGTAGGATCAAGTGTTGCTCGTCAAATTGAGAATCGTATCTCTTACAGACGTGCAATCAAAATGGCAATTGCTGCTGCTATGCGTATGAATGCTGAAGGAATAAAAATTCAAATTAGTGGTCGTTTAAATGGTGCTGAAATGGCACGTAGCGAACATTATAAAGAAGGACGTATTCCTTTATCTACATTTAGAGCTGATATTGACTATGCTTTAGTTGAAGCACATACTACTTACGGTAGATTAGGTGTAAAAGTATGGATCATGAAAGGTGAAGTGTACGGAAAAAGAGAACTTTCTCCATTAGTTGGCTTGTCTAAGAAACAAGGTGGCAAGTCTGGAGGACGTGGTGGGAACAAATCTCGTCGTAGAAAGTAATTTTTAAAGAAAAGTAAAAATGTTACAACCGAAAAGAACAAAATTTCGTAAAGTCCAAAAAGGACGTATGAAAGGAAATACTGGAAGAGGACACACACTTTCGTATGGTATGTTTGGTATAAAATCTTTAGATTCTAATTTTTTGACTTCTCGTCAAATCGAAGCGGCTCGTATTGCTGCAACGCGTTACATGAAAAGAGAAGGTCAATTATGGATTAAAGTATTTCCAGACAAACCAATTACCAAGAAACCTTTAGAGGTACGTATGGGTAAAGGAAAAGGTGCTGTTGAATATTGGGTAGCTGTTGTGAAACCAGGTAGAATTATATTCGAAGTTGGTGGAGTACCTATCGAAGTTGCAAAAGAAGCATTACGCTTAGCAGCTCAAAAACTACCTGTGAAAACTAAGTTTTTAATCGCTAGAGATTACGAAGCATAATTTATTTGATATTATGAAACAATCAGAAATTAAAGAATTATCAGTAGCTGAGTTACAAGAGAAACTTAGTGAAACTAAACAGAGTTATGCAGACCTTAAAATGGCACATGCAATCTCTCCATTAGATAATCCAATTCAGTTACGTAACGTTAGACGTTCAGTAGCAAGAATTGCAACAGAATTAACTAAAAGAGAAATACAATAATTGTATTCTGGCTGAAAGATGGAAAAAAGAAATTTAAGAAAAGAGCGTATAGGAGTTGTTACGAGTAACAAAATGCAGAAATCAATCGTGGTTGCTGAAGTTAAAAAAGTAAAACACCCTATGTACGGAAAGTTCGTTTTGAAAACAAAGAAATATGTTGCTCACGACGAAACAAACGATTGTAACATTGGAGATACTGTAAAGATCATGGAAACACGACCTTTAAGTAAATCTAAATGTTGGAGATTAGTAGAAATAATTGAAAGAGCGAAGTAATTATGGTACAACAAGAATCAAGATTAAAAGTAGCTGATAACACTGGAGCAAAGGAAGTTTTAACAATCCGTGTTCTAGGTGGTACAAAAAGAAGATACGCTTCTATTGGAGATAAAATTGTAGTCTCAGTAAAAGATGCGACTCCTAATGGAAACATTAAAAAAGGAGCAGTATCAACAGCAGTAGTTGTTCGTACTAAAAAAGAAGTGAGACGTCCAGACGGATCTTATATTAGATTCGATGATAACGCTTGTGTCCTTTTAAATCCAACAGGAGAAATGAGAGGTACACGTGTTTTTGGACCCGTAGCTAGAGAACTTCGTGATAAGCAATTCATGAAAATTGTATCATTAGCACCAGAAGTGCTTTAATGACTAATAAAATGACAAAGTTTAAAATTAAATCAGGAGATACTGTACAAGTAATAGCTGGAGACCATAAAGGTACCGAAGGTAAAGTTCTTAAAGTATTAAAAGATAAAAACAAAGCCATCATTGAAGGTGTAAACATGGTTAAGAAACATACGAAACCAAGTGCACAAAACCCTCAAGGAGGCATTGTAGAGAAAGAAGCACCAATACACATGTCTAACTTATCGTTGTTAACTTCAAAAGGAGAAACAACTAGAGTTGGTTACAGAGTTGAAGGTGACAAGAAAGTAAGATTTTCAGTAAAATCAAATGAAGTAATATAGTTATGGCTTATATTCCAAGATTAAAACAAGAGTACAAGGACAAAGTAGTTTCTGCTCTTACAGAAGAATTCGGATATAAAAACGTAATGCAAGTTCCTAAACTTAAAAAGATCGTTATATCTAAAGGTGTTGGAGCTGCTGTTGCCGATAAAAAATTAATTGATCATGCAATTGATGAATTAACAATGATATCTGGTCAAAAAGCTGTAGCGACACTTTCTAAAAAGGATGTTGCCTCTTTTAAATTACGTAAAGGGATGCCAATTGGTGTGCGTGTGACGTTAAGAGGAGAGCAAATGTATGAGTTTTTAGATCGTTTAGTAACTTCAGCTTTACCACGAGTTAGAGATTTTAATGGTATCAAGGCAACAGGTTTTGATGGTCGCGGAAACTATAACTTAGGTGTTGTTGAACAAATTATCTTCCCAGAAATCAATATTGATAAAATCAATAAAATCTCTGGTATGGATATTACTTTCGTAACATCTGCAGAAACAGATAAAGAAGCAAAATCGTTATTAACTGAATTGGGTTTACCTTTTCAAAAGAACTAAGATATGGCTAAAGAATCAATGAAAGCCCGTGAGGTAAAAAGAGCAAAAACAGTAGCAAAATATGCTGAGAAACGTAAAGCTTTAAAAGAAGCTGGAGATTACGAAGCATTACAAAAGTTACCAAAAAATGCTTCTCCAATACGTCAACATAACCGTTGCAAGTTAACTGGAAGACCAAAAGGGTATATGAGAACTTTCGGTATTTCACGTGTAACATTCCGTGAAATGGCAAACCAAGGTTTGATTCCAGGTGTTAAAAAAGCATCTTGGTAGACCAAATCGTTTTATCGCGATTACAACAAGAATTATAAATTGGTTTTAGGTTCGACATCGTGTCGAAAACCACTACCGCAAATTAATATAAATGAATACAGATCCAATTGCTGATTACTTAACAAGAATCAGAAATGCAGTGAAAGCTAACCATAGAGTAGTTGAGATTCCTGCATCAAATTTAAAAAAGGAGATAACTAAAATCTTATTCGATCAAGGATATATTTTAAGTTATAAATTCGACGATTCTACTGTACAAGGTACTATTAAAATAGCCCTTAAGTACAACAAAGAAACTAAAGAGTCGGTTATCAAAAAAATTCAACGAATCAGTACACCAGGTTTACGTAAGTATGCTGGCGCTAACGAAATGCCAAGAATCCTTAACGGTTTAGGTATTGCTATTGTATCTACATCTCATGGTGTTATTACAGGTAAGCAAGCGCAACGCGAAAATGTAGGTGGTGAATTATTGTGTTACGTTTACTAATTTAAAGCAGAAAGAACATGTCAAGAATAGGAAATAATCCAGTAGCAATTCCAGAAGGAGTTACAGTTGATGTTAAAGATAGCGTAGTTACTGTAAAAGGTAAATTAGGAGAATTAACACAAAACTTCGATACTGTTGAAATTAAAGTTGAAGACGGAAACGTACTTGTAACTAGATCATCAGATAGTAAAGAACAAAAGGCTAAACACGGTTTATACAGATCTTTAATGCACAACATGATTGCAGGTGTATCTAAAGGATGGACTAAAGAATTAGAACTTGTTGGTGTAGGTTATAGAGCATCTAACCAAGGTCAAAAATTAGATTTGGCTTTAGGATTCTCTCACAATATCGTTTTAGATGTTGCACCAGAAGTTAAAATTGAAACCATTTCAGAAAAAGGTAAAAACCCAATAGTAAAATTAACATCTCACGATAAACAATTAGTTGGACAAGTTGCTGCGAAAATTCGCGGATTTAGAAAACCAGAACCTTACAAAGGAAAAGGAATCAAGTTTGTTGGTGAAGAATTAAGAAGAAAAGCAGGTAAATCAGCTTAAAAAATTAGTTATGGCATTAACAAAGAACGAAAAAAGACTAAGAATAAAAAGCAGAATACGTAAGGTTGTTTCTGGTACAGAAGCAAGACCACGTTTAGCTGTTTATAGAAGCAATAAAGAAATCTACGCTCAAGTTGTAGACGATGTAACAGGTAAAACCCTAGCTGCAGCATCTTCAAGAGATAAAGATGTCGCTTCTGCAAAAGGAACTAAATCAGAAAAAGCTGCCCTTGTGGGTAAAGCTGTAGCTGAAAGAGCAATTAAAGCAGGTATCAATACGATTTCTTTTGATAGAGGTGGATACCAATATCACGGAAGAGTAAAATCATTAGCTGAAGGCGCACGCGAAGGCGGACTTAAATTCTAAGACACTATGTATCAAAAATATAAAAACGCAGAATTAGTAAAACCAAGTGGAATTGATCTTAAAGATCGTTTAGTTGGTGTTCAAAGAGTTACCAAAGTAACAAAAGGTGGTAGAGCTTTTGGTTTTTCAGCGATCGTAGTGGTTGGTGATGAAGCTGGAGTTGTAGGTCACGGTTTAGGAAAATCTAAAGATGTTGCAACTGCAATCGCAAAAGCTGTTGAAGATGCTAAGAAAAATTTAGTAAGAATTCCTATCATTAAAGGAACCTTACCTCACGAACAAAAAGGTAAATTTGGTGGCGCAAGAGTAAACATTATTCCTGCTGCACCTGGTACTGGAGTTATTGCTGGTGGAGCTGTAAGAACAGTTTTAGAAGCAGTTGGTGTTCACGATGTATTATCAAAATCTCAAGGATCTTCTAACCCTCATAACGTAGTTAAAGCAACTTTTGATGCTTTATTACAATTAAGAGATGCAAGAACAATTGCTAAGGATAGAGGCATTTCTCTTGAAAAAGTATTTAACGGTTAATCAATAGGACGATGGCAAAGATTAAAGTAACAAAAGTAAAAAGCGCAATCAATCGTACACAAACTCAAAAGAGAACTTTAGAAGCTCTTGGGTTAAACAAAATTGGTCAAACCAAAGTACATGATGCATCTCCAAGTATACTTGGAATGGTAAGTAAAGTTTCACATTTAGTTTCTGTTGAAGAAATGAACTAAATAGCTGTCAATTCTATTTCTAAGGTTAATTGATTCATTCGATCTGACCTTAAATAAAAATAGAAATTAACAGATCAAACAAAATAATAAGATACAATGAACTTAAGTAATTTAAAACCAGCAGAAGGTTCTACAAAGAATCAAGGTAAAAGAGTAGGTCGTGGACAAGGTTCTGGAAAAGGTGGTACTGCAACTCGTGGTCACAAAGGAGCTAAGTCGCGTTCAGGTTACTCTAAAAAATTAGGTTTCGAAGGTGGTCAAATGCCACTTCAAAGACGAGTTCCTAAATTTGGATTTACAAATATTAACCGTATAGAATATCAAGGGATTAACTTAGATAAACTACAAGAGTTAGTAGACAACAAGAAAATAAAGGATGCAGTTGATTTTCAAACACTAGTAGATCTAGGTTTGGCGGGAAAGAATGAATTAGTAAAAATTCTTGGTCGTGGTGAATTAAAATCAAAATTAACAGTAACAGCTCATAAATTTACGGCAACAGCAAAAGCTGCAATTGAAGCTGCTGGAGGTGAAGCTGTAACTTTATAAGAACTCTTTAGTATGAAAATAATAGATACATTAAAAAATGTTTGGAAAATAACTGAGCTAAAAGACAGAATCATTTTAACGCTTGGTCTGCTTTTAGTTTACCGTTTTGGTGCTCAGGTTGTATTACCAGGTATTGATGCCACTCAATTAGGAGGTTTACAAGATGGTGCAGATGGAGGTATAATCGGAATCCTTAATATGTTTACTGGTGGTGCCTTTGCTAATGCTTCAGTTTTTGCATTAGGTATTATGCCTTACATTTCGGCTTCTATTGTTGTTCAGTTAATGGGAATTGCTATTCCGTATTTACAGAAATTACAAAAAGAAGGTGCTAGTGGTCAAAAGAAGATTACTCAAATTACACGTTGGTTAACAATTATCATCTGCTTATTCCAAGCACCTGGTTATTTAGCAAGTTTACAACCTGCATTTGGTATTCCTTCAACCGCATTTTTATTAGGTACAGGTCCTGTATTTTATATCTCAGGAGTAATTATATTAGTCACTGGATGTATATTCGCTATGTGGTTAGGTGAAAAAATTACCGATAAAGGTATTGGTAATGGAATATCACTATTAATTATGGTTGGTATTATCGCAACCTTACCTCAATCATTTATTCTTAACGCAGGATCGCGTTTAGATGGTGGTGGAAATGGTGGATTGATGATGATCTTAATCGAATTAGTCGTTTGGTTTGTTATCATCTTAGCTTCAGTAATGCTAGTCATGGCTGTACGTAAAATCGCCGTTCAATATGCGAGACGTACTGCTTCTGGTGGTTACGAAAAAAATGTATTTGGATCAAGACAATTTTTACCATTAAAACTAAATGCTTCAGGTGTAATGCCAATTATCTTTGCTCAAGCAATTATGTTTGTGCCTAGTTTAATTGGAAAGTCTATGGGAACTTCAAGTGAAGTTGGACAATGGATGCAAGCACAGTTTAATGATCCTTTCGGATTGTGGTATAATGTTGTATTTGCATTGTTGATTATCATCTTTACGTATTTCTATACAGCAATTACTGTTCCTACAAACAAAATGGCTGATGATTTAAAACGAAGTGGAGGATTTATTCCTGGAATTAGACCAGGTACCGAAACATCGGAGTATTTAGATAAAATAATGTCGCAAATTACATTACCTGGTTCTATCTTTTTAGCATTAATCGCTGTGTTCCCAGCTATTATTGTACAAGTGATGAACGTTCAAGGTGGATGGGCATTATTCTTTGGTGGCACATCGCTACTAATTATGGTTGGAGTTGCAATAGACACAATGCAGCAAATCAATTCATACTTGTTGAATAAGCATTATGATGGTTTGATGAAGACTGGTAAAAACAGAAAAGCAGTAGCTTAAAATGTAATACTAATTTAGAGGGAAATCTTCGGAAATATTTAGGCAAGGTATTTGCTTATCCAAGATGAAACACTAAAATATATAATATGGCAAAACAAGCAGCAATAGAACAAGACGGATCAATCATCGAAGCATTATCTAATGCGATGTTCCGTGTTGAACTAGAAAATGGTCACATTGTGACAGCACACATTTCAGGTAAAATGCGTATGCATTACATTAAATTGTTACCTGGAGACAAAGTAAAATTAGAAATGAGTCCTTACGATTTAACGAAGGCTCGAATAACTTATAGGTACTAAATTAATTTAAGTGACCAGGCTAAAAAGCACAATCACAAAAAATTAAGTAAAACAACAAAGATGAAAGTAAGAGCATCAATTAAAAAGAGAAGTGCAGACTGTAAATTAGTCCGCAGAAAAGGTAGACTTTACGTCATTAACAAAAAGAATCCACGATTCAAACAAAGACAAGGTTAAACAAGACACTAGACATTAGTAATTAGTAGTTAGATGAATCTGTTCGAAATAGAAATGTTTAGGATTCTAACAACTAAAAGCTAACAGCTAAAAACTAAACAATATGGCAAGAATTGCAGGTGTAGACATACCAAAACAAAAAAGAGGAGTTATTTCTTTAACTTATATCTACGGTGTAGGTAGAAGTAGAGCTCAAGAAATTTTAGCAGCAGCTAAAGTAGACGAAAGCATCAAAGTACAAGATTGGACAGATGAGCAAATTGGAGCAATCCGTGACGCTGTTGGATCATATACTATCGAAGGTGAATTACGTTCTGAAACCCAATTAAACATTAAACGATTAATGGATATTGGATGTTACAGAGGTATTCGTCATAGAGCTGGACTTCCATTAAGAGGTCAAAGAACTAAAAACAACTCTAGAACGAGAAAAGGTAGAAGAAAAACTGTTGCAAACAAGAAAAAAGCAACTAAATAATAATAGTCTTTAGTCTTTAGACGTTGGAAAGAATCTGTTTGAAATTTAACGGTTTAGGATTCTAGCGACTATTACTAAAACTAAAAGCTAAAAAAATATGGCAAAGTCAAGTACAAAAAAACGTAAAGTAATTGTAGATGCTGTAGGAGAAGCTCACGTAGCTGCCTCTTTTAACAACATCATCATCTCTTTAACAAACAAAAAAGGTGACGTTATTTCATGGTCATCAGCTGGTAAAATGGGATTTAGAGGTTCTAAAAAGAACACCCCTTACGCTGCTCAATTAGCTGCAGAAGATGCTGCTGGAGTTGCAAAAGAAGCTGGACTTAAAAAAGTGAAAGTATACGTAAAAGGTCCTGGTAACGGTAGAGAATCTGCAATTAGATCAATTCATAACGCAGGTATCGAAGTCACCGAAATTATCGATGTGACTCCATTACCACACAATGGATGTAGACCTCCAAAAAGAAGAAGAGTATAATTTATGCTTTAAAAGAATTAATATCAACTGTTTTTAATGGTTGATATTAATTTTTTATGTGTAAATTTGCAAACTGAAAAATAACAAACAAGTATCAACGAGAGATCAACGTTCGTCGAAGGATAAGATTAAGACCTTAATTCACAAACACTCTCAAAACAAATTTTAAAATGGCAAGATATACTGGTCCTAAAACTAAAATAGCCCGAAAGTTCGGTGAAGCTATTTTTGGAGATGATAAAGCTTTCGAAAAAAGAAACTATCCTCCAGGTCAACACGGTGCAAACAAGCGTCGTGGAAAAAAATCTGAATATGCAATCCAATTAATGGAAAAGCAAAAAGCAAAATATACCTATGGTATATTAGAAAAGCAATTCAGAAACATGTTTAAAAAAGCAACGGCTGCACAAGGTATTACAGGTGAGGTTTTACTTCAACTTTGTGAATCTCGTTTAGATAATGTAGCTTACAGAATGGGATTATCTCCTTCACGTAGTGGTGCAAGACAATTAGTCTCTCACAGACATATCACAGTAAATGGTGAAATCGTAAACATCCCTTCTTACCAATTAAAAGCCGGAGATGTTGTTGCTGTTAGAGAAAAATCTAAATCATTAGAAGCAATCCAAAATTCATTAGCTAATTCTAGCAATGTATACGAATGGATTACTTGGAACAACGATACAAAACAAGGAACTTATGTTTCTGTTCCAGAACGTATCCAAATTCCAGAAAATATCAACGAACAATACATCGTCGAATTATATTCTAAATAATAAATTAATCATATTGGTATTTAGCCAAAGGATTTATAGTCGTCTTCAAACTTATAAATCGCGCAACTAAATAACAATCAAAACGAAGACACTAGATATGGCAATATTAAATTTTCAGAAGCCCGACAAAGTAATCATGATTGATTCAACCGAGTTTGAAGGTAAATTTGAATTTAGACCTTTAGAACCAGGTTACGGATTAACAGTTGGTAATGCGTTAAGAAGAGTTTTATTATCTTCTTTAGAAGGTTTCGCAATTACATCCATTAGAATAGAAGGCGTAGATCACGAATTCTCTACTATTGCAGGTGTAGTTGAAGACGTTACAGAAATGATTTTGAACTTAAAACAAGTTAACTTTAAGCGTCAAATCGATGAAGTTGATAACGAATCTGTTTCAATTTCTATTTCTGGGCAAAACCAAATTACTGCCGGAGATTTCCAAAAGTTTATCTCAGGTTTCCAAGTATTAAACAAAGACTTAGTCATTTGTAACTTAGATCCTAAAGTAAATATTAACATGGAAATCACTATTGAAAAAGGTAGAGGTTATGTTCCTGCTGAAGAAAACAAAAAAGCTTCAGCTCCAATCGGAACCATCTTTACAGATTCAATTTATACGCCGATTAAAAATGTTAAGTATAGCATTGAAAACTTCCGTGTAGAACAAAAAACAGATTTCGAAAAGTTAGTTTTTGAAATTATCACCGATGGATCAATTGCACCTAAAGATGCTTTAACCGAAGCTGCTAAAATATTAATTCACCACTTCATGTTATTCTCTGATGAGCGTATCACTCTTGAAGCTGATGAAATTGCACAAACTGAAACTTATGATGAAGAATCACTTCACATGAGACAACTATTGAAAACTAAATTAGTTGATATGGATCTTTCTGTACGTGCATTAAACTGTTTAAAAGCTGCTGAAGTTGACACACTTGGAGACTTAGTATCATTTAATAAAAATGACTTAATGAAGTTCCGTAACTTTGGTAAGAAATCTTTAACCGAGCTTGAAGAGCTTGTTAATGTTAAAGGTTTAAACTTCGGAATGGACTTAGCAAAATATAAATTAGACAAAGATTAATACATTAAAATAATCATATTTTGCTCTCCCAATAGCAATCGGGATTTGGTAGCAAGATGATAAAACAAACGTCATGAGACACGGAAAGAAATTTAACCATTTAGGAAGACAAACGGCGCACAGAAAAGCAATGTTAGCTAATATGGCATGTTCGTTAATCGAACACAAACGTATCAACACTACAGTTGCTAAAGCTAAAGCTTTAAAACAATTTGTAGAGCCAATGATTACAAAATCTAAGGAAGATACAACACACAACAGACGTATCGTTATGTCTAGATTAAGACAAAAAGATGCCGTTACTGAATTATTCAGAGACGTGGCTGTTAAAGTTGCAGATCGTCCAGGTGGTTATACGCGAATCATCAAATTAGGAAACAGACTTGGTGATAACGCTGATATGGCAATGATAGAATTAGTTGATTACAACGAGATCTACAATGCAGGTAAAAAAGAGAAGAAAACGACAAGAAGAAGTCGTCGAGGAGGCTCTAAACCAGCAGCTGTCGCTCCAGTTGAAACTAAAGCAACTAACGAAGAAGAGTAAAATGCGACCAATAAAGCGAGTCAAACTTAATTGCAATACAAATCGTAAATTAAACTGGCTTCTCTATTTACCTCTCGATTTTCGAGTGTTAATAAGCATTTAATATATAAAGGATAATCTATTTTAGGTTATCCTTTTTTTTATAGATTTTTGTAAACATATTTTGGGCGTTACTCCCTTTCGCTATAGCTTCAGTGAGTCAGGCTTTTCGCTATATCTTTTTTGGAAAAACAAAAAAGGATGTCGCTACAATCCTTAACGCAGAAGAATAAATAATTAGAAAACACAACAACAAACAAGGTTACGACTAACAACACAACAAAAAATGAAATACCAAAAACGTAAAAAAGCCCTTATTCTTTTAGCCGATGGCACCATTTTTCACGGCAAATCTATAGGTAAAGAAGGTACTGCCTTTGGGGAAGTTTGCTTCAATACAGGAACTACAGGTTACCAGGAAATTTTTACCGATCCGTCGTATTACGGACAATTAATGGTCACTACAAATGCCCATATCGGGAACTATGGCACCAAAGCCGAAGAAATCGAATCAGATACCATTAAAATTGCAGGATTAATTTGTAAAAATTTCAGTTTTGAATATTCACGTCCCGCTGGTGATAAAACTTTAGAAGAATTTCTTAATGACCATAACCTCTTAGCCATTTCCGATGTCGATACACGCGCTTTAGTGAGCCATATTAGAGATCATGGCGCTATGAATGCTGTCATTTCTACTGACGTTGATAATATTGAAGGCTTAAAAAAACAATTAGCCGAAGTGCCTAGCATGGAAGGTTTAGAATTAGCCTCTCAGGTTTCAACCAAAGAACCTTATTACTACGGTGATGAAAATGCGTCTTATAGAATTGCTGCCCTGGATATCGGAATTAAAAAGAACATCCTTCGTAATCTTGCTAAACGCGATGCCTACATTAAAGTGTTTCCGTACAATTCGAAATTTGAAGATTTAGAAGCCTTTAAACCTCATGGTTATTTCTTGTCTAATGGACCTGGAGACCCAGAACCTTTAGTGGAAGCCCAAGCCGTAGCAAAAGAAATAATTAAACGTGATTTACCTTTGTTTGGAATCTGTTTAGGGCATCAGGTTATTGCATTGGCTAACGGAATTTCAACTTATAAAATGCACAACGGACATCGCGGAATCAATCATCCGGTTCAAAATTTAGTTACTACTAAAGGTGAGATAACTTCTCAAAACCACGGCTTTGCCATCAATAGAGAAGAAACCGAAAATCATCCTGATGTTGAGATTACCCATGTGCATCTTAATGACCATACCGTTGCCGGAATTAAACTAAAAAACAAGAACTGCTTCTCAGTACAATATCACCCTGAAGCTAGTCCTGGACCAAACGATTCAACCTATTTGTTTGATGAGTTTATCAATAATATCAAAAATAATTAATGATGGAATGTCAAGGAAACCTAAGTTTTTTTGACATTTCTGTTTTACGAAAACATTATCGTTGAGATATAATGTAATTCTGCTTTACCAGCAGTTATTATAGCCTAACTATTTTGTAAATTTGAAATTCAAATTTTTAAATAACTTAAACCAAACATAATGAGCATTATAATTAATATTCATGCAAGACAAATTTTAGATTCAAGAGGTAACCCAACCGTTGAAGTTGATGTGGTAACCGAAAACGGTGTTATGGGAAGAGCAGCTGTACCTTCAGGAGCATCTACAGGCGAACATGAAGCTGTAGAACTAAGAGATGGTGGCGATAACTATATGGGAAAAGGCGTATTAAAAGCCGTTGATAATGTGAATGCTGTCATTGCTCAAGAATTATTAGGCGAATCGGTGTTTGATCAAAATAGAATTGATCAGTTGATGATCGATTTAGATGGTACACCTAACAAATCAAAATTAGGCGCCAACGCCATTTTAGGAGTGTCTTTAGCGGCTGCAAAAGCGGCTGCAGGTGAATTAGGAATGCCTTTATATCGCTATGTTGGTGGTGTGTCTGCAAATACATTACCTGTGCCAATGATGAACATCATTAATGGTGGTTCTCATAGTGATGCGCCAATTGCATTTCAAGAATTTATGGTCATGCCTGTAAAAGCTAAAAACTTTACGCACGCCATGCAAATGGGAACTGAGATTTTCCATAATCTTAAAAAAGTATTACACGATAGAGGGTTGAGTACAGCTGTTGGTGATGAAGGTGGTTTTGCGCCAAATTTAGAAGGAGGAACCGAAGATGCTTTAGAAACCATAGCAAAAGCTGTCGCTAATGCTGGATATAAATTAGGTGATGATGTGATGATTGCTTTAGATTGTGCTGCTGCCGAATTCTATAAAGATGGTAAATACGATTATACTATTTTTGAAGGCGACTCCGGAAGTGTGCGTACGAGTCAGGAGCAGGCCGATTACTTAGCCGAATTATCAGAGAAATATCCAATTATCTCAATAGAAGATGGTATGGATGAAAACGACTGGGAAGGTTGGAAATACTTAACTGAAAAAATCGGAAACAAAGTACAACTCGTTGGTGATGATTTATTCGTAACTAACGTAGAGCGTTTATCTCGTGGTATCGAAAATGGGATCGCTAATTCAATCTTGATTAAAGTAAATCAAATTGGAACCTTAACTGAGACTATTTCCGCAGTAAATATGGCTCATAATGCAGGATATACTTCGGTAATGTCTCATCGTTCTGGTGAAACTGAAGATAATACTATTGCCGATTTAGCTGTGGCTTTAAACACCGGACAAATCAAAACGGGTTCTGCGTCACGTAGTGATCGTATGGCAAAGTACAATCAGTTATTACGTATCGAAGAAGAATTAGATACAACGGCTTACTTTCCGGGCTTAAATGCTTTTAAAGTTAAATAAGACTGTTTTAAATAAATATTTAAAAAACCTATTCGTTAATTCGGCTAGGTTTTTTTATGTCATTCTGAAGAAGATTTTTACGATAACTAAAAACTATAAAGCAAACCATTAGTCAGTTCAAATTGGGTCTTCGGAATGCTTGAACTCACCGGAAAGGCATCGTAAAAATAATTGAAGTTAGTCTTAAAGGCTAAATTTTTAAAGACTTCAAATAGAAGTGCAGTATTACTCGAAAAGCGATAATCACTAAAGGCATCAATTCTCGGCTGATAATAACTAGTGCTAATAATACTAATCGTTTCTGTAGGATACATACTAAAGGATAGATAGGCACTTCCTCTGACATCCTTTTGAACACGATCGCTAATAACATTAGACGCTTTTTCATATTCGTACATAATCAAGGTACCTAAATAAAAACGGTAATTCTCATGTTCTGAGAGTTTAAATCGTGGACCAGTACCTAATAAGCCTCTAAAATCAATTTCAGAAATTGCATCATATTGTGCCTGAACAAAAGCTTCCCATTTTATACGAGACGACACTTTTCTATTATAACGCAAATGCTGTGTTCCGCGGTTAACTAATGAATTACCTTCAATTTTCTGAAGATTTAAATCATTCACAAAAAGCCATAAGTTAGTTTTATCATTATACTGAATGTGAGCCTTGTTTGCAATTCTGAAAATATCATTCTTGTTTTTTATCAGCGATAAATCTAAACTAACCGAACCTGTCCATTTTGCAGAATCGGAAGCCTTCCGTAAAGTTTCAACGTTTACCACTTGAGAAACGGAAGTTAATGACCAACAAAAAAAGAGTAGAGTAAGATATCGCATAGCTAAAAATTGATGCCGCAAAATTAATAATTACCATTTGTAATTCAAGATAAATCTATCTTTTGATGTCATGTTAATACTATAAAATGGACTCCTAGTAGCTCATCGATTTTTTGAATACCAAAATTGTTAAAAGCATTATAATATCACTTCGTAAATCCTTAGATATTTTGTAATTTAGCAATCCGCAAAAACAAAACAAATTCTCATATATATGTCAGATAAAGCTACACTAGAAATTAATGGTAAAAAACATGAATTCCCGTTAGTTACAGGTACCGAAAACGAAGTTGCAATTGATATTAAAACCCTTAGAGGTGTTACAGGTGGTGTGACCACAATTGATCCTGGTTATAAAAACACTGGGTCTTGTGAAAGTGCCATTACATTTCTAGATGGTGAAAAAGGAATTTTAAGATATAGAGGTTATTCTATTGAAGAATTAGCCGAAAAAGCCGATTTTTTAGAAGTAGCTTATTTATTAATATTTGGCGAACTTCCTAATCAAGAAGAATTGGATAAATTCCATTCCGATATTAAAAAGCATGCTGTTGTTGATGATGACATTAAAAAAATATTAGATGCCTTTCCTAAGTCTGCGCATCCAATGGGTGTTTTAGCATCGTTAACAAGTGCCTTAACAGCTTTTAATCCATCTTCAGTAAACGTAGACTCTGAAGAAGAAATGTACAATGCCATTGTTAGAATTTTAGGTAAATTTCCAATCTTAGTGGCTTGGACTTTACGTAAAAAGCAAGGGATGCCATTAGATTATGGCAGTTCGTCTTTAGGTTATGTAGAGAATATCTTACAAATGATGTTTAAGCGTCCTGATGAAGATTACACGCAAAACAAGATTCTAGTTAATGCTTTAGATAAATTATTAATTCTTCATGCCGATCATGAGCAAAACTGTTCAACATCTACAGTAAGAATTACAGGATCGTCACATGCAGGATTATTTGTATCCTTATCTGCTGGTATTTCTGCACTTTGGGGACCACTTCATGGTGGAGCTAACCAAGCGGTTTTAGAAATGCTGGAAGCGATTAAAGAAGATGGTGGTGATACTAAAAAATACATGGCAAAAGCTAAAGACAAAAATGATCCATTCCGTTTAATGGGCTTTGGACATAGAGTCTACAAAAATTTCGATCCAAGAGCAAAAATCATCAAGGTTGCTGCAGATGATGTGTTAAGTGATTTAGGTGTTGAAGACCCAATTTTAGATATTGCAAAAGGCTTAGAAAAAGAAGCTTTAGAAGATGCCTATTTTGTAGATAGAAAATTATATCCAAATGTCGATTTCTACTCTGGAATTATTTACAGAGCCATGGGAATTCCTGTTGAAATGTTTACAGTAATGTTCGCTTTAGGACGTTTACCAGGATGGATTGCACAATGGAAAGAAATGCGTATGCGTAAAGAGCCAATTGGTCGTCCAAGACAATTATATGTTGGTGAAACCTACCGACCTTTTAAAGCTATTAGTGAACGTTAAACTCCTATAAGAGATTACAAAAGCTTCATAATTCTATGAAGCTTTTTTTATATTTGTAATCTATGATTCAACCTCACGTTAAAAACGAAACCTCTCGATTGAGAGCTGTTATTCTTGGTACGGCTAAGAGCAACGGACCAACACCAACTGTAGCACAAGCATACGACCCTAAATCTTTAGAACATATCAAAGCAGGAACCTATCCTAAAGAAGCAGATATGGTCAAAGAAATGGAAGCTGTTGCCCAAGTTTTTGAAAAATATGAGGTGAAAGTTTACCGACCAGAAATTATTAAAGATTGCAATCAGATTTTTTCTAGAGATATTGGTTTTGTAATCGATACTACATTTATCAAAGCAAATATTCTTCCGGATCGTGAAGAAGAACTCGACGCGATTCAGTATGTGATTGATCAAATAGATCCTAAAAATGTTCTGCGACCTCCTGAAGAAGTTCATATTGAAGGTGGTGATGTGATTGTATGGAATGACCATATTTTTATTGGCACCTATCGCGAACCCGATTATGCCGATTATATCGTTGCAAGAACCAATGTAGAAGGTGTCGATTATATTACGAAACTATTTCCGCATAAAACGGTCAAGAGTTTTAACCTGCGAAAGTCTCAAACCAATCCTAAAGATAATGCCTTACATTTAGATTGTTGCTTTCAACCTATTGGCACGAATAAAGCAATTTTGCACAAAGAAGGTTTTCTAGAGGAAACAGAATACGAATGGTTACTGAATTTCTTCGGAAAAGAAAACTGTTTTATCATTTCCAAAGATGAAATGTATGACATGAATAGTAATGTATTCTCTATTTCTGAAGATGTTATTGTTTCTGAACGTCATTTCACCCGATTAAACACTTGGCTTCGCGCGCAAGGATTTACGGTTGAAGAAGTCCCTTATGCCGAAATAGCAAAGCAGGAAGGCTTGTTACGCTGCTCAACGCTCCCTTTGATTCGAGATTAATTTAAAATTTTTATTAAATCGTCTTTCGGTTTGGTGTATTCGTTCTTATTAAAATTAAGTACAATAAGATACATTACTAGAATTCCAAATGCTATGAGTAAGGTATACTTTTCCGTAAAAAGAATGATTACAAATAATTGACTTACTAAAAAAAATAGAAAGTATAGTTTAGCACTTGATACAACACTGGTGGCATAAACTTCAGTTTTAGTGCCAGAAGCCTTCATTCGGACTTTAGTTTTGTAATAATAGGTTTTACTATAAGTTTTAAAATCCTCTTCTTGGAACCAAAACGTGTTATTGCTTTTTTCAGTTTCATAACTGTAATTCGAATTGATATCTAACATTAGATGATCAAAAGATTCGAAAATTTGGGCTACAGTTTTATGTGAATTGTATGTGTTAAAACTAAAAGGTAATAATTTCATAAACAGCATCTAATAGGCTATGTTGTATATAATTAATTCTTCTCTTTTGGCGATTTTACTTTTTAATAGCTACCGCAAACTCTAAAGCAGCACCTAAAGCTCCTTTGGTAATTTCGTAAACATAAGCTACATCCATATGTGCTAAGTCATCATCTTTGGTATGATTCATAGGCGACTCATGTTTTTCAAAGAGTCCGGTTATCACAAAACCTTGATCTTCAAATGGCATATAGTCTGAAGCATAGGCATTTGCAATTTCAGTTTTCAGATTGGAGTATAAGCGCATATAATTGGCCAGCTGTGTCGTGGCCTTCGCTGAGGCTTCGTTATTTGAGGTGGGTTGTGATTCATCACGTTCGCAAACCACCGTATCATTTGTTTTACCTTTAACACCACCAACTTCATCAATATTAAAGACTAATTTAATATCTAGTTGGTCTTTAATTACTGTGTTTTTTACATAATAGTTACTGCCAATCAATCCGTCTTCTTCTCCCGAAAAATGAATAAACTTAATCGAATATTCAGTATCTATATCTTTTAGAAGTCGTGCAAGTTCCATAATAAGAATGGTTCCTGTGCCATTATCGTTAGTGCCAGGACCATTAATGGTATCGTAGTGTGCATCAATAACGATAAAGGTATTTGGATATTTGGTTCCGGTTTTGGTTACAATAATATTATGACTTGTGCCTGCTTTATAACTAAAAGGCTGCAATACGATGTCTGTATAACCTAAACGTTTATAACGCGAGGTAATCCAGGTTTCACATTGTGTAAGAGCTTCAGAACCGACATTTTTTATTCCGAAGTTTTCAAAAGTCGTTAAATCTTTAAGGATGTTTGCTTCCGAAGTTTTAGCAACCACATCAGCATAAAACTGATTTTTCGTTTGAGCAGAACAGGCACTAATACCCAAAAACATTAGTAAAATAAAGGTTATTGATTTCATCATAAAATATCGGAATTAATACATTTACTATTCTCTGTACAACAGATAATTGTTGACCAAATCAATGTAAATGCGTTTCGCTTCGTCTGGAGTAACGTCTTGAACCTGAAACAATGCGTTGGTCTTAAAAGCATTGATAATTGGTTTGCTGCTACTTGGTCTGGAGTAATTATTACTCGCTTTTTTGTAATAAGCGTAAAGGCGCAATAAAAAATCGGCAGGAAAAGGTTCGGTATGCGCGTTAATTCGTGCTACTGCTTCTTGAAATTCTATGTCCAGTTCTTCGGAAGTCATTGTTTTTCGGCAATTATACTTTCGCCACCTTTTACTTTTTGATTCAATTCTACTTTTATATCGGCATCAAGCGGAAGGAACAGGTCAACACGTGATCCAAATTTTATAAATCCGGAATCACTTCCTTGAACTGCTTCATCATCTGCTTTGGCATAATTTACGATACGCTTAGCTAAGGCTCCTGCAATTTGTCGGTACAACACTTTTCCGAAGTTATTATTTTCAACGACAACGGTGGTGCGTTCATTTTCTTCACTCGCTTTTGGATGCCAGGCTACCAGATATTTTCCTGGATGGTATTTACTATAGGTCACTTTACCACTAATAGGATAGCGTGTTACATGCACATTGATGGGCGACATAAATACAGAGACTTGTATGCGTTTGTCCTTAAAAACTTCTTTTTCAAAAACTTCTTCAATAACGACTACTTTTCCGTCTACAGGCGATACAGCAGTATGATCTTGCAGGCTCGTAAAACGTTTAGGGTTCCTAAAAAACTGAAGGATAAGAACGAGCAGTACCAACATGCCAACCATGAGCGTAATTCGCAACCAATTGATATCGATAAATCGATCTATTAATAAAATGGATGCAATCACAACGACTAATGTGATGAAAATAATTTTATAACCTTCTTTATGAAACATAGGTAACAATTCTTAAAAACAAAAATATAAAAGATGCTGCAAATATGATACTATCGAGGCGATCTAACAAGCCGCCATGACCTGGCATAATAACACCACTGTCTTTTACATTAGCCTGACGTTTAAATTTAGATTCTATGAGGTCTCCAAGGGTTCCGAAGACACTAATAATAATACTTAAAATGAGCCAATTTGTAAAGCTTAATGTATCTGTAAAGTTAGCAATAAAATAACTGCCAATACAGGAAAAAAAGAGACCGCCTAAAAAACCTTCCACAGTTTTCTTTGGTGATATGCTAGGAAACAACTTTTGTTTTCCAAAGTTTTTACCAACTAGATAGGCAAAAGTGTCATTTATCCAAATAAGTATAAACGATCCTAAAAGGAGTAGTGGTGTGAACTCTTGATTAAAATTACCGATACAGATGAGAAACACAAAACTACTAGATAAATAAAAGGTTGTGATTATAAAACGTTTGGTACTAAATAGCGGAATGGTTTTTTCTGAAAACAAATCCTTAATCAAGATAAGTTGTACAAAAATGGTAATGACGAGTAAGATTTGCGAAGCTTCGTTAAAGCCTGTTGATGTTTCTGAAAAAAGTTTCCAATAAGCAAAACCAAAATAGAGCGAAGCAAATACAGGATAAGGCCAGAAACTTTTTAATTGGATAAGTTTTTTAAATTCTGCGAGGCAAACGATTCCAAAAATGAAAAACAAAACAATGAGTGCGTGCTGCCAAAATAGTGATGCAATGAGTAATGAAACGTATAACAAGCCAGAGAGCGCTCTTGTACCAAGTTCTTTCATTTATAAATCTTCTAGGAGCAACAAATATAAGTTTTTTGAACTGCTTCCGTAGGTAAGGAAGTCTTTATCTTCAATTGTTTTAAAGTGCTTTATAGTAGTAATGTTTGTTGGAATTTTATCTCTGTTTTTTCCTTTGATTCCGCGTAATCCTTCACCTATATTTTGAACAAACTGGCTGGTTGTAGCATAGATGATAAAATTATCGGGCAGTTCTTTTAATTTCTTTTCAGCAATTTGGTTGGAGGAAATAAGTAATGAACCGTCATCAGAAATTAAGTACTCACAGGTTGAAAAGAAATAGGTGCTTTCAGATATGCGCTTAGTTGTATTGAATTCAAAATTTGTAAATAATTCATTGAGGCGCTCGTCAAACAACAATACTTTTTCTTCGCCCCAATTATTTTCATTTAAAATAGCATTTAGGCTGTCATAGATTTCCTGCATATTTTCGCAATAGAGAAATTTACCGCCATTAGCTTTAAAATTTATTGTGAATTGTTCATCAACGGGCAGCTTTATTTCAGGCATGTACTTGCCTCTCTCTTCGCTTTTTATGTTGTCTTCAGGAGTGTTTTTTAAACCGAAGATTTTACGAAATAGACTCATGTATAGGAATTGCTATTAACCTAATTGAATTAATGTATTTCTCAAATATAAAAAAACTTAAACTAATGCTGTATTAATTTAAGTTTTTTATAAGATTTATCGCTCATGGGAAGTGTTATTCTTCTTCCTCAATTTTAGCTTCTTTTTTAGGTTCAACGAGTTCCTTTTTTTCAAACGGACGCTTGCCAAATATCTTTTCTAAATTGTCTTTAAAAATGACTTCTTTTTCAAGTAGAACCTCGGCCAATTCGGTGAGCTTATCTTTGTGATTTTCTAATAAGCTAATTGCACGTTGATATTGTGCTTCAATAATATTTGAAATCTCATTATCAATGAGTTCTGCAGTTTGCTCACTATAGGGTTTTGTAAAACCATATTCAGATTGCCCTGAAGAGTCGTAATAGGTTAAATTTCCAACTTTATCACTTAAACCATAAATAGTTACCATGGCTCTAGCTTGCTTGGTTACTTTTTCAAGATCACTCAAGGCTCCAGTAGAAATTTTATTAAATATCACTTTTTCTGCCGCTCTTCCACCAAGTGCAGCACACATTTCGTCTAGCATTTGCTCTGGTCTTACAATTAGGCGTTCTTCTGGTAAATACCAAGCAGCTCCTAGCGATTGCCCACGTGGTACAATAGTAACTTTTACTAGAGGTGCTGCGT
This sequence comes from Psychroserpens sp. SPM9, assembly GCF_025153525.1. Taxonomy (GTDB): domain Bacteria; phylum Bacteroidota; class Bacteroidia; order Flavobacteriales; family Flavobacteriaceae; genus Psychroserpens. The sequence continues at coordinate 133,456 of NZ_JANZNR010000006.1, read as the reverse complement.
GTTCTAACATCCAGCTTACAGTAGCATGACCCGCTTCGTGGAAAGCAATGGCTTTTTTCTCGTCTTTGGTTATGATCTTATTCTTCTTTTCTAATCCGCCAACAATACGGTCAACGGCATCTAAAAAGTCTTGTTTATCTACCGCTTTTTTGCCATTACGTGCAGCGATTAATGCCGCCTCATTACAGACGTTAGCAATATCGGCACCCGAAAAGCCTGGTGTTTGCTTTGCTAAGAAATCGACATCCAATTTTTCAGATTGTTTGATAGGTCTTAAATGAACCTCAAAAATTTCTTTACGTTCTCTAACATCTGGTAAGTCTACAAATATTTGTCTGTCAAAACGACCAGCACGCATTAAAGCTTTATCAAGAACATCAGCTCTGTTGGTTGCGGCTAATACGATAACATTAGTATTGGTGCCAAAACCGTCCATTTCTGTTAGTAACTGATTTAAGGTGTTTTCACGCTCATCATTAGAACCAGAGAAATTACTTTTTCCACGCGCTCTACCGATAGCATCAATTTCATCAATAAAGATGATAGCTGGAGATTTTTCTTTGGCTTGCTTGAACAGGTCACGTACACGAGATGCACCAACACCGACAAACATTTCAACAAAATCGGAACCAGATAGAGAGAAAAATGGGACTTTAGCTTCACCTGCAACCGCCTTAGCTAATAAGGTTTTACCGGTTCCTGGCTGTCCAACTAATAAAGCACCTTTAGGTATTTTACCACCGAGTGACGTGTATTTTTCAGGGTTTTTAAGGAAATCTACAATCTCTTGTACTTCTTCTTTAGCACCTTCTAAACCAGCGACATCTTTGAATGAGGTTTTAACATCTGTCTTTTCATCAAAAAGTTTGGCTTTCGATTTTCCTATGTTGAAAATTTGTCCGCCAGCACCTCCACCAGAACCACCAGACATTCGTCTCATGATAAATATCCAGACGCCAATAATGAGTACAAAAGGAAGTAATGAGAAAATCAAACTCCCTATTGGGTTCGATTCACTTTTAAAATCTACAGGAACAAAAATACCGTTATCTGCATCATTAATTTCATCTAATTTATCTTGAAAGATATCTAAATTACCAAACTCGAATACATAATTTGGTTGCGGAGAAACAGAAGGAAGAATACTCGTCGGTTTTGCATTTTTATGCGCTTCTTTTTCTAAAGCTTCCTTTGTAAGAAATACACGAGCTTCTTTGTTGTTAACGATAAGCAATTCAGCGACATCGCCATCCTTCATATAATTAAAGAATTTTGAAGGGTTGATGTCTTTAGAAGCATCACCACCAAATCCGCCAGAAAATAATTGAATTGCTAAAAATGCTGCAATTACGAATCCGTAAATCCAATATGGGCTAAACTTTGGTTTTTTATTTAAATTTTTATTGTCTTTTGCCATCTATAGGTACCACAACTGTGGTTTTTTTATTTATTAGTTTTAATAACTTGTTTCTATTACAGTTGTTTTTGCGTCACCCCAAAGACTTTCAATATCGTAATATTCTCTAATATGTTTTTGAAACACATGCACGACTATATTTACATAATCCATTAACACCCATTCGGCATTGTCGTTTCCTTCAATATGCCAAGGATTGTCTTTATGTTCTTTACTTACTTTTTTCTGAATAGAATTTACAATGGCATTTACCTGCGTGTTTGATGTTCCTTCACAAACTACAAAGTAATCACAAACTGTATTTTCAATTTCTCTTAAATCTAAAATTGTAATTTCTTTACCTTTTACATCTTCAATCCCAGCAATAATCGTACTTATTAGTTGATCTGGACTTGTATTTTTTTTCGCCATTAAATTGATTTAATTTTGTGCAAAGTTATTATTTTTTTGCGTCTTACAAACGGTTATTAATCATAAGAAATTTATAATTTTTTTTAACACATTACTATGCGTATAATCAAACTTAGTGCCATCGACTCCACCAACACTTTTTTAAGGCAGTTGAGCAACGCTGAAGCACTTAAAGATTATACAGTTGTTGTTGCCGAATCTCAAACTAATGGACGCGGTCAAATGGGAACGGTTTGGCATTCTGAAAAGTCCAAAAACCTTATGGCTAGTGTGTTTTTAGATGTTTCGTTTTTAGCTATTGAGGACAGTTTTTATATAAGTATGATAATTTCTTTGGCTATTTCTAAGACTTTGAAAGGCTCTCAAATTAAAGCGATAAAAGTTAAATGGCCTAACGACATTTTGGCAGACCAAAAGAAGATTTCGGGTGTTTTGATAGAAAATGTCATAAAAAATAATCGGTTGCAGGCAACGATAATTGGTTTCGGGCTCAATATTAATCAGACTCATTTTGAAAATTTACCAAATGCCACTTCAATGCTTAAGGCCTCAGGAAGGCTCTATGATTTAGACGAAATTTTACACGTTGTTATTACGAATTTGAAACATTATGCCGAGATGCTAAAGCGAGGTCAATTTGCATCTATAAAGGAATTGTATGAAGCCAATTTATTCAGAAAAAATAAACCTTCAACATTTGAAGACGCTGAAGGTGTGTTATTTTCGGGGTTTATAAAAGGGGTTTCAAACTCAGGACATCTTCAGGTTTTGGTTGAAGATGCGGTCATCAAAGAATTTGATTTAAAAGAAGTACGGCTATTATATTAAACCTGTGCAGGCATATTACCAGCAAGGGTTTCAATAAATTTACTGATAGGTCCTTTAATCATCATTGCCATCATGGCATTGAATTCGCCTTCAAAAACCAATTCCACTTCACTTTTATCTTCAGCAATACTGGTAATATTTGCAGTAAGTGAAAAATCTAATTTTCCGCCGGCAGCACCTAATACAATCTTACTTGGAGGAACAGCTTCTTTCTTTTTTAATACAATCTCAGGCATGCCTTTAAGTGCAAATAAAAATTTATCGTCTTCTAAAACTTCAAATTTGCTGATGTTATCTGGCATTAATTTTTCGAAATTTTTGACATCAGATAAAAAATCAAAAGTTTCTTGTGCTGATTTATTTAGTGTAGTTTTTGGTGATTCTAATTTCATGGGTGTTGTTTTATATTTTAATACGCTTCAATCAAATAGCGTTCCATTCACTAGGATTGGCATTCCAACGTGCCAAAACTTCTTGTTCTTTAGCATTTATATAGTTGGTGTCCATGGCCTGTTCTAAAAGATTTTCATAGTTGCTTAAGGTGTGAAGTTCAACATTGGCAGCTTCAAAATTTTTGGCAGCAATATCAAATCCGTAAGAAAAAATGGCAACCATTCCTTTAACATTAATATTGGCTTCTTTAAGTGCTTTGACGGCATTAAGACTACTTTTTCCGGTACTAATAAGATCTTCAACAACAACGACATTTTGACCAGATTGTACAAATCCTTCAATTTGATTTTGTCGTCCGTGCGATTTTGCTTCGGGTCTTACATAAATAAATGGGAGTCCGAGATATTCAGCCACCAACATACCAATTCCTATAGCACCAGTAGCGACACCAGCAATAACATCTACTTTTCCGTAGTGCGAGGCGATGTGTTTGGCCATAGTTTCACGAATATAATTTCTAATTGGCGGAAAAGATAATACAATTCTATTATCACAATAAATTGGTGATTTCCATCCTGAAGCCCAAGTAAAAGGGGCATTGGGTTGCAGTTTTATTGCATTTATTTGCAGTAAAACTTCGGCGGTTTGCTTAGCAGTTTCTTTGTCAAAAATCATGTTGCAAAACTACGCTTTTTTGCTAAAAAGAATTTCAGAATTTAAAATAAAATTAATTTTAAAAATGGTGGTCATCTGCATAAAAATGATATTTTTACGCTACTAATACCTACTGTACTATAGATGTATCACGTTTTTGTAAATGACAAACCTATCATTTTGACTACCAAAGTTGAAAAGGAAGATGGTTTTAAAAATTTCCTCTTATCTGAAGTTAATATTGGCAAGGTTATTAAACTTTTGAATGCGACCTCGTTAGAAGCCGTTAGACTTATTGGAAAAAAAGAAGATAAATTATTAAAGAAATTTCTCAAGCTTTTACCAAATGTAGTTGCTGGTGGCGGAAAAGTTTACAATACTAAAGGAGAGGTTCTCTTTATATTCCGTAATAATAAGTGGGATTTGCCAAAAGGAAAAACTGAAGGCAAAGAAACTATTGAGGCTACTGCTATTAGAGAAGTGGAAGAAGAGACAGGTGTTGCTGGTTTAGAGATTACAAAGCCTCTAGATACGACTTACCATATTTTTAAGCGCAATGGTCGACACAAAATAAAAGTGACCTATTGGTTTGAAATGACCACCACTTTTGAAGGTGAATTATTTCCGCAGGAAAATGAAGGAATTACAAAAGTAGCGTGGTTATCTCCTAAAGAGAGTCAGGAGGCACTCAGTAATAGCTATGCAAATATCAAGATTTTGGTCTAGATAAAACGTTACAAATTAGTTGTTTGAGTAAATTATTTATCCTATTCATGTGGCTGATGTTTCTGAAGTCCCTTCTGGTTTAGGTCCAGATAAATACGCTATTGAGGATTATAAATGCATGGTTTTTATTCAAAGTTCTAAAAGCTTTTCGGGTAATACTGAGTATTCTTTTCAACTTGTCAACAGAAGTACCAATACGGTTTATTATCATTCCTCTTCAGGAAATACGATCAAGATGTATCTCAAGAAGCTCTTAAAGTAAATAAGCTTGACAAGTCACTTTTGACCTTAGGTTTGTTTTATTCTATTCGGTAAATAGGATATTGTAAATGCGCTTTTTCGTAGTTAGCACTTTGTTTATGAATCCAATCTAATTGCGCATACCAGTTATTTGCAAACGCTTCATCGTAGGTCTTTTTAAGATTAAAGTCTATTTTTAATTTCGGATTTTTAACGAGCAATTCTTGAGCTTTATCTTCCCATACATAAGGTGAAAATCCTTCCTTTTGTTGCAGAATGGTATCAAAGAAATTCCAGCTAAAAAATGAATCTGTTGCCTGTGGTTCTAGGGTTTCAAGCAAGTATCGGCAGCCGCGTTGATTGGTGTTGATAATACAGTCGCCTTTAAAAAATTTGACTTTCTCCACATGAGTTTCCACTTCAATATTGTAATGCGGATAATGTCCTTCATAAGCCTGTTTTCTGGTGTCGTAACTTTTAATCTTATAAGAAGTGACTGTCAAGGTGGTGTCTTTTTCAAGTTTATGCATCACAATATCGTTTAATGATAATCTGTAAATGACATCCCACCAGGCTTGCGGAATCACATAAGATTTAGGAATCGTAACCTCTAAAGTTGGGGTCATGTAATTTTTATAGATGACTTCTTTCGTAAAGGGTTTGGTTCTATCATATTTTAAACGTTGTGCTCCAGTAAATTCGCTGGGAATCATTTGGCCTTCGTAACCTTTAAATTGTAGGGTTGATGTTTTGGTGGTATCAACGGTCCATTGCAGCGGATAGGTTTTTTTTGCTTTCAATTCAGATAAAGCATTTCTTCTCAGTTTTGTAATTTCTTCACCTTCAGATTCTGTAATTTCAATCATACTTTTCATGAGCTCATAAGTTCCTTCAACCCGTTGTTTGTAAGGTTTTAGCATGTGAGTTTCTACCATCATTCCTAAGGTATTCCACAATGTTGTGTATCCCGTAGAGTAGCGTGGCGAATCCATAAACTGTGCGAAGCCTTGTTCTGGAGTTCTGTTAAATACATTTACATAAGGTGTAATGTCCCAATCTTTTTCCAAAAGTTTCTGTTCTAATTGAGGCATCATTTTGTCATGTAAAAAAGCGCCTAGACTTCCTCCTAACTTATTGTGTTGCGTGAATAAATGAGTCAATGTATATTGATAGTCGGCACCATTACTTACGTGGTTGTCTATAAAAACATCTGGCCGAATCTCATTAAAAATTAACGCAAAGGACTGCGCATTTTTAGTGTCGGCTTTAATGAAGTCTCTGTTCAGATCAAAATTACGTGCATTACCTCTAAATCCGTACGAAACTGGTCCGTTTTGATTGGTTCTTGTTGTCGAATTTCGGTTTAAACTTCCACCAACATTATAAATAGGGATTGTGACTAAAACGGTAGATTTGGGCATCTCAATTTTTCCTTGAACGATATCTCTAAATAACAGCATGGTAGCATCAATACCATCAGATTCTCCCGGATGTATACCATTATTGATTAAGAGCACACGTTTATTTTCTTTTATTTCTGTAAAATCAAAATTTTCATCAGGATTAAGGGTCACCATATGGAGTGGTTTTCCTGAATCGGTACCCCGAACAGATTTCAGTTCTATAGCATCATATTCATAAGCCAGTTGTCTGTAAAATGTAATAACTTCATCATAAGTAGCTGTTTCTGTTCCATTTGATGTTTCAAACGTTGTAATCAAATCATTGTCTGTTGAGTTTTTTTCTGAAGAACAAGAGAAGACAATGATAAAAAGGCAAAGTAATTTTTTCATACCAGAACGCTAATTGATGGGTTAATTGTTAATATGTTGTTTATTTCTTTCTGAACGACAAGTTAGAACTTTTCAAAGTTAATCTAATTTTGAATATCCCTCTTAATTAATAGCTAATGAAAGTTTTTATATTACCCTTTGCGAAGATTACCCTTCTTCATAAAAGTATAGCCGAAGTTGTCATCAATGACGATGTGATTATGGACGCTGAAATGGTGGAAGTTTATCATGATTTTTTATTGTCTAATCTCGTGGCACCATTCTCTTTATTAATCAATAAAGAACACGCTTATTCCTATACTTTTGACGCTCAAGTTAAAATTGCCAATTTAAAAGAAATCAACTGTATGGCCGTTGTTTTGTATAATTTTAGTGCCGAAATGGGAACAAAAGTTCTTATCGATTTAAATAAGGGCAACAACTGGAACATTAAAATTTTTAGAGAACGTGAAGAGGCTTTAGACTGGTTAAAATTCAATCAAAATAATAAAAGCGCAATGTAGTTTTCTAGATGAAAATTAATTAATTTTACGGCACTTTAATTTTAAAAAATGTCTCAGACAACAAACACTATTTTGATGATTCGTCCTGTAAACTTTAGGATGAACGAACAAACAGCAGTCAACAATTATTTTCAAGAAGATTTAAATTTAAAAAATGCTGAAATCAATGCTAAAGCACAAGCTGAGTTTGATGCTTTTGTAGAAAAGTTGCGTGCTGTTGGAGTTCAGGTGATTGTAGAGGAAGACGATAAATTAATGGATACACCAGATTCTATATTTCCTAATAATTGGGTGAGTTTTCATGAAAATGGCGATGTTGGTTTATATCCCATGTTTGCTGAAAACCGACGACGAGAACGACGTGATGAGGTGTTTATTCGATTAGAAAGTGAAGGCTTTAAAATAGAAAACATTATTGATTATACGAGTGCTGAAGAAGAAGGAGTTTTTTTAGAAGGCACAGGAAGTTTACTTTTAGACAGAGTCAACTCAAAAGCCTATTGCGCTTTATCGCCTAGAGCTGATGAAGATTTATTTATTGAATTTTGTGAAGATTTTGAGTATACACCTATAATTTTTACTGCCAATCAAACAGTTGACGGCAAACGCTTGCCTATCTACCATACCAATGTTATGATGTGTTTAGCTGAAGAGTTTTCGGTTATTTGTTTGGATAGTATTGATGATAAAAAAGAGCGGAAGCATGTCATTAAAAATTTAAAATCTGATGGTAAAACCATAATTGAGATTACCGAAAGTCAGATGCATCATTTCGCAGGAAATATGCTTCAGGTTCAAGGTCATAATGGGCAGCGCTATCTGGTGATGAGCAAAGCGGCTCATGACAGTCTAACACCAAAGCAAATTGCGACAATCGAAAGTTTTTGTCCGATAGTATCCAGTTCATTAGAAACAATTGAAACCTGTGGAGGCGGAAGCGCTCGCTGTATGATGGCTGAAGTGTTTTTACCTAAAAACTAGCCGCTTAACTAAGTTTTAGCTTGCATTTTTTCAGAAGAGATTCATATTCAACATCATTAAATCGTCACCCTGAACTTGTTTCAGAGTCTCATTTAACAATTTATGGAATGTCAAATAGTAATGTGATGCTGAAACAAGTTCAGCATGACGTTAATACTAAATGAAGGCATTCTAAACAGTCTGTTTTTGCTTTGTAATTTTAATCTAGTTTATTGAAAATATAACCACCTTTTTCGGCGCCCCAAACATGTTCACCCTTAGCGTCAAAGCCACGATCCCATGAAATGATTTTATCTTCCATAATCTCTACTTCGCTTGTCGCATAAGCAGCACCATAGAGTGTGCTTTCACAAGTTTTTTCCCCTGTTTCGCCTTTAAAATAATCTGCGTCGAGTCGCTTGAGTAAGACTTCACAACCTTCTTTTTTAGAAATCTGATCTAAAGTAAGTTCTTGAAAAGCTTCTGGTGTTTTCCACTTACCAATCCAAAGCGAATCATTTTCAATAGTATATGCTGCCGAGTTATACATGCTGTCATTTAATCGGGTGATTTCGTAAATACGCTGTCGGTAGGGTTGCTCTTGCTTAGAACTCAAAGCTTGTTCCACATATAAGAAATTTCCTTTGTCTTTCCATATCGGATACATATGTAATGAGATATTGAAATAGGTAGAGTCAACCTGCGATTGTATTTCTGAATCAAAAGAGCCTTGCATGAGTGCAACTAATTCATGTGAGTGATCTTGAGATATTGGCTCTTGAGGAGTTTGCTTATCGTTTTTACAACCAATTAAAGTTAGGATAATAAGCAGTGTTAGAAAGTTTCGAATCATTATTAGTCTCTTTTTTTGAAAGATAGTAAAAATAATGAAATAAGATTTCTTGAAAATTAAGCCGTTGTAGCTGGTTTCATTTTAGGAAGTTCTACATAGAATTTTGTGCCTACATTTGGTGTGCTTTCTACCCAGATTCTGCCGTTATTAAGTTCGACTAATTCCTTACAAATTGTTAGGCCTAAACCTGTTCCTTTTTCGTTGTTTGTACCTCTTGTAGTAAAGGTGCCATTTTGGAAAAGTTTATCAACATTTTCTCTAGAAATCCCAACACCAGTATCTTCAACACAAATTAATGCATTACCATTATGATCGGTATTTGAAACGGTGATCACATCACCAACTCGGGTGAATTTGACCGCGTTTGTAATTAAATTTTGTATCACGATTTCAATCATACTTTTATCAGCATAAACAAAATCTCTTTGCGATTCGTCGATAAGAACAATACGTTTTTGCTCCACTTTTTGTTCAACAAGACTTATTTTATTCTGAAAGACGTCTTGGATGTTAAACAAGTCGGCCTTAGGTTCTAAATTCTGCATTTGAGATTTAGACCAGTTCAGTAAATTATAAAGCAGTTGTGATGCATTATCGGCATTTTCACTTAATTCAGGAACAAGGTCATAAAATTCTTCTCTAGAAATCCCATCCTCTTTAAGTAAGTCAATAAAGCCTTTTATAGAAGAAATGGAATCTTTTAAATCGTGAGACACAATAGAGAAAAGGCGGTCTTTTACATTATTTACTTCTTCGAGATGCTTGGTTTGTTTAGCAAACTCTTGATTTTGAAGTTCAATTTGTTCGTTTTTTTCTCGAAGTTCTCTATTAAATTTAAGAGTGTTTTTTCGTTTGAGATAAATCAATAATAAAATTGTAGATACAATTAAAAACGCAGCACCTAAAACATATGAAATCGCTTTCTGTTTTTTAAACTGAATATCTTTTTCTTCTTCTTGTTGCTTTAAAGCTATGGCATTAAAATCCTCATCAGCATCTAGAGGTTCCACAGTGATAGGTTGGGTAATAACTGGAATGATAGGTTGGTTGGCCTTATCGAGTTCACTTTTTAAGTTAAAATATTTGCCTTGCCAAAAGAATGCATTTTGGAATTTTCCATTTATTGAATCTAATTCTTTATGCAATCTGTAGTTTTTAAGTAACTCAGGTTTATTGTTGATTTTTGAAGCAATTGTGTAAGCTTCATCAATTTGAATTTGAGCTAACTTTACTTTGCCTTGTTGCATATTGAGTTCACCAATAGCATTCAACGCTCTTAGAATACCATCGTCATTATTGTTTTTTCTGTTGAACTTTAAACCTTCAACAAGGTATTCGGCAGCTTTGTCATAATCTTTAAACTTGAGGTATTCGGCACCAATTCGCGGCAAAATCTCACCTCTGAGCTTTTGATCTGTATTAGGGTTGAGAAGCTTTAAAACCTTTTCGTAATATTCAATGGCTTTTCGGTGTTCTTTTCGTTCAGAATATAAAAGCGCAATGTTTCGGGTTGAGGTTTTAATACCAATGCTATCTTTTAATTGTTCCCTTACATCTAATGCTTTAATGTTAAATTCAAGAGATTTGTCTATCTGATGTGTGTTGTAATAAGCTTCAGCTAAATTATTATACGCAGAACTCAATTCATTATTTAAATGACGTGATTCAAAGGTTTTAATGGCAGATAGTGAATTCTCAAGACCGACACCATAGTTTCCTCGTTTAATTTCTATCAAGCCAATACTGTTATTCACTTTGGCAATTCCTAGAGTGTCGCCTAACTGTGTATAATAGCGTTTGGATCTATTATAGCCATCTATGGCATTGTAATAATCATCTCTTTGGGCATAGATTAAAGCTTTGTAGTAGTTAACATCAGCGATGCCTTTGGTGTGATTTAATACTTTGGATAAACGTTCTGTATTTTCGATATATACAAGTGCCTTTTTGTAGCTTTTGGCCTCGTAAAGCGCTTTAACCAAACGTAACGAAGTATCGACTTTTGTAGAATCTTGTTTTTGAAAAGATAAATGCACAGTAAGACTATCGATCTCATTGGTTTGTGAAACACAAAAGACCGAAGCACATAAAACAGCTAATGTTATTAACTGTTTCATAGTTTAGTTTGGGCATTAATAATTGCAAAATTATTTCTACACGATACTTCCTTTAGCGTTGGATAGTTAGGGTGCTTTAATAATAATGACAATCTCAATAAAGATTGATTATTAAGTTTCATCAACGTTTGGGACTTTGATTAATAGCATTTCAAAAATCACTAAAAAGGTTCTTAAACCCTAATTTTTAGGTTTTAATACCTATAAATTAGTTAAAGTGACCATTGAAATTTATAAAAACATCGACGAATAGATAAACGGCAAAAAACATAGAAAAACGGCACAACTATCGACGAAATGCATGTTGTTTGTTAAGGTTTTGATTATTAAGTGATTGTGTGTTTAATCCTAAAATAAGAGTACTTCTTATGGATGTAATTCTTGTCCGAATTTAATTAAATTTCCATCATGATCTAGAATTGAAAATTCGCGCATACCATAAGGCTTGTTTTCTAGTTTTCCGTTGGGATGAATCACGTCAAAAGCTTGTAATTCCTTATATAAGATGTCTATATCTTTAACATCAACATAACAGCTTGTGTGTTCTGGATGGATTTTATCATTACACTTCCAAAAATGTACCACAAAATGGTCACGAGCAATTACTGCATAATTATCATCGAGGTATCCCACACGATTAAAGCCTAGTTTGGATTTGTAAAAATCGACGGTCTTTTTAATGTTTAATGATGCTAATACTGGAATTCCTCGTAATAAATGGTGCTGTCTTTCCATAAATTTGAATGCTTAATAGGACTAAAATAAGTAATTAAAGCGCCTAGTCATCTTAAAATTTTAATAAAAAACATATCTTTGCAGACTTAAAATCATGACTAAAATGAATCTTCAGGAGACACTGTCACAAAAGGTAAAACAGGCCGTAAAATCTGTTTTTGATGCAGAATTACAATCAGTAGAATTTCAAGCCACTCGTAAAGAGTTTGCTGGAGATATTACAGTTGTTGTGTTTCCTATGTTGAGGATTGTTAAAGGTAATCCTGTCCAAATAGGAGAACAAATTGGGACGTATTTGGTAGAGCACGTTAATGAAGTCAAGGCATTTAATGTCGTAAAAGGCTTTTTAAATATCGAAATTAACGATGCCTATTATATTAATTTTTTTAATAGTATTAAGGACCAGAATAACTACGGTTTTGCTACACCTAATTCTAAAGGAAAAGCAGTAATGGTCGAGTATTCTTCACCTAATACAAATAAACCTCTGCATTTAGGACATATTAGAAATGTGATTTTAGGGTATAGCGTTTCTGAAATTTTAAAAGCATCAGGAAAGAAGGTTTATAAAACGCAAATTATTAATGATAGAGGCATTCATATTTGTAAAAGTATGTTGGCCTGGAAGCGCTTCGGAAATGGAGAAACTCCAGAGTCAATTGGTCTAAAAGGCGATAAACTTGTAGGGAATTACTATGTGAAATTCGATCAAGAATACAAGGCAGAAATCCAACAGCTTATTTCCAAAGGACAAACCGAAGAAGAGGCTAAAAAGCAGGCGCCAATTTTATTAGAAGCCCAGGATATGCTCAGAAAATGGGAAGCTGGAGACGAGGAAGTTGTCGCATTATGGAAAAAAATGAATGGTTGGGTTTATGACGGTTTTGATGCGACCTATAAAGCTATAGGTGTCGATTTTGACACCTTATATTATGAAAGCGAAACCTATTTATTAGGTAAAGAATTTGTAGCCGAAGGTTTAAAAACAGGCGTGTTTTTTACGAAAGAAGATGGGTCGGTTTGGTGTGATTTAACCGATGAAGGTTTAGATGAAAAAATCGTTTTGCGTAGCGATGGGACTGCCGTATATATGACTCAAGATATTGGTACTGCAATTCAACGTGTCAAGGATTTTCCAGATGTTGGTGGTATGGTGTATACCGTTGGGAATGAACAGGAATACCATTTTCAAGTCTTGTTTTTAATTATTAAAAAACTCGGTTTTGACTGGGCCGATAATTTATATCACTTAAGCTACGGGATGGTTGATTTGCCTTCCGGAAAAATGAAAAGTAGAGAAGGAACTGTGGTTGACGCCGATGATTTGGTCGATGAAATGGCACAGACTGCTGGTGAGATTTCTGAAGAATTAGGAAAACTTGACGGCTATTCTGAAACAGAGAAACAAGCGCTTTACAAAACAATTGGTTTAGGTGCTTTAAAATATTTTATTCTTAAAGTCGACCCGAGAAAACGTATTTTGTTCGATCCTAAAGAGTCTATCGATTTTCAAGGCAATACAGGACCTTTTATTCAATATACTTATGCGCGTATTCAGTCAATCTTACGTAAATCTAATTTAGATGTGTCTGTAACTTCTAGTCAGTCAGAGGTAATCATGCATCCTAAAGAAAAGGAACTACTTAAACAATTAGAATTGTTTCCTGAAGTGATTCAAAATGCTGCAGATAATTACAGTCCTGCGCTCATAGCAAACTATACTTATGAATTGGTGAAAGAATTTAATTCCTTTTATCAAAATGTTTCTATTTTAGGTGCCGATAATACCTCCGAAAAAGTGTGGCGTGTACAGTTATCTCAAACCGTTGCTAACGTGATAAAAAATGCATTTAACCTTCTTGGAATCAATGTTCCTGAACGTATGTAATTAAGAATTCCTTAATCATCAATTCGTTTTGTTTAAATATTGTCAAATTTTGAACCTATAATCAAAGGAGTTTGCATTTATTATTCTTAATAAAATGTTAAAATTTCAGTTTTATAAAACCCACTCTTGAGTTTTCTCGTAAGTGTTAGTGTCTTACCCCAAAAGGCGTTAAAACAAACGTTTAATTAACACTAATCAAATGAGAAACAAAATTACTCTTGGTATTGCCTTTGCAATAGCATTTTTTATTTCAACACATTCATTCGCACAAATTGTTACAAGTGGTGCCGATGATGGAACAGACGGAACATTGCGAAATGAAATCGCAGATACACCTATGGGTGGAACCATTACATTTATGCCATCGGTTACTACGGTCACTTTAAACAGTGAACTTTTAATTGATAAGGATCTTACCATAACAGGTACGCCTTCATCAACTGTGGTTATTGATGCCAATTCTAATGGACGAATATTTAATATTACTTCTGGAAACGTCACTTTAAATGATTTAACATTAACTAATGGTGTTGCACCCGATGGTGGTGGTATTTATATGACCAATGCCACAGTAATTATTAATGATTGTATTATTTCCAACAATGTAGCTAATGCCACGGGTTCTCCTGCTGGTTCTGGTGGTGGAATTTTTAACGATGTTGGTGGAATATTAGTGGTTAATGATTCTGAAATATCATCAAATACAGCCAATAGAGCTGGTGGTGGTGTTGAAGACAAAACAGCTGGTGGTGCCACCATAACAACAACGCTCAATAATGTATCCTTGTTAAATAATAATGCTGGTGTATCACCAGCTATAGCGGCTCCTGGAAATGGTGGCGGTATTCATGTATCTAGCAACGGTTCAGTAAATATTACAGGAGGTATGGCTAGTGGAAATAGTGCAGCACGTGAAGGTGGCGCTCTTTGGAATGGCTTCGGAACCATGACTGTTGATGGTATGATAATCCAAAATAATGATGCTCAAGGTGACGGAAGTGATGATGGCGGTGGAGGTATCTTCAACAATGGAGGAACACTTATCGTTCAAAACGGAACAACAATTTCAAATAATACTGCTTCAGGAACTTTAGGTTCTGGAGGCGGAATTTTTACATTGACTCCAGGGACTTTGAATGTTGACGGACTTACAATCGAGAATAATACAGCTAATAGAGCAGGTGGTGGAATTGAAATTAATTCTGCCGTTGGTGAAACTTATACTTTCAATAATGTATCATTAATTGGAAATACAGTAAATGGACCAGCACCAGGAAATGGTGGCGGACTTCATATTTCTGGAGCTGGTGATGTTATTTATAATGGCGGAACAGTATCAAACAATACCGCTTTTGAAGGTGGAGGTTTATGGAATAGTGTTGGTGTAATGTCAATTAACGGAACAACCGTTACTAATAATACAGCTACAGGTGATGCTACAGGTGGTGGAGGCCTTTTTAATAATGGCGGAACACTTAATGTTGATAATGCAACAACGCTTACTGGAAATATAGCTAGTGCTAGTACGCCAGGTGGTCGTGGTGGTGCCATATTCAATAATACAGGAGGTGTTTTAAATCTTTCTAACGGATTAACAATTTCTGGGAATTATGCGAGTAGAGCTGGTGGTGCCATTGAAGATAGTTCTGAAGGGACTTTAACTTTAGACGGTATAACTTTAACTGGAAATGCTGCTGGTGTTGATATAGGATTAGGGAATACAATTATGCCTAACCCAGGAAATGGTGGCGCTATTCATTTATCTGGTACGACGAATGCTACAATTAATAATAGTACAATTACTTTTAATTTTGCAGCTTCTGAAGGTGGTGGCTTATGGAATAATTTAGGAACCATGACTATCGATAATACATTAGTTGATGGGAATGATGCCCAAGGTCCAGATGCAGATACTGGAGGCGGCGGAATTTTCAATAATGGCGGAACTTTAGTCTTACAAAATTTAACAACAGTTACTAATAATGTGGCTACGGGAACTTCAGGTTCTGGTGGAGGTATTTTGAGTACCGACGGAAGCGTAACGGTTAATACCTCATGGGTTGCCTATAATTCGTCTAACCGCGCTGGTGGTGGAATTGAATTAATTGAAGGAAACTTAATACTAATAAATACAACTTTAGACTTTAATACGACGGGATCTGCTCCCGGAAACGGAGGTGGTTTACATATCACTGGTGCCGCTGATGCTAATATATTAGGGGGAACTGTGAATAGTAATACGGCAAGTCGTGAAGGTGGCGGCTTATGGAATGGGTCTGGTACCATGACAGTTAATGGAACTGTTATAGACAGTAATATTGCTCAAGGAGCTGCTGCTGATGATGGTGGTGCGGGAATCTTTAACAATGGAGGAACCCTAAATGTCATAGGTGGAACAAGCATAACAAATAACGATGCAAATGGCGCTTTAGGTTCTGGAGGTGGAATTTTTTCAACCGCAGGTGTTGTTACCATAGAGGCTTCACTAATTAACAATAACGCTTCTAATCGTGCTGGTGGAGGAATCGAACTTATCGAAGGAACTCTAAATATTACAAATTCTACTGTTAATTCAAATGTAACAGGTTCTGCGCCAGGAAATGGTGGCGGACTTCATATCACAGGTGCTGCAAATGCGACTATAACTGGTGGTACATTTAATACCAATTCTGCGACGCGTGAAGGTGGTGGATTATGGAATGGTTCAGGAACAATGACTGTTGATGGAACAACCATTTCAGGAAATTCAGCAATTGGTGCGGCAGCAGATGATGGTGGCGCAGGAATTTTTAATAATGGCGGAACGTTAAATGTAATTGGAGGAACAAGAATCACAAATAATACGGCTACTGGAGCTTCTGGCTCAGGTGGTGGTATCCTGTCAACTGCAGGTGTGGTGACTATCGATGCTTCAGAAATAACGACAAACACTTCAAGTCGTGCAGGTGGTGGTATCGAAATTATAGAAGGTACTTTAAATATTACAAATTCAATTCTAGATTCTAATACGACGGGTTCTGCTCCCGGAAATGGAGGCGGACTCCATATTACAGGTGCAGCTGATTCTAATATTACAGGAGGAACGGTTAATAATAATGTTGCTGCACGAGAAGGTGGTGGCTTATGGAATGGGTCTGGTACTATGACTGTTGATGGAACAAATATCGATGGAAATACAGCTAGTGGTGATGCAGCAGATGATGGTGGCGCCGGAATCTTTAATAACGGCGGAACGTTGATCGTTCAAAATGGAACAACTATTATCAATAATATGGCTGATGGCGCATCGGGTTCTGGTGGTGGTATACAAAACGTAGCTGGAGGAACAGTATCCATTTCAAATTCAACGATTACGAATAATTCAGCCAATAGAGCTGGAGGCGGAATTGAAGATAATTCGACCTTGGCTTCCGGAACACTCACATTAACAAATGTTACTTTGAATAATAATTCTACAGGTGCTGCTCCAGGAAATGGAGGTGGTTTACATATCACTGGTTCTGGTAATGCCACTATTAATGGCGGAACTACAAATGGAAACACGGCTGCTAATGAAGGTGGTGGACTTTGGAATGGTTCAGGGATTATGATACTGGTAGATCATATTGTAGATGGAAACACAGCATCTGGAAATGATGCGATGACGCCTGGAGCCGCTGGAGGCGGAGGTGTTTTTAACGAAGGTGGAACTCTTGATTTATCAGGTTCAACAGCTATTACGAATAACATTGCTGATGGAGCTCAATCTACAGGCGGTGGAATCTTAAATGCTGCGGGTACGTTAACGGCTAATGGAATTTCAATCTTGAACAACCAGTCTAATAGAGCTGGTGGCGGAATAGAAACCAATGGTGCTGGTGCAGTTTCACTTACCAATGTTAGTTTAGATTTTAATGAAACTGGTGTGGTAACAGGAGCAGGAGCTCCCGGAAATGGAGGTGGACTTCATGTGAGTGGAAATAGCATGGTGAGCGTTACTAACGGAACTGTTGATAATAATACAGCGGCTTCTGAAGGTGGCGGCTTATGGAATGGTTCAGGGACAATGACTGTTGATGCTGTTACCCTAGAAAATAATACCGCTAATGGAGATGCTGCCGATAATGGTGGTGGTGGAATTTTTAATAACGGCGGAATACTTATCGTTCAAAATGGAACACTTATTACGAGTAATTTAGCTGGTGGAACTTCAGGTTCTGGAGGTGGAATTCAGAATGTAGATGGTGGTTCTGTAATGGTTTCAGATTCGTCAATTAGTGGAAATTCAGCCAATAGAGCTGGTGGTGGAATTGAAGATAATTCAACTGTCGCCATTGGAACTATTACATTAATGAATACTAATTTAGATAATAATACAGTAGGTTCAGCTCCAGGAAATGGTGGTGGTTTACATATCACTGGTCCTGGAAACTCAACTGTTACAGGCGGTACAGTTAATGGAAATATTGCCGCTCTTGAAGGTGGTGGACTATGGAATGGAACAGGGTTGATGATTGTTGATGGAACGACCATTGATAATAATACTGCAAATGGAGATGCTGCCGATAATGGTGGCGGCGGAATTTTTAACGCTGGAGGTACATTAATTGTTCAAAACGGAACAGTGATTAGTAATAATGATGCTGCTGGAACTGCTGGTTCTGGAGGAGGAATCTTAAATGATATGGGAACACTCTCTGTTATCGATTCTGAATTAAGTAATAATATGTCGGTTAGAGCTGGTGGAGCCATTGAAGAAAATTCGATTTCAGGAAGCATATTAACATTAACCAATACCAATATGTTAAATAATTCTACAGGTGCTGCTCCAGGAAATGGAGGTGGTTTGCATATCACTGGACCTGGAGATTCTAACATTACTGGAGGTATGGTAAATGAAAATACGGCAAGTCGTGAAGGTGGTGGCTTATGGAATGGTTCTGGAGTCATGACTTTAGATGCTGTAACCATCGATTCTAATTTAGCTTTAGGTGATGCCGCAGATGACGGTGGCGCTGGTGTTTTTAATAATGGTGGTACTCTTAATATTACAAATGGAACCGTAATTTCTAATAATACATCAATTGGAGCTTCAGCTTCTGGTGGTGGATTATTAAGTACGGCTGGTGACGTTACTGTTACAGATTCGTCTTTTGAGTCTAATGCAGCTAACAGAGCAGGAGGTGCTATCGAAATTATTGACGGAACATTAACGTTTACAAATTCTGTGATGGTTGGTAATGATGTTAATGGTGGTGCTGGTTCACCTGCGCCTGGAAATGGTGGTGGACTCCATATTACAGGAAATTCAGGTACAGTTACAATTACTACAAGTACAGTTACAGGTAACTCTGCAGCGAATGAAGGTGGTGGTTTATGGAACCAAAATGGAACGACTATGACAGTGTCATCATCTACTGTAGATAACAATACTGCAGGAGAAGGTGGTGGAATCTATAATAATACAGGAGCGATTACGACTGTGATGACCAGTACGATTTCAAGTAATACGGCATCTGTTTCTGGTGGCGGACTTACAAATAATGGTGCTAGTTTAGATTTAAACGCTGTAACTGTTGTGATGAATACTGCGGCAGGAAATGGAGGCGGAATTGAAGCTAATAACGATGTGTCATTAAAGAATACAATTGTAGCATTAAACTCAGCAAGTTCGGGAACAGACGTTTTTGGATCCTTAACTTCTAATGATTACAATCTTATTGGATCTGATGATTTAAATGTATTTACGCCACAAACCAATGACCAAGAAGG
This sequence comes from Psychroserpens sp. SPM9, assembly GCF_025153525.1. Taxonomy (GTDB): domain Bacteria; phylum Bacteroidota; class Bacteroidia; order Flavobacteriales; family Flavobacteriaceae; genus Psychroserpens. The sequence goes on along the minus strand of NZ_JANZNR010000006.1, from coordinate 114,187 downwards.
AGTTGATCCGCTTATTGGACCATTACAAAATAATGGTGGTTCGACTTTAACTCATCAATTATTAAATAACTCACCTGCCTTTGATGCTGGTGACGCTACAGATACGTTTACAGATCAAATTGGTCAACCTGTGTTTGGTATCGCCAGAGATATTGGTGCCTACGAATCTCAAACAGTATTATCGGTTACCGATTTTAATGAAACAGCTGTATTAAGCGTATATCCTAATCCTACAACAGGAGTGTTTAATATCGAAATTGGAACTTCAGTTTCAAATGATATTGACTTGAAAGTGATTTCAATTACTGGAAAATTAGTAAAGCAAACAACACTTACTACGGGATTGAATACGATTAATATTGATGGAATGGCTTCAGGAATATACCTTTTGAATATCACTTCAGATAACAATTCTGTGACGCATAAATTAATTTTAGATTAGTGATGTAGTCTATCACTAAACTAAATTTGCTTGGAAAGCTGCCTTTTGGCGGCTTTCCTTTTTATAAAACCCTATGTAAGCAAAAACCGTAAGTAGAGTATGATTAGAACTTCCATAATTACATTGCTAATATGCTTTTGTTATCTTAAAGGAACTGCTCAAAAAATTGATCACCTGGTTTCGTTTAGAACTATAGATAGTGACAACTACTTCAGATTTAATTACGATAACGATTATTTTGCTGCTAGTGATGAGAATTATACACAAGGCTATAATTTGGAGTTTGTGTCTCCTTTTTTTAAAGGAAATCCGATAAATTCACTATTGATCAAACCTGAAGATTTTGATTTGAAATATGCTTTAGCAATCGAGCACATTGGATTTACTCCAGATGATTATGAACTTCCAGATATTCAATTTGGCGATCGTCCTTTTGCTGCTGCTATTATGCTCAAAAATTCTGTTGTAGGAAAAAGTACGGTTAAGAAACTTCGATTGCATACTTCATTAAGTTTAGGTTTAATTGGGCCTGGCGCTTTTGGAGAAGAAATGCAGGTTGGTATTCATAAAGCAACTGGTAATAAAACACCACGAGGTTGGCGTCATCAAATAAAAAATGATGTTGTTGTGAATTACAATCTTGGGATCGAAAAACAACTTATAAATTTCAATTCACTTTTATCCATCCAGGTGCAATCTAATGTTAGTATAGGAACTTTATTTACTCATATTTCTGCGGGAACAAATGTTGTCTTCGGAATATTTAATAACCCATTCTCTTCTGAAGAAAAAACAAAAACCTTTCAAATATATACTTATGCGCAACCAGTATTTACGGTTGTGGGTTATGATGCAACACTACAAGGTGGCTTGTTTCATACCGATAGTCCGTATACAATTTCTTCGGAAGCCATTGAACGTTTTACGTTTCAGTTCAATTATGGATTAGTTATACAAACCCGAACGCTTTATTTTGAATATACACGTTCGAGTATCACTAAAGAATTTAATACTGGAGCGACAGCAAAGTGGGGCGGAATTAAATTCGGATTTACATTTTAGACCTTATAATTCGTGTAAATTATTATTGACAAAAAAAATGGAATTGACTAAGAAAAGCTTTCCGTTCTCCCAGAAACTTCTAAACATCACATTGTCTACAAGGTAAACAATACTCCCGCTTCCCATACGTTGTTCGCCAAATATGAGCGAATTATTTAACTTTTTCAAGGCTTCTTTTCCTGCGTAACCAGAGGCGTTTTTTGGGTTCTCTCCAAGATAAGCTATGTTATAGCCACTATCTAATAAGCTGTAAGAAGCACTTCCTAGTTTTAACGTAAAATAACTGTCATCATAACCAAAAGCCATTGGATGTGTATTGTCAACATCACTTTTGAAAATGGCACCTGTAATTAAATTCTTGGTGTAGTCACGTTCGCGATCAGCATATTTGATACGTTTGCTTTTTTCTTTGTCTTCGGAAGGATCCTGAGCTTGATTTCTCTTGAGTCCGAAACCCTCCTTATCAGCAAAACTATGTAATGCGCCTTCAATCGTTATGAGTTTGCCTCCATCGCGAATCCATGATTTTAGCTTGTCCATAAGCGCGTCATTAAGCAAGCCGCCATAATAGCCATTAGGCATAATCAATACATTAAATTTTGAAAGGTTGGTTCTTGATAAATTATCAGTATTTATTGATGTTACAGGATAGTGTAATTGTTGCTCAAAAAAGTGCCAAAGTTCTCCGTAGCTATACGATGAGGTATAGTCACCAGAGAGTAAGCCTATTTTTGGAGGATTAACTAATTTAATATCAGGCGAACCAAAATCTGGTCCTGAGGTTGAAAACCCAGAGGTTAAAGCTGTCAATTGACGCTTGTGTTGGTTTCCTAATTGTATTAGTGTATCGTCAAATTGTTCGATGGTTTTATTATCGCCTCTAACAATAATTAAAGAGCCTCGATCATAAGTTTGACCTTGCGCTGTAAATGGTTTTTCGGTAAAACGTACTTTAATATTGTGTTGTAATACTGCAGCTAAAAACTGAGCATCTTGAAGGCTGTTCCAATCTAAAACATATCCGGTTGCCGACGAGTTTTTAGTGTTTAAAACAGGTGTTTTGCCAATAACTTTAGTTGAAATTAATGACTTACTCGCCACAGCATCCAAACCATAAGCATAAGGTACAGACCAAGCTGTAATATCATAAGTTAAAGAATCGCTTAGTTTGGTTTGTGGTTCAAACAAAACTTTGACCATCTTTCCTTTAGGTTGATTTGTGCTCACCACCAAATCTTTTGAAGAGGTGTTCATCTCACCTTGTTTAGAAGACGCATAAAGATATCCGCTCACTTTTCCGCCTTGAGCGAAACCATAACGAATAGCATGCTTATCGAGAAGCGCTGTTAAACTTTGAATTTTATCTGCATCGCCTTTTAAAACATAACTCTTGTAATTTAAGTTTGTAGTATCAAAATATTTAGCAAATTCTTGGTTGAGTGTTTCGGCATTTTTAGAGGCTATCTCTACCGTAGATAATCCAGTAACTGTATGATGCGTTAAACGATCAACCAAAGTAAGTACATCGCCTTCATCGTTTAATATTCCTAATCCGGCACGTCCATGGCCGCCTTGCTCATAGGTCATTCCAATCGCTCCCATATAAGTTGGATACGTATCGCCATAACTTGGGTACAGTAAATCAAAGCGCTCGCGTGTAAAATACAGCCAACCTTCTGCATCAAAATAGGTCGCATGATTTTTACCAATTTGAGTTTGGAAATCGCGCTGCCAATCACTAATAATTTCATGAAAAGGCTCGGCAGCAGGGGCAAAATAATAAGGTTCGTTAATGCCTTGCTCATGAAAATCGACATGAATATGCGGCATCCATTTATTGTACGCTTTTAATCGGGTAGCAGATTCTACCTGCGTTGCCCAAGCCCAGTCTCGATTTAAATCAAACAAATAATGATTGGCTCTTCCGCCTGGCCATGGCTCGCTGTGTTCACTCGCTTGCTGGTTGATGTCATAAGGTGTACTGGCAGTTTCATTATACCAATTTACGTAGCGATCACGACCATCAGGATTGATACAAGGATCGATAATAACCACTGTATTTTCTAACCAGGCTTGTTTTTCGGTAAGTAATTTATAAATCGTGTTCATAGCGGCTTCTGTACTGGAGGCTTCATTACCGTGAACATTATAACTCAACCAAACAATTGCAATATCAGTTGCAGTTGGTGTTCCCTCTATAATACCTGTGTTTTTAAGATTGTTTTTTCTTATGGTTTCGAGGTTTTTTATGTTGGCTTCGGAAGAAATTATAGCGAGCATTAACGGACGTCTTTCATTTGTTTTTCCGTAGTATTCTAATTGGACCTGTTGTGGTTTTTCGTCTGCAACATGCTTAAAATAATCAACCACTTGGTGGTGTCGTGAAAATTGGGTTCCTATATCATAGCCCAGAAATTCTGAAGGTGACTGTAGTGTTTGTGCGAATGTGGTATATGAAATAATAAAAGCGATTATTAGGCTGAGAGATTTTTTCATAAATAAGAAATCGGAGTTAGTTGAACAGTAAAGATAGCAAGTCAATATCAATTAACTAAAATTTAGGACTTAAAAAAAGCTAAGAGCATTATCTTTACCGTAGAATTGAATTATAACTATGCCAACAGACTGTATTCCGTTTAGAGAAACGACTTATTTTTCTTCCTTGATTTGCGATTATTTAGATGAACATAACGCATTAAAGCCGTTTTATAATCGCTTTCCAAAACTTGAAAATTTTGAAGCACAAATCAGAGAAAAGCAAAATGCGTTTACTTCGGAAACCCGATCTGTTTTAGTTCAATCGCTTAAAAAGCAATATGAGTCGGTGGCTACTTCTGAGGCCACACAAAAGCATATAGACCTCTTAGCTGATACCAATACCTTTACAGTTACTACAGGGCATCAACTTAATCTATTTACAGGTCCACTTTATTTTTTCTATAAAATTATTTCAACGATTAATTTGTGCCAGCAATTAAAAGCCGCATATCCAAAGCAAAATTTTGTACCAGTGTATTGGATGGCTACCGAAGATCATGATTTTGCTGAAATTAATTATTTCAATTTTAGAGGACAAAAAGTACAGTGGGATCGCAATGCTTCCGGAGCTGTTGGAGCCTTGGAGTTGGATGGGCTAGATCATGTTTATGAAGCCTTTGCAAGTCAGTTGAATTCAACAAGCAATGCTGAAACATTAAAATCCTTATTCCGAAGCGCTTATCTGGAGCATCAAAATTTAGCCGATGCCATGCGTTATTTGGTGCATACTTTGTTTAAGGATTATGGCTTAGTAATTGTTGATGGTGATGACAGAGATTTAAAACGTTTATTTATTCCTTATATAGAAGATGAACTGATCAATCAAACCTCTTTTGAAAAGGTCTCACAATCCAACGAACAATTGAATAGCTTAGACAGCAATTATAAAATTCAGGTCAACCCAAGAGCTATCAATTTGTTTTATATCGCTGAAAATATCAGGGAACGAATAGTAGAAGTCGATGGCGTCTACAGTGTTTTAAATACAGAGCTTACATGGTCTAAAGAGGAATTGCTGAAGCATCTCAAAGAAGCACCCGAAAATTTCTCACCAAATGTGATTATGCGACCTTTATTTCAAGAAGTTATTCTGCCCAACCTTTGCTATATTGGAGGTGGTGGAGAACTGGCGTATTGGTTGCAATTGAAATCAAATTTTGAAGCACAAAAGGTCATGTTTCCAATGCTATTGCTTCGTAATTCGGTATTACTGATTACAGAGAAGCAAAGGGAAAAACTTCAAAAATTAGATGTTTCGGTTAACGATTTATTTTTGAATCAGGAAGATTTGAAGACTAAAGTGACACAGCAGATTTCAGACATCCAAATTGATTTTTCAAAGCAGAAAGCACATCTAAAAACGCAATTTGAAGATTTATATCAACTTGCGGCTCAAACCGATAACTCCTTTAAAGGTGCCGTTGCAGCACAAGAACGAAAACAAATTAAAGGTTTAGAACATTTGGAGAAACGTTTGCTAAAAGCACAGAAAAGAAAATTGAGCGATTATTTAGAACGTGTTGTTTTGCTTCAGGATGTATTGTTTCCTGGGCAAAGTTTACAAGAACGCCATATGAATTTTTCAGAGTTTTATTTAGAATATGGAAGCGCTATCATTCCGAAGTTAATAAAAGAACTAGAGCCTTTAAAAGGAGAATTTTCTATTCTTACAGTCCAATAGAAAGCGAATCCTTCCCTTGTTTTTATCAGCATTTGTACTATTTTTTACTTTAGAGGGTACAAAAGGGGTACATCTTATTATTTGCTTTTGATGCTTGAAAAAGCAGCTTAAATTAGCTATTAACAAAATAATAGCTATGTCTCATAATCTTCGTTTTTTAATTGCATGCGTTTTATTTTACAGTGTAGGTTTTGCACAAACTCTTAAAAAAGAAACACTTACCAATCAAGGGAGTTCTCATTTTGTTTATGCTAATAATAAAAGCTACTTCATTCAAGAGAGTATTGGGCAAGCGAGTGTTATTAAAACTTTTGATACTGGAAATTACAGTTTAAGACAAGGGTTTCTTCAGCCTATAAATGCGTCATTACTTAATAGTGATTCTAATACTTTAATAGATGCTATTATTTTTCCAAACCCATTTTCTGAAACCATTACGATAAACTTTAGAGAACCTATTTTTGACGAACTGAATATTTATGTTTCTGATTTGACTGGTCGCATCGTACTATCTGAAACATATAATCCTTCCTCATCTTTATCCATAGAATTAAACGATATAACAAGTGGTGTATATCTTTTAAATGTAGTCATGCGAGAAAAACGATTCGTTGCTAAAATTATCAAAAGGTAAAATGAAATCTACAATACTACTTATGTTATGTTTTGTTGTGACTTTGCAATTGTCTGGTCAACAATTATTTGTGGAAATAGGTAAATCAACATCAGGATTTGACTATAAAAATTCGTCAGGAGAACCATTAGACAATTTACTATCCAAGCCTAATACGTATATGGAAATAGGATACCGAGATGTACTTAATAAAAACAAAACATTGTTCTTGTCTTTAGGTATCATATATAACGGTTATGGTGCGATTGGTAGTGATCGTATTTTGGATAATTACTTTGAATGGGATGTTACTTACCTAGGACTAAATACTGGATTAGATTTTAAGCTTTTCGCTTTACGCGATTTTTCGTTTTATCTCAAAGGAAGAGTCGCTGTTGAATATCTTATTAGAGGTACGCAAACACTAAACAATCAGGTGTTTAATTTGGTTGGTGAAGATGAATTTAATAATTACATTTTTTTTGCCAGAGCCGGACTTGGGATGCAATATCCTATATCGCGAAATACCGCGTTAATCGCCAGTTATACCTACGGAAAAACGGTTCTCATAGATGGGAATAAAACGTTGGATCAAGAATCTTTAAAACTAAATAATCATCAATTTGGTATTGGCTTAATCATAAGTCTGCCAAGTTGTAATTGTACTTTATAATACGACAACTATGAAAAAACATGTATCCTTTATTTTAGTTATGCTCATTGGTATATTGAGCTATGGGCAGACCGATGGTATTAGTTATCAGGCTGTAATTATAGATAATAATCCGCAAGAAATACCAGGCGTTGATGTGCCATCAAATAACTTACCTAATACGGCATTGAAAGTCCGATTTAGCATTATTGATAATACCAATCAAATTGAGTATCAAGAGACGCAAGATACCGAAACTGACGCTTTTGGAATGATCAATTTAATGATCGGTCAAGGTGAATTGACGTCTGAAACATTAACGACGTTCAATCAGGTATATTGGGATAACGAAAAGTTCTTGCGAGTAGAAATAGATCTTTTTGATGGTAACGGTTTTGTAGAATTTAGCTACCAAAAGCTAACGTATATCCCTTACATAAGACATAGAGAAATTATCGCAACGTCAACCTTAGATGTCGATGGCGCTACCAATTTAAATAATAGTTTATCCGTTAATAATGCTAGTCCGACACTATTATCAGGAAGCTTAACCACGGATGGAACTACAGACTTAAATTCTAATTTAACAGTCAATAATCAAAGTCCTACTTACCTAACTGGAGACTTGACTGTGGATGGTTTGGTTAGTTTTGATGGAGAATTAGCTGTAGGAGGCGATACTAATTTGTATTCAGATTTAACGGTTGCTGGTAATTCGCTTTTAGAAGGTGATTTGAATGTTTTAGGAACTTCTAATTTTGCAGATGGTATTTTTGACAATATAACGGTGAATCAAAATTCTTTATTAAATACGTTGACTGCAAGTGGAGCAACAAATCTATCAAATCTTTTAAATGTTAATGGGACTACAACTTTAAATAATACGTTGTTTGTAAATGCTAATAGTTTTCTAAATGGGAGAGTTATTATCGATACTAATGTTGATGATGCAGGTGGTGACTTATTTCCAACAGCATATCCATTATGGGTTAAAGGTAGTAAACAAGGTATTACTATTGAACTTAATGGTAATGCAGCAGGAGGAACACCAAATAATGGAAATAATTTTCTGTCGTTTAAAGGTGCAAATAATATCATATATGGTCGTATAGAAGGTCAAACCAATAACGAATTGACTAGTAGTTTCCCTTTTATTTGGAATCAAACACAAGAAGGTTTAGAAACTGGTTTTCAACTCGCAATGGTAACTGCAGATCTTTTTGGTGTTGATGATTTTGATGCTGCTGCTATTGAAGGTTTTGAAATGGTAGATATGATTGCTAATTGGGTTGTTCTTAGAGTTCATATGCAAAACAATGTAGGAGTTGCTTTTGAATCTGGATTTGGAGATTATGCAGAGTGGTTAGAAAAAAAAGATGTAAATGAAATATTCAGCTATGGAGATATTGTTGGAGTTTCTGGTGGTAAAATAACCAAAAACACTACTACTGCAGATCATTTTATGGTGGTTTCAAAAAACCCAATCGTTTTGGGCAATATGCCAGAAAACAACAGAGAAAAAGATTTTGAGAAAATCGCATTTATGGGACAAATACCTGTAAAGGTTTTAGGAAAAGTATCTATTGGAGATTATATAATTCCATCAGGATTAAATGATGGTATTGGGAGAGCAGTTTCACCTAAAAACATGACTGTAGAACACTATAAAACTATAGTAGGAGTAGCTTGGTCTGAGTCTGATGCTAGAGGCATTTCCTATATTAATTTAGCTGTTGGAATTAATACAAATGATACATTAAAACTTTTAGAACAGCAGCAAGATGAAATCAATATGCTTAAAAGTGAAGTGAGTGCTATTGTTTTATATTTAAAACAAAAAGACCCTAATTTTGATGCAGAATTTTTTAATTTATCAGAATACACAAATAGAGACAATGAAGTTGTCAACAGCGATAATGAGAATCAAACACATATTGCTAATGGCGAGTATACAACGACAAAAAGTAAATTTGAGCTTATTTTGAGCTTTTTGGAGGAAAATCCGGATGTTATTGAAGGTATTTTAGCAGATGCCAGAGCATATCTAGATGCTAAAAAGGTCAATTACAAATTATATGAGCAAACAAATCGAGTGGTTACAGACAAGAATTATTTACTAGATAATTTGAGAGCTATTATTAAAGATATGTAAGTTATATACTTAATATTACAGTTTCTAAAGAATCTTTAGATTCTAATCCCATTTTTCTACGAAGACGTTGTCTGGCTTTTTTAATACCATCACTAGAAATATTTAAAATATTTGCAATTTCCTTTGATGATAGATTCATTTTTAAAAGCGCCATTAAACGTAAATCATTTTTGGTAATATTAGGAAATTGTTCCTGGGCTTTGGCATTGAAGTCTTTATGAACTTGCTCAAAATATCGTGAAAAATTTTCCCAGTTATTATCGTCTTGTAAGTCAAAATTAATAGTTTGTATGAGCATTTGGTAACCAGGGTCGGCATTGGCATCGGCTTTTAAAACTTTAGCTTTTTGTTTTAAATCGTTTAAAACTTCGTTCTTTTTGGCTAAATGCAGTGCATGAGTGGTTAATTCTTTAGTTTTATGTTCTAAATCTTTATCTAAGTTTTCTCTTAAGATTTTATTTTTCTTCATTTTTTGTTTTATCGCATAAAACAATAACCCAAATATGATAAGTAACCCAATTATAATAATAGTTAACGCATTATTTCGAAGTTTACTTGTCGCTTCTTTTTGTTGTAAAATTTCTAAATCTTTTTTCTGTAATAAAATTTCTTTTTCTTTCTTTTCGGTTTCATAAATTATCTTTTGTTCTATAGATAAAGAAGTCCTCATTTGGGAAGTTAAAGTGTCTTTAGCGTCGCTACTTTCTTTATACAATGCTAAGGCCCGCTTATAATCACCTTGCTTTTCTAAAGCCAGCGATTTGAATTTTTTAGAAAAGCTTAAGTTGACTAAAGCTCCTTTTTTTTCTGCTAGTTCAACGCAGTTTTCAAAATGTGTGAGTGCCTTTTGATATTGTTTGTTCCCTAATTCAATTTGACCACGAATTAAATTATAATTATAATCTACATTATAGGCATTTACAGGGTTCATCATAGATTTGGCTAAATTCACATAATGTTCGGCTTTTTCAAGATCATCACGATCAACTTCGAGTAATCCTAATATGATTAAGGTTTGTAATTCACTCGTCTTTAAATTAGTCGTTTTAGAAAGGTCTAAAGCTTCAAGAAGACTTTTTTCTGCATTGTCAAATTGCTTCAGTTTAATTAGAGAAGTTCCTTTGATTCTTAAAAGCTCTGCTTTAATTCTGAAATTATTTGAGGCGTCGGCAATGGCAATACCTTCATCAAAATTTGTAATAGATTCTTTAAAGTCGAATAACTCTTGATAAATTTTGCCAATTTTGAAATACTCCTGTGGAATTCTTAAAGAATCATTTTGAGCTTCTCTAAGGTTAATCGTATTTTTCGTGAGCTCTATTGCGATATTTCTATGGCCTTTATGTAAGGCTATATCAGCTTTGCCAGAGAGAACAATGGCTATTAACGCGGTATCCTTATGTGATAACGCAATTGGTTCAATTTCATCATATATAGATTGTATGCGATCATAATCACTAGTGAGTACTTTAACTAAATTTGCCAAGTTAGATTTTAAGGTTGCTCCTTTTATGCTATCACCGTTCTTTAGGAATTGATTTGCAGACTTTTCAACAAATACCATCGCAGAGTCATATTTGTTTTGCGTAAACATATACTCGGCTTTGACACTATTTAGATTGGCTAATTGTTTTAAATTAGTTGACTTTTTGTAGAGGTGTTCTGCTGCAGAAATATTTGTTTTCGTTTCCTCAGAATCTTTATACATTAAAAGCTGGGCAATCTTTAAATGATTTAACGCTTTAATGCTGTCAGCTGTTGTGGTTTTAATAACCTGAGTAAGGCTATCAATTTTCTGTTGCTCTTGGGCACTTAATAGCATTGATAAAACCAAAGCTAAAATATTGAGTTGTGTTGAAAATTTCATAGGATTGAATTCTAATCACCTAAATATAATATTATTATATGTCAGTTGTGTTTTTAGGGTAAGACAAAAGGGGTACATACTCCACAGTACCTAATTTAATTGATGTTTTGAATTGTTAAAAAAAAACTCAAAAAATCGTAAACTGAAAATCGCCAATCTAAAATCAATTATTACTTTTGCACATGCAACACAACAAAGTCCTAATTTTAGATTTCGGTTCGCAATATACACAGCTTATTGCGCGTCGCGTTAGAGAGTTAAATATCTACTGCGAAATTCATCCTTTTAATAAAATTCCTGCTGATTCTGAAAGCTTCAAAGCCGTGATTTTATCGGGTAGTCCAAACTCGGTTCGAGGCGAAGATGTACTTCATCCAGATTTATCACAAATCCGAGGAAAAAAACCAATGCTGGCCGTCTGTTATGGCGCTCAATATTTGGCGCATTTTTCTGGAGGCGAAGTTGCCGAATCCAATACACGAGAATACGGAAGAGCCAATTTGAGTTTTGTAAAGCAAGATGAAGACTTTTTTACAGGAATCTCTAAAGGAAGTCAGGTTTGGATGAGCCATAGTGATACCATCAAACAATTGCCAACTCATGGTGTTTTATTAGCAAGCACTCATGATGTTGAAAATGCAGCTTTCAGAATTGAAGGCGAAACAACCTATGCAATTCAGTTTCACCCCGAAGTTTATCATTCGACCGATGGAAAACAACTATTAGAAAATTTCTTGGTGCATATCGCTCACGTTGAGCAAGATTGGACGCCAGATTCCTTTGTTGAAGAAACCGTTTCAGACCTTAAAACACAATTAGAAAACGATAAAGTCGTTTTAGGGTTGTCGGGAGGTGTTGATTCTTCCGTAGCTGCGATATTATTACACAAAGCGATTGGTAAAAACTTGTATTGTATTTTTGTAAATAATGGTTTGCTTCGGAAAAACGAATACGAAAGTGTACTCAAGCAATATGAGGGCATGGGACTTAATGTAAAAGGTGTCGATGCTTCGGCACGCTTTTTGGATGCCTTAGAAGGTGTTAGCGATCCTGAAAAGAAACGAAAAGCTATAGGTCGCGTGTTTATTGAAGTTTTTGATGATGAAGCTCATCTTATTGAAGATGTAAAATGGTTGGCTCAAGGGACTATTTATCCTGATGTTATCGAAAGTGTATCGGCTACTGGAGGTCCGAGTGCAACGATTAAAAGTCATCATAATGTTGGCGGTTTGCCTGATTTTATGAAATTGAAAATCGTAGAGCCTTTAAAAGCTTTATTTAAAGATGAGGTTCGTCGTGTAGGCGCTTCCATGGGAATGGATGCATCGATTTTAGGGCGACACCCTTTTCCGGGGCCAGGATTAGCGATTAGAATTTTAGGTGATCTAACTCGGGAAAAAGTACGTATATTACAAGAGGTAGATGCGATCTTTATTAATAACCTGAAATCTTGGAATTTGTACGATAGCGTATGGCAGGCTGGTGCAATTTTACTTCCGGTTAATAGCGTTGGCGTTATGGGTGATGAGCGTACCTATGAAAAATGTGTCGCGTTAAGAGCTGTTGAAAGTACCGATGGGATGACTGCCGATTGGGTGAATCTTCCGTATGAATTTTTACAGAAGACCTCCAACGAGATCATCAATAAAGTAAAAGGTGTAAATCGAGTGGTATATGACATTAGCTCTAAACCACCAGCAACAATTGAATGGGAATAAGCGAGTTGCTTTTAAAAATTCAATTGATAATAGAAATGAAATAAGGTTTCCTAAATAAAGGGAATTCAGAATATAAAATGGTTTAAATGAAAAAACTCATCTTCATACTTCTTGTGGTGTTTTGTAGCTGGTCTACGATTGCTCAAGAGTATAAAACACACAAAGTCAAGCAAGGCGAGACTATAGAAAGTATTGCAAAGCAGTATTTGGTGACGCCTTTTGATATTTACGCATTAAATCCTGATGCTAAGAAATCTATCGATTTAAATACGGTTTTGATTATTCCTGATTCTAAGGTTAAAAATGAACCCATTCCTGAAACCACAAAAGAACTTATTGGTTACAGAAAGCATAAAGTTAAGCGTAAGGAAACCCTCTACAGCATTTCTAAAAAATACAATGTAGAGATTGAAGATATCAAAAAGCATAATACGTCTCTATATGCTGAAAATCTTCGGAAAGGCGATCGCATCCAAATCCCAAAGTTTAAAACGATTGTTAGTAAAGTATCTTTAAATAATACCGTTAAAAAGTATAAAGTCTTACCAAAAGAAGGGAAGTGGCGTGTGGCTTATAAGTTCGGAATTACTGTTCCAGAGCTTGAAGCTTTAAACCCAGATCTCGAAGACGTTTTACAACCTGGCCAAGAAGTAAACGTTCCTAATATTAGTGATAACGAAGAAAAAGCTGTTGAAGAAACATACAATTATTATACAGTTTTAAAGAGTGAAGGTTATATGGCCTTGAATCGAAAGTTAGGTGTCACTCAAGAGCAACTAGAAAAACTGAATCCTGATTTGAAGGATGGCGGACTCAAATTAGGGATGGTTTTGCGTGTGCCAAAAACTGCAAAAACAGAGCTTGTTGTTAAAGATCTTGTGAACACTGATTTGACAAGTACTCTAAAAAACTTTAAGACTAAAAAAATAGCCTTGATGCTACCTTACAGAACACATCGAATTGATGTAGATTCTGTAGCTGAAGCTAAAAAAGCGATTAGGACAGATGGCTTATTATCGGTGTCGTTAGATTTTCACGCTGGTGTATTGATGGCTATCGATTCGGCTAAACGTTTGGGAATTTCAACACATTTAAAAGTATTTGATACCAGAAACCAATCGTCTGAAATTTCTAATATTTTAAACAACACCGATTTTTCAGATTATGACGCTGTTATTGGTCCGTTATTACCCAAAAACTTAGATCGGGTTGCTTCAGAATTAAAAGGCGATCATATTCCGGTATTATCACCATTAACAATGCCTGAAAAGTTATACGATAATGTATTTCAAACGGTACCTTCAAGTGAACTTTTAGAAAAGACAATGATTAATTTCGTTAAAACAGATTCTTTGCCAAAGCATATGGTAATCATTGCAGACTCTAAGCATAAAGCCGTTAGTGACCGATTATTGGCAGAGTTTCCTTCAGCAAAACAAATATTTTCCAGAAAAACAAAAAAAGGAGCAGAGGCTTATTTTGTGTACCAAACCGATTTAGAAACTATTTTTAAAAATGGACGAAATTTTGTCTTTTTAGAAACAGATAACGAGGGTTTTGCATCTAATGTTATTAGTATTATTAATGGTTTAAATATCAAAGGGAAAGAAATTATTTTGATGACCACCGATAAAAACAAAGCGTTTGAAGGTCGCGAAATTTCTAATTATCACCTGTCAAATTTGAAGTTTCATTATCCGTCACCAAACAAAACGACCGATATATTAACAGCCAATAATCCTTTTGTAAGAGCGTACAGACGTGAGTATAATGTGAGTCCGAATAAATATGCCGTTCGTGGTTTTGATTTAACGCTAGACCTCTTATTGCGCTTGGCGAGTGAAGAGGATTTGTATAAAGCTTCCTCCAGCGAAGTGGAAACAGAGTATGTTGAAAATAAATTTCGCTATTCTAAAAAGCTGTTTGGCGGTTATTTTAATGAAGCGGTTTATATCGTGAAATATGACAATTTAACCATCGTAGAAGCAGGAAAATGACCTCAAAAGTAATTTATTTAGGTGATTTAAGAACTCAAAGTACACATCTTAAATCTAACGATTCTTTTATAACAGATGCGCCTTTAGACAATAATGGCAAAGGAGAAGCGTTTTCACCTACAGATACTGTTGCTACAGGATTGGCAAGTTGCATGATGACCGTTATGGGAATTAAGGCCAGAGATATGGGGATTGATATGACAGGAACGTCAGCTCAAGTAACCAAAACCATGGCGAGTAATCCACGACGGATTTCCAAAATAGAAGTGGTTTTAGACTTCCCTTTTGAAGCTGATGATAAAACCCGTAAAATTTTAGAACGAACAGCAAATACATGTCCTGTACATTTCAGTTTACATCCAGATATCGAAAAAGATATCACGTTTAACTGGAACTAATGTAAAGCTATGTTGCTGCGATTTTTAATGATTTTTTTATTTGTTCTGAATGTAAGCTCAAACAATGAGGTTACCATACAATGGAATGAAAACAAAAAATTAACTTGGGCAGATTTTAGAGGTGCTGTTGATACCACTTCAGATGCTGTTGCTGTCACGGCATCGGGAATTACATTTTCGTTTTCTGTACAGCAATCTAATGATCGATTTGTAAGTTTTAATGCTCAGGCTGATGCTCATTTTTACCCTGAAAAATCTTGGTATATCAAAGATAAAGGAGATGATCATATCTTGGCGCATGAGCAACTTCATTTTGATATTACAGAACTTCATGTGAGACGATTACGCTATGGTATTTCTAAGCTAAAAGTGTCACAACGCATACGAGAAGATTTAAGGGCTTTACATGAAGATGCTAATATGGAATTGGCTAAGATGCAAAATGCTTATGACTTACAAAGTCAAAATTCTATTGATAAAGAACAACAAGCCATTTGGGCCGAATTTGTAAAAGAAGAACTTCAAAAGTATAGCGCTTTTAGATCTAAATAAAATGCTTCAGCCTGATAAAAATTTCTTAATCAAATTAGCACATACCAAAATGCCATTTGGCAAATATGAAGGACGTTATCTTATAGATTTACCCGAATATTATATCGTTTGGTACCACAATAAAGGCTTTCCTAAAGGCGCCTTAGGAGCCATGCTTACACAAGTTTACGAGTTGAAGTTAAACGGATTAGAATATTTAATTCGGGATATTCAAAAGCGTTATCCCAAATAAAGAGATACTTCCGTTTTTAAGATGTTATGAAATCAAAAAAGAAAAGCCTTAATCAGATGATTAAGACTTTTTATAATGGATAGCTTTTGGCTTACTTATGCTTTTTTAGCTTTTACAACAATTTGTAATTCCATATCATCTTTGATAAAATTATCACCTAAACTATCAAATACAGATTTAGATTTGAAGTTAATTCCCCAAGTAGTTCTATCAATAGTAAAAGGTTCGCTTTTAATTATCATCATGTCATTTTCATTAGTGATGGTCACAGGAAATGAAATATTATGTTTCTGACCTTTAATCGCTAAGTTTCCAGATAATCTTGTTTTTCCGGCAGCTATAGATTCTGTGCTTGTGATTTCAAATGCCGCATTAGGAAATTTCGTCACATCAAAGAAATCACCTTCCTTACCTTCAACCGTTCCCATTAAATGCGCTTCTAACTTTTCTTTGCCTTTACCAGCTTCTAAGTCGGTTACCACAATAGATTTCATGTCAATTAAAAAAGTTCCGCTATGTAATTTACCATCATCAGTTTTAAAAACACCATTGTCTAAACTAATAGTTCCTGTATGTGTGCCAGTTGGTTTAAATCCTTTCCAATGAATTGTAGATTCAGACGTATTGACAATATATTTTTCAGAAGTACTATCGCTTACAGCGGCCGCTTCCGCATCACTTGTATTTGCCTCATCAGCTTTGTCTTTACAGCTTGTAAATGCAAAGGCAATAGCTAAAATCATTGAAAATTTTAAAAATTTCGTTTTCATAGTCTTTTGTATTATTTAAGGTTGTTTCACACAAAAATACATATTGCTGAAGGATATGTCAATATCCGATAAAATTATTTGGTGACATTTTGACATTTTTAAGATAATGGCAGTACTTTTGCCATCTTAAATCGAAGATTTAGTTATAACAATCAAGAATATGAGTAAGAAAGATAAAAATCAAACTATAGAAGAACCTCAATTACAAGACGATGTTCATGAAAATACGGAAGATACTAATGTAGAAACTATTAGTGTAGAAGAGCAATTGCAAGAAGACTTAGCTAAAGAAAAAGACAAATTCATGCGTTTATTTGCTGAATTTGAAAACTATAAAAAACGAACAGCTAAAGAACGTATTGATCTTTTTAAAACAGCTAGTGAAGATGTAATGTTATCGATGTTACCTGTATTAGATGATTTTGAACGTGCTTTATTGCATATTGAAGACGATAAAGAGGCCGAAGAATTACGAAAAGGTGTGCTGTTAATTTACAACAAACTCTTATCAACTTTAGAAAAGAAAGGCTTAACAAAAATAGAGGTTAGTCAAGGCGATGTATTTAATGCAGATGACCACGAAGCTATAACTCAAATTCCTGCGCCAAGCGACGATTTAAAAGGAAAAATAATTGATGTTATCGAAAAAGGATATAAACTGGGAGATAAAGTAATACGTTTTCCTAAGGTTGTAATCGGACAATAAAAAAAGACATGGCAAAAAGAGATTATTACGAAATATTAGGTGTAGAAAAAAATGCATCTGCAGCCGAAATAAAAAAGGCCTATCGAAAGATGGCAATCAAATATCATCCCGATAAAAACCCAGATGATAGTGAGGCCGAAGCAAAATTTAAAGAAGCTGCCGAAGCTTATGAAGTACTGAGCGATGCCGATAAAAAAGCACGTTACGACCAGTTTGGACATCAAGCTTTTGAAGGCGCTGGTGGTTTTGGCGGTGGCGGTATGAATATGGATGACATATTTAGCCAGTTTGGAGATATTTTTGGAGGCGCTTTTGGAGGCGGAGGAGGTTTCTCTGGCTTTGGAGGTGGTTTTGGAGGTGGCCAACGCCGTGTTAAAGGAAGCAACCTGAGAATTAGAGTGGCGCTTACACTTGAAGAAGTGGCTAAAGGTGTAGAGAAAAAAATTAAAGTTAAACGTAAAGTTCAAGCGCCTGGAACAACTTATAAAACCTGTGCTACTTGTAACGGTCAAGGTCAAGTCACAAGAGTGACTAACACTATTCTCGGACGTATGCAAACGGCTTCAACTTGTCCAACTTGTGGAGGTGCCGGACAAAGTATTGATAAAAAACCGGCAGATGCTGATGCACAAGGCTTAAAAGTTCAGGAAGAAACAGTTTCAGTAAAAATACCTGCAGGTGTTGTCGACTCAATGCAGTTAAAGGTAACTGGAAAAGGTAATGAAGCTCCAGGAAATGGTATTTCGGGAGACTTATTAGTCGTTATTGAAGAGAAAGAACACGAATCTCTTAAACGTGAAGGCGATAATTTACATTATGATTTATACGTGAGTTTGCCTGATGCTGTATTAGGAACGTCTAAAGAAATCGATACAGTTACAGGGAAGGTGAGAATTAAAGTCGAAGCTGGCGTACAATCGGGGAAAATCCTTCGCTTACGCGGAAAAGGCATCCCAAGTATCAATGGTTATGGTAGTGGTGATTTATTAGTTCATGTTAACGTTTGGACACCAAAAACATTGAACAAACAACAGAAGGAATTCTTCGAAAACATGAAGAACGACGAGCACTTCCAGCCTAAGCCAGAAAGCACAGACAAGTCGTTTTTTGAAAAAGTTAAAGATATGTTTTCTTAACAATCCCCTTTTTTAATAAAAAACACTATATTTGAATTATCACTAATTTCTATTAGTGGTAATTTTTCTTTTTCATAGCAATTTTTTCCCATCCTTAATTAGTTTTAAGGGTGGGTTTTGTTTTTTTTATACCCTTTTTAACTTTCATTAAAACAGAGATTTATAGGCTTCTTTGTGAATCTGGCATAAATGTTAAAATTTTACGCATATAAGCTAAATTTCATCACTAACATTTTTATCTTTACCATCATAAAATTCAACCCTACAAAGACAGTTTATGAATCATCTATTAGTTGCAGATTCTGTATCTAAAAGCTTCGGAACGTTTAGAGCATTAAATAATGTTTCTATTTCAGTTCCCAAAGGAAGTATTTTTGGCTTATTAGGTCCTAATGGTGCTGGGAAAACCACACTCATTAGAATCATCAATCAAATCACCATGCCAGATACCGGGAGTGTGTTACTTGACGGAGAAGCATTAAAGCCCGAACATATTCAGAATATTGGTTATTTGCCTGAAGAGCGAGGACTCTATAAATCTATGAAAGTAGGAGAGCAGGCATTGTACCTTGCTCAGTTGAAAGGCTTAACCAAACCTGAAGCTAAAAAACGATTAAAATACTGGTTCGAAAAATTAGAAATAGGCGATTGGTGGAATAAGAAAATTCAAGAACTAAGTAAAGGTCAGGCTCAAAAAATTCAATTTATTGTCACCGTTTTGCACCAACCAAAATTGTTGATTTTTGATGAACCTTTTTCAGGGTTTGATCCTATTAATGCGAATTTAATTAAAGATGAAATCCTTCAGTTAAGAGATGAAGGAGCAACGGTTATTTTTTCAACACACCGCATGGAATCTGTTGAAGAACTTTGCGATCATATCGCATTAATTCATAAATCTAATAAGGTGCTTGACGGCAAATTAATAGATATAAAACGTCAATACAAAACAAATACGTTTGAGGTCGGATTACAAACCGAATCGGTTACAGAAGTAACCAACGCTATCAAAGAAAAATTTGAAGTACTACCAGCAACCTTTAAAAATCTTCATGATGATGTTAAACTCAATATTAAACTGAACACTCAAGACAGTTCTAATGATTTATTATCATTTTTAACGTCCAAAGCCGAAGTTCATCATTTTGTTGAAGTAGTGCCAAGTGCAGACGACATTTTTATTCAAACCGTAAAAAACAACTAAAATGAACCATTTACCACTCATTATAAAACGCGAGTATCTTACAAAGGTTAAGAACAAATCGTTCATTATTATGACTTTTGTGAGTCCTTTAATTATGGTTGCTTTAATTGCAGTAGTAGCCTATTTATCACAGTTAAATAACGATAAAGAGCGCAGTATTTCGGTGCTGGACGAAACAGGTGTTTTAAGTGATGTGTTTGTGAGTACAGAGCATACAACTTACAATATACTTACAGATACAAATCTTGAAACGGCTAAAGAACTGGTGAAGGCTAAAAGTGAGTTTGGACTTCTGTACATCGAGAAGAGCCAGGACACCATGAATGTATTGTCTAGTGTTCGGTTTTATTCTGATGAATCGCCTTCATTGTCTATCATGTCGAGCTTAGAAGAAAAAATTGAAAAGAAATTATCTGAGACTAAACTTCGAAATGATGGTGTTGATATTGCGAAAATTCAAGCATCAAAAACGAATGTGACTATAGCTCAGGAAACCTTTACAGGAGAAAAGACGTCTAAAGTGGATAGTTATTTGAAACTGGCCTTTGGAGGTGCCGCAGGATATTTGCTGTTTATGTTCATTATTATCTACGGAAATATGATCATGAGAAGTGTCATTGAAGAAAAAACCAGCAGAATTATTGAGGTGATAATCTCTTCTGTAAAACCTATACAATTGATGATGGGGAAAATCATTGGAACATCATTAGCAGGAATTACACAGTTTGGTATTTGGGTGATCTTAGGAAGTATTTTAGTGTTTGTATTATCTGCAATCTTCGGTATTAGTATGTCAGAACTGCAAACCCCTTCTCAGGATTTGATGAATCAAGCCATGGAAAATCCAGAAGTTGCCAACGAAGTCCAATTAGCGATGCAATCCTTTTTTAATTTGCCACTGGCAAACCTGGTGATTGCCTTTATGTTCTTCTTTATAGGCGGCTATTTGCTATACAGTTCGCTGTATGCGGCTGTTGGAGCTGCGGTAGATAATGAAACCGATACACAGCAGTTTATGATGCCTATTATTATGCCATTAATTTTAGCAGTTTATGTAGGGATTTTTACAGTTATCGAAGACCCTCACGGCACCGTATCTACTGTATTTTCATTTGTACCGTTTACTTCACCTGTAGTGATGCTTATGCGCATACCGTTTGGAGTGCCAATTTGGCAACAGTTCTTGTCATTTGCAATTTTAGTCGCTACATTTATGTTTACGGTTTGGTTTGCTGCAAAAATCTATAGAGTCGGAATCTTAATGTATGGTAAAAAACCAAGTTATAAAGAACTGTATAAATGGATTAAATATTAATATGATTCAGGATTTATCTAAAATAGAAGAAACAATTACAGAAAGCACAGCCTGGGAAAAAGCTAAAAATTTTCTGGGAATGCACTTAGATATTGGCAAGGATATTAGCATATCAATTTTTGATATTCTTGTGGTGATCACTGTCATTTTTATAACTACCTTAGTTTTGAGGTTGGTTTTAAAAGTCTTAACGAGAAATTTACCTTCAGATGATAAAGGTAAATTTAATGTTGTTTTCGGATATTTTAGATGGCTCATTTACGTCATTATTTTATTAATCACCTTGCATTCAGTTGGTGTTAATGTGACTGCTGTTTTTGCAGCTTCTGCGGCATTAATGATTGGTATTGGTTTGGCTTTACAAACCTTATTTCAGGATATTATTTCTGGAGTGTTTATTTTAATCGATCAATCGGTACATGTTGGTGATATTATAGAAATTGAAGGGAAGGTTGGACGTGTTGAAGAAATCAAATTAAGAACCACAAGAGCCGTAACAATCGATAATAAAGTACTGGTCATTCCGAATCATTTGTATTTAACAAATAGCCTTTATAATTGGACTCAAAACGGAACCTTAACCAGAGAAAGCGTTGAGGTTGGCGTTGCTTACGGAAGCGATGTACAGCTTGTCAAAAAATTATTGTTACAAGCGGCAAGTACGCATCCTGATGTTATTAGTTCTCCCGAACCTTCTGTTGTGTTTACCAATTTTGGTGATAGTTCCTTAAATTTTAAACTCGTATTTACTTTAGCTGATAGTTTTAAAGCACAATTTCCAAAGAGTGATATACGTTTTGAAATTGACAAGTTGTTTAGAGAGCATAATGTTACCATTCCGTTCCCTCAAAGAGACATTCATATTATTCAGAAACCTGAGTAATTCAGTAATTAATTTAATTAAAACCGATTAGCTTTTTATGACTACGAAATCGTGCACTATTTTTATGCTTTTGTTTTTTTGTTTCACGACACATACTGTCCTGGCACAACTAACAGATCTGGCACGATTAGAATATTCATTTATACCTAAAAGCAATTCCGAAGATCAATATACTCGACTTAGAGCTTTAGTTAATTATCCAATTAAAACCAGCGAAGATTGTTATTTGATAGTTGGTGCCGAATACAACCGAATCATACTTAATATTGAAGATAATTACCCTTTTGATACGTCTGCTTTGGAAACCATCAACATTATAGATTTAAATATTGGTTATACGTTTAAAACGAGTGAACATTGGAGAATCGGACTAAAAGCAAACCCCAGAGTTGCCTCAACTTTGATAGACAAAATTACCTTTGAAGATGTGTTTTTAAATGGTGGGATATTTGCAATTCACGATAGAACCGATGATGAATCACTTAAAAGACCTTACCGCTTAATTTTGGGGCTGACTTATAATGCGACTACAGGTGTACCTTTTCCGTTACCTTTTATAAGTTATTACAGACGCGTAAATGATAACTGGTCGTTCTCTGCTGGTGTGCCAAAATCTAATTTGAAATATTTTTTTAATGAAAAAAGTATGATGCAAACTTTTGTGAGTTTAGATGGATATTTTGCTAATTTACAGCGACCGCTGGTAATCAATGATCAAGAAGTTGATCATATTTCTTTATCCGTAGCCGTTGCTGGTATTGGCTATGAATATTGTTTTACTAAAAACTTAGTGGCATATGCGTATACAGGTTATACGTTTAGGTTAAATAATGTATTACGTGATAATAATAGAGATGAAGTTTTTAAATTAGACGATATTAACGCATTTTATTTAAGAACCGGATTAAAATTTAAAATATAAGATGGCAAAAATTTTAGTAATTGAAGATGAAGCAGCAATACGAAGAGTATTGGTAAAAATACTTTCTGAAGAAAGCGATACCTATCAAGTAGATGAAGCCGAAGATGGGCTTGCGGGTATTGAAAAAATTAAGAAAGATGATTTTGACCTCGTTTTATGCGATATTAAAATGCCAAAAATGGATGGTGTTGAAGTCCTTGAAGCTGTAAAAAAAATCAAACCCGAAATCCCAATGGTCATGATTTCTGGTCATGGCGATTTAGATACGGCTGTCAATACGATGCGTCTCGGCGCCTTTGATTATATTTCGAAACCACCAGATTTAAACCGTTTACTCAACACAGTTCGTATTGCGCTAGACCGAAAAGAGCTAGTTGTTGAAAATAAAATTCTCAAGAAAAAAGTCAATAAAAAGTATGAGATGATTGGTGAAAGCGAAGCCATTTCTCATATTAAAGAGATGATAGAAAAGGTGTCGGCTACCGATGCAAGAGTCTTAATTACAGGGCCAAACGGAACTGGTAAAGAGCTCGTAGCGCATTGGTTACATCAAAAAAGTGAACGTTCTAAAGGTCCGTTAATTGAAGTAAACTGCGCTGCGATTCCTTCAGAATTAATAGAAAGCGAATTGTTTGGGCACGTTAAAGGAGCATTTACAAGTGCTGTTAAAGACCGAGCAGGAAAGTTTGAAGCGGCCAATGGCGGAACCATTTTCTTAGATGAAATTGGAGATATGAGTCTTTCTGCTCAGGCAAAAGTACTGCGTGCTTTGCAAGAAAATAAGATTCAACGTGTAGGTAATGATAAAGACATCAAAGTGGATGTTCGTGTGGTTGCTGCAACAAACAAGAATTTAAAGAAAGAAATTGAAGATGGTAAGTTTAGAGAGGATTTATACCACAGACTTGCAGTGATTTTAATTAAAGTTCCGGCACTTAACGACCGACGCGAAGATATCCCGCTTCTAATTAATCATTTTGCGTCTAAAATCGCAGAAGAACAAGGTACCGCTAAAAAAGAATTTTCTGATAAAGCCATCAAACGTTTACAAGAGTATGACTGGACTGGTAATATTAGAGAATTACGTAATGTGGTTGAACGGTTAATCATTCTTGGCGAAAAGGAAGTTAGTGATAATGATGTTAAGCTGTTTGCCTCTAAATAACACCTCATATGAAAGATATCAATAGCAATCAATTTAAGGTTACAAAACCTGTTCAGCTCCATGACATTCCGACAACTTTTGACTTGGATGCAAGTAAAAAAGAGATTGAAAAAGAATTAGAAGACGTTAGAGAAAAACTTGGGGAGTTTCAAAATACCATTTATGCCCACGGAAAATATGCTGTTTTAATCTGTATTCAAGGTATGGATACCGCAGGAAAAGATAGCATGATACGTGAGGTTTTTAAGGATTTTAACACGAGAGGCATCGTGGTTCACAGCTTTAAAGTTCCTACCGAATTAGAACGTAAACACGATTATTTATGGCGCCATTACATCGCACTTCCTGCGCGCGGAAAGTTTGGTGTTTTTAATCGTACGCATTATGAAAATGTATTGGTAACACGTGTGCATCCCGAATATATTCTAGGCGAATTTTTGCCTGATGTGAATTCGGTTGACGATGTTAATGATGCATTTTGGGATAAACGCTTTAATCAAATTAACGACTTTGAAAAGCACATTGCTGAAAATGGTACAATTGTATTTAAATTCTTCTTGCATCTTTCCAAAGAAGAACAAAAAAACAGACTGCTAAGACGCTTGCATAAAAGTGAAAAAAACTGGAAATTCTCTCCTGGAGATCTTAAAGAACGGAAGCTTTGGGATCAATATCAAGCCTGTTATGAAGAGGCTATCAACAGAACTTCAAAAACCCATGCACCTTGGTATACGATTCCTGCCGACGATAAACCAACAGCACGTTATATCGTTGCCAGAATTTTATATGATACGCTTATTCAATACAAGGATATTGTGGAACCAGAATTAGAAGAAGAGGTAAAAGCAAATTTACTGACCTACATTAAAGCCCTAGAAAGCGAATAGTCTATCTGATATTTTTTTCGTCCTAAGTATTTTAAATAGTATCTTTAGACTTCATTGAAAAATACAATTTTATGAGGTTATTGATAACTATTGTTTTCTGTTTTATAATGGGTCAAATTTCAGCACAAACCGATGCTGAAAATCTTAAAAGCATATATTCCAATTCACTAACTAATGGTATGAGTTACCAATGGTTAGACCATTTATCCAACCAAATTGGTGGTCGGCTTTCGGGTTCTTTAAATGCCGAAAAAGCTGTGCAATATACCAAAGAAGAACTTGAAAAACTCGGCTTAGATAAGGTGTGGCTTCAACCTGTGATGGTGCCGCGTTGGGTGAGAGGTGCTCCTGAATTTGCTTACTTCGAAACCTCACCTGGAGTCACCACTAATGTGAATATCTGTGCGCTTGGTGGTTCAGTAGCAACACCGCTTGGAGGTATTAAGGCTAAGGTTATAGAAGTTAAATCCTATAAGGATTTAGAAGCTTTAGGCGAAGCGGAAATTAAAGGTAAAATTGTGTTTATTAATCGTCCGATGCAAGCCGATTTGATTAATACTTTTGAGGCTTATGGTGGTTGTGCTGTAGAACGTTATGCTGGAGCTGCCGAAGCTGCAAAATATGGCGCTGTTGGAACTATAGTGCGCTCGTTAAACTTGAGATTGGATGATTTTCCGCACACAGGAAGTATGAGCTATGGTGATTTACCGGTTAATCAACGCATTCCTTCAGCTGCAATTAGTACAAATGATGCCGAATTATTAAGCGGTATGTTGGCGCTGAATAAAGAGGTTAAGTTCTTTTTTAAGCAAAACTGTCAGCAATTAAAAGATGTACAATCTTATAATGTGATTGGTGAAATAACAGGAAGCGAGTTTCCAAACGAAATTATTATCGTTGGTGGTCATCTGGACTCCTGGGATTTAGGCGATGGTTCTCATGATGATGGCGCAGGTGTGGTTCAATCTATGGATGTATTGCGATTGCTCAAAGAAAGTGGAATAAAACCTAAGCGCACCATTCGAGTCGTCTTATTTATGAATGAAGAGAATGGTTTGCGTGGCGGAAGGAAATATGCCGAAATCGCTCAAGAAAAAAAGGAAAACCATGTGTTTGCATTAGAGAGTGATTCAGGAGGTTTTACGCCTAGAGGATTTAGCTTTGATTGTAGCGATGTAATGTTTGCCAAAATAGAAAGCTGGAAACCACTTTTTAAGCCGTACTTAATTCATTACTTTGAAAAGGGCGGTAGTGGCGCTGATATCGGTCCGTTAAAAAATGACAACATCGTTCTGACTGGTTTGCGTCCCGATTCACAACGCTATTTTGATCACCATCATGCAAGTAATGATACCTTTGAACACGTGAATAAACGAGAACTTGAGTTAGGTGCCGCATCAATGACGGCTTTAATTTATTTGATTGATAAATATGGAACTCAAACCATTTCAAATACTGAAGAATTAAGAGATTAATATTAAAAATTGTTAAGATGAAAATTAAAGGATTTGTGCTGTGTTTAATGTTAAGTGCTGTGTCTTTTGCACAAAACGCTTCCGAAGCGAAACTACCTTATTACGAAGTACCCGAATACGCTGAAAGCTTTACAGCAGGAACCATGGCAGCACGTATGGTAGATGCACTCGGATTCCGTTTTTATTGGGCCAGCGAAGGGCTTACTGAAAAAGATTTGGAATACAAACCAGGTGACGAATCACGAACTACAGCCGAAACGATTACGCATATTTTAGATTTGTCGTATATTATTGTCAACTCTACCTTAAAGCAAGCTAATAAAAAAAATGACAGTTCCAAAATGACTTATGCAGAACAACGGAAGCAAGCCTTGATTAATCTTAAAACAGCAGCCGATATTTTAAGAGCAAGTGACGATATTTCACAATATAAAATTATTTTCGGGACCAATGAAATTCCGTTTTGGAACCAGGTTAATGGTCCTATTGCTGATGCGATTTGGCATTGCGGACAAATAGCAACATTCCGAAGAATTTCAGGAAATCCGATTAATTCAAACGTAAATCACTTTAGAGGTACTGTAAAGCAATAATATGGCTACAGCTATTTTACAACAAATTCATCCGGTACTTCCTGTGCGTAACGTTTCCAGGGCTATTCATTATTATGTTGATAAACTCGGATTTAAATTAAGCTTTAAAGATGCAGGAAATGACCCTAAATATGCTGGAGTTCAAAGAGATGCTGTTGAAATTCATTTGCAATGGCATGACGAAAACGACTGGACCAATGGCATGGACAGTGCTTTATTAAGAATTTATGTCACTGAAGTTGATAGCTTGTTTAACGACTATAAAACCAAAGATGTATTTCACAATAATACCATGCTTCGTGATACCGCTTGGCGCACTCGCGAATTTGGAATTTACGATTGCGACTCAAACGGTTTAATTTTTTATAGAGATTTATAATTTAATGAAAGCTTTTACAGGTAAAATTTTACTCGTATTACTACTGTTTTTTATGGCTAAATCTGCACATTCGCAAGGTAAGTCTGTAGAAGCATTGTTTTGTAAAATTATTGAAACGGGTACCAATTATCCTGTGCCTTATGCAACGATTCAATTTAAACATACTGGAAAAGGTGTTATCGCTAATATTGATGGTGATTTTAGAATTCCGTATCACTACAAAAAGGCAAAAGATAGTTTAATTATTTCCTGCTTGGGCTATGAAACCAAACAGGTAGCTGCTGCTGCATTAGAAGATTATAAAACCAATATCATTACGCTTAAACCCAAAATTGAACTACTCAATCAAGTGCTTATCAAAGGAAAAAAGACGAAGAGCAAAGACTTAGAAGCTTATACACTTGTAAAAAAAGCCATTGCCAGTATTCCGCTCAATTATCCAAAAGAAAATTATTCTTCAATTGGCTATTATAGAGATTATCAGGTTGTGAGAGGTCAGTATTACAATTTAAATGAAGCTATTATAGAATCTTTTGATGCCGGATTTGACACCGATATTATGACCGACAATTACAATGAAAGTGCTATTTTAAGTTATAAAGAAAACGAAGAGTTTCCAAGAGATTCTACATTGTTAATTGCTTACGATGGCGCGTCCAAATACATTAAAAACACAACTTTATCAGGTCAAGGCGGAAACGAATTAGGCATACTCAACATACATAATCCGATTCGAAATTTTGAGCACCTCAGTTTTTCATTTGTATATGTATTCAAACGAAAATTTTTAGAAAATCATGAGTTTGAAACCTTACGTAAGGTATATCTTAATGACGATGTTATTTACGAGATAGGCTTCAAAGCAAAAAAGCGATTGGTAGGGACCAGTCATCGAGCTTTAGGTAAAATTTATATAGCTAAAGACGATTTTGCGATTCATAAATTAGAATATAGTGTTTTCGAAATCAACAATGAGAATCCGCTTTTTGAAGTTGAAATCGAATATAAGCCTAAGGGACGTTTAATGTATTTAAATTATATCACATTTAATAATCGCTTTGTTGTAAGTGACCAATTTGTGTTTAGTGCAAAAAAAGTTGATTTTAATATCTATGAACAGGCATTTTATATCAGTTTTAATAATGCATTAGATACCACAACTGTAGACCGAAAGGATTTTAAACTCAAATATCAAAAGCGAAAACTGATGGTAAAATCGGTTGAGATTGTCGATGAAAGTACTGTGAAATTGCAGATTGCCGAATGGAGTTTCCCTGAAACCATTGATGAGAATACCAATATGAATGAATTTGATGTCAGAATTAAAAACGTATATGATATCACTAACAGAGAAATTTCAAAATCTCCAAAAATTGAAGCCGCTCAGTTTAGAGAATTTTTTGCTCAAGATATTTTTGTCAATAAACAAAAACCCAGTAACTTAGAATTCATTCTTAGATATAAACCCTTGTCTGAAGCTAAAGTCAATAATCTTGAAATAGCGAATTCCTACTGGATGAATACACCATTAAAAAAGTAATAAGATGAAGAATATCATTCTGTTTTTTTCAATACTTGTCTTCGGAAATAGTTTTGCTCAAGACACGAGTGATATAATTGATGCTTATGAAGATTATACCGATTTATCAAGAGAACAAATCTACGTTCATCTCAATAAATCGACTTACATTACTGGAGAAATGCTGGGTTTTAATGCCTATGTATTTCTGAAAGATATTAAAGAACCTTCGACCCGAACCACTAATTTATACTGTCAGATTCTCGACAAAAACGACAAGGTTATCACCGAAAAACTACTCATGATGAATCAAGGGTTTTCACGTGGTGATTTTATGATTGACAGTACATTTGCCAGTGGCGAGTATAAATTTAAAAGCTATACCAACTGGAGTCGAAATTTTCCTAATGAACATAATTATTTTCTGGAAAATTTTAGAGTGATTAATCCGGAAGATAAAGCCGAAGATAAACCAGCAAACATTTCAAAAGCAATAGATATCCAAGTGCTTCCTGAAAGTGGACATCTGCTTTCTGAAACCTTAAATGTAGTTGGTGTTATTGCAAAAGATCAGCTAGGCTTAGGGATTCCTAATTTGGAAATCAATGTGTTAAATGCTGAAGGAGATTTATTAACCACAACGACGCTTAACACCTTTGGAATTGGTAAGTTTTTACTGCACCCTTCGGAAGGTGAGGTCTATCGTTTAGAATATTCTTATGATAACGAAAAAGCAAGTTATACTTTGCCTACAGCAAAACGTATGGGCGTAGTGCTTTCGGTCACCGAAACGTCAACACCCAATAGTATTGCTTTAGCTTTAAAAACTAACGCTAAAAGTTTTGAACTTTTCGGAAACCGCAATTATAAACTGATCATTCACAACGGTTCTAATGCCAGCGAAGCGACTATCAGTTTTAATGGTTCAAAATCGTCAATAACTACAGTAGATTTAAAGTATTTATATCCTGGCGTTAATATTTTTACACTTTTTGATGACGAAGATCGACCTATTGCCGAACGTCTCTATTTTAATTTTAATGGCTTACCATTGCAATCCATTTCTAAGGCAGAACAGCTTCCAATGAGAACCGATAGTTTGGAAATTAAATTAGCAATACCTTCAGTTGATATTCAAAAATTACAAAATTTGAGTATTTCGGTTTTGCCTTCAGAAACGAAAAGCTATGATCATCATCAAAATATTATTTCAGCAACTTACCTTCAACCGTATTTAAAAAGTGCAGTAGAACAGGCTTCTTATTATTTTACGGCCATTGATGATAAGAAAAAATATGAATTAGATAATTTGTTACTCACACAAGGTTGGAGTAGTTATGACTGGACTTCCATATTTAATTCCGCTCCAGAACCCGTTTATAACTTTGAGATTGGTGTCAATTATACCATAAATACAAATAATAGTAAGTCAAAAAATTTACTGATTTACCCTAATATCAACACAAAATCAGAATTATTAACGCTGGACAAAACTCAGCAATCTTTGGAAAAACGCGGTTTTTTTCCGTTGGACGATGAAAAATTACGAATAGGAGAAATCAAATCTAATGGGGAACTAGGACGCTCAAATGTAGTATTGCAATTTACGCCATCATCGATAAAAGGTTTTAACACAAAATATGAACCTAAAAGCATGCTAAGAGCCAATCAATATGCAGCTAAAGATGTTAGTGGTTTTAAGTTTGATGCTATTGAAGAATTAGATGAAGTGCAGTTATTTGCGAAAAAGAAATACACGCGAATCGAAAAACTAAAGAACAGAAGCCTCGGAAGAATTACTGAATTTGGCGAACACGAACGTCAATTTTATAAAACCTTTGCTCAATTTATTAGTGAGCGTGGTTTTATTGTTGAAGAAACGCCACATGAAGACCCTCAAACTGGGGAGTATTCAATTTTTAGAATTAAGACCAGACTCCCTGTGTCAATTAATGCGTCCAGTGTTCCACTCATTTATTTAGATAACGCGATTTTAGTAGATTTAGACATCTTGAATAATTTTAGTATGGCGGTTGTTGATTATGTTGAAGTCAATAAAAGTGGCGTTGGTGAAGGTATTAGAGGAGGTGCAGGAGTGATTAAAATATTCACAGACCCAAATAAACAATTCAAGTTAAAACCCAAAGTGTCTTTTACAGCTTATGATATTCCGTTGACCTATAGTACGCCCAAACGCTTTTATATGCCGAGATATGCTTCCTATACCTCTGTGTTTTTTAAAGAATATGGCGTTGTAGGCTGGATTCCAAGTGCAAAAGTTGATGCCCAAGGGAAGCTAATATTCAAGATACCTAATCATCAAACCGATGTGTCCCTATTTATTGAAGGTGTAGTGAATACAAACCAATTGGTATCAGACCGCATCACAATAAATCAATAGAAATGGCTAATAACTTATCAAATCTGCCATCAATTAAAGATTGATTTCAACTTGATTGTGTAGAATGTCCTCAAAAGTTTCTCGTTTTCTAATCAAATGTGCCTTTTTGTTGTACCACAATACTTCGGCTGGACGATAACGAGAATTGTAATTTGAAGCCATAGAATAACAATAAGCGCCTGCATTTTTAAAAGCTAAAATATCGTCTTCTGTAATTTCATTAATACGCCTGTTATTAGCAAAGGTGTCTGTTTCACAAATATAACCGACTACCGAGTAAAAGCGTTCGCGACCTTTCGGATTAGAAATATTGATAATTTCATGCTGTGCACCATATAGCATTGGTCGTATTAAATGATTAAAACCAGAATCAACTTGTGCAAAAACTGTAGACGTTGTTTGCTTAACCACATTTACTTTTGTTAAAAAATAACCAGCTTCACTTACCAAAAACTTGCCAGGTTCAAAAGCTAAGGTGAGTTGTTTGCCGTAGTTTTTACAAAATTGATTAAAGCGTTTAGAAAGTTTATCGCCTAATTCTTCAATATTGGTTTCTATATCTCCCGTTTTATAAGGGACTTTAAATCCGGAACCAAAATCAATAAAATCTAAATTTTTAAAGTTTCGAGCCGTATCAAATAATATTTCACTGGCATATAAAAACACATCAATATCAAGAATATCACTACCTGTATGCATGTGAATACCATTAATAGTCATCTTTGTGTTTTCTACAATTCGCAATAAATGCGGAATCTGATGAATTGAAATTCCAAATTTGCTATCAATATGACCTACCGAAATATTGGTGTTTCCACCAGCCATAACATGCGGATTAATTCTTATGCAAACAGGTGTTTTAGGGTGTTTGGTTCCAAATTGTTCTAATACGGAAAGATTATCAATATTAATCTGTACACCAAGTTTCGCTGCCTTTTCAATTTCCTCTAAAGACACGCCGTTAGGTGTATAAATAATTTGTTCAGGCTTAAATCCGGCTTTTAATCCTAGTTGAACTTCCTGTATCGAAACGGTATCTAATCCAGAACCCATTTGGTTAAATAGTTTTAAAACCGAAATATTAGATAATGCTTTAACAGCGTAATTTAATCGTAGCTGTTTCACCTTACCAAATGCTGATGTTAGGCGTTTGTACTGAGATTGAATTTTTTCAGCATCATAAACGTAAACCGGACTTCCAAAGTCTTTTGCAATCTGTAATAAGGTATGTTGTTCCATTCGTATAAATCTTAATTAGCTTATAAATTTTGAGCGAAAATAAGTGTAATCCGCAGTTAAAACATGAAAATAAAAAAATATTGTTATTTTTACACAAAATGTTAAATAGTTAACAAATTGAAAACAATTGCTTCCTGTGTTCAAGAGATCATTGCCACGAGTCCGTTTTTGGAAGAAGGCTTATCACGTGAGATTATTAATTTTTCAGCATTAGCTAAAGATTTAAATCGGCCCATTTCAGAAATGTTACGCAAACCTGTAAAAGATGGTGCGATTATGATGGCTCTACGACGTCATCAGCAACCATTACAGGTCGAAAATTCTAAGCGTCTACAATCGGTTTTTAATCAGTTAGGCGATATAACGGTTCGTTCTAATTTAAGTGATTACACCTTTGAAAACTCCAAGACTTTAATTAAGAGTCATTCGCAAATCTTAGAAAAAATAAGTGCCAATCATCAAATTTT
Source organism: Psychroserpens sp. SPM9 (assembly GCF_025153525.1). GTDB lineage: Bacteria > Bacteroidota > Bacteroidia > Flavobacteriales > Flavobacteriaceae > Psychroserpens. Next base: position 81,222 of record NZ_JANZNR010000006.1, on the reverse strand, counting down.
TTATGCTTTTACTCGTGGAATGTTTGAGAGTAATATTATCATATCAACCTCAGAAAGTACAAGTGTTTTAAAGGCATTTGAAAGGGAAACGCAAATAGGATTTCAGGATAAATTGTCGGCAATTAGTATTTATCTTCCAAGAGGAAATTCAAAAATTGTGGGTTTATACTATCAGATTTTTAAGCGTTTGGCTTGGGAAAATATTACTCTATATGAAGTTGTGTCTACAACAAATGAATTTACAATCGTGGTAGAAGACGATTTGGTTGATAAGGCATTTTCGGTTATTAAACGTCTAAAAAGCTAGGCTAACGTAACAAATCAAAAAAAAAGAATTAGCTACTGTTTACAGAATTACTCAGCCTTTAAATCTATCTTAAAAACTATTGGTAAAAACTTTTAGTATGTTTATTTTTGTGGCAGAAACAAATACTGATAATGACTTCGGAACAGTAACTGAAGGCTAACCATAAATTTCAAAACCAAATGAATTTACACGAATATCAAGGAAAAGAATTATTAAGCAGTTTTGGCGTACGTATTCAACGTGGTATCGTTGCTCAAAATGCTGATGAAGCCGTAGAAGCAGCTAAAAAATTAACAGAAGATACGGGAACGGGATGGCATGTTATTAAGGCGCAAGTTCACGCAGGTGGTCGTGGAAAAGGTGGTGGCGTAAAATTAGCCAAGAGTCTGGATGATGTTAAAACGATTGCTGGTCAAATCATAGGAATGGATTTGGTAACGCCTCAAACTTCTGCAGAAGGAAAACGTGTTCACCAGGTTTTAGTTGCTGAAGATGTGTATTATCCAGGTGATTCTGAACCAGAAGAATACTACATGTCTGTGCTTTTAAACAGAGCTAACGGACGTAATATGATTATGTATTCTACTGAAGGTGGAATGGATATTGAAACCGTAGCCGAGGAAACACCACATTTAATTTTTACTGAAGAAATAGATCCTGCAACAGGCATCTTGCCGTTTCAAGCACGTAAAGTGGCTTTTAATTTAGGATTGTCTGGAGCTGCATTTAAGGGTATGACAAAATTTGTGACCTCTCTTTATACGGCTTATGTAAAATCGGATTCGTCATTATTTGAAATTAATCCAGTTTTAAAAACAAGTGATGATAAAATCATGGCAGTAGATGCTAAGGTATCGTTAGATGATAATGCCTTATTTAGACATAAAGATTTAGCCGAATTACGCGATTTACGTGAAGAAAATCCTATTGAGGTTGAAGCTGGAGAAATGGGATTAAACTATGTGGATCTTGATGGTAATGTTGGTTGTATGGTAAATGGAGCTGGTTTAGCCATGGCTACTATGGATTTAATCAAGCAAGCAGGCGGAGAGCCAGCTAACTTCTTAGATGTTGGTGGTACTGCCGATGCTGCTCGTGTGGAAGCTGCATTTAAAATCATCTTAAAAGATCCAGCTGTAAAAGCAATCTTAATCAACATTTTTGGAGGTATTGTGCGTTGTGATCGTGTAGCTCAAGGCGTCATTGATGCTTATAAAAATATGGGAACAATTAATGTACCTATTATTGTCCGCTTGCAAGGAACGAACGCAGACATTGCTAAAAAATTAATTGATAATTCTGGTTTGGATGTCTTAAGTGCAACAGAATTCCAAGAAGCTGCAGATAAAGTGCAAGCTGTTCTAAGCTAGAGTAGATAATATTATATAAATAAGGCCTCACAGATACTTAGTATTTGTGAGTTTTTTTTTGCTTATAAGTCTTTTGTATTTAGTATTTTAGAGACGCTTATCTAAGATAATTCTGGAATGGTATTTGTGGCTATTTAGCCATTAACATTTTAAAAACATAACATTATGAAAAATTTAATTCTTATCACATTGAGTTTATTTGTGGGGAACCTAGTCAATTCCCAATCTAGTTCAACTAATTGCACGTTAACCACCAACACAAACCATTGTAATTCGGCCAATAATTTTCCGGCTTTAACACCGAGTTTTCTCGATGTACAATTCTCTGATGTATATTATAAATCTGATGAATTAAAATGGAAAAAAGCGACACTCCTAATTAATAATCAACCCAAAATAGTCTCTGCTCGATATAATGCGTTGTATGATGCCATTGAAGTAAAGAATAATAACAAAATATATAAGTTAAAAGAACGTCCAAACTTAAATATTGCATTCTTAGAATCGAATGAAACCTATCAATACATCTCATATTATGGTGATGATGGCCTTGTGTATTCTAGTTATTTTATTGTAGATCATTTGTCGGATGAATTAGGCGTTTTCAGAAAACAAGCGTTTCAAAAAGCGAGAGACCGTTATTTAGGAACCGATAGTAAAATAGAAATAACTGATGTCTACTACATGTTAGATCAGAATAATAAGTTGGTACATTTGACAACCAGTAAACGAACAATCAAGAAAGCGTTTCCAGATAAGGCTGCTGCGATTATAAAGTTTGTTAAAACCAACAACATAAATAAAAGAAAGCAAGAAGATTTAATAACATTAGCGAGATATATTAAATCTTTGATTCAAGATAAAAACCTTGGCTAATAATTTCACTTTTTTAGTTATGGTGTATAATAGAAAGCTCTCATTAGAGGGCTTTTTCTAGTTAATGATGTTTCTGTTTTATTAAGTCTTCTAAACTTTTTTTAAATAAATAAGCGAGTCGTTTATTTTCTGCTTTTATTAATGGATAGATATTATCGAAGATGTCTTGATTAAATTCATTTTTAGGATGCGAACTATCAAATATAAATCTAAAAACACTTATAATTTCTGTTTCGTTACGTTGTAATAAAACAGCACAAATGGTTTTGGTGTCATTTTCAAGTCTTTCATAAATTTGAAATCCGTTTCTATTATAATCCGCTCCATAAAAACCATCAACACAAATATTAATGTATTTATTATAATATTGATTGGGGTCAATAGATTCTAATTTACTGAAATAAGAAATAAACCGATGTATTAAGCTATTGGTTGCAGGTAATTTACCTGTTTTGTTGCGTTTTTTCCAGTTTTCAACTTCATCAAGATATATAAGATCAAGCATAGAGTCATTAGAATTTGGCATCGCACAAAAAAACTGACGCTCTAATTCAATTTTTTCTTTCCTTTTTGCTTGTTGAGCTTTTGCTATGAGATTATCTAGTAACTCAATATGTTTTATGTCTAAAGTGATAAGAGATGAATCGCAATCAATTGGATGAATTGTTGTATTTGTTTTTGATTGAGCGTAATGACACAAAGGAAAGAGAAGAAATAATATGTAAATTTTTATCAGACTCATTTTAATGTCATCTACAATATATTTAGTAGCAGTAAATTATTGTTTCTTTTTTTCTCCCTTTTTAGGCATTGGCCCACGTAAATGAATGATTAACCCGTTGAGAAAGTTCCTTAAAATCTGGTCACCACATTCCATATAATTGGGATGATCTTCTCTTCGGAATAAGGCATTTAGTTCACTTTTAGACACTCTAAAATCAACAAGCTCTAGAATTTTAATAATATCGTTATCGCGTAATTTGTGAGCGACTCTTAATTTTTTTAATATGTCGTTATTGGTCATGGTATTGTTTTTAATCTTGATCTTTTGAGGTCATAAGCCATTGAAAAGCAGTAGGGAAATTAGAACCCCATAGCGCTTCATTATGTTCGCCACCTTCAATTACTTTTTGTTGAATCTGCGAAGGCTTCACACCTTTACTTATTAATAAAGCCACCATTTTTTCCAGGTCAGGAACCATAGATTCCCCTTCTTTAGTTCCGGCTAAAAAGTAAAATTTAGAGCTACTGGGAATTTCAACAGTTGTTGCTAAATCAAATATTTTTGAACTTACCCAAAATGAAGGTGAAAACACACCTGCTTTACTAAAGGTCTCAGGGTAGCTCACGGTTGCATAAAACGCCATAAGTCCGCCAAGTGAAGAACCAAAAATTGTGGTATGCTCCGCTTCTGGTTTGGTGCGATAGACGACATCAATATGAGGTTTTACGGTGTTTATTATAAATTGTATAAAAGTATCACCTTTTCCACCACCATATGTTTCATGCGGATAGGGAGTGAGCTCTTCCAATCGTTTTTCGTTGCCATGTTCAATACCAACAATAATAACGTCTTGATTTTTTAATGTGTCTAAGTATTCATCTACTTTCCATTCTCCAACATAAGATGTCTTAGCATCAAAAAGATTTTGAGCATCAAACATATAAATAACGGGATATGTTTTTGTAGAATCTGAATAGGTTTTAGGAGTATAAACCCAAATGGTTTTATGTGTTTTTAACTGCGGAGCTTCAATTTTAAATGTAGCCACTTGTTTAGAGGCCGTACTTTGAGCATCTACTTGCGTGGTTAGGAATACTAAAAAAAGGATTAAAAGGAAACGTCTTTTCATGTAAAAATCGATTGAAACGAAAGTACACAAAATTTGAGAAATAGACGACATGCCGTTTATCGATAATAATTTTTAGAAGGTAAAAAATCGATGAACTGCACGTTGTTTTTAAATACTTGATAATCAGTTATTTAATTTTTTATTTCTTATGAAAGTAGGAAAAGAACGACGAATTGCACTTTATTTTTCGATGACTTACAAAATATCAAGGATTATAACCTAAACAAAGTATTTAAATTTATAAAACTAAAAATCATGAATCCCTCTCGTATGATAAATCGTGTTGAAAAGCTAAGTCTATTATCAGAAATGATTGCCTTTGCACAGACTGACGACAATATAAAATCCATTGAATATAAATTTTTAGCGAGCATTGCTAAGCAATTAGAAATTTCAAAAGAAGATTTCAATTATTTATTTGAACACCCTGTGACCTATGTACATTTAAAATCACATAGCGAGCGTATTGTTCAATTTCACAGATTGGTTTTATTAATGAATTTAGATCATCATATTTCTAATAAGGAATTAGTGAAGCTGCATAATTTTGGATTACGTATGGGCTTAAGCCACGAATCTATTAATCGTGTTTTGGATTTAATGGAAAGTTTTCCAAACAAGGTGGTGCCTCCAGATTTTTTAATAGATATCTTTAAAGTGCAGTATAATTAAGTATGTAAATAACTTTTTAAACGGTCTTTAATAAAATAGTTCCAGCCTGCAACACAGCTTTCTCTTTTAAACTCAGGAATATCATCAGGAAAATCTTCCGTCACTGTTGTCGTTAAGGTTAATTGGGTTTGTTTGTCAACGCTTACCTGCGAATCACCTTTATAACCTTCATAGCTCCAGTTGTAGACAATTTTTTGATACGGAATAACGTCAATAATTTCCCATATATGCGGAAACGCTCGGTCTTCGGATGTCACAGTGAATTGGGTTTTAAAACCTTCAACAGCTTTAAATTCAGGAATATTGTCAAAAGACCATTGGGTCATTTCATCTAATTTTGTTAGGGCATTCCAAACCCGCTCTTTGGGATGGTTGAAGACTTCTCTGACAATTATAACAGGCTCACTGACTTTCATATTAAGACACTTTTAATTTCTCTAATTTAGATTGATAGCCTTTAATTTCATCTCGTAATTGCGCTGCAATGATAAAGTCTAAAGCTTTAGCAGCTTGCTCCATGAGTTTGCGCTTTTCTTTTATTTTTTTCTCTAATTGTGCTTTGGTCAGGTATTCGCTTTCAGGTTCTGCAGCTTTGGCAGCTTCTAATTCATAACTATAGGTGCTCACTGAATTTTTTGAAAGCGCATTATCTAAACTCTTGTTTAAGGCTTTCGGAGTGATGTTATGCTTCGTATTATAAGCAATTTGCTTTTCGCGTCTGTATTCCGTTTCATCTATAGTTTTTTGCATGCTTTTTGTAATCTTATCAGCATACATAATGGCTTTCCCGTTAAGATGTCGAGCAGCTCTTCCTACTGTTTGAGTGAGTGAACGTGTGGAACGCAAAAAGCCTTCTTTATCTGCATCTAAAATAGCAACCAAAGACACTTCAGGTAAGTCTAAACCTTCCCTAAGTAAATTAACACCTACCAATACATCAAAGAGTCCTTTTCTTAAATCTTGCATGATTTCAACTCGCTCTAAGGTATCTACATCACTATGAATATAACGACATCTAATTTGAATGCGATCCAGGTATTTGGTTAACTCTTCCGCCATTCGTTTGGTAAGCGTCGTAACTAAGGTCCGCTCATCCTTTTCAATACGTTGCTGCATTTCTTCAATTAAATCATCAATCTGATTCAAACTCGGACGCACTTCAATAACCGGATCTAAGAGTCCGGTTGGTCTAATCACCTGTTCGACGTAAACACCATCGGTTTTTTGAAGCTCGTAATCTGCAGGTGTTGCACTTACATAAATAACTTGATTTTGTAGCGCTTCAAACTCTTCAAATTTTAAAGGTCGGTTATCCATAGCGGCCGGTAAACGAAATCCGTATTCAACCAAATTTTCTTTCCGACTTCGGTCACCGCCATACATGGCATGGACTTGTGAAATGGTCACGTGACTTTCGTCAACAACCATTAAAAAATCATCAGGGAAATAATCTAAGAGACAAAACGGTCGTGTTCCAGGTTGTCTTCCGTCGAGATATCTTGAATAATTTTCAATACCAGAGCAATAGCCTAATTCCCGTATCATTTCTAAATCAAATTCGGTGCGCTCTTTTAAACGCTTGGCCTCTAAATGCTTTCCTATCTCTTTAAAATAATCATACTGTTTAACCAGATCATCCTGAATTTCCCTAATGGCACCTTGTAAAACATCTGGGGAAGTAACAAACATGTTTGCCGGATAAATATTGAGTCTGTCATAATGTTCAATGACTTCATTCGTCTGAATATTAAACTGCTCAATATCTTCAATTTCATCGCCAAAAAAGTGAATACGAAAGGCATCATCAGCATAGCTTGGAAACACATCAACGGTATCGCCTTTAATTCTGAAATTTCCATGATTAAAATCAGCTTCGGTTCTAGAATACAAGCTTTGTACGAGCTGATGTAGTAGATCGGTTCTAGAAATCTCTTGATTTATTTCCAGATTAATGACATTTTTCTGAAACTCAACCGGATTTCCAATACCATACAAACAAGACACAGAAGCGACTACAATCACATCACGTCGACCAGAAAGTAGGGAAGAGGTTGTACTCAATCGCATCTTCTCAATCTCTTCGTTGATGGATAAGTCCTTTTCTATATATACACCCGAAACAGGAATATAAGCTTCAGGTTGATAATAATCATAATAGGAGACGAAGTACTCTACTGCATTATCAGGGAAAAACTGTTTAAACTCTGAGTATAATTGAGCCGCAAGAGTTTTGTTGTGTGCTAAAACCAAGGTTGGCCGTTGCACTTCCTGAATCACATTGGCAACAGTAAAAGTTTTTCCAGAGCCCGTTACACCAAGTAGGGTTTGGTATTTTTCATTAGAATCAATGCCATCCACTAATTGTTTAATGGCTTGAGGTTGATCTCCAGTAGGTTTGAATTCGGATTGTACTTTAAAACGCATCTAACAAAGTTACGCAAAACTTATGTGTTTTTCTATGTGAAAGTAGTTACAGTAAGTTGATCTAAGAATTTTGAAAGTAAGATTTGATTGCTGAATATTAGCTTAGCTAAAAAGTAAAAAATGCTGTTGATGATTTGTATTATAACGGAAAACTATAATTTCGAAAAACCTAATTATTAACGCCTCAACGCAAAGTGTCCTGTGAAAGTTCTACCATCTAAAAGCTGCACTGTAAACCAGTAATCGTCACTCGGTAAGGGTTGACCGTTAAATGTACCATCCCATCCAACACTTGTATTGTTTAATTGTGTGAGCAATTTTCCGTAGCGGTTAAAAATTTTAATATCTATCCCTTGATTAAATTGAGTGTTCACACCATACACGTGCCAGTATTCGTGGAAAGGATCGCCATTTGGTGTGAAAAATTTAGGAAATCCTAATACAGAAATGACTTGTTCTGTGATTCCGCAGCCATTAATATCGCGAACAAAAACCGTATGAAATCCAGGTGGAACATTAGCAAACGTATTTTCAGTTTGATACTCTCCTTCAGCTTCATCGAGTGCATATTCATAATCGCCTTCTCCCGAAACTTCAATAGTTACGGTATTATTTGAAGTACCTTCAGTTATAATGATATCTTCAATAGTGGCATTATTAGAAGCTAAAACAGTTATGGTTCGGCTCGAATCACAACCATTGGGATCGGTCACAATTACCGTATAAGTTCCTGCTTCATTAATTTCATTAAATGTAGTGTTTACAGATGTCGAGTTGCCATTAAATAGCCATTCGTAATAGTAATTATTAGGAGCATCATTCAAAACGCCTCCAACTAAAGTAATGGTTTCTGGAAAGGTATTTAAACAATACATTACCGTTTCATCATTTAATAAGACAGGTGTATAAAGCACTACTAATTCTGCCGTTGAAATAGCAAAACATTGGTTGTTGCTTTTAATTTTGACAAAAATAGTTTGGGTATTTGGAGTTGTATTTTGAAAGGTATTAGGTAAGGCATTGGTCTCTAAAAAGGCATCGGCTTCGGTTTCGTAAAAGCTAACATTGGCGTCCATCGGAATTTGATTCTCAATAGATGTCGTTATATCTCCTAAATTAAAATCTGCAATACCATCAATAGTATCGCCATCACAGGCTTCAAGTGGCGCAATAGAAATAGTGTTATTTGAAATTTGCAATTCTAATTCGGCAATACTAAAACAATTGGCTTGATTTATAACACGTGCGTAAACGGTTTGAAACGGATTCGTATTTTGGAAATTATTAGGCTCAGAAATGGCATTATCGTTAACAATAGCATCAGCTTCAGTAAGAAAAAAGTTAACTATAGAAAGTGCACTATCGTTGTTTGTAATAAGACTTTCAGCATCATACAGGTTGTAAAAAGTAAGTCCATCTTGATTTTGATCACATTCTACAAGAACCGCGTCAACAACTGCAGGGTTAGGGGCATATTCAATAATAACTTCACCAAATAAAACACAAGTATTTTTTGTGATTTCAACATTGTAAACACCAGACTCAGAAATGTCTAAAGTTGTACCTGTTTCACCTAAAAGTTCAACCCCATCTTTAAACCATTTATAAATATTTGTGTTCCCAGGTTCGCTGGTTTGTATTTGAAAAGTGTCATCACCGCAAATCGGATTTCCATTGGCGATTAAGCGATCCGGACCTAAATCTGTAGACAGCCTAAAACTTCCAGCTTCTAAAAACACTGCAGAATCAAATCTAAAATTTTGCTCGTCAGCAATTACTAGTTTGACATGATAGGTTTCGTTAGGGATGACCTGAGCTGTGGCCGTTAATATTTTTGTTTGTCCGGCAAAATTAGTCGGCGAATTAACAGGGTTAAACCCTTCAAAGTAAGCTTCGTTTTCGGCACTACAACCAGGAAGGTCAGGGTGAACAGTGGTCACTTTAACAGGCGTATTAGTGCCAGGAACTAATGCAATATTGGTATACTGCGGACCATCGACAGGGCGGATTAAAAACCCAAATAAATCAGAAAACTGGCAAGTGTTTGGGTTGCCTTCTTGATATTCTTCGGAAGCAAAAATATAGCGAAAACTTATTTCAGTAGCTACCGAAGTAAATTCGAATTCTAAAATAGTAGCGTTCGTTGTATTCGTTTCATTAAGAATGGTTTCCAAATCATTGTCGCCTAGCCAATTGGGAGCATTATCATCACTTAAATTATCATTAGGACCAGGCACATTGGCTAATCGGCCAGTACTTAAAACAATACCAGTTTCAAACGGAAAAGTAGTTCCAGTAGCATCAAAAAATCCGAAGCTTTGATCGGTGTTATCAAAATTGCCTCCTACAACATTAGTAACCACAACATTGTTTATACATTCACTATCAATTAAAATATCTTCAACAAGTTGTTGAGGCGTAAATGTTTGACTATCTACAGTAATGTTTTGACCATAGGTCATTACCGTTATAAACAGACATAGGATTTTAAATAAGGATTTCATTTGCAATTTTACCGATTGCAAAGATACGTATAGATTGATTTACTACGCCTTAAAAAATGTTAAGATTATGGATTACAAACGCAGTGAAAAGTGGCCTTTAACTTGAAATTCTATAGCTCCTTTTTTTACATCAGCAACAAACCAGTAATCGGTTGCGGGCATCAAATTTCCATTATAAATACCATCCCAACCTTTGTCATCAGAGTCTAATGTGGTTAGCAGTTTTCCGTAGCGGTCATAAATATAAACCATCGTACCCGTTAATGTTTCAACACCAGTAATATGCCATGTGTCAAAATAAGAATCATTATTTGGCGTAAAGAATTTTGGTGCATCAATCACGACGATTTCTTTAGAAACTTCAGAACAACCATTTAAATCGATAATCGTAATAGTGTGATATCCTAAACTTACATTTTCAAAAAAGCCAGAATCTTGAGGTTCTTCATCATCTAATTGGTAGAGATAGTTTCCAATGCCGCTAATAGTAACAGTAATATTATTAGGGTCAGAGAAATCTACGGTTTCAGTAATTTCGATGGTCGCAGCTTCCGATTCAGAAACTGAAAACACACGTGTTTCCTGACAGCCATTTGGAGTGGTAACCGTTACCCAATAATCACCTATTTGCGTGATTTCGATTTCGGGAGCGGTTTCATTAGTAGACCAGAAATAGGTATCTCCAGCATTATTAGTGTTAGCACTAACAATTAGTGGCAAGTTATCTAAGCAGATGACTTGATCATCAATCGCAACAATAGGTTTCTCAAAGATAATGGTCATAAAGGATGTTGTACTAAAACAGCCTGTAGTATTATTTTCTACTCTCACATAAATAACATCATTGGTAAGTGCATCATAAGTTGGTTCTAGAGGATTAGTGCCTTCTTGGGCTAACACCATATCTAAATAATAGCTTACCGTAAAATTATTAGGGTTTTGTCCGCCTAAGATTTGTGCATTTTGCTGTGTTAAATCAAACGCGTAGAAGCCATCGTAATCATCATCACAAGCTTCTAAATTGTCAGGCTGATGGGCAACAGGTAAAGGGTTAACTTGTAAGTTAAACTCATAAATATAGTAACACAATGTGGTTGCAAATTCAACTCTTGCAAACAGCGTGTCGTTTGTCGTTACATAGTTATAGTTGTTGTCTAAGACATTCGCTTGATTTTGAGCATCTGCTTGGGATGCGTAATAGTTAACGATGACATTTTCGGTGTTGACAAGTAATACTGAATTGATATCATTTAAGTTCACCAAATCATTTTCATTATCACAAACTTCGTATACTCCAAAATCATTAATAGCAGGAGGAAGGTTGACATTGAGTTCTAAAGGAATAGCTACAAAACAATCTGAAATAGTATTCGTCACGCGTATAAAAACGGTTTGCGGATTGGTAAGATTGGTGTAGCTTTCCGGGTTTTGAATCGCGTTCGTATTGGCTTCCAAATCGCTCATCGTTTCAAAATAAGTCACCGTAATATCATCATGTCTTACATCAAGAATATCGAATTCGGCTTGTGTTAAGTCAAATTCAGTGATCCCGTCATAGTCATCATCACATTCAGAAATAGGTAAAGCTAGATTCACCTCAGGCACCTGAATGATGTTTAATTCAAAACTAGTTATCGAGTTACATATGGTTCCGTTATCAATCACAACAAAAATCTGCTGTGGGTTTACCGTATTGGCAAATTCTAACGGAATCGCATTAGTTTGATTTTCGGCATTCGCCAAAGAGGTGTAAAAGCTAATATCTAAGGTGTCGTTTATACCTTCTGAAATTTCAGAAACCTTAGAGTTTAAGTCAAAAGTTTCGCTTCCATCGTTAGAAATATCATCACAAACAAACCAATCTGTGGGCGTGTTAAATAATGGATTGGTTCCAACTTCGATGGTAAATGAGGCTGTTCCGTAGCAATCTACATCGGTAATATTTTGAACTCTTACAACAATCGTTTGTGGATTAGAAATATTTTGATAGGCGACTGTTTTGTCAATAGCATTGGTATTATTATCGGCATCGTTTTGGTTTAAAAAGTATAATACTTCTTTTCCGGTTTGACCATTTAATATTTCGGCATCTTTAGTTTCAAAAATAAAATCACCAATATCATCACTGGCATCTTCACAAATTTTATAATTTGAAATTGCTATAAAATCTGGAAGTGTATTTACAATGACTTCAAAATTTTCTGTTGAATAACAGCCAGTTGCAGTGTTTTCAATACGTATAAAAATCGTTTCGGTAGTTGCAGGATATGATGTCGTTGCAGCGATTGCATTTGTATCCGATTCCGCAGCATTTAAACTATTATGAAACGTAATGGTTCTATTGTTTGTATCAGAAACCACTTCTGAAATCTTAGCATCTAAGTCTATAATATACACACCATCTAAATCGTCATCGCAAATCACAATATCTGTAGGCTCGTTTGAAAGTGGCGCAGGTAATACTTCAATTTCGAAAGCATTTGTGTCTGCACAAGAGGTATCATTTGATGTTATTCTTGTGTAGAATGTTTGTGGATTACTGGTGTTGGTATAAATTGTAGGTAAAGGGTTTGTATTAGCATCGGCATCTGCTTCTGAAGCAAAATAGGTGACAGTAAAATCAGCTTGGCCATTGGTAACTAGACCATCATAAGCGCTTAAATCAATTGCGGTAAACCCATCTTGATCTGTATCACAAACCGTTTGATGATTAATAGGAGCAAACTCTGTAATTGGGTTGATAATAAGTTCAATGGCTTCAACTTCTTGACATTCCGGACTTGTTAGAGTTATGTATAAGGTTTGCGGGTTACTAGATGGAACAAAAGGCACCGCTGTATCTATAGGATTAACCTGATTATCTCTTTCGTCTTCAGTAAGATAAAAATCGATATCGATAGTATAATCCATGACCTCTTCAACATCATTAATAATAACATCTGTAATATAGGTTAAACTAAATTCTTCGACGCCATCATTGTCTTCATCACAAATCGTATATTCTCTAATGTCTGTTGCAGTCAATAAGAGGTTGGAGTGAATTTCAATGGGAGTTGTAGTCGCACAGCCAGTATTAGCATCTTCCACTCTTATAAAAACAGTTTGTTCGTCGATGTTTATATTGGCATAATTGGTTTCATCAGTAATGGGATTCACCCCTAAATCGGCATCTTCCTGTGTTTCATGAAAGGTCACATTTACACCAGTTAAGCCTTCTAAAACATCATCAGTAATCGATGTTAAATCAAACATGGCAAAACCATCATGATCAAGGTCGCAAGCTTCTATATAATGATTGTCGGTATTTATAACCGGATTACCAAGTACTTCAAGGTCTAAGGTCGTTGTGATAGAACAGCCAGTACTGCTATTCGTCACGTTAACAAAAAGTGTTTCTGTAGGGTTGGTGTTAACATAAGGCAACGGAATGGCATTCATACCATTATCTGCGTCATTTTGAGTGTAATGGTAGCTGACTACTAAATCAAAGTTGCCATTGGTGATTTCGTCATCTTTTTGCGATAAATCTATAGTTGTAAATCCGTCAGCATCAGTATCATCACAAGCCAATAAAACGGAAGGAGGCGTGATATTTGGTAAAGGATTTACAATCAAATTAAAGTTTTGAAAAGCCAGACAACCATTTGTGGTATCTACAATTCTAATGAATATGGTTTGTGGGTTTGAAGTATTTTGAATAGTTCCAAAAATTGGATTGTTTCCGTTTTGGGCATCAGTTGCTGTTAAGTGATATGTAATTGTATAGTTTGATGAAGGTACAGCCGCTAAGACTTCGCTGTCTTTTGATGATAAATTAAACGTTTCAATCTCGTCACCACTTGAGTCATCGCACAATTCATAATCTGAAATAGGTTCAGCAGACTGCGTGGAGCTTAAGATTACATTTACACTGTCTTCAATAAGACAGGTAGAACCAGCAAGAGGTATTTGAATTTCTACACGATACTCACCTGATTGGTCTGCACTATAAGTGGGAAGAATTTCACCTGCGATGGCGCTGTCATTTAAAAACCATTGGTAAGTTGCCTGTGGGTTTTCTATGTTTCCATCTAAAGTAACAGCATCTGCACAGGTTTGAATATCTGGACCTAAGTCGACCGTCGAATTAAAACTATTACCTTCTATAAAAACTGCGGAATCATAATTTTTATCTGTTTGATCTGCAATGACTAATTTGATATGATACTGCACATTAGGTTGAATGCTAGCTGTAGCAGTCATGACTGTGGTTCTTCCGTTATAATTGGTGTCTCCAAGATTGTAACCTTCAAAGAATTGACCGTTTGAGGCTTCACAAAACCCGACGATTTCATCATGTATGGTGTTGGTATTTACAGGTGTTGAGGTACCAGGAATGACAGCAATATTAACATATGGATCGTTGGTTCCTGCTTCTTTAATGAGAAAGGCAAAGCCATCAGAGTACTGACAAGGGAAATTTCCAAAGTATTCTTCGGAAGCCAGGATGTAATTAAATTGAATTTGATTAGCCACCGAAACGAAATCAAACTCAATAGATGTAGCGTTTAAAGTGCCTGTGATACCTAATGCTGTTTCAAGATCAGAATCTGTAGTCCAATTTGATTCCCCTTCATTTAAAACTGCTGTGTTTTCGGTATTACCTCCAGAAGCAGCATTTCCAGTGGAGAGCATGATTCCATTTTCGAAAGGAAAATTGGATCCAGCACGTTCAAAATATGCAAAACTATTAAATCCGTTAACTTGACCGTTTACTACCGATTGGATATTTGAGGTTTCTACACACCCTTGAATGAGGTTGTTTTCTATGAGTTGTTGTTCTGAAAAAGAATTATCTATACTGATTTGCTGAGCACTAACTGTGCAGCATAAAATGCATACGAATATGTTGAGGGATTTTTGTAGTAGTGTCATTTGTAAGCGGTTAAGTTACGAAATCAATAGCGTTTAATTTGGGACTATTTTTAATATTGATTTTCTGTTGGCTCGAAAAGTAAATGTAATTAAGACGAAATACAAAAAAACACGATGAAATACATTAAATTTTAACATTTAAAGCATTTTTAGGAAAATTTCACTTTGGAAAAGCTTTTAATAATTGACATAAACCCAGCCAATTAAGTTTTCAAAATTTGGGTCATTGAGGTTAAGCACGTAAAAATAGGTGCCAACAGGAACTAATTTACCATGATTATTTAAACCACGATTTATAAATCCGTTCCATTTTTTATCATTGTTGCCTTCAAAAACTAAAGTGCCATAACGATTAAAAATTTTGAGTTCATGAGCTTCAAAAATATCATATAAATCCTGTATGTTAAACCAGTCATTAATACCATCATTATTAGGTGAAAAGCCTTGAGGAACATATGGTGGGCAATTTTCTACAGACAATTCAAAAGTATAAACATCGTAGCAAGGCGGATTATCAATTTTGGCGTATAGGGTTTGAGGGTTTCCAATCGAAGCATAAGTTTCAGGATTTAGAATGTCATTGGTATCAGACTCTAAATCGGCTAAGGTTTCATAAAAAACAGGCTCGTTATCAGAATTTATAGTGTTTTGAAGAATAGCAATCAAATTAAAAGTAGCGCTGCTGAAACCTTCATTACAAGCTAGTTCTCCAGGTATCGATTGAGCTGGAGGCACAACAAGTAGTTCGATGATAGCATCATCAATATTATTAATTTCTATGATTTCCAGAATAGTTCCGTTGCCAGTTCCATCGTCATCAACTGCTAGGGTAAGAAGAAAGACATCAGAAATATTTTCAGAAAGCATTAAAGTAATCGTACCGCTTTCTGAAGCATTTATGGCAATCTCATTTTGCGTTTGTGATTGTCCGATAAGCTGGCCTTCCGCATAAAAAGCAATAGGGGTTTGGGCAGGTAATGGATCGGTACTATTGGTATTGAATACAGTATAATCTAAGGCTAGCGTTCTGTCGCCACAGTTAATCATATAACTATCTAGTGCAATAGTGGCATCGGGTAGCTGACTGTTTAATACAGTGACAATATTATTAATGATAATTAAATCGGCTCTAAAAATTCCAAATTGATCAAAAGCGCCTGTAGTCATTTTGATGGTTGCGCTTGTATCTCCAATACTGATATTATCCTGAATATTATAAACGTCTAAATCGGCATTGTAAAATGTGCTCGAATTGGTAAAGCTATTGGTGCCGTTAAATGCATTATCGCTTAAATTCAATGGCGGATTGGATAACACATTGTCATTTATAGATAAACGTTCTCCAAAATTTAGTGCATTATCACCTTCCCAGGCTAGAAATCCAATTTTTGCACCTTCATTATCAATAACGTTGAGGTTGTCGATAACAATGGTTTTTTCCTGATTATTTCTATTAATAATTTCGAGACCCTGATAAAGGTTGAGTTGATTTAAAGGTAAACTATCATCTTCAAAAATCACATAAATACTCCAGCCGGCAAAGTTGGTTCTATTGTCACAGTATCCAGTAGTATTGGTCAGCACATCAGTAATATCTAAATCAGATAGCTCATAAGTTGTATTGCCTTGCGCTATTATAAAATCGGTGATATTGGCATAACTAGAAAAATAGGTGAGTGTTTCTGAAAACGGTTCCGTATAATCAACAGTATACGTGGCTTCGGCATCAATAGACATTCCATTTAATGTCACATTCGTATCTCCTGTGCCAGAACCAGCCCAATAAAGATAGGCAGCAATGACTGTTGCTGAAGGTGCTATATTTAAGGTTGCACTAGACGATTCTAAAGGAAAGCAAAAACTTTGATCCAGATTATTTTCAAAAGGATTGAGTGTATTTCCTATTGCTGTATAGTCATAGCGACCATTAAATTGTTGAAATAATTCAATATCTTGAGCATACGAAGTTAAAGTAGTGAGAGAAACGATACTAATAACTAAGTATTTAAAGATGCTCATTTTATGATTTTAGATTGACAATTTACAGCTTTTTCCGCTATCGTTTTAAAGTGAAATGTCCTTTAAGAGTTCTGCCATCTTCAAGGTTCACAACATACCAATAATCATTTGTAGGCATGTCTACACCATTGAAAATGCCATCCCATCCAGCGCTTAATGGATCGAGTTCTTTGAGAAGTTTTCCGTAGCGATCAAAAATTAGAATTTGCGTGTTTGGTTGAAAATCGGCCGAAATACCTTTTACTTGCCAGTAAGGATGATGAATATCACCATTAGGGGTAAAAAACTTTGGAAACCCAATAACTGAAACCACATCTTCTACGACGCCACAATCATTTTCAACATCCCGAACAAATATGGTATGAAATCCAAAGCTCACAGTTTCAAATACATTACTTTCTTGATACGGACCATTAGGATTATCCAAGGCATATTCATAAACACCTTCACCCGATACAAAGACAGAAATGGTATTATTCGTTGTCGCATCTGTTACTTGAATGTCTACAAACGTCGCAATATCAGAAGGCAAAACTGTAATGGTTCGATCTCTGTAACAATTATTAGTATTAGTGACTCTAACGGTGTAAGTGCCAGGTTCATTAATGTTAATTTCGGAAGTTGTGGCTCCTGTAGACCAATCGTAATAATAATTATTAGGGATATCATTTATAACACCACCTGTTAGTGTTATCGTATTTGGCGCTGAGTTGAGACAATAGTAAATTGTTTCTTCGGTTTCTAGTTCTGGTAATTCAAAAACGTTGAGTTGTATTTCACTAATTCCGTAGCATTCATTGGCGTTTTCTACGCGAGCAAAAACCGTTTGAGAATACGGCACAGTATTAGAAAAAGTCGTAGCAATAGGATTAATCTCTAACAACGCGTCTTGAAGTGACATATAATAACTAATCGTTAGACCATCAGGTAGCCCTTCGGTAATCGCTTCATTTGCTTCGGAAAGTTCAAAAGTGGTTAAACCATCATTTTCACCACTATCACAAGCGTCAAGAATGACATCATTAGAATTGGTGTTACTAATTTCAAGAGTAATTTCAGAAATATTAGAACAACCATTATCAATATTTCTAACTGTAGCATATACCGTTTGCGGATTAGAAAGATTAGTGTAATTAAGAGGAAGGGGATTGACTTGATTTTGAGCATCGGCATACGTTTCATAGTAAGTAATGTCAACACCAGTCTCATTATTGGTTACTTCTGCACTGATTTCGTCAAGGTTAAAACTTGAAATTCCATCAGCTATCTCATCATCACACTGAAGTATTGAAGCATTATTAGCTGTTGGAATATCGTTCGATAATAGCACTGTTGCAAAACCAACAACGGGACAATTACCATTATTAGGTTCTACAAAGACTTCATAAAATCCTGGTGCATCAACCTCTAATGTAAATGCTGTTTCGTTAGGGATAACGACGTTGTCTTTCATCCATGTATAAGTTGCGCCACTAATATTATCTGCTTTTAAGGTTTCAGTTTGATTACCACACAGATAAAGTTCACAACGACTAAGCCCATTTTTAACAATATCAATACGTTTATTAAACCATTGCTTGTTGATGTTTGGTAGCTGTCCGTTTACAAGATTTTGGTTGGATTCATTAATATCGATAAGAACAGAGAAGGGTTCGTAATTTATACTCGACAAACTAAAAGCATCGGGATTGTTTACGGTAGCCAAATAGCGTCTGTAATCTAAATTGCTAGTACTAAAAATAGCTTGGGTTCTATATATTTTGTTGTCTATCCCTAATTGTAAATCATCTGCAATGTTTTCGCTAAGTTCTTCTATAAGTTCCTTAGAACTTGGAATGTTTGTAGTGTTTAAATTAAATCTTAGAAATCGTTGTGGCACAAAATTTTCGGCAACACCACCATCGCCAACTATCGCATAAAGCCAGTTGCTTTGAGGGGAAAATTCAACGACATATGGAAATTCATAAGCGCTTTCTCCATTGAACACATTACGCTTATTGGATATGACTCCAGTCGCATTGTCAAAATCATACAAAAGAATAATCCCAGGAATATGATACGGTCCGTCATCAGACGGAAAAGAATTAAAAGCAGCAGCTAATAAACTGCCATCTGGAGATGCTTTTAAATCTGAATAAGAATAAAAATAGGAGCTGCCATCTCCGGCAGGAATAAGCTCTATTACTGGCGGAATTGTTGAAATGACTGGATTTGGATTCACGCCATTTTCATCGAGCTTAAAGGCGTAAAAATTAGATTGCAAATGTGTTATAATCCAATAGGAATTACAGTCGGCACCTCTAACTGCCGTTAATGCATTTCCAGCTTTTGCGATAGCATCATCGGCATCTGCTGGGTTGTAGGCTACTAGTTCTATATCACGTTGTGTTGATACCACATCACCTAAACCACCATCTAGTGACATATCAATTTCAGAATAATTTAAGCCGCTGTTATAGCCGTCATCGTCATTATTGTTAGGGCCAATTCGGTCAATTACAAAGATGTAAAAATGACCAGGATTATTAGGTTTTGGAAGGATTAATGAGTTTTTGAAACCCTTCAACGCATTCCCGTTAGCAACATTAGCGTTGGGGAAGGGTTGGTGATTTCGATTCCAAATAGAGCGGCTATCAGAATAGAATAACAAGTTTCCATAATGATCTGAAATGACGGATGATGGTCGAGCAGGACCAATAGGGTCTGTGGTTAATACACCATCGGTGAGACCTACCACAGTATTATCACAATAATTAAAATTAGCACCACCTCTGGTATTAAAATACCAATTTGAGGCTTCACTTTGAGAGAAGCTAAAGCCACCAATAAAAAGAAAAGCGATCGTAAATAATGTTCTCATACTAATTCTATAATGGTTAACTGTAGTATAAAAAATTAACGTTTTAATGCAAAATGCCCTTTAAATGTACGTCCATCTTCTAAGGTTACCACAAACCAATAATCACTGGCAGGCATATTGTAACCGTTAAATGTGCCATCCCAACCTGGACCTAGCGGATCTAGTTCTTTTAATAACTTTCCAAAGCGGTCAAAAATTAAGATAAGTGAGTTCGGTTGAAAATTGGCCGAAATCCCTTTAACTTGCCAATACGGATTATAAGTATCGCCATTAGGTGTGAAAAATTTGGGGAACCCAATAACAGAAACTATCTCATCAACAATTCCGCAATCGTTCTCTATGTCGCGAACATATACCGTATGAAAGCCAAAACTTACATGTTCAAATATATTACTTTCTTGATAAGGTCCATTGGGATCATCTAAAGCAAATTCATAAACGCCTTCGCCTGATACAAAAACCGTAATACTATTATTTGAGGTCGCATCGGTTACTTGAATGTCTGTAAATGTTGCAATATCTGAAGGTAATACGGTTATCGTTCGGTCTTTAAAACATCCATCGGTATTGGTGACACGAACTGTATAAGTTCCGGGCTCATTAACTTGAATTTCAAATTCATCATCTCCGGTAGACCAGTCGTAATAATAGTTGTTTGGAATATCGTCAATAAGACCACCAGTTAATGTGATGGTCTGCGGAAATGTATTCAGGCAGTAATAAACCTCTTCTTGCGTTATAATATTTGGTAATTCAAAAACAGTGAGCTGAATTTCGCTAATACCGAAACAAGCATTCATAGTTTCAACACGTGCATATATGGTTTGAGTATACGGATGCGTATTAGTGTAATTTGTACTCAACGGATTGTCTTCAATAAGAGCTTCTTCGTATGTTTCATAAAAGGTCACGTCTAAATCTGAAGGTAATCCGAAAAGAATAGCATCTAAAGCATCATTTAAATTGAAATTAGACAAGCCATCTTCAGTGCCGTCATCATCACAAACTTCCAGCGTTGTATTGTTTGAAGCGGTTGAACTGGCTTCCAGAATAAGCTGGGTTGTATTTGTACATCCCGTTTGTGTGTCTGTCACTAAAACGTGAAGCGTTTGCGGATTAAAATAATTTTCAAAAGCATCCGGATTGAGCTCATCTTCATCATTTTCTAAATCAGACAATGACACATAAAACTGAACACTTCTATTAGCCGAACCTCCTGTAATAGCATCAAAAGCTTGATTGAGATCAAAAGTGGTAAAGCCTTCAGGAATACCATCTTCATCACATTGAATAAGCGTTGTCGTATGCGCTTCGGGCGAATTATTAACGGTTAGAGTGAAGGCATCTGTGGTATAACAATCGGTATTGTCATTATTTTCCATACGAACAAAAATAACTTCATTTGTTGCAGTGGTGTTGGTGTACACACTTGGGTGCGCATTGGTATTATCATCGGCGTCCTGTTGTGTTGGATGGTATGAAATGGTGTACTGTGTGTCATCTTGAGTCCCTAAAATTCCAGCATTAAAATCATCTAAGTTTGTGGTCGTGAAGCCATCCATGCTATTGCCTCCTATACCATCATCGCAAACGGTAAGGTCATTAAGTAGAGCTATGTTAGGTGTTACAAAAACCTCTAACATAAACGAAGTCGTAGCATAACAGTTGGGGTTGTCAATATTGTGGACTCTGGCGTAAATGGTTTGCGGATTTTCGGTACTACCAAATTCACCTAAAATTTCGTTCGTATTAGCATCGGCATCGTCTTCAGTTGTAAAATAATGAACAGAATACAAGCTAGGATCTTGGCCATCCAGAATAGCTGTGTCTTGAGTGCTCAAATCAAAATTGGCTAGATTTACAGTATTACAAGCCACTAAATCTTGAGGTTGTGTGGCCGTTGGAATATCAAAAACGCCCACTACAGCTTCCCCTTCAATTGGACATTCTCCATTATTAGGTTCGATATAAACTTCATAAAAACCTGGCGTGTCTACAAATAATTCAAATGTCGTTTCAGAAAGTACAACCCCGTCTTTAGTCCAAACATAAGTACCACCAGGCACGTCTTCAGCAATTAAAGTGTAACTATCACCAGTACATAATTTGAGTTCTGTTGTGCTTATTCCGTTTTGAATAATATCAATTTGTGAGTTGAATAAAGACTGTATAAATGGCGGTAAACCAATGCGGCTTAAATTTTGAAATCCACCATTGACATCGAGTAAAATTCCGGTTTCGTCATAATTGGTAGCGCTACCCGTCGCTTCAGGATTATTAATAATACCGATATAATCTCCGGTAGTTGTAAAATTAGCAAAGCTAACCTGAGCTCTGTAAATACGCTTGTCTAATCCTAATTGTAAAGCGCCTGCACTTAAGGAACTTGATTGATGTATCAGTTGAATTGAAGCCGGAATATTAGTGCTTTCCAAATCCCACTGAAAAATACTACTCGCACCATTACCTTGAATCCCTTGACCAACCGTAGCATAAATTTTTCTGTTTTCAGCTGAAAATTCGACACCATACGGACTGTCGCCATTTTGCGGACCGTAAAGTTCTAACGAATTAGAGACCACGCCTGTATCGTTATCAAAATCAAATAAATATACACCGCCAGGAGCATCTCCAGCTGTTGTTGTTGCAAATCCGAAATGTGCTACAGCCAATTTTGTGCCATCAGGTGACGCTTTGATGTAACCTAGCGAATTCCGGCGGTATCCCGAAACGGGAACTTCTGGGCCTACTGTAGAAATAACCGGAGTTGTATTCACGCCGTTAATGTCAACTTTAAAGGCATAAAACGCATCAATAAAATGTGTGATTACCCAAAATGAAGAACAATCATCAGCTTTTACAGCAGTGATTTTTTCAGAACATTTATAATCTACTTCATTAGGATTTGTAATGTCATAGGTAACTAAAGGGACGTTTTTTTCAGTATCAACAACATCACCTAAACCACCATCAAGCGTGATGTCTACTAAAGAATATTGCAAACCATCGTTAATCCCATCGCCATCGGTTTCCGTTGGAAAACCTGCCGAATTAAAATGATGTGGTTCATCAACAGTAAAAATATAGTATAAGTTTGGGTCTTGTGGTTTCGGAACAATTAAACCCGATGAGGTACTCGAGTCGTCGCCTTTTAAACCAGTACCAAGTGCTTCGCTGGCATTAGCCATAGCAATGTGATTGGCATTCCAGATGGTACGTCCATCAGAATAAAATAGTAAGTTTCCACTGGTGTCTGAAATAGAGGTACAACCTTCGAGTGTGTTTAACTGGCCATTGGTTATTGCTGAAACAGTTCCAGAACCAGCGTCAAATTGTAGTCCTGCGTTTTGACCAAAATACCAGAAAGAGGCTTCTTGTTGTGCAAAAGTGAGGGCAACAGAAAATAGCGTTATAAAAATTAAAACGGATTTCTTTTTCATGTAATATTTGCAATTAGCTGAGTCGCTTTATCAATAGAACAACATTAAAACTAAATCTCCTACTTTTTTCTTTTCAGAAATTAATCATTAAAAGTGTTATACGATTTAGCGACTAAGCCAATAAAGATATTACAAATCTCGCTTTTTTAATAATCTATACGATAAAAAGATAAATACCGCTGTCCAAGCTAAAACGATAACGATTTCATACCAATGCACTGCAAAATCGTATAAAAAGTTTTGTCCGTTAGGTGCTTTCGAAATGGCAATCCTTTGGAAAGGTTGATCGATAAGATTCCACATCGACTGTAAGGGCATAAAATTATGAATGCTCCATGCCACGTCGCTATTGACTTGCCAGTTTATAATTCCGAAGATAATCCATTCTAAAATGAAAAGTACAAATAGAAATGCCAAGGCAAAAGCAGAACGTTTAACAAGCATCCCTAAAAATAAGCACAGACTAAAGAATCCAACAAGTTTAATGAAATAGGCAAGTAAGAATTCAATATCTCTAAAAATCAAGCTCACTTCACTAATACTAGAATAATACAAACCTATACATAGTGTAATGATAAATATTAAAAGAGTTGCAATAGCTGAGAAAAAGATAATGGTATAGAATTTAGATAAAATAAATTCCTTTTTACTCAAGCCATCAATAAGGTTTTGTTTAATGGTTTTGTTGCTGTATTCGTTACCAATCATACTCACTACGACGATGGCAAAAAAGAATTTAAACTGTGCGGCAAAAAAGGTTACAATATGCCAAACTACAGGAAAATTAAATAAACCATAATGTCCTAGTTCTAAGGTAAACCAATTGAAAAAATTGATTCTTAACGACGATAGAATAAGTACGAAAAACGGTAAAATAAAGGATATGAAAATAAGAACCTTACTCGACTTATTTAGGAGTAATTTTTGAAGTTCTAGTTGTAATAATCTTAACATGGTGGTTGATTTTTTTGATGACCTAAAGCCCAAAGCTTTAGTTGTTTTTTGACCCTTTGATTTGCTTCAGGGTAAATTGATGATTTTAAGCCTCTTTATTATCGGTTAATTGTAAGAATTGTTCTTCTAAACTTTCCTTACGTTTCACCAGATGTGATAAAATAATACCTTTTTCAAACATTAGTTTATTAAAGGTTTTAGCATCCATGGGTTCATTTAAAAACGCAGTGATTAAGGCGCCTTCAACTTTAATGCTTCCAAATGAGGTATCGTTTTCCAGTATAGAAATGAGTGCTTCCTGGTTATCCGATTTTAATTCGAAAAAGCCATGACTAGAAATCATCTCATCAACACGACCAGAATACAGTTTTTCACCTTTTCTTAAAACGACCACATGAGTACATACTTTTTCAACTTCATCGAGTAGGTGAGACGCTAAAAGAATCGTAGTTCCAGTATTAGCAATGTCTTTTATGATTTGCCTAATTTGATGAATACCTTGAGGATCTAAGCCATTAGTAGGTTCGTCTAAAATGAGTATTTCAGGATCATTTAGTAGTGCCGACGCAATGGCCAGACGTTGCTTCATCCCTAAAGAATAGGTGCGGAATTTATGATCTTTTCGGTCTAAGAGTCCAACAACTTCCAGTTTTTCTAAGATTTTACTTTCATCGACACCTTTAATTCTGCATACAAGTTTTAAGTTTTGCTGAGCAGTCATGTAAGGGTAAAAGTTTGGGCGTTCAATGATAGCGCCAACTTTTTTGAGAGCATCATGTGTTGAAGTGTGACCGTC
Source organism: Psychroserpens sp. SPM9 (assembly GCF_025153525.1). Taxonomy (GTDB): domain Bacteria; phylum Bacteroidota; class Bacteroidia; order Flavobacteriales; family Flavobacteriaceae; genus Psychroserpens. Next base: position 56,233 of record NZ_JANZNR010000006.1, on the reverse strand, counting down.
AAACCAATGGAAGTTACCTTCGGTTTTATTGACCACATTTAAAACAATACCAAGCGTTGTCGATTTTCCGCTTCCGTTTGGTCCTAAAATACCGTAAACATTGCCTTTATTTATCGTAAAGGATAAATCTTTGACAGCAGTGAGGTACCCAAATTTTTTGGTGAGATTGTTAATGGTTAAAATTGATTCCAAAATTTGATTGATTTTTTCCACGGAAAGCTTTCCGCAGTGGTTGATTACAAATACGACGAAAGAAATGATTTATTGTTACAAAGTAAATTGGAAAATGGTAAATTAGAGCTTATTTTAACCGTATGGATGATTTAAAAATTTCGAAGAAGAAACCTTCTTTTCCTGTTTCTGAAAAACTCAACAACTATTTACAGGAGTATAATAGAACTATTAGGCTGCCCATATTTTATGATGATTTATTGCGATTTCAAGGAGCTGTTGTAGTTTATGATAAGAATGATGAAGATACGCTTTGGGTACGTGTGTATTACAATGAATTTGAACGGGAAGAAATCGATTTAAGCCTGAAACGCGTGTATTCAAATTTGATTTCTGATGGGAATGAAACTATTTTTAAATACTTAAATATTGATGCGATTGACTTCTGTACGTTTGGAAACTCTAAACCTTTTCGGGTTAAAGTTCGAAATATACTCAACGACAACTATACGTATTTCTATGTTAAAAAAGCAGATGCGTCACGTATTTACGGCTTAGAACTGGAGCATATGTTATCACCTTATAACCTTAATTTTTTAGTCTATAAGGATACCATAATCGAAGAACATATTGCAGGTATTCCAGGTGATGAATTTATTAAAAATATGCTTCCTGAGTGCAATGCCATGGAAAAAGCTCAAATTGCTAAAGAGTTTATTAAGTTTAATGAGCGCTGTATGATTCGGCTCTTAGGCGATATGCGTTCTTATAACTATGTTATCGTACCAACGCATGATTTTGATCATGTGGTATTTAAGATTAGAGCCATTGATTTTGATCAGCAATGCTACGAAGGAAAATTAAATATTTACAGGCCTCAGTTTTTTAAAGAAAATTTTAAAATGGTCGAATTGGTTAGAGATAAAATTCAGAAAGAATCCGTAGATCAATATAAAATTGAAGAACGCTCTATCATTGTACGTCGAATGATAAGTTACCAAGACCGAATAGGTGAACTATTAGATTGCATGCAGAATGACACCATTTCTATTGAAAAATATATAGCGATATTAAAAGAAGATATTTATCAATATACTTTAGATATGGAATTTAGAAAAAGTACATCTATGGGAGAAATTCTTAAAAACGCTTTAGAATTTGTCAAACGAAATTACCAAGGCATTAATATGAATAATTTTACTTAAAACAGACGTTGGTTTATGCCAACATCATTTTTAAGACCAATACTGTAATAATAGTATTCACGATTAGTCGTAAGGTTTTTGTTTTGGTATTTACGACTGTTATATAGAGCAATACAAGACTTAAAAAACCAGCAACGATGAGCAGTTGTGCCAGTTCAATACCAACATTAAAGCCTAATAACGGAATCACAATAGACTCGTCATCAAATAGCATTCTTTTGATATAGTTTGAAAACCCAAGTCCGTGAATTAAGCCAAAAGCCAATAAAATAATATAGGTGGTGGTGAGTTGTACTTTTGATGTTTTATCACTAATGAGCACCCAGAAATTACTAGCACAACTCAATAAAATGGTAATAGGGATTAAGAGTTCGACAAAATCAGAATTAATCTCAACGAGGTCTAAACCAGATAAAAACAAAGTGAGACAGTGGCCTAAGGTGAACGCTGTAACTAGTCCGAGAATTTTTTTCCAGTCTTTAAAAGCATACAGTAAACAAAAGGAGATGATAAAGTAGAAGTGATCCAGACCTTCGGGATCTAAAATGTGATTGACCCCTTCTTCTAAATAAAACCAAAAGTCTGTCATTGAACGTCTCTATTAATTCCAGTTTTCGTCAAAATCAAGATTATCGTAATCATCGATATCTAAATCATCATCAAACTCATTAAAATTGTCATCAAAACTTTCCGATTCAAAGGCTTTTTCTGGAGCTTTATCAGGAATTTGACCATGAACAAACATAAGGTTTGGGTAATCTGTACCTTCAGCTTCATCGACAATCTCAGCAAGTTCCACAAAAAACGTCCACATACTCAAAAAGTCATAGACATAAATTAACTTGGTTTGCGCTTCATGTACAACATCGTTAAGCACAGTTTCATTCATGGTTCTCACCTTATCAGGACCTTCACTAACGTCAAACATAGAAATTTCTTCGCCTTGTTCCCAAGTATCATTACTTATGTAGAACGACGCCATCTCTAGTCCGTCAAATCCAAAAGATTGTGTAATGCTATTGTGCAAATCTTCGAGAGAATCGGTTTCACGAATTTCAATATCTCTAAATATATCGTCTTCAGTATCGTTATCGAGTATGACTCTAAATCTGTAAATCATTGTAATTATTTAAGCTGCAAAGATACGACTAATGTACAAATAAACTTTTAAGTTAGAACTGCTTTTTTATGCCGACTTTCGAGATAAATGTAAAACTGTATTCCAAACATTATCAGCGCGATAACCAAATGTATTGGTTGCGATAAGAACGGGAAATCAAAGTAATACATGGCTATTCCTGAGATGATTTCAGCAAAAATACAAAGCATTAAAAGGTTGATTTTATGATAACCTAATCCCAGTTTTCTAGTTCTAAAAAACAGCCATCCGTTGATGAAAACAACTAAGACCGAAAAACTTCGATGAATGTAAAACTTAAGTGTTGGATCTGCCATCCATTGGGATTTTATATACCCAATATCTTTGATGCGTTCATCAATATGCTGTCGAATTTGGGTGCCGAGAATAATTTGAGCCAGTGAGAGTAAAAGCGCTACTATTATTACATTTCTAAATGCAGGATCAAAAATTTGCTTACTAAACTTTAGTTTGGATGCGTAGATAAGGTATAAAATCATGGCTACAATCACCATAGCCATTACCATATGAATGGTAATTTTATAAGGCGCCAGATTAGAATCAACAACCGTTTTTCCTAACCATGCCTGAAACCCCATACCAATCACTGTGGCGATTGATAATAGCGTTAACCATTTGTTTTTTTGCCAAAGCCAAAAGGATATAATTGTAAAAATAAGTATTGGGATACCTGATAAAGCACCAGTTAGCCTGTTAATGTATTCTACCCAAGTATGCGTTGGGTTAAAGGTGGCATAATCATGTTTTGTATAAGTTTCCCAGTTGTTGAGATTGATGTTTTCTGCGGATTTAAAATCTTTTGTAGCAACCAATAAGGCTTCGTCTTTGATGATTACAATCCCTTTTTTATAAGCATGGTTGGGTTTAAATTCTAGCTGAGAGCTTTCGGTTGGCGGAATGTAATATCCGAAGCATTTAGGCCAGTCGGGACAGCCCATACCAGAACCTGTCATACGCACTACAGCTCCAGCAATGATAACCAGATAGACCAGAACTAATGCTGTTTTTGCAAATTTTCTGAATGTTTTTTGCATCGTTATATCAGTTTTTCAAAACACAAACTATTAGCCATATGTTTGTACTGACCATAATTTGGAATGATTGAATAGTTATTTTTTTTATAAAATTGAACAGCCTCTATTTGTCGTTTTCCAGTTTCTAAAATACAAGTTGAATAGTTCAATTCTGAAGCCCAGGATTCTAATGCGTTTAAAATGGTTGTCGCAATTCCCAAACCACGTGTTTCAGGTTTTGTATACATCCGTTTAATTTCTACACTTGATTTGTCAAAGGTTTTAAAGGCACCACAACCTACAGCGATTCCGTTTTGGTACGCGACAATAACATGATCAAGGACGTCTATGTTGTTATACTGATTGTAAAACTCATGTTCATCACCATCGGTCGTTTTTAAATAGGCATCGAGCGCTTCGACCAAATCTATAAAGTCTGTATTTTTAGAATCTGTTCTTAGCGTTGTAATCATAATTAATGACTTACTTTTAGTCCTAACCGTTTACCTTCTTTAAGCATTAATTGGTACGCAGCATCGTATTCATTTGGAATATCTCCTTCCAGTATGGCTTCTTTTATAGATTCTTTAATCTGTCCGATTTCACGTGAAGGTTTTAGTCCGAAGGTTTTCATAATTTCTTCACCAGAAATTGGCGGCTGAAAGTTGCGTACGTGATCACGAGCTTCAACTTCTTCAATTTTTTTACGTACAATTTTAAAATTGTTGTGGTATTTGTTGAATTTCTTCGGATTTTTAGTTGTGATATCAGCCTCACATAAGGTCATTAAATCGTCAACATAATCGCCAGCATCAAATACCAGGCGTCTCACTGCAGAATCGGTTACAATATCCTGAGCCAAAACGATTGGTCGCGAGCTCATAAAAACCATTTTTTGAACAAACTTCATCTTGTCATTTAAGGGCATTTTGAGACGTTTGAATAAATGGTACACCATTTTAGCACCTTCAAACTCATGCGCATGAAATGTCCAGCCTACTTTTTTACTGAATTTTTTAGTAGGTGCTTTTCCAATATCGTGTAACAAAGCCGCCCAGCGTAGCCAAAGGTTATCTGTGTGCTTCGCAATATTATCAACCACTTCTAAGGTGTGGTAAAAATTATCTTTATGGGTTTGTCCTTCAACTTCATCAATGCCTTTTAAAGCTGTTAACTCAGGAAGAATGTGTTTTAGGAGTCCAGTGTTTTCTAAATGTAAAAATCCGATAGATGGTTTGTCGCTTTCAAGAATTTTATTCAATTCGACTACAATACGTTCGTTGGTTATAATTTTTAGGCGCTCGTTGTTTTTAGAAATAGCATTTAAAGATGACGCTTCAATGGTAAAGTTAAGCTGAGTCGCAAAACGAATAGCACGCATCATTCGCAGAGGGTCATCACTGTAAGTAATCTCTGGATCTAATGGCGTACGAATCACTTTAGCTTCTAAATCACGAATCCCATTAAATGGATCTAGTAAATTTCCGAAGTGAGCTTCAGATAAGTTGAGAGCCATAGCGTTAATGGTAAAATCGCGTCGATTTTGATCGTCTTGAAGTGTCCCATTTTCAACAACCGGATTTCGGCTGTCTTCAGAATAAGATTCTTTACGCGCTCCAACAAATTCGATATCCATATCATCATAGCGAAGCATGGCTGTTCCGTAGGTTTTAAACACCTGAACTTTAGGTTGGTCAGGTAAATTTTTAGAAACCTGTTTGGCTAATGCAATGCCGCTTCCAATAGCGACAATATCAATGTCTTTATGCTCGCCACGATCTAAAATATAATCACGAACAAAACCACCAATCACATAACTATCGATACCTAATTGTTTGGCAGATTGCGATACAATTTCAAAAATTGGATGTGTGAGTGCTTGTTTGTAATTCATTTTTTACGAGACAAAACGAGCTTTTATGCTCTAATAATTTTGACGATTCCATCATTTCCTAATTTAATAATCGATGACGGTTTTGTGTCTTTTTTTTGGTCTTGCAAATTTACGACATAGTCTACACCTTTTAAAATATCATCACTTATTTCTTCAAAGGATTTTGGTGTTGGTTGTCCGCTAATATTTGCCGAAGTAGAAACCAATGGTTTTCGTAAGAGTCTGATAAGTTGTTCACAAAACGAATGTTTCACAATTCTGATAGCTAAGGTGTTGTCATTAGCGATTAAGTTTTCGGCTACACCTGCAGGATTATCGTAAATAATGGTTGTAGGTTGTATGGCAACATCCAGAATATCGTAAGCGATAGGCGGTACAGTATCGACATGCTTTTCCAGCATGCTATAATTGTTCACAAGGCAAATAAGAGCTTTAGAATCATCGCGCTGTTTAAGCTTATAAATCTTCTTTACGGCTTCATAATTGCTCGCATCACAGCCAATACCCCAGACTGTATCTGTAGGGTAGAGAATGAGACCACCTTTTTTAAGCGTTTTATACGCATGTTCCACTTCGAGATGTAAATCTTCGTTACGCATTATGTGTTTAATATGTTTTGGTAATAAGCGATTGATTTTTGAATCATGATATCTTTAGTAAATGAATCTAGGACTTGTTCTCTGGCATTTTTTGAAATGCGTTTTTTTTCTTCGGAATCGGTAAACATACGACTAATATATTTGATGTAATCCTCTTGAGACTCTGCGATAAAGCCATTTTCATTTGTGGTGATAATTTCTTTGAATGCCGGAATGTTAGATGCAATAACTGGTTTTCCAAGCGCCATAGATTCGGTTACAATTAATCCAAAAGTTTCATTACGAGACGGAAATACCAAAACACTCGCTTGGTTTAAAAGATCTGGAAGTTCTTCAAGCTGCTTCGGTCCATGATAGCTCATATTTTGCAGTGCTTTTTTTGATAAGACATGCTGTTTTAAATGGTCTAAAAATTCCGAACCTCTTCCAATTAAGTGTAAAGTCGCTTTTGGGAATGCTTCGATAAGAGTATTAAATACCTGACATAGCGTATCTACACCTTTTGCTTCGGAAAGCGTTCCGAAGTAGAACACCGATTGTTCCATTTCACTAAGGTTCAAATTTGGAGAAAATAGTTTGGCGTCAATTCCGTTCGGAATAATTTTATCAATTTTGATATTATAGATGTCTTTGACAGCCTGAGCCGAAAAGGCTGAAACAGCAACAGTATAGGGCGTATTTTCGAGTGCTAATTGCTCCATGAAAATTTTATGTACTTCTTTCTTGGCACCTAAATAGTGATGCCAGAAACCACGAGACCCATGAAACCGTATCACAAGCGGAGTAGAGTTGTCCCAAAACGCAGTAAAACCATTAAAGACAAACGATTCTATGATGTCAATATCGTTTTTAACGCAATAGGTTTTGAGTTGTTTGGCTAGGTATTGTCGTTCTTTTTTTAAGAAATAACGCTCCGCATTTTTGATATTTAGTGTTCCGCTGAGCGATCTCAAAAATTCGGAAAGTGGAAATTGCTTGGAGTATTTTTTTAAGAATTTGAAAGTAATACCTTCATCATTAAAATTCACAGGACGTTTTGAAAATCCAAAAACATGAACCTCATGACCAAGTTTTGTCATGCCTTCAGCCATTGTTTTTAAAAATGACCCAACACCACCACTTGCAGGAAGTTGGGAATGTGAATACTCATTGGTAAAGAATACTATTTTCATAAACGCTATCGCTTATAATTTTGTGCCACCTCTTTTAAGGCTTCATAGAATTTTTGAGAAATTACAGCTTTTGTAAAGTTATCTTTTAAATGCTGATAGCCATTATTAACAAGTTCTTTTTGAAGATTCTCATTATTAATTAATAGCTCGACTTTATCAGCAAAATCAACAGGATTGCCAACTTCGGCTAGAAGTCCTGTTTTATTATCGACAATCACTTCAGGAATACCGCCAGCGTTAGCCGCAACAATAGGAACTTTACAAGCGTAAGATTCTAGTAAAACACCTCCTGTAGGTTCGTTGTTTGACGTAAACATAAAAAGGTCAAATTCTGGGAGTAAGTCCGGAATGTCTTTTCTAAAACCTGCAAAAATAATATGGTCATTTAAATGTTTATCTGCGACATACTTTTTGATATCCTCTTCTAATTCGCCAATACCAACCAAAATATATTTGGCTTTAACAGCTTGACGTTTAACTAATAGTTCAACTGCATCAACCCAAGTGTAATGGTCTTTAAAACCTGTAAAAGCTGCTATATTTCCTATGATTTTATAATCTTTAGGAATATTAAATTGCTCGTGAAGCATGCCGTTTGGGGCTTGCTTTTTAAATTTTTCTAGATCGGTAACGCTTCCAATAATACTTAATTTATGATGATCTTTTACCGCAAATTTTAAGACATCAACAACCGCTTGTGATACACACAGAATTTTTTTAATGCCTTTATAATTGTATTTCCATTTACGAAGCGCATTAGTGTCAACACGTCTTATTAATGTTCTACACAAGACTAATGGTGCTGGCATCTTATAAAACTTATGCGATAAAACCGCTAAAGTATGAGCTGTGCTATTGTGCATCAACACCACATCAATGTCTTTTTCTTTTACAATTTTTGAAAGTTGTTTTGCGAATTTAAAGTCGTATTCCGATTTAAAATCAAAGCCGATAACCTGCATGCCTTTTTCCTTGGCAACCTCATAGATAGGTGTATTGTTTGCACAAACAATATACTGATCTTCAAAGGTGTTGTTATCTCTGTAGGCTTCATAGAGATAAATAATTTTTTGTTCATGACCTCGCCAAACAGGTGAAGCAGTGATTTGCAATAATTTCATGAATTGTGTTGATAGAACTATTATATGTACAAAGTAACCAAAAAAAGAATTAACAAGTCTAGTCCGTTTGAGTTCAATTTATAAATGTTGTAGTTTTGCGCTAATGAAATCAAAAACACATATGACCACCTCATTAATCATTTCAACCTATAATTGGAAAGAAGCTTTGGAGTTGGTACTTAAAAGTGTGTTGCGACAAACGATAATGCCTTTAGAAATTGTTATCGCAGATGATGGTTCTAAAGCAGATACCAAAGCGCTTATTGATGATTTTAAAACCAGATTTGACATTCCTTTACACCATGTTTGGCAAGAAGATCAGGGCTTTAGAAAATCGATGATTATTAATAAGGCCGTGGCTAAGGCAGCAGGTGATTATATCATTCAGGTAGATGGCGATTGCATCATGCATCCAGCGTTTATTAAAGATCATTTGCGTTATGCTAAGCCTGGCGTTTATTTGTCGGGAAGCCGCGTTTCGATTAAAGAGTCCTACTTAAAATCGGTATTTGAGAAGCAAAAAATCAGGTATCATTTCTTTTCAAAAGGACTAAAAAAAAGAGGACGTGCATTACATTTACCTTGGCTAAGTAGGTTTTATAAGGAAAGTGATGGATTCAACTTAAAAAACAGAGGCTGTAATATGTCTTTTACCAAAGCAGATTTTATTGCAGTTAATGGTTATAATGAAGATTTTGAAGGTTGGGGAAGGGAAGATTCTGAATTAGGAAGACGTTTTCATAACTATGGATTATTAAATCGCAGACTGAAAAATATTGCGATAATTTACCATATTTATCATTATGAAAAACCTAAAGATAAATTAGAAGAAAACCATCAAATGGAAGTTAATGCAGTTACAAATAAAACCGTTTGGTGCGAACACGGTATTGATAAATACTTAAGTGATAAGAACTAAAAACATACCCGATAATTATAAGCAACATGAAGCTTTTCTAGATGATATCATTCATAATTATGATACCAAAGGAGAAGACTTTGGGAATCAGGATCGCAATGCTCTCAAGTTATTTCAACTGGAAGCAACGACACTTAATGTGAAGTCGTTTAGAATTCCGAATCTAGTGAATCAAATTGCCTATAAATTTTTCAGAAAAAGTAAAGCACAGCGTTCTTTTGAGTATGCTAATAAATTAACACAGCTAGGAATTGGCACACCGCAACCTGTAGCGTTCTACGAATTTAAAACCTGGTTTTTATTTAAGAAAAGTTATTACATCAGTGAGCAATTAGACTGTGATTTGACCTATCGGGAACTTACAACAGATTTTAACTATCCAGAGCACGAGCATATCCTGAGGTCATTTACAAGGTTTACCTATCAACTCCATGAGCAAAATGTTCATTTTCTCGATCATTCGCCAGGAAATACCTTGATTAAGAAAAATAGCGAAGGTATTTATGATTTTTATTTAGTGGATTTAAACCGAATGGTATTCAAGCCCTTAGATTTTGAAACCCGAATTAAAAATTTCGCAAAGTTAACCACACACAAATGGATGGTTGAGATTATGAGTGACGAATACTCCAAATGCTTGGGTGATGCAAGTTCTGATAAAATCTTTAAAATGATGTGGGCTTATACTGAAGAGTTTCAAAACCGTTACCATCGGAAAAAGCGTCTTAAAAATAAAATTTTATTTTGGCGTCGACGCCAGTAATTGTTCCAGTGCTTTGTATCTGTAAAATACGCCATAAGCATTAAGCGTGCAAAGAGTATAACCTTCTTTACCATCTAAAAATCCTAATCTAAAAACGTAGTTCGTTAAGAATTTATAGGCTGGTTTGATATAAAAATGGAACCCATTGGGACGTTTGCCTTTTTTTAATAATTCGTGAGCTTTTAATAATCCGTAATGTTCCGTTTTTTTCTTGTAGCTTTCATAATCGCTGAACGAATAATGTAACATATCATGCTTTAACACCTTAAATGTTCCTTTAAAATCTAGAAGCTCATGCACCAATTTGTCTTCGCGATACTTGGTCACTCCTTTTTTGAATAAACGAAAAACGCGATCGGTTTGCAAACCGCTAAATCGCATGGTTTTGCCATTAAATATAAAGCGCCTCGGAATTTTAAAAGCTTCTATGCCAGAGTTATGTTTCACAGTGTCAATAATTTCGTTTTGAGATTCTGGGGTGAGGCGTTCATCGGCATCGATAAAGAAAATCCATTCAGAATTAGCTTGACTTATCGCATAGTTACGTTGATCGGCAAAGTTTTTAAATTCACGCAAAATAACTTTAACATTGGGCATTTCAGATAATTTTTCAAACGTACCATCGGTACTATGAGAATCTACTACAATAATTTCATCAGCAAAAGCAACAGAAGCAATCGCCTCTTCAATGTGATTTATTTCATTGTAGGTAATCATCAATGCCGATATGTGAGTCTTCGTTGTATTCAAATTGAAATTAAGAAAGCGTTTAATGCGTAAAAATAACTATTTTTGAACCAATGAAACCCATAGATACTTCAGTAATTATTAGCACATATAATAGCCCATTATGGTTAGAAAAAGTGTTGTGGAGCTTTGAGCAGCAAACCTTCAGAGATTTTGAAATTGTTATTGCAGATGATGGTTCAGGAAATGCCACCAAAACCTTGATTGAACGTATGCAAAGAGAGGTGAGTTATCCTATTCAGCATATTTGGCATGAGGATAATGGCTTCCAAAAAACCATTATTTTGAATAAGGCAACTGTAGCTTCCAAAGGCCATTATCTTGTCTATACCGATGGTGATTGTATGGCTAGAGCCGATTTTTTACAAGTACATATCGATAGAAGGGAAGTGGGTTACTTTTTATCTGGAGGCTATTTTAAATTACCAATGGCCATTAGTGAGCGCATTACAAAAGACGATATAAAAACACAACGTTGTTTTGATATTAAATGGTTGAAAGCTCACGGACTTCAAGCGTCGTTCAAAAACAATAAAATTACAGCCAAGGGTTTGAAGCAAAAGCTCTTAAATGCACTCACGCCAACAACAGCAACCTGGAATGGACATAATGCTTCCGGCTATAAAAAAGACATTATTGCAGCCAATGGTTATGATGAACGTATGCAGTATGGCGGTGAAGATCGCGAGTTAGGAGAGCGTTTATTTAATGCAGGAATCAAAGCCAAGCAAATACGTTATAGTGCTATCTGTTTGCATTTAGATCATGAACGTGGTTATGTAAAGCCTGAAATGATTGAAAAAAATCTAAAAATTAGAGCGACGACCAAAACAGATAAAGTGATACGAACTCCTTTTGGTATTGAAAAACTTTAAAACTGTTGTAAGTAGGTTTTTAACTTCGGAATAATTAATTCTGGTGGAAAAGATTGATAGAGTGAAAATACATCACCCTTCATTTGTTTCAACGATTTTCCTTCGTATAATTCGGGTTTTACATCAATTAAATGAATCGAAACATTGGTGGTATCATTGTCAAACATATTCCAGGCTTCTTTCAGGATCCAAGGAGAAAAAATTGTAAACGTCGGAATATTCAATGCTTTTGCCATATTTACTGCGCCTCCTTCGTTACCAATTAGAGCTGTACAATGGTGTGTGATACTGAGAAATTCACGCAGACTTTTTCCGAAGACATCAAAAAAGATATGAGGCTTTGTTTCTGCTTTTGTAAAGTTGTAAACAGTTTGTGCCTCATGTATTTGGTTTGGAATGTAATTGAATAAAATTTGCCCTTCGGTCTGTCCAACAATTACATCAATCAAATCGGCCATGTGAGGCAACGGATAGGTTTTGTTTTCGCCACTTCCCAATACGCTAATCATAAATAAGGGTTTAGATAAATCAATCTTGGAGTCGATTAACACCTGTTTTGAAGTCTTGATTTCTGCTTCAGTAAGATATACTTTAGGCTGCAGTTTTATAGGAATGTTTTCACATAAAGGCTGTAATAACTGTAATCTGTTTTCTACGGCTAAGCCAGCATTTGTATTAGGGATTTTAGCGTCTTTAAATGTATGGGTGTAGTAGTGAGATGTGTACCATTTTTTCTTGGAAATTTTTATTTTAGCTCCTGAAAATTTGGTCATGAGGTTACTCGAAAATTTGGAGTAAACATCTATAACGGCATCGTATTTTTCTTTTTTGATTTGGTTTAAAAAAGTTAAAAATTTAGCCTTATTGGATTCAATTTCGGGCGTAACAAATAAGAATTTATCAATAAACGGATTATTTTCAACCACAGGATAGGTGTGCGAATTAATCACATAATGCAATTTAGCCTCTGGATGTTCGGCTTTTAGCGCTTGAAACAAGATGCTTGTGGTGAGCACATCACCAATCATTTTTTGTTGGATGATTAAAATTTTCAAACGCTAGATTGTTGTTTTATTAATAGGTAGCAGATGCTAAATGCTTCATTACACTGCTACATCATATTCTCGTAACGCATCGTTAAGCGATGTTTTTTTATTGGTACTTTCTTTACGTTTTCCAATGATTAAAGCACAAGGAACATTGAACTCTCCTGCAGGAAATTTTTTCTTATAACTTCCAGGAATCACTACCGAACGTTCAGGAACTCTTCCTTTCATTTCAACGGGTTCATCACCAGTAACGTCAATAATTTTTGTACTCATGGTAAGTACAACATTAGCGCCTAAAACAGCTTCTTTTTCTACACGAACACCTTCCACAACAATACATCTGGAACCAATAAAAGCGCCATCTTCAATAATCACAGGAGCCGCTTGTAAAGGTTCTAAAACACCGCCAATGCCTACACCTCCAGAAAGATGAACATCTTTACCAATTTGAGCGCAACTACCAACAGTGGCCCAGGTATCTACCATGGTGCCTTCGTCTACATAAGCACCAATATTAACATAGCTTGGCATTAAAATAGTTCCGGGAGAAATATAAGCGCCATGTCGTGCCACCGCATTTGGTACAACACGAATGCCTTTCTTTTGGTAATCTCGCTTAAGCGGAATTTTATCATGATATTCAAAAATACCCGCTTCAAGAGTTTCCATTTTTTGAATCGGGAAATAGAGTACAACGGCTTTTTTTACCCATTCATTGACTTGCCATCCATCAGCTGTTGGTTCGGCAACTCTCAAGGTGCCTTCATCTAATAAATCGATGACACTTCTTATACTGTCTATTGTCACTTGGTTTGTGAGTAATGAACGATCATTCCAAGCGTTTTCTATATTTTGTTGTAGTTGTTTCATGTTGATTTTTACTTGCTATTGGTACAAAGATAAGCCTATAATTTGTTTGAGTAAATTCAGAATTAAGAAAAAATAAAAAAAAGATGTGACCTATAAAAAAAAGACGTGTCTTAATTAATGTGAATTATTATTATTCAAGCATGTTCCCTAAAATTTTGCTTGAACCTTTAATAATTAATAGCTAATTTTTGTGAAAACCCTCCTTCTCCCTTAGGAGGGTTTTCTATTTTAAAATTGATGTGACTTAACACAAATTGTTGTGTCTAACTATTTGGTTTTAAATCAATAATAACGATAGCCCTATATACCCTTTTTAATATAATAGCAAGATTAAACCTTTCCGCGTCCCAGGAAAGGTTTTTTTATTTTTTAAAATTTTATGTGACTTTTAAAAAAATGTGGTGTCTTAATAATATAACATGACCTGTTTAAGGTAGAGGGTGAACAGTTTCATGATTTAATTAATAGTTGATTATTTTAAGACTCTTCTTTAACCTAACAAAGAAGAGTTTTTTTATGGTCTTAGGTTAGCTAAACAAGATTATAAGATTAACTTTGCAGCATGGCGCGAATTTTAGCTTTAGACTACGGAACAAAACGAACAGGTATTGCTGTTACAGACGAATTGCAAATTATTGCATCCGGATTAACAACTGTACCTACAAAAGAATTGTTGTCATTTTTAGAGCAGTATACTTCTGAAGAGCAGGTCGAATTATTTGTAGTTGGAGAGCCTAAACAAATGAATTATGAAGCTTCTGAAAGTGAGCTGTCTATAACTAAGTTTTTAGCGCAATTAGCAAAGCGTATTCCTCATATTCCTATTAAACGAGTAGATGAACGCTTTACTTCAAAAATGGCGTTTCAAACCATGATTGATAGCGGTCTCAAAAAAAAGCAACGTCAAGATAAGGCTTTGGTTGATGAGATTAGTGCCACAATTATATTGCAAAGTTATTTATATAATCGCTCTTAATTCCATCTTAAAACTTCTCAAATAATAATAAGAATCGTATTTTTGCATCCGAAAATTACAAAAGCATGATATTACCAATTGTTGCCTATGGCGACCCCGTTTTAAGAAAAAAAGCAGAACCTATTACTAAAGATTATCCTAATCTTGATACGCTTATTGAGAATATGAAGGAGACCATGTATGGTGCTTATGGTGTTGGTTTGGCGGCACCTCAAATTGGTTTGCCTATACGCTTGTTTTTAGTGGATACAGAACCGTTTTCTGAAGACGAAGTGTATACTGAAGAAGAACAAGATGCGTTGAAAAATTTTAACCGCGTCTTTATTAATGCTGAAATTTTAGAGGAAGAAGGTGATGAATGGGCTTTCAATGAAGGTTGTTTGAGTATTCCAGATGTGAGAGAAGATGTGTTTAGACAACCCAAAGTGACTATTAAATATCAAGATGAAAACTTTAAAACCCATACCGAAGTTTTTGAAGGATTAATCGCCAGAGTGGTTCAGCATGAATACGATCATATTGAAGGTATTCTATTTACTGATAAACTATCATCATTAAAAAAGCGTTTAATTAAAGGGAAATTGGCTAATATTTCCAAAGGAAAAATAACAGCAGATTACAGAATGCGTTTTCCATTACAAAAAAAGAAACGTTAATACTGAAAAAATAATACTATGAGCTTAGATAAAATACTTTCCATTTCAGGAAAACCTGGATTATATAAAATTGTAGCACAAACACGTAATGGTTTTGTTGCCGAATCTTTAATCGACCAAAAAAAGATGGCTGTCAATATTCACAATAACATAAGTGTTTTGAGTGAAATAGCGGTGTACACTTTAACCGAAGAATTGCCTTTAAGAGAGGTGTTTAAAAAGATTAAAGCTAAAGAAAATGCCCAACAAACTGCGATAAGTCATAAAGATTCTAAAGATACGCTTGAAGAATATTTCTTTGAAGTATTACCAGATTATGATGAAGATCGTGTGTATGCTAGTGATATCAAAAAGATTGTACAATGGTACAATTTACTACAAAAACATGATATGCTAGATGCTTTAGATGAAGGGGAACCTGTTACTGCCGACGAGGAAGAATAAACCACGTTGATAGATTGTTCATATTAATTTACGTTCAGAACTTCGCTCTGAGCCTTAGAATTGTATTTTTGAGTTTTAAATACAAAATGGAATTACAATATGTCCGATAAAACGCAACAACTCCAAGCTTTTGAACGCCTGCTTATCATAATGGATGAATTGCGAGAGCAATGTCCTTGGGATAAAAAGCAAACCCTACAATCACTACGTCACCTTACCATTGAAGAAGTTTATGAGCTTGGTGATGCCATATTAGATAATGATTTAGATGAGGTAAAAAAGGAACTGGGCGATGTATTACTCCATATTGTGTTTTATTCAAAAATAGGAAGCGAAACTAAGGCTTTTGATATCGCAGATGTTTGCCATAGTATTTGTGATAAACTCATAGACCGTCATCCGCATATTTACGGAGATGTTACAGTAAATAATGAAGACGACGTTAAGCGCAACTGGGAACAACTAAAACTTAAAGAAGGTAAAAAAAGCGTGCTTGAAGGCGTTCCTAAAAGTTTACCTGCAATGGTGAAAGCTAACCGAATTCAAGATAAAGTGGCTGGCGTAGGTTTTGATTGGGAAGAGCCACATCAGGTATTTGAAAAAGTGAAAGAAGAATTAGGAGAATTACAGGAAGAAGTAAACCTAGGTGAGCAGGACCGAATCGAAAGTGAGTTTGGTGATGTCTTGTTTTCTATGATTAATTATGCACGATTTTTAAAGATTGATCCTGAGAGTGCTCTCGAACGTACCAATAAAAAATTCATTAAAAGGTTTCAGTATTTAGAACAAAAATCTAAAGATTTAGAAAAACCTCTATCTGAGATGACGCTAGAGCAGATGGACGTTTTCTGGGAAGAAGCCAAAAAAATATAATTTTTTTTAGCGCTTTGTAATCCAAACAGAGCAAATCACTCGTATATAAATCAACATAGAAACTAACACAGTTTCTAAATCATAAGTAGGTAATCTTAATGTAGTAGTTAAGCGGACGCATTAAGGTTTAAAATTTAGTTTAGTTAGGGGTAAAATCCTGTTTGTTTATTCAGACAGGATTTTATTATTTCTGAAAGTCTGACAAACATCTTGTTTCCATTTTAATATTTATTTATAACACAAAAATGATATTGAAATTTGTATAATTCTAAAATGTAAAGTATATTTGTCATATAGTAAAAATAATTTTACTTAATATAAAATATATTTGTCAGTTATGGGAAAGCAGAATTATATAGAATGCGAAAGAAAAGGCTTAGAACGGTTGATTAATTTCAGATTGCCGCAATACTTTTATACGGTAGGAATGGTAATCACGGGATTGTCAATAGTAATGATGTTTGTCCGTGCTTTTGCCATCCAAGGTGATACCGACTGGTTAAAACTTCTCTTACAGAAGACGCTTTTGATTGGCATGTTACTTATGTCGGTCGCCAGAGATAAAAATGAAGATGAGATGATTGTGAAATTAAGAATGCAATCTTACACCTATGCATTTGTGGTTGGTGTAATTTACGCTTTGGTGATGCCTTATGTCAACTATGGTGTTTCAAATGTACTAAAACCAGAAGGCGAAGCATTTCATGATATAGGCGATTTTCAATTATTATTGTTTATCCTCATGATCCAACTGTTATGTTTCCATACTTTAAAACGTATGAGATAATGGAAAATACAATAAAAGTAGAGCGCGCCATTTTGAATTTAACTCAGGATGATCTGGCAAAAAAAATTGGGGTTTCTCGTCAAACCATAAATTCAATCGAAGCCAACAGATACGTGCCCTCTACCGTTTTGGCACTAAAACTTTCTGAAGTATTTGGAAAACCAGTAAATACCTTTTTTAAATTGTCAGACGATGATTAAACTCACATTCTTTTTTATAATCGTAATCCTCTTTATTCTAATATATCTTATTGAACTGTAACAATTTATACCAAACATGGTCTATATTGTATAAATAAGCTGTAATAATGAAGATATTGTCCAAAGGTGAGTATTATGGTAGTATGAAATCTGAACAGAAATGCCATGATGTCATCCTTTCAGAATACAACTATTTGATTCCTAAAACAGATTGGCACTATCATGAAAATCCTTATTTGATGTACGTTTTGCAAGGTGATTTGTATGACGTCAACAAAAAAGCGACAACCACTTGTGGTTCTGGAAGTTTGTTTTTTTACAATTGGGATGAACCTCATTTTAACGCCATGCATTCAACTTCAGCTAAGGGCTTTCATATTGAGTTTGATAGGCAATGGTTTAAAAACAAACAGCTGGATGCCAACTTATGGGAAGGAAGTCGGTTAATTCAGCACCCTGACCTTCATCATATTATGGCTAAGTTGTATTTTGAATTTAAATGTCGTGATATTTATTCAGATGTTTCTATTGAATTACTGCTCTTACAGCTCTGTGAAGGAATTGATGCCATTCATATTATAAAGACTATAGATGAGCCTCTGTGGATTTCAAAACTCAAGGAAATACTCCATCAAAATAGTCATGATTTAAACTTAAAATCACTCTCAGAAGCACTAGATGTACATCCTGCTCACATTTCTAGAGCGGTACCTCAATATTTAAAAACAACCTTAGGCGATTATATAAGAAGGCATAAAGTTAAGCAGGCTATAGGCTATTTGATGAATTCAAATTTGTCTTTAACAGACATCACCTATCGATGTGGGTTTTCAGATCAAAGCCATTTCACTCGCTTGTTTAAACTATATATAGGCATGACGCCCAAGCAGTATAAAAATAAAATGGGATGATGTTAATATCATTCTATTTTTTAAAAATGAAGCCCCATATATTTGAATTGATAATTTAAAACTAAAGATATGAAACTTAAATACTCACTTTTTCTTTGCTTATGTATGGCTTTTCAGCTTAATGCACAACTTGATTTTTCAAAAGCCAACACGCAACACATGCCATTATTAAAGCAAATGGATAGTATTGTTGCTTCAGGAAAATACGAACAAATCACCAGTGTTTTGGTTGCTAGAAACGGACAAGTATTATTTGAAAAATATTACAATGAACGGACTGTCGATTCAAAGCATAATACACGTTCTGCTACAAAGACTATGGCTACCTTCCTTACAGGAATTGCTATAGATCAAGGATTTATAAATTCAGAAAAAGACAAAATTTTTACATATCTGCAACATACATTACCTGTTAAAAATCCAGATAAACGAAAAGATGATATTACGATTGAAGACCTATTAACTATGACTTCCGTTTTAGAATGTGATGATAGTAACTGGCATTCACGAGGGCATGAAGAACGGATGTATGTGATTGAAGATTGGACACAGTTTTTAGTCGATTTACCTGTGCGTTCCTACCCATTCGGACCCAAACCTGAAGAAGCGCCTTATGGTAGAGTCTTTGCTTACGCATCGGCAAAAGCAGCTGCAGTTTCTGAAATAGTTCAAAATGCTATTAAGGGTGATTTAGTTGCATTTACCAAAAAGAACCTCTTTGAACCTTTAGGGATCACAGATTACACTTTACATTATACACCAAAAGGGATTTTAAATACAGCTGGAGGAAGCGAATACAGAAGTCGGGATTTTTTAAAGCTTATTCAACTGTGTATCAACGATGGTAAATGGAATGGCGAGCAAATTATTTCTTCTGACTGGATCAAAAAAGCGAGTACTCCAAAAGTGAATGTTTATGACAACGTTAATTATGGCTATTTTTTATGGCTGAAGAGCTTCGGAACGGATAATAAGTACAAATCATATTATATGTCTGGAAATGGTGGAAACAAAGTCTTGGCTTGCCCAGAACTTAATTTGACCGTTGTCATTACCGCAACCAATTATAACAATCGTAATTCACATAACTATACTGATGAGCTCATGGATGTTTATATAGTGCCATCCATTGTAGCGCTTAAAAATTAGTGAGTTTTAAGTAAGTCGATAAATTTTTTCATACCATTTGTAGCGGTATCAGCAAAAACAGTAAGGTTGCTTTTACTTGCTACGGAAGGCTTCGGGTCTATAAAGTATATAGGTGTTTGTGCTGATACAAAATTCATTAAGCCTGCTGCAGGATAGACCTGCATAGACGTTCCGATGATTAATAAAAGATCGGCTTGCTCACAAATTTCTATGGCTTTCTCTATCATAGGAACATCTTCACCAAACCAAACTATATGGGGTCTTAACTGATGACCTTGATCACATACATCTCCTAAAACTAAATCACTGGTCCAGGGTTTAATGTCGTTTTGGTGTTTTGTGCTTCTTACTTTTAATAATTCACCATGCAAGTGAATCACATGAGAACTACCAGCACGTTCGTGAAGATCATCAACATTTTGGGTGATTATCGTAACGTGATAGTCGCGTTCTAATGCTGCCAAATCTAAATGCGCACTATTGGGTTGAACCTCATGAAGTTGCTTGCGTCTTTGGTTGTAAAAATCTAAAACTAACTCCGGATTGTTTGCAAAGCCTTGAGGTGTCGCTACTTCCATAACATCATGACCTTCCCATAAACCATCAGCATCTCTAAAGGTTTTGATACCGCTTTCGGCACTTATTCCTGCGCCAGTAAGTACAACAAGGTGTTTCATATTAGTCTTTTTTGCGTTTCCAATTTTTGTATACTTTAGACTTTACTAAAGGTTCTAAAATGTTGTTTCCAAACTCATCGACTTCTTCAACATATTCAATCATAGATAGCTTGTCATAGATTTCGGAGGTTAATTCTTCTAAGTAATCTACAGCTTCAGGATATTTTTTCATCATCACTAAAGTATTGAGGTAACCAGCTTGACCTTCAAAAAAATCCGTATAATTTTCAATGGTATACGTGTAATAATTTAAGGCAAGATCATAGTTTTCATCTTGAAAGGCAATGTTGGCTTTCATAAAATTTAAGAAGTCATCTTCGGTTTCATTTTGTAACTGATTAAGAACCTGAATGGCTTCAAAATATTCACCTTTATATAACAAATAATCCACTTTGTTGAGTGCAATAGTTGGATCGTTTTCAAAAGTGGTTAGTAAATCTTCTAAGGACGCCAAGTATTTATCATCGTCTATATTACTCGCGATTAAGGATTTGAAAATCAGGAAAAATTTTTCCTTTGAAAGTTCAGAAGTAATGCCATCTAAAATTTGATAAGATTTTTCAAAATGTCCCATTTTATTATAACTCATCGCTTGAATAAGTGCTTTTGTGTCTTCCTTAACAGGTGTTTTTATGAGACCGAATACCTTTTTCTCGGGAATCGTATACATCATAATTCTGGCAAAAGTATCACTGAGATTTTCACCAGAAATGTATAAGTACATATCTGAAAATTGCAATTCGCCATCAGTTTTATGAATTCTGAAATCATGGTAATTCATACCAGTTTCTGCAGAATATAACCGGAATAAAGCAAAATAGGTTTGTAAGGTTTCGTCATAACGATAGCTAATAAAATCATAGTAAGAGCCGTTTTCTACATCAGCAATAATTTCATTAGGAAACTTATCGATGCCTTTTCTCATGCCGATGAGATAACCTTTAACGTAGCTGTCTTCAGTATCTATTGACGGATTTAAATCCATAATACGCTTAAAAAATACATCTTTGTTTAGCTTAGACATAAAAGCTTCCGAATCACCATTAAGAATGGCGTCATCTATAAAACTACCAAACTCCAAAACTTTCTTGGTGTTTTCGTCACTATAACTAATCGTATCAGAAGAGATGCCTTTTGTTGCTTCCTGCGCAAGGCTGTAAAGCTGAAGAAAGACTAATACTGAAAAAAAGACCAATCGTTTTTTTAATCCCATAGAGTTTTATATTTTCAATAAATATAAATCTTTTTAATGATAGACCTTAAACTTTTAGAACATCTTGAAAGCTATTTAACCGAAGCGCGTAAAGAAAAATTTGAATGGGTGTTGTCACAACGGACCAAACACTTTACGGTAGCCACCGAAGATGTTTACCAATTGCACAATACAAGTGCTGTGATGCGGAGTTGTGATGTGTTTGGGATTCAAGAATTAAATATCATAGAAGAGCAAAACAGTAAAAATATCGATAGGGAAATTGCAATGGGATCTCAAAAATGGGTGGACTTAAATCGGTATCATTCAGTAAAAGAAGCGATAAAAGATTTAAAGCATAAGGGCTATCAAATTGTAGCGACAACACCTCATGAAGACGATAGTTTACTGGACGATTTTGATGTCACAAAACAGTCATGTTTTTTCTTCGGAAGAGAAATAAGCGGTTTATCTCAGGACGTGATTGATGAAGCCGACTGCTTTTTAAAAATACCGATGGTTGGTTTTACTGAAAGTTTAAATATTTCGGTATCTGCAGCTATTATTTTACAACACGTAACTACAAAACTTAGACAGACTAGAGTCAATTGGCAACTTACCGAAGAAGAACAACTCGCCAAGCGCTTAGATTGGTGTAAGAAAACAATTAAAAGTCATAAAGCAATTATTGAACGTTTTTATGAAACCTAGCGTTTAGTTTTAAAAAAAATATGACTACTTTTAAGAGGACTAAAATTAAATAAATAGAATCATATGAAGCATAATATGGTAGGTTGGTTTGAAATTCCGGTTCATGATATGGATCGTGCTAAAGCTTTTTACGAAACTGTTTTTAAAGTGGATATTGCCATTCATAATTTTGGCGGAATTTTAATGGGATGGTTTCCTTTTGACGAAAAAAAGCCAGGCGCCACAGGTACATTAATAAAGCAAGAATCTTATATTCCGAGTCAGGAAGGTACCTTAGTCTACTTTGTATGCGATGATGTTGCTAATGAAATAGGTAGAGTGGAAGCTGCTGGCGGAACGATTTATCAGTCTAAAACTGAAATCTCACCAGAGCATGGTCATATGGCTGTATTTATAGATACCGAAGGAAATAGAGTAGCACTACATTCTAATGCTTAGTCTAGAAACGACCAGATTTATTTCGGTTTAATATTTTGTACTCTTCGTAGCACTCGCTAATAGCGTCAAGTATTTGAAGGTCGTTGGCAGAATCAATAAAACTTTTAGAATAGTTACACTGATTGACAATTTCGTCTAAATCAAAACGATCCACCTGAAGTAAAACCATAAGCATTTCTCTATCAAAACGAGACGCTAATAAGTTTCTGATTTCATCATCTTTTTTCATCTTCTTAAGCTTACGAAGTTCGTTTGGCTTTTTTCCGAAGATATTATGCAGAAAATCGGCAGGGTTAAAAATGGCACCTAAGACCTTGCTTACAGCGTTTGGTCTTCTGTTACCAGCTTCATAAGCATTGTTGAGCCCAGAAATACTATATCTGTAATTAGATTGAATTGGCACTTGTTTTACGTCAATTTCTAAGTAACCCGTTAATTTTAATTGATTTACAACGACTTCTTCAAGAGCCAGAGCGGCTTCTACCATACCAATTTTTGTCTCTCCAAATTTAAGCCAGTCATTCGTTACTCTTACTTTGATTGATTTATAACCTAAATACGATAAATGCAAGGTGTCGTTAACGTTGGCTTTGATTTCAAAGTTACCATCATCATCGGTAGCAGTTCCAATAACTTGATTAAGATTGACAATGTTAACACGATCAATAGGTTTGTCTGTAGTCAAATCTATCACTGTACCTTTAACACTTGTGTTGGATTTTACAACTGTTGAATCCTGAGATTTTTTGTCAGATGTCTCTGCTTCTTGAGCAAAACCTACTACAGATACAGTTAATAATAGTATGGTAAAAAGGTACTTCATGTATTGATTTAAGTGTTAAAAATACTAAACAAATTGTAGACCACTCTAAAGTAGACGTAAATTTGACTAAATATTAACAAGAAAGTTTAAAAAAACCTCGCAACAATGTTACGAGGTTTTTAATATTAATCTTTACGTCTGGAGCGTCTAGGACGATCAAAACCAGAAGCTGTTTCGGTACGTCTTGGTGATTTTGAATCATTTCCAGAGCGTCGTCTTTCACTTCTGTTTCCAGATGTTTCGCTTGAACGTCTACCAGGTCTTTCAGATGAACGTCGGTCGCTTCTGTTTCCAGATCCAGAATCACTACGTCTTGAACGTCTTTCACCTCTTGGTTTGTCGTCACGTCGGCGTTTTCCACCACCATCACGTCGTCTTCCACCGCGATTTCGGCCACCTTTATCTTCACTAACTTCTACATTAACAAAACGTCCATCATGTTTGAAATCGGTAAAAAAGGTTAGAACTTTTTCCTGATTTTCTTTTTCAGTATTAAAGAAAGAGAAACTGTCTT
Organism: Psychroserpens sp. SPM9; assembly: GCF_025153525.1. Classification (GTDB taxonomy): domain Bacteria; phylum Bacteroidota; class Bacteroidia; order Flavobacteriales; family Flavobacteriaceae; genus Psychroserpens. The sequence goes on along the minus strand of NZ_JANZNR010000006.1, from coordinate 32,325 downwards.
TAACATCTACTTTAAAAACGTCATCGCGACCTAGCTCTAAAACTTCTTTTAAGAAATCTTTCAACTTCATCCAGTCGTAGCCATCTTTTCGGCCTACATTGATAAAGTAACGGGTTTCGTTCCCGCTTCCACCATAACCGCGTCCGCTTTCACCTTCAGAATCTCTGGAAGAACTTGCGACATTTAGGTTTTTCGATTTTTGATAGTAATTAAAGAAACGTGAGAATTCAACAGAAAAGAATTTCTTTATCAATTCGTCTTTATCGGTATCTTTAAACAATTCATTAATACTGGCTAAATACTTATCAATTTCGTGATTAACTTCAGTATTATGAACTTTATTAGCGAGTGACATTAATTGTACTTCGCAGATTTCCATTCCATCAGGAATTTCTTTTTTCTCAAATTCTTTCTTGATGATACGTTCGATGCTTTTTATCTTACGCACTTCACTTTTAGAGACAATCACCATCGAAACACCGGTTTTTCCGGCACGACCTGTACGACCAGAACGGTGTGTATAGGTTTCAATTTCGTCAGGTAATTGGTAATTGATTACGTGAGTAATATCATCAACATCAATACCACGAGCTGCAACATCTGTAGCAACCAGCATTTGAATTTGTTTATTTCTAAACGATTTCATTACTAAATCACGTTGATTCTGACTTAAATCACCATGTAGTGCGCCAGCGCTGTAGCCATCTTCTATTAAGTTTTCGGCTACTTTTTGCGTATCGCGTTTGGTACGACAAAAAATCACAGAAAAGATATCCGGATTAGCATCGGCTAAACGCTTTAGAGCCTGATAACGGTCTCTGGCATTAACCAAATAGTATTCGTGCGACACTTGGCTGGTACTTTCATTTTTGTTTCCTACGGTTATTTCAATAGGATTATGCATGAATTTTTTTGCAATATTCGATACTTCTTTAGGCATCGTTGCAGAAAATAACCAAGTGCTTTTATCTTCGGGTGTATGGGATAATATATCAGTGATATCTTCATAAAATCCCATGTTTAGCATTTCGTCGGCTTCATCTAAAACGGAATATTCAATTTTAGAGATATCAACCATATTACGGCTAATCATATCTTTCATACGACCAGGAGTGGCTACAATAATTTGTGCACCACGCTTTACAGATCTTGCCTGATCGGTGATACTTGCACCACCATAAATAGCAGTCACATTTAAGCCTTTACAATACTTTCCGTAGAGTTTAAGCTCGTTAGTAATTTGCAAACACAGTTCACGAGTAGGGGATAAAATTAACCCTTGAGTCGTACGACTGTTAACATCAATTTTTTGAAGCATTGGAAATCCAAATGCTGCTGTTTTACCCGTTCCTGTTTGCGCTAAGGCAACCAGATCTGAGTCTTTTTCTAATAAAATTGGAATTGCTTTTGCTTGTACATCACTAGGGGTTTCAAATCCTAAATCGGTAATAGCATGTAATAGGTCTTCATTAAGACCGAGTTCTTGGAATGTGCTCATTCGTTTGTTTTGTATTCGATTATGTCCTTTGGTGTTACAAAAGAAGCGAATCGACATACTAAACACTTAAACTTCTAGGTAACACATCCTCACTCTGAGGAATTTAGTGAAACTCAATCTTTAAAAGCTAATTAGCGACCTAAAAATTGTTTGTTGAACGAACCTCCTTTTTAAAAAGGAGGTCTCACTTTATTTTTCAAGGTGCAAAGATACGCTTTTATTTGGATATTCAATATTATGGAAACTAGCCGTCTGTTTTACTCATTTTTGATGGTGTAGAATTGATGGTTTTTGAATTAAATTTTAAAATAATAGATGAATTGGGGTACATCTCTAATGTATTTCTTACATTTAGTTATTAAACCTTAATTATTATGATGAAAAAAACACTTACAGCACTGGCTATCTTTATGATGATTTTTAATGTGCAAGCACAAGACACAGAGGAAAAAGATGCTGGTAAAGACAAAATGGCCAGAATGATGGAACTTATGGCTAAGGAAATAGCAATTGAAGTCGACACGACGCTTTATAAATCTGCAGGAGCCAATACTTTTGTTTCAGAAGACCCTAAATCTGTAATTATGGCTATGATGATACCAGATTCTTATGAAAATTCTAAAAAGAAAATGACTGATAATGCCGATGTGCGATTTCAAATTACCGATAAAGGCGAAACAGAGCTAAACGGAGTCAAAGTTTTATATATGAAAGGGATCAGCGAAGCTGAAGGTTCTACGCTTGATAATGAGATTTATTGTATGGCTGTTGATGATGATACCTGTTTGATGTTTATAGGAATGGTCGATCAAAATGCCGATAAGAAATATGCTGAGGCGATTGAGAAAGCCAAAAACTCGGTCATAAAAGCCAAGTAAATTTTAGTATAGTAAATGCAAATCCAGTGAAAGCTGGATTTTTTTATGGAATTAAATTGCATTAAGAAAATCGACAAGTAGTCTTGTAGCCTTTCCGCGGTGTCCAATTTTATTCTTTTGCTCTAAAGACATTTCTGCGAAGGTTTTATCGTAGCCTAGAGCTTTAAAAATGGGATCGTATCCAAAGCCTTGTGTGCCTTGTTTGCTGTTGGTGATTTCGCCTTTACAAATACCATCGAAAGTTTTTAAACGTCCATTAAGATGTAAGGCTATTACGGTTTTAAATTGTGCGTCTCTATTTGGTTGGCCTTCAAGGTTTTTAAGCAATAGATTCATATTGTCATGAGCGTCTCGCTGAGCACCAGCATATCGCGCACTGTAAACGCCAGGGTCGCCGTTTAATGATTCAACCTCTAAACCTGTATCATCAGCAAAACAATCATAGCCATAGTGTGTTTTTATATAGTCAGCTTTTTGAATGGCATTACCTTCAATAGTGGCTTGTGTTTCTGGAACCTCTTCAAAACAGCCAATGTCCTTTAAACTTAAGAGTTTGATGTGTTGAGGAATTAAAGATTGGACTTCCTGGAGTTTATTATCGTTGTTGGTTGCGAAAACGAGTTGCATGGTATTTAATTTGTGTTCAGAATTTACTAAACTATTTTAATAGATGAGGCTGTAAAATTATAATAAAAGAGTTAAATTTGGATACTAACCAAATTAAATCGTTGCAATCACATGGTAAAGCTGCAAGCTACCAGTAGTAAGAATTTAGATAATCTTGAAGCTATTTCTGGTGTGATAGGTGATAAATTCACCAAGGGAAAAGCTTTTGGATATACCCAATTGCGGGACGAATTCGGAAAAGGCAATATTTCTATGACCTTAGTATCTAATGATATTTCAGTTATAGTTTTTGATGTGGTTTTTTATAATGAGACATATTTGTATCTACAAGGAGATTCAGCTAAGGTTGTAGATTTTATATTTTGTCTTGAAGGTTGTATAGACCATAAATTTGGTAACCAATCTAATTTCAATTCAATAAGTTTTAGGCAAAATACGATTATTAATAGAAGTCAAACAACAACGAGTATTATTAAGTTTCCTGTTGATATTCCCTTAAAAATTAGTTTGATATCTTATAATCCTAACTTAAATAAAATAGATCATGACGATTTAAATGAATTGCGTAAAAATGCATTTAACTGTTTATCAGATTTTTATAATAACGAAAATCAACTGTATTCGGGGAGAGTTTGTTTTAGAACTTCAAGTTACGTAAATGATATGATGAGGTACAGTTTTCAGAGTCCTTCAGAAATATTATTTAAGGAAGCCGCTATATTAAATACAATAGCCTCACAGGTAGATAGATATGTAAAAGATATATCTAACAATTATGATAAAACTCCATTACGATTGTATGAAATAGACAAATTACTTGCCTTAGAAACATTCATTGACAATAACTTATCAGAGAACTTGTCAATTCGTAGATTAGAATCAATATCGGGACTCAATGCTTCGAAACTTCAAGTTGGATTCAAATATCTTTATGATAAAACGGTGTCTAATTTTGTTACCGAAAAGCGTTTAGAGAAGGCGGCTAAGTTAATTTATGAATCAGATTTAAATGTATCTGAATTGGTTTATAGTGTTGGTTTTTCTAGCCGAAGTTATTTTTCTAAAATTTTTAAGAATCACTTTGGTGTCCTGCCTTCAAAATGTATATCTAATCCTGACCTGTTGGTTGTTAATTCCTAATTTTTAGTTACACTATGTTTTATTCTATTATCTATCAATCAAAAGCTAAAGCAGAATTTACTATTGCTCAAATTGATATGATGTTGCTCAAAGCAAAACAGTTTAATAAAACGCATAACATATCTGGCTGTATTATTTATAATGGCCATAAATTCTTACAAATAATTGAGGGTCAAAAAGCCGATATTATAAAACTGTATGCCAAGATTAAAGCAGATCAAAGACATGAAAATGTGATCACTTTAATTGAAACCTCGACTCATGACACTTTGTGGGATGACTGGTCGATGGCATTTTATAAATTTACGGGTGACGCTACAAAGGATCAGCATAATCATATGTTGTTAGACCTCTATTTTAATGCAGTGAGTGATCATCAAAAATCATCAGAAGTTTATAACATTCTTAGAGAGAATGTATCTCAATTGCTAACCTCAAACAAGCAAAGAATTTACTAAATTGATTCACTAAGTTATGATAAATTGGGTATGCTGTGTTTTCTTTTGAAATCTAGTCTTTTATTCTTTGTATTCACTTTAAACAAGATAAGATTTTATTTAGTTGATAATCAGAAATAAAGTATCTCATTATTAATAATTTTGAATTGTATTTATTGGGATGAATACATAATAAACTAAAAAAAACACTATGAAAAAACTAATCATCATTTTATCTGTTTTATTAATGGTCTCTTGTAGCGATTCAAAATATGCCGAAGCTATTGTGGGCGAATGGGAATGTGCGAGTTGGATTGATGTCACTACGTCTCAAGATAAATGTAATGACAATGCTCATTTCAGTTTCAAAAATGACAAAACCTATACATCTCAAGTGGGTGCTCAAGAAACAGTAGGCACATATAAAATTGCCGATGGGATTTTATATTCTAAACCAGATGGAAAGTTAGAAATTGCTGTCGAAATCAACACACTCAATGCTGATACATTGTCTTTTACAATGAGTCGTTCAGGGAATGAAGAGGTTTTAACCTTGGTTAAAAAGAAATAAAGATTTTTTGGTTTTTTTATGATTATTAGCTATTGAAATAGCGACAAAAAATCGTATCTTTAAGTATCAAAATTAACCTAAAAATGAGAATGATTATGAATGTAAACTTTCAGTATGTAGATGTCGACGTAAGCGATACCCTAAGCGCTTTTACCGAAGAAAAATTAAGTAAATTGTTTAATAGATATGAGTTTGTGGTTGGTGCAGACGTATTTTTTAAGAAGGATCCTAACGAGCCAGAAAATAATGCTATTTGTAGTATTAGATTGAGTTTGCCTGGTCCGAGACTTTTCGCTACATCTAATGAGAAAAAGTATGAAGTAGCTGTGCGTCAAACGATAAGCGATTTAGAACGCCAATTAAAAAAACGTAAAGCTGTAGTTTTTAAGAAAGTCAGCTAAATTTAGCGATGGTGGTAAGGCTCATTCTTTAAAATGGTGAAGCCACGATACAATTGCTCAATTATAAATAAGCGAATCATCTGATGGGAAAAGGTCATTTTAGACAATGACAGTTTCCCATTTGCTTTTTGGTAGACCTCTGGTGAAAATCCGTAAGGACCACCAATCACAAATACCAGTTGTTTAATGCCCGAATTCATATGCTTTTGTAAATACTGAGAAAAACCTACCGAATCCAATTGCTTTCCATTTTCATCAAGCAAAATCATCACATCCGTAGTATTGAGTTTGCTTAAAATGAGATCACCTTCTTTCTGCTTTTGCTGATCTTCACTTAGATGCTTCGTTTTTTTAAGATCGGGTATAATCTCAAATTCAAATTTCACATAAAATCCCAGTCGTTTTTGATAATCGTCAATGAGCGACTGTAAATTAGAATGATCTGTTTTGCCTATGGCGAGAAGTTTAATAGTCATAGTTTAAATTTAGCATTCAAAAATAATAGAAATGAGACGCTTTGGCTTATTATATTATAAAATAATGCATCCATGTAACTAATAACATTATCCTTGTTTCAGTATGGGAATGTTTTTATCTTAAAAAAAGGTGTCAACTTAAATAGAATCTTAAACAGTTCTGTTTAAATATTCAAAAATCAATTGCTATTTTTACCTTAAATATTTTAAACATGATTTCACAAGAACAATTTGATAAAGAAATAGATGGTATTATCGCTAATGCTATTCGTGAAGATGTTGGTGATGGCGACCATAGCTCACTGGCTTGTATTCCTGCTTCTGCTCAGGGGAAAGCTAAACTACTCGTTAAAGATGAAGGTGTTATTGCTGGTGTAGAATTTGCTAAAAAAGTCTTTGCTTATGTGGATAAAGATATGAAAGTTGACACACGCATTAAAGATGGGAGTCCTGTTAAATATGGCGACATTGTGTTTTATGTTGAAGGGGCTTCGCAGTCTATCTTAAAAGCGGAGCGTTTAGTACTTAACGCCATGCAGCGTATGAGTGCAATTGCGACCAAAACCAAACAGTTTGTTGATTTGTTAGAAGGCACAGGGACGAAGATTCTTGATACCCGAAAAACAACTCCTGGTATTAGAGCTTTAGAAAAGTGGGCCGTAAAGATTGGAGGCGGAGAGAACCATAGATTTGCACTTTATGATATGATTATGCTCAAAGACAATCATATTGATTTTGCTGGAGGCATTACCAAAGCGATTCATAAAACCAAGCAGTATTTAAAAGAAACTAATCGCGATTTAAAGATTATTGTCGAAGCGAGAAATCTTGATGAGATTAAAGAAATTCTTGAAACTGAAGGTGTGTACCGTATCCTAATCGATAATTTTAATTATAAAGATACACGAACTGCAGTTGCATTAATTGGCGATAAATGTTTAACAGAATCTTCTGGAGGTATTAATGAAAAAACAGTAAGAACCTATGCAGAATGTGGTGTAGATTTTATTTCGTCTGGAGCGTTAACACATTCAGTATATAACATGGATTTAAGCTTAAAGGCTGTTTAATGGCAAAATCCTTAAAAGAGATATTAAGTAAAATACCGATCGTAAATCGCCTCGTTGATTTACTTCGGAAACTAAAACTTCCCGGACTTGAAGGCTTGTCGTTCTACGATTTGTTAGAACTGTATGCGATAGGGATTTTTGAAGGCGCACTAACAGCACGCGCAAGTGCCATAGCATTTAGTTTTTTTACAGCAATATTTCCTTTTTTGTTATTCGTGTTGATATTGATTCCCTATATTCCCATTGATGGGTTTCAAACAGAATTTCAACAATTTTTGACATCCTTTTTACCGCCTCAAACGTCTGAGTTTTTCTTTTCTAATATCTTTGAAAATATCGAAAACACCGAACGTGGAGGTTTATTGTCATCGGTATTTGTGATTTCTATTTTACTAATGGCTAATGGTGTCAACGCGGTGTTTTCAGGTTTTGAAAATTCCTACCATCGCGAACTTACAAGAAATATTTTTAAACAGTATTTATATGCGCTTGGTGTGGCCTTGATTTTGGCCATACTAGTTATTTTAACTGTTGCCTTTTTTGGGTATTTTCAAATATATATCATTCAGCCTTTGTACGAACAATTTGAAAATCTCGATTACGCCAAACAAGGCAGTAACTTATTTTGGGTTGTCTTTGCTAAGTACTTATTCTTTGTGTTTATGGTGTATATCGCAACAGCCACTTTATATTACTACGGAACCAAATCGGGTAAAACCTCAAAATTCTTTTCTGTTGGCGCGCTGTTTACAACCTTACTGATCATATTAACCTCTTATTTATTTGGTATCTACATTGAAAACTTTTCACAGTACAATAAACTTTATGGTTCTATTGGTGCTTTGCTGATTTTGTTACTGTATTTATGGCTCAATGCCAATATTTTGTTGTTGGGTTATGAACTAAATGCAACAATTAGACGTTTAAAAAGAAAGAATGATCACGATGACTAGATATTTTATAATTGTAGCGCTTTTCATTTTTCAATATAGTACCTCTCAAACCATTTTAGGAAAGTGGAAAACTGTCGACGATGCTACAGGAGAGGAAAAGTCTATTGTTGAAATCTATAAGAAAGACGGAAAGGTCTTCGGAAAAATTATCGAAATATTTGATGCGTCAAAGCGCGATTTGCCTTGTAATTTTTGCAAAGGTGATGACTATAATCAACCTGTTTTAGGATTGGAAATCATCAAAAATATGGAGAAAGTTGGTGATGCCTACAAAAAAGGCTCCATTACGAATCCTGAAGATGGAAAGGTATACGATTGCCGGTTAAAACTAGACGAAAGCAACTCCAATAAACTCCAGGTTAGAGGTTATGTTGCTTTTTTTTATCGAACGCAGTACTGGATTCGGGCAAACTAATCAAATAATCTTAAAAAATCATCTTTTTTTCTCACCGAAATCGGAACCTGATTGTCATTAGACATCACGACATAGCTTTGTTTTCCTCTATAATATTTTTTAACCTGATTGATATTGATTAAATGGGATTTATGGGTTTTAAAGAAGGAATAACCATCGAGTAATTCTTCATAAAACTTTATAGGTTTTGAAGCCGTAAATTTGCTGTTTTTTGTAAAAATATGACAGTAACTCGTATCGGCTTCCAAATGAATAATCTCTTCAACTTTTAAAGTTTCAAAGCCAGTTAACGACGGAATAGTTATTATTTTATTAGGCTCAGGTTTCAGGTTATTAAACAGATTTTGAATTTGATTTTCAATAGTTTGATGACTCAGGTCATTTTTTAGTCGTTTGATAGAATCGTTAAAATCATCACTGTCTATGGGTTTTAATAAATAATCAAAAGCACTAAACTTAAAAGCTTTAATAGCATAATTATCAAAGGCTGTAGTAAAGATGATTTTGAAGTTAACGGTTGGTAATTCCTGTAGAAAATCAAACCCTGTTTTTGCGTGTATTTTTATATCTAAAAATACGAGATCAGGCTGTAGCTTTGGAACTTGTTCTAATGCTTGTTCCACCGAATTACAAGTGGCTAAAACATTAAACGTATTAGGATGTCGCTTTATTAAATCTAATAACCGATCAATACAATGCTGTTCATCATCAATAATTATAGTTGTTATCATGCTAATAGGCTATTTGTAAAGGAAGTGTCACTTCAATACGTGTACCATCGGTTTTATCAATAATTTTAACGTCTCCTTTGGTGTTTTTTACTTTGTTAATGATATCAATTCTACTTTTGGTGATAGCCATTCCCATAGATTTTTTTTCTGAGGAATTGGTAAGCGCTTGAGTGTTTTTTCTGCCAACACCATTATCGTCAACACTACAAATAATCATTTGGTCGGCATCTTTAAAAGCTATTGAAATAGTGCCTTTTTTATCAGAAGTCGCTAATCCGTGAATGATACTATTTTCAATAAAAGGCTGAAGGATCATAGGAGGAATCAATATGTTTTCGGGATCTAAGGCATCATCGATGTCAATAGTATAATCAAATTTATGTCCAAAACGTTTGCGTTCAATATCTAAATAGGTTTTTAAAAGCGATATGTCTTCAGAAAGTAATATGTCTTTTTTTTCTGAATTTTCTAAAGTCAAACGCATCAGTTTGGCAAATTTCCCTAAATAGTCACTTGCAGATTGAGTATCATTTTTTAAAATATAATCTCCTATTGAATTTAAAGAATTAAATATAAAATGCGGATTCATTTGAGAGCGTAACGCTTTAAGTTCAGTATCAGAAACTTTAGCATTAAACTCTGCTTCTTTAGATTTTGCTACGGCGTCTTGCTTTCTTCGGTATAATAAAAACCCGATTAAAGAAGCAATTAGGAGTCCGCAACCACCAATAATAAAAGCATTTCTTATCGATTTTTGACGTTCAATTTCTACTTGCGCAATAGCACGATCTTTATCAGCTTCATACTGAATTTCTTTTCGGGATATCTCCAGTTTTCGATCGGCATTAATCAGGCTATCTCGCAAAATCACATGTTCTTTAAATGTGCTTAACGCATTTTTATAATCTCCTTTTCTATCATAAACATTAGCTAAAGTTGCAAGCGCACTATTTTTTGTAGCTAAATTATTGAGAGCTTCGTTAAGTTTCAGACTGTTGGTGGCGTAATATTCGGCTTTTTCAATTGAATCGTTTTTAAGATAAACTTCAGCAGCATTCACATAAGCCGATACTTTCATAATCTCAAGGTTATGGGTTTCAACCAGATCTAAACTTTCTTTGGTATTGGTTAGCCCTTCAGTGAGATAACCTGCATTGGTTTGTACAAGACCTAAGTTGCTTTTAACGTTAGCAATATGCATGATATTATTACTTTTTTCGGCTTCAACAATGGCTTTTTTATAATAATAAATAGACGAATCAGGTAGTTTTTGATGACCGTAAATATTACCAATATTAAAGAACGTATTGGTGTGGTACTGCGGAAATTCTAACAAGGCTTTAAAGGTTTTTAAGGCCTTGTCATATTCTTGTTGCTCGTAATTTATGAGTCCGATATTTGTCAGCACACCAACAGTATAAGGTTTAAGCTTAGGTTCTTTTTCTATAATAGCATAGCTTTTTTGGTAATAGTCAAGCGCTTGTAAAGGATCCGATAAAAAATAATGCTGAATAATTCCTAGGTTGTTATTTGTAAGTGCTATGCCTTTAGTGTAATTAAGGCGTTCAGCAACATCTAAAGTTTTAAGATTATAAGCCATCCAGGAAGAATCTGATGGCGTTATAAACATTTTTTTTGCCACTAGCGACATACGTAAGTTCACATAGGTGGTGTCTTCAGTTTTATAATTTTTGATAACGTTTTCAAGTGAATCGATAACCGAGTTTTGAGCATAACACAATAACGATACTGTTAAAAAGAAGCTTAGTGTAAATCTTTTCATAAAAACGTGAATAAATAATAGCTGGTTAAAAGTAGCAATTATTTGTCAAAAACGGACTACACGTCTTACGTTAATATATTCAAAATCAACGTTAATAAATTAGTGGTGGTGTTGTGTTGAGATAATCTATTCCTTTAGGTTATCAACCTGAAGTAGCTTTTATCCAATGGAACTTTAAATAACATAGCGATTATCTAAAAAGGCATTCAGTAAAACAAAATTTAAAATAATTCATATCACTAATACAAAAAAACATGAAAACACAACTCAATACTTTGGCGCTTATTTTATTTAGCTTATTTGTTATCAGTTGCTCTGGCGACGATGATTCTGGTTCTGGTAACAATGATGCTTTTGGTACAATTCAATTGTCTGGAGCAGATACCGCTTCCGTAGGAAATAGCTTAACTGTTGGTAATATTGATTCAGACGGACTCGCTTCTACAGGGACTTCAAGTGCTGTGGTTTTATTGGATGAAGATACGACCATCGAAAATGGAGAACTAATACCTACCAACTTTGTAAATGCTTTCGTGATTGTCGCTTCTCAATTTGATGCAGATGACAATGCAGATGTCGATAAGGCGATTTCTATGACGATTCTAAAAAACGGAGAAGAATTTCGCTATGTCTGTTCGACGCCTCCAACGAGTGCAGCAAATGACACCGACTGTGGTACTGGTTTTAGTGTTGACAAAATTGCAAAAGAAGTTGTGTTTGACAATACAACAGTTATTAATGTAGAATCAGGAACCATCTTAACAATGAATGGTACCATTAATTACTAAGGCTTATGAGCATAATTAATTCATTAGCACAGCAAATATCTATGGGTTTATTGGTTCTGTTTTTAATGCCTAATTTCGGAATAGCACAACCAAAGCGAATTAAACCGCCTAAACGGACTTCCAAAATTAAGAGTGTCGACCAGTTTGTCGCGAATACATTTGAACTTTATCACAAGGTTTTTGTATACGACAGTTTAACACAGGTTGGCGTCGAAGTGCCTTCTGAAATAGAAGATGCTTTAGTTGAAAGTGCTGAACGAGATGTGGATAGCTTATGGCAGGTTTTACCTACAGTTTTAGATGATATGACTAGCGGAAGCGCAAGTATTATAAAAAAAGGGAAGGCAACAATTAATTTAAATAGGTCTAAGAAAGCCCTGAAATACTGTATGATAACAGTGAAGGCCTATTTTGTAGGAAACGAAGAAGATGAAGACTAAAATTACAGGTTTTAAACCATTGAGACAAAGGCTTTTTACAGGGATAATATTTACATTGATAAGTGTGTATGGTGTGAATGCTCAGACTTATAAAACGGCGTTTAGAACAGATATGTGTGCATGTTTGGAAGAAGAAAGTTTAAAACGAAAGCTCACCGAAAACGCTTTTAAAATGTGTTTTAATCAAGTTTTACCAACTTATGCAACGCTTATAGATGCCGAAATAATTGAAGCCGATCCTAATAAAAAGTTTTATCTCGGACAGTTAGCAAGAAAAAATTTGATTTTGTCTTTACAATATGAGTTAGTGTACACTTGTGAGGTATATTACGAAAACCTAGATCGTGATCGTACAAGTGGTAAACTTATTGCTCGTGAACAAGTTAGAGAAAGTGATTTGGAAGTCCGAAATCAATATGTTGCAATGTCTCCTAATGCATTGGCTTATTTTATGCGAGCGCAATTGCATTTTAATCTTGGAAATTTAAAAGAAGCTGAAGCCGATATTCATAAAAGCTTGGAACTTAATCCTAATCGTGATAATGCAAAGACAACGCGACATGAGTTGTTGTTACTCGCGTGGATTTATGAAGAGTATGAGCGCTATTCTGAAGCTGTTGCTATTTATGATAAAATCACATTAGGGGAGTTTGATACCAAAGTTGGGATTTTACGAGCACTAGCCGATAAAAAAGCGGGAGGAACCTTTGATAATATTCCAGATTACAGTCAGTTAAACTCGTCTCAAACCGACTTAAAAACGAAAACGCGCCGAACAACTACAAGTAGAAATACAACTAAAAAAGCACAGCAAAAAGCCAGTAATAAGTCTGAAAAAAGACAAACGAAGTCAAACACCGATACAACATCACTCAAAAAGTTATTCAAAATAGATAATTAATTTTACGAGCAGTCTCTTAAAAACCATCGCTAACTACGATGGTTTTTTTGTGCAAACCTATTACCTTTGAGGCATGGGTCATTTTATCAATGTCATTCTTCCAATTCCTTTAGAAAAGAGCTTTACTTATGCCATTACCAAGGCTGAAGCTGATTTTCTAAAACCAGGGATTCGTGTGTCTGTTCCCTTCGGAAAAACAAAGATTTACACAGCATTAGTCCTTGATATTCATGATAAAGCACCTTCTGCTTATGAAGCGAAGGAGATTCATCAAATACTTGATGAAACGCCTTTAGTTACTACAGAACAGTTGAAGCACTGGCAATGGATCTCCAAGTATTATATGTGTACGCTTGGCGATGTGATGCGTGCTGCTTTACCTAGTGCTTTTATACTCGAAAGTGAGACTGTAATTAGTAAAAATGAAGATATCGTCATCAATGATGAAGACCTGAAAGATGATGAGTTTGTGATTTATGAAGCATTGCACCATCAGTCTTCATTAAAAATACAGGATTTAATGTCTATTCTGGACAAGAAAAACGTGTTGCCGGTTATTAAACGTTTGCTGGAAAAAAATGCGATTTCAGTTCAGGAAGAAATCTATGAGAAATACAAACCAAAATTAGTTCGGTATGTAAAGTTGAGTTCTAAGTTTTCTTCAGAAAAAGCACTTCAGAATTTAATGGAAGAATTAAGTCGGGCACCAAAACAACGTGATGTGGTGATGACCTTGTTCTCGGTTTCGGCACAAACTAAAAAACCTGTAAAAGTAACTGATTTGTCTTCGGAAAGTGGAGCGTCTTCAAGCATCATAAAAGCGCTTATTGATAAAGGAATTCTAGAAGAGTATCACATACAAATAGATCGTGTGCAATATGATGGCGATGATAATGAAGACTCCAAACAGCTCAATGATTATCAGGAAATTGCTTTAAATGAAGTGTTAGAATCTTTTGAAAATCAAAACATTACATTGCTTCATGGTGTTACATCTTCAGGTAAAACTGAGATTTATGTCAAACTCATTGAAGCGCAAATCAATGCTAATAAGCAGGTATTGTATTTGCTCCCTGAAATTGCATTGACCACACAATTAGTAGAACGTCTTCAGAATTATTTCGGAGAGAAAGTAGCAGTATTCCACAGTAAATATTCATCCCACGAACGTGTTGAGGTTTGGAACAATGTCTTGCAAAACGCACCAACAGCACAGGTGATTTTAGGAGCGCGTTCTTCGGTACTTTTGCCTTTTCAGAATTTAGGATTAATCATCGTTGATGAAGAACATGAGTCGTCGTACAAACAGTTTGATCCTGCACCACGATATCACGCCCGTGATACAGCCATTGTATTGGCAAGTATATTCAAAAGTAAAACGCTTTTAGGCTCAGCGACGCCAAGCTTAGAAAGTTATTACAATGCCAAACAGGGTAAATATGGTTTGGTGGAATTGCAGCATCGTTATAATAATGTGATGATGCCAGATGTTGAATTGGTTGATATTAAAGACAAACATAAGCGAAAACGCATGCAAGGTCATTTTAGTGATCGGCTCATTGAAGAAATGACCGAAACTTTGAAGACCAATCATCAAATTATCTTATTTCAAAACCGACGTGGATTCTCGCCTATTGTAGAATGTCAAACTTGCGGACATTCACCACAATGTCCTAATTGTGATGTGAGTTTAACCTTTCATCAATATAAAAATCAGTTGCGTTGTCACTATTGCGGTTATCATACAGTGATGCCTAAAACCTGTGACGCTTGTGGTAGTGTTGAACTCGATTCTAAAGGGTTTGGTACCGAACAGGTAGAGCAGGAGGTCAAGGCCTTATTTCCCGATTATAATGTGGCGCGTATGGATTTAGACACAACTCGAGGTAAGTATGGTTATGAAAAAATTATAACCGCTTTGGAGCAAGGCGAAATCGATATTTTAGTCGGAACGCAAATGCTGACTAAAGGTTTGGATTTTAGAAATGTGAAACTGGTTGGAATTATGAATGCAGATAATATGCTGAATTTTCCAGATTTTAGAGCTCATGAGCGCAGCTATCAGTTAATGGCTCAAGTGTCAGGTAGAGCAGGACGAACAAAGGAACGTGGTAAAGTATTGATTCAAACATACAATCCGTATCACAATATACTGCAGCAAGTCTCTACGAATGCTTATGTTGAGATGTTTGAAGAGCAATTAAATGAACGGCATATTTATAAGTATCCGCCAATTTTCAGAATGATTAAAATTACGTTGAAACATAAAGATTATAATCGTGTGAATGTTGGAGCCGATTGGTATGCGCGATCGTTACGAACGGTTTTCGATGCTAATGTATTGGGACCAGAGTTTCCGCCTGTGGCAAGAATCAGGAATCAGTATCTTAAGCATATTCTGGTTAAAATTCCGCAGAAACAATCCTTAGCAAAAACAAAAGAAGCTATTATTAAAATTAATAACAGCTTCTCGAGTGTAAAAGATTTTAGGGCAATAAGAGTAATTTTAAATGTCGATAATTATTAAGTTAATTAGTTGTTTTCTAACGTTATATCTTCAAACTTAAAAAGTCTTAAGGCCTTTAAATATTGTTCAAAGCATCTACAAGTTGGGTTTTCTTGTTTCTACTTAGTGGAATCTCATAAGCGCCAACTTCTACGTTTTTGCTGTTAAATCTATCGACCTTATCAAGGTTGACGATATAGGATTTATGGATTCTTAAAAATTTACCTTCTGGTAATTCTTGTTCGAAAGCTTTCATTGTAGATAAAACGACTAAGCTGTTTTCTTCAGTAACTAATTTTACATAATCACCAAGTGCTTCAATCCATTTAATATCTTTGATGTAAACTTTTCGTTTTTTCAAATTACTTTTGACGAAAATATGTTCGCCATCCGTTTCATTGAAATCCAGCTTAAGTTTATGCTGCTCTAGTGCTTTTTCTACAGACGTATTAAAACGTTCCCTAGTGATAGGCTTTTGTAGGTAGTCGGTTGCATCATAATTAAAAGCTTTAAACGCGTATTCAGTTTTACCTGTAACGAAAATAATTTGGGGTTTGTTGTTGAGTACGTCGAGCAGTTCGAAACCGTTAAGTACAGGCATCTCAATATCTAAGAAGATTAAATCTACTTTATGAGTATTGAGCCCGTTCTTGGTCTCTAATGCGCTACTGTATTCTGCAATAAGGTTAAGAGAGGAATGATTCTCAATTAACTTTACAATCGATAATCGTTGAATCGCAGAATCATCAACTACTACACAGTTTAAAGTCATAACATTATTATATTTTAGGTTAAGATATCGACAATAGTACAAAAAATTCGGTTAAAAACCAAAAAACATCGGTAAAGTGTTAATTTTAACAAAATTTTAAGAAAATTAAAGTATTCAAATTTTTATAGACAAAAACGTTGCCAGAAATAGAAATAATAGTTATTTTTGCACTCATTTTTAACACAATAAATATAGATTTTTATGAATCATTATGAAACTGTTTTCATCTTAAATCCCGTTTTATCTGATGACCAGATAAAGGAAACAGTAAAGAAATATGAAGATTTTCTTGTTTCTAGAGGAGCGAAGATGGTAGCCAAAGAAGATTGGGGCTTAAAAAAATTAGCCTATCCAATCCAAAACAAAAAAAGTGGTTTTTATCACTTATTTGAGTACACTGTAGATGGAGAAGTAGTAAATCCATTAGAAGTAGAGTTTAGACGTGATGAGCGTTTTATGCGTTACTTAACAGTAAAATTAGACAAGCATGCGATTGCTTGGGCAGAAAAGAGAAGAAACAGAGATAAACAAAAAGCGTAATTATGTCTTCAATTGAACAACAAGCAAAAGGAAAAAAAGATGGTGAGATTAGATATCTTACACCATTAAATATTGATACTAGCAAAACGAAGAAATATTGTCGTTTTAAAAAATCTGGAATCAAGTATGTTGATTACAAAGATCCAGATTGGTTACTTGGTTTTGTAAACGAACAAGGTAAAATTTTACCAAGACGTTTAACAGGAACATCATTAAAATACCAAAGAAAAGTATCTGTAGCTGTAAAGCGTGCACGTCACTTAGCGTTAATGCCTTACGTAGCAGATTTATTAAAATAAAATACCAATAACTATGGAACTTATATTAAAACAAGACGTTGAGAACTTAGGATTTAAAGACGATATTGTAACAGTAAAGAACGGTTATGGTAGAAACTTTTTAATTCCTCAAGGACAAGCTATTATGGCGACGTCATCTGCTAAAAAAGTTTTAGAAGAAACTTTAAAGCAAAGAGCTTATAAAGAGAAAACAATCATTGCTGAAGCCGAAAAAACAGCCGAAGCGATCAAATCTCTGGATATTAAATTAACATCAAAAGCAGGTACAGGCGCTACTGCAGGTGATAAATTATTTGGTTCTATTACCAATATGGATTTAGCTAATGCACTTAAAAATGAAGGTCACGATGTCGATAAGAAATTTATCTCTATCACTGGTGGTAACATTAAACGTTTAGGTCAGTACGAAGCTGTTATTAGATTACACAGAGCTGTAACAGTTGATTTAACTTTTGAAGTTATTGCAGAAGCATAATTTCAAAGTACATGATATCTTAAAGCCTCAGCATTTTGCTGAGGCTTTTTCAATACTAAATTTTGGTTACACGATTTTAAGTTATTATACTACATAATTATTAAAGGCATTACATTTTAAATGAAATACTCAAGACTCACCAAAGAACAATTTGAAGAATTACATCAAGAATTTATCAATTTCTTAGCAACACAATCTATTACTGCAGATGAATGGGCCGATTTAAAAGCTAATAAACCCGAAGTTGCAGAGCAAGAACTGGATGTGTTTAGTGATCTCATTTGGGAAGGCGTGCTTTCTAAAGTTGTTTATTTAGAGCATATTTCGCCACAACAATTGCACCTCTTTCATTGCACTAAAACACATATGCGATTAATAGCCTTAAAGATTAAAAATCCTACTATAGATGTTACGACAAAAGAAGGCTACGACTGGTTTAGAGCTAATTTAATGTCGGATGATATCGAATTCTACACAGCTAAAAAAGACTATTCTGAAGATAAAGGTTCAGATAAGTTCAAGCTAATTCAAGAAGGTGCCGTTATTACTAAAGGCGAATTATATCAGTATTTTGAAAACCTGGTAAGCAAGTAAGTGATTGTCTTATTTTACCGGAATGTATAAATCAACAAGGCATTTTTTTTCTGGATGCGTGTTGAAATCGTTATGATAAATTTCAAAAGGTGGTTCGTCACGTTTTTGATAGCCATTCGCATTCATCCATTTGAATAAATTTGTCCAGACCATAGGAAACTCATGAGGCTCAATCTCAAAATGACCTTTAATAGACGATCCTGAACTTAGTGTTATAGAAGTTACTTCGCCATCAGTAGTTGTTGGTTGGTTCACCACTAAACAGGCACTCATGCGTACTTTGTCTGGCGCAGTAATTTTAAAACTGTCATAAAAAACAGTCGCTATTTTAAATTTTGAATCTCTTAGTAAGCCTTGAGATCCAGCCCATTCTATTAAACGGTGAATTGTAGGCGATAAGTGTTGTTTTCCTATACATGTGATACCAACAGTATGAATGGTGTCTATGTGTTTTACTTCAATTTGTGAACTCATTAGGGTTGTAGTGTTTTGATTTGAAGTCCAAACATAAGGCTCAAAATCTGTGATGGTTTGTCCGTTCTTGCTTTTCGTTTGACGAATCTTGCTGTATTTTCCTTTGCTTTGTCTTCGGAATTCACTCGGACTCATGCCATAAAATTTTCTGAAGGCTCTTGTAAATGACGAATGACTTGTAAAACCAAATTGCGTGGAGAGCTCTGAGATGCTCACATTCTTTTGGCGCAATAAGATTGCCGAAGCTTTTTCGACCCGCTTTCTAGCAACATAATTATTTAAAGTTTCCTTTGTGAATTGCTTAAATACGCGATGAAAATGATAAGGAGAATAATGAGCAATGCTCGAAATATGCGCTAAGGATAAGTCGCTCTCCAAATGTGATTCAATATAATGAAGTGCCTTATTAATACGTTTGATATGGTCTTCAGAAAGGGTCATTACGCAATTTTATTCATAACGTAATGATTCAACAGGATCCAGTTTTGCAGCTTTATTTGCAGGATAAGACCCAGAAATCACCGCAACAATAAAGGTAATCACAGAGGCCCAAATCATCGCACTCCACGGAATTACAAAATTAAAACCAACAGCTGCTGCGAAAATATAACCAATAAGAATACCGAGGATAATTCCTAGTAATCCGCCCAATTGTCCAATAATAATCGTTTCAATAAAAAACTGAAATGCTATTGTACTCCGTTTTGCTCCTAAGGCTTTTCTAACACCTATTTCACGTGTGCGCTCGGTCACCGAAACCAGCATCATATTAAGCAATGCAATGGTCGATCCAAAAATTGTAATGATACTAATCACCCAAGCTACAGAAGACAATACACCTGTAATTGAGCCAATTCTATTAATTAAATCATCACTGCGTTCGATACCAAAATCATTGTCTTCAACAGGATTAAGACCTCTAATATTTCTGAATAATAAAATGGCTTCATCTTGAGCGCCTTCGAGCATGTCTTTTTTATCCGTTTTAACACTCAAACTATAATTAATGTTGGGATTGGTAAAAATGGTTCTCGCTTTTTGAAGTGGCATTAAAACTCTTAAATCTTGATTGTTTCCAAAAGTGGAGCCTTTTTCTTTGAGCACACCAATCACTTTAAACTTAGCGCCTCTAATGCTTATGGTTTGATTTATCGGGTTCACATCGCTCAACAAAGCCTTACGAAGGTCACTACCAATCACACAAACACTATTACTATTTTCAACATCAAAATAATTTAAACCGCGACCTAGTTCGACTTCCAATCCGGAATTAGAAATGAAGTTTTCGTTAATTCCGTAGACTTGGACTTCAGGATCGGTTTTTTCATTTTCGTATTTAACCTCTGCACTTCGGGTGCCTAAGAAGGATACCGACGTATTTGTAAACGGAAAATCGTATTCTTCTTCAAAGGTTTTAACTTGTCTGTAATTGATAACCGGATTTATTTTTTGCTCATTATCAGAGCGACGTTGCGACGTAAAATCATAACGTTGAATATTAAAAGTATTGGCTCCCATGGACGAAAAGTCACTGGAAATGGTGTTTTCTAAAGCAGAAACGGCACTTAAAATTCCCACTAAGGCAGTAATACCAATAGCTATTATTAAAACGGTAAGTATGGTTCGTAGTAATTGACTCTTAATAGAATCAAAGGCAATACGAATATTTTCTTTAACTAATGAAAACATATAGAATTTCTAAAGTGGGTTGCGTTTTATAATAAGACTACAAAACACCTATAAAGTTACTATAAAATTAAAATAAGTTCTGTTTCCCCATAAAAAATATAATATTTTTGTGGTTGATTAAATGAATTCAGCGCATTTTGTTTCCGACGGAAACATTAAATGCACAAAAAAATGAGATTCCTGCTTTCACAGGAAATTTACTATGGCACAAAAACCAAGCATCCCAAAAGGCACCAGAGATTTTAATCCGCAAGAGGTGGCAAAACGCAACTATATATTTAACACCATTCGTCGCGAGTTTGAAGTTTTCGGATTTCAGCCCATTGAAACGCCAAGTTTTGAAAACTCAGAGACTTTGATGGGGAAATATGGTGACGAAGGCGATCGCTTGATTTTTAAGATATTGAATTCTGGAGATTATTTTGACAAGTTTAAAAATGTGGTTAAAGAATTGTCTGATGAAACATTTTCAGGTGATTTAAATCCTTTTTATGCTATTGAAACTAATTTTGTTACTAAGCATATTTCAGAAAAAGCACTCCGTTACGATCTTACTGTTCCGTTTGCACGCTATGTTGTACAACACCAAAACGAGATTGATTTTCCGTTTAAGCGCTATCAAATTCAGCCTGTTTGGAGAGCTGATCGTCCGCAAAAAGGACGTTTCAGAGAATTCTACCAATGTGATGCCGATGTTGTTGGTTCTGATTCATTGTGGCAGGAAGTAGAATTTGTTCAGCTATATGATTCGGTATTTACAGCCTTAGGTTTAAACGGTGTTACGATAAAAATTAACAACCGTAAAATACTATCAGGCATTGCTGAAGTGATTGGCGCTCATGATAAACTTATCGATTTTACGGTGGCTTTGGATAAGCTGGATAAAATAGGAGAGGAGAAGGTAAAAGACGAAATGCGAAGTAAGGGGATTTCTGAAGAAGGTATTTCAAAGCTTCAGCCCTTGTTTACTTTAAAAGGTGATTTTGGTGCTCAGATAAATGAATTAAAAGCCATACTAAGTACTTCCGAAGAAGGAAAAAAAGGAATTGAAGAATTAGAATTTATCAATCAAGGCATTCAAACATTAGGTTTAAAAACCGCAAAACTGCAATTGGATGTGACCTTGGCGCGAGGCTTAAATTATTACACAGGCGCCATTTTTGAAGTGGCAGCTCCCGAAGGTGTAAAAATGGGATCCATAGGTGGAGGTGGTCGTTATGATGATTTGACAGGAATCTTCGGATTAAAAAATGTAAGTGGCGTTGGTATTAGTTTTGGATTAGACCGGATCGCTTTGGTCTTGGAAGATTTGGGATTATTTCCAGAAACAATTACAAATACGGTTAAAGTTTTATTCATCAATTTTGGACAAGCTGAAGCTATGGCGAGTATGAAAGCGATAAAGGTGCTTCGTGAGCAAGGGATTAGTGCGGAGTTGTTTCCAGATCAGAAAAATACAAAGAAGCAATTTAATTATGCTAACAAACGTCAGATTCCGTATTTGGTATTGCTGGGAGACTCTGAACTCCAATCCAATACTTACACGCTTAAAAATATGGCTTCTGGAGAACAGCAAGAACTATCATTAGAACAGCTTATTGTAGCATTACAATAAAATTTCGGGATAAAAAAAAGCCTCAATCCAAAAAGGAAAGAGGCTATCTTTAAGTTAAGATCACGGTAGATTTGGGTCTATTTTATTTCACCAAAACTTTCTTAGATAACAAACCGCTTAAAGTATTTATCTTAATGATGTAAGTTCCAGTGCTTAGGTTCTTAACTTGATATTCAGAATAGTCCAGTTCTGAAATATTTTCAATAGTTGTAATATTTTGTCCGATGATATTGAATAATTCAATTGACTTCACATCAGCAAAATTAGGGTTCAGTAAAACGATACTTTCCGATTCGTTATCATAGAAAACATCTAAGGTTTTTAATTCGGTATCCTCAACACTTAATGAAGCATTACTATCGCTAAATGTCAATTCAAATCGATTTAAGTATTGACCTGCAGAAAGGTAGAATTGGAAATCTCCTTCTCTGAGGTTATGGTAGGTGTCATTCTCTAAATCATGGATAAAAATATCAATAGTATCAGGCACGTTTTCTAAAGCATCAATAGTTATGGTGTTTAAACCACTGTCTTGAACTTTAATACCTAGCGGATACACACTTTCAGGTTCTGCTTCATTAGTTCCTTGAATGGTATATTTCTCATCATTAATCATCCAGAATAAATCATCCATTTGATCGTCATAAGTCTTGGCATCATAAGCCCAATCGTAACCGGTTGTTGTATTCTCATCGATGGTTAATAATAACTGTCGGTGAATGGTATTAATTGAGTTGAAACCGATTCTAAATTTCATTCGTCCATCACCAACTTCCGTATTGGTATCAGCGCTGGAAGTGTTTTGTGCTTGTCTAACAAATACTGAAGCATCAGCACCTGTAGCTTTCTCTTTTTGGTAAGCACGTTGTCCGTTATTGAAATTAATCGTTCCTGTAGTTTCTCCCACAACAAAGAATCCTTGACTAACCGGAATAAAGCGTCCAGGTATTTTTGTAGGTGTTCCTCCAGTTCCAACATCAGGATCGTTGGTTCCTAGCGAAGGTGCAGCAACTCCTCCAGAGAAGTTATAAGTTGCGTAACCACCTTGGTAATCTGATAAGTTATGAGATCCTCCGCCCCAATGCTCCCAGAAGTACAGCGTACCACTAATTAAAGGGTTGGCTCCAGCACCATCAATCGTTGGGCCGTTATCTGTGATGAATATATTGGCATCGATTGCAGAAGGGTATGGGTTTCCAACTAAATAATCGTTTCCAGCATTTAAGGTGAGGTTAATATCTCCATTACTAGGTTTTCCTAAGAATACATAATTTTGAAGATCTACAATTGCACCAGAACCAGGACCTTTCATCGTGAAACCTTCACCAGGTAAAATGGTTCCGTTTTGTCTCACATGTTGCCATGCAGAATAGTCGTCATCAGGTTGATTAGCGAATTTCCAAATCCAGTAATCGGCAATACTAATAATGGCACCATCAGATCCATTATAACCAGATGTTAACCAGTTAATAGGATTGACACCGTCAAACATAATATCTGAAACGGTATAAGAATTGTTATTTGTTGTTGAATTCATGATTCCAACAGGTGAAGACCAGTAGTTATATGTATAAAGATCTGCAGTACCTTGCTGGTCTTTTTCAAGAGAACCTGAAGATGTTGGATCTAAATCACTGCCTGTGTTTTGTACTAACTGTGATTGGCCTTCAAGGTCGATTTTACCATCAAGTTTTAAGTAATGCGATACGGTTAAACCGTTTCCAGCTGCAGCATCGGCATTATCTCCATCTATGGTTAATTCTGCGCCACTTCCTAAGTATAAGCCTAAAACTTGTCGGTCTCTACCTAAAACGACTTCAGTATCGATAGTGACATCGTGGTCAATTCTAACAATATTCCAGTCGATAGGTGTCGTGCCATCTACAATAGATAATGCATTTGGTAAGGTTTGCACTGTATAGTTTTCCCATGTAGCATCAGTTGTCCAATCGCCATTTGCTCGTGACTCATACGGTAAAGGTGCTGTTTGTCGGTCGACAGTATCTAAGTTTCTCAATGCACCTTGATTGTTGTTGCCCGAAGCATCTTCGGTATTGGTATACGTATAAGTTGTCATTGGATAGTAACCAGCTAATTGATTCCAAGGAATGGCACCAACATCATTTTTAGTAATGGTTGTTGGTAATTCTTTACCAGCAACAAAGGTTGCATTTTCTTCTATTTCCTGATTCATTACAAATCTCAATTGCTCAGGAGTAAGCTCTACATCCCAAACACGTACTTCATCAATATTCCCTCTAAAGTGTTGTGTTGGAGTGTTTTTACCTGCAGCAGCGATGTAAAAAGATTCATCAGTGTCAATAGGAGCTGATCTATTAATAGCATTGTCAAGAACACCATCAATGTAAATAAAAACTCTTGAACCGTTATAAATTACAGCCACGTGATGCCATTCATTATCTGGAATAGCAGTCGAAGAAGCTAAACTCCTATCGGCTGGATTTTTCCAGTAAATTTGTATTCTATTATCATTTAAAATTCTTAAATCATAACCCGTTGTAAAAGCAGCGTCTCTTTTTGAAACAATTGATTTTGTACCAGTATCAGCAGCATCTCTTTTAATCCATGCAGAAATAGTAAATCCAGCAGGATTTAAGTCTAAAGCATCTTCCATATCTACATAATCAACAACACCATCAAAATACACAGAACGTTCTACAACAACTTGAGGCGCATAACCAAAAGTGATATATTTAGTACCATCAAAGTCGTAATCTGTTTCTAAGTTACCATTACCATCAGATCTCATTACTCTATAATCTGCTGTAGGATCAAATACACCAGTACTAGAAATAAACATATAGTAATTTCCTGGAGGCGATATATTTCTAATAGCATTTTGAGGTAATCTTACTTTTACTGAAGGAATATCACCTCCAGTTTCTACGACTTTCCATACTCGTTGCATGGCTGTAAAAGATACATCTGTTGTAAGCGCAGGAGAGATGCCAGCACTCATATTTACGGTAATCGTTGAAGATGCTAAGTTTAAATCGGCACCATTATTACCCCAAACTAAGAACTCTCTATCATTAAAGTTAGTTGCATTATTAGATTGGTTTAATTTGTTTGTATCATAGATATCGGTTAACCCTAAAGTTAAGAAACCACTAGTTGGGCCTATACCATCAGATATAAGGTTCTGACTTTTAGATTGTTTTTGATTAAGTATTGAAGCATCATCCCTTCCAATACCAGCGATATCATAATTGTATGAAGCATTTGCACTTGTATCCCAAATCACTGCGCCTTGAGAATCAATATAATCAACGTCATTTTGTCTAAAGTTACTATGTGCATATCCCGTTGAAGAACTTTGTAAGGTCACACCATACTTTAATGCCAAATAACTTTGTATTTTTTGTTGGTTTAACGCAGAATTTGGAGACGTATATGAAATGACTTCAGCAATCATTCCATTCATTTGAGATGTTGTTCTACCTGCAATTCCACTTCGACCTGTTCCAACAAGGAACGATAAGTTGTTAAATTCGGTAAAATTAAGAGTACCTCCATCACCAGAAACACCTGTTGTATTATCAACGCGTTTTCCATTTTTATAGATTTCTGACAAAGTACCAGCTGTATTAGTTTTGACATTTACAATAGTAGGATGGTTTTGATAACTATCAGAAGTCGTTGTAAACGCTCTACCGTAAGAATCGTCATCAGGAGGACCTGATAAAGGGTAAGAATCTACTGTATGCGATAAGATTTCATCGTCGTACCTAGCAGAAACACTACCTATTCCTAATCCAGTAGGATCCTCGTGGAAGCTAATCGCAGAGAAACGTCCCCCT
This sequence comes from Psychroserpens sp. SPM9, assembly GCF_025153525.1. Lineage (GTDB taxonomy): Bacteria > Bacteroidota > Bacteroidia > Flavobacteriales > Flavobacteriaceae > Psychroserpens. The sequence continues at coordinate 6,431 of NZ_JANZNR010000006.1, read as the reverse complement.
ATGGCAAATTGTCTTCCAGGAGAAAAAGCTCCTGCGTTTGTGTCTACTTCATCATCACTAAAGAATACGACATAGTAATCTTGAGAATAGAATCCTCCTTTACCATTCATGTACTCTATATTATTGTTATCAAAATCTGCGACAGGATTATAGTTAATATTTCTTGTAGCATTGTCTCTATAAGTTGGAGCCAATGAAGAATCAGCATTAGCATCTTCTTTGTCTAAAGTAGTGGCATAAGCCTGATCTTCCCAAGCCGTTAACGGGTCTCCATCTGAAGCAACCACACCTTCATTCATTTTTAGCCATAATCTTAAATTGCTTGTTATATCGGCAGGAGCTACAGAAGCATCAGCTAGAGGCGTCGTAGGATCGGCTTCGACTCTAAAATTGTCGAATGCCACACCGTCGTCTGTACCACTTCCGTCTGTTCTAAATTGTATTCTAAAACGAACATCACTTTGGTTTGCAAAAGTAGCATCATCCAAGTCAATTCTTACATTGTTAAATTGATTATGCGGATTAAAACTAGGGGTGGCAGTATGTGTGTTTCCATTCCAAGCATCACCACTTAATGCAGAGGTATAGCCTTCATACCAATTGGTACCGTCACCAGTTGAACCTATTCTGGTCCATAGTCCGCCAGATATTGAATACTGAATGATCATTCCGTCTGCTCCACTCTCCGTTTTACATTTTACATCCAGATTTAAATTTAGATTATACAATCCGCTAAAATCCATAGTCGGACTAATAATCACACAATTGGTATTGTTATTATAATTATCAAAATTTGAATTTCTCCAGAAGCCACCTTCAGCTAATTCATTGGTAGGAAAACTATTGGTCCATATCCATGAATCATTCGTGCTTGTACCTAAAGTCCAACCACCTCCAGAAGAGTCAAAGTCTTCATAATAGGCTGTATAAGATGGTGGTCCAGGATCACCAAAGCCTTGAATGTTAAAGTTATAAGGGTTTTCATCACTGTCACCATTTACAATGCTTACAGCAGCAGTTCTTAAGCCAGGAGCACTAGGGTCGAATGAAATATCAAACGTTGAACTCCCTGACGCAGGAATAGTACCTGCAGGTGTTGAGGTTACTGTAAAATCTGCAGCGTTCGCTCCTGAAATTGTAATACTACCAACTGTTAATGTAGCACCACCAGAATTTTGAATGGTAAATGTATTTACATTAGTTCCACTAACTAGGATAACACTCCCGAAATCGGTGTCATCAGATGGGTCAGGTGTTGTATCACCATCTAATATTGTGGTGAAATTACCTTGAATATTAATTTCTGGAAAGGCCGTAAATCCATTTCCTTGTATGTTAAAATTATAGGGGTTTTCGTCTGAATCATCATTAGCGATTGTTACCGTGGCGGTTCTTAATCCAACTGCACTCGGATCAAATGTTATGTTAAATGTTGTACTTGAACCTCCAGCAATTGTACTTGAAGGGGTAGAAGTAACGGTAAAATCTGAAGCATGTAATCCAGAAATCGATACATAAGGAGAGGGTCCTGTAAGGTTAATAGCACCTGTTCCCACATTTTGTATGGTAAATGTATGTGTTTGTGTAGAAAGTAATGTTGCTACAGTACCAAAATCGGTGTCATCTGCTACATCAGGAGTGACGTCTCCATCGGCTATCGTAATTCCATTACCGCGAACATTAATTTCAGGACCAGTAATTACAGGTGTTAAGCTTATGTCATCAATAGCCATATCACTTCTATAATCGGAGCCTGTAGTTCCATTAAAGCGTATTTTTATAGTTTGACCTATATAACTTGCTAAATCAATATTTACAGGTTCCCAAGCCTGACCACCAGATGTTTGAACTTCTCCAGATTGACTCCATAAAGGAGCAGAATATGTAATACCATTGTCGGTACTCACTTCTACATCTAAAGTCCCCATATCGCCACCACGCATGTGATAATAAAATGAGAACGTTGCTCCAGTCTCAGCTGTTAAATCAAAGCATGGGCTTACTAAATTAAAAACATCATTAAAGTTTGGATTACTTCCTTCAGTAAACATATACCAAGAACCTTCATGAGCTGCATTAGGACCAGTACTACCTGAAGGTGTTCCACCAGTTTCTCTTGTCCAGTCATTATCATCAGTAGCATCTTGAGTCCAGTCACCTAAACCAGATTCAAATCCTTCATTATAGGGAAAAGAGCTAATTGCAGTAGTACAAGTTGAACTTATATTACCTTCAATATGAATATCATCATAAACACTCCATTCATTGGTGCTACTAGACTGACCAATAAATCTAAATCTTGAATTTGCTGAAAAGGTATACGTACCACTTGTGAGAGTGTTACTATAGTTATCACTATTTGATGGACCTCCGAACGTATAATCTGTCCCACGTCTTACTTGTCTGATTGTTATCCAGCTGCTTCCGTCATAATATTGTAAATCAAACCCATCTCCATTTTCATGGTTAGTCGCATTGACATTACAAAATGATATGGTTACATCTGTATATGCTGTTAAATTAATAGTAGGTGAAGTTACAACAGCACCAGTACTAAAGTCATAATCATAATAGGTATACAATGCACCATAATTGGCACAGCTATTGGCATTATAATTTCTACCAGAGTAAGAGCTAGTAGTCCAGCCTTCGAATCCAGAGTCAAAATTGTAATCTGCGATGGTAACTTGAGAAAATGATAAATACGATGTAAAAAGTAGGCAACATATAGTGACATACTTTCTAAGTGAAAGTGTAGTAGTTTTCATAAGCGGTTAAATTTTAATTTGGGACTAATAAAATTATGATACAAATATAGGTGTAGACTCTGTGAAATGCAAATAAATTCGATGAAATGCAATGTTAAATTTTAATTACTTGTTTTTCAGGTGTTTACAGATAGTTGTTTTTAAAGGGGTCACGAGGAATGTCTTAGGTGTTGATTTTGAATGTTTTAAATATAAAAAAGGCTGAACTTTTAAGTTCAGCCTTGATAATTAATAAAATAATTTATTTTTCTAGAATTTGATCAATTTCTTGGTCACTACTATTCCGTTTTCATTATTTGAGATTTTGATAAAGTATGGAGCCTCTTCTAATCTGTCTAAATCATTTAAAATAATATGACCATCAATACTTGATTTTAGTTTCTTATATACAACTCGACCATTTAGGTCATAGATGTTTATATTAAAGTCTGTACCATTAAAACTAATTGGTAAGTTAATATCAATTGTTGTGTTAAACGGGTTTGGTTTAATGGTAACATCACTACTATTAAATTCATTAGTATCTAAAGTCGTTTCATCCATACCATCACAGTTTTCATCAATTCCATTGTCTGGAATGTCTGTCGCTGCAGAATTAATTTGGTCATTTGTATCATCACAATCAGTATTATCAGTGACATAACCAGTAGGAAGCGAACAATCAATTATAGAAACATCAGGATCCCCATAGCCATCATTATCAGTATCTGCATAATATATAATACCTGAACCGTTATCAGTTACATCCCAAACACATGTTGTCGTATTAAATGTAGCTGTTTCATAACATTCTGTAGTTGGTTCCGTAGGTTGTGATCCTAGATTTTCCCATTCACAGCTTGTCGTGTTGAACTGGTAATCATCCCAACAGTTTGTAGCCGTTGGTTCCGTAGGTTGTGACCCTTGGTTTTCCCATTCACAGTTTGTCGTGTTGAACTGGTAATCATCCCAACAGTTTGTTGCCGTCGGTTCCGTAGGTTGTGATCCTTGGTTTTCCCATTCGCAGCTTGTCGTGTTGAATTGGTAATCATCCCAACAGTTTGTAGCCGTTGGCTCCGTAGGTTGTGATCCTAGATTTTCCCATTCACAGCTTGTGGTATTGAACTGGTAATCATCCCAACAGTTTGTAGCCGTTGGCTCCGTAGGTTGAGATCCTTGGTTCTCCCATTCACAGCTTGTCGTGTTGAACTGGTAATCATCCCAACAGTTTGTAGCCGTTGGCTCCGTAGGTTGTGATCCTAGGTTTTCCCATTCACAGCTTGTCGTGTTGAATTGGTAATCATCCCAACAGTTTGTAGCCGTTGGTTCCGTAGGTTGAGATCCTAGATTTTCCCATTCACAGCTTGTCGTGTTGAACTGGTAATCATCCCAACAGTTTGTAGCCGTTGGCTCCGTAGGTTGAGATCCTTGGTTCTCCCATTCACAGCTTGTGGTATTGAATTGGTAATCATCCCAACAGTTTGTTGCGGTTGGTTCCGTAGGTTGTGATCCTAGATTTTCCCATTCGCAGCTTGTCGTGTTGAACTGGTAATCATCCCAACAGTTTGTAGCCGTTGGCTCCGTAGGTTGAGATCCTAGATTCTCCCATTCACAATTTGTCGTGTTGAACTGGTAATCATCCCAACAGTTTGTAGCCGTTGGTTCCGTAGGTTGAGATCCTTGGTTCTCCCATTCACAGTTTGTCGTGTTGAACTGGTAATCATCCCAACAGTTTGTTGCGGTTGGTTCTGTAGGTTGTGATCCTTGGTTTTCCCATTCACAGCTAGTCGTGTTGAACTGGTAATCATCCCAACAGTTTGTTGCGGTTGGTTCTGTAGGTTGTGATCCTTGGTTCTCCCATTCGCAGCTTGTGGTGTTGAATTGGTAATCATCCCAACAGTTTGTTGCGGTTGGTTCCGTAGGTTGTGATCCTAGATTTTCCCATTCGCAGCTTGTCGTGTTGAATCGGTAATCATCCCAACAGTTCGTTGCGATTGGTTCTGGGTCTTGTGTTCCGTTAATTTCCCACTGGCATGTACTGTAGTTGTAATTAGTCGTTTCCCAACAGTTTGATGTTGTTGGCTCGTCTTGTAATGTTACTGTAACTACAGCAATACATGTGTCGGTATTTCCGCTAGTGTCAGTCACCGTTAATGTGACATTGTTAGCACCTTCATCTGCACATGTAAAAGTTGTTTGTGAGGCAGCAATAGAAGCAATTCCGCAGTTATCAGAAGAGCCATTATTTATTTGCGAAGCAGTTATGGAAGCATTTCCGCTGGCATCCAATTGAATTGATAGATTTTGACAAACCGCAACAGGATCTTCAGTATCCACGACCACATTTACATTAAATGATGCTGTATTTGTATTTCCATTACCATCATTAACTGTATAGCTTATCGTTGTAATTCCGTTAGGGAAAACATCGCCGCTATTAAGGCCGGTTCCATCAGTTCTCGTAGGAGATAATCCAGTTCCGCAATTATCGGTAACAGTTGGATCTGTCCATGTTGGTTGATTATTTCCGCAGGTTAAAGTTATATTATTAGGTACGTTTGCGAATTCAGGATCTATTTGATCTACGACTGTAACTGTAGCTGTACAGGTATCCGTTTGGCTATCTTCATCGGTTACTGTAAGTTCGACATTAACCGGAGTACCGACATTAGTACAATCAAAAGTATCGATATCAATACTATAATTTGTAATAGCAACATCATCTGTAGAACCACCATCAACATCAGTAGCTACTATTGTTGCATTTCCTGAGCTATCAAGTTGAACCGTGATGTTTTGACAAACGGCTACAGGCGGATTAGAACCCGTAGCAGGATCGGCCTCAATATTAATATTATCAAGTGCCATGTCACTGCTCCAAGACGATCCGGTAACACCTCTAAATCTGATGAGTATGATTTTTCCATCATAGGCTGATAAATCGATATCTGTTGCCGATTTCCATGCGTCCTCACTATCATCGTTTATAATGGTTTCGACATTAAAAGTTAAACCATCATCATCACTAACTTCCAGTGCGATATAGCCTGTTTCAATTGGGTTTTCGGTAGCACTTCCTAAATTGGTTCCGAACATATGATAATCAAAGCTGATTTTTGCATTTTCCCAGTTTGTAAAATCTATACAATCACTCGTTATGACGGCAGATTTTTGTGGGCTACCCGCTGGAGCTGAATTAGTAGATGCTTCAGTATATATATACCAAGTAGAACCTGACCCTGTTGATGGACCTGTTCCTGAAGATACCGTGCCTCCACTATCTCTTGTCCAGTCAATATCATCATCGGTGTTATTAACACCTTGTTTCCATTCGTCTGTAAAGGATGTGTTATTTTCAAAACCTTGTGTATAAGGAAATGTTGATATAGTACCATCTAAACATGAATCCAGTGTTGTAAATACTTCCGAAGCGGAATAAGCTGACGTAGTAACCGAACATTTGCTTCTGACTTGAACTTCGTATTCTGTAAGATTATCTAATCCACTAATTGTATAAGTATTCATGGTAAGGTCTAAAACTTCAGTCCATGGTGTTATTCCTGTTTCTCTATATCTTAAATCATAGGTTGCTGAAGGCACAGCATCCCAAGCGACATCGGCCGTTGATGGCGTAATTGCGCTTGCTGCTACATTCGTAGGTACACTTGTTACACATGGAATTTT
>NZ_JANZNR010000005.1 GCF_025153525.1 Psychroserpens sp. SPM9 | reverse complement strand
CTTACCATTCCGAACAGAGAAGTTAAGCCCATTTGCGCCGATGGTACTGCCAGTTGTGGGAGAGTAGGTCGTCGCCTTTTTTGAAACCCTTTTCATATCAAAATGAAAAGGGTTTTTTGTTTTTATATGTGATTTTTATAAACCTTTCTTTATCTTCATCTATTAGAAGGAACGCATCACTTATGGAGCTTAACAGAGAATTAGAATTAGCCTGGGATTTTGTTAATAATACAAATAAAAATGTGTTCTTAACTGGTAAGGCAGGAACAGGTAAGACTACATTTTTACATAAATTAAAGCTTAAATCTTTAAAAAGAATGGTTGTAGTTGCACCTACAGGTGTTGCTGCTATAAATGCTAAAGGTGTAACCATACATTCATTTTTTCAAATGCCTTTTGGACCCATTTTGCCAAATGATAATCTTCAAGCATCTTCAGGTTTTACACGAAAGTTTAGTAAAACAAAAATTAATATTATTAAATCATTAGATCTATTAGTTATTGATGAGATCAGTATGGTTAGAGCTGATTTACTCGATGGTATTGATAAAACATTAAGACGTTTCAGAAATAGAAATTTAGTGTTTGGTGGCGTTCAGCTTTTAATGATTGGAGATTTGCAACAACTTTCTCCTGTCGTCAAGGATAATGAATGGCAACTATTAAAACCATACTATAATAACGCTTATTTTTTTAGCAGCTTAGCATATCAAAAATGCCAAGCTATTACTGTTGAACTCAAGCATATTTATAGGCAAGACAATCCTAAATTTATTAAGATTCTTAATGAAATCAGAAACAATACATTGTCACAAACATCTGCAAATGAACTTAATAAACGATATCAACCAGATTTTTCACCACATGAAAATGAAGGATATATTTTTTTAACTACCCATAATAAAAACGCTGAACGTGTTAATATTTCTGAACTTGAAAAATTAAAAAGTACTTCGCAAATCTATTCAGCTAAAATCGAAGGAAAATTTCCTGAGTTTTCTTATCCGAATAAAGAAGAACTCATTTTAAAAGTTGGAGCACAAGTCATGTTCATTAAAAATGACAGTTCGGTAGAGAAAAGATATTTCAATGGAAAAATAGGGCAAGTTATTCTTTTAGACGAGGAAGAAGTAGTAGTTAAATGTCCGGATGATGATTTTAATATTATCGTTACGCCAGAAGTTTGGGAGAACATTAATTATAGTATCAATTCTGAAACAAAAGAAATAACAGAAAGTCGAGTAGGTTCCTACACGCAAATGCCTTTGAGGCTTGCCTGGTCAATAACGATTCATAAAAGTCAAGGACTTACTTTTGATAAGGCAATTATTGATGCGCAAGGTGCCTTTGCTCATGGTCAAACTTATGTTGCCTTGAGTCGATGTAAGAGTTTAGAAGGTTTGGTGCTCAAAAGTAAAATTGATTCCAGTCAAATTATTAGTGACACAAATGTTACCAACTTTAATAAAAAATCTGAAGAAAATCAACCTAATGAATCCATATTGCAGCACTCTAAAGTTGAATTTCAATTGGGCTTAATTTTCGAAATGTTTGACTTTTATAACTTTTTACATCCTATAAATCGTGTATTAGACTTATACTATAAAAACAAAGGAAGTATAGAAGGGAATTTTGAAGCACCTATGGTTTCTATTAAAGATACGATTGCGAGTTTGCTCAAAGTTGCTAATGGTTTTAATATTCAACTTAAAGAACTTTCCAATAAGCATGAGTTACCAGAAGAAAATAAATTACTTCAATCGCGTTTTAAAAAGGCTATAGATTATTTTGAAGCACAAACCAAAAAAACTATCGAAGAGCCTTTCAAAAGTTTTGGATTTACTACAGATAACAAAGCACTAGAGAAAGATATAACAAAGCATATAGATGCCATTGAAGAATTAGTATCTACAAAACAACTTTATTTTCAAGGTTTAGCTAATGGTTTTAATGCGGTTAAGTTTCTTGAGCTTCGGGCAAAATCAGTTTTCTTAGCTAAAGAAAAACCTAAAAAGCCTAGAAAAATGGCCATAGACGGAACGACAAATGTTGAACTTTTTGAGCTTCTTCGAGAATTGCGAAATACCATCGCTCAAAGAGAAGATTTGATTCATTACCAAATATTCACTCAAAAAGCGTTGTATGAAATGTGTGAAACGTTACCTATTAATAAAGTAGAACTTAAGTCGGTTAATGGAATGGGGAAAGTACGCGTCGAGAAATATGGAACCGAAATATTAGAAGTCATTAGAAACTATTGTGATGAGCATTCTATAGAAACTTCTGCACCAATTGACATTTTTGAAAAACCAAAACAAAAAAAGGGAGACTCTAAAAAGCAATCCTTGGCGCTTTTTCAATCTGGAAAATCCATTCAGGAGATTGCAGATATAAGAGAACTAAATGAAAATACGATTATTGGTCACTTAGCGAGTTTTATGTCTTCTGGAGAAGTAAAAATTATCGATTTGGTCAGTAAAGCGCATTACGAGGCCTTGAAGGAAATTATTCCGAAGTTACGCTTTGAAAATTTATCAGACTTAAAACATCAAGTTGATGAAAAATACTCGTATGCCGAATTGAAATTAGTGCTCCAAGACTTAACTAAATAGAAAAACCTTCCGATATAAAAGAGAAGGTTTTTTATTCTAGTTTAAGTTTTTATCCTTTGATAACACCTCGAGAAATTACAATTTTTTGAATTTCTGAAGTCCCTTCATAAATCTGAGTAATCTTTGCATCACGCATCAAACGCTCTACATGGTATTCTTTTACAAAACCGTTTCCGCCGTGAATTTGAACCGCTTCAACAGTATGCGTCATTGCAACTTGGCTGGCATATAGTTTGGCCATAGCACTAGACATATCATAATTATTGCCTTGATCTTTATCCCATGCAGCTTTCATAACTAACATACGCGCAGCTTCAATTTCAGTGTACATATCAGCTAATTTAAACGCAATGGCTTGATGATTGCAAATTTCGGTTCCAAAAGCTTTACGTTCTTTTGAATATTTAAGTGCCAATTCGTACGCTCCAGAAGCAATTCCTAAGGCTTGAGCAGCAATTCCAATTCGGCCACCAGATAATGTTTTCATTGCGAATTTAAATCCAAATCCGTCGTCACCAATTCTATTTTCTTTAGGAACTTTTACATCATTAAACTGTAAGGTATGCGTATCGCTTCCTCTAATTCCTAGTTTATCTTCTTTCGGACCAATATCAAAGCCTTCCATGCCTTTTTCAACAATGAATGCATTAATTCCGCGATGTCCTTTGTCTCTGTCGGTTTGAGCAATAACAATATAGACCTCGGCACGACCACCATTAGTAATCCAGTTTTTTGTGCCATTAATTACATAATGATCGCCTTTATCAATGGCTGTAGTTTTTTGTGATGTTGCGTCACTTCCAGCTTCAGGTTCACTTAAACAAAATGCACCTATACATTCGCCAGTTGCTAATTTTGTTAAATATTTTTGTTTTTGTTCTTCAGAACCATAAGCTTCTAAACCATAACATACTAATGAGTTATTTACAGATACCATAACCGAAGCCGAAGCATCAATTTTTGAAAGTTCTTCCATTATTAATACATAAGATAGCGCATCCATACCGCTTCCGCCGTATTTAGGGTCTACCATAATTCCCATAAATCCTAGGGCTCCCATTTTGCGAACGAGTTCGTCAGGAAAGGTTTGTGCATTATCGCGTTCTATGACGCCAGGAAGTAATTCAGTTTGAGCAAAATCGCGAGCGGCATCGCGAATCATAATATGTTCTTCGGTTAAACTAAAATCCATATGAAGTATTGATTATTGAATTGATAAAAAATGATGGCAAAGATAGCTTTTTAATAGGATATTTTCAATAATGATTGTTATTTTTGCTGAATATGATAAAATCAAGATACCATGTTTTGGGTGTTATGTCGGGAACGTCTTTAGACGGAATTGATATAGCGTATATCACATTTGATTATAATTCGAAATGGACGTTTAAAATCCATGCTTCTGAAACTATTTCATATTCTGAATATTGGTTGGAAAAACTTACCAATCTTGTTGCAATTGACTTGCAAACGCTCCAACAAATTGATAAAGCCTATACTATTTACTTAGCTGAAATAATCAGCAATTTTATACAAAAATATCAGTTAAGCGAGATTGATGCTATTTGTTCTCACGGTCATACCGCATGGCATAAGCCAGAAGATAATTTTACCTATCAAATTGGAAATTTACCAGAACTGGCAAGGTTAACGGGTCATTTGGTGGTTTGCGATTTTAGAACTCAAGATGTAAGCTTAAAAGGTCAAGGTGCGCCTTTGGTGCCTATAGGTGACCAGTTATTGTTTTCAGATTATGATTACTGTATCAACCTTGGAGGCTTTGCTAATATTTCTTCAGAAAGTAATGGAAATAGAATTGCTTACGATATTTGTCCGGTAAATATTGTTATGAATCGATACGCTAAAAAACTAGGGTATGAGTATGATCGAGGAGGAGAAATAGCGAGATCTGGAGTTGTAGATTCAGGGCTTCTAGAGACGCTTAATCGTTTGCGTTTTTACGCAGTTAATCCGCCTAAATCACTCGGATTAGAATGGGTTGAAACCCATGTGTTTCCTGTTTTAGAGCATTCAAAACTTTCTGAACAAATTATTTTAAGAACGGTTGTTGAGCACATTGCTATTCAAATAACCAAAACCATAAAACCTAATTCTAAGGCCTTTTTTACTGGAGGCGGAAGTTATAATCATTTTTTGCTAGAGCGAATCAAGGCACATAAAGTATTCGACTTAATAGTACCTTCTAAAGAGATTATAGAATTTAAAGAAGCCTTGATTTTTGGCTTATTAGGTGTTTTAAAATTAAGAGGTGAAGTGAACTGCTTGGCAAGTGTTACAGGTGCGATTAAAGATCATTCTTCTGGTGTACAATTTTATCCGTAAAATTATCAGAAATTTAATATATACCGATTTTTAGTTTTTTATATTTGTTACATTAAACTAATTTAACTTTTTACTTGATGAATCAGCTTTAGCTACTCTTCATTTTATCACAATTTTTTAATAAATTATCAATGATTTAATGTATATAAATGAAAGAGTTACTACAAAAATACGAAGACAAAAACCCAGAAATTATTTTCAATTGGAAAGATCCAGAAACCGAAGCCGAAGGGTGGACAGTCATTAATTCTCTACGTGGTGGCGCTGCAGGCGGCGGAACACGAATGCGTATAGGTTTAGATATGAACGAAGTATTGTCACTTGCAAAAACCATGGAAGTGAAATTTACCGTATCTGGTCCAGCCATTGGAGGTGCCAAATCTGGAATTAATTTTGATCCTAAAGACCCAAGAAAAAAAGGCGTTTTAGAACGCTGGTATAAAGCAGTTTCTCCTTTACTTAAAAGCTATTATGGTACAGGTGGTGATCTTAATGTCGATGAAATTCATGAAGTGATTCCTATTACTGAAGAAAGTGGTGTATGGCATCCGCAAGAAGGGGTGTTCGAAGGACATTTTAAACCAACACAAGCCGATAAAATAAACCGTATTGGCCAGTTACGACACGGTGTTATTAAGGTTATTGAAAACCCGAAATATTCACCAAGTGTTGCTAAAAAATATACGGTTGCCGATATGATTACGGGCTATGGTGTTGCCGAAGCTGCTAAACATTTCTACGATATTCATGGTGATTCTATCATTGGAAAACGTGCCATAGTGCAAGGTTTTGGTAATGTTGGTGCCGCAGCGGCATTTTATTTAGCTCAAATGGGTGCCAAAGTTGTAGGAATTATCGATATTGTTGGTGGCTTAATCAATGAAAATGGTTTTTCTTTTGAAGAAATAACCGAATTGTATTTAGCAAAATCAGGAAACACCTTAGTAAGTGAAGACCTGATTCCGTTTTCAGAAATGAACGCTAAAATCTGGTCCTTAGAAACCGAAATATTTGCACCTTGTGCTGCTTCAAGATTGATTACTCAAGACCAAATTGATCAGATGATTGATACAGGTTTAGAAGTTATTTCATGTGGTGCTAATGTTCCTTTTGCTGATAAAGAAATTTTCTTCGGAAGTATTATGGAACATACCGATAACCGTGTTAGCCTTATTCCAGATTTCATTTCAAACTGTGGTATGGCAAGAGTTTTTGCCTATTTTATGGAACGAAAAGTTCAAATGACAGACGAGGCAATTTTTAGTGACACGTCAGAAATTATTAAAAAAGCGTTACAAAAAGTTTACGATAAAAATCAAACAACAACAGGCATCAGCGCAACCGCTTTCGAAATTGCCTTAACCCAATTAATATAATCCAACTCCTATGGAAAGCATAATCATAATCGTATTTGTTTTAGGTTATTTGGCTATCACCGTTGAGCATAGCATCAAAATTGACAAGTTAATTCCGGCTTTAGTAATGATGGCTATCAGTTGGGCGCTTATTTCTTTAGGTATAGACTCGTTCCCTCAGTGGTTTGATTCTTCGAGTCATGGCTTAGTTGAAGGTTTTGAAAGTTTAGGTCATGAAAGTAAAATGCACTGGATGGAAGAAACCTTACTCCATCACCTCGGTAAAACTGCCGAAATACTCGTGTTTTTACTCGGCGCTATGACCATTGTAGAAATCATAGATTATTTTGATGGTTTCTCCACAATTAAAAGCTTTATTAAAACAAAAAGTAAAAAGAAAATTCTTTGGATTTTTGGATTTTTAGCATTTTTCCTTTCTGCAATCATTGATAACTTAACGGCTACAATTGTATTAATATCAATACTTCAAAAATTAGTTAATGATAGAAGTGTTCGTATTTGGTATGCTGGTTTAATCATTATTGCGGCCAATGCTGGTGGTGCTTGGTCGCCAATTGGAGATGTTACCACAACCATGTTATGGATTGGCAAAAAAGTAACCACTGGTCATTTATTTGTTTACCTATTCTTGCCATCACTTATCTGTATGTTAGTGCCTTTCCTTATCGCGTCGTTTATGAAACCATTTCAAGGGCAATTAGAACAAAATATAAATGATAATGATAAGCCAAAAAGTAAGTTTAGTTCTACTATGCTGTATTTAGGTTTAGGCGGAATTGTATCAGTTCCAATTTTTAAGACGGTGACACATTTACCACCTTATGTAGGAATGATGTTAGCTTTAGGAATCGTAGCTATTTTTGCTGAAATTTATAGTAATTCGAAATTCAGTATTTCAAGTCATGACTCCGAAGAAAGTGATGCACACGCGCATCATAGTCCGGTACACCATTCATTATCTAAGATTGAATTGCCAAGTATTCTGTTTTTCCTTGGAATATTAATGGCCGTTGCTGCCTTAGAATCTTTAGGAATTTTATTTGGTTTTGCAGGTACATTACAAGACACCATGCCAATGTTAGGAACCGAATTACATCATGAAGGCGTTTCAGATTTGGTGGTGTTGTTATTAGGCGTAGGTTCAGCAGTTATCGATAATGTACCATTAGTGGCAGCAAGTTTAGGGATGTTCTCTGAGCCAATAGATAACGAACTTTGGCACTTTATAGCATATTCTGCTGGTACAGGTGGAAGTATGTTAATCATAGGCTCTGCTGCTGGTGTCGTAGCGATGGGAATGGAAAAAATTGACTTCTTTTGGTATCTTAAAAAAATCTCTTGGTTAGCATTAATAGGTTTCCTGGCAGGAGCCGTTGCCTTTATGTTTACCAGAACAATCTTTTAGAGGATATACTTTAGTAAGAAAACAATCGTTATTACAATAGTTAAAATTAATATTCAATATCTATCATATGACAATTCAAGAAGGAGCAGAATTACTTCCTGATTCTGAATCAACCGAAAAAACGCTATCCATTATAGAACTCATTAGTAGTGGTGGTACAGCTGGACAAATCATTATTGCCATGTTGTTTGTACTACTCATTGCTGCCATTTACATCTATTTTGAGCGCCTTTTTGCTATCAAAGCAGCATCTAAAGTAGATTCTAATTTTATGAATCAAATTAAAGATCATGTTAGTAATGGTAAAATTGATTCGGCACAAATGTTATGTGCTCAAGTTAATTCGCCTGTGTCTAGACTCATAAATAAAGGAATTACACGTATTGGAAAACCTTTAGATGATATTAATACGGCCATCGAAAATGCAGGCCGTTTAGAAATTTATAGCCTCGAAAAAAACGTAAGTATCTTAGCGACAATTTCTGGTGTAGCTCCAATGATTGGTTTTTTAGGAACAGTAATCGGAATGATTCTTTCTATTTTTGAAATTGCTAATTCTGGCGGACAAATAGATATCAAACAATTATCGGATGGTTTATATACGGCAATGACAACAACAGTTGCCGGACTCATAGTAGGTATTGTTGCTTATATGGCTTATAACCATTTGGTGGTAAAAACTGATAAAGTCGTTTATCAAATGGAAGCTAATTCCTTAGAATTTTTAGATCACCTAAACGAGCCTATTTAATGAATTTAAGAGGAAGAAATAAAGTAACACCAGAGTTCAATATGTCGTCAATGACCGATATTGTATTCTTGTTATTGATCTTTTTTATGCTCGCTTCAACGCTGGTGACAACCAATGCTATTGATATATTATTACCTAAGGCAAGTGGTAAAACTGAAAACCGACAATCTGTAGCCGTAAGTATTAAAAAAGATTTGACTTATTATATCGACCAAAAACGGGTTGGTGAAAGCGTTCTTGAGAACGAACTAGTAACCGCATTGTCCGGTCAAGAGGAACCTACCGTTGTTTTACGTGCTGAAAAATCGGTACCTGTAGAAAACGTCGTAAAAGTGATGGATATCGCTAATCGAAATAAGTTTAAGGTGATTTTAGCTGTAAAGCCTAATAATTAATATCCTTAAAAATACTATTTTGGAACGACTATTGTTTTAAAGCGTATTATACAAGCATAACGATGAAATATTTAGAGACCAAACACGAACGAAATTCAGCAAAGATCACTGCATTAATTGTGGCTATCTTAATCCTGCTGCTATTTGTCGTGGGTCCGCCTTATTTGGATCCTCCTGAAGAATATGGTGTTGCTGTTAATTTTGGGAATTCTCCTGTAGGAACCGGAAATATTCAGCCTACAAAACCTATAAAGTCGCAGCCTACGGAAGAAGTAGTGAAAGAAGAGACTAAAGCACAACCTACCGAAACTTCTAAAGCAACTAATAAAGCTGAAGATGTTATTACGAATGAATCACCTGAATCAATTGCTATAAAAAAAGCGAAGGAAGCAGAAGCTAAAGCAAAGGCTGAAGCAGAACGACAAGAAGCTATCAAAAAAGCAGAAGCTGCAGCAAAAGCTAAAGCAGAGCAAGAAGCTAAAGACAAATTAGATGCACTTATTGGAGGTGTTAAAAATTCTGAAGGTACCGAAACAGGTGGTGAAGGTCCAGGTGATGGTCCTGGTGATAAAGGACAATTAGATGGAGATCCTTATGCGCCAAGTTATTTCGGACCAGGAAATGGTGGTGGCGGAAAAGGCTATGGCCTTAACGGAAGAGGGACTGCAACCTATTCTAAAGTACTTCCTGATTGCCAAGAAGAAGGTCGAGTTGTTGTTGAAATTCATGTTAATCGTTCTGGAAACGTTGTTAAAGCTATTCCTGGAAAAAGAGGAACTACTGGAGGTTCGTGTTTATATGAAGCAGCAAGAAAAACAGCACTTACGCACAAATGGCCAGCCGATTCTAATGCGCCAACGACACAGATTGGTTGGGTGAAAATAGACTTTAGCTTAGGAAATTAAATGAACTACCTCGATACAGTCAACTGGATGTTTAAGCAGTTACCTATGTATCAAAATCAAGGTAAAACGGCTTTTAAAAAGGATCTTTCTAATACCATTCTTTTAGCCAAGCATCTCAAAAACCCTGAACAAAAATTTAAAAGTATTCATGTGGCAGGCACTAATGGTAAAGGGTCTACCAGTCATATGATTGCTTCGGTTTTACAAACGGCTGGTTATAAAGTCGGGCTTTATACATCGCCGCATTTAAAAGATTTTAGAGAGCGTATCAAAATTAATGGCAACTGCGTTAGTAAACAGTTTGTTATTGGTTTTGTAAAGCGAAACCGCACTTTTTTAGAACAACAACACTTATCTTTTTTTGAAATGACAGTTGGTATGGCATTTGACTATTTTGCAAAACAAAAGGTTGATATCGCTGTTGTTGAAGTAGGCCTAGGTGGTCGATTAGACTCTACTAACATCATTACTCCAGAAGTTTCAGTAATATCTAATATTGGCTTTGATCATACACAGTTTTTAGGAAATACCTATGAAGCCATTGCTAAGGAAAAAGCGGGCATCATAAAACCAAATGTACCAGTAGTTATTGGAGAAACTCAAGACGAAACCCAAGAGGTCTTTAAAAGCATTACCAGAGTAAACCATGCCGCTATTTACTTTGCCGACCAATGTGTAAAGTCAGCATATACCAGCGATTTAAAAGGGGATTATCAAAAGCATAATATAAAAACAGCAGTTCAAGCTTTAAAACTTCTTAACGGAAGCACATTCCAGATTTCCGAAGCTAACTTGCAGGACGGATTGCAACATGTTGTTAAACACACGGGATTACAAGGCCGTTGGCAAGTGCTACAGGAAGCACCCAAAATTATTTGTGATACCGCTCATAATAAAGAAGGACTTACATACATTATGCGCCAATTAGCAAAAGAAATCTATAATGAACTTCACTTGGTTTTTGGTGTTGTTAATGATAAAGATATACATTCAATTCTTCCTCTATTACCAAAAGAAGCCATCTATTATTTTTGTAAACCCAATGTGCCAAGAGGATTGGATGCCGAAATTCTCAAATCCCAGTTCCTTAGTGAAGGTTTTCAAGGTCAGGCTTATGAGTCGGTTAGTCAAGCCCTAAGTACTGCAAAAACAAATGCTTCAGTAAATGACTTAATTTATGTTGGAGGCAGCACATTTGTAGTCGCTGAAATCGTATAGCTTGTAAATATTCGTATATTTATTCTTCAATTTAAATGATTACAATGACAGAGATTATCAATCAGGTTTTTGCCCTGGATTTAAAGATGAAAAAAGATAATAATGCAAGTGCCAACCGATATTTGGATCGTATCTATCATGAGTTTGAAACTATGGGCTTTCAAATTGTCAATCCGATTGGTCAAGCTTATCGAAATGAAATGACCGATGTTGAAGCTAATGTAGTAGGCGACTTAAGCCGGAAATCAAAAATCACTAAAGTTTTAAAACCTGTGATTTATCAAATTGAAAATAATGAAACTAAACTCCTTCAAAAAGGAATTGTAATTGTAGAATAGCCTCAAATGAAAACCATCAACTTTGCTATAGATTTAGGGACAACCAATAGTCTCATTGCCAAATATGACGACGGAAATATAAAGATTTATAATAACCCGTTAGGACTAAAACAAACCTTGCCTTCTTGTATCGCTTTCCGCGGAAATAGAACTGTAATAGGCGATAAAGCACTTGATTATTTAGAAAAAGATGCCGAAAATATTTGCATGCTTTTTAAGCGGAAAATGGGAACTCAAGACACTTATTTTGTGCCTTCCATAGCTAAAGAAATGTCATCAATAGAACTGTCATCCTTAATATTGAAAGAGCTTAAAAACTTTGTTAATGATGAAGATACTCTTAATTCTGTAGTGATTACAATACCTGCATCTTTTGATACCATACAATCAAATGCGACTAAAAAAGCGGGTTATATGGCTGGTTTTAAAGAAGTGGTATTATTACAAGAACCGATTGCTGCTTGTTTAGCATTTGCAAATTCGTCTAAGCTTGACGTGACAGATAAGCAAAATTGGATTGTATATGATTTTGGTGGTGGTACCTTTGACGTTGCTTTGGTTGAAGTTAATGACAGAGAATTAAAGGTGACCGATAATCTAGGTGATAATTATTTAGGTGGTGCCGATTTTGACAACCTGATTGTTGAAAAATTAATCGTTCCTTTTATTGAAGAAAAGCTGGGATTAACCAATCTATGGAAAGACCTTAAGTCTAAAACCAGTAGCTTTAAAGGCTTGTATTTTGAGTTGCTTAAAATTGCTGAAGAAGCCAAAAAGGAGTTGTCACATTATGATGAAACCGAAATTGAATTAGATATTGATATCAATGGCGAAAATTTTTATGAGCAATTACTCGTAAAACGTGACGAATTTGAAGCCTTGATTTCTCCAAAAGTAGAACAAACCATCACTTTTATTCAAGATGTGATTAAAAATAATCAGTTGCTAAATTCGCAAATTGAACGTGTTATTTTAATTGGAGGAAGTACTTATGTCCCATTAATTAAAAGACGAATTGCTGACGCGATTGGCGTAGAAGTTAATTCGACTATAGACCCAACATCTGCAGTCGTTCATGGAGCAGCTTACTACGCAGGTTCTAAGCCAGCAACGGTTTCCGAAGTGGTCAAAAAAGAAGAAGAACTTACCGAAGCTGATGCTATAGGTTTTAAGTTGTTTTATGAACAAAACACCAGAGATTTAGAGGAATTGATTACAGGTAAAGTCAATGCTAGTGAAGTGCATAGTTTTAGAATCATGCGAAAAGATGGCGGCTACGATTCTGGTGTTAAACAGTTAACAGAAGCTACGTTTTCAGAGTTTGTGCCTTTGCTGGAAGGTCGTTTGAATCAGTTTAAAATTCAGCTGTTAAGTGCAGCATTAGATGTTTTAAAAGTTATTGATACGGTTGCAATCAATCAAGGAAGTTATAATGTTCAAGGACAGCCACTTCCTAATGATATTTGTATGGAGGTTGACGATTTGGATGCTTCTGCTACACGACTGGAAAAAGTGTTTGCTAAAGGCAGTATTCTTCCGTTAAAAAAGAAGATTTATAAAACCGCTTCAAAAACCATACTGCGACAATCCGATTCTAATTTAATTATCAATATTATAGAAGGTAAATCTAAGGGGTTGCCGAGTTCTGGATTGAGTATTGGTTATATTGAAATTTCTGGGAATGAACTGGAAGAAGACCTGATTAAAGGAACAGATATCGAAATCGAAATTGAAGTCACAGAGTCGAGAGATTTAAAAATTAATGTCTTTTTACAAAGTTGTGATCAAGAATTTGAGAATGTATTTAGCGAATCAGAACGTTCGATTAGCATCAACAAAATCAATATGGAAATAAATACCATATTAGGTGATGTTGAAGCCTTGATACGTGATACAAATTCTGAAGAAAATTTTGAGTATTCGCATCAGCTGGAAACGATACGTGTTGGTTTGATTGAAACACAAATAGCAGCCTCACTTATTACTGAAGACGACGTGTCTGATGCTAAGTTTCAGCTGGATGATAAAAAGCGAAAGCTCATTCAGGATTTTGATGATTTAACTCGAAACAAGTTAATAGCTCAAGAAATTGAAGAGTATAACGATACTAAAAGTAGTCTGGAATATCATTTAAATAAGGAAGAAAATGAGCGTTTTCAGGATAAATATAAACGCATCATTAATAATGAAAAGGAAGTTATTAATTCTGGAAATAAGTATTTGATTCGTTCCAAAATTAAAGAGCTTGATGAGTTGTATGATTCGATAATACAATCGAGTGACGAAAACTTTATTTCCTACTTTTTACATATGAAGTTTGTGACCGAGTTTTCTAATCAGCGTAAAGCCGAAAAATTACTCAAGCAAGGTGATGATGCCTTAGAAAAGAAAGATTACACATCTTTACGTCATATTGTCTATGGATTATCTGCATTATTGCCAGATTATGAGAAAGAAAAACAAAAGAAATTCAAGGATAACAGCCGAACCGGTTTGGGCTAATTCCTGGCATAATGTTTTTTGTAGTAATCGGTATATAAATCGTTAATATCTATACTCAAAATCTGTATATTTTTAGCAACAACTCTTTCTTTTCTAGTTGTATCGATAATCACTTTATTAGACGAACTGCTATTAACTTTTGTGATTTTATTTTCAAATGGATAAATAGTGATTTGCTTTTCCTTTGTGGGATCAAAACTGTTAATACGAAACATATTGGTTAAGTCGGTATGGGTTTTAAAATGCGAAAAGTCTGTAGCAACAAAGTCACGACCTGTGTAAAATACCAGCGAATCATTTGCAACAACTTCAACCGATAGTTTTTCATTTTTCGGAATATAAATCGATTGATCAATCCCTTGTTTTAACCTGAAAACGATTAAATCCTGTTCACTTCTGTTGCTAATATTCAAATAGTTATTGTCATTAATGTTTGTTGTGTTCGGAATTTCGTTAAAGGTTGTGGGATACGGATTAGAAAATGCATACAAAGGTTTCACATAACCATCTTCACTGTCTTTACGCTCAACTTTCCGTTTTAGTGTATAAATAAATTTGATGTGGTCTTCAAGTTTGTATCTGTCAAACTGACTATTTGTAGACGTTTCTTCAACTTCAAAAATATCGTTTGGATTTTGAGCTGCTCTAATACTATCAACGATTTTTCTCATATCATCATTATATTCAATGGAGAAGTCTCCAGATCTGATATAGTCGTAATCAGGGCTGCTGTTAGAACTTTTTCCAATCCAAAAGATAATTCGGATAAAAATCATTATAACCACAAATACACTCCAGCCGCCAAAGCCAGAGCCTGTTTTTCTGCTAGATCGAGAAGGTCTTGTGTATTGTCTTGCAATATCAGCATTAGATTCTAACATCTGCTTTAAAAATACATTTGAGGTGTCTAAAACAGCAAATGCCACCATGGCTTTTGCCATAAATTTAAACTCTTGATTGTCTACATTTCTACGCTTGGCATTGTAAATATCAATAACTTCAGAATTGAGTTCTTGAATTTCCTCATTAAAGCAATCAGGATAGACATTCAAACAGTTGATGAAAACTTTATTAGTGATAAAGCCAACAGGATATTCTTTGTCTTTTTGACGCCCTTCATTAAGGTATACTATAGCGTAATTTAATCGGGCTTTAAAGAAATTAATGATGAGCTGATTGATTTCTTCAGAAAACAAATAGTTATGGGTTAGCACTTTTAGTAGCAGTACATATTTACCTTTGTTTAAAGTTTCAGATAAAAAAACTTTTAAGTTTTCCTTTAAAAAAGGCGATAGAAAATATTTGAGATGATCCAGATTTGAGATATCCGACTCGTTAACTTCAACTTCACCTTGTTTTATGTCTTCGTAATCACCAGAAATAAGCTGCTTTAACCATTTGTGTTTTTCAACAAAGACATGGCATTGTCTGGTATTTTCATCTTTGAGTTTTTCAATT
The DNA here is from genome assembly GCF_025153525.1 of Psychroserpens sp. SPM9. GTDB lineage: Bacteria > Bacteroidota > Bacteroidia > Flavobacteriales > Flavobacteriaceae > Psychroserpens. The sequence continues at coordinate 333,278 of NZ_JANZNR010000005.1, read as the reverse complement.
AAATTGGCGACTTCACCTAAATTATTGGCATCACCTAGCATTGCCTTGGCTTTAAGCTGTTTTTGGAGTTTGATGATACCGTCAGAATTGATATGAGCTAGCTGGTCTATATCAATATTTAACTGATCAATAAATGAGATGTATTTCAAAGTGTGATTTTAGGAAACCTAAAAATATTAAAATTAATTAGAACACTATAATTAAGCTTAATTTTTTGATGCTTAATGACTTTAAAAATTTATTTAATTTTTTTTGAAAAAACCTTTTGGTAATTAAAAATCTAGACTATATTTGCAGTCCAATATTTAGGGCATTTGTCCAGTTGGTTTTTTAAATAATCAACATCAGGTTTTCCGAATCCTGAAAAAAAAAAATCGGGCGCGTAGCTCAGTTGGTTCAGAGCACTTGGTTTACACCCAAGGGGTCAGGGGTTCGAATCCCTTCGCGCCCACAAAAGTCCACAGCAATGTGGACTTTTTTTTGGTTTAAAAGTAGCGGGTCATTAACTCAGTTGGTTTAGAGTGTTACCTTGACAGGGTAGAAGTCACTGGTTCGAATCCAGTATGACCCACATCAAGCACAATCCTGATTTGTTTTGCAAATCAGGATTTTTGTTTTCAAAAAACCAGAAGATGCGACAGCACCTTGGCTTGTATTTGTAGGAGTTGATATCTCTGGTTCAACGGAGTTAATCCAGAGAGGAAGATCAGTATACTTGCCTACAACAATTCCAATACACGTTCTAAAGCCATTCCTCTTGAGCCTTTGATTAAAATTAAATGATGATCTAACTTTAATTGTTTAAAATTATGTTTTAAATCTTCAAAAGATTTAAAATAAGAAATTCCATCATGTTTGGTTTTTGTATTGTAAAAATTCTCACCAACTAAAATAGCATCTTCAAGAGATAAGGTCTGCACGAAGTCGGCGATATGTTGATGTTCAATACCAGCTTCGCTTCCAAGTTCAAACATATCCCCAAGAATAACCATCTTATTCTGGTTGATGAGTTGATTAAAATTTGACAATGCTGCATGCATGCTTGTTGGATTAGCATTGTAGGCATCTAAAATTATTTGATGCCCATTTTTTTCAACAATTTGCGAGCGGTTATTATTAGGGATATAGTTTTCAATAGCTTCTATAATCGCCTGAGTGGGTACATTAAAATGTTCTCCAATAGCAATTGCTACGGCTACATTATTGTAGTTGTAGGTCCCCGTAAGATGTGTTTTAATAGTATTGTTTTTGTAGGCTATAGAGATATAAGGTTGCGCATTTAAAAGCTGGGTTTGCGAGCCAAAAAGCACACTGTTTTTGTAAGTGCCAGCTTGCTTTATTTGGGTGTCATCATTTTGATTAATAAAAATAGTTTTTTGATTTGCTTTTAAAAAGTCATACAATTCTGATTTGCCTTTAATAACCCCTTCAATGCTGCCAAAACCTTCAAGATGTGCCTTTCCGAAGTTCGTAATCAAACCATAATCTGGAAGTGCAATTTGCGAAAGACTTTCAATTTCCTTTTGATGATTGGCACCCATTTCTACAATACCTATTTCGGTAGCCTTTGTCATTTCTAATAAGGTAAGTGGCACTCCAATGTGATTATTGAAATTTCCTTTTGTAGCAGAGGTATTATAGGTTTTTGAAAGTACAGCATTAATGAGTTCTTTGGTAGTGGTTTTGCCGTTGCTTCCTGTGAGTGCAATAATAGGTATATTAAGGGTTTTACGATGCAAGGAAGCTAAGCTTTGAAGTGTGCTTAAAACATCATCAACTAAAATGAACTGGCTACTAAGTTTGTACTCCTTTTCATCAATAATAACATAAGCGGCTCCAGCTTCTAAGGCTTGTTTTGCAAAGGTGTTGCCGTTAAAGTTAGCGCCTTTGAGCGCAAAAAAGATACAGTTTTTAGTGATTTTTCTTGTGTCGGTACAAACGGCATCACAGCTTAAAAAGTGTTTGTAAATGTTGTCTAGTGTCATAAACTAAATGTAAAAAAAAAGTCCTAATCAAATTGACTAGGACTTTAAATTTATTTGAAAAATTTTAGTTTCTCTTTTTGCTTCCTTGTGACTTAGAACCAACTCTAGACATTGCACATCTAAATCCGATATAATCTGTCGCCATATCTTGTGGGAAGTATCTACGTTGTGCAGGATCTAACCAATACGCTCTATCTCTCCATGATCCACCTTTATAAACTCTTACTTCATCATTAATAAGCGATGTTCTTTGGTTTGAAGTATCGTATTCTTTAATCAAAGCACCTGTAGAATCTCTTTCAACATTATGTTTAGGAGAATTATACATTTTACGAGTCATGTTTTCATCTTGACCAGAGTCATCCTCATCAAAGCTATCAGCATATTGACGTGATGATCTAACATCTCCATCTCTATAGTTTCTGTTGTCACTCTTATCGAAGTTCGTTCTTAAGTAAGTTTCATTTTCATCAACACCTACTTGTAAGATTTCACCAGGTAAGTTTCTAGCAACAATTTGACCATTACTTAAGGTATCAAATACGATTTCATCTGGTGCAACAATTTTAACTGTTCCGTCTTCGTTAATGGCGTTTTTAGTATAGACATTACCTCTATAGTAGTTGAAATCATTAAATTCATCATCAACTATAGGTCTGTAAACATCAGCTACCCATTCAGCAACATTTCCAGCCATATCGTATAATCCATAATCGTTTGGTTCGTATGACATAACTTCGGCTGTAATATCGGCACCATCATCAGACCATCCTGCGATACCACCATAATCACCTTTACCTTGTTTGAAGTTAGCTAACTGATCACCTCTGGTTTTTCTACTTCCAGAACGTGTGTATTGACCATCCCAAGGATATTTTTTACGACCTCTATAAACGTTGTAGCTTCTTAATTCGCTTAAACCAAGTGCAGCGTATTCCCATTCTGCTTCAGTTGGAAGTCTGTAATCTGGAGAAATAATACCAGATTCTCTTCTAGCATATACATTGATGGTATCACCAGAAGCAGTTGTTTGTACTCTACGTCTTGATTTTTCCGGATTGATTATAGAATCATTTCCTCCATAAGTTTGTGTTGGTGCGTTGATATAAGTGTCTACATTAAAGTTACTGTCTGCAGCAGACATTAAATGCGAGTCTCTTTCTAGATATCCTGCATTTTGTAAATCCATTTCTGCAACTCTGTCGGTTCTCCAATTTGCGAACTCAACAGCTTGAATCCAACTGACACCTACTACTGGATATTCACCATAACCAGGATGACGTAAATAATTTTCTGTCATCATTTCGGCATAACCTAAACGGTTTCTCCAAACTAAAGTATCTGGAAGTGCACCTTCGTATATTAATCTGTAATTTTCTTCTTCTGGCGGATAGGTTCTCTTGATCCAATCTAGATATTCGGTATACATTTTATTTGTTACCTCACTTTCATCCATATAAAAGGACTGAATATGCTGCTGATTTGGAGAGTTATTCCAATCGTGCATCACATCATCCTGAACTTTTCCCATAGTGAAAGTTCCCCCTTCAATAAAAACTAAACCAGGTCCAGTTTCTTGTTCTTGGAACTTGTCATTATATTGAAAGCCACCATTTTTATCGTTGATTTTCCATCCTGTTGCTCTAGAAGTGTTCTTTGAAGACGAGTTTCTGCTACAGCTAACAATTGTTAAAGATACCACTAGGGCTAATAATATCCTTAGATTTAAGACGTTTTTCATATCCATACTTTTTAAGTAAGCTAGTTTAATTTTAGAGACGCAATATAGTAATTAAAGGTAAACTAACAACATTTTTTGGGAAAATCCTGCAAAAAAAGTTGCATTTCATCCTCTTTTTTATACACAATAACGGACTTTTAGTCATTTTATCGATGTATTTTGTCTTTAATAACGAACGAATAAATCAATTATTGTTGTAATTTTGAATAAAAAATTGAGACTAAATAATATCACGCCCTTTAAGGCGTTATTTCACTATGAAAAAATACTTACTATTATTTTTATCTATAATTTCTTTATATGGTTTCTCCCAACAGAAACAATTTAGCATTAATTGGGATGGCGATATAACTTTAGACACTGCGACTTCTAATATTCAAGTACCTGGTTTTGATAAAGCACATTTTGGCTTTTCTTATGAAAAAGGCTTGACTTTCTTTTCTCAATGGAGTGAAACGGCTCCTATTAATGAAAATACAGTGAGTTTATCTCAAGTGTCTTATACTACTATTAGTAGGTCTGAATTAAAAGATTTACCCTTAGCAACGATACCTACAACTCCAAAAGTCATTTTAAAAAATGCGATTGAACGTTCAAATGTTTCAGCCTATATAGAAATTACTCCTATAATTAATGATCGAGGGGTTTATAAAAAGATAACAGCATTTACCGTTAATTATCAATACGGTAGTTTAAATAGAAATAGTCAAGATGCTCAAGAGATAACAAATTCTGTTTTAAGCAATGGGACTTGGCGAAAGTTTTATGTTGAAAAATCTGGAGTTTTTAGGTTGAGTAAAGGATTTTTAAATTCAATTGGTGTAAATACTAATGTAGACCCAAGAACCATTAAACTTTATGGAAATGGAGGCGCCATGCTGCCTAAGCCTAATGATGAGTTTTACCCAATAGACCTAACAGAAAACGCTATTAGATTTGTTGGTGAAGAAGATGGTGTGTTTAATGATAATGATTATATATTGTTTTATGCTGAAGGCCCAACAGAATATGATCAAGATAGTGATACTAATATTAATTTGTATTCAGACAAATCCTATTACTTTATAAATACCGAAGGTTCAACAGGGAAGCGTATACAACCATTAGTACAACCTGAAGGCGATGTTTCTATGGAAATAAATACGTTTCAGGATTATCAATTTCATGAAGTAGATGAAAATAATATAGCTAAAATAGGTCGGCGTTGGTTAGGGGAACGTTTTGATATTGAAAATGAAAAAAGTTTCAGCTTTGATTTCCCAAACATGGTCACAACAGAGCCTGCTAGAGTTAGAGTACTTGCAGCAGCAGTTAGTGAATCAGTATCAACCAACATGCAAGTGTTAGTAAATGGTAACCTCATAAGTACCTTAAATTTTAATCCCGTAGAGGATCCAATTTTAGCCTTTGCAAATACCTACAATAATACTGTCGATTTAACAGGAGATGAGGTCTCAGTAGATCTTATCTATAATAATAATGGTAATCCGTCTGCATTGGGCTATTTAGATTTTATATCTATTGAAGCCACAAGAGCTTTAACTTTTGAAGGGTCACAAATCAGGTTTAAGAATAATGAAGTTTCACTAACTCCAGGTATTGCTCAATACACATTAAGTAATGCCGCCAATGTTCAAGAAGTTTGGGATATTTCAGATAAATATAATGTCAAGGCTATTATTAATACAGATGCCAGCGAAGCCTTTACCTTTAAAGATGTTGCAGGTACCGAGAAAACCTACCTTACCGTAACCAACTTGGATTATTTTGAACCTTCAAGAGATGCCAATACAAGTGTTAGTAATCAAAATATAAAAGGAACTATTTTTTTAAATACACAAGGCGAGTTTCAGGATATAGATTATATCATTGTGGCTCGACGAAGTTATTTGTCACAAGCTGAGCGACTTGCACAAATTAATAGAGAAAAGTATTTCCTCAATGTAAAAGTGGTCCTGCTTGAAGATATTTATACCGAATTTAGTTCAGGTAACCCAGATATTGCGGCCATTAGAAATATGGTGAGCTATGTGTATCACAACGCAAGTACACCAAGCAAACGATTAAAATATTTATGTCTGTTTGGAGACGCATCTTACGATTATAAAGATCGTATTTCAAATAATACGAATATTATTCCTATCTGGAATTCGAATCAGAGTTTTAGTTTAACATCCTCATTCATTTCTGATGATTTTTATGGTTTGATGGATGAAAACGAAGGTTTACTCGCTGGTCAGGAGCGCTTAGATATAGCTGTAGGGAGAATGTTAGTAGATACGCCTCAACGTGCTAAAGAAATGGTCGATAAAGTTGAAGGCTATTATGCTGAAGAAGCTTTTGGTAGCTGGAGGAATAATTTTATTGTTGTTTCAGACGATGTTGATGTGCAATGGGAGAAAATACTTCAAAATACAACGGATGCTATTGGTAATGAGGTCACAGGAGAAAAACCTTTTATGAATGTCGTTAAAATTCATACCGATTCATATCAGCAAGAATCAACGGCTAGTGGTGAACGTTATCCAGCGGTCAATCAAAGTTTAAAAGATGCCATGGAAGTTGGAGCTTTGGTGGTTAATTATTTTGGGCATGGTGGTGAAGATGGATTAGCTTCAGAACGTATTTTTACTAAAGTTGACGCACAAGACATTAGAAATGTGTGTAAATTCAACCTTTTTGTAACAGTAACCTGTGAATTTACAAAGTTTGATAACCCGCAAAGGCTTACTTCTGGAGAGTTTACCTATTGGAATAAAGAGGGGGGCGCTATTGGTTTAATTACTACAACGAGGCAAATTTTTGTGACTTCTGGTGTTGGGTATAATGAAGTGCTTGAAGGGTATTTGTTTAGTTACGGATCCAGTGAATATCCAAGTATGGCTGAAGCCTTAAGGCTAACTAAAAATGATCCAGCACTTTCTGGTAATCCGCAAAAGCCATTAGTGTTTTTTATTGGTGATCCAGCCATGAAACTTGCATTTGCTAGACCTGAAATTAGATTAACTAAAATCAATGATATCGATATCAATAATCAGTCTGAACCTTTAAAAGCGCTTGACCGCGTAAAAATGTCTGGGGAAGTCTACGATACCTCTGGAAATTTCTTGTCTAATTATAATGGTGTGGTTACTGCAACAGTTTTTGATAAGGAAATTAATAGACAAACGATAGGGAACAATGGTATTATGGAAGATGGGCAGCTCATAAAGCTCGACTTTAAAACACTTGGGGAAACCATTTTTAAAGGACAAGCAACCGTTACAGATGGAATCTTTGAATTTGATTTCGTGGTGCCGAGAGATATAGGAATTCCAGTAGGTCCAGGAAAAGTGAGTTTTTATGCTAAACAAGATAATATCCTGGATGATAAATCGGGTTATAGTTTTGATATCCAGGTTGGAGGGATTAATGAAAATGCTGAAGAAGACAACGTAGGTCCGGTGATTCAACTTTTTATGAATGACGAGAATTTTGTTTCAGGAGGCATTACTAATGAACAACCAACCTTACTGGCCAAACTTTATGATGATAATGGTATCAATACCGCTAGCGGAATTGGTCACGATATCACAGCCATAATTGATGGAGATGAAACGAATCCATTTATATTGAATGATTATTATCAGGCTAATGTTGATGATTATCAAAACGGAACCTTAAGTTATCCATTTAGAGATTTAGAACCGGGATTACATACCTTAACATTAAAAGCATGGGACGTGTACAACAATTCATCAACGGCTGAGATTGAATTTATTGTAAAAGATAAAGACGACGAACTCGTGATAACTAATGTATTAAATTACCCTAATCCTTTTATAGATTACACAGAATTTTGGTTTAATCACAATAGTTCTGATGTTTTAGACGTTTCAGTACAGATATTTACAGTGTCTGGTAAATTGGTGAGAACTTTAAATGGCCAAACCAATGGTGGGAGTAAGGTCACAAGCTCAATTTCTAAAGATATTGTATGGGATGGTAGAGATGATTTTGGTGATAAAATTGGCAAAGGTGTCTATATTTATAAACTAAAAGTGAGATCTAACCGTTTAAATAAACAAGTTGAAAAAATCGAAAAACTTGTCATACTATAATAATAAATTATATTTGCTACATATATTATTAGTAGCAATACCTTAATATGAACTTAAATTCACATATGAAAAATTACATTTTAGCCCTATTTTGCCTTGTTGCAATTCATAATACATATGCTCAAGAAGAAGGACAAACAATAACATTTCCTAATCAATCTACAGTAATTACGACTGGTGTACCATTTATGCTTATCGCACCTGATGCTAGATCTGCTGGAATGGGAGACATGGGAGTTGCGACCTCAGTTGATGCTTATGCACAACAATGGAATGCTGCTAAGTATACATTCTCTGAAGCAAAATCTGGAATTGCAGTAAGTTATACACCTTACCTGAGTAAATTAGTTAATGATATATCAATTGCTTATTTGACCTATTTTAATAGAATAGATGAAAGAAGTGCTTTTGGTTTTAGTTTTAAATATTTCGGTCTTGGAGAGATTGAAATTCGTCCAGATGAGTTTTCTGAGCCTTTAATCGAAAAACCTAACGAGTTTACTGTTGATGCTTCTTATTCGTTACGTTTAGCAGATCAGTTTGCTATGTCTGTTTCCTTACGTTATTTACGTTCAGATTTAAGAATCCAAGCCGTTGATGCTAATGCGAGTGCTGCAGGATCATTTGGGGTAGATATTTCTGGTTTTTACCAAAGTGAAGAAGAAGCTTACAATAGTTTTAACGGACGAACACGTTTCGGATTCGCCATTCAAAATTTAGGTCCGAAAATTAAATATGATGATGGTGGAAGAGAAAACTTCTTGCCTACAAATTTACGTATAGGTGGTGGTTTTGATTTTATTTTCGATGATTACAATAAATTAGCCGTTACGGCCGAAGTAAGTAAACTCTTAGTACCAACACCGCCTTTATTTGGTTTTGTTGATACCAATGGTGATGGAGAACAAACAGTAGATGACGCAAGTACACCTGATGTCGATGAAGGTGAGCCGACAATTATAACAGGTGGTCAATCGAATGATGTGAGTTTCCTATCAGGTGTTTTCCAATCATTTGGAGATGCTCCTGGAGGGTTTAGCGAAGAATTGAAAGAATTTACTTGGGCTTTAGGTGCGGAGTACCTTTACCAAGAATCATTTGCTTTTAGAGCAGGTTATTTTAATGAAAGTGATGAAAAAGGAGCCAGAAAGTTTTTTGCTCTAGGCGCTGGATTTAAATATACAACCATTAATATTGACTTGTCTTACTTGTTTTCAGCATCAAAAGTTCAAAGTCCGTTAGAAAATACGCTTCGTTTTTCTCTAACATTTAATTTTGGCGATGGAGAATATGACGAATATTAGACCTAAACATAATTCAAATAAAAAAACTATTGTTTCTTAAAAGCAATAGTTTTTTTGTCTAAATACCTATCTAATGAAAGACGTAAAAATAGAATCGGTACTTACGGTTTACGATACTCTAGAAGAGCTTCCCGAAGGAATTGTTTCCTTAATGAAAAAAGCGTCCGAAGCCAGACTTAATGCCTATGCTCCTTATTCTAAATTTTTGGTAGGAGCTGCTATTTTGTTAGATAATGGAGAAGTCGTGATTGGTAATAACCAAGAAAATGCGTCTTACCCATCTGGCTTATGTGCAGAGCGTACAGCTATCTATTATGCTGGAGCCAAATTTCCTAAAGCTAAAATTGTCACTATGGCATTAACAGCAGGTTCACAAATGCAAGCAACAACGTCACCAATTCCGCCTTGTGGCGCCTGTAGACAAGCTATTGCCGAATATGAAGTGAAGCAAGACACACCAATAGAGATTTATTTTATGGGAGAAACAGGCAAGATTGTAAAATCCAATTCTCTTGCTAATTTGTTGCCATTAGGATTCGATAGAAGTTTTCTATAACGTTTTCGTAACAAATTTACGTTTTTCAGTTTTTTCCTTATTAACTAAAGTGTTACTTTTGTTATTAGCTTATTCTAAATTTGATTAGAATCTTATAACAAAACCTCAAGTATTGTAACCTTGAGTATTATTTTTGACATAAATAATTAAACTAAATGCAAAAAATCACAAAAGAAGTTTACCTTAAATGGTATGAGGATATGTTGTTCTGGAGAAAGTTTGAAGATAAACTTGCCGCAGTATACATTCAACAAAAAGTAAGAGGATTTCTTCATTTATATAATGGTCAGGAAGCCGTATTAGCAGGAGCACTTCATGCTATGGATTTGACCAAAGATAAAATGATTACGGCTTACAGAAACCACGTTCAACCTATTGGTATGGGTGTTGACCCAAAACGTGTCATGGCAGAATTATATGGTAAGGCTACAGGAACGTCTCAAGGCTTGGGTGGTTCTATGCATATCTTTTCTAAAGAACACCGTTTTTATGGTGGTCATGGGATTGTAGGTGGACAAATTCCTTTAGGTGCAGGTATTGCCTTTGGTGATAAATACCACGGAAGTGATGCTGTAACACTCTGTTGTTTTGGTGATGGCGCTGCTCGTCAAGGTTCACTTCATGAGACATTTAACTTAGCCATGCTTTGGAAATTACCAGTCGTTTTTGTTTGTGAAAATAACGGATACGCCATGGGAACTTCTGTTGAGCGTACAGCAAACCATACCGATATTTGGAAATTAGGTTTAGGCTATGAAATGCCTTGCGGGCCAGTAGATGGTATGAATCCTATTAAAGTTGCTGAAGCTTTTGACGAAGCTATCCAAAGAGGTAGACGTGGTGAAGGACCAACATTTTTGGAGTTAAAAACCTACCGTTATCGTGGTCACTCTATGTCTGATGCACAACATTACCGAACTAAAGACGAAGTTGAAGAGTACAAAAAGATAGACCCAATTACCCAGGTTAAGGATATTATTCTAGAAAAGAAATATGCTTCCGAAGCAGATATAAAAATCATAGACAAACGTGTTAAAGCTTTAGTTTCCGAATGTGAGAAATTTGCTGAAGAGTCACCTTATCCAGATAAGAATGTGATGTACGACGCTGTTTATGAGCAAGAAGATTACCCATTTATTCAACACAAAATATAAGCTATGGCAGAAGTGATTAATATGCCTCGTTTGAGCGATACCATGGAAGAAGGAACTGTCGCAACTTGGTTAAAGAAAGTAGGAGACAAAGTAGAAGAAGGTGATATTTTAGCTGAAATCGAAACCGATAAAGCAACCATGGAGTTTGAATCTTTTAACGAAGGAACCTTACTTCACATAGGAATTCAAGAAGGTGAAACGGCTAAGGTAGATACACTTTTAGCTATTATTGGAGAGGAAGGTGAAGATATTTCAGGATTAATCAACGGAAAGACTTCTGAAGCAAAAAGTGATGCTTCTGAAGAGAAATCGGAAGATACATCAGCCGAAAATGATGAAGAATCTGCGTCTCAATCTTCGGGTAGTCAAGAACTCCCTGAAGGTGTTATTGTAGTCACTATGCCACGTTTAAGTGATACTATGGAAGAAGGGACTGTAGCTTCTTGGTTGAAACAAGTTGGCGACGATGTTGAAGAAGGCGATATTTTAGCAGAAATCGAAACCGATAAAGCAACGATGGAATTTGAATCATTCCAATCGGGAACCTTATTACACATCGGATTAAACGAAGGCGAATCTGCTAAAGTAGATGCGTTGTTAGCGATTATTGGTCCTGCTGGAACCGATGTTTCTGATGTCGCTAAAAACTTTAAAATTGAAGGGGCTTCTTCTGAAACTAAAACTGAAGCACCTAAACAAGAAGAACAAAAAGTTGAAGTACCAAAGCAGGAAGCTAAAAAGGAAACGCCAGCTGCAACACCAACAACAAATAATACAGCCAATGGTCGTGTTTTTGTGTCACCTTTAGCCAAAAAAATGGCCGAAGAAAAAGGCATCAATTTAGCTCAAGTTAACGGTTCTGGTGAAAACGGAAGAATTGTTAAACGTGATATCGAAAACTTTACACCATCAAGTCAGGCGGCTTCTGTAGGTAAATTTGTACCAACGGGTCAGGAAGATTTTGATGAGGTTGCAAACTCAAATATGCGTAAGGCGATTGCTAAAAATTTAGCGAAATCTAAATTTACGGCACCGCATTATTATTTAAATGTCGAGTTTGATATGGAAAATGCAATGGCATTTAGAGCGCAATACAATTCGCTTCCAGATACAAAAATCTCATATAATGATATGATTGTTAAAGCTTGTGCTTTGGCATTAAAAGCCCATCCTCAAGTAAACTCACAGTGGTTTGATGATAAAATGCGATTAAATAATCACGTTCATATTGGTGTCGCTGTTGCGGTGCCAGATGGTTTGGTTGTTCCTGTTGTTCGTTTTGCTAATGAGCAAAGTTTAACTCAAATTGGAGCGGCTGTTAAAGAATACGCTGGAAAAGCCAGAAATAAAAAACTGACTTTAGATGAGATGGAAGGTAGTACATTCACAATTTCTAATTTAGGAATGTTTGGTATCGAAAGTTTTACATCGATTATCAATCAGCCAAATTCTGCCATTTTATCGGTAGGCGCTATTGTGTCTAAACCGGTTGTTAAAAACGGACAAGTTGTTCCTGGAAACACCATGAAACTTACCATGGCTTGTGATCATAGAACAGTAGATGGCGCCACTGGAGCGCAATTTCTTCAAACCTTAAAAGGCTATATTGAAAACCCAGTAACGATGCTGGTTTAATCTATATGAATAACTTATTATTCTGAACTTGATTCAGAATCTATAGTATTTTAAATCCTGATTTGATTTGTTCAAGTCAGGATTTTTTTATCTTTAAACTCAAATATATGTTTCATGAAAAACCTTATTCCATTTTGTCTATTTCTATTGATGTTTAGCTGTAAAACATCAGTAAAAACCGAATCAAAACCTATCACCATAACCAGTGCCGAAGTTAAAGATGTGGTTACTTATTTAGCGTCCGATGAACGCTTAGGACGTAACACAGGAACTCAAGGTATTGACGAATCGGCTACCTATATCGAAAATCAACTAAAATCTTACGGTGTTAAGCCTTATTATGATACCTACAGAGACCATTTTAAAATTGGTGAAACCAATGCGTTTAATGTTGTAGGTTTTATTGAAGGAACCGATAAAACTCTTAAAAATGAGGTTATAATTTTAGGAGCACATTACGATCATATTGGTAAAGCAAAAATAGTTGAAGGCGATTCTATAGCCAATGGTGCTAATGATAATGCGGCAGGTACCAGTGCAGTTTTAGCTATGGCAAAATATTTTGCTGCTAAAAAAACGAATAAGCGTAGTATTATGGTTGCTTTATTTTCGGCGGAAGAAATGGGATTATTAGGCTCTAAGCATCTTGCTGAACGATTGAAATCAGAAAACCTTAACCTCTATACCATGGTTAATTTTGAAATGATTGGTGTGCCTTTTAAAGATCGTGACTATGAAGCTTTTGTTTCGGGATACGATTTGTCTAATATGGCTGCTAAATTAAACGAATACGTTGGACAAAATTTGATAGGTTATTCTGAAGTGTCAAAAAAATATAGTTTGTTTAAACGCTCTGATAACTACCCGTTTTATGAACAGTTTAAATTGCCTTGCCATACCATCTCTTCATGCGATTTGACCAATTTTGATTTTTACCATCATGTTGATGATGAAATCGACAAATTAGACTTTGAGTTTATGGCGAGTTTAATCAATAAAATGATTCCCGCTATTGAAAAAATGAGCGCCACAGAAACCAAAGAAATTATCATGTATGAAGAGTAAAAATATCATCATTACAGGAACAAGTAGAGGGATTGGTTTTGAACTTGTTCATCTCTTTGCTAACCAAGGCCATAATGTATTGGCTCTTTCTAGAAATGCGCAGCCTGTAAGTAATTTGCAATTTGATAATATTTCGTCTTTTGCCTTTGATTTATGTGAAGCAGATGACTATAAAAAAGTGGAATTGTTTATTGAAAATGAATTTAAACATGTTGATATTTTAATCAATAACGCTGGTATGTTACTCAATAAACCATTTGCAAATACCACCTTTGAAGATTTTACTAAGGTTTATCAAACCAATGTGTTTGGTGTTTCTGAAATGACCCGAATTGTATTACCGTTTATGAAAAGTGACGGACATGTAGTAACGGTTAGTTCGATGGGAGGCATTCAAGGCAGCATGAAATTTCCTGGCTTGGCAGCTTACAGTTCGAGTAAAGGTGCCGTAATTACGCTCACCGAATTATTAGCGGAAGAATATAAAGAGAGCGGCCCGCAATTTAATGTACTCGCCTTAGGCGCTGTTCAAACGGAAATGTTAAAAGAAGCATTTCCAGATTATCAAGCACCAACAACAGCTTTAGAAATGGCAAAATACATTCAGGATTTTGCCTTAAATGCCAATAAGTATTTCAACGGAAAAGTACTTCAAGTCTCTAATTCTACGCCTTAAAATGTCAAAATTTAAATGTGTTATTTTTGATTGCGATGGTGTTTTAGTCGATAGTGAACCCATTGGGAATCAGGTTATGGTAGACTTGGCAAACCGTCTTGGCGCTTCTATAGATTTAGAGTATGCCTATCAACATTTTAAAGGATATGCTTTAGATGGTTGTGTTCAAAAAATTTCAGAATTAATAGGGAAGGAGGTGCCATCAGATTTTAAATCAACCTATCGAAGTTTGAGCTATGAGCGTTTTCAAAAGGAGATACAACCTATAGATGGTGTTTTAGAAGTTGTTAAACGTTTAGATATCCCTTTCTGTGTGGCATCTAGTGGCCCAGAATCAAAAATAAAACTCAATTTAGAGCTCACTGGTTTATTGCCCTATTTTGAAAAGCATATTTTTAGTTGTTATACGATTCAAAAATGGAAACCTGATCCTGCTGTTTTTATCTGGGCTAGTGAAACTATGGGGTTTCAACCTCATGAATGTTTAGTGGTAGAAGATAGTCTCACTGGTGTTAAAGCGGCTAAATCTGGTGGATTTGCTGTTGCAGGTTATACCGCTCATGATGTTAAGAATGAGTTGGGTTCTGAAATAGATTACAACTTAAAATCAATGCAACAACTACTTACTATAGTATAAAGTTAATCGTTTGGCAGTTTTATTTAGTAAGGGTTTGGTCTTAACACTACTTAAGTGTCTTGCATGCCATTAAAAACCATCAGGAAAGCCAGTAATTGTAGTAAAAAGGGTAGATCTATTTTCATAGAAGTGAATCTTTAAAATTGAAAGATACGATTATTCCAAAAGCCTTAAGAATGTTATCGCTCTTGAGATTTGTGTCTTGCCATCTAACTGTATAGGTTCACTCTTAATGACAGCACCAATTGAGTCTTTAAATGTTTCTGATGGTGTGGTTACTGTAAACGTTAGTTTTAAGGTTTGTATGTTGTTTGTTAGTGCTTTAGGTTTTTTTGCAACTTGAATATTAGCTATTGAAAAACCTTCTGGATAATTTAAAACAGATGCATTGTCTAAAGTAAAGTTGCTAAGTTGCAGATTTATATCAGCTTCAAATTCGGGATGTTCTTGTTTAATTTTTATAAGATCGACGTATTCTTCTAGTTTTTGAATACTTAAAGTTTCTGGAGAGCTGATGATCTTATCAAAGTCATCTTCGGTATCTAATACCATTTCTATGTCGGTACTTTCAGTTTTCATAGCCTCATTATTGTTACAAGTCATGAAAAATAAAAGCAGTAATATGTATAGTATCTTTTTCATCGTACCGTAAATTTTAGAGTTTTGATTTGATTGTTTTCATAACTTTTGTCTAAAATTTTAACTGTTTTAAGTGTTTTTGTCGGAATGGTAAGCAACCTTACAAAATCTTCCTTTGAGTAAATTTCTACACCAATGTTATCTTCGTAGAGTCTATAAATTTGTGCATCCTCATGAATTAATTGTTGTAATTTTTGTTTGTGTTTGGTCCAGTCTTTTACATTTCCGTTGGTATAGTATTTCAAAATTAAAGCATAATCATCACTATCTAATTTGACTACATGATGTTGATTGGCTTCAATAGATCTTACAATCGTGTCGGTTTTATGATAAGGAGACGATACTACAAATCTAATGAGATTGGCTTTGGTCTTATACCTAAAACAACCCAAGCTATCGGTTTTAAAATACAAAGGTGATTGGTCTTCTTGCAGAAGTTTGATATCAATTGGAATGTTTGTTATGGCCTGATTGTTTAAATCGTCAACAAAACAAAATTGAAAATCATTTTTCCCATTCATTGTGACTATAAAGACTATTAAAATGGGAGCAAATATAATAATCCAAGGCACCTTTTTCTTATGCTTAGACGCAAACGGGTGAGTGTTTTTAAAGGTTTGCCAATTTTCAAAACCTATATAGCTACTCAATAAATTGAGCATGTCTACACGTGGTAATTTGGTCGCTTCATTTTTAAAATAGGTATAAAACCACTTTTCGCTTACTTTAGCTTTCACTTCGGAAAATAAATCCTCCTGAAAAAGTACAATAGTTTCACCATTCCAATCTTTAACATCAGAAGCAGCGCTATGCTTGTCCAGAAATTTGGAAATCACAGCTGTTTTTAGCCGATTGAAATAATATGTGTTTTCAGGATTCAAATAGTTTAAAGTCTTATAATCAAACAATTAGAGTTTGTAAAATGATTTACAATAGGTTTACAAAGCCTTTACAAGCCAAAAACATACTGGGTTTTTAGATTTGTTTCATAATCATTAAAAATATAAAATTATGAATGCAATATTAGACAAATCCAAAATTAAATACCTAATCGTTTCAAGCATGTTGGTTTCTTTAATGGCCTGTAACACTAATGCTGATTATAAAGAAAGTGTACCAGTTGCAACCAGTGATATTTCTGAAACCTATGAAGCTGTACTTGATGAAGAACCCATGACATTAAAATCTGAAGTTTCCACCAATACGATTCCTATAGATTTAAAAATCATCAAATCGGCAACAGCACGCTATAAAGTCGATGATGTGAAACTGGCAACACGAAAAATTAAACACATTGCTCAACAGTATGAGGCTTATATTTCAGACTTACGATTTGAGAATAATTTGTATCGTAAAGAAAATCGATTCACTATTAAAATTCCGCAGCAATATTTTGATGCCATGATGGATTCCATAGGTTTTATAGTTGAATTTGTAGAGTATGAAAATATCACAACAAAGGATGTTACTGAAGAATATATCGATATTCAAACACGATTAAAAACCAAAATAGAAGTAAAAGTGCGTTACGAATCCATCTTAAGACAAAAAGCAAAAACCGTTGAAGATATTTTAAAAACAGAAGAAAAATTACGTCTTATACAAGAGGAAATCGAATCGGCTCAAGGACGCTTAAAATACTTAACCAATAAAGTGTCGTACAGCACCATTCAAATTGATTTGTATGAAACTGTGACGTATACTGAAGAACCAGAAAGCTATTCAAAAACATTTCTTGCCAAAGGAAAAGAAGGCTTAAGTAATGGTTGGGCTATCATTGAAAGTTTTATTTTAGGACTCATTTATATTTGGCCTTTAGTAATCATTGGAGTCGTTTTGTTTTTTGTGATAAAAAAGAAATGGATGCGTAGAAAGGCATGAAATAATTTTTAAACGCTTAGACTTTCATAATCAAATTATTAGCCCTGCATTGTGTAGGGCTAATTCTTGTTGACGAATTAACTAAAATCTATACTATAATAACTATTTAAATTTTGTAAATTTGCCTGCGTTTAACAGCGCAACATGACAACGACTACTAAATACATCTTTGTAACTGGAGGAGTAACATCTTCACTTGGAAAAGGCATTATTGCGGCTTCTTTAGCAAAATTGCTTCAAGCACAAGGCTACAGGACGACGATTCAAAAATTAGACCCTTACATTAATGTTGATCCCGGAACTTTAAATCCGTACGAACATGGTGAATGCTATGTGACCGATGATGGTGCCGAAACCGATTTAGATTTAGGGCATTACGAGCGTTTTTTAAATGTGCCAACAAGTCAATCTAATAATGTAACTACAGGCCGAATTTATCAAAGTGTCATTGAAAAAGAACGTCGAGGTGAGTTTTTAGGAAAAACAGTTCAAGTCATTCCTCATATTACCGATGAAATTAAACATCGTGTTCAAATCTTAGGAAAATCTGGCGATTATGATATCGTCATTACCGAAATTGGTGGTACAGTTGGTGATATTGAATCTTTGCCTTATGTTGAAGCAGTTCGTCAATTAAAATGGGAATTAGGAGAAAATAATGCCATTGTAATTCATCTGACTTTAATTCCTTATTTGTCGGCCGCAGGAGAACTTAAAACCAAACCAACACAACATAGTGTAAAAACTTTAATGGAAAGTGGTGTGATGGCCGATATTCTAGTGTGCCGTACAGAACACGAACTTCCTGAAGACTTACGAGATAAACTGGCGAAATTTTGTAACGTACGCCCAGAAGCGGTCATTCAGTCTATTGATGCGTCTACAATCTATGATGTACCCAATTTAATGCTGGATGAAGGTCTTGATAAAGTGGTTTTAAAGAAACTGGCTTTAGATAGTTCACAACCAGATTTAACGCAGTGGAATCAGTTTTTATCACGTCATAAGAATCCGTCAGGAGAAGTCACTATTGGTCTTATTGGAAAGTATGTCGAATTGCAGGATTCATATAAGTCTATATTAGAAGCCTTTATACATGCTGGAGCAGAAAATGAAGTTAAGGTTAAAGTAGAGTCTATACATTCCGAATATTTAACAGCGCGAAATGCTTCAAAAAAACTGAAACATTTGCATGGTGTTTTAGTGGCTCCAGGATTTGGAGAGCGAGGAATTGAAGGAAAAATCGAAGCTGTAAAGTATGTAAGAGGACATAATATTCCGTTTTTAGGAATTTGTTTAGGTATGCAAATGGCTGTCATAGAATACTCCAGAAATGTTTTAGGATTAAAAGAGGCCAATTCAACCGAAATGGATGAACAAACCTCACATCCTGTTATTGATTTAATGGAATCTCAAAAAACCATAACAGATAAAGGTGGAACCATGCGTTTAGGCGCCTGGGATTGTGAGTTAGTTGACGACAGTATTGCCAAAGACGTATACCAAACCACAACGATTAAAGAGCGTCACAGACATCGCTACGAATTTAATAATGATTACAAGCAGCAAATTGAAGATGCTGGAATGAAAGCAACAGGATTAAATCCAGAAACAGGTCTGGTAGAAATTGTAGAAATCCCAGAACATAATTGGTTTGTTGGTGTACAATACCATCCAGAATATAAAAGTACAGTGTCTAATCCGCATCCCCTTTTTGTGTCATTCGTAAAAGCAGCTTTAAATTTCAAAACAGATAGCAATAGTGTCAGTATGGCACAAAATTAATATTGGATAGCTTTTTGATATTGAGAAAGCATCCGTTCCTAACCAATCGGAGAACTAAGTAATACATATGGAAGAAAAGAAATTTGACGTAAAATCGATTATAGGATTTGTTCTTATTTTCGCAATATTACTCTTTATGATGTGGCAAAATCAGCCCACTCCAGAAGAGATCGCAGAACAAGAGAAACAAGAGCAACTTGAAGCCGAAAAAAAGGCAACATCTACTGAAGTTAAAGCCGATGAAACCAAAGTAACTACTGCTGAAGATTATTCGACGGTAACTCCTGGTGATTCATTAAGGCTATTAAATCTACAAAATAAATTAGGCGCATTTACTTATTCGTCAACATTGCCATCGGCGACCGATAATTTTACAACGGTACAAACCGATGTTTTTGATTTGAAGTTTAGTAATAAAGGCGGATTTCTTTCCGAAGTCATTTTAAAAGAGTTTGTAGATTACGATTCAATTCCTATTGCTTTAATTCAAAACGGAAATGCAGCGTTTAACATTACACTTCCAACAACAGACAATAGAATTCTAACGACTGAAGATAAGTACTTTCAGCCTTCAGTTACCAAAAACGGAGAGAATACTGTAGTCTCTATGAAGTTTAAAGCTTCAGAATCTCAGTTTCTTGAATATCGATATGAGTTAAAGCCTAAGGAGTATATGATTGATTTTTCAATTCGTTCTCAAGGCTTAAGCACTGTAGTTAATAGTTCTCAGGAGATTAATTTAGACTGGAAACTTAAAGCGTTTCGACATGATCAAAGCATTACCTACGAAAATCGTTACACGCGATTAACATATATGTATGATGGTGAAAAAATTGATAAGTTAGGTCAAATGGGTGACGATGAAGAACGCATCGAAGATGTGCGTTGGTTATCGTACAGACAACACTTTTTTAGTACTATTCTTGTGACCGATACCCCTTTTAAACAGGCAACTATAACAAGTAAAGATTTGGTGCAAGATGAAGAAATTGATACAGTTTTTACCAAAGCCTATACTTCTAAATTACCTGTTGCATTTACAAATGGGGAAGCCGATAATAAGTTCCAATTATACTTTGGACCAACCGATAGTAAGGTATTAAAACAATACGATTACGATTTAGAAGAAAGTATTCCATTTGGTTGGGGAATTTTTGGATGGATTAACAAAGCTTTATTTATCCCTTTATTTAGTTTCTTAAGTTCATTCCTGCCTTACGGTATTGCCATTATTGTTATGACCATTTTAATTAAGTTAATGATGTCATTTGTGCAGTATAAGCAATTTTTATCTCAGGCTAAAATGAAGGTTCTTAAACCTGAATTGGATGCTATTAGAGAAAAGCATAAAGACAATAAAATGAAAGCGCAACAAGAAACAATGGCGCTTCAAAACAAAGCAGGGGCGAGTCCTTTAGCTGGTTGTTTACCAGGTTTAATACAATTGCCTGTGTTTTATGCTTTATTCATGTTTTTCCCAACAGCATTTGCATTACGTCAAAAAAGCTTCTTATGGGCAGACGATTTATCGTCATATGATGTGATTGCCGAATTGCCTTTTAGTATTCCGTTTTATGGAGATCACGTGAGCTTATTTCCAATACTGGCAGCCATTGCTATTTTCTTCTATATGAAAATGACGACAGGTCAGCAAATGGCTTCGCAACCTACTCAAGAAGGTATGCCAGATATGGCGAAAATGATGAAGTATATGATTTACTTCTCTCCAATATTAATGTTGGTGTTCTTTAATCAGTACGCCTCAGGATTGAGTTTGTATTACTTTATTTCTAACTTGATTAGTATCGGAATAATGTTAGTGATTAAAAACTATATTTTGGATGAAGATAAAATTCATGCACAAATTCAAGAAAATAAGAAAAAGCCTAAGAAACAGAACAAGTTTCAGAAAAAAATGGCTGACATGATGGAGCAAGCCGAACAGCAAAAACAAGCCCAGCAAAGACGAAAAAAATAGACTGCTGTGTCTTATAATAAATTAAAAGAGCCTTGAGTATATGATACTCAAGGCTCTTTTTTAGGTCATTATTTGATGATAAATGTTAAGCCTACTATTCGTCTGAAGGCAACATCACTTTGTTTAATACATGAATTACACCATTTCCTGCCTGTATATCAACAGCAATCACGCCAATATCAAAATTACCTGCGCCATCAGTAACGTCAGCGATGTTATCACCGGTTCCGGGTAGGTTAATTGTAATAGTTTGGCCATCTAGCATCGATGGGGAAATGCCATCGGTCAAATCTCCAGATTGTACATTAGCATCTCCTAAAACGTGATGTAGTAACACCTGAGTTAAAACTGGTTCGTCAGGAATTGAAGTTAAAGCAGCAAATGCATCATTAGTAGGAGCAAATACTGTGAAAGGAGCAGGGCTGGTTCCATTTGCAGTTGATAGAGTTGCTACAAAGTCTGTTTCAGGAGTTAATTCTGTTAAAGCAGAGACCAAGGTTGAAAAGTTTGGATCTGCAGTTGCAAACGTTACTATTGTAGGAATATCAACAACAGCATCAACCGTATGAATAATCCCATTAGTACCAACAATATCTGCTGTTGTTACTGATGATATTCCATTAATACGAACACCATCACTAGTGTTATAGTACAAACTTAAATTGTTAGTATTTGGACCGGTAGCATAAGTGTTGATGTAGCCAGAACCTGTTCCTGTAAGCGTTCCAGAAGGGACTGCATTATCTATAACGTGATTTAATAAAATAGTTGATAAAGCATCAGTGGGTACTTCGTCTAAAGGCGTTCCGTTTAAAAAAGTTGTAAATGCTGTGTTGTCTGGTGCTAAAACAGTAAAAGGACCATTTCCGCTAAGAACAGTTACCAAATCCCCATCGGCAGCACTTAAAGCCGCAACTAAATTACTGAATTCTGGATTGGAAACAGCGTGATCTACAATTGTTGGTAATCCTATTACAGCATCTACAATATGTATAGTTCCGTTAGATGCATCAATATCTGCTCCGTTGTCAGTTACTGATGATGCACCATTAAACTCCACGCCATTTGAAGTGTTAAAATATATACTAACATTTTGTCCAGCCACACCAGTAGCATTTGTTTTGGCATAACCAGATCCTAAACCAGCTAAATCTGATGCTGATAAATCTACAGATATGACATGGTTCAATAGTATTTGTGATAAAACATCAGTAGGAACTTCGCTTAATTGTGAAAATCCATTAGCACTTAAAAATGTCGAAAATGCTTCGTTAGTAGGTGCTAATACCGTAAAGGGACCATCACCACTCAAAAGGCTTACTAGGTTTCCATCTGCGGCTTGAAGTGCCGAAACTAAACTTGTTAGGTCTGAATTTGCGCTGGCAATTTCCACAATATTCATAGGTTGTGGTGTTATTGTAGAGTTGTCATCATCATTACTACAAGATGTTAATGTCAGTAGAAATAATGGTAATAATTTGAATACTTTTGAAATAATTTTCATTTTTTTGAGTTTTTGTTGTTCAACATTATTAATAAAAAAATAGTTTGTTTAACAAATTTATGAAAAGATTAAACAAAATATCATGAGGACTTATTTATTTATATTTATTTTAACACTACTTGCTTTAAGTTCGTTTGCACAACAATCTGTAAATCAGTTTGATGCCGATGGAAAGCGTCACGGTGTATGGCGAAAGTATTTTGATAAAACACAAGAGCTTCGTTATGAAGGACAATTTAATCACGGCAAAGAAGTTGGACTTTTTAAATTTTATACTCTTTACAAAGGCGAAAGTGTATTAAGTGCTACGAAGCAATTCAATGACACTAATTCCAAAGCGATGGTCAAATTTTTGTCTTCTAAAGGAAAACTGATTAGTGAAGGCGAGATGGATGGCAGACACCATATCGGCAAATGGATCTACTACCACAATAAGAGCGACGCTGTCATGTCTACAGAATATTATAATGCTAATGGCGAACTTGAAGGGGAGAAATTAGTCTTTTATCCTGACGGAACTACAGCAGAACAAGCCAATTACGTTAACGGCAAACTTGAAGGAAAATCGATTTGGTATGCTAAGGATGGAAAAACGTTAAAAGAGTTTACCTACGCTAATAACGAATTAAATGGTGTTTCTAAATACTATGATGCCGATGGTAACTTGCAAGCCGAAGGTGCTTACAAAAATGATTTGAGAATTGGTGTGTGGACCTATTATGAAAATAATAAGAAGTCTAAAGTAATGCACTATAAAAACGGAAAGTTAGATGGTAAAACCATTTGGTATGCGCCATCTGGTAAAATCTTAAAAGACTTACACTATGAAAAAGGCCTATTACACGGTGAATGTAAATATTATGATCATTTAGGAAATATAGAGTCTAAAGGCGAATATATTGAAGGTGTCAAAAGTGGTGATTGGAGTTATTATAAACACGGAAAATTAGACAAAACCGAAAACCATAAAACAACTCAAAAACAATAGCTAAAACCAATACCATACATAGTCATTTAATATAGCAACATTTATCTTGTTGCTATTTTTATTTCTTAATTTTGCAGCATCAAAATCATGAACTGAGATCTAATCTCAATCGCTAATAATAATGAGATGAAAAGAGTAATTGTCGGACTTTCAGGAGGCGTAGATTCTAGTGTTGCTGCTTATTTACTAAAGGAGCAAGGCTATGAAGTTATTGGCTTGTTTATGAAAAACTGGCACGACGACTCTGTGACGATTTCTGATGAATGTCCGTGGCTCGACGATAGCAACGATGCCATGTTGGTAGCTGATAAGTTGGGAATACCTTTCCAAACAATCGACTTAAGTGAACAATACAAAGAACGTATTGTAGATTACATGTTTGACGAATATCAAAAGGGAAGAACACCAAACCCTGATGTACTTTGTAATAGAGAAATCAAATTTGATGTCTTTATGAAAATTGCTCTCGATTTAGGCGCAGATTATGTCGCTACTGGTCATTATTGTAGAAAAGGCACAATTGAAAAGGATGGAAAGGAAATCTATCAGTTGTTGTCTGGAGTCGATATTAACAAGGATCAATCGTATTTTTTATGTCAATTGTCTCAAGAACAATTAGCAAAGGCACTTTTTCCTATTGGAGAATTAACCAAACCTGAAGTTCGTGCAATTGCGACCAAACTGGATTTGGTTACAGCAAATAAAAAAGATTCTCAAGGCTTATGTTTTATAGGAAAAGTGAGACTTCCAGAGTTTCTTCAGCAAAAATTAAAGCCAAAAGAAGGAGTGATTGTTGAAATTCCTAATGACACTAATGTATTCACAAAGCAACCACCTGAATTCGATTCTAAAGAAAAAGAACTCGAATACCTAACCCAAAAAGTAGCGTATTCAGTAAACGACGGAAAAATAGTTGGGAAACACCAAGGCGCACATTACTTTACTAAAGGCCAACGAAAAGGCTTGGCTGTAGGTGGAACGATTGAACCGTTATTTGTCATTGACACCGATGTTGATGAAAATGTCATTTACACCGGACAAGGGAAAATGCATCCAGGCTTATTCAAAAAAGCTTTATTTGTTAACGATGACGAGTTGCATTGGGTACGAGAAGATTTAAGTCTGAAAGTTGACGAAACCATGAAGGTTAAAGCCAGAATTAGATACCGTCAGGCGCTTGAAGAGGCAACACTTTATAAGGTGGATAACGGACTTTTCGTTGAGTTTAAAAATGCACAATCGGCCATTACCGAAGGGCAGTTCGTAGCCTGGTATTTGGATGATGAATTAGTAGGTTCGGGAGTAATTTCTTAAATTGCAGGAAAGCTAATTTTAAGTATGACGTTTTTAAAACGACTAAGTTTTAAAAATGAAATAACGGTTTGCTATGAAAAAAATCCTACTCCTTTGTATTGTGCTGTTTCAGTATAATGCCATTGCTCAACAAGATGCTTGGGTCTATTTTAATGCCAAAGCTAACGTTCAGGCCTCGCTTGATAATCCTATTACTATCTTAACGCAACAGGCTATTGATCGAAAAAACACCTATAATATTCCTATAGACGAACGTGATGTTCCTGTTAATGAGTCCTATATTGCAATGCTTAAAGCGCCAGAAACTGGAGTGACTGTGCATGCTAAATCCAAATGGTTTAATGCTGTTTATGTTCGCGGAAGTGAAGCCGCTATCAATGCGCTTGTTGATGATTTCGATTTTGTTGACTATGTAGATTTTGCTGATGATAATCTCAATACACCAGCTCGTTTTGCTGAGGTTAACGACAAGTTTTCTCTAGAAAATACCAATATTGATTTCAATTACGGCGATGCTCAAAACCAAGTTGAAATGATTAATGCTCATGCCTTACATCTTCAGGATTATACTGGTCAAGGTATTGTTGTTGCAATTATGGATACAGGGTTTCCAAATGTGAATACTATGGATGCTTTTCAACGTTTAAGAGACAATAATGATTTGCTTGGTGGTTATGATTTTGTGGACAGAACTGAAAATGTTTATGCTTACACTGAAAATGACCACGGAACAAAAGTACTTAGTGACATGGCTGGTTTTATTACCAATCAATTTGTTGGAACAGCACCTGATGCATCGTATTATCTGTTTCGAACTGAAGATGCCAATAGTGAAACTCCGCTTGAAGAAGCCAATTGGGTTGAAGCTGCCGAACGAGCAGACAGTTTAGGGGTTCATATTATTAATACTTCTTTAGGTTATAGAACTTATGACAACAACAATTACAGCCATACAAGTGCCGATTTAGATGGACAGACAACTTTTATAACTCGTGGTGCTAATATCGCTAATGAAAAAGGTATTTTGGTAGTGACATCTTCAGGAAACTCAGGAGCTGTTGGTGTTGGTGCTCCTGCAGATGGCACTGGTGTATTTAGTATTGGAGCCGTTGATGCCGATGGTGCTTATGCCTTTTTTAGTTCTCAAGGTAGTGATGCTCAACCCACTATCAAACCAGATGTTGTAGCACAAGGTGAAGGAGCCGCTGTAATTGATGATACAAATACCATTGTTAATAATAACGGAACCTCATTCAGTTCTCCAATACTTGCTGGAGGCCTTGCGTCATTATGGGAAGCCTTACCAGAAGCTACCAATGAAGAGATTAAACACTATGTTAGGTTATCGGCTTCACAGTTTAATTCTCCGGATTATCTACTCGGATATGGCATACCAAACTTACAATTAGCCTTAGATATAGGTTTGTCTTTACAAGAAGAAGCGGTTTTTGAATTCAAGGTGTTTCCTAATCCTGTTACAGATGTTTTGAACATTCAAATCCCGTCAATGAATAACCTAACGACATTGAGAGTGTATGACATTCTGGGGCAATCGGTTTTAGAACAATTACTAACATCAACAACACATCAACTGGATGTCTCTTCAATGGCATCAGGAGTTTATATCTTGTCTTTCCAATCTGAAAATACGTCTAAAACTTTCAAACTGATAAAATCATAAATGGCAAATAAAATTACCGAACTCTTCGATATTAAATATCCAATCATTCAAGCAGGAATGATATGGAATAGTGGTTGGAGGCTTGCTTCCGCAGCAAGTAATGCTGGTGCTCTCGGATTAATAGGAGCGGGTTCTATGTATCCCGATGTGCTACGAGAACATATTCAGAAATGTAAAAAAGCAACCAGTAAACCGTTTGGCGTTAACGTCCCCATGTTATATCCCAACATCGAAGAGATTATGGATATTTTAGTAGAAGAAGGTGTGAAAATTGTATTTACATCTGCAGGAAATCCAAAAACGTGGACTTCCTGGCTAAAAGAAAGAGGGATTACGGTCGTTCATGTGGTGAGTAGCGTAAAATTCGCTTTAAAAGCTCAAGAAGCTGGAGTAGATGCTGTTGTAGCTGAAGGTTTTGAAGCTGGAGGCCATAACGGAAGAGAGGAAACAACGACTCTAACGCTCATTCCTATGGTAAAAGAACAACTTAGCATCCCTTTGATTGCGGCTGGCGGAATTGCCAACGGAAACGCCATGTTAGCGGTTATGATTTTAGGTGCAGATGCTGTTCAAGTAGGAAGCCGATTTGTAGCTAGTGAAGAATCTTCTGCGCATCAAGCTTTCAAAAAAGTAGTGGTTGATGCCAAAGAAGGTGATACCCAACTTACGCTTAAAGAATTAGCGCCAGTGCGATTAATAAAAAATAAATTCTTTAATGAACTTCAAGAATTATATAAAAAAGGACCAACTGTAGAGGAGTTAAAGGAACTTTTAGGACGCGCTAGAGCTAAGCGAGGCATGTTTGAAGGTGATTTGGAAGATGGCGAATTAGAAATTGGTCAAATAGCGGGATTGATACACGATATTAAACCTGCAGCACAAATTGTTGCCGATATGGTTTCCGAATTTAATCAAGCACAGCGTTTGTCTCAAAATATTAGACTTTAAATAGTATATTTGAGTCGATTAATTGTTGACCCTAATTAATGACTTCTAAAATTAATGTTCTAATCCCAGATGGCGATAGCACTTGGGCTTTGTCTGTGATACAATGTTTGTCTCAGTTTAAGCACTACAAACTATTCGTTTTATCAAACAAAAAACGAACAGCGACCAAGTTTTCGAAATATACATCTTACTATAAATTTTATAAGCGACCTCAGGATGCGTCGTGGCTGGATATTTTAAATTCAGAAATAGAATCTAATGCTATTAATGTCGTTGTTCCTATTGCCGAATTAGAAGCCTCTTTTTTTATAAAAAACAAAGAAAAGCTATCGGATAAAGCACAAGTTATTCCTTTGCCAGCTTTATCTGATTTTGAGATTGCAATCAATAAAAGAAAATTGAGTGAATTTGCTGAAAAACACAGTATACCACATCCTAAATCGTTTTTGATTGCTTCGGAAAGCGATAAGAAACGTATGTTGTCACAAATCAATTTTCCAATTCTTGTGAAGCCGCTCAACCAAAAAGGAGGTGATGGTATTAAAAAAGTAGGCAATGTTAAGAAGCTCCCAAAGGCCTTGAAGATAATAACCACGCCTCAGTTTGTTCAAGAGTATATTGAGGGTTATGATATCGATTGTAGTGTCTTATGTCTTAATGGTACGATTCTTACTTATACGATTCAAAAAGGAAATTTAAAAGGAGATAACGCTTATGCACCACAATTAGGCTTCGATTTTATGGAGAACGATGAGGTGCTTAATGTTGTTAGCCATACCATGAAAAAACTCAATTGGTCTGGTGTTGCACACTTAGATCTGAGATATGATAAGCAGGTTAAAAACTATAAACTCATAGAAATTAATGCTCGATTCTGGGGAAGTATTGATGCGTCGAGAAAGGCAGGTGTAAACTTTCCTGATCTTGTCATTAAATTAGCTTTAAATGGTGATATTGAAAAACAACAGTTTGAGCCCATCAGTTACATGCGTTTAAAAGGCGTTTTGAAATCTATTAAACGCCGACCACTATTCTTATTTAATTCAAAATATTTAGCGAACAATACAGAGATGGAATCTTTTTTGAAAGACCCTTTTCCAACCATCTATAAATTTAGAGAATGGTTAGGAAGACAGTTTTAAGCTGATTTATAAAATGACAAAAAGAGGACGAATCCTCTTTTTGCATGAAACGTTTTTTAACAATAAAATTTTTAAATCCCTCTAAAATAATAGCTAAAAAAGTTTCTACCCCAAATACCTAACCTACTACAATAAGGTATTTAATTGTTATAAAAATAAGGGTTTAGAAGTGTTGTTAGTACTGTTTTTAATGCAACTTATCAACAATTATAGTTCATAACTTTATAGAAATCAAAGGTTTGAATTTTTGTTTCAGAAAATCGAGTTAAGGTAAAGTCTACCCAAATCAAATGGTTTAACTTTGCGCTTTCAAAGGTGCAACAGTTGATTTTAACCCAATACACAAAAGAATTTTATTACAATTATAAATTGGCAGCTCCAGTCATTCTGGGTATGCTCGGTCATACGTTTGTAAGTTTTGTTGATAACATTATGGTTGGCCAACTTGGTACTGCAGAATTGGCTGCAGTATCATTAGGAAATAGCTTTATGTTTATTGCCATGTCTATCGGAATTGGTTTTTCTACAGCGATTACACCACTTGTTGCTGAAGCAGATGCGGCTAAAAATTTTAATCTTGGGAAATCTTCATTTAAACACGGATTGTTACTCTGTACAGTGCTTGGTGTGCTTCTGTTTTTAACCGTGTTTTTTGCCAAGCCCCTATTGTATTATATGAAGCAACCAGTTGAAGTTGTTGAACTTGCCATACCATATTTAAATCTGGTTGCCTTTTCTTTAATTCCGCTCATTGTATTTCAGGCTTTTAAACAGTTTAGTGATGGTTTGTCAATGACACGTTATCCTATGTATGCTACAATTTTGGCCAACCTTATCAATGTCTTTTTAAACTATGTCTTAATTTTTGGAAAATTTGGTTTTCCCGAAATGGGCATCGTTGGTGCTGCTTACGGAACCTTAGTTTCAAGAGTTGTTATGGTGGCTCATCTTTGGTGGATATTGACTAAAAAAGAAAAATCGAAAGCTTTTGTTACCCAAATCAAAATTTTAGTTTTAGATAAACTAATGATAAGAAAACTCATCAACCTGGGAACACCTAGTGCGATGCAAATGTTTTTTGAAGTCGCCATATTTACGGCTGCGATTTGGTTAAGTGGTTTATTGGGAAAAAATCCTCAGGCAGCAAATCAAATTGCTTTAAACCTATCGTCAATGACCTTTATGGTGGCAATGGGACTCAGCGTCGCATCTATGATTAGAGTCGGTAATCAGAAAGGTTTAGGACATTATTTTGAATTGCGAAGAATCGCCTTTTCCATCTTTCTGTTAGCTATTTTATTGGCTGTATGTTTTGGTGCGATATTTTTTATTTTTCATGATGATTTGCCTAAACTCTACGTCGATTATGATGATACTGAAAATTTAACCGATAACATTGAAGTTGTATCTATAGCCGCTAAACTTATGATTGCAGCTGCTATTTTTCAGATAAGTGATAGTATTCAAGTCGTTGTTTTAGGAGCGCTTCGCGGCCTGCAAGATGTTAAGATTCCTACAGTAATTACCTTTATTTCCTATTGGGTTATTGGGTTTCCTATTAGTTTTTACTTCGGAAAAGAAGAGCACTACGGAAGTTTTGGTATTTGGCTAGGATTATTAGCAGGATTGACCACTGCTGCCATATTATTGTTTATAAGATTTAATTATCTTACGAAAAAGTTAATTTTGTCAAATACTAATGCCTAACAACATGGAACTACCTAAATTCATTCTTGGTGATAATACAGATTATCCTAATGCAATATTTGTTATTCATACTGAATTTCCTAGATTTATAATCAATCTTGAAGATGACGATGTCGAATGGTTTGAAGAATTTGACGAACACGATCAACGAGAGATTGAAAGCGAAGCCGAAAATTTAATTCAGGCTGCAACCGATTTTTATGACCGAGAGGTTTCCAGATACGACGACTAATGATTGAAGAACTCTTAAAACTCGATACCGAACTCTTTATTTACTTAAACAACCTTGGTAACAAATCCTGGGATGCTTTTTGGCTGTTTTATACCACCAAATTCAATTGGATACCGTTTTATGCAGTGCTGGCTTATCTTATGTATAAGCGACTCAATACCAAAATGTTTTTGTTAACCTTATTGGTCGTTGCCTTAATGATTACATTTACAGATCAAATGACTAATGTATTTAAAAAAGTATTGGTCATGCGTTTAAGACCCTGTCATAATGGTGATATCGATGGGATGTTTAGATTGGTTAAAGAATATTGTGGCGGACAATATGGTTATTTTTCCGGGCATTCTTCAAATTCAATGGCAGTTGCGGTTTTCACAAGTTTAATGCTAAGATCCAAGTATAAATACATTTCGTTTATTATGATTCCTTGGGCTATTGCGATGGGATACAGTCGCATTTACATTGGTGTTCATTATCCTCTGGATGTGATTAGTGGCATGTTATTCGGCGCTGTTTCAGGTTTTGTTTTTTATAAATTAGATAAATACCTTCAGTCCAGATTTCAGCTCATTACTTAAAAGCTCTTTTTTGCTATCTTGTAATGGAGCATTCTTTTTTTCATCCATACATAGGCAAAGCAATCTGCCAAAGGAGCAAACAATCGCTTTCGCAAGCCATATTTTGATGTTCCTGCAATTCGCGGAAAATGATTGACTGGGACTTGTTTTATCCTTCCGTTTTGTAATAAAACCAAAGCTGGTAAAAACCGATGTAAGCCTTTAAACATGATGATTCGTTTTGCGTATTCAGTCTTTATTACTTTTAAAGGGCAACCTGTATCGTCCATGCCGTCTTGTGTGAATAGACGCCGAATACGATTAGCAATTTTTGAAGATAGCTTCTTAATAAAATGGTCTTTTCGGTTCAGACGAACGCCAGTGACTAAATCATAATCACTACTGTACTCGAGTAATAAATTGAAATCTTTTGGAGACGTTTGTAAGTCGGCATCTATATAACCAACCAATTCTGTTGTTGCGAGGTCAAAACCTGCTTTTAAAGCCGCACTCAAACCCTGATTTTTTTCAAAAAGAACATAATCAAAATTGAAATGTTTATGGCAAATGGCTTCAATTAACGACTGACTAGCATCTGTTGAGCCATCATTGATGATAAGTATTTTGGTAGAAACAAGTGCCAACTCTAAATAGGCCACGAGTTCTTTTTCCAAGCGTTCTATGTTATCCTCTTCATTATAAACAGGAACAATAATTGTAAACTTATAATCCATTTGTAAGGCGTTGATAATGCAAAAATATTCTTTTTTATCTGCACGATGCTGAATGGGTTTGATTTAAAAATTGTTAATTTGTAGCATCAAAAGATTAATATGAAAATACTCGTTACAGGCGCTGTTGGTTTTATTGGTTCGCATACTGCAGAACGTTTGCAAAGTCTTGGCCATGATGTTTTGGCCTTAGACAATTTTAATGATCACTATAGTTTAGAGTTAAAAAACCTGAACGCCAAGGCATTAAAAGCAAAAGGTATTACCGTTTTAAAAAAAGATTTACGTGACGAATCGTTTGCTTCAGATTTGCCTAGAGATATTAGTTATATTTTTCATTTTGCAGCCCAACCTGGAATTTCTCAAACTTCGACCTTCGAAGATTATTTCACAAATAATATCATCGCGACAAAAAATTTAGTGGATTATGCTTTAGAATGCAAAGACTTACAGCTATTTGTCAATATTGGTACTTCTTCAATTTATGGTTTGGAAGCCACATTTCCTGAAGAAAAAGCACCAAAACCAGCATCGCATTATGGTGTGACCAAACTAGCAGCAGAACAGTTGGTGCTTCAAAAAAGCAGAGAACAACTTATCAAAGCTTGTTCATTGCGATTGTACTCTGTAATTGGTCCGCGAGAGCGTCCTGAAAAAATGTATACCAAACTGATTG
The DNA here is from genome assembly GCF_025153525.1 of Psychroserpens sp. SPM9. Classification (GTDB taxonomy): domain Bacteria; phylum Bacteroidota; class Bacteroidia; order Flavobacteriales; family Flavobacteriaceae; genus Psychroserpens. The sequence continues at coordinate 300,662 of NZ_JANZNR010000005.1, read as the reverse complement.
CTTTAGGTTTAGAAGATAAGCCTTTTCCTTTGTTTGAGGGAAGCGATAAACATCTACGCAGTTTTACCTATGTTGGAGATATCGTAGATGGTGTCGTTAGTGTTATTGGAAATGAAGCTAAAGTAAATGGCGAAATTATTAACCTGGGTACCGAAGTCGAACATACAACGAAAGAAGGTATTGAAGCGGTTGAAAAGGTTCTGGGAAAATCTATAGCAATTCAAGTAATTCCGAAGCGACCTGGAGATCAATCCCGAACCAAAGCGAATATTGAAAAGGCGAGAAAATTACTGAATTACAATCCGAGAACCACATTATTAGAAGCGGTTAAAAAGCAGGTCGAGTGGTATAAAGCTAATTTTTAAGTTGCAGTAAAAATTCCGCAGCTGTAAAAGGCGTTGTTTTACCATCTTCTATTAGTTGGAGTTGTGTTTTTAAAGCTTTTTTGATTTCTGGCTGATTAAAAAAATCAGATTTCAATCGGTCTTCAATCGTTTGTAGGAGCCAGAATTTATTTTGCTCTGTCCTGTGTTGTTCAAAATAGTTATTAGCTTTGGTATGTTTCATATAATCCAAAACCAAGTTCCATAAATCGGCAATACCTTCATGTTTTAAAGCACTACATAAGGTGACTTTAGGTTGCCATGCTGATGCTTTCTGCGGATACAAATGTAAGGCTCTATTAAATTCAACTTTAGCCAGTTTAGCAGCTTTAAGGTTATCACCATCGGCTTTGTTGATAGCAATCGCATCGGCCATTTCAATAATACCGCGTTTAATTCCCTGAAGTTCATCACCAGCTCCAGCGATTTTAAGTAATAAAAAGAAGTCTACCATACTGTGTACAGCCGTTTCACTTTGCCCAACGCCAACCGTTTCAATAATAATGGTGTCAAAACCAGCGGCTTCACAGAGTATAATAGTTTCTCGGGTTTTTCGCGCCACACCACCAAGCGAGGTGCCAGAAGGCGAAGGTCTAATAAACGCTTGGTCACTTTTTACCAAATCTTCCATTCGGGTTTTGTCTCCCAAAATACTGCCTTTGCTTAAGCTGCTACTTGGGTCTACAGCTAAGACAGCAACTTTTTTGCCTAAAGCGATTAAATGCAATCCTAGAGCTTCAATAAAGGTGCTTTTTCCAACACCAGGAACACCAGTAATGCCGAGTCGTACCGACTTATTAGCATGCGCTAAACATTCAGTAATAATAGCATTGGCTTGTTTTAGGTGTTTCGGATTAGAACTTTCAATCAAAGTAATGGCTCTGCTTAAAGCCGTAATATTTCCTTTTAAAATATTGGCGACTAAAGTTGATGTGTCGGGCTGTGCTTTTCTTTTTTGCTTGATACTGTCAATCGAAGACGCATTGGTGATATCAGATTGCGATACACCATCTGTTTCATGTATGGCTGAGGTTTTCGATTTTTTAGACAAATTCCCTTTTAGTTTTGGTCTTTTATGACTTTTAAAGGTACTGCAATTTTTGTATTATCCCAAGCCATAGTCAGTTTAAGGTCATCGGTAGAATTGTCAAATGCAATGGTAAATTGTTCGACCGTTGTGTCTAGTTTTTCAATAGGAACAGTTATTTCCATCACGTCGTGATTAGGATCCCACATCACTTGCATTTCTTCATCGACACCCCAAGCGTATTGCTTGCTATTAAACATCACATTCCACGCCGAGTCTTTTGGGACAGTCCAAAGTGTATACTTTCCTTTCGGTAAAACAATTCCTTTTATGAGTAAATCTTTGTTAGATTCAAAAGTTGTTGCTTCATTGGCACCAGTTCTCCATACCTTATCATAAGGCACTAAAGCACCAAAAATCTCACGTCCTTTTTTAGAGGGTCTATTATAGAAGACTTCTAGTTTAAGATCATTTAATTTAAATTCTACTGTATCTTTAGGACTCAGCCTAGGTGAAAAAATATTTTCAACAAAATAGGAATATAGAAAGAGTCCGAGCGCAACAATAGATAATATAACAAGTAGGCGTTTTAAAAACGTGTTCATAGTAAAAAAAGATTGTAACTAATTGGCGTCAAAGATAATTTAAAATTGAAACGCTCAGTAAATACTTAACGTGAATTTCTATAAATTTCTTATGAAAAATAAAAAAATCATATATTTTTTGCAACACTTCATTTTTTGTGTCGTCTTTATAAAGAACCCATACCAAATAAGCATCATCAGTTTATGAGGTATATAACCAAACCAAAAGAGATTTGAATACGTTTCAAGTTGACATTATTGAACAATGCAAGCAGAATGATCGCACTGCGCAATTAAAATTATACAATCAATATTGTGATGGTATGTTTGCGGTTGCCATGCGTTTTGTAAAGGATTCTATGGAAGCTGAAGATATCGTACAAGAAGCCTTTATTAAAGCATTTGCAAAACTCAATCAGTATAAAGCTGAAGTTACTTTTGGAGCTTGGTTAAAACGTATCGTGATTAATAAAAGTATCGACTGTTTAAAATCCAAAAAGCAGCACATGCAAGAATTGGAAGAGGTGCACCTCAAAGTAGTAGATACCGATTATCAAAGCGAATGGTTAGTAGATGATACAATAACATTGGATGAGATTAAAAGTGCGATTGAAAAATTACCCGACAAATACCGTTACGTGGTAACCTTGTATTTGGTTGAAGGGTATGATCATCAGGAAATTTCAGAGATTTTACAGATTTCAGAAATCGCTTCAAGAACACAACTCTCCAGAGGAAAGTCGAAATTAAAAGAACTATTAATTCCCGTTAAAAATGGCACGAGATATTAAAACATTATTTGAAAACGAAAATAAGGCATCACAAGAAAAAATGCCTCAAGGGCATCAAGCACGCTTTCTTCAAAAGTTAGACGAAGCCTTACCCGTTGAATCATCAAGCAAAAAACGTTTCAGTATGTTGCAAATTGCGGCGAGTATCGTCATTTTAATCGGATTAGGACTTGGAGCTTCTCAGTTTTTTCAGAAACCATTACCCGAAGGATTAAAAACTGTAGATGTAGATCAACCAGAAAAAGAAGCAAAATTGAAATCTCTTGGCGACATCTCTCCAGATTTTAAAAAGGTTGAAGATTACTATTTAGCCCATATCAATTTAGAATTATCTAAAGTGAAACTTACCGAAAATAATAAAGAATTGTTTGATGGTTATGTAGCGCGATTGGGCGAATTAAATCAAGAGTACAAGCGTCTTTCGGTAGAGCTAACCGAAAATGGACCAAACGAGTTAACCGTTAGTGCTTTGATAGACAATCTTAAACTCAGACTTAATTTATTGTATCGTTTAAAAGAACAATTAAATGATTTAAATACATCAGAAGAAGAAAACATTAAAGCATAAACCAAATCCTGAATACTTGTAAAACAAAAGGTTAAGAATGATTATAACCTTAAATACAACGATTTCAGTATAAAAACATAAGACAATGAAAACAAAATATAATCTAATATTACTCGTGTTGTTCTGTTTCACTATAAGTGTTTCAGCCCAACAACAGTTGACTAAAATGTCAAAGAAAATCGATGTGACTAAAGATGTGACAATCGATTTAAATACAAGTTTCGTAGAAATTGAAATTGATACATGGAACAAAAGTACCTTAGAAATTGAGGCCTATATCGATGGTGAGAAATTATCTAAAGAAGATCTGGAAAAAGCCTTAAAAAACTGGAAACTTAAAGTAGAAGGTTCAGGAAGCCGTGTAAGTATAACTTCGGAAGGCGGAGGTCATGGAACTTGGGATCAACTAACAGGATTTGATAAAAATTTTGAACCTTTAATGATTATCGAAGGTTTAGATTTGGGTGATATTCCTGAATTACCAGAAATGCCGGAAATGCCAGAGTTACCTGAGATTGCACGTTTTGAAATGCCAGAAATGCCAGAATTACCTGAATTGCCAGAATTACCTGAAGGTGTTAACAACGTTAGCTTTGATACCGAAGCCTATAAAAAAGGTGGTGAAGCTTATCTTGAAAAATGGAGTAAAGAATATGAAGAAAAGTATGGTGCCGAGTACAAACAAAAAATGAAAGAATGGGCTCGTAAAATGGGCGAAATGGATTTTTCAGCGTATGAGAGAAAAATGGAAGCTTGGGGTGATAGGTTTGGTGAAGAATACGGTAAGAAAATGGAAGCTTGGGGCGAAGAATTTGGAAAGCAATTCGACAAAGATTGGGCTAAAAAGATGGAAGTTTGGGGTGAAAAATACGGCAAGCAAATGGAAGAGCGTGCTAAAGTTATGGAAGAGCGTTTAGCCGAACGGGAAAAGCAAATGGAAAAGCGTACTAAAGAAATGGAAAAACGTCAGGAAAAGTTAGCAAAGCGTTTGGAAGAACGTCACGAAGTCCAAGAGCAGCGTCGTGAAGAGATTGCAAAACGCATTGAAGAGCGTCATCTTAATGTAAAAAAGGTCATTAAAATTAAAATGCCTAAAGATGCTAAACTAAATCTCAATGTGAGACATGGTCAATTAAAAATGGCATCTGTTATTCATAATCTAAAAGCAGATATATCACATGCTACATTTTTAGCAAATCACATTGATGGGAGCGAGACTTCCATCAATGTGTCTTTTTCTCCAGTGCATGTTACAACGTGGAGTGCGGGAGAACTTAACTTAAAGTATGTAGAGGATGCACATTTAAATACCGTGAGAACGCTACGTTTAAACAGTAATTCATCAGATATTCGTATCAATGATTTAATCGAAAATGCCATAATTGATGGTAGTTTTGGAGATTTGTCTATTTCTAATATTGCCGATAGCTTTACAAATTTGAATATCATTCTCGAAAACAGTGAAGCCCTTATTAAATTGCCTAGTAAAACCACCGATTATAGCGTGTATTTTAAAGGGAACCGTTCCCGTTTAAACGATCAATTAACGACTCAAAAAACCATTACTAATTTTCCAAATTCTAAAAATTCTGCTAAAACCATTATCATTAATGCGAAGTTTAGCGCTATCGTTTTAAACTAATAGTATAGCGTTGTCTCATTTCCGAAGCAAAACAAGCAATATTTTAGACTACTGTAACAATTAATTAAATACTTATCTTTATAGAGTAAAACTACAATCAATCAAAACATATGGGTTTATTCAAACAACTAATAGTAGTGTGTCTTTTTTCGGCATGCTTTTTTTCGTGTAAAAAGGAAACTAATACCAATACTACAAAAGACGTTAAAAGTGAATACCAATCTTTTGTACAGGCTATGAAGGCTAAAGGTCTGTCTACCGGAAATATACTCGTATATGAAAATGGAGAAGTCGTTTTTAAAAATTCTAACGGATTGCGATCTATCGCTCCTAATGATTCTTTAGACTTGAATTCTCAATTCAGACTAGCTTCAGTGAGTAAACAGTTTACTGGGATGGCTATTATGAAATTAAAAGAAGCAGGTAAACTCGATTATGATCAACAAGTAAATACAGTTTTAACCGATTTTCCTTATGATAATATTACCATTCGACAATTATTGCATCATACATCTGGACTTACAGACTACGAACGGGTGATTGCTAATCATTTTGTAAAAGAAGATTCAACCAAACAGTATATTCTGGGTAATGACGAAATTTTAGACGTGTTTTACCGTGTCAATCCTGAGTTAGATTTTCAGCCAGGAGATAAATGGGAATATAGTAACACGGGTTATTTGGTATTGGCCTCAATTGTTGAAAAGATTTCTGGTCAGCATTTTAGAACGTTCTTAAAAGAACATATCACTGATCCGATTGGGATGACTAATACAGTATTATATCAATATCAAATAGCTGCAGATCCAAAGATGCCTCATCGGGTTTTTGGCTATAATTTTTCGCTTAATCAAAAAGACTTAGTACTTAATGATTACAATATTGTTAATGATGTAAGAGGCGATGGCGGTATTTATTCTACGGTAGAAGATCTCTATAAATGGAATATGGCTTTGGCGAATCACACCATTATCTCTAAAGCGTATCTGGATGAAGCCTGGTCCTCAGGACAAACCAATGATGGCGAATATACAGGGTATGGCTTCGGATGGTTTCTGGAGTACAACCCAGGAGAACCTCGTGTGATTAATCATTCTGGTGGTTGGGTAGGTTTTGTGACGTTTTTACACAATGAGGTCGATACAAAAAGCGGATTTGTCATTTTAACCAACAATTCTGGAGCGCATTTTGGAACTGTTTACGATAATGTTAAGCGTTTACGAGCAGGTGAAACCTATCAAATGCCAAAGAAAATTGCCTATAAGGAAATGGCAAAAACAATCTACGAGAAAGATGTCAACTCAGCAATTTCATTTTATCAAGAGGTAAAAACAGATACTACAAACTATAGTGTTAACGAAAATGATATCAATCAATTAGGTTACTTACTCATCAATGAAAATAAGGTAGATGCAGCCGCTCAGATTTTTAAACTAAACATCAGTGAGTATCCAGCATCTGCAAATGTTTACGATAGTTATGGTGATGCTTTATTGTTACAAGGCGACTCGCTTCAGGCTTTAGCTAATTTTAAAAAGTGTTTTGAGATGGATAATAGTTTGATGTATGCAAAAGATAAAGCTGAAGCCTTGGAAAAAGCGCTTTCAAAAAAGTAATTGACGCTTATTTGCTTCGGAAGTTTTAGTTTTTACGCCAATTTAGATTTATGAACACCACACTTGAAACCTTGTTGCTATCGTTACCTAAGACATCTGTTTTAGATCCCTCGATTGCCCCTTCTGATTATGTGACTTTAGATTTGTCAAAAACCAATACCAGATTACAAGCGATAGATGTATCTTCTTCGGAATTATTGGAGGATTATATCAATGCTTTTAAAGCAAAACATCATGCTAAAGTGGCTTTTGGGGGTTATCTTGAAGCTCGAAATATTTACCAGCGAAGCGCTTATTTTAAAGCTGAAAACCCCGAAACCGAACGTCACATTCATCTAGGTCTGGATCTTTGGATTGCTGCTGAAACACCTATTTTCACACCAATGGATGCTGAGGTTCATAGTTTTAAAAACAATACGAACTTTGGTGATTATGGACCGACGATTATATTAAAACACACGCTTAAAAATTTTACCTTTTATACACTTTACGGACATCTAAGTCTGGCTTCAATTGAAGGTTTAAGCATTGGACAAACTTTTAAAAAAGGGGAGCAGATTGCCACTTTGGGTGATGCAACGGTTAATGGTGATTATGCACCACATTTACACTTTCAGCTTATTAAAGATTTGCAAAATTATAAAGGCGATTATCCTGGCGTATGTTCAAAACATGATGTGGCGTTTTATAAAAATAATTGCCCAAATCCTGAGTTGTTATTAAGGTTATAGTAAAATAATATATGGTTTGTAATACTGTCATTCTGAGCCTGCAAATGCTTCAGGTGTACTATATTATGAAAGGTTACCTATATTTTTAACTGTCGCTTCGCCAAAGACTTTCCGAGTAATAAACCAGCAACAGCTAATACAATATCGCTAATGCTAAACCACAATTCTTTTGGTAACATCGCCACATTAAAAATAGTTGCGGCTAACATCAATCCACCAACAATATAAGCTGGAACCATACTGGTTTTAGAAATCAAGCTTGCCACTACCATTCCGGCAACTATACCTACAAAATGAGCAATAACAACAAATATTTTAGCTCCCGTTGGGATTTGATCCATATTATTTTTAATCCATTCCATATCCATTGGATTGGCACCTTCAGGCAATGGAAACAGGTTGTGGCCAATAAGAGATTCAAAAATGTAAACAGTTAATGATGCTACAATAAAGCCTACTATGGTTGCTATTACTTTTTTCATGATTGATTTTTAAGTATTGATTGTTGGTTTTACGCATTTAAATTTAATCAATAATTATTTTAGATGTATTGGTATTGAAATCAGAGTTTTGTCCCAAGCAAGTGTTAATTGGATGCTTTTTGGATTTGAATACATGAAGTTAGCCGATAAATTCATTAATGGTTGAATAATTTTTTCGGGATTGACCATTATTTCCGCAGCAATTAAATTTTTATCTAATGTTTTACTGTTAGAATTTGTGTTTTGGTAAAACACAACGAGCCAATCGTTCCCAGGAAATTCATCCATAGCATCATTTAAAGGGCTCCAATCATTTCCTGGAAAGGCAATTTTTGAATTTTTAGGCTTCCAATCATTACCTGGGAATTTAACTTTGGAATCTTTAATATTCCAGTCATTCCCTGGGAAAACATTAAGAGTGTCAGTACTTGGTTTCCAATCATTTCCTGGAAAAGCTTTGACAGAATCATTTTTGGGTTTCCAATCGTTACCTGGAAATTTAATTTTGGAATCTTTTGGACTCCAATCATTCCCAGGAAAAGCTCTCATAGAATCATTTTTAGGTTTCCAATCATTCCCAGGAAATAGTAAAATTAAGTACTTCCCGGCTTTTAGTTTAATCTTGTCAACAATAACATCGTTGTTAAATTCTATTTCAGCAGCTCCATTTACATGTTGTTTCCAAAGGTTTTTGTAATTGAGTGCTTTATTGCGATTAGTAACTCTCATTATTTTGGGTTGAACAACGCTAACTTTTATTTCAGTTTGGCCAATTTTTTGAATTGTAGTCGTAATCACTGGTTGCTCTTGAGCTTGAATTTGCATTGATATTGAGCTAATAAAGAACGCTAAAAAAAGGAAATTGATTTTCATATGGATGTTTTTAAAACATTTTAGTAGAAGCTTTATGAATATATTCAATTTGGTCGTTTTGTATTGGGAATATGCTTTGTTTACTTTCGCTACCTGGGACATTAATTGTAGTAGGATCACCAATTTTTGCTGGAGATTTGATTAAAATAAGCTTCCCTTCTTGATCATAGTTTTCGAATAAGGATTTTATCGCTAAGAAAGCATCCATATCTGTATAACTATATTTGAAGTAAACACTTTTTGTTCCATTTTTAGAATACTCTCCTTTGATCATAATTGTTGATACAGGTACCGTTTTAGATGTTGCTTCATTAATCACTTCGGTGGTGTGCTTTTGTTTAAAAAATAATATTTTCAATGGGATTATTTCATAATCATCTATTTGATAATAAACATTTAAAAAGTTTGAATTGAAATCAAAATTTTTCACATCAACAATCGTCAATGTTGGTTTGGGTTTAATTATTCGGTCTTGAGCAAATACTGTGGTACACATTAATAATGCAATAAAGAAAATTAATTTTTTCATGTTGATGGTTGTTTGGTTTGTGAAATTGATTTTTGAATATAACGTATTGGTTATGAATATAGTAAAATATAACTTATAATAATGAAACAATTTAATTTATTGTAAACAAAAAATCCCAAACGTCATGTTTGGGATTTTTTTAGATATGTCATTTCGTTTTGAATGACTGTTTTATATATAATTCTGAAACACGTTCAGGATAATTAAAAACCAATTGGATTCATCTATTCTTCGATAAGTACCCATTCGCCTTTAGCAATTAAAGGTTCGGCTTGTTTGTATTTTACCGTTTTGTTTTCGCCACTCATTACATGTTTAATTGTCACACGATCGTTACGACCAATTTTTGGTTTGTCGCGTACAATCGTTTCAACAACTTCAGGTTGACGTTGTGTATTTCCAGCAGCTCTACTTTGCGCAGCACGTTCATCCATATTTGGGATTTCGTCTTTCTGAGTTTGCAATTTTTCTTGCTTGCGCGCTTTCGCTTCTTGGATATTGTTCTGAGTTTCGGTTGGTAATTCTCCTTTAAATAAAAATGAAATCACATCTTTATTCACTTGATCAATCATTTGTTTGAATAACTCAAAGGCTTCGAACTTGTAAATTAATAAAGGATCTTTTTGCTCGTGAACCGCTAACTGTACCGATTGTTTTAACTCATCCATTTTACGTAAATGCGTTTTCCAGGCATCGTCTACAATGGCTAAAGTAATGTTCTTTTCAAAATCGTTAATTAACTGAGTTCCCTTTGTTTCATAGGCTTTTTCAAGATCTGTAACGACTTGTAAATTCTTCACGCCATCAGTAAAAGGAACAACAATACGTTTGTATTTGTCACGCTGATTCAGGTAGACATTCTCAATAACAGGAAATGCTAATTCAGCATTGCGCTGCATTTTTTCTCGGTAATGCTCAAATGCAGCTTTATAAACTTTTCCAGCAATATCTTGAACGGAACCTTTAGCAAATTCAGCTTCAGAAATTGGAGAACTCATTGAGAAGTATCTAATCAATTCAAATTCAAAATTCTTAAAATCTTCAGCGTTTTTATTGGTTTCAACAATGCCTTCCGAAGTATCATAAATCATATTTGCTAAATCCACACGAAGACGTTCCCCTTCAAGAGCGTGGCGACGACGTTTATACACAACTTCACGTTGAGCATTCATCACATCATCATATTCTAACAAACGCTTACGAACACCAAATTGATTTTCTTCCACCTTCTTTTGTGCACGTTCAATCGACTTTGAAATCATAGAATGCTGAATCACTTCACCTTCCTTTAATCCCATTTTATCCATCATTTTGGCAATTCGTTCACTACCAAATAAACGCATTAAATTATCTTCTAAGGAAACATAAAACTGCGAGCTTCCTGGATCTCCTTGACGTCCAGCACGACCACGTAATTGTCTGTCGACACGACGTGAATCATGACGTTCGGTACCTACAATAGCCAGACCGCCAGCTTCTTTTACAGCTTCGGTTAACTTAATATCGGTACCACGACCTGCCATATTGGTTGCAATAGTTACTTGCCCAGGTTGTCCTGCTTCGGCAACAATATCGGCTTCTTTTTTATGAAGTTTTGCGTTTAATACGTTATGAGGTACTTTTCTAATGGAAAGCATTTTACCTAATAATTCTGAAATCTCAACACTGGTTGTACCAATTAAAACCGGTCGACCAGCTTGTGATAATTTAGTCACTTCATCGATAACAGCATTGTATTTTTCACGCTTGGTTTTATATACCAAATCCTCTCTGTCATCACGAGCGATAGGTCTGTTGGTTGGAATTTCAACCACATCCAGTTTATAGATTTCCCAGAATTCTCCTGCTTCAGTCACAGCAGTTCCTGTCATACCAGAAAGTTTACGATACATTCTGAAATAATTCTGAAGGGTTACTGTGGCAAAGGTTTGGGTAGCGTCTTCAATTTTTACATTTTCTTTGGCTTCAATCGCCTGGTGTAAACCATCGCTATAACGACGTCCATCCATAATACGACCTGTTTGCTCATCAACAATCATTACTTTATTGTCCATAACGACATACTGAATGTCTTTTTCAAACAAAGCATAAGCTTTTAATAATTGGTTGAGTGTATGGATACGTTCTGATTTGATACCAAAATCTCTAAATAATTCTTCTTTTTCGGCCGCTTCTTCTTCTTTAGACAAGCCTTTTGCTTCAATTTTTGAGATTTCCATCCCAATTTCAGGCATCACGAAAAAGTCAGGGTTATCTTTACCAGAGAGGTATTCAACCCCTTTATCGGTTAATTCAACTTGATTGTTTTTTTCTTCGATAACGTAGTAGAGTTCTGCATCTACTTTAGGCATTTCTCTATTGTTATCTTGCATGTAGAAGTTTTCGGTCTTCTGAAGTAATTGTTTGATACCTTCTTCACTTAAGAATTTAATTAAGGCTTTATTCTTCGGAATCCCTCTGTAGGCTCTTAATAAAAGGAAACCTCCTTCTTTAGTATCACCTTCAGCAATTAACTTTTTAGCTTCGGCTAAAACACCAACCAGTTCTTTTCTTTGAATATTAGCAAGGTCTTCTACTTTTGGTTTTAATTCTGTAAACTCGTGACGATCTCCTTGCGGAATAGGTCCGGAAATAATTAAAGGTGTACGCGCATCATCGACCAATACCGAATCGACCTCATCTACAATAGCGTAGTGATGCGGACGTTGTACCAAATCATCTGGCGAGTGCGCCATGTTATCTCTTAAGTAATCAAAGCCAAATTCGTTGTTTGTTCCGTAAGTAATATCAGCTCTATAAGCTTTACGACGTGCTTCAGAGTTTGGTGTGTGGTAATCAATACAATCGACACTTAAGCCGTGAAATTCGAAAATAGGAGCCATCCACGCGCTATCACGTTTGGCAAGATAATCGTTAACTGTGACTAAGTGAACACCTTTTCCTGCAAGCGCATTGAGATATACTGGAAGCGTTGCTACTAAGGTTTTTCCTTCACCCGTTTGCATCTCAGCAATTTTACCTTGATGCATGGCGGCACCACCAATAAGCTGAACATCGTAATGAATCATGTCCCAAGTAATTGGCTTTCCTGCAGCATCCCAAGAATTAGCCCAAATGGCTTTATCACCTTCTAAGGACACATAGTCTTTATCTCCAGAAATTAAACGGTCAAACTCATTGGCTTGTACCGGAATTTCTGTATTGTGAACAAAACGTTTGGCAGTTTCTTTAACAACAGCAAAGGCTTCGGCCATGATGTCGTTTAGAACATCTTCTGTGACTTGATAAATATCATCTTTGATTTTATCGATTTCGACATAGATATCTTCTCTTTTATCGATGTCATCGGTAGCTTCAGCGTCTTTTAATAATTGATCGATGGTATCCTGAAGCGGTTTGCGTGCTTCGGCAATTTTTGCTTTGAAGGCTGCTGTTTTTGCTCTTAACTCATCATGTGATAATTGCTCAAGAGCGCTTTCAAATGCTTTTACTTTTTCAACGATAGGAGAGAGTGCCTTTACATCTTGTTTGGCTTTGTCTCCTACAAATACTTTTAATACTGAATTTAAAAAACTCATTGGTGTTTATTTTATTTAATGACATTATCTCAAAACATTTGAATTTGTTATTCTTAACTTGGTTCAGAATCTCATAATTTAGGTGAACCTTTTATAGAGAACCAGAAATGCATTCAGGCTGCGCTATATTATGTGTTTTTAGATAACGTCTTATCTTCAAAATTCTTAGGTTTCAAAGATAGGATTTGTGTTAGTTATACTGAAAGATTCAGGCACAAAAAAAGTCTCAGTATGAGACTTTTTAACTTTTATTTTACGTTTAATGTAACTTGAACGCCAAATTACTTTAATATTCGTCTTCGTTCCAGAGATAATCTTCGTCAGTAGGATAATCTGACCAGATTTCTTCTATGGAATCATAAGAGTCGCCTTCGTCTTCTATCGCTTGTAGATTTTCAACAACTTCTAAAGGAGCTCCTGTTCTAATAGCGTAGTCAATCAATTCGTCTTTTGTCGCTGGCCAAGGCGCATCACTTAAATAGGATGCTAATTCTAATGTCCAATACATTTCTTAATGGTATTTATTTTTTTGCAAAAATAAAATTATAGTTCATAAAGTCAAGAAAAAAACGAATTAATTAAATAATAATTTTAAAGAACTTACATTTTCAATCATTTAAGCCAAGTAGAACTTCTAATTTATTCTGCAAAGTGGTACTTAAGTGTTAAGTCAAATCAAAACATTCACATTATCCAAAATGTCTTTTGTGGTATCTCTTCGTTAAAAACTAATTTCGTAGCTATGGCTATGCAATTATTTTTTGCCTAAACCTATCACAAATTACACGATTGCCTAATGCGTTATTTTAATGTGACATAACACTAGGATTCTTTCTTCGGAATCCATTTTACTTCTTCGGCTTGTAAGTCATAAGACAACTTTCGTGCCAATACAAAGAGGTAGTCAGAAAGTCGGTTTAAGTACTTTAAGCTTTCCGGTTGAAAGGGTTCTAAATCGTTTAAGGCACTGGCTAAACGTTCGGCTCTGCGGCATACACAACGCGCAATGTGACAGAATGACACCGTTTGGTGTCCGCCAGGTAATACAAAGTGCGTCATAGGTGGTAACGATTCGTTCATCCTATCCATTTCTGTTTCAAGTAGCGTGATATCAGCTTCAGAAATTTTTGGGATATTGAGTCGGTCTTTACCATTTTTAAGCGTCGCTTTTTCAGGGTCGGTTGCCAAAATAGCGCCAACTGTAAATAATTTATCCTGAATGTCTATAAGCACATCTTTATAATGATGGTTGATATTTTGGTCTCTGATAAGACCTAAATGTGAATTGAGTTCGTCTACTGTTCCGTAGCTATCAATACGAATATGATGTTTAGGGACGCGAGTACCTCCAAAAAGTGCTGTGGTGCCTTTATCTCCAGTTTTGGTGTATATTTTCATAGAGGCAAGTTAACGAGTAATAGGCTAAAAGGCAAACGTTTTATTCTTAAAAAGGATGGTGAATTTGAGTCGTCTAACGTTTGAATCGGCGCTTATTAAACATAGAGTCTTTGTTGCGACGTTCTCTGAGGCGATCGTTGTTTTTGCTAATCATTTTGATCATCATAAAAAAACCGATAATTAATAACACCCAAAGCATGACGATTTATTTTACATTTAGTTTCTTGTGTCACTTTCTATAATACCATCTCTAAGTCTGATAACCCGACTGGCATGAGCTGCAATATCTTCTTCATGTGTAACCATAATCACCGTATTTCCTGCTTTATGAATCTCATCAAAAAGTGCCATGATTTCATGTCCGGTTTTAGAGTCTAAGTTTCCTGTTGGCTCATCGGCTAATATGATAGAAGGTTTATTTACTAAGGCTCGACCTACGGCTACACGTTGGCGTTGCCCACCAGAAAGCTGGTTGGGTTTATGATCCATTCGATCTGCGAGTCCGACATCTGTTAAGACCTCTTCAGCGCGTTTGTTGCGTTGTGCTTTAGACATTCCGGCATATACCATTGGCAAGGCTACATTATCTAAAGCGGTAGTTCTGGGCAACAAATTAAAGGTTTGAAAAACGAAACCAATTTCAGTATTTCTAATGTCGGCTAATTCGTCATCACTCATCTTGCTTACATCTTTTCCGTTAAGAATATACGTTCCCGCAGTTGGCGTATCGAGGCAACCTAAAAGATTCATTAGTGTTGATTTTCCTGAACCTGAAGGTCCCATGATAGCGACATAATCACCAAGTTCGATATCTAAATCGATGCCTTTTAAAACGTGAACGATTTCTTGGCCAAGTTCAAAATCACGGATGATATTTCTAATTTCAATGACATTACTCATACAGAAGTTTGCTTTTAATTGATGCGCATTTGCAATATAATCAATATGACGCTAAATAGGGAGTGATGTTACAACCTAATGGTGAAATTTTCTTTAGCTTGTTCTTTTCTGAAAAATACGAATCCCCAAAAAAAAGTGTCTATAGTGACGCTTACTTGTGGGTGTGTTTTTATAGTTTCCCAGGCTTCACGCATGTCTTTAGACCAATGAATATCATCAAAAATAAACACGGAATCGTTATGCGCTTTAGTTACAAGCCTATTGAAATACTTTAATGTGGCTTCCTTATTGTGATGGCCATCAAAGAAAATTAAATCATAAAATTTGGTGTCTAACTCAGGAAGTATCGCTTCAAATGCTCCAGTTTTAACAGTGATTTGAGGGCTCTGAAATTTTGAAAATTGTTGTTTTGTATGCGCAGCAATGTTTGAGCAACCTTCAATTGAAGTGATGCTATTTTTTGAATGGCCCAAAGCCATCGCATAAGAGGCGATGCCCAGAGATGTCCCGAGTTCTAAGGTGTGTTCTGGCTTAAAATAGGTTACCAGACGATATAAAAGCTGGGCTCTTTTTGACGTTGTTCCCGAAGTTTTTGCAATAGCGCTGATTTGGCGTTGGTTAGATTTAAACACTCTTGAGCCTGAGCCAAAATCGGTGACATTAATAGTGTTTTTATTTGTAATTAATGCAGAACGGTAAGCCTTAAGTTTAGAATAGGCGTCGTGTTTGGTGTTGTCATAGAAGCATTTGGTCACCAAATCATAAACAAAAGGCGAATGCACACCATGCTGATTGGTTGAGGATACTAGAAACTTGATATATTCAATAATTTGAAACACGTATAGTTAGATGGTTTATAGTTTATAGCATATCACAGTTAAAAAGCAGTTGGTATTAACAACTACTAATAAATTAAGATTCAAACTTTTCAGCTAATTCAAACCAGCGCATTTCTTTTTCCTCTATAGCATCTAATATCACTTGAAGCTGTTGCGATAGTTCGTTGATTTTATCTTGGGTTAATGTGGCATCGTTAAATTGGGCTTCCAATGCTTTTTTGTCTAATTCGAGCGCACGGATTTTACTTTCTAAGTTTTTATATTCTTTTTGTTCGTTATAAGATAATTTTTGAGCCTTATTAGCCTCTTCTTTTTCTTCTGAAATTTGAGGTGTAGGGGTTTCTGAAGTGTTTTCTTCCTGAGGTTTTGAGGCTTCATACTCACGATAATCGGAATAATTTCCGGGAAAATCCTGAATTTCACCATTTCCTTTAAACACAAAAAGATGATCTACAATCTTATCCATGAAATAACGGTCATGCGATACAACAAGGAGGCAGCCTGGAAAATCCAGAAGGAATTCTTCTAAAATATTCAGGGTAACGATATCAAGGTCGTTAGTAGGCTCATCGAGGATTAAAAAATTAGGATTTTGAATTAAAACGGTACACAAGTAGAGTCGCTTTTGTTCGCCACCACTTAATTTTTCAACAAAATCATGTTGCTTTTTGCCATCAAAAAGAAAACGTTCTAATAATTGTTTGGCACTAATTTGACGTCCTTTGGTTAATGGAATATACTCCCCAAAAGCTTTAATAACATCAATTACTTTTTGTTCGGGTTTGACTTCGATGCCGCCTTGTGTATAATATCCAAATTTAACAGTTTCACCAATGATTATCTTGCCAGCGTCTGGTGTAAGATTATTGGTAAGCATGTTTAAGAATGTCGATTTGCCTGTACCGTTTTTTCCAATAATACCAATGCGTTCCCCACGTTTGAAAACGTATTCAAAACCATTGAGAATCACTTTGTCTTTAAACGATTTTGAAACCTTATGAAACTCAACAATTTTGCTGCCTAAGCGTTCCATATTAATTTCTAATTCAATCTTATGGTCCTTTCGGCGTTGGTGGGCTCTTTTTTTGATGTCAGAGAAATCATCAATACGTGATTTAGATTTGGTGGTTCTGGCTTTTGGCTGGCGACGCATCCATTCCAACTCTTTTTTGAAGAGTTGTTTGGCTTTTCCGGTTTCGACTTGTTCTTGGGCTATTCGTGCTTCTTTGTTTTCTAAATAGTAACTGTAATTTCCTTTGTATGTGTAAAGTTTTCCGTGGTCTAACTCGATAATTTCATTACAAACACGTTCTAAAAAATAACGGTCGTGAGTAACCATAAATAATGTAAACTGTGCTTTGGCAAAATACTGCTCTAACCATTCAATCATTTCTAAATCGAGATGGTTGGTAGGCTCATCAAGTACAAGTAAATCGGGATTGCTAATAAGTGCTTGTGCTAATGCCAACCTTTTTATTTGTCCGCCAGACATGGTACTTATTTTTTGGTTGAGGTCATCAAGTTTAAGTTGTGATAAGATTTGCTTAAACTGAAGTTCAAATTCCCAGGCATTATGAATATCCATTTGCTCGAAAGCTTTTTGATAGGCTTCGGTGTTTTCAGGATTTTGCAAGGCTTTCTCGTAATTTTCAATAATTTTTAATTGCGGAGACTCTGAATTGAATATGGTATCATTAATGGTGAGGTTTGGATCAAATTGAGGCGATTGTGATAAAAAGGAAATTCGTAAGCCATTTCTCATTACTATTTGACCAGAATCAGGTGTGTCTGCACCAGAAAGGATATTAAGAATGGAGGTTTTTCCGCTACCGTTTTTGGCTACAAAAGCGATTTTGTCATCTTTATGGATACTGAAAGAGAGATTAGAGAACAGCTCTAATTCGCCATAAGATTTTGATATATTTTCTACAGTTAGATAGTTCAAATTAAATTTTTTACAAAGAAAGTGATATTACTCAAAAAAACGATGAATAGTTTTTATATTAATAGTGATAGGCTATATTTGTGAAGCAACAAGCAACTTAACAATGAATAGACTATTATTGCTTACAGGTGTGTTACTCTGTATATTATCAACATCCTGTATACCTCATAAGGATACTGTTTATCTTCAGAATAAAAATACAGCAACAGACTCTACACAAACTATGGTAGAGCAACAGAAGCCTTATCGTGTACAAATTAATGATATTTTAAATATTAGAATTAAAGTTTTAGATCAAGAAAATGTAACCATATTTAATCCGGTAGGTGAAGGTAATTTAAATGCGTCTAGTGCAGAACGTGCCTATTTTGATGGGTTTACGGTAGATTATCATGGTAATATTAGAATTCCTGAATTAGGGAAATTAAATGTTTTAGGCTATACAGCAGAAGAAATTGAAGTTTTAATAAAAGAGAAGTTATTGGCCGATCAATTTAAAGAAACGGCTAATATATTTATTACTGTAAAGTTATCGGGATTGCGTTTTACAGCTAATGGAGAAGTTGGAAGCCCAGGAACTGTAACTCTTTTTCAAGACCGAGTTAATATTTTTGAAGCCATTGCAAATGTTGGAGAAATTCCGGTAACGGGAAATAAAAGAGAGGTTCAAATTATTAGGCAATATCCTCAAGGCCAGCAAATACATACGATAGATTTAACCGACATAAATGTTATGAAATCACCGTTTTATTACATTCAGCCAAATGATATCATTTATGTTAAGCCGCTAAGGCAGAAGTCGATAGGTACAGGTCGAACAGCAGTGGAAACTTTAGGAACAATTGTTACAGTATTATCATTGATTACGACTTCAATATTACTATTTACAAGATTATAAAGCATGGAACATAACACTCAAGAAGAATTTGATCAAAGTGAATCGGGTCGTGTAAGTTTTGACTTCAGAGGTTATTTATTTAAAGTTTTAAACCTATGGAAGTTTATTATGCTTTCTATAGGTACAGCGCTTTTAGTCGCTTATTTTATTAATGTTAGAAAGCAAAATGTTTATAAACTTGACACTTTAATTTCCGTAGAAAATGATCAAAACCCCTTTTTTACTGCCAATACGAGTATATCGTTTAACTGGGGAGGTGTGTCTGGTAAAGTCAGTAAAATTATTACTGCAATCAAAACCAGAAGTCACAATGAAAAAGTAGTCGACTCTTTACAATTTTATAAGGAATATTTAGAAGAAGGTAAATACAGAAAGCAAGATATTTACAATAAAGCACCATTTGATTTTTTAATCGATAAAACCAAACCGCAACTTCTAAGCTCCCCAATAGGTATCAGATTTAAAGAAAATAATGAATTTGAGATTTTTACAGAGTTTGAAGGTTCGAGACGACGTGCTCAGATTTATGAAGATAAAACCTTTGAAACTGTAGATGTGCCAACCGGTGTCTATACAAAAACATATAAAAATGGCGAGTTAATTGATTTACCTTTTCTTAACGGTCGACTGGTCATAAAACCTTCGTTACGCGTCAAACCAGGCTCTGAATATTTTGTAAGATTTTTAAGTTTTGATAACATAGTAAAAAACTATCAAGATCGTATTATGATTGCGCCGTTTTCTACATCGTCATCAGTGTTGCGATTGCAATTGGCAGGAAATAATAAAGCAAAAATAGTCGATTATCTAAATGCGACTTCTGAGATTTTAAGTAAAACGGAATTAGAACGAAAAAATCTATATGCAACCAATACGATAAAGTTTATTGATAGTAGTTTGGCAGCTGTAAATAATAGTCTGAAAGACGTCACAGACGAAATGAATAAATTTCGAAAAGAGAATAAAGTTTTTGATGTTACCGAAGAAATTACTCAAATTTCAAACCAGTTGAGAGATTACGATTTAACCAAAGAGCAAGAAAAGCTAAAGTTGGATTATCTTGATAATTTAGAAAAGTATTTAAATACAAAAACAGACTATACCGAAATAGCCGCACCAACATCTGTTGGGATTCAAGAAGCCAATATATTGAGCAGTGTCTCTAAAATCATAGCGCTGGCTGCCGAGCGTCAAAACTTAGAATATACCACTAAAGAAGGCTCCAATTTGTTCAAAGACTTAGATCGAAAAATAGATTCTGAAAAGAACGTACTTTTAGAGACTATTGATGCGACTAAAAAAACACTTGGCATTCAATTATCGACCATTAACAGAAGTATAGCCAATTTGGAAGCTAAATTAAGCGGCTTGCCTGAAGATCAACAAGAGTATCTTAAAATTCAAAGAAAGTTAGATATCAGTCAGGAAGCTTATGACGTATATATCGAAAAGCGTAGTGAAGCAGCTATTGTTAAGGCTGCCAATATTTCGGATATCACGGTAATTGATGAAGCTAAAGATATTGGTGGCGGACTCATTGGTCCTAATAAGTCACTTAATTATATGATGGCTTTGATGTTAGGCTTTTTTATACCGATGTTTTTAATTTTTGTATTGTTCTTATTAGATAATACCATTCACGGTTCTGATGAAATAGAGCAGCTGTCTAAGATTCCTATTTTAGGATTAATTGGAAAGTATAACTACAAAAACAATTTAATTGTCTTCGAAAAACCGAAGTCTGCAGTTGCCGAATCCTTTAGATCCATACGATCAAGCTTACAGTTTTTATATAAAAAACAAGGAAAATCCGAAGGAAAAACCTTAATGATTACCTCTTCGGTAAGTGGTGAAGGAAAAACATTTTGTTCTATCAATATGGCGACGGTATATGCCTTGTCAGGAAAGAAAACAATCTTACTGGGTCTCGATTTGCGTAAACCTAAAATATTTGGAGATTTTAATATTGATAATGACAAAGGGATTGTAAATTACCTTATAGGGGAAAGTACTTTTGAAGAAGTAAAATATACCACTCATATTGAGAATTTAGATGTCATTCCTTCTGGACCAGTACCTCCTAATCCTTCTGAATTATTGATGAGCGACCAAATGAGTATTATGATTAGTCAACTGCGAAAAGACTATGATATGATCGTTTTAGATACGCCGCCTTTAGGTCTGGTGACCGATGCACTTGAATTAACACAATATGCCGATGCTACCATATTTATGGTTCGATTAGATTATACTAAAAAAGGCATGTTGGCTTTAATTAATGCTAAGTATCGTGCAGGTGAAGTGAAAAACATAAGTTTTGTATTGAACTTCTACAAGCATAAAACAAATCATAACTATGGTTATGGTTACGGTTACGGTTATGGTTATGGCTATGGTTATGGTGTTTATGGTAATGCCTATCATGAGCGTGATAACCAATCGTCTGTGTGGAAGCGTGTCAAACGTTTTCTAAAACGCTTGTAAAGTGATTGGGAAAAAGCAACTCATACAAAAACGTATATTTGATTTGGTGTTGTCTGTTCTGTTGCTGCCTGTTTTAATCGTACCTATTATTCTGTTAATTATTCTATGCACTATTGATTCCAAACAGTTTGGTGTGTTTTCTCAATACCGGATAGGGCAACACGGAAAGCCTTTTAAGATTTTTAAATTGCGAGCTTTAAAAGAAGAACCACATCAATTAGGTCATCTTAATAAGAGTACAACACGTTTAGGGCTTTTTTTACGGAATTCTAAATTAGACGAACTGCCTCAATTGTTCAATGTGCTGCTTGGTGATATGAGTTTTGTTGGTCCGCGACCTGATATTGAAGGATTTGCCGATCAATTAACTGGAGATGATCGAATTATTTTAAAGGTCAAACCAGGGATTACAGGACCCGCAACTTTAAAATATAGAGACGAAGAAGCAATTTTGTGTAAGCAGGATGACCCCGAAACCTACAATAGAACGATTATTTGGGTAGATAAGGTTGAAATCAATAAAAAATACGTGCAAAATTGGAGTTTTTATTTAGATTTGAACATTATTACTAAATCTATACTTAACTGAAAATGAATACCAATAAAAAAATAACAATCCTTGGATTAGGTTATGTAGGTCTGCCTTTAGCCGTAGAATTTGCTAAAAAATATATGGTTGTCGGATTTGATATTAACCAGAAACGTATTGATGAGCTTAATAGCGGTGTTGACAAAACCTTAGAAGTCGAAAATGAGGATTTAAAAGCGGTTTTAACAACAAATTCAAATGCTGAAAAAGGCCTCTTAATAACCAATAATCCAGATGATTTAGCCGATTCAAAAATCTATATAGTAACGGTTCCTACACCAACAGACGAACTTAAAAGACCTGTGTTTACGCCTTTAGTAAAAGCAAGTGAAAGTGTAGGTAAAGTGTTAAAGCAAGGTGATATTGTTATTTATGAATCTACAGTATATCCAGGCGTTACCGAAGATATCTGCGTGCCTATATTAGAAGAACATTCAGGATTAAAATTCAATGAAGGCTTTTATGCGGGCTATTCTCCAGAGCGCATCAATCCGGGTGATAAAAAACATACAGTAACTAAGATTCTTAAAGTGACTTCGGGTTCTACACCAGAAATAGCTAAAGAAGTAGATGATTTATACAAATCAATAATTATAGCAGGCACTCATTCGGCACCATCGATTAAGGTTGCTGAAGCCGCTAAAGTTATTGAAAACTCTCAAAGAGATATCAATATTGCTTTTGTGAATGAGCTTTCTAAAATATTCAGATTGTTAGATATCGACACCAAAGCAGTCTTAGAAGCCGCTGGTACCAAATGGAATTTTATTAATTTCACTCCAGGTTTAGTTGGTGGGCATTGTATTGGAGTTGATCCTTATTATCTTGCCCAAAAAGCAATTGAGTCTGGTTACAATCCGGAAATCATTTTGGCAGGACGTAAGATGAACGATAGCATGGGTGGTTATGTTGCCCAGGAAACGGTGAAAATGATGATTAAAAAAGGCGCAAGAATTAAAGATTCTAATGTACTTGTGTTAGGCATCACTTTTAAAGAAAACTGTCCAGATATTCGAAACTCTAGAGTCATAGATATTATTGAAGAGTTTGAAACTTATAACGTTAATGTTGATGTGTATGACCCTTGGGCTTCAAAAGAAGAGGTTACTCATGAATACGGATTTGATTTATTAGACCAAGAGTCACAATTAAAAAGTGATTATGATGCTATTGTTTTAGCAGTTTCCCATAACGAATTTTTAGAATTAGATTTACAAAACTTAAAGTCGGATATAGGTGTCATTTTTGATGTAAAATCTTTATTACCAAAAGACACAGTAGACGCAAGATTATAATGTACGAAAACAACTATCACAACCAAGATTTAAGTCAGTTATCATTTTTAGTAACAGGTGGCGGCGGATTTATAGGCTCGAATATTGTTGAATATCTTCTGAAATATAATGCGAAAAAAGTAAGAGTTCTCGATAACTTTTCAAACGGTCATCGAAAAAATCTTACCGAATTTCATGATAATCCTGCCTTTGAATTGATAGAAGGCGATATCAGAGATTTGCAAACCTGTAAAGACGCGATGAAAGACATAGATTATGTGTCTCATCAAGCCGCTTTAGGTTCGGTGCCTAGATCCATAAATGATCCTGCAACAACAAACGAGGTTAATATTACGGGGTTTTTAAACATGATGATTGCTTTAAAAGAATCCTCATCTGTGAAACGAATGGTCTATGCGGCTTCAAGTTCTACTTACGGAGATAGCAAAGCTTTGCCCAAATTAGAAGATAATATCGGAAACCCTTTATCGCCTTATGCAGTTACCAAATATGTCAACGAACTGTATGCGAATGTTTTCGGAATCACTTATAATACCGATGTTATTGGTTTAAGGTATTTTAACGTCTTTGGTCCAAAACAAAGTCCAGATGGTGCCTATGCTGCGGTTATTCCGTTATTTATGCAAGCCTTAAAAGATGAAAAATCACCAAAGATTAATGGTGATGGTGAGCAAACCAGAGACTTTACTTATGTTGATAATGCCGTACAAGCAAATATTAGAGGATTTTTTGCTTCAGAAGCTGCAAAGAATCAAGTGTTTAATGTAGCTTGCGGTGAACGAATAAGCATTAACTATTTGTGGGATTCTTTAAAAAATGCTGCTAATTCGAAGGTTGATGCAATTTATGGACCACCAAGGCAAGGAGATGTGAGAGATTCGCTTGCCAATATTTCTAAAGCAGAACATTTATTAGGTTATCAACCACAGTTTTCTGTAAGAGAAGGATTAACCATAACTTACGATTGGTTTACTAAACACTAGTTGTATTTAATAGTTTTATGAACTTTATAAATAGACTTTATGATAAAAAAATATCCTCTAAAGGTTTAGGTCTCTTTAGGATACTCTTTTCTTTAGTGCTACTATGTGAAGTTTTTAGAATTTTTAGATACAGGCAGTTATATTATGACCCTATTCCTTTTATTCAGACGAGTGGTTTAAGTGCGGAAATTCCTTTTGTTATTTGGATGGGAGTTTTGTTTATGCTTGTTATTGGTGCCTATACAAAGCTCATGGCGCTGCTCAATTATATTTTTATAATTATTTATATTTCTTCGATAGGTGTTTATGAATATCATATGGATTACACCTATACAGGTGTGAGTTTTATGCTTATTTTTCTTTCGGCATCAAAATCCTATTCCGTAGATCGTTTACGAGAAAAACTCAATTATTCTAATTTAAACCGGCTGCATAAGCCTAAAGAGCTAACTTCAGTACTCACGTATTGGCTTATTATATTTGTTGGTGTAGGCTTGGTTTATCTGGACTCTGTATTTTTTAAAATGGGCTCTAAGATTTGGACATCAGGTTTAGGGATGTGGTATCCGGCTTCATTACCACAAATGACGGTGTTTGATAATCAATGGTTGTTAAATCAAGAAGTCTTGATTAAATTTTTAGGGTACCTCACTTTTGCTTTTGAAGTGTTGTTTCCATTTCTGTTTTGGGTGAAAAAACTTAGAATTCCTTTTTTAATTATAGGTATCGGACTTCATTTAGGCATATTGTTAGAGTTTCCTATTCCATTTTTTGCATTGGGAGTTGCAGCACTTTATATATTGATGGTTCCTAATTGTGTGTGGAAAAGGCTAGAACAAAAAATCAAAGCTAAAACACCTCGCCTCACCTTGTTTTATGATGCTGAATGTCCGCTATGTATGAAAACTCGTATCGTTTTAAAGCATTTTGATAGTTTCAATATGCTAGAGTTTAAATCGGTACAACAAAGTAAAGCTACCAATGAAGCTTTAGATCATGTGTCGATGACTGACTTATTACTTACAATGCATGCTATAGATAACAAAGGTCATTTGTATTCAGGGATTAACGCTTATAAGAAGGCATTTTTGATAACTCCGTTATTCTTTCCTTTGGGTGTTATCTTGCATATTCCTGGCATATTCCATATTGCAAAGTTTGTTTATAAATATGTTGCTTCAAACCGAAATGTAGAACGTTGTACTGCTGATAATTGTGGGTTTTTACCTGTAGCTGATAAAGTTGATAAAGATGCTATCATGATAGGGCATAATTTTAAGCGAAAGGATGTTAAAATTATTGCTTTTAAATTATTTATTATAAGTGTTGTGGTTTTGCAAGTTTTAGTAAATCTTAAAAAGCCATTTTCAAACGGTATTTTAAATAGCGTACATGCTAAGGTAAAAGTTGTTTCTTCTAAATTATTAGGGATCACTCAACATGGTGTTTTTATGGATGGTCATTATAAAAATTATGATGAAATTTTCACAGTATCTTATAAGGGGAAACTGTTGCCATTTTATAATGAAAAAGGGATGCCTGATGCATACATTCGAGGTGGGTTATGGGTGAATTTTAATTTTAGAGTTAATAAAGGTGGAAGAGAAGCCAATAACCTAGAGTTGAGAAAAGGATTAGAACGATATATTATATTTTGGGCACATAAAAACAATGTAAAATTAAATCTCACTAGTTTTAAGCTTTTACGAAAAGAAATACATTTGCCAACAGCATGGGAGTTAAATGTGCTTCATGATAATTTTGATTCTAAATGGGAAACAATTGGAGATGTTGTTTGGAATGATAATCAAGCAACGTTTCTATTACATGAATAGAAAAAAGAAGCTTATAGCTTTACACAATCTTTTACATTGGTAAAGAGTTGTTTCTCTTATCATTGTTTTGAATTGTATGATTTAAAATTAAAAGTGAAAGTATCTCCAATACTTATCGGTAATGATTAATGTATTTTATTGAACACGTTTAAGAACGAAATTAATGGGCTCAAAAAAAATTGCTATTTTACAATCTAATTATATACCTTGGAAGGGGTATTTTGATATGATAGCAAATGTTGACGTTTTTGTAATTTATGACGAAGTACAATACACAAAAAATGATTGGAGAAATAGAAATATTATTAAAACAAAAAATGGACTTCAATGGTTAACTATAGCTGTAAGGCAAGAATCTTTAAGTCAAGCTATTTGTGAAACTTTAGTTTTTAAAACGAATTGGACAAAAAAGCATATTGGTACTTTGCAAGCTAATTATAGCAAGGCACCATATTTTTCAGATTATAAAGACAGAATTTTTAAAATTTATGAAAATGCTTCCATTAATTTAAGTGAGATTAATATCAGTTTTATTAAAGAAATTTGTGCTATTTTGGAAATTGACACTAAAATTATCGATTCTAGAAGTTTAAATCTAACAGGTGATAAACAAGAAAGATTAGTGCAAGCATGCAAACAATTAAATGCAGATACTTATCTTAGTGGTCCAGCTGCTAAAAACTATATTGACGAAGATTTTTTTAGTAATCATCAAATTAATGTCGAGTGGATGGATTATAGTAATTATAAAACTTATAACCAGTTGCATCCACCATTTGAACACAGAGTAAGTATTTTAGACTTAATCTTTAATGAAGGACCTAATGCTAAAAAGTACTTGAAAAGTTATACATAATGAAATTATCTGTTGTAAGTACATTGTATCAATCTAAAGTCTTTTTAGATACTTTTTTAGTAGAAATAGAAAAAGCAATTGCAAGCATTAAAGTGGAAGATTATGAGTTAATCTTTGTTAATGATGGTTCTCCAGATGACTCTCTTCAATATCTAATCACTTTAAAAAAAGAAAAATATCCAAAAATTAAAATCATTGATTTATCAAGAAATTTCGGACACCATTATGCAATTCAAGCTGGATTAATAAAAGCAAAAGGAGAATTCGTTTTTTTAATAGACAATGATTTAGAAATATCACCCAAGGTTCTAGTGGATTTTTATAATGAAATACAAAAAGATACAGACTTAGATGTTGTGTATGGTTATCAAAAATCACGTAAAGGAAATCTA
The DNA here is from genome assembly GCF_025153525.1 of Psychroserpens sp. SPM9. Classification (GTDB taxonomy): domain Bacteria; phylum Bacteroidota; class Bacteroidia; order Flavobacteriales; family Flavobacteriaceae; genus Psychroserpens. The sequence goes on along the minus strand of NZ_JANZNR010000005.1, from coordinate 273,444 downwards.
ATGGAAAGCGTTTTGGGAAGCATCTTCTGGGTTCTTATAAATAAACTATCAGACACTAAAATTCCACATAATATATTAACAGAAAGACTTATGACTAAAGCCTATGTAAAAGCTTTGTTAAGTCTTAATGATGCTAACTTATTTTTAGGAGGAATGATGTATTGGGTAGGATTTAATCAAAAAGGAATAGCCTTATCAAAAGGACAAAGAGAAGGTGCGAGTACCTATTCTTTAAAAAAACGCGCTGACTTAATGTTACAAGCAGTTACTTCCTTTTCGGCAAAGCCTTTAGAATATCTCTTCTATTTCGGATTAATTGTTTCTTTTTTAAGTGTCCTATTCATTATTTATCTTATCATTCAAAAGATTTTGTATGTTGAAGAGGTACAGTTAGGGTGGACCTCATTAGTTGCTATTAGTGTTTTGGTTTTAGGTATTATTTCTACTTTTTTAGGTGTTATAGGTATTTATCTGCATAAAATATTTAAACAAGTCCAAGGAAGACCTAATGCAATCATTAAAAAAATTTATGAATAGAAAATGAAAAAACTAGCCATTATTGGATCTGGAGATTTAGGACAGTTAATGGCCTATCATGCTGTACAGGATAAGCAGTTTGATGTCGCTGGTTTTTTTGATGATTTTCAAGCCAAAGGAAGTACCGTAAATCACATCAAAGTTTTAGGGGCTATTTCAGATATAGAAACTTGCTATCATCAAGGTGATTTTGATGTCATCATTTGTGGTATAGGGTATAAGCATCTGGCATTTAGAGAACGAATCTTTAATCAACTACATCAAAAAATAAAGTTTGCTAATCTTATACACTCGTCATGTTATGTCGATGCTTCTTGTAATTTAGGACAAGGTATTTTTATGCTGCCTGGTTCTGTCTTAGATCACAATGTGACTATTGAAGACAATGTTGTCATTAATATTGCTTGTGTCATTGCTCATGATTCTACAATTGGCGCGCATTCCTTTGTGTCTCCAAGAGCCGCTATTGCTGGTTTTGTAACACTTGGTAAACGCTGTAATATAGGTGTAAATACCACTATAATTGATAATATTACTATTGCTGATGATATCCAGACAGGTGGCGGAACTATCGTCATTACTAGTTTAAAAAACAAAGGATTATATGTTGGTAATCCCTCTAGATTTATACGTTAATGATACCATTTAATAAGCCTTTTTTAACCGGAAAAGAAACAGCATACATCGAACAAGCCGTTAGTTCAGGTATGATTTCAGGTAATGGCATGTTTACAAAACAATGCCAGCATTTCTTTGAAACAAAATACCATATCAAAAAAGCTTTATTAACCACATCGTGTACAGATGCCCTAGAAATGTGTGCCATACTCTTAAATATTAAAGAAGGCGATGAGGTGATTATCCCTTCCTATACCTTTGTGTCTACGGCAAACGCATTTGTTTTGCGAGGTGCTAAAATTGTATTTGCCGATTCTAAATCTGAGCATCCTAATATCGACGAAACAAAAATAGAAGCTTTAATCACGCCCAAAACCAAAGCTATAGTTGTAGTGCATTATGCAGGTTTTGCTTGTGAAATGGATACAATCATGGCCATTGCAAAAAAACACAGCCTCTTTGTGGTAGAAGATGCCGCTCAAGCCATTGAAAGCTATTACAAAGGAAAAGCCCTAGGAAGCATAGGGCATTTGGCGACATTCTCTTTTCATGAAACAAAAAATATCATTTCAGGAGAAGGTGGTTTGCTCGCTATTAATGATGAGCAGTTTATAGAACGTTCAGAAATTATATGGGAAAAAGGAACCAATCGTTCGGCTTTTTTTAGAGGTGAAATCAATAAATATGGTTGGGTCGATATTGGCTCTTCTTTTTTGCCTTCGGAAATTATTGCCGCTTTTCTTTGGGCACAATTAGAAACCATTGATGATATTCAGGCTAAACGGAAGTTAATTTGGAATCAATACGCTTCTCAACTTCAGCCTTTAGAAGATAAAGGCTTTATTAAACTGCCAAAACACCCTGAATATTCTACCAATAATGCGCATATGTTCTACGTGTTATGTCGAAACTATGATGAGCGGACACAACTTATAAGTTTTCTGATTGCTAAAGAAATTAAAGCTGTGTTTCATTATTTGAGTTTGCATAAAAGTGTCTTTTATCATAGCAAACACGATGGAAGAATGCTTCCAATGACCGATTCCTATGCCGACAGATTATTGAGATTGCCCTTGTTCTATGAACTTGATTTAAAAGACGTTTCATACATCGCTAATCAAATAAAGGCGTTTTATGAGCATTAAAAAAGTTTATATTTTTTATTCAGTCTTATTTCTTGTTATAGGCTTGTTAGCACTAAACCTGAATTATATAGAAGGTGACGACGCTAGAACCATTCTATTTCATGCTTTTGGTAGAGATGTAGATTTTCAACCGCCATACTCGCCCTATCATTCTATGTTTGATACCTTGTTTTCTTTGCTGCCTACACAAAGTGAAACTCTACTGAGGCAAATGGGTATTGTATTATCATTTTTGTCAGGACTTGCCGTACTTCTATGTCTGGCGAAAATAGTTGTAGATATTCTAGGCAAAGAGAAACCACAACTGTGTTGGTTTTTGTTAGCCTTACCGTTTATAATTCCTGAAACACTTTTTAGTAGCTTGATTATTAATCCTACAAACATTTCTTTTGCTTTAGTGCTATTAGCGCATGTGTTTTTTATCAAGTATTTAAAAAATAATTCAATCCCAACACTTGTTGTAGCTATAGTTTTGTTTGGTCTGGGTGTGAGTTTTAGATGGAGCATTGGCTTTTATATTTTTGTGTTGTATGGACATTTTGTGTTTACAAATTCTGCGCATTTAAAAGCGGTAGTTTCCGTAGAAAAATTAAAGAAAAGCTTTATCGTTTTTCCCTTTTTTATTGTGTCTGTAATTTTGTGGATTCAAATTTCCGGGTATTCGGTTGTCGATATTTATGAAGTGTTCGTTAATGGCTCCAAATATCTAGAAGATAAGGAAACCTCATTATTGTCGGTTGGAGCTGTAGCAATTTCTTTTATAACACCAGCCTTGGCAGTCTTGTTGATTCTGGGTGTTATTTACTGTATAAAGCAAAAACTTTGGTTCCCTTTAGGACTGTGGCTAATGTCTGTATTGCCTTATTTTACTATGGGTATTGTGCCCATGTATAAGTATATGATCACCACAATTTTGCCTTTGGTTCTAATATTGGCACATGGATTTTTATCTATTAAAAATCAAAAGATTAAATATATCATATATGCTGTAATTATTGGACCATGGTTGGTTGGGTTACACCTTAAAAGTAATTCGGCTTGGGGCCCAGGTTTTGAGGTAAGAGCCATTACTAATAACAGTATTGAAACTCATAATTTTAATCCAGATAAGTCTACAGCTATTGAAAATGTTAGTTTGGTATTAGGCTCCGGAATGGCCATGCCAACACCTGAAGGGCCTCGTCCATTATTCGGATTTGGAGCAGTGCTTTTAAAAGACTGGAAACAGTTTGTGTCTAAGCATAATAATGAAAGAGAAGCTGCAGTTAATTATGCGATTGAAAATAAATGTAATATTTTGCAGGATGTTAATCATTCGTATATCGCAGCAAAGCTTAGTGAAAAAGGGTATAGTGCTAAAGATGAGTTGAATGCATCAAATGAATTTGGTTTTCATAGACGTTTTGAAACGAATTCAAATAGTATTAATATTGATGTTTTTAAAAATAAAAAAGCACTTTTTGATTCGGCGTTAATGCAATCATATGTATCAAAAAACAAAAAAGTAGTCGTGTATTCTTCCTATACTAATATTATTACAAAGTTAGAAGCGAAATATAATACTCAGTTTGAGCAGTATGGTGCTTTTTGGGGCGTCTTAACAGTAAATGAATAAATGAAAGATAATTCTTGGTTATACACAATTTCGGCTAAACGAAAGCTACTAGATCTTAATTTTAAAGAGATTTGGCAGTATAGAGATTTGCTTGTGTTATTTGTAAAACGAGATGTTGTTACAGTATATAAACAAACTATTTTAGGGCCACTATGGTATTTAATTCAGCCTTTGTTTACGGCACTTATATTTACATTTATTTTCAATAAAGTTGCAAAAATTGAAACAGGAGGCATTCCACCATTTTTATTCAACTTAGCTGGTGTGTCTATTTGGAATTATTTCAAAACCTGTTTAACATCTACCAGCGATACTTTTAAAACCAATGCGTCTATTTTTAGTAAGGTTTATTTTCCTCGTGTTATTTTACCATTATCACTGGTTATTTCTAATTTAGTTAAGTTCGGCATTCAATTATTGATTTTTATAGCCTTCTATATTTATTATTATTTTCAAGGCGCTGCGGTTTCCATAGATAGTTCCATTGTGTTTTTTCCTATTGTAGTTGTATTTATGGGATTATTAGGGCTTGGTCTTGGAATGATAATTTCCTCTTTGGTAACCAAATATAGAGACTTAACCTTTTTAGTCACTTTTGGTGTGCAATTACTCATGTATGTTTCTGCGGTAATGTACCCATTAGCATTGGTTAGAGAACAAATGCCTAAAATAGCTTGGTTGGTAGAATATAATCCGGTAGCTTATATTGTAGAAATGTCAAGAGTTATGTTGCTTGGGGAAGGCGCTGTTGGGATGTTTGGCATTGTATATACCATAAGCATAACATTAATTATTTTATTTTTCGGAATCATTATTTTTAACCGAACAGAAAAAACATTTATCGATACCGTTTAATTATGTCTGATATTATATTAAAAGTTTCTAATATTAATAAGCAATATAGGCTAGGCCTTGTTGGTACAGGCACTTTAAGTCATGATTTAAGCAGATGGTGGCATCGAATTCGCGGAAAAGAAGATCCCTTTTTAAAGGTTGGAGAAGTCAATGATAGAAGTACAAAAGGAGAAAGTGATTATGTATGGGCTTTAAAAGACATCAACTTTGAAGTTGCCAGAGGCGAAGTTTTAGGAATTATTGGTAAAAATGGTGCCGGAAAATCAACCCTCTTAAAAATATTATCACGTGTTACTGGTCCAACCACTGGTGAAATTAAAACCAAAGGCCGAATCGCCTCTTTACTGGAAGTAGGTACAGGGTTTCATCCCGAACTTACCGGAAGAGAAAATATCTACCTCAATGGTGCAATTTTAGGAATGACCAAATCCGAAATAAAAGCCAAAGAAGATGAAATTATAGATTTTTCTGGCTGTGCAAGATATATTGAAACTCCGGTTAAAAGATATTCTTCGGGTATGCGCGTGCGGTTAGCGTTTGCAGTAGCCGCTTTTTTAGAACCCGATATTTTAGTTATTGATGAGGTGCTAGCTGTAGGAGATGCTGAGTTTCAGAAGAAAGCCGTTGGAAAAATGCAAGATATTTCTAAAGGCGACGGACGCACAGTGATTTTTGTAAGTCATAATATGGCTGCTGTAAAAAGTTTATGTACCAGAGCAATTGTTTTGAGTAACGGCCAGTTAGTGTACAGTGGTGGAACCGAAGAATCCATTCAATTTTATTTACAAAACGGAAATGAAAAAGGCAGTGATACGCTTCGGTATTTTAGTGAAGAGCTTTACAATGAATTCTTTCAATTAAAAAAGACCTCTATTCGAGCTGTTGGAAAAGAGATTGGTGAACCTATTGATAGAAATGATACGATTGTTTTTTCTACTTTGATTTCCAATAGTTATCCTAAAAACTTATATCTGGTCTACAGATTTAAAGATGCTCAAGGCGATTATATTTTTGTGAGTAGCTCAGCATTTAGTGATTTTAAGCTAGATTTTGAAGGTGAAAAAGAAGTCTTAATGACGATTCCGTCGCATTTTTTTAATGAAGGCTCTATTTATGTCGATGTCATGCTGTCTAACGGAAGAAAAGTATTATTTAAAGAAGAAGATGCGCTTTGCTTGATAATAGTTCAAGAAGAACGCGAATTAGGAGAGTGGATGGGAAGAACACCAGGTGCGCTTAAACCTCAATTTAAATGGGAATTGTCAAACTAACGTATACATGAAGTCATTGTTTCGCAAAACAAGCGCTGCTAAAATATTTTGTATTGGACAGAATAAAACGGGTACCACAACCGTCGAGTCTGTCTTTAAAAGTTTTGGGTACACTTTGGGCAATCAAATAAAGGGCGAATTGTTATTTAAAGCCTGGCAAGAAGGCAATTTTAAAGAAATTATTGAATTTTGTAAAACGGCTGAAGCATTTCAAGACGTGCCTTTTTCTTTGCCAAATACTTATCAACACCTAGATGAAGCCTATCCTGATGCTAAATTTATTTTAACAGAAAGAGATTCAGCTGAACAATGGTACCAATCGCTTACCAGATTTCATTCTAAAAAATGGTCTGATGGCAAGCGCATCCCAACAGTAGAAGATTTAACCAACGCTACGTATCGTTATAAGGGGTATGCCTATCAATTTATGAAGAATATATATCATACTCAAGATTCTGATCTCTATAATAAGACTGCTTTAATCTCCCATTATAATAATTACAACGAGCAAGTCAAAACTTATTTTAAAGAGCAACCTGAAAAATTGCTGATTATCAATGTATCAAACTCATCAGATTATGGTAACTTGTGTTCGTTTTTAAAACAAACACCACAGGGCGACAATTTTCCATGGAAAAATAAAACCTAATTATGATTAACGTTACTAAAACTTTTTTACCTCCACTTGATGAATATCAAGCCATAGTATCCAGAGCCTGGGAAACAGGTTGGATCACTAATAGAGGTGTTTTAGTACAAGAGCTCGAAGCAAAACTTAAAACCTATTTGGGTGTAAAGCATATTATTGCCACTACAAATGGGACACTTCCAATACAAATTGCCATAAAAGCATTAGCTCTAAAAGGGGAAATTATTACAACACCTTTTAGTTATGTAGCAACAACTAGTAGTATTGTTTGGGAAGCTTGTACGCCTGTTTTTGTAGATATTCATCCCGAATATTTAACTATAGACGACACTAAAATAGAAGCAGCCATCACTCCTAATACTTCAGCAATTTTAGCCACACATGTATTTGGAAATCCTTGTCATATTGAAGCTATAGAAGCCATAGCTAAAAAGCATCATCTAAAGGTTATTTATGATGCTGCACATTGTTTTGGAGTATCGTATAAAGGTCAAAGTGTTTTTAACTTCGGAGATGTGAGTACCTGCAGTTTTCATGCAACAAAGGTGTTTCACACAGGAGAAGGAGGTACGATGATCACCAATAACAGTAAATTACACGAGACTTTATTTCATCACCATAATTTTGGTCATGATGGTTCTGAAGCCTTCCATGGCATTGGTATTAATGCTAAAATGAGTGAATTACAAGCAGCTATGGGACTTGCTGTTCTTCCTTATTTTGATGAAATAATAAGGAATCGAAAAGCAATTGTAGATCAATATAATGAAGGTTTAAAAGAGACCAATCTAAAAATGCTTAAGATTAGAACGCATACAGATTGGAATTACTGTTATTTTCCTGTAATTTTTAAAACTGAAGCTGTCCTCATTAAAGTAAAAGAGGCTCTAGAAGCGCAAAAGGTCTTTACCCGACGGTATTTTTATCCAAGTTTAGATACATTACCTTATATTGATGTGTCTGACAATAAGTGCCAAGTCTCTAGAGCGATAGCGTCAACGGTCTTGTGTTTGCCCTTGTACGTGGGTCTCAATGAGGAAGCAATACAAATGATTATTAATACGATTAAAAAGAATTTATGATTGTTGTTGGTGCCAAAGGTTTTGCAAAAGAGGTTTTAGAAACATTACATCAATTAAATGAGACTGATAACTTGGTGTTTTATGATGATGTAAATCCAGATGTGCCCAAACTTCTTTTTGATACATTTCCCATACTTAATACTTCAAAACAAGCCGAAGACTATTTTAAATCTACAGACAAAAAGTTCACCATCGGTATCGGCAAACCTGTTTTGCGGAAAAAAGTTTATGATACATTTACCAAACTTGGTGGTGTGTTTTCAAGTACAATTAGTAAACATGCCATTATAGGAAGTTACGATATTAGCATTGGTGAAGGTTCTAATATTTTAGATCAATCAATCATCGCTAATGGTGTTAGTGTTGGAAAAGGGGCTATTATTTATTACAACGTAACCTTAACGCATGATGTCACTATTGGTGATTTTGTCGAAATTTCTCCAGGTGCACAACTGTTAGGAAGATGCACCATTAAAAGTTATTCTCAAATAGGAAGTCATGCTACAATTTTACCCGATGTTGTTGTTGGTGAAAATGTTATAGTGGCTGCTGGAGCTGTCGTTACTAAAGATGTTCCTAGTAATTGTATGGTCGCTGGAGTACCTGCTACTGTAAAAAAACATCTCGAACCTCTAAATTTTGAAAGTGAAAGATAAACCGCTATTAAGTGTTTGTATGATCACATACTTGCATCAAAACTTTATAATTCAAGCGATTGAAAGTGTTTTAATGCAACAAACAAATTTTGAGTTTGAATTTATTATTGCTGATGACTGTTCTAAGGACCAAACGGTTCAACATATTGAAAGGGTTCTAAAAAATCATGAAAAATCAGAAGTAATCAAATTGATTTCTCATTCTGAAAATAAAGGAATGTATGATAATTTTATGTTTGCATTAGAGCAATGCCAAGGAACATATATTGCATTGTGTGAAGGTGATGATTACTGGACAGACCCTTTGAAATTGCAGAAGCAAGTAGATTTTCTTGAGGCTAATGCCGACTTTGAAGTTTGCTTCACGAATATAAATATTGTCAATAAAGACAACCACATAGTAAAAGAGCAATTAATACCAAGTGAGCGTAAAAATATCTACGAACAAAAAGATTTGCCAATTTGGGCGCCTACCTTAACACGGGTTTTTCGAAATAGAAATTTTCAAAATGTATTACCAAATGTACCGGGATTAGATACTGTGATGTTGTTGTATCAATCTAACTTCGGAAAAATTAAGTGTTTAGACGAAATTACTGGAAGCTATAGGTTACATGAAGGCGGTGTTTTTAGTTCAAAAAGCAAGATTAAAAAGATTGAAGCCATGCTTTTAACCATGTTTGGTTCGTTAAAACTGATTGATAGAAAGCTTTATCTTAAATATTATGCCATGATCTTTAAAAAATTACTGGCACTTAAAATCCACGATGTGAAACGCTTTAGGTGGTTTAGAAAATTATGGACAAAAAATTATCGGCAGTCGTTTAAAAAACTCAGGTTTTCAGAACATATAAAAATTTGGGTAGCGTTCAGTATAATTTCAATGCCCTTTATTTTAAAGCACAAAAAAACAAACCAGTTTTTCAATAAAGTACTCAATAAGTTATTGGTATATTAAATACATAAATACAGCACCATGATAATTACAAAAGATTTTGTTGTTCTTAATCTGCCTAAAACAGGTAGCACATTTACCCGTAATGTTTTAAAAACACTATACAAAGTTGATAAGCGCTCTATCTTTGAAAAAGCGCTTTATAAGTTTCATATCGTTACACCTAAGTTTCAGGAATTGATACTGCCTAACATCAAAATGCCTAACCGTCGTCCCGATCAACACGGAACGTATTCACAAATTCCTCAGCAGTATTTAAATCGCGTCATTGTTTCAACAATACGAGACCCTTATAGTCGGTTTTTATCAACCTATAAATTTAAAGCATGGGCAAATCCTAATCAGTTGGAAGTCCCGAAATCAATACTTGATGTGCATTTTCCGTCTTTTCCAGACTTAAATATGGATGACTATGTCGACTTGAATAAACATGCCGAAAAAATAAGAATAAACACCATAGACGAAGCCTTAAATAACCTTGATATTGGTACTCAAACCATACAATTTGTTCAAATGTTTTTTAAAGATCCTAAAGTAGCCTTGTCTAAACTTAATGATGACTATATCAATTCTGGAGCATTTAAAGCAGATATGGGAGAAATGAAATTCCTCAGACAAGAACACTTAAATGATGATTTGATTCAGTTTTTGTTAAATCACGGATTTGATAAATCAGATATCGATTTTATCAATCATAAGAAGAAACTTAATATTACCGATTATAACGTCGATGATGTTAATAAGCTATGGACACAAAAGGGAATCGACTACGTAAGTTATCGCGAGCGGTATTTACTTCAAATGCTGAATCATTTTGGAGTCACCTATAAAGCCCCAAAATTACAAAATCTATAAGAGCCTTTGGCTGTGTTAATTGACAGAACAACAGGTTAAGCTGTATAATTCACAAGCGCTTAAGTAATTACATAAATAAGTTTAACTTTGAGATATAAATAACACCCACAAGTGAAGTCTAAAATCAAATCCGTATTAAAATCGTTCAAGGCAAAAGCGTCTTATGAAAAAGTGTCTTATTCGCAATGTGGCGAAGATTTAATCATAGGTTTTGTTTTTAAGCGATTAGGGATTTCTAAACCAACATATATCGATATAGGAGCGCATCACCCTTTTAAAATAAGTAATACAGCATTGTTTTATAAGTCAGGTGCCCGAGGCATAAATATTGAGCCAGATCCTGTTTTATTCGAGGCGTTTATAGAGCATAGAAAAGAAGATGTTAATATCAATATAGGTATTGGTGATACTAATTCTGAAGAGGATTTTTATATCATTAGCTCGTCTACATTAAATACCTTTTCAAAGACCGATGCCGAAAATTATAGTAAAGAAGGAAATTATAAAATTAAAGAAGTCAAAAAGATACAAGTCAAGACCCTGCCGACAGTTTTAAACGAAAATTTTAATGGTGAATTCCCTCAGTTCCTTAGCTTAGATGCTGAAGGTATTGACGAGTTAGTGATTAAGTCTATTGATTTTGAAAAGAACTACCCATTGGTTATTTGTGTAGAAACCATTTCATTTTCAACGAGTGGCCAAGGCGTAAAAAATCAATCATTAATTGATTATATAGCAAGTAAAGGGTATCTTATTTATGCAGATACCTATATCAATACTATATTTGTTCGCGAATCCTTATGGCGTTCAAAATAGGATAAAACAAAGTTGAAATGAATTTAAAACATAAGCTGAAATCAATTTTAGGGAAAGCTCCAAACGAAAAAATAGATGTAGGCAAGTCTAATGAGCGTGACCGAAAAGTGTGGTTAAAAGAAACGCTTAAAAATTTACCTAACGGAAGCAAAATTCTAGATGCTGGTGCCGGACAACAACAGTATAAGGCTTATTGTACACATTTGGAGTACGTGTCTCAGGATTTTGGTGGCTATGAAGCCAATAATGGTAAACCGGGTTTGCAAAAGAAAGATTGGGATTATGGCGAACTTGATATCATTTCAGATATCGCTTCGATTCCGAGAGAAGATGCATCCTTTGATGCTATTATGTGTATTGAGGTTTTAGAGCATGTTGTCAACCCAAAAGAAGCTATTGCTGAGTTTACGAGACTTTTAAAACCTGGCGGAACTTTAATTATAACCGCGCCATTTTGTAGTCTGACGCATTTTGCACCTTATCATTTTTATTCGGGCTTTAATTCCTTTTTTTATGAAACCGAATTAGAGAAAAATGGTTTTGAAATTGTAAACATCACTGCCAATGGTAACTATTTCGAATACCTAGCTCAAGAAGTCAATAGGTTGCCATCAATGTCTCAGCGTTACAGCAATGTTACTTTAGATGCTCCATCAAAAAAGTTGTTGTTTAATATGAAAAAACTGCTAAAAACGCTGTCTGATAAAGATGCTAATTCGTCAGAGTTGTTATGCTATGGCTATCATGTTTTAGCTAAGAAAAAATGATTATAATCAGATTAAAAGGAGGTTTGGGAAACCAAATGTTTCAATTTGCACTTGGATATGTTTTGTCTGAAACACATAAATGTCCTCTTAAAATTGATACGCGTTTTTTTGATTTGAGTCGACATAATCATCGAGTTACTACCAGAGATTTTGAACTCGATATTTTCAATAATTCCTATAATTTTGCGAGTAAAAAAGATATTTTACAATTTGATCAGCTTTCAGTAATTCATCGTATTAATAAAAAACTGGGCTTCAATTATCTTAAAAAATACAATGAACCTTCTCCGGTTTTTCAGCAAGATCTAAGTAATATCAAGCCACCATTATTTCTAAATGGTTATTTCCAAAGTCATCACTATTATCGCGGCTATGAAGAAGCTATAAGAGCATTGTTTTCTTTTCCTACGGAAGATTTTCAACCTAAAAACCGTGATATTTTAAATACACTTAATTCTGAAACAACCCTAGGAATTCATATCAGAAGAGGGGATTATATAAGTGACCCTAAAACCAATCAAACCCACGGCGTGTGTAGTGTTGATTACTACATGAAAGCGATTGAGCAACTTACAAAAAACAATGACAAGATGAAGCTTGTGTTTTTTTCAGATGATTCTAAATGGGTTAAAAATACATTTGAACAGCTGTCTATGGATAAGTTGTTTGTAGATCATAATACGGGTAAAGATAGCTGGAAAGACCTGTGTTTAATGAGTAAGTGTACCCATAATATTATTGCAAATAGTTCTTTTAGCTGGTGGGCAGCATGGCTAAATGCACATCCGCAAAAAAAAGTGATTGCTCCTAAACAATGGTTTGCAGATCGAACAAGAAATACCAATGATTTAATTCCTGAGACATGGATCCGACTGTAACTCATCCTAAAATATCGGTCTTAATGCCTGTCTATAATTGCGCTGCTTTTGTTGAGGATGCCGTGGCGAGTATATTAGAACAAACACTTACCAATTTTGAGCTCATTATAATTGATGATGCCTCAACAGATGAGACGGTGTCTAAGGTTAAGAAGTTTAAGGATTCACGAATTCAACTCATTGAGAAATCTGTTAATAGCGGACATACCAATAGTTTAATTCATGGGGTGACTATTGCTAATGGGCAATATATAGCGCGAATGGATGGTGATGATATTAGTTTGCCAGACCGTTTTAAAAAGCAAGCCGATTTCTTAGATGCACACCCAGATGTTGTGTTATGTGGTTCGGCTCATGTTATTTTAGGAACCGACAAGATTGTAAAACGACCAGAGTCTCACGAGGCTATTAAAATAGAATTATTACAAAAAAACTGTTTTACTCATCCTTCGGTAATGATTCGCAATAGCGTATTAAAAGCAAATCAACTCAATTATGATGAAGCTTTTAGCGTCACTCAAGATTATGATTTTTGGGTGCGATTAATTCCGTTTGGGACATTACATAACTTACCAGATGTATTGCTGAAATATCGTATTCATGATAATCAGGTTTCTGTTAAAAAGCAAGACATTAAGCCCAAAGTAAGAGCTACAATACGCCTTAAAATGTTGCGATATCTCAATGCTGAGATGGATTCCGAAGCTGAAGCTGTTCTCACAAAATTATTTGAAAGGCAACAGGATATTGAGGTCCAAGATATACAAGGCTTTGATAGAATTAAAGCAAAATTGTTAAACGCTAATTCTTCAAAATTTTACGATACCAGAGGTTTTGAGGATTATCTTGAACGTGTCCAGCAATTAATGTTTAAAGACTATTTTTTAAACAGAATGTCTTATTCTCCAAAAGTTTTTAAGCAGTACTTGAAAACAAAAAGCGACGGAACTTATAAACTGAAGTTTCGCGACGGTTTAAAATTGTTTTTAAAATCTATGGTTTTTTATAAAAATAACGTAAAATAAGACTATTTTTAAAGCCAAAGCACACCAAAAGGAATCTGAATTTATGTTGAGAGTCATGCATCTTGTAAAGTTTTTAGGCCATCCAGACCAGCCTTATATGCAAACGCTCTTTAATGCTTTGTCTTTAGAAAAATCAACGCTATCACACACCGTCTTTTGCGTAAAAAACTTAGGCAAAACTTCAAATATTCCTTATCAGCAAATAGGTAAACCCTCTCATATTTTTAAACCCAAAACAGCAGGTTTTATTGGGTCTCAACTCTTGTTCTCAAAAGGAGATATGGCTGTTTTTAATTCTGAAACCTTAAAAAACAGAATAAAACTACTGATAAAATGGGAACAGGTTTTAAGAACTAATAGTGATGTGCTTCATGTGCATAATTTGCATATGGTGCCTCTTGAAGTTTTAAAATTTCTGAAATCTAAAAATACCAAAATGTTGGTCTCGCTCAGAGGACGAGACTTAGTGGTAGAAACTCTTAATGAAACCAGTAGAGCAATCTTTTTAGAAAAAATGGAATGCTTTACAAACATTCATGTCAATAGCCAGTATCTTAAAGAGTTGGCTCAAGAACGTGGTATTGAATCTCAAAAAATAAAAGTGATTTATAGAGGTGTAGAACCCGATTTGTATCAAAAAGAAAATTATAATCACAAGGAGTTGCCAACAAGTGATCAAGCTATTAAACTTATTTCGGTAGGAAGGCTTGAATGGGAAAAAGGGCAATGGTATATTCTCGATAGTATTTACAGGCTTAAAAACAAAGGGGTGAATGTGTTTTGTGATATTTATGGAGATGGAAGATTCAGAGAATTCCTCGAATTTAGAATAGCTCAGCTTAAACTTCAAGACCATGTAAGACTACTTGGCTATATGAAAAATGAAGCTTTAAGAAAAACCTATAAAACGTATCACCTGGCAGTTCAGTGTTCAATTTATGAGTCGTTGCCTAACGGATTAATAGAAATGTGTCTGCATAATTTACCTTGCGTGACCTCAAACGTTGGCGGAATTCCTGAGTTTCTGTCTCATGGTATTAACGGTATTAGTTTTGACATAAATTCTCCCGAAAACCTAGATGCTGCCATTCTAGAATGTTTAACACTTGATAAAGAAAAGCTTCAGGAATTTAATCAAAAAGTAACAGAGAAATTTTCGTTTAATAAAGGTGTTAAACAATTAAATGAATTGTATACCGAACTCAATAGTTAAGTTATCTTTAGCAAAAAAATTAAAAGTAAATGTGTGGATTTTTAGGGGAGTTTTGTTTTAATTCTGAAATGCTATCTCATGCCAGTTCATTTGATAAACTGTTGGAATTGTCTAAGCATCGCGGTCCAGATTCTACTCAGGTACACACAGGCGAAAATTATAGGTTGGGATTTAATAGGCTGGCAATTTTAGATTTATCACCTAAGGGAAACCAGCCAAAAACGAGTCCGAGTGGCCGATATCATATCGTTTTTAATGGTGAAATTTATAATTATCTCGAATTAGCCGAACGTTATAAGTTACAAAACCTTAATTCTACTTCAGATACCGAAGTCATTATTTGTCTTCTAGATATATTGGGTGTCGAACAAACCCTTACGCACCTAAACGGAATGTTCGCCATTACAATTATAGACAAGCAAACCAATAGTTGTTATTTGAGCCGAGATTTTGCCGGAATTAAGCCTTTGTTTTATGGAGTTCATGCTAATGGCATTGTAGCAGCTTCTCAATTTGACCAAATTTTTAAACACGAATGGTTTAAGCATGAATTACAATTACGACCAGAGATTGTAAAAGAATATTTTGGCTTCGGATATATGCAGGCGCCCAATACCATTTATGAAAATATATACCAGGTCAACCCTGGGGAAGTCGTTATAATTTCAAATACTGGTCAGTACAGCAAGAACATAATTCTACAATTTGATAAGACCCATAAACACATTCCAAAACCTGAACCTTCTAACTATGGCAATGTTCTTAAAGATGCAATAAAACGACAGTTAATTAGTGATGTTTCAGTCGCTACTTTTTTAAGCGGAGGTATTGATAGCCCTTTGATTAGTAGCTATGCAAAAAAATCAAAAACCGATATTGAAGCCTTTACTTTAAAGGTGAATGATAAAAGACTTAATGAGAGCGAAATTGCGCAAAGTTATGCTAAAGCTATAGGTTTAAGTCAGCATATTGTTTCAATAGAAGCCAACGATTTGATACAAAGTCTCGACGACCATTTTAATGCGTATTCTGAACCTTTTGGAGATTATTCAAGTATTCCAACTTATGTTATTGCAAGAGAATCTAAAAAACGACATACTGTAATGCTTTCGGGAGATGGAGGCGACGAATTGTTTTTGGGATACCCACGAATGTTAGATGTTCTAGATAAACGGTTTTGGTTTAAAATGCCTTATATCCTTCGGAAAAGCTTAGCCAAAATCACAAATAAACTTGGAATTACAAATACTTGGGCGCCTTACTTTAATACGATTGACACTTTTATTTTAAACAAACATATTAAGATTCCGTTTCATATATTGGATAAAGTGCAGCCTAATTGTGACTTTTCAGAAGCGATTCACCAGTTGTACCAATTTGATAATTCATCTCGGGAGGGACTTTTGCATGAAATGCGATGGAATGAATTTTATGCACACATGCAGCGTGTGTTAATAAAGGTTGATCGTGCCAGTATGGCTCATAGTCTGGAGGTCAGAATTCCTTATTTAGATAAAGAAAGTATTGTACATGCTTGGAAAGAATTACAGGATTTGAAAACCTACAAGGATTTAAAAATAACACTCAAAACATTGCTGTCTGAAGAAGTCCCCAACGACTTAATCAACAAAAAGAAACGCGGATTCTTAGTGCCGCTTAGTGATTGGCTACGTGGCGATATAAAACAAGATCTAATCAAAACTGTTTTTGATGTTCCATTTTATGGCGCAAATATTTTAGAGACCGATGTATTAAAACAATATGTACAAGATTTTATCGATGCTAAACATGACAATTCTTGGGGTGTATGGCACATTTATTCATGGCAAAAATGGGCAGCAATTCATGTGAATAATTAATCTTTGAATTAGGTAAAATTTATTGTGCCTAAAGGACGGTTTTTTTTATCTTAGCGCTTGTCTATGAATAGTATAATCACTCCGATACTTCCTAAAAATCATACCTATGCTAAAGAGCCAACTCATTTACATGAATTGCATCTTGAAGCTATTTGTGTTTTTGTTGCTACTGGTTTTTTTTTAGATGAAGATAGCTATTGGAAAGATGAGGTGTGTTTAAGTCCTGCTCATGAACATACGCTTGATGCTCAAAACAAGCGTATTAAAAGTAAACCCTGGTTTGAGTGGTATTATGAGCCTCGTGCTATTTCTTTTCAAGAGGCACTAGAAGAATACATTGCGTTGTTAACCACCATAACAAAAGAACAAATTAAAGATCATCCTGTTATTTTACCTTTATCAGGCGGATTAGATAGTAGAAGTCAGGCACTTATTTTAAAAGATCTTAATAACCCAGTACAAGCTTATAGTTATGCCTTCCCTGGTGGTTATCCTGAGCATAAAATAAGTGAAAAAATAGCGAAGGTTTGTGGTTTCGATTTTAAGTCTTTTATGATCCCAAAAGGTTATTTATGGGAAAGTATTGACGAATTAGCTCAAATAAACGGATGCTATTCAGAATTTACACATCCCAGACAAATGGGTGTGTTAGACGAATTAAAAAAAATGAATGGTCTTTTTTCTCTTGGGCATTGGGGCGATGTGCTATTTGATAGAGGTGTTCCTGAAGGTACAAAGGAAAAGGATGTAATTCCATTACTACTTAAAAAAATGTTGAAGCCTGGCGGATTAGAACTTGCTGAGCAATTATGGCAAGCTTGGGGTTTGCCTTCAAATTTTAAAGCCTATCTTGAATCTCGCATTGAAGTTCTATTAGCTAAGATAAAAATTGAAGATTTAAATGCTAAGGTAAGAGCTTTTAAAACGACGCATTGGGCACATAGATGGACCACAACTAACTTGAGTATTTTTGAGGCAGCACATCCTATTAGTATGCCATTTTATGACGATAGAATGTGCCAGTTTATTTGTACTGTCCCAGAAACCTTTTTGGCAGATCGCCAATTGCAGATCGCCCACCTAAGACAAAATAATGACTTGTCTAGAATCACATGGCATGAGCAAAAGCCTTTCCATTTAAATAATTATCATTTAAATAAAACGCCTTATAATTTGCCATATCGAGTGGTGAACAAAATGAAGCGTGAGTTGAATGCACTTCTAGGAAATCCTTATATTCAGCGTAATTATGAATTACAGTTTTTAGGAGCAGATAATGATGAGCAATTAAGACAGCGTATTTTTAACACCTCATTTTTTGATTTTATCCCGGAAGAAATTGTGAGGAATGTTTATCAAAAATTTAAGAACATAGATAATGTGTACCATTCTCATCCTACCAGTATACTGCTAACATTGGCTGTATGGCATCAACAAAATCACAATAAGTAACCTATGAAATTATCCGTTATCATTCCTGTTTATAATGGCGCAGATTTTATCTGGAAGTCTTATAATTCTATTATAGATCAACAGGTTACCGATATTGAAATTTTATATGTTGATAATAATTCTGAAGACAATTCCGTAGAGAAAATTCAAGAGGTTATCGCTATGGATGACCGGGTCAAATTATTTAAGCAATCCAAACAAGGTTCTGCCCCAGCCAGAAATAAAGGGATAGAGAATGCAAGTGGTACCTATGTGTATTTTTTTGATGTTGATGATGAGATTTATCCGAAAGCCTTACAAAAGATGATAAACGTCTTGGATACAAACCAGACGGTTGATGCTGTTTTTGGTAAAATGATTAAATCTCACAAGGGTATTTCAGAAACTAAAAAACCTGATGATGAAACCGATGCATTAGTTTTAAAAGAGAAACCATACTGGGGAATGTTTTGGTTTTCTAACTTAAAACATGTTGTTGGGCCTCCTGCTTTTTTGTACAAAAGGACTGTGTTTGATACCATTGGGCATTATAATGAAGATCTTAGAATTGGTCAAGATACAGCTTTAGATATCAAGCTGGGAATGACATGTAATGTCGCGTTTTTGAATACCTATATTTATTTGTATTATAAACATTCGACATCCACTATTGAGAAAGCAAAAAAGAAGAAAAGTAAAGTTGCACTGCATTGGCCGAGATATGTAAAATCTCACTTGCCTTTTTATTTAGAAAATGATGTACCTTTAAAATATAAAGAGTTGCTTTATGCTTATTTGTATTCTACAACGGCAAAAAGACTCTGCGAAACAAAAGGAATCCAAAATAGAAAACAGTTGCTTAAAGACATGCTAAATGAAATTAAACCTGTGAAAACACCGTTGGTTTTAAGACTGTTTTTGTCGATTATGACTATCTTCCCATATCCAATTTTTTTAAAGGTTTACGTGTATTATTTAGCACCTTACTTTTTAAAAAATCACATAGAAAAACTGTAAACTATCTAAACTCACTATGAACCGTTTGTTATTTATTTTAAGACATGCTTACAAGAAACTGTTACTGCGTGCTTTGTATAAAAGGTATGTGATAAATGATAACGTTATTCAAGACGATGTTTTAGAAACTATAAGGGTAAGAGGCTGTAAGGTCAATCCAGATACTATTGAAAAAAAGTTTTACCATTTAATGCTGTATTACCCTGAGTATGCTATTATTTTTCTTTGGAGAATAGGTGGCGGAAGCAAGCGAATAAAACAGGTATTTGGTAAAGATTTTCATTGTAAAATATTTCAAAGTACTAAAATAGACGGTGGTATGATGTGTTATCATCCTTTTGCTACAGTGATAAACGCTAAATCGATTGGAAAAAATTTTCAATTTAGAAATGGTTTAACCATTGGAAATAAAAATAATGATAATACCTTGCTGCCAACTATTGGTAATAATGTTGTTGTTGGTGCTCATGTGGTTATAATAGGTGATATTACTATTGGCGATAATGTTGTGATTGGAGCGGGTTCAGTTGTTGTTAAAAACGTCCCGTCAAACTGTGTGATTGCAGGGAATCCTGCTAAAATTATTAAATAGGTTTATGCAAAAAAAAATTAGGGTTTTATATACTATTCCTAACTTTGATACCGCAGGAAGCGGAAAGTCGGTTTATGATTTAGTGAACGGATTAGATCGCTCAATCTTTGAACCCGAAATTTGTTGTTTTCATAATAAAGGGGCTTTTTTTAAAGAGGTCGAAAAACTCGATGTTAAGATTCATATATTTTCTTTCACAACAAAATATACACCAAAAGCCAGTTTTATTTTTAGAGTTTTAAAGATTAAGAAATTTTTTAAAACGCATAATTTTGACCTGATTCATTCGTGGCATTGGAGTTCTGATATTTCTGAACCTTTGGCGGCTAAATTAGCTGGTATTCCTTATGTATATACTAAAAAAGCGATGGGTTGGGGAAATAAATACTGGTCTTGGCGCTCTAAATTGAGCAAAAAAGTTATTGTGGTAAATCAAGATATGATCGAGCAATACTTCAGTAATATGGCGCATAAGATTGTCAAATTTCCCCTGGCTATTGATACCAATCGTTATCGTCCTAACGGATTTGAGTCTCCAATTTCTAAGACCACTTATTTCAAAACAGAAGATTTTGTGATATTATCGATCGCAAACTTGGTTGCCGTAAAAGGTATAGAAATTCTTTTTCAGGCCGTCGAAAAATTAAATGATGAGCGCATTAAAGTACTTATTGTAGGTAATGATACTAATGACTATGGTGTCGATTTAAAACAACGGTATGCCTCAAATAAAAATATTGTTTTTGCAGGCAAACAGTTAGAAGTGAGACCTTTTTTGGATTTAGCAGATTTGTTTGTCATACCAACCAAAGATGAAGGTAGGCGCGAAGGGATCCCCAATGCACCATTGGAAGCTATGGCAACTAATTGTGTCGTTCTTGGTTCTAATGTTTCGGGTGTCAAAGACATTTTAAAGGAATTTCCTGATTGTTTATTCCAAGCCAGTAATGTAGATGAACTCGCTGAAAAAATCTTATGGATTAAAACGATGTCTGAAGCCAAAAGACAATCTCTTGGTGAAGCCATGAGAAAACAAGTTATTAAAGAGTTTTCTATTGAAGAATTTCTTAAAAATCATGAACGCTTATATTTAAGTATGGTTAACTAGTAGCTATCTATGACCGATGAGTTAAAGCACATATGGACGTCTAAAGAACCAGATTCATTGCCCGATTTTATCATTGGAGGCGCCATGAAATCTGGAACTACTAGTCTGCATGCCATACTCAATAGTCACCCAGATATAGCTATAGCGCATGATGAATTGGGCTTTTTTGATATCGATAATATTTTACAGCATCCCGATTTTAATTTTTATGATAAGACTACCAATCAATGGTTAAGTCAGTCGATGGAAGAACATCCAGAGTTACTGTGGAATTGGTATCATACACAGTTTAATGGGCTTCAAAATAAATCGCGTCTTGTTGGTGAAGATTCGACGACCTATTTGTGTTCTGAAACAGCTGCTAAACGAATCGCTCTTCAGAAAAAACCTATAAAACTCCTCTTTATTTTGAGGCAACCTACAAAGCGCGCCATATCCAATTACCTCCATTTAGTTAAATCTGGGAGAGCCATTTATTCACTTGAAGATACTTTGCGGTTTAATCCTAACAGTATTATTAGAAGAAGTTTATACAAAGAACAACTGGAAGCTTACTATAAATACATTCCGTTTGAGAGGATTAAGGTGGTATTGTTTGAAGATTTAATTCAAAATAAGGAAGCTTGCTTAAAAGAGGTTTGTGATTTTTTAGAAGTCGATTTTAAAAAATTCGAACCAAGTGTTTTTAATACGCATTCTAATATTACTAAAATCCCTAAAAATATCAATCTTCAGCTTTTTAGAAATCGTTTATTACGTAAGTCTGGTAATTATAGATACTCCAATTTTTTGCCGTTACAGCCCGGTTTTCAGCATAAATTGCCGTTGCGATATCGATTAATCGATAAAATTCACAAAAAAATCAATCCTAAAAAGAGCGCTTACACATACAAAGCAGCTCCCGCCACAGAAGCCTTGCTAAATGCGTTTTTTAAAATTGAATTTCAAGGTTTTGATGATTTGGTAAAAAAAGAAGTATATTCAAAATGGTTTAAAAACATATAACCATTGAGCATGAAACCTGAAATCTCAAAATTAGCTGTAGAATTTTAAAGCCAGAAGATGTTATTCAACTCCTTAGATTTTATTGTTTTTTTACCGCTAGTCTTTGTTTTGTATTGGTTTGTAACCAACAAATCGTTGCGTTTGCAAAATTTGTTTTTAGTGTGTGCCAGTTATGTGTTTTATGCCTGGTGGGACTATCGTTTTTTAGGACTTATTGTGCTAAGTACGCTTATCGACTATGCTGTTGCCCAACAGTTAAAAGTTACGGTTAAACCTAAGTCACGCAAAGCCTTGCTAGGACTTAGCTTGGTTTTTAATTTAGGAATGCTGGCTTTTTTCAAGTATTTTAATTTTTTTATTGAAAGCTGGGTCGATGCATGGGACATGCTGGGTGTAGAAATGCAGGTTTCTACCTTGAAAATTATCCTTCCGGTCGGAATATCTTTTTATACATTTCAAACCCTTAGCTATACCATTGATGTGTATCGTAAAAAAATAGAACCCACAGCTAATCTTATTCAATTTGCAGCCTTTGTGTCCTTTTTTCCGCAGTTAGTTGCCGGACCAATAGAACGTGCTTCTCATTTGCTTCCGCAGTTCAGCAAAAAAAGGCATTTTAATACCCAATTTGCTCTTAGCGGATTTTACCTCATAATTTGGGGCTTATTTAAAAAAGTCGTGGTTGCCGATAATTGCGCCTTCTTTGTAAACCAAATTTTTGAGGGATCTTCGGGCTATTCTTCGGCGGAATTGTTTTTAGGAGCCTTGCTTTTTGCGTTTCAAATTTATGGCGATTTTTCTGGATATTCTGATATTGCTATTGGTGTAGCTCGCTTGTTCGGATTTTCATTAATGACCAATTTTTCCTTTCCTTATTTTTCAAGAGATATTGCCGAATTCTGGAGACGCTGGCATATCTCATTATCAACGTGGTTTAGAGACTATGTTTATATTCCCTTAGGTGGTTCTAGAGGAACTATTGGAATGCAATTACGAAATGTCCTGATTGTTTTCTTAATTAGCGGCTTCTGGCATGGCGCCAACTGGACGTTTATTATTTGGGGTGCCATTCATGCTCTTTTGTTTTTACCTTTATTGCTAACCAAAAAGAACCGGACTTATGTGTCTGATACACATGTATTAGTTTGGCATATTCCGAAGCTTTTATTGACATTTTGTATGGTGACCTTGGCATGGGTTTTTTTTAGAGCCGATACCGTGTCAATAGCCAATCAGTTTTTGATTGATATCTTTAGTTTTAATGGTTATTCTCTAACTGTCTTTGTTCAGAATTCTAAATCGATGCTGTTTACAGGTATTATTGTACTGAGTATTCTTATCTTGCTGGTATTTGAATTGTTTGCAGTTCAGAAAAATCAAAAAGAAGTTGTGTTAACCAAATATTCGGCACTAATAATTGCCATTTTAATATGTTTTATGGGGGTGTTTAAAAATCCATCCGACTTTATATATTTTCAGTTTTAGGTATGCGCGTATTTTTAAAAAAAATAGGGTTTATTTGTGTCGCTGTTGTCGTTTTATCGTCTGTAATAGCCTTCTTTAGTTTACAGTCGTTAAAGGCTTCTTCGTTTTATAAACCTTCATTTTTGGCAAATCAAGTCAGTGAACAACAATTTGATTATATCGTATTAGGAGCTAGTACCGGACTAACAACACTAAACACAAAGCTTATTGATTCCATAGCGCATACCAATGGAATTAACTTAGCAATGGACGATACAGCACTGTCTAGTCAATACCTTATGTTGCAACATTTTTTAGCTCAAGGAAAAACGACCAAGTATTGTATTTTGGCACCGAGTAATCCAAGTTTTGATTCAAAAACTATGGATGTAAGTGATAATGATTATAGATTTTTACCATTTATTTCAACGTCTTATGTTTCAGATTATTACAAGCAATTTGAAAGTAAAAGAGCGCGTTTATTGAGCCTGTCTCAATGGTTTCCTATGCTTGGTGTGACTTATTATAACACCGAACTTTTTTATCCGTCCTTATTAGGTGTTCTTCAGCCAGAGAAAAGAAATCGCTTTGATGATCGAGGAAATTATACTTATCCTGTGATTAAAAACAGCTCTAAAATCATTCAATCTCAATCCAATTTGAGAGTTGATTTTACGAATCAATATGTAGAAAAAATAAAACGTCTCTGTGAGGCCAATAATATCAAACTGATATGTTATTTTTCACCTGTAAAAGGGGTTACTGTAATTTCTGAAAACAATGAATATCGTTGCATTAACCATAGCAACCTCTTAACTAATACCATGTATTTTTATGATTCAATTCATGTGAATTATAGAGGACGACAGATTTCAAGTATCAAATTTGCTGAAGAATTTAGTAGGATAACCAATGAAAAATAGACTTAAAATAGCCGTTTATTCGGGAGATATTCCTAGTACGACATTTATTGAACGTCTTATTGAAGGCTTGTCTGGTTCGCCACATGATATTTATATCTTCGGATTTGTTAAACGCCGTGTTAGTTACCCAAGTAATGTGTCGGTTTTTGGGTATAAAAACATTAGAATTTATAAGGCCATTACACTGCTTAAATATAGTTTGCTTCTAAAACTTTTTAAATCTAAAGACAAAGCAAAACTGGATAAGATTCTGAAAAATAAATCCAAAAATCTTTTGCTCGAGAAACTTAAAAGTTATCCTGTATTATGGCATAAACCTGATGTTTTTCATATTCAATGGGCTAAAGGACTTTCAGAATGGATTTGGCTCAAAGAGTTTGGGGTTAAGATTGTACTTAGTTTAAGAGGCGCGCATATTAACTATTCTCCCATTGCAGATGAGCAGTTAGCAGCGATGTATCGGGAGCATTTCCCGAAAGTAGATGGATTTCATGCGGTGTCTGAAGCTATTGCGCAAGAAGCTGAAAAATATGGTGCTGATAGTCATAAGATTAAAGTGGTTTATAGCGGATTAGACATTACTTCAAATACCAAAGAAACTAGACTCAAAAATGATGTGTTTCATATTATATCGGTTGGGAGACCCCACTGGAAAAAAGGATATACTTATGCTTTAGATATGTGTGATATACTGAAGGAGCAAGGTCTAAAATTTAAATATACTATTATTGGAGGTGCTGGTGATATTGAATTGGCTTATCAGATTAAAGATTTGGACTTATCAGCTCAAGTGACGCTTTTAGGAAATTTACCGTTTAGTAAGGTAGAAGCGCAAATGAAGGCTTCAGATTTATTGGTGTTGCCGAGTGTTGAAGAAGGTATTGCAAATGTCGTATTAGAAGCAATGGCTTTACAAACCTTGGTGCTTACTACAGATTGCGGCGGAATGGGAGAGGTTATAGCCGATGGTGAAAACGGATTTATTGTCCCTATTCGCCAAACGAAACTATTAGCAGAAAAAGTTATTGAAGCGGCCAGCTTAACTTCTGAAGCCTATAAAAATTTAACAGATCAGGCATTAAAAACAGTAAAGGCGAGGCACAATGAAGCCCAAATGGTAACAAACATGCTTAAACTTTACGAACAAATATAAAGGGTTGTTGATGCATCAAAACAAAGGACATAAATTAACGATAGGACTTGTTTTATCTACAGTTCCGAAATATTCTGAAACTTTTTTTAGAAATAAAATAAAGGGCTTGCAAGCTAATGGATTTGAGGTGATTTTGTTTGTAGATTATGCTACAGCTCATGATGATGATTTTCTTTGTGATTGTGTTGTGGCACCCAATTTTGGAAAATCTAAATTAACATCAATAAGCTATAGCATAGCCTCGCTATTTAAAAGCCTATTCAAGCATCCAAAACGGAGTTATAAACTATTTAAACTAGACAAACAAGATGGTTTGTCTTTTAATAAATGCTTCAGAAACCTCATAGTTAATGAGTTTTTGCTTACAAGAGACTTAGATTGGTTGCACTTTGGTTTCGGAATGTTATCCGTAAATAGAGAGAATATAGCCAAAGCCATTGGAGCTAAAATGGCTGTTAGTTTCAGAGGTTTTGACTTGTATTTGTCGCCTCTTAAGCATCAAGCGTGTTACAAGTATTTATTTCAAAAAGCTGTAAAATACCACGTGCTGTCTAATGAAATGAAAACAGACTTGACAGCTTATCATATTTCAGAAAAACAAATTGAAGTAATTCCGCCAGCTATAGATGTTAATGTCTTTCAAACCGATAAGAAACAAAGTATTAATGATAATGTGATACAATTGGTTACAGTTGCCAGACTTCACTGGAAAAAAGGCTTAGAATATACATTGGAAGCTTTACAGTTGTTAAAAGAAAAAGGCGTTAAATTTCATTACACAATTATTGGCGATGGAAGCGAATACGAGCGTTTAATTTTTGCGGCATACCAGTTAGGCCTTAAAGACCATGTTACTTTTAAAGGAAAATTGCCACAAATAGAAGTTAAACATTGCTTAGAGCAATCAGATATTTACTTACAATACAGTATTCAAGAAGGGTTTTGTAATGCGGTTTTAGAAGCACAAGCGATGGGTTTAATGACCATTGTTTCTAACGCCGAAGGTTTAAGTGAAAATGTTCTTGACGGTCAAACAGGATGGGTTGTACCAAAGCGTCAGCCAAGAGTACTTGCCGAAAAAATAGAAGCGGTAATTCAAATGAATCAAAATGAAAAACAAGCTATTAGGACGTTTGCGATTAGTCGCGTTCGTGAAGAGTTTAATTTAAAAAAGCAGAATACGGCATTTGTTAAATTTTACGAAGATTAGGTTTTAATCTTTGAGGTTTTTTAATGCATTATATCTAATATTGTAATCTTTAGATAATGAAATATAATACGATAGGGTCCTATGACAAACTATGAATTCATGCGTTGGGCAACATTTTTTATCATGCCAACACATTTAGTTACAGTACGAAATGATATCAAACGATTGATAAATACCAATAAACAGCGAGAAGCGTTATCAATTCTTGATGTTGGAGGACGAAAATCACCTTATACTATAAACTTACCTGCCGAAATCACATTGCTGGATGTACCTCAAGAAAGTGGCACTCGGGAAGCGTTGAATCTGGGATTTACCAATGATATTTTAGCTACAATCCAAAAAAAGCGTAGTAATATTAAGGATGTTGTAATTCAAGATATGACTAAGTCTACCTTAGCTGATGCATCCTATGGAGCTGTAGTTTGTATAGAGGTTATTGAGCATGTTGTTGAGGATGATATTTTTGTAAAAAACATTTCAAAAGTGATTAAAAAAGGTGGTTGGGCTTATTTTACAACTCCAAATGGTGACTATATAAAAAATGAAGGGCCTCATAAAAACCCAGACCACGTAAGGCATTATACAAAAGATCAATTACAAGCCCTGTTAGAAAAGTATTTTGATTCGGTTGATGTTCATTATGCTGTTAAAACCGGAAAATATAGAGTACAAGGCTTAAAAAGTTTTAGTTTGCGTCGTCCTTTGAGTACATTTAAATCTATTTATTCTAATATTGTTAATCGTTTTCAATCACAAGGTGTACAACATATATCTCAAGAAACGGCCCACTTAATTGCTATTGGTTATAAATAATTGATAAATTAAAACAAATGAATTTTAAAAAAATAAAGACTAAATTATCGCGTCTTATAAATAAAAATGAGTCTAATATGACTCAAGTTTTACTGTGTGGTAAATCGTTGAAAGTTTTAAAAAATTCATTTCGATTAAAAGAAGATCAAGATGATGCATGGTGGTTTTATTTAACTCAAAATCACGATGTTATTTATGATATAGGTTGTAATGTTGGCTATACAGCTTTACTGGCTTTAATTCAAAATCCTAATAGATCAATACTTCTTGTAGATCCTAATCCTACAGCACTTCAAAAGGCAGCCACTAATCTCATTCATAACGGCTTGAGTAATAAAGCGTTTTTTATGCCTGCATTTGTAAGTGATGCGGTAGATGAAACGGTTAAATTTTATACTATCGGTTCGGGAGCCGCTGGAAGTATGTATGCTTCTCATGCGCAATCTGCAGCAGCGATTAATTCGTTTATGGAAGTTAAAACAGTGACTCTGGATTATTTGTATTCGTTTTACGGACTTAAACCTGATCTGGTTAAAATTGATGTTGAAGGAGCCGAAACCATGGTTATGCAAGCTTCAAAAGTGCTTGCTAAAGAGGCCCAATGCTCATTTTTTATTGAAATGCATAATGTCGAAAATCTAGGTATGGAAGCTGCTGGTCAACTAATGTTAGATTGGTGTAAGGAAATGAGTTATCGTGCTTGGTATTTAAAAACAGGCTCGCAATTATTGACTGCCGAAACCATTAAAGATCGTGGAAAATGCCATTTGTTATTATTACCCTCAAACCAAGAATACCCTGCTTATTTAAAAGGTATTTTACCTAATTCACCATTACCAAAATCGATGTAATGCTATTTAGTTTTTTAAAATATCTTCAGCCCACACATTATTTTCAATTATATACGAATTCTGGAACCTCAATTTTTCCTAAAGCGGAAGACTTACCAAAACAATTAATAGCACAATTAGACAGCGATGCAACCTACGAATCAGAAATCGCCAAAGCCTATGATTTGTCATGGCAGGCGATTCAAAAAGGATATGTTGGAGCAGAAGCTACCTATTCAGATTTTGCTACTATTTCAGTGAGAGATAATTACCATTTTATTAGAAAATACTTTCATAAAGCTTGGGTGTTATATGTATTAATATTGCGTCTAGTGTCTTTCCATAATCCGCTAAAGGAGATAAAAGGTTGGTATAAGACACGTCATGTCAAGCGGACTCCAATTCAATCAATTTCTATCTATGATAGTGATTATAAGAACTTCAAATCGGCACTAATTGAGAAAAACTTAAAGGTAAGTGTCGTGATTCCGACCTTAAACAGATATGCTTATTTAAAAGCTGTTTTAAACGATTTAGAACGTCAGGATTATTCAAATTTTGAGGTGATTGTTGTAGATCAATCCGATCCTTTCGATGCCGGTTTTTATAGAAACTTTAATTTAGACATTCAGCTTATAAAACAAGAGGAAAAAGCGCTGTGGTTAGCAAGAAATAGCGCGATTAGGAAAGCGAAAGGTACATTCATCGCACTATCAGAAGATGATGTGCGTATCGAACCAGATTGGATTTCATCACATTTAAAATGCCTCGACTTTTTCAATGCTCAGGTGTCTGCTGGTGTCTTTTATCCGGAGGGGCAACAGATTCCAAAAGAGCGTTCGTTTTTTGCTGTAGCCTCACAATTTGCTACTGGAAACGCCCTATTGTATAAAGAGGTATTTAAAACCGTAAAATTATTTGACCGCCAATTTGAAAAGCAGCGCATGGGCGATGGCGAGTTTGGAATGCGTTTATATTTAGCAGATATCAAAAGTATATCAAATCCTAAAGCCTCGTGCATTGATGTTAAAGCCGGAGAAGGTGGTTTGCGAGAAATGGGAAGCTGGGATGCCTTTAGACCATCCAATTTTTTCGCTCCGAGACCTATTCCGAGTGTGCTGTATTTTTTTAGACGCTATTTTGGTAAAAAAGCATCGCGATTGGCATTACTGCGTATGGTGCCACTCTCTATTTTTCCGTATCAATTTAAAAAAAATAAACCGCTATTGGTTTTAGGTGTTTTAGTCAGTATTTTGATATTACCTTTAGTGATTTATCAGGTTTTTAAATCCTGGCATCTGGCGAGTAAAAAAATAAAGCAAGGTCCATTAATCAAACCATTAGCGTGAATTCGGTTAAACCACATATAGTGATTGTAACTTCAGAGTTTCCGCCACAACCTGGTGGTATAGGAAACCATGCCTATCATCTTGCCTTGTATTTGTCGAAACAAAATTTAGACGTTCAGGTCATTGCCGATCAACGTTCAGAAACAGGAAAAGAAGAAGCTCAATTTGATGCGACACTTCCGTTTTCAGTAACACGTATTAAACGTCAAAGGCTTCGCTTTAAGATGTACATAAAGCGTATGATGATGACTCGTAATAGTTTTAAAAAAGCAACATATATGATTGCTACGGGGAAATTTTCACTTTGGAATGTCGGTTTTTTAAGTCTGTTTAGCAAGGTGCCAACACTAGCAGTTGTACATGGAACAGAAGTTAATTTTAAACCTTTTTTGCTTCGGAAATCTGTAGATTTAGCCTTAAAGCGATTTGATAAGATTGTAGCTGTATCACAATATACAAAACAATTAATGTCGCATTTAAATAAGAATATTGATGTGATTCCTAACGGAATTAATGTCAACGACTGGCAATTCACCGAATCACCAACAATGCAATTAAAAGGAAATCCTGTATTAACGACTGTTGGACGTGTGAGTTCCAGAAAAGGACAGTTAAATGTGATTAAGCAATTGCCAGAATTGATTAAGACCTTTCCAGATGTACATTACCATTGTATTGGCATACCCACTGAAGCCGATGCATTTATAGAAGAAGCAAAACGACTAAAAGTCGATCATTATATCACATTCCACGGAAGTGTAGCTACTCAAACTTTAAAACAAATGTTGGCTTTGACCGATGTGTTTGTTATGTTGAGTTCTGAAGATATTTCTGGAGATGTTGAAGGTTTCGGAATTGCAATATTAGAAGCTAATGCACTTGGCGTTCCTGCAATTGGTTCAAAAGGTTGCGGTATTGAAGATGCTATTCAGCCTAATCAATCAGGTGAATTGGTAGACTTTGATGATTCCAAGCAATTTAAAACGGCGTTAGAACGCATTTTATCAGATAAAAACACTTATCAAAACAACGCTAAAAACTGGGCGAAGCGTCATGACTGGGCAGTTGTAATAAATCAGTATTTGGCATTAACGGCATGAGTACACTAACAATTATATCACATACCGAACACTATAAAACTCCCAATGGTCAATTGGTGGGTTTAGGATCAACGGTTACAGAACTCAATCATTTGGTTGAAGTGTTTGATGAGGTGATTCATGTGGCTATGTTGTATGATTCTTTAGCACCAGCCAGTGCTTTGCCTTATACTTCCGATAAAATCAAATTTGTACCATTGCCTGCATTAGGAGGTTCAAAACTAAGTGATAAACTGGCTATTCTTTGGAAAGCACCTTCGGTTTTAAAAATAATTAGTAGCGCTTTAGATAAAACGGATTACTTTCAGTTTAGAGCACCAACAGGTATTGGAGTATTTGTGATTCCGTATTTGATGTTTAAACGCTCTAAAAAAGGATGGTTTAAGTATGCTGGAAACTGGAAACAAGAACAGGCGCCTTTAGCCTATCGTTTCCAACGTTGGTTGTTAAAACAGCAAAGCCGAAAAGTGACTATAAATGGAAAGTGGGAACATCAGAAATCACAGTGTTTAACTTTTGAAAATCCGTGTTTAACTGAACAAGAAATAGCCTTTGGAAACGAGGTTATACAAGGTAAAAGTTTAGAAGGTGAAGGACTAAATTTTTGTTTTGTTGGTCGGCTAGAAGAAGAAAAAGGTATTGGTTTACTAATTCAGTGTTTGTCTGCTTTGAGCAAGACCGAAAAAACAATGTTGAATACCATTCATATAGTTGGCGATGGAAAAGCTAAAGAACGCTATCAAAAGCAAGCCGATGAAAGTGGTCTTAATTTTATATTTCACGGATTTATATCACGAAAAGAAGTTCATAAAATCTATCAAATATCTCATGCCATACTATTGCCTTCAGCCTCTGAAGGGTTTCCTAAAGTTATTGCCGAAGCTATGAATTATGGCTGCTTACCAATGGTGTCAAATATTTCATCAATTGCAGATTATGTCAAGGATGAAATCAACGGATTTTTATTCTTTCCAATTACTTTTGAAAATCTTACTGTTAGTATTAAAAAAATGTTAAATTTGTCTGATTTTCAGTACCATAAGATGATTCAAGCCCAAAATCAAGAACTGATAAAATTTACCTACTCCTATTATAATAAACGAATAAGGGAAGAATTATTATGAGAATAGTTGAGGGACTATTCTAAGAAGTTTGCTAGTCAAATTTCACTTAATATTCGCCTTTTTTTTATGACTGTTATTTGATAACTTAGATAATTAGGTCTAACAAAAAAAAAAAATTACATTTAGCACTTGCTATTAAACGAAGTATTGTAAATGATTTTAAAGAAAATATCTTGGGTTTTTAAACGACATCCATTTTTGTATATAGCACGTTTTAAATTGCTGTCTAAAAATTCTAATATTAAAGATATTGACCAGTATACTTACAATCAAATCAATCAAAAAGCCGATATTCCAAAGTATTTTAATGAAGTTAATACTGTAATTTTTAAGGATGTTAAACCTCAAACAGACTTAGATTTAATAAAGCACTTAAGTTCTTGGTTGCAGAATAATATTAAAGGCGGACCAGGTTTAAGTGAGCCTTCTGATGCAGCACTTAAAATCATGCTATCTGGAAAAGGTGGCGTTTGTAGTGATATGGCACAAGTTTTTAATAATTTTTGTGTGATTAATGATCTTAAGGTTAGAGAATGGGGTAATACTCGAGCGCCTTTTGATAAAAATTATGGCGGTCATTCTTACAATGAAGTGTACTGTAAGGAGCTTAATAAGTGGATTTTAATAGACGTATACAGTTGTGTGTTGTTTTATTATAACGATAACCCTTTGTCGGTTATTGACCTTTATGAATTAATACGGAAGAATGAAAAGGTAAGTTTTAAATCCTTTAATTTTAAAAAGGAAATTAATGAAAAAAATATCATTAAAAACTATTTAAATCCAGATACTGTCCCTTTTTTAATTTGTAACTATTCTAATAAAACATATGATAAAGTCTTAAGAAAATTTAGACCACGAGTTCCTGTGTTTATTGTTCACTTTGGATTATTTGTTTTAGGAAAAAGTTATCATTACCGCTTTCCTTTAGATGATTATAAACAGATTTTATCTTAAAAATAAATAGATATTTATTTCAAATTTGTCTCAATACTTTATAAGCTTTATTATTTCTATCTTTAACCATTATCCTCATAAATTTAAACTAAGATTTGAAAACTAATATTACCTACATAAGTGCGGTTGTATTTCATATGCTCATAGGCATGTTAGTTTATTTTAATGAGTCTTTGGCAAAAGTGTACTTTTTTTGCGCTGTTGTATTCTTTCTATATCGAATTATTTTATCGCCAGATCACTTAAAAACTTTTGAGGTCTTAAAGGCTTGTGCCTATTTTGTTGGTGCTGAGGTGTTTTTAAGAATGACAAAAGGATCAATTTCTTATGAGGCCGGAAAATATATATTAATCTTATTCATGTTTGTAGGGATGTTCTATAAAGGGATGTCTGGTAAAGGTTATCCCTACTTTTTGTACATCATGTTGCTCATACCGTCCATATTTGTGGCTTCTACAACATTGAGCTTTGATGCAAATTTCCGAACAAATATTGCTTTTGTACTCAGTGGTCCAATTTGTCTTGGTGTAGCCGCCTTGTTTTGTTATGACAAAAAACTATCTATAAATAAGCTCCATTCTATTTTATTATATATTCTATTACCTATAATAACACATACCATCTATATCTTTTTTTATAATCCAAGTGTCAGAGATGTATTGTCTGGAACAGGTTCAAATAGAGCAGCTTCAGGAGGTTGGGGCGCAAATCAAGTTTCTACAATTTTAGGGTTAGGAATGTTTATTGTCGTTGTACGACTGGTCACGAAATCACCAAACTTGGGTATGAAACTCTTAAACATTGGGATTTTTTCTGCCATTACTTTTCGCGCGATTGTTACTTTTAGTAGAGGAGGAGTGATTACGGCATTGATTACCATTTTCGCTTTTTTCGTGATTTATTATACAAAGATTTCAAGAAAAAGAAGAAATGAATTAGTAGCTTTATTTGCTGTGTTTATTGTAAGTGTTGTGGCAACTTGGGTATTAAGCTCTAAGCAAACGGATGGTTTTATTGATTTAAGATATTCTAATAAAGATCACTTGGGACGAGAGAAATCTGATATCACAACAGGTAGAGGCGAGCTTTTTAAAGATGAGTTAGCAGGTTTTATTTCTAATCCTTTTTTTGGTATTGGTTCGAGTCGAGCTAAAGATCAACGTATCGAAGTTGAAGGTCAAGGGGTAACATCACATAGTGAAATAAGTAGAGTATTGGCCGAACATGGAATTTTTGGAGTAATCATTATTATAATCTTAATTTTTAAACCTTTTGATTTAAGGTCTAATAATAAACGCAATTATTTTTTCTATGCATTTCTTTGCTTTTGGTTTGTAACGATAAATCATTCATCTATGCGTATTGCTGCTCCAGCTTATATCTATGCTTTAGCTCTTTTAAATGTGACTTATGAAAAAAATACTGTACGTAGGGAACAACTTGCAAAATAACACAAGTAATACGTCATATATAAATATTTTGGGCGGCTTTCTTAGCAAAGAAGGCTTTACGCTTTTCTATACCTCAAGTTATACCAATAAATTCATCAGACTTTTAGATATGGTGAAATCTTGCCTATGGGTATCTCGAAAAGTAGACTTGGTTTTGATTGACACTTATAGCACGCAAAACTTTTATTACGCCTTTATTATTAGTCAGCTTTGTCGCATTTTAAGGTTGGATTACATTCCCATTTTACATGGTGGCAACCTGCCTCAGCGCTTAAAGTCAGATCCTAAAAAGAGTCGTATGATTTTCAGTAATGCCAAACAGAATGTAGCCCCATCACTATATCTTAAAGCAGCTTTTGAAGACTCTGGTTTTACTAATATTACACATATTCCTAATGCTGTTGACCTAAGTCAATATCCTTTTCGCACAAAAGTCTATGAAATCCCTAAGTTGTTATGGGTAAGGTCATTTTCAGAGATTTATAACCCAAAACTTGCAATTCACGTTTTTAAGGCATTAAAAGATATCTATTCGGAAGCTGAATTATGTATGGTAGGACCCGATAGTGATGGTACTTTGAAAGCAGTTAAGCAATTAGCCAAAGATTTGAATTTAAATGTGAAGTTTACAGGAAAGCTTTCCAAATCGGAATGGATTAACCTTTCTAAGGGTTATAATGTTTTTATAAATACCACTAATTTCGATAATATGCCAGTAAGTTTAATTGAAGCTATGGCTTTAGGTTTTCCTATTGTTTCAACCAATGTTGGTGGCATTCCGTTTTTGATTCAGAATAATGAAAATGGGATGTTAGTCCCACCAAAAGATTCTGAAGCGATGGTAAAAGCTATTACTTATGTTTTTGATAATGCTGAACAAAGAGCCCAAATAATAAATAATGCCAGAGCACAATCAGAACTATTGGATTGGAATACGATAAAATATAAATGGTTTCAAATTTTAGAGGCCGATAATTCTTGATAAATGCCATAACTTGTTATATTTACAAAGACCCAAACCAAACTAATGAGTCGAAAAAAAGACATACATTTTGAAATATCTGAGCGAAAAATATTACTGCGTATTTTAGATATATGCATGGTTTTATTAGGGCTCTGTATTTTACAAAATTTTCTTGATTTTGATTACCTTACTATAAGTCAGGAAAACATCACCTACATTGTCGTCTTAGTAATTTATATTACTATTTTCGGTACTATCTTTGAAATTTACAATCTTCAAAAATCGAGTAAGCTCGATACAACGTTTAAAAATATAGTCTTAACAGCATCAACAACAGTGCTGTTTTATATGTTAACACCAGTATTAGCACCTTTTTTGCCTGTTCAAAGACTTGAGATTTTATATTTCTATTTGACTATAATCTTCATGATATTTTTATGGCGATGGGCTTATATCGTTTTTATTTCATCACCTAGATTCTATAAAAAAGTACTTCTAGTTGGCGAAATTTCGAATATTGAAAACATTATCAGACCCTTAAATCAATCGGATCCTAACTATAAAATTGTTGGGTTTATTAATTCCGAGACTGAAGTAGAATCTCCTATAAAATTTAAAGGATTAAAAGAATTTGCATCTGAAGAACTTATGGAAGTCATTCGGAAAGAAAAGATTTCAGAAATATTGGTAGCAAGTTATAATTCGGAAACCATCACACCAGAAATTTATCACGATCTTATTGCGCTCTTAGACCAAGGATTTACAATTAGAGAATACACACAGGTGTTTGAAGAAATAACGTATCGCGTTCCTATTCAGTTTGTTGGAAAGGATTTTTATAAATATTTTCCGTTTAGTCGGAGCAATCAAAATACACTATACTTGTTTTTTCATCGCACCTTTGATATTGTCTTTTCAATCTTAGGTTTGGTTTTTGGAGCCTGTATTCTTCCTATTATTTACATTGGCAACCTTTTAGGGAACAGAGGTCCGCTTTTTTATTTTCAGGAACGTGTTGGAAGAAATGGAAAACTGTTTCAAATTGTAAAACTTAGAAGCATGATTGTGAATGCTGAAGTTGGTGGTGCCAAATGGGCACAAAAAAATGATGTGAGAATCACCACTTTTGGAAAGTTTCTCAGGCGTTCTAGAATAGATGAAATTCCGCAGTTTCTCAATGTACTCATGGGCGATATGAGTATTATTGGTCCGCGACCAGAACGTCCGTTTTTTGTCAACGAATTATCTCGAATCATTCCGTTTTATGAAACCCGACATATTGTTAAACCTGGACTAACCGGCTGGGCGCAAGTCAATACGCGCTATGGTTCATCTGTTGACGATAGCTTGACTAAGCTGCAATACGACTTGTATTATATCAAGCATAGAAGTGTGTTTTTAGATATCAATATTGTCGTTAAAACCTTGAGCACTATTCTATATTATAGAGGGCAATAAAGTTTGCAGTATTCAGTTTTTGGCTGTTATTTTAATAACTCGTTTAATAAAATTCGGTAGCTCATATTTTTTTTCTTGGTGTAAAAGCGTTGGGTTTGCTTATCTAAAGTGAGATGTTCAGAATAATCCCTAGTAGATAATTTAAACAAAAAAGCACTATCATTTAGCACTTCGATTTGAGCTTTTTCAAAACCGCCAAATCCAGCAGCCGAATTAGAGAATTCACCATTTAGTTTTCCGTTTTTAGCTCTAATTGTGAGTGATTTAGTTGTGGCAAAACCATCATCAATTATGCTAAGTACAATTTTACCCTTAATTTTTGTCCGAATAGAATTTGTAATTCCTAATGATACATCAAACATTGGAATGAGTAGTAATATTATTAGAAGTGTATTAGATTTTAGAATTCGTTTTTTCTTTATAAAACGTATAAGAGCGATAACACATAAAAGAAATGAAATAAACCAAATACCAATGGTAATAATATTTGGGTAGAATTCATTTAGAAGAACACTCCCAATATAAATAAGAGGTAATAGGTGATACTTAAGATGTTTGTTTTTCATGTGGGATTAAAACCGTTGAGCTTAAAGCTTTTCTTTCTCTCTTCGGAAAAACCCAATTAGGAATACAAAGAGCATAATAAAAATGCTAATTCTCGCTATATAATCTCCTGCTTTTACATAAAAAGTCACGTTATTATTGGTTGTTAGCTGTCCAGATAACGCTCCTTTTTTACCGTAAGCTAAGCTATTAGTTATCTCACCTTTGGCATTAATGATGGCCGAAATACCAGTGTTAGCACTTCTTACAATATCCCGACGTGTTTCTATGGCACGTAATCTGGCATAGCTCAAATGCTGTTTATGGCCTTGAGTTTCGTTCCACCAGGCGTCATTTGTGATTATTGCTAAAAAATTAGCATCATTTCTAATATAACCTGTTACAAACTCACCATAAACCGATTCGTAGCAAATAATAGGAGCCGCTTTAAATAAGGTGTTAGAAGCCGTAAAAACACTTCGGTCTTTTTGAGTTGTTTTCATAGCAACTGTTCCTCCCAAATCTATAAGTGCATCACCAATAATTGGTTTTAAAACGCTTTG
Source organism: Psychroserpens sp. SPM9 (assembly GCF_025153525.1). GTDB lineage: Bacteria > Bacteroidota > Bacteroidia > Flavobacteriales > Flavobacteriaceae > Psychroserpens. The sequence continues at coordinate 235,590 of NZ_JANZNR010000005.1, read as the reverse complement.
ATAAGGGAAATTTTCAATGCCAACTACCAATTTTGATTTATTGTATTGCGCTACAGAGTCAGACGTGTTGATGAAAATAGCCGAATTGTAATCGTCGTACCAAGTATCAGGTCTAGGCTTATAAACATTGGTTTCTTTTCGAACTCTGTTTTTATCATGAAACCAGTCGATAAACGAAATTCCGGTAAGTAAATTCACATTAGGGTGTTCATCTACATAACGCTCTAGCCTGTTTTTTAAAAGTGAGTTGTCAAACTTGTTAAGTCGTGTGCTTTCAGCAAAATACGTTTCAGGCGCAATGATAAAGTCTGTAGAATCTGTAAGCTTCGTATCTGATAGTTCAAAAAACAAATCCGCAAACCTCATATTAGTCATATTGTATTTGTCTGAATACGGATCGATATTAGGCTGCAATGCAATAACATTTACAGTTTCACCATCATGAGAATAGGTCTTGTAAATCACTACAGAAATCAGAATAGGAACAAGTATTATTCCAATAGATTTAAATAAAACAGAGGTGAGGACTGCTTTAGATTTTTCTTTCTGATAAGAAAGCACAGCTTTAAAAACAAGTACATTAACCAGCCAAACCCAAAGTGTACCGCCAAAAGTTCCGGTGTATTCATACCATTGAATCCAGGAAATATATTCTGAAAATCCATTTCCGAGGTTAAGCCAAGGCCAGGAAAATTCCCAGCCCAGATGAAGTTTTTCAAAACTAATCCAAAGAGTTACTAAAAATAGTAAGGCTCTGTTTTGTGATTGTCTTTTGGCGTATTTGTGATAGATTAAAAACAGTAGTGCCATTAAAGCCGAATTCACAAAAATGGCAAAACAAGCCCCAAATAAATCGGCAAACCTCAGCCAATTGGTGGTAACGATATTCCAGATAAAGAAGGTGAGATACGACAGACCGAATAGTTTGAGTCCTTTGCGTTTTATTTCAGATAAGCGTAATTGCTGTTCGGCCAGAAGTAGCGGAACAAATGCTACAAACAAAAAGGCAGGAAAGCCGTAAGTTGGCCAGGCGATTGCCAGTAATATTCCTGAGGATAAAGCTAGTAAAAGTCTATTCACTATCTAAAGATACTAAAATCTAGTTTTAACGAAAATACATTAGAGTATAAAGCAGCACTTTGGTCTCCAATATCCGTAAAGGCGTAATCAATTTGAATACCTCTGTATTTAAATCCGAGTCCCAAACTAGGCTGAAATGTGAGATCTTCAGAATTGTCAATTTGTAATTCATTTTGAAAATTTCCTAGACCTGCTCTTAAAAACACAAGATCTGTATAGCCAAATTCAAATCCTAAAGCGGGATTTATACTAGCGAAAGATGTAGAAATAACATCATTATTTTCTTCAAACCGCACATTTAAATCCAGCGAAGTTAATAGCGTATAATCATAATGAAAAATGAATTTTTTAGACATTCCAATTTGTAATTTAGGAATGGTTAACTCTGTTTTTTCTGGAACTGTTTGATTTTGACCTTCAATAGCGTTTTGGATATCTGCCAACTTATCTTCATCAAAAGACCAGGCATTAAATGTGGTCGTAATATCTCTTGCCATAAGACCAAATTTCCAGTCATTTTTAGTTTCAAATTGAATTCCGGCATCTAAACCAAATCCCCAAGAATTAGCAAAATCACCTATAATACGACGTACTACTTTGGCATTCACACCATAACTAAAACCGTCGAGCGGAAGTTTTCTTGCATACGAAAACGTCAGAGCATAATCTGCTGTAGAAAAAAGACTAATACGATCGTAGTTAATATTTCCTTGATCGTCAATGAGTTGTGTGGTGTCTAAAATGTCATCAACACCAAATCGTATTAAAGATAAAGCGATGGCACTTTTGTCGTCCAGTGGTTTGGCAAAGGCGATGTAGTTATAGTTGGCAATATTAGCGAAATAATTAGAATGTAAAAGCGCCAATTGGTTATCTTCAAGATTGACTAAACCAGCAGGATTCCAATATCCTGAGTTAACATCTGCTGTATGTGAAACGACACTGTTACTCATGCCAAGTGCAGCCGCATCGACACCAATATTCAAAAATTCATTCGAATATTTAGTTTGGGCAGCGCAAAAAAATGTAATTAAAGTCGTGACAACGAATAGGTACTTTTTCAACAGCAAAATTTTTTTACAAATATGCACAATATTTTCCACCTATTAAACTGTAAATAGCGTGAGATATTGTACTTCACTTGCATTAGTCGAAAATAGTTTGCTATTTTTACACAAATCTTATGTATGTCCATAAACAAGTACATTCCAAATTTTGTCACTTTACTTAATTTGTTCTGCGGAAGTATAGCCGTAGTCTTTGCTGTTCACAACAATTTCGTTGCTGCTTCGGCTTTTGTGTTCTTAGGAATTTTCTTTGATTTCTTTGATGGTTTATTAGCTCGAAAACTCAATGTTCAGAGTCCTTTAGGTGTTCAGCTCGATTCACTAGCCGATATGGTCACCAGCGGATTGGTACCAGGTATTGTGATGTTTAAACTCATTTCGATGAGTATCAATGCGCCAGAAATGCTCACTCAAAATGAATGGAATTCTAATTTCAGTTTTAGCGAATTTAATATTGCACCACTTGCACTTATCGGATTATTCATCACGCTGGCTTCTGCGTATCGTTTGGCAAAATTTAATATCGATGAAGATCAGCAAACGTATTTTAAAGGCTTACCTACACCAGCAAATGCCTTGTTGGTTTTGTCATTGCCTTTAATTATAGAATTTCAGAATAGCAGTTTGGCAACCTCATTGTTGTTAAATCAATGGTTTTTAATAGGTTTTACCTTGCTAAGTTGTTATTTTCTCAATTCTAATATTAAGCTTATTGCTTTAAAATTTAAAGACTTTAGCTTCGCCAATAATAAATTTAGATATATTTTAATCATTTCAACCATCGTATTATTAGTGCTGTTGCATTTTATGGCGATTCCTCTAATCATTCTATTATATATCATTCTTTCTCTAATTAAAAGATAAACCATTATGTTAGAAGTTATTTTTACACTATTAATGTTAGTGTTATTACAAGCTGTTTTAGGATTTGACAACTTGCTTTATATTTCTTTAGAATCTAAAAAAGCGCCAGTAGAAGATCAAAAGCGTGTACGTAAAGTCGGAATTTTAATTGCAATCGTCTTACGTATAGTACTGCTTTTTGTGTTGGTATCTATTATAGACTTTTTTCAAGAACCATTTTCATTTTTAACAGGACATATTGAAGATGTTTTAGATTTTGCTTTTAATGGTCATAGCTTAATTGTATTGGCTGGAGGTGCTTTTATTATTTATACAGCTATCAAAGAAATTTGGCATATGATTGGTAAAACCGACTTGCATGATGAGGTTGGTGATACTCAAAAAAGCAGAAAATCTGCCAATGCCGTAGTGACTAGTATTGTGATTATGAACTTGGTATTTTCTTTCGATTCTATTTTAGCGGCTATAGGTTTGACCAGTGATATTGAAAATGCGACCACAGCTTTTATCGTTATGGCAATTGCTATTGTTGTAAGTGGTTTATTAATGTTATTACTGGCTGATAAGATTTCGGTGTTTTTAGCTAAAAACAGGATGTATGAAGTATTAGGACTTTTTATTTTATTTATTGTAGGAATTATGCTTATTACTGAAGGCGGACATTTAGCGCATTTAAAAATCTTCGGAAATGAGATTGTTCCAATGAGTAAGACAACCTTCTATTTTGTGATTGTGATTTTAGTTATCACAGATATCGTGCAAGGACGTTATCAAAAGAAACTGATTGCCGAACAGGAAAAAACACTTAAAAAAACAAAAGAGGAAAAGGCCTAGCCGTTAAAGTTTATCTTTTTCTTACGCAATTCAAAGTTTTGCCCAAGATAGACTTTACGAACCATTTCGTCATTGGCTAGTTCTTCAGGTTCTCCAGCTTTTAGAATGCTACCTTCAAACATTAAATAGGTACGATCTGTAATCGCTAAGGTTTCCTGAACATTGTGGTCGGTAATAAGAATTCCGATGTTCTTTTTGGTCAATTGTGCAATAATGCGCTGAATATCTTCTACAGCCACAGGATCTACACCTGCAAAAGGTTCATCGAGTAGAATAAAATCTGGATCGGTTGCCAAAGCACGTGCAATTTCGGTACGTCGACGTTCGCCACCAGATAATAAATCACCTCTATTTTTTCGAATGTGACCTAAACTAAATTCGTCAATTAAAGACTCCATTTTAGCTTCTTGCTCTTTTTTGCTGAGCTTGGTCATTTGAAGCACACTTAAAATATTATCTTCAATACTTAGCTTTCTAAATACTGAAGCCTCTTGAGCCAGATAACCTATCCCAATTTGAGCACGTTTGTACATTGGGAAAGAGGTGATTTCAGTATGATCAAGATAGATGCTTCCACCATTAGGTTTAATCAAACCAACAATCATATAGAAAGACGTCGTTTTACCTGCACCATTAGGTCCTAGCAATCCGACGATTTCTCCTTGGTTAACTTCCAAAGATACGTCTTTAACAACTTTTCGTCCGTTGTAAGACTTCATTAAATTGTCGGCTCTTAATTTCTTCATGGTTGCTAAAATAGTAAATTCAAAAGGACTAACTTTTCAGTTTATTAAAAGTTTAACGCGTGGGATTGTAGTATTGTAACAATTACAAATCCTGCTTTATTTTGTTTCAGCATTAGCTTCTAGTGCATCCCAATATTCGTAAGCTCTACGTAGATGCGGAATGACAATCGTGCCACCAACCAAAGTTGCGATACCTAAAGCCTCTACAACTTCCGTTTTGTTTAATCCAGCCTTATGACTCGACTCTAAATGGTACTTGACACAATCATCGCATCGTAAAACGGTAGAAGCGACCAAACCGAGTAACTCTTTGGTTTTTTTATCCAGAGCTCCTTCAGCAAATGCATTGGTGTCCAGATTGAAAATGCGTTTAATAATTTTGTTATTATCGGCAAGAATAGCGTCGTTCATTTTAGAACGATACGCATTAAATTCGGAAACAATATCAGACATGCGCTTTTTGTTTTTTATTTTGGTTTCTTACAACCACTTTAGAAATATAAATACTCACTTGATATAAAATCAATATTGGAATCGCTACAATAACCTGACTTGCTAAGTCTGGCGGTGTAATTATAGCTGAAATAATTAATACAATGACCAAGGCAAACTTTCGGTATTTTTTCATGATTTGCGGCGTCACTAATCCTACTTTGGTCAAAAAGTAAATAATAATAGGAAGCTCAAACACAAAACCAGAAGCTAAACTTGAAGACCTTACAATTGAAATGTAGGAACTAAGATCAAACTCATTCGATATTTCTGGGCTTACACTATAATTGGCTAAGAAATTTATCGATAAAGGCGTTACAATATAGTAGCCAAAAAGCACACCTACAAAGAATAAAAATGAGGTTGTGATAATAAAGCCTTTAGAGTGTTTACGTTCTTTGGCATGCATTCCCGGACTAATAAAACTCCAGAATTGATAGATTACATAAGGAAATGCTAAGATAAATCCTGCAAATATAGATGTCCATATATCCGCAGAAAATTGCCCTGCCATCGTTCTACTTTGGATGATAAAAGGAAATTCGGCAGCACAAAAAGTAGCATCATTAACTCCTATTAATTGTGATGCTTTGCACAACCACTCATAGGTTGGGAAATCTGTGTGTTTCGGAGCTAAAATAATGTACTTAAAAATGGCTTTACTAAAAATAAAAGCTACTGTTGCACAAATTAAAACAGAAAGCGTAATTCGTATTAAATGCCATCTTAAGTCTTCGAGATGATCGAGAAAAGACATCTCATCGGTATTCTTTTTTGCCATTATATAATGCCTTCTTTAATTAAATCATGAATATGAATGACTCCAGCATAACGCCCATCTTTTTCAACAAGCAACTGTGAGATGCCATGAGTTTCCATGAGTTCCATAGCATCAATCGCCATGGCGTCTTCATCAATTCGTTTAGGATGCGAACTCATAATATCTTTTGCTGTGAGATGAAGAAATTCATCACTTTTGGTTAACATACGTCTTAAATCACCATCTGTAATAATACCTTCAATTTTATCCTCATTCACAACGGCTGTTACACCTAGCATTTTTTCTGAAATTTCAACAATAACATCTTTAGCACTGGTGGTAAGTTCTACTTTTGGTTTTTGATTAATGGACGATAAATCGCTCACACGTAAATACAGTCGCTTTCCTAAAGCACCACCAGGATGGTATTTAGCAAAGTCTTTACTTGAAAAGCCGCGAAGTTCTAATAAACAAACTGCTAAGGCATCACCCATGACTAGTTGCGCAGTTGTACTGGTAGTTGGTGCCAGGTTATTTGGGCAAGCCTCTTGGGCGACGAAAGCATTCAGAATAAAATCGGCTTGTTGTGCTAAAAATGAAGTGTCATTTCCAGTAATAGCAATCATTTTGTTATTGGCATTTTTAATAAGAGGTACCAAAACTTTAATTTCTGGCGTATTACCACTTTTAGAAATACAAATGACCACATCATCTTCTAAAATTAAACCTAAATCGCCATGAATGGCATCTGCAGCATGCATAAATACTGAAGGTGTTCCTGTAGAATTTAATGTAGCAACAATTTTATTGGCTATGATGGCACTTTTTCCAATACCTGTAATGATTACTCGACCTTTAGAATTATAGATTAATGATACAGCATTTGCAAAATCATCAGTTAATAAATGACTAAGATTAGCGATAGCATCACGCTCTAAATTTATAGTTTTTCTTGCGGTTTCAAGAATAGATTCAGTACTGTACAAAATTTATTTTTTTTGAGTTTGATGGGTCTAAAGAAATTGTTATCTTTAGGTTTATGCAAATGTATCAAAAATACCAATAGGGATTAATGAGTATAAAAGAAATTGATATACATTCTGCACTCAAACAATACTTCGGTTTTTCTCAATTCAAAGGACTTCAGGAAAGTGTTATAAAAAGCGTTGTTGCAGGTGAGGATGTATTTGTTATTATGCCAACTGGTGGAGGGAAATCGTTGTGTTATCAACTTCCAGCACTTATCAAAGACGGCACTGCAATTATTGTTTCACCTTTAATTGCCTTAATGAAAAATCAAGTAGATGCCATTCGAGGCGTCTCTAATGAAGAAGGCGTAGCACATGTTTTAAATTCTTCACTTAATAAAACAGAAGTCAAACGGGTTAAAGAAGATATTACAAATGGAATCACCAAACTACTCTATGTTGCTCCAGAATCATTAACTAAAGAAGAACATGTAGAGTTTTTAAGATCGGTGACCATATCTTTTATGGCTGTCGATGAAGCCCATTGTATTAGTGAATGGGGTCATGATTTTAGACCAGAATACCGAAATTTGCGTCATATTATAAAACGAATTGGTGACAATATTCCAATTATTGGGCTTACAGCTACAGCGACACCTAAGGTTCAAGAAGATATTTTAAAGAGTTTAGATATTCAAAATGCAACCACTTTTAAGGCGTCGTTTAACAGACCAAATTTATATTATGAAATTCGTCCGAAGACTAAAAATGTCGATGCGGATATCATTCGGTTTGTAAAAAAGAACGAAGGTAAATCTGGAATTGTATACTGCCTCAGCAGAAAACGTGTAGAAGAATTAGCACAAGTACTTCAGGTGAATGGTATTAAAGCGGTTCCGTACCACGCAGGATTAGATCCTAAAACCAGAGTCAAGCATCAGGATATGTTCTTAATGGAAGACTGTGATGTAGTTGTGGCTACTATTGCTTTCGGAATGGGAATTGATAAACCCGATGTGCGCTTTGTTATTCACCACGATATACCAAAAAGTATCGAAAGTTATTATCAGGAAACTGGTCGTGCAGGACGCGATGGAGGTGAAGGGCACTGTTTGGCATACTATGCGTATAAAGACATTGAAAAATTAGAAAAATTCATGTCTGGTAAACCGGTTGCCGAACAAGAGATTGGTCATGCTTTATTGCAAGAAGTGGTCGCTTTTGCTGAAACTTCGGTATCGAGACGAAAGTTTATTCTTCATTATTTTGGAGAAGAATTTGATAATGCTACAGGAGAAGGAGGCGATATGGATGATAATGTTCGCCATCCTAAAAAACAACATGAGGCTCAAGATGAGGTGGTTACTTTATTAGAAACGGTTGAAAAGACGAATGAGAAATATAAGTCTAAGGATTTAGTACAAGTATTGATTGGAAAAACCAATGCCTTAATTTCGTCCCATAAAACAGATGCCCAACCGTTCTTCGGAATTGGTAACAATCACGATAAACGTTATTGGATGGCATTAATACGACAAGTATTAGTAGCAGGTTTCCTAAAAAAAGATATCGAAACGTATGGTGTTTTAAGATTGTCTGAAGAAGGACACGCTTTTATTAAGTCTCCTCAATCGTTTATGATGACTGAAGATCACGTCTTTGATGAAGAAAGTGATGATGGTATTGTCACAGTTGCTAAAGGTGGAGGAGGCGTTGCCGATGAAGCCTTAATGAAAATGTTAAAAGACCTACGCAAGCGAAATGCTAAAAGTTTAGGCGTGCCACCATTTGTGATTTTTCAAGATCCTTCTTTGGAAGATATGGCACTTAAATATCCAATCACCATTGATGAATTAAGCAATGTCCATGGTGTTGGAGAAGGTAAAGCTAAAAAGTATGGTAAAGATTTTGTCGCTCTAATCGCACAGTATGTTGAAGATAATGATATTGTTCGACCTGATGACTTTGTTGTAAAAAGTACAGGTTCTAACTCGGCTATTAAATTGTATATCATTCAAAATGTAGATCGTAAATTACCACTTACAGATATAGCGTCGTCTAAAGGGATGTCTATGCCAGAATTCATCAAAGAAATGGAAGCCATAGTTTATTCAGGAACTAAATTGAATATTAATTATTGGTTAGATGATTTATTAGATGAAGACCAACAAGAAGAAATTCATGAGTACTTTATGGAATCTGAAACCGATAAAATCGATTTGGCTATCGAAGAATTTGATGGCGATTACGACGATGAAGAACTACGTTTATACCGCATCAAGTTTATCAGTGAAGTAGCGAATTAATTCAAACCGTCTTAGTTTTTAAGTATCTATACCCTAGAAAAAATGTTAAATAATTTTAATAGTTAGGAATCCTTACTATATTTGTAGTGCAATAATGCATCAACAAATATTTAATATCATGAGTAAATCCATTTTTTATCACGCAGGATGCCCGGTTTGTGTAAGTGCAGAGCACGACATCATTAATTTAGTAGGAAAAGATAACGTAGAAGTTGTTAATATTGGTGAAGACCGTTCTCGTATTCTGGAAGCTGAACAAGCTGGAGTAGAATCGGTTCCAGCATTAGTAACGCCAAACGGAAACACCTTACACATTAATTTTGGAGCTTCAATGGCAGATGTCAAAGGCTAATTTTTAATTTATGTAGTTAGGAATCCTAATTTAAATAAAAATTGTCTGATTAATTTAATTAGGATGACTAACTTTGTCCCGCAACTTAAAGCGGGACTTTTTTTATGAAAGACAATAGTGTTTTTAATCCAAATCAGCAACAAAACGATTTGTCAAGTAAAATCGTTACAGGACTCGAACGCATTTCCGAAGTATTTAAAATTTTGCTTTGGGAGAAATCAAAGGTTGTGGGCTTGAGTCCCATACAAATTCAAATCCTCATATTCATTGCATTTCACAAAGAGTCCTTATGTAGTGTGAGTCATTTAGCCAAAGAATTTAATGTTACCAAACCTACAGTTAGTGATGCTATTAAAATTCTCGATAAAAAAGCACTTATTGTCAAAGTCTTTTCGTCTTCAGATCAACGCAGATACACAATTCAGTTATCGGCTCTGGGAGAAGCTATGGTTTCTGAAATTCACGACTTTGCGCATCCGTTAAAATCCCAAATCGATAATTTTAGTCCGCCAGATTTAGAAGCTATATTCCAAACTATAAGTACACTTATTTATAAATTAAACAGAAGTGGTATACTAACCGTTCAGCGGACTTGCTTTGCTTGTAAATTTTATGAAAAGAATGGAGCTGTACATTACTGTAATCTTTTAGAAAAAGAGTTAGTTACTAATTCTATCCGATTAGATTGCCCAGAATTTGTGGCAAAGCCTGTTAGTTAATATATTCTATTCCTCTTCATCAGTACTGTCATATATAAAAAAAGAGAGCTCCTGTTTTTTGGAGGTAAGTACCAATTTTTGGATGTTCTCTTTTGCAATTTTGGCAGCGTCTATAGCTTCAATTTGGAAATCTATTTTTGAGATGTTTCTATTAGAGACATTAGAATGATCTGATTCCAGTTCGAGCATATCCGAATTTAAATCCAATTCAAAACCATCACCAATAATTTTTAACTGTGCTCCTTTTTTTGTTTTGGTATGAAAGGTGCCAACAATAACGGTCTGAAAAAAATAATAGCCACCCAGTTCATTCAAGCCTGCATATAAAACATTATCATCAGCAATAGCAAAAGGTTCATGTTCAATATCATTAATAATGGCTTCAGTATGATCATCAACATGTGTTTTTTCCATCGCACGAGGATTTCCGAAGGCTGCTTTTAATTTGGTAATAAAGTTCATAAAAAGAGTTTTCACAAAATTAAGTTTAATATTGAGGCTTGCAAAATTATAAGCGATTGTCATAAAGCAATAGTACGATTATACGATTTCTTTAGGTTGCATAATTTCATAAGTCGTAATTCGTATATCATAAATCATTGTGTATCTTTGCACCTCAATTAAAATAAAACACGATGCAAGACGGTTTATACGCAAAATTTAATACGACAAAAGGCGAAATTTTAGTCGCTTTAGAATTTCAAAAAACTCCAGGAACAGTGGGTAACTTTGTTGCTTTAGCTGAAGGAAATTTAGAAAATGATGTAAAGCCACAAGGGACACCTTATTATGACGGATTGAAATTTCACAGAGTTATTCCAGATTTTATGATTCAAGGAGGTTGCCCACAAGGAACAGGAACAGGAAATCCAGGTTATAAATTTGATGACGAATTTCACCCAGATTTAAAACATGATGGACCAGGCGTATTGTCTATGGCAAATGCTGGACCAGGTACTAACGGAAGTCAGTTTTTTATCACACACGTTGAGACCCCTTGGTTGGATAATAATCATACAGTCTTCGGAAAGGTAGTAGAAGGACAAGATGTAGTTGATGCGATTGCTCAAGGTGACGAAATTGAAACTTTGGAAATTGTTAGAGTTGGAAACGACGCTGAAAGTTTTAATGCTGTTGAAGCATTTAGAGTTTTTGAAGGTGCTAGAGAAGCAAGAGTTGCGGCCGAAAGAGAAGCAGCAAGAGCTGAGTTAGATAAATTAGCTTCAGGTTTTGAAGAAACCAAAAGCGGATTGCGTTACCAGATTATCCAAAAAGGAGCTGGTAAAGCTGCCGAAGCAGGAAAAACAGTGTCGGTACATTATAAAGGCCAGTTAGCTGACGGAACCGTATTTGATTCCTCATACAAAAGAAATGCACCATTAGATTTTCAAGTTGGTGTTGGTCAGGTTATTCCAGGATGGGATGAAGGGATTTGTTTACTAAATGTTGGAGACAAAGCGCGATTGGTAATTCCTAGTGATTTAGGATATGGTTCCGCTGGTGCTGGAGGTGTAATTCCACCAAATGCAACTTTGGTTTTTGATGTCGAGTTGATGGATGTCAAATAAGTTGAACAATTCAGATTCTGAATCTTAAATTATAATTATAAAAAAAGCACCAAATATATTGGTGCTTTTTTTGTTTGTCTTCTGCTCAAGTTAATTGTCCTTATAGGTTAAATCGACAATAAGTTCGGCAGTTTTTTTATTGAAAACCACCTTGTAAGTCGAATTTTTCGTGTCATTTTCTTTAATGTACAGGTCGTCAATTAAGGTAAAGTCATTTCTTGAAATATAGTTGTCTACATCTACTTTACTGGTATCAATAACGAATTTCGAGAACTTCCGATTGTCTTTGCATTCGCAGTCTGTCGATGTGATTTGCGGGACATTAATTCCTGTTCTCAACTCGATATTATCAATATTATACATGTCACATGATTGAGAATCGTAAATTATTTTTCCGAAGAGATGTAATCCACCATATAACATCGCCATAAGAAGAACGAAAGCTGCCAGACCTATAAGAAGTTTTTTCATACTGTTGGTTTATATAGGTTAAACGCAAACCTTATATATTTAGTACTTCATGACAACATCAATTTACTTACGTTTAGCAACAAATGTTCCGTTAGGTTGTATGGCTTTTAACTCGGTTATGGTTCCGTTCTCAGATTCTATAAATTCAATTTTAAAACCTTCAAGCGTTTTAAATGAAAACTTGTGTTTTGCTGTTGGAATCAATTCATATTCAGGTTGCCCTTTTATAAAAAGATAAAGCGCCTCATTTTTGATAAATATTTTAAATCCGGTTCCCGAGATATCGTACTCGCCTGTATACTGTTCTAATGTTTTGGTGTCAACATCGATGGTGTTTGGCGTACGCTTAAATTCAAGAGCGTCTAATGTCGGTTCAATTTTAAGTTTTGCTCCAGAAATATCACCAGCATCGTTGGTAGCAAATGCGATTTTTATAGATTTTCCATAGGAAGCCGTATCTACTTTGCCTTCAATAACATCAATCATCTCAAATACATCATAATGGTAGTGATGTAAATAAATTTTATCTGAATTGATGGTGCTAAATAAGGAATCATTTTCTGAGACAATTTCAAATTTTCCGTAGCCTTCATGAGCATAGGTTCCTGTGTAGTCTAAGCTAATATGAGATGGTTTTGTGTTTTTGACGTTAGAGGTTTCCGAATTTTCTTCAGCATCTTTTTGGGCTTTTTTACCCTTTTCTAGTTCGTCTTCATAGCGTCCAACCCAATCGGTACGCGCCTCACCAATCATTCTGTCGGCAATCGTATTTCTAACCAATGAGGGCACAGGCGACCCATTTTGATTGGCTAATACAACGATACCAATTTTATCGGTAGGGAAAAACGCGACATTAGCTGAGAATCCGTCAATATTACCACCATGATCAACACGATAATGACCTTTATAAGATTGTAAAAACCATCCGTAGCCATAATTAGCAAAATGGATATCTGGAAATTTTTCATCAGGGATATTGCCGCCAACGACCATTTGCGAGCTCATGGCTTCGTTAATATAGTTTTCAGGAATAATTTCGCTGTCTTTGTATTTACCATTATTCATCCATGTGATTAACCACTTAGACATATCATTAACACTGCTGTTTATGCTTCCGGCAGGCGACATTCCGGCGATGTCGTAATAGTCCATTTTTTTAATTTGATCATCTTTAACTTCATAACCTAAGGCTGCGTTTGAACTTGATTTCATTTCAGCAATTGAAGCATTCGTTCGGTTCATTTCTAAAGGCGTAAAAAAGTACTCTTTTAGATTGTCTTCCCAGCTTTTACTTGTAATTCGCTCAGCAATGACGCCTTGAGCAAGAAATCCGAAGTTATTATAATACCATTGTTGTCTAATTCCTGTAAAAGGTTCGTGATGTTTGATTCGCATCATAAGACTGTCTTTACTATGTGTAGGAAAGTAGTACCAGGAACCATCATGGCGTGGTAATCCTGTACTATGTCTCATCAAATCTTTGATAATCATGTTGTTATTCATATTGTCGTCAAAGAACTCTAATTCAGGAATGTGTTTTCGAGGGTTATCATCAAATGATAATTTATCATCGGCTCTTAATAAACCCAGAATAGCCGAAGTAAATGCTTTTGTGGAGGAGCCGATCGCAAAAAGTGTATTGGCATCAGCAGGAATTTTATTTTCATAATCGCTATAGCCAAAGCCTTTAGCATATACAATTTTATCGCCATCTACAACAGCCACAGCAAAACCAGCTGCTTTAGTTGCTTCAAGAATTTTGTTTAGTTCTTTTTCGACACCTTTAAGTCGTTTGTCTTGCGCATCAATTGAAATAGTCATCAATAACGCACATAAGAGTAAAGCTAATTTTTTCATTTGTATTGGTTGTTTTGTTTGAATAGATATAGTGTTAGTAGTATGGTAAAGCAATAAGTTACTTAAATCTTCAGATATTTTACAATTCGTCATTAAAAAAATACAATTCGGTCATTTGCTTTTTAAAACTGAAGCCTTCTGTTGGATATTTGTCTCATCAATCAAGCTGAAGTTATTTCAGTATAAAAAAACAATATCATGAGTGTCTTAGTCAATATCTTAATTTTTATTTTTTTAAGTCAATTATTTTATCTCATATAAACTCAAATTATAATACAAATCATAACACTTTAATATTATGCAAAAATTAATAATCATCGTACTGCTATTGGTTTCAGGGATTACAACAGCTCAAACCAATTATGAAAAAGGAATGCAAAAAGCGTTCAAACTCTGGCAAGAGAATAAAACTGATGAAGCCGAAAATATGTTCGAGCGCATTGCTAAGGCTGAAACCGATAAATGGTTACCTCATTATTATATAGCTCAAATTAACAGTTTAAAAAGCTGGACAGAAAAGGATGAAAATGTTTTGAAAGCACAGTTGGACAAAGCACAAGATCACATCGATAAGGCTATGACCATAAGTAAAGATAACCCAGAACTATTAGTGCTGCAAGCACATGTGTTAACCAACTGGGTTGCTTTTGATGGTGCGACTTATGGGATGAAATATGCTGGGAAAATTACTGAGCTTTATAATAAGGCTTATAAGCTGGCACCAAAAAATCCAAGAGTGGTCTTTAATAAAGCCGATTGGGCGATGGGAAGTGCCAAATATTTTGGGCAAGACACCAAACCCTATTGTGTTGAAATAGAAAAATCAATTGAACTTTTTGCTACCTTTAAACCAGAAAGCAACTTACATCCAAATTGGGGAAAAGAGCGTGCAGAACAGGTTGCTAAATCTTGTAAAGAGTAAAATATTATGACTAAATCAGTTAAAAATATCATTATAACCTTCATTATTGGATGTCTAGTTTTCGTTATTGGAAATGTACTATCTGGAGGTTTTGATTTTAAAACGGTTAATGACTTTTTAATTGACTTTGGGCTTTATCAACTCTATGCTTTTGTTTTAGGGTACTCTAATATGGCGTTCTTTGATTATATGGAGCAGCGCCAATGGAAAAAAGGCGATACTATTAAACGTATCATCATTGGTGTTATTGGAGCTACAGTCATCACTTTAATTGCATTATTTTTACTAAGAGCCTTAACATCAGTGTTGTTATATGGCGTCACTTTTGAAGAATTTATCAAAAATGAAACCTGGCAAGGCTATAGTTTCGGGCTCTGGATTACCTTGAGTATTGTATCTGTATTTCACATTATATTTTTCTATAACAGATACCAGAAAAATAAGATTAAAGAACAAAAGGTTATTGCAGGTACAGCAAGTGCGAAATTTGATGCTTTAAAAAATCAATTAGATCCACACTTTTTGTTTAATAGCTTAAATGTTTTAACAAGTTTAATTGAAGAAAACCCTAAAAACGCCCAAAAGTTTACCACCTCATTGTCTAAGGTTTATCGTTATGTACTGGAGCAGAAAAATAAGGATTTAATTACTGTAGATGAAGAGCTGAATTTTGCACGAACCTATATGTCACTTTTAAAAATGCGATTTGAAGACAGTATTATTTTTGAAATACCAGATCAGGCAACAAACCCAGAAAGTAAAGTAGTGCCTTTGTCCTTACAATTGCTGTTAGAAAATGCTGTGAAGCACAATATGGTCACCAGTAGCAAACCTTTGCATATCAAGATTTATGAATCAGAGGGTATGCTCGTTGTAGAAAATAACCTTCAGCCTAAACAAATTGTAAAAAAGAGTAGTGGTGTAGGTTTAGAAAATATCAAACAACGCTATAAATTATTATCAAATAAAACCGTATCAATCAATCAACAAGCAAACCGTTTTGCAGTTGCAATACCAATGCTAACAAAACAAGTATCAATTATGAAAGCAATCGAACCAAAATCAAAATTTGACGACAGGTATGTAAGAGCACGTAAGCGTGTCGAAGACATGAAAGAGTTTTATTATAGTTTAATCTCCTATTGCTTAGTGATTCCCTTTTTATTTTTTATCTGGTATCGTTATACACCAAATACCATTCAGTGGTTCTGGTTCCCAATGTTTGGTTGGGGAATGGGATTGGCATTTCATGCGTACAAAGTGTATGTCAATGATGGTGTACTGGGAAAAGGCTGGGAACAACGCAAAATTGAAAAATTCATGCGTGAGGAAGAAGAAGAACGTTGGAATTAATATTTAAAAATCATGGAAAATAATTTAGATCATTACAGAAATAATAGAAATCATAGGGCTTTTGAAAAAGAGGAAGCCTACCTAAGAGCTCAAAAAAAAGTAAAGGCCTTATTAGGTTTTTACTGGCACTTTGCCTCCTATGTGATAGTGAATATCCTTATCATTATTTTAATTGTAACTAATGGCGGAGAACTATGGAGTTTTGGAACATTTGCTACAGCCTTATTTTGGGGAATTGGTGTTTTCTTCCATTTTATGGGTGTTTATGGACCCGATTTTTTATTCGGAAAGCATTGGGAAGAGCGCAAAATTAAAGAACTTATGGAGAAAGATAAAGAACATTGGGACTAATGGACACAGATAAAATTTTATATCAAGAGCGTTATCAATTTGCAGCAAAACGCGTTAAACAACTCAAAAAGTTTTATTCGCATCTTATAGTTTATATTGTCGTTAATCTTGTGATATGCTATATAAATATTCAAAATTTAGATGAAGGCGAAAGTTATTTTCATTGGCAAAATTTTATCACACTTTCATTCTGGGGAATTGGTTTATTAGCTCATGCGGCTTCTGTATTTTTACCAAACTTAATTTTTGGGAAAAACTGGGAAGCACGTCGGATTAAAAAATATATTGAGCAAGAGTCTCAAGGTTGGGAATAATAAAATTAAATAGGAGTATTATGACATCACTTGATGAAGAGAAAAAACGCTATAATAAAGCAAAAGAGAGCGTCCAGAAACTTAAAATTTTCTATTTGCATTTAATCTTATATGGTATTGTAATTGCACTTATCGCGTATAATTTTTACATTTTAGAAGGACCTTATACGGATGTAATCACAGGTTTAAATATTTCTATAATCGTATTTTGGACCATTATCATCTTCATACATGGCTGGCGTGTTTTTAAAGGAAGGTTGCTCTTTCGGAAAAGTTGGGAGGATAAAAAAATTAAGCAGTTATTAGAAGAAAAAGACGAAGACAAGGTAGAAACCAAAATCTGGGAATAATCAACGACAAGAAATCACATATATTAATACGTAAAGAAATAAATTTTAAAAACAGATGAAAACAATCATTATTGAAGACGAAAAACCTTCAGCTAGACGTTTACAACGGATGTTAACAGAATTAAATCTGGAAGCACAAACGATGTTGCATTCGGTTGAAGAATCTATAAATTGGTTTCAAAATAATGCACATCCTGATTTGATTTTTTTAGATATTCAGTTGAGTGATGGTTTGTCATTTGAGATTTTTGAAACTATCGATATTAATTCGGCTGTTATTTTCACCACAGCTTATGATGAATACGCTTTACAGGCGTTTAAGTTAAATAGTATCGATTATTTGTTAAAGCCTATTGATGAAGATGATCTAGCTAAAGCGGTTTCAAAATATAAAGAACGTCTGCCAAAACAACAATCGGTTACTCTCGATTTTAATGATATTAAAAAATTACTTGTAAACCCTATCGAACGCGAGTATAAAAAGCGGTTTTCAGTAAAAGTTGGTCAGCATCTTAAGTTGATTAATATTGACGATATTGAATGTTTTTACAGTGAAAATAAAGGGACGTATGCCTATACTTCTGAAGGTAGAAATTATTTATTGGACACCACTTTAGAACAACTTGAAGAAGAATTAGAACCTCACAAATTTTTTAGAATCAGTCGCAAATTTTATGTGAATGTCAATGCCATCAAGGATATGGTGAGTTATACCAATTCCCGACTTCAAATTAAATTAAATTCTTATAAAGAACAAGACGTTATCGTAGCCAGAGAACGTGTTAAAGATTTTAAAGAATGGCTTAGTTAGAAGTTGAAAATCAATTAGTCTTCAATACGGTTATCATCAAAAGCCGATGGTAATAAATTCGGAATTAATTTTGCAAAAAGCGGTAATAATATAGCGCCTCCAGGCAACATAAATATTGCCAAACTCGGTATGGCTTTTAAAGTGTCAAGCAATTGCGCTTGCATTTGTTTTTGTTCTTCTTTACTGAGATCGGAGTGTGTTGACTTGGTAATAAGTAACATCAACTCTTTGCTTTGACGCATTTCTTTTATCAAGCGTTTACTGTTGCGCCTAATAAGTTTGTTAACTAATTGGGACGAGTTTTCATAAAAATTACCTAAAGGGTTTGTCTGTAAAAATAACATCACCTCTTTCTTATGCTTTTCATGAAAGTTAGACACGCATAAAATAGAATCTTGTATTTCAGATTTATCAATATGAAGCCGTTTAGATAATTGTTTTAAGAACTGATATTCAGAACGCTCTAAAATTTCATCATCCCAAACCGACAGGCACATTAAGTCTAAGAGGTACTTTTTTTCATTATAATTGATATCATAATCAATGTCGTAAATAAGGTCTTCAATATCATTATCATCATCTTCAAGAAAAGACACCGAAGATTCAAAAATATTGATGATTTCTTTGTCGTAATCTGAAATTTTACTCTTAGAGTTTAAAGATTGGTATAAGGTCCCAATAATAATACTTTCTAGCTTTGCAGTATACGAATTGGGTTCAATATTTTGAGTTAAGTAAGCATCAAAAGTCAGGATATCTGAAAACAATAATGAATTGGTAATCGACTTATTGAAGTTTCGAGTGAGCAGATTGTCGTCAATTTTAATGCGGTCATGTATCAAACGTTCAAGCATTGAAGTCTTACTTTTTCCAATAAATAACTTGTCCCAAAGTGATAAATCAGCAACTTCTAAAGCTTTATAAAAGCCTAGTAATTCAGCAATAAATTCATTTTTGGTAACGGTCCCTTTTCTAAAATAGTATATGTGATAGAGTCCAGTAATTAGGTTGACTTTAGCTAATTCATCTTCAGAATACTTAAGCGTTTTATCAATCTGATCTATAATGCCAATATTGACACCATAAATAAATCCGTTAGCTTTTAATCCATCATATAAGTCCTCATAGTTCTCAAAAGGTATTCCTTTTTTTGAGAGCAACGAACAGAATTTTTCAATCCAACCACTAGTCGATGGGTTCATGTATTTTTGTTTTTAGACAGTGCAAAGTTAATTTTTTATTTCAACTCGTCTTGAGTTTTTTTACGAGGAAAGCGTATAAAATATAAACGACCATAATTGGCTTATACACCTATGTCTTCATTCCATAATTTGGGTTGATGTTTTATAAATGTTTTCATCATTTCAATACATTCTTCATCATTAACAACGACCACTTCAACACCTTTTGATCTTAATAAATCTTCTTCGCCCATAAATGTTTGATGCTCTCCAATAACCACTTTTGGGATACCATATAGAAGTATTGTACCGGTACACATCGAACATGGCGAAAGCGTTGTATATAAGACACTTTCTTTGTAAACCGATGCGTTTTGTCTTCCAGCGTTTTCTAAGGCATCCATTTCGCCATGTAGAATAACACTACCATCTTGTACGCGCTTGTTATGGCCTTTCCCAAGAATTTTATTACGGTGAACAATAACAGATCCTATTGGAATTCCTCCTTCTTGTAAACCTATTTTGGCTTCTTTGATTGCCGCTTCTAAAAATGCATCTCTCATATTAGCTTGTTTATAATACGTAAAGTTAATTCTTTATCTCTTAAAGCGAATTTTTTTGTTGTTAACATAGTTTTAACAAAACCGCATTTGTGATTTTTCCGTAAGTGTATGCAGAGACTAATAATTAAACAACAAAATCTCAAATATTATGAAAAAATCAAAAATTTTAATTGGAGCGGCTATTCTAACGATTGCTGGCTTCTTTGCAATTGCAGCCGATCACATTGATGCGCCTGCTGTTGCTGGTGGTACAAGTGATATCACCGACATTTATGCCTTTGAAGGTCAAAACACAGATAATATTGTGTTTGTAGCCAATGTACAAGGGCTAATTACTCCTGCCAATACAGCAAGTGCTGCATTTGATGAAAATGTGTTGGTAGAATTTAATATAGATAATGATGGTGATGCTGTGGCCGACTTAGTTATTCAAGCCATACCAAGAGATGGTGTGATGTATTTCTTTGGTCCGATAGCACCTTCGCAATCAGGATTAAATAGTACCATTCTTGCAGATACTGCAATTCGTAATGAAGTACAAATTACGACTGGAGGTTCAGCTATTGTTGAAACCAACAACGGAATGAGCTTTTTTGCTGGACCAAGAGATGATCCGTTTTTTATGGATTTCTTTAGATATGTTGATATCGTAACTCCAGGTGATGATGATGGTGACGGTGAAGAGGAAACGGCATTTTTACCAGCAGGAACTGGTGATGGTTTTGCTTCAGATTCTTTTGCAGGTACTAATGTATTGTCTATTGTCGTCGAATTACCAAAATCTATGGTTGGTAATGGCGATTCTGTAAATATTTGGGTAGAAACTAAAAGAAAACAGTAATCTATTTGATGTTTAAAAGACGCTTATAATTATTAACAAACAAAAAATTAAAGAACATGAAATTCAATAATATAAAATTAACAGCAATAGCATTGCTAGTATCATTTACAGCATTTAATTGTAGTAGTGATGATGATAACGGACCAACAGGTCCAACAGGTCCTAACTTTACAGGGACATTTGCACAACAAGATCAAATGGGTAGACCAGCTATAAATACTGTATTTGTAGATATGGCAGATAAAAATATGTTTAATACAACCATTCCTTCTAATCAAGGCGCTGCATTTCAAACAAAATTTGAAGCTAAATTATTAGCATTAAATCCAGGTTATACAACAAACGCATTAACTTGGGATGCTGCGACATTTACAGGTGCTTTGGCTACCGATGTCTTAACAGTGTCCTTAAATGGTACGACCACATTTTTTGATGGAACTAATGTATTAACAGGTCGCGCTTTAGCCGATGACGTTATCAATGTAGAATTAACCTTGATTTTTGGTGGTCCAGATGCCTTAACGGGTAACCCTACCAATCCTGGATTAATTAATGATAATGTTGATGGTAATGATAAACCATTCTTATCAACATTTCCATACCTAGCTTCGCCTTGGTAAACTAATGTACTCTGAAATGGGATTCTAACAGCCCATTTCAGAGTTCTTTTTAACAACAAAGACTCTAAAAATATAAAACACACGATTATGAACTCAACAAAGCACATCTATATGATTTTTGTAGCTGTAGCAGTTCTTTTAACCAACTGCCAAACAGATACAACGCAAAACGTTACAAATTCAAACGATTATAACGATTATCTCGCTATAGCTGAAAACGAAACGCTGGAACGCGCTCAGAAGAATGAAATCTTTTGGTCTGAAAAATTAGAACAAACCCCTCATCAATATGGTTTTCATAATCAATTAGCATCAACTTACTCTCAATATTTTTCTGCAACAGGAACAATAGAATATCTTAAAAAAGCCGAAAGTCATTTACTACAAGTTAATGAACGAACGAAGTTTAATAATCCTTCATACCTCCGTAGTTTAGCTTACAATTATATCTCGCAACACAAATTTAAAGACGCTTTAGAGCATTTAGAAACCGCTGAAGATTTAAAAGGCAACCTATCAGCTACACAAAAAATGTTATTTGATGTGCATTTAGAATTAGGAAATTATGAAACAGCACAATCATACTTAAAAACTTTCGAAAATTTTAGTGATTTTGATTACCTTATTCGCTTATCTAAATGGAGTGATCATAAAGGAAACTTAGATGCGGCTATTAAATATATGGAAAAGGCTATGCGTATTGCTGAGTCGTCAAATTTAGCGGATTTAAAACAATGGTCCTATACCAATATTGCTGATTTCTACGGACATGCAGGAGATATCGAAAAATCATACCATCACTTTTTAAAGGCTTTAGAACTGGATCCAAATGATGCTTATGCAAAAAAAGGTATCGCATGGATTGTCTATTCTTATGAAAAAAATCCAGATGAAGCATTACGTATCTTAAATACAGTAACGGCATCTTATACAGCACCAGATTATTATTTGTTGAAATCTGAAATTGCTGATTTTAAAGGTGATAGAGCCATGAAAGCAGCGCAGTTAGAATTGTATAAAAAAGCAATGCAAAATACAGCCTATGGCGATATGTATAACAAATACAATGTATTGTTACATATTGACGAAAAAGCAAATCTTGAAGAGGCAATTGCCATTGCTAAAACGGAGGTCGCTAACAGACCAACACCACAATCCTACGATTTATTGGCTTGGGCTTATTTCAATAATGGCGACTTAGATAAAGCGTTGACTATTGTTGAAACACATATCATTAATAAAACGTTTGAACCTGAGACCTTATATCATGTTGCCGAAATCTACAAATCCGCAGGAAAAACAAAAGATCTCAAACCGCTTAAAGAAGAATTGCTAGCTAGTATTTATGAGTTAGGACCTACAATGGAAAGTAAAATTAATCAATTGTAATTAAGACCCTAATATCATGAACTTAAATAAAATTTTAACACTACTTTCAGTAGTAGTGCTGGCTAATACCTATGCGCAAGAGCTAAAAGGAGAAGTACTTAATGAAATTAATCAGCCTCTTGAAGCTGTATATGTATTTAATACAAGCTCTCAGAGTCACGCACACACTTCAGAAAACGGAGTGTTTGTTTTAAAAGACAGTAAACCCGGTGATTCTATACGGATTGGTTTGTTAGGGTATCGTGTAAAAACAATGGTATTAGAGGCGGCCAATTTTGAGTCGAAGCTCACCATCGTATTAGAAGAAAAAATGTTTCAATTAGAAGAAATGGTCATTACCGAAGAACTAAATACATTAAGTACGATTACCAGATTAGACTTAAATACTAGTCCGGTCAATTCGTCACAAGAAGTTTTGCGAAAAGTCCCAGGTTTAATTATTGGACAACATGCTGGAGGCGGTAAAGCAGAACAATTATTTCTTCGTGGTTTTGATATTGATCATGGTACAGATGTGTCTATTTCGGTAGATGGAATGCCTGTAAATATGGTATCACATGCTCATGGTCAAGGGTATAGTGATTTACACTTTTTAATTCCAGAAACGGTGAATAAAATTGACTTCGGAAAAGGACCTTATTACGCTCAAGAAGGCGATTTTAATACAGCTGGTTATGTTGATTTTTCGACCAGAGATTATTTGAAAGATAGTCAGATTAGCTTTTCTCTTGGTGATTTTAATTCCTTGAGAACATTAGGATTATTCAATCTTTTAGAAAATACCAAGCGTCAAAATGCTTATATCGCAACCGAGTATATTGCTACAGATGGACCTTTTGAATCGCCTCAAAATTTTAACCGCTTAAATATCTTCGGAAAGTATGTACACTTTTCTCCCGAAAATGACAAATTAAGTATTTCGGCTTCGCATTTTACGAGTCGGTGGAATGCTTCAGGGCAAATTCCGCAACGTGAAGTTGATAATGGAAATATCACCCGTTTTGGAGCCATTGATGATACAGAAGGTGGTGAGACCGAACGTACTAATTTCAATGTAGAGTTTAGTAAAAACATATCTGATAAAACCTTATTTACATCGAATGCCTTTTATTCGCATTATGCTTTTGAGTTGTATTCAAACTTTACCTTCTTTTTAGAAGACCCTATAAATGGCGATCAAATAAGACAAAAAGAAGACCGACAAATCTTTGGAGCTAACACTGCAATTAAGCATCATACGTATTTAGGAACTACCGAATTGACATTAACTACAGGTTTAGGATTTAGACATGATATTAATAATGATGTTGAATTATCACACACTTTAAACCGCCAAACGACATTAGAACAGATCCAGTTAGGTGATATTAATCAAACCAATGTTGATGCATTTTTAAATGCAGAATTTGAATTTGGAAAATTTAAAATTGCGCCTGCTTTACGATTGGATTATTTCAAGTTTTTATACACTGATAAATTACAAACCACTTATACTTTACAATCAGAAACCAAAACTATAGTAAGTCCGAAATTAAATCTTTTCTATAATGCTAAAGATAATTTACAGGTTTTCTTAAAATCGGGTATCGGATTTCACTCCAACGACACACGTGTGGTTGTGAATAATCTGGGCGAAGATATTTTACCAAGAGCTTATGGTTTAGATTTAGGAAATGTATGGAAGCCTGCTAAAAAGCTGGTGGTAAATACCGCCTTATGGTATTTGTTTCTAGAACAAGAATTTGTTTACGTTGGAGATGCCGGAATCGTAGAACCTAGTGGAAAGACCGAACGTTTCGGATTGGATTTAGGGCTTCGCTATCAGTTTAATGATTGGTTATTTTTTGATACCGATGCAACACTAACTAAAGCGAGAAGTTTGGAAGCAGCTTCAGGCGAAGATTATATTCCGTTAGCACCAGATTTTACTTTAGCTGGCGGATTGTCAGTGAGTGATTTGAATGGGTTTTCAGGAGGAATTCGATATCGATATATCGATGACAGACCAGCGAATGAAGATAATAGTATTGTTGCTGAAGGTTATGTTGTGACCGACTTTAATATGAATTACAGTTTTGATAATGTGACTTTAGGTTTGGTTATTGAAAACCTATTTGATGTCGAATGGAATGAAACGCAATTCGCTACAGAATCACGTTTGCAAAACGAAGCTCAAGCTGTTGAAGAAATTCATTTTACACCAGGAACGCCCTTTTTTATTAAAGGAAGTGTGACTTATAAATTTTAAAATACTACTACCGATGATTTGAGGGAATTAATTGGTGAAGACTAACAATAATTGGTTAAGCATTTTTAAGAGTTATCATAGGTGACTATGATATTTTTAGAGTTTTTTTGTTAGTTGAAAGCATCTGCAGTAAAGCAGATGCTTTCTTTTTTTAGTTTCCTGAAATAGGTTTCTTAAGTGAAGCTAACTATTCACAATAAAAAAAAGCGTCAAACTTAAATGTGACGCTTTTTAAATTATAAATATAGGTTGTTAGGGTTGAGCTACAACACCTAAGGTATGTAGTTGTTCCATGGTAGGTGTTTCACTTCCGCCTGCAGGTTCTAAAGTAATTCCAAAGGCCTGACTTTCATTAGCGTTAGCGATATTAAAGATCTTATTATCGTCGTCGTTAAAGTTATCAATAGTACCTAAACTTGTTGGTGTTAATGGGTTTAAGGTTAACGACCATACTTGCCATACTTTCCCTTCAGGAGCATTTGGTAAGCCTTGTGCATCTAAATAAATGCTATTATCGGCTTTATTCCAATACACTTTTGCATAGCTATCAGCAAAATTACCTTGGCCACCTAATGGTACCGCAATAATATGTCGATCTCTTAATACATTTAGTAGGTGTTCTTTAGCTGCTAAATCGGTTTTTGCGTTTTCAATCTGAACTTCTAAATACGCTTTTTCAATTTCAGCATCAGAAACTTGTACCTCTAATTGCTTGTTTTGGTTTAATGTCCATAATAAACCAGCACCAACAATTAGTGCAGCTGCCCATCCGGTATAAGTTATCCAGTTGTATTTCGATTTTTCAATAGAAACAACTTTTACAGTTTTACCGCCTAATTGTAATTTGTCTTTAATGAGTTGTAGTAAATGTTTGTTATCTCCAGGAGCCATAGCAGACGACAGTTTAATTACTGCCGATTCTATCTCAAGAACTTCCTGTAAAACTTCAGGATGTTTTAGCATCATTTCTTGAACAGCTTTGTTTTCGTTTTCAGTCAATTGACCTGCCACAAAGAGCTCTAAAATTCCTGATTCTATGTAATTTTTTATATCCATATTATTCTAAAACCATTGCTCTTAAATCCTTGATACAGTTTCTGTTTCTAGTTTTTATAGTTCCTATCGGAATATCTAATTCTTCAGAAGTTTCTTTTTGTGTAAATCCTTTAAAATATAAGTATTCAATTATTTTCTTACATTTTTCACCAAGGGCTTTAACATATTTGCCTATTCCAATAGCATCAACCTTATCGTTTAGGTTTTCAGAGGTTTCTAAAATATCTACGAAAAATTCAGCATTAAGGTTTTTGCCTGTGTTTTTATAAGCTTTGGATCGGGTTTTGTCAATGGCTGCATTTCTGGCAATGTTGAGAATCCATGTGAAAAAGCGGCCTTTTTTAGAATTATACGAATCTGATTTATGCCAGGCTTTAATAAAGACATCTTGCATGACTTCTTCAGCGATTTCATGGTCTCTCACGATGTTATAAATAACACCATGCATACTATCGCTGTACATGTTGTAAAGTTGTTCAAAAGCTTTTTCATCTTTCTTTTGAAACTGAGAAATTAAAATGTCTAATTGCATGGCTTTAGGATTAAGTGCAGTTAAAGATAATTGAAAAAGCTACCACTGGTAGCTTTTATTGGTTGTTTATTGTTACGCTGATTACTCTATAATTCCGCCACAACTAACACGGCTTCCAGCAGCACCAGAAGGTTGAGATTTAAAATCATCGACACCTTGATGTACTATTATAGCTTTGCCAATGATATCTTTAGTTTCATCACCGCAACCTATACACCATTCGTCTGTTACTTTAGTGATGGTGGCATGACCTTTGGCATCTGCAGTAAAGTTTCCTATATCACCTTTGTGATACCCAGCTTCATCACCCCATTTTCCATGTGGTTGTGCAGTTGGGTTCCAGTGTCCGCCAGACGAAGATCCGTCATCAGCAGTACAATCGGCAGTTTGATGAATATGAATGGCATGCTCACCTTCAGATAAACCGCTCATTACAGCTATCATCGTCACAACACCATGGTCTTGCTTAAATACAACATTACCAGTGACACCACTATTACTTTTAGATTCTAATGAAAGCGTTACTTTTTTTGAGTCTTTGTAATATTCTGGCTCATCCTTATTAATTGGCGGTGGAGGCGGTGGAGGTGGAACCTCTTTAGCATTAGATTCAGTCTCTGGAGTGACCGC
Source organism: Psychroserpens sp. SPM9 (assembly GCF_025153525.1). Lineage (GTDB taxonomy): Bacteria > Bacteroidota > Bacteroidia > Flavobacteriales > Flavobacteriaceae > Psychroserpens. The sequence continues at coordinate 208,345 of NZ_JANZNR010000005.1, read as the reverse complement.
TTCTTTTTTATCAGATTTACACGAAATACTTAAACATAAAGCTAATAGCGGAATGTATAAAATTGAACGTTTCATTGGTTTTGTTTTAAGTGTTAATTATGCTGAAAGATAATCAATATTTAAACCGATAGAAAATTTTTCAGCTTATTTTCTGGATATGACATTTATCATATTTTATACTGCTTAATGCCAGTAACTTTGAGTCAAATTGTTAAGGTATGTGCAATTCATTAGTCCAAAAGTATAATGTGGCAGGACCGCGTTATACAAGTTATCCAACGGTTCCGTATTGGGATACGTCATCATTTTCACTTGAAAACTGGAAGACTTCAGTCAAAGTTTCTTTTGACGAAAGTAATGTTAAAGAAGGTATTAGCCTTTACATTCATTTACCCTTTTGCGAGCAACTCTGTACGTTTTGTGGATGTAATAAACGCATCACCAAACGTCACGATGTAGAAGCACCTTATATTGCAGCGGTTTTAAAAGAATGGAGTTTGTATCGTGAGTTGTTAAATGGAAGGCCGAAAATTAAAGAACTCCATATTGGAGGCGGGACACCTACATTTTTTTCTCCAGAAAATCTGGAAATTCTAATCAAAGGTGTTTTAAGTTGTGCGACACTAGCCGATGACTATGAATTTAGTTTTGAAGGCCATCCAAATAACACCACTCAGCAGCATTTACAAACCCTTTACAACCTTGGGTTTTCACGTGTCAGTTTTGGTGTTCAAGATTATAACGAAGACGTTCAGAAAGCAATTCATCGCATTCAACCTTTCGAAACGGTTAAGCAGGCAACAGTAGCAGCCCGAGACATAGGGTATAACTCTGTTGGACATGATATTATTTTTGGTTTACCTTTTCAAACCGAAGCACATGTTGCTAAAACAATAGAACTCACAAAAACATTAATGCCAGATCGAATCGCCTTTTATAGTTACGCACACGTACCTTGGCTTAAAGGTAATGGGCAACGTGGTTTTAAGGACTCCGATTTACCAAGCGGAACTTCAAAACGAGCTCAGTATGAATTAGGGAAAAAATTGCTCTGTCAATCGGGATACCACGACGTTGGAATGGATCATTTTGCCTTACAAACGGATACCTTATATAAAGCAAAATTACATCATAAACTGCATCGTAATTTCATGGGGTATACGACGTCAAAGACGCAAACCATGATAGGTTTAGGGGTTTCCTCAATTAGTGATAGCTGGTATGGGTTTTCTCAAAATGTGAAAGGTGTAGAAGCGTATTGTGACCTTGTAGATCAAGGTGTAATTCCGGTAAACAGAGGTCATATTTTGAGTACAGAAGACCTAGTCATTAGACAACATATTTTAAATTTAATGTGCCAATTTGAAACCAGTTGGTCAGATAAATCACTTTATGTAGAGACTATGCAAACGGTTCTGCCTCGTCTAAAAGAATTGGAAATTGACGGTTTAGTAACCCTCGACAATGAAAGCTTAAAAATCACTTCAAAAGGGCAACCTTTTGTTAGAAATGTATGTATGGCCTTTGATGTATTATTGCAACGAAAACAACCCGATACACCTTTGTTTTCTATGACTGTTTAACTTAGTGTTAAATTAATTTTAAAAAGTTTTATAGGTGAACAAAACCTATATATTTAATGTAACAAACCCAAAAACTTATAATATCATGAATAAGATAATAGTACCTGTAGATTTTTCTAAATATTCAGAATATGCATTGGAAACCGCTGCATTAATGGCACAACGCTATAATGCTGAATTATTGGTGTTACACATGTTAGAAATCGATAAAGGTCGTGTGACCGATTCGAGCAATGAACACAATGAGAAAATGGTGTTTTTTCTAAAATTAGCTGAACAAAAATTTGAATCATTTTTAAATAAAGATTTTCTTGAGGGCATTAGCATTACACCCATTGTAAAACACTTTAAAGTGTTTAGTGAAGTTGCCGAAGTTGCTGAAGAACACCAAGCCGATTTGATTGTTATGGGCTCTCATGGGACAAGTGGTTTATCTGAAATATTTGTAGGATCAAACACAGAGAAAGTTGTACGTTCTTCTGAAATTCCAGTCTTAGTAGTCAAACAGAAACCCTCAAAAATAGATTTTGAAACGGTTACTTTTGCCAGCGATTTTTCTAAAGAAATGGTGGCACCTTATTTAAAAGCTCGACAGTTATTTGATCATATTAAATTAATTCATGTGAATGTTCCAGGTGAAAGTTTTAAGAGTTCAGCCGAAATGGAAGCTACTGTTGCTGATTTTTTACAGACTGCTGATGGAAATTTAGATAAGCTAAATGATGTGCATTATACTTCAGACTATACGGTAGAAAAAGGCATTTTAAATGCTTCTAATCTGTTAGGTGCCGATTTGATTGCTGTACCAACACATGGACGAAAAGGCTTAGCACATTTTTTTACAGGTAGTATTTCTGAAGATGTCGCAAATCATGCCACACTTCCAGTCATTACATTTAAAATTTAGTTCTTTTGTTCGTTATTAGTTCGTTATTTATTAGAGACTAAAGAAGAAAAGCTTGAGCAATTTGCTCAAGCTTTTTTATGAATATGTTGGTTACAGTATTTTATTTGGTCGCGTCTTCGACTTCAATTTCGGTGCTTTCTGTTTCACCATCTACAGGTGCTTTTTCTTTTTTAAGATGTGTGTCTAAGAATTTCAAAATACGGCTATAAGCTTCAATCTGGTTCTCCTTTTTTATAAAACCATGACCTTCATCTTCAAATAACACATATTCTACCGGAACATTGTTTTTTCTAACGCCAGCAACGATTTCATCACTCTCTACCTGCAGTACTCTTGGGTCTTGAGCACCTTGTAAAACAATTAAAGGTTTGGTCACTTTATCGGTATGAAATAATGGTGAAATACGTTTTAAACGTGTGGAATCAGCAGAGTAAGGATCACCTAATTCTAAATACAACGATTCTCTAAACGATTCCCAATACGGTGGAATGCTTTTTAATGTCCGAATCCAATTGGTAACTCCATAAATGTTGACACCTACGTCAAATTCTTCAGGTGTATAGGTTAATGCAGCCATAGTCATGTAACCACCATAGGAGCCTCCAATAATACCAATTTTATCGCCATCAATTTCTGGTTGTGTTGCTAACCAGTTTTTTCCTTCTACACAATCTTGTAGATCTTTCTCTCCATGGTTTAAATCATCCATTTGATAAAACGTTTTTCCGTAGCCACTACTTCCACGATTATTGACTGCTAAAACGGCATAACCATGATTAACCATATATTGAATTAAAGAGCTAAACCCTTGACGTGTTTGTCCTCCAGGACCACCATGTACCCAAACCATAGCCGGAACTTTATGGTCTTTTGAAGCTTGATGTGGTACGTAATAAATTGCAGGAATCACTGTGCCATCAAAAGACTTATAACGCACCACTTTAGCGGTTACTAAATCTTCGGCGTTTATAGCACTGTTAAGCACATTGGTAAGTTTGTGCTGCGCTTTGGTTTCTAAATTATAGGTGTATAAATCTGAAGGCGCATTAGAGCCTCCAACATACATGCGCATCCATTTTTCGTCATCACTAAAACTAACACTGGTGATGCTTTTGTCTCCAAAATCTGGTAAATCAATAGGAGACATGCTTTGGGAATCTAAGACTTCAATAACATTTTTTCCATCTTCATTAACATAGATAACCAGGTACGAACCTTGAGAGGTGAAGCCACTTCCCATAATATCCCAGGATTTCTCGGCGACTTTTTTCTTTTCTTTGGTAGCTAAATCATAAGCCATTAAATAAGCAAATTCTGAACCGTCATCAGTGGTGTAATAAAAGGTGCTATGATCTTTAGAAAAGTCTTCAGCAGAATTACCACTTTGATTATCGTTTATTTTAATTTTCTCTTTGGTATTGACATTGTAAAGAAACAAGTCCGTATCGTTAGTGTTTAAGTTTTTTGATAACGCAAAATAGTTTTCATCATCAGACATGCCCGAAAAACTGAGTCCAGTATCATCCTGATAAATCATTTCCGAAGTATAATCATCGATAGACATTTTATAGATGTCGAAATATTTGGGGTTTCGTTTATTAGATCCAAAGTATAAATAGTTGTCATCCTCAGACCATCCATAAAAATTAGATTTGGCTCCTTTTTCTGGAGTGATATCTTTTATGGTTCCGTCAAGTTCTCTAACAAAGAGATGGTCAATCTCGTCACCATTTCCATCGGCACTTAATAACATGCGATTATCATTTGGAAAATAGGATTCGGCAAAAATAGACGTACTATCAGATTGCGTAACCGCTGTCATTTCTCCACCTTCCACAGGTATCGTGTAAACGTTGTAAATTCCCGATCGGTTACTGGATACCAGTACTTGACTATTATCTGCAGAAAAGCTCCCACCACCTACAGCTTCATTGTCCATAAATTGTTCAATGGTATAATGTTGAATTTCGCGCTCTGCCATAGCTTTGTCTTTGGTGTCCTCTTTACAGGAAAACATCAAAATTACCAGGCAAAATCCTAAGAGTTTTAGTTTCATAATGTTCGTTTTTTTGTGTTGTTAATTTAATTTGAAAGTTTTTATATCTTTAAACGGACTGGCTTGTACCTGTTCCATTCTTGAGCGGTAAGGCGCCCAGATTTCACTATAGAAACGATTGACTTCATCAAGTGCATTTTCAAGCGCATCTTGGGCGTTTTTAATTAGTGTCGTTTCAGTAGATGTAATTCCGTTTTGTCTCGAACCAACATAGCCTCTGGCTTGTCTTAAGCGTTGTGTTATGGTGACTTCCGGACTTCTAGTGATGCCTTGACGTTTATCTTGTTTCCCTAAAAACTTATCAATGATACTATCGATGTTTTTAATGACCTCTTTAGATGCTTTGATATCCTCTTTGTATTTCTTTTTATCTAATTTACTTAATAGCGATTGATAGTCTTTGGCAATATCTTTACTCTCAACGAGTTGCTTTATAGCATCGGCAGCAGTTTGTTGCATATGCTCCAGTTGCTTGTAACTGTCGTATGTTTGATTAATATTAGCCATAGATACATTGAGTCTTGGATCGGATGCTACTTTAATCATTTCTTCGGAAGTTTGATCACCAAAAGACAGGACCGCTTTATACATACCAGGTTTTACTGAAACACCTCCTGGTTCATTACGACGTGTTCTGGTTCGTCTTGAAGGAAAGTCGACACCTGCCTCATCCATAAACCATGTCCATTTGTACAATCCGGTAGTGTCTGGTGCTTTACGTTTTAGAGTTCTAATTAAGCGCTCACCATCATAGATTTTCAGATGTAAAGAATCCCATGTTACCTTTGCTTCTTTAGCTTCACTGGTATCTGGTTTGGCCTCCTCTTCTTTTTTCTTAGTTTTCTTAGATTCAGACGCTTTTTTTTCAGCATCTATTTTAACAAAATAGGCTAGTTGCGCACCATAAGCTCTGTTTTGACCATGATACATGGCGTCGGCTCCAAAACGGCTTCCGGTAGGTTGTTGGTATGCCGCCTGATACGCTGTTGGAGGTTCAAACAGTTCGAGCTTGTTATTTATGAGTTGCTTGTTTTTTGCTAAGGCACGTAACGGACGAATATCATCTAAAACCCATGCTGCTCGTCCGAAAGTTCCAATAATTAAATCTTGTTCTCTGGGATGAATGACAAGATCTTTAACAGAAACTGTTGGAAAACCGTTGGTCCATTTGGTCCATTTATTTCCGGCGTCAAACGAAATGTATAAACCATCATCTGTTCCTAAAAACATAAGATTTTTTTCTTCAGGATCTTCAATAATTGCAAGGGTATAGCTTTCAACATCTTGAGCGTCTACAATGCGCGTCCATGTTTTTCCGTAGTCAACAGTTCTGTAGGCATAAGGCGTATAATTAAAACGACGGTAATCGTTAGCAATAAGTAGTGCTTCCCCTTTTGTTTTGTTGGAGGCTTTAATTTGAGCAATCCAACTTCCAGCTGGTAAACCTTTAATGTTTTTTGTAACGTCTGTCCATGAATCACCACCATTGGTTGTATAATGTACTTTTCCATCATCAGTGCCTACCCAAAGCATATTTTGTTCCAGAGGCGATGGTTCTATGACAAGTATGGTGGTATGATTTTCGGCTCCTGTGGCATCCATAGTAAGTCCGCCAGATTCCGATTGCTTTTGCTTTTCAGGGTCGTTGGTAGTTAAATCTGGAGAAATAACGGTCCATGTATCACCTTTATCTGTAGATTTATGAACGAACTGACTTCCGAAGTAAATCGTACTATTATTAAACGGATCAATATTTATGGCTGAATTCCAGTTGAAACGTAATTTGACATCAGGATCAGGATGTGTTGGCTTTACAGAATAGTTATTACCGGTTTGCCAGTCGTAACGACTCACGGCACCTTGCTGGCTCATGGACCATCCGTATCTGGAATCGTCTTTGTCTGGCACGACGTCAAAACCATCTCCAAAGCTAATTTCCTGCCAGTAGCTATTGCGAATTCCTTGGTCACGCCAAACATAAGCAGGACCTCTCCAGGAACCATTATCTTGCATGCCGCCATAGACATTGTATGGAATTTCGTTATCGACGTTAATATGATAAAACTGAGCGACTGGTAGATTACCAATAAAGCGCCATGATTTTCCGCCATCTCTGGTGATATTTAATCCGCCATCGTTTCCATCAATCATAAAACTTCCATCGTTAGGATGAATCCACCAGGCATGATGATCGGGATGTACGCCATTATCAACACCGTAAGCAGGCATCAATTGAGAGAAGTTTTTTCCGCCATCTTCGGAAACATTCACATAGGTATATATTGAAAATACGCGATTTTCATTTTGCGGATCGACATAGATTTCAGAATAATAAAATGGACGATTTCCAATATCATTTTTATTGTTGATCATATTCCAGCTGAATCCGCCATCGTCACTTTTATAAAGCGCATTTTTTTTAGCTTCAACTAAGGCATAGACGATGTTGGGCTTATTTGGAGCAATAGCAACTCCGATGCGACCTAAATCACCTTCAGGAAAGCCTTCTTTATCTGTGATTTTTTTCCAGGTAGCACCTCCGTCGTGAGTGATGTGTAAAGCAGAACCTTTACCACCAGAATTAAAAAACCACGGCTCACGTTTGTGTTCCCACATGGCAGCAATTAATTTATTAGGATTGCTAGGATCCATAATCAAATCGGCAACTCCAGTTTTATTATTGGCAAATAAAATGTTCTTCCATGTTTTTCCGCCATCTGTAGTTTTAAAAACACCGCGTTCTGGATGTTCTCCCCAAGGCGATCCTATGGCGCCAACATAAACTATATCTGGATTTGTAGGGTCAATAACAACGCGATGAATATGTCTGGTGTTTTCTAAGCCCATAGACATCCAGCTTTTGCCACCATCTAAAGATTTAAAAATACCATAACCACCATTTAAACTATTACGAGGATTGCCTTCACCAGTACCTACCCAAATGACACTAGGATTAGACTGCTGAATGGCGACAGCACCAATTGAAGCTGTAACTTGATTATCAAAAATGGGTGTCCAGGTTATTCCTGCAGATTCACTTTTCCACAAACCACCAGAAGCGGTTCCTACATACATAATATCTGTGTTTTTGTGTACAACATCAATGGCTGTAACACGACCAGACATTCCGCCCGGACCAATATTACGAGGTTTCATGTTTTTTAATACATCGAGAGAAATATCTTGAGCAAAGAGCATAAGTGATGCTAAGAATAGCATCAAGGAAAGTGATTTTTTCATTTTGATTTTGATTAGTTGCTTTAAAGATACTAAAACTAACTATTGGATGTAAGTTTTAAAAGTTAAAAACAAGGCATCACTTTACTGATCCTTGTGATTCAAAATGAAATGATTGTTGTTTTAATCTGAGGTGTTTAGAGCGATTTCTATCATGGTGTTAAAAGAGGACTCTCTTTCACTAGAGGATGTGGTTTTTTTGGTAACCAAAGAATCTGAAATTGTTAAAATCGATAATGCTTTTACATTGTGTTTTGCAGCTATGGTATAAAGCCCAGCAGTTTCCATTTCTACACATAGCACGCCAAATTCGGCCCATTTTTTATAGGAATCATAGTGGTCTTCGTAGAATTCATCAGATGATAAAACGTTTCCAGCTTTGATAGGAATTTGATTTTCCTTAGCGTATGTAGCTGCTTTCATAAACAAATCAAAATTTGCTGTTGGAGCATAATCGGCATTTATAAACCGCGAATTATTTATGCCAGAAGTTGACGATGCAGACATTGCAATTACGATGTCTCTAAGTTTGATGTTTTTATGGTAAGATCCAGCAGAACCAACCCGAATTAAGTTTTTAACGCCATAATCATTGATGAGTTCATGACAGTAAATTAGACAGGATGGAATGCCCATGCCTGTGCCCTGAACAGAAACACGTTTCCCTTTATAAGTACCGGTAAAACCTAACATACCTCTAACATCATTATATTGTTTTGAATCCTCTAAAAAGGTTTCTGCAATCCATTTGGCTCTCATGGGATCTCCTGGTAATAAAACAGTTTGGGCAATGTCTCCTTTTTGGGCTTCGATATGTATACTCATCCTGGATTTTTAAAATTAGTTTCTTCTTAATTTTCCGGTCATGCCTTCTATGTCGATAATGAAAACAATAGGTGTTTCTTCTTTATAGATTTTAGCTGAAAATTCACTTATGTAATCTAAGTCTTTTTGTTCAATAGTCATGATAATATCTTTAATACCTAAAGAAAATTCATGGAGTAATGCTTTGGCTTCACTGCCTTCTATTTCTTTATAAACACCATGTACTAAAACAGATTTCCATTCTGATACTGTGTCAATTGAAGCCACCTGCAATGATACCTGCGGATGTTTTCGCATGGCATTTATTTTATGACCATTAGACGAATAACAAATAATAGTATTGTCTTTAAAAAAATAGGTTATTGGAACTGTATAAGGCTTGTCTAAATAAATATAAGATAAATAGCCAATATAATTATGACTTAAAATAAAGTCGCAGTCTTTTGATGTTAAGTTTTTAATCATGTGTTTGTTATGTTTTATGATTCGAATTAATAAGTATGAAAAATTAATAAAGGATTGGCGATATTTTTTGCAGGTGAAGCCTTAAATATCCGTTCTAAAAAAGTTTTTGAATGTTCTAAAAATAGGGTTAAATCGATAGTGTTAGTCTGGAGATAACTAGAAATTGCATGTTCGAAAGGGACATCATTTATGGTTTTGAAATCACTATCAGGTAGTTTAGACATTATGGTTTCAGCCAGATTGTTATGCGAATTAAGTTGTAAGATATGAGTATGCAGTTTATATGAATTAATAAAGGTAACGATGTCTTCTAATGTGCTTTCCGTTAGGTCATCATCAGATGTTATAGGAAACAATACCTCCTTTACACTTTTAAAACGATAGCCTTCAGGAATAATTAATGTCTTACATTTTACTTTTCTGATGACATTAGCTGTATTAGAACCAAAAATAATTTCGCTAGCTCCAGTAATGCCATTACTCCCCATCACCACAAGGTCAATATCTTTTGTGCTGATGACTTGGTTAATAGCATCAGTAAAGAGATCAAAATCAATAATAGTTTCTATACGAAGCTCTCTATTAGTAAATTCTTCTTTTAGTTCTTTTATAAGTTGACTGAGTTTGTCTTTAGGTTCTACAATTATAGAGTCATAAATACTGTCTTGAGACGAAAGCATCAAATCATCAGAGATAAAAGATTTGACTTTACATACATGCATGAGGTAAAAATTACAACTTTCTGATTTAAAAAACTGTACCGCATAACGTATCGCATTAAACGCGTTATCAGAAAAATCTGTAAGAAGTAGAATGTTTTTCATCGTTTTCTAATTTAGAACAGTAAATTACTAATTATGTTTCTGAAAAACTATGATATAAGTCATCAATGACATTCCATTGTACTAGAAACCACATTTGTAAAAGGAGCAGGTGACAAGTATGGAATCCCTAACCCTAAACCACGAATAATGAATAAGACTCCTATGATGATAACAAATACAGGAATTGCTTTTTGAATGCGTTGTTTAATGCCAGAATTTAAAAACCTACCCAAGTAAATCGCTGTGGTCATTAATGGTATAGTTCCCAAACCAAACAATAGCATATATAAGCTTCCTTGAACCGCATTTTGCATGGCTAAAGAAGCAAAAACAGCCATATATACTAATCCGCAAGGTAAAAACCCATTTAAAAATCCTATGGTTAAAAAGGTGTCAACTGTTTTCTTTTTTAAAGCGTTTCCCAATGATGACTTTACTTTTGAAATGATTCGATATAAAGGCTTGGAAAAGTTGTAGGCATTAAAAGTTGGAGTTGGAATATAAACAACAGCAATCATTATAATCCCTATAACTATAGATAACTGTTGTTGTACTCCAAAGAGATATAACCCTTTACCAATCAAACCAAATACGAGTCCGATGAGTCCATAAGCAAGAAGCCTTCCGAAGTGATAAGAGAAAATCTGAACACCTTTTTTTATAGAATTAGTTCTGTCTACAGGTAACATAAAAGCAATAGGACCGCACATTCCGATGCAGTGAAAACTTCCTAAAAGACCAAATATGAGTGCAGACCAAAGCATCATTAGTAAACGATTTCCTTTTTGTAGAGATATGATTTTCCTTTATATTGCCAATCGACTTTGATGTTCCAACGACCATCCAATAAACGTTTGTCAGGTATGAGCAAAGTGTGGTGAGACAATGAAATTGCAGTTTCAAAGTCTACATGTTCATTAGATGGTCTATATAGGAACACTTTTCCAGTGATGTCTTTTTCGTTCATTGATAAAGGAAACGTGATTTCTAAGCCTGTATCGGAGCGTTTCCACGAAATATTTGACACTAAATTTTTAGCATTCGTTTCTTTATCAATATCATTTTGATATTCTAATTCGGCTTTGTAATAGTTTTCAGTCACTAATGACGTATCGTACTTTTTAGTTGTATTCATGTGTACTACGAAGTACAAGATAAAACTGATAAAGCCTATAAATGCGAGTACGATTCCTGTTCCCCAATTTAATTTCATATCCTTATTTATTTGGTCATCCTGAACTTGTTTCAGGATCTCATTATTAATAATTTGTTGTGCATTACCCTTTCTCATTCCCATCAAAAGGGTCAGGCTTTCTACTGTATCTTTTTATTGGCTGTCTTCGACTGCGCTCAGCCCTCAAATAAAAAGGATGCCGTTTCAATCCTTAATGCGATTGTCTTTTTATGCTCAATTGGTATCAATTATAACTTCTCGGTCCTAAAAAATTAACCGTTGTGGTTTCAATCAATTCATTGTTATTATATACTTCAATTAAAAGCTTGTTTTTATCACCTTTAAGTTCTTTTTTATCTATTTCAATAAATAGTGTGCCTTCTGCTAAACCTTGTGCTGGCACCATAAATTTTTCTGATGTCGATACCAGTTTTATAACGCCTTTATAATGGCGCAATTTGAAACTAACATCAGATATCGTATCAGTAGTTTTATTAATCAATTTATAAGTAAATACATTGCTGATAATGTCCTCTCCTTTCTTTTCATATAATTGACCAGGTAATCTAAGAATTCTGGCTTCAACATCATTTCTAAGCATTAGAAGTCCAGATAAGAGTCCGATTAAGATAACCAACACTGCTGTATATCCTTTTAACCTTGGTGTAAATTCAAATTTCTTTTTTTGTTCGATATTATCTTCACTAGCATAGCGAATCAAGCCTTTAGGAAGATTAATACTCTCCATAATATGGTCACATTCGTCAATGCACGCTGTACAGTTGACACATTCTAATTGTGTTCCATTTCTAATATCAATACCTGTAGGACATACATGAACACATTGGAAGCAATCGATGCAATCTCCATGTCCGAGAGCTTGACGATCTTCATTTTTTCTGAATTTTTTTCGACCATTATCGCCTTCACCACGTTTGTGATCGTAAGCCACTACAATAGATTTGTTATCGAGTAATACGCCTTGTAATCGACCATACGGACAAGCAATAATGCACACTTGTTCTCTAAACCAGGCAAATACGAAATAGAAGACTGCTGTAAAAATAATGAGTGGAAACAAGGTTCCTAAATGTTTAAAGGGACCGTCGATTATATAGTTTAAGAGTTTGTCGCTCCCAATTAAGTAGGCTAAAAACACATTAGCGATAAGAAATGAAATCACTAAAAATACAAACCATTTGAGCAGTCGCTTTCTGATTTTTTCAGCATTCCATGGTTGTTTGTCTAGTTTTCGTTGTTTATTTCTATCGCCATCAATCCAGTATTCTATTCTTCGGAAGACCATTTCCATGAAAATAGTTTGAGGGCAAATCCATCCGCAGAAAATCCGACCAAAACCCACGGTGAATAAGGTGACAAAAACCACACCTATAAGCATTGAAATAACAAATAAGTAAAAGTCTTGTGGCCAAAACGGAAAGCCGAAAATATTAAAGCGACGCTCTAAAACATTAAAGAGCAGAAACTGATTCCCGTTAATTTTAATAAACGGCGCAGCAAATAAAAATATGAGGAGACTATAACTTACAATTTTACGCTTCTCGTAATACCGACCACTTGGTTTTTTAGGATACACCCAAGCGCGTTTTCCGTCATCGGTAAGTGTCCCGATGGTATCTCTAAAACTTTCGTTGTTGGGTGTTTCCATTTTTAGTGTTCTTCTATGGTACTAACAGAATCTGTTTTAGTTTCAATGGCTTCAGTAGTAATGTCTTCAACTGGTGCTTCTTCACTAACCCACAGATCTCCTTCTGGAGCTTTAGGTTCGGCAGGAGTGGTACCTTCAAAATTTAAAACATAGCTTGCTACTTGAGCGATTTCGGATGGTTTTAAACTTTGTTTCCAAGCAATCATACCTTTACCATCACGACCACCTTCAGAAATGGTTTTAAATACATTTTTAATACCACCACCTAACACCCAATAGTTGTCGGTTAGGTTCGGACCAATTCCGCCGCCACCATCAGCTTTATGACAAGCGATACAATTGGTTTCGAAAATGGATTTTCCGTTCGCTAAATCTGAAGCTTCAGTTAAAATGGTTACTGTATTAAAATCGACTAAGTCTTTTGCGGTCTTTTTGTAGGCTTCAATATCAATTTTAGCTTGTGCGATATCGGCTTCTAATTCGTCAAACTGTGTGTCTCCATTAAAGACATGATATTTAACTAAATACACAGCTGCAAAAATGATGGAAGCATAGAACCCATATAACCACCATGGTGGTAAATCGTTATCTAATTCACGTATCCCATCGTAATTGTGATCGAGAATGATATCATGTTCTTCTTCAAGAGGTTTTTGACCTAATGATTTTTTGTATTGAGTTTTAAACCAGGTTATCAACTTAGAAGGTGCTTGTTTTTTAGCGTCATATCGTGCTTTTGCTTCAGCATCTAAACTTTGATATAGTACATTATCTAAAGCACCAACGATGCCCTCAATAGCGACGAGTATTAGAAATACAAGTAACAAAAATAACGATACCAGTGGTTCTGCTATAAACGCAGGTTCATTACCAGAATCGATGACGTATTCTGTGAGTCCGAAAATTATAAAGAATACAAGAGGTACTCGTATCCATGATGGTATATGTCTCATAATTCTGATGGATTTTGGTTATCTAAAGGAATCTGACTCACCTTGGTGATATAGTCTTTTTTTGCAGTAATTACCCACCAAAATAAGATGACGAAAAAACTGAAAAATATAGTTAGAGAAATCAGAGGATAGATTTCTATTCCTGTGATGCTTTCCATATGATTTTTTACAAATTTTAACATGACGAATTAGTTTTGAGTTGTTGATAGGTCTTGATCTTTCACTTTAATATCGGTGCCCAGTCGTTGTAAATACGCTATGATTGCGACAATTTCACGGTTACGCATTTCAACAAATGCGTCTCCAGCTGCTTTTTTATCGGCTTCATAAGTTTCTACAAAATCAGGATCGGTGTACAGGTTTTGTTCAATTTGAAGACCTTGCGCTTCCATTGATTTTTGTGCATTGGCGATGTCTTCTTCGGTATAAGGAACACCAAGCGATACCATGGTTTGCATTTTGGCTTCGGTTTGCGATTTATCAAGTTTGGTTTTTATGAGCCATTGATAGGCTGGCATAATAGAACCTGATGAGGTGCTTTGCGGATCATACATATGGTTTAGATGCCAGTTGTCTGAATATTTTCCACCAACACGATGTAAATCAGGTCCAGTACGTTTGCTTCCCCAGAGAAACGGACGATCATAAACAAACTCACCTGCTTTAGAATATTCGCCATAGCGTTCTACTTCATTTCTAAACGGTCGTACCATTTGCGAGTGGCAGCCTACACAGCCTTCTCTAATATAAATGTCTCTACCTTCAAGTTCTAAAGGCGTATAAGGTTTTACACTTGTAATTGTTGGGATATTAGATTTTACCAAGAGTGTTGGAATAATCTGTACAATACCACCAATAAGAATAGCAATCGTTGCAAAAATGGTTAATTTAACAGGTTTACGTTCTAACCAAGTATGCCATCCTTCACCAGCAACACGTCTTTTAGAAACCCGTTTAAGTGCTGCAGCTTCAGCTAGTTCATCAGAAACTTTGCTGCCATTTTTAATTGTCAGGATTACATTAACGACCATAATGAGCATTCCAATAATAAACAAGGAACCACCAATAGCACGCATGTAGTATAAAGGCATGATTGCAGTAACGGTTTCCAGGAAGTTTCCGTAGACTAAAGTACCGTCTGGATTAAATTGTTTCCACATAGCCCATTGTTGAAAACCAGCAACATACATTGGTAATGCATAGAAGATAACTCCCAGAGTACCAACCCAGAAATGAAGATTGGCTAAACCTGTAGAATGTAATTTGGTTTTAAATAACTTTGGAACGAGGTAATAAATCATTCCAAAGGTTAAGAACCCATTCCAGGCTAATGCACCTACATGCACATGGGCAATAATCCAATCGGTAAAATGCGCCATTGCATTCATGCTTTTTAGAGATAGCATCGGACCTTCAAAGGTTGCCATACCATAACCGGTAATAGCAACGACCATAAATTTTAAAACAGGATCAGTACGTACTTTGTCCCATGCGCCACGCAGTGTAAGGAGTCCGTTGATCATTCCTCCCCAAGATGGCATTAAAAGCATAACTGAAAAAGCAACACCAAGATTTTGTGCCCATCCAGGAAGTGCTGTGTATAATAAATGATGAGGTCCTGCCCAGATATAAATAAATATTAAAGACCAGAAGTGAACAATTGATAATCTGTAAGAATATATTGGTCTGTTAGCCGCTTTAGGTACAAAATAGTACATCAAGCCTAAAAAAGGCGTGGTTAAAAAGAATGCAACCGCATTATGACCATACCACCATTGTACTAAAGCATCTTGAACACCAGCATAAACCGAGTAACTTTTCATGCCATTAACAGGTAAGGCTAAGCTATTGAAAATGTGTAGCACGGCAACGGTAACAAATGTTGCAAGGTAAAACCAGATTGCAACATATAAATGACGTTGTCTTCTTTTTAGGATCGTTCCAATTAAGTTCCAACCAAAAACCACCCAGATTACAGCAATAGCAATATCAAAAGGCCATTCTAATTCGGCATATTCTTTCGACGTTGTATAGCCTAAAGGAAGTGTTATCGCAGCACCAACGATAATGAGTTGCCAGCCCCAAAAATTGATTTTACTTAAAGTATCATTAAACATTCTGGCTTTAAGCAACCGTTGTGATGAGTAATATACACCAGCAAAAATGGCATTTCCAACAAAAGCAAAAATAACAGCATTTGTATGTAAAGGTCTTAAACGACCAAAACTTAACCAGGAAATGCCGTCTGTAAGATTTGGGAAAATAAACATAAAGGCTAGTAATAAACCTACTAACATTCCTACAACTCCCCAAAACATGGTCGCATAGAGGAAATTTTTAACGATTTTATTATCGTAGTGAAACTGTTGAACTTCCATAATAATTTAATTAGTCTTTTTTTGTTTTAACAGATGGTTTTTGTTGCTCTTTAACAAGTTCGTCTTCAAAAAGCATTCTAACAGAAGGTGTATAGCCGTCATCAAATTGTCCTTTTTTTACTGCTGTTATAAACGCCACAAAAAATACAATAGCGACACTAATGCTGATACTTAACAAAACATATATAACACTCATACCTATTAGAAGTTATGGTTCAAAATTACGTTTGAATAGATTCTTAAAACATGATATAAGTCATGTTTAGAAACTATTTTTTATACATTCAATTTTCGACCAATAATATTGGTGGCAATGGTTGTAAACACAACAATACTAATGGAGCTCAAAGGCATTAGAATAGCAGCAACCACAGGTGCTAATTGCCCAGTAACTGCAAAATAGAGTCCGATACTATTGTAAATAAATGACAGTAAAAAACTCCATTTAATAATTTTTATAGCGCTTTTTGAAGCCTTTATAAATGCGTATAGCTGATTAAATTTTGAGGCGTCTAGAATGGCATCGCAAGCGGGTGAAAACACGTTGACATTTTCAGAAAGCGCAATACCTACATTACTTTGCGCTAAAGCACCAGCATCATTAAGTCCGTCGCCAATCATAAGCACCTTGGCGCCTTCGGTTTGATGGTATTTGATGTATTCTAATTTATCGTTTGGTTTCTGATTAAAAATCAATTTAGTTTTTGATGGTAATAGCTTTTTGAGATTCTCTAGTTCACCTTCATTATCTCCAGAAAGAATAACCAGATCATACTCTTTTTTGAGCCTGTTAAATAGTTTAGAAAGCCCTTTCCTATACTTGTTGTAAAAGGTGAATTTTCCTTTATATTGATTATTGGTGCTCACGTGAACAGTCGTATTTAATACAGGCGTTTCTGTAGCGCCTACAAAACTTGCCGAACCAATTTTAATATGATTGCTATCATGTGTTGCTTCAATACCTTTGCCAAGATGTTCTTCAAAATGATTGAGAGTAATAATGTTATGGGCATCTAGAATCTCGTAAAGGGTTCTGCTCAAAGGATGATTTGAACCACGTAGCGTGTTTTTTAGCAGACTTTCTTCGGAAGGATTTAAAGCAATACCTTCATAAGTTGCATTACTTTTTTTGTTGGAGGTTATGGTTCCGGTTTTATCAAAAATTATAGTGTTTATACTGGCCAATTGTTCAATGACTGAAGCGTTTTTGACATAAAACTTTAACTTTCCGAAGATGCGCAGCAAATTCCCGAAGGTAAAAGGCGCCGATAATGCGATGGCACAAGGACAAGCAATGATCAAAACAGCAGTAAATACATTCATGGCTTTAGCAGCATCAGTAAATAACCAATACAAAGTGGCAATGACAGCGATGCTTAAAATAGCAATGGTAAAACGTTTACTGATTTTGTTCGTTAATGTTGTAAAACCATCTTCTTTGTTTTTACTGAAGACATCATTGCTCCACAATTGCGTGAGGTAGCTTTGCTCCACAGATTTTAGAGCTTCCATTTCAATCACGCCAGAAGTTTGCTTTCCGCCAGCAAAGAGCTTTTCTCCAGAAGTTTTTCTAATGGTTTCAGATTCGCCAGTTACAAAGCTGTAATCAATTCTCGCTTTTCCTTTAATTAAAATGCCATCTACAGGAATCAGTTCTTCATTTCTAATAAGCAATCGATCACCTTTTTTTATATCATAGACTTGCGTAGCGGTTTCTTCATTATCAGAGTTAATTGTAGTAACTGCAATAGGAAAATAGGATTTGTAATCGCGTTCAAAGGATAAAAATGAATAGGTTTTTTGCTGAAAAAACTTACCGAGTAATAAAAAGAAGACCAGACCAGTAAGACTATCAAAAAAGCCTGAACCTAAATCAAAACTAATTTCAACAGTACTTCTAATAAATAATACAGCGATGCCTAAAGCAATAGGAACATCAATATTGAGAAGTTTAGCACGTAAGCCTTTATAAGCTGAAATAAAATAATCCCGACCAGCATAAAACACAACGGGAACTGAGAAGGCAAACATAAGCCAGCGAAATAAATACTTGTATTGTTCTAACCAGAATTCTCCAACTTCAAAATACTCAGGAAAGGAGAGAAACATCACATTTCCGAAGGCAAAACCAGCAATGCCTAATTTGTAAATCAGACTCCTGTTCACATTTTGCTGACCAGTTTTATAATCGTCTAATGAAATATAAGGTTCATAACCAATAGTACTTAAAAGCAATACAACCTCTTTAAGCGATAGTTGTTCAGAATTATAAGTGATTCTCACCGTCTTTTTTCCAAAGTTTACTTGAGAGGAGGTTATGTCCGGATTTAATTTGTTGAGGTTTTCTAAAATCCAGATACATGAACTACAGTGAATATGCGGAATATATAAAGTGACGATTTGTATGCTTCCGTCATTAAACTCGGTAAGTTTTTCAATTATATTTGCCTGAGTTAAGAAATCGTATGTCCCCTGAATCTCTTTAGGAGCTGCACCTGGCGAAGCTTGCAAATCGTAGTAACAGCTTAAATCATGTTCTGAAAAAATTTCATAAACCGTCTTGCAACCTTTGCAACAAAAGTGTTTGTCATTAGATGTGATTATGGTAGAATCACAAGGATCACCACAGTGGAAACACGTTAGTTTTTCCATAATTTTTGCTCATTTATACCTTTTACAAAGGTTGAAAATGAAGGTCTTTTAAAATATGATTTTTGTCATGTTTTGATTATTTTTACCTAAGACTTAAAATTCAGGTATGAGCAAATGCGAACAATGTATAATTAGACAATTTAATTCTTTAAAAGCGTTAACAAAAGAGGAGTTGGTTCGTATTTCTGGTTGTAAGACTTCCCGAATTATTAAAAAAGGCGAAGTCATTTTTGAAGAAGGCGACACCATCAATGGTGTGTTTTGTGTTAAAGATGGAGTTTGTAAATTATCAAAGTTAAGTTCTAACGGAAGAGATCAAATAGTAAAACTCGTTGTTAAAGGTGATTTGTTAGGACAACGGTCTTTAGTAGGAGAGGAATCGGCCAATTTGAGTGCTGTAGCACTTAACGATATGGAAGTTTGCTTTATTCCGAAGCATGAAATTATGAACGACCTTCAAAAAAACACAAAGTTTACCTTAGACATGTTGCAACAAATGGCTCACGATTTAAAAGAGTCGGATAATGTGATTGTAGACATGGCCCAAAAATCGGTTAAAAACAGATTAGCTGATGTTTTTGTGTATATCAGTGAACATTTTGGTGTTGATGACCAAGGCTTTTTAGCGATTAACTTATCTCGAGAAGATTATGCTAATATTGTTGGAACTGCAACCGAATCGGCCATTCGTATTATCTCTCAGTTTAAAAAAGAAGGCTTAATTTCTACACAAGGAAAGCAGATTAAAATTGAGAATCTTCAAAAACTAAAACGCGTCGAATAGTTTTATAAAAACTTTATTAAAATTGAATAGTAATAGTTGTATTTTTATAGAGCTATGACAAAGAACAATAATTTTAGAAAAGGCTTTTCTTTTACCGCTTACAAAGCACCTGATTTATCTCCTTTTGAGACACTTTTTGAAATTTTTAAGGAGTTAATCACTCATACTTCAGGGGATTTTGATGAAGCAATTTCCTGGCTTCGTGAACTGGATAAAGAGTACAAGCTCACTACAGCAGAATACACCATAGAAGATTTTATCGAAGACCTTAAAAAGAAAGGGTATATCAAAGAAACTATTGATCCCGATGGTAATGGAGAAATGGCCATTACTGCCAAAACCGAACGCGCTATCAGGCAACAGGCTTTAGAGCATATCTTCGGAAAGATTAAGCGTAGCGGACAAGGAAACCACAAGAGTAAGAGTCCGGGAATAGGAGACGAGCATACAGGAGATTTTAGAGCGTATCAGTTTGGAGACGCCTTAGATAAAGTGTCGATGACCGAAAGTTTAAGAAATGCACAAATTAATCATGGCATTGGAAACTTTAGCCTAACAGAAGATGATCTGGTCGTTGAAGAAACCTTGCACAAATCTCAGATGAGTACCGTTTTAATGATCGATATAAGTCATAGTATGATTTTGTATGGCGAAGATCGCATCACACCAGCCAAACGTGTAGCCATGGCTCTAGCCGAACTCATCACAACGCGGTATCCCAAAGATACTTTAGATATTATTGTCTTCGGAAATGATTCCTGGCAAATTGAAATTAAGGATTTACCTTATTTAAAAGTTGGTCCGTATCACACGAATACGGTCGCTGGTTTACAATTGGCGATGGATTTACTCCGAAGAAAACGCAATACCAATAAACAAGTTTTTATGATTACCGATGGTAAACCCAGTTGCTTGCGTCTGCCTGATGGTCAATATTATAAAGACAGTAACGGACTCAATCCTTACATCACTAACAAGTGCTACGCTATGGCGCAGCAAGCCAGAAAACTGCATATTCCGATTACTACGTTTATGATTGCGCAAGATCGTTATTTGATGCAGTTTGTTCAGGAATTTACCAGAGCTAATCAAGGAAAGGCGTTTTACACAGGGCTAAAAGGTTTGGGAGAAATGATTTTTGAAGATTATGAAACCAACAGAAAAAAACGAATAAAAGGATAACATCAAAATTCATTCTCCTCTTAGATTTAAGAAGAGAGCTATTAAAAATATAAACTAGATAGGTATTAAAACATGAACATAGAAACAATAAAAACCTTTGGAGAACTCAAAGACTCAGGATATCAGCCAAAATCTATAAAAGATGAGCTGCGTGATAATTTAATAGCGAAAATAAAAAATAATGAAACCGCTTTTGAGGGTGTTCATGGTTATGAAAATACAGTTATTCCAGAATTAGAACGTGCGATTTTGTCGCGACACAATATTAATTTGTTAGGACTTCGCGGACAAGCAAAAACACGCTTGGCACGTTTGATGCTGAATTTGTTGGATGATTATATTCCGTATGTCGCAGGTTCCGAAATTAATGACGACCCGTTTCAACCTATATCACGCTTTGCTACCGAATTACTTGCGGAAAAAGGAGATGGTACACCAATAGCATGGTTACACAGAAGCGAGCGTTTTGCCGAAAAATTAGCAACTCCCGATGTAACTGTTGCTGATTTAATTGGTGATGTTGATCCCATTAAAGCCGCTAATTTAAAACTGAGTTATGCCGATGACCGTGTGATTCATTATGGGATGATTCCGAGAGCTAATCGTTGCATTTTTGTTATTAATGAACTTCCCGATTTACAGGCAAGAATTCAAGTGGCTTTATTTAATATTTTACAAGAAGGTGATATTCAAATTCGTGGGTTCAAGTTACGTTTGCCTTTAGATGTGCAATTTGTATTTACGGCAAACCCTGAAGATTATACCAACAGAGGTAGCATCGTTACACCTCTAAAAGATAGGATTGGTAGTCAGATTTTAACCCATTATCCTATCGATATTGAAACCGCCAAATTAATTACTGCACAAGAAGCAAAATTAGTTGAGAGCCAGAACGCAATGGTTATGGTTCCTGATTTAGCCAGAGATCTATTAGAACAAATTGTTTTTGAAGCTCGTGAAAGCGAATATATTGATGCAAAAAGTGGTGTCAGCGCCCGCTTAAGTATTACGGCTTTGGAGAATTTACTAAGTACAGCCGAGCGTCGAGCTTTAATATCTGGAGATGCTAAAACGACAGTGCGATTGAGTGATTTTGTTGGGATTATTCCTTCCATTACAGGAAAAGTCGAGCTGGTTTACGAAGGCGAACAAGAAGGTGCTGCTATGGTAGCTTATAACTTGATTGGTGAAGCCGTAAAGAGTTTGTTTCCAGAATTTTTTCCGAAGATAGAAAAGCTGAAAAAAGACGATGAAGAAACGCCTTATGATGCGATTGTGTCCTGGTTTTTTAATCAGCAAGACGGATTTGAACTTCTGGACGATTCAAGAGATAAAGCCTATAAGGCGTTGTTAGATGCAGTGTCACCATTAGATGATTTGCTAGGCGAATATCAGCCCAATTTAAAACCTGAAGAAAGCTATTTTGTAAAAGAATTTGTGCTCTGGGCTTTAGTAGAATTTAAACAATTAAGTAAATACCGTTTCACGGAAGGGCTTCAGTTTAAAGATCCTTATGGCAGTTATATCAGTGGTTTATAGTTAAAAATCAAGGGGTTGATTTAAGACGTTTTGGCTTTGTTTTTTCTTATTTGTTTGGGTTTTATCCACAACCAAAATCCGCTAAATGCAAGAAACATCAAGCCTAATGAAATAAGCGTAGAATAAAATAACTTTATTGGGTTGCCTTCAGCATTGAATACATAATCAACAATAGAACCATCATGTATCATTTCAATAAGATCGGCAGTTCTTGTTTTTTCTGAAATAACAGTACCTGTATAACAATCGATTTGCAGTTCGGTGAAATGGTCTTCAAATCTAACTTTTGCAATCCCTTTTTTTGGTCTGTAATCTATTCTGTTGATATCGGTGGATAGTTTTAAACTGTCTATATAAGCTATGGCATTCTGTTCAATGTTAGCTAAGGAGATTAAAGGTCTTTCATTCGATTCTATTTGAGCTGCTGAAGGTTTAAACCCTAATTGGTCTTTCCAGGTTAAGAGCAGACCAGTAACACTCATTACGACAATAAATAGTAATAAAGGAATAGCAACCAAGCGATGTGATTTGCGATACCAACGTGTAGATTTTGCTAAGGATTTATTTTTCATCGTACGATACAAACTACGAATCTAAAACATTTGCTACTAATAATCTCTTAAGGAGACGTTAATACAAAAATCAAGATTACCAAGTCGACCTGCTTTTAATATTGGCATTACAGAGTTTAATAATTTCTGAAATTCTCTTTTCACGTGTCGTTTCTCGTTTCGCTTGATTCAACCAATAGAGATAACTTTTTCTATAGGAAGGCGCAAAGTTGTTAAAATTTTCAAAGGCCTCAGGATGTTGGTCAAAAGCAATTTGTAAGGCCTCAGGAATAATCCCTTTTTCAACAGCATCAAGAGCGGTCCAACTGCCGTTTTGTTTAGCAATCTGAATCGATTTGAGTCCGCTTTCATGCATTAAGTTATTCTTTTTAAGATCAATTAAATGCTTTTTATTTAAAGCGCTCCAGACGCTTTTAGGCTTTCTCGGACAAAAATATTGTTTGCGTTTACCTTCCCCTAAGCTTTTAACAGTAGAATCGATCCATCCATAACATAATGCTACTTTAACAGCTTCTTCCCAACGCATCGATGTTTCCTTATTTTCAACTTTATAAAAAATTAAATAAATACCTGTTGAACTGTCATGGTTTTTGTGAAGCCATGCTCTCCATTCCGTATCCGTTTTAAAGTAATGTTCCATATAGATTTGAATGATTAATGATTACAATGTTAATGATATTTTTGTGCTAACAGTTGCTTTTTTACTTTTATGAATAGTGTGTTTAAACGATAATATTATCTTTTTTGTGTATTTCGTCGAATATATTATGCGTTTAATCGATAATTTAAGTATGTTTGTTTACTGTAAGTATAATTTTACAAAGATATTGACATTGTACCCTAAATCATACAATGAAATATTTGGCCCCAAGCCTATGAAACAAAAATACCTATTTTAAGCAGCAATTGCTGTAACGTTATGTCGAACACTTTCAAATCTGTGTCATCACAGAAATTCCTGAAATTTGATATAGACGTATACCTTAAACTGGTATCCTACTTTCATAATATTTTTTCAATATCGAAATTAATCCAAAATACTTTTCATAATAGAAAGTATCCTCCCTCATTGTAGCTAAAATTAGTATGTGTTAGTCTAGGTGCAATATTTGAAATACATAATTAAAATAAACAAGTAAGGGAGAGATTACTTAACAATTGATGCGACACATCAATAAAAAACTATTATTATGAAAACGATTAACAATTTTGGAAGACCAGAGGTTACAAAATTAATTGTACTAATCTTCTTTTTAGTGTTTAATACGATTGCTGTATTTGCACAAGATACGTCTCAACCCGCTCCATCAACCGCTGTAGTTGTAGTACCCGTTTCACCAGGAAGTGTGGGCAATCAATTACAACTTTGGATGAAAGCCGATGCTTCTACAAGTACAACTACAAATAATCAACGTGTTAATAGTTGGGGTGATAATTCTGGAAATTCATTTAATGTTGTGAAAGGCTCCTCAAATGGTCCTACATATCTTACGAATGCCATTAATTTTAATCCTGCTTTAAGGTTTACTAGAAGTGGTGGAGAATATATGAAGATAGCAACTGCATCTATTGCAGGTTCAGGTTTAGATATTACACCGTCTCCAGATCCTGGTATTACAAATCCGTCAAGCATGTCTATTTTTGCGGCTTTTTTAACCGATCAAAGTGGTGCAGGAACCATATTATCTCGTGCTACAAATAGTAGTAGAAGTTATCAATTATGGCTCGGCGATCGTGACCGTGTGGTTCATTACACTTTAGCGAGAACAGCAGGAACTGGTCAAGGTGATCCTAATAGTGGTATTAACTACGGAATAACACATGCGAGAAACGATCCAAAAATTTCGTCTTTGGTGGTCGATATCAATGGCGCTTCATTAGCAAATGACCCAAATGAAGCGACCGGAAAAATTAAAAAATACGTTAATGGCTATCTCGATCCCTTAACAACGTATACAGATGGTGATGCTGGTTTTGGAACCGGTGAAACCACTAATATGGATGTTTTGATTGGAGGTAGAAGAAATTCTAACAATACAGATGTTGGTAACTTACTTCAAGGTAGAGTTGCAGAAATTATAGTTTATGACAGAGCTTTAACAGCAATGGAACGACAAAAAGTAGAAACCTACATGGCTATTAAATATGGGATTACCCTTGGTTATAATGATGAATACTACCGATGGGAAAACTCGCCAAATCATACCACAACATTTGGATATTCAGGAACCAGTAACGACTATGTGTTATCAAATAATACCTATGCTTGGACGGGGTCTGATAATGCTGGCTTTGGTTATAATGTCTTCGGAATAGCAAGGGATGATGATTCAGGATTATTACAATTAAAATCAAAGAGTGTTCACGTTGCACAAATTACAAAGGAAACTTCGGTATTGACTATGGAAGACGAGTCTGGTTCCATATCAAATGACAGAGATTATTTATTAGTAGGAAACAATGGTGTTCAAATAAGTCTTCAATCTGCCAATGTGCCTGAAAGGGTTGCATCAACAATTGGTAGAATATGGAAAGCCAGAGAAAGTTCTAATGATGTTGGAACCATACGCTTGGATTTTGATTTGAGTCAGTGGTCTATTTCCGGAAGTTCTGATTTAGAGTTGATTATTTCAAAAAACAGCAATCTAACCAATTATAAAAATATTGTAGGATCTTATAATTCAAGTACTAAAACTATGACGTTTACAGGCTTGAATCTCGAAGATGGCGATTATTTCACTTTGGCTAATCTGGAAGAATTAAATAGTTCCTATCATTTTAATTTTGATGGAAGCTCTACTTATGTTGACCTCGAAAATAATTTTGATTTAAATCCGTCTGGTTTTACAATTTCAGCTTGGATCAAAAGAGACGCAAATGCTTTGGGTCGGTCAATTATAGGAAAACGTAATAATGGAAACAGCCAGGGATTTGACTTTAAATTAAACAATGCAGGTCGATTATTAATGACCTGGAGAAATGCTTTAGGTCTTTATGAATCTATTCAATCTAGTACTATCATACCAGAAAATGAATGGCATCAAGTTGCTGCTATTTATGATGGTTCAAGACTTACGCTTTATATTGATGGTGTTGCTGCTAAATCTGAATTAAAATCACCACCAGCATCTTCTAACAACCCATTGCTTATTGGAGCTTCAGGAGATACACCGGGAAGATATTTTTCTGGAGATATTGACGAAGTAAGGCTATTTAATACCAAATTATCGGAAGACCAGCTACGTTTTATCATGAATCAAGAGATTGAAAATTCATCAAACAAGGTTTCAGGAGCTTATTTTAATTTGAAAGGAATTACACCAACAAAAAATGATATTGTATCCATACCATGGAGTGGCTTACAGTTGTACTTACCATTTTCACATGTAAGAGGTAATTGTTTATTCAATAAATCATCACAGACTTCTATAAATGGTAGAATGTATAATACGCCTAATAGCCGAATTGACATACAAACCGCACCTTTGCCTTATGTATCTACACAAAATGGTAATTGGGATACAAAATCGAGTTGGAAAAATGGAAGTATTCAACCCATTCCAGGAGCAAAGTCTATTGTAAATTCAACACAATCTGTCGATTGGAATATTGTTGAAACCAGTCATAATTTAACAATGGATAATAGTTCTTTAGATTCTGAAAACAGATCGTTACTAGCCTTATTGGTGAATTCTAACAAGATTACTGTGACTGGAGATAATTCTACAAAAACAGGATATGGCTTAACGATTACGCATTATTTACAGTTGAATGGCGATATTGATTTGCAAGGAGAGTCACAATTAATTCAACTGGAAGATAGTGATTTAGCAGTCACAAGTTCTGGTACATTAGAAAAAGACCAACAAGGTACAAGAGATTTATACACCTATAACTACTGGTCGTCACCAGTTGGTAATGCAAGTGTCACTGTAAACAACACGAGTTATAGTTTAAGCTCTATGTTTAAAGATGGTACCAATCCATCTTCACCACAAAATATTAATTTTATTACCAATAATTATAATGGGACTTCAGGTTCACCTATTGGTATTGCTGATTACTGGATTTGGAAATTCGCTAATCAACCCGATGGAGATTATTCAGCATGGCAACATGTAAGAAGTAATGGATCAATTAATGCTGGAGAAGGGTTTACAATGAAAGGTGTTGCAAATACCTCTGGTAATGTGTCATTAGAGCAAAACTATACCATTAAAGGAAAACCAAATAATGGAAGTATCACACTACCAATTAATGCAGGAAACGATTATTTAGTAGGAAATCCTTATGCTTCTGCCATAGATGCACATGCATTTATACAAGATAACGCTCCTACTATCGATGCGCCAGGAAATACTACCGGAACCCTTTATTTCTGGGAACATTGGGGAGGCGGTTCTCATGTGTTAGCCGAATATCAAGGAGGTTATGCGACCTATAATTTAGCAGGAGCTGTTCCAGCGGTAGCTTATGGTACTGCTGATCCTGATGTGGATCAAAGTAGTTTGATAGGAACAAAATTACCTGGACGATACATTCCTGTCGGACAAGGATTTTTTGTTGTGGGTGAAAATACGGGAACTATAAAGTTTAATAACAGTCAGCGAGTATTCAAGACCGAAGCTTCAGGAAATTCAACCTTTATGCGAAATAGTAGTTCTTCACAAGCCATTGGAGATGCCGAGGAAGAAGAAGTAGATACCCGAATGAAAATTGGTTTAAAATTTAATTCAGTAAATACCTATACCCGAAAAATCTTAGTGACAGCAGACGACAATGCGACGATGGGATATGATTGGGGTTATGACGCATCTTTATATGATAACCAAGCAGATGATATGTACTGGTTAATTGCGGAAGGGAAATATGTTATTCAAGGCGTGAATGCATTTAATATTGATACCAAACTTCCTTTAGGTGTTAATATGGATTCAGCAGGAGAGAATAAAATTTCACTAGATAAAACAGAAAACATTCCTAATGCTATGGAAATCTATTTGCATGATATGGAATTAGACATCTTTCACAATCTTAAAGAAGGCGAGTATGCATTTAATGCCGTATCTGGTGTTTACTTAAATCGTTTTGAAATCGTATTTAGTCAAAACTCCACTTTAAGTGTGGAGTCAACTCAAGCCGACGAAGATGCGTTACAGATCTTTTTTGATAGTACTAATGAAGCTGTTGTGATTTCGAATCCTAAACACTTAGGTATAGATCGTATAGAAATGTTTACCATTTTAGGACAATCTGTATTTATGACCGATGAATCAATAACCAACAGTGAATACAAAATTGAGACTAAAACATTAAGTGCTGGTGCTTATATCGTAAAAGTAGAAACCGAATCAGGTGGTTTCTCAAATAAAATTATAGTTAATTAGTTAGTTTTTTAATTTTATGTCAACTTAAAGGCTGCCTTAACGGGTAGCCTTTTCGTTTTTAATGCCTTTCCACTTATTAATAAATCAAAGGTGTATAATGTTAGTGTCTTTTAAATCAGTGTCTTAGGTGGTGGCTTGGGTGCTTTTATCGGTATTTTCTGCATTTTTAATCCCCATAACGAGTATTTAATTCACCTTATCGACTATATGCCTGTTTCGAGGCACTTCACTTTAAATTTGGAATGTGATTCAAATGTATGCTTATACATCTTTTATATCACTATTAATCCAAATACTTTTCATAATAGCAAAGTATTCTCCCTCAACGTATTATTTGATTAGCCCCATGTAATACAACATTTATTTTTTAACAAGAGAATTAACTAAGCCATGGTGTTCGCACCATAAAAAAACCTATTATTATGAAAAAAATTACATTTTTAAAATTGCCTACATTTAAAATGGTTTCCATTTTATTAATCTGTTTAAACTTTAGTTCGTATAATGTTTTTGCAGTAAACCCGCAAAGTGATTCTGATTCTGGAGACACGACAATGAAAATTAGATTAAAGTTTGATTCAGCTAATTCATTTACTAGAAAAATAGTGGTGATTGCTGATGACAATGCAACTGCTGGTTATGATTCTGATTTTGATGAATCTTTAGAAACTATTCAAGAAGATGATATGTTTTGGATGATTGATCAAGGTAAATTTTTAAACCAAGGTATTGCTGAATTTAATGAAGGAACGATTATGCCAATTGGGATTCACACCAATTCAAACGGATTGCATTTTATCGCAATTGATAAGTTAGATAACATTCCTAGTACTATGAATATTTTTGTTCATGATAAAGATTTAGGAGTTTTTCATAACATCAAAGAAGGAGCTTACCAAGTTAACCTAACTGCTGGTCAATATACAGATCGTTTTGAAATTACTTTCAAGCAACACGATACTTTAGGAACTACGGAATTTAATACTCAAGAAAAATCTATTGATATTTTGTTTGATGTCGCTTCAGACCAAATTAAAGTTTTAAATCATTCAAATTCTAAAATTGAAGCGATTAATGTTTATTCAATACTTGGTCAAACCGTGTATAAAAACAACAATGCTAGTTCAAACAATGAAATACGAATTGAAGCAAATAGAATGACGACTGGTACCTATATCGTAATTATCAAGTCTGAAACAGGAATTACTTCAAAAAAGATTTTAGTTAATTAGTTAGTTACATAAATTCATGTTAACCAAAAAGGCTGTTTTCGAACAGTCTTTTTTTGTTTGGTTTAATCTTACCTCAGGATTTGATTTGGAAAAACCACAACGCTTTCAAACCCGTCCTCATCAACTGCTGCTACACCAAAATAGAAGTTATCAATCACAATACCTTCTAAAGTGAATTCGGTTGTATTGCCAACCAATCGACTGTGATCCCAAGTAGGAGATGTCGTAGATCTCCAGTATATTTTATAATTGGCTGCACCATCAACAGCCTCCCATTTTAATTTTGCTGATGCTTCAACAATACCGCCAATAGCTACTGTAGTTGGAGCAGGAGGTGCCCAGGCCAAGCTAGCCATATTTAAAGCATTTACAGCAGTAAGTTTTTTGACATATCCAAAATTAACATGTTCAAAGGTGTCGCCATAATGGATGCCATCTTCAGTGCGAATATCTTGATGTTGTTGGGTGTAATTTTCGTGTGCTTCCATAATTCTGATACCTGCAAATCCCAAATCGTTAAACGGTCTGTGATGTCCGCCACGTCCAAAACGATCTAAACGGTAAATCATCATCGGATTCATTTCGGGCATATAGGTTTTTACCGATTTATGAACATATCGTGCTAACTGGCGTGAGATCCCGTCAACTTCGCCACCATAAAAACGTCTTGCATTTCGTTGGCGTTCCGTTTCAGTAGGCGGAACAGGCTCCGAGAAAATTCTAAACGTACGATTATCAATCACACCATCAACACCTTCGATATTTCCAATCATATCGTTGTTTAAAACTCCTATAATGTCCCAGCCTTTTTCTTTGGCATATTTGGCTAAACCAGCACCACCAAATAAGCCTTGTTCTTCACCAGATAAACCCACATAAATAATACTACTTTCAAATTCATAGTTTGACAACACTCTTGCAGCTTCAATAGTTCCGGCCATACCAGAAGCATTATCGTTAGCACCTGGAGCATCGGTTGTGAAATCCATAGTATCACTTGCACGCGAATCAATATCACCACTCATAATGATATACCGATTTGGATATTTTGTACCTTTTTGAATTGCCACAACATTAACCACCCAAGCATCATGAGGTACACGACGATTTCCTTCTTTTGTCACAAAATCTTTCTGGTAAAACACCTCTAAGCAATTTTGACAAGCTTTAGAAATGGTTTCAAATTCATTTTTAATCCAACGGCGAGCAGCACCAATGCCGCGTGTGTTACTCACGGTGTCGCTAAACGTATTTCGGGTACCAAATTCGGTAAGTGTTTTTACATCTTGTCGCAATCGTTCTTCGGAAACGGCATCTATAATATCATATATATTCTGCTGGGTTTGGGATAAAGCGGTTACAGAAAAAAGTAAAATAAAAAGAGATAGAATAGCTTTCATTTGAGTTTAATTTATAAGTTTTAAAGTTCCAAAAATATTAGCATCAATCCAGCCTCTGTTTTTATCGTCACCTGGTACTTGTATCGAACCAATAAAGTTTTCGCGTTCTTCACTCGTGTCGTTATCGCAGTAAGCTAAAGCAAAGCCAACAATTTTACCAGGATATAGCTGGGTTGGCGAATTTTCAGTATGCTCATTATAAGAGTCATCAAATAATGAGATTTTTACTTCCCAAACCGAGGTGTTTCCTTTGGTAACTCTTTGAGATTTAATATGCGAATTGTATAATTTACCTTCCTTAGAAGTAGACATATCCACTACATTTCCATCCAGAGCAATATGATAGGCAAAGGCATTATGATTGTATTGATGCTCGCCGCCACTGTTATCTTCATCTACAAAAATTTCTAAACAATCGTCGTCCCACCAGGCTTCAAGAGGATTCGTGTTTTTATCTAATAATACATCATCCTTTATTTCAGCTAGCAGATATAAGGCATCCTCTGCCCAAGCTAATTTATAACGCCCTGAAAAATCATCCTTCGAATAAGTGTCTCCCAGCCATAATTCATCTAAGGGAAGCCATAAATTGTTAGACCAGATTTCATCATTAGCAATCCCATCAATAATTGGTTTCGTTTTTGCTTTTTTGACGGAAATTAGATGATTCACAATTTTGGGAGTTTTGACTTGTTTCTTGTAATTAAAAGTCACTATTTCTATCTCATCATTGTCATTTTTAATGTCGACATTAACATTCATTTCGGTGTCACTTATTTTTTCAAAACTCATGCCTTCAAAAAGCACTTGATGAGGTGTTATTTTTATCAACGGAAAATCGACGGTTTCATTTTTAGTTTCCCAGCCTTTTAAATCGTTATCAAAATGTTTTAGCTGAAGCACTAAGCTGTTTTCAACTTCACGAATGATAATGATTTCATAAAAGGATACTTTACCTTCATTAATCAGCTTGAATGTCGCCATCATCGAGCCTCCGGAAGGTTCGCTCCAGTTTTCTTCTGTTTGTCCGCCAAAAGCTTCCCCTTTCCATTGTCCTGCTATCCAAGCGATGTTTTCTAGTTTAGGTTCTAATCTTTTGGTGTCTTGCGCATTACTGTTTAATGTAAATGCGACTAATAAGAGTAGGAATAATTTCATTTGCTAGGTTTCAAGTTTTACTAGCTCAAGATAAAAAGAAAATGGTACAAACCTGTTATAAACAATATAATGAGTCCGATAGCCAAAAGGCGAATGGCACGTTTAACGTTTTTAAATTTCCAATCTGATATTTTTGAAATGATAAAGATTTGTTCGCCTAATTGCAAGAACAATTGGTCTTCATCTTGGCTCATTTTTAAGAATGTTTTTGAAAACTCTTCGACATCACCAAATTTTGAAATGATGTCTTTAAAGAAAAACATGTTTTTAGAAAACTTGCCTTCAATTCTTGGAATGAAACAACGAATACAAAAAAAGATAGAAGCTACAGTACAACAAGCCCAAGCGCCTATTAAAATATATAAATAGATGTCGTTGCTTAATTGGTCTGAGAAACTTTCGGTGCCTTGATAAATAAAATTTAAGAGTATACCGTAAAAGGACAGAATCAAACCTGCTTTAAGTTCGGATGCTTTGATAAGGCTCGTTAAATAGCTAATAGTTCCCCAATAATGATCAACTAAATCATCGGTGTGTTTGTTCTTTAAGGTGCTGTTTTTTCCCATTTTAATAGATTTATGACTTATTCAATGACTTGATAAATAGTCAGTGGATTTGCTTTGTTCTTTAAGTTGATACTACCTACTTTTTCACATTTAAAAGATTCCTTAACTTGATTATAACAATCTTCAGAAATAATAATTTGGTTTTCTTTGGCGGCATCTTGTAATCGCGCAGCCGTATTAACAGTATCTCCAATGACTGTATAATCTAAACGTTTCAGACTAACAGATCCTATATTTCCTGAAATCATTTCGCCACTTTTAATCCCGATAGATACTTTTGGTTTATAATCTAAATCTCCTTCAATATTTGGCATGTTATTTATTTTTTCGCAAACAGCTAAAGCTGCATCAATGGCGCGATCTAAATGATATTCGCCTCTAAAAACAGCCATAATAGCATCACCAATAAACTTATCAATATAACCTTTATGTTGCATGATTTCTTTGACCATTTCATCAAAGTAGGCATTCACTAATTTAACAACCCTATCGGCTTCAGCATTTTCACTAATTTTAGTAAATCCGCAAATATCAATAAAAACAACAGTGGCCTCAATAGTCTCGTTTGCCATGATGGTAGATTCGTACTCGCGATTACCCATAAAGCTAAGCACATTTTCATCGACATACATTTTCAGAATATTGTTCTCTTTAATGGCTTGTAGTGTTTCCTTAATATGCTGCGCATGCTTTAAGGTTTTTTCCATCGTAAGCGTTAAATCTTCAAAATTGATGGGTTTAGTAATAAAGTCGAAAGCTCCTCTATTCATGGCCGTTCTTATGTTTTCCATGTCGCCATAAGCCGATACGATGACTGACTTAATGAGCGGACTTAATTCATTTAGTTTGGTTAATAAGGTCAAGCCATCCATTTCTGGCATATTGATGTCACTTAATACAATATCGACATCAGGATCTTCATTTAGTTTTTCTAAAGCGTGACGACCGTTTTCAGCAAAAAGAAACTCGTATTCTTTATCACGAATTTTTTTTCGGAATTTTTGTTTGATCAAAACTTCTAAATCGGCCTCATCATCAACTACTAATATTTTTGACATCATATATTTTGTGTTAGTTTTTCTTTTAATAATTTAAAATCTACTGGTTTTGTTAAAAAATCATCAGCACCAAGTGCTTTTGCGGTGTTGTAATTTTCATCATCACCATAAGCTGTAACCATCATCACCACTGGAGGTGGAGCAACAAAATCTTTCTTTATTTTTTCTAAAAGTTGGAGTCCGCTCATACCAGGCATATTAATATCAGATAGAATTAATACGGCTTCTTGTTCTATGGATCTTAACGTTTCTAATGCTTCTTCTCCCGAAAAAGCAAACATAAATTCTAGTTCTTCTTTTCTTATTTCTTTTCTGAAGCGCTGAAGAAACAATGTTTTTACATCTTGTTCGTCATCTACTACTAATATTTTCATTGTGCTAAGTTTTTAAATTAATCCCCTTTTAATTTATGTTATTGGAAGGCTCACTGTAAATGTGGTTCCCTCTTTATCTTTACTTTCTACTTGTAATTTTCCGTTATGAGCTTTTATGATATCGTAACTCATAGATAAGCCTAGTCCTGTGCCTTTTCCGGTAGGTTTTGTGGTGAAAAACGGTTGGAAAATTTTGTCTATGATGTCTTTCGGAATTCCGTTGCCATTATCTTTAATAATTATTTCAATAGTATCTTTTAAATTTTTAGTGCTTACTGAAACCGTAGGTTTAAAATCTTTGGATTCGGAATTTGATTTTTTTACATTAACCGCATAAAATGCATTTGTGATTATATTGAGTATAACGCGACCAATATCTTGCGGAATAATGTTTATTGTTTTAATGCTGTCGTCATAATCTGTTTCGAGTTGTGCATTAAACGATTTGTCTTTGGCTCGCAACCCGTGATAAGCGAGTCTAAAATATTCGTCCGCTAACTTATTGATGTCAGTTAATTCTTTTTCGCCTGTATTTTTTCTACTGTGCTGCAACATGCCTTTTACAATACCATCAGCACGTTGACCATGATGATTAATTTTTTCCAGGTTTTGCTTAATGTCATTAGAAATGGCTTTAGCCTCATCTAAATCACCTTTTTCTAGTTCTTCGTTCATTTCATCAATTAATTCTGTACTCACTTCAGAAAAGTTATTGACGAAGTTTAACGGGTTTTGAATTTCGTGCGCAATACCAGCAGTTAACTCTCCAAGTGAAGCCATTTTCTCAGATTGTATCAATTGAGATTGCGTAGCTTTTAGTTCTTCCAATGATTGGTTAAGCGAAGCCGTGCGCTCTTTTACTTGCTGCTCTAAAGTTTCGTTTTGCTTTGATAAAATGCTTTCTTTTTCTCTAGATAGTTTTTGGACACGTTCTAAATTTAAACGTAAGGATTGACTTCGTTTACCAAAGAAGTAGCCCAAATAAATGGCAATACTTAAGGGTAAAAGGGCATAGGCAAAAGGTTGATAGTTTTGTAATTTTGGGATATTAATATCGGTTAGCCTATCCAATGAAAGTAGAATCCAATATATTAAATTAATAGCACCTAATGAAAGAAAAATTAGGGCTCCTATTTTATCAGATTTTAATGAAATAATACTTACTCTAATCAATTCAAAAAGTATTATAATTCCAAAAATGGGTGCAGCATAGATTGTAGAAAAAAGAAAGAATGAAGGGATGAATAGTATCCCTATTACAGTAATGCCCCAAAAAACAAACCCAATACGTTTATTGAAAATTTTGTAAATGCAATAGAGAGAAGTTAAGCTATAGAGAACACTAAAAAAACCAGTGGTAAAATCATATTTAAACGCATATACGTAACTTGAAAAATCCAATAAGATACTACTAATAAAACAAGAGAAAAATAGACTGGTTAATGCAAAATAGCCGTTGATTTTTTCTCGTTTGAAAAATATATACAAACAAAGAAAAAGTACAAACATAAATAGTCCTATACCTAAAACCATATATAAATTATTGGTCCAGCTTCTTCTTTCATTATCTGGAAAAGCCAGTTTTGGCTCGTTGGTTAATACGTTATGTAATGAGGTGGCTTGGATCCAAATAAGACCTTCGTTTTCGTAATATATAGGATATTTTGGATGAGAATTCACAAACCTCACTGCTAATAGATGTTCTTTGTTTTTTACTAAAGGCAAAGAAAATACGTGGTTAGGTGAATTGTACGTTTCAATTTCATCTGGATTGGAACTCACTTTACCAAGGCTATGTGTAAGTTTTCCATCGAGATAAACTTCAGAGGCACCAACTTGATAAATTTTTAACACAATAGCATCATTGAGTGTGCTGTCTGTTTTAATGGGCTTGCGAAACCATACAATTTCATTATTACCACCAATAATTTTATTATCTGGTTTGTTTAAATTATAACTTGAGATTTTTGTCCAAGACGAATCATCAAATTCAGGGTCTGACCAATCCATATTATCGCCTTTTTGATAACTCCAATTAGCAGCGAGATGAGCCCATCTATTTACTAAAGTGGTATCGGTAATTGTGAAAACCTTTTCCTCTTGACCAAAAAGTGTTAACGAAAATAGAAACGCTAAAATGTATAAAATGTGTTTCATTGGTTGGTTGATGTTAATGGTATAATAATTTTAAATTTAGTTCCTTTTCCTTCTTTTGTGTCTACTTGTAATTCGCCGTCATGTCCTTTGGTAATTATATCATAGCTCATACTCAATCCCAAACCAGTACCTTGCCCAGTAGGTTTGGTGGTGAAAAATGGTTGAAATATCTTATCCTTTACCGAACTAGGCATGCCGTTTCCGTTATCCGATACTTTGATTTCTATGTCATTCTTTTTCTTTTTAGTACTTATAGAAACTGTAGGTTCATAATTTTTTAGTCCAGTTTTATTCTTTTCGTTAACCACATAGAACGCATTGGTTAATAGATTTAAAATAACGCGACCTAAATCTTGAGGAATTACATTAACAGTGGTGATATCCTTATCGAAATCCGTAACTAATTGTGCATTGAAACTTTTGTCTTTTGCACGTAATCCATGATACGCCAATCGCAAATATTCATCTGCTAAAGCATTGATGTTTGTAGGTTCCTTTTTGTTACCACTGGCACGACTATGCTGTAACATGCCTTTTACAATGCCATCAGCACGCTTACCATGATGGTTAATCTTTTCTAAATTCTGAATGACATCATCCATAATGGCTTTAACTTCTTCCAAATCGCCATTTTCCATTTCCTCGAGCATTTCGTCTAATAACTCTTTACTGACTTCGGAAAAGTTATTGACGAAGTTTAATGGGTTTTGGATTTCGTGCGCAATGCCAGCAGTGAGTTCACCCAAAGAAGCCATTTTTTCGGATTGTATTAATTGTTTTTGGGTTTGTTTAA
This sequence comes from Psychroserpens sp. SPM9, assembly GCF_025153525.1. Lineage (GTDB taxonomy): Bacteria > Bacteroidota > Bacteroidia > Flavobacteriales > Flavobacteriaceae > Psychroserpens. The sequence goes on along the minus strand of NZ_JANZNR010000005.1, from coordinate 171,420 downwards.
GGTCTGTCAATGTTTTTTCTAAGCGTTGCTTTTCATTCAAAATTTCTACCGCTTGTTTTTCTTTTAACTGAAGGTCTAAAAACCTTGTATACGTAAGGTCGAACACCTTGGTGAATCGTTGGCTCAAATCAACGAGATTATCGTTTGGTTCTTCCGTAATCAATAAAAGATAACCATGCTTAAAAAAACCAACGTAGTAACATTGCTGTTTTGGTAACCTAAGCCCAGAATCTTCCATCACTTTTATAGCTTTTGCCACAGAAGGAATGGTTCTCAAAAATGCGTAATGCTCTTTCAATGCTTTACCATTCCATACTTTGTTATATTCAAGTTCATTTCTTAGTGACGCTTCATAAATCTCTCTATGGGTGGGTTCTTTTTTATAGGGAATTAACATAGGTGGCAATAATCCACCAGAATCCGCACCCATCCATAACTCAACTTCATCATTATCTTGCCAAATGCAAAAGCCACAGCTCCAAGTTTCTGAAGCGAGTTCTTTTATTTGCTGAAAAAGAACTGCTGATGTTTCTGCCAATTCATCAGATTTCTGCATGCCCATCGTTCTAGAACGTACGCGTTCTAATGCCGTATCTATTTGTGATTCGCGTGCTCTTTCTTCTGCTTTTTGAAGATCTAGAAAACGTGTATAGGATTGCTCGAAGACTTTTGCAAAACGCTTAAAAATTTCGTTTTCTTCTTTTGAATAAGATTTAGGGATATAGTTTCCGATGGTAAGAAAAATATTAGTCATTAAAACAGTAGATCTTGCATAGCCTGGACTGTCAAAAACATTCTTTTTAGTTTCGTCATCGAGCAGATCCATTTCAGAATGCTTAAACACGTGTTTATGCCAAGTATTATTTTCTTTTTTTGTTAAAGTGTCCGAAAAGAAATCTTTGTTGTTTTTCCTTGCCTCCATGGCACGATTGGGCATTGGATTGTCTAAATAAGGGATGTGAAGTTTAAATGGATTTGTCCATCTAGGTGAGGACATCCAGAATTCAAGATCTTTATTTTCATCATTGATTCCAAAACTGACATTGTTAAATTTAATATTAAGCAATTGCAATTGTTCTGATACAACATTGATAACATCAAGTAATTCTTCACTTTTATGCATAGCTATACTTCGAGAACGCACACGTTCTAAAGCCGCTTCGATTTGTGCTTCTCTAGCTTGCGCTTCTGCTTTTTGAAGGTCGAGGAAGCGTGTATAGGATTGGTCAAAAACTTGTGCAAATCGATTAAAAATAGCATTGTCAGTATCAGAAAATGGCTCGGCTTGGTAATTCATTACATATAACGTAATTTCCTTCAGAAAAAAGGAAGATCTAGCAAAACCAGGTGCTTCAGTTAAATAGTTTTTAATAACTTCTGGAAAAAATTGTATTGGAGTATTGGTTAAAATATGATTATTCCATTTCTTGTAAGAATTCCCAGTTACAACATCTGCTAAAAACTTTAGACCTTGTTTTTGAGCTTTAATTACACGTTGTGGTACATTATTTTTTATATAAGGAACATCCATTAGAATAGGTTTTGGTTGCCCTTTCGAGGTCATCCAGAAATTGAAAACACCTTCTTTGCTGCTTTTACCAAAACTAATACTATCAAATTTTAATCCTAAAGTATTTGCTTGCTCTGATACAATACCAATTACATCTAGTAATTCGTCACTTTTTTGCATAGCTAACGAACGAGACCTTACTTTTTCTAAAGCTGCTTCAATTTGTGATTCTCTAGCTTGTGTTTCCGCATTTTGTAAATCCTGAAAACGCTTGTAAGCTAAATCGAAAGCTTCTCCCATTTTGGTGAGAATGTTTTCCATTTCATCTGAAGGTGGATGTAATAAGTCGATGGCTAATTTTCCGTTGTTAAGCTTTTTTACCGAATGATATAAGCGTTTTAATTTTGTGGCTTCTGTATATTCTTCAACTTCTTTGGCAACTTTTAGTTTATCGTTTTCCCCTAACCATGCGACAATTCTTTTTAAGTCTTTTCCTTCTTGTATTTCAATAAAGTAATTATTAGGGTTTTCCCAAATGCGTTTTACATATAAATTTGGGTCTCTTCTTTTGAGCTTAAACGTAATATCGAAAGGAATCTGATAACCATCATCGTTTTTTTCGAGCGTTGTTAAATCCCACATTCTCACTTTGTCTTCGCCTTCTTTCAAAAAAATCGTAGCAGCGATTACATCTGGAATGTCTAAAGACATCACTTCTTCTTTAAGTTTGGCAACCACTTCCATAATCTCTTCAGACTTATGCATGGCCAATGCTTTTGCTCTTACACGTTCTACGGCTAAATTTATTTGTGCTTCACGTGTTTGCGCTTCTGCTTTTTTAAGATCTAGGAAACGTGTATAGGTACGTTCAAACTCTACACTAAAACGTTGTAATATTTGATTTTCTTCTTCAGTAATGGCGCGTTTAATATTAATACCGAAACAACCGTATTTCATGAAAGCTTCAGCGTAATACAATCCATTTGAAAAATATTTTGGAGTCAAATTTTTGGCATCCATCAACAGCTCTTCCCAGGCCGAAAAGAATGTTGCGACCTCCTTAGGTTTAATATGGTGGATGTGTACCGGGACACCACTTTCCCAATCCTTAAAACATTTAGCTGTATAAGGTTCTGATTTATCCAAAGGATAGACAATGGCCTTACTTTGTGTTGAAGTATCCTTTTTTCCATCTGCGTTCCATGCTACCCAAAATTGATGTTCGCTGTTAGCTTCATTTGGCAACCATACATAGGAAAATTCAGTCTCTATTCCCAACAATTGCAACTGCTCGTGGAATACCTTTGACGTGGCATCCAATTCTTCTGAACGTTGCATCAGCATACTTTGGGTACGCGTGCGCTCCAATGCTGCTTCAATTTGTGCTTTGCGTGTCTGTGCTTCTGCTTTTTGTAAATCCAAAAACCTTGTATACGTCTGTTCGAATACTTTGGCAAAGCGTTGAAAAATATCGTGGGCTTCAGGCACACGTTCATAAGTAATGAACAATAGAAAACCATTTGTAAACTTCGCTAAATGATTGACCTGAAAGGTTGGTAATGCAATATTAGCATCCCTTAATTGTTTGAAAGTATCTTGAAGTTCTGGCAGACTTTGCATATAGTTGTAATGCTCCTTCAAATCCTTGTCTCCTTGTTCATACACAAAGAATTGTTCATTGTTTAAAATAGCTTTGTGCCATGGCTTAAGACTTATATGTTTTGTTAAGGGTAGTATAAAAGGCGACTGAATCTCACCTTCGCTACTCATGATACATGTACTCGATTTTTTATCTTCGGAAAGAATATTGTAACCACAACTCCAAGCCGGAATTCCTAAATTCTGTACTTCTGTAAATAACACGTTGGCAGCTTCTGGCAGTTCCTCACTATGTTGCATGGCCATGGTACGGCTTCGTACTTTTTCTAAAGCATTTTCTATTTGTGCTTCTCGTGCTTGTGTTTCCGCTTTTTGAAGATCGAGAAAGCGCGTATAGGCTTGCTCGAAAACTTTTGAGAATCGTTTAAAAATTGCAACTTCTTCTTCTGAAAATTCTGAAAGACTATACCGTTGAAAAATTAAGATAGAGTTTTTAAAGAGTACTGAAGTTCTTGTTAAACCTGGGGAATCATATATAAATTTTTGTCTTTCCTCGGTTATTTTGCTAAAATCGGAATTTTTGAATAATAATCTAAAAAAATTATTTTTATCAGTTTTTGAATACTGCCCAGTATGAATATCCAATCCCTTCTTCCAAGCGTTATAAAACTCTTTTCTTATTGGATGATCAAAATAGGGAACATGAATGCGTTCTAAAAAATCCTGTCCCTTTTTACCAAACCAAACAGTGACTTTTTTTTCAGCGTTGTCAAAATCAGTAATAATTTGCGTGCCATGGACTTCTATGCCTAATCCAATTAATTCCTCATCTAATAGAAGAACGACCTTTGCAAGTTCTTTACTTTGCTGCATACCTATGCTCCTAGACCTTACTCTTTCTAATGCGGCTTCAATCTGAGCTTCTCGTGCCTGTGCTTCTGCTTTTTGAAGGTCCAGAAAGCGTGTGTAGGTTTGCTCAAAGACTTTGGCAAAACGTTTAAAAATAGCATGTGAGTCTGGTACATGTTCTCTCGTAATAAATAACAGATAACCATATTTAAAATAAACAACATGGTCTATTTGGTAGGTTGGAAAGCCATTGTTTGTTTCTTTTAAGGTTTTTAATACATCTCCTATAACTGGAAGTGAACTCATATATTCGTAATGAGCGACACAGTCGTCACCAGAAAATTCTTGAATGACAAGTGTTTCGCCTTTTTGCCCTTTGTCGTAATAGTCTTTAAATATACCTTCTCGTGGAACTGTATAGGTGTGTAAAACACCAGCTTCATTACCAAACCACTCGGTTGATTCGGTTTCACCGTAAATATTGAAAGCACAACCCCAAGTTTTAATGCCTAGTGCTCTTACTTGTTGATCGAGTAAAAAAGAGGCTTCTTGCAATTCATCACTATGTTGCATGGCCATGGTTCGGCTTCGTACTTTCTCTAAGGCGAGTTCAATTTGGGTTTCTCTCGTTTGTGCTTCAGCTTTTCTAAGGTCGAGGAAACGCGTGTAGGTTTGCTCGAAAACTTTAGCGAAACGAATTAAAATAGATTGTGTCCCCTCGCTTAGTGCTTCACCAGTAACAATCAATAGATGACCATATTTAAAATTTGCGCTACTCAACACCAAACTTTCCGGTAAATCTTTTAAAGATGCATTTTTCCAAGGTGCGTATTTAGCAATTATTTTATGGTGCTCAATATTAGCATCACCTTTAAGTTCAGTGCTGTGAAATGGTTTGTTTTTTTGCCAATTTTCGTATCTATCTTTAATATGTTGGTCTGCATTATAAGGTAGTGTCCAAAAGCTTTTGAATGACTCATTATTGGCATCGGTCATCCAAACATTCCATTGTTTATCTGTGTCATTATTGATAAGATAACCACAAGAGAAAGGCGTAACTCCTAATTTGTAAAATTCTTTATAGAGTATTTCTGCGGCATCTGATAATTCATCACTTTTTTGCATGGCCATGGACCGACTCCTTACTTTTTCAAGTGCCAATTCAATTTGGGTTTCTCTCGTTTGTGCTTCAGCTTTTTTAAGGTCTTCAAATCGTTTATAGGCCAAATCAAATACAGAGGCAAAACGAACTAAAATTTCTATCGATGCTTGTGGTGGATTATCTACTTTTCCTGCAAGGCTAAAACCAATTTCACCATGGGTTGTACGTGCTATGATAAAGGTCAATCCGCCAATATGAAGGATGTCTTCTTCTGAAGGTGCATGCGGATCTACTAACTTATACTTGCCATAAGTATTCATTTTGTCAATATAATCCCAAGCATCTTTGCCATTAAGCGCAAGTACAAAATATGGACTGTTACTTTTTTCCCATTGGTGTAAATCTTCCATTTGTTCATGAACGAACTTTGGAACGGTTATGACCATGCCAAGACGACCACCATCTTCGGCTGTCATGGACATCTCGTAATTGTCTTTAGCCCAATTCATGTGCCAGAAATAGTCAGCTTCATGACCTAGTGAAAGGAATTCATTACGCATGGTTACCACAATATCAAACAAATCAGAAGACGCTTGCATAGCCGTAACTTGCGAGCGAATACGTTCTAGAGACAGTTCAATTTGAGTTTTTTGCGCTTGGATTTCCGCTTGTTGCAGGTCGAGGAAACGTATGTAGGCTTGATTAAAAACCTTCGCCACTCTTTTAATGATTTCAATGTCATCCGTAGATAATTCTTTGCCTTCAAAATCATTCACATTAAAAACAACATGCTTTGAAGCTACCATTGTAATGGTGTATGAAGGACTTTCGAAAATCATATTAAGAATATCTTCAGGTAGGTCTTTGAACTCTACGGTGTTTTTTAACACATACTTATAAAAAGTGTCCTTTTGTTTTTTTGTATAATGACCAACATAAGTATCTATTTGCTTTTCGATGGCAGTACAGAGATCCTTGGAAATTTTATTATTAAAATAGGGAAGCCTATAGTTAGAGATAACTAAGCCTGTTTCATTTTCTCCACAAACGTAAGTATTGAGATCCTTTGAGCCTTGTATTTGTATTCCAATGCCAACAGCAGTAACAGGAATATTCAACTCTTTTAATTTTTCGAAAACAATACTCATGACCTCATTAAATTCTTCGGTCTTGTGAACGGCCAAGGAACGTGAGCGGATTTTTTCTAATGCTAATTGTATCTCAACTTCCCGTGCTTGTTTTTCAGCTTTCTGTAAGTCTAGAAAACGTTGATGTGCTAAATCAAAAGCACCAGTAAATTTTATTAAAATATCAATGTCTTCTTTGGGCGGATTTTTTACGACTCCTGGTAAACTGTATCCAATTTCGCCGTGTGAAGTGCGAGCCATAATGAAGGTTAAGCCACCAATATGCCTGATATCTTCTTCAGTAGGTGCTTGCGGATCTATATTCTGAAAATCGCCAAGTGTCACCATTTTATGGACATAGTCTAAAGCGTCGTCAACATTCATAGCATGAACAACTGTTGGCTTTTTACTTTTTTCCCATTTAGCTAATTGTGGAATATCACCATGAATATGTCTTGGTAGTTCCATAACAAAACCAATTTTACTACCATCACCAGAAGTCATGGCTTTTTCATAGGTTTCTGGTAACCACATCATATGCCAGAAATAATGCGCTTCATGACCGAGTTTGATAAACTCCTTACGCATCGAAACTACAATATCCAACAAGTCTGAAGATTCTTTCATGGCGACAGCTTGTGCACGAATGCGTTCTAAAGCGGTTTCAACCTCTAATTCACGATTTTTTTGTTCAAGCTCAATTGTCCGCTTTTGTACAGCTTTTTGAAGCTTGATGTTTTCGGCTTTGATGGCATCAACTGCGAAAGCCTCACCTTTTTGTGTTTTGGAATCTGGGAAAGAACCATGTTGGTGTAAAACGATCCAACCTGTATCTTGTTTTTGTATGAGTGATGACAATCTGATAGGCGCATAGAAAGTCCACTTTTTTCCATTTTTTATATAGAGGTCACCAAGTTCATGGGTCATGATATAAGGATCGTAAGGAATAATTTGAACAGTTTTGTTGCGAACAACAGCATTGCCAACCATTTGGTCTAAAACTTTATTGGTGTAATCTAAAATCTCTCTTTTACTATTCCATATTTCCTCCTGATTGGTACCAATATTTTTATAATCTTCAGTTATAAACGACTGCCACTGCATAAGATTACCTTCAAAATAGGTGTCCCAATACTTTTGTAAGAATTGTGTTATTTCTGTTTCTATTTTTTTGGTCAGTTTCATTAATTAGTGGGTTGTTGGTATCGTGATTATAAATTTGGTGCCTTTGCCTTCTTCTGTTTCAACATTTAATTCGCCGCCATGCGCTTTAATAATGTCATAGCTTAGGCTTAGCCCTAATCCAGTACCTTGACCAGTAGGTTTGGTTGTGAAAAAAGGCTGGAATATTTTGGCTACAATATCTTTAGGAATGCCGTTTCCATTATCTTCTACAGAAATTTCAACGCTTTGATTTATCTTTTGGGTATGAACTGAAACGGTAGGTTGATATTCATTTTTTTTAATGTCTGTCTTAGCATGTAAACGCTGGTTACAAGCATAAAACGCATTCGTAATGAGGTTTAGAACCACGCGTCCAATATCTTGAGGCACAATACTTTGTTTACCGATAGAATCGTCATATTTAGTTTCTAAATTAGCATTAAAGGATTTATCTTTTGCTCGTAAACCATGATAAGCCAATCGTAAGTATTCATCTACCAACACATTGATGTCGGTTGCTTCTTTTTCACCAGAATTTTTTCGACTATGTTGTAACATCCCTTTGACAATACCGTCTGCTCGTTGTCCATGGTGATTTATTTTTTCTAAATTTTCTATGACATCTTGGGCAATGGCATTGACTTCTTCCATATCGCCATTTTGGATTTCTTCCAGCATTTCTTCTAATAATTCTTTACTGACTTCAGAAAAATTATTGACGAAGTTGAGCGGATTTTGAATTTCGTGAGCGATGCCAGCCGTTAATTCACCCAAACTTGCCATTTTTTCGGATTGAATTAATTGTGATTGTGCAGCTTTTAATTCTTTTAAGGATTTTTGTAAGGCTTCGTTAGAATCTTCAATGGCTTTTCGTTTTAGTTCAAGCTCTTCAATCGTTTCTTCTAATAAGATAGCCGTAGTACGTTTTACTTTTTCGGTACGTTCTAATTTAAACTCTGAAATCAGTAAATCTTTATCTGCGCTTTTAAGAGATTTTAATAATGCAGCTTTATCTTCTTCGGAAAGATGATTTAAACTTTCAATAAAATCTTGAATATGTTGTAGGTGTTGATTCATTCGTTTTCTTTAAGTGTTACCCAACAACAGGCTCCTCCATGAAAATTTTGTCTTCCGTTTAAAACCCGTCCAAATTCACCATAGGTAAAAAAGCCTGCCATTGGCGTGTTCCATAATTCGGCCAGTCCTTCATTTTCATCGGTTACCATAGGACCAAGAATTGGTTTTCTACCACCACAAGAAAATATTAAAAGCGCATCTGCGTCTATACTTAAATCTGTTTTTAGCTTGGCAGCTTTTTCAATGACCTCTTCAACAATATCAAATTCTGGTGGTTGTGTGAACCAAAATTTTGTGCCTTCTGGCATTGGATTATCTATAACCAGCGCATTTGTTGCATGATCAATTTTTGTTGGTGATTTTATAACGGTTTCATTGTTGTCACGTTCTACTAAAAATGGGTATTCTATTGCTAGGTCCTCAAAAATCTTAAAATCTTTTTCGGTTATTTTATCTGACTTACCCAAGTATTTTAGGTATAGCTCTACAGCAGATTTCCCATCTATTTCGTGGAGTAACTTGCCTTCACTTTTTGTAACAGTTCTTGCGATTCCCATTGGTTTCCATCCCGTAATAGCCATCCCATTCAGGGAAATTTTATCTCCGTTTAGTGCCAGTGCAACGATTCCATAGTTGGATTCTTTTGAATTGGTAAAAACGAAGGTTTCTTTTAGTGCCCAATCATCGCCTGCCATACCGCCAAAAAATAATTTTTCTGAGCCTAGCTGTTTTTCTAAACTTTTAACCAGTTTTTCCCCTTCAAAATGTTCTCCTTTTTGGTTGATGCCCGGACCACATACGATAAGTGATGGATTCGTAAATTGTTTCAGAGCGCTATTTGCCAACTTAGAAACAGCATTATCCATATTTCCGTCTTTCATGTTTTCAAACAAAACGGTATAGTGTTCCTTAGCTAATTCTAAAAGTAAAATGGCAATTTCTCCTTCAGATTGATGACCATTAATGAATTCACCACATGATGTCGCACCAAAGACATCCATATTTTTAGAATCCAATAGCTCACAAATAGCTTTTCTATCTTGTTTAACGGATATGAATACTAAGGCAATTGTAGGTGCAAACCCATCTGTTAGACTGTTTTCTAGTTTCTTTTTAATGTCTTCTGTGGATTTGCCACTTATAGATTTACTCTTCATATTTATTTCTCTTTTAAAGCAATAACGCAGCATGCATTGTTATGAAACTCATGTGTGCCAATTTTTGATTTTCCATATTCACCATAGGTAAAAAAGCCAACCATGGGCGCATTCCAAATATTTTGCACCTGTTCGATTTCTTCTTTTATTAAAGCGCCAAATGATAAATGTCTACTTACGCATGAAAACATAATAAGCGCATCGGCATTTTGTTCTATATCGTCCTTTATGCTTTCACATTCTGCGACTACGGTTTCTATAGCATCAAAATCTGGTGGTAGGGAAAATTTTATTTGTGACCCTTGAGGCACACTTCCAGTGCAAATTAGTGAGCGGTCTTTCTGATTAGCAAATCTTGTTGCTCTTATCACCGTGTCGCCATTGTCGCGTTCTAATTGCAACGGATAATACCAAGAGTTTAAAAATGCTACGATTTCCTGGCTCTCATCTAATTTTACATCAACACCAAGATACTTCATTAATGTATCCAATGCTGGTTTGTTGTCTATAGTGTAAACGATGTTACCTTCACTTTTTGTCACTGTTTTTGAAGTTTCGATGGCTTCCCATCCACAGGTTGCTATGCCTCTAACATCTATTTTATCTTCGTCTATAATGAGCGCAATAAGCGCATTATCCTTACTTTTTCCGTTGGTAAACACAAGTGGTTTTTCAGCTATTAAATCATCTCCTGCCATGCCACCAAATATGGAGACTTCGCTTTCTTTTGATGAGTTTCCATCACCAATGCCTCGCATTATACCTTCAATAACGAGGTCACCATCTATAAATATGCCGCCTGTAGCTATAATTAAGGCAGGATTGGAAAAGGATTTTTTTGCCGTGGCACCAAGTTTTTTTGCATCTTCTATTGTGGTTGCTTGACTTGTTTCAAGAAATTCTAACTTAAAATAATCAGGATTCATATCGAGCAACATCATAACGATACTCCCTTCTTCAATATCACCATCTGTAAACTCGCCTGCTGTGGTTGCTCCAAAAACCGTCATACCTTTTTTGTCTAATAGGTCACTAACGGTTTTCCAATCTTGCTGTATTGAAGAAAACACGATAGCTAAAGTTGGTTTAAAACCATCAGAAGTTATCTTATCAATGTCTTTGATTAGTGCTTCTGTAGAATTTGCTTTTATGGTTTTGGATGTCATTGTTTATTTTTCTTTTAAAGCCACAACACAGCAGGTGTTATTGTGAAACTCATGTTTACCGGTTTTAGATTTTCCGAATTCTCCATAGCTAAAAAAGCCAACCATTGGAGCGTCCCAAACTTGTTTTACCTGTTCAATTTCTTCCGTCATTAAAATTCCGAATGATAAATGCCGACTAATACATGAAAACATAATAAGTGCATCGGCTTCCTGTTGGCGTTCATTTTTCACCTCCTTACATTCGTCAATCACTTGTTCAATAGCATCAAAATCTGGAGGCAAAGAGAATCTTACTTTTGCGCCTTGTGGCACAGTGCCTGCACAAATGAGTGAACGGTCTTCTTTATTTCCCCACATGGCTGTACGCATCACTGGAGTTACATTTTCCCTTTCTAATTGTAAAGGATAGTAGGCCCCAATATTGGTCAATACATCATTACCAGCATCTAAATCTATATCGAGTCCAAGATACTTCATCACCATATCGAGGGCTGGTTTGTCATCAATGGTATAGACAATATTGCCTTCACTTTTTGTCACGGTTTTGGTAGTTCCAATAGGTTTCCAACCACAAGTGGCAATACCATTGATTTCAATTTTATCTTCATCAATAACTAGAGCGACCAAACCATTAACAGCACTTTTATTGTTGGTAAAAACAAGGGGTCCTTGCATGGCCAAATCATCACCTGCCATGCCTCCAAAAACAGTTACTTCTTTGCCAAAACCTTCAATGATACCTTCAATGATTTTTTCACCATCTATATGCAACCAGCCTGAAGCGATAATAAATGCAGGGTTCTTAAAGGTGTTTTTTCCAGCGATACCAATTTGTTTTGCATTTTCGTGGGTTGTGTGCTCACCTGTTTCAAGGAATTGGATTTTAAAGTGCTCAGGGTTTATATCGATTAGCATCATAACGATACTGCCTTCTTCAATCTCTCCATCTATAAACTCACCAGAAGTTGTCGCTCCAAAAACAGCAATATCTCTTTTGTTTAATGCCTCACTTATGACTTTCCAGTCTTGTTTTATTGACAGAAATACGACTGCTAATGTTGGTTTGAAACTACCAGAAGTTGCATTATCAATTTCTTTAATAATGGTTTCTGTGGAATTTGCTTTTATGGTTTTTGAAGTCATGTATTCTTATGAATTGTTAATCATTTTCGGTGATACCCACGATTACATTGACGCCACCTGTAGCGAAATTTGATAAATCATCTGTAGTGGCTTGTCCTTCAGGTGAGCTCATGGTTTCTTGCATTTGTTCTGGGCTTGTAAAATACAGTTCAGCCATTCGGTAATAATCAGCTTTTTGACCATCTGGAGTACCCATAAATTTGGTCAACTCCATTTTAGCAACACCTTCCATGGTTGCCGCTAGTGGTAAGTGTTTTTCACTATAATAGTTTTCAAAAGCTTCGGCATCTTTAGGATGACCATATAAAACAGTTAATTTTAGCATATCATTTCTATTAAATTATTTTTCTTTTAGTGCGACACAACAAGTTGTAAGGTTGTGCATTTCTAGATTTCCGCCAGTAGCACGTGCTAATTCGGCATTGGAGAACATACCAATCATTGGCACGTTCCATACATTTTTTACTCCTTCTATTTCTTGATTCATTAACGGACCTAAGGATAAAATCCTTCCAGCGCAGCTAAACACGACCAAAGCATCAGCTTCGGGCATTTCTGTATCTTTTAAGCTTTGAACTCCTTTAATAACTTTCTCCATCACATCAAAATCTGGAGGTAAAGAAAAACGCACTTTAGAGCCTTGAGGCACAGTGCCACTACAATAAAAGGAACGGTCGTTCCAGTCTACAACCAAACCAGGACGCATTACAGGGTCGCCTTTTTCTCTTTGAAGTTGTAAAGGGAAATTAGCCGCTATCTCAAGTAATAGATTTTCGTTCTCAGGCGTCACATTTTCTAATCCACCATATTTTGTGGTAATATCTAATACCGGAATATCATCTACGGTATAAACATGGTTGCCTTCACTTTTGGTAACATTTCTTACTGTTCCTACAGCTTTCCAACCACAGGTGGCAACACCTTTGATGTTTATCTTATCCTCATCTAAAACTAAAGCCACTGTACCCACTTTGCTTTCTTTGCCATTTGTAAAGACAAACTGATCTGAAAATGTATAATCATCTCCAGCCATAGCACCAAATACATTTACATCATTTCCTGTAATATCTGATATGCCAAAGAGTAATTGTTCGGCATCTGTTTCTAAATGGCTAGCTGCAATTAAAAATGCTGGTTTTTTAAAATTATTGATGGCTTTTGAAGCCATGTTCTGTGCAATTTCGCGATAATTTTTTTCAGGATATTCTTCGAGATAAATGTTGAAATGTTCTCTTTTCATATCGAGCAATAAAATTGCTACAGATTCTTTTTCGGTATTTTCATCTATAAACTCTCCGTTGGTTGTTACCCCAAAAATTGAAATCTGTTTGTCGTTCAATAATTGAATAATTGCCTTGCGGTCTTGTGCTACAGACAGAAATACAATGGCTAGAGTAGGTTTAAAACCGTCATCTAAACAATTGGTTAATGCAGTTTTTATTTCAGCAGTGGAGTGCCCCTTTATTGATTTTGACTTCATTGGTATATGAATAATACATTAGTTTAGGTTTAAATGCTATTAATCAATTTAGGGAAGGGATGTTAAATTTAGTAAAAATTAGAATGGATTCTATAGTAAGTGAATAATAAAATTCACTTTTTATTTTAGACTTTATTATCGTTTTTTATAACAATGATAATAGCATTCTAGGTATTGGTTTGCATTGTAATACAGTTCCCTAATAATTGATTTTGCAAAGCAGGAACAGTAAGGTAGCTTTTGGTGGTTTCCTATAGGTGTATGAATTTATGAAATTGTTACATTATTGAATAAAAGTAACTTTAGAAATTAGTCCGTTTTCAACTTCATAGATTGCCACAGCATTAAAAATTTGGCCGTTGGCCGTTACTTGCTCTTCATCGATAACCTTATTACCAATAACAATACGTTTTTTAATATAGGCATTTAAGTCTGGAACACGATTAAACCAATCGCTGTAACTTTTTCTCATGGCTTCTTTGCCTTCAGTTTGCAAGGTGTTGGGATAGGCGTACAGTTTAACATCATCGGCATAATCTTTCATAAAAGCATCAATGTCTCGAGCATTATAAGCCTCAAGGTTTCGTTGAACAATGGCTTCAGCCTGAGTGGTTTCCGTAGATGTTTTTGTGTTGTCTTCAGTTTGGGTTGGATTGGTTTCTTCTGAAGTTTCTGTGTTTGTAGTTACGGTAATCTCTGCTGCGACAAGTAATTTGCTAGCATCAGAATTGGTAGCAATTCGAGTAATATTCGTGATATCACTTGAGGATAAATCGGCTATTTGATTCCAATCGTTATCTTTTTGTAGTCTTAATTTGTACAGGATTGCTTCTTTTCCCGAAAGTAATGTTTTTCCATCTAACCAGCATATATCTTCAACACCTTGTATGGTATTCGCTATTACTTTTGTCGCACCAGTTAAAGGATTTAAAGATTTTATTTGCCATTGATTTTCATTTTCTTTTGAAATAAAACTCACGAGGTTCGTATTTGGAATTCTATGAAATGAACGTCCGACCTTAGTCGCAAATTTTCTGTTGGTACCATCTTGTAGATTCGTTACATACAAGTTTAAATCATCACCTTCTATGACTGCGGAAACTATGATATATTCATCAAACCAGGTATAATAAGCAACGACTAAATCTTGAATAAGTTCATGAGATTCGCCATTGCTCATGCTATAGGCGTATAAACGCTGTTTACCATCAGTATCTAGCCGAACAGCAGAAACTTCGTTTTTATTTGGAATTTTTAGAGGCGTATATTCACCGCCTTCAGAAAAATTAAGCCATGATTTTGAATTATACCTCAAGTCGTATTTAGCAATGTCTGTTTGAGCATTTCTGGTGGAAGCAAAAAGAATGTAACGGTCGTTTAGAAACGAAGCTTGATTGTCGTAACCCTTATTGTTTGATAAGTTTTTACCGTTTTTTAACTCAATTTTTGAATTATTGGCTTCTAAGTCAAAAATAAAAATCTCGGTATCAGATTGGGCTTGGCCAGCGTTAAAACCTAGTACAAAAGCGAATAGTATAGCAAACAGTTTCATAAAAAAGTGATTTATGATAAAGATATAAAAGTTTTAATGAGAGATGCATTATTTGGAAAATTGAATTTTATTACTACATTTGTAGTATTAAAACTATAATTGTGGATATAAAACAGTTAAATAAGTCCGAATTACAAATCATGAAGTATTTGTGGATACTCAAAAAAGGATTCATGAAAGATATTGTTGAGCAATTTCCAGAGCCCAGACCAGCCTACACAACCATATCTACATTGTTAAAACGCATGTGTGATAAAGATTATATAGGTTACGACAGGTTGGGAAGAGATAAGCAATACTATCCTATTTTAATGAAAAACGACTATTTTACTAAACAAGTTAATGGTATGATTACCCATTTTTTTAATGATTCAAAATCACAATTTGCTTCGTTTTTTACTAAAAATGCCGATTTGTCTATGCAAGAACTTGAGGAACTTCAGGCCTTATTAAAACAAAAAATGGAACAAAAGAAAGCCAATGATTAGTTATATCATTTATACTATTTTGAGTTTAGGCTGCTCTTATGCAGTTTATGTCTTGTTTTTGAGAAAGCAAAAAACGTTTCAGTTTAATCGTTTTTTTCTAATTGGCTCTATGTTGCTATGTTTTCTAGCACCATTTATTAGAATAGAACTGTTTGAAGCTGTTCCAAGCATAATTGAAATCCCTGTTCAAGCATTTAATGATTCTGAAGCTATTTTTCATGAAAAAGAAGACATAGTATTTGGTGATCCTACATTAGTGAGTCAGCCGCAAACACCTCCTATAATTTATATTTTTATAATTAGTTCTCTTTTTCTATTCGTTAGATTTTTTAAGAATATCATTAAAATTTATAGTCTAACAAGAGATAAATACGAGCGTCTTGGAAAACTTAAATTAATTAGAAATACTGATTCTGATATGGTTTCAAGTTTTTTTAATTATGTGTTTGTAAGTGAGAACCAGGATTTAAGAGATGATAATTTTTTAAACATTATAAGACATGAAAGAGTTCATTGTGAACAATTACACAGTGTCGATGTTATATTAATAGAACTGCTAATTTGTTTATTTTGGTTTAATCCTTTTATCTGGTTTTATAAGAAATCAATACTTCAAAACCACGAATATATAGCAGATGATAAATCAGTAGCATCTGGAATTGATATAGAAAACTATTCCAATACCATTATCAATTTAGGTCATAAACTATACCGCGTTCCTTTAACTAGCGGATTTAATTTCATACAAATCAAAAATCGAATTATTATGTTACATCAATCAAAATCATCAGTATTAAACCGAACCTTAAGAATTTCAACAGTCATTTTACTTTTTGCTGGTATATTTACATTGAGCTCTTGCAAAGATTTAGACGATTCATTAACAGATGACCCCTTAAGAAATGACCCCTTAATTGTCGTTATCGATGCAGGACATGGAGGTAAAGATGCCGGACAATTATCTGGTAATTCTGCGGAAAAAGATATTGTATTGCATATTTCGAATCAGTTATCATTATTGAGTGATCATAAAATTCATCTTATTACGACGAGAGATGACGATTCATTTACGTCATTAAAAGACCGTGTCAATTTTATTAATGCTCAAAATGCCGACTTAGTTATTAGTTTGCATTGCAATGCTTACAGCGATGAATCTTTTAATGGAGTAGAAGCTTATTATTATGATCAAAACGATTTTGGAGATAAATCCTATAATTACAGTGCAATTTTATTAGAAAAACAAATGGAATTATTTTCAAATAATCGCGGCATTAAAACGGCAAGCATGTACGTTTTAAAGCATGTTAATAGTCCGGCAGTAGTCTTAGAACTTGGGTTTATCACTAATAACAATGATAAGAGTATTTTAATAAATTCTGAAAATCAAAAAGAAATAGCAGCATCTATTTTTGAAGGGTTAATGGAGATAAGAGATCAAAAGTAATTGATAGAAGTTTTAGGTCATAACGAAGACACTCTACACTGAAATAAAAAAAGCCAATCCACTAACAGGATTGGCTTTTCTACCATGTTTATAAAATTTGAATTAGTCTTAAATTTTAAAAACAATCGCCTTATTGAGTACACACCAAATCTTATAGCAAAAATGAATGCACACAAATAGACATCTCAACTAAAATTGTCTTAAAAACAGTATTTGTTTTCTGTTTTAACTTTTTCGGCAACTTCCTTACGTAAATCTACGATATCTGGATAGTTGGCATATTTTGTAAAACGTTTAAGTCCCATAAGCATCATACGTTGTTCGTCACCTTCAGCAAAAGAAATAATACTTTCTTTTCCTTTTTCTTCAACGATATCAACAGCGTGATATAAGTATAATTTTGCCATGGCTATTTGAGCAGATTGCGCTTCTTCGCCAAAACGTTTTGCATTTTTTTCGGTTCTTAAAATGGCCGATTCTGCCATATAGATTTCAATTAAAATATCGGCCGCAGCAATTAATAATTGTTGGTGATCTTCTAATTGAGGTCCATATTTTTGAACGGCTCCACCAGCAACCATTAAGAAGGTCTTTTTTAACTTCTTAATCATTTCTTTTTCTTCAGAAAATAATTCCGAATAATCTGGCGTATCAAATGAAGGAATACCCATTAACTCTTCTTGAACAGCTTGAGCAGGACCTAATAAATCGACGTGACCTTTCATTGCTTTTTTAACCAACATGCCAACAGATAGCATTCTGTTGATTTCGT
The DNA here is from genome assembly GCF_025153525.1 of Psychroserpens sp. SPM9. Taxonomy (GTDB): domain Bacteria; phylum Bacteroidota; class Bacteroidia; order Flavobacteriales; family Flavobacteriaceae; genus Psychroserpens. The sequence goes on along the minus strand of NZ_JANZNR010000005.1, from coordinate 153,787 downwards.
TAGTACCTTCATAAATACGAGCAATACGCGCATCTCTCCAGGCAGCTTCCATCGGTGTTTCTTCAGAGAATCCCATACCACCAAAAATCTGGATACCTTCATCAGCACAGTTTTGAACATCTTCGGAAACAGCCACTTTTAGTATCGAACATTCAATAGCATATTCTTCAACACCTTTCAACTCAGCTTCCTGATGTGTATTTCCTGAAGCTTCACGAATAGCGATACGATCTTCAATGTTTTTAGCAGCTCTATAAGTTGCCGATTCACCAGCATAGGCACTTGCAGCCATTTCAGCTAATTTCACTTTGATAGCTCCAAATTCTGAAATTGGCGTTTTAAATTGTTTACGTTCATTAGCATATTGAACTGCTGTAGTTAAAATGCGACGTTGCGAATCTAAACAAGCTGCCGCTAATTTTATACGACCAACATTAAGGGCGTTCATAGCGATTTTAAATCCTTCACCACGACCAGCTAGCATATTTTCAACAGGAACAACCGTATCATTAAAGAATACTTGGCGAGTAGAAGACGCTCGAATACCAAGTTTGTGTTCTTCTTCACCTAAAGTAATTCCATTAGGATTATCTTTATCATATTCTACGATAAAACCTGTGATATTTTTATCATCTTCAATACGCGCAAAAACGATCATCAAACTACAGAATCCTGCATTTGAAATCCACATTTTTTGTCCGTTAATTTTATAAGACTTCCCATCAGCAGACAATTCAGCTGTAGTTTTCCCAGAATTGGCATCAGATCCAGCGCCAGGTTCGGTTAAGCAATATGCACCAAACCATTCTCCGGTCGCTAATTTAGGAACATATTTTTGTTTTTGTTCTTCGGTACCATAAAGTGTTATAGGCATGGTTCCAATGCCTGTATGTGCACCAAAAGCAGTGCTGAAAGATCCTGTTCCGCTTGAGATATAATCACATGTTAAACAGGTAGAGACAAATCCCATTCCTAATCCTGAATACGCTTCAGGAACAGCCACACCTAAAAAGCCTAATTCACCAGCTTTACGCATCACCTCTTCGGTAAGCGCATAATCTTTAGCTTCAAAACGCGGTTTGTGGGCAATAATTTCACGCTCGTTAAATTCCATAACGGCATCCTTCATCATTTTTTGTTCTTCTGAAAAATCTTCAGGAGTAAACACGTCTTCACATTTAGTTTCTTTTACTAAGAACTGACCTCCACGTAGGATGTCTTTTTCTGTTGTTTCCATTTTTTTAAATAGTATTAAGTATTTAGTACAAAGTATTAAGGTTCTAAAGTTGAAGATTTTCGTCTTTGTACTTAATACTAGCTTCTTTATTCTTTTAGTTTAAAAATTCAAATATCCCACAAGCACCTTGACCAGTACCAACACACATGGTTACAGCACCATATTTTCCTTTCATATCACGTTTACGCATTTCATCAAATAACTGTACCGATAATTTTGCTCCAGTGCAACCTAATGGATGTCCTAATGCAATAGCACCACCATTAACGTTAATGATATCAGGATTTAAATCTAATTCTCTAATGACAGCTAACGATTGTGACGCGAAAGCCTCATTAAGTTCTATTAAGCTCAAATCAGATTGTTGTAATCCCGCTTGTTTTAATGCTTTAGGAATCGCTTTTACAGGTCCGATTCCCATGATGCGAGGTTCAACACCAGCAGCAGCATAGTTCACCAAGCGCGCAATGGGTTCGATATTTAGTTCTTTTACCATGTCTTCACTCATGACCATAACAAATGCGGCACCATCACTCATTTGAGACGAGTTACCTGCTGTGACACTTCCGCCAGCAGCAAAAACCGCTCTAAGTTTTGCTAAAGCCTCTTTGCTAGTACCTGCACGCGGACCTTCATCTTTAGTAACAGTATAAGATTTTGTGGCTTTTTTCCCATTCTCATCAATATAAGTTTGATCTACAGTAATAGGAACGATTTGATCTTGAAAACGATTTTCAGCTTGTGCTTTTAAGGCTTTCATATGTGAGTTGTATGCAAACTCATCTTGATCTTCACGAGAGACATTGAACTGATTGGCAACCGCTTCAGCCGTATTTCCCATGCCCCAATAATATTCTTCGTGTCCAGCTTTTACCGTATCGTAGTTTAGTTCAGGTTTGAATCCTGTCATTGGAACCGAACTCATACTTTCTGAACCACCAGCGATAATACAATCGGCCATTCCAGCCTGAATTTTTGCTGTTGCAATTCCGATAGTTTCAATTCCTGAAGAACAAAAACGGTTAACGGTTACACCAGGAACATCCACACTATTTAATCCGATAAGCGAAATAAATCGTGCCATGTTTAAGCCTTGAGATCCTTCAGGCATGGCATTTCCAACGATGACATCGTCAATACGTTTGACGTCCAGTTGCGGTAATTCTTTCATCATATGCTGAATGGTTTCAGCACCTAACTCATCGGCTCTTTTAAAACGGAACACGCCTTTTGGTGCTTTACCAACTGCTGTTCTGTATGCTTTTACTATATATGCTTGTTTCATAATATTGTATTAAGATTAGAGTATAAAGTATTAAGACTTTTTTATGGATTTTTGAAGTGAGAAATTCATTTTTGTAACTTCCAGTACTTCATTAATTATAGGTCTTACACTTTCCTCATTTATAAGGTTTAATCTTTTTGATAAATATAATTGAGTTAATAATTCGAATGAAGATCCGTTAGCTATGCCTAAGAACTGCTTAAATTCTCCATTGGTATTTCTACCTGCACCTTCTGCAATATTTGAAGGAATAGAGATAGCACTTCTTCTTAATTGAGAAACTAAACCATATTTTTCAACAGGAGGAAAATCTTCTGTGGCTCTATAGCAATTTTCTGTTATGTCCATTGCTTTTTGCCATATTTTTAGTTCTTCAAATCTGTGCATGACTTTTAGTTCTTTGTACTTAATTCTTTATACTAACTACTTTTCGCAACTAGTTGCGAAGTGGTTTTCCAGTTTTTAACATATGCTGAATGCGTTCTAAGGTTTTGCGCTCTGTACAAAGCGACAAGAATGCTTCACGTTCTAGATCTAATAAGTATTGTTCACTTACTAATGTTGGTTCTGATAAATCACCACCAGCCATAACGTAGGCTAGTTTGTTAGCAATTTTATGATCGTGTTCACTGATGTAGTGACTTGCTTCCATGGCATCGGTTCCTACTAGAAACATTCCTAAGGCTTGTTTACCTAATACTTTAACATCAGTTCGTTTAACAGGTTGTGTATAGCCAGCATCTGCCATTAATTTGGCGTGTGCTTTAGCTGTTGCAATTTGACGGTCTTTATTGACCACAACAATATCTTTTCCTTTTTGAAGAATCCCTAAATCGAATGCTTCATAAGCAGAAGTTGCTACCTTAGCCATACCAATGGTTAAGAAATATTCCTGCAGTACATTTAATTCTACATCACCTTTTCTGAAAGTATCCTGTGCGCGTAAGGCCATTTCTTTAGAACCACCACCACCAGGAATCACACCAACACCAAATTCTACTAGTCCGATATAGGTTTCTGCAGCAGCAACCACTTTATCAGCATGCATTGATAATTCACATCCACCACCAAGTGCCATGCCATGAGGCGCAGAAACGGTTGGGATAGTTGAGTAACGCATACGCATCATTGTGTCCTGGAAGTATTTGATTGCCATATTAAGCTCGTCATATTCCTGTTCGGCAGCCATCATGAAAATCATTCCGATATTTGCACCAACAGAGAAGTTCGCCGCTTGGTTACCAACGACTAAACCAGCAAAGTCTTTTTCAGCTAAATCAATAGCTTTGTTTAATCCAGCAAGAACGTCACCACCAATGGTGTTCATTTTAGATTGGAATTCTACATTTAAAATGCCGTCACCTAAATCTTCAACAACAACACCTGAATTTTTAAAGACTTCATTTGATTTTCTGATATTGTCCAGAATGATGAAACTATCTTGTCCAGGAATTTTCTCTTGAGATTTCTTCGGAATGTCATAGGCATAGGTTGCGCCATCTTTTACTGTGTAAAAAGAGGTGCTTCCAGAAGCTAACATCTCGTTAACCCAAGCGTTAGGTTCTAAACCTTCGGCTTTCATCATTTCGATTCCATTTTCAACACCAATCGCATCCCAAATCTGGAAAGGACCGTGTTCCCATCCGAAACCTGCTTTCATGGCGTCGTCAATTTTGTATAAATCGTCAGTGATTTCAGGAATACGGTTAGAAACATAGGCAAATAATGCTGCGAAACTTTTTCTGTAGAATTCACCAGCTTTATCTTTTCCTTTGACTAATATTTTAAAGCGGTCAACCACTTTGTCTACCGTTTTGGTCAATTCTAAGGTTGCAAACTTTGCTTTTTGAGCCGATCGGTATTCTAGTGTATTTAAGTCGAGTGATAATATTTCCTTTTTACCTTCAGCAGAAACCGATTTTTTGTAGAATCCTTGTCCGGTTTTACTTCCCAGCCATTTGTTTTCCATCATGGTATTGATGAAGTCAGGTAAAACGAATAATTCGTTGCGTTCATCCTTCGGACAGTTTTCTTTGATACCGTTAGCGACATGTACCAACGTATCTAAACCAACCACATCAACCGTACGGAAGGTTGCTGATTTTGGGCGACCAATAACAGGACCCGATAACTTATCGACTTCTTCAATCGTTAAGTCTAAATCTTTAACCGTATGAAACAAGCTCATGATGCTAAAAATCCCGATTCGGTTTCCAATAAACGCAGGCGTATCTTTAGCAACTACAGATGTTTTTCCGAGGAATTTTTCACCATATTCGTTTAAGAATTCTAAAACAGACGCATCGGTTTTAGGACCAGGAATGATTTCAAATAATTTTAAGTAACGTGCAGGATTGAAGAAGTGGGTTCCGCAGAAATGTTTCTGAAAATCTTCACTTCGGCCTTCACTCATAAATTTAATAGGTATTCCAGAGGTATTGGATGTAATTAACGTTCCTGGCGTACGGTATTGTTCTAATTTTTCAAACACCTGTTGTTTAATGTTTAGGCGTTCAACAACAACTTCCATAATCCAATCCACATCTTTTACTTTTGCTATATCATCTTCAAGATTTCCTGTGGTGATACGATTTGCAAAAGAAGGATGATAGAGTGGTGCAGGCTTAGATTTAATTGAAGCGGTTAAAGCATCATTAACCAAGCGATTTCTCACCACTTTGTCTTCTAAAGTTAAACCTTTGGCTTTTTCTTTATCATTAAGTTCTCTTGGTATGATGTCTAATAGTAGGACATCAACGCCAATGTTAGCAAAATGGCAGGCGATACCGCTTCCCATAATTCCTGAACCAATGATGGCTATTTTTTTTATTCTACGTTTACTCATTTTATTTTATAATGTGTTCTTTTTGGTTGTATATCTGTTTGTTTGAAATCATATTATTAATGACTTCAGCAACTTTGTAAAAATTATTTAATTCCTCTGAAGAAACATTAGCTTTAATCGTTTCATTAAAGGTTAATACCTTTTCTCTTGAATAGGCTCTTTTTTCTCTTCCAAATTCGGTTAAATGGATGAGGACGCCACGACCATCTTCAGGGTTTGGCTTACGAGTGATGAGTCCTTTTTCTTCCATGGTTTTAAGTGTTCTGGAAAGGCTGGTTGCTTCCATGCCCATTTTAGGACCGAGAGATGTAGAAGGTGTGCCATGTTCAGGATCAATGCTAAGTAAAGCAAAGCCTGTAGCCATAGTTGTGTCAAATTGTGATGCCTCTTCGTTATACATCTTATTGACTGCTAACCAGGTGGTTCGTAAGACGTAATCTATGGTTTTATCCTTCATGCAATGAATATTTGAAACCCAAAGATACTAAAAAATACTATGCATGCATAGTATTTAATAAAAAATTATGCATGCATAGTATATTTTCGAATATGATTATAAGGAATTATATAGGTTGAAGTTAGATACCTAACTTAAACTCTGTATATTTTATCGTAAAGTTCTTGATAAATGCTTTTAATTGTTTCGCGTTTCATTTTCAAGGTAGGTGTAAGGTGACCACCATCAATAGACCAGACATCTGGAGTAAGTTCAAAGCGTTTGATTTGTTCCCATTTGCCAAAATGTTGATTGTATTTATCGATTTCTTTTTGAAAACGCTTAATCACAATATCTGAGTTTATAATTTCAGCTTCAGAAGTTCCAACAGCATGACCTTTGAGTTTTATCCAGTCTCTAACAAATTCAAAATTAGGTTGAATTAATGCGGCAGGCATTTTTTCGCCTTCACCAACCACCATAATTTGTTCAATGAAAAGCGATTGTTTCATGTCGTTTTCTAGGAGTGGTGGAATTATGTATTTTCCTCCAGAGGTTTTAAACATTTCCTTTTTACGACCAGTTATTTTAAGGAAACCATCAGAGTCAATTTCTCCTTTATCTCCCGTATGGAAATAATCACCTGTCATAACGCTTGCCGTTTTTTCTGGGTCTTTATAATACCCTAGCATAACGTTTGGACCTTTGATTAAAACTTCACCATCTTCTGCAATTTTTACTTCGACATTGTCAATTGGTTTGCCAACAGTACCTACCTTATAATGTGCATCGGCATACATACCTACAGAAACTACAGGGGAGGTTTCGGTTAATCCGTAGCCTTCCATGACTCTCATATTAGCAGCACCAAAGATTCGCGCTAATCTAGGTTGTAAGGCTGCACTTCCAGAAACCATAGTTGTTAGTTCGCCTCCTAAGGCGTCTCTCCATTTGCTGAAAATTAGTCGGTTTGCTATTTTGAGTTTAAATTCATACCAAGCACCATTAGCACCATATGGTTGCCATTCTTCTCCAAGCTTTACAGCCCAAAAGAATAATGCTTTTTTTATACCAGTTAACTCTTCGCCTTTGAGCATTATTTTGTCAAATACTTTTTCAAGTAATCGTGGTACAACACTCATTAAATTTGGTTTTATTTCTTTAGCATTATCTCCAATTTTATCAATGGCTTCAGCAAAATAAATTGAGGTACCTGCATATTGATAGACATAAATTAAAACACGTTCAAAAATATGACAGATGGGTAAAAAACTTAAAATTCTGGTTTCGTTAGTTGGAGGGAGTGGAACTCTTGGTGAACTATCTAAAACGTTGCTAGTGATGTTCCAATGGGACAGCATCACACCTTTTGGTTTTCCTGTTGTTCCAGAAGTATAAATTATTGTTGCTAAGTCGTCAGGTTTAACCGCATCTTTTCGTGCTTCTACTTCAGGTTGATTACTTGGGTCTTTTCCTAATTCGAATAATTCAGAATAGTGCTTACAACCTTCAATATGGTTAAAAGAATATACTTCTTTAATGCTTGTATTGGCTTGAACTTTCTTTACTTTTTCATAGACTTCCAGATCTGATACAAAACAGTAAATGGATTCGCTATGGTTGAGAACGTATTCGTAATCTTCGGCACAAATGGTTGGGTAGATAGGAATGTTTTGTGCTCCAGTTTGGAGAATTCCAATATCCATGATATTCCATTCGGTTCTATTCGTTGAAGAAATGACAGCAATTTTATCATTTTTTTGAATGCCTAGTTTTAATAAAGCTCTACTTACAGCATTAGCTTTATCTAAATACTCTTTAGTTGAAGTTTTTACCCATGTACCATCATACTTAGTTACTAAAGCAGCATCTAAATTATGAACTTCTAATTGGTAATAGGGAAAATCAAAAAGTCTAGTTATTTGTGTCATCGTCTCAATAGGGATTGTAGCTTTGCAAATTAGGAAATAATAAGCGAATATCAAATTTGATAATAAAAAAAGGAGCTACAATGACTTAGCTCCTTAATTTGTTTGAATTTTAACTAAAAATGAAATGTCAAACTTGTTTTTAACTAACTAAAAAACTAATAAACCCTTCTATATTAATTTTTCGTTTGACTCGATTTTAGAGTTTAAAATTAAAATTAATAATTGGTTTAAACGTGTAAAAAATCGTAATGCGAGGATATAATTTTTTTTAGTTGAATTAATTTCTAAATTATTGAGAATTAACTTTTGTTAAAAACCGCTTTTATTAAAGGGTAGTCTTTTTTAAAATAAGATTTTGGTGTTTCATTCATAAAGAGTTTAAAATCTCTTGCAAAGTGGGATCTATCGTAATAGTCAAACATATAAATAAGATCATTTATGGCAATTTCCTGACTTTCGTATTTCCGCATTAATTTTATAAAACGATATAAGCGTACATATTTTCCAGGGGTTAAACCAACAATGATTTTAAATTGTGTTTCTAATGTTTTTTGAGAGATATTTACATGATCTAAAATGTCGACGATGTTGACTAAACCTTCTTTTTCTTTGATTAAATCGATAGCAATATCCACATTTTTAGTATTCTTGTTAGTGGTTAGTTTTAATGATGAAAAAAAGTGATCAAGGCTTTTGGTGGTATCTTTTGGATTTTTGAAATTTTCAAAAACAGGCTTAATTTTATGATAAAACTCCGGATGAAATTTGGCTAAAGCGGTATGCTTGTTTTCTAATTTTGAAATGTTGGTGTTTAAAATTTTGAATAAAGCTGTTGGATGTAAGCTAATTCCAAATGACAATGACTTCGTTAGAGACTGAAATTGATAGGACCTAAAAAACTGCCCACTTACAACGGTTTCCTTTAATGGCATTTCTTTTTTGCCTAGAACTGCTTTTTGTTCTCCAAAAAACACATGTGTAATATGTGTTAAACCAATAGGTAAAACACTAGACTGAAAAGGCGTAATTGCTTCAGAAAAGTTTAATTGGTAATATTCTTCAACAAGATTAGGAACACTATTTTCAAAATATTTCAACGTCATATAAACGGATTAATTGTAGGTAAATTAACACAATAATTTGAAAATAAAGAATATAAGTCTTTATTAAATTATGAATTCTTAGAAGCAATCCAAGTTCTGGCATTAACAAACGCTTCTAACCAAGGTGAAACCTGATCTTTTCTATCATTAGGATAATGCGCCCAATTCCACTGAAATGTAGAACGCTCAATATGTGGCATCATGACCAAATGACGTCCTGTTTTATCACAGAGCATTGCTGTATTATAGTCTGAACCATTAGGATTTGCCGGATAACTGTCGTAGCCATATTTCGCTACAATATTATAATGATTTTCTGGTTCTGGAAGATTGAATTTACCTTCGCCATGACTTATCCAAACCCCTAAAGTCGCCTCTTTTAAAGTAGAAAGCATGACCGAATTATTTTCTTGTACCCTTACTGATGTAAACGCACTTTCATGTTTGTTAGAATCATTATGAAGCATTTTTCCGTGTTGTGAATGCTCAGGGTTTATCAATTCAAGTTCCATGAACAACTGACAACCATTACAGATTCCTACAGACAACGTATCTTCTCGTTTAAAGAAATCGTTAATCGCTTTATTTGCGTTTTCGTTGTATTTAATAGCACCAGCCCAACCTTTGGCAGAACCTAAAACATCAGAATTTGAGAAACCACCCACAGCTCCTAAAAACTGAATATCTTTTAAGGTTTCACGACCAGAAATTAAATCGGTCATATGAACATCTTTTACGTCAAAACCAGCAAGGTACATAGCGTTTGCCATTTCACGCTCTGAATTGCTTCCTTTTTCACGTAAAATGGCAGCTTTAGGTCTTGGTTTGGTGTTATCACGATGAGGAAGTTTTCCTGTAAAATGTTCTGGGAATTTATAATTTAAAGGTTGCTGTGCATAATTTTCATAGCGCGTTTTGGCTAATCCATTTGCGGTTTGTTTCTGGTCAAGTAAAAATGAAGTTTTATACCACATGTCTCTCAATCTGGAAACTGTCATTGTAAAAACTTCATTGTTGTTAATGATGCTTAATACATCCGAAGTGGTGACTTTACCAATATTGAAAAATTCGATATTTGCTTCAGAAAGCATCTGTTCAATAGTACGATCTTTTGCCTGAAATACGAGTCCGGAGTTTTCAGCAAACAACAGTTTTTGCGAATCTTTTTCTCCTAATTTAGTGAGGTCTAATTCTGCGCCAAGATTAATATCAGCAAAACATAATTCTAATAAAGTTGTGATTAATCCGCCAGAAGCCACATCATGACCAGCAACAATTTGTTGGTCTTTGATAAGCTTCTGAATGGTATTAAACACAGTTTTAACATAAGAAGCACTAGTTACATTAGGTGTTTCGTTACCTACTTTATTTAAGATTTGAGCAAATGAACTTCCGCCAAGTTTGAAATCATCTTGTGATAAATTGATATAATAGATGTCTCCAGCATTTTTATTAAAAACAGGTTCGACAACTTTATTTATATCATTACAGTTTGCTGCTGCTGAAATAATCACAGTTCCAGGAGAAATAACATCGCCATCGGGATATTTTTGCTTCATTGAAAGCGAGTCTTTTCCTGTTGGAACATTGATACCTAAATCAATGGCAAATTCTGAAATCGCTTTTACAGCTTCATATAAACGCGCGTCTTCGCCTTCGTTTTTGCAAGGCCACATCCAGTTTGCTGAAAGCGAAACACTTTTTAAGCCGTCTTTTAAAGGCGCCCAGATGATATTGGTTAGTGCTTCGGTAATGCTATTTCTACTTCCAGCTACAGGATTAATTAATCCCGAAATAGGAGAGTGCCCAATGGAAGTTGCAATACCTTCTTTTCCTTGATAATCTAAAGCCATGACACCAACATTGCTCAATGGTAATTGCAAAGGCCCTGCACATTGTTGCTTGGCTACTTTCCCACCAACACAACGATCTACTTTGTTAGTAAGCCAATCTTTACAAGCGACAGCTTCTAATTGTAAAACCTGATCGAGATACTCATAGAATTTATTAGTATCATAATTTAAATCACTATAGGTTCGTTGCAAAGCCGTATCGGTCATTATTGTTTTTGGAGAACTTCCAAACATATCTTCTAAAGCCAAATCCATTGGTTTGTTTCCTTTGGTTTCAGATTTAAAGCAGAAGTGTTTATCATTGGTAACATTTCCAACGGTATACAACGGAGAACGTTCACGCTCGGCAATTTTACTAATATGATCTAAATGTTTTTCGGCAATTAATAATCCCATACGTTCTTGAGATTCGTTACCAATAATTTCTTTATCTGAAAGCGTTGGGTCTCCAACAGGTAATTTGTCTAAATCGATGCATCCACCAGTATCTTCAATTAATTCACTAAGGCAATTAAGGTGTCCGCCAGCACCATGATCGTGGATAGAAATGATGTGATTGTCATCGCTTTCAACCATGCCACGAACCACATTAGCGGCACGTTTTTGCATTTCAGGGTTAGAACGTTGAACGGCATTGAGTTCGATTCCAGAAGAGAATTCTCCAGTATCTGCACTGGATACGGCAGCGCCTCCCATCCCGATACGGTAATTTTCTCCACCAAGAACGACAATTTTATCTCCTGCTTCTGGAGTTGCTTTAATGGCTTGGTCTAACTTTCCATAGCCAATGCCACCCGCTTGCATAATGACTTTGTCGTAACCGAGTTTTCGAGGTTGAGATCCTTGGCTGTCACTTTGAATGGCATCGTTAGATTCATCATGTTCAAAGGTGAGAACAGAACCGCAAATTAACGGTTGTCCAAATTTATTACCAAAATCTGAAGCACCATTACTTGCTTTTATAAGGATGTCCATTGGAGTTTGATAGAGCCAAGGACGCGCTTTAAAGGTATGTTCCCAAGGACGATCGTTTTCCAATCGTGAATAGGACGTCATATACACTGCTGTACCAGCGAGTGGCAATGAGCCTTTTCCGCCAGCAAGTCGGTCTCTAATTTCACCACCAGAACCTGTTGCAGCACCATTAAAAGGCTCAACAGTTGTTGGGAAGTTGTGAGTTTCGGCTTTGAGAGAAATAACAGATTCAAATTCTTTTTTCTCGTAAAAATCAGGAATATCGGCACGTTTTGGAGCAAATTGTTCAATTTTAGGGCCTTTTATAAAAGCCACATTGTCTTTATAGGCTGAAACAATATCGTTCGGATTCTGTTTAGACGTTTCTTTAATCATTTTAAAGAGCGAACTTGGTTGTTCTTTCCCGTCTATAATAAAGGTGCCGTTAAATATTTTATGACGACAGTGTTCTGAATTCACTTGAGAAAATCCGAAAACTTCAGAGTCGGTTAATGGTCGGCCAATTTTTTTTGAAACACTTTCTAAGTAGGCTATTTCTTCGTCGTTTAATGCTAAACCTTCTTGTTGATTGTATGCTGAAATATCTTCAATGTTGAGAATGTCTTCCGGTTGTATCGCAATGGTAAACGACTCCTGATTTAAACTGGAGTATTTTTCAGAAATCATCGGGTCATAAGCACTGAAAGTTTCAGTACAAGACTTAAATTCTTCAATACGAATGATGCCATCAATACCCATATTTTGTGTGATTTCGACAGCATTGGTACTCCATGGAGTTATCATTGCTGCACGCGGACCAACAAAAAAAGCATCGAGAGATGCTTGTTCTAATTTGGGTTGGTTGCCAAATAACCAAACCAATTTTGAGATGGTTTCATTAGTTAATTCTTTTGTTGCTTGAACAGCATATACCTTACTGTTTTGGTTTCCGAAGAAATGAATCATTATGTCGTGTGTTTTTGAAAATGCAAATTTACATTTTTTCGATGTAACTTATTCAGATAATAGAATTGAAAATAAGGAGTTATTCACGATTTATTAACCAATAAAAAAAAGCGACTTTATAAAGTCGCTTTTTTTTAATGAAATCGCAGTTTACTGCTTGATTAGTTTTTTTGTAATACTTCCGGTTGAGGACTTAAGTTTTACTAAGTAAATGCCTTTGTTTAATGCAGAAATATCTAAGGTTTTGTGTGTAGATGTTATATGTTGAACGCTTATTTTTTTACCTAAAACGTCATAAACTTCAGCCACAAGATTTTGATTCGAATCAATCATTACCTCATCACCTTTAGCAGGATTAGGATACATTTTTACTGTTTCAATAGTTTCAAATTCTTCAACAGATAAGGCCGTTTGCCATATCTCGAATACATACTGAGGATTATCGATAAATGGATTTCGGTTGTCTTGTCTGTCAAAAATAGCATTGTTTCTGTCAATCTCTCTTTGCGAAACAGGATCGTTAACATGCCAGTTGTATAAGATGTCTAAAAATGGCTGGTCAATAGCTTGGTTTGCCGAACCATCAAACATCACATAGTTAAAGCTAGTCATTTGATCTTCATAACGCGTTACAAAAAAGAAGTACATACGCGCAATATCGCCTTTAAATTCATCGATAGGTTCAAAAACATCTCCAGAATATCCTGCAGACACCCCAGAGTTTACATTATTACCTCGACGAGTACCGTTAGAATATTCGTCAAATTGTTGCGCTGTATTTACAAAGCTAAACGGTAGGTTGCCTCTTTGAGCGTTGACATACTTATCTGAAGGAATCACAAAATGCGCATCGTTTCTCATAGGAGAATCGCTATTAAAAGCAGATTGCGGAATCGTATGCTCTCTGTTATAACGTTGGCCTTCGGCAGTTCCCATGGTGCCATCATCTTGATTGATACCATAGGTGTATTCGTAAGCATCTGGTAAATTTGTACTGGTATTATCTGGATTTTGAATCACACCTTCAGAGTACATATCTAATAAAGTACCGTTATTTTCAAAGTAGATGTCAATATCTGAGTTCTGGAAAGTTACATACAAAGCGGCATAACCTAAATCTTGAGCCGTGTATTCGGTAGCTAAACCATCAAAATTATCATCGATAATATTTTTTAATTGTGTTTTTAACGCAAAGCCAGTTCCAGTAGCCGAATCGTAATATCCAGCTGGGATTTGAGCTAGGGCAGTGTTTGCGAAAAATAGAGTAATAAATAAGTAAATGTATTTCATAGTAAGTTATTTTTTCTTTTCTAATAAAGCCATATAAAATCCATCAAAACCAGATTGATGTGATAGTATGCTTTTGTCTTTTACAAAGGTAAAATCTTTTCCTAAATCTGATGTTAAAAAGGCATTAACTTGCGCTTTGTTTTCTGAAGGAAGTACTGAACATGTAGCATATACAAGTTTTCCTCCATCTTTCACAATTCGAGAATACTGTTGTAAAATATCTTGTTGTGTTTGTTTTATAGTTTCAATAAATTCTGGTTGTAATTTCCATTTTGCATCAGGATTTCTTCTAAGAACACCCAATCCAGAACAAGGCGCATCAATCAAAACACGATCGGCTTTGTCGTAAAGTTTTTTAATTACTTTAGTAGATTCAATTGGTCGTGTTTCAATATTAAAAGCTCCATTTCGTTTAGCTCTACGTTTGAGCTCGTGTAATTTGTTGGCATAAATATCTAAGGCGATAATTTGCCCTTTGTTTTCCATTAATGATGCCAAATGCAATGTTTTTCCACCAGCTCCAGCACAAGTATCAACAACTCTCATTCCTGGTGTAACATCCAAAAACTCTGCCACTAATTGAGAAGAAGCATCTTGAACTTCAAAGTAACCATTTTTAAAAGCTTCCGTTTGGAATACATTGGCTCTTTCTTTTAGTTTTAAAGCGTTAGGATAGCCTTTAATACTTTCGGTTTCGATTGCATCGTCAAAAAGAAGCGCTTGTAACTTTTCTTTAGTTGTTTTCAACGTATTGACTCTTAAAATAACATCGGCTTGTTCATTTAAAGCTTCAATCTCTTTAGTCCAAACAGCTTCGCCTAATTCTTTAACGCCTACTTCATCCAGCCAGTCTGGAATGGATTCTTTAAATTTTCTAGTTTGCGATAATTCGTCATAACGCCCTTTAATTTTACGTTGCGGTGTGTTTTCAAAATACTTCCAATCGGGTAATTTAATACCTCTCAATGTTGCCCAAACCGCAAATATGCGCCAAAGATTATCTCGGTCGTAAGGCGCTTTAACTTCAGCTATTTCAGCATAAAGACGTTTCCATCGTACAATGTCGTAGGTGGTTTCTGCAACAAATGCGCGATCACGACTTCCCCAACGTTTATCACGTTTTAGAAGTTGTTGTATGACTTTATCGGCATACTTTCCTTCATTGAAAATGAGTGTTAGCCCATCAATAACTGAAAAGCATAAGTTTCTATGTAGACGCATTATAAAAAAATTAAGCATGCAAAGGTACATTAAAAGTTGAGATATTTTAGGTTTATATTAAAGTGTTATCTTTTAAAAAGATTAGTTTATCAAGTTTTTTTGCGAAATTGCAGATTAGACGAATCGAGGGATGTTTAAATAGTGAGTATTTTTTGAGAGAAACGGAATTTATAGCAGAATTAAAATCTAAAAGTACTAAATCCCAACCAAGAGAATCAATGAAATAACCTTAAAGAAACTTTAATTTTGTTAGTGAAAAAAATGATTTGATTGATGTTAATTAGGTATTTACTGATTAATAGTTTGAAAGGCTTCGCAATTAGGTCATGGAGCTTTTCTATTTTTATAGAAATTTGAAAATTATGAAACGTATACTGCTTTTTTTCTTAGGTCCCTTATTAATTGTTGGTTTAGGGAGTTGTGGTTTATGGAGCTATAAATCAAACACCTATACTTATAAACCTGTGAAAACGCAATTTACAAAAGTAGAAATCGAAACCTTAGTACAAGATTCTACACTTAATGTTAGAGCATTAGAAATTGTAGAATCTATAGGTCCTATATATTTAACATCATTAGGTGAGTTAGGGATGCTATTACCACAAACATTTATTAGCCATGTAGATTCTTTAAAGGATAGACCCTTTTATCATCATAAAATAAATTTGTCTAATGATACGCTCAAATTAAATTTTAGAGCTTTGGGCGCACTTAAAACAAAAGGCTTTGGAATCACTATTGGTTCTCCGGCATTACTTTATAAACTGAATGCAGATTTAGAAAAAAATGAACTGGTGTATCGCGAAGATCATCCGGATGTGTTTTATGATGCTATGGAGTTTTGGAATGAACAAGAAGGCATCGCTATTGGTGATAGTGTTGAAGGTTGTCTTTCGGTGATTATCACCAGAGATGGTGGCGATACGTGGTCTAAATTAGCTTGTGATCAATTGCCTAAAGGCATAGAAGGTGAAGGCGCATTTGCAGCTAGTGATACTAATATTGCAATTGTTGGAAACAAAACTTGGGTTGGTACAACGGCTGGGCGGATTTATTATTCGGAAGATAAAGGAGTGACCTGGACAATTAGAAACACCCCAATTGTTAAGGCTAAAGAGACGGAAGGTATTTATTCCTTAGATTTTTATGATGAATTAAACGGTTTTGCGATTGGAGGTGATTATACCCAACCTGAAGCTAATTCTGCTAATAAAATAAGAACTGCTGATGGTGGGAAAACATGGCAACTCGTTGCGCAAAATCAATCACCAGGTTATAGAAGTTGTGTGCAATATGTGCCTCATAGTAATGGCAAAGAATTGGTGGCCATCGGATTTAAAGGAATTGATTATTCGGCCAATTTTGGAGATTCCTGGACGCATCTAAGTGATGAAGGTTTTTATACCCTTCGTTTTTTAAATGATTCTACGGCTTATGCAGCAGGACAAGGACGCCTGGCAAAACTCAAATTCAAGTAAAAAAAATCCCTATCGGCAGATAAGGATGTTTTTGATTAATTTTTTTTGAACTTCTCGCGTCGCTTTTGATATTCTTCAAGCATTTGCTTTTTAAATTGTTCTTCAACAATTCGAAGTAATATAATTTTTTTAGCAGGTATGGCGGTTAATAAACTTTCTACCAAATCAGATTTGAGGTTTTGTTGCTCTTTTTCAAAGGCTAAAAAATCTTTTAAGGCTTGTTTGGCTTCCGCTTCTGTAAGTGTCTCTATTTTCAAATTACGTCGTTTATCACGAGCATTATGACGTAGCATATCGACTTCTTTTTCATAAGCATTATAAATTGGCCAAAATTTTTGAGCTTCGGTTTCGGTGAACTCAAGTTTTTCGGTAATCAATGCAACCTTTAACGCTCTTATGCGCTCATGGCGATCGCTTTTTTGTGCAAAACCACTATAGGTTAATGCGATAAAAAACAGGGTTATATATAGCTTTTTCATAGGGTTTATTCTATAATTAAATCTTCGATTTCTATGGTGTTTATTAAATAATCTTCGATTGAATTTTCGGGTATTTCGTTTTCTATAAAGTTGTCTTTATGTAATTCTTCATCAGTTAGTAACGACGCTAAGTCTAAAGACGTATAATCTTCAATTTCCAAATAATCTTCAATTGAAGCGGTATCGATATCACTAATTGTAATAGTTTCCGAAGTAAAAAATAAATTAAACATTAAAACAATAGAGGCAGCAATCGCTGTAGCATATACTGTCTTTTTCCAACTAAATAGTGATCTTACTTTGGTGTCGTTTGTAGTGTCTAATTGCGCAAAAATACGATCGTCTAAGGATTCAAAGTACGACTCAGGCACATCAAATCCTGATGCTTCAACCTTATTTTTTAGATGTATATCATTAAGGATTTGCTCTTCAACTTCTGAAAAGTAATCCTTTGGTGTTTTAAATCCAGAGGTTTTAATTGTATCTAATTTTCGCTTTGTCATATCTTTAAGACTCTAAAATTGCTCATTAGTTTAATCTTGAGTTAAAAACGCTTCTATTTTCTTTACAGCAATGTGATAAGAAGATTTAAGCGCGCCTTCACTGGTTTCTAAAATTTCGGCCATGTCTTTGTAGGTAATATCCTGAAAATATTTCATCGAAAACACTTGTTGTTGCTTTTGTGGTAATCTCGCAATGGCTTCTTGTAATTTAAGCTGAATTGCATCACCTTCAAAATAAACATCGGCTTTTAAATTATTGACCATATGCTGATGCGTTTCTTCATTATTTAATTGTAAACGTTTTGCATTTTTATTAATGTGAGTTATAGACTCGTTGGTTGCAATGCGATACATCCACGAATACAATTTACTATCACCTTTAAAGTTTTGTATGTTTTTATAGATTTTTATAAAGGTGTTCTGTAACACATCATCAGCGTCATCATGCGACTTCACCATATGACGAATATGCCAATAGAGGCGTTCTTTATAAATAGTCAAGAGCTCTTTAAAGGCTAATTCTTTTGTAGTTGGGTCTGCAAGCCGTTGTATAAAATCGCGTTCGTTATCCAATAAAAATGGTTTCTGTTTAGACACTTCAATTTACTGAAAGTTTAATTGAAAAAAAGTTATTTTATTAAGCTGTTGATAGACAGGTTTTTAAAATAAAAATAATCGATAAAGTGTAAAAAAATTCGCTGAAATGCATTTTTTTCTTGCGTACTACATTTATTTAATTTATGTTTGTCTCAGCCTAACCTACTTAATTATTACCATTGTCCCCAAATATGGTAATAGAACTGAAAAGGATGCAACCCAAGTCGCATCCTTTTCTATGTTTTATACTTGTATTATTTTATCAGTTTAGGAGTATTTGATTATTCAAAACTCTGCATATCAACTAGCTTTTTGTAGACACCATTTTTAGCTATAAGCTCGTTGTGAGTGCCTTGTTCGGCAATTTCGCCTTTATTCATTACAATTATTTCATCGGCATTTTGAATGGTCGATAAGCGATGCGCAATAATAATTGAGGTTCTGTTTTGCATCATTTTATCGAGAGCATCTTGAACTAAACTCTCACTTTCGGTATCTAAAGCAGAAGTGGCTTCATCTAAAATCATAATTGGAGGATTTTTTAATACCGCTCTGGCAATACTCAATCGTTGTTTTTGACCACCTGATAAGTTATTACCTGAATCTCCTATGTTAAAATCCAGGCCGCCTTCTTTTTCTTTAACAAATTCCCAGGCATTAGCAATTTTTAAAGCATTGATAACCTCTTCATCACTTGCGTTTTCTTTTCCGACAAGAACATTATTTTTTACCGTATCGTTAAACAGAATCGAATCCTGAGTTACCAGTCCCATTAAGCTACGTAACGAATGTTTTGTAAGTTGTCTAATATCGTCACCATCAATAGCAATAGCACCTTCGTTAACATCATAAAAACGAGTCACCAGATTGGCAATGGTTGATTTTCCGCTACCAGATTGCCCCACTAATGCTACACTTTTTCCTTTGGGAACCGTTATAGAAAAGTTCTTTAGAACGTAATCCTCTTTGTATTTAAAGGAGATATTTTGAATGGCAATTTCTGAAGTAAAACTGTCTTTAGTTTTAGCATTTTCAGCATCTTTTAAACTGGAGGTCGTATTTAATATTTCAAGAACACGATCGGCTGATGCATTTCCAGATTTTACTTTATAACTCGCTTTGCTTATCGCTTTTGCTGGTGTTAAAATATTGTATGCTAAGGCCATGTAAGTAATAAACTCATCTGGAGACAATGTTTTGTCAACTAATACCATTCGGCCACCATATAATAAAATGACAGCGATCACCACAATGCCTAAAAATTCGGATGTTGGCGACGCTAAATTTTGTCGGTGTGCTAAATCGTTAGCAAATTTATAAAGTCTTGATGTTGAGTTTTTAAACACAGATGTAAATCGTGATTCTGCATTAAAACCTTTAATCACTTTTAATCCGTTAAGTGTTTCGTCTAAAACTGATAAGAAGGCACCGTTTTCTTCTTGAACACGTTTAGAATGCTTTTTTAAACTTTTCCCCACCCATGAAATAACCATTCCAGAAATAGGAATAAAAACAAATACAAAAATGGTGAGCTTAAGACTGATGGTAAACATAACTATGATGGTGAAAATGATCGTCAGCGGTTCTCTAACTAGCAATTCTAAAATAGCGAGTAGCGAATTTTGAATCTCATTAACATCTCCTGAAATACGGGCAATAATATCACCTTTTCGTTTTTCAGAAAAATAAGAAATAGGAAGTTCAACAGTTTTTTCGTAGAGTTCATTTCTGATATCTTTTAAGATCCCATTACGCAAATAGGCTAAAAAGAAATTTGAAAAATAGCCTGCTGCATTTTTAAGTAAAAACGTGGTTAAAACAATACAAATCATTAAAATGAGTACACTGTATTGACCATCTTCGGCAATTTTTTGAGTAATAAAATAATTTAAAGAATCTTCAAGATAGTTACCGTATTCTAAAAATCCGTCATAATCTGAACTAAGGGGTTTTTTTGCAATGGGCTCTGCTGTTTTGAGCAAAACCTTAAGCATTGGCATTAACGATACAAAGGATAATGTGCCAAAAAGCGCATACAATATATTGAAAAAGATATTGAGATATGCATACTTTTTATACGGAAAAATAAACCTTGAAAGCTTCTTGATATAATCCATTAGGTGAGTTTCATGTCTTTTAATATAGCATCAATACGGTCTTCCAATTTTTGTTCCGTAGCTTTAAATGCTGACACATTGTCTAGCGTTGTATTAACACTAATGTAGAACTTTATTTTAGGTTCTGTTCCGCTAGGTCTTAATGCAATTTTGCTACCATCTTCGGTATAATAAATCAAGACATTAGATTTTGGAATGTCGATTGTTTGCTCTTTACCAGAAACCAAGTCTTTTTTAATCGATAACTGATAATCTTCAATACTAACAACCTT
Organism: Psychroserpens sp. SPM9; assembly: GCF_025153525.1. Taxonomy (GTDB): domain Bacteria; phylum Bacteroidota; class Bacteroidia; order Flavobacteriales; family Flavobacteriaceae; genus Psychroserpens. Next base: position 133,220 of record NZ_JANZNR010000005.1, on the reverse strand, counting down.
AGCGCCATTAACGCATTGTAACGGGTTTTCTCTTGCGTCTATCATCATTTGTTTAATTTCTTGCGCACCTTCAATACCCTTTTTAGTTAAGGAAATCAAGCGTTCTTTATAAAGGCCATGTTCAACATATAAGTCAATTAAAGCTTGATACATGGTTATACCTTTTGCTTTGGCTTGAGCAGCAATTTCGCAGGCCAAAAGGGTAGAGGTTACAGCATCTTTATCTCTAACAAAATCACCTACCATAAATCCGAAACTTTCTTCTCCACCTCCAATAAAATCCAGTTCTGGAAAATCTTTAATCATTTTAGCAATCCACTTAAAACCTGTTAACCCAATTTTGCAGTCTACGCCATAAGCTTTAGCCAATACAGACATCATAGGTGTTGATACTATCGTAGAGCCAACAAATTGCTTACCGTTAATTCGTCCAGATTTTTTCCATTGTTTTAATAAAAAATCGGTCATTAGTAACATGGTTTGATTTCCGTTAAGGATAACCAGTTCATTTTCTAAATTTCTTACTACAACTCCTAAACGATCACAATCAGGATCTGTACCAATAACAATATCACCATCTGTTTGTTGAGCTAATGCCATTGCCATTTTTAGAGCTTCAGGCTCTTCAGGGTTTGGAGATTCAACTGTTGGGAAGTCACCATTAGGTTCACGTTGCTCTTCCACAATTTGAACATTCGTATATCCAGCACGTTTAAGCGTTTCTGGAACCGCTGTGATTGATGTGCCATGTAAAGACGTAAACACAACATTTAAATCTGCTCTAGCTTCTGCTGAGGTATCAAAACTTCCATTTTTTACAGATTTATCAATGAAAACAGTATCGACAGCCTGGCCTATGTATTCAATATGAGCGTTATTAGCTTCAAATTTTATTTCAGAATAATCCAAGCGATTAATTTCAGAAATAATCTCTGCATCCTGAGGCGGTACTAATTGTCCGCCATCCTGCCAATACACCTTGTAGCCATTGTATTCAGGTGGATTATGAGACGCTGTTAGTACAATTCCGCAGTGGCAATTTAAATGCTTTACAGCAAATGATAATTCTGGTGTCGGGCGTAAATCTTCAAAAAGATAAACCTGAATGCCGTTGGCAGAAAATACATCAGCGACCACTTTTGCCAGTGATTTACTATTATGCCTACAGTCATAAGCTATAGCTACTTTGAGCTGTTCTGATGGAAATTGGCTTTTCATATAATTACTCAAGCCTTGTGTGTTTTTGCCAAGGGTATATTTATTAATACGATTGGTGCCAACACCCATAATACCACGCATACCTCCAGTTCCAAATTCGAGATCTTTGTAGAAACTCTCATTGAGATCTTTGGTATTGTTCGCAATTAGATGTTTTATTTGGTTTTGAGTCTCTTGGTCAAAAGCTGGCGTTAACCACTTATTAACGCGTTCTAATAGTTGAGGTTCAATGTGTTTCATCTTTTCAAATTATGCTTTAAATGTACGTATTTCGATGGTATTGATGGTTGGGGGTTTGTATTAATTTAAGTACGTAATTAAAAATTAAGTTCTTGTTTTATTAAATAACGATTTTTATCGGTTTTAGAACGTAAAATGAGTTCACCTAAAAATCCTGCTACAAAAAATTGTGAACCGAGAATCATCGTGGTTAAGGCGATGTAAAACTGTGGGCGTTCAGTTATTAAGCGTCCTGTTGGGTTTAAAAATAGTTTGTCGATACCTAAGTAAAACGCAAATATGAATCCTATACCAAACATTAGGACGCCTAAAGCGCCAAACAGGTGCATAGGACGTTTTCCAAATCGGGATAAAAACCAAATAGTAATTAAATCTAAAAACCCATTAATAAAGCGTTCCATTCCAAATTTGGTAACCCCATATTTTCGGGCTTGGTGCTGGACTATTTTTTCACCTATTTTGGTAAAGCCAGCGTTTTTGGCTAGCACAGGAATATAGCGATGCATCTCACCACTAACATCAATGTTTTTAATCACATTTTTGTTGTAAGCTTTGAGACCGCAATTAAAATCATGGAGTTTAACGCCAGAGGTTTGACGTGCAGCCCAATTAAATAATTTAGACGGCAGGTTTTTAGCGATGACCGAATCGTAGCGCTTCTTTTTCCAACCAGATACCAAATCAAATTTATTGACAACAATCATGTTGTAGAGATCTGGTATTTCTTCAGGATTGTCTTGTAAATCGGCATCCATGGTAATGACAACGTCACCTTCAGCTTTGGCGAAACCAGCATGTAAGGCTTGCGATTTTCCGAAGTTTTTTAAAAACCGAATACCTTTTACATTAGCGTCTTTTTGTGAGAGTTGCATGATGGTCGACCAAGAATCATCAGTACTACCATCATCTATAAAAATGATTTCATAAGAAAAACGATTGGATTGCATGATTTTTGCAATCCAATCGTGTAATTCTGATAATGATTCTTGTTCGTTGAGTAGTGGTATGACTACTGATATATTCATCTAGTAATTTTGAAAATTTAATAGTTCAAAAATACTGATTTTTTTTAAGAGTTACTTTTCATTACGAGTCCGCCAATTAATGACCAAATTAGTCCAAAAAGGGCACTAGCAGCAATCCAAATTGCAGATCCAATTACGGGATTAAACATGGTTTCCATGAATTTCATAGACTGATCTAGCTGAGCTTGCGGCATATCAGGATTTTGTTCAATCATGGTTTCTTTGGTCACTTCCATAAGCTGAGGCATAAATTCTGGGTCGATTACATAATTAAAAAGTAATCCGTAAAGTACATAGACAATGGCACTTATAACACCAATAATAACACCTAGTTTAATAGCGCTGCCTATAGTTAATACATTAGCGTTGTGCTTTTTGTATTTGCTAATAGCATACATGATAACTATAGGGAAAATAATATAGTACGCTAATTGGGGCCATTGCGCACCTTCTAAGGCTTGTCCTGTGACGTAACTTACTACCGAAAGCGCAATCATTATAACACCTAAGATGAGGCCATAATTCATACCAAATTTACCTGCAGACATTTTTTGAGTTTCCATATTTAAGTTGATTATTTAGTTAATACGATTAGTTAGTATCTTAAGCATTATATTTGTTACAAATAAATCCAAAATAAAAAAAGAAATAAATTATTGGTAATTTACAAAAAATACTTAAATTTGCACCTCCAAAATAGTAAGGAATTTAAAGTTAATAGAGATGAAAAAAGGAATACATCCAGAAAATTATAGATTAGTAGCATTCAAAGATATGTCTAATGAAGACGTGTTTTTAACTAAATCTACTGCTGAGACCAGTGAAACAATTGAAGTTGATGGTGTTGAATATCCAGTGGTTAAATTGGAAATTTCTAGAACATCTCACCCATATTATACTGGTAAATCTAAATTGGTTGATACAGCAGGTCGTATCGATAAATTCAAAAACAAATACGCTAAGTTTAAAAAATAAGCTTAGACCATACATATTTCATAAGCCTTCAGGATTTTCCTCGAAGGCTTTTTTGTTTTCTATAATTGATTTACTTTTAACACCTAACATCAACTTTGATTATGAATTATATTCTTTTTGACGGTCCGTCACGTAACAACCTGTTGCCTTTTACATTTACAAGGCCTGTTGCCGATATTAGAGTTGGGATTTTAACCATTAGAGAAAAATGGGAAAATCACCTTGGGTTTACCACAACTACTTTAACCGAAGACTATTTATCTGAGAAATATCCCATGGTAGAAATGGATGATAATGTCATGATTAATGCGTCGTATTTACCTAATCACGAATTAACCGAAATCATCAAAGGTCTTGAAGAAAATCAAGCCGTATTTTGTGGTGAAGATGTGATTGCATTTTTTACAAAAGATACTCAAGATGAAATTGATTTTGATACTTATGAGGCTATAGAATATAATGAAGAAGTATTAAAAATTGAGTATACCTGGGACATTTTTGCTAATAATGGTGCTGCTATTCAAGCCGATTTTGACGTGTTAACTCGCGATAGAACATCGCAACCTATACCAAGTAGTTGTAACGTGCTTAATGCTCAAAATATTTTTATTGAAGAAGGCGCTACCTTAGAGTTTGTAACATTAAATGCTAAAACAGGTCCTATTTATATTGGTAAAGATGCCGAAGTAATGGAAGGCAGTATCATTAGAGGTCCTTTTGCTTTATGCGACCATGCGACAGTAAAATTGGCGGCAAAAATATACGGGCCAACAACGGTTGGACCACACAGTAAAGTTGGTGGAGAAGTTAATAATTCGGTGATTTTTGGGTATTCTAATAAAGGACATGATGGCTTTTTAGGAAATTCAGTCCTTGGCGAATGGTGTAACTTAGGTGCAGATACCAATAATTCGAATTTAAAAAATAACTACGCCGAAGTCAGACTCTGGAACTACCAAACTGAAGGTTTTGCTAAAACAGGATTGCAATTTTGCGGACTCATGATGGGCGATCATAGTAAATGTGGCATCAATACCATGTTTAATACTGGTACAGTTGTTGGTGTAAGTGCTAATATCTTCGGAAGTGGATTTCCAAGAAATTTTGTGCCAAGTTTTTCCTGGGGAGGCCATACAGGATTTACAACATACTTGACAAAAAAAGCGTTTGAAGTAGCCGAAGTGGTGATGGAACGACGAAATATAGTCTTTTCCGAAGTTGATAAAACCATATTAGAACACGTCTTTGAAGAGACCAAGAAATGGAGAAAAAGTTAACCTTAATTCTTAAAAACATGAAGTTTATTTGCAGTATCATTTTAGTATTGACGCTAAATTTCGGGTTTTCCCAAACCTACACGATTAAAAACCTAAAACTTAATGACGACAAAAGTCAGTATGGTGTTGTATTTTACAAAGGCGATAAAGTCTATTATACCTCTTATATGCTTGATGACAGAAACCGAGCAAGGCGCGACCATGACAAGCGATTAATTTATACAATGTTTGAAGGTGAGAAAACCAAAGATGGCGAAATTATAAATCCGAAACAATTTATCAAATCTGAAGATTTTGTGTTTAATACTTCAAGTGCAGGCTTTAGTCCTGATGGGAAATATATGTATATCACCACCAATTTTATGAAACGTGGGAAGTCGTATAAACGAAAATTAAAATCTATAAATCTTAACATTCAACGTGGCGAATATATTGAAGGACGTGGTTGGACCAACTTTGAGCCCTTGCCGTTTTGTGAAGCAAAATATAATTACGGACACGCGGTTTTAAGTCCTGACGGATCCACCATCTATTTTACATCCAATGCACATGGTGCTCATGGACAAACCGATTTGTTTAAGGTTAAAATTTTGGGAAATGGCGAGTATGGTAAAGTGGAGAATTTAGGTAAAAAAATTAATTCACCACGACGTGATATGTTTCCGTTTGTGAGTAAAGACAATGTCCTTTATTTTGCTTCAGATCGTGTGGGAGGTGTTGGTGGTTTAGATATTTATAGCTACGACTTAAATGGCGATCCAGAAACCGAAACACCTGTACTTTTGCCTCAACCTATAAATAGTAGAAGTGATGATTTTTGTTATGTTTTAAATGATGACATGACCGAAGGTTATTTTTCATCACGACGACCTAAAGGCAAAGGGGAAGATGATATTTATTACTTTACTTTTGATTAGATTACCCTTTTAAACCATAAACATTACAAACACTTATCCTTATGCTCGGAATTTTACTCATTTTTTTTATTGGAAAGTACTTTTATAAACTAGCTGAAAAGTTCAAGCAAAATAAGTGGCTGTTTGCTATTTTGGGCGTTGTGGTATATTATGTTGGGACCTTTATTGCCGGAATTCTCTTAGGTGTTTTTGATGAACTTTTAAGCTTAGGAATAGATTGGGATAACACACTATTACTCACATTTCTTGCTGTTCCGTTTGGCATTGGTGCTGCCTATCTGTTTTATTTTATTCTGAATAAAAAATGGGAAAAGACCATTATTATCAACGAAAATGAAATCCAGGACATTGGTAAGCCAGACCAATTAGAAGAACACAACTAATCTTTTTTTACACGTTTTAAATCCATTAGATTAATTGGATTGATGCCTAATCCTGAAACATTTTTTCTGGTGAATCGTACGACTTCATCATAAAACAACGGAATAACAGGAGTGTTTGACATTACCAGACTATCCATTTTTGTATAGAGTTGTTCACGTTGTTTGGTGTCAGTAATTGTAAAAGCATCTTCATACCAAGCGTCAAATTGGTCATTTTTAAAATGGGTGTAATTTGGACCATTAGGTGCGAAATTTTTACTGTAATAAAGCGATAAATAGTTTTCAGCATCAGGATAATCGGCAACCCAACTGGCTCTAAATAAATCCAGTTTACCATTGGCTTTAGCATCTTTTAATGTTGCAGCTGGTACCACATCTACATTGACGATAATTCCAATTTTTTGAAGTTCTCGTTGTATGTATTCACAAAAACTTAGGTAGTTGCTCGTTGTTGTGATGGTAATTTCAGGATTAGTAATGCCTGAGTCTTTTTTAAATTGTGCCACAAGTTGCTTGGCCTTTTCAGGCTGAAAAGAAAAACCAATTGATGCATCGTAACCTGGCAACCCTTTAGGAATAAATCCACCATGCGCAGGAATACCAATTCCATTTCGCAAATAGGTCATCATTTTTTGTCTGTCAAATCCATAATTAATGGCCTGACGTAAGGTTTGCGATTGTATTTCAGGAATTTCAGAATCCATAAAATAGGCCAGATATTCGGTGTTTAAATAAGGGCCGCGAATCATATTTACAGTTTTCGAATACGAGTCGCGTAACACACCATTTGCGGTTAAAATTTCATCTTTGTACGAGGCATCCAAACCTGAAACAAAATCGATATTACCTTGTGTAAACTGTAGAAATTCACTTTGTTTATCTGGCAAAAAGGTGATAGCAACAGCTTCCAAATACGGTAAGTCATTGCCGTTGGCGTCATGCTCAAAATAATCGTGGTTTTTGCGAAAAACGAGCTTTAAGTTTTCTTCCCATCGCTTAAACTGAAAGGGTCCAGTACCAATAGGATGCGAACGAAAATCACTGTTATAATGATTAACAATTTCCTTAGGAACTACAGAGCAGTATTTCATCGTTAACAACCCTAAAAACGCAGGAAAAGGTTGTTGTAATTTAATTTCAAATAAAGTGTCGTTAATGGCTTTGAATTGCTCTACTTTATTGAGTGTCCATCGTCCAGGTGAGGCAAGATTTTTATCTAATAAACGATTAAAGCTGTATTCAAAATCTGAAGCTATGACTGTGCGCGTAGAATCCTTTCCAAAAATACGGTGTTTATGAAACCGAACATCATTCCGCAGTATAAAGGTATAGGTGAGTGCATCTTCAGAAATGTTCCACTCTTTAGCAATACAAGGTTGAACATTTAACTGATCATCCATTTGTACCAAGCCATTAAACAATTGATTAATTGCCCAAATATCGGCATTGTCTTTTGCAAAAGCAGGATCTAGAGAACCAATATTTTTGTGTTCGTTATATCTAAAGACGAGATGATCGTTGGTGGAAGTTTTGTCATTTCCGCAGGAAAAAAGGAGAAAAAGGACTAAAACACTCACAATAAGTCTTGAAAAAGTAGATTTATGACGCACTCGTTTTAGCATTTTGTTCATTAATTGTAAATTTGCCCACTCTTATTTTTGAAACGAGTAAATATAAATAGATTTCTGTGCTAACGGAAATTAAAAACGTATGAATAAAAAAGTCGCATTTTACACCTTGGGTTGCAAGCTTAATTTTTCGGAGACCTCTACCATTGCTCGAAATTTTTCTTCGGAAGGATTTGAGCGTGTCGATTTTAAAGAAAAGGCAGATATTTATGTTATTAATACCTGCTCGGTAACAGAGAATGCTGATAAACGTTTTAAATCTATAGTCAAACAAGCACAAAAGATAAATCCGGACGCATTTGTTGCAGCCATTGGTTGTTATGCGCAATTAAAACCCGAAGAACTGGCTGATGTTGAAGGCGTTGATTTGGTGCTGGGAGCCACAGAGAAGTTTAAGATTACGGATTATTTAAATGACCTCTCAAAAAATGACATGGGCGAAGTGCATAGTTGCGAAATTGAAGCTGCCGATTTTTATGTTGGAAGTTATTCTTTTGGCGATCGCACACGCGCATTTTTAAAAGTTCAGGATGGTTGTGATTATAAATGTACCTATTGTACGATTCCTTTAGCAAGAGGTATTTCTAGAAGTGATACTTTAGAGAACGTGCTTCAGAATGCGAAAGAAATTTCAGAAAAAAATATCAAGGAAATTGTACTCACAGGCGTTAATATTGGAGATTATGGGAAAGGTGAATTTGGAAACAAAAAACACGAACATACCTTTTATGAACTCGTTCAGGCACTCGATGATGTGGATGGCATTGAGCGTTTACGAATTTCTTCAATAGAGCCTAATTTACTTAAAAATGAAACCATAGATTTTGTGTCTCAAAGTAAAACATTTGTGCCGCATTTTCATATTCCGTTGCAAAGCGGAAGCAATACACTTCTAAAGTTGATGCGTCGTCGTTATATGAAAGAATTGTATGTAGATCGTGTTCGAAAAATAAAAGAAACCATGCCACATGCGTGTATAGGTGTTGATGTGATTGTTGGTTTTCCTGGAGAAACTGAGGATTTATTTTTGGAGACCTATAATTTTCTTACCGAATTAGATGTTTCGTATTTACATGTGTTTACCTATTCTGAACGCGATAATACAGTAGCAGCAAGTTTAGATGGTGTTGTGCCTAAAAAGCTAAGAGCAAAACGCAGTAAAATGCTTCGTGGTTTATCGGCTAAAAAAAGACGCGCATTTTATGAAAACCAACTAGGAAGCACCCGAAGTGTTTTATTTGAAAGCGAAAATAAGGAAGGTTATATTCAGGGATTTACTGAAAACTACGTCAAAGTGAAAGCACCTTGGAATCCAGAATTAGTAAATACCTTACAAGATGTAGAACTTACCAAAATTGATGAAGACGGGTTGGTGCGATTTAAATTTGTCGATACCGAAACCCTCAAAGTATAAGGGACTTAAAAGTCTTTCTGGTGTTGTTTTGTCGTTAAAATTAATGCTTTCAACGTTTTCTTTTCTACAAGCTGACAAAAAATTTGCACAGTCAAATTCTTAGATTACATTTGCCCGATTTTTTAATTCAATTCCTCCAATGAGAAAGCTAATTATCACTTCTGTGATTGTGATTGTACTCCTGTTTTTAACCTCCTAATTCCAAGTAAATTGAATGGAGTTTTGATGTTTTTATGTCATCATATCATTCCCTAAATATTTGTTGGTACGCTTTTTAACCTTAATTTATTACACTTATCGAGTATTTTGTTGTAGTTACTGTAATACCTATACTTTCGGTTTAAATTGATTAAGCCCCATGAATAAAGTACTTACCTTAGTGTCTATAATTTCGTTTTTGTTTGTAATGACCTCGTGTTCTACCGACGCGTCTGAAACGAATGCCTCACTCAATGGGACTTGGCGTTTAATTAATTATGATATTGGATTTACAGCCGATATCAATAAAGATGATATCAAAAACCAGAATATTTTAGATGAAATCGATTGTGAAGTCAATGAAACATTAACTATTGAAGCTAATAATACCATGACTTCTTACGATACGTTTCATCATGACATTAATATTTCAAAATCTGTTAGTGATGGCGATTATAATTTTGAAGTCTTTTGTTCTGAAGGCTACATCAGTTCTTCGGAAGTCTTAGACTCAAGCCAACGAAATGCATTAGAAACTTCAATTAATGGAAATACACTAACCAGAGTTTTTGAAAATGCCATAGAAATTTACAATGAAGATTTTAGCGCCATTGTCGCTTTTGAAAATCTGACACTCGTTTATGAGAAATTATAATTTTTGAAATACACATCATAAAAAAATCCGAAGACTAACTTCGGATTTTTTTTTTTTTGTGTTATATTCTAATGCCTACTGGAAGCAATTTTTTGTATTTGCGGTGGCGCCTGATAAATTTTGCGATTTCCGGACTTGTAGGAACCACACTGATGTTTCGTTCAGAAATGGTGTCAAAAACGAGTGTTAAAAACTCTTCTTCAAAGTCTTCATTTGAAATCCCTTCAGGAATAATAAGTTTGGTTAAAAAGATTTTTCGGTCTTGGAGCGAATATTCAATCTTTGCAAGATTACCATCGACTTTCAGTTCAAATTGGCGTAAAAAGTCATTGTCTGTTAATTCAGCAGCATCAATCATAATAATTTGTATTTAATTCAATGGTCGGTAGGGTAGAACTATACTTTTGCATAGTTTTGTAATGCAAATTTACGAAAAATTTAAGAGATATTACAAACTCAATACTATAATTGCTTATGCAACAAGAAATTATACACGTGTATCTTATGCCAGGAATGGCAGCAAACCCTACGATATTCGAACATATAAAATTACCTGAAGATCAATTTAAAATCCATTGGTTAGAGTGGATGATGCCTGAGAAAAAGGAATCGCTGGAGTCTTATGCCAAGCGCATGATTGCAGAGCAAATTCATCATGACAATATTGTATTATTAGGCGTGTCTTTTGGTGGTATTTTAGTGCAAGAAATATGCAAGCATATAACGTTAAGAAAATTGTTTGTCGTATCTAGCGTAAAATCTAAGCACGAGCTCCCAAAGCGTATGAAAGTCATGAAGTACACGAAGGCCTATAAGCTACTACCAACACAGTTGGTGGCCAGTATCGATGTCCTGGCGAAATATGCATTTGGAGAGACCATTATAAAACGTATAGAATTGTATAAAAAATACCTGTCGGTAAGTGATAAACACTATTTAGATTGGGCCATTGAACAAGTTATTGAATGGAATCAAGATGCGCCTAATCCTGATGCTATTTATATTCATGGTGATAAAGATGCGGTTTTCCCGCATTCATGTGGCGGCAACTGTATTGTTTTAAAAGGCGGTTCGCATATCATGGTCATTAATAAGTTTAAATGGTTTAACGAAAATTTACCAAAACTAATTTTATACTAACTTGAAAGGCATCATTTAATTTTATACATTTGAAATGCAGTCAATTAATGGCTGTCCCTAAATACAACGATTATGACAATTATTAAAAATATTTTAGCAGCTATTGGTTTAGTATGTGTGTCTGGGCTATTTATTTTTGCTGTACAATCTGATAAGGTCGATGAAATACCGTATGATCATGATGTAGCAGAGACTTCAAAAATGATAAACGACTATAATGTTTATGCTTTATCTGTCCCTGATGATTTGAATTTTGCAGGCGAGGCTATGCCATTAAACGATCCAGATATTTTAGAACGCATGGACCGAGAGTTATTGGTTAATACCTATTGGCAATCTAATGGCTTGTTAATGTTTAAACGTGCCGAAAAGTATTTTCCGATTATTGAACCTATACTGAAAAAGCATGGGATTCCTGAAGATTTTAAGTACCTAGCAGTTATTGAAAGTGGTTTAACCAATGCGGTGTCTCCAGCAGGCGCACGAGGTGTATGGCAAATTATGCCTGCAACAGGTCGTGAAAATGGTTTGGAAGTTAACAGTAATGTTGATGAGCGTTACCATTTGGAAATGGCTACAGAAGTCGCTTGTAAATATTTATTAAAATCTAAAGAGGCTTTAGGATCTTGGACCTTAGCCGCAGCGGCTTATAATGCTGGAAACGCAGGTGTTTCCAGACGTTTAAATGAACAAAATGTTTCTAACTATTACGATTTGTTGCTAGGAGAAGAAACAGGTCGCTATGTATTTAGAATTGTTGCGTTGAAGGAAATTTTAGGCAATCCAACTAAATATGGGTTTAATTTTACATCTGAAGATTTATACAAACCTATTCCTACGTATAAAGTAGAAGTGGATACTGCGGTTACCGATTTCACAAAATTCGCACAACGATATGGCATCAACTACAAAATACTTAAAATCCACAATCCGTGGTTAAGAGAGCCTAAGCTTAACAATAAGTCTAGAAAAAAATACTATATAGAAATCCCTAAAGAAGGATTCTATTCGGTTAAACCCTAATGATTGATTTTATAAAAGAGCATTTTTGGTCCATTTTAATAATTGTCAATTACCTGTTGGCAGTTTCGGCAATTATAACGGTATTGTTAAAAAATATCAGTCCGACCAAAACCGTTTCTTACATCATCATTTTAGCACTTTTTCCGTTTTTCGGATTGGTGATTTATTATCTCTTCGGACAACAATACCGAAAGACTAAAATATTCAATCGTAAGCATATTGTCAATTCCAAAGTTATTCAATCCGCTGGAGAGAGTTTAAGAATGGAAGGCCGTGATTTAAAGAAAATCAATGATAAACTGGATGAAAAAATAAAGCTGGTCAAACTTCTTAAAGCCAGTGAACGCTCTCCCTTAACCTTACGGAATGACGTAGAAATTATGTTTAATGGAGAAGTTAAGTTTGAACGCTTGCTTAAAGATTTAAACCAAGCCAAAAGTCATATTCATTTAGAGTATTACATTATTAAAGACGATGCCATTGGTACAGAAATATTGGATACGCTATGTGAAAAAGCCAGAGAAGGCGTTGAGGTTAAAATAAGTTATGACGATGTTGGAAGTAAATTGTCTTCGGCAATGAAGCATCAACTCAATGAGAGTGGAATTGAACATTTTCCGTTTATGCCAGTGGTGTTTTCTAGTTTCACAGGAAAGTCTAATTACAGAAACCATAGAAAAATTGTCGTGATTGACGGTCAAATAGGTTATGTTGGCGGTATCAATATTTCAGATAATTATGTCAATTCTCCAGATTCTAATAAATACTGGAGAGATACGCATTTAAGAATAGATGGTGAAGCGACAAAGGTTTTGCAGTTTCATTTTTTGACCACCTGGGACTTTGTTACCAAACGTGAAATTGAAATAAAAGAAAGTTATTTTCCAGTCACAACTTGTGAGAAAAATGTGGCAGTTCAAATTGCTGCGAGTGGTCCTGATACCGATTGGGCTAATATTATGGAGGCTATTTTAACAGCAATCAATAATGCCGAAAGTTATATCTATATCACAACACCGTATTTTATTCCTAATGATCAAATCATTACCGCTTTGCAAATTGCAGCAAAAATAGGTGTTGATGTACGACTTATTATTCCTAAAACATCTGATAGTTGGGTTGCCGAGCACGCTACAAATTCTTATTTAGAGCCTTTGCTGGAAGCAGAGGTAAAGATCTATAGATATAGTAAGGGATTTGTGCATGCAAAAACGATGGTGGTTGACGATGTGTTTTCTACAATTGGCACCTGTAATTTTGATAACAGAAGCTTTAATATTAATTTTGAAATTAATGCGTTGATTTACGATACAGAAGAAAGTAAACTCTTAAAGTCTCAATTTCTTAAAGATATAGAAGACTCTGAAATTATTGATTTTACGGAATGGAATAACCGACCAAAACTAGATAAGCTAAAAGAATCTTTTACCAGGCTTTGGGCACCTTTGCTATAGTAATTAATTTAAGGTTGTGATGATTCCTTCGTTTGTTGCTTCGTCATTAAAAAGAATCAACTTTTTTATTTGCTGATGTGCCGATTCAAAGGCTAATTCAGAATCCTCCAGATTTAAATTTGCAGTAAACTTTCTGTCAATATCTAAGAGTTGTTTGTTTTCAGAAATGAAAAAACAAGTTGGTGCTCCAAACGAATGTTTATAAGGTTTGATGATGTGATTAGCATTATTGTCTCGTTCATCAACGTAAGTGACAGTCACTAACGAACTGAAATCGCTTCCTCGTTTTTTAGCGATAGATCTCGATGTCCAGAATAAAACAACAATATCAACTTGTCCTTTGTACATTTTAGACATTCTATTAATCGCTTCAATTTCTTTCTCGTCAATTTGTTCCCAAGCCGATTTTGTAATTAAAAGAAAGGCATGGTCTACATCAGCAGTATTAAGTTGGCCGCCATTAACCTTGTTCAAGGTCATTTCAGAAATATAACTCAGCTTTAAATGATTGTTAAATAAAGAATCAAAGAGAAACTCAGCATGCGCTTTGTCGTTATTTTCTATTGCTACTTCAGATTGGGTCTTGTAAGCTTTTAGGTGCTTTGATAACTGCATGTCAAAATACATCTTTGGTTGTTGGGCATGTACCAAAAATATACTTATAAATAGTAGTAGTGTTGCATAGAGTCGCATTGTTAATTATTTGTAGGTTAATACATTACAAATGTATATGTAATACATCCTACACCTAAATAAACTCGTTGAAAGGTCTAATTTTTAGAGAAGTGTCCTCTTTTTGAACAATAAACCGACGAAAGTAACGTTGTTTCGTGTCTTTAACGACGTCTCATATTGCGATTTCCGTAGTGTTGTTTTGGACCTTGAGATTTTTTCATGCCATCTTTCATCATTTTAATCTGTTCGGTTAAAATCCCTCTTTTATCTAATTTCTGGGCTTCATTTAACAATTGTTTAGCCTCTAAAGGTCTGCGTTTACTGAAAGCTATTCCGGCTAAATTTAACTTAGCCATAGCGACATCATGATCCATTGATAATCCTAAGTCTAATGCTTTTTTGAAGTATTTTTCGGCTTCGTTCATATTCGTTTGCGAAACCATAACACCATGAAGGTAATTGTAATAACCTTCTTGTTTTTTTACTAATGCACTAGGCGGGTTTTTGATTTTGCTCAACCATTTTTTAGCACCTTCAAAATCCTGCTTTCTTAATTTTAAAAACGCTAATAGTATAAATTCATTTTTGAAGTAAAGGAAGATGAAAATTAACGATAATAAAATGTACATAATTCCATTTCCAATAAAACCTTCAGTAAATTGGTAAACAGCATAAGCTATAATAAGTGCTGCAATAACAAGTTTGATATTTTTATTGAACATGTTTTTCTACTTTATAGGTGATATTTGAGGTAATAGTTGTTGGTACTTCGAGGTCATTCATATTGTGTAAAATAGAATTGCCTTTAGCAACAGAATGGGTTTTCATTGTTTTTACAAAACCAGTTTCAAAAGATGTAATCAGGTCAGAAGTCATCTCACCTGTTAGCTTCATTTCTAAATCTTCATCTATAGTATTAAAGGTAATGGTGCTTTGTCCAGTTATTTCAACATCATCTTTTTTGATACTCTTAAGAGTCCATGTGTTTTCTGAAGACAAATCCCCTTCAAATTTATTATTCCAAGTATCACCTTTTGCTACCTTCTTAGATGGATAAATATAGGTCATTTGCTCAAAGCTCTTGGCTAGACTTTCATTACTAAACTCTTTTTTCATAGACTCTTTCATCAATTCTTTAGTGAATTCATCAAAATCGCCAGCGGCATTCACCATATTATTAATAAGAGCCTTAGAACCTGTAATGGATTTTATTTTTCCATTCTTATACATGATCATTTTTAAATCGGTTTTAACTAATTGCGAAAATAATTTACCTTCAATATCATCCTCCTCAATCGGGTCTGCTGTATTAATATTAAATAGTTCGCCCATTAAGTTAGAGGTCGACACCATTTTAAAGCGGTCAAATTTAAACTTGATGTGGTAAACACTGTCATTAACAGCTTCAATAGCAAATGTAAAATCACCTTCAAGTAAATTTTTCATTTCGTGCTTTTGACCATTCATGTCTTGTACAATATCTTGTATTGCAATTTGATTGACTTTAAATTCATCACCAACATTTAAATTATATGCAAGTTTTGTTTGTGCAGTTATAAGGTTTGTAGTAACAATAAATGCAACAAAAAACCTGAGTAAAAGAGACTTCATTTAGTATTTAATTTTAGGAGCTACAAAGAAACTAATTTTTTATCAATTTGTTACTAGTAATAGGATTGTTATCTTTAACAGAAAATAATTTTATTTTAGGTTTGGCAAAGTAAAAACTCTTTGTATATTTGCACGCAGTTTTGAGAGCAGCTCAATTCAACCAAAAAAGATATAAGTTTTTTAAAAATATAAGACAATGCCAAAAAGAACGTTTCAACCGTCAAAAAGAAAAAGAAGAAATAAACACGGTTTCAGAGAAAGAATGGCTTCTGTTAACGGAAGAAAAGTTTTAGCACGTAGAAGAGCTAAAGGAAGAAAGAAATTGTCTGTATCATCTGAAACTAGACATAAAAGATAATGATTAACAATTGTTAATATATTAAAGGTGTTACTTAGGTGTAACACCTTTTTTTGTACCTATATGTTACCTATTTTTGAACTCTCTAAAGATTAAAAAGAAATGCCAAAAAACGAAAAATTAAAATCTATTCTTATCATAGGCTCAGGTCCTATAATCATTGGGCAAGCATGTGAATTTGATTATTCAGGAACACAAGCGCTTCGCTCGCTTCGTGAAGATGGAATTGAAACGATTCTTATCAATTCGAACCCAGCAACAATTATGACAGATCCCACAATGGCCGATCATGTCTATCTTTTGCCCTTAACCACAAAATCTATCATAAAAATTTTAAAAGAGCACCCTCAAATTGATGCCGTTTTGCCAACAATGGGAGGACAAACTGCATTAAATTTATGTATTGAAGCTGATGAAAAAGGAATTTGGACCGATTTTAATGTTGATATCATTGGTGTTGATATTGATGCCATAAATATTACTGAAGACAGAGAGCAGTTTAGAGAGCTCATGCTTAAAATAGGTGTGGGTATGGCGCCGCAAGCAACAGCTAATTCGTATTTAAAAGGAAAAGAAATTGCTCAAGACTTTGGGTTTCCCTTAGTGATTAGAGCTTCTTATACCTTAGGAGGAGCAGGTGCATCTTTTGTTTATAAGGAAGAAGAATTTGACGAGCTTTTAACGCGTGGCTTAGAAGTATCTCCAATTCATGAAGTGATGATAGACAAGGCTTTGATTGGTTGGAAAGAATATGAACTGGAACTTTTAAGAGATAAAAATGACAATGTTGTCATTATTTGTACGATAGAAAATATGGATCCAATGGGGATTCATACTGGAGATTCGATTACTGTTGCGCCAGCAATGACTTTATCTGATAAAACATTTCAGAAAATGCGTGATATGGCCATTCATATGATGCGTAGTATAGGCGATTTTGCTGGTGGTTGTAATGTACAATTTGCTGTGAGTCCTGATGAAAATGAAGAAATTATCGCTATTGAAATCAACCCGCGTGTATCGCGTTCTTCAGCTTTGGCTAGTAAAGCCACAGGTTATCCTATTGCAAAAATAGCAGCGAAATTAGCCATAGGTTATACTTTAGACGAATTGAGCAACCAGATTACAGGCTCAACCTCGGCTTTATTCGAACCAACATTAGATTATGTTGTAGTGAAGATTCCGCGATGGAATTTCGATAAATTTGAAGGTTCAGATCGACGATTAGGCCTCCAAATGAAAGCTGTTGGAGAAGTTATGGCTATTGGTCGTTCGTTCCAGGAAGCACTTCATAAAGCAACACAATCTCTCGAAATTAAACGTAATGGTTTAGGAGCCGACGGAAAGGGTTATAAAGATTATCAGCAAATTATTGATAAGTTAACAAATGCTAGTTGGGATCGCGTTTTTGCGATTTATGATGCGATTCAAATGGGGATTCCTTTAAGCCGAATTCATGAAATCACTAAAATTGATATGTGGTTTTTAAAACAGTATGAAGAACTTCATGAATTAGAGAAAGAAATTTCAACCTTTACAATTGATACTATAGATCGTGAATTGCTGCTCGAAGCCAAACAAAAAGGTTATGGTGACCGACAAATAGCGCACATGCTTAAATGCTTGGAAAGTCAGGTGTATAAAAAACGTGAAGATTTCAATATTAATCGTGTGTATAAGTTAGTTGATACTTGTGCTGCCGAATTTAAAGCAGAAACACCTTATTATTATTCAACGTTTGAAAATGAAGTCGAAACAGCCGATGGAACAAAGTTTTCAGCAAATGAAAGTGAAGTCTCAGATAAAAAGAAAATTATCGTTTTAGGCTCTGGTCCGAATCGTATCGGACAAGGGATTGAGTTTGATTATTGCTGTGTTCATGGTGTTTTGGCAGCTGCCGAATGTGGTTATGAAACCATCATGATTAACTGTAACCCTGAGACAGTTTCAACCGATTTTGACATTGCCGATAAATTATATTTTGAACCTGTATTCTGGGAACATATTTATGACATCATTCGTCACGAAAAACCCGAAGGTGTGATTGTTCAGTTAGGTGGCCAAACAGCATTAAAATTAGCTGAAAAATTAGATCGCTACGGCATTAAAATTATTGGAACCACATACCAGTCTCTTGATTTAGCTGAAGATAGAGGACGATTTTCAAATCTTTTAAAAGAAAATAATATTCCTTATCCGCAATTTGATATTGCAACGACCGCAGACGAAGCTTCAGCAATTGCTGATGTGTTAGACTTTCCAATTTTGGTTAGACCATCCTATGTACTTGGAGGACAGGGAATGAAGATTGTAATTAATAAAGAGGAACTTGAAGAACATGTGGTTGATTTACTCCGAAGAATGCCAGGAAATCAATTGCTTTTAGACCATTATCTGGATGGTGCGATAGAAGCCGAAGCTGATGCTATTTGCGATGGTGAAAATGTTTATATCATTGGTATTATGGAGCATATTGAACCTTGTGGAATTCATTCTGGTGATAGTAATGCAACCTTGCCACCATTTAACTTGGGCGAGTTTGTAATGCAGCAAATTAAAGATCATACCAAGAAAATTGCTTTAGCTTTAAATACTGTTGGATTAATCAATATTCAATTCGCTATTAAAGATGATATGGTTTATATCATTGAAGCCAATCCTAGAGCATCCCGTACAGTTCCTTTTATTGCGAAAGCTTATGGAGAACCGTATGTAAATTATGCGACCAAAGTCATGCTAGGTGATAAAAAAGTAACCGATTTTAATTTCAATCCGAAATTAGAAGGTTATGCCATCAAGCAGCCAGTGTTTTCGTTTAATAAATTCCCTAATGTAAATAAGAAACTAGGTCCAGAAATGAAGAGTACAGGAGAAAGTATTTTATTTATTGATAGCTTAAAAGAGGATGAGTTTTACAACTTATACTCAAGACGTAAAATGTATTTGAGCAAATAGCGTTTTTTTTCGATAAACGACTAGTCTCTATACACTTTTAATTACTATTTTAGCTTAAAATTTGAAATACGTTAATATTGGAATCATTTTTGCTTACTTATAGTTAAGTTTTTAAAGATTTTAATAGAAAAGATATATTATGAAAACAAAATTACTTTTAGCTTCATTACTATTAACTTCTGCTTTAGCAACATCTCAGGTGATGGCTAATCAGGTTGCTGATTTTGAAGATGGTACCACCCAAACATGGCAAAAAGGAGCAGCAGCTCCTCCTGAAGAGCAACCCATGAATGTTGCAACTGGTGGTCCTGCAGGAGCAGATGATAATTATCTTGAGTTTTCTTCTAATGGCATTCCAGATACGCCATCAAGTAAAATGGTAATTTTTAGTTCGGGTGCTAGTTCACCATGGACCTCTAACTATACCTCTGAAGGTATTGTTGCTATTAAGATGGATGTGAATGTGAGCATAAACGATTTAAATATGAGAGTCGCTTTTCAAGGGAGCGGCACACGAATCTGTACAACGAATGCTGTAGCTGTAGCTGCTGGATCTGGTTGGACAACAATTACGATTCCAATTTCGCCTTCAGATTTTACAGTTATACAAGGATCATTAACACCAGCTGGCGTCTTAGCAAATGTTCAAGTTATGCGTATCTTAAGTAGTGAAGTTCCTGCTTGGGGAACCAATGTAACTGAGGTTGAAGCGACACTTGGCTTAGATAATATTATAGCATCAACCACATTAAGTACAGAAGAGTTTAATACTCAAAACGAGTTTGAAATCTCTCCTAATCCTGCCACTTCTAAATTAAACATTAAATTAGCACAAACTCTAAATAATGCGAATGTTGTAGTTTATAATGTTTTAGGAAAGAAAGTATATGCCAAATCATTGAGTGCTATGACGTCTTCAATTGATGTGTCTAACTGGAATTCTGGAGTGTATTTAGTCAGAGTTTCTACAGATAAACAAACACTTACAAAACGTTTCGTTAAACAATAAAGCGTTTCTAAAATAGTAAATTTAGTCCCATTGGTTTTTAATCAATGGGATTTTTATTTGTACTAACTGTATAAAAAAATCAAAATATTTCAGTAAATTGTATAGCACTATAATATCAAAACTGAATTATTATGAGAAAAAAATACCTTTTTTGCAGTCTTATAGTCATTTTTTGTTTTGGTTTATCTTTTCAAAAACTTCACGCTCAATTCAAAATAGTTGAAGTAAATCCTGCCACTGAAACAGTTAAAATTAAAAATTTCGGATCTACAACGCTAGATATTTCTAGTTATAGGTTGTGCTCCTTATTTAAATATGGAACCTTATCTAATATGACAGTCTTAAGTGGTTCTCTTAATTTAGCTCCAGATGCAGAGGTTGAAGTTGTCGTATCTCTTACTGGTGGTGCGGTTTTAAATGATTCTGCAGCAGATTTGGGACTTTATATCGCAACCGGAAATTTTGGATCTGATACAAGTATGGTCGATTTTGTTCAATGGGGTAGTTCTCCTAATGGAAGAGAAAGTGTTGCCGTGACAAAAGGGATTTGGACTGCTGGAACATTTGTAAATGTGTCTCCTCCATATGAATTTACTGGTGGAGCTTCAGATACTGGCGTTACATTTTGGGATACTTTATTAAGTGTAGAAAACCCAAGTGACATTAATAAATTTTCAATTTCACCCAACCCAGCATCATTGTATCTTAATGTAGAAATACCGAATACTATCGAAAACGCAACACTTAGAGTCTATGATTTACTCGGAAAAAAGATTTTAGATATTGAAATGAATGGTGTTCAATATAAATCAATCAACGTTTCTAAATGGAATTCAGGGATCTATATGGTTCGCGTTTCAAGTGATGATCTCACTCAAACGAAACGTTTTATAAAGCAATGATACTTTAGTTCTTTTTTTGAAGTTCAAATTGAAATTGGACTTGTATATCTTCAGAAATTTTCTGACTCACAATTTTTGGAATTTCAATATTAAAATCGGAAGCTTTTACCGAAAACTCTCCAATTATAGTTATTAGATTGTCATTTGTTTTAAAGGAAATGACTATGGTTTTCATGGTTTTTGTTTTTCCGTGGAAAGTCAATTCGCCATCAATAGTATAGGAAGATTTAGTGTTATCGAAATTAAAGTTTTTAAGTTTTCCTTTAAATGTAGCCTTAGGGAATTGATCAGACTCAGCATAGTTTTCGTTGAAGTGCTCTTCCATTAATGCATTTTTAAAACGAAAACTTTTAACCAATACCAAGGCTGCAAATTCGCCGTTTTCTAAATTGATTATGGCAGTAACTGAGTTGCTTTTTGCGGCAACTTCTTCAAATGCAGGAACAGAAGCTTCAAAACTAACCGTCCCTGTTTTAGTTAAATATTTTGTTTGTGCTGAAACATTAAACCACATTAACAGGAAGAAGTATAGTATCGGTCTCATTAGTATAGTGTATTAAATTATTCTTCTAGCAAGCCATCGGTTTCCCATTGAATGATTAAATCAATCGTACTTTGTGGTAATCTAGGACCTCCAAACGGCATTAAAAAACTCAAGTCGTTTGACGATATACGCGATATGAGTCCGTTATTTTCAACTGCATTTTTAACATCATTATAGGTAACCAAAGTAATAGGTGCACCATTAACAGGAGGGTTATTATGGCAAATGATACAGTTAGTATTAATGATAGTTTTAATATTAGCTTCATAAGTCACAGTCATAGGTACAGGTGTTGTGTCTATCAAATCTTCTTCACTTACACTAGTACAACAAAAAGTTACAGCCAATACGATTATATAAAGTGTCTTTTTAGTTTTCATATTTTTTATTTAAAATACCCGACTTAAATTAAATCCGAAATAGATGTTTCCATCACTCCAGTTGCCAGTGGCTTGGCCAAGAAAGCCATTAGTATTCATTGCTTGCGCATTTGAAAAGTGCATTTGAAATACATGGCCTCCGGTTTCTAAATCAATACCTATGGATAGAGGGTTTCTAAACGGTGAATTACTAGCCCTATTTAAATGCCAACCGTAATCGGCATTGAGAGACCATCGTTTAGATAACTTATACCGACCACCTAAACCAAGTGCAAATTGAGAGTTATCTTGGTTATTTTGTTGGACATAATTGTCATGAAAGAAAGTTGGCGCGAATTCAAAAGAAAAATTTGTACTTACCTTTCGAGATACAAGTAGTTGTGCTGTGTATCTCAAACGGTGTTTAAATTCTAGTTTAGGCAAATTTGCTTCTTCTAAAGCAGTATTAACGAGTATAGAATTGTATCCTACAATAGTAAATGGGAATTTATGTTCTTGCTGTCTAAACAACCTATATTTCGCAGATGCTTCATAGATTTTTTGAAATGAACTGCGAGAAACACCAAGATTTAGCCAATCATTTAGTCCGTATACAAAATGGAGACGAGTCACTGCGTCATCTAAACCAAAAAAACTATCAAAACCATTTTCTATACTACCAAACCTATGTGATACTATAAAAGTGAGCTCTTGTTTTGCTACGAGTTTGGTAGATTCAAAATTTACAATTTTTAAACCTTTAAATGCTGCTGTAGTAAATTGATTATCAGTAGTTTTTGGTTCTATTTCAGATAATAAATCATCTTGAGAAAACGATAATATTGGGACGAGAAATATTAGTATGAATAGATTTTTCATTGCTTAAAAGGCTAAAACAAGCCAAATGCTTTATTAAACATTTGGCTATTATAATTGGTTATTGTTTGATAAAACGTTTGGTTTCAGTTTGATCACCAATTGATATTTTGATGAGATATAAACCACTGTTCCAATTTGAAATGTCAATTTGTGTTAATGATGACGTATTTAAAGTTTCTGTAATAATTTGTTTCCCAAGAATGTCAAATATTTGATACGTTAAATCAGTTTGATTACTATTTAATTCTATATGCAATAGTGAACTTGATGGATTAGGATAAATATTAAAACTAGATGTCGCATTTAAGTCATTAACATTTAAAAGGGTTTGCCAGAAATTTACTCCAAAATCTGTTTCGCCTCCGTTAAATTCATATGGAGGAGACACGTTTATAAATGTTCCAGCTGTCCAAATACCTTTAGCTACTGCAACATTTTCTCTACCATTGGGAGAGCTTCCCCATTGTGTAAAATCAATCATATTAGCAGGTGTAGCAAAATTACCTGTAGGTAAATACAAGCCCAAATCGGCAGCAGTATCATTTAAATAGCCAGGTATAGACACTGTAACTTCGGCATCTGGAGCTAAATTTAATGAACCACTAATAACGGTTGTTTGTGATGATAAGGTTCTGTAAGAAATAAGACTACATAATCTGTAAGCACCAATATCTACAGTTGTGGAGCCAAAATTTTTGATTGTTACGGTGTCAGCAGCTGGATCAACGACTAATAATTTGAATTGTTGCGCATTACTTTTATGGTTTATTAAAGTTGCGAATACTAGAGTTAGAAGGGTTTTTAAAATGTAGTTTGTTTTCATAGCGTATTGTTTTGTGTTAGTGTTTATGGTTTATTAATTGTGCATTGGTCAAGTTTAACTTGTTCTAATAAGTCATCATAACCAATGACACGTCCTTTAATTTTTAATTTGGTAGTAAGGGTGTTTTCGTTTTTAATGGTTTTAGAAAATTGACAAAACACCTTGTCATCTAAGGTTATTGCGTTACTATCTTTTTCTGTAATAGAACCAAAAACTGCAACCGTTGTGTTGAGGTATTTTGCTTCCGCATCTTTAGCATTCTCTTTAAATTGTAAAGCAATTGCATGTGTTGAAATTTCAAATTGAGCACTTTCATTTTCTATATTTCTGTGGTCTTGATAGATATAATTATAGCCTATAATTGATAGTATAATTAATACAATAAAAATGATAATCCTCTTACGCATATAATTAGCTTTATGTAATTAGGAGTGTTTAGCTTCAAACTGCTTTAGTTTATATTCTAAAGCAGTTTTCAGCTTTCAACCAATCAACTTTTGTTAGATAATTTAAAATCAAATTAGTGGGAATTTTTCTTTTTCAATAAATTGTTTTGACTAATTCAATTGAAATACTAAAGTGTCGGTTCCACCATTTCCGCCACTTATATCTATCAAGCTTATAGTTGTGTTTGTATAACTAACAATATCCCAGTCGTCGTTTAAGTCTTCAAAATCGTTAGAGTCTGGAACAGGGAAAGAGATATTAAAATCGATATCACTATCATTATCATCATCACTACTACTGTTGCTACTACTTGTAACAGACCAAGTCCCAAGGTAAGTTGTTGTGCCATTGGTTGCCGTTAAAGTTCCGTCAGGATCAAATGTAAAATCGTAACCATTAAAATCGTTGGTTTCGTTTTGCCCAGAGTCAACATAGCTGCTTACTCGCCAGTTTCCGGTTTGTACTGTGTTTTCAATTTGTGCAATCTCTTGACTATTGTCATTTGGATTATTTCCGTCGTCATCAGATGAACAAGTTGAAGACATAAGAGAAAAGCTTAGCATTGTAACACAAGTGTAAAAAAATCTTTTTTTCATAACTGTACTCTTTTATAATAAATTAATTGCAAGTATTTTCATAGCGTAATCTATCGTCATCACCTAACCTTAAATCAACTTTGGTTTCTCCACCATTGTCTTCAATTTCATGTAAAATCCAATTATTGTTGCATAAGGTTAGCGCTGGAATATCAATCACTACTGTAATATTATTACCAGTTCCAGAGGCAGACCAAGTTCCGTATACCGTAGTTGTGTTCCAGGAAACAGAAAGTGTGCCGTTTGTAAAAAAGTTGAAATCATAGCCATTGTAAGCATCATCATAATCGACATTATCTCGTTCTAATTTATCAACTTGCCAATCAGAACAGTTTGTTAATATAGATTCTAGTTGTTCAGGCGCACAAAGGTTACAATCATCATCATTATAATCGTAATCATCATCTTCATCACAATCGTCTTGAACATTTTCAATCGTGTTTTGTAGTTCGACAAGTGAGTTTATTTGTTGTTGAGAACCATTAGATAATACTACTGAAATAGGGAAATTAATACTAACGATGTCACTGTCTGTTATATTAACTATAAAGCTGTATAGCTCACTGTCATTTGAGAAAATTTCAGTAGAAATTAACTCGTTGTTGGGATTAAAAACAGACGCAGAAATAGGGTAAACAAAATCGATACATTCAATATCATCATCAGCTACATTTTCACCATTACACGTCATTACATAAGTATTTAATTCAGTAGCATTATTAATAGATATTGCTGAATAATCTGAAAGAATAATTGTTATTGGATAGGAAATGACTAATGTATCCATATCATCATCATCCTGATCAAAAATTGCTTCAACTAAGTCATAATCATCCTCATCATAAATTATGACTTCAATAGAATTAGCAGTAACGGTAACAGGGAGTTCTATATTGAAACAATTGGCTAAATCTAGAATATTATCGTTAGAACCGTCATTAGTTGCTGTACGTTGTATTAGATTGGCAACTGTCGAATTTAACGTAATAAGATCTTCAGGAGGTGTTTCAATAATTTCAATATCTTCTTTTCTGCAAGACGTGAGAAGGAAGACTAAGGAGACTAATAAAACAAATATGGATTTAGCTGTTGTTTTCATGATTTTGCATTTCGTTAGTTCTAATGCATTTTAATATATAACAACTCAAGTTTAAAAACTCCTGAAATTAAAATAAATAATTATTTACCTTTAAAATCTAAAAATAGCAACTTGCCTAAAGATCTGAACGAAAATATTTGTGAAGCTAAAGTTTTTGAACACGTTTATAATACGTATTCAAAAGATGTGCATGATTTTTTATATTATAAGTATGGTGCACAATTTAACCCTAAAGATAAAACCCAAGAAGCCTTTATTAAACTTTGGAATAATTGTAAAAAAGTGTCATTAAGTAAGGCGAAGTCATTTTTATTTACTGTTGCTAATAATATGGTGCTTAATGATATTAAGCATCAAAAAGTCGTTTTGAATCACCAAAAAAACGTACCAAAATCTCATACTAACGAAACTCCAGAATTTCTTTTGGAACAAAGCCAGTTTTACGAGCGTTATAAACAAGTACTGGAAAGCCTGAGTGAAGAGCAACGTGTTGCTTTTTTATTAAATAAAGTTGAAGGCAAGAAGCATAGTGAGATTGCCGATTTTTTAGGCGTGACCAAAAAGGTTGTTGAGTACAGAATTTATAGTGCTTTTAATATATTGAAAAAAGAATTAGACGGATTTAAAATAAAATAATCAGGATTTTTAAATCTGAAGTTGTTATATAATTAGTAAATCGATTTATGAATAAAGACAACCTTATCAAAAAATGGTTAAATGATGAGTTATCTCCTGCTGAAAAAGAACAATTTGAGCAAGGAGAGGATTTTCAATTTTACAAAGCTATTGTTGATGGCGCCAAACAATTTAAGGCGTCTAATCATTCTGATCCAATGTCATTTACTGACTTCAAATCAGCATATGACTCGCAAAAAACCGAGGCTAAAACGCAAAGCTGGCACAAACCATTATTGCGAATTGCAAGTATTTTAGTGATTGCTCTCGGGCTCTATTTTTCTTTTTTCTATAACAACCTCACGCATATTGAGACCTTAGCAAGTCAAAAAACAACCATAGAACTTCCAGATCACTCTCAGGTGATTTTAAACGCTGGCTCCCAAATAGAATACCGTAAAAAAAATTGGGAATCAAACAGAAGCATAAATCTCAATGGAGAAGCTTATTTTAAAGTAGCTAAAGGAAAGACCTTTGATGTAATTACACCTCAAGGAACTGTTACAGTGGTTGGAACAGCTTTTAATGTTAATCAGAGACTTGATTTTTTTGAAGTCCGATGTTTTGAAGGAATCGTACAAGTAACCTCAGGGGAGCATACCAAAACACTAGTTGCTGGTGATACGTTTAGAGTGCTAAATGATGATTTATTATTGGATGAAATGACTGATGAAGAGCCCCAATGGATTAATAATAAAACGACATTTAAAGCCATTCCTTTTAAAGCAGTTATTGCTGAAATGGAACGCCAATACGATATTAAAATTATAGTAGAAAACGTAAATACAGAACGCTTATTTACAGGAGGATTTATGCATAATCATATAGAAAATGCTCTTTTGTCGATTACCGAGCCTATGGGTTTACACTATAAAATTAATACATCAAATGCGGTTGTAATTCATGGCGATAAAAAATAAGCGTTATTGTTTATATTTCTTTTTTTTAATCTGCTCTTTAGTGATTAATGCTCAGGAGGATAACGTAAAATTGCCTTTAACCGAAGTACTAACCGCTTTAGAACATCAATACAATGTTCAGTTTAATTATGCCGAAGACAGTCTTAAAGACCGTGTTGTAAAACCACCTTCAAAAACGTTAAGCTTACAGGAAGCGTTGTCTTACCTCGAAATCCATACTACATTTACTTTTGAAAATTTAGATGGTACTTTTATTTTAGTGCGTTTAAAAGAAACACCGTTTCAAATTCAGAAGTTATCAGAGATTATTTTATCCAAATATATTGTAAGAGGAATTAATAAATTAAGTGATGGTTCTCATGAGATTAATTTTTCAGAATTTGATATCCTTCCAGGATTAATTGACACTGATGTTTTACAAGCTGTTCAGGCATTTCCAGGGATTCAGAGTATTAACGAAACGGTTTCTAATATCAATATTAGAGGCGGAACACACGATCAAAACTTGATACTTTGGGATGGCATCAAAATGTATCAATCGGGACATTTTTTTGGTTTGATTTCAATGTTTAATCCGCAAATCACACAACAGGTTAGCGTTTTAAAAAATGGGACTCAAGCCAGTATGACCGATGGCGTTTCTGGAACAATTTCTATGGAAACCAGCTCTAAAATTAATGATGAATTTAAAAGCAGTTTAGGGATCAATTTTATTGATGCAAATGGTTTTTCTGATATTCCGTTAAGTAAAAAATCTTCATTGCAAGTCGCTGCTCGAAAATCGATTAGTGATTTTACTAAAACACCAACCTATACTAACTTTTTTGAACGTATAGCGCAAGATACCGAAGTTGAAAATAATGCCAATAATGTTGTGAATTCTAATCAAGAGTTTGATTTTTATGATATGTCGTTGCGTTGGATTTATAATATTACAGAGAGCGATCAATTACAAGTCAATTTCTTAAATGCCAATAACCAATTACGATTTAACGAAAACTCAATAAGTGATACTGTTGAAAGATCACGCCAAAGTAGTTTACGCCAACATAGTATTGCAGGAGCGATACATTATAAAAGAGTTTGGAATGCTGCTTGGCAAACGACCTTTGAAGCCTTTGAAACAGATTATAAGCTGGAAGCTAACAATGCTAATGTAGCAGATGAACAGCGATTTTTACAAGAAAATATCGTATCAGAAACCAGTATAAAATTGCAAGCAAATCATACGATAAATGAGAAATTTCAATTACTCCTTGGATATCATTTTGTTGAGACCGAAATCACAAATTTGGATGATGTAGATACTCCTCGTTTTAGGTCCTTAATTTCTGAAGTTGTTAGAACTCATGGGCTGTTTTCTCAATTAAATCATAAGTCGTTAAACAAAAAAGTGAGTTTAAATTTTGGGCTACGCTATAATTATATTGATAAGTTTCGCAAACATATTCTAGAACCCAGATTTGCTTTTACCTATCGTTTTATGAAACATTTTTCAGTAGAAGCTTTAGGAGAATTTAAACATCAAAACACCTCTCAGGTTATTAATTTTCAGAGTGATTTTTTAGGTATTGAAAAAAGGAGATGGCAATTGTCTAATGATGCTGATATTCCCATAATAAGGAGTAAACAAGCTTCGTTAGGTTTGAGTTTTAGTAATAAAGGTTGGTTGTTTAGTGCTGATGTTTATTACAAATATGTCGAAGGAATCACAACCCAAAGTCAAGGATTTCAAAATCAGTATGAGTTCGTAAAAACGAGTGGAAGTTATGATGCTTTTGGAGCTGATGTGATTGTGAGAAAAGAATTGAAGAACTTCACTACCTGGTTGAGTTACTCCTATTTAAAAAGTGATTATACATTTAATGATTTACCAGAGCGAACGATTCCAAACAATTTTGATATGACCCATGCTATTACTTTTGGAGCTTCGTATGCATTAGAAGATTTGAAGTTGTCTGCAGGACTTAACTGGCATTCAGGTCGACCGACCACTCGTCCGGTCGACGGAAATGAAATTATTAACAACACCATAAATTTTGAAGCTACAAATACTAGTCGTTTAGATGATTATTTAAGAGTAGATATTTCAGCATTATATGATGTAAAGCTTTGGAAAAAAACTAAAGTTGATTTAGGAATTTCGATTTGGAATGTCTTAAACCGCACCAACCAAATTAATAACTTCTACAGAATTAATAATAATACGGTAAGTGAGACATTGCAGAGTTCGTTAGGGATAACACCAAATGCTGTATTGCGAGTTTACTTTTAATAAGAATCAGGAAGCTCGACTTTAACACGATACTTCTTTAAATCGTCCAGGTAATTTGTATGTGAAAAATCTTCAGAGTCAAACTCTTGTTTGCGATTCTTTTTGGTTTCTGTCCGTTTAATGGCTTTTAAAAAACGCTTGACTTCGGTGTTGTCATTAATAATAAGTCCTGGAACTTCTACAGAATTGCCTTGGTCATCCTTAGCCACCATTGTAAAATATGACGAATTACAATGCTTTACGTCGCCTGTTCTTATATTTTCAGATTCTACACGAATCCCAACAACCATTGAGGTGCGACCCACAAAATTAATAGAGGCTTTCATGGTAACGAGGTCGCCAATTTCTATCGGATTTAAAAAATCGACCGTATCAACCGAAGCAGTAACACAATAAGTTTCCGAGTGTTTAGAAGCGCAGGCAAAGGCAATTTGATCCATGAGATTTAAAATGTAGCCACCATGAATTTTACCACCAAAATTTGAATGTGATGGTTGCATTAATTCGGAAATACTAATTCTTGTATCGTCAATCTTTTTGTAATTCATAGCTTTATTATTCGTCATCATCATGCGCCCGTTTTATGATGGCTTCTGGTAATGCTTTTTTTGCTTTGGCGCCCATTTTTTTGAGCTTTTCAACGCTGGTAATCAAATTCCCTCGACCTTCCACCAGTTTATTCATGGCAGATGAATAGTCTTTCTTCGCATCATCTATTTTTTTACCAACTCCCGTGAGATCTTTGACCAGACCTTCAAATTTGTCATATAGCGCTCCAGCTTGTCTGGCAATTTCAATGGCGTTTCGTTGCTGCTTTTCGTTGTTCCACATAGTATCAATGGTACGTAAGGTTGCTAATAAGGTAGCAGGAGTAACAATGACAATATTTTTTTCAAAAGCTTTATTGTAAAGCGCATTATCTTCATTTATAGCCACAGCAAAAGCGGGTTCAATAGGGATAAATAGCAATACAAAATCTGGGGATTCTATATCGTAAAGATCCTGATAATTTTTTTCTGATAATTGATCTACATGCTTTCGTATAGAATTGATGTGCGCTTTTAAATGAAATGCACGTTCATCCTCTTCGGCATTCACATAACGTTCGTAATCGGTTAGCGACACTTTACTGTCAATAATCATTTTCTTACTGTCTGGCAGATGTAAAACCACATCAGGAAGGACGCGTGTGCCATCAGGTAAATTAAAACTCTGCTGCACATAATATTCTCTGTCTTTTTCTAATCCAGATTTTTCTAAGACACGCTCTAACACCAATTCGCCCCAATTTCCTTGCATTTTACTATCGCCTTTTAAGGCTTTAGTTAAATTAGTAGCTTCTTTGGTCATTTGCTGGTTGAGGTCTTTTAAACCTAATAACTGCTCTTTTAAAGCCGAATGCATCGAGATACTTTCCTTTTGTGTATCCTCAACTTTCTTTTCAAATACCTGAATTTTTTCTTGTAACGGATTGAGGATGTTCTTGATATTTTCCTTATTCTGAAGTGTGAATTTTTCAGATTTTTCATCCAGAATTTTGGTAGCTAAAAGTTCAAAGTCTTTTCGTAATTGGGCTTGACGTTCTTCCAATTCTTCATCGCGCTTTAAGTTTTGCTGCTGAAGGTTTTCATATTCGGTATTGCGTCGCGTTAATTCGGTATTTAAGAATTCTTTTTCGCTTCGGATGTCATCGCGTTCCGATTCTAGACGTGTTAGATTAACTTTTAAGTCTTCTATGGTAGTCGCCATTTGATTTTGACGTTCTTCAAGGGTACTTTGTTCGCTTTTACTTTTCAGTTTGATAAAAAGCATGCCCAAATAAGCACCAATGGCTGCTGAAATAATAATAGCTAAAATAAGAATGAGGCTGTCGTTCATAAAAATCTTTGAAATTTATTCAAAGATAAAAGATTTGTTTGCATTATGAGCTTCTTGTCTTCTAAAACACAATAATGTCATTACCGGACAGATGGTGCCACAACCTGTAAAATAGAAATCTGTAACATGTTATATTTTACTCTTGTAACCCTCTCGCGTCAGAGCTTGGCCCTTCTGATTGAGATAAAACTAAAGTTTGAACTTTTTAGTTTTGGTTCTAAGATTTTTGTCTACTAATGATGCGTTAAAATCTGCAGGATTTTTGATAGATAATACTAGCTTCGGAAATAAAATTGCATAAGAAAAATAGATTACAGCTAATAATTAGACTAAAACAAGTACAGTAATGTAGCAGTAATTTTTTTAAGTATTGGCATATAAAAGCTGCGTTAATAATTATATAAAGTATATAAACATCTTACATAACTGAATTATCAATATCTATATCTGAATCTTTCCAAGCCTTATGAAACTCAGATTTAATGGCATCAGCTTCTTTTTGTTTTCCTTGTGCTATAAGGCTTTTATAAAGTCCCATTAAAGACCATCCATTTTGTCTAAGGATGTTTAGATCTTCCTTGTAAATGTTTTCAGCTGCTTCATATTTTTTGGCTTTTAATAGTATAGAGCCTAAGTTCTGTCTTGTAGGAATGTGCCAGGCTGCAGGTTCGGTGTATGTTAATCCATCTTCAAGTGCCACTGCATTTTCAAGATGTTCAATGGCTTTAGAAAGATTACCTTTTAAGGCTTCTAATTCACCTGAAACAACTTCAAAAGCGATATTAGCAGCATGTATTGTTGGATTATTTTGAGTCGCAATTAATGTTTCTAGTTCAGGGTCGTTTTTAAGTGTATCAATGGCATTTAATTCTTCTTGAGCATTTTTAATATTGCCTTTTCTAATAAAGGCAATGCCTCTTGCATAATGACGTATAAGTTTAAGGTGTTTAATTTCTGGGTTTGGAGCAGGAATGGTCAAAATCTCATTCCACTTACCAAATCGAGTATAGGCTAATAATGGAGTAGATGCAAAGTCTTGTAAGAAGGGCATCTCTAAAAACTCGCCGACAGGTACTTTTTCTGCTGTTTTTTTGGCAGCATCAATCGCAAGGTCACTAGCGCCTAATAAGCTCGCCGAGGACCATAAAAAGTGAATGTTATGCGGATAGTAGCCTAGGGGATATATGCCTTGAGCAAAGCATTGCGATATATAATCTTCATCTGCAAGAATGGCTTTTTGGTTTGTGATAACTGCATCTTTATAGCGCCCAACTCTTATGTATATATGGGATGGCATGTGTACAATATGTCCAGCTCCTGGCATTAAAGAGGCTAATTTATCTGCGCTTTCAACACCCATATCAGGAAAAGGAAGTTCAACCATGTGAATATAATAGTGGTGTCCTCCAGGATTTTCTGGCTCAAGTAACATAGCTTTTTCAAGTGCAGCTTTAGCTTCTTTAATATTTGGTGAGGGGTTTCCATCTTTATCCCAATAGTTCCAAGGTACTGTGTTCATTACTGAGGCTGCATATAAAATCTGTATGTTTGCATTTTCAGGATAAAGTTTAGCTGTTTTAGCCATAGCATGCATATAAGCTATGTTCAATTCGGTAATATCTGCTGTTAAATTTTCACTATATCTGGCAGATAAAGCTTCGATAAGAGCCTGTTCTTTTTGACTTGCCTTTGAAGCTAATTGCTTGGCTTTTGCTAGAGCTTCGTTAATTTTAATCTTACGTTCTTCAAGAGGTAAAGGATCGTTTATATTTGGTCCTAGAGTAAAGGCTTGTCCCCAATACGACATTGCCGAATTAGGATCTAATCGCGATGCCTCCATAAACGAACGATGTGCTTCAGCATGATTAAAAGCATATGATAGTTTTAAACCTTGGTCAAAAAATGCCTGAGCTCTTTTATTTTTAGTGCTAATGGGAAAATGAAGATTACCTAGGTTGCTAAAAAGTGGGGAAATTTGTTTTGTGGTATCCACAGCTTCCAACAAAAAATTTGGGGCTGTACATGATATAAAGCTCATCGCTAATTTTGGTGCTTGTTGAGTTTCGGCTGGTTTGTTAAATGAGAAATAAACGAATACTACAATGATAGTGCTTGCCAAAATGATATTCAACTTTGATTTCATAATATATAATTTTAAATATGATACAGTTTATATTCTGAGGTTATAGCTTTATTTAATTAGGACCATTATTTTATTATTTTGATAGAGATTAAAGAATAATGCACTTTTTAAATTTCGTTTATAGGTGACAATTGGCACTAGTTATAAAATACAGTACACTTTAATTACTTTCATCTTTCTAATGTTTTAGAATGCACTAAGACGAAAAACGGTTTTATAAAAAGTGGTGATCGAAATTTTTTAGAAATCTGATTTTCAATCAGATAAATGTAGTGCAAAAAATAATAAGATAACAAGATGAATTAAGATTTCTTTACCCTAAAGCGTCCTGTCTCGTCATCAAAACCAATTAAATCTTCTGGAAATAAGGTGTTGAAAATGCCTTTAGAAATTAGCTTACAAGGAGAATCAGCGACGACTTTATCTTTGGTCATTACAATCATCGTATCACATAATTGGATGGCTAAATCTATTTCATGCGAAGAAAACAAAATGGTTTTATTCGTGTCTTTTGTCAATTGCTGCAGTAATTTTAAAATATAGGCTTTGTGATACATATCCAGATGTGTAGTGGGTTCGTCTAGAATGATAAGGTCTGTATCTTGCGCCAAAGCGCGGGCAATCATTACTTTTTGTAGCTGCCCATCACTTAACTCGAAAGATTTTCGGTCTTTCAACTCTGAAAGATGTGTTTGGGCAATAGCTTTGTTAATTATAGCGATATCAGTTTTGGTTAAATTACCGACCCAATTGGTATATGGTTGACGACCAAGTGCAATCAATTCAAAAACAGACAAGTTCTTAGACATTAATTGCTCTGTGAGTACTAAACTCATCGTTTTTGCTAATTCAAGTCCAGCATAGTTTGTAAGTGGTTTTCCGTTTAAATCAATGTTTCCAGCTAAAGGCTGTTGAATGTTTGATAACGTTCTAATAAGTGTTGATTTTCCTATGCCATTGGCACCAACAAGTCCGATAAGTTCTCCTTTTGTCAATTCGAGATTGATAGTATCAGCAATAATTGAGGTTCTTTTTTTAGACCGATAACCAATAGAAAGTTCTTGGGTGTTTAAGATAATATGTGTCTTATTTTTAGCCATTTAGAATACCATTTTACGTTGTCGTACAAGTAGCCAAACCACAACAGGAGCTCCAATTAGTGATGTGATGGCATTAATTGGCAAGGTGTAATCACTAGTTGGTAATTGTGCGATACTATCACAAATAAGCATGATAACTGCTCCCAATAAAGCGACTGCTGGTAACAAAATTTTATGGTTAGAGGTATTAAAAATTTGTCTTGTGATATGCGGAATTGCCAATCCGATAAACGCAATTGGTCCCGCAAAAGCAGTAATGGTTCCGGCGAGTAAACTTGTGGCTAAGATGATGATTAACCGACTTTGTTTTATGTTTAAACCTAAACTTTTTGCATAATTTTCGCCCAATAAAAATGTGTTGAGTGCTTTAATAGAGATAATGGTTAAGAGGATGCCTATGCAATAAATTCCGAAGAAAATAAAAAGTTCATTCCACGATAGATTTCCTAAACTCCCAAACCCCCAAAATATATATTGCTGGAGTTGTTCGGCAGAACTAAAATAGGAGAGGACACTCACAACTGCTGCTGTAATGCTTCCAAACATGAGTCCGATAATTAAAATTGCCATCGTGTCTCTAACTTTTGAAGAGACCAGTAACACAGCAAGCAGAACAAGAAAACTGCCTAAACTTGCCGCAATCACAATGCTCCATTTTGAGATGAGTAAGGCAGAAAAAGTAGCTCCGAATAATCCGGAGCCTAAGATGACTAAAGCCACACCAAGACTAGCTCCAGAACTAATACCTAATACAAAAGGGCCAGCCAATGGATTTCGAAATAAGGTTTGCATTAACAAACCAGAAATGCCCAATCCCGATCCTACTAAAATAGCAGTAAAAGCTTTAGGTAATCTATAATTTTGAACAATGTACTGCCAGGATTCGTTGTCTGAAGTTCCAATTATAGAATTAAAAATAGATTTAAGAGGAATACTAACAGATCCCAAGCTTATATTCATCAAAAAGCAAAGCAATAAAATAATTGCAAGGCTCATAAATGCATATGTAAACTTGGTTTTCAATTAGTTTAAAGGTTTAAAAAATGTTGTTTCATAGTCAACCAGCAGTTCGGGGTGACAAATTTTTATCATATCTTTTAGGACCAAGTCGGGTCTTGCTGAGCCTAATTCATAATACAAAACACCTCCTGTTGTTCCTGTGGTATTAGAAAAGGTGTATATGTTTTTATTCTGAAAGGCGTCAAACTGCGTATAATGCGGATTGGATTTTTCTAAATCTGCGTAGCTTGAATAGTACGACGGACTGAGCCATATGCTGGCATTTTGTGCCTTATCAAAAACAGCTTCAAAACTCAAAGCAACACTACCAGCTTCTTTGGTGTGACTCCAAAGGTAATTCACATTAGCATCGTTTAAAAACTGGGCTTCCGGACTCGTACCATTAGGGAGATACCAAACGTCTTTATGCATAGCGCCACAAAGTACTGTTGGTTTTGAAGTGGCTTTTTGGGCAATAGACTTGGCTTTTAAATAGCTGTTTTCAATTTGATTAAAAATAGAATCGGCTTCCTGTTCTTTATTGTAAAGTACACCAAAAAACTTAATCCATTCGGCTTTTGCTAAAGGTGATTTTTCAACCCAATCACCATTGTAAATTACTGTGATTCCAGATTTTTCAATAGTTTCCATACTTTTATTAGTACCATCAACACCAAAAGCCACGACAATATCTGGTTGTAATTCTAATAAGACTTCCGTATTAATACCTTCATTTTTTCCTAATTCCCTAACACTTCCGTTGTCGATTTGTGCTCTGGTTTTTTCCGAAGACACATAATCCGTTCCAGGAAAACCAACAAGCGTTTGTTCAACATCTAAAAGTTCTAAGGCAGGAATATGTGTGGTTGATGTTACAACTATCTTTTGTAAAGGAACAGTCATAATTGCTTCAAATTCCTCTTTGTTAAGTGTGGTTTTTGCAGCATTTTCTTGAGTGAGTAATGCATATTTATAGGTCTTATTAGCTT
Source organism: Psychroserpens sp. SPM9 (assembly GCF_025153525.1). GTDB lineage: Bacteria > Bacteroidota > Bacteroidia > Flavobacteriales > Flavobacteriaceae > Psychroserpens. The sequence continues at coordinate 96,437 of NZ_JANZNR010000005.1, read as the reverse complement.
TAGGCCAAGGGTTTAAAATTTCAATAAGCTTATAAGTTTCATATTCAGTTACTATAAATCCTTCAGCATATTTTAAATCTAACGGAATCCCTTTGGTAGTTTGAGCTAATTCAGTTTTTGATTCATTTTTACACGATATCAAGGCAAGTATTAATAAAATATAAAGCGGTGTTTTCATTTTTAAATGTCCATTATGGACTCAAAAGTAATATTATTTAAAGTTTTTAATGAACCCTTAAACAAAATGTTTACTTTCGCAGCGAATTTTGGTTTGACTTAGTCGTCGTGTATTTTATATATGATGAGATTCTGAAACAAGTTCAGAATGACGATTATGTCAATTAAAAGGGAATCTGGTGCGATGTATTTCAATTCCAGAACTGTTCCCGCAACTGTAAGCTAAAAGCTTGTTATTACCTTCAATGTCACTGGATGTATTTCTGGGAAGACCAATAATAAGACGCAAGTCAGGAGACCTGCCAAATTCAAACAATTAAGTTAAACTTTCGGGATAAAAGTTTGCGTATGATAATCCATGCGATTCCGAGTCATTACACATTAAAATGAACACAAAAACACTGGTTTTTGGTATGCTAACTATTGGTATATCAACATTTGGTTTTGCTCAGCAGCAAAGCGACTCTTTAAAAGTAGAGCAATTAGATGAGGTCGTTATTACCGATTCTAAATTTAATTTAAAACGAGAAAATTCTGGTAAAGTCATTACCAAAATTACTCAAACCGAACTTCAACACTTGCAAGGGAAATCTATTGCAGATATTATTAACAGTACTGCCGGCATTGAAATCAACGGAACGCGTAGTAATGCCGGACAAAGTTTAAGTTATTTTGTGCGTGGTGGTAGAAACCGTCAAGTGTTGGTGCTTATTGATGGTATCGCTGTAACTGATGCTTCACAAATAGCTAATGATTATGATTTAAGATTGCTTAATGCCGATCAGGTGGAGAGCATCGAAATATTAAAAGGTGCATCGAGTTCACTTTACGGTACTGGCGCAGCAACAGCTGTCATAAATATTAAACTTAAAAAAGCCTCAAAAGATGCCTTTGCCATCAATTTGAGAAGCACCTTAGGCAGTAATCAGTCTCATGAGGATGCTGAGTATGCCGTAGAACATTTTGAAAATAGTGTGTCGGTAAATGGAACCTTAGATGATTTTAGTTATTTGGCAAGTTTTGGACATCAGTTTACTAACGGTTTATCTGCCATAGCAGCAGGCGAAGAGGCTGATGCTTTTAATACGCATAATGGCTATTTAAAATTAGGATATCAGTTTTCTAAAGCTTTTAAATTAACTACTTATGCGAGTTTTGACCACTTTAAAGCCGATTTTGATGATGGTTTTGCATTTGTTGATGCCGATAACGTAGCGACCACAGATCAGTATAGAATTGGGATATCTCCAGAATTGAATTACAATAACGGAAGTATCACTTTAAATGCTGCGTTTAACGAAGTAGAACGTGACATAGCATCTGGTTTTCCAACTCAATTTTTAGCGCGTAGCTTTATTGGAGACTTGTTTAATCGTTATAATTTTAATGGCAAGTTTTATACAGTAATTGGTGTTAATGCTCAAAAAAATGAAATCGAAAGCTATTCTATTCCGTTTGGTCAAAACGATTTTGTACAAGATATTAGTTCACAAGAGGGCAATTTCACGATAGTTGACCCTTATCTTAATGCCGTTTATGTTTCTGATTTTGGGTTGAATATCAATGCAGGTTTACGTTTAAATAACCATAGTGAATATGGCAGTCATTTAGTGTATAGCTTGAATCCATCCTTCAAAAAAGATTTTGATTTTGGTTATGTTAAAGGATTAGCAAGTTATAGCACCTCTTTTATTACACCATCATTATACCAGTTGTTTGAACCTACTTTTGGTAATGCAGAATTGCAACCTGAAGAAAACAGAACCATAGAAGTTGGAGCCGAAATAAACCTTAAAAATAAAGCGACTTTAAGTGTGGTTTATTTTAACCGACTGGAAGAGCGGTTTGTTGATTTTGTAGATCAGGGCAATTTTGTATTTCAATATACCAACATTGATGAAGATTTTACGGCAAGCGGACTTGAAGTTGTGGCCGATGTTGCCTTAACCAAGTCTCTAAACCTAAAAGCTAATGGAACGTATACCAAGGTTGATGAAGATTTAGGACTTAGAATTCCAGAGCTTAAAATGAATGCAGCATTGCAGTATGACTTCGGAAAGCAAACGTTTCTGAGTTTAACTTATCAGTTTAATGACGATCGCGAAGATGCTTTTTATAATGCTACAACATTTGAAAATGAGAACGTCACATTAGAATCGTATAGTTTATTGGATGTCTATATAAGTCATAAACTTATTGAAAATAAACTGACGCTTTTTGCAACTATGAGTAATATTTTAAACGAGGAGTATAATGAGCTATTTGGTTATTCAACTAAAGGGCGAAATATTAATATAGGGTTTACTTTGAGTTTATAAATAGGAAAGCCACTCTATTTGGAGTGGCTTTTTTTATTTTTTTTAGTTGAAATCTAACCGACTTAAAAACAAATCATTTTCAATATACATTTCTTCTTCATGAGGTTTGATGTTGATATTGGTCTTTAGAGGACGAAAATCGCTTTGCGGACTTCCAAAGCGTCCTAAACCTTGAATATCTGCAATGGCAGCAGCTAAAAGCGGCTCATTAACATCACCTAAAGTACCAAAGTTTCTAGGCGACTCGATAATGCTGATATCTGGAGTTAATCCTGTTGAAGGGACTTCAGTATCATTTACATTGACAGAATTAGCCACAAGTGGTTGCATAGCGTAGGTGTGATTCGGATTGATATTTTCGGCGTTTAAATTAGGAGAATCATAAATGGTGATGGAGGCTTGTGTTTTGCCAGTTGTAGCATCTCCTATTTGAACCACATCAATATACGCACTTAAACTATTAATAACGAGTTCACTTGCAGATGCTGAGCGGCTTGTCGTTAATACATAAACCTTACTTAAATTCAAACTGTTTATAGCATTGCCATCGAAGCTGTTTACAAAATTGTAGTTTTCATTTTCAGATTGTAGATTTTCATTAAAAAATAGCTTAGAATAAATATCTCCTGTAAACTGTCCGGTTACCATACTTCCTAAGTAAGATGCCGTTAAAACAGAGCCTCCGGGATTGTACCTTAAGTCGAGCACTAAGTGTTGTACATTGTTGGCCTGAAATTCGGAAAATGCAGCATTTAGCTCGTTATTAAAGTTTCTGTTAAATCCGTTATACACTAAGTAACCTACATTTTCACCATCAACATCAATAATGCTGGTTTGGTGTACAGGGTTTTCAGTATAGACTTGCTTTGTGAGTTCTTGACTATTGGTTGTTGAAACAATGGAGTCGTCGTCTACAGTTTCTGTTCCGTTATCGTCATAGGTTGCAAAATTGAGCGTGTAAGTATCTTGATTGAGCAAACTACTTAGGTTATTTTCTGTTAATGGTGTCCCATTTATAGCATCAAAAATTTGACCACGTTGTAAGCCTAAATTATCAGCAGGACTATTATTTAGCACTAATCGAATAATACCAAAAATCTCGGTTGAACTTCCTGGTTTGAAGTAGAAATTAAATTCGAGTCCGTTACTTTTTGACGTTCCAGCCAGAAGTTGTTCAAACTCAATATAATTTGGAATAATAGTACTAAAACGATCAATGGTTTCGCGCTCATAAATCAGACTTTCAAATAAACTTTCAGGTGTAGAGAAACTAGCCAGATAATTTGAGTAGTCTTCATTAGAGGCAAAGCGGTCGTTGGCTAAATCTGGAATTTCAGACTTGTACAAATAGACAATATTCATGCCTTTCCAAACAAAGTCATTTATAGTACTAGCCGGAATAGCATTATCATCCCGATCTTCAAAACAACTCGTAAGCGATAGTGTTACTAAAAATAACAGTGTTAATTTAAATAATTTCATGAGGTCTTGTGTTTTAAAATTTTTAAAGCAAAATCGATCATAGCATTAACGAAGTTTACTTCCTAAAATTTTTATTAATTTTTCTTTTTCATTACTATTCTATAATACAAGGTATCATCACACTAGTAAACTATAAATTTACTGATAGTATTGTAATTTAAAAAATATCGTGTAACAAAATTGATACATGGTCGTCGTAATTATAAGAAGCAGAATAATCATCTGTTTTTAACTAACAAACCACAATGACACCAACTGATTTTACAAAATTGGTAATGCCTTTTAAGGATAAAGTCTTTCGTTTAGCAAAAAGACTTCTGGTTTCTCGAGAAGAAGCCGAAGATGCAACGCAAGAGATTTTAATGAAATTATGGAAGAATAAAGCGAAGATTAGCGACTATAAAAATGTAGAAGCCTTTTCGATGACAATGACTAAGAATTTTTGCCTAGATCGATTAAAATCAAAACAGGCACAAAATTTGAAAATAGTTCATAGTAATTATCAGGATAATAACACCTCGCTACAAAGTCAAGTAGAAAATAGAGATAGCGTAGATTGGGTATCGAAAATCATTGAAGAATTACCAGAACAACAAAAAATAATATTACAGCTTAGAGATATAGAAGCGTATGATTTTGATGAAATCGCCAAAGTAGTAGATATGAATCCTACAGCCATTAGAGTCGCTTTATCAAGAGCTAGAAAAACAATAAGAGAAAAATTAACTAATACACATCGTTATGGTATTAAATAGTATAGAAAAATTACTGGAAAAGTACGATAATGGAGAAACTTCCATTAAAGAAGAGCAGCAGCTTAAAGAGTATTTTGCTCAAGAAGAGGTCGCTCCACATTTAGAGTCGTACAAAACCATGTTTCAATACTTTAGCAACACAAAACAAGAACTATATACAAAGGACGTTCCATTAAAACCTAGAAAAAGTTATATCTACCAATGGATTTCTGTCGCAGCCGTAGCAGTTCTTATGTTAGGAATTTTAATTCCGAATATTTTGGGAGGCGCTCAAACTAAAGATCCGCTCGCCGGTTTTACCGATGAAGAACGCAAAGTTTACACCCAAACCAAAGAAGCGTTATCTCTGCTGTCAACAAGTTTTAATGATGCAGCAAGTAGCGTAAATACATTGAGTTTAGTATCTACCAATTTTCAAAAAGGTACTGATAAAGCAAATTATGTAAATGAATTTGCTAAAACAACAAACAAATTAGTAAAAACGAAAAAAACACCTAAACACTAGAAATTATGAAAAAGTTACTATTAATATTAGCCCTAGCCTTGATGTCATCAGTAAGCTATGCTCAAAACGCTTTTGATAAATACGAAACTAACGAAGATGTTATGTCGGTTATTGTCACTCCAAAAATGTTTAAAATGCTAGCCACTATTGGCGTTGACGTTGATGATCCTGAAATGAAAGAATACATCGAAATGGCTAAAAGTATTACAGGATTAAAAGTATTTACAACCGGTAATGACAAAGTTTCTGCCGATATGAATGCGACCGTAAAAAGCTATTTAAAGTCTTCAAAATTAGAAGAATTAATGCGTATCAAAGATGGTGATCAAACGGTAAACTTTTATGTAAAAGAGGGCAAAGATGAAAACCATGTTAAAGAATTATTGATGTTCATTAATGGTTTAAAAGAATTTACCGAAGGTCAGGATATTACTATCAACGGAAAGAAAAGAGAAGTTGAAACTGTTTTATTAACTCTAACAGGCGACATAGATTTAAGACAAATCTCTAGATTGACAAGTCAAATGAATATGCCTGGTGGTGATCAATTAAAAAAAGCTGGAAAAACGAAACAATAATATAAGCATGAATACATCAATCAAAACAATAATCACGATGTTAATCTTGGTGGTGACTCTTTCGAGTTGCAACCAAGATCTAACATTACAAAGTTACTATGTCGATAACGAATTAGCGCCTGGTTTTACAAGTTTAGATATTCCAGTGAGTATGCTACAAATTGACGAAACTACATTAACTGAAGCACAGTTAGAAGCTTACGAATCTATCGAAAAATTAAGTATGCTAGCCTTTTTAAAAGACGAAGCAAATGTTGAAGATTTTGGACTTGAAATGGAAAAAGTGAATGCTATTTTAAAAAATCCAAAATATGAAGAACTTATGCGTGGCGGCAATTCTGCTGATGGTAAGTTTGTTATCAAATGTATTGGCGATGGTGATGATGTGGATGAGTTTATTCTCTTCGGAAACTCAAAAGAACAAGGTTTTATCGTTGTGAGAGTGCTTGGAGACGATATGAATTTTGGTAAAATTATGGAATTGGCTTCTGTATTTGATGAAGCTAATCTTGAAAGTTCGCAACTTAAAGAATTTTCAAACTTTTTTAAATAGATATATTTAAAATGTTAATTGAAAGCCACTTCAGGTCTGACCACTTGAGGTGGTTTTTTTATTTAGAGATGTTTTGTTATCAACTATTTAGCGTCTTCAGAATCTTTTAAAACAATGGTAATTAGATAAAATCCTAAAAAAGCAAATGCAGAAAATAAGAGGCCTTTTACAATCAAGTAGTCTAAAATATCTAACACACCAGCCACAAAAAAACCTACGACTATGAGTCCGGAAAACAGGAGTGTTAATGTATTTCTGCTAGGCATTTGTAGGTGTTTTAGATTCCGGTGTAATTGCTTGGGTTGATTGCTTTTAATTCCGTTTTAATAGCATCAGAAACCGCTAAGGTATCAATAAATTCTGAAATGGATCGTTCGTTAATCGTTTCGTTGGTTCTAGTTAGACCTTTTAATGCTTCATACGGATTAGGATAGCCTTCACGACGTAAGATGGTTTGAATAGCTTCGGCAACAACAGCCCAATTATTTTCAAGATCTTGAGCAAACTTAGCTTCGTTAAGTAATAACTTGCCTAAACCTTTTAAGGTAGATTTAAATCCAATAAGCGTATGACCAAATGGGACGCCAACATTACGCAATACTGTACTATCGGTTAAATCACGTTGTAATCTTGAGATGGGTAATTTGGCAGACAGGTGTTCAAAAATAGCATTGGCAATTCCTAAGTTACCTTCAGAGTTTTCAAAATCTATCGGATTTACTTTATGTGGCATTGCGCTACTTCCAACTTCTCCTTTTTTAATTTTTTGTTTGAAATAATCCATAGACACATAAGTCCAGATATCTCTGTTTAAATCAATCACAATTGTATTAATACGCTTTAAGGCATCAAATAAGGCTGCCATATGATCGTAATGCTCTATTTGTGTGGTAGGAAATGAATGCTGTAATCCCAATTTATCTTGCACAAATTGCGATCCAAAAGCTTTCCAATCTATATCTGGATAGGCTACTTTATGTGCGTTAAAATTTCCAGTAGCGCCACCAAATTTTGCAGCACTCGGAATATCATTCAGTAAATTAAATTGCTCTTCCAAACGGGTTACAAATACTTGAATTTCTTTTCCTAATCGGGTAGGCGAAGCAGGTTGTCCATGTGTTCTGGCAAGCATCGGAATGGTTTTCCACTCTTCAGCAAGTGCTTTAAGTTTATTAAGGACTTCTAGATATTCAGGAACATAGACATCATTCATAGCCTCTTTAATGCTTAAAGGAATAGCCGTATTATTGATGTCTTGTGAGGTTAATCCAAAATGAATAAACTCTTTGTAAGCCGATAAATTTAAGGTGTCGAATTGTTCCTTGATAAAGTACTCAACCGCTTTGACATCGTGATTGGTGATTTTTTCAATGTCTTTTATCGCTTGTGCATCTTCCGAAGAAAATGAGGTGTAAATGGCTCTTAAGTCTTCAAATACACTGGTGTCAACACCAGAAAGTTGCGGTAATTTTGCTTCGCACAAAGCGATAAAATATTCTATTTCAACTAAAACACGGTATTTGATAAGTGCTTCTTCTGAAAAATAAGGCGCTAGATTACTAACTTTACTTCTGTAACGTCCATCTATTGGTGAGATGGCATTGAGCGATGATATTGACATTGGTTGTGTGTTTAAGGCTGCAAAGATAGGGTTTTTAGCTTGAAGACCGAATGTGACGCCAAGAGAATTTTTAATGAAAAGCAGTTATAAATTTAGAAAAGCTTAGGATGTATTTTTCTTTATTTTTTTTAGAATATGTCGTGCTCTGGCTTTAAAACCAGAACTCTGCATCTGATAATCGCGTTCTAAAATCATAACGAGTTCGGGATGAATCCATTCATAGTCTTGCCCAAGAAGAAATAAGGCGTTCATAGCGTAGGCTTTTGGAGCAATTTTTTCGTCGTTAATCATCCAGTCAAAACAGGCTTCCACAATACGTTCTTTATACTTCGGAACTAAAGCTGATTTAATTTTATGATGGTGTTTTGAATAATAAGCGGTTACCAAATACTCGCAGACTTTAGCTACTGGTCGTACTGCTGAATCTAAGTGTACTTTATGGATTTCGCTTGTAAACTTATCTAGATACGGAATGCTGGCTTCAAGATGTTCACCGCACATAAACTCAAAAACCCAGGCAGCACGACAGGATATTTTATCATCGACCATAAATAGAATATCCATTAGTTTTGGGATCAAATCTGGATTGTCAATAACCAAATTAGCATAGTGCAGGCGTTTTTCACGTGAATGATTCACATAATTTAATTCCTGATAAAGTTGGTCAGTAGTCACCTTGTTTTGTATTTTTAACTCACTAAAATTAAATAAAATATTTACAGATGAAAATTCTTAAAAAGATACTTTTCCTTTTGCTCATTGTTTTTATAATCGCTCAGTTTTTTGGTCCTGATAGAAATGAAGGAGATATGGCTTCGATAGATGCCTTTATAGCTGATACGAATCCGCCAAATGAAGTCCATAGCATTCTTAAAAATGCGTGTTTTGATTGTCATAGTGATGTTACTCGATATCCTTGGTATAATAAGATTACACCTGTAAACTATTGGCTCGCAGATCATATTGAACATGGAAAAGGGCATTTTGATGTCTCGGCATGGGAAAGTTATTCTGTTAAGAAAAAAGATCATAAGTTAGATGAACTTATCGAAATGGTAGAAGCCAAAGAAATGCCGCTACCTTCTTATACTTGGACGCATGGCGATGCAAAACTAAGTGATGAACAAATCAATTCAATTGTAGCTTGGGCTAAAAGTGTAAGGTCTAAATATAGTGCTGAGCTCAAATCTGAATAATATCTTCTGTTGAATAAAACCTTACTTATTATCGGCTTTGTTTGGCCAGAACCTAAAAGTTCGGCTGCTGGAAGTAGGATGCTACAACTCATTGCCTTTTTTCAATCTGAAGGCTATCAGATAACCTTTGCCAGTGCTTGCGCTAAAAGTGATAATGCTTTTGATTTGTCTTCAATAAGTGTTGAAACGGTTCCTATCAAACTCAACCATTCCAGTTTTGACGAATTTGTTTCTAATCTCAACCCTGAGCTTGTTCTTTTTGATCGTTTTATGACCGAAGAACAATTTGGCTGGCGAGTTTCTGAGCAGTGTCCGAATGCAATTAAAGTTCTGGATACCGAAGATTTACACTTTCTAAGACGTGCCAGACAACAGGTGTTTAAAGCGAATGCTAAAGTGAGCGATGTTGATGTGTTTAGTGACACTGCCAAACGTGAAATCGCTGCTATTTACCGTTGTGATTTGAGTTTAATTATTTCTAAAGCTGAAATGAATTTGCTCAAAAATCAGTTTAATATCAACGATTCCTTACTGTTTTATTTGCCATTTTTGGTTGCACAACCATCGGAAGCAGAAAGAGGAAGCTATCCAGAATTTGAAGCGCGTCAACATTTTATAAGCATTGGAAACTTTCTTCATGAACCTAATTACAATGCTTTATTATATTTAAAAGAGACCCTTTGGAAAGGTATAAAACAGCAATTGCCTCAGGCGCAATTACATAATTATGGTGCTTATGCTTCACAAAAAGTAACTCAGTTGCATAATGAAAAGGACGGATTTTTAATTAAAGGCTTTGCAGACGATGTTTCAACTGTCATGCAAAAAGCTAAAGTGTTGTTGGCGCCAATTCGTTTTGGAGCTGGATTAAAAGGAAAGTTGTTTGATGCCATGCAAAACGGAACGCCATTCGTATCGACCACTATCGGATTAGAAGGAATTGTTGATACTAACACTCAGGATTATTGTTGTGACCAACCTGAAGATTTTATCAATCATGCTGTGAAATTATACCAGGATAAATCGCTCTGGAAATCGCAACAATGGTTAGGGTTTGAGATTTTAAACACAAAATTTTCTAAATCAGAATTTGAAGTTGCTTTAAGACAACGGTTGAAAGCGTTAATGCAACATTTAGGACAACACCGACAACAGAACTTTATAGGTCAAATGTTGCAACATCATACCCTACAAAGTACAAAGTACATGGGGAAGTGGATTGAAGCTAAGAATGCTTAATGCTACTTAAATACGTGTTACGAAAGACCTAAATTGTAACTGAATGCTTACTTTCTTTAGACTGAAAGATTGACCAATTTACGCTTCGGTTGTTTCTTCCATGGTATGATAGACGTTTTGCACATCATCATCTTCTTCTAGTTTTTCGAGTAGTTTTTCAACATCTTCGGCTTGTTCTGGAGTGATTTTTTTAGTCACTTGCGGAATACGCTCAAATCCTGATGATAAAATTTCAATACCTCTGGATTCTAATTCTGCTTGAATGGCGCCAAAGCTTTCAAAAGGTGCATAAATTAAAATGCCATCATCATCAACAAAGACTTCTTCAGCTCCAAAATCTATAAACTCCAGCTCGATTTCTTCAGGATCTAAGCCCTCAGCATTAACTCTAAAATTACAAGTATGGTCAAACATAAAAACAACAGAACCAGAGGTTCCTAAGCTTCCGTCGACCTTATTAAAATAACTACGAACGTTAGCAACGGTTCGCGTGTTATTATCGGTTGCAGTTTCAACTAAAACAGCTATTCCGTGAGGTGCATAACCTTCAAAAATCACTTCTTTATAATCGCCTTGATTTTTATCGGAGGCTCGTTTAATGGCACGCTCGATATTATCTTTAGGCATATTAACCGCCTTGGCATTTTGAATTACAGCACGCAAACGCGAATTGGAATCAGGATCTGGTCCGCCTTCTTTTACAGCCATAACAATGTCTTTACCTATACGCGTAAAGGCTTTGCTCATAGCCGACCATCGCTTCATTTTTCTTGCTTTGCGGAATTCAAACGCTCTTCCCATCAGTATTCTGTTTTATTTGTTGTTGAATGCTTCAAAATTATTGAAATTATATCGAAATGACAATACTTAAAGTGGTCCTATTTTATAAAATTTAAGCTAGTCTTTTGGAATGTGCTTAGATAAAAAATTGGCGTTAACGGTATTTAGATTATTGATAATTTGCTGACGTAAATTGTTTAAATCCACATTCACTTTATTATAATTAGTTACAGCGGCATTAATTTCTTTTACCTTCGTGTTGTAGTTGTCTATTTGAGCTTCGGTACGTTTGCGTTCTGGTGTTTGCTCAAGATTGGCCTTTATTTTTTCAAAATCTTCATTGGTAATGAGGAAGTCGGTAATTTGCGGAATTTGATTTTCACTTTCATCTATAAAAAATTCGAAAGCTTTTTTAGTTGCATTGATAATCGAATCATCATTTTGGTAAGTGGTCTTTGTTTTTAAAATTTCTAAACCTTCCTTAGCTGCAGCATTTAAAGCATTAGCATTTTGTTGAATAGCGCTAATGTCATTCTTTTCGACAGCTTCCCATAAGTATACTTCGTTTATAAAGACTTTAAAATACGTGAGATACAGGTCGTTGTAATGCTCGAAAACCTCATTGGAAATTTTCATTTTCTTCCCTAAATCACTATCATTTTCTACGATTTGAATGTTGTGTTTAGAGGCAAATTCATATAAATTGGTTTCGTATTCTTGTTGGGATTCTTCCATCTTTTTATCGGCCAACTCCTGAGCCAAAATATAGGCTTCCATAGCATCATACGATTGTTCTGCTACAGCTTTCATATCAATGATTTTAGCATAATCGTGATTGAGAAGATTTTTGTTAAATGTGAGGTGTTTTAAGACTTTATTCTTGTAGTCGTCACCTTCAAAACCATTTGCTTTTTTGATTTTTTCAATAGCTCTATCTACAGATTTTAATAGGTTTTTTCGTTTGCCATCAATGCTTCTGTCGCTTTTACTATGTGCCACAGCTTTAGTGTATTTCCACATGTTTTTGGTAATGGCTTTTTGTTCTTTACCAACAAAATCTAGATATTCTGAGGCTGTTTTGAAATTTTGAGCAGTTACAGACGTCATCATTAAGACGAGCACAATGCTGAGTTTTAAAGTAGAAATTTTCATGTTTAATTTGAAGGGTTTAAAGTAAGTAAATCTTGAAGAATGGCTTGGGCTTCTTCAATATAAATATCTTGTTTGATGTCTTTTAAGACAGATTTGTTTATTTCAATTTGAGCGTCATTATAACTCACTACTTCTTTAGTGAAAGCCGAATTTTTAATATTGAAATTTCCTTGGTGTGTCTCAATAGGCGCATTGATGCGTTGCCATTGGTTACGATAAGATATAATTTCAGAATGTACATTTTTTAAGGTTAATAAATACTGGGTATCCAATTGAAAATAGTTGTCTAAAATAAGTTGATTTAAATCTTGAATAGCATCAAAAGCGACATCATTTGAAATGCGTAACTGACTCTTTTTTCTTAACTCTGAAATTGGCAGAGGCTTGAGTTTTGGGTATTTTTTTACGCCTGGAATGGTGTCGTTTTGAAGCGCAAAATCTTCATATTCTTCTTGCGTTCCGAAGCCGTCGTATAAATTGGGTAATATAATATCTGGTACAACGCCTTGTGCTTGGTGACTTTGGCCTGTAACACGATAAAACTTTTCAACCGTTAATTTTGAATAGCCCAGACTTTCATCTTCACTTAAAGGTAAAATCACTTGAGCAGATGCTTTGCCATGTGTTCGAGCTCCAACAATAAGCGCTCTGTTATAATCTTGCATAGTTGCAGCAAAAAATTCGGAAGCAGAAGCACTATAATTATTAACTAAAACAACAATTGGTTTGTTAAACAGCGACCCTCTATTCACATCTCGAATGGTATAAGTTTCGCCATTGCTGTATTTTAAAATTGAAATCGGACCTCGGTTGATGAACATTCCCGATAGATCTGCAGCTTCTTTCATGGAGCCACCACCATTAAAACGCAAATCGAGAATGAGTCCTTCGATATGTTCCTTCTGAAGTTTATAGAGTTCTTTAGCAACATCGTTAGCCAAACCTAATCCGTTTGGCGATTCGAAATCAGAATAAAAACTGGGAATATTTATATAACCTAACTTAGATTTGTTTTCAATAATATAGCCTGAAACGGTATTTTCTTCAATTTTAGTCTTTGTTTTGGTGAGTTTTATCGCTTTAATGCTTCCGTCTTGTTTCTTTATTTTAAAGGTGATAACATTATGATTCTGATCGCTTGTAAATGCCAATACATCATCATTAGAAACACAATAAGTTTCTAAAGTTTCAGCATCTGATTGTAATGATTTTATGATATCATTGACTTCAAAATTACCATCATTAAAAGCGGCACTTCCGGGAGTGATATGTGCGATTACAATATCGCCATTATCGTTTTTAGCAGTGATTATTCCGAAGGATAATTGATCATTAGATAACGCGTTTTCGAACATCTCTTTTTCTGTAGGCGTAAAAAAAGAAGAGTTGGGATCATTGTAATGTAGGTAGGCGTTTAAAAAGGCTTCTTTGACAAAATTTTCTACATTTCCCAAGCGGTTTTCAAGCGTTTCAAGTTTGCATATTTCCTTCGCAATTAACTTGGGCTTTAAGTTAGCTTCAAGTGTTTTGAAGTCACGTTCTATAGATGAAATAGACGAATCATTTTCGACTAAAGTATACAAGATATTATAACGCATACGTTTGCTCCAGTAGCGTTGTGCTGCAGCTTCATCTTTAAAGTAGTTAAATTTAGATTCGGGTTTAAACCGCAAAGTGTCTTTACCTGAATAATCAAAAATTTCGGTTTCTAAATGGCTAATAATAGTTTTAGAATCTGCAATGCGTTTTGATAGTCTCGTTATGTAGTTATTTATAAAATCACAAGTCTTATTTTGAACATAATCATCAAGCGCATAGCGATCGGCTTCAAAATTATCGATATCATCTTGTGTAAAAAGGCGTTTGTCTTCATCTAGAGTAGTGATGAATAAATCAAACACATGGGTAGACAAGCTGTCATTGACCGCTTTGGGTTTGAAGTGATGGGTTTTAACCATCTTTTCTAAGGCTTGCAATTGCTCACAAAATAAGTTTTGATCTTGGCTGTGAGCAGCACAAAAAAGTAGCAGTGCGGTAATAGTTATGTAATAGCGTTTAAGCATAAAGGGTGTTTAGATAAGATATTAGGACTCAAAAACCGAACCAAAATTAGTCCTGAACTTCAACAATAGCCTCAATAGCTTCGGCCAGTTTGAAATCTTTTTCGGTAACGCCACCAGCATCATGTGTAGATAAAGCTATTTTTAAAACATTGTATGTGTTGGTCCATTTAGGATGGTGATTTTGAGCTTCACATTCAAAAGCTATTCTGCTCATGGCGCTAAAACAATCTTTGAAATTATCAAATTCAAATTCGGCATATAAAGCATTGTTTCTATGTTCCCAATCCGGGAAACGAAGTAAGCGTTTTTCAATGGTTTCATCGTTCATCAAACTCATAGTCATAAATATTTTACTTAAATGTACTGTAATTTGGTGTAAAATAATAGTTCTATGCCTTAGAAACTATTAAAAAAGATAAACCGATTGGTTTTTACCGTAAACTGCTTATTGTACTATTTTAGAAGGTCTTCAAGGACTTCAGTACTTGTGATTTCTAAGTGTTTGGGCAGCTTATTAAATTTGGGTAAAACAGCTAGATAGCGATCTTCATTTGTGGTGTAAACATGTTTGTATACGACGCCGTTTGTTGTAGATAATTGTTTAATAATATCTTTGATATATTCGTCGTGATGTACTAAATCTGTACTGCCTAAGTGAAAAATACCATGCTTATTTCGGTTAATAATATAATGAATTTGTTGCGTGACTTTAGAATCTGTAGTCACATTCATAATGATATTGGGAAAAATCTCTATGGCTGTTTTGTCCTGCAGATGCTGTTTTAATTCTTTTAATCTTGGCGATTGTGAGCCTAAAACCATAGGAAGTCTTACAATGGCTACTTTTTTCTTCGGAAGACGCAATAGCATGTTTTCAATTTTAATCTTGAAATGCCCATAAATACTATCACTTAGTGTTTTGTCAAGCTCGTAACTTGGGTATTTGCTATAAGCATCAAAAACGTTTGCCGATGACAAAAAGATAAGTTTACTGTCATGGTCACGTAAATACTCTACAATGTGTTGGTGAGCAATGGTTTGTGCTCTAAAATCACCACGTAAGCAAGAAATAATGATCGAAGGTTTTGTAGCTTCTAAAATTTCATAAACATCGTCTTCTTCAACATTGTAGGGATAGAATTGCTGATTGTTTTCAAAGATTTTCTTCGGAATGCGATAGGTGCCAAATGTTTTAAAATAGGAGCAGAGTTCCTTGTAAATAGCATTGCCTATAAAGCCGCTAGCGCCTAAAATTAAAATACGATGTTTACTTTCGAACGCCTTCATTAATCAATCTTCAGAAACTAAATTATCCTTTATAAAATGGCAATTTGACAATCGTAGCTGGGACTGCATTTTTACGAATCTGGATTTTTATTTTACTACCTGTATCAGCAAAAATTGGAGGAACATATCCTAAACCAATACCTTTACCTAAGCTAGGTGACATGGTTCCAGAAGTCACATTTCCAATAGTTTTTCCGCTAGAATCTACAATGTCATAACCTTGTCGAGGAATACCGCGTTCGTCTAATTCGAAAGCCACTAGCTTACGGTCTGGTCCACGACGTTTTTCATCTTCTAAAGCTTCAGAATTGGTAAACTTCTTAGAAAACTTAGTAATCCATCCCAATCCTGCTTCAATAGGAGAAGTCGTGTCGTCTATATCATTTCCGTAGAGGCAATATCCCATTTCTAAACGCAAAGTGTCACGTGCTGCTAAACCAATTGGTTTGGCTCCAGCCTCAACAACTTTATCCCAAATTTGCTTGACTTCGTCATTTTTACAGTAGATTTCAAATCCGCCACTTCCCGTATAACCTGTCGCAGAAATAATAACGTGGTCAATACCTGCAAAATCACCAACAACAAAATTGTAGAATTTTATAGCCGCCAGATCATGACTAGAAAGTTGCTGCATGGCTTCAACAGCCTTTGGTCCTTGGATGGCTAGTAAGGAATAATCGTCACTTAAATCACGCATCTCTGCACCAACATCATTTTTTGATGCGATCCAATTCCAGTCTTTTTCAATATTACTGGCATTGACAACTAACAGGTAGGTATCTTCCTTGACTCTATAAACGATTAAATCGTCTACAATGCCACCATCATCATTAGGCAAACAGCTGTACTGTGCTTTTCCAATTGTTAATTTGGAAGCATCATTACTGCATACTTTTTGTATTAAGTCGAGTGCCTGCGGACCTTCAATTAAAAACTCGCCCATGTGCGACACGTCAAACACACCAACACCAGTTCTTACGGCTTCGTGCTCGATATTTACACCATCATATTGAACAGGCATATTGTAGCCTGCAAAAGGCACCATTTTAGCACCAAGAGCTTCGTGAGTTGCGGTTAAGGCTGTGTTTTTCATAATTTTATATGGGTTGAGTTAACTTGTGATTAGACTTAAAATTTGTTTGGCAAAAGTATCGAAAATAATTAATTCAATAGATGTGTTTGTCATAGAATATGAGATTAAAAATATGTTAATATTGAAATATTTTCTTCGGAAAGGAAGAATTAATTGTTAATTTTCAGAACCTTTAAAACGTACATAATCATGAAGACCATTATCACTTTTATTTCCTGTTGTTGCTTTGTTGTATTTGGATTTACTCAAGAAGGCTTGCCTGAAGATTATTTGAGTAAAACGTTTCATAAAGACAGACGGGATGCTTTACGGGCTTCTATGCCAGCAAATAGTGTCGCTGTGTTTTTTGCAAATCCTGTAAGAAATCGTGCCAATGATGTTGATTATGTATACCACCAAGATCCTAATTTTTATTACCTCACAGGCTATAAAGAACCGCATGCGGTACTCGTGGTTTTTTCTGAAAATCAAACAGGAGAAAATGGGCAAACCTATAATGAAAAGTTATATGTTCAACAACGCAACCCGAGCGCTGAGCAGTGGACTGGCCGAAGGCTAGGTGTTGAAGGCGCAAAGGAGGATTTAGGATTTGATCAGGTGTTTGTCGGTGAAGCATTTTTAAATTCTGGAATTGATTTCACCGCATTTGATAGTGTGCTGTACTTTGGGTTTAGAGATGATTATCGCGATACACGTAATCGAGCCGATTTGTACGATTTAATTCAGTCGTTTAAAGTACAGGTAAAGCTTATTAACGATTATACGATTGAAAATAAAACAGATGATGTTGAGGTCGATGCGACGGCGAATGTAGAAGCCGAAACAGTAAAAACAGACACCAGAACTCTGGGACGTTTAATGGCTAGTTTACGCGAAGTAAAAACTCCGGAAGAACTTGTGTTGCTTAAAAAAGCGGTTCGTATTTCGGCTATGGGACAACGAGAAATTATGAAAGCTATGCATCCAGGAATGTCTGAAACTGAAGTCCAAGGCGTTCATGAATATATTTACAAAAAGTACGGCAGCGAATACGAAGGCTATCCAAGTATTGTAGGTGCAGGAAATAATGGCTGTGTGTTGCACTATATTGAAAATAATAAAATGAAAGTGGAAAATGACTTGGTGCTTATGGATTTAGGTGCTGAGTACCATGGGTATACCGCAGATGTGACACGAACCATTCCGGCCAATGGAACATTTAGTGACGAACAACGTGCTATATATGATATAGTTTACAAAGCTCAGGAAGCAGGAATCGCAGCAACTGTTGTAGGTAATACGATGCAATCTCCTGATACTGCTGCCAGAAAAGTGGTGTATCAAGGTTTAATTGACTTAGGAATAGCAAAAAACGAACGTGAAGCGAGACAGTATTTTCCACATGGAACCTCGCACCATATTGGTTTAGATGTGCATGATCCAGGAACTTATGGACTACTGCAAGCTAATATGGTTATTACCGTTGAACCTGGAATTTATATTCCTGATGGCAGTGATTGTGATCCCAAGTGGCATGGTATTGCCGTACGTATTGAAGATGATATTTTGATTACTGAAAACGGACCTGTAAATCTTTCCGAAGAAGCGCCAAGAACCTCCAGTGAGATAGAGAAATTGATGAAGGAAAAGAGTGTTTTAGGACAACTAAAATTACCGAAGCTAGATTAATGATTAGCTCAATGAATCTTTTTTTACAGAATACTATATAAAAAATGAGTTAGCTTATTAGCTAACTCATTTTGGTTAAAAAGGATAGGTTATTATTGATAATAGCTGCATTTATGCAGGCACTTTCAGCTTTTTATCAACCTTAAGCGTTGTCGATTTTACTTCAAATTGATTGGACGTATTATTAGCGCCTTCAGCTTTTAATGCTTTCTCACCTGCGAAAAATGATTTGTGATCGTCTCCTAAATCTGATCCAGCCATTCTCTGGTGCTTCACGCAAGAAACTTCTTTTCTAATTTCTTGTCGTTGCACATCTCTTACATAAGCTAACATACCATCTTTACCAAAATAGCCTTGTGTTAAATCATTCATATGAAGTGCGGTCGTATGATAGGTTGGTAATGTAATTAAGTGGTGAAAAACACCAGCTTGAGTTGCGGCATCCATTTGAAATGATTTGATCTTTTCATCGGCGCGATAACACAATTCAGAACCATCATATTGTGCATTCATTAAATTATTTCGATCATAAGCGGTCATGTTTTCGCCTTCAAGAAGCATGTCTTCATAGGCTTGATTTCTAAAATTTAAGGTCCAGTTAAAAGAAGGAGAGTTGTTGTATACCAATTTGGCATTAGGAACCACCGCTTTAATTCTATTTACCATATGCGCAATTTGTTTAACATTGGGCGTTGGGGTTTCAATCCATAATAAATCTGCGCCATTTTGCAGGCTCGTGATACAATCCAGCACCACACGATCTATGTTTGAGCCGTCTTTAAATTTGTATAAACCATTTGCTAATCGAATAGGGCGGACTAACTTTCCGTCTCTTTTAAGAAGCACATCATCTTCTTTAGCCTCATTAATATCAATATCTTCAGCTTCTACAAATGCTAAATACTGAGAAGCAAGATCTCCAGGTACTTGGCTAACGGGAAGTTTTTGTGTTAGGCCAGCACCTTCAGAATCTGTTCTGGCGACAATAATTCCATCGTCTATTCCTAATTCTAAAAAGGCATACCTCACTGCATTTAACTTGGCGATAAAGTCTTCATGTGGGACCGTGACTTTACCGTCTTGATGTCCGCACTGCTTTGCATCCGAAACTTGATTTTCAATCTGAATAGCACAAGCACCAGCTTGAATCATTTGTTTGGCTAATAAGTAGGTGGCTTCTTCGTTTCCAAAACCAGCATCAATATCAGCAATAATAGGAACAATATGTGTTTCAAAGTTGTCAATCTCATCCTGAACATCTTCACCTTTTTCAAGACGTCTGAATAAATCATTTAATTCAATAGCATCAGCTTGACGTAAAAAATCATAAATTTCTTTTATAAGTGACGGGACGGCTGTTTTTTCGTGCATTGATTGGTCTGGTAATGGGCCAAATTCTGAACGCAATGCAGCGACCATCCAACCAGAAAGGTATAAATATCTTTTAGAGGTTGTTTGGTGATGTTTTTTTACTGCAATCATGTTTTGCTGAGCTACAAAACCATGCCAGCTGCCTAGTGATTGTGTGTATTGGGTCGAATCGGCATCATAGTCTGCCATGTCTTTTCTCATAATAGCAGCCGTGTATTTTGCGATGTCTAAGCCGGTTTTAAAACGATTTTGAGCAACCATTCGCGCCGCGTTTTCAGCATTAATGGCTTGCCAAGTGTTACCGTGTTTTTCTTTTAGATTTCTTACGGCTTGCAAAGCAGAACGGTAATTTGTTTGTTCTAAATTTTTCATAATTTTGTGGTACGTTATTTATTTTTAATAATTAGATCCTGTTGATTGTTGCCGCAATCGCAGGATTGTTTTTTTTTTTTTTTTTTATAGATGTTTATAAGCAGGAAGCGTTAAAAATTCTTCGAATTTTTCAGATAAAACTAATTTGTCAAAAAGTGCAATTGCTAGTTTGAATTTGCTGTTTTTTATGTGTTCTTCACCTATTTCAGTGATGATTTTTTCAACTTCATCATCCAGCAATTCCATATATAATTCCACGGTAAAAATTCTGCCATCTGCTAAGGTGACTTCATTCTTTAGCCATTGCCAGACTTGCGTTCTTGATATTTCAGCTGTTGCAGCGTCTTCCATTAAATTGTAAAGTGCTACTGCGCCATGACCTCGTAACCAAGCTTCGGTGTATAAAATTCCAACATTGATGTTCTTTCTAATTCCTGCTTCAGTAATGGTTCCTAAGGGAAGTTCTACCAAATCAGCTTCAGTAATATTAACATCGTCTCGTGTGATATGTAGCTGATTAGTCGTTGGCATATGGTTGTTAAACTCTGTCATTGCAACATCAACTAAAGCCGGATGCGCAACCCAGGTTCCATCGTGACCATTTTTAACCTCACGTTCTTTATCCTGACGTACTTTTTCTAAGGCTGCAGCATTAGCTTTCTCGTTATTTTTTATAGGAATTTGAGCAGCCATACCACCAATAGCCAAGATGCCACGTTTATGACAACGTTGAATCACTAATTTTGAATAGGCATCCATGAAAGGTGAGGTCATGGTCACCTGATCACGATTTGGGACAATGAAGTTTGGGTGATTTCTAAATTTTTTAATGTAAGAGAAAATATAGTCCCAGCGTCCACAATTTAAGCCCACGATATGATCTTTTAATTCGAAAATAATTTCATCCAATTGAAAACTAGCAGTAATAGTTTCGACGAGAACTGTAGCTTTGAAGGTGCCAATAGGAACATTTAAATACTCTTGTGCAAATACAAAAACGTCATTCCACCAAGTTGCTTCACTGTAGTGTTCTAATTTTGGAAGGTAGAAGTAAGGAGCCGTGTCGTTTTTTAACATGATTTTTGTATTATGAAATACGTAAAGTCCAAAATCAACTAAGCTTCCTGAAGCTTCCTCATTGTTTATTACAATGTGTTTTTCGTTTAGATGCAAACCTCTTGGTCTTACTAAAAGAACTGCAGTTTTTTCATTTAACTGGTAAGTCTTTCCACGTTTGGTGTCGGTAAAAGCAATGGTTTTTTTGTTAGCATCTATTAAGTTTTGTTGGCCTTCAATACTATTCTCCCAGGTAGGCGCATTGCTATCTTCAAGATCTGCCATGAATGTTTTGGCACCAGAATTTAAAGCATTGATAATCATTTTTCTGTCAACAGGTCCTGTAATTTCTACGCGTCTGTCTTGAAGGTCTTTTGGGATGTCACCGGCAGTCCAGTGAGATGTTCTAATCGTTTTGGTTTCTTTAGGAAACTCAGGAAATTTTCCACTATCAAAAGCCTTTTGTTGACTGTTACGATTGCTTAATAATTTTAAGCGTTGTGCATTGAAGTTTTCATGTAATGCCGTAATAAATTCTAAGGCATCGTCTGTTAAGATTTCAGGGTAATAATTTTTTACCTGATTAGCGAATTGAACTTTTGATTGTTTTAAAAGTGTGTTTTCCATGGTCTTAAAGTTTTACAGGACAATATTAAAACAAAGAATTTAAAAAAACAAGCGAACGTTCGCTAAAAATGTTTTTTCGCCAAAAATATATATTCGCAAAAAAGATTATATTTGCTATTATGGAAGAAGATTATATCAAACTCATATTTGGCTTAAAGCTAAAGCAGATAAGAACTGACAAGAATTTGTCCTTATTCGGCTTGTCAAAACTTTCAGGCTTATCAAAGTCCTATTTAAATGAAATTGAAAACGGAAAAAAATATCCAAAACCAGATAAAATAGCCATCCTTTCTGAAAAATTAGATGTGCCTTATGATCAAATGGTGTCTTTAAAACTTGATAAAAACCTAGCGCCAATTGGAGATTTGTTACAGTCTAAAATATTAAAGGAGATTCCTTTAGAACTCTTCGGAATTAAAGAGAGTAACTTGATAGATATCGTTGCCAATGCGCCTGCAAAAGTGAATGCTTTTATTAGTACTATTATTGAAATTGCACAAAATTATAATTTTAGCAGAGAGAGCTTCTTTTTGGCTTCGGTACGCTCGTTTCAAGAAGCTAATCAAAATTATTTTGAAGATTTAGAACAAAGTGTCTTAAAATTTTCTAAGGCTTATCAGGTCGATTTAGACCAGACTATCACATCAAATGATTTAGAAGATATTCTAGTAGAAGAGTACGGTTATACCATTGAAAATAATGAGTTAAGTAATTATGAGGCTTTAGGTAACTTACGGTCTGTGTTTGTTCCTAAAACCAAGACTCTATTGCTTACCAATGAAATTGATGATCCGCAACGTACTTTTATTTATGCCAAAGAATTGGCTTATAATTTTCTGGATATTAATGAGCGTTTGTATACATTTCCGTGGATAAAATTTGACAGTTTTGATCAGGTGTTAAATAATTTTTATGCGTCTTATTTTGCGGGTGCATTAATTATCCCGAATGCTAAAATTAAAGCACAATTGCATAAGATTTTTGAAAAGGAAACCTTTGATACGTCTTTGTTTTTAGAGGCTATAGATGCTTTTAATGCTTCACCAGAATCCTTTTACCAAAGACTGACAAACATTTTACCTAAAGCATTTAATATTCAGAATTTATTTTTTTTAAGGTTTACGCACAAGGCCAAAAGCGATAAGTTTTATTTAAAAAAAGAATTGCATTTATCGCATCATCATTCGCCACACGCCAATGAAACTAATGAACATTATTGCAGGCGTTGGGTCTCTTTAAAAATGCTAAAAGATATCAGTAAAAACAAAAAGGAACATGTGTTTGATATGCAGATTTCTGATTATGAAAATGACGGTTCTAAATATTTAGTGCTGTCATCGGCGACCAAAGATCCGTTTAAAGAGCGTCACTATCGTAGTATTAGTATTGGCTTATTAATTAATAAACAATTACAACGAAAGCTTAATTTTTTAGATGATCCTAAAATTAAACATCAAAAAGTTGGTGTAACATGTGAGCGTTGTGCCATCAAAGATTGTAAAGTACGGCAAGCGCCAGCTGTAATTTTAGATAAGGCAGCTAAAAACAAAAAAATTGAATCTATAGTTGAAGAGTTAACAACAAAGTTTACGTCATAACCTAATGGTTATTCATCTTTATAAGCATTGTAATTGATGCCTACACCGTAATTGTTAAGGTTGGTGCGTAATAAGCTGGATTCTATACCATTACCTTTTTTAAATTGCACCCAATTATTACCGCTAATAAAAACACGTTTTATATAGGTGTTATGTGCGCTAATTTCATCTGTAAAAGGCAGTAATGGTCTAAAGTTAGTTGGGATTTTAACAACACCGTTTTTACCTTTAATTTCTTTGTACTTTTTGTTGGGTAATAATTTTCCGTTTTGATCGGTGTATCCTAAGACCTGAATTGATACAAAAAAGCCATTTTCAGGGATAAATAAATCATGCTCTGAAACGTCAAGCTCAAATTCATCGCCATTTTTTTCGGTAACTCTAAAAGTTATTGTGGTATAGGTCATGACCTCGCCTGGCAGTCCGTCATTATTCTTATAAAATTTCACCTTAAACAGGGTAGAGAATTTTCGTTTATCGGCATTAGCACGTTTACGTTTTTTCCAGTCTTTAGATTCTAAAGTAATTGGAAAACGTACAGCTGTTATTTTTTTTAGTTGTGCATCTTCGTTGGGAAAAAACACGGCGATTTCACTTTCGATAGTAGGTAACCAGCATTTGTAATAATCATCATCGAGATATGGTTTAATAGTTTCCTTTTTAAATTTACGGTCTACTTTAGCGGTAACAATCACTTCATCTAATTTATCGGCTTCAACTTGCATGGTGATAGTCTTAGGTAAATTAGTTGTTGCTAATACTAAATCTTTATAGCCTAAAGCCGAAATATAAAGCGAATCTACATCAGGATAGCGCTTTTTTGTGAAAATAAACATCCCATCATCGTCGGCAAACAAGCCTTGACCATTTCCAAAAGAAACCGTTGCATACGATACTGGATAGTTGGTTTCTTTATCTATGATTTTGGTTTGCGAATAGCCAGAATAGAATAAAAGGAGTAGTAGTAGATGGAGAAATACATGTTTCATAGGTGGTATAGGTAGCGTTGAGTTCATTGCCGTTAAAGATACACATTAAGTCTCTGGAAATAAAAAAACCGCTAGTGATTCATAGCGGTTTTAGAGTTCATGTGTTAAATTTTAATTAGTCTTTATCCAAGTTTTTGGTCAAGTTAAAGCCTACAAATAAGCCCAATCCTGCACATAAGAAAATGGATCCTGGCATTGCAATTTCAGAGTCAACATTTAAGTTGGCCACCAAAATACCGCCAATAACAATACCTAAGCCTATGCCCATTAATAATAAGGCAACATTTAGAATTAAGACCTTCCATATAGGTGCCGTGTGTTGTTTGCCTTTCATGAAAATACTGGCATCTGCACCTTTTTCAATAAGGGCTAAGCGCTCTTTATTGCGTGTTGAAAAGTATAAGTAAAATACGCCAAATATTGCTCCAAAAATAATTGGTATAATGATTAGTTCTGATCCCATAATGTTTCGTTTTTAATTGATTAATTTTAAAAGGTTTTTAGCTTATGACGACAGGTTTATAATTATGGTTACAAGTTTATTTGATTTTTTTTCTTCGGAAGGTGTAACCTTTAGGTTGATGGAGTCGTCCTATACCAAAATGACCACCAACACCGATCAAATACTCATCAATCAAATTATTGAAGGCGATACTAATGCTTTTTCAGTGTTGGTAGAACGTTATAAAGATTTGGTTTATACTTTGGCATTGCGAATGTTGAAAAACAAGGAAGAAGCTGAAGAAGTTGCGCAAGACACATTTATAAAAACATATAAAGCTCTAGCGAAATTTAAAGGCGATTCTAAGTTGTCGACATGGATTTACAAGGTGGCTTATAATACGTGTTTAGACCGGATTAAAAAAAATAGAAAGCATTTAAATGATGTCGAAATTAATGAGTTTACGGCTCATGAAGTTAAAACCATTGACAATGCTTTAGATCATATGGAGCAAAGCGAACAAAAAGCAGCAATACAACGTTGTATTAATATTTTGCCTAGTGAAGATAGTTTTTTATTGACCTTATATTATTTTGATGATTTATCTTTAGATGAAATTTCAGAGATTGTTGGCATCACTTCAAATTCTATAAAAGTGAAGTTGTTTAGATGTCGAAAAAAGTTAGCACATATTTTAAGGTTGCAATTAGAACCCGAAATAATTGAATATTATGAAAGAGAACGCAGATAAACATTTAGATAAACTCTCCCGTAAAGTCATTGGTAAATCGGCTATTGAGAGTCCGTCATTTGATTTCACACAAGTCGTAATGCATCAGGTTCAAGCCTTACAGTCACCTAAGGCAACGACCTATGTGCCTTTAATCTCTAAACGCGTATGGTTGGTTATTGCTCTAATGTTTGTTGGTGTGATGAGCTATTTGATTTTTGGAAGTTCTGCTGCTAATAACAAGTGGGTGACTGCTTTAGGTTTAGAACATTTACCTGATGTTGATTTGAGTTATTTTCTGGCTCAGGTTGAATTTTCGCAAACCTTGATATATGCCATTATGCTATTTGGGATCATGCTTTGCGTTCAGATTCCAATTTTAAAACGTTATTTTGATAAGCGTTTAGAGGCTTAGTCTTTAAAAAGCCAAAATGGGATGGTAGCGCGCTTAGTATATAAGGTGTCTTTATTTCTAAGCCACTTTCTGTAAACGTTTAAAAGATGTTTTCCGTTAGAGATTTCTTTTAAATCCAAATACGTTTCAAATCCAAACTGACCAGTTTTACTTTCACTAATTACAAATTCTGAGTCTAATCGTAAAGAATCTATTTTAAAAATGTAGATGCTGTTAAGTGTTTTAATGTATAAGGGCCTCAGACTATCACGAATTAGTGAGGCTTTAAAATCATTTTCAAAACTGATGTCAGATCCTAATCCGCGTAAATCCTTCGCGGGTTCTAATTCGGGTTTAAAATCGAAAATAATATCTTCAGTACTTTCATTATAAACGACAAACACTTTTAGGAATTTATCAGTAATAACTTTAGAGGGAATCGCAGCATCTCTAATAAACTGACCTTTGCTTTTATCTAATAAATCCTCATAATTGGAGATGTTGGCTCTAAATTCATCCGAAGCTGTTCCTAAGGTTATATAGTTTGATTTTTCGTATTTGAAACTGGTTCCGATAAGAATCATAAAGTATAGAGGTACTAAAACAAAGCTAATTCTGCGACCAAATTTATTGTCTAGAAAATTATAAACGAGAGGTCGATACAAAAAAGAAAGGGTAATAAAACTAAACACCCAGTACACCGGAAAATAAAGTGCAGAGGTCCATTTCTTCTTTTTCAACCAGCCTTGTGTGATAAAGTCAAAGAATGTAAATAGCATTCCGAAGACAATAAAAACGACCAGTATAAAACCAATAATTGTAAGAAAACCATTGTCACTATCAATAAGATAAAAAGCGATTAAAGCTATTGAGGCAATAGTTAAGGTAAAGGCAATAACATAAAAAATAAGTAAAAAGGATATCGCAAAAATAATACTGCAATAATTTTCTAAGTTTCCTATATAACGATCAAAAGAACCAATCTTTTTTTTGAGATATTTTGTGAATTTCGGACTGTATTTTAGTTCTTCATAATCAATATCTCCAGAGACATATCGCAGTCCTAAAGCGCCAATCCATAAGCCACGTAAAATGACATGTAATAGAAGGTTAAATAGTAAGATATAGCATGAGACTGAAGCTACAATAAGAATGATAAATATGAAAATTTGTTCGTTATTTCTCGCTTCTTGAGCAGCAATACTTAATGGGCCAGCAGCCTGAAATAAACCAAAGATGGCAAAACCAGAAATAAGTAATTCTAACTGCCAACTTTCTTCCTGAAGCTTTTGTAATAATTTTTTAAAAGCTGGATTATTGTAATCTTGACTCATTTAGTTGGGTTTTGTGATTAAAGATAATCACTTTTATCAAAAAAAATAAGAATTTTGAAACGCTGGAGAATTTCTATCGTTATTAATAGTGAATACTAACCAAAACCAGATGCCTAAAACGCAAACTATTTTAATACAACGTTGCAAGAAAGGAGACGATAAGGCGATGATGCAAATTTATGATTTGTATTGTGAAGCGATGTATCGTATTGCTTGCAGGTATTTAAATGATGAAGATGCTAAAGATGCGATGCAGGAAAGTTTTATAAAAGCGTTTCATAAGATTGACCATTTTACTGAAAACTTCACATTTGGTGTATGGTTAAAACGGATTGTAATTAATCATTGTATCGACGAGCTGAAAAAGAAACGTTTGCTATTTGAAGATTCTGATGTTTACAATTTGACGATGGAAACCGATGCTAATAATTGGGATTTTGATGCCGAAATTACCAAACAACAAATTTTAGATGCCATTGAAAAATTGCCAAGTAAGTATAAAATTGTTGTAAAACTCTATTTGATTGAAGGCTATGACCATAAAGAGATTTCGGGCATATTAGAAATTCCTGTACAAACCTCAAGAACACATTTAAGACGCGGCCGATTACAATTACGCGACTTTTTAAAAACACATTACAATGAAGCAAGATATTAGAGACTTATTTAAAGATGATGACCTCTCTGGAAAAACATTGCCAGAGCAACATCGCCAAGAATTTTACGAGCAACTCAAAGCGAATCGACCACGACGAACCTCTAAATTAAACACTAATTATCTCTTTAAAGTGGCGGCTATGGTGGTTTTGTTTGTAGCTCTAGCTGTGGTTTTGTTTTCTAAAACAGAGACCGTAAATACAGTTGTAGAAGAAACACCAATAGAGACTCAAATTGACGCTATTGAGAAACAGTATTTAGCTAACATTGATGCCGAGTGGGAACGTTTTATTAAAGTGGCTAACGACGAAAAATTAGTAAAACGCTATAGAGTTAAACTCGATGGTTTAGATCAGGATTACCAAGAGATTTCTAAGCAGTTTAAGCTGGATAATAATAATATTCAGGTTATAGAATCTTTAGTTGATAACCTTAAAACTCGATTACAATTGTTAAAAGATATTCAAGAACATATCAAGTTATTAAATCAAAAAAACGAACAGTATGAAACGATTAGCATTTAAAATCTGGATACTGATACTCATCACATCAGGATCACTTTTTGCACAGAAAAAAACGGTTTACTCTGAAGTGTTTTCAGCAGATACAAACACCACTGTGATATTAAATTTTGAAAATACGACTGTAGCAATCGACGAATCTACAGATGGTAAAATTCATATGAATTATACTATCGAGTTTAACAATTATTCCAAAAAGGATGTACAGCGATTTATTGACGATATTAATGTTGAAGCAAATATGTATGACAATACTCTAATGCTCAAGGCAACGAGTTTGGCTAATGTATCTGAAATAGCTTACGAATTGGAAGCGCCTTTGGGTTTAACTTTTGCAGATGATGTTTTTAGTGTTTTTTCTGAAACAACTAATGACACCATTCATAGAAAATCTAAAGATTCACTAATTAGTGAGATTTCTGGACAAAAAGTAAAGCAGGCCATTTTTAAAAGTCTGAAACTTTTGAGTAAAAATGGTGAAAAGAAAGATATCGATTTTAAGAAAGTTAAAATGTATAAAAGCAAATTCGTGATAAAATTACCAGCTTATGTCAAGGTTAAAATTATTGGTAAGCAAGCACAAATTTCGCTTTTGAAAGATATGACTAACGAGATTTCTCTCAATTTAAAACAAGGCAGCTTTCAAGGGCAATACCTAAGTAATACGTACAATAGATTTATGGTTAAGCAAGCCGATTTTAAAGTAAAAGGGCTTTCTGGCGGAAACTATACATTCGATAATATAACTGGAGGTATTATTGGAAGCGTTCAAAATGCTGAAATCACATCAGAGTTTGCTAAAATTGAAATTGGAGAAATTCAGGATCAAGTGACGATAACCGATTTTAATGGCGAGTACTGGTTTTATAATTGGTCTAAAAATTTTAATCGATTTGATTTGTTTTCAGAATATTCAAAAATTCACTTTTTCTATCCTGAACATTATGACTTTTCTTTAAAAGTTGTTGGTAATAATACGGTCAATCAATTTGAAAATATCGCTGTCACCATGCAGCCTACAAAAACAGATCAGAAATTTAATATGATGGAACGCAAAGCCCAAGGTGTTGGTCACTTTTCTGGAGCTATTAATTTTGATTTAGTTCGTGGGATTCTCTTTACTCATAACGATACATTCACCAAACCAAAGCCATAAATAACATGAGAAATTTAATTTTATTAGCTGTCGCACTTACGTGCTTCAGCACACTAAACGCGCAAAAAAGTAACATCAAATTGCAAACTAAATATGGTTCTGATCATGAAGAAATTCATAGTCTACTGAGGTTTCAAGAGATTGAAACTATAAAACTTACTTTTACTGGTGCAGATTTAAAAGCTAAAAATTACCGACTTTTAGTTAAAGAATATACCAATGGTAGTCTGGCTCAAACAGATACGATAATAGATAGCGCTAAATATGAGTATACTCCAGCGGTTAACGACACAATTTTCGAATTTAAATACTATGTAAAAACGCAGGTGAATAATACCATTAAAATGAACTTTATGTTCGACCGGTTTTCGACGCCAAGGTTATATCCTATAAAAGCGGCAAACGATAACTATGCTTTACATGACTTTTTAAAAACGTCTGAACCTATGCCTATTGACCTAAATAAAGCGACTTATATTATGGGTTACTTTTTACCTTATATTGATAAAGACACTGGCTGGAAAAAGTACTGTGACGTTTCAGGAAGTACACATAAACCTGAAGATTGGGGAACCGCTTTCAATATCCCAAACTACTATCTTATAGAGATTGAATTTGAATAGTATCGTTTAGATATTAGGCTGATTTTATACTTTAATTAATCCTAAGATTTTTTAGAGTATGCCTTCGGAAAGTCCACATTAATACCAGCGTTTTTTCTTCTTTTTAGAACCTTCGCCTTTTCGACCTTTTTTATATTTGCTGCCTTTTTTCTTATGAACAATGGGTTTGGCCTTAGGGTCTAAAGGATAGGGATGATTTTCTTCGACAGGAATTTGAACATTGATTAACTGCTGAATGGTTTTAATGTAGGCTTTTTCATCGGCAGAACAAAAGGAATACGAATGCCCAAATTCGCCAGCACGACCTGTTCTACCAATACGATGTACATAAGTTTCAGGGACGTTTGGTAGGTCGAAATTGATAACAGCGTCCAACTCATTAATATCAATACCACGTGCAGCAACATCGGTAGCAATAAGAATATTAACTTTTCCGCGTTTAAAATCGGCCAGCGCATTCTGACGTTCATTTTGCGTGCGATCACCATGTAAACGCTCGGCTTTATAACCGTTTTTGGTGAGTGTTTGTTCTAGTTTATCAACACCAAATTTAGTACGTCTAAATATGAGAATGCTTCCTTTTATAGTATTCCGAAGTAAATGTAAACAGAGCTCAATTTTATTGCGTTTTGGGACGTAGTATAGCACCTGACTTACATTTTTTGCAGCAGATGATGTTGGCGTGACTTCAATGCGTTCAGGATTCTTTAAAATGGAGTTAGCGAGTTGTTCAACTTTAAAAGGCATAGTTGCCGAAAACAAAAGTGTTTGCTTCGTTTCAGGGCATAAACGTTCTATTTTTTTGACATCATCAATAAAGCCCATGTCTAACATTAAATCGGCTTCATCTAAAACAAAAATTTCTACATAATCTAAGTTGACAACGTCTTGTTTGTGAAGATCCAGTAACCGACCTGGCGTGGCAACTAAAATATCGACACCTTTAGTAAGAATGTCCTTTTGTGGTTCTATAGAGGTGCCGCCATAAATTACGGCTGTTCTTAAATTGGTATAGGTGGCGTAGGTCGAAAAATTTTTTGAAATTTGAAGGGCTAATTCACGTGTCGGACTTACAACAAGCGCTTTAATTTTTTTGCCTTTTTTTGGTGCATCTTGCTTGTCAAATAACAACTGTAAGATTGGTAAGGCAAAGGCAGCCGTTTTACCAGTTCCTGTTTGAGCTGAGGTGATGACATCCTTGCGTTCTAATACCAAAGGAATGGTTTGTTCTTGGACCAAAGTTGGGTTATCATAACCCGCTTCGGCAACAGCTCTTAAAATAGGTTTGTTGAGTTTTAAATCTTTAAATGACATGCCTGATAGTTTAAAGCAAAGGTATGGTATTTTACTGACACATTTTTTATGAAACACCTAATTCGCTCGATAGTTTTAGGCGTCTTCATACAACGTTATTAGGGTTGTTTTTTAAGAATTTTATAGGAAGTTCGTTGTCTATGTCAATACGATCAAATGTGTCCTTTGGTTCAAAAAAATAGTTACTTTTATAAAAATCTTTGAAGGCGCTCACGTTTTCGTTGTGGTAAGGCGTCATTGTCTAAGATAGACTTGATATGTGCTTTATTTTTGTTTTCAGCATATAATAACTGAAAAAAATCCCAAATCGTGATGCTGTCTGTGGCTTTTTCAGCCAACTGAAAAATATCTCCAGTTGTAACTGTGCCTTCTTTTAAAACACGAACATAAGTGCCCGGATAGCCCTGTTGAATAAATTGTTTTAGAACATTTTGAGTTCCAAATTTTACGCCAAATTTAAAACAAGGTTCTCTGGGTTGAGTGATTTGTACTAAAGCATTTCCTACTTTATAGATGTCGCCAATATAAAGTGTTTTTTCATTTAAACCTTCAACAGTGAGATTTTCGCCAAGCATACCGAAAGTCCAATCTAAGTCTGGATACAGATTTTTCCAATACGGATATTGGTCAGATGAAAACAAATAGCAGGCTTTAAATTCGCCACCATGAACTTTCCTGTCGGAAACTTCGTCGCCTTTAACAGCTTCCTTTTTCAAATGAATGCTTGTATTAACTGGTTTTTTGTAAATGCCAGTTGTGACTTCTTTTCCTTGCCATATAAAGCTTTGAGGTTGGGCTATATTCGTAGAAATAATTTTCATTTTACTGCTTTAAAAACGCTTCAAAATCTGTAATAGCGTGTGCTTTTAAATAGGATTTTTCATCAATGGTATCAAATTCGGTAGAATCATAGTCCATAGTAATTTTCCAATCACCATTTTCTTTTTTCATAATAACATGAAATTGACCGTAATAAGTTTGTTCGTCAGGCTTTTCTTTGTTGATGATTAACCTGTAAACACCACGTTCACTTGCAGTTGTATTAGTGTTAATACGTTCAAAAAAACGGAGTGAAATGTCATAAGTTGTGCCTTCAGATTTGGCAGCTTGAAATTGATTTTTATAATTTGAAATATAGGTTTGATAATCGATAATTGTACGTCCGCCAGAAATTCTTATTAACGCTTCCGAATGAATATAGGCCATCGTTTGATGATTTAAAGTATTGAAGGCTATGTAAAATTGATTCCAGACCGTATTAATTTCTTTTAGGTTTCTTAGAGATTGCGCCTCGCAAATGTTAATGGATGTCATAAGGCCTATAAATAAGAGTAGCAGTTTTTTGTACATGGCTCTGGTATTGAAGTAAACAGATGTAAGTCCTGTTTATATGATTACAAGTCTAATTTACGTATTTTTTTACCTAAGCCAGCGTTTCATGACAGGAAAGTCTTCGGTATTGCAAAGTCCCATCCAGCTTAATAGCGGTAAGCCCATATAAGTCTCATTGGTAAATTGTTCTATAAACCAGTTAGAAGCATTCTTATAACCTTGAGGGTGAAATACAACTTTGGGCTCAAGATCTAAATGGCGTAAAGCTGCATACGACCATAATATAGCCACAATTTCATCACCTAAATTTGGCCAATTGTTGTCCATTTCTGGAGTGCCAATAAGTGGTCTTAGTGAAGCTTCGGTAACAGCAATATGTCCAGCTTCGTGTAATAAGTCTCCTGGATATTTTAGACGGTCTTTATCTATTAAAATCGATTGCCCTTTTAATTGTAATCCTGGTAAAAATGTAGTCTCATTTAACTGGGTTGGAATAACTCGAATTTGAATACTGTTAAGAAATTGAATAATTTGATTTAGAGTAGTTTCATCAGAATTCATCTAAAATAATTGTTTGTTAAGGCCTTGTCTTATTGAATGATATGCATTCAAATTTAAATAGTGATGCTGTACTATTTATAGGTAATTATACCTGAAATCTACACTTTTATTATTTTAACATTTACCGCAAGTTTGGGTGTGGTTTTGGCAACTAAAGTTTAATCGTTTATTTATCGTCATAAGAACAAGATTGAAAGTAATCTTGAAGGTTAAACTTTCGGTCTTTAAAAGTTTCAGTTAGGATTTTAAAATTTTGAACACGATCAATTCTGAATGCTCGGTAATCATTTCGTAAATGGCACCAGGCAATTAAAATCCATTTATGTTGGGTAGAGTAGAATGCGTAAGGTTCTATTTTTCGGAATGAAACCTGTTCGTCATTAATTTTTTTATAACTGATTTCAACATAATTAAAATTGGTAATTGCTATTTGTATTTCTGAAAGAGCGTTGCTGGAAATGTTCTCATAGTTAGAATCAAAAACAAAAATTTTACTGCTTAATAACTCACTTTTTTCTTGAACTGAAGTCCTAAACACCGATTTAATCTTTGTCATTGCGTCTTTAAAGTCGGTCGCAAACGACAAGTCATTAGTTTGATTAACAAGGTGCTGTGCAGTAATTAGAGCATTGGCTTGTTTTTCGGTAAACTGAACAGGCGCAACCGTATAACCTTCCATTAATGAATAACCTTTGCCTTCTATGGTTATTACAGGAACACCAGCTTCTTCTAGTTTTCTAATATCTCTGTAAATGGTTCGAACACTTACATCGAATTTGCTGGATAATTCGCTAGCGGTTAGTAAGCGTTTAGAACGCAAAAGGGTTAATATGGATATGAGTCTGGAGAGTTGAGACATAATACCAAAGATAGTGAACCGCAGTGCAATTCACTATCTTAAATTTTGTTAGAAGATTACATAATGGAGTGTAAAGCGACCAGATTGCCTTCGGTGTCTATAAATTGAGCAATAAAACCAAATGTACCAATATCGGTTTTTGGCATCGTAATTTTTCCACCATTAGCTTTAACTTTTTCTAAAGCGACACTTAAGTCGTCACCACCATTTAAATAAATTGTTGCGCCATCGCTTGTAGGATTTTGACCTTCACCTTCAATAATGGCGCCACCAACACCATTATTGTCTTCATCGTATTCAAAAATACCATACTTAATGTTTTGTTCTGGCATTGGATGATCGGTGATTTTAGAATCCATAACCGTACTGTAAAATTGTTTGGCTCTGTTGTAATCCTTTACTGGAATTTCAAACCAGTTCACTGCATTTCTCATTTTTAAATTGATTTTAATTGTTAAACGTAATGCAAAGATATTTGAGCTTGTGTCAGATTATGTCAAGGGTCTTTTTTGAATTTATTTTTTTCTGAAATTAGTTATTTAGTGTGATCGTCTTAAGGTTTTTTTGATCTATTTTTTGTTAGGTAGTTGTGTGAATGGTTTTATACAACCAGTTTTCACTTTTGTTTAAAGTTATAAAAAAAAGCGCGAGTTGTTACAACTCACGCTCGTTAGCTACTAATCATTAGGGATTCTTTTATAGCTTTTATTATGTCAATCTTACTAGTGCTGCAAATGTAAGATTGTATTTACTTAAAAAAATTGATGTATGTTAAGAAATTTAATGTCTAGACAATTCTTTACGAATGCGACTTAAACTTTCGGTAGTAATTCCCAGGTAAGAAGCGATGTGATAGTTTTTTACACTACGTTCGATATTGGGATACTTATTAATAAAGTTTATATAACGTTGGGTTGCAGTTTGGGATAAACCGGATAAGATCCGTTTTTGAAAGGCTGCAAATGCACGCTCAAGTTTTTTCCTGAAAAAGGATTCTATTTTAGGAATTTGAGCGTATAAATAGTCTTTATCCTTGTGCGATAATCTTAGCAATGTAGCATCTTTTAAAACCTCAATATTCATGATGGATTTCGATGTCGTAAAAAACGCCGTATAATCACTTATCCACCAATCTTTAATACCAAACTGTACCGTATGTTCTTTACCTTGAGCATCGATATGATACGATCTGAGACAGCCATCATAGATATAGTATTGCATGGTCACAATATCATTTGCTTTAAGAATAACGGCTCCTTTTTTATAGGTAACTTTATGGAATACAGATTCTAAAATGCTTATTTCGAAGTCTGAAAAAGTCAGATCTTTAAAAATCTCCTTTATTTTGGAGGTATCGGTTTTCATTTAAATTTGATTGATTCTAGTAATTTACGTAAAACCTTTTAAATGAGGTGTTAAGCATCGGTATTCGCTTTAAAAATTAGTTAATCGGTTGTTTTTAATAAGAAAAACCACTTTGAAGAAACAAAGTGGTTTTAAATTTATCGTCGTTTAAGAACGATTACTTTATCATATCGTAGCTACGTTTAATAAAGTTGGTTAATTCTTCACCTTTTAGTAAGCCTTGAGACAAACGTGCCAAGTCTAAACTTTGCTTAATTAAACGTTCTTGTTTCTTTTTGGTTTTAGTGTTTAAGATTTCGCCAACCAATTCAGAATTTGTATTCACAATAAGATTATACATCTCTGGCATATTGCCAAACATGTTCATTCCACCACCACCAGTTTGCTGCATTTCTTTCATACGACGCATAAATTCAGGTTGTGTGATGATAAATGGTGAGGCATCACTATCCATAGCTTCTAATTGTACAGCGAATTTTTCTTGCGGAATAGTTTCCTTTAATAGCGTGTCTAATGCTGTTTTTTCTTCTTCCGAAAGCTTAGAAATTGTCGTGTCGTCTTTCTTGATGAGGTTATCAATATGATCTCCATCAACACGCGCAAACGAAATATTTTCTTTAGTCGTTTCTAATTTCTGAATTAAATGCGAAACAATTGGAGAATCTAATAGCAACACTTCATAACCTTTAGCTTTAGCCGATTCGATATAGGCGTGTTGCGCATCTTTATCAGAAGCATATAATATGACTAATTTGTCATCTTTATCGGTTTGCTTCGCTTTAATTTTATTGTAAAGCTCTTCATAGGTATAATAAGTGCCATCAACGGTTGGATACAATGCAAAGGCATCTGCTTTTTCAAAGAATTTTTCTTCGGAAAGCATACCGTATTCGATGACAATTTTGATATCATCCCATTTAGCTTCAAAATCCTCACGGTTAGAATTGAACAACGATTTTAATTTATCGGCTACTTTACGTGTGATGTATGATGAAATTTTCTTGACAGCACCATCAGCCTGTAAGTAACTACGCGATACGTTTAAAGGGATATCTGGAGAATCAATCACACCTCTTAACATGGTTAAGAATTCGGGCACGATACCTTCTACATTATCGGTAACAAATACTTGGTTTTGATACAATTGAATCTTATCCTTTTGAATGTTTATATCATTCGTCATTTTTGGGAAGTATAAAATTCCCGTCAAATTAAATGGATAATCTACATTTAAATGAATATTAAATAAAGGCTCTTCAAACTGCATTGGATACAGCTCTCGGTAGAAATTTTTATAATCATCAGCTTCTAAATCGGTTGGTTGTTTTGTCCACGCCGGATTTGGATTATTGATAATGTTATCAACGGTTATTTGTTTATGAGGTTCGGTTGTTTCTTTACCGTCTTTATCAGTTGTTGTTTTAGGCGTAAAGTTTGGGTCATTGATTTCTTTTGTTCCGAATTTAATTGGAACCGGCAT
Source organism: Psychroserpens sp. SPM9 (assembly GCF_025153525.1). Taxonomy (GTDB): domain Bacteria; phylum Bacteroidota; class Bacteroidia; order Flavobacteriales; family Flavobacteriaceae; genus Psychroserpens. The sequence continues at coordinate 59,189 of NZ_JANZNR010000005.1, read as the reverse complement.
AAACTTATTGTACTTAAGGAGCAACTCTCTAATTCGAGCTTCTTCTAAGAATTCAGTAGAATCTTCAGCAATATGAAGTATGATTTCGGTACCGCGTTCTGTTTTGTCGGCTGTTACTAGAGTAAACTCTGGAGAACCATCGCAGGTCCAGTGTGCCGCTGGTGCATCTGTGTGCGATTTTGTAATGATTTCTACTTTTTCAGCAACCATAAATGCCGAGTAAAATCCTAGTCCGAAATGACCTATAATCCCAGAATCTTTAGCAGAATCTTTGTATTTATCTAAAAATTCTTCCGCTCCAGAAAAGGCCACCTGATTGATATATTTTTCAACTTCTTCGGCGGTCATACCTAAACCTTGATCGCTGATGTGTAGTTTTTTACCTTCCTTATCGATTTTAACTTCGATTTTCGGAGTTCCGTACTCACTTTTAGATTCACCGATGCTTGTTAGGTGTTTTAATTTTAAAGTCGCATCTGTTGCATTACTAATTAATTCACGTAAAAAGATTTCGTGATCGCTGTACAAGAATTTTTTAATGAGCGGAAAAATATTTTCTACCGATACATTAATATTTCCTTTTGTCATGATATAATTTATTTGTCATTCCTGAAGAGACAGGAATCTTAATTAATATTAATTTATTTACCTTATATCTGTAGACAAAAAAAGTACCAAGAGCACAAAGGTGACAAACTGACATTTTTAAGATACTATGCATGCATAACGATTGGGATTCAGTTTAAAAAAAAGTAGGTTGTAAATAGTTAAATTGCAGCACTTATTTAATAATACATTACTATGTACAATTCCAAGATAATAGGCTTAGGGCATTACGTTCCTGATAATGTGGTGACGAATGATGATTTGTCAAAAATGATGGATACGAATGACGAATGGATTCAAGAACGTACCGGAATTAAAGAACGTCGTTGGGTAACGAAAAACTCGGGTGATACTACAGCAACAATGGGTGTTAAGGCGGCTAAGGTTGCTATTGAACGGGCTGGTATTGACAAAGACGAAATCGATTTTATCATTTTTGCCACCTTGAGTCCGGATATGTATTTCCCTGGACCTGGTGTTCAGGTACAACACGCTTTAGATATTAAAACGGTTGGTGCTTTAGATGTTAGGAATCAATGTTCGGGATTTGTATATGCCATTTCGGTTGCCGATAATTTTATCAAAACAGGCATGTATAAAAACATACTGGTTATTGGGAGTGAATTACATTCTTACGGATTAGATAAAACGACGCGAGGGCGAGGCGTGTCGGTTATTTTTGGCGATGGTGCAGGTGCCGCAGTTTTAACACGAGAAGAAGATACCAGTAAAGGGATTTTATCTACGCATTTGCATTCGCAAGGTGAGCATGCCGAAGAATTGGTGTTGATTGCTCCAGGAATGGGGAAGCGTTGGGTGAATGATATTTTGGCGGAAAACGATCCGAATGACGAAAGTTATTTCCCATATATGAACGGACAATTTGTATTTAAAAATGCGGTGGTTCGTTTTAGTGAAGTAATCATGGAAGGCTTAATGAAAAACAAACTACAAGTTGATGATATTGATATGCTCATTCCGCATCAAGCCAATTTACGTATTGCGCAATTTATTCAGCGTAAATTTAAATTGGAAGATGACCAGGTCTTTAATAATATTCAAAAGTATGGAAATACCACTGCAGCGTCTATTCCTATAGCTTTAACCGAAGCCTGGGAAGAAGGTAAAATTAAAGAAGGCGATACTGTAGTACTGGCTGCATTTGGTAGTGGATTTACTTGGGGAAGCGTAATTATAAAGTGGTAAACTATTCTTTGTATATATAACAGCAACAAAAAATCCCAAAGTTTAAACTTTGGGATTTTTCTGCTATTAACCAATTTTACTAAAAACACTAAAACTATAAAAGAGTGATTTTTTTAAACTGATTAGCTTTAAAACTTATCACAGTCATAAGACGTAAAAAAGTAGTTTTTATTTCATCTCTTAACATTTTTAACTATCAATTAACATTGTAACTAGAAGTGATGTGATTTATATAAAAAAAATCCGTAGTTCATACTGCGGATTTTCTTGCTATTAATCACTTAAAACTTTGCTTATTATTTAGGACTAAATTATAATAAACCAAATGTTTGTGTTTATATGAGTCGTGAATTATCGAATGGTATTACATTGATTATTAAACTTTAACACTTTATTATAAAAACAAAAACCCAAAACAAAACGTTTTGGGTTTTCTTATTTAATAACCAAACATTAACACTAACCATCAACTATTATATGTAGGCTATTAAATTTACTTTTATATAAATCCGCCACTACCAGATTTTTCATTATTATCACGTTGCTTACGTTGTAGCGCTCTGTATTTTCCACCTCCAAATCGGTAAGAAAATCCAATATTCCAGGTGTTACTTTCCCAGTTAAATTCGCCAACTTGAGGATAAGGTCTGTCTCCTTCAAATTCAAATTTCATGGTATTAAAAATGTCGCTATAGTTAAAACTAAAGGTGCCTCTACCATCTTCAAGGAAGGTGTAACGTAAACCAGTATTGACTAAAAACATTGGTTTTCTGGTAAATTGTAAGCCTTTTTCTTCCCCTCTATACATTGTAAATAAAGATAGGTTAAGCTGTTTAGTGACTTTAAAATTGTTGAACAATCTTAAATTGTAAACGATATTATCTACAGTGATCGTCGAGCGTAGAATATCATCGGCAGTCGCTACATCGGTTGGTGCCGTTAATAATTCGGCAATCCCTTTTTGTTGTCGTGCAAATAAATCGAAACTACCATTTAAACTCCACCAAGAGGTTGGTCTGTAGTTGCTGCTTATTTCAATACCATACGCTGTGGTGTTTTCAAAATTGTCATAGGTAAGTATGTTTTTATTAACATCTAAGCGATCTATAAAAACAGCTCTGTTAATTTCATCTTCTACCAATCTGAAAAAGACACCACCTGTAATGCTTCCTTTTTCTAATTTTCTCGTATAGTTTAATTCTGCCGAATTGGTAAACTGTGGCTGTAAATTAGTATTTCCAAATGATGATACTAAAGGCGTGCTCCATTCTCTAATCGGATTTACTTGCTGTAATCCAGGACGATCTACACGACGACTGAAACTTACTTGATACGAGTTTTTTTCACTTGGGTTATACGTAAAGAATGCCGAAGGATAGACTTGAATATAATCGTTTTCAAACGGAATGGTTTCAGCACTTGTTTCTAACTGTCGTATTGCAGAAGCTTCTTCTTTAACACTTTCGGCTCTGGCGCCAACTTGGTAACTCCACTTTTCAAATGTTTTTCCGTAAGTAACATATACTGAATAAATATCTCTTTTATAGGTAAAATCTGTTTGTGGAGTTGGAATAAATTCATCCCCATTATCAGGCACATCGTCTTGATTTTCATTGACCGATAAACCGGTAGAATTGTAGTCGATGTTGGTTTCAAACAATCGTGCTTCAGCTCCAACTTCTAGTTTTGCTTTATCAGATAATGGATTCGTGTAATCTAAATTTACAACAGTTTGATCTCTGTCAGTGTCTACAAAATCTGTATAGTTTGGAGGAAACGGAATATTGACAAAGCTAAAATTAGCAACTTCATCTTGTCCAAAAACACTGTAATCGACTTCTAAATCTAATTTTTCACCTTCCTTCTTAAACTGGTGATTAAAAACACCATTGTATTGAGAGACTGTATTTTCAGTATCATTATTGAACGTTTGTAATTGAAAGGGTTCATCTACATATTGAATACCTGTTGTTCCTGTTCCAGAACCATCATACATATTTTGATTGGTAAAGAATGAAAATGTATTGGTATCATTTAAATAAAAATCAAGACCTACTTTATACAAATGGGATTTGTTATTATTTCCGAAGTCAAATAATTGAACCGATTCATCATCAATACGATTAATGGTTCCGTAATTAGCACTTTTACCAATATTGTTTCCGTAGTTTCCATAAAAATTGAATTTACCATTGCGATAATTCATATCAATAGAACTGTTGAAACGTGCATTGATTTCTTTAGTGAGGCCAACGTTAATGTTTCCGTTAAAACCAATCGTTGTGTTTTTGTGAAGAATAATATTGATAATACCACTCATACCTTCAGGATTGTATTTAGCTGAAGGATTTGTAATAAGTTCAATTTGCTTAATAGATGTCGAAGGAATTTGCTTTAATAATTGCGCAATAGGCACATTAGAAAGTTTACCATCAACCATCACGCGTACATTTTCATTGCCACGTAAGCTAATATTTCCGGTTTGTTGATCGACGTTTACAGACGGAAGATTATTCATTATATCACTAGCCGTTGGTCCCGATGTCGTTAAATCTTTACCAATATTAATAACCTTTCGGTCTACTTTTTGTTGAATTGTAGTGACTTCAGCAACTACAGTGACTTCATCTAAACTTTCAATATCTTCTTCAAGACGTATATCTCCAAGATTAATATGATAACTTTCTTTACCTAAATGGATGTTTTTAGAAACAGTTTTGTAACCTATGTATTGAATCGATACAATGATTTGACCTTCAGGAATTTTATTGATTTCAAACGTTCCGTCATCGTTTGTGATACCGCCAGTAATCGTTTTGTTAGACGTATCGGTAATTACAATGTTTACGTAAGGTAAAGGTGCATTTAATTGAGCGTCGATAACGCGACCAGATACTGACCCATCTCTTAATTCTGGGTTTTGAGGTTGTGCAAATGCAATAATTGCAAAGAGAAACACGCACAATTGTGTGATTTTTTTCATTTTTTGATTGATTTGATTGATTAGCTTTTTTTATATAAAATCGGTTGTTATCTCATAGACGATAACTTTTTATATGTGTTACTTTTTTTAACACTAGTTAACATGCTTTTAACATCCCAAAGTAAATATTAAGGCTAAGAGTCCTATTTTTGTAGGAAATTATATAACAATGAAGAAGAACACCTTAGTACTTGGAGCCTCATTAAAGCTACAACGCTATTCAAATATTGCCATCAATAGGTTGGTAAGTCATGGTCATAATGTGGTCGCTTTCGGATTAAGAGAAGGTGTGGTTGCAGGCGTGGCAATTGATACTAATTTAATGCCTTATAAAGATATTGATACGGTAACTTTGTATTTGAATCCAGAACGCCAAAAACCATTTTACGATTATATTATTGGGCTTCAGCCTAAGCGCGTTATTTTTAATCCTGGTACCGAAAATTCCGAATTTCAAAATATACTAAGACAAGCACATATCGATTTTGAAAATGCTTGTACTTTAGTGTTATTATCTACAAATCAATACTAGGAACGGTTCTTTTGGAGATAAATAAAAGTCCGAAAAACGTTAATATGCCATTTACAATTAAAATTTCAAACCCTATTTGATAGCCATTTAATAGGTCTACAGAATAGTGATTAATTACATATGAAACGATTGGTGCTACAATCGCAATGATCCAAACATACTTGTCTTTTAAATCGATCTTGGTTAAGATGCCGAAAGCGAACAAGCCCAGTAATGGTCCATAGGTGTAGCCAGCTGCTGTAAATAATTCCCAGATTACAGAAACATCTGTAAATAGAATATCAAATAAAAGAATGACAACAATAAGGATGATGCTAAATAGAACATGAATTTGTTTTCTAACTTTCTTCCGACTTTCCTCAGGTTTTTTGTCCAGTTCTATAATGTCTATGCAAAAGGATGTGGTGAGTGATGTTAGAGCACTATCTGCACTGGAATAAGCAGCAGCAATTAGGCCTAATAAAAAGAAAGCTGAAGTCACGACGCCTATTTCCGGCAGCATAGCTATCGTAGGAAATAAATCATCTTTTTTAGCTTCAATACCATGCTGAGCAGCATATTGTGTTAATAGTACACCAAGCGCAAGAAAAAGTATATTCACAAAGACTAAAACAACGCTGAAACTTACCATGTTTTTTTGAGCATCTTTTAGGTTTTTACAAGTCAGGTTTTTTTGCATCATATCTTGATCTAAACCAGTCATAGTAATGGTTATGAAGATACCAGCAAGAAAACTCTTTAGAAAATATTGCGAGTCGTTGACATCGTCAAAAAAGAATACTTTGCTAAGATTACTGTCACTAACATAGGTGTAAATTTCAGAAACGCTATTTAAATTAAGAGCCGAAGCTAAAAACGAAATGGTCACAATAACCGATACAAGCATAAAAAGCGTTTGAAGCGTATCAGTAAAAATAATAGTCTTAATACCGCCTTTAAAAGTGTACAACCAAATCAATGCTATGGTGATAATTACTGTGATAAAAAAGGGAACCCCAAGACTGTCAAATACAAGTAGCTGTAATACTTTAGCAACTAAAAACAATCTAAAAGAGGCGCCAACAGTTCTTGAGATAAGAAAAGCAATCGATCCGGTTTTATAACTGGTATTTCCAAAGCGTTCTTTTAAATAGGTATAAATGGAAGTAAGGTTTAGTCGGTAATACAATGGTAGCAAGACATAAGCGATAATGAGGTAGCCGAAAAAATAGCCTAAAACCACTTGAAAATAGCCAAATTGTTTCGCTTCTACAGCGCCAGGAACCGAAATAAAAGTAACTCCAGATAAGGAAGCGCCAATCATTCCAAAAGCAACTAAATACCAAGGAGCCGACTTGTTGGCTTTAAAAAAGGCAGCATTAGAATCTTCTTTACCCGTAAAATATGAGATTAAGATGAGTACTCCAAAGTAGGCTAATATGAGTAAAATAATGGCGCTAGTAGACATATGTAACGATTAAACAGAATTTTAAATGAATTGTTTTATTTTAGCTGAAAATTGTAAACAATATTAACTAATTAAAATTAAAAGTAGCGTAATTGTCTGTAATGATGTTATAGTCTCCAAAGATTTTAATCTAAATTATCAAAATGAAAAAGATATTATTTGTTTTAAGTTTCATGTGTTTTATTGCCATGTCCTGGTCGCAAGAATATAAAAACATGATGATGCACGTTGAAGATTACACCGTTGCTCAAATTGTTGAAGAAGCTGAAGCTCACTTCGATAACGTTGGTAGAGGTAGAGGAACCGGTTATAAATCGTTTAGAAGATGGCAGTATTTTGCGGAACGTAATATGGATGTCACCGGAAAAACAAAACTACCACAGTTTTATCAGCAAGAACTAGAAAGCTATAATGCTTATTTAAATTCTAGTGATGTCTTAGCAAATGTCTTAGCAAGAACCACGGTTGGAACTTGGGAAGAAATGGGACCAACTTCATGGAATGCTACTTCAGGATGGAACCCAGGTGTTGGTCGAATCACAGCGATTGCCGTTGATCCTAATACGCCTACAACAATGATTATTGGTTCAATGACTGGAGGCGTTTGGAGAAGTACAGATGGCGGGCAAACATGGACGGTTCTTACAGATAATTTATCAAATATAGATGTCTATGCCTTAGCGATCGACCCAAAAAATCCTGCTGTGTATTATTGGGGATCGACGGGAGGAACGATATTTAGATCAACCAATTCTGGGAGTACGTGGAATTATTATTCGAATGCAGGAGCAGGTATTGTCAATAAAATATTGATTGATCCAACTGCTAATAGCACAAAAATGTATGCTACAGTTCAAGGGAGCGGAATCTATAAGTCTACAGATAGTGGTGCCAACTGGACGCAAATCGCATCAGGAAATGGTTATGATGTAGAATTTAAACCAGGAGACCCTAACGTTGTTTATGCATCTGGGACTAGTTTTTATTATTCCAATGATGGTGGCGCTTCATTTATAGTGATTCCGTCTGTTGGAACTTCCGGACCAAAAATGATAGGTGTGTCGGCCGATGATCCTACAGTTGTTTATGTTTTAGAAGCTAGTGGTGGCGGATTTAATAATCTCTATAAATCTACCAATTCAGGAATCAGTTTTGCAACGTTAAATCATACAGGCAAAAATTACTTTGGCTATAATTCAGATCCAACGGCTGAAGATCTTTTTGGTCCCGGACAAGCTCCAAGAGATATGGATATTGCTGTTAATCCTACTAATATTGATGAGGTTCATATTGCAGGAATTAACACATGGAAATCTAATAATGGCGGTTTAACCTTTAGCATTACCTCACAATGGCAACCTGGAATTTCTCAATTCGAAAATATTGGTTATTGTCATGCCGATGTTGATATTCTGGAGTTTGTGGGCAATAAATTATATGTTGGTACCGATGGCGGTATTTATGTAGCTAACAATCCATCTGTAGTAAATAGTAATTTTTACACAGATTTGACTGGTGGTTTAGGAATCCGTCAATTCTATAAAATAGGAGTAAGCCAAACAGATCCAGTGGTGGTCTCTGGTGGTTCTCAAGACAACGGTACGTCTGTGATGACGCCTGCTGGCAATTGGATAGATTGGTTAGGTGCCGATGGGATGGAGAGCTTTGTCGATAAAAATGATTCGCAAATATTATATGGAACAAGTCAGTATGGAACCCTTTATAAAAGTGTAAATGGTGGTAGTAATTTAACTAGTATTTCACAACCTGATGGTAAAGGCGGGCAAAGCAATTATAATTGGATTGTACCTTTTGAACAAGATCCAATAGATGCAAATGTCATTTATGTGGCTTTTGATGAGCTTTATAAGTCTACAGATGGTGGTGCAAATTGGACTTCTATATCTACAAATTACAGTGCCAATATCGATCATCTTAAAATCTCTCCTGTTAATAATAATTATATATATATGGCTATAAATGGAAGCTTTCTAGCTTCTTTAGATGGTGGTGCTAATTGGTTTCAATCGCCTGGATTGAGCTTGGGTGGCGCTGTTATTACTGGTATCGCGCCTCATCCTGTTGACGCCTCTAAAGTAGCGATTTCAACTTCGGGATCAGAAAAAGTTTATGTGAGTACCAACAATGGGATTTCATTTACTGGAATCGAATTTGATTTACCAGGATTCCCAGCGCAAGCTATAACGTATCAAAATAATGGAACAGATGGTTTATACGTCGGAATGAATTACGGTGTGTACTATATGGACAATACCACAGGAAATTCATGGGTACCTTTTAATAATGGTTTGCCTAATGTACGTATTAATGAATTGGAAATTAATACTGCAGATGATAAAATTTATGCAGCAACTTATGGAAGAGGCCTCTGGAGATCTAGTGTTTATGATGCTTCTCTTAGCGTAAGTGAATTAGAATTAGAAACGTTTAAGGTGTATCCCAATCCTGCTGAAAATACAGTGTCATTGGAGTGGGACAAGAACGAAGCTGTTTCTGTAAAAATATATGATGTTATGGGAAAACTAATGTATTTTGCTAAAGACTTAGATGTTTCTGAACCAACGACCATTGATGTATCTAATTACACATCTGGTCTCTATTTTGTCAGAATAAATAATACCTCAGGATTTGTGACTAAAAAACTGGTTGTAAAATAACTAACAATTCAACCAGAATTAAACCATTATCGAGACATCAATAATGGTTTTTTTTATGCTAGGCTACTTCAAATTCATCTACATATTGTAAATTCGCAACTATGGAATTTTCGTCTAAATTATTAGAGAACGCAGTTAATGAAATGTCACAATTACCTGGCGTTGGTAAACGAACGGCCTTGCGTTTGGTCCTGCATTTATTGCGTCAACCTGAATCCCAAACACTTGACTTTACAAAAGCATTAAGTACCATGCGTACCGAAATTAAATTTTGTAAAAGCTGCCATAATATAAGTGATACTGAAGTCTGCGAAATTTGTGCCAATCCCAATCGTATTGAAGATATAGTCTGTGTTGTTGAAGATATTCGGGATGTTATGGCTATCGAAAACACGAGTTCATTTAAAGGTTTATACCACGTTTTAGGCGGAAAAATTTCACCAATGGATGGTATTGGTCCCAATCAATTAAACATTCAGTCGCTAGTTGAAAAAGTAAAGCAAGGCACAATTAGAGAACTTATTTTCGCTTTGGGTTCTACTATGGAAGGCGATACCACTAACTTTTATATCTATAAACAAATACAAGATTACGATGTAAAAACATCAACCATAGCACGAGGTATTTCAGTAGGAAACGAACTCGAATATACAGATGAGATAACTCTTGGCAGAAGTATTGTCAATAGAATTCCGTTTGAAGCGTCTTTAAAATCGTAACGTGTATTGAAGCTTTCAGTCGTCATATTAAACTATAATGTTCGCCATTTTTTAGAACTCTGTCTCCGAAGTGTTGAAGCGGCTACACGTCATTTAGAGGCAGAAATCATTGTGGTAGATAACTTATCTCAAGACGATAGCTGTGCCATGGTTAAACGCCTGTTTCCAGAGGTGCTACTTATTGAAAATTCTGAGAATTACGGATTTTCTAAAGGAAACAATATCGGTGTTGATCAGGCTAAAGGGGATTATGTTTGCATATTAAATCCAGATACTGTAGTCGCCGAAGATACATTTGAAATCCTCTTAAAATTTTCCGAAGCGCAAAAAAAGAGTGGTATTGTTGGTTGCCGATTGATTGATGGTCAAGGCAAATTTCTTCCCGAAAGCAAAAGAAATATCCCAAAACCAGGAGTAGCGATTAAAAAAATGCTTGGATGGTCTAAATCCTATTATGCTTCTCATCTCGATGCTAAAGCGATTGGGCCTGTATCTGTATTTGTGGGTGCGTTTATGTTACTACCTAAAGCAGTTTATCAAAAAGTGAATGGATTTGATGAAGACTATTTTATGTATGGTGAAGACATTGATTTGTCCTATAAAGTGAGCCAGGCTGGTTATACCAATTGGTACAATGGCGAAGTCGCCATAATTCACTATAAAGGGGAAAGTACCTTAAAAGATAAAACCTATGCAAAGCGATTTTATGGTGCTATGCAAATATTTTATAATAAGCATTTCAAGTCTAATAGTGTTTTTGATCTTTTGGTTTGGTTAGGAATTAAGATCATGCCATTACTTCAAGGCGATTCAAAAAAAGAAAAGCAGTGTATTGACGATTACAGGTTGGTGTCTTTGGAAATGCATATAGGTTTAAAATCAGTATTAACAACCGATTTAAAGCTACAATCGCATCTAAAAAACTATGAGCATAACACCGAATATATTTTAGATAATAATCAGCTAAGTTTTAAGTCCATCATCCAAATCTTATCTGATACACCTAAAAATTGTTCGGCGACATTTAAAATTCTACCAAAAAACTCTAACTTTATCATCGGAAGTAATAGCTCCAAAAGTAGAGGAGAGGTGATTACTTTTAAAGATAATTAATTGAAATAATCTCAGTAATTGTATTGATTTTTCATTAATTTTGCAACCGAATAACAAATTATAGACCCTAGATTAAAGATATGGCAAAATTTGAGCTAAAGCTTCCTAAAATGGGAGAGAGTGTTGCTGAGGCAACAATAACATCTTGGTTAAAAGAAGTTGGCGATACTATCGAAGCTGATGAAGCAGTTTTAGAAATTGCTACAGATAAAGTTGACAGTGAAGTGCCGAGTGAAGTGGATGGTGTGCTTATTGAGAAACTGTTTGATGTTGATGATGTAGTTCAAGTTGGGCAAACCATTGCTGTGATAGAAATTGAAGGCGATGATAATGCTTCAGTTGAAGCACCAAAATCTGAACCAGTTAAAACTGAAACCATCAAAGAAACTCCCGCTGTTGCCGAAGTTGCAAAAACTGTAGTTGCTGCACAAGAAACGGTGGCGCCTATTACTAATAATGGCGATCGCTTTTATTCGCCTTTAGTCAGAAATATTGCGAAACAAGAAGGGATTTCTCAGAAAGAATTAGATAGTATTGCAGGTTCTGGTAAGGACGGACGCGTTACTAAACATGATATTCTTTCCTATGTTGAACATAGAGGTACACAAACAACTCCAGCAAAAGTTGAAACTTCAGAGGCACCAAAAGTAACACCAGTACAGCCTGTTGTTGCAGATAAGAAATCAGAAGCAGCTCCAGTGGTTGCTAGTGGTGATGATGAGATTATAGAAATGACCAGAATGGGTAAACTTATTGCTCATCATATGGTAGAATCTGTGCAAACATCAGCTCATGTACAGAGTTTTATTGAAGCAGATGTGACCAAAATATGGAATTGGAGAAAGAAAGTTAAAGATGAGTTTTATAAACGTGAAGGTGAAAATTTAACCTTTACACCAATATTTATGGAAGCCGTGGCTAAAGCCTTACGTGATTTTCCAATGATGAATATTTCGCTTCAAGGGGATACGATTGTTAAGAAAAAACATGTCAATTTAGGGATGGCTGCTGCCTTACCAGATGGTAACTTAATTGTACCAGTAATTAAAGATGCCGACCAGCTAAACTTAGTTGGTATGACAAAAAAGGTTAATGATTTAGCATCACGTGCGCGAGACAACAAATTGAAGCCTGATGATATTCAAGGCGGAACCTATACGGTAACTAATGTAGGTACCTTCGGAAGTATTATGGGAACACCAATCATCAATCAGCCACAAGTAGGGATTTTAGCTCTTGGTGCTATTAGAAAAGTACCTGCTGTTGTTGAAACTCCTGAAGGTGATTTTATTGGTATTCGCTACCGAATGTTCTTATCGCATTCTTATGATCATCGAGTGGTTAATGGCGCTTTAGGCGGACAATTTGTAAAAGCAGTTAAAGATTATTTAGAAGCCTGGGATTCTAACAGAGAGATTTAAATAACATTCCTGTTCAGGAATTAAATCATAAAAAAAGCACAATCATTTGATTGTGCTTTTTAATTTCAAGGAGGTTTGTGGTATAACTGTCATTCTAATATAGCGCAATAAAAACCTTTTGTATTTAAATGCTTGACAATATCATTTTCATGTAATTGTTTTCTGGCTTCTATTCTTAACACCCTATCAATATCTTCCAAATCAACACTCCAGTTTTTTATGTATGGGTTAGAATTCAATAATGTACCAATAGTTTTTACATCAGTATCGTTATTGATATTTGTTTTAAAAACATGAATTTGAATGTTTTGTTTCTGTTTTATGTAGAATTGACTAATCATTGGTGTCGTTATTACTGGTTAATCGATTTACATAATCATCATAGGCTTTATTGCCTTCCTCTTTCCAAAAATCATCATAGTGCTTCCATTTTGAAAATTCTCCTTTAGACTCCTTTGTGCAGCTGGATTTTTTTGAAGAAGATTTGTCCTTACCTCCAAAACCGCCACAACCTCCTAAGAGTATTTTAGCTAATATAAAAACGCCAACAGCCTGCCAGTACGTTAATGTTGTAAGTCCAAAAATCATTGGCATCAACCAATTCCATAACCACATAATAACAAAGCCAAACAGTATAGCTAAGCCAGTAATAAATATGATTCCGAAGATGATCATTCCGGCAATTTCTCCTGGAGATTTGCCTCTCATTTTGTGTTTAAAATAATTTGACATAATTTTTATTTATTAATAATTTCTTGTTTTGATTTTAGCGTTTTATATAGGAGCGAAATGGCTCTATGACGTCGTGACATTAATGTCCCAATCGGTACTCCTGTTTCTTTTTCTATTTCTTTATACGTATAGCCTTCAAAGTCAATAGCGATAATGATATGTTTATAGTTTGGCTTCAGATTGATAATGGCATTTTTTAATTCTTGCTTCATTTGTTCAGGATATACTTCTGATGCTGTATCATAAATCAAGTGTGTAAGCTCTGTCAACTTGGCTTCATTCTGTGTGTCATAACTCACATGAGGTTTTTTTGAAGACCTCATAACATCTATTATTTTGTTTCGAATTGCACGATATACGAAGCCTGCAACGTTGTTAATTGGTGAATATCTGTCAGCACTAGTAAACAGTTTTAAAGCCACATCCTGAATAATGTCTTCTGCATCTTTATTGACGCTCGCTTTTAAATTGGAGCTTACATAAGATTTAAGAGAAGAGTATTCTTCGTTAAAAAATGTGTTTAACTTTTTATTATTTTCTGATTGGTTCATTGTGCTTTAATACAGCTCTCAACTATAAAGACGTAATAATTTATTTCTATTGCATTTTTATTACAATAACATGACGAATTAGTTTTGAATAAGTTTCAAGAAAGAAAGTTAATTTTTGGCTTCGACCTCTATAATTCATTAATCTAATTACCTTTGTGAAAAATTATACGCATGCAACTCAATCTTACAAAGCCCATCTGTTTTTTCGATTTAGAAACCACAGGAATTAATATCACTAGTGATAGAATTGTTGAAATTTCCATCTTAAAGGTGCATCCTAACGGAAAAGAGGAGACTTACACTCAACGTGTGAACCCTACAATTCCTATTCCGCCACAGGTGACTTTGGTTCATGGGATTTCTGATGCCGATGTTGCCGACAAACCCACCTTTAAAGAGATTTCGAAAGACGTATATCAAATGATTAAGGATTCCGATTTGGGTGGTTTTAATTCCAACCGCTTTGATATTCCGTTGCTTGCCGAAGAAATGCTGCGAGCCGAGATCGATTTTGATATAAAAAACACACAGTCTATTGATGTGCAAACTATTTTTCATAAAATGGAACAGCGTACCTTAAGTGCGGCGTATAAGTTTTACTGCAATAAAAATCTAGAAGATGCGCACAGTGCCGAAGCAGATACCTTAGCAACTTATGAAGTTTTAAAAGCCCAATTAGACAAATATGAAGAACTGGAAAATGATACGAAGTTTTTAGCCGAATTTAGTTCGCGTAAGAAATTTGCCGATTTTGCAGGATTTATAGCTTTTAATAAAGATGGCGACGAATGTTTCTCTTTTGGAAAACATAAAGGAAAACTCGTCACCGAAGTTTTAGAAAAAGAACCTGGCTATTTTGGCTGGTTACTCAATGCCGATTTTCCATTGTATACCAAAAAGGTGTTAACTGCCATCAAATTGAGAGCATTTAATAATAAACTATTTTAAATTTATCACTCTAACTAACCCATCCATCTAGACAATGAAACTCATTTGTATAGGTCGCAATTATACCGAACACATCAAAGAACTCGATAATGAAAAACCTTCAGATCCTGTCGTGTTCTTAAAACCTGACACGTCTATTTTATTAAAAAAGCAACCGTTTTTTATCCCAGACTTCTCTGATGACGTCCATTATGAAGTAGAGGTTTTAGTCAAGATAAATAAAGTTGGAAAACATATTGCCAAAAAATTCGCTCATAAATATTACGACCAAATTGGTTTAGGTATCGATTTTACAGCGCGTGATTTACAAGCCCAACTCAAAGCAAAAGGCTTACCTTGGGAAAAAGCAAAAGCCTTTGATGGAGCTGCTGTAATTGGTGACTGGTTGCCTAAAAGTGCGTTTGAAAATGTAGATGCAATCGATTTTAGTTTGCATAAAAATGAGACCGTTGTTCAAAGCGGAAATACAAGTTTGATGCTTTGGAAGATTGATGAACTCATAGAATATGTCTCAAAATATTTTACTTTAAAGATTGGAGATATTATCTTTACGGGAACTCCGTCAGGAGTTGGCAAAGTTATTGCTAACGATAAATTAAAAGGATATATTGAAGACAAACAATTGTTTTCAATTACAGTAAAATAAATAATGGAACAACATTACAAATTATCAAGAGTTCGTGAATTGGCAGATAATGATATGGATTTTATCCAAACATTAGCCGAAGCATTTTTAGAAGAAGTACCAGTAGATGCTGAGCGACTCAAAAAAGCAGTTGCCGAAGAGGATTATTACAATACTTATCAAGCGGCTCACAAAATGAAACCTACAATCGATTTGTTCGAATTAGGCGTTCTTCAAGACCTTATAGTCGTTCAAGATTGGGGCAAATTTGAGAAAGTAGGTGAAGACTGCTCTAACGAATTAGAAATCGTACTCGCTGCCGTTGAAAAAGCTTCAGCAGAACTCAAAGAAGACTTTAACCTCTAATGCAAGCAGAAATTATTACTATTGGCGATGAGATTCTTATCGGACAAATAGTGGATTCAAATTCAGCTTTTATAGCAAAGCAACTTAATAAGATAGGTGTTTCGGTGTATCAAATCACTTCGGTACAAGACGAAAAAACACACATCTTAAAAGCCTTATACGAAGCCGAAACAAATGCTGATATTGTTATCCTTACAGGCGGTCTCGGCCCCACTAAAGATGATATTACCAAAACAACAATTGCTGCGTATTTTGAGGATGTCTTAATAGAAGATGTTGCAGTTCGGAAAAACATTGAGCATCTCTGGGAAGTCTACATTAAAAAACCAATCACTCAGGTGAATTTAGATCAGGCTTTGGTGCCTTCAAAAGCTGAGGTATTGATGAATAAGTACGGAAGCGCTCCAGGGATGTGGATTGAAAAAAACAACACTGTTTTTATTGTGCTGCCAGGTGTGCCTTACGAAATGAAGGCGTTGATTGATGACGAGGTGCTTCCAAAATTGAGACGTCAGTTTCAGTTTCCATATATTTTGCATAAAACGTTTTTAACCTATGGTTTAGGCGAAAGCACTGTGGCCGATCGCATTGAAACCTTTGAAAATGAATTGCCAGCGTTTATTAAACTGGCTTATTTACCAAGTTTAGGACGCGTTAGGTTGCGATTATCGGCAAAAGCAAATGATAAAGCGCTTGTTGAAACCGAAATGGATAAACAAACACAATTGTTGCTTCCGTTAATTCAAGATATTTTTGTTGGTTTTGAAGAGGATTTGTCCATCGAAGCGGTCATAGGAAACCAATTAACCCAATTCAAAAAAACTCTAGCGACTGCTGAAAGCTGTACAGGCGGATTAATTGCTGAACATATTACGGCGAATGCTGGTGCTTCAAAATATTTTAAAGGAAGTATTATTAGTTATACCAAGGAAACCAAAATCAATGTGCTTAAGGTTTCCGAAGATTTAATCAATACCCATTCTGTCGTCAGTGCCGAAGTTGCAGAAGCCATGGCGCAAAATGTTCGTAGGTTATTAAATACCGATTATGCCATAGCCACTACAGGAAATGCAGGTCCAACTAAAGATGATACTGCCGAAGATTTAGGAATTGTGTATATCGCCATAGCAACCAAAGAGCATGTCTATTCTGAGAAATTTAGCCTTGGGAATCATCGTGTAAAAGTGATAAATAAAGCGGCAAATAAAGCCTTCGAAATGCTACAAAAAGAAATTTTAAAAAAGTAGCACTTTTAGTTTGCCTGTAATACAAAGTTTTCTTAAATTTGCACCCTGTTTAAAAATATCCATAAGAGATATTAGAAGATAGGCAGTATAACATCATATAAAGTTAGAAAGAAATGTCAAGAGTTTGTGAACTTACTGGAAAGAAAGCGATGGTTGGAAACAACGTATCTCACGCGATGAATAAAACGAAGCGTAAATTTAACGCTAACTTAATTAAAAAGCGTTTTTACATTCCTGAGGAAGATAAGTGGGTTACTTTAAAAGTATCAACTTCAGCATTAAAAACGATCAACAAGGTTGGTATTTCTGCTGCAATCAAAGAAGCAAAGTCCAAAGGATTTTTAAAATAATAGCATAACGCGTTAAATACACGTACAATGGCAAAAAAAGGAAATAGAATACAGGTGATATTAGAATGTACAGAGCACAAAGAATCTGGACAACCAGGAACGTCTCGTTACATTACTACAAAAAACAAAAAGAATACGCCAGATCGAATGGAGATTAAGAAATTTAATCCAATCTTAAAGCGTATGACTGTTCACAAAGAAATTAAATAATTAGAGTTTTTCGATAGAAAACTCAAATAATGCATTATAAAATTATAGAGTCATGGCAAAGAAATCAGTAGCATCATTACAAACAGGATCTAAAAGACTTACAAAAGCAATCAAAATGGTAAAGTCACCAAAAACTGGCGCTTACATGTTTGTTGAGTCAGTAATGGCACCAGAGTTTGTCAATGATTTTTTAAACAAAAAATAAATTAGATATTTTATATCTGGTTACGAACTGCTTTCATATTTGAAAGCAGTTTTTTTATGGCTATATTTGAGCGATTATCTGTCAAAATAGCAGTAAAAATTTTCGGCTCGACATTTGAATAGAACTTATAAATAAGTAAAACGAATGAGTTTTTTTAAAAAAATATTTTCTTCGGAAAAAAAAGAAACCTTAGACAAAGGGTTGGAAAAATCGAAAACCTCGTTTTTTTCAAAATTAAATAAAGCAGTTGCTGGTAAATCTAAAGTAGATGATGATGTTTTAGATAATCTTGAAGAAATCTTAGTGAGCAGTGATGTTGGTGTGAATACGACTTTAAAAGTGATTGAGCGTATTGAAGAACGTGTGGCGAAAGATAAGTATTTAGGGACTTCAGAATTAAATAAAATCTTACGCGAAGAAATTGCTGGCTTGCTATCGGAAACCAATTCTGGTGAAGAGACCGATTATGTGATTCCTGAGTTGCCAAAACAAGAAAATGGTTCTAAAACACCTTATGTCCTCATGGTTGTTGGAGTTAATGGTGTTGGAAAAACAACAACGATTGGTAAATTAGCCTATCAGTTTAAAAAGAAAGGATTAAAAGTCGTTCTCGGTGCCGCAGATACCTTTAGAGCGGCTGCAATCGACCAATTACAAGTGTGGGCAGATCGTGTCGAAGTTCCCATGATTCGTCAAGAAATGGGATCTGATCCTGCTTCTGTGGCATTTGATGCCTTACAATCGGGAGTTAATCAAGATGCCGATGTGATTATTATTGATACTGCAGGTCGTTTACACAATAAAATCAACTTGATGAACGAGCTTACTAAAGTGAAACGTGTCATGCAAAAAGTGGTTGGCGATGCACCTCACGACGTGCTTTTGGTTTTAGACGGCTCTACAGGTCAAAACGCTTTTGAACAGGCTAAGCAATTTACAGCTGCTACAGAAGTGACATCACTAGCTGTAACTAAACTCGACGGAACCGCTAAAGGTGGCGTGGTAATTGGTATCAGTGATCAATTTCAAATTCCTGTGAAATATATTGGTGTTGGCGAAGGGATTGAAGATTTACAAGTTTTCAATAAATACGAATTTGTAGATTCTTTCTTTAAATAAAATTTGAAGTTTGAAAAGCGAGACGACCTTAAGAATACTTTTGACTGTTTCTTTAGGAATCTCCATCATTCAGTTTTTAAATTACACTGTTCAACTAGGAACATCCATTTTTGATGTCATAGAAAATCCATTAATCCCACAAGGCATATGGAAACTTGCAGCCTTTCCTCTTAGTTTAATGGCTGTGTTATATCTGGTATTAACTGTAATTAATTATTTAAATTTTAAAAGGAAGTCTTATAATTTAGTACGTGTTCTGGTACTTTTTGTCATGACATTATTGATAACTATATTAGCAGGAGATATTTATCTGTTTGTCAATAGTTTCAATCCTTATGAATCATAATATCTATTTCGATTTTTATATTGATGCACCCAAACAAACCGTGTTTGAAGCCTTTTGCTTGCCAGAACACTTAGATCATTGGTGGACGTTAAAATCATCTGGACAACCTGAACTTGGAGCGATTTACAATCTTAATTTTACAGACCAGTACAATTGGTTTGCTGAAGTCACTAAAGTAAAAACCAACACATACTTCTATCTTAGTATGACAGAGGCTGATGCCAATTGGAAGCCTACTACCTTCGGGATAACTTTAGAAGACCATCAAAATAAAACCTTACTCAAATTCTCACATACCAATTGGCCAGAGCAAAACCATCATTTTAGATTTTCTGCATTTTGTTGGTCGCAATTATTGTTAGGCTTAAAAAACTATATCGAAAAAGGTGTTATCATTCCTTTTGAAAACCGCAATTGATTTTTCCTTATTTTTATTAAAATTTAAACTAACTATCACACCATGCGTTATTTCATTTTATGTTGCTTTCTTATTGTTTATGTTGGTTGCAAACCTTCTGAAGAAAAGTCCACAAACCCTAATGACAATAATACACCTGAAGTCACACCAGCAAATGAGGATTTAAGTGCTATTTCGACCAAAGATTTCAGGGAATTTAAAGTCTTGGATTCTAAATACATCACCAATGCTGAACTTTGGGATGTGTTTAATAAGGATTTAAAAGATTTTACTGAAGACCAATACAATCGCCTTAAACCTTTTGTTTTGGATCAGGATATACCAACACTTCAACAGCATATGGTTGACGGAACATTGAGCTATGAATCATTGACCAAATTTTATTTATACCGAATTAGAAAGTTTGATCGTGAAAATGACTGGTCTTTAAATGCTGTTATTGCTATCAACCCAAATGCAATTGCCGAAGCTCAACTGAAAGATCAGGAATTCCTCAATAAAAAGCTGAAACATCCCGTTTTTGGAATGCCTATTCTTTTAAAAGATAATATCAATACAGCAGAAATGCCAACAACAGCTGGTGCTGTAGCTTTTCAACATAATACAACCGATGATGCTTTTATTGTGAAACAATTAAAATATAAAGGCGCCATTATCTTAGGAAAAACAAACCTGAGCGAATGGGCTTATTTTTTCTGTGGTGATTGTCCGAGTGGCTATTCAGCAATTGGTGGCCAAACTTTAAATCCGTACGGAAGACGCATCATTGATACTGGAGGTTCAAGCTCTGGAAGTGGTGTTGCTGTCGCAGCTAATTTTTGCGCTGCTGCCATAGGAAGTGAAACCTCGGGTTCTATCTTGTCGCCAGCGAGTCAGAATTCGGTTGTCGGACTCAAACCTACCATTGGTTTGGTGAGTCGAAGTGGGATTGTTCCTATTTCTTCAACCTTAGATACAGCAGGTCCAATGACTAAAAATGTCACGGATAATGCTATTGTTTTAGATGCGCTTTTTGGCGAGGATCTTTCCGATTCAAAATCGGTATACAACCTATGGGAATCGCCATTTTATCAGAACGATTTAAAAACGACTACACTTCAAGGCAAACGCTTTGGAGCGCTCAAAAATTTAATGGAAGATGCTTTGTATAAAGAGGCTATTGAAGCGTTAAAACAGCAAGGTGCCGAAATAATAGAAATCGAGCCATTAGATCTTAATCTACCGGGATTTATAAGATTATTGAATCTCGATATGAAAACCGATTTAGTGACTTATTTAAATATCTACGGAAATAAAAACTTAGGTTATACATCCATCGAAGATGTTATGGCTTTTAATAGAACTGATAGCTTGAAGGTGATGCCTTACGGACAAAAATTATTCCATGGGATTTCTGAAGATACGGCAACCGAAGAAGAATTTGCTCAAATTAAAGCCACCTTACATGCGAATGGAAAGCGATTTTTTGACGAACCTATGACAACTCATAATTTAGACGGCATCCTGTCTATTAATAATTATCACGCAGGTTTTGCTGCAGTTGGTGAATATCCTGCTTTAACTGTGCCGATGGGTTACACCGAAGAAGGCGAGCCCAAAGGCTTAACTTTTATAAGTTCGAGGTTGCGAGAAAAACAACTCTTAGAATGGGCTTATGTGTATGAACAAGCTTCTAAAAAGCGAAAGGCGCCTATGCATTATAATTAATCAATGAGTGCATTGATGTGTTCCCATAAATCATTGTCAAAATTAGACAATGCAAAATTAGAATCTTCAGCAGCTTCACCCATTCTGATGACGACTAATTTTTTACTCGGAACCACATAGATTTTTTGATCATTTTTCCCTAGTGCAGCAAACATATCTGCTGGCGCATTAGGAATAAGCTCGCCTTGAAATTCAAACTGACTTTGTGGTAAATGATAGCTGGATTTGCCATTGAGCCACCATAAATATCCGTAAGCTAAGTTGACGTCTTGAGACGTATTGGTCGCCGCAGTGATATGACTTTCTGAAACTATTTGCTGGTCTTCCCATTGTCCGTTAGCAAAAATCATGAGTCCGAAACGCGCCATACTTCGGGTATTGCTCCAATAAACATTCAAACTATTTAAAGGAATCCATGAGCCAGACATCCCAATTTTAGATTTTAATGCCGTGTCAAAATAATTGTCCCAAGATGTATTGGTAGCTTGAGCCACAACATCTTGAAGTTTTACATAGACATTGTGATATGCCCAGCGTGTTCCTGCATCAGCTGTATATTCTAGGTTTTCGGGAGATACATCGTCACCAGTTGTATCATCCAAACCAGAAGTCATAGATAACAAATGTTCAGGGGTAATTAGGTCTTCTTTTTCAATACTGGCGCTTGTCCATCCTGTTCCTAAATAATCCGAAACTTTAGAATGAATATCCAAGAGTCCTTCATCTTGCGCAATGCCCGAAACAGTAGCTGTCAGGGTTTTTACAGCACTGGCCCAATACCAAGGTGTAAGATTCGTATGGCCATTCATATAAGCTTCAACAACAATTTTTCCGTTGTGAAGCATGATAAAACCTTTAGTGTTTTTTTCTTCTAAAAAATCGAGCAATGCTTGTAATTGGGCGTCATTCCATTCTGCTTCAGCAATCGTTTTGCTTTCCCAGTCTGCAGTTGTGTCCAGAGGTGGAAAGTAAATAGCACTTTCAAAGGTGTCATCATCTTGAATATCATCGGGAAATGGAGAGCCATCCGTAGAACAATTAAATAAAAATAAGCATACTACAGTAATACAAGAGAAAATTGTTAGCTTCATACCTAGGTTTTTTACTTAGACCATTTCAGTAGTAAAAGGTTTAATCCTTTGAACACATATATATCAATAATCATTATGTATCTTTGCCCACTGAAATTTGAGTATGAGAACTAAATCACTTAAGAAGAATAGAATCAATGTTGTCACTCTTGGCTGTAGTAAAAATGTTTACGATAGTGAAGTGTTAATGGGACAATTAAAGGCCAGCGGAAAGGACGTCGTTCATGAAGAGGAAGGTAATGTTGTGGTTATTAATACCTGCGGATTTATCAATAATGCAAAGGAAGAAAGCGTTAATACGATTTTGGAATTTATGCAGAAAAAGGAAGCCGGTGACGTTGATAAAGTCTTTGTGACAGGTTGTTTAAGTGAGCGTTATAAACCCGATTTACAGAAGGAAATTCCGAATGTAGATCAGTATTTTGGAACGACAGAATTACCTCAATTACTAAAAGCTTTAGGAGCCGATTACAAGCATGAATTGATTGGAGAGCGTTTGACAACGACGCCTAAAAATTATGCCTATTTGAAGATTGCTGAAGGCTGTGATCGTCCATGTAGCTTTTGTGCGATTCCGTTGATGCGTGGAAAGCATAAGAGTACACCTATTGAAGACATTGTTATTGAAGCTGAAAAATTAGCAGCAAACGGTGTAAAAGAGCTGATTTTGATTGCTCAGGATTTGACTTATTACGGATTAGACTTATACAAAAAACGTAATCTTGCCGAATTACTAGAACACTTAGTTAAAGTGGATGGGATAGAATGGATACGTTTACATTATGCATTTCCGACAGGTTTTCCGATGGATGTATTAGATGTAATGAATCGTGAGCCAAAGGTGTGTAATTATTTGGATATTCCGTTGCAACATATATCCGATTCGATTTTAAAAAGTATGCGTCGTGGAACCACCAAGGAAAAAACTACAAAATTGCTTAAAGAATTTAGAGCTAAAGTCCCTGAAATGACCATAAGAACGACACTTATTGTTGGTTATCCTGGCGAAACTCAAGAAGATTTTGAAACGCTTAGAGATTGGGTGAAAGAGATGCGTTTTGAACGTCTAGGTTGTTTTACTTACTCTCATGAAGAAAATACACATGCCTATAATTTGGAAGATGATGTACCTGAAGACGTGAAGATTGACAGAGCCAATCAGATTATGGAAATTCAGTCTCAGATTTCCTGGGAATTGAATCAGGCTAAAATCGGACAAGAATTTAGAGTGGTTATCGATCGTAAAGAAGGGAATTATTTTGTTGGAAGAACCGAATATGATTCGCCAGATGTAGATAACGAAGTGTTGATTGATGCTACTAAAGCTTACTTAAAGACTGGTGAATTTGCTACTATAAAAGTGATTGAAGCTGAAGATTTTGATTTGTATGGTGAGGTAGTTAACTAACTTAGATTTTCATTTCAATTTTATAAAAGAATTAATCATCTAGAATTCTTATAAACAAATATGGGTTGATACTTCACGAATATAGCTTTAAGCATATCGAATATTTATTTTTGCAGTTAAGTTTTATGTAATATTATTAATTTGATTATTTATGCGTATTATTAAATGATCAATTAGCATAAAACCACTGTTACCACCTTTATGAAAAGGAAATTCTATATCATTCTAATCTGCTTTTCATTGCTGCCAATAACTATATATTCTCAAAATAGAGTGATTGATAGCTTAGAGAATGAATTAAAAATTCATCAAAAAAAAGATACTGTCCGAGTTCAAATTCTAAATGAACTAGCATTTGAACATTATAGAAATAATCCACCTCAAGCTATGGCTTATGTAAATGAAGCTTTTAAACTAGCTGATGAGCTACAGTCTGTTGAGTTAAAAGCACGTAGCTATAATATTAAAGGTGCTATTTATATGGAACAGGCTAATTTTGAAAAAGCTATAGAGAATTTTGAAAAGGCACTACAATTTTATAACTCTATCGACGATTTAGACGGAGTTGCAAAATGTAAAAATGCTTTTGGAGTTTTATATCATTACAAAGGCGATACCCAACAAGCTCTAAAATATTATGAAGAAGCGCTAAAACTTAAAGAAAAGCTTGGTATAAAGAACAATGAAGGGCTTTTGTACAATATTGGTAATATTTATGCAGACACTGGAGAGTATAAAAAAGCATTGGAGAATTTTGAAAAAGCGTTAAAAATTAACAGAGAAACTAACGATTCGCAAGGAATTCTCAATAATTTAAATTCAATAGGCAATGTATATTACATGCAAGGCAATTATCCTTTGGCTTTAAAATATCATGGAGAATCTTTAAAAGTAGCCAAAAGAGCTAATGATTCTATTGGTATATTTCAATCATATATCAATACAGGAAATCTGTACAGAATGCAAAATTTAAATGATAAGTCATTAACCTTTTACAACAAAGCCCTTGCTATAAAAACCGCTCATTATAATACCAGAAACATTACGGCCCTTAAAAATAATATTGCTGGGATTTATTATGATGACAAAGATTACAAAACTGCTATTACATACTTTAAAGAGTCTATTGCACTTAGTAGGGAAATAGAAGATGATTTAAATTTAGCAAATGCTCTTAATGGTTTGGGTTTTGCGTATTTTGAAATGAAACAATATGAAAAAGCTGTAGATTATTTTAAAGAAGCTGAAGCGTTAACTCTAAAAAATAATCAGCCATTCGATTTATCGGACTCTTATCATGGTTTAGCAGATGCTTATTGTGGTTTGAAAAACTATAATCTAGCACTAGTTAATGCAAAAAAATTAGAAGAGCTATCAAATAAATATGACTTTTTAAGACACCAAAAAAATGCCCAAATATTGCTTTCAAAAATTTATAAAAACAATGGCGATTATAAAAAAGCTCTTGAAAGCCATGAACTCTACAAAACACTAAACGATAGTATTTTCAATGAAGATAATATTGAAAAAATTACGCAATTAGAATATGAATATAAATACAAACAAGCTCTAGATTCAGCAAACATTAGAGAATTAAAGTTGACAAAAACAGTATTAACCACCTCTCAAGATTTAGAAAAATCTAAACGCAACCTGTTTTTGGGTGTTATAGCATTTTTAGTTAGTGCTATTATATTAGGCGGAATTATTTTCTCATTAAAGTTGAGACATCAAAAAGCAAAAACCCAAAATATAGCCATAGAGCAGAAACTGTTACGTTCACAGATGACACCACATTTCATTTTTAATTCACTATCTGTCTTACAAGGAATGATACTGAATAAGGAAGACAAAAAATCGGTATTTTATTTGTCTAAATTTTCAAAATTATTGCGAATTACATTAGAAAATTCAAGAGATAAGTTGGTGCCTCTGAATCAAGAACTAGAAGCTGTAAACAATTACTTAGAGCTTCAAAATCTTGAAGATAGTCAATCTTACGATTATACAATTTTGGTAGATAAGAATATTGATGAAGAAATGTTTAAAATACCACCAATGCTTATTCAACCCTTTATTGAAAATGCTATTGAGCATGCTTTTGAAGATCGAAAAGAGAACAGGAAAATAGATGTTCAAATAGAATATTTGAACGATGAATTGATTTGTACCATTAAGGATAATGGTATAGGTATAGATTCACAAAATGGACATAACCGAAAAGATAAAAAGTCCTTGGCAACGACAATAACTTCAGAGCGATTAAAGATGCTGTCAAAAGATTTTAACATAGAAGGTTCTGTACGTATTGAAGATAGAAAAAAGCATAGTGAACAAGGCACTATAGTTACTTTAGTAATTCCTTATAAAAAAGACGTAGCCTAATGCAATCAATTATAATAGAAGATAAAGCTTATATAAGAAAAGGGTTGCTTAACCTTTTAGAACTTATTGAAACCGACGTAAAAGTTGTAGGCGAATGTGAATCTGTAAAAGAAGCCGTTGTTGTAGCCAATGCTTGCAAGCCAGAGCTTATTTTTTTGGATATTAATTTAACTGATGGTAACGCCTTTGAATTTTTAGAACAAACAGAACACCTTAAATTCAAAGTGATTTTTATAACTGCTTACGAAGAATTTGCTCTAAAAGCCCTGAAAATGGGAGCTGTGGATTACCTATTAAAACCTGTTGATGTTGAAGAGTTAAAAATTGCATTACATAAGGTAAAACAATTCTCGGTCTCTGAACAAAAGCAAAAGATAAATGTAGCTAAAAAGGTATGGCAAAATCAGGATGACAAGCTGATACTTTCGCTTCAGGATAGTTTTCAGGTTGTAGATTTAAATGAGTTGATGTTCTGTGAATCAGATAAAGGCTATACTACTTTTTATTGCAATGATGGTAAAAAGCATTTGGTCTCAAAAACATTAAAAGAATTTGAAGAACGACTTACAGATGCTAATTTTACAAGACCACATCAATCTTTTATGGTTAACTTAAAGTATATAGATAAATACGACAAGTCTGGCGTAATTCATTTAAAAAATGGAAAAAAAATACCTGTCTCTTCGCGAAAAAAGGAACAATTTGTAACGGCTTTTTTAAGCAAAAACACAGATTAAGTGTCGAAATATCAGGTTAAACTGCTGTTTTTACAGATATTTCTTAAAGTACCACGCTTATTTATTTACACCTAAAGGAAATAGATTCCCTATTTCATTCTTCATTGTTGTCCTATACATTTACTTAATAACAAATAGTTATGAAGCCTTTGATGGCATTATATATTTAAACAAAACGAGTAAAATCAATTGGGTGAATAATGACGTTTCGCTTTACTCATTACCAACTATTATTATGAAAAACAAGACCACAAAATTAAGCTCAATAGGCTACTTATTTACACTATTAGTCTTTATACAATTAATATCATGTAGCAGCTCAACCAATAACCAACCAGCAACTTCAGAAGGCTTTACAGAAATAGAAAACGAGCTCGTGAGCAAGTTTGGTAAGGATGCTTACTATACAGACCTTACTATTACTTACAATAAATCAATAGGTAATATTATTGGTGTTACCGTTACTGAAGATCCAGAATCTTTAAAAATGGGACAATGGAATCTGACCCAAGATATCTGGCAGCAAAATTCAGACATCACAATTGAAGTTCCTGAAGGCACAAAAGCTGCAGACTATATGTTTCAGTTAGGTGAAACTATAAGCTTATCCAAATTGGGTGGTTTAGTAGAACAATCGGTTCAAAAACTTAAGGATGAAAAAAACCTTGATAATCCAACCTTGAGCATAGCAGGCTTAATTTTTCCAGACAATGGCGATCTAAGTAAAACGGAGTATACGATTAGCCTCAATTCAGAAAATGGAGGTACCACGTTTCGTTTTTACTATACACTAGAGGGTGATCTTATTAAAATGGATTATTAGAGCGGCTTAAAAATAAATTTACTTTAACCTTAAAACCAAAACAAAATGAAAAAACAACTACTTATTTTAATGACTTTATTTACAGCTGTAATTGGGTATTCCCAATCCGTTGGAGATACTTTTGTAGATAATTTTATCACCTATGAGATTACATCTTTGTCACCAGATGAGGTTGAAGCCATTGATTATAATACAGCAGGTGGTACAATTGTAACTATACCAAATACGGTTCAAAATAATACTGATGTATTTAGCGTAACCAGTATTGGAGTAGATGCTTTCAGACTTAAGCAATTGACTGATGTAACTATCTCTGGAAGTGTTGAAACTATAAAAAATGGTGCCTTCGATAGCAACAATAATATGGTAAGTGCAACTATTCAAAATGGTGTTATTGATATACAAAATAGTGCTTTTTTTAATACTGGCTTAACAAGTATTATTATTCCAGATAGTGTAACAAGTATTGGTCAACAAGCATTTGATTTTACCGATATTAGTAATGTTAATTTTGGAAATGGTCTTATTACCATAGGTCTAGGTGCTTTTAGAAATACCTTGCTGACCAGTATAACAATTCCAAGCAGTGTAACGAGCATTGGCTCAATTGCATTTGAAAATAGTCCACTAGTTAGTGTTACATCTTTGGCTATCATTCCTCCAGATATAACTACGGTTCCTACAGCTGACACCTTTGGGATTAACCGCTCTAATATTGATTTATTTATACCTTTTGGCACTTTAAATGATTATGTAACCAACCCAAGCCCAACAGCAAATTGGACAGGTTTTAATACAGTAACGGAAGCTAGTGCATCAATTGGAGATACCTTTATTGTAGATTATATAACTTATGAAGTAACTTCTGTATCACCAGAAACCGTTGAGGCGATAGATTATGATATGGCTGGAGGTACTGTGGTTGATATACCGGCTTCTGTTTCTTATAGTGTTTCAAGTTATAATGTTACTAGTATTGGCGGTGGAGCTTTTCAAAGTAAAAATTTAACGGATGTAACTATTCCTAATAGTATTACTACTATAGAGATTTCCGCTTTTCACACAAATCAACTTACAGATGTTATATTACCAGAGAGTGTTACCAGTATAGGTCCTTTAGCTTTTATTTCAAATCCTCTAAATAGTGTTGTATCGTTGGCTGCAATTCCACCCACTATAACTACAAACAATAGTACCGATACGTTTGCTCAAAATGGAGACCGAAGTAATATCGATCTAGTGATAATTAATAATGCAACGGACGAATATGTTACAGATCCCGGAGCACTATGGACAGGCTTTAAAATGGTTTTTGAAGCTACGTCCCCAACTACTATTGAAGTTTCAAATTACGACCCAGCAAATGGTACTAATGTGGTTATACCAGCATCTGTTACAGCAGGTTCTAATGTATTTGATGTTGTTAAAATCGATAATTCAGCATTTGAAAATATAGGCTTAACTAGTGTTATAATTCCTAATAGTGTTACAAACATTGGGATTTCAGCATTTAATACTAACAATTTAACGAGTGTAACAATACCAGATAGTGTTACCATTATTGGCACTACAGCTTTTGCTACCAATCCTATTACAAACCTATCATTAGGTGCTAATGTTGCTGATATAGGTATTGGTGCTTTTGTAGACAATAATTTAACGGATGTTACTATTCCAAGCAATGTTACTTTTATTGGTTTATTAGCATTTGGTAATAATCCATTAGCTAGTGTCACGTCATTTGCTGTAACACCACCAACAATTACTACTGGTACTAATGATACATTTGCGTTTAACCGCAGCAACATCCATTTACATATTCCACCAGGAACAATGGGTGCTTATGTTACAGATTCAGGTGCTTTATGGACAGGCTTTAATCCGGTTACTGAAGATGCTCTAAGTGTCTCTGATTTTGAACTAGATAACAACATAAAAATCATTACAACTACTGATACCGTTAAAATTTTAGCATCGAATAATGTTAGACTAGATAACTATACTATTTATAGTATTTCTGGGCAGCAAATAGCTACAGGTAGAACTACCGAAATAACTACAAGCACTTTTGCAAATGGTATTTATATTCTAAAACTCAAATTTGATAAAGGTACTGTGACACAAAAGTTTATAAAATAAAGCCTCATTTTACTTAAAATTCACTGGTTGTTGTATGTATAATACCGTAAATGCAACAACCAGATTTGTATAATCAAAAAAACTTAAAATTATTATGGAACACATCACATCAAAATTAGGAAAAGGCGGCTTACTACTTGCAGCTATGGGTATTATATCAATTCTACTTTCAGTTTTTAATTATAATATTAGATTACTTGCTTGGGTAGATGCTTGGGGCAATACCACTGGATGGATTATTAGAATTCTATTAATTGTTATTGGTGCTGCACTATTCTTCTTTTTTGGAAGCGATGAAGCAGATGGGGACTATTCAGTAGACGAATAAGAATCAACCTTTACACTTAGTTGCATCCTAAGTATTCCTACCTAAAAATGAACTAGTAATTAAAAACTTATAACCATGGAAAATTTAATAGAAATTAAAAGCGACTATAACTCACTAGATAAATTATACAATCTTTTAAAGCAAGAATCAAATTTTGAATGCTCTAAAACGTATGACTCCTGGGAAGTACGAACAGATGCTAATGGGCAAATGGCGCAATGTATTGTTCTTAAAAAGAGTGGGATGCATGCCATAAAAGTCTTTTTTATGAATGAAAATACGGTAAA
This sequence comes from Psychroserpens sp. SPM9, assembly GCF_025153525.1. GTDB lineage: Bacteria > Bacteroidota > Bacteroidia > Flavobacteriales > Flavobacteriaceae > Psychroserpens. The sequence goes on along the minus strand of NZ_JANZNR010000005.1, from coordinate 28,462 downwards.
AATTAATCATATAATTCCTAATAAAATGCTGCATGCTTACTTTGGTAAAAGCGAAAAAGCATATCGAAATGTTATTGAGATTGTTGCTGGTAAAATTAAGCAAGCACTATTAGTTGGGTCACAACAAAAAGCCTTTGAAGAACTAGAGAAAACAGTTATAAGAGCTGCTGCATAAATAAACCGTCAAGTATTTTGCTAACTAATAAAATGCAATTCCTTATGTTCGTTTTATGTTTCTATTGATTATTGCCATTGGAGTAGGTGGACTTCATTATTTATTAGAAAAGGTCATTGATTTAATATAATAATGAAAATGATACCTTTACTTTAGAGTTTAAAACTTTTTATAAAGACATAAAAACGATAATATGTTCATTTTCAGAATGGAATTAATAAATATTAATTTTCAACACTAACGGTTTTTAAACATTTCAACAATGAAATCTTACCATCTGCTAATAACGATTATTGCATTCAGTTTTACGACCAAAATGATAGCTCAAGAACATGTAGCTTCAAAATTTTATCAACTTATAGAGACGATGTGGGCAAAAGATATTCCACTAAACGACACTACAAATTTTGATAGTTTCATTGAAGCCGAAGATTATAAAACGGTTGATGTAAAAACTTTAAAATTAGAAGATGTATACGCGAATTTTTATAAAGAAGGTTATAATTATAAGGCTATAAGATGTTATAAAATAGTACTGTCTAAAGATTTTTATTCTGTTGTGGTAACCGTTAAAAAAGGTGATAACGAAATGGAATCAACCTTAATAAACTATGATTTAAAAGGCAATATTATAGATCATGAAGTTGTTGCTTACGACGAAATAGCCGAAGGACAATCGAGAATAGAAACTAAAATTGAGCGCAACAAGTTAACAGTGGATCATATTTTATGGATTGACGAAAAGAAAGTGAACACATCATTACACACCATCGAAGCAGATGGAATTATTACGAAACTTTCTGAGGAAGACATTCTAATTGATTCGGTAATAAAGCAACTCGGTTTAGAAAAATCTAAAATTCATCAGGACTTTGTAATTGCCAAAACGCAACCCAATAGCCCTAATGAGACCATTGTAGTTATTCCTGAAATTGCAGAAGAAAATGAACATATGTTCAAACTAAACAGCTATATTCTCTTGGTAAATACGAAGACCGGAAAAATCACCCACCAATATTTTGAGAGTTTTAAAACCAATGGTTGGCTGTCTCATGCTGTAGCCATTGAAAGGATATCTATTGATACTGCAGCGTATCAGGTTGCCAAAGATTCAAAAGCTTTCGGTGTACGTGTGTTTTATTATAGCAGGTCGCAACCCAATCCTTATAGTAGTGAAGACATATCTCTATTTGTAAAGTCGAAAGATGCTTTAGTTAAGGTTTTAGATAGTTACAGTGCTATGGAATATTCAGGAGCATGGGACACGAGATGTACTGGTGAATTCACTGAAATCAAAAACACATTCATGATGTCTACCAAAAAGACCAATGACTATTTTGATATACTAGTAAAAAGTAAAATTACAGAAACTAAAAATCATGAAGATGAAAATGGTGATTGTAAATCTAAGGAAGACATTACTGAAAAAAAGACCGTATTAACCTTCAATGGTGATGAGTATAACTAAGATGTTTTAGAGAGCATTTTACATTTTAATCGATAAAATTACTTTGCTAAAGTATAGGCTTCTTTCATCCAACCAATTAATTCTGAATCTACATCGTCAACTGAGGTTAATTGAACTCTATGTGTACACATGGTTCCGAAAGGTCCAGAGTTGCCTAACCGATCTGTGGTTGGTTTGTCAGGAAGTTTGAATCCGAGATCAATCCGTGTTTTAGTCGCTGGTTTGATAAGTACAAATTGACGTTTTCTAATCACACTAACACTAGTTTTTTTAGGAGTGATTGTGATGTCATTTCCGAAGGGTTTGATAGTGTCAATAAGCATTTCATAAATAGGGAATAAGCTCTCTTTTCCTTTGTATTGATTGCTTACCAAGTCATCTTCAGAAGGACTTTCATCTTTAGATAATAAAATAATGGTATTGGCGTAACCATGTGTGACACCATGTTCTTTTTTAAGAAAATTAAGACCTTCTGAGTGTTTTGAAAAAGCTTTAGCCTTTAAGATAGTTTTCCATTGATCTAATGATTTTCCAGTTTTTTCTGGCATATTATCAATCATTGTTTGCAGTGCTTTGTCCATAATTTAATAATTTATAGAAGGTTTTCCGGTTTCTAAATACGATATCAGATTGCGGTATGATTGTTCATTTCCTTTGATGAAGAATTTCATTAATGACATATATTTTACATTGTTTTTATAGCCAATTCCATAAGAGATAACTTTAGTTTGGTTAGCGCTTATAGGTTCAAAAAGGATTATATTGTATAAGTCGTCTTCGTCAGCTTTCATAAACTCAGGGAAGTTTTTTGTGAGTGTGGCCTGCAATGTTAACATGCGTTTTGGAATGTAATTGGTAATGTGTAAAATAATGGTTGAATCATCACCAATTTTTGCGTCTTTATCATAGGTGGTTTTAATAATACCGTTTATTTTGAAATCAATTTCAGCTTTAGCAGCCACCCAACTTTCCCATCCTTTTTTTGTTGTGTATGCATTCCAAACAGAATCTAAGGAAACATTAACCACAAATGATTGTTTTAAAACCATATTATCGGTTTGAGAGGAGTCAATTACAGAAGTAACTCTTTTTTCAGTTTCCTGAGCATACAGTGTTATTGAAAAACATAATAGTATAATCTGAATTTGGAAAAGTTTCATAATTTTAAAGTAAGTGTACATCACAAATTAAGAAACTTATTGTTAATTATAATAGTAAAATATTAACCTTTTTTGTCTAGTGGAAAGAAATTGGGTTCATTATTTTGAAAACCTGATTTTATAAATTCCTGAGGATTAAATCCAGAAAACGCTTTAAACTCCTTTATAAAATGCGATTGGTCTGAGTATCCAAATTCGTAGGCAATTTGTGACCAATCGAGGTTTTGTTTCTGATGTATTTGTAGGAGTAAATCGTTGAATCTGAATATTCTATGAAATACTTTTGGAGTAAGACCGAAGTAAGTTTTAAACTGATTAATAAGATGCTTTTGAGATTTAGAATAAGCGTCTATAATACTAGTGTTTTCTCGCTCGGATTTTGTTTTAAGAAGATTTAAAATATGAACAATTGAGGTGTGAGGTATTTTTTTAGGATCATAATTTTTAATGAGCCATTCTCTGGTGAGTTTGAATTTTTCCGAAACTTTATTTCGTTTCAAAATTTGATGTCTTAATTCTAATATATCATTTCCAAATATATCTTCAGCATTAATGACCTTATCATTTAAATTTTGAATTGGAAATTTAAAAAAAGGATATGCGCCAATGGTTTTGAATTGAATAACTAGCATTTCAGAATTTTGATGAGCCGAAATAGAGAGGTAGTTTTTATGCATTCCAGAAATCCAAACGTTACAAAAATCACCGTTTGTTTTTAGAGTCTTATTGTCATAAGTATGGCGTTTAAAACCATCTAATTCAAATATGATAAATACATGTCCTGTAGGTACAACCCGTTCAATAGAATGGTCAGGTTTAAAATTTTTAAAGTAAAATATAGATTCGACATGCTCAGATAAAGGAGGTGTTAATGGGTGTGTTTCAAATATCACGTATATATGGATTATAATTTCATAACCAAGTTCGTCATTTTTTCAGAATAAAAAAAGAGCAAGCACTAAGGCTTACTCTTTTTAACAAACTAACGTGATTTTGGCTAATCCCATTGTTTTAATGTGGTACTCAAACCTTGGTATAAAAACACGGCGTTAATATTACCATTGGTAATCATGTCGGTATCGCCTCCGTCTCCCCAACCGTAAATAGTGCCCTCAATACTTTTAAAACCTATACCTAAGTTTGAAAATATGGCTAGATATCCTTCGTTATTGGTTGCTGTTGCATTTCCTTTTATAACAAAATGATTGTATTCATCATTATGTTGAGGCAGTGTAGTTCCCACTGTATTGTAAATACCGGATTCATCATCTTCAGAGACTTTCACTTTCGTTCCAGATACATTATTTGCCCAAGAATAGTATTTAAACGCAAATAAATAACTGCCTTCTGGCATTGTATCACCATTTCTATTCGCTAATAATGCATTGCCCGAATTTTGTTGAATATTTGCAGTGTTTGAAATATGTTCGTTTGTTGCTCCACTTTTAGTGACAAGCGATAAATAGTTAGCTAAGTCATTGTATTCGCTTTCAGTGACCATAATCCATTCGCCAGCATTAGCGTTTTCATATTCAGTAAGTGAACTATTTAAAAACGCAGCAATATCGTCTATATCGTTTATTGAAATGATGATAAGCTTATTTTCACTATCAGTTCCATTACTAATTTCAACAGATGTTGTCATAGTTGGATTGGTTTCAAAATCATATAATTGCCAATCTAAAACACGTAACTCTCCTGTAGAGCTGTTGAGGTCGAATGCTTGAGATAAGGATTGAGATGTTACACTGAAACTTAAGTCACCTGACAGACTGGATGTAACTGTAGTAATAAGATCTCCAGAGTTTGGATATTCATTTATAGAAACCTCTATATTGGTGTTTGTTGGTGAATCATCTGAAGCATCATCTTCACTACTGCATGATACAGTGATAAACATAGACGTGATTAGGACAAAGCTTATTTTAAATGGGTTGGAGTTTAAGAAATTCATAATGCTAATGTTTTGTGGTTTTTTAATAAGTTTTCGTAGCGTCTTGCAACTGGTAAAGTCTGCAGCCTAACCAGCGCAAGGCACCACAAAACTGGTTGTCAAATTAATGACAGCACAAACATAGAGGGTGTTTATTATGAATTAAAATTTTGATGGTGGACAACTCGTGGACAGTCCAATACTATTTATTGGACAACAAGTGGACTTTGTTATGTAATAAATTGATTTACAATTCAATAACTAATTCTTGTAAGGAGTCTTCTGTTGATAAGTTGAGTTTTTTACGTAGACGATACCGTGCTTTTTTGACACCTTCGGTTGAAATGTTTAAAATGTTAGCAATTTCTTTTGATGACAGGTTCATTTTAAGTAATGACATGAGTCTTAAATCGTTGGTAGAAACCCCAGGATAGCTTTTCATCACTTTGGCATTAAAGCCTTTGTGAACATCTTCAAAATAGGTTCTAAATTGTTCCCAGTTGTTATCATTATTAATATCCAAATTGATAGTATTGATCACCTTTTGATAGTTTCTAGAATTATCAGAAGTTGATTTTAACTCTTTTAATTGAGATTTTAGATCGAGTAAAACTTCATTTTTGTGTGCGAGATGTAAAGCATGTGTTGTTAGTTCTTTTTCTTTAAACTCTAATGAGGCATCAACTTTTTCTTTTTCAGCTTTTTGTCGTCTCATTTTTTGACGTAATCCATAGAAGACTAATCCGCCAAGCAATAAAAGAGAACTAATTCCAATTATTAACAACAATTGCCTTCCCTTGGTAACTTTCTCTTTCTCTCTTAATAACTCGATTTCAGATTTTTGAAGCGCAATTTCTTTCTCTTTTCTATTAGTCTCATAGATTATTTTTTGTTCTTCTGATAAACTTGTTCTTAAATAATTATTTAGAGAATCCTTTGCATCACTACTTTCTTGCAATTCATTGTATGCTTCATTTAATCGACCTAATTGTTTAAGTGCTCGAGATCGATATAACTTTGACCAACTAATATCTCTAAACGAATTATATGACTCGGCAACTTCTAAGCAATAATCTAAATTAGCTAAGGCAGCTTTAGGCTGATTTATTTTTAAATTTAACTGACCACTTGTTAAGTTATAATCATATAAAACTGCTCCAATCTTAATATCATCGGCAAGTTTATCATATGCATTGAGATAATTTTTGGCTTGAGTAAAGTTGCCTTGATCCATTTCTAGCTCAGCTAATTGTATATATGTTTTCGCAATGTTTCTTCTTAGATTTATGCGCTTAGAGAGTTCTAAAGCTGCTTCATAATTTATTTTAGATTCATCATATCGCTTGAGTTGCTTTAATCCTAAAGCTTTCATCCGGAGCAGTTGTGCTTTTAAATTGTTTTGACCAACGTCATCACATATATTGATTCCAATGTCAAATTGCTCAATACCTTTTTCATAGTCAAACATCTCGAGGTATAGTACGCCTATTTTATAATAAACCTGCGGTAAATACGCAGAGTCTTTAAAGGCTTCCCTCAATTCAATATTTTCTAACATCTTTGCCAAAGCAATATTTCTATGACCTTTTTCTAATGCCATGTCACTTCTATGTCCTAACATCGTAGCCATTAAAGACGAATCTTGGTATTTGATAATTAAAGGTTCAATGGCGTTCATTGCTTTTTCTATACTATCCAAAGGTTTAGACAGTCCGTTCATTGTAATAATAACATTTGATTTTATGGTTAAGCCTAAAAGCGTATCACCAATTTTCATGAACTCATCACCAGATCGATTTAAATAGGTCATGGCAGATTCATAATCACTTTGAGTATATGCATAATTTGCTTTTACTGCATATAAGTTTGCAAATCCTCGTTCGTAGGTTTTGGTTTGATAAATAGTTTCAGCACTATCAATATACGCTTTGGCTTTTTGAGGATCTTGATAGATAATCATTTCCGCCAGCGTTAATTGTTCGGTAGCTCTTATGCTATCATTTTCTGCGGAATTAATTCTTTGCTGAATGCTGTCTATTTTTTTATCAAACTGAGCATTTAAATTCAAATGCATTCCAAAGGTCAAAATGAAAATTAAAAAAAGGAGTTTGTCCACCTCAAAGTAGACATTATTCTGAAATTTTGAAATTGGGACATTTCTAGTGCTTGTTTTTGATTCCATGTTTTGTGGTGGTTAGATTCTCTAAAATACAAACAATTCTTAAAATTATTTAATACGATGAAAATCAATTTGTTAATAATATTTTTTTACGCCTTTTTGACGTATTATAAAGATCCTTCTTTTTTTATTTGAAGGTTTTTTTTGGTGGTGGACAAAGGGTGGACATCGTCTTTTTTTCTTTTTTTAAGCATGAGCCTGTCCTACCTTCGATAAAATTAAACGTGTTAATTATGTCATATCAAAACTGGATTATTACAAGTTTAATGCTCATCGGTTCATTAGGATTTGCACAAACTTTAAAACGGGAATCTTTAGGGATTCAAGGATCAACTCATCTTGTATTTGCAAACGCAAAAAGTTATTATATACAAGAAAGTATAGGTCAGCAAAGTGTTATTCGTACCTACAATGCAAATAACTATAGTTTGCGTCAAGGGTTTTTACAACCACTTGATGTTTCACTCATTTCAGAACATCTGGATACTCATCTTTTGGGTTTTTTCTATCCCAATCCATTTGTTGATCATGTCAATGTTCAATTTCAAGAGCCCATTATTGATGTGATAACAGTTACAGTACACGACATACTAGGGCGTTTGGTTTATGACAAAACGTTTCAACCAATGCAGAGCTTAATTATAAATTTTGGGGATTTAAGTTCGGGAAGTTATCTGTTTAGATTGCAAATGCGAACAGAGCTATTAGTTGCAAAATTAGTGAGACGATAAGGTATGAAACGTATAGTCTTTTTAATGGTTGTAACCTTAACAAACCTATGTAATAGCCAGCAGTTATTTATGGAAATAGGAAAAACCATGTCTGCTTTTGATTATAAGAATTCACTAGGAGTCCGTTTGGATAATATGCAATCTAAACCCAATAATTATTTAAAAATGGGGTATAGAGATGTTTTAAATCATAATGAAACTTTATTCTTCTCAATTGGAGCAAACTATAACGGATATGGTGCAATTGGAAGTGATCGCCTATTAGACAATTTTTACGAATGGGATGTAACTTATTTAGGCGTCGAGGCAGGAGTAGACTTTAGAATATTTCGAATCAGAGATTTTTCTTTTTTTCTGAAAGGCACTGCTTCTGCTGAATTTTTGATACAAGGGAACCAAACCCTCAATAACCAAGTATTCAATTTAGTAGGCGAAGAAGAATTTAATAACCATATTTTCTTTTTAAGAGGCGGATTAATGATGACGTATCCTATATCCAGAAATACACATATCACTGCAAATTATTCACTGGGAAAAACAGTCTTACTCGATAAAGGAAATGCTACAGATCAAGAAGAATTAAAATTATTAGCACATCAATTTGGTTTCGGAATCATTATCAGTTTACCCAATTGCAATTGCCCATTTTAAAACTACAAATCATGAAAAAAAAATTACTATTAATCACAGGTCTTTTACTCAATATTTATGCCTTTGCACAAACCGACGGAATCAATTATCAAGCGGTTATTATTGATAATAATCCACAGGAAATTCCAGGTGTTGATATTCCAAATAATAATGTACCAAACAAGCCTCTAGAAGTTCGTTTTACAATTGAAGATGGAGCTGGTATAGTGGTGTATCAGGAAACTCATCAAACAGAAACCGATCCTTTCGGAATGATAAGTTTAATGATTGGTCAAGGGGTCACAACCAGCGGAAGTCCTTCCGAATTCAATCAAATTTACTGGGATAATCCAAAGCGGTTAATAGTTGAAATCGACTTGTTTGATGGTAATGGTTTAATCACCTTTAGCCAACAAAATTTGACTTATATTCCCTACGTGAGACATCGTGAAATCATTGCTACATCAACACTCGATGTCGATGGCGAAACCAACTTAAATAATAGTTTATCGGTCAATAATCAAAGTCCGACAAACCTTTCTGGAACACTAACGGTAGACGGTGAAACGAATATAGAAAGTGATTTTAATGTCAATAATCAAAGTACAACGACACTTTCGGGTGATTTATATGTGTTCGGAACGGCCTTCTTTACCGATGGCGTATTTGATAATTTGACAGTCAATCAACATTCGAGTTTAAATACCTTAACGGCAGATGGAATCACCAATATTAATAATGCATTTAATGTAAATAATGCCAATTTATCCAATCTGTCAGGGAATTTAAATGTGGACGGAAGAACCGATTTAAATGATGATTTGAAAGTAGAAGGCGTCAGTCTTTTTAACAACCGTGTTAGAATCAATGCAGAAGTCAATGCCACTCAAAATAGTTACAATTCTTATCCGTTTCAAGTGCAGGGTAGTAGCCAAGGTATAGCCATTAGATTAACTGAAGATCAACCTGATAGAGATAATAATTATATCACGTTTTTTAGTAACAATGGCCAGGCAAGAGGGCGTATTGAAGGGAATGATTATTTGGAGCCGATAGCATTAGATTTTTTATTGGATATTATTGATCCGCCAAGTGTTGGCGATTTAATCGATTTATTTATAGATTTTACGCCTGCTCCCGAATTTAATTTTGATCCCGATGCCCTTATAAATGATGTGTTTGAAAATCAGTTTTATGCGAATGACTTTTCATTTACTGCTTATCATTATACCATGGATTTTGCAGTCTCAATTCAACGCTTCGGAGTGAATCTCGCTGCTGCAACTGGACTTTGTGCAACAGGTGATTGTGACGATGCAATTTGGGCTTTTGTGGATTTGTCTATTGACGGAATTCAATTAGCCGAATGGTATTTATATAATGCTATAAATATTGGGATTGCTTTTGAATCTGGTAGCGCAGATTATGCTGAATGGTTAAAAAAATATGACGAGAATGAACCTTTGTTTTTTGGTGATGTGGTTGGTGTAAGAGGCGGATTAATATCTAAATCTTTTGCCTCTGCCGAAAATTATATGGTTGTTTCACAAAACCCATTAATTAGTGGCGCGATGCCCGCAAAAGAAGACGAACATTTGTTTGAACGTATTGCGTTTATGGGACAAGTTCCTGTAAAGGTTATTGGTAAAGTAAATAAAGGTGATTATGTGTTGCCTTCAGGAAATGCCGATGGTTTAGCAATGGCAGTATCTCCAGAATTAATGAAGATTGATGACTATAAACGCATTATTGGCGTGGCTTGGGATACATCATCAGGTGACTCCTTGTTTTCATATGTTAATACTGCTGTCGGTATCAATTCTAATGACATGTCGGCTTCAGTTAAACAAATGCAACAGACTATAAATTTAATGCAGCTGAGCTTGGCTAAATTAGACCCAGATTTTAAAGTTGATTTATACGATTTGGATGAGAAAATGCCAACCAATTCTGACAAGATAAATATTGTCAATATTAAGGATCAGTTGGTTGATCCATCAAAAAATCAGCAGGAACAACTCAGACAGTTATCCCAAAAAATTAAAGCGCAATTTGAGACGAGTGAATTCGATTTTTCCAAATTTCCTTACCTTATGGAAGCCATCGAAAACCCAACACCTGAGAATGGTCAAAAACTAGCAGAACACTATGCTAAAGTGATCAAACGAATGCGAGATATGAGTCTTAAAAGAAAGTAATCCAGAGGCAACAACTCATTTGGTTTATAGTTAATCAATAATGCGTTTGTGGCTCTTGTAGATGAACTCAATTTGATTAGGGTTTTTAGGAACAATATCAACTAAGAGTCCAACAAATTCAGCATTGAATCTGCCTTTACCTTTTGTCTTGATAAGCTCACCAAAATTAGGGTTTTCTGCATCCACCTGAACCATCATTTGAGCACATAAATCATGGCCTTGTGTATAAAATATAAAATAATGTTTGTCGGCTTTTTCTATATAATCTGCCAACCAAAACCTGAGGTTTTCTATACCAATAGATTCTATGAGTTTGGCAACTTCGGTTTGGTATTCATTACTTGTAACTTCGTAGTTCAAAAACACAGTGTTATTAGTGTCGCATTGTGGTCTGTCACAAGAAAAAAATGATAAACTTATGAGAATTACGAAGAAGGTTTTAGAAACAAAAGAAGTCATAAAGTTTTGATTCTGATATAAAATTCAAACGTAATTTCAGAGGTTAAATTGTTTTGAGTAAATAGGCTTTCAAATCCTCATAATCAGAAATCTTAGTAGCTACTTTTGTCTTGTCCATCACCGCTTTTATTTGAGGAGGTAAGTCAACTTTAGTTTGAATCACTTCTTCAACAACATCTAAAAACTTGGTTGGATGTGCCGTTTCTAAAAATACACAATGCGCATTTTTATGCGTTTTAAGGTAGTCTTTGCATCCTAAGTAACCAACGGCACCATGCGGATCTGCAATGTAGTTATAGCGCTCGTAAATTTCTAATAAGGCCGCTTTAGTGTCGTCATCAGTATAACTAAATGAAGATAAGTTTTGCTTTAATGTTTCAAAGTCGTTGTTGTAAATTTCCTGAATGCGGACAAAATTACTTGGATTTCCAACGTCCATGGCATTACTTAGGGTTTGAACTGAAGGTTTCGGACTGTAATTTTTGGTTTTTAAGTAGTTGGTAACAACATTGTTAGCATTGTTTGATGCGATAAAATGTTGTATAGGCAAGCCTAACTGTTGTGCCATCATTCCAGCACAGATATTTCCGAAGTTGCCACTAGGAATCGAAAATACAATCTCGTCATGATGTTTGTGCAATTGCTTATAGGCAAAGATAAAATAAAAGAGCTGTGGCAACCATCGCGCTACATTTATCGAATTTGCTGAAGTAAGTTGCATTTGACTTGTAATCGATTCGTCAAGAAAGGCTTTTTTTACCATATCCTGACAATCATCAAAAACGCCATCGACCTCTAAAGCTGTAATATTTTGTCCCAGTGTAGTCAGTTGTTTTTCTTGAATCGCACTTACTTTTCCTGAAGGATATAAAATAACAACATTCACACCTTTTACGCCTAAAAAACCATTGGCAACAGCGCCACCAGTATCGCCAGAAGTCGCCACTAAAACGGTAACATCATTCGTGTTATTTTGATTAAAGTACCCTAAACATCGCGCCATAAACCGAGCCCCAACATCCTTAAACGCCATGGTTGGTCCGTGAAATAATTCTAAAGTTGAAATTGAATCACTGAGTTTTACAACAGGGAAATCGAAAGCTAAAGTCTCTTCGATAATGGTTTTTAGAGTGTTTTCAGGGATTTCTGGACTTATAAATTGCTTAATGGCTTCAAAGGCAATTTCAGTATTAGTTTTACTGTCTATGTCTTTAAAAAAGGAAGCAGGCAAAGTTGTTATTTCTTTCGGAAAATACAAACCTCGATCGGGTGCTAATCCCTTAATGACAGCTTGTTCAAAGCTTGTGTCTGGTGCTTTTCTATTTAAACTGTAATAATTCATTTATATAATTTTAATGCCTTGAGTGTTTATTTTTGAACAATAAATTTCAAAAGGAATAGCTGTTTCTGCATATAGTTTTTTTAACGCTACAACCACTTGCTCTGCCTTTTCATTTCCGTGACATAGACTAAAAATTGAAGGTCCAGATCCCGAAATTCCAACCCCTAAAGCGCCATGTTCTAAAGCACTTTGTCTGACAGCATTAAAATGGGGAATTAACCGACTGCGATAGGGCTCAACAACAACATCGGTAAGCGATTTGCTTAATAAATTGTAATCATTGGTATGTAAGGCATGTACCAGACTTCCAACATTAGACCATTGCGTTATAGCATCTTTTAAAGGTACCGTTTTTGGTAAAATAGCTCGGGCTTCTGCTGTTTTTATTTCAATTTGTGGATGAAGTATAACAGCATATAAATTTTCAGGTGTTGGCAGCTGTAAAATGTCTAAAGGTGCAACCGATTTTACTAATGTAAATCCGCCAAAAATAGCAGGTGCAATATTGTCGGCATGTTCACATTGACTCGCTAGGGCTTCACCTTTCATGGCAAAGTTTGTCAATTCAGTTTTGTTATAAGGTCTGCCTAATAATTCATTCATTGCAAAAACACTTCCTACAGCACTGGCAGAACTGCTTCCAATCCCGCTTCCCGGTTTGATTTTTTTGTAAATTTCGATTTCAAATCCGTGATCAATCTGTGCGTCTTCAAGCATAGCCAATGCCGAGACACCAGCTACATTTTTTTCGGCTTCAAACGGTAAATCGTACCCTTCAATTTTGGTGATATGAATGCCTTTTTTGTCGGTAGTACGAATGACCATTTCATCGCCAATATTATCGAGGCAAAATCCGAGTACATCAAAGCCGCAAGATACATTTGCAACAGTGGCAGGTGAGACTATTCTTAGTTCTTTCATCAATTGTTTCCTATTCTGATAATATCAGCAAAAAGTCCGGAGGCAGTAACATCTGCACCAGCGCCAGCGCCTTTAATAATCATGGGTTGTTCTGGGTATCGCTGTGAGTAATACATCACAATATTATCTTTACCTTCAAGGTTGTAAAATGGATGGCCTTTCGGAATTTCTTTCAGTCCAACTTTAGCGTTGCCATTATTGAATTCGGCAACATATTTTAACTGGCAATCATTGGCTTGGGCCGACGCATACAAACTTTGAAAATGAGCTTCGTCATCAAGTAAAGTCTGATAAAAATCAGCCACAGAATCGCTTTCCAGATTCGCCTGAGTTAAAAAAGATTCATTTTCAATATCTGAAAGATTCATATCGGTACCACTTTCACGTGCTAAAATTAAAATTTTTCTCGCGACATCAATACCACTCAAATCTATTCTTGGATCAGGTTCAGTATAGCCTTCTTCCTGAGCTTGTTTTACAACATCATGAAATTTTGTTGAGGCATTAAAATTATTGAAAACAAAGTTAAGGCTTCCCGATAATACCGCTTGAATAGAAGTGATTTTGTCACCTGAAGCGATTAAATTATTTAGGGTGTCTATCACAGGAAGTCCTGCGCCAACATTGGTTTCAAATAAAAATGACGCATTGTATTTTCTCGATAAATCTTTTAATTTTTTGTAGTTTTCTATGTTACTAGAACAAGCTATTTTATTACAAGCAACTACAGCAATACTCTCTCTTAAATAGGCAGCATAAAGATTTGAAACCTCTTCATTTGCCGTTACATCTACGAAGATGCTATTACGTAAATTAAACGCCTTTGCTCGCTCTAGAAATCCGTTTAAGGTTGCTTTTTCTCCAGAAGCTAAGTCTGTTTTCCACTGTTTTAAAGCTAAACCAGAATCATCAAAAATCATGGTTCTGGAATTGGAAATCCCAACCACTTTAAGGTTGATTTTAAGTTGCTCTTTGAGATATTTTTTTTGTTGTTTAATTTGTTCTACAAGACGTTCGCCAACATTGCCAACACCAGTAATAAATACATTAAGCTGTTTGTTTTTATCTTCAAAAAATCGTTCATGTAAAGTGTTGAGAGCTTTTTTGACATCCTTTTCAACAATAACAGCCGAAATATTTCTTTCAGAAGCACCTTGAGCAATAGCTCGAATATTAATATTATTCTTTCCTAAGGTTCGAAACATTTTACCGCTAATCCCTTGATGGCTTTTCATTTGATCACCCACAAGTGCAATAATAGACAATCCTGATTCCACAATAATTGGGTCTATTTTATGCAATGAAATTTCATTCTCAAAAGTAGTATCAATGGCGGTTTTAGCTTGATGAGAATCTTTACTGTCAATACCAAAACAAATCGAGTGTTCTGAAGAGGCTTGCGTTATAAAAATCACATTTATTTTCTCTTGGGCTAAGGTTTCAAACAAGCGTTTTGAAAACCCAGGGATTCCAACCATACCACTCCCTTGAAGCGTCAATAAAGCGATATTATTAATGTTGGTGATCCCTTTTACGGGATGCGTATTATCGTCTTTTAAGTCGTTAGAAATAATGGTGCCAGTTGCTTCTGGTTCCATGGTGTTTTTAATATGAATCGGAATGTTTAGATCTAATACAGGCTGAACGGTTGGAGGGTATAAAACTTTGGCTCCAAAATGTGACAATTCCATGGCTTCCTGATAGGAAATTTTTTGAATAGGAAAGGCCTGTTTTACCAATTTGGGATTGGTAGTATACATGCCACTCACATCGGTCCAGATTTCGAGTCGGTTAACATTTAAAGCCGCAGCAATGATGGCCGCTGTAAAATCGGAGCCACCTCTTCCTAGTGTTGTGATATCACCTGTAATTGATTTTGAAATAAAGCCAGGAAGTATGGTTATTTGTTGGGATGCTTCCGAAAAATACTGTGTGATATTGTCATTGGTTTGTTGGAATAGAACCTCGGCTTTGGTAAAATTAGAATTCGTGACAATGAGTTCTTGACTATTTTTCCGAAGACCATTTAAACCTCTTGATTTAAGTGTTTCAGCAATAATATATGAGGATAATAGCTCACCAAAACTCACGAGTTTATCTGAGGTTTTTGGAGATAATTCATTAATTAAAAAAATACCATCTAAAAGACTCCTAAGTTCCTGTAATTTATCGTTAAGATGGTTGGCGACCGATGGGCTTTCTGCAGGAATTAACTCAGATAAAATAGTATTGTGAATCTCACTAATTTGATCAAATTCTGAAATGTAATTTTGGTCTTTATTTTGTGCTAATTCACCCGCTTTTAGCAACTTGTCTGTAATGCCGCCAACCGCAGAAACGACACCAATAACCTTATCGGTTTTTGAATAGGTTTCTAAAATTGAAATGACATTATTTATGTTTTTTGTAGAACCTACTGAAGTTCCGCCAAATTTTAAAACATTCATCTGTAGTTATTTAATGTTGTTAGTTTGATTTTTCCTAGACCAGGATGTGGGTATGTTGTGTATGTAGAGACTAAAAACCCCTAAGGGTCGTCATAATAAATGTAATCCCAAAACCAATTGAGAAGATTTGAATTGATATTTGTCTGTCGTTTAGCATTTTTAATAGTCTATACCTTTCAAATGTATTATTTTTACAAGAGAAAAAAAACTTAACGGGTCATTTTGCGTATTTTTCAGTTTAATACAAAAAAAATGATTTAATAAGGCTTTTTATCCGTGAAAACTGACAATTTAACAATTGATTTTAAACCAAATACATGAAGATTTTTTCTAAAGAACAAATTTATGAAGGTGATGCGCTAACATCAAAAAAACAAAACATTACATCCACCGAGTTAATGGAACGCGCAGGAATACAAATTTTTAATTGGTTGCATGTTCGAATGCAAGGAGCTCAAGTGCCAATTCATGTGTTTTGCGGCATAGGAAATAACGGTGGTGATGGTCTGGTTGTCGCTAGGCATTTAATAACCCATGGCTATAATGTGAAAACCTACGTAGTTAACTGTAGCGATAAACGTACCAAAGACTTTTTGATTAATTATGATTTGATAAAACAAACAACAAAAAAGTGGCCTGAAATGTTAGGTTGTGAAGCCGATTTCCCAGAGATTCATAAAGATGATATTATTGTGGATGCTATCTTCGGAATTGGACTCAACAGACCAGCAGATGATTGGGTAATATCTTTATTTGTGCACTTTAAAAAAAGTCAGGCGTTTACGCTTTCAGTCGATATTCCTTCAGGTATGTATACAGATCAAGTTCCTGAAGATGAGAATGCAGTAGTTTGGGCAAATTATACCTTGAGTTTTCAGTCACCAAAATTGATATTCTTTTTACCTGATACTTCCAAGTTTTCTATACAATGGGAAGTCTTAGATATTGGAATCGACAGAGAATTTTTATACGTTACAGAAACTGAAGCAGAATTAATTGGAAAGCATGAAGTTTTACCCATTTATAAACCCCGAGAGAAGTATGCTCACAAAGGTGATTTTGGTCATAGTTTTATTATTGGAGGAAGTTATGGAAAAATGGGAGCTGTTGTGTTGAGTAGTAGAGCAGCGTTGTCAATTGGTGCTGGTTTGGTGACCGCTTTTGTGCCAAAGTGTGGTTATCAGATTATGCAAACCGCGTTTCCTGAAGCGATGGTTATTACAGATGAACAGGAAACCCATATTTCAAATATATCTTTTGATATTGAACCTACGGTGATAGGTTTGGGAATGGGTATGGGAACAGAAGCCCAAACGATTTCTGCACTGGAGAAATTCTTAAAATCTAATAAAACGCCTTTGGTTATTGATGCAGACGGACTTAATAGTTTGTCAAAGAAAAAAGCACTATTAAAGCATCTTCCAGAGCAGACTGTTTTAACGCCACATCCCAAAGAATTGGAACGTTTAATTGGAACATGGAAAGACGATTTTGATAAGCTTTCAAAAGCGAAGGCATTTTCTAAAAAACACAAAGTAATTTTAGTGATTAAAGGGGCAAATACCATCACTGTTTTTAATGATAAATACTATGTCAATACTACTGGCAATCCTGGAATGGCAACAGCAGGAACTGGTGATGTCTTAACTGGCGTGATTACAGGCTTGATTTCGCAAGGCTATGATGCGCTTTCGGCAACAGTTTTTGGAGTGTATCTACACGGAAAAGCTGCCGATATAGCTATAGAAGATTTAGGTTATCAAAGTCTTATTGCAAGCCATGTTATTGAAGCTTTAGGTGAGGCATATATCGACTTGTTTAAACAACCGGAACAGCCACAGGTAGAAGCTGCGCAACCTGAAAAATAGAAATAAAAAAAGCCGCTCCAATGAGCGGCTTTTTTTTATAATGATTCAAAAACTTAAGGTTGCATCTTAAGTTCTTCTTCTAATAATTCTATTAATTTTGGATTGGATGGTCTAGGTGCATCGGCACTTACGATGTTTCCATCAGGATCGATTAAAATAAATCTTGGAATACCTTGAATAGCATACTCTTGAACAAATTGAGATTTCCAATCGTTGTCAGCCATTAATTGAAGACCTCCTAAGTCTTTATCATTTACCATAGCTACCCATTTGTCATGGTCTTTGGCTTGATCGATAGAAGCGCTTACAAATTCGATATTTTCGTTATGGAACTTCTTTTCAACTTCTTTAAGTGATGGAATTTCCTTAATACATGGTCCGCACCAAGTCGCCCAAACATCAACATAAACATACTTTCCTTTTAAATCTGTAAGCGATACTTCTCCGCCTTTATGATTTTCGTAGTTTACAAATTGAGGTGACGGTTTTCCTTTGACCAAATCCTTATTTTTTTCATAGGTTTCTGTCAGTTTTTTATTTGTATCCTCATCAGTAGAATTGTTGATGAAAAAATTATAAACAGCTTCCATATTTGGATTTCCTGGCGATACTAAAAAGCTACTTAAATAGCCAACAACTTCATTCTTTAAAGCTTGTATTTTAATATCTGAGATGCCTTTTAAATCTTCAGGTGCAACCGAAGAAATATCATCACCCAAATCATTAAATATACTTGTCAAGGCATCATCAAAGGCCATGTCTTTATACGATCTTGAAGATTTGTAAGCATTGGCATCGTCAAAGCTTAAGTTTTTCAAGTCTTCAGGAATAAAACCTTCAGAAACTTCAAAGTCTTCTTTTTTGGTGTAATAACCATGTCGCTTAACATAAGTATTCAACATCGCATAATTATCATAAACTAAATTTTGCTTTTCGGTCGCTAAAAATGTTTCATCAGCGGCTTCTAATCCATTTAAAAGCGCTTCATTTTCTTTTTTAAGTTCAGAAAGTTTCGTTTTAAATTCGGCTTCTTCCATCGAATAAAACGCCACAACATTAGCTGCTGCTTTTTCGGTATTTAAAGTTTTTGCAGCTAAATAATTATTCTCTACAGAACCTTCACCTGTATAAGTTACAGTATCGTCAAAGTTTTTTGCATCAATAGCAACATTTAAATGATCACCAGTACTTAGATACATTGGTGTGTATTCTCGACCTATGGATAAAGTGTAAAATCCGTTTTCAGGAATTTGAAGTGTGTCAGAAAAAGTACCGTCTTCGTTAATCGCTATTTCGGTTTTAAAATCGGAACCATTTAGCATGGCTTTAGTGATTTTTGT
This sequence comes from Psychroserpens sp. SPM9, assembly GCF_025153525.1. Taxonomy (GTDB): domain Bacteria; phylum Bacteroidota; class Bacteroidia; order Flavobacteriales; family Flavobacteriaceae; genus Psychroserpens. Next base: position 9,611 of record NZ_JANZNR010000005.1, on the reverse strand, counting down.
GTTTTCTACTTTACCAGTTAGAATAGCATAATCGATTTTAGGTTCTTGCTTACATGCAAATATTGAGATTGCACACAGAGCAATTAGTAATCGTTTCATAATTATAAATTGTTTTAGTTACTCAAAAATACAGATTATTAGCTTTTTATAAGAAACTTTATTAATTATTAACATTTGTTGCAAAGTCGATTTGTTATTCAGAATTTTGATAGCGTAAAATTAAACTATGAATACAACACATTTTATAGCTTCAGAAGTTTTAGAAATTTCGACAATCAGCGATATCTTATTTCAGAATAAAAACATACAGCTTTCAGAAAGCGCCATTGAAAAAATTAAAACCTGTCGCACTTATCTCGACGAAAAAATTAAAACGGAAGACCAGCCTATTTATGGTATTAATACAGGGTTTGGTTCTCTCTGTAATGTTGAGATTTCAAAAGACAAACTAACACAGCTTCAAGAAAATCTTGTCATGTCTCATGCTTGTGGTGTAGGCGAATTAGTTCCGAAAGAAATTGTAAAACTTATGCTGCTTCTCAAAGTGCAATCCTTAAGTTATGGACATAGTGGTGTGCAACTTGAAACAGTACAACGACTTGTAGATTTTTACAATAACGACATATTACCAGTGGTTTATACTCAAGGCTCTTTGGGTGCTTCAGGCGATTTGGCACCTTTAGCTCATTTAGCGTTACCATTAATTGCTAAAGGCGAAGTTGTATATCAAAATAAGGTTTATGAGTCTAAAGACTTACTAGCTAAGTTTAATTGGAAACCTATTAAATTAAAATCAAAAGAAGGTCTGGCCTTATTAAACGGGACTCAGTTTATGAGTGCTTACGGTGTACACCTACTTATTAAATCGTTTAAGTTGTCGTATTTAGCCGATTTCTTCGGAAGTATGTCTTTGGATGCTTTTGACGGTCGAATAGAACCGTTCAATGAATTGGTTCATTTGGTAAGACCTCATAAAGGGCAAATTAAAACTGCCGAACGTATTAGAGAGTTTTTGAAAAGTAGTGAATTAATTCAGCAAAAAAAGGCTCATGTCCAGGATCCGTACTCTTTTAGATGTATTCCTCAGGTACATGGAGCTACAAAAGATACCTTAGATTTTGTCCATAAAGTTTTTAAAACCGAAATTAACGCTGTTACCGATAACCCTAATATTTTTGTTGGTGAAGATGAAATTATTTCTGGCGGAAATTTTCACGGTCAACCTTTAGCCTTAGCATTAGATTACTTGAAAATTGCCATTGCCGAATTAGGGAATATCTCCGAAAGACGAATTTATCAGTTGGTCTCAGGCCAACGCGGACTGCCAACATTCTTGGTTGATAACCCTGGGGTCAATTCGGGATTTATGATTCCGCAATATACAGCTGCAAGTATTGTAAGCGCCAACAAACAATTAGCAACACCAGCAAGTGTAGATAGTATCGTCTCTAGTAATGGTCAGGAAGATCATGTGAGTATGGGAGCAAATGCAGCAACCCAATGTTATCGTTTAGTTTATAATGTTGAACGCATTTTAGCTATTGAACTACTTAACGCTTCACAGGCACTACATTTTAAAAAACCACTCAAATCATCACATTTAATTGAGTCGTTCTTAGGGCGTTACCAAAAGGAAGTGGAATTTGTGAAAGAAGATCAGGTGTTTTATAAATTGATTGAAAAAACTTTGCGTTTTATCGATGATTTTTACATTGAAAATGAACTGATTTTCGATTAAATGCAAAAAAAAATGTTCAACTGTTTATTATGAAAAAAAAGAATAAATTTATTTGGCAGTCAGTATTTTATAATATACTTTTGAAAGTAAGTTGAGGTGAATTTTGTTCACTCGAAGCCTAATAGTAACCTTAGATAATAGCAATATAAGATTACTGTTCTTACCTTAAAATTGTTTGATAGCACAACAATTGATTATTAGCATTTATTGAAGTTAGAATGTTCGCATTCTAATAATTGATGTACTGTTTATACAGCACGTCATATTTGATTTTAAGCTTACACGTAAATTTTGTATTTGCGTTTTTGCTGACAATACGAGTATTGTCATTATATAAATGTTAAGATAATTTTAATTTAAAACCAAATGTTATGTTTATGAGCAATTTTACCCGAAGTGGTAGACGCGCCAAAATTTGGCAATCTATCACGAATTTATCGTGTTGTAGCATTGATCTTTTAACTAAACAAAGTATGAGCATGAAGGCGTTTGCCTTTATCATGCTTTTTGCGTTTAGTACTAGCTCTGTGTTTGCACAAGATTTGGCTCGAAGTACATTCTTTAACAGATGTCTTGCTGATGCGCCTCCTGGGCCATCTGAGGCAGATGTTGCAAATCTCTACCTGAATCAGTGTGGAGATATTCCTGCAAAAGTAGTTAAGTCTACGCATCAGGAAGGAAATGATTGTGCTTGGACCGTTGAGTACACTTACGATGTTAAGTGTGGAGATTTTGAAGAGCAAATCAAAATCGTTTACAATGGAGGAGATTTAACACCTCCAGTATTAAATGATGGTGCTGAGTTACCAACAGGTGCTAGCGGATTAAATCTTTGTTATAGTGATGTTCCAGCAGGACCATCAGCTGCAGATATAGCCGCTTTGTACTCAGATAATTGTAGCGATGTTCTCGTTACTAAATCTGGAACTCCTGATGGCAATGACTGCGAGTGGACCGTAACTTATAAGTATACTATTAAGGATGCTTGTGGGAATATGGTACAGGATTTAGATCTCACTTATTCAGGAGGCGATGTTCAACCACCAATGTTAACTAAAGGTGCAGTAGTGCCAGAAGGTGAAACAGGATTGAATTTATGTTTTGCTGAAAAAGCTCAAGGACCAACTGAAGAAGATATTGCTGCATTGTTTACCGACAATTGCGGAACTGTATCAGTTTCTAAATCTGAAAATTCTAAAGGTGGAGATTGCAAATGGTTAGCCATTTATACATATACTATTAAAGATGACTGCGACAATTATGCAGATCCTATTGTATTAACTTACAGTGGTGGAGATACAGAAGCTCCAGAATTAGTAGGTGTGCCAGAAGATATTACTGTAGATTGTGCTGATGAAGTTCCTGCACCATCTAAAGCTGTTTATGGAACAGACAACTGTACTTCTAAAGTAATTATTTCATCTTCAGATGATACAAGTGACTTTAATGGTACATGTTTAGGAGGTACTATTGTAAGAACTTATACAGCAACAGATGATTGTGGTAGAACAAGTTCTCAGACTCAAACTATTACAGTTTTACCAACACCTGAAGCATCTTTACAAAACATTTTATTCGTTTCTAACCTATCATGCGAGCAAGCAGGAACCTTTGAAGCACCAAACTTAACTTATAGTAATGGTGTTGAAGATGGCGCTTGTGCTATTTCAGGTTCTTTAGAACCAAACGTTGATGTTGAATATACTGAATGTGGAGGAACAATTACTGTATCTTATGATGGATTAGATTCTTGTGATCGTCCATTAAGTGCAGGTCCTTTTATTATCACAGTAGATCCGGCACCTGCAGCAGAATTTGAAGAAGTAGAAGACATGACCATTTCATGTGAAGAAGCAAATTCATTCGAAGCAGGATCATTAGCTTATACTAATGGTGGAACTGGCGTATGTGAAATTTCAGGATCAGTAGAAGGAGAAGCGACACCAGATTATAATGAGTGTGGTGGAGAAATTATAGTTAGCTGGACATATACTGATGAATGTCAAAGAACAATCAATGCAAATAAAACAATTACAGTTTTACCAGCACCTCAGGCTGAGTTTGAAGAAGTTGAAGACATGACCATTTCATGTGAAGAAGCGAATTCATTCGAGCCAGGATCATTATCTTATACTAATGGTGGCACTGGAGCATGTGAGATTTCAGGGTCAGTTGAAGGACAATTAAGTGGCTCTTACACTGAGTGTGGAGGAACACTAGAAGTTGACTGGTCTTATACTGATGATTGTGATAGAACAATTACAGCTAAAAAAGTAATCACTGTATTACCAGCACCACAGGCTGAGTTTGAAGAAGTTGAAGACATGACCATTTCATGTGAAGAAGCAAATGCATTCGAACCAGGATCATTAAGTTATACTAATGGTGGCACTGGAGCATGTGAGATTTCAGGATCAGTAGAAGGACAATTAAGTGGCTCTTACACTGAGTGTGGAGGAACTTTAGAAGTTGATTGGACATACACTGATGATTGTCAAAGAACAATTACAGCTAAAAAAGTAATTACTGTATTACCAGCACCACAGGCTGAGTTTGAAGAAGTTGAAGACATGACCATTTCATGTGAAGAAGCGAATTCATTCGAAGCAGGATCATTAAGTTATACTAATGGTGGAACTGGCGTATGTGAAATTTCAGGATCAGTTGAAGGACAATTAAGTGGCTCTTACACAGAATGTGGAGGAACATTAGAAGTAAACTGGACCTATACTGATGATTGTCAGAGAACAATCACAGCAACTAAAACAATTACTGTATTACCAGCACCACAAGCTGAATTTGAAGAAGTGGAAGAGATGACAGTGTCATGTGAAGAAGCGGCATCAATTGAAGCAGGATCATTAAGTTATACTAATGGTGGGACTGGAGCATGTGAAATTTCAGGATCAGTAGAAGGACAATTAAGTGGCTCTTACACTGAGTGTGGAGGAACATTAGAAGTAAACTGGACTTATACTGATGATTGTCAGAGAACAATCACAGCGACTAAGGTTATTACAGTATTACCAGCACCACAGGCTGAGTTTGAAGAAGTTGAAGACATGACTATTTCATGTGAAGAAGCGAATTCATTCGAGCCAGGATCATTAAGTTATACTAATGGTGGCACTGGAGCATGTGAGATTTCAGGATCAGTTGAAGGACAATTAAGCGGTTCTTACACTGAGTGTGGAGGAACTTTAGAAGTTGATTGGACCTATACTGATGATTGTAAAAGAACAATCACAGCTAAGAAGGTTATCACTGTATTACCAGCACCTCAAGCTGAGTTTGATGACGTGCAAGACATTCAAATCGAATGTGAATTAGCTAGTCAATATATAGTAACTTCATTAGCTTATACTAATGGTGGGACTGGAGCATGTGAGATTTCAGGATCAGTTGAAGGACAATTAAGTGGAACATACGATGAATGTGGTGGAACACTTTATGTAGATTGGACATTTACTGATGATTGTCAGAGAACAATCACAGCTAGAAAAACAATTACAGTATTACCAGCACCACAGGCTGAGTTTGAAGAAGTAGAAGACATGACTATTTCATGTGAAGAAGCGAATTCATTCGAGCCAGGATCATTAAGCTATACTAATGGTGGCACTGGAGCATGTGAGATTTCAGGATCAGTTGAAGGACAATTAAGTGGCTCTTACACTGAGTGTGGAGGAACTTTAGAAGTTGATTGGACGTATACTGATGATTGTCAAAGAACAATTACAGCTAAAAAAGTAATTACTGTATTACCAGCACCACAGGCTGAGTTTGAAGAAGTTGAAGACATGACTATTTCATGTGAAGAAGCAAATTCATTCGAAGCTGGATTATTAGGTTACACTAATGGTGGCACTGGAGCATGTGAGATTTCAGGATCAGTAGAAGGACAATTAAGTGGCTCTTACACTGAGTGTGGAGGAACACTAGAAGTTGACTGGACGTATACTGATGACTGTGATAGAACAATCACAGCTAAGAAGGTTATCACTGTATTACCAGCACCTCAAGCTGAGTTCGAAGAAGTGGAAGACATGACCATTTCATGTGAAGAAGCAAATTCATTCGAGCCAGGATCATTAAATTATACTAATGGTGGCACTGGAGCATGTGAGATTTCAGGATCAGTAGAAGGACAATTAAGTGGCTCTTACACAGAATGTGGAGGAACATTAGAAGTAAACTGGACATACACTGATGATTGTCAGAGAACAATCACAGCAACTAAAACAATTACTGTATTACCAGCACCTCAAGCTGAATTTGAAGAAGTGGAAGAGATGACAGTGTCATGTGAAGAAGCGGCATCAATTGAAGCAGGATCATTAGCTTATACTAATGGAGGAACTGGAGCATGTGAGATTTCAGGATCAGTAGAAGGACAATTAAGTGGATCTTATACTGAGTGTGGAGGAACATTAGAAGTAAACTGGACCTATACTGATGATTGTCAGAGAACAATCACAGCGACTAAGGTTATTAATGTATTACCAGCACCACAGGCTGAGTTTGAAGAAGTAGAAGACATGACTATTTCATGTGAAGAAGCAAATTCATTCCAAGCAGAATCATTAGCTTATACTAATGGTGGAACTGGCGCTTGTGAGATTTCAGGATCAGTAGAAGGAGAAGCTATTCCAAATTATACTGAATGTGGAGGAACAATTGCTGTTAGCTGGACATACACTGATGATTGTAAAAGAACAATCACAGCAAGTCAAACAGTTACTGTATTACCAGCACCACAGGCTGAGTTTGAAGAAGTGGAAGACATGACCATTTCATGTGAAGAAGCAAATGCATTCGAGCCAGGATCATTAAGTTATACTAATGGTGGCACTGGAGCATGTGAGATTTCAGGATCAGTTGAAGGACAATTAAGTGGCTCTTACACAGAATGTGGAGGAACATTAGAAGTTGACTGGACGTATACTGATGACTGTAATAGAACAATCACAGCTAAGAAAACAATCACTGTATTACCAGCACCTCAAGCTGAGTTTGAAGAAGTAGAAGACATGACCATTTCATGTGAAGAAGCCAATGCATTCGAAGCAGGATCATTAAGTTATACTAATGGTGGCACTGGAGCATGTGAGATTTCAGGATCAGTAGAAGGACAATTAAGTGGCTCTTACACTGAGTGTGGAGGAACTTTAGAAGTTGACTGGACATTTACTGATGATTGTAAAAGAACAATTACAGCAAGTCAAACAATTACTGTATTACCAGCACCACAAGCTGAGTTTGAAGAAGTAGAAGACATGACAATCTCATGTGAAGAAGCCAATGCATTCGAAGCAGGATTATTAGGTTATACTAATGGTGGAACTGGAGCATGTGAGATTTCAGGATCAGTTCAAGGACAATTAAGTGGCTCTTACACTGAGTGTGGAGGAACACTAGAAGTTGACTGGACCTATACTGATGCTTGTGATAGAACAATCACAGCTAAGAAGGTTATCACTGTATTACCAGCACCACAAGCAGAGTTTGAAGAAGTAGAAGACATGACCATTTCATGTGAAGAAGCAAATTCATTCGAAGCAGGATCATTAGCTTATACTAATGGAGGAACTGGCGCTTGTGAGATTTCAGGATCAGTAGAAGGAGAAGCTATTCCAAATTATACTGAATGTGGAGGAACAATTGCTGTTAGCTGGACATACACTGATGATTGTCAGAGAACAATCACAGCAAGTCAAACAGTTACTGTGTTACCAGCTCCTCAAGCAGAATTTGAACCATTTGAGCACATAACAATTACATGTGAAGAAGCAAATGAATTTGAAGCAGGATCATTAGGTTATACTAATGGTGGAACTGGAGCATGTGAGATTTCAGGATCAGTTGAAGGTCAATTAAGTGGATCTTACTCTGAGTGTGGAGGTTTATTATTTGTTGACTGGACATATACTGATGATTGTGATAGAACAATCACAGCTAGAAAACAAATTAAAGTAAATCCAGCACCTCAAGCTGAGTTCGAAGAAGTAGAAGACATGACTATTTCATGTGAAGAAGCGAATTCATTCGAGCCAGGATCATTAAGTTATACTAATGGTGGCACTGGAGCATGTGAGATTTCAGGATCAGTTGAAGGACAATTAAGTGGCTCTTACACTGAGTGTGGAGGAACACTAGAAGTTGACTGGACATTTACTGATGATTGTAATAGAACAATTACAGCTAAGAAAACGATTACTGTATTAGCAGCACCACAAGCTGAGTTTGAAGAAGTAGAAGACATGACTATTTCATGTGAAGAAGCGAATTCATTCGAAGCAGGATCATTAGCTTATACTAATGGTGGAACTGGCGCTTGTGAGATTTCAGGATCAGTAGAAGGAGAAGCTATTCCAAATTATACTGAATGTGGAGGAACAATTGCTGTTAGCTGGACATACACTGATAATTGTCAGAGAACAATTACAGCAAGTCAAACAGTTACTGTATTACCAGCACCACAAGCTGAGTTTGAAGAAGTTGAAGACATGACCATTTCATGTGAAGAAGCCAATGCATTCGAGCCAGGATCATTAAGTTATACTAATGGTGGCACTGGAGCATGTGAGATTTCAGGATCAGTTGAAGGACAATTAAGTGGCTCTTACACTGAGTGTGGAGGAACACTAGAAGTTGATTGGACATATACTGATGACTGTGATAGAACAATCACAGCTAAGAAAACAATCACTGTATTACCAGCACCACAAGCTGAGTTTGAAGAAGTTGAAGACATGACCATTTCATGTGAAGAAGCCAATGCATTCGAAGCAGGATCATTAAGTTATACTAATGGTGGCACTGGAGCATGTGAGATTTCAGGATCAGTTGAAGGACAATTAAGTGGCTCTTACACTGAGTGTGGAGGAACACTAGAAGTTGATTGGACATTTACTGATGACTGTGATAGAACAATCACAGCTAAGAAAACAATCACTGTATTACCAGCACCACAAGCTGAGTTTGAAGAAGTGGAAGACATGACTATTTCATGTGAAGAAGCGAATTCATTCGAAGCAGGATCATTAGCTTATACTAATGGAGGAACTGGCGTATGTGAAATTTCAGGATCAGTAGAAGGAGAAGCTATTCCAAATTATACTGAATGTGGAGGAACAATTGCTGTTAGCTGGACATACACTGATGATTGTCAGAGAACAATCACAGCAAGTCAAACAGTTACTGTATTACCAGCACCACAGGCTGAGTTTGAAGAAGTGGAAGACATGACAATTACATGTGAAGAAGCCAATGCATTCGAGCCAGGATCATTAAGTTATACTAATGGTGGCACTGGAGCATGTGAGATTTCAGGATCAGTTGAAGGACAATTAAGTGGCTCTTACACTGAGTGTGGAGGAACACTAGAAGTTGATTGGACATTTACTGATGACTGTGATAGAACAATCACAGCTAAGAAAACGATCACTGTATTACCAGCACCACAAGCTGAGTTTGAAGAAGTGGAAGACATGACTATTTCATGTGAAGAAGCGAATTCATTCGAAGCAGGATCATTAGCTTATACTAATGGTGGCACTGGCGCTTGTGAGATTTCAGGATCAGTAGAAGGAGAAGCTATTCCAAATTATACTGAATGTGGAGGAACAATTGCTGTTAGCTGGACATACACTGATAATTGTCAGAGAACAATCACAGCAAGTCAAACAGTTACTGTATTACCAGCACCACAGGCTGAGTTTGAAGAAGTAGAAGACATGACAATTACATGTGAAGAAGCTAATGCATTCGAAGCAGGATCATTAAGTTATACTAATGGTGGAACTGGAGCATGTGAGATTTCAGGATCAGTTGAAGGTCAATTAAGTGGATCTTACACAGAATGTGGAGGAAC
>NZ_JANZNR010000004.1 GCF_025153525.1 Psychroserpens sp. SPM9 | reverse complement strand
CAATAGACCTCGAAAAATAATTGGGTATAAAACGCCTCAAGAAATTATGGATTCTGAACTAAAAAATGTAGCTTAGTATCAACTAAAAAAAAGCAACGTTTGTTGCGTTAGAACCTTGAATGCAGCACAAAATGAGAAACAATATTTTATTTTTTGTACTTATTGGATTTTTAAAATCAGGAATTAGTTATTCTCAAGATGTCAATGTTAAAATTGGAATTAGAGACAGCGTTCAATCAAAAGTATTAAATGAAAATAGACAATTAATTGTATCTCTTCCTAATGACTATGAAGTATCTAACGAAACTTATCCTATTCTCTTTTTGTTGGACGGAACTGAAAATAATCTAATAGATGCAAGGTTAGTAACATATAATCTGCGCTTGAAAATAATTATTGTAGCAATTTCAAATACCGATCGAGACAGAGATATGATGCCAATTAGCAGACCTTCTTACGAAGTAAAGAACCCTAAAGCCGAAAATTTTATTTCATTCCTAGAAACCGAATTGGTGCCATATATTGATAAAAAATATCGTACAAATGGACAGAAAACCATTCGAGGCAGGTCTTTGAGTGGATTATTTGTAATGTATGCCTTTTTATCAAAACCAGAATTGTTTGATAATTATATCGGAAATTGCGCTGGTTGGTTTGCAGATATGAACACTTATTTCAATAAACTAGTAGACAAATCTTTTCAAAACAAAGAGAATTTTAAAGGAAAGAAATTATTCGTAGCAAACTCTTTGGCTGACCCATTAGACCCAAACAAGGAAATACACCAATCAATAATTGATTTATCAAAGAGGATAAAATATGAATTAGAGGACCGAATAAAATTTGAATATATGACATACGAAAATGGTGGACACGTTCCTTATTCTAGTTTTTATGACGGAATGAAATTTATATTTGAGAAAGAATAAATAAAAACTGCACACAACAACGTGTATAATTAATTGCTAGTGTTGGCTAAGCGAAGGATCTTTTCTCACAATTCTCTATATTGCTTAGCAAAGAATAACAGCGTACTTACACGTAACTAGCCATTACACGAACACGTTTGGCTGTAATTAATTCAACTTGACTGAAGCATCTATAAAATAATTTCTATTAGTTTTTTTGATGTTAGTTGATATACTACTTTATTCTGGCTTTTTAAAGAAAACAGCATATTCCTTATCAATTCCCGTGGGACTATTTACTGGCCAATCTCTACTCAAGAAAAAAATTGAATCGTTATTTATTTCGACTATTGGATAAGAAATAAAATCATTTGTATCGAATCCTCTGTAATAATGAAGAGTATCATTTTTAATAAGCCAACCATTTACCCCACTTGGAAAACACCAATGAAAATATGCTGCTTCGGATACTGCAAGCTTAACGAGGGGTTTTGAGGGATTTTCATATGGACAGTCCCAACTGTAGCCAACCATTTTATTCGAATAAAATTGTATTGTATCAGTTCTATCTCCAGTTGGCCAATGAAGTCCCGTTTCGTAACTAATTTCAACAGATCCATCTTGCATTTCATTATAACCATACCCATAATACCATTTGCCCATCAAAATCTTTTCAGCATCAGAAGATTGTGAAAACAAATCTTCACCGTTGTATTGATTTGGCTCTGGAAAATCATCATTGTTATTGTATGGAGAACATGCAACAATAATAATTACAAACAATAGCAATTTAAATTTTATAACCATTTTATTTTCAACTATTTAACTAAAATAATAAAAATAATCTATAAATTATAAAACTACCTACAACAACGTGTATAATTAATTGATAATGTTGGTTAAGACGACAGTCCTTCCCTACTTTTTACTATATTGCTTAGCAAAGCATAACAGCGTACTTGTGCGCAACTAACCATACATATACACGTTGCTTCATTATAACCAACCACTAACCAATGATAAAATTTTTTAGAAAAATTAGACAAAATTTACTTTCAGAAGGAAAAACTGAAAAGCCTGCCAGCCGGACAGGCAGGTATTTTAAATATGCAATTGGCGAAATTATCCTTGTGGTTATCGGAATTTTAATTGCATTACAGATTAATAACTGGAATGAAAATAAAAAAACAGAACATCAACTTAATAATATCTATAAAGAAGTTGAACTAAATTTAAAATCTGATCTCTCAAATTTAGATATTGTCATAAATCAATATGAACAATTGGAATTAAGATTGGAAACTATGATTTCAGAAGAGTACTCAAATATTCCTTTAGATTCAATCAACGCCAAAAATTATTCTGAATGTATACCGTGTCAAGGTGATGTTATTGCTTTTATCCCCTTTGAATTTAAAGATAAAGGTGTAGAGTTACTTAAAACTTATAATGATTACAACGCAAAAGAAAATAAAGGCCTTACAAATGAAATTATTCAATTCTATAAAAATTTTGAACATTTAAATCTGGTACTTGACAAATTAAAGGAAGAGTCATTCAATACAATAAGATATTTTGAGGAATTTTCTTGGTACTCAGACTTTATGCATGGTAAGTACAATCCTAAAACGATAGATTTTTTTGCTAACAATAGAATTTTTAAAAATAAAGTAGTCACATATAGATTAATAGCAATTCAAAATTATTTGCCTTATTTAAGAGAATATAAAAAATCAGCAACTACATTATTAGAAAAATTAAAAACAACTAATTAAAAATAACGAAAGCACAACAACGTGTATGATTTATTGTTCGGACAGAGTGTGCTCGGGAAATTCTGCCGAATTTCCAATCTCTTCGTTCTTTTGTGCTAACTTAGTTCTCCTAGACTACAAACCATACACATACACATTGTGCTTCATTATTTCTCACTCGAACGGAATTAAATAATTATCCTAACTTTAAAGAAATATCTGACCAATGATAAAATTCTTTAGAAAAATTAGACAAGATTTACTTTCAAGAGGTAAAACAGGAAAGTATTTTAAATATGCAATTGGTGAAATTGTACTAGTAGTCATTGGAATTTTAATTGCGTTAAGTTTAAATAACTGGAATGAATCAAGGAAAAATGAGATATTGAAACAACAATTAATTGAAGACTTAATTATAGAACTACAGTCTTCGAAGGTAATAATAAATGATGCTATTGCTCTTGGTGATTCTCTAGTTGCAGACGGTCGATTGTATTTAAAACATATTGGTTTTAAAGAATTAACAATTCAAATAGATTCACTAAAAAAACTTGGAGGTTTTATAACATATGGTATTCCTTATGATCTCAATTTACCAATTTATGAAGATTCGAAATCGTCAGGCAAGCTTAGTATGATTAATAATAAGAAAGTACTAATACTTTACGCTGAAATAATGTCTGCCAACATGGGTGGAACCATTCACCGCAAAATTAGTAATGAGATGTATTATAATGGTTCTGGATGGGAACTAAGAAAAGAAATAGGATTAAGCGAAATTTTATCTACGCCTAATGAAATGCTACCTGAAAGATTTAGATTAACTGAAAAAAAATTTTTGGAAATCCTTGCACGTCCTTCTACGTTTGCCACGTTAAATAATTCTTTACAGATGAAAGTTGTAAGGATTAATTATATGAATAGAATAAGCAATGGAATGACAAAAGTTATTGCATTACTTGAACGTGAAAAAAAATAATCTTAAGTTATAAAAAATAACGAAATCGAAGATTTGACGAAGTCAAAGCACAACTAACCACTAACTAATGATAAAACTCTTCAGAAACATCCGTAAAAATCTACTTTCCGAAGGTAAAACTGGAAAATATCTAAAATATGCCATCGGCGAAATTGTACTTGTGGTTATTGGGATTTTAATTGCGTTACAGATTAATAATTTCAATACTAGCAGACAAGAAATAAAAATAGAACAAGAATATTTATTGTCATTACAAACTGAATATAAAACTAACCTAGATAAAATAAATCTTAGTCTTCAAAAAAATAAGGAACGCGTAAATGCAGTAGAGAATATGCTGACCTTATTTGACACGAATGTACTAGATACAATAAGTGATAAAGCTATATCAGATATACTGTATTCAGTTTTTTCTGGCGATGCAACTTATCAACCATCAAAAGGAGTATTAACTGATATGATCAGTTCAGGGAATCTTAATGTAATTCAAAATAAAAAACTAAGACAACGTCTTGCCTCATTTGAAAGTAAATTGGATTTTTTAAAATTAATGCGAAATACTATTACTGATTTAAAGAGCAAACTAAAAAACCAATTAAATAATAATGGAAGTATCCGAAAATTGTTGATTGATAGAGGTCGTAATTTTGAACATAAATCAATTTCTGATTCAAAGAATAATAGGCAAATCTTTAGTTTGATTGAATTTGAAAATAACCTTTTAGATTATTATCTAACAATTTCAGCAGCCAATGGACCAAGAGTTTTTGGTGGAATAAAAGAGCAAATAGAACTAATTTTAGTTGAAATTGATTTAGAAATTAATAAATAACTGACCAATGATAAAATTCTTTAGAAAAATTAGACAAGATTTACTTTCAAGAGGTAAAACTGGAACGTATTTTAAATATGCAATTGGTGAAATTGTACTAGTAGTCATTGGAATTTTGATTGCATTGCAGATTAATAATTGGAATGAAGTTCAAAAGGGTAAAATGAAAGCTACCACTATTTTGAAAGAAATTCGTTCGGATATGTTTAAAGATTTAGAGTTAATCGAAGAATTAAAACCATATTGGGGAAGAGAGATTATGTACTTTAAAAAAGTCTTACCTTCATTTAATCCTCGAAAAGAAATAACTTCCTTTGAAGGCTTTGATACTATTAGCAAAGTATCTTATTCGGAGTTATTTGGATATGATATGCCCTTTCGGTCAAGCAAAAGTGCCTACGATGCAATGATTGCTGATGGTAATTCTGACCTTATAATAAATGACACTCTATATTCAAATATTCAAAGGTTTTATACTTTTAATGCACCTACCAATGAAAATCTATTTGAAATCTTGAGGCAGGAATCATCTGATTTAAATTATAAATATGCTCATGTAATAGCTTATAAACCATATAAAAACATTAGTGATTTAACGGATGAATATTTAATTGCAGATCTTAATATTTATTTTCAATCAAAGAATTTTTATTATTGGAGAACATTTGTAATAAACCAGGAAAGTCTTAAGGATATTATTTCTCAAATTGATAAAGAATTAAAACATTAGCTGAATAAAAAATAATGTAAGCCTACCTGCGGTAGGCAGGCACAACAACATGCATAATTAACTGCTGCGCAAGTTGGTTCAGGAAATTCTACCGAATTTCCGCACTCTTCGTTCTTTTTTACTAACTTACTACTTTAACACTACTAACCATATACATAGACGTTATGCTTCATTATCTCTCACTCGAGTTAAATAATTGTTCTACCTTTCAAGAAACTACTAACCAATGATAAAATTCTTTAGAAAAATCCGTCAAAGATTATTGACTGAAAATAAGTTCAGTAAGTATTTACTTTATGCAATTGGAGAAATTGTGCTTGTGATAATTGGAATTCTAATCGCTTTAGGAATTAACGAAAATGTAAAAAATAGAAATAATTTAGAACTACGTGATTTATATATAATTCAGTTAAATGATGAAGCCAATCGTAACATAAAACGATTAAATGAAACTAATAATTTTACAATCGAAATACTTAAAGAAGTAGATACTGTAATTCAATTATTATACTCCAAAGATTACGACAACCCAAAATTGCCAACAAAATTGGATAGGATAATGCAATCCAACTACTTAAATCCTACAATGATAACTTATGAAAACTTGAAATTCTCTGGTGACCTAAAACTGTTTGATGATTTAAAATTACGAAACTCTATCTCTGAACCATACGAAACATTTAATGACATAAAAGTCGTAGAAGATTTAGATTTTGCAGGGTTCAAAGATTTTTATGAGAATTTTTTGATTTCAAATGTGAGTTTTTGGGATATGAACGTGTCCTCAAAAAGTTATGCGCAAGAAATCCATTTTCAGAATTATGTTTTGGCAAGAAGAGTATCTTTAAATCTAAATAAAGATGCATATGAAAATTCAATCGAATCCTTCAATAAACTAAAGACCATTTTTGCAGAATTAGAAAAGGATAATTAGAAAATAACGAAAGCCTATCTGCGGTAGACTAGCACAACAACGTGCATAATTAATTGCTTTGATTGTTGATTATTTGTAAAATTCCTTCGGAATTTTCTCGTGTTCGTTTTTGTTTACTAAATTAGTTACCGAAACATTCAACTAACCATATACAATAACGTTGTGCAATATTTAAAAGGTCCTCATAAAAAAAGAAAAACTATTTCATTATTGCTTTTAATCATTGGAACGGCTTTAAGTGTCGCCTTTATATTAAAGATTGAATTTCCTCAAGGATTCGAAGCTTATTTTAAAAGAGAATACTACAACCAATTTGGTCCCTTAGCAATAAGCGTTGAGCTATTAATTGCAGGCTACTACCTTTTTATAGGTCATAAAAAAACGAATTTCACTTTAGCTCTTTTTGGATTCACTTCTTTGCTAGATCCTTTCTTTAATCAAATAGGGCTTTTCAATAGCATAGTCCCATTATACGGAACAATAATTTTATCTATTTGTGCTCTGTTATGTTTATGGCTAGCATTTGCCAACACATTTAAATTAAAACGTTTATCCCATATAGCTGCTATCGTAAGTATTGTGCTAGGTATTCTTATTGAACTATTCTTCAATTACCTATAATAAACGTCAGCCAACAACGTGTATAGCTAATTACTGCACTAGTCCTTCCCTACTTTTCACTATAGGACATCCAAAGAATAATAGTGTACGTGTACGCAACGACACCTTACACAATTCCGTTGCGCTTCATTAATTCTCACTCGAACAGAATTAAATAATTATCCTAACTTTAGAGAAATAACACTGACCAAATGATAAAATTCTTTAGAAAAATCCGTCAAAGATTACTAACCGAAAACAAGTTTAGTAAATATTTACTCTATGCCTTCGGAGAAATTGTACTTGTTGTTATTGGTATTTTAATTGCCTTACAGATTAATAATTGGAATGAGAAGCATCAAGCTCAAAATAAGATGGAAAATAATTTCCAAAACTTAATTGAAGATTTGAAAAGTAATAAACTTCAACTATTGAATTTGATTGAGAGAAGGAATGAAGTCGCAAACGGAGCTAGTCTTTTAATCGATAATTATGAAAATGAAATTCAGGTCGATGAAAATGACTTTGTCGAAAAACTTTACCCTGTACTTTCTGAAAAGTATTTTGAAATCAATCGAAACGGAATTGATAAGGTTATAACATCCCCTGCATTTGAACGCGAGCAGATGGAAACTATTAGAGACCTTATCAAATCATACTTGCAGTTTTCTAGCGTTCTAAACAAATTCGAAATAAAAGAAGGTTCTGCGGTAGAACATATGGAAATGATAACTGCTGGAAACGGCTATTTTAGAACGGTTTGGAAAACATTTCGCAAAAATAGATACAAAACTACAACTGAATATAATAGTCCAGATTTTGATTTTCTAAAAATCATGAAAAATGATGAACTCTTATATCTTTTGTTTCGATATGAATTAGTAACACAAACAGCAAGTAAATATCGCTATGACCTCATTGAAAAAGGCGATGAAATAATAAAAGCGATCGAAGATTACAGAAAATAAAACAACGAATATAACTAATTGCTTCAGCTAGCTAAGACGAAGGTTCTTCCCTGCTTTTCACAATAGTATATAGCAAAGAATAATAGCGTATTTATAGGCAACTACTCATAGCCTAAACCGCTCTATCTAATGCGTTAAAAACAAATAGACCAATTAAAAAAAGACGAAAACTAATTAGTTTTCGTCTTTTGGGTTTATAAATTCAGATTGATATTTTTCTAAAAATTCTTTCTGTCTAGCAATCATTTGTTGTCTCATTTTATCTATATCCATAAAATCCTTACCAAAAGGACTTACAAAAAAATCATCATTAAAGAAACGATTACTAAAAAGTGAATCTTGAGAAAAGATATGTTCAAATCCTTCATTTTCAAACTTCGAAAAATTAGTAAAGAATCTTGATTTAAATGATTGCATTAAACTATCTTTATTTAAAGATGAAAAATCATCATATTTACTATTAGAAGACCAAGAGTAAATACTGTCATATCTAATTAAGTTTCCATTTTCATCAAATTCTTTATCAACTTTCCAAGTCCCTTTAGGCTTTACAATACTATTGTCTTCAACGTCTTTAGTTTCTTCTTTTTTTGCTTTATTTTCTTGACCATTACAGCTAAAGCTAAAAAAAGTTAATGCTAATAATAAAATATACTTTCTCATTGTTCTATATTATAAAAATTATACACTTTAAAAGATTAAGTTTTATACAAACCACCTGTTTCAGTCATCTTAATTAATCTATTTTGGTGAAATACTTCTGATAGTCTCTCTCCATTTTTATACCAAATACATTCCAAATAACTATCATTATCAGTCAAACCAAAAACTGTATCTTTCTTTGGGATATATTTTAGAACTTCCATTTTTGGTGCAAAAGTTTTTCCCTTTATTTTTACCCAATCGCCAGATTTAAATTTTCTTATCATCGTACTATCAAATTAAAAGTTAAAAAACATTATGAGGATGAGGCTTAAATTTCAGCGTCATCCTCAATACTTGCTTCAAGGTTAATAATTCAATTATGAAATCTTAATCGTCCTTGGTGGTTTTTGTTTTGCTTCTTCTTTTTTAGGCAAGTGAACACTTAAAATTCCATCCTTGTAGTTCGCATTAATCTTTTCTTCATTTACACTTTCTGGAAGCGTAAATACTCTTTTAAATGACGAATAACCAAATTCTCGACGTGTATAGTTATCTTCTTGAAGTTCATTTTCTTGCTTCGTTTCCGTAGAAATCGACAACGATTGATTATTTAGGTCAATGTGGAAATCTGATTTTTGTAGACCAGGAACTGCCATTTCCACAGTAAAAGCATCTGCTGTTTCTTTAATGTTAACTTTTGGCAGAGTGATTCCAGTATTAAAATTTGAAGTAAATACCGAAGGAAGGTCTCTATTGAATATATCATCTAACCAACTAGACCAATTAGGGAAGTTTAAGTTTGAATTAGTGTTTGCTAAACTTCCGTTTTTAGGAACATTAACTAAATTGCTCATAATTACAAAATTTTAATTAAACATTATTTCAAATTGAAATCTATTAAGACTTCACTCATAACATTGCAAAAAAAATACCACTTTTACGCCTCGCCATTTTTATAACATTTTTTGTTAATTCTCAATGAAAATTTGTCATTTTTATGAATTTTTGACATTTTTTTTCTTAATAGAATGACATATTTTCATATCGAAATTCTAGTTTTCATTCATATGCTTCTATAACAATAAATTTGAAAGCACGGCACACATCAACGTCTATAATTCATTGCCTCAGTTGATTAAGATGATGGTCCTTCCCTAGTTTTTACTATATTGCATAGCAAAGAATTATCGCGTACTTGCACGCAACTAACCATTCATATATCTTGTTGTGTATAATTTGAACACTGATGGCTCTATTCTATAACTTAACGCAACTAATTATAAAATTCTTTAAACATTAAAAGAAGGCCTACAAAATCAATTTAAAACAGTAAACATGAAAAAATTAATATTAGTGTTAGCATTAGGATTTGTTATCAATTCCTCGTTAGCTCAAGAAGTCAAGTCATATCATTTAAATGGGCAATTAGAATCTGTAGGTATGGAAAAAGATGGAAAGCGAACAGGTCTCTGGAAATTTTATGATGGTGAAAATGGCGGTTTTAGTGATGTAAAGGATAAAACAAAAACGGGTCCGTTAATTGAAGAAGGCACTTATGAAAATGGAAAAGAAACAGGAGAATGGAAATCCTATTATAGCAATGGTAAAATAAAGAAAATATATAACTATAAATCGGGTAAATTGCATGGAAAGTTTACACATTATAATGAAAAAGGAGAGTTAATCTGTATAATTGAAAACTTTGACGAAAACAATCCCGATATATATATTTCAACGTATCAACTTAAATTATTCCCTGGACATATAAAAATTTTAAAATCTTCAGAAAACAAATTATTGATAGAAGGTCTAATGGATTTATTAGGACAACCTTTCTCTAATAGTCATGAATTAACTAAAGTAAGCAAGCATAAATATAAATTTGAATTTGATGAATCTTACGTTGTGACGTTCGAGTTCAGACCTTATAATTCAGAAATGATTATGATTACAAATAATGATAAAGCTAGTATGGAAATGCCTTTTTTTAAAATACTAAAATAAGTATGTTCAGAAAAACAGACTAATAATCCGAATTCTATTCTAATAGAAATGAAAGGAACTATATTAAGATTAACGATCTACCAACACTGTATATAATTTACACATGATTAAGTTTTTTAGAAACATTCGAAAGCAACTACTTACTGAAAATAAAACTGGAAAACCTGTCAGCCGTACAGGCAGGTATTTTAAGTATGCTATTGGTGAAATCATTTTAGTTATGATTGGCGTGCTTCTAGCCATACAAGCTAATAATTTAAATGAGGCTAGAAAAAAAAATGAAAGCGTTGCAAACGTAAATTCGAGAATAATTTCAGATATAGAAAGAAATATCCAATCTGCTAATATTTTGATTGCCCAATACAAAGACATGGAATATCTCTACAAAAAGGTTTTAAATGATTCCATTAGTGAATCACTTCTCAATGAAGGTTTAGAGAATTTAACCACAGGTATTATTTTATTTGAATATGATAAAACAGGTATTGAACGATTAAAAGGATTAGAATTACAAGACGACAATTCAGTAGAAATTATCCGAATTTATGAAAGTGCAAATCTTCATATTAATGCCTCAGTAGAAATCATTGAGTCTAATATTAGGCGTAATTTAATTGAATGGAGAGATACTTATGATTGGTTTCAGAAATATGTCAAATTTGAGCTAGATGATGAAGCCAAAGATTATTTTGTTAATAGTCAAGATTATAAAAATAAAGTTTCTTATTCCTATATGTGCATTTATCAAAGCTATATTCCTACGATAGAAAATTTTATACTAGAATTAAAAAATTGGAAAAAAAATAATATTGAAAAAATTAACGAAGGCTAACAACTGAATAATTAAAACTAAGGATAATGAAAACACCTTCTAAGGTACTGTTTTTACTCTTGCTGACTGTTTTTAGTATGAAATCTTTTTCACAGAAAATAGTTGAATATTACGAACCAGTAAAACATGATAGCCTAAAAGTTGGAATAGGAGAAAATGACTTTTTACCTTTTATTCAAAAAGGCTATACGCTAATGCTTCCTGAAAATAAGGACCTAAAAGGTGTGCTCATTTTCCTCGAAGATTCTAAGTATGACAAAAAGAACAAGAGCTCAAAGCAGATGTATACTCAAGCTTCAGAAAAAGGCTTTGCAGTATTGTCAGTCTCAACCGAAATTCCTCTTGATTTTTACTTTTCTCAATCATCGATGCTTTCTACACACAAGCTAATTAGAGAAGTATTTGACAACTATAAGTTACCAAATAATAACATTTTCTTTTTAGGAGCGAGTTTAGTCGGACATAGAGCAATGCGTTATATTAAATTTATGAAAGAGGGTGATTTCAAATTTCAACTTAAAATTAAAGGTATTGTCGCTTGCAATTTTACGATGGATTTTACAAGAAAATGGTATCAACATCAACGTGATATAAGAATTAACCGAATTAACCTGTGGGAACCAAAATTTATAAACTATCTATTAGAAACGAACTTGGAAGGAACACCAAAAACTAATCCCGAAAATTATCACAACTTTTCTTCGTATAGTTACGCTGATGAAACGAATGACAATGTTAAGCTATTTAAAGACTATAGAGTTAGAGCGTATATAGAACCGGCAATAGAATATAAGCTAACAAAACAACTAAGAACATTATACGAGAATAATTCGACAGATATGGTAGGTTTTTTAGCTGAATTGAGAATAGCAGGAAATGAAAATACTGAATTGATTGTATTACAACCTGAAGACAATCCATCACAAGAAAGGAATACTCAATCAACTTGGGACTCGATAAATAAAGACGAACTTATGGATTGGATTCTAAAGCAGACAGAAAAATAATTACGCATAGCAGCTTGAGATAGCCGCTTGCGGAACAATTAAAAGCCATACACATGATTAAGTTCTTTAGACACATTCGAAAGCAACTGCTTTCGGAAAATAAAACTGGAAAGCCTTCCAACCGGACAGGCAGGTATTTAAAGTATGCTATTGGAGAAATTGTACTTGTGGTTATCGGAATTTTAATAGCATTACAGATTAACAACTGGAATGAAAACAGATTAAATAATAAAGCTCTTAAAGCATATCTAACTAGTTTTACTCAAGATTTAAATAGCGAAAAAGAAGGATTGGATGTGATTGTTAAATGGCATAGCTTTAAATATTACTCGATGCAATATCTTTTAAAAATGGAAGGATCGAACCCTTATGATCCAATTGCTGATCGCAAAAGTGACATCCCTTCTTTTAATACCCAAAATTATCCTTTTTGGGACAAAGAACTACCCGAGGTTCATAATAAAGAATTTATTCAACTCACCTATAGTATTATGCATAGAGCTGTTATATATCCTATGGCTAAATCCACTTTTGAAGAACTAAAAAGTTCGGGAATGTACTCGAAAATTAACCCGAAAATAAAATATGATATTGAATATTATTATGGAGCAATGGAGAATGACTTTAATGGTAAAGTTCAATCTTTGGCGATAGATTTTCAGGAATCTTTAGCAAAAGACGGTTTTATTACGACTGACACTTATAAATTACCAGATCCAATTAGCTTACTAAAAAATAATCCAGAAAGAATAGGCCTCATAAAACGAATGATAAGAGAATCTGGATGGACAGTTCAAAGTGCTATTAATGCGACAGCAAGAAATGAAGAATTAAAACAACTAATAGAAAAAGAAATAGCTAGTTTATAATGCCATATAACTAATGAATTAATGAATTAATGAATTAATGCTTTAAAAAAATAACGAAAGCCTACCTGCGGCAGACAGGCATAAGAACGTGTATCGTTAATTACAAGTATTTTTTAAGACAAAGGTTCTTCCCTACTTTTTGCTATATTGTATCGCAAAGAATAATTACGTCCTTTAACACAACTAACGATACGCAATAGCGTTGTATCCAAGCTGAAGAAACATTGGAACAATCAATTAACATAAGTGAAAAATTTAAAATTCCAAAAATTGGAAGATTACCATTCTACCTATTAATTGTAGTTTTTGTATTTCTATTGGCTGTATTACAAGACTATATCTACAGCAGAATTCACAACACAGGTTTTTACTTATCAGAATCATCCCTCTACAATACGTTTTGGATTTTTTTTATTCCGCTGACCATTTTTACAAACCGACTGATAAAAATTGTTAATCCTAAAAATAAATTCACCAAACTCCCTTTAAATTTAATGATTGGAGTATTTTTTAGTGTTCTGCATATACTATTATTTGCAGCGTTATTTGTGTTGGTTAGTCGTTTGATGTTTACACCATCACATCGGTTTTCCAGTATTTTTAATAGTGCCTTATCTAATCAATTCTATATTGCTCTATTGTGGTATATCATTTTTCCTGCAATTTATATTTCGAAACATCAATCGACTCATTTAAAAAAACAATATCCCGATAACATCAACCTTAAGATGGGTTCAAAAATTTTAAGTATTTCAACGTCAACGATACAATTAATTTCGACTGATAAGCCTTATTCCATTATTCACACAAACGACAAAAAGATTTTAGATAATAAAAGCTTAAAGGAATTTGAAACTGAACTCGACCCAAATGTTTTTTTAAGAGTACATCGTTCTTCAATTATTAACGCTACTTACGTTAAAGAACTGAAATCAAGAAATAATGGAGACTATGACGCAACACTTCAAAGCGGTCAAGTTATTCGGTTAAGCAGACATTTCAGAAATAATTGGAAACAGCTCATCCACTAAGCTATTTATTCACACCACACAGACAGTTCGTAGCAAAATATGCTGCTAACAACCCTATCAATGCCTAATTTTATTGAAAAACTTTATAGATGCAACTCATTATTAAAATAGGAATTTTGCTACTAGCTTGTTTAAATTTATCAAACTGTAATAGCCAAAACACCAAAAAAGAGACCGAAACTTTAAGTGATGATTTTGATAAATCAATGCCATTTTATTACAAAATGCCAAGAAAATTGTCCGCAATCGATACAAGTCCTGCATTTAAAGAAAAAGGACAGAAAATTTTACTTACAGGAACCGTTTATCAAATAGACGGCAAAACACCAGCTTCAAATGTAATTCTGTACTACTATCAAACCAATACTGATGGTATTTACGCCACAAAAGAAAGCGAAGAAAGAAATATGCCGAAAAATAAATTGGGGCATACTCACGGTTACATTAGAGGTTGGTTAAAAACCGATAAGCAAGGTAACTATTCAATCTACACCATAAAACCCGAAACCTATCCAAGTAGAGATCAACCTGCACATATTCATATTACTGTAAAGGAACAAAACATGAAAGAACCTTATTATATTGATGATTTTGTGTTTGATAATGACCGTCTTCTAACAACACAATGGCGAAAAAACATGGAAAATCGTGGCGGAACTGGCGTCATAAGATTTGTACAAAAAGACAATATCTGGGTTGGTGAACGCCATATCTATTTAGGCTTGAATATTCCTGACTATCCCATTGAAGATACGAGTCAAAAGAGATCAGGCAAAAACATTGGTGAAGATATTATATCCTTTACACCATTTCACGCTTATGGAGCAGACAAAGGCACAAAAACCTGCCCAATTTGTAAATACGGATGGTATCACGGGATTCTATATTTTGTAGGCAACAAACCAAATTGGAATGCTATTAAAGAATGGCTTACTTTTTTAGACACAGAAAGCCAAAAAAGAGAAGACTATTTGAAAGTTTATTTTGTTTATGGCAACGAATTAAACTACGATAAATACACCAGAATGCAGGAATTGGAAAAACTGGGAACCGAACTTGGTTTAAAGAAAGTAGCCCTGACTTTTGTACCTTCTTTTAACGATAAACCTTCAGAAGTACATTTAAATAAAATTGACCCAGATACTGAAAACACGTTTCTGATTTATAAACGAAGTAAAGTTATTGATAAATACGTCGACCTGAAGCCAAACCAGCAGAATTTCAATAAGATTATAAACCGATTAGATAAATCAGCAAACGACTATTTTAAGCTTTCAAGACCAAAGCAAAATTAATGTCGGCGTTCAAAAACGTGCATATTAATTGCTAACATTGGCAAAACTAAGGTCCTTCCCTACTTTTTACTATATTGTAGTACAAACAACAACGTACGTGTATCCAACTAAATCTGCACAACATCGTTGATTGTCATTGTTCAAAATGATGAAAAGAAATAATTGTAATAATTGTGGAACTGATTTCGAAGGAAACTTTTGTTTCAATTGTGGTCAGATTAATTCGGCTAACAATAGATTAGCGTTTTCAAATATTGTAAAAGACTTCTTTGATAATACCTTCAATATTCACAAAGGCTTTTTTTATACCTTTTGGAATCTGATTATCCAACCTAGTACAGTTTCTAAATCTTATATTCAAGGGAAACGCAAGACATACACAAATCCAACACGATATTTAGTAATTGCTCTGGCTGCATTGGCAACTATGTTATATTGGACTCAATCGAATGACGTCATTGTTAATGATAGTTTTCAAGGCTTTTCATTTTTATCTGAACAGCTAAACAAAAGTATGCGACTATGGGACTTAAGATTACTTACCGACTGGACTTTATTAGGTAATTTGATAGAGGCTCTGGTGTTTCCTTTCGGTTTTTATTTGTTATTTAGAAAATTAAAATACAACTATTCCGAACTGCTTGTTCTTAGTTTTTATCTTATATCTAACTCCATATTTATAGTCATCCTGTTGGATGGACTCCCAAAACTTTTAATAGATTTTCATGTACCAGTAGTTTTTGTTTTTGGAGCAATTATAATCTATTACTCGTATGCTTTAATTAATTTCTTCAAAGACATTCCGCTATTAAAAAGAATATTTTTTATTTTAATTGGTCTAATAATATTTGTCTTGCTTCGGTTCTTTTTAATACCTCTGATACTTGCTATATTATTTCCTATATGATTTTTTAGTCCTATAGGGATTGAGATTTAATTATAATACATCAGAAAGAAAAACGCCACACACGACGTGCATAGTAAATTACTACTGATTTCCCTATCAAAAAACCATTGAAATTAATTAAATTAGTAGCTAAACGGAAAAGGATGATAGCCATTTTCCGTAAGTAACCTTACACAAACTCGTTGGGCATCATTATGACCAACCAATGACAAATGATAAAATTCTTCAGACACATTAGAAAACAACTACTTTCAGAACATAAAACCGGAAAGTCTGCCAGCCGAACAGGCAGGTATTTGAAATACGCAATTGGTGAAATCATTCTTGTGGTTATAGGGATTTTGATCGCACTTCAGATAAATAATTGGAATGAACAGCGAAAAATAAGAAATGCGGAAGTTGAAATCCTTCAAAATTTAAAAACTGAATTAAAATTCAACCTTGAAGAACTTAAAGAGATAAATAATCAACATAAGTCGGAACTTGAAGATGGTATGTTTATTTTAAAACTTTTTGCAACTGATGTTTCCAACCTTTCTGAATCAAAATTAGATTCGCTGATGAATAATGCTTTTAGCGGATATTCATTTGAAGCTAAAGATGGCTACATCAAATCACTTATTGCATCCAATAAAATAGATTACATTCAAAACGCTGAATTGAAATCTTACATTTCATCTTTTGAATCGATGATTATAGACGCCAACCAAGAAGATGGCTACGTAAGAAAGCTCTTAAATGAACGCTTATGGCCTACATTAGATGGCAAATTAAGTACTTTAAATGCCATTACAACATCAAAAAGATATCAAGATTTTCCAAAAGGCACCTATTCATCAGACTATCAATGGTTCTTCAATAATCGTGAAATGGAAGACCTAACAGCCAATATTTTTATCTGGAAAAAAGAGAATGTAATAGATGAACAAGTTTTTATGGATAAAATCGAAATAATGATTCAGATTATTAATTCAGAATTAAAAGAAAACTAACGGAAATTCTATACCATTCGTTAGTAAACATTTGAAAACCTATGACTAAAAAGATAATTTGCGTTTGGATTGGAACTTTCAAATCTGAAGACCAATTCTACAACAACTACCTAAATTTTGATTACACAAACGATGACGCACCTGAATCTGAATTTGCAAAAGATTCTGAATTAAAATATTATGATGAAGATTTTATGGAAAGTTGGTGGTTTAGTAAACTGGAATTACATAAACTAACGGAATATAAAGACGACTTACTCGACTCTGAATACTTTTTCGACGAACTTATTTCTGAATTAAAAAAAAGAGACTTATCAAATCGACATTCGATTTCGTTTTTATTTGGAGAAAAAGGAGAACACTCAACAAATGAAATGCTATTTGAATACAACGGAATGAAAACTATTGAAAAGCCTATAGAATTTGTTTTCAAAAAAGAATATCAATTATAATTACGTAATTGCGTCTAACGTACTAAATTCAATTGTAACAATTTGACCAAAATCATAAAATGAAAGTCAACTATCAAAATTGCACTATTGAAATAACAAATGAATCTGATTTGGATACTGCGGAAATTAGTCAGAAATTCAATAAACAATATCCTGCCGATTTAGGGTTTGAATTAGAATTTAAACCGTCTTCAAAACATGGCATTCGAATCACTGAAAACGGAATTGAAACCTATAGCGCATTACTATCAGAAACAGCAGGAGCCACAGGGATTTATGAACACTCATTTCTAATTAAAAATGATCAAATTTATATTTGCTGTTCTAACCACATATACGCTCTAAATTTAGTAGATTTATCAGTTAACTGGAGGCTTCAATGTGACATGGCGACCTGTTTTGGCATTTATGAATTTGGCGAAGACTTTATTGTTCACGGAGAAATTCAAGTAAGTAGAATTACTAAAAATGGTGAAATTAAATGGCGTTTTACTGCAAGAGACCTGTTTATAAATCCAGATGGAAAAACAGAATTTAAAATCGTTGAAAATAGAATCGAATTAATAGATTGGGAAGGATATAAATATGAACTGAGCGCCGAAGGACAACTATTAAAGGAAGAAAAAACGAAGTAAACTCCCAAACCAACAATTAAAACTAACGTATTGAAAACTGGAAAAATACAATTAACCAACATAAGAAAAGTCGCAAAAATTCTCAACAGAAATAATTACTTACTTATTTATTTGTATTGGCTTAGTGCTTCTCCTCTATTTTAGTTTAATTTATTAACTTAGACTTCTACAATGCAACGAAATTTAATCACTAACGGTTGTGCATTGACATTTCAATTCAAAAAACTATTGATGATGAACTATCTTTTAACATGTTTTATAGCTATACTCTCAATGAATATCTGCTTTTCACAAAAAACAAATCCGAATTACGACCAGGAATTAGCGACCAAATTAGGTGCAGATGACTACGGAATGAAAAATTATGTATTCGTTATTCTAAAAACGGGAACCAACGAATCTACTAACAAAACTTTAAAAGACAGCTGTTTTGCAGGTCATATGAGTAATATTAGTCGCCTAGTTAAAGAAAAGAAACTCATTGTAGCTGGACCAATGGCTAAAAATGACAACACATATCGTGGCATTTTTATTTTGGATGTGCCTACCCTAGAGGACGCTCGTGTTTTACTTGAAACCGACCCAGCCATCAAAGCAAAGTTTTTAGAACCCGAACTCTATATGTGGTATGGTTCTGCTGCCTTATCTGAATACCTAGATGCTTCTGATAAAGTCTGGAAAGTAGGATTTTAAATAAATAAAACGACAATGAAAGTAACACTCATCAGTATCCCAGTGAGAGATCAGGAAAAGGCACTACAATTTTATACTAAAAAACTGGGCTTTTTAAAAAAGAAAGATCTCCCATTAGGAGGAGGCAATAGATGGCTTACACTAGTTTCTGCTGAATGGCAAGATGGTCCAGAATTATTATTAGAACCGGCACCTAATCATTTTGAACCTTGTAAAGTGTATCAAGATGCTTTGATGGAAGCAGGATATCCCTACACACAATTTGATGTTGACAATGTAGAAAACGAATATAAAAGATTAACAAAACTTGGCGTTGATTTTAGTGTTAAGCCAACTAAAATGGGAACTGTAAAATATGCCGTTTTAAATGATACCTGCGGAAATAACATTCAACTAGTAGAAGAATTGTAAACTACAAAATAATGATGTCAGAAAAATTCATACAATTAATGATCATTGTTTTAACTTTAAGTGCTTGCAATAAAGCCTCTCAAAACACAGAAGTAATTCCTGAATCCGAATTAAATCTGACAAAAATTGATAGTTTAAACACAAATTTCGAAGTTGAAAATTATATTAGAAAGGTTAACAGTCGCTACAAAGAATTTGAGTTAAGGAGAATTCAAGATTTTGACAGAGGCTATAAATCAGATAGTTTAACCAAAAAAATGGCTAATCAACTTAAAATAACTAAAGCCTTTTATAAAACTGATTTTGACAATAATGGATTCACAGACATCTTGGTTATAGGAGACAATAAAGATTGTTTTGGAGAAACATCCTGTAGCTTCAATTCAATGGTTTTAATGAATTTTGATAATGACAGTATAAAAGTTATAGATGTAGTTAAAGATCATTCAACATCCATAGTTCCTGTTATTGAAAAAGAAAACGGACAATCTTTTTTAATAATAAATACTCCTAATCAAATAAATTATAAAAATGAAAAATATAGAGACGAAACCATTGATAAGCTTATTTATAAATATGGAAGTTTTATAGAAGTAAACGCAAATCCAATTACTCATAATATAGAAACTATAGAATATTCAACAGGTCCATGTTATGGAACATGTCCTATTTTTCAACTACATATAGACGCCGACAAATCTGCCACATTTAATGCCGGTCTTTATAATTTTGATAAAAATCATGACCTCTTCAATCCTAATGGAGACCGAACTTTTAAAACAAAACTGTCTAATGAAAAATATCAAGAGATTATTGAGTTAATTAATTATTTGGATTTCGAAAACTTAAAAAACAACTATTGGGTAGACTGGACAGACGATCAAAGCTGTACATTAAAAATAGTCTATGATGGAGGAAAAGTGAAACTAATTAAAGATTATGGTTTGATTGGAACATACGGACTTACAAGATTATACGAGCTTTTATTTGAATTAAGATTTAATCAGGATTGGCAGGAGTTAACTACATCTAATAACAATTCACAAAATTAATTAAAGCAACCAGTTCTCATATTTACACTATTTTACTAACTTATGCTTAGTCAACAGGACTAATTAATACATTAAAATGTTGGTCATAATATTTCAAATAAACAGCTTAATAAAATAATAATTTCCTGAAAATATTGAATTCAAATTTCAAAATAAGAAACGTCGTAAAGGACGACCTAACACGCATTTTTCAACTGGAAGAAGAAGCTTTTGGGCCAAACAATTATCCTTTGTTCGTGCTTAGACAACTATATGATATATTCCCAGACCTCTTTTTGGTGGCTGTAGACGAACTAAATCAAATAAAAGGGTATTGTTTTGGAGGCATCGATTATGACCATAAAATGGGTTGGGTCTTTGCTCTAGCTGTCGTAAAATCAGAACAAAAGAAAAAAATCGGTCAGCATATGACCTCTAAATTGTTAACGGTATTCAAAAACAAAAACATCAGTACCATTCAGTTAACAACTACTCCCGACAATAGTGCTGCTATCAGTTTATACGAAAAATTAGGTTTCAAAAAGAAAACGGAAGTCATGAACTACTATTTCGACAATTCTCCAAGGCTACTCATGAAATTAGAATTAAACTGAACTCATAATTACCAACAAGGCGAATCGTTAATTGTAACGACTCAAGACGTACATATTCTTATCTTACAATTCACTATATTGTATTTCAGAATTAAAAAGAAAACATGTCGGCATAGTAACCAATCATTAAAATAACAACAATGAACCTTCTAAAAACATTTATCGCTTGTATTGCATTATCCATTTGCTCTGTATCTGCACAAGAAAAATGCATAAATGAAGGGCATCTTAAAAAATTAGACGCCTCCTGGGAAAAAGCGCAATTAGAATTAGACTTTGATTTTATCAAATCACTATTGGCCGACGATTTTATTTGGGTTCATAATCATGCCAATACAATCGATGATAAAACTGCTGTTTTAGAAAGAATTGGAAGGTATACAAGACAGAACAAAAAAGACACCAAATCACGAAAATCGAAAGCGGTTAAAGTAATCATTTCAGGAACTACAGGAATCGTCAGTGGCTATACCATTATTGATAGAGGTCCTACCCCAACCACCTATCATTTTATGAGAACCTATGTAGAGAAAAAAGGAAAATGCTATCTCATCGCTAATCACACTATGGCTGTTCCTGAAAAAGAATAAAGGTTGACAAGTTATCAGTACGTATTGAAAACTATTGATTTAGTAAAAAAAGAAAAAATGAAGCCTGAAATTCTAATCTTACTAGTATTTACGATGCTTTTAAATTGTAAAAAAGCAACAACTGATAGGAGTAACACAGATTTAGAAAAGGATAAAACTGAAATTGATACATCAAAGTTTAAAATTGAGGATGGTTTTTTAAAAGCACCTATTGACTCGTATTGGCATGACAAGCTGCTCATCGGAAAAAAAGACAAGCTTAAAGGGTTGAAGTCTTTAAATATTAAAGGGCATCGCTTTTATGAATTAGACGCAAACGGAAATATCACAGCAATCTATGACATTTCAAATAATTATGAAGTCTTAACATACGACGCTAAAAACAGATTGGTGAAATCAGAAATTAAACAACATACACCTCCAGAGGTTTATTATGATGTTGTATATAACTACTCAAAAAATGATTCCGTAATTGAAATACAAAAAACGTCTTATGCTGACAATAAATTAGTCAAACGTGAAATTATTAAAGAGGACATTTTACTCAATAGTGATGACGTAAAGCAACTAAATTTTACAAGCAAACAGAAGAATGACTATTACTTCAGCGCTATAAAAAATGAACTCCTCACCTATAGCGAAAAAATGGTGTTTTGCTGTGGTGTGATCATGGACGGAAAAAACAAACTCACCTATTACCTCAATAAAAATGAACTCATTGACAGTCTGATTATAGAAAGCCTTGAGAATAATAAAACGATGACATTTGAATATGTTTATGAATAAAACTTTACCCGAATAAAAACGTTAATCTCCTACAAGTGCATCTTCAGATTACTTATCGGTCTCGTATATGGAAGAAACCAGTAGTTTCAATGATAACGAACTATACATCTGGACAAATAGGTAAATGGGAAGAAAAACATCGTAGTCGATTTAAAACAATCGGAGAAACAATAGGCTTGTACAAAGATGACCTTGTTCCAAAAAACTGTATGCCTAGTTATTTACCTATATTCATACCAGTAGAAGTCGTTAAGCAGAAAAAGTAAACCGTTTAATATTCTTTCACTAACTTAGTTTTTATAATATTGTTGAATGTAAACATTTTGTAACATCCAGCGAACAACTAACTCAAAACTATAAACTTTATGTATACTAAAAAGGTTTTCAAAATTAAGGATATGGCAAAATGGACGCGTTATGAGACCCTTTTGTTTGTAGCTATAATCGTCATATTTGTATCATTATATTACTTTTTTGACTTAGAATGGTTAAAAATCCCTTGGACACCTTTAGCCTTGATTGGCACTGCAGTTGCTTTTGTTATTGGTTTTCAAAATAATTCTGCCTACGGAAGAATTTGGGAAGCCAGAAAAATTTGGGGCGGCATTGTTAATACTTCCCGAACGTTTGGTATGTATGTGCAAGACATGGTAAGTAATGAATATGCTAAAGAAAAATGCTCTGAAGAAACCTTACAACAGGAAATCAAAACATTAACTTACAGACATATCGCATGGATGACAGCATTAAGGCATGCCATGCGTGTTTCTAAACCTTGGGAAACTGTTATTCATGAAAAGACTAACAAAGAATGGAGTAAAATGGTTCGTCCACCCGAATGGGAATCTAACGTTGAAGATGACATGAGACCTTATCTTTCTAAACAAGATTTAGACTATGTGATGAGCAAAAACAACAAACAAACAGCGGTTCTTTACCTACAGTCGCATCATTTAAAACAGCTTAAAGAAAAAGGCATTGTTTGGGAATTTTCTTTTTTACAAACTGAGGGTGTTCTGGAAGAATTATTCACACTACAAGGCAAATCTGAACGCATCAAAAATTTCCCTTATCCGCGACAATTTGCAACCTTAAACCACTATTTTATGTGGCTTTTTGTGCTATTATTGCCTTTAGCAATTGTACCGCAATTTGCTGAAATTGGAAAAGAAATGACTACACTTCATCCTACAGTTGGCTCGTTTTTTATTTGGCTTTCAGTCCCTTTTTATATTATTGTTGCTTGGATTTTTCACACCATGGAACGTATTGGACGCACTGGTGAAAATCCGTTTGAAGGTTCTGCTAATGATGTTCCAATATCTAGTATGGCTCGTGGCATTGAGATCGATTTAAGACAAAATTTTGGCGAATCATTAGACGATATTCCAAAGCAATTTCCTGTAATTTATGATACACAGATGTAAGTCTAAACTTTATAAATTGATGTTTTTCTTTTTAGTCACAACAGATTCTACAGAATCATCTCGCAGAAATTCATTTAAGGACTTAGTCTAATTCACGTAAAAACTCAATAACTGAAGCCCAGTAGTCTTCGGCTCCTTTTTGGCCTGTCCACAAAGCTCTTGAGCCATGAAAACCATTAGATTCTGGAATAAATTGCTGTTGCTTCTTTTTTAATTTTAAATCGCCAATTAAAGTCTTTAATACTTCGGCTTCTTGCTTTGACGAGCTCACCCAAAAAGGAATATCAATTTTTGAAAAAACAGTGGCTAAAGATGGAGCTTTATCACCAAAATAATCTCCAGGACTAAAACCAATTATAGCTTTTATTTTAGGATTATTACGACTTTCCAATAAAGCTAAACTGGATGAAAAGGAACTGCCCCAAACTATAACTTTTTGCTTGTAAAGTTGGTTGAGAAAGGCCACAGCAGCAGTGACATCTTGCTGAGCATCTATCATTTCAGAATTCAATCCTTGTTCAATGGCACGTTGATTTGTTGTGTTTGGCTCTCCAGCAAAAGTGCCTCCAGAACGTAAATCTATCGCAAGGCAATTATAGCCTAAGGCATTTAATCTTGGTGCTATATCGGCATATTCAATTCGGTTATATCCTGCTTGGTGACATAATAACACTATTGGCTTTTGTTTATCCACTTCATATAAATTCCCATTTATAATCAAACCATCAGATGCCACAAACTCTACAGTCTTTGTAACATGCTTTTTCTCGAATTCCCCTATTTGAGGAGATTGTACACTTTCTTGTTGCTGACGCCTGGCTTCGGCTTCTTGTTTAATTAAATTATCTACCAACTCAATCTTTATTATTTTGCCAGAACTATCAAAAAATATAATAGATTCTCTTACTCCAAGAACCTCAAAATCATACTTTACTTTTGCACTACCTTGCTTACTTTCAATAAGCGTCATACTTTTAAGTTTTGGTAAATTTGACACAATATTTTTCATTATGGCAGGCGTATTTGTTGTTGGAATGTCTACAAACTTTAATTCAGAACTCATAAACGCACTTATTGCTGTTGTGTTTTTTTCGGCAAAACTCTTAGCAAAAGCATCAATCTGTTTTGAATAATCTTGACCTGTTGCACAAAATGTTGTGAGAAAAAGCAGGATTCCAATACTACGATTCTTCATAAGCTTTAATTCATGTTTAATCTTAGGATATTTCGGAATTATAATTAATAGCAAACCAATGTTATATACTATCATTTCATAGTACCAAGGTGCTGAATCTGGAAAAATTAAAAATGCAATTAACATTAATAGTACACCCATCACCGAAAAAAAACTGTTTTTTATTTTTAAAAATTTCATAACTCTTATTTTATGTTTCTATTTGATTAGTGACAAGCGTTTGGATTTTATGACAGAATAATTTAATTATCTGTGTTTTTAAGGTTATTGATAATTGTTTCAATCTGCTTGATTAGCGGACGCCAGTTAACTTTAGCTGCTTTTTTATTTAGCCATCCTATGTAAACAAAGAAGAACGCTATCAAAAAGGTGAACATTAATTTTGCTTCCCATTTATAAACCAACTGTTCTACAATACTTAGTGGTTGGCTGGATTTTGAAATGCCCCAAATTATGAGTGTATTTGCAAAAAAAAGTGGAAATGACGCCCAATATAAAACTGTATTTAACAGCTTAAATTGACCCAACATAAACTGTTTTTGGTTAACTAACTGGTCGTGAATAGGTAAAAACAAGGCTTTTGTAAACTTACTTTTTCGATGGTTCCTCAATTTAAAGATGATATATACTAATGAGAGAATACCAAGTATTGACCCTATAAACGAAATCAAATTAGAGTAAAGATAAAGTGTATATCCAAAGCCAATTATACCAACAATGGCTGCTATAATTTCTCGTCGGTCTCTTCTACGAACAATATGTTCTCTACCTTCCATACCAGCCTTAAAATCTTTAATTAATTGATTTTTATCAACTGAGATATATTCGTTTTTTGAAGAACTTTTCCAAATCTGTCTTAAATGATATTCTTCCATATTAGTTTAGCTTTGGGTTAATACAATCAAATAAACGCTTGCGAATTCGTTTCATCTTTACTGCTATATGATTTTCAGATAAACCAGTTACTGTGGCAATTTCTTTATACGACAATTCTTCCAAATACAACACAATAATCAAAGTATCACTTTCATTTAAGGTTGTAATACATTGCTTTAAAAACCTAAATTTTTCTTGTTCAGATTCATCTATTGAAGTATCGGCTACTTTAAAGGCTATCGCTTCTAACCTTACCTTTTTATCATTACTTTTTTCAAATTTCAATTTAGATCGCATACACACATTTAATGCAATTCGGTAGATCCAAGTATCAATAGTTGAGTTTCCTTTAAAACTGGATAAAGATTTCCAAATTTGAAACACGACTTCCTGAAATAAATCTTGTGGCTCTATAGGATTTATTGCATAAATCTTACAGATACGATAGATTTTTTCTTTATTAGCTTCAAGTACTTGTTCGAAATTCTGGTCCAGCACGTTTCTTTTTATCTCTTTACTGTTTTAGTTACAGAAGTTACGGAAATATGACAATTAATAATTACTATTTTTAATAGGTTTAAGGTTAAAAAAACACAAAACGCAACACCTTAAAAATTAACTACTTAATGCTAAAACCTTCAGAAAAGCCCGCAGTTGTTCGTCTTACTCATTTTCTTTTAGTAATTTTAAAGGATGTAACGTACGTTACCAACGTATAAATGAAAATGGTCATGATAAGAAATAATTGGAACGAAAAATGGAAAGAGATTGTATTTGACGAAAATATTTCAGATGCAGAAAAGTTTAAAATCTCAAATTACGGCAGAATTAAAAATTGTAAAACCGAAGAAGAATTCCTAGTCAAAAAGTACTACATTAATGGGTATCAAAACTTACCTGTAAGACAAAAAAAGAATGGAAAATTAACCAGTAGATATGTTCATAAACTGGTTGCTCAACATTTTCTTGAACAAAACGATGGCATTTGTGTGATTCATCTCAACTATGACAAAACCGATAATCGTGTCGAAAATTTAAAATGGGCTACTAAGAGAGAAAAAGAGGTGCATCAGTTTAGCAATCCAGATTTTAAAAACATCGTCCGTAAATTACCTTCACATACTAAATTAACCGAAACTAAGGTTAAACTCATTAAACGGAAAATTAATGATCCCAACCGAAGAACTCGCCTA
Source organism: Psychroserpens sp. SPM9 (assembly GCF_025153525.1). GTDB lineage: Bacteria > Bacteroidota > Bacteroidia > Flavobacteriales > Flavobacteriaceae > Psychroserpens. Next base: position 348,091 of record NZ_JANZNR010000004.1, on the reverse strand, counting down.
AAAATGATTGCCAAGCAATTTGGAATTTCTGAAATGCAACTCTACCGAATAAAAACTGGAGAAAACTGGAGCTCAGTTACTGAATAAAAAAGCATTAGCCTTATCCTTGTTGCTATAATTGTGATGAGTTATAATCAACTTAACTTTGCTTACCTATAGTTCATTTTTTACTACCTTGTATCACGACTGTTTGAACGCCCCATTTAAGCGAAATAAGACTGTAATTAAATCAACAAAAGGTATGAATTCAAATGTAGATTGGTTCTTTGACAAAGACACGCCATGGAAACAAGAATATAACGAATTACGTAAGATTGTACTTGACTGTACTTTGGTAGAAGAATTGAAATGGGGCGTTCCCTGTTATACTTATAATAAAAGTAACATTGTATTAATTCACGGATTTAAAAAATATTGCGCACTTCTGTTTCATAAAGGCGTTTTATTAAAAGACACCAACACTATTCTTATTCAACAAACCAAAAACGTTCAATCGGCCAGACAACTTCGGTTTACCAGTTTACAAGAGATTATTGATTTAAAAACGACCATCAAATCTTATATTTTTGAGGCCATTGAAGTTGAAAAAGCAGGATTAGAAATAAAACTGAAAAAGACGTCTGAGTTTAAAATCCCTGACGAATTTAAAACATTGTTAGAAAGCAATTCTGAAATAAAATCAGCATTCTACTCCTTAACACCTGGACGACAACGAGGCTACCTCCTACACTTTGCCAATGCCAAACAATCAAAAACCCGTCAATCTAGAATTGAAAAGTCCATACCCAACATATTAAACGGCAAAGGTCTAAATGACAATTATAAATAATGAAAATACTAATTATTGGAGGACACGGGACTATTGGAAAAAAAGTAGTGTCCCATTTTAAAGAAAAAAATGATATTGTAATAGCTGGACGTAGTCAAGGAGAGGCAACTGTTGATATTGCAGATAGTGATTCTATTAGCGCAATGTTTGAAAAAACAGGAACCTTTGACGCTATCATTTGTATCGCAGGTGAAGCTAAATGGGACGACTTTGATAAACTTACTGAAACCGATTACTATATTGGTCTTAAAAGTAAACTTATGGGACAAGTTAATCTGGTGCGTATAGGTCAACACTATTTAAAACCAAATGGCTCTATAACCTTATCTACTGGTATTTTAGCCGATGATCCGGTTGTAAAAACTACGAGTGCTGCCATGGTAAACGGAGGGATTCATAGCTTTGTAAAAGCCGTAGCACTTGAAATTAAAAACGGAATACGAGTCAATGTCGTATCGTCAGGAATGGTTGAAGATGCTTATGAAAAATACAAAGATTACTTTCCTGGACATCATCCCATACCCATGACTAAAGTTATCAATGCTTATATTAGAAGTGTTAAAGGCAAAGGTCATGGTGAAATTATCAGAATCTACGACTAACATAATTGATTTCTTTAACCTTTAGCGATTCAAAATCAGTCCCGTAATCGACATTAAAGCTTAGTTAATAACTCTGCATAAATCCCTTTCAAAAAACAACTACATTTTCCTATTTTGCAGTGCTGTATAATTTCCAAATCATAGCATCATTATATGAAAGTTTGTATTGCCGAAAAACCTAGTGTCGCACGAGAAATCGCGCAAGTTCTTGGTGCCAATACAAAACGTGATGGCTACTACGAAGGCAATGGTTATGCGGTGACTTATACTTTCGGGCATCTATGCACACTCCTCGAACCTAACGATTATAAACCTTATTGGAAAAGTTGGGATCTTAATAATTTACCCATGCTTCCCGAAAAGTTTAAAACCAAAGTGGTGAGCAATTCTGGGATTGAAAAACAATTCAATATTGTAAAATCACTCTTTGATAAAGCCGAACTTGTCATTAATTGTGGTGATGCTGGTCAAGAGGGAGAATTGATCCAACGTTGGGTCTTAGATCAGGCAAATTATAAAGGAAAAGTACAGCGTCTATGGATTTCATCCTTAACTACGGAAGCCATTAAAGAAGGTTTTGAAAGTCTGAAAGATTCTGAAACCTACGACAACTTGTATTATGCCGGATTTTCACGTGCCATTGGCGATTGGTTATTAGGTATGAATGCCACGCGTTTATATACAGTAAAACATGGAGGCTATAAACAAGTGCTCTCTGTTGGTCGAGTGCAAACACCAACATTAGCTATGGTTGTCAACCGTTTTAAAGAAATTGAAAACTTTAAACCGCAACCCTATTGGGAATTACAAACCCTCTATCGCAATACCTTATTTGCTTATGAAGAAGGGCGTTTTCTTAAAATGGAAGATGGTGAAATTCTCGCTAATAAGGTCAAAGAACATGATTTTGAAATTGTTTCAATCACCAAAAAGAAAGGTAAAGAATATGCACCAAAACTCTTTGATTTAACAGGATTACAGGTGTATTGTAATACGAAATTCGGATTTTCAGCAGAGGACACTTTAAAGATTGTTCAGAAATTATATGAACAAAAAGTAGTCACCTACCCTAGAGTTGACACCACATTTTTACCTAATGATGTATATCCAAAAGTTCATGGTATCCTTCAAAAGCTAACGCAGTATTCTCAATTAACCCAACCGCTTTTAGATAAGAAAATAAAAAAGTCGGCTAAAGTATTTAACGACAAAAAAGTCACCGATCACCACGCTATTATTCCTACCGGAATTGAAATCAAACTTCAATACAATCAACAACAAGTTTATGATATTATTGTCAAACGATTCATTGCTGTATTTTATCCAGATTGTGAGGTTTCAAATACCACAGTTATTGGAAAAGCTGATGATGTAAATTTTAAAACTACAGGTAAAGAAATTCTGAAAGATGGCTGGAAAGTGGTCTTTAAATTCGGAAAAAAAGACACGACGACAGTTTCAGATAAAGACACTTTACCAACTTTTACAAAAGGTGAAAAAGGACCTCACGAACCATCGTTTTTGGAAAAACAAACCAAACCTCCTAATCAATTTACTGAAGCTTCGCTCCTACGCGCCATGGAAACCGCTGGAAAGCAAGTAGATGATGATGAACTTCGGGATTTAATGAAAGAAAACGGGATTGGTCGTCCTTCAACACGAGCCAATATTATCGAAACACTTTTTAAGCGTCAATATATCAAACGCAACAAAAAGCAAATCTTACCAACCGTAACTGGTATTGCACTTATTGATACGATTCAGAATGAATTATTGAAATCGGCAGAGCTCACAGGACTTTGGGAAAAGCAGCTCAAGGATATTGAAAAAGGCGAATTTAGTGCCAGTCTATTCATAAAAAACATGAAAAAAATGGTAGACGATTTGGTATATGAAGTCCGTAGTGAAACTACCAGAGCCAATATTTCGCAAGCTATAGTAGTCAAGCAAAGACAAGCTAAAGTGAAGCAAACTAAGGCTGCAGGAATTTCTGCTGAAGCTTGTCCGAAATGTAAAAACGGACAGTTAATCAAAGGAAAATCGGCCTATGGCTGTAATCAGTTTAAATCGGGTTGTGATTTTGTATTGCCTTTTAAAAACTTCGGAAAAAAGATTTCTGAAAAGCAATTTATCCGACTGTTACAAAAAGGATCTACCGTAAACCTGAAAGGCTTTACTTCAGAAGATGGAACGACTGAAGGCTTGCTGCGTTTTGATGAACAATTCAAATTGGTTTTAGAACCCAAAAAGGGAACGCCAAAACCTTCCGAAGCCAAAAAAGCAGATACCGTTAAATGCCCAAAATGCCAATCTGGAACCATTATCAGAGGAAAAACGGCTTATGGCTGTACGGCTTATAAATCGGGTTGTGATTTCCGAATGTCCTTTGATAGTATTCGTGCAAAAGCTAAGGATAAACAATTGACTAAAGATTTGGTGTATTCTATTTTAAAAGGCGAACTTTAGTATGGAACATCGTCATTTTAAGCTCTTCAAACCCTATGGGTATTTGAGCCAGTTTCAAACCAATGCCAAACATGAACGCCATAAAAAATTTTTAGGCGAATTGTATGATTTCCCTGAAGGCACGATGGCTATCGGACGCTTGGATAAAGATTCTGAAGGACTACTCTTACTGACTACAAACGGAAAAGTAAGCCATGACATTACTAGTGGCAAAACCGATAAGGAATACTATGTGCAAGTAGATGGTGATATTACAAAAGATGCCTTAGAGCAATTACAGCAAGGTGTTGCAATAAGTCATCAGAGTCAAATATATACCACCAAACCGTGTAAGGCTTTTAAACTGGATAAGCTTCCTGATTTTCCGGAGCGTGCCAAAAAAATTCGGGATGAGCGCCACGGAAAAACCTCTTGGCTATCGATTACGCTTCATGAAGGTAAGTTCCGACAAGTACGTAAAATGACCGCTCAGGTTGGTTTTCCAACATTGCGACTCGTTCGTGTACGTATCGGAACGATAACTTTGGACGATTTAGAAATGGGAGGCGTAAACGAAGTGTTTAATCCTTTACTTTAATCATTTTCTGTTGTTGACTAAATTTACCGTTCACCAGTTTCTTACAAAGAATTGTATCGCCTTTAATTTCGGTAATTTGAATTTTGTAACTCGTACCAATTAACGAAGACATGATACTATCACTGACTTTAAAATAGGTAAACTCATAGGTACAATCGTCTATCCACTTGACGCGGCTAGTCACTTTCATATGCCTCATTTCGGGAATAGAATCAATTTGTATCGAATCCCGTCTGATAGTAAACACGCCTTGATAATCGCTATCAACGTATCTAAAATGACCTGTTTTAAATCGAGAACAATCTAGTTTTTGAGAATAAGTATAAGTTGTAGATAATACTGCAATTAAGCAAAAGAGTCTTATCATCGTCTAAATTTAAATCAGCTTAACACGAACCGCATTCATTCCGCGATTTCCTTTTTCTAATTCAAATTGCACTTTATCGGTTTCCTGAATTTCGTCAATGAGTCCACTCACGTGACAGAAGTATTTTTCTTGGTCTTCGGTATCAATGATAAATCCGAAACCTTTAGAATGATCAAAAAATGATACTTTTCCTTTTCTGATAGGATCAAATTCTTCTTCTTCAACATCTTCCTTTTTAGGAATTCCGAGGACGATATTTTTTGCTTTTACTTTGACTTTATCAGCTGGATCTGGTGGTGTATCTGTAAGGTTTCCAAACTGATCTACGTAAGCAAACGGAATGCTTTCAGCACCTCCATTTTCTTCTTTTTCAAGCTTACGCGCTTCCATTTTTTTGCGCTTTTCTTCGCGCTTTTTTAAACGTTTTTTTTCTTTTTCACTTTTGTTAAATGTCTGTTGCGACTTTGCCATTCTTAATTTTTGGGTGTTTTAATTATTGATGTACATTACATCATTGTTGTAAAGATAATATGAAAAGTTGAATAAATCTCGTGTATCTGCAATTAGTTAACAATAAGTTAAATAAATGGAAAGCAAGTGCTGTATCTGTTTTCAGCATTCACCTTGAGTTTATTTTTTTAATTAGAATACTTAATCTTTAATCACATTTACGGTGGCTTTTACACCTGTGAGTAGATTCCATTTTTTTGAAGACACCAAATCGCCTTTGTCATTATAGACCAGGAATTCAGCAGTATTAGGTCCAGAATCACCTTGATTGAGCGCTAAAAACACAATTTTATTTACGCCAGGATTAAGTGTGACGTTAAACCCTTTATATCCCGAAGACAAAACCATTGCAGGTACCACAATGTCGTCATTAACAAACACGCGAACCATATCACCATCTGGATACTCATGATCCCGACAAACAATTCTAACAAAAGTGCCGTTACTTTTGATGTCACCGAGAAAAACATCTGCCATGGTTTCAATTTTAAGTCCCTGTTCAACAGCTACTTTATTAAAACGTTGTTCAAATAGTTCTCCAGGATTTCGCAATCCATTGTCATGAATCATAGAAAATTCCTTTTCAGGCTTTTTTATACTGATTTTACTTTCGGTTGGAATGCCAGCTATATTCTTTTTAGACTTGGTAATCCCAATTTTAGATTCTGGTTTTATAATCAAACGAGGCGTAGAATCTTTATCCTTCTTCTCTACTGCAGGTATCCTAATAGATTTCTTCTCGTTGTTGTCTGGTTGTTGAGCAAACAAAACGCAAGTACTTAAAAAAAGTAAGAAAAAAATTAGGTGTTTCTTCATCATATTATTTTAGTATCGTTGTTTCAAAAACCATACCTAACGATAAAAGTAACGACTTTAATGAATAAAGATTTTAATTTTTCGTTAAAACTTTCCGTTAAAACTCAATCGTAACTTTCGCGTGTACTCTTCTAACAACCAGTCTTTATAGTTTTTTGTACTGTTCATTATACAGTAACAATATTGCTTGATTCGGTAGCAAATATCATCGTGTAACAACTTTGCCAGTTCTCTGGCTTCAAAGACATCTTCGCTGTTAGCAATTACCAATTCAGAATGTTGCGCAATACTGTTTTCAATGGCTTGCATTGATTTTTTACCTTCTCGAATCACTTTTTTGTATTCGGCTTTGATATCAAAATCATCATTAGGGTTCTTCTTGAAGCGCTTTTTTAAAGAATCGGGCATTCTATAAACAAACTCCCGCTCTATATCTTCATCATTTCTAAGATTTTCCAGGTAAAAATCAGGATTTTTAAAAATATGTTGCCAATCGACAGGCTGACTCCATGGTCCGAAACGCACAGCATTATTTCCTAAATCAATAACCGAAAATTTAGTTTTGTCACCATAAATTCTTGAGCCTCTTCCAATCATCTGAAAGTATAAGGTCAATGAACGTGTAGCTCTGTTTAAAATAATAGATTCTACGGAAGGCTCATCAAACCCTGTAGTTAAGATACTCACCGAAGTCAAAATACTACCCGGTGTGTTTTTAAACCATTTTAAAATCTCTTTTCGTTCTTGTTTTGAAGAGGTATTATCCAAATGACGCACATCATATCCTGCGCGTTTGAAGGTATAATACACTTCTTTAGATGTATTGATTCCGTTGTTAAAAATTAAGGTTTTTTTACCTTTAGACAATTCCTCATAAGCAAACAATAACTTGCCTTGCATTGCTGCATTTGTGTATAAGGCTTCGGAAGACTTTACCGTATAATCACCATTAATGCCAATTTTAAGCGAGTTTAGTGATACATCATAATTATAGATTTCGGCAGAAGCTAAAAATCCGTTTTTAATCAAGGTTGAAATATTATCACCAACGATTAACTCTTTGTAGTTATCTTTCATTGGTAATTTAATATTACTACTTAAAGGAGTTGCTGTAACACCTAGGATAAAGCAATTTTCAAAAAATTTAAATAGTTTTCTAAATGAATTATAATGTGCCTCATCAATGATTACTAAGCCGATATCTTCAAGATTGAGTTTCCCGTCGTTGAGTCGGTTATTTAAGGTTTCTACCATAGCAACAAAACACTCATACTGGTCTTGATCTGGTAATTCTTTAACCTTACTATTGATAATCTTATTATTAACACCAAAACCGTGAAGAACTTTTGAAGTCTGTTTGCAAAGTTCAATACGATGCGTTAAGATGACCACTTTCTTTTTGTGGTTCTTAATATATTGTCTTACAATTTCAGAAAAAATTACCGTTTTCCCTCCTCCTGTTGGCAATTGATACAAAAGGTTGTAATTTTTTGGAGCAGAATCAAAAACGTCAAATATACGTTTAAGATCGGCTAGCTGATAGTCGTAAAGACGTTTTTTAGTTTCCTGTTTTGATGTGACTTCTAAGGTTTCGGACATAAATTAATAGCTTGAAAAACAATTCTTGCAAAACTACACTTTTATAAGAGTTTTCAAGGCATATTGTTAAAAACAATTGAAAAGTAATCCCTACCCATTTGTGTTAAAAAATGTTAAATTACTACTATGTAATGCAAAGTACTGTAACAATTTTATTTTCTGGTCGTCTTTTAGGTATAACATCAATCATTAAAAATCAATTATTATGAGAACTTTAAACAACAATCAATTGACAAGTACATCGACAGAAACAAAAATTTATACTTGGAATCAAAAAAGACGATATAGATAATATATCATCAATTCATCAATCAAAAAACATCACAATCATGAGAACTTTAAACAGCAACCAATTAACGAGCACATCAACTGAATCAAGAATTTACAGTTGGAATCAGAAAAGACGATATAGATAATACTATATCCATTCATCAATAAAAACATCAATCTACCATGAAAGCTTTAACTAAAATTATCAATACTTCACATACAACAAATGACGACTTAGAAACGTTACGTTAATAGTGATAGACAAACATTCATCAATCAAAATTAATTGAACTTTGTTCAATAGGAATCTGAAAAGACCAGCAAACTAATAGTATGCTGGTTTTTTTGTTTTAATCTATGGTATCGTTTTTGAGACGTCTTAAAAATTATATAATCTTAAAAACTATTATCATGAAAACTTCCAGACGACAACATCCACAGGTTAATGCAGGATCTATGGCAGACATTGCCTTTTTACTGCTTATTTTTTTCTTAGTAACAGCTGTTATTCCTAACGATAAGGGAATCAACCGAAAGCTTCCGCCACCTTGTGACGACTGCATAGTAGATTACGAAAAACATAACATTTTAGAAGTCAAAGTAAACGCTAACGACGAATTATTAGTTAACAATGAGCTTGTAAAAATTGACGAACTTAAAACGATTGCCAAAGCCTTTCTTGATAATAATGGCGATGGATCTTGCCTTTATTGCAACGGATTAAAAGACGAAACATCTTCTGATAATCCAGCTAAAGCAGTAATTTCGCTAACCAATGACAAAAGCACATCGTATAACTTCTATATCAAAGTGCAAGATGAGTTAACTAAAGCTTATTATGAATTACGGGAGCATTATGCTGTAAATGTCTTAAATAAACAGTCTGACCAATTAACAAAAGAAGAGCTGTTAAAAGTGAAAAAGGCTTATCCGTTTATTCTCTCTGAAGCAGAAATTAAAGACTAATTTAAAGTATCGTTTTCAATTTCAACCCTATAACTGATGTTAACTTTGCGCCTGCCCCATTGCTTTGCAGCGTTAACATCGGTTCCCATATAGATATCTATACGATTTCGCCAGCGTCTATTCATTTTATCTTTTACCAAATAAGTTCCTTCTAAGCCTTCAACTTTAACTAAGGTATTGTGCTCCAAACCTTGCTTTAATAAATCTCGTGAAACTGCTATATAACGCAAACCAGGTTTTAAACTGTCACCAAAAGCTGTGATGTGCGGATTCGAATTGGTTTGATAAGCTAATGAATTATACGCCGTTGCTGTCACTTCAATACTCACCCACTCATAAGGTGTTGACTCCACATTCTTACAACTAAAAGCGACTAAACTTAGTCCGAATAAAACATATTTGATATATGAGGCAGAGGAATTCATAAATAAATATAAGATTTTGTAACTTCACTTTCGAAACTAAATCCAACAAAAATGAAATCCAGCATCTATTCTTTTGCGCTTCTTGTACTACTAACTGCATGCAAAACCGATAATAAATCGCATGATATGTCTTCAAAAAAACACGATACTACCGAGCTAATCAAACGTGCAAAAGTCATTCACGAACATGTGATTACCTTAGATACACACTGCGATATCAATGTTAAAAACTTTACAGATTCTATTAATTATACACAAAATTTAGAATCGCAGGTAAACCTTCCTAAAATGAAAGCTGGCGGATTGGATGTCGCATGGTTTATTGTTTACACTGGTCAGGATACACTGAGTGACGCTGGATATAAAAAAGCTTACGACAATGCCATGTCTAAATTTAATGCCATTCATAAATTAGTAAATGACATTGCGCCAGACCAAATTGAATTAGCCGTAACTTCTGATGATGTGCGTCGGATTTCTAAATCCGGCAAAAAAGTAGCTATGATAGGCATAGAAAACGGTTATCCCATCGGAACAGATATTTCTAATGTGGAAAAATTTTACAACTTAGGCGCACGATATATGTCGCTTTCACACAATGGTCATAGCCAGCTATGTGATAGCAACACAGGTGAAGAAGACGATATATGGTTGCATAATGGCTTAAGTGACTTAGGAAAAGAAGTGGTTGAAGAAATGAACCGTTTGGGAATGATGATTGATGTTTCTCATCCATCAAAGGAATCTATGCGTCAAATGATAGAACTCAGTGAGGCTCCAATTATCGCCTCGCATTCTTCGGCAAGAGCCTTATGTGATCACAGCAGAAACTTGGATGACGAACAATTAGAATGGATGAAAAAAAATGGTGGTGTTGTACAAACAGTAGCCTTTCAAACCTACACCAATACTGAAAAAAATGAAGCCAGAAATAAAGCCTTAAAATCCATTAGAGAACAAATTGCAGATTCCTTAGGAACCCAATGGTATCAATGGAGTGAAATAAAAACATTATCCGATGACGAACGTAATGCCTTTTACAATGTAAGAAGTGAAATTGTAACGCTTGCCGATGAAAAAGTAAAAGAACTTGAAAACTTCCCGCCTAAGGTAAATGTGTCAGACTTTGTAGATCATATTGATTATATGGTTGAAAAGATTGGTCTTAAACATGTTGGAATTAGCAGTGATTTTGATGGCGGCGGCGGCGTTGAAGGCTGGAGTGATGCTTCAGAAACCTTTAATGTAACTTTAGAATTGGTAAAACGCGGTTACACCGAAGCACAAATCGAACAGCTTTGGAGTGGTAATTTGTTAAGAGTGTTAGACGAAGTTCAGGCAATAGCTAAAACAAAATCTTAATTAAAAGCATTAAAAACATCCATAATATTAGCAATTACGGTTGCCACAAAGAGAAAAAAGAGAATCGTATTCGCAATAATTCCAAATAATTTTTTAAACGAATTGGGTTCTTTTCGTCCTTTAATACTGAAAATAAAACCAATAATAGACGATACAAATACCAAAATCATAATAAAACCACTTGCAAACGTATACGTGTTGATTGAAATTATTTGGTTAGCTGCCAGTATTTGAACCAGTAAGAACAAGAGAAATGTAACAATAGTAATAATGGCAAACTGAAAGCCTTTTTTGGCGTTTGATGGTATATTCATGTTTATAAATTTAATAAGCCAGAAGATCTTTTAAAGCAGCTTCAAAACGCCCTTTAGCCATATATTGCTCTTCCAGCTGGTTCACAAACGGAATAGGCGTTTCCATACTAGCCACACGTTTTACAGGTGCATCTAATTGCTCAAAACAATGTTCCATAATCAATGCTGAAATATCACTAGCAATACCACCAAATAAAGAATCTTCTTGTAAAATAATGACCTTACCTGTTTTCTTAACTGAAGCATAAATGGTTTCGGTATCTAATGGCTGAAGACTTCTCAAATCAATCAAATCGGCACTAATAGTCGCATGAGTTTCAAGGGTTTCTAAAGCCCAGTGAACTCCTGCACCATAACTAATAATGCTTACTTCATTACCTTCTCGTAATACGGATGCTTTTCCTAATGGAAGCGTGTAATAATTTGTTGGTACCTCTTGTCTAATACTACGATATAAAGCTTTGTGCTCAAAGAATAATACCGGATTCGGATCTTCGATAGCTGTTGTTAATAAACCTTTAGCATCGTAAGGAAAAGCGGGATACACCACTTTTAAGCCTGGTGTTTTTGTAAACCAAGCTTCATTGGTTTGTGAATGAAATGGTCCAGCCGCAACACCACCACCACAAGGCATTCTTACAACAACATCTGCTTGTTGATTCCATCGGTAATGTGACTTAGCCAGATAATTCACCACAGGATTAAATCCCGAAGTGACAAAATCGGCAAACTGCATTTCTACAACTGCTTTCATACCAGCTATTGATAATCCCATTCCAGCTTCAACAATGGCTGATTCACAAATTGGCGTATTTCTTACGCGATCTTTCCCAAAAGCTTTAACAAAACCATCTGTGATTTTAAAAACACCGCCATATTCAGCAATATCTTGTCCCATAATGACTAAGTCCTTATGTCTTTCCATAGCTTGTTTTAATCCTGAAGAAATTGCATCAATAAGACGTAATTCTTCAGTTTTAGAGGTCGGTTTAACCGCTTCAAAATCAAATGGTTTATAAACATCGTTCAATTCGGTATCCCAATCAGGAACTATAGGTGCTTCATTAAAAGCCTTTTCCAAATGCTCGTTAATTTCATTGATAATCGCCTCTCTAATAGCAGCATCTTGCTTATCAGATAAGAGACGTTCTTCTTTTAAAAACGCTTTAAAATTTTCTAAGGGATCTTTTTTAGCCCATTCATCCATTAAAGCTTTAGGAACATATTTAGTACCACTCGCCTCTTCATGACCACGCATTCTAAACGTTTTAAATTCAATTAAAATCGGTCTAGGTCGCTTGCGAATGCTTTCGGCAAGTTTTTGAATTTTTGTGTAGACTTCAATAATATTATTACCATCCAGAATAAAAGACTCCATACCGTAACCTTTACCTCTGTCGGCTATATCTTTACAGCGATACTGCTCATTGGTTGGTGTTGACAAACCATACCCATTATTTTCAACACAAAATAAAACTGGCAATTGCCATACCGAAGCGACATTTAATGCTTCATGAAAATCACCTTCGCTCGTTCCTCCTTCACCAGTAAACACTGCCGTTACTTGCTTTTTATTTTTTAGCAAACTCGCCAAAGCAATACCATCGGCAACCCCTAATTGTGGTCCTAAATGTGAAATCATTCCAACGATATTAAATTCTTGTGTTCCAAAGTGAAACGAACGATCGCGTCCTTTTGTAAAGCCATTAGCTTTTCCTTGCCACTGACTAAATAATCGGTATAAAGGAATCTCACGTGTGGTAAAAACACCCAGATTACGATGCATAGGAAGGATATATTCTTCATTTTGCATAGCCATCGTGACACCAACAGAAATAGCTTCCTGTCCAATTCCTGAGAACCACTTAGATATTTTTCCTTGTCGTAATAGAATGAGCATTTTCTCTTCTATTAAACGCGGTTTAAGCATGTTTTTGTAGAGACGTAAAAGGGTTTTATCGTCTAGATTTTTTTTATCGTAGGTTATCAAACTCTTGGATGAGGTCAACATTATTAGAAGTATTTCGTTAGTTAATCAAATGTAAATAAAAATTGACGTTTAAAAAGACTAAGTTCATTTTTTTTAAGTACAATTGAAAACTGTGATTTTAGTTCGATTTTCGCTATTTTTGTTATATTGACGTACAAATAAATCCATTATATAATGAATAGAATACCTAGTGTGAATCTTCAGGACTTCCTTTCTGAAGACCCAAGCCGAAAGCAAAAATTTATAAACGAGATAGGAAAAGCATACGAAGACATTGGTTTTGTAGCTTTAAAAGGTCATTTTTTAGACGACGAACTCGTTGACAACTTATATAAAGAAGTAAAGAATTTTTTTAATTTACCTTTAGAGACCAAGCGCAGTTATGAAATTGAAGGGATTGGTGGTCAACGTGGCTATGTTTCTTTTGGAAAAGAAAGTGCTAAAGGAAAAAAGGAAGGTGATTTAAAAGAGTTCTGGCATTTCGGACAATATGTAGAGGATGATCCTGAGCGTGCAAAAGAATATCCTGATAATGTTGAAGTCAAAGAACTTCCTGAATTTAACAAAATTGGAAAAGACACGTATCAAATGCTTGAAAAAACAGCAAAATATGTATTACGCGCTTTAGCCTTATTTTTAGATTTAGAAGAAACCTATTTTGACAACTATATCCATAATGGTAATTCTATTTTAAGACCTATTCATTACCCTCCAATTTTAGAAGAACCTGAAAACGCTGTTCGTGCTGCCGCTCATGGTGATATCAACTTGATTACTTTATTAATGGGTGCTCAAGGTCGTGGATTACAAGTTCAAAATCATAAAGGCGAATGGATTGATGCTATTGCCGAACCCGATGAACTTATGATTAATGTTGGTGATATGTTATCAAGACATACTAATAACAAACTAAAATCTACCATTCACAGAGTGGTCAATCCGCCACGTGAACTTTGGGGGACATCGCGTTACTCAATTCCGTTTTTTATGCATCCCATCAGTGAAATGAAACTCAATGTTTTAGATAGTTGTATTGATGACAACCATCCGAAACAGTTTGATGATATTACTGCTGGAGAGTTTTTAAATGAACGCTTAATTGAACTCGGACTTAAAAAATAAGCCTTCAGTCGCTATCTCAGTATGTAAATATTGTGACTGCTAACGGAGACTGTAAATGGTTGTTATGGATTTACAAGATCAATTAAAGAACCTCTTTCCAGATCATGTTTCTGAAGAAAATTCCGAAGAAAACCCCTCGAAAGATCAAGGTATTTGGCTTCAAGATGAGCCTATACTTTGCAAGTATGAAAAGCGAAAAGGAAAGCCTATCACTATTCTTGAAGGCTATACAGGTGCCGATGATGATTTTAAAAAACTAGCTAAAGAGCTTAAGCAAAAACTATCGGTTGGCGGAAGTTTTAAGGATGATAAAATCATAATTCAAGGTGATTATCGCGATAAAATCATGCAGATTTTAAAAGACAAAGGTTTTAACGTAAAACGAGTTGGAGGCTAAATGAACGCACGCACATTACATATTACAAATGGTGATTCGTTGAGTAATTACTTATTCGAATTAAAAACAACCACTCCTGAGAATACGATTACGTGGCAGGAAACACTGTGTGTTGGTCCTACCTTAGAATATATTGCTTCGGAAGAATTTATAACAGCACGAAAATCTTTTTTCAAGTCCTTTTATAATATAACCCTAAGCCGAAAGGAAATCATGAGTACCTTCAATAAACTGAATGATATTTCGGGATTTACAGAGGTTGTACTGTGGTTTGAATACGATTTATTTTGCCATATTAATATGGTAGCTGTTATTAGTTTGCTAGAACAAAAAGGTATCAAACTACCTATTTACCTGGTTTGTAGTGGTCGTGTTCCTGGTGAAAAAGGACTAAAAGGTTTATCAGAACTTAAACCTAAACAATTAGAATCTCATTATAAAAACAAAGTTAAACTCACCGACGCTGATATTTCTTTAGCCAAAAACATATGGCAAATTTACTGCGGAAAAGATCACAATTTACTATTACCATTAATTGTAACCACGTCGTCGTTTAAATATATGAGCAATTGCTTAAAAGCGCATATCAAACGCTTTCCAGATATTAGAAGTGGCATCAGTACCTTAGAATATAATATTCTTAAACTCGTCAAAGAAAACACCATCAAATCAAAACACCATCTCGTTGGCTATGCACTTCATTATCAGGGCTATTACGGTTATGGCGATTTGCAATTAGAACGTGTCATCGATTTACTTTCTATATTTTTTACAGAAGACAACGGTTCATTAAAACTTAACAGAAAAGGTCACTTAGCCCTAGAACACCAGCACAATTACCAAAAAGAAATGAATAATACCATCTATTTTGGAGGTGTCAGTTGTTTAGATTACAAATTTGATAAACAACAAAATAAACTTATAAAAACAGCAATACATGCCAATTAAAGCATCCGAATTAATATTAAATCCAGACGGAAGTGTTTATCATTTAAATCTGCGTCCTGAGCATCTTGCACATACCATTATCACCGTTGGTGATCCCGATCGCGTTAACAGTGTAACACAACATTTTGACACTGTCGATTTTTCGACACAAAAGCGAGAATTTCACACACAAACTGGATCGTATAAAGGCAAAAGAATCACTGTTATCTCTACAGGGATTGGTACTGATAATATTGATATCGTTTTTAATGAATTAGATGCTTTAGTTAATATTGATTTAGAAAGGCGTGAAATCAAAGATACGCTCACATCACTTGATATTATTAGAATTGGAACTTCCGGATCGATTCAAAAAAACATCCCTATTGATTCTTTTGTAGTGAGCGAATATGCGGCTGGATTTGACAGTTTATTACATTTTTATGAAAGTGACCATGTTCAAGATTTTGAAATTTCTGAAGCTTTAAAGCAACAAACCGATTGGTTTGAAAAAAAATCAGATCCTTATGTCGTTACTTGCAGCCCAAAATTATTAAAACAAATAGCCAGTCAACAAACCACTAAAGGATTTACAGCAACCAATGTTGGCTTTTATGGACCGCAAGGCCGGATTTTAAGACTGGCAATTCAGGATAATGACCTTAATGACAAACTTGCTAATTTTGACTATAAAGGCAAATCTATAACCAATTTAGAAATGGAAACAGCTGGTATTTATGGCATTGCCAGTTTACTTGGGCATCATGCCTTATCGATGAATGCAATTATTGCCAATCGAGCCACAGGTGAATTCAGTAGTCATCCTAAAAAACTCGTTAACGATCTTATAATATACACCTTGAATAAACTAATCGATTAAAAAGAAACACATTGAAAAAAGTAAACATTGGAGGTGTTCCAGAACATTTTAATTTAGCCTGGTACCTCACCTTAAAAAATGGGGAATATAAAAACGAAGGCATCAATCTAAGGTGGAAAGACTATTTTGGAGGCACAGGTGCTATGAATAAAGCCTTACGTGAAGACGAAATTGATATCGCAGTTATCCTTACTGAAGGAATTATCAAAGATATAATTGAAGGAAATCCCTCTAAAATAGTGCAGACTTTTGTACAATCGCCTTTAATTTGGGGTATTCATGTTGCTGGTGATTCTCAATTTGAAACCATTGATGATATCAAAGGTACAAGAGCCGCCATTAGCAGATACGGATCCGGCTCACACCTTATGGCTTATATAAATGCTGAAAATAACCATTGGGATTTAGAAAACGATTTAAAATTTGAAGTGATTCGAAATCTTGATGGTGCCGTTGAAGGTTTAACCAATGGTGCTGCAGACTATTTTATGTGGGAAAAATTCACAACCAAACCCATTGTCGATGATGGTGTTTTTAAACGTATTGGTAACTGTCCTACGCCTTGGCCCTGCTTTGTTATAGCTGTTAGAGAAGAATTTCTAAATAACAACCTAGACGATGTTAAAACTATTTTAGAAATTATAAATAATACGACAGAAGAGTTTAAGTACATTCCGAGTATTGATAAAACTATAGCCAATAGATACGACCAAAAGCTCGAAGATGTTCAAGAATGGTTATCACTCACTGAATGGTCTCAGGAAGTTATTGACAAGAAAACAATCGCTACGATTCAAGATAAATTATTTGAATTAGAAATTATATCTAAGAAAGTCGACTACAATACGCTAGTAAAAAAAATAATTTAACAAGGGTAGGTAAATGATCATGATTCTTGTTTTATTGATGCAAATCAATGGTATTCAGCAGGTAATAAATTAACAAAAATTTAGCTTTTTATAATGATAACTTTCTATTTATCAAAAATTTAATTACATTTAGCTTACCAAATCGAAATGAGATACTTAACTAAATAACAAAATATGATAATAACAATTACTCTTATTCTTACTGTTTTAGTTGCTTTTAACTTTTTCTTATTGGCATTTAGTTGTAACAAAACGACTAAGAAAACAACTATTGAGAAACCAAATATTATCAATCCAGTAAAAGCAGAAACCCCTACTAAACGATTAGCTACTAGTCAATTAGCGCCAACAGGAAGTTAAACTACCACTTGATTTCTTTTTTTCCACAATCCTTTAGTATAGCATTAGTTTTACTAAAATGCTTATTACCAAACCAATACCCCCTATTAGCACTCAAAGGCGACGGATGTCCCGACACTAAAACATGATGCTTTGTTTCATCAATAAACTTGGCTTTTTGCTTGGCAAATCCTCCCCAAAGCAAAAAAATCACATCACTTTTTTCTTTACTTAGTAGCTTAATGACCTCATTGGTGAATTGTTCCCAACCTTTTTTTTGATGACTACCTGCTTGCTGCTTTCTTACGGTTAACGTCGCATTAAGAAGCAAAACACCTTGCTTGGCCCAACGTTTAAGGTTTCCAGATTTTGGATAAGGCCGATTTAAATCCCTTTCAATCTCTTTAAAAATATTAATTAATGAAGGTGGATGTGATATGCCATCGGCTACCGAGAAACACAAGCCATTGGCCTGCCCTTCGCCATGATACGGATCCTGACCAATAATTACCACTTTCACATCATCAAATGCACATAAGTCAAATGCAGAGAAAATTTGAGATCCAGGAGGATAACAAGTTTCAGTTTGGTACTCTTTTTTTACAAAATCAACTAAACTTTCAAAATAAGGTTTGTTAAATTCATTTGTCAATTTTTGTTTCCAGCTTTCCTCTATATTTATGTTCATTTGGTCTAAAAAAAATTCGTATCGTCTAAAATATGAAATATGTCATAAATTTGTAATATCATTTATAGTATCTTCGTTGTAGAAAATGCCCAAGTCATGGAAAAACAAATTTTAGAAAGAGTACAAAACATTCTAAATAAGGATCTTATAGAGATAAACACCATTGAGAAAATTTCTCATGATGATTTCTATTCTAATCATATTAAAAAAAATACGCCTGTAAAATTGACTCAAATGATGTCCCACTGGAAGGCAACAGAGTTATGGTCATTGGATTATTTTGAAAAAATAGGTAAAGACAAAGAAACCTATATGTATAAAGGTAATATTAGACAAAATGATACCAATTGGCAATTTGGTGCATTTCAAGATTACCTCAATGAGATTAGAAGTGAAAAAACAGATACCTATTTAGGGAATATGCCCATTGCTAAAATGTTTCCTGAGCTTTTAGAGCATGTTGACTTTTCTTTGATTTCTAATAATACAATACGCAACTCTACATCCCTATGGATTGGTCCTCCTGGCACAATAACAGGCTGGCATACAGATAGATTGGCAAACAATATCTTAGCACTCATTGAAGGACGAAAACTTGTGTTTTTAGTCAATCCGAAAGAATCTAAATCGCATATGTATCCAAGTGATAAATATGAGCCAGGATCGCGTTTAAGCGATGTTAATATGGAAAATTTTGATGAAAAAAAACATCCGAATTTTAAAAATGTAAATGTTCAGTATACCATCATCAATCCAGGTGAAATGTTATTCATCCCACAAACTTGGTGGCATTGTGTCTATGGCTTAGACGTTTCTATTAGTTCGAATAATTTTGGGTTTACTCCTATTGATAATTTTAAAATGAAATCATCAGAACTTATCAAACGTAAACTTCATAACGCTGGCCTCTACAGTCCGAAAAACTGTGTATGCCATTATATTGACGACAGTGGAAAACGTGTCAAACGATAAACCCCTTATTGAGTATAAACATTTTATTAGTCAATCATTAATAATTACCTTTGCATTCTTTAGCTGTTTGAGGTTATAAATTAATGATACATATTCACGAAAAAACATTACAGGACTTAGAGTTTTATTCCGTTTTACAACAGGTTTCAGATTTGTGTATTACAGATTTAGGCCGACTTGATGCCTTAGACATAAAGCCCTTTGCTACACACGAAGAGGTCCTGCAATCACTTGCCTACACCAACGAATATGTTTCGTCATTTGATAATGACAATAGAATTCCTAATCACGGATTTGAGCCCATCACTAAGGAGCTAAAACTATTGCATATTGAAAACTCGGTTTTAGACACCAAAAGTTTTAAGAAAATCGCTTCTATTACACTAACAGCAGGCGCTATTCTAAAATTCCTTAAAAAGTTTGAAACCTATTATCCATCCTTGTATGTAGCGTCAACAAAACTAGAGCTTGTCGCTAATATCGTTACTGAAATTGATGCCATAATTGATCGTTTTGGAGATGTAAAAGACAATGCTTCAGATACACTTTTTCAATTACGTCAAGCTATAAATTCGGTACGAGGAAAAATAAACCAAAGTTTCACCTCTGCTTTAAACACCTATCACAATCTCGATTATCTTGACGACATCAGAGAATCTGTTGTAGAAAACAAGCGCGTACTGGCTGTGAAGGCCATGTACCGACGTAAAGTTAAAGGCAGCATCATGGGAAGTAGCAAAACAGGAAGCATTGTTTATATGCAACCCGAACAAACCTTTCAGTATGCACGTGAACTCAATAATTTAGAATTTGACGAAAGTGAAGAAGTCGATAAAATTCTTCGTCAACTAACAGAATACGTCAGACCTTATACCACAGTTTTAGAGCAGTATCAAAAATTCCTGGTGCAATTAGACGTTATTTATGCTAAGGCCAAATACGCACAATCTATACAGGCTATTCTTCCGAAGATCAATACTGAAAAACAATACGAAGCCAGAGATGCTTACCATCCTTTACTTTATATATCTAACAAATCGGAAGGCAAAAAAACATTTCCGCAATCCATAAAATTACATCCGGAAAATAGAATTATCGTCATCTCTGGACCCAATGCTGGCGGAAAAAGTATCACGCTAAAAACCATTGGCTTAATGCAGGTGATGTTGCAAAGCGGCTTATTAATTCCGGTTCATGAGAAAAGCAATATCTGTCTGTTTGATCGTATTATTAGTGACATAGGCGACAACCAATCCATAGAAAATCATTTAAGCACCTACAGTTACCGCTTAAAACAGATGAATTATTTTCTGCGGAAATGCAATAAGAACACTCTATTTTTAATTGATGAATTTGGAACAGGAAGCGACCCAGAATTAGGTGGCGCTTTAGCTGAAACATTTTTAGAAGAGTTTTATCATCGTGAAGCCTTCGGAATTATTACGACCCACTACTCTAACCTGAAGGTTCTAGCCAACGAATTGCCATACATGCAAAATGCAAATATGATGTTTGACGAAAAGAGCTTAGAACCTATGTTTAAACTTATTTTAGGTCAAGCCGGAAGTTCGTTCACCTTCGAGGTTGCTCAAAAAAACGGGATTCCGTATAGCCTGATTAATCGCGCTAAAAAGAAGATTGAACGTGGCAAAGTACGCTTTGACGCAACGATTGCTAAGCTTCAGAAAGAACGCAGTAAACTTGAAAAAACGGAGCGTTCACTGAAAGAAAATGAAAAGAAAAAACAATCTGAAGCCGATAAGCTAGAAGAAGTTAATGCTAAAGTTCAGAAGAAATTAGAAAACTTTCAGGAGTTATATGACAGCAATCAGCGGTTGATTTATCTCGGACAAAAATTCAATGATATTTCGGAAAAGTATTTCGACAATAAGAAAAAACGAGAACTCATGGCTGAATTGTTTAAGCTGGTTCAGATTGAAAACTCAAAACGTAAAAAAGTTTCAGCAAAACAGAAGAAAGCCGAAAAAATCAAAGAAGAACAAATAAAAAAAGAAGCTGAAAAGAAAGTAGCTGTTATACGACAAAAGAAGAAATCGGCTAAGCAAAAAGAAATTAAAAAAGAACAACCAAAGCCTGTCTTAAAAGTTGGTGATCGTGTGAGAATGCATGATGGCAGAGCTATTGGCTCTATTGACACCCTAGAAAAAGGAAAAGCCATCGTCAATTATGGGATGTTTACCACCAACGTAAATGTTGATTTGTTAGAACTTGTAGAGCGTAAATAATGATAGCATCTTTAGAAAAACATAAAAAATTGATTCTGTTTGACGGCGTTTGTAACCTTTGCAATTCATCTATTCAATATGTGATTAAACACGACAAAAAAGATACCTTCCGATTTGCAGCTTTACAAAGTGACATTGGACAGCAAATTATTGACACCTATCACATCGACACTAAAACCACCGACTCCATATTGCTCTACTCCAATGAGCATGGGCTTTCAGCAAAATCAACCGCAGCATTAAAGATTGCTAAACATTTGGGATTTCCGAGAAACATGATGGTTATTTTCTTTATAATTCCTCCTATGGTTAGAAACTGGGTTTACGATTATGTTGCAAAAAATCGTTATAAATGGTATGGTAAAAAGGACGAATGCATGATTCCTACTCCAGAATTAAAGTCCAAATTTTTATAAAGAAAAAGTCCTTACGGGAATAAGGACTTTAACAATTAACAACTAATTAAAACTAATTTAACTCTAAAATAATTTTTTAATCAAGAGGGATTATCTTTTTAAGATTATTGATTAATAGCACATTATTTATAGTATAAATCTACTTCATATCTCAACTTCTGGGCAAAAACATCGGTATAAAACCAAAAAAAATTGTTCAAAAAACACGAGGTGTAAAAATCATCTATGAGATGCATGCCAATACATGTAAAATTTCAAACTCAATAACAATAGTAGTTTACTCATTCATAATTACTGTTCCCTAAACCTTCTTTTTATAGCATCTGCACTTCCTGTAGTTTTATAATGAATCAAAACCATATCATTATGAAGTATTTTACACTATTGCTATTTTTAATATCAAGTATCGCATTTTCAACTACAGAAAAAGGCACTCCAACCAAAATAAAAGCAGTTACTGTTTATCTTAATGGCGCACAAATTGAACGCACAGCTAGCATTAAGTTACCTGCTGGCACAACCGCATTTACTTTTGAAAAATTATCACCCAACATTCAAGAAAGCAGCATCCAGGTATCAGGATTAAAAAATGCATCTATTCTCTCTATCAACTTCGGAATAAACTACCTGAACAAGCATGACAGATCCGAAGACATCAAAAACATACACACACAAATACAAACCTTGTATGATGCTGTGCAAGCGGAAGACCACTTCATTGCTGGTTTTAGTGAAGAGTTATATCTAATTACACAAAACAGAGCTCTAGGGAACTCCAATCAAGTCGTGAGTTTAGAAAAACTTCAGACCTTTGCAGCTTATTACCGAAAACGAACCTCCGAAATTAAAGCTAAAATTTATGCCTCTCAAAAAGTAAAGGGTGAGATAAATGCCCAAATTTCTGAGTTAAAACAACAACTTAATGAACTTAGTGTAGACGAAAAAATTCAAACTGGTGAAATCAAAATTAAACTCAATACAGAAATCACTACAGACCTAGAACTTCAACTAAGCTATAATGTGACTGATGCTGGCTGGTTTCCAATTTATGATATTAAAGCTGAAAAAATTAATACACCAATCCAGTTAATCTATAAGGCTCATATATACCAAAGCACAGGAAATGATTGGGATAATATAAAATTAACTTTATCTACAAATGATCCTAATACCAATAATATAAAACCAAATATCAATCCGAAATACCTCAATTTTATAAGCTCCAATAGTGCTTACAGGAGCAACCGAGCAACCAAACGTTATAATTACAAATACAATCCTTTGGTAAAAACAGTTTCTGGTGTTGTAACTTCAAATCATGATGGATTGCCTTTGCCTGGTGTTAATGTGATTGAAAAAGGCACAAGCAATGGGACGCAAACTGATTTTGATGGCAGATATAGTTTAACAGTTAAAGGACAAAAAGCTCTTGTGTATTCGTTTTTAGGTATGCAAACTGAAACTTTACCTATTCACTCAAGTATTATGAATGTTGTAATGAATCCAGATTTGTCCAGCTTAGAAGAAGTTGTAGTCGTAGCTTATGGGACAGAAAAATCAAAAACAGCCTCTTCTGGTTATGTTAACCGAGTTCAACAAATGATTAAAGATGATTCGGATGAAATACCATATATAGAACCTGTGGATTACACTTCTAATGGTGATATCATCGAAGAAGGCATTACCAATACGCGTTTTGAAATTAAGAAGTCTTATACCATCCCAACCAATGGTGATGTTACTGTTATAGAAATTGAAAACTACGATGTACCTGCAACTTATGCCTATTTTGCGGCGCCTGTATTGAATGAAAATGTGTTTCTAACAGCAAAAATTAAAAATTGGGAACAGTACAATTTATTACCTGCCGAAGCTAATGTTTATTTTGAGGGGAGTTATTCGGGTAAAACCAATATTAATCCGCAAAGTACCACAGAACAACTTACCATTTCACTAGGTGTTGATCCTAATGTGATTGTTAAACGCGAGCAACCTAAAGACTATAAAAAGAATGCTTTCATTGGAAACAACAAAATAATATCCAAACGCTACGATATCGAAATAAAGAATAACAAATCAGTAGCCATAGACTTGATTTTATACGATAGAATTCCAATAAGTCAGCATAAAGACATTAAAATTGACGACATAGAAACGGGCACTTCAGAGTATGATGATAAAAAAGGAATTTTAAAATGGAACGTCAATCTAGAAGCCAAAGCCAAAGACACCTTTACATTTTCATACGTTGTAAAGTATCCAAAGTACAAGCGCGTTAACCTTTAACTCTAAAAAGCCTTAAAACAACAGCTTTAGTTTGAGCCTGGCTTCGGTTAGTTAGGAATGAATCAAGCTCTCCTTTGATATATTGGTCTGATATTAAAGGAGTTTCAGAAATAAACATCTGATTAGAAGCCCTGCGTTTTAAGGCTTTTATTTTAAACTTTTTAGAATAAAATCTAAATTCTTATTAGAATTATCATTAGTCAAATACGAATCGGTAACATATTTTGAAGGTATAGCCAAGCCTAAATCCTGAAGTTTGCTAATCGTATTGGTATAATCTAACGTTACTTTTCCGGTAAGTAGAACATTTAAATCACCACCATTTTTCGCATAATTATAAACACGATTGATACCACATAAATACTGATGATCTTTTGTAAAACCACCACCACGATGTACACGTAAGGTAATCGCAAATGCCGCATCGCGATTGAGTTTATATTGACTGTATAACAAGTCAAAGGTATCGGCAAAACTATAGCCTTTGTTTAAAGTATCTACAGCAATAACTCTAAACGCAAGCTCCTTTAAACGTTTCATGGTTAAGCAACCAGACATGTATTCAGAATAAACCGCTAACCCTTCCTGCGTTTCTACATTATTAGGAAAGCCATTAGAAAATATTTTCAAGGGTTGCGCTAAGCCGTTAAATGTCGTCACCATATGAACACCAATTTCATGGTTTGTCAAAACTTTTAACTGGTTTTTACTGAACTTATGATTCTTATGCAATACTAATGTTTGCGTATTATTAAGTACCATTGCAGCTGCTGAAAGATTTGTAGACAGCTTGATATTATAATCAAAATCATAACGCTTTGAATAGTCCTTAAAATAATCTACAGCATCATTAGCAGAATATATAGGCAACATTTCTTCGTCGAAGTCGCTATCGTCAAAACGCAGAATAAACTTGGCATTATCGATTTCTTTTTCGGTAGGCGTTCCAAAACTTTTTAAGCTATTGAAATAAAACTTACGCCCTTGATTAATCGTTTCAATACATTCAATCAATCCCGAATACTCATAAATCACATCTTCATAAAGTTGCCTGATATCCTCATCTGCTATACGTTCTAAGCGCTGAGAAAAAAATAAACGATGGAGTTTATATCCATTAAATTTGATCTTCGGATATTTAAAAACAGGATCATAAGTAAACTTTGAAGAATAGAATTGCTTTCGTTCACTAGCAATATTCAAGGGATTGATATAATTGAGTACTTCGATTTTCTTTACCAATCGATTCAAATTGGCATCGATGTCAAATAAATCTTGATATTCTTCGGTACTTGTAATTTGTGGCATTATTTTTTGTGCTTTTTATAAAAATTTGAAGCGTGCTCAGGTAATCGTGTTTTTAGTTGTGTCTCAACTGCAGCAACAACTTCGGGATACATAACATAATCATATTCGTCACAATACACCTTTGCAATTTCGGTTGCCAAAACTAAGGTATTTTGGAAGTTTTGCGTAATAAATTTTAAGAAATATCCATTCCCTTGAAACGTGTCATTAATTTTAGAAGTCGATTTGATATCGTGCGGAAATTTAAACTCCGACAAACTTTGCCGCCAAGCTTCAATATCTTCCCCAAATCGGTCGTTATCTACATTTGAAGTTCCCAAATTCCAGGTAGGCACTTCCCTATCCCATCGTTGCCAGTTATAGCTATGCATGTCATAGATAATCGCCAGACCAAACTTAGCTTCAAGTTTAGAAACCAAAGCATAAACTACCTTATAAAAATTAGCGTGTTTATCTAAACTCTTATTTTTTTCTGCTTCGGAAAGCGGCTCGTGCCACAATTGTTTTCCCCAGGCAGTTTCAAAAACCGCATTGTCAGGATCTCTATTGAGATCATATTCAAAGCGCGAATCACAACCTGCAATTAAAATAGGATGTGAAATAACCATGTTTTTAGTTTCTGGATCTTCTTCATACCAACGTTCATATTCGGTGTGTATGCAATTGTCCCAAAGATCTTTCCTAAATTGATGTCCGTCATGAACAGCCGCACACGCATAATGCACATAGTCGTCTATTTTTAAAGTAAACGAATAATCATCGGCAACAGCATGAAACAATTCTTCGTTGTTGATTTTAGAGATTATTGCAGCAATTGATAATCGTTCCATAGCGCTAACTTAAAATCTTTTTTAAACTGTTATAAATGGCATGTTCCATTTGATCCATCTCACCATCGGCAAATGCCATAAGTTTTATATCTGCAAAAAGTGCATCGGGATTTTTACTGTAAGAAGGTTCTGTATTGACAGCATCCACTATTTTTGTAATACTTTGGTAGTCATTATCGGCATCAAATTCAGACTTGATATGCTCATACGTTTCTGCACTTACACGAGATAAAATATAGTCGTGTTCGTCTTTTGTTTCTTTTAAATCAGAATGTGCCACAAATAATAAAATGTAGGCGACCAATTCCTGTTTAGTCCATCTTGTTTGTCCCATAATTATGTTGTTAATGTTCCGTATTCTGTCCATGAACCATCATACACAGTTAAATTTTTATAGTCTGAAATTTCCGCAGCTAAAGCTAAAATGCAAGCCGTAATACCGCTACCACATGAGAAAATTAGTGAATTATCTCCTATTTTAAAAGTATCAAAAACAGCTTTTAAGTCTGACTTGGGTTTTAAACAGTAACCATCAAACAAACGGGTATATGGTAAATTTTTTGACTTCGGAATTGTTCCGCTTCTCAGTCCGACTCTTGGTTCAGGAACTTCACATTGAAATCGCTCTTTTGAACGTGCATCTAATAGCATTACAGAATCATCTTCAGATAAATTTATGATATCATCAAAAAAGCACATCCTTTCAGATTGGTATACTGCTGAAAAATTTCCAGGATGCCAATGTGGTCTCAACAAAGCTGATGTTGTTTCGTAATCGTTTTTAACCCATTCTGGGAGTCCGCCATTTAAAACAGCCACATTATCAAATCCGAAGGTTTTAAACAACCACCAGACTCTCGGACTCCAATACATGCCTTTATCATCATAAACAACTATTAGTGAATCGCTGTTGATTCCTAGTTGTCTGGCTTCATTTTGGAATTGTTCGGGTGATGGTATTGTATTAGGAAATTCTGCTTTTAAATCGCTAAACTTTCCTTTGATATCAAAATATCTTGAATTGGGAATAAACGTTTCTTCAGAAGATGTGTCATTTGTTGTAACACGCGCATCGAGAATAATTAAAGCTTTTAGATGACGATTATCGTTTAACCATTTACAGCTGACTATAGGCGATATAAATCGACCATTTTTAAGCATCCTGAACCGTTTTTCGCAATCGCGTACGTCTATCAAAAGCTTGCATTTGGTCTACTACCTTACTTTCTAAAAAGTCAATAACGCGCTCCTCTACTTTGGTTTTAGATTTATACACTTTATTAATGTAAGTGATACCTCCAGGCGACATCACATTAACTTCTACAAGTTTTCCGCCAATCACATCAATACCTACAAAATAGAGTCCGTCTTTCACCAATTTAGGTCCGATTTGCTTACAAAGAGCTTTTTCAGCTTTAGTTAGTGTGTGCTTTTGCACAGAGCCACCAGCCGACACATTTGAACGATGATCATCAGTACCAGGAACACGTTTCATAGCACCAACAGGCTCACCATTGAGCAATAAAATCCTCACATCACCTTGGTCGGCACCTTCTATATAATCCTGAAGAATGACATAATTTGAAGAGCCATCGCCACTGGTAATATAAAAATCCAATAAAGAATTGATATTACTCATGGCCGATTTTTCAATTAAAATCACACCAGAACCTCCAAAGCCATTCAATGGTTTAATGATCATTTTATCAGACTTAGATTCTTTAATCTGTTTTACCAAATACTCTTTGTTTTTAGAGACATGCGTATTCGGAATAATATTACTGTGCGCATCACCAAAAGCAGCCGTATACAGTTTATTATTAGCTTCACGCATCCCTTGAAGTGAATTAACTATAAAGACATCATCTTTAACCGAATCTAAAAAATTCAGCATGATAGGATCTAAAGGCGGATTTGCTCTAAAAAAAATAGCATCAAAACCAGCAAGAGGCAACATTTCTTCTCTCAATTTTGCCTTATTGTAAAATGTTTTTAAGCCCGATGGCACTTTATCCATACGATTAATCACAGTACAAAATGCATTGGTTACACTGTCTCTAATCGTCAAATTTGCAGGTGTACACATGGCCACACCATGACCTCGTTTTACACATTCTTTAATTAACGCGAGACTTGTATCGTTTTCTGGATCGATTTGATCCCAAGGATACATGATAAAACAAACATTCATATTAGGTTGGTTTTTATTTGTGAATAAATCGTATTTAAATTTAAAAATTTTATTTTACTTCTTCGTAGTTGTCATCCCAATTCTTAACCTTAGGTTCACCAAGTTTTCCTACAGATTTTGCAACGACCATAGACACCGTCGCATCACCAGTTACATTTACTACAGTACGACACATATCTAAAGGTCTATCGACAGCGAAAATTAAAGCCAAGCCAATAGGTAATAATTCTGGAGGCAATCCAACGGATTCTAACACGATGACTAACATCACCATTCCTGCTCCTGGAACTGCAGCACTACCGATAGACGCTAATAAAGCTGTTAAAACAATAGTGATTTGGTCTGAAAACGTTAAATCTAAACCAAGGGCTTGAAAAATAAACACAGCTGCTACTGCTTGATATAAACTTGTACCATCCATATTGATTGTCGCCCCTACAGGTAATACAAAACTAGAAACCTCTTTATCAACTCCTATATGCTCCTCAACACGCTCCATAGTTACTGGAAGCGTTGCGGCGCTTGAACTTGTTGAAAAAGCCAACAATTGCGCAGGACTTATTTCTTTGAGAAACCAAAACGGATTTTTCTTTGTGAATGTCGCTACAAAAACACAGTAGATAACAATCATTAAAACCAAGCCTAGAACCACTACACCTGCATATTTTAATAAAGCGAATAGTATGTCTGGATCATCAGAAGAAACCACAACATTTGCTAATAGTGCAAACACGGCAATAGGAGCCGTTAGCATGATTAAATCGACCATTTTTAACACCACATCATTTAATGAATCGAAAAAACTCTTTAATGGTGCCGCTCTTTTTTCACCTATAAGAAGTAATGAAATCCCTAAGAAAATGGCAAAGAATATCACTTGAAGCATAAGTCTGTTATCACTTAAAGCCAAAAAGGCATTATCAGGAACCATATCTTCTAAAAACTGTAATGGCCCTGAATCTTTTTGTTTTGAAGCTTCGGCTATTTTGGCCTTAACACTACTATTTTCAGAATACGTTTCTGTTAATTTAGCTATGGTTTCTTCAGAAACACCATCACCTGGCTGCATGATATTAACGAGAGCTAATCCAATAGAAATGGCGATAACTGTTGTTACGATATAAATTCCGATAGTGCGAATTCCTATGTTTTTGAATTTGGAAATATCTTTCAAATCAGATATTCCTTTTATCAATGACGCTAATATTAACGGAATTGCTATCAACTTCAGCAGCTTTACAAATATGGAGCCTATAGGCTTTATCCAATCTTCAGTAAAGGCTCTTCCTCCTACTTGAAGCATTATAAAACCAAATATTAAACCCAGTAACATTCCAATTAAAATTTTCCAGTGTAAGGCTAGTTTTTTCATATATCTATTGCGATTTAATCTATTCTATTAGTACTATTTAAAGATGACACCTAATATTATGGCTATTCCAATGTAAAAAATTGTTCCATACAGTCTTGCAGCGTCGGCTTCTTTTAGTTTGGTTTCAAAACCATACTTCATAAAGCGCTCATCTTCCGCTTTATTGAGTTCATGATTGTTCATACCAAAACGCTTCACGTTAAACGGAAAAAAGAAAAACGTCAAAAATTCGGCATTCGTCAAAGACATATGCTTTCGCTTTTCGGCATTTTTTTCGGCTTCAGTCAAACTATATATCCTTAATTATACATTTTATTCAGCAAATAGAAATCTGCTAAAACCAAAGCTGCCATTGCTTCAACAATAGGAATCGCTCTAGGAACCACACAAGGATCATGGCGTCCCTTGCCTTGCATTTCTACAATATTTCCCGAACTATCTAGTGCATCTTGCTTTTGAATTACAGTCGCCACAGGCTTAAAAGCAACCCTAAAATAAATATCCATCCCATTACTAATTCCACCTTGAATGCCGCCCGATAAATTGGTTTGCGTTGTACCATCAGCATTGAACAAATCGTTATGTTCTGTCCCTTTCATTTTGGCGCCACAAAATCCGCTGCCATACTCAAAACCTTTAACTGCATTTATTGACAACATGGCTTTTCCTAAATCGGCATGCAATTTATCAAAAACCGGCTCCCCTAAACCTACAGGTAGATTTTGAAGTACACAAGTTATGGTTCCGCCAATAGTATTTCCCTCTTTACGGATGTCTTTAATTTTAGCTATCATCTGTTCCGCTACAGCGTCATCTGGACAACGAACTACATTAGTTTCAATTTTGGAAAAATCTAAGTCCTGATAAGGTTTCTCCAAAAACAAATCGCCAACTGAAGACGTATAGGCATGTATTTGAATCGAGTTCAGTAATTGTTTAGCTATAGCGCCTGCTACAACTCTTGACGCCGTTTCTCGCGCCGAACTTCGTCCGCCTCCTCTATAATCGCGAACGCCATACTTTTTGTCATAGGTATAATCGGCATGACTTGGCCTGTACACATCTTTAATATGTGAATAATCTTTAGATTTCTGATTCGTATTTTTTATGACAAAACCGATCGGTGTTCCTGTGGTTTGTCCTTCAAATATTCCTGAAAGAAATTCAACAGTATCAGGCTCTTTACGTTGTGTCACAATTTCTGATTGCCCAGGTTTTCTACGATCTAATTCATTTTGTATGGCATCAAAATCCAGTTGTAATCCTGGCGGACAACCATCAATAATTCCACCAATTGCCACACCATGAGATTCACCAAATGTGGTGAGTTTGAAAATTTTTCCGAATGAATTTCCTGCCATATATAAAGATTTTACGCTAAAGTACTTGTAAAAATAGACAAACAAAAACAGAATTCCATAATGTCACACATTTCCGAAGCAAATAAGCATAACAATTGCTTAACAATTTGCTGATTGTTTGTTAATTACAAAAATTCTTACATCTAAAATTGAATTAAGTTCTTTGTAAGATAATTGAGTATAGCTATTGAAATCTAAACGAAAAATAGAAATCGCTGTCATTTCTGATGTCCATTTAGGTACTTATGGATGTCACGCCAAGCAGCTATTGACTTATCTTAATAGTATTGCACCAAAAAAACTGATTCTCAATGGTGATATTATTGACATCTGGCAATTTAAAAAACGATATTTCCCGAAATCGCATTTAAGAGTTATTAAAAAAATCATGGATATGGCTTCCGATGGTGTAGAAATCATTTACATCACTGGAAATCACGATGAAATGCTACGAAAGTTTAGTGATACTACAATTGGAAATATTTCTATTGTCGACAAAATTGTATTGGAACTAGACGGAAAGAAAGCTTGGTTTTTTCATGGTGATGTTTTTGATGTTTCGATTCAAAATGCAAAATGGCTGGCAAAATTAGGCGGCTACGGTTACGATATCTTGATTTTGTTAAACAGGTTTGTGAATTGGTGTTTAGAGCAAATGGGGCGAGAAAAATATTCGCTCTCCAAAAAAATAAAAAACAGTGTCAAAGGTGCCATTAAATATATTAATGATTTTGAAAAAGTCGCTTCAGATTTAGCCATAGAAAACGGTTATGATTATGTTGTTTGTGGCCACATTCACCAACCTAAAATGCAAGTTACTGAGAACAAACACGGCACAACTACTTATTTAAATTCAGGAGATTGGATAGAAAACTTCACCGCTTTAGAATATCAGTTTAAGCGCTGGAAAATCTACAATTACAACCAGGATAAACTCAGAGCATTTTACGCAGACGAAGACATTAAAGATATGGATGTTAAAGATTTAATTGCAGCCATTACTATTGTTGAGCAAAAGAAGAAAAAAAAGAAAGATTAGCGCAATGCCGCTTTAAGAATCGATATTGGATGCAATGCTTCCCGTTCTGTTCCATCTTTTATTTGATGCCTGCAACTCGTTCCATTTGCCGAAATCAAGACCTCTGTAGGAGCATTGCGTACAGCAGGAAACAAGGTCTGTTCTCCAATTTGCATACTCATTTCATAATGTTCCTTTTCGTACCCAAAACTACCAGCCATACCGCAACAACCACTAGGTATAATAGTCACTTTATAGTTTTTAGGCAAGTTTAATACTGCAAAGCTAGACGATTGATTTAACAAGGCTTTTTGATGGCAATGCCCATGAAATTTAATGGTTTTTTCTTCGGAAGTAAATTGCTCTGAAGTGATGTTTCCTAATTGTATTTCATGCTGAATAAACGCCTCAATAAGATAGGTGTGATTTGCTATTTTCTTTGCTGAAACTTTATCATCTGCTAGTTTAAGATATTCGTCTTTAAAGCTAAGAATAGCTGAAGGTTCGATACCTATTAATGGTGTGTCTTTTGAAATTAGATCTTTAAAAATAGTAACATTTTTATTGGCAACAGATTTTGCCTGAAGCAACAAGCCTTTAGATAAAAACGAACGTCCCGATTCTGAATGACGAACAAGCTTTACTTCGTAATTTAAGGCTTCTAAAAGTGTTATCGCATCAATTCCTATATGAGTATCTAAATAGTTTGTGAATTCATCATTAAACAAATAAACTGTTTTAATTTTTTTATCATTATCTAATTGTTTTTTAATACTTTCATGTACTTTATATAAACTTTTAGTTGACAGTAATGGTAAGCTTCTTTTTTTAGCAATTTTAAAACTTTTTTTAATTGCTGAAGCCGTTAACGGATTAGAAAACATAAAATTCGTGAGCCCTCCAAAACGACTTCCGAAAGCGTTTAACCGATTGTTATACGCAAACAATTTTGTTCGCCAACTTACGCCATTTGCCTTTTGATAGTGGTATTGAAACTCTGCTTTTAAACTTGACACATCTACACTACTAGGACATTCGCTCGAACAGGCTTTACAGCTCAAACACAAATCAAACACATTTTTAAGAGTCTCACTGTCAAATTTATTAGGTTTTTCTGAATGTGTCAGCACTTCGCGCAATGCGTTTGCTCTTGCTCGAGTCGTATCTTTTTCATCTTTGGTGGCACGATAACTTGGACACATCGTCCCGCCAAATTCTGGTAACTTCCGACAATCGCCAGAACCATTACACTTTTCAGCTTCTCGTAAAATACCGAGCGATTCCGAAAAATCCAAAACTGTTTCTATTTCAGGCTCTTCCCTATCAGCTTCGTAACGTAAGGACTCATCCATAGGAAAAGCCTCGACGATTTTTCCAGGATTAAAGATGTTATGAGGATCAAATGCAGTTTTAATCCGCTTTAAAATCTCATAATTTTCAGCACCAATCATTAGCGGAATAAATTCTGCACGCACAATACCATCACCATGCTCTCCACTCATTGAGCCTTGATACCGCTTTACCAACTGTGCGACATCTGTTGTTATTTTTCTAAACAAAACAACATCAGCTTTCTTTTTTAAATTTAAAATAGGACGTAAATGCAGCTCTCCAGCACCTGCATGTGCGTAATAGACAGGTTTTTGATTATAAGTTTCCATTAAACTGGAAAAATCACGAATATAATTTGATAAATCTGAAAGCGCCACAGCTGTATCTTCAATACACGCTGCTGTTTTTTGATCACCAATCATATTGCCTAATAATCCCAATCCGGCTTTCCTTAATTCTAAAGCCTGATTTATTTGCTCTCCAACCAGAATCGGACAACTAAAACTCAAACCCGAACCCTTAATGTTTTCAATTAAGTCATCAACCTTAAACTTAACACTATCAACAGCTTCATCACGAACCTCACACATTAAGATAGCTTCAGGATCTCCACTTATAAATTGCCTATTACTTTGTTGCTGTTTATTATGTTTCGTTAAATCTAAAATGGTTTTATCCATCATTTCGCAGGTGAACAAATCGTGCTTCATAACCAATTCAACTGCGTTCATACATTTTTCAATACTATCAAAATGCGCTGCCACCATCATACTTTCACTAGGCGGAAGCACATCCAATTTTAAAGTAATTTGAGTTGTAAACGCCAAGGTTCCTTCGCTACCCGAAAGCAACTTACACATATTGAAACTATCATTTTCCGAAGACCATAATTCATCAATAGCGTAACCTGTGTTTCTACGGTGAATTTCGGGTTTCGGAAATTCTTTTTTAATCTGCTGCTGCACTGCTTCAGATGCCAGTTCATCGTGGATAATTTTATAAAGCTGTCCTTCTAAAGTCGAACGCTTCATCTTTTCCATCAAGTCTTCCGAAGGCATTTCAGAAAACTCCACTTCGCTTCCATCACTTAAAATAACTTGCAAAGCCTTAACTTTATCACGCGTCACACCATACTGAATAGATGTTGTTCCAGACGAATTGTTACCCACCATTCCTCCAATCATACAGCGATTTGAAGTCGACGTATTGGGTCCAAAAAACAATCCGAAAGGTTTTAAATAATGATTAAGTTCATCACGCACCACGCCAGGTTCAACAGTTACAGTCCGATCAGCTTCATTAATATCTAAGATTTTTGTAAAATACTTAGAAACATCAACAACAATCCCATTTCCAACACACTGACCTGCCAACGATGTTCCCGCTGTTCTTGGTATAATGGAGGTTTTATTCGCTTTTGCAAATTCAATTAAAAGCTTGATATCCTTTTTAGTTTTAGGCAAAGCAACCGCTAGAGGCAGCATGCGATACACAGAAGCATCTGTCGCATAAAGCACTTTCATCAATTCATCATAATGCAGTTCGCCAGATAATTTGGATTTTAGTTCAGAAAGCCTGCGGTTATTGGGTTTTTGCATTGTATTTGAGTCAATATTTTTATCGAAAGTGCTATAAAATTGTCTTAAAATTAAGCTTTACTATTCAATTTTAACATAATTTTGTCGTTATAATTAAGGTAGCAACAAAAGCTACTCAAATAACTTAAATTTAAAACTCTAAATTATGAAAAGAATACTTTTAATTGCAATCACATTTGTTGGTTTTACAACTTTATCAAACGCTCAGGACATTTCAGACAACGCTATTGGTGTTCGCCTAGGAGACAGCGACGGATTTGGAGCAGAGATTTCTTACCAAAGAGGACTTGGAGACAATAATCGTTTAGAAATTGATCTCGGATTAAGAAGCGGAAACAACTACGATGGTTTTAAACTTACCGGACTTTACCAATGGGTTTGGAATATTGATGGAGGTTTTAACTGGTATGCAGGTGCTGGTGGTGGTGTTGGATCTTACAGTTTTGACAATGTACCAGATGGATTTGATGACAGCGAAACATTTTTATTTGTTGCAGGTGATGTAGGTATAGAGTACAACTTTGATTTTCCTTTACAATTATCATTGGATGCAAGACCAGAACTAGGTTTTGGAGACTACAGAGATGACTTAGACTTTGATATCGCACTAGGTATTAGATACAGATTCTAAAAACTAATTATAGATTTTTAAAGACAAAAAGCCACTTCAATCGAAGTGGTTTTTTTTAGTTTACAAATAACGTTCATTAATAATTTCACAGTGGTGATTTTCATGACCTATAACAATAAAAGCAACAGCCCTAGGCGACAAATTACTATTACTCGCCACACCAATACGTTTTAACATTGCTTCAGAAAAACTTTCAAACATGATAATACTTGCCAATCTAACTGCTTTATATTCGTTCATAAGACTAAACATAGAACGTTTATTGGCTTCTGAGTTAGCAGCATATTCATCTTGATCATAACCAGGAAACAACGTCTTATCACCTCTAGCAATACACAGCGCTCTGTACGTAAAGACGCGTTCGGTGTCAATTAGATGCTGGATAATCTCTTTAATCGTCCACTTTCCTTCAGCGTAACGATACTCCAATTTTTCTTCTGGAATAGACTCTAAGAACGCAATAGTAAGATCGCCATTATTTTTTAAGCCTTCAGTAAGCGTCACATCACCTGATTTTTGAATGTATTGTTGATAATACGGATTATATTCATCCTTTTTTAAATCTTCTTTTGTCATTAAATTTCTCATTTGTTTCTACGTTTAAAAGTAACAAAAAACCCTTCATCCAAAAAGATAAAGGGTTAAATATTATTAGCTATAATTCTATTTAAAGCTCGTTAAATATCGTATGCATTAAACGCTTCTTATCATTAATACTTTCCTCCAAACTAATCATAGTCTCAGTTCTGTAAATGCCTTCAATATCATCTAACATAAAGATAATATCTTTTGCATGCGACGTGTTTTTAGCTCTAACTTTACAGAAGATATTGAATTTACCAGTAGTAATATGAGCTACAGTCACATAAGGAATATCTGCGATACGCTCTAAAACAAATTTTGTTTGCGAGGTATTATTCAAGAAAACTCCAACATAAGCAATAAAAGAATATCCTAGTTTTTGATAGTCTAAAGTTAATGAAGAACCCTTGATGATTCCAGCCTCTTCCATTTTCTTAACTCTTACATGAACAGTACCTGCAGAAATTACTAGTTTTTTTGCAATATCAGTAAAAGGAATCCTTGTATTATCAATTAACATATCAAGGATTTGGTGATCGATTTCGTCTAATTTAAATTTTGCCATTATTCCGTTTTTCGTAAATTAAATACAAAAATAATGCAATTTCTTTGAAGATATCACATCTAAAAACAACTTTTTCAAAGATTTAATAAAAATTTCACATTGTCAATCACTACGAAATCGATTTCGTTTCCTTCAGAAATCACCTTGCCGTTTTCAGCAAACACTTCATACCCATTGGCATCAAGCTCTTTATGTCCGTAAAAATTGCTCAGATCAGAAATTTTTTCAATTTTAGGAATAAATTTCAACACACCATCAACTAATCGTTCCTGATATTGTATTCCAACATCCAAAGCATTCGTATTTCTGATAATAACATCATAAAACAATTTTTTATTTCTTGGTATTTCAAAATAAACAGCACTCTTTTGACCATCAACATCACACTTTGCAATATAACTTAAAGCAACAAGCATAGACTGAAATATAAATTCACGTGTTTGCTCACGTCTATAATCATCTTGATAATGCCCAGCCTCAAACAGTACTGTTGGTACATTAGCCGCCTGGAAGGTGTCACCGACGCAGTTTAAGTTAAATCCGTCATCATACAAACCAACCTGATTTTTGATTTGTTTTTGAAGCACTGAATTCATCGCTACGATAAGCTCCATAGCTTTTTGTCGTGTAGATGTAACAGTACGCGCTTCATCTTGAGCTGGAGCCAAAAACGAGACAGTCGCCGAATTGCTAGTCGTACCTGCGCTAAAAATCGTACGTTGCCCATGCAGATTAAAGCAAAAATCTGGTTTAAACTCATCAAATACAGCGCGCAAGACTTTACTTTCTGGTTGCGACAATTCTTGCGCATCACGATTTAAATCAACCTGATTAGCATTTAACCTAGTGTATGCGAGCGCACCATCAGGATTAAGAATTGGAATGATTTGTATAGTACATGCATCTAAAATTGAAGATATAAGATTATGATCACCCGAAAACAGATTTAATATATCAAAAACAGCCTTCGTCGTCGTACTTTCATTGCCATGCATTTGCGACCACATGAATATTTTTTTAAATCCCGTTCCTAAAGTTATCGTAAAAATAGGAATTCCATTTACAGATTTTCCAACCTGTGTAACCGTAAATTTTTCATCGTGTTTTTTAAGCAAATCTGCAATATGTTCATGATGAATATAACGACCAGAAAGCGCTGTTTCTTTACACGAATTAAACAGCGATTTTAGAGTTTCAACGTTCATAAGTTTTTAGTATCTGTGACAAAGGTAAACAATTGATTATTTACAATTGTAAACACTGAAATTGGAGCAAAACGGACTAAAATTGTGATTGATGTAAACTCATTCTCAACAAAAGCTCAAGAGGCATTGAAAAATATGCAATAAAAATATTATTTAGCTATCAAATATTTGTTTTTCAGTATTTTAAATTAATCTACTAAAACTTATAATTTAATATATACTTAAATATACGAAAGACATATCGCTTTATATTTATAATATGTTTACATTTGTAACGTTACAAAACTATACAATTTGAGTTTACAATGATAAACAACGAAGATTTCACAAAACGACTCCAAAAAGTCATCGAATTTTACGGAGAAACTGCATCTTCATTTGCCGAAAAAATAGGTGTGCAACGCTCTAGTATTTCGCACATATTATCAGGTCGAAATAAGCCGAGTTTAGATTTTGTTTTAAAGGTACTTTCCTCCTATCAAGAAGTAGAATTATATTGGTTGATGAATGGCAAAGGCCATTTCCCTTCTGAAAAAAATAATACTCTAGAACCACCAGTTTTGGAACCTCAAAAAATTGACACCACTAAAACCTCTCAAATTTCAAGTCTTCCAACTTCTGAAGGTAAAGCAATTGAGCGTATTGTCATTTTTTATAAAGATGGGACCTTTAAAAATTTTGAACACCTGTAATTTTATTCTTCAATTTTCAAATACATGAACGCTATTAAATTACTTTCGGTTTCGTAAATTTGTATAAAACCGTATGTATGCGAAATCTTCTATCCCTATTACTTCCCTTAGTTTTTTTTAATTGTTATCAAACGGAGCGCCATTGTGCCGATTTCAAAACAGGAACCTTTGAATTTACTTATACTATAGACAACGAAGAGAAAACTGGAACGTTTGTTAGAACTGAAGATTATAATATTGATTTCTATGAAAATAAAGTCGATTCGTCTTCGGTTCGCTGGATCAACGATTGTGAATTTGTTCTGAAAAAATTAAATCCGAAGCATAAAAACGAAGAAAAAGCGATTCATATGAAGATAATAAGCACCACAGAAGATGCTTATGTTTTTGAATACCAATTAGCCGTTAAAGATGCTTTCCAACAACGACGCGTTGAAAAAGGTGTGGCCAAAAAAATAAAGTGATATGTTAGATTTTTTACTGACCAGTGAAGCCATCATGGCATTGTTAACCTTAACGTTTCTAGAAATTATCTTAGGCATAGATAATATTGTATTTATCTCTATTGCAGCTAATAAACTTCCTGAACACCAACGCGCAAAAGCAACAAACATAGGTCTGCTCTTAGCAATGGTACAACGGATTGTCTTATTGTTTTTTGTATCGTTTTTAATCGGACTCTCAAAACCATTCTACAGTATTGAAACCAACTGGCTCGAGCTCCATATTAGTTGGCAAGCATTGATTTTATTCGTTGGTGGCTTATTTCTGATTTATAAAAGCACCTCTGAAATACGTGAAAAAGTAGCACATCCAAGTCATGATGAAGAACAAGTTAAAGGCAAGAAAATTACATCTCTATCGAATGCCTTAGTACAAATATTAATTATTGATTTCATCTTCTCTATTGACTCTATACTGACTGCTGTTGGAATGACTAATGGGTTACACCCCAACCACAATTACACCTTGGTACTCATGATTATTGCTGTAATGATTTCTATTGTAATTATGATAGGCTTTGCAAATCCGATACGAAAGTTTATTAATACCAATCCGAGTATTCAAATGCTAGGTTTAGCTTTTTTAATTCTAATTGGTTTTATGCTAATTACTGAAGCTGCACATCTTTCGCATACTGAATTCTTCGGAAATAAAGTGGGCGCGATTCCAAAAGGGTATTTATATTTCGCCATCGCATTCTCATTGTTTGTGGAGTTTTTAAACTACAAAATAAGTAAGAAATCTAAATCGCAATGAAAACGCTAAGACCTTTTCATTTGCTATTGTTATTGTGCTTTTCTGTTAGTGTATACGCGCAGACGACGACTAAAGATCAATCAAAAAGTATCACTGTAAAAAAATACACATTAAAAAAAGGCAAGCATGATGTTGTTTTAAAACTAAACAACAAACAACATATCAACGCGCGTCTTAGTATTCCCGAAATCAAACCCAACCAAAAAACACCATTAATTATAGCGCTACATTGGGCTGGAGATTCAAACGCTTATAAAGAATATAGCAATTGCCTGGCATTTCCGGCGTTAAGTTTCTTAAATGGTATTATAGTAGCACCTTCCGACCATGGCTTGCATTGGACTACAAAAGAAAATGAAAGCAAGTTAAAACAGCTTATTAACAGTATTAAAAAGCACTGGCCTATTGACGCTACTAAAATCATCATAACAGGCTATAGTAATGGCGCCATTGGCAGTTGGTATTATGCACAAAAATATCCTGAACTATTTTGTGCTTCGCTTCCGGTTTCAGGAACCTATGAGGCTTCAAAAATCAAGGTTCCTTTATACGTAATTCACGGTAAAAACGACGAACTCTTTAATGCCTATCGTGTCGAAAACACGATTACAGCATCCAATAAATTAGGAAGTACCATACAATTCAAACTCCTTAAAGAACATTCGCATTTTATGGGTTGTGCCTACGTAAAGGCTTTACATGAAATGGCAACCTTGCTACAAAGTGAGCAATTTTAATCTTTTAAAAGGCTTTTAAAACAACGATACCTGACCTTGACCATCTAAATCTGACTTGTCGTCTTTAGAATCCTCTTTAGCTTTAGACTCTGTTGCTTCATTGCTAGACGCTTCGGAAGAATCATCAGAATCAGAAGGCTCAACTGTTTCATCAACCACTTCAATCTCTTCAGCAGGAATTTCTTCTGGC
The DNA here is from genome assembly GCF_025153525.1 of Psychroserpens sp. SPM9. Classification (GTDB taxonomy): domain Bacteria; phylum Bacteroidota; class Bacteroidia; order Flavobacteriales; family Flavobacteriaceae; genus Psychroserpens. The sequence goes on along the minus strand of NZ_JANZNR010000004.1, from coordinate 306,984 downwards.
GCTTCGTACGGCAACGGATCTAACAGATTAACCTGGTTGATTTTTTCTTTAGTAAGCTGATTTCCAAGCGCTGAAATACCTTTGATAGCAATGAAATCTTCAAGGTTTACCTCTTCATTTTCTTTTCGGTCTTTACCACGTTCTTTTTTAAACTCGATTTCTGCCATCGGCTTCCAATCGGTAGAAACTATTTCGAGGTGAGAATCTGGATGTTCAGAAATAAACAATTCTTCGCGACCTTCATTTTCAATTAAGAAACGTTTCACATAATACATTTCCTTTTCGCCATTGTAATAAATAACAGAAATCGGCTTTTTAGGCACCCATTTTTCAAGTACTATCATATCGTCGTCAAAATGGGTCGTAAGTTCAGGCAAAATCGTTTTAGCGTGTCCTGACTGTGTAATAATCAACAATCGGTCTTCTCCTCTAAACTCGCCAATAAGCTCGCCTCTTTCGTCAACATTAAGACGCTGAACAGTTTCATCAAACCAGATTTTACGCGGTTTTAAAGTAGAAACCCCTTTTTCTTTGAGTTCGATTTTCTTAATCGCGTATTTGGTTACCAAATTTCCTTTTGAGGCACGACCTTTAATTAAAATATCTGCAAAATCTAAATCCCATTTTAGTTTTTTGATACTTCCTACCTGACGTAAGTAGATCGTGATTACCTCAGCTTCGCCATTAGGATTTGCTGAGAAATACCAAAGCTTAGAACTCTTACTGCCGTTAGTTAAGTCATATTCTTTATCGCGAGTAATAGAAGTCACCGCAAAACGCTTCACATAAGAAGGACCTTTGGCGCCATCGCGATAAATCATATTATAGATGGTACGCTTATCTTTTTTCTTGAAGACCGCTACATGAACAATATCTTTACCAACAAAGGTTTTACTATCCACTTTTGTCACCATCATTTTTCCGTCGTTAGTAAACACAATGATATCATCAATATCACTACAATCACAAACATACTCATCTCTTCTAAGTGATGTTCCGATAAAACCTTCGGCTCTATTGACGTATAGTTTTGTATTTCTGATGATTACTTTAGTTGCATCAACATCTTCAAAGGTTCGGATTTCAGTTTTTCGTTCACGACCTTCACCATATTCTTTTTTAAGACGTTGAAAATAGGCAATTGCATAAGCAATCAGATTTGCTAAATGATGCTTAACCTCAGCGATTTGATCTTCAAGCGCTTCAATTTTTTGCTGAGCTTTATCTATATCAAATTTTGAAATACGCTTAATTCTAATTTCGGTAAGACGTGTAATATCTTCAACAGTAATCGCACGTTTTAAATGCTTAATATGTGGTTTTAAACCCTTGTCGATAGCATTAATCACACCGTCCCAGGTTTCTTCTTCTTCAATATCGCGGTAGATTCTGTTTTCAATAAAAATACGTTCTAAAGACGCAAAATGCCATTGTTCTTCAAACTCCCCCAGTTTAATTTCTAATTCGCTTTTTAGAAGCTGAACGGTATTATCTGTTGAACGTCTCAACATTTCGGTAACACCTATAAACAGAGGTTTATTATCTTCGATAACACAACCTAAAGGCGAAATTGAGGTTTCACAATTCGTAAAAGCATATAAGGCATCTATGGTCTTGTCTGGAGATATTCCGCCAGGTAGATGCACTAAAATTTCGACATCTGCAGCCGTATTATCTTCAATCTTTTTAATCTTGATTTTACCTTTATCGTTGGCTTTCAGAATTGAATCTATCAACGACGATGTATTTGTTCCGTAGGGAATTTCAGTAATCACCAAAGTGTTTTTATCGAGCTGTGATATTTTAGCACGCACTCTAACTTTTCCACCTCGTAATCCGTCATTATAATTAGACACATCAGCAATACCCGCTGTTGGAAAATCGGGATAGATTGTGAAACGTTTTCCATTAAGATGTTTTATCGACGCATCGATAAGCTCTATAAAGTTATGTGGCAATATTTTAGTCGATAATCCTACAGCAATCCCTTCTCCTCCTTGTGCTAATAACAACGGAAACATAACAGGAAGATTAACCGGTTCTTTTCGTCGGCCATCATAACTAGCCTGCCATTGCGTGATTTTTGGGTTATAAACGACATCTAAGCCAAATTTAGAAATTCGGGCTTCGATATAACGCGATGCGGCAGCGCTATCGCCTGTGAGGATATTTCCCCAGTTACCTTGGGTATCTATAAGCAAATCTTTTTGCCCTATTTGCACCATAGCATCGGCAATACTGGCATCACCATGCGGATGGTATTGCATGGTATGACCAACAATATTAGCCACTTTATTATAGCGACCATCGTCAAGGTCTTTCATGGAGTGCATGATACGACGTTGTACAGGTTTAAATCCGTCTTCTATTGCTGGAACTGCTCGCTCAAGGATAACGTAAGATGCATAATCAAGAAACCAATCTTTATACATCCCAGTAACTCTGGTGATGCTTTCTTGAGGTTCGTCTTGATTATCTATTATATCATTGTGATCTTCACTCATTAATCTTTGCTTCTTTTAAATTTGATTTAACCATTTTACTTAAAGATTGCCTGATGTAACGCCTCTTTTTTCGATTGACCAATGTTACATTGAAGGTTTCAACTTTCTTTTTTCCTCGACTATCTTTGAGGTATAATTTTAGTGTTTTGTATAGAAAAAAGTTTGTAAACTTATAACCGTATAACTGTTCTTTTTCAAATTCGACTTTGTGTTCTCTGTAATTGTATTTGTCGGTAAACAACAATCCTTTATTCGTGACTACTACTTTTAATCCGTCACTATCATATTCAAAATACTTAGACACGTAATGCACTAAAAAAAACAATACGGCAAAGCCCAAGGCTATAGCCACAAACACTAAAAAGGGATTAGAAACGCCATAGGTAAACGATCTGAAAACAAACAAAAAGGCAATAGCCATGACTAACAGCACGAAATAAATCGAAATGATCGTATTTTTAACTTTAGAATTGTTTGTTCTCACTTTTATACTTTTTTACAATACTCTTTTATTAGTTCAAACTAATATTGAAATCGGTTAAAATTGCAGCCAGTTCTTTTTTTGTAACATTAATATCGAAAACGTCTCCGTTGGCTTTCTTAATATTTAAAACAATACTGTTTAAAGGCTCAAAAACAGATGCTTTAACGATAAAATCACAAAGGCTTTTTTCTTTGAGAGGCTCTCCATTTATTGCTAAGATAGCATCGCCATAACTTAGCTGTTGTTGTAATTTCTTATCCCAAACATACCCTATCACGATACGATTATCTTTTAAAGTTGATGTAAAACCGAGCACAGGTTTATCCAAATCTATATTGGCGGTTTTAGGCTCAAAATAGAAACGTTTATGTTTATAATCAATAGTCATGACGCCATGATTTAATAGCTCAGCTCCTATTTTAGAATTATCATCTTTAGTGGTATGTGTTATACAATTTTCTAAAACCAAATTATTAACCACAAGTTTTGGCAAATGCACACGTATTTGATTGTTCACCGGAACCTCGCCAAATAAGCTCACCGAAGACGCTCCGTCGCTTTGCCCAATAACATTAAAAATAGTTTTTGTTTTGAATGCCTCATAATGCGCTCTAGACAAATCGTACAAACCTCCCATTCCTGTATCTATTAAAACACGTTCCCTTCCATTATCTTTTCCTGAGACATTAATCCATACATAAGGACTGCTTTGATTGCCTACCAGTTTAATTTTATCAGATTGTTTTTTATTTACATTAAGATGTTTAAGCTTGTCGGTTAGTTTAAGCAAGCGTTGTTCTGCATCAATTTGAATGATTGAATTCTTCAACATATTACTACCAATAAACCCATCAATACCAAAGCATTTAAAAATATCACTTCCGTTAAGATCATAAACAAGTGCGCTATAACCTTGAAATTCTACAGCACCAATCTTTACGCTTTTTAGCTCAACAACTTTTAAGTTTTGCTTTTTACCATTAGCGTCATTCGTTGGCATATTAGAAATAACGTTTGGGTTTATAGCATTAAGAACTTCAAGCGACACAATATTAGGAGCACCTGTATCTAATAAAAAACGATAGGTTGTTCCGTCGATCTCAACAGGTATTATGATTTTGTTTTTCTCAAACTCAAACGCAATTTCTTCATAGTAGTTTTTAGAAACTACCTTGCCTTTTTTTAAACTAGTATTTTGAGAACAAGCAAAAAGCGAAAATGTAATAATTAATATTTTAAATGTGTTGAGAGTCGCTATTTTCATTCTACTTTTCGTCTTCTACAATATCCAGTTCGACTTTAAGATTCTCAATAATAAACTCCTGACGCGTTGGTGTATTTTTGCCCATATAGAATGATAATAATTCTTCTATAGACATGTCTTTATCCAGCATCACAGGATCTAATCGAATATCTTCACCAATAAAATGCACAAATTCATCGGGCGAAATTTCACCAAGACCTTTAAATCGTGTAATCTCTGGTTTAGGCTTTAATTCTTCAATAGCATCACGTCTTTCTTCTTCGGAATAACAATAAATGGTTTTCTTTTTATTTCGAACTCTAAACAAAGGCGTTTGCAAGATATACAAGTGTCCTTCTTTTATCACTTCAGGAAAAAACTGCAAAAAGAAAGTAATTAAGAGCAATCGAATATGCATACCATCTACATCGGCATCGGTAGCGATAACGATATTATTATAACGCAAATCTTCTAAAGATTCTTCGATATTTAATGCCGCTTGTAAGAGGTTAAACTCTTCGTTTTCGTAAACTATCTTTTTACTTAAACCATAACAATTAAGAGGTTTTCCTTTTAAACTGAAAACCGCTTGTGTATTCACATCACGTGATTTGGTAATACTACCAGATGCCGAATCACCCTCGGTAATAAACAAGGTTGTTTCGAGGTTGCGTTCGTTTTTGGTATCACCAAAATGCACACGGCAATCTCTTAATTTTTTATTGTGAAGATTCGCCTTCTTAGCTCTGTCTTTTGCAAGTTTTCTAATACCCGAAAGTTCTTTACGTTCACGTTCGGCCTGAAGGATTTTACGCTGGATTTTTTCGGCAGTATCTGGATGTTTATGTAAATAATTATCCAGATAACGCTTCATAAAATCATTGATATAGGTTCTTACCGTTGGTAAATCGCCTCCCATATCTGTGGATCCTAATTTTGTTTTGGTCTGACTTTCAAAAACGGGCTCCATAACTTTAATAGAAATGGCAGATACTACAGATTTTCTAATATCTGATGCCTCGTAATTTTTTCCGTAGAACTCACGAATCGTTTTAACCAAACCTTCACGAAAAGCTGCTAAATGTGTTCCACCTTGCGTTGTGTTTTGTCCATTTACAAAACTATGATACTCTTCACTATACTGCGTTTTACTATGTGTTAATGCTACTTCGATATCGTCTCCTTTAATATGAATGATATCATAGAGACGGTCGGTATCGTTAATATTATCTGATAATAAATCTTTTAATCCGTTCTCACTATAAAACTTTTCGCCGTTAAAAACGATGGTAAGTCCTGGGTTGAGGTAAACGTAATTTTTGAGCATTTTTGAGACATACTCATTACGGTATTTATAATTTTTAAAGATGGAATCATCTGGCACAAAAGAGACCTTTGTTCCTTTTCTTCTTGAGGTGTCGTCTAATAACTCTTGGTTAGTGAGATTTCCTTGTTCAAACTCTGCAGAAGCCGATTTTCCATCTCTGGTAGATTCAACACGAAAATAGTTAGACAAAGCATTCACCGCTTTGGTACCAACTCCGTTTAATCCTACCGATTTTTTAAAGGCGCGCGAATCGTACTTACCACCTGTATTCATTTTGGAAACAACGTCTACAACTTTTCCTAAGGGAATACCTCGACCATAATCACGAACAATCACTTTATTGCCTTGGATAGAAATCTCAATGGTTTTTCCTGCTCCCATGACATACTCATCAATAGAGTTATCTAAAACCTCTTTGAGTAAGATGTAAATTCCGTCATCTGGAGACGACCCATCACCTAATTTACCAATATACATTCCTGGTCGCATTCGGATGTGTTCTTTCCAATCGAGCGAGCGTATATTATCTTCGGTATATTTGGTTTCTTGCGACATAAATAAGTGAAAAAATTAGATAGAACGCTAATATAACATAACGTTATAAAAAATAAAACAGAGAGGACACAAAGTAATTAACAATAAAAACCCAATGTTGTTGAGAACATTAGTGAATTAAGTCATTTTAGATAATTCTTCAGCTTTTTGCTTTAAAAACGTGTTTCTAACCTTAAGCAAATTGGTCATATAGCGTTTTAATACCAAGATATTGGCTAAGGTTCCGAAGATCCCATAAGGCGATTCGAATTGAAGGGTATCGACCATAAGCGTTCCATTATCTACAGACTTGAAACTATGCTCGTGCTTAAACGATTTAAAGGCGCCAGATACCATTTCATCTACAAAGTAGTGCGGGCTCACAAATGCTGTAATTTTAGATGTGAGTTGTTGTATGATGCCAAAGTGTTTCGCTTCCCAGGTCACCCACTCGCCTAACCCTATAAGCCCAGACGTTGTTCCTGCGACAGCTTTTTCGTTAGAATGTGCTAAAGATGCTTTATGAAAATCAATATTACGCGATAAGTCAAAACATGTTTGAATATCGGCATTAATCATGGTTTTGATTTCAATTAAAGGCATCGTTATATTTAAAAGAGCTTCCTATGTTTACATCTAAAATCAAACGAAAATCCGCAAAGACATTCTCTCGATTCTAGAAGCAATATCGTTCATAAACCGGATTTAAACATTAAACAAGAAATGCATCACATCACCATCTTTGACAATGTAATTCTTTCCTTCGACACGCATTTTACCAGCTTCTTTAACCTTAGCTTCACTTCCGTAGTGGATATAATCCTCGTAAGCAATTACTTCGGCTCTAATGAATCCTTTTTCAAAATCGGTATGAATCACGCCTGCAGCTTGTGGTCCTGTAGCACCAACGTTGATGGTCCAAGCACGAACCTCTTTAACACCAGCTGTAAAATAGGTTTGCTGATTTAAAAGCTTGTAAGCTGAGCGAATTAATTTAGCCGAACCAGGCTCGTCTAAACCAATATCCTGTAGAAATAACTGACGTTCCTCATAGTCGTCTAATTCGTTAATATCTGCTTCAGTACCAACAGCTAATACTAACACTTCAGCATTTTCATCTTTTACATTCTCACGTACTTGCTCTACATAACCATTTCCAGAAACAGCACTTTCTTCATCTACATTGCACACATACATCACAGGCTTTGCTGTAATTAATTGTGCAGGCTTAACAAATTCTTCTAGATCTTCTTCACTAAACTCTAAGGCTCTAACCGATTTTCCGGCTTCTAAACCTGCTTTTAACTTTAGTAAAACCGCTTCTTCCTTTTGAGCTTCTTTATTCCCTGTTTTGGCAGCACGTTTAACTTTATCTAGCTTTTTTTCGACGGTTTCTAAATCTTTAAGCTGGAGTTCCATATCGATAGTTTCCTTGTCGCGAATAGGATTTACACTACCATCAACATGCACAATATTATCATTATCAAAACAACGCAATACATGAAGAATGGCGTCGGTTTCTCGAATATTTCCTAAAAACTGATTTCCTAATCCTTCTCCTTTACTTGCACCTTTTACCAAACCTGCAATATCTACGATTTCTACTGTTGCTGGCAAAACACGCTCAGGATTTACTAAGGCTTCCAGTTTTTGAAGTCTAGGATCTGGGACATTAACAACACCAATATTGGGTTCTATAGTACAAAATGGAAAGTTAGCACTTTGCGCTTTGGCATTAGACAAACAATTAAATAAGGTTGATTTTCCTACGTTTGGTAATCCTACAATTCCGGCTTTCATATGTTTTAATTTTGCGATTGCAAATATAGGCTTAGAATTTGAATAAATCTTGTTATTATTGCTAGAAATAATACCAAATTCCTTTTCAATGAAAAAAATTATAACCTGCTTATTCGCTTTTGTTTGTTTTCACACTTTAAATGCTCAAGACACTGTACAATTTCAGGTTGAATATGGCAGTATATTCAAAAATGATAAAAGAGAAATTCCTACAGATATTATTGCAAAAGATGACAATGGTTATTATTTACTGTATGCTGAAGGTCGGTTTGGCCAAGGCGACGATATTTCGTTACGCCAATTTGATTTGAATCTTACACCAACATGCAAAGAAATCGAATTTGATTGATTACTTAAATTAAGATTTACATCGTAACAATTTTTAATAGTGTTCGTCGTGTTTGTAAAACCATCAATCATGAAACAAAACATACTTTTAGGACTTATATTAATCCTTACTACACTTGTCAACGCTCAAGAACTTTCTGCCAAAATAATTGATAAAACGACTAGCGAACCCGTTCCATTTGTAGCCATTCAAACCGCCGAATTTAAAGGTGTCATTTCTAATGAAGAAGGTGTATTTATCATCGATTTAGATGATGTCGACGCTAATACTATCGAGTTATCCTGTCTTGGTTACCAAACTTTAACAATTAGTATTGATGACATCAAATCTTCAGGATATAAGATTCTATTAGCGCCTGCCATTAACGAATTAAATACAGTATACCTTACCAATACCAGACCTAATGTAGATTCTATCATTGCAAGAGCGAGGCGAAACTTAAAAACCAACTACAAGAGCGACTCTTTAAATTATAATTTCTTTTACAGAGAAACGTCTTATATCGATTTTAAAAATCTGGATTTTAAAGTCAATAAAGCTTCTCATTTTAAAAAGAGGCAACTTGAAGATGCGAATGAAAGCCTTAGCAGAATGGCTAACGACATCAAGAACGGTAATTTTGTTTACTTTAATGATTACTCCGGAAATCTCCTCGTTAAAGACAAAGCACATCAAAAATTAAATATTGAAAAGGCCACAAAAATCATCAACTCAAATAAGGACATTTCATTAGAAAATATCCAGGAAAAAGCTCAAAACATCGTCTTAAGATATCTGGATACCACTCAAACTTACAAACTAAAAACTGGGTTGTTTAAAATTGAAGATTCTTTAGCATTAACCAATGAAAATGATAAAAATGAAAATCCTAACGAAGTTGACACCGAAAATCTAAGAAAAAGCACGGCTTCTGTTCTTAGTAAATCACAACTAGGCAACACTAGTATGTTGACAAAAGTTCTCAATACAGACAACTACGAATACAGTTTAAAAAATGCAAGCTTATTAAATGACGAAATGGTCTATTTAATAGAATTTAAGCCAAGACGCTCAAGAGCCAACTTTACCGGACATCTCTATATTACAGAAGACAGCTATGCCATTTTGAAAATCGATTATCGGTATGCAAAAGGAAAGCGTGGTGAAAAAGTAAATTTAAGACTCATTTTAGGGATTAAATATATTGAAAACGTCAATCAAGGCACTATCATCTACAGAAAAAACGACCAAAACCTCTACGAACCAAGATATATCAAAAGTGAATCTGGCGAATACTTCTATCTGAATAGACCTCTTAAATTTATTGAGAATAGTGCCGATAGAAATAAAACCGCTTTTAATTTTAAAATTGAAGGAAACACTGTTAGTCGTGAAGAGTTATTGTTTTCAGACATCAGCAAACTAGAGCCTTCAGATTTTGATTCGTTTAATGAACATAAGTCCGTTACGTTTGAAACCTTACGCAAGTATGATGCTAATGTTTGGACCGGAAAAGAAACACTCGCTCCCACAACAGAGTTAAAGACTTTTGATGCTGAAGAAAAATAACGAATTTACTTTCTTATTAGGTACTATCATTTTAAGCCTCTATCAACAAATTAAGATTAATACCCAACACCTACTCAAATAACAAAACAGATCATTTTTAGCGTATTTTTGTCAGCTTAAAAAATTAAGTGAAATTAAAAACCCCAAGCAACAGCTTATGGTTTTTTATAATTAAATGTCGCTAAACGACTAATCATCTGGATGCATAAAACGTTGTTTTCCTAGAAGTTCTTCATCGGTTTCAACGTGATCATCATCAGGCACACAGCAATCTACAGGACATACAGCAGCACATTGTGGTTCCTCATGGAAGCCTTTACATTCGGTACATTTATCGGGAACGATATAGTAAATTTCATCACTTACTGGTTCTTGTGCTTCTTCGGCATCTACCGCCTTTCCGTTAGGTAACACAATATGACCTTCCAAACTTGTTCCGTCTTTATATCTCCAATCATCAGCACCTTCGTATATCGCTGTATTTGGGCATTCTGGTTCACATGCTCCACAGTTAATACATTCGTCTGTTATTATAATAGCCATAGTAATTGTAATCTGTTGTTAATATTCTTTAAAAAAAAAGTCAGATTTGATGCGCTTTAACTGGCGAACAAACAACACGCTTTTTCTTAGCTTATTTCTTATATAGTTTGCGTAAATTTGCAGTTGCAAAAATAAAGCCAAAACATCGTATAACCAAACAGATTATGGATTTACAACAAAGAATTAACGCATTTGTAAAATTAGGGGACTTTTTAAGCCAATTTACTAATGAAGGTATTCAAAAAAAAGAAAACATTCTTCACTATGATTTGTTTTTCGATGGTTTTAAGCATCAAATTAAATTAGCACAAGAACACAATGGTTGGTTTACCAAAGAAAATATACTATTTGCTTTAACTGGCTGGTCTAATCAATTAACACAAAACACGATTAGCCAATGGACGTCCAAGTATCAATTTAATACCGAAAACCTGAAAACTATTGCCATTATTATGGCAGGAAATATTCCTCTAGTTGGGTTTCATGATTTTTTATCGGTGCTCATTTCCGGACAAAAAGTTTTAGTCAAACAGTCGTCAAATGATCAACATCTGCTTCCTTTTTTAGCCAAATATTTAGAGTACGTAGAGCCTGAGTTTAAAAGCCGAATTAAATTTACTGAAGCCAAACTAGAACACTTTGACGCCGTTATAGCTACAGGTAGCGATAATACAGCACGTTATTTTGAATACTACTTTAAAGACCAACCTTCTATTATTAGAAAAAACCGAAATTCGGTAGCCGTTTTAACTGGCAATGAAACTGAAAGTGAACTCAAAGCGCTTTCCGAAGATATTTTTAGATATTATGGATTAGGTTGTAGAAATGTATCAAAACTTCTGGTTCCTAAAACCTATGATTTTGACAATTTCTTTAAAGCAATGTACCATTGGCACCCAATAATCAATCAGGCAAAATATGCCAATAATTACGACTACAACAAAGCTGTGTATTTAATGAGTGAATTTAAAATGCTTGAAAACGGATTTTTAATGCTGAAAGAAGATAAGAGCTTCGCATCTCCAATTGCTACACTTTTTTATGAATACTATACATCAGAAGCCGATTTAAAAACTCAATTAGAAGAGAAAAAAGAGCAGATTCAATGTGTGGTTTCAAACGGAATTTTAGATAGTGAAATTAAATTTGGGCAAACGCAATTACCAAATCTATGGGATTATGCTGATAACGTTGATACTATTACGTTTTCGTTGAAAATCTGTTAATAAATTATCATATTCTTAATGCTTTTTTTTACAGAATTTGCCACCTTTGTGAAGAATAATTTAAAAGGTTTCGAATTCCTCGGAACAAAACATAAACGCTCATGAAAAGACACAATTTTAGCGCAGGACCATGTATTTTACCTGGAAGCGTCCTTCAAAAAGCTTCAGAAGCTGTAATAAATTTTGATAACGGTTTATCACTATTAGAAATCTCCCATAGAAGTAAACCTTTTGTGGACGTTATGGAAAATGCCAGAGCACTAGCTTTAGAACTTCTTGGTTTAGAAGGCAAAGGTTATAAAGCATTGTTCTTACAAGGTGGAGCGAGCACACAATTTTTGATGGTCGCACTAAACATGTTAGAAAAGCGCGCTGGATACTTAAATACAGGAACTTGGAGTGATAAAGCGATTAAAGAAGCTCAGCTTTATGATGATATTTATGAAGTCGCTTCTTCCAAAGATGCCAACTATAATTATATTCCTAAGGGTTATGATATTCCTACAGATTATGATTATTTCCATTGTACATCTAATAATACCATTTTTGGAACGCAAATGAAAGAATTCCCTAACTCGCCTATCCCAATGATATGTGATATGAGTAGTGATATTTTTTCTCGTCAGTTAGATTTTTCAAAATTTGATATTATCTATGCAGGTGCTCAAAAAAATATGGGTCCAGCAGGCACCACCCTTGTAGTCATAAAAGAAGAGGTCTTAGGCAAAGTGTCTCGTAAAATTCCTTCAATGATGGATTATAAAGTCCACATTAGCAAGAGCAGTATGTTTAACACGCCACCAGTATTTGCTGTCTACACATCAATGCTCACTTTAGAATGGCTTAAAAACCTTGGAGGTATCGCTGCTATTGAAAAAGAAAACGATAAAAAAGCTCAATTAATTTATTCTGAAATAGATTTAAATCCGTTGTTTAAAGGGTTTTCAACAAAAGCAGATCGCTCAACAATGAACGCTACTTTTACGCTTGTTAATGAAGATTTAAAAGAAACCTTTGAAACCATGGTTAAAGAAGCCGGAATTAACGGATTAAATGGCCACAGAAGTGTTGGCGGCTATAGAGCATCAATGTATAATGCCTTACCACTGGAAAGTGTTGGTGTTTTAGTAGATGTGATGAGTGAATTAGAACGAAAAGCATAAAACAATTCATAGTATTTTGATACAGTTGATTATCAAAATGCTTAAAACAAATAACATACAACGTAATCATGAAAGTATTAGCAAACGACGGTGTTTCACAAAGCGGGATTAATGCCTTAGAAAATGCAGGTTTTGAAGTTTCTACAACAACTGTGGCTCAAGAACAATTAGAAAACTACATCAACGAAAATGAAATTTCGGTGCTATTAGTTCGAAGTGCTACAACCGTTAGAAAAAATATTATTGACAACTGCCCTAGCCTAAAAATCATTGGTCGTGGTGGTGTTGGTATGGATAATATTGATGTTGATTATGCGCGTAGCAAAGGCCTACATGTCATTAATACTCCGGCTGCATCTTCACATTCGGTTGCCGAATTGGTCTTTGGGCATTTTTACGGACTTGCTCGTTTCTTGCATAATTCTAATCGCGATATGCCTTTAGAAGGTGATGCTAATTTTAAAGGGCTGAAAAAAGCTTATGCTAAAGGCACAGAATTAAAAGGAAAAACATTAGGCGTTTTAGGTTTTGGACGCATTGGTCAAGCTACAGCAAAAGTGGCTATAGGAGCCGGAATGAAAGTGGTTGCTTTTGATCCTTTCTTAGAAAAAGCAAACTTAGAATTAGACTTTTTTGATGGTCAAAAAGTAAACTTTGAAATTAAAACAATTTCTAAAGAAGAGGTTTTAAAACAATCAGACTTTTTAACACTTCACGTTCCTGCTCAAAAAGATTATGTAATTGATGAAGCCGAATTTAAGCAAATGAAAGATGGTGTCATTATAGCAAATGCAGCCAGAGGTGGCGTTATAAATGAAGTGGCACTTGTTAAAGCTATTGAAAGTGGTAAAGTTGCCAGAGCTGCTTTAGACGTTTTTGAAAAAGAGCCTCAACCAGAAATTCAACTCTTAATGAATCCTGCTTTATCGCTCACGCCTCATACTGGCGCAGCAACCAATGAAGCACAAGATAGAATTGGTACTGAATTAGCAGATCAAATCATTAGTATTCTAAAATAAATGTCACCAAATGTGACCTAAACAAAAAAAATGAGTCCTATATATGTTAGGACTTTTTTTTGTACATTGAAGGTCCAATTATATTAACCTTATTCAAAATAAATTATGTCAGGAATTTTAGACTTATTAAACAGTGACCTTGGTAAAACAATTATTAGTGGTGTCTCTGGATCTACTGGAACAGATCAAAACAAAACGAGCAGTGTTTTAACGATGGCCTTACCAGTTTTAATGAAAGCAATGGAGCGAAATGCTTCAACACCTCAAGGTGCAGAAGGACTAATGGGTGCACTTAGCAACAAACACGACGGAAGCATCTTAGATAACTTAGGTGGTTTATTTGGCGGTGGCGTTGATGACGAAGTAAAACAAGATGGTAGTAAAATTCTTGGTCACGTTTTAGGTAACAAACAACAAGGTGTTGAAAAAATTCTTGGCGAAAAGTCTGGTTTAGATGCAGGTTCGGTAGGTAATATTCTAAAAGTAGCGGCTCCAATTTTAATGGGTGTTTTAGGAAAGCAAGCACGACAAAACAATGTGAGCTCTTCCAATGATATAGGCGGACTACTTGGTGGTTTACTTGGTGGTAATGATGCTAAAGAAGAACAAAGTTTCCTTGAAAAGATTTTAGATGCTGATGGTGACGGAAGCGTTATTGATGATGTTGCAGGAATGGTCTTAGGAAATGCTAGTAAGAAAGGAGGTCTTGGCGGACTGCTAGGCGGACTTTTTGGAGGAAAATAAACGATTTTAAACCTTATATATGATAAGCCAAACCAAGTGTTTGGCTTTTTTTGTACAATTTACTCAGTCATACGTCCTATTCACTCATTATGTCTTTTTCAATCAGTATTTGCTGCATATTTTTGAGCATCACTAATAAAAAATGAGTTTTGCAAGCTTAAAGCTTCGGAATGATTTTTGTAACTTTAAAATAAAAAAAAGTAATGAAACGTATCACACAAATTTTAATGATGGCCATACTTCTTGTAAGTTGTGGTGCTTCTCAAACTACCGTAGACAATTCAACAGCAGACATTCCTGAAGAAGATGTTGTTAGAATCGCTAACGATGATATAGAATATGAAATTATTATCATCGAACCCGGTTTTAATGGTTGGCTCAATTCAATAGCAAGACCTAAAGGATATTATTCACAATCGTTTATGGAAACTCGAAACAAAATATTTGTCCAAGAATGGAATAGCCGTGTTTTACAAGTGAATAGATTTGATCCTAATCTTTATGAAATGCAAATTGATTACCAGCCAAACATAAATTATGGCTATGATGTTAACTATAAATTATATAATTACTTCATTTACTTTCAGTTAACACATAATCAAAAATTGACCGCTTTACAACCAAGAATTTAAAGTATCTTTGCATTGCAAATTTACGCGATGCTAGATCATTTTAAATCACGTTGGGACATACAACAAAACTGGCAACTCTTGTTTCCAGTTTTTGGGCTTTTAGGCCTAGGCTATTCTGCTTACAAACTAGCATATCTACTAACAAATTCTTTGCCTCAAATTGTAACAGTACTTTCAGCTATACTTCTATTTATAGTGCTTTTAAAATTGACACTCCTTATCTTTAAAAAGCTTGAAAATAAGTGGGTTGTGGATTATAAATGGGAAATGATTCGGATTTTTATCGTATTTGCAATCACCGGCTCTTCTTCGATGCTTATAGGTAAACCTATCATGCAGTTTATCGGAATTACTAAAGAAAACTTAAATCCGATACTTTATTGGGTATTATTCATTATTATTGGGCTCATTTTCTACCAAATCCTATTAGTGATGTTTGGCTGGCTTTTTGGTCAGTTTCAATTCTTTTGGGAATTTGAAAAGAAAATGTTGAAACGCTTTGGATTAGGTAAATTTTTCAATTGATGGACATCAAAAAACCTCATATTTCAATTCAACTCGCAAGCTTAGTGCTGGCGTTTGTTTTATTGGTGCCTTCTGTTGTTAAATTTTCACATGCTTTAAGTAATCACGAACACGAAGTTTGTTTTGACAAAGATCAAACCCATTTTCATAAAATAGATCTCGATTGTGAGTTTTATAAATTCAAACTTCAAACACAAACCACCAAAGTAATCGTTGATTACGATATATATGCTATAGAGGCTAACCATAAAACAATTAACCACTATTATAGCTTTCTTAGTAATTATCAACGCTTACACTTTTCCCTTCGCGGACCACCATTTAATAATTAACATTAGTCCAAAACTGAGCTACAACACTCAGACATATCGTTAATTATTAAATTCAAATTACATGAAAACAACAACTGCTGTTGTGCTATTTCTATTAATAGCACAAAGCGTATTTTCGCAAAATATACTAAAAGGCGAAATAATAGAATCAAATAATAATCAAGCACTTGCATTTGTAAATGTCTATTTTCCACAATTAGAAAAAGGTACAGTTACCGATGACAATGGAAAGTTTCAAATGTCTAACATTCCTAACGGAACACACAAACTTGTGGTCTCTTCGGTTGGCTTTGAAACTTATTCAATCAATATAACATTTCCAGTTTCCGAAGTTTTAAAAATCATACTACAACCTTCGGCAATTGAAATGGAAGAAGTGATTATTTCTACTCCATTTCACAAGCTTCAAAGTGAGAACGTTATGAAAGTAGAACGTCAAAGCGTTAAAGAATTAAAATCACGTGGCGCAATTAACCTAGCTGATGGAATTACTAATATAGCTGGAGTTTCTAGCTTAAGTACAGGTGTTAGCATCGGCAAACCTGTAATTAGAGGTCTTAGTTCTAATCGAGTTTTAGTGTATACCCAAGGTGTACGTTTAGAAAATCAGCAATATGGAGACGAACACGGTTTAGGCATTAATGATGCTGGAATTGAAAGTGTAGAAGTTATCAAAGGTCCTGCTTCCCTACTCTATGGTAGCGATGCACTTGGTGGTGTTTTATATTTAAATCCGGAACGCTTTGCTACGGAAAATGCTTCAGAGGCAACTATTAGTGGCACTTATTTTAGTAACACACAAGGGTACAATTCGAGTGCTGCCTTTAAATCTTCTGGTGATCATTTTAAATTTTTATTCAGAGGAAGTGTTGCTGAACATTCTGATTATGAAACTACAGATTACAGAGTTACCAACACACGATTTAGAGAGCAAGATTTTAAAGCAGGTTTAGGCTATCAAAAACATCAGTTTAAAACCGAATTACGCTACAATATTAACCGCTCTAAATTAGGGATTCCTGAAGCCATTGGTATTCAAGACACTAATACAACACCTCTTGAACTGTTTCAAGAAATTACAAACCATATTTTCAGTTCTAAATCTACAATCTTCTTTAACAATTCTAGTTTAGATGTGACTTTAGGGTATATATATAATGACAGAAAAGAATTTGAAGATCATCATCATGGTGAAGAAGATCACGATGAAGACCATGATGACGATGATCACGATGAAGAGGATCATGATGACGAAGTCCACAGTGAAGATGAAGCACCTGCGCTACATATGAAACTTAAAACTTTTAATTATAATGTTAGATATAATCTTCCTGAAATTGGACGATTTGAGACTATTGTTGGTGTTCAAGGGATGAATCAAGCAAACACCAATTATGGTGAAGAACTCTTAATTCCTGATGCTATCACTAATGATATTGGAATATTAGCGACCTCTCATATTCATTTTGACAAAATTGACATTCAACTTGGTGCGCGTTACGATTATCGTCATATTAATATTAATTCTCAAATTGATAGAGATTTTAATAGTTTTAATGGCGCTCTTGGGATCAAAACAAATCTATTTCATAAAGTTACAGCACGTTTTAATTTGGCTAGCGGATTTAGAGCGCCAAACCTATCTGAACTAGCTTCAGATGGAACTCATGAAGGTACAAACCGCTATGAAATAGGAAATATTGATTTAAAAAACGAACAGAATTTCCAAGTAGATTTGGCTTTAGAATTTAAAAATGAGCATGTTGAAGTCTTTGCCAACTTATTTTACAATCAGATTAATGACTATATTTTCTTGAGCCCGAATGGTGAGTTTATTGACGATGACCCTGTTTTTGTATACCTACAAGATAATGCCAGACTTTATGGTGGAGAATTTGGATTTCATTTTCACCCACATCCTCTAGACTGGCTCCATGTTGAAAGTAGCTTCGAAACCGTAATCGGTCAGCTCGATGATGACACGCATTTGCCGTTAATTCCGGCAAATTCTTTGCACAATACGTTGCGAGTTGAATTTAATAAAGACTGGATTCAAAACAGTTATTCATTTATCAAATACAGCTATACTTTTGATCAAAATAATGTTAGTGATTTTGAATCCAATACTGCAGGTTACGGCTTATTGAGTGCTGGTTTAGGTGGTACGTTTCAACTTTTTAAAAATGACCTGGAAGTCACTATTGCGGCAAATAATATAGCCAATACAACTTATGTTAGTCATTTATCACGATTAAAATCTGATAACATCTTTAATATAGGACGTAATATTAGTCTAGGACTAAACTACACCTTATAAAAAAAGTCAGCCTGAATATAGAATTCAGGCTGATTTTTTAAACTTTTAAATTAGGTTAAACTATTTAATATCAATGATGGTTTCATCTGTTGTCTTTTCTGAAGAAAAAACATAGGTGTACAACCACATAATGGTAAACGAAGGAATAAAATCTGTTCCCGGAATTATCTCTTCTATAAATGAAAAAATTCCAGCAAGCTTACCTACTTTACCCTTATAAAGTTTAGTCATTAAATATCCTGAAAGTGGCGCCCATAATAAATCTATAAACGGAATCATCCCAATAGCGTCAAATATAAGACTCAGGACTAATTTTTTATGTTTTGATGTGTTTTCTAATGTCATAGTATGTATTTAATTTACTTATTATAAAGCAAATAGCATTCCAAAACCTAAGCTATGACAATTTTTCACTGATAAGTTTCAAAAATTCAGTACGGGTCTCAATATTTTTAAACGCGCCTCTAAATCCTGATGTGGTTGTCGTCGAGTTTTGCTTCTGTACACCACGCATCATCATACACATATGAGAGGCTTCAATCACCACGGCGACACCTTCGGGTTTAAGTGTATCATTAATACAATTCAAAATCTGTTCTGTTAAACGCTCTTGCACTTGCAAGCGTCTCGAAAAAATATCTACAATTCTAGGTATTTTACTTAGACCAACAATATGACCATTAGGAATATAGGCAATATGAGCTTTGCCAAAAAAAGGTAAAATATGATGCTCACACAACGAATACAGTTCAATATCCTTGACAATTACCATTTCATTATAAGATTCTTTAAACATGGCACTTTTTAAAACATCGGCAGCATCTTGCGAATAGCCTTGCGTTAAAAACTGCATGGCTTTAGAAGCGCGTTCAGGCGTTTTTAATAAGCCATCACGATTGGTATCTTCACCTAAATCTTCAATAATTTTCTTGTAACGCTGTTTTACGTCATCGGTTACCTTTATATTATATTCCTCAAATTTTTGGTAAGGCATTCTATATAAGTATTAAATTTTAATAAATGTAAGTAAAAAAATTCAGACAAAACCCCCTAGTATGAACAGCAATTAGTTATCATAAACAACACTTTTAACGTTTACTTGGGAAAATTCAGGGCTACGGACATTAGATTTGTAATATAACTGTAACTAACTAAAATTTTTAGTGTCTTTACAATGACTAGACACTAATCATCAATCATTATCAAATGACTTTTCGCTTAATTCTAATAACCCTATTATTACTTTTTAGTTTTTTTGCCAATGCCCAGGAAAAAAAACAACTACAAATTGAACGCACAAACACACCTCCAAAAATTGATGGAATATTAGACGATGCGGTTTGGCAAACAGCTAAGGAAGCCAAAGGTTTTACGCAATTTAGACCCGATGCAGGCGTCAAAGATTCTACAGAAAACCGAACGATCGTTAAAATGACTTATGACGATAAGGCTATCTATGTCGCAGCCTACTTATATGACGATCCCTCAAAAATTATGCGTCAGTTAACCAGTCGCGATAATTTTGGTCAAGCCGATTTTTTCGGACTCATTTTAAACCCTAATAACGACGCTCAAAATGATACCGAATTTTTCGTATTTAGTTCTGGAACCCAAGCTGATGCTGTTGCAACACCAAGTAATGGTGAAGATTTTGGCTGGAATGCCGTTTGGGATAGTGCTGTGAAAATTAATGATGATGGTTGGACTGTAGAAATGGAAATCCCCTATCGAGCACTCCGTTTTTCTAATCAAGAAGTGCAAACTTGGGGCGTTCAGTTTCATAGACAATTTAGACGCTATCGCTCACAATACACCTGGAATGCTATTGATATCACAAAAGGAAACATCGGTTTGTATCATGGTGAAATTACCGGACTTAAAAACATCGAACCTCCTACGCGATTAGCTTTTTATCCGTTTTCTACCGGAATCGTTAATAGTTTTGATGGCGACACAGAAACCGATTTAAAGTTTGGTTTAGATGTTAAATATGGTATCACAGAAAATTTCACATTAGACATGACTTTAGTCCCAGATTTTAGTCAGGCTGGCTTTGATAACCTTTCGCTAAATCTCGGTCCGTTTGAACAAACCTTTTCTGAACAACGCCAGTTTTTTACTGAAGGTGTCGATTTATTTAACAAAGGAAACCTCTTTTTCTCAAGACGTGTTGGAAGTCGTCCTACGGGTCAAATAACGGTTAATGACAATGAAGTGATTACAGATAGACCAAATACGGTAAAGGTTCTCAATGCTGCAAAAGTTTCCGGAAGAACAAAAAAAGGCTTAGGTATTGGCTTCTTTAATGCCATTACTGAAAAAACATACGCCACCACAAGAGATACAATCACTGGCGAATACAGAGATCAACTTGTTGAGCCGCTATCCAACTATAATATTTTAGTATTAGATCAGCAGTTCAATCAAAATTCTTCGGTTAGCTTAGTTAATACCAACGTTACTAGAAACGGTCATTTTAGAGACGGAAACGTAACCGCATTACTAGCCGACATTACTAATAAAAGAAATACTTATAATCTTTTAGGTGAAGTAAAAATGAGTAATATTAATGATATAGATGACAATTCGACTGGGTTTAGCACCTTTTTTATGGCCAGAAAAATACATGGTAATTACCGCTATAGTTTTGATCATAGTTATGCTGATACTAAATACGACATCAATGATTTAGGGCTTATTTTTAGAAATAACTACAATAATTTTGGGGTTGATTTTGGTCATAGAATATTTGAGCCGACTAAAAATTTTATCAGTAGAAACTGGAACACTTATATTAATTACACAAGACTGGCAGATCCCAGCGTGTTTACCGGTTTTGGTTTTGGAGGAAATATTAATTTTCAGCTTAAAGATAAACTGCATGGTTTTGGTGGAAACATAAATATGCTCGCTGGCAAACAGTATGATTATTTTGAAGCCAGAGTAAATAATCGGTTTTTTATATATGAAAACAGGGTTAACGGAAACGTTTACTTTTCATCAAATTACAACAAAGTGTTTGCTTATGATATAAATACTGGAGGTGTTTTGTTTTTTGAAAACGGAAGAGACACCAAAGAATTCTGGATTGGCTTAAGTCCGAGAGCCCGAATAAGCGATAAATTTTCACTCATCTATTCTTTTGATATCAACAGAGTTTTTAAAGACAGAGGGTATGCAAATAACTCTAATAGTTTGGATGATGAGATTGTTTTTGGGCAACGCGACCAAAGTACCATCGTAAATAGATTAACAGGAACCTATAGTTTTAATCCTTTTCATTCCCTCGGATTAACCTTTAGGAATTATTGGTCGGTAGTCGATTATGAAGACGACGTTTACTTTTTACAAGAAAACGGACGCTTATTCAACACCAATACTACTTACGCCGACTTAGGCTTAGAGACGTCTGATGTAAATTTTAGCACCTGGAATTTAGATCTCAATTACACCTGGCAATTTGCGCCTGGAAGCTTCTTAACAGCTTTGTATAGAAATCAATTGTTTAACAGTGACCGTGAGGCGTCTAAAACCTACAGCGAAAGTGTCAACACGCTTTTTGAACAACCGATACTCCACTCCTTTTCATTGAGAGTCCAGTATTTTATTGATTATAATAATATCAAAAGAATCTTCAAAAAGAAAAACAACGAAAGCAATCAGCTAAGCAGTGTATCTAAAAAAATAAATTCTCAGTTTTATAAATCTTAGATAATTCATATTAAAGTAGTATTTTCGAATCTCATTTTAATGTGATGGTTAAAGCAAAAAACATACATAAATATTATGGTGATTTACACGTTTTAAAAGGTGTAGATTTAGACATAAAAAAAGGAGAAATCGTTTCTATTGTTGGTGCTTCAGGAGCAGGAAAAACAACCTTACTTCAAATTCTTGGAACCTTAGATCAAATAGACCGCAAGACGGCAAGTGAACTTACTATAAATGGAATATCCATAGCACAATTGGGCGATAAGGCTTTAGCAAAATTTAGAAATGAGCATATCGGATTTATTTTTCAGTTTCATCAATTGCTTCCAGAGTTTACAGCTTTAGAAAATGTATGTATTCCTGCTTTTATCTTCGGAAAAACAAAGGCAGAAGCCGAAAAACGTGCCAAAGAATTATTAGACTTTCTAGGGTTATCGCATCGTCACCATCACAAACCTAATGAGCTTTCAGGAGGTGAACAACAACGTGTTGCAGTAGCCAGAGCACTGATTAATAATCCGAGTTTAATTTTTGCCGATGAACCTTCTGGAAATTTAGATAGTGAATCTGCCGAAAATCTACACCAACTCTTTTTTAAACTACGTGATGAATTTGGTCAAACCTTTATCATAGTAACTCACAATGAAGAATTAGCCGATATGGCCGACCGCAAATTAACGATGGTTGATGGGAAAATTCTTGGGTAATTTTATTCGATTGTCAGTTCAGTAATAAGCTATTCAATAACAATCAAACTTCGGTATTCAATTTCGGTACGCTCATTAAAGGTAAAGTCAAAATAATTAGCGTCACCTTTAGCGCCTTTCACTTCTAGTTTAGCGCGTCCGGTTTCCAGACCGTTTTTATCAAAGACCTTAACAAACATAATATCATCATAATCCTTGTCAAAAATGATATATAAAGTGAGCATATTATCATTTCCGCCCTGAGGATTATCTGCAATGGTAAACTTTCCCGTTTTCACCCCTTTTTTCTGAAGTTCTGGAGACAGCTTGAGTTTGGCTTCTAAGGTTTTATCTATACCTTCGGAAACACCTTCAACAAATTCGGTTGCCGATTTACCTACTACTTCTCCGCCAGCATTGATGGTTTCCTGCGTTTTTGTCTTGACACGCTCACAAGATACAAGTGTAAATAATGCCAAAACGACGATATAGATTGATGTTTTCATGGTATGATAATTTAAAGACAAAAATAACAGATTTTTTGTTAGAATGAAACCTTGTAACAACGCGATAAGAAGTGTAAATTTACAAGAGTAAAACAACCCTCTTGAACCACAAAGAACTTAAAAAATTTCTAGACACAAAAGTCGAGCAATACAATCATCCAAGATTTATTGAAAGTGACCCTATACAGGTGCCTCATGAATTCACAAAAAAAGAAGACATCGAAATCGCTGGTTTTTTAACCGCCACAATTGCTTGGGGAAATCGCAAAAGCATTATCAAAAATGCTTATAAAATGATGAATTTACTTCAGCAATCACCGCACGATTTCATCATAAACCATCAAGAATCTGACTTGAAAGATTTAACTTCATTTGTCCATAGAACCTTTAATGGTGATGATTTTATTCAGTTTGTAAAAAGCTTAAAACACATTTACACGACACATAACGGTTTAGAGGCTCTGTTTTCAAAATACACAGCGAATAAGAACCTTCAACAATCTATTCATCAGTTTAAGCAACATTTTTTTGAAATCGAACATCTAGAACGTACAAAGAAACATGTTAGTGATCCCTTAAAAAATTCAGCAGCTAAGCGTATCAATATGTATTTACGTTGGATGGTTAGACAGGATCAAAATGGTGTTGACTTTGGGATTTGGAACAGTATCTCTCCTGCTTTATTATCCTGCCCTTTAGATGTACACTCTGGAAATGTCGCCCGAAAATTAAAGCTTCTAAAGCGCAAACAAAACGACGGAAAAGCCTTACTAGAGCTCGACACTGCCTTACGTAAATTAGATTCGCAGGATCCTGTAAAATATGATTTTGCACTCTTTGGGCTCGGTGTTTTTGAAGGCTTTTAAAGAATCGGAAACCGTTAATTAAATTTTTTCGTATCTATTTTACCCCAAATCATTGAATTATGCAAAGCCCAAAATTCCCAAAAAACGAGTTGCAGCGTTTAAATGCTGTCAAATCCTATGCGATATTAGACAGTCTTCCAGAAAAGGATTACGATAAAATCACCAAACTCATAGCAACTATTTGTGAAGTTCCTATTGCACTAATAACTGTTTTAGATCAGGATCGTAATTATTTCAAATCACATTATGGTATCCCGTTTAATGAATCACCCAGAGATATTTCGTTCTGTGGTCATGCCATTTTGGAAGACGACCTTTTAATTGTGCCAGATGCACGACAAGACAGCCGTTTTAAAGGCAATCCGTTAATTACTAGTCTGCAAGCTATTTTCTACGCAGGAGTGCCTTTAATTAATCCCGAAGGATACTCCTTAGGAACCATTTGTGTTTTTGATCACAAGCCAAGACAACTTAATAATACACAGATAGAGGCTTTAAAAACCTTAGGAGAGCAGGTTGTGAATCTATTCGAATTACGTAAGAAAAATGCGGTTTTAGAAAAGGCAACTTTAGAATTAGAAAAACGAAACCAACAGTTAAAAACATTTGCAAGTCATGTATCACATGATTTAAAATCACCTCTAGCAAATATTATTTCACTAACCAATTTATTACGTGATGATAATACAGAACAGCTTTCGGAAGATTCAAATGAATATTTAAATTATATCGAAGAATCTACAACAGTCTTAAAAGATTATATCGACGGAATTTTATTGTACTACAAATCTGATGAATTATTAAAATCGAATTATGAAGATGTTAGTCTGGACGAGCTTTCCGAAGATTTAAAACAAATCCTTATCGGTAAAAACGACCGCTTTATATTCCCAGAAAACACCGTCATAAAAAGCATAAACAAATCGGCTTTATCACAAATATTAATTAATTTAATTGATAATGCCCTGAAATACAACGACAAACCTGAGCGCTTAGTGACCTTAACTTACGATTCTGATTTGTTTAATCATATATTTAGTGTGAGTGATAATGGCATTGGTATTCCGCAGGACAAACAGCAGTACATTTTTGAAATCTTTAAAACAATAAAGAATGACTACGGAAAGTCAAGTACAGGTATTGGATTAAGTACCGTTAAAAATCTTGTAGAAAAACTAGGAGGCGAAATTTCGGTGTCCTCAAAAACAGGACAAGGAAGTACCTTTCATTTTACTTTAGCTAAAACGAGTGAGTTTTATAAATCGGAGTCTATGACAACTTGTGAATTGGTATAAAAAAACCTGTCATAAATTAATTATAACAGGTTTTATAAATTTTATTAATTGGTTATTGCTTAGCCTTTCAACCAAGCTTTTCTTGTCCCTATTTGTTTTGCTGTCGCATTTTCATGCTCCATTAAGGTATTAGCAGTTGTAAATGTTGGTGTTAAAGTAGTTTCAATAATTACTTCTTTTCCGTCGCGTTCCAGAACCACATTAATAGCCTCTCCTTCTTTCCACTGGTACATTTTGCCTAACATCGCTTGCGCATTTTGCATGGTTAATGCTTCGCCATTTACAGTTTTAATCACATCATTTGGCAAAACACCTTGCTCTACCCAAAAGCTATTACCGTTAACACCTTCAGAAAAGAAAATCTGACCTTTTTCTTGATTTGCTCCAAAAATAAAACCAGAACCATTCTGAATATAACTTGTTGGCACTCTTTTATCTCCAATAGTTAAGCCTACTTTTTCAAAAAACTTGTTGTAGTCAATTGGTGTACCACCAACAACATGAGTATTTAAAAACTCGCCTACTGAAGGATACGTCATTGCAGTAATTTCAGCAATAAGGTTATCATCAACAAAAGGTTTTTCTTTACCATATTTAGCCGATAATTCTTTCATAAGTGACAACATACTTCTGTTACCATCGCTTTCTTCTCGCATTAAAATATCAATACACATTCCGATTAATGCACCTTTCATATACACATTATAATAGTTTGATGCATACGGCTCTTCTAAAACATTCTCACTCATAACCGTAAAACTCATTGCGTCATCCATATTTTTTGACACTTGAATTTGCTGATTGATCGTATTATAATAAGTATCTGCATCAACCAAACCTTTATAAACTTGAAAATGCTGTGCGAAATATTCGGTCACACCTTCGTACATCCATAAATGCTTAGAAAATGTTGGATCGTTATAATCAAAGTAGTGTACATCTTCTGAATGTACCGATAATGGCGTTACAATATGAAAAAACTCATGAGCAACAACATCAATTACTGAAGCTGCTAATTGTTCTTTAGAAGACTGTTCTCTTAATACAACGACAGTAGATGTATGGTGTTCTAAAGCGCCAAACCCTTTTGGAGAACCTTCGCTTCCGTCAGATAAATACAAGTAAATATCATAACGTGGCGTAGAATCAATATCGCCTAAGTAGGCTTTTTGAGCTTCCATCATTTTAAAAACGGTCTCTTTCATACTTGCTGCAGAATGCACTTTATTTGGCGAATAAACACTCAAAACTATTTTAATATCGCCAACCATAAATTCTTCGACATCCAGCTTTCCATACATCATCGGATTATCTGTGATATCAAAATAACGTGGTGCAAAATAAGAGCTTGTAATTTGTGTGCCATCTGCACTTGATTTGGTATTCGTATTCTGTAATGCAGACGTGCGTTCAAAATTTGCTGGAGCTGTCACATCTAAAGTATACTGCGCATCTTTTAACGAATCAAAATAACCAATAAAACCATGTAAGTTTAATACATAGTTATCAGGTTCTATATTAGTTCCAGATGGAGAAAAAGGTACTTCTCCTCCAATGCCACCAGAAGCTTCTTGGTCAAAAGTATCATTAACTAAATATTCAATTTTATCTAATTCTTTAGCATTGGCAATCGTCCAGGTATTGACATCGGCTTTTACAACTGGCATTTCATTACCACTATAGTCAAAAGCTTTAAAATCATCAATATATTTTCCAAAATCACTAACCGAATAAGTCCCTTGCACAACTTTTGGCAATCTGTAAGTTACAGTCTCTTGTGTAAAACGTCCAGGATTTATAGTTACCGGAGCTTTGTCATCGGTCACTGCCGACAAATTGATAGACGTTGAAATTGGATTAGCAGTCGCTAAATCGTTTACTGTGGGTTTAGAAGAACCACAAGCCACAAGCAAAGCACTTAGGGCAAAAGTTGATAGAATTCTTTTCATTTTATGATGTTAATTATTTTCAGATTTTTTCATCTGACGCACAAAACTACAATCTGTTACCAGTAATTTAGCTAAGGTTTTGTTAAAATGGTACTTTTGTAACATGCAAAACCCTTTGATAAGTATCCTAATTCCTTTTAAAAATACGGAGCAATTTCTTCCCGAATGCTTAGATTCTATTCGAGACCAAAGTTATGAGCACTGGGAGTTAATTATTGTAAATGATCATTCTACAGACTCCAGTTTTAATATTGTTAGTGCTTACGCGGAAAAAGATAAACGCATCAAACTTTTTACAAATCTAGGACAAGGCATCATCAATGCTTTGCAATTGGCGTTTATTGAAAGTAAAGGCGACTATATCACTAGAATGGATAGTGATGATATTATGCATCCAGAAAAGCTACATACCATGCTTTACGATTTAATATCCCACGGAAAAAAGCATATCGCACTGGGCTTAGTAAGCTATTTTAGCAAAGATGGAATTGGTGATGGTTTTGCAAAGTACGAGTCCTGGCTAAACGGCTTAACACAACAAGGCCAAAACTATACTGAAATTTATAAAGAATGTGTTATTCCGTCGCCTTGCTGGATGATACATCGTGACGATTTTATTACTTGTGAGGCATTTACGCCCAACCGCTATCCCGAAGATTATGATTTAGCCTTTCGGTTTTATCAAAATAAGATGACATGTATTCCAAGTCATACTATATTACATTACTGGAGAGATTACAGCTCCCGAACCTCAAGAACTCATGAACATTATGCCGAAAATCATTTTTTGGAACTTAAGCTCAACTATTTCTTAAAGCTCAACTATAATGCCTCAAGACCTTTAACGGTTTGGGGTGCCGGACAAAAAGGAAAGAAAGTCGCACGTCTTTTAAAGGCCAAACAGGTGTCTTTTTATTGGATTTGTGATAACCCTAAAAAAATAGGAAAGCATATCTATGATGAACTTCTTTTAAGTTTCGAATATCTTAAAGTTTTAGAGAATCCGCAAAGTATTGTAACGGTTGCTAATCCAGATGCACAAGTAGAAATTAAAGCCTATTTTAAAACACAAGATATGAAAGCCATGACCGATTATTTTTTCTTTTGCTAAAACGTTAAAATTCTCAAAAGCAAAAGCAACAAATCCCATATCATTTTCTATATTTGATTTTTAACAAAAACAATCCCAAAAACAGGAATGCAGTTTAAACACCCAGAACTTCTATACGCTTTACTTCTGCTCGCTATTCCTATTATTGTTCACTTATTTCAACTTCGGAAATTTAAAAGTGTGCCTTTTACCAATGTGCAATTTTTAAAAGAATTGACCATTCAAACACGTAAGAGTTCGCAGCTCAAAAAATGGCTAACCTTAATCACTCGACTACTGCTTTTAGCTTGTGTGATTTTTGCATTTGCACAACCTTATTTATCAAATTCTGATAGTTTTAATACCAAGAGTGAAACGGTTATTTATTTAGACAATTCGTTTAGTATGCAAGCGCCTAGTAACAACGGAAGTCTACTCAATACAGCCATTCAAGATATAATCGAACATATTGATGAAAATGAATCGGTTTCAATTTTTACAAATGATGCTACGTTTAATAACACGTCGATAAAGGCTATTAAAAATGATTTAATTCAGATAAAACATTCGCCTAATCAACTCGCTTACGATGCTGCAGTACTAAAAGGAAAACAGCTATTTTCTGATGATGCTAGTTCTATTAAAAATTTAGTACTGGTCTCAGATTTTCAACAAAAAAACGATGCTCTAACCGCTACAACAGACAGCCTTATCTCCTTAAAACTGGTGCAGTTAAAACCGTCCAATCAAAGCAATGTTGCTGTTGATAGTGTTTATGTTTCTAAAACTACAGTAGAAAACATCGAACTGACTGTAACCCTGAAAAATCAAGGAGAACCCATTGAAACCTTACCTGTTTCATTATATAATGACAATAAGTTAATGGCGAAGACTGCGGTTACTATTACAGATGACGCTACTACAAATTTTACCATTCCTGCCAATGCTGTTTTTAACGGAAAACTTCTCGTAGAAGACAGCAATCTTCAATATGACAATACCTTGTATTTTAATATTGACCGACGAGAGAAAATAAATGTATTAGCGATTAATGAAACTGATGATAGCTTCCTTAAAAAAATATATACTAGTGATGAATTTGAATATACATCTGTAGATTTTAATGCTTTGAATTATAACAGTATAGACCAGCAAAATTTAATTGTTTTAAATGAACTGAATACGGTTCCAAACTCGCTAATTACTGCTTTAAAATCATTTACTGACAACGGCGGAAACCTATTAATTATTCCTTCAAGTAATATTAGAATAGATACTTACAATCAGTTGTTTGCAACCTATAATTTATCTAATTTCAGTTCATTAAATCCTGTAGAAAAGAAAATTACAACAATTAATTTTTCCCATCCATTATTAACCAATGTTTTTGATAAGCGTGTTACTAATTTTCAGTATCCAAAAGTAAATTCATTCTATAGTAACAGTTATAATTTAGTCGCCTCGATTTTAAGTTTTGAAGATGGAAGTTCATTCCTTTCCCAATCTGGAAATGCCTACCGTTTTTCCGCAGCATTATACACCGAAAACTCTAATTTTAAAAACTCGCCTCTTATTGTTCCGATTCTGTATAATATTGGAAAACAAAGTTTAAAAACGGGTGATTTGTTTTATACCATAGGAAAAGAAAACACCATCGATATTGCAACGCAACTACAACAAGATGACATTCTTACTTTGGTGAATGGCGAAAATTCGGTTATTCCATTACAACAAACCTATGATAATAAGGTAGAACTCATTACGAATATCTATCCTGATGCCGCTGGAATCATTGCGGTTCAAAATAAAGATGCCTTTTTGAAAAATCTGAGTTTTAATTTTGACAGAAATGAAAGCCTTCTTAAGTATTTTGATATACAAAGCATTAGCAATACAAGTATTAATAATTCGCTTTCATCTGCAATAAGTGACATCAAAAGTGCAACAAATGTTAACGAACTATGGAAATGGTTTGTTATTTTTGCAGTGATTTTCTTAATCATTGAAATGCTCATCTTAAAATTTCTGAAATGAACGTACTTGTAAAATCTGCCACAATAGTTGACCCTAAAAGCGATTTTCACAATCAAACCGTAGATATTTTAATTGAAAAAGGAACCATCTCTCAGATTTCAAAACGCATTCAAAATCCGAAAAACTATAAAGAAATCAGACAAGACAACCTCCATGTATCGCAAGGCTGGTTTGATTCTAGTGTGAGTTTTGGTGAACCTGGATTTGAAGAACGTGAGACTATTGAAAACGGACTCACTACAGCGTCAAAATCTGGTTTCACTTCAGTTGCAGTTAATGCAAACACCAATCCTGTTATTGATTCGTATGCCGATATTTCATTATTAAAATCGAAAGCAGAAAAGCATGCTGTAAGCCTCTCTCCTATTGGTGCTTTAACTAAAAATAGTAAGGGTCAAGAATTGGCCGAATTATACGACATGACTTCTGCTGGAGCTGTTGCTTTTTACGATTATCAGCATCCTATAGCAAACCCTAACTTGATGAAGCTCGCCTTACAGTATGCTAGTAATTTTGATGGTTTGGTATGCTCGTTTCCGCAGGAATCAAAAATTAGCGGATTAGGTGTGATGAACGAACATGTCATGAGTACCTCATTAGGTTTAAAAGGCAATCCTGCTTTAGCCGAAGAACTACAAATCGCCAGAGATCTGTTTATTTTAGAATATACTGAAGGTAAACTTCATATTCCAACCATTTCAACCGCCAAATCTGTGGAATTAATTAAAGCGGCAAAACAGAAAAATTTAGATGTTACCTGTAGTGTAGCTATTCACAATTTGATATTTACCGATCAACATGTGAACACCTTTGATACAAATTTCAAGGTCTTACCACCACTACGAACACAAAATGATATTGAAGCTTTAATTAACGGCTTAAAAGACGGAACCATTGATATGGTAACGAGTGATCACAATCCGATTGATATCGAAGGAAAAAAAATAGAGTTTGATCATGCCAAGTATGGTACTATCGGGTTAGAAAGTGCATTTGGCGCATTGAATTCAATATTTACCATAAAGAAAACCATAGAATTACTAACCAAAGGTAAAGCGCGTTTCGGATTTAAAAACTCGCCTATTGCAGTAGGAAATTCTGCTGATTTATCACTTTTCAATCCAAATACAGCCTATACATTTTCCAAAGAAAACATCCTTTCTACTTCTAAAAACTCAATGTTTGAAGGTCGGGAACTTAAAGGACAGGTTTATGGAATTATAGCCAATAACCAATTGATTTTAAACTAAAATATTCGCATGCAAAATACACCAGACTCTAATAATGACAGTCTAGCAATTGTCGCCTATATCACACTAATTGGTACTGTTATCGCCTTTTTCTTAAATCGCGATGTTCGAAATCCTTTGGTATCCTTTCATGTTAGGCAAGCCCTGGGCTTATGGTTGTTGCAAATGCTCTTAGGTTATTTTGTAGGTGCCTTTGATAGCTGGATGATTTCAACTTCATTTTGGGTATTCTTTATTGCGCTTTTCCTCTACGGAATTTTTGGTGCTGTCGGAAAAAAAATGAATGAAGTCCCAATTCTTGGTCCGTTTTTTCAAAAATTATTTTCTTCAATAGGTAACTAATATGAATTTAGATTTACATCATATCACCAGACCGTCGTCTTTAAAAGAAAACGCGCCATTACTCATTATGTGCCACGGTTATGGTAGCGACGAAAACGATTTGTTTTCTTTTGCTCAAGAATTACCTGAAGAATTATTTATCATTTCCGTTAGAGCGCCTCACCCGATGCAACCTTACGGAAATGCATGGTATGCCATAAATTTTGATGCCAATCAAAATAAATGGAATGATGTCGATCAAGCGATTGAATCTCGAGATGCTATTGCGCGTTTTATCGATCAGGCTTGTGCCGAATATTCTGTTGACCAATCCAATGTAAATCTTTTAGGCTTTAGTCAAGGGACTATTTTAAGCTATGCAGTGGCACTGACTTATCCTGAAAAAGTAAAGAATATTATTGCCTTAAGTGGTTATGTAAGTGAAGATATGCTTCCTAAAAACTTACAAGACAAAGACTATTCCCATTTAGATTTTTATTGCTCTCATGGAAGCGTCGATCAGGTGATTCCAGTCGATTGGGCCAGAAAAGCACCTCAGTTTTTAAATGCGCTTCATATTAAAAATACCTATTCTGAATTTCCTGTCGGCCATGGTGTTGCACCACAAAATTTTTATGAATTTAGAAGCTGGCTTGAAAAACGGATTTAAAACTATAAAGACTGTAAGTATATCAGCACATTACAAAATAATTGCTTTTATCTTTATTACTTCTGAATAATAACGATTAGATATCAAACTCATGAGCTACCTTCTCACAGGCGAAGAAACCAAACGTTTACACTTTAGAATCGTCTCCAAAGATGATTTTGAATCATGGATGCCATTGTTTAAAGAAGAAAATGTCGCTAAGTTTCTTGGAATGCCAGAAGGCCTAACTCAGGTAGAGCAATGCGAGTTTTGGTTTGATAAAGTATTTCATCGCTACGAGAATAAACTAGGTGGAATGAATGCGCTTATCGATAAACACTCTGGGGCGTTTATTGGTCAGTGCGGACTCCTCATTCAAACCGTTGAGGATGAAGAACGCTTAGAAATTGGATATTCTATCCTTCCTGAATACTGGGGAAAAGGCTACGCACAAGAAGCAGCCATACACTGTAAAGAATTTTGCTTTAAGCATAAACTCTATGACAATCTAATATCTATGATGCACGTCGATAATATTGGTTCTGAAATTGTCGCTATAAAAAACGGAATGACTTTCGAAAAGCAGGTTGACGAATTTAAAGTCTTTAGTATTACGCGATCTACTTGGTTAAAATCAAAATTATGAATCGAGCCTATGCGCTTATGTTCTTTGGTCTGCTGGCTATCATTCGGTGAATTGGATAAATCTTTTTGGATATATAGGTTCAAGTATTGGAACCTTGATAGCTATAACTTTGCTCATCAAAAAGATTAAGGCTGATACAATAAAGAACTCAACTCTTTAAAAGTGACATTTCCGTTATTCATATCATAATTCAGAAGCATTTCTCCCCAATAAGTGCCATCAGTAAAACTGATAATAATCCACTTATGATTTAACATTCTAATCTGATCGATTCGCATTTTGTTTCCAGACATAGACGCAAATGGTACTAAAGGATGGTCTTCAGTTTCATATTCATTAAGACTCATTAATCCGTCTTTGATTAAGGGTACAAATTCTGAAATTCTGAAACCTTTTTTTTCCCAATGGGTCATCGCATCATCATTCGTATCAAAACGAAAGGTATAAATATCTGAAGCTTTATCATCAGCGATCATCCGTATTGAATCTTTAAGTTGCGTATTTTCTTCCATAGAATTGGTCAACTTCTGATCATAGTCTTCTATGATGTTTTTTGAGTTTACAAATTGGAAAATCACTAATAACAGTGTAAAAATAAACAGGTACATAAAAATTCTTTGCTTCATCTTAGAGTTGTATTTGTAAGTTATCGTAAGCTAAATAAACGTTTTCTGGTAATTTTTGTTGCACGTCATCATGAAAACCTAAGTAATGACTTATATGTGTTAAATATGCCGTTTCAGGCTTTACTTCAGAAATAAAATGCAAAGCTTCATCAAGATTAAAATGCGAAATATGTTCTTTTTCCCGTAAAGCATTCACGACTAAAACCTTAACACCATTCAATTTTTTAATTTCATCTTCGGCAATAGTTTTCATATCTGTTAAATAGGCAAAATCGCCAAAACGGAATCCGAAAACCTGCAATTTATGATGGTAGCCATTTATAGGTATGACTTTTAAATTTCCGAGAAAAAAAGGTTCATTCTTAATTTCATGCTGAATCACCGATGGAACCCCAGGATACTTCTCTTCAGTAGTGAAAATATAATTAAAGCGCTTTGATAATTCGCCCAACACACGCTTATGCGCATAAAACGGAATATCACCCTGTCTAAAGTAAAAGGGTCTGATGTCATCCAATCCTGCAGTGTGATCGGCATGCTCATGCGTAAAAACAACGCCATCAAGTTTACGGCAATTGGCACGTAACATTTGCTGTCTAAAATCTGGTCCGCAATCAATCACATAAACATAATCGTCCCATTCAATCAACACCGAAACTCGTAAACGCTTGTCTTTAGGATTGTTACTTAAACACACAGGATGGTCACTTCCAATAACAGGAATGCCTTGAGATGTACCAGTGCCTAAAAAAGTAACTTTCAAAAGTATATTTAGTTTAACGCAAAAATAGAACTTATTTTTTTAGTTTGACCTGCTATTTTAATACCTTTGTATAGTTGACAAACCCAAAATATAAAATGGAAATAACCTTAAAAGGAGATAAAGAGTTTGATGAGATTCCGTCGTTAAGAACGAAATGTTTACGCATCAACTTAAATGAAAACATCTACGGAACATTTGCTGAAATTGGTGCCGGACAAGAAACTGTAAGACAGTTCTTTAGAGCTGGTGGTGCTTCAGGAACCATAGCAAAAGCAATGTCTGCTTATGATAAAGCCTTTAGTGATGCTATTTATGGCATTGAAGACGATAAACGTTACGTCACTGAAGCCCGACTTAGAAAAATGTTAGATCATGAGGTCAATCTGGTTGAAGAGCGAATTTTAAGGGAATCACATCCTAATAAAATGTTCTTTGCGTATGCAAATACCGTTGCAACTATTGACTTTGCAAAAAAATATAAAGGTCATGGTTGGGTCGGAATTAAATATCAAGTCGATCCAACACAAGGTTATAACGAAATTGTACTACACTTACGTTTTAAAGAAAATGACGCAAGATTACAGCAAGAAACACTAGGTATTCTTGGTACAAACTTGATTTATGGTGCCTTCTATAAATATAACGAGCCTAAAAAATTACTGCGCTACTTATATGATCATTTGGATAAAGACCAAGTAGAAATTGATACTATAAATTTTGCCGGACCAGTATTTGAAGATGTAGATAACCGATTAATGAGTCTGCAACTGGTTAAAAATGGAATGACCGATGCGGTCATGTTTGCTCCCGACGGAAACAACGTATTACCAGCTAGAGTTTTATACAAAAAGAATATTCTAGCATTGCGTGGTAGTTTTAGACCTGTGACTAAAGTGAATATGGACATGTATAAGAAATCTTATGAAATGTTCATCAAAGAAAATAAAGTTGATACCGATAAAACTCAAGTTATTTTTGAAATTACACTTTCAAATCTAAGAGCCGAAGGTGAAATTGACGAGCAGGATTTTATGGATCGTGCCCGACTTTTATGTTCGCTTGGGCAAACCGTATTAATCTCAAACTTCCAAGAATATTACAAACTTGTAGAATACTTCTCTCAGTATACAAAAGCCCGTATGGGATTAGCTATGGGAGTTAACAATCTGGTAGATATTTTTGATGAGAAATATTACCGTCACTTAAGTGGTGGGATTTTGGAAGCCTTCGGAAAACTCTTCTTTAAAGATTTAAGAGTCTACTTATACCCAATGCAGAATGAGGATGGAACCATAACCGATAGTGAAAACTTGAAAGTACATCCAAGAATGAAAGAATTATATAAATTCTTTAAGTACAACGGAAAAGTAGTTGATATTACAGATTTTAATGAAACTACACTTTCTGTGTTTTCGAGAACTGTACTAAGAATGATTGCTAATAACGAAGATGGATGGGAAGCCATGTTGCCGGAAGGGGTTTCAAACCTTATTAAAGAGAAAAGCCTTTTTGGCTGTGAAACCGAACAAGTTCATTTAGGAGAATAAAACCTAAAATCACATACAAAAAAGCCGCATCAATTGATGCGGCTTTTTGTTTTATTATTACTGTCTGGTTATTCTTGACTTGGTTTTGAATCTCTCATCTTTTTAATAATGAAATGTTGAAAAATTCCATAAAACGCAAAAGAAGCTTTATTCAGACAAGATTTGTTCGGTATGTATTTTTGCTTTTACTTTATCAATAACACGTTCTACGACACCTTCTTCGTTAACAATAAACGTTATACGATGAATGCCATCAAACTCCCGTCCCATAAATTTCTTTGGTCCCCAAACTCCAAACGCATTAATCACGTCCTTCTCTGTATCTGCGAGTAAAGGATACGGAAACTTAAATTTGGTTTTAAAATTAGATTGACGTTTTTCAGAATCGGCACTAACACCTAATATTTCATAACCTGCTTTTTGTAACGCCTCATAATTTTCTCCTAAATTACAGGCTTCTACCGTACATGTTGGTGTATTCGCTTTCGGATAAAAGAAAACAACTAATTTTTTTCCTTTATAATCTGAAAGTGATACCGGATTACCATCTTGATCATTAACTGTAAAATTTGGTACTTTATCTCCTGCTTGTAATGTATTCATATTGCTTATTTTTGCTTTTAAATGAGTTCATCAAATATACGACAATGACTAAACAAGAGAAAGTAGATTTTGTTATAAGTACGTTAAACGAATTGTATCCTACTATTCCAATTCCCTTAGAACATAAAGATCCCTATACTTTATTAATTGCTGTACTGATGTCTGCACAAAGTACAGATGTTCGTGTTAATCAAATCACACCACTTTTATTTGAAAAAGCTGACAATCCCTATGATATGATTAAGCTTTCAGTAGAAGAGATTCGCGAGATTATCAAACCTGTGGGTTTATCACCAATGAAAAGCAAAGGGATTCATGGATTATCACAAATTTTAATTGATAAACACAACGGAGAAGTCCCAAAAACTTATGAAGCATTAGAAGCGCTTCCTGCTGTTGGACATAAAACGGCTGCTGTGGTCTTGTCGCAAGCATTTGGAATTCCTGCATTTCCTGTTGATACTCACATTCATCGTTTAATGTACCGATGGAATCTCACCAATGGCAAAAATGTGGTTCAAACTGAAAAGGATGCGAAGCGTTTATTTCCGAAGGAACTCTGGAACGACTTACATTTACAAATTATTTGGTACGGACGTGAATACTCACCTGCCAGAGGTTGGGATTTAGAAAAAGACATTATAACCAAAACAATTGGCAGAGCCTCTGTTTTAAAAGATTACTATTCAAAAAAGAAGTAAAAAAAAGTCCCGAAGACTAACGATTCGGGACTTTTTCAAATTTAGTTTTGAAGTGCTTCAAACTTCAAATTATTACAATGTATAACACTTAAAGCCTTGGAATAATTCAAAAGAAAGTCAATAGTTTCTTCTTTTGGATTTAGGTTGTTTTGTTTTTGGGGACATTCTGAGTAAAGTTTTGCCATTTTACGTTTTTTAGTTTGTTATAATTCAATAAACGCAACAAAACCTAACTTATTGTATTAATTCGTTAAAATGATATTATTTTTATCAATTACTTTTCTCAGATTAATGAGAGCGTAACGCATTCGTCCTAATGCAGTATTAATACTTACACCTGTACGCTCCGATATTTCCTTAAAACTCATATCCTTATACATACGCATCACCAGTACTTCTTTTTGGTCTTCTGGTAATTCTTCAATGAGACGTCTTAAATCACATTCGACCTGATCTTTAATTAATCGTTTTTCGGCATTTAAAGCCGTATCCCCTAATACTGAAAAAATACTAAATTCACCAGAATTGTCAAATTTTGGCATTCTGTTATTCTTTCTAAAATGATCGATAACCAAATTATGAGAGATACGCATCACCCAAGGTAAAAACTTACCTTCTTCGTTATATTTACCAAGTTTTAGGTTCTTAATAACTTTAATAAAAGCATCTTGAAAAATGTCTTCTGTGATATCTCTATCGAAAACTTTAGAATAAATAAAACTGTAAATCTTTTGCTTGTGTCGGTGGATAAGGACGGATAGAGCGCTTTCGTCTCCATTCATGTAGTTCTTAACTAAAACAGCGTCCGTGATAAGTTCGTGTCTCATAATTATTACTTTAATGGCAAAGAATTTAATCTTAGCTTGGGGTTAAACTTTTAAAGTAATATTATGATATAGGCAACTCGGTTTTAACTGTTTATGTTCTCAAATATAACAACAATCATTCCGAAATTCCAAAAAAAAGTAACAAACTTTAACATTTTAATGAACAATAATCCATTTTTTAAGCTTCAATAAAAGACCTATCTTTGCACATTCTTATTCTCTAAAACACCCATGAGCAGTAACATCCTAGACCTTAATCCTAAAGAAAACATCATCATTAAAGGTGCTAAATTGCACAACTTAAAAAATATTGATGTTGTCATTCCTCGAAATAAGCTTGTCGTTATTACAGGCTTATCAGGTTCTGGCAAGTCTAGTTTAGCTTTTGACACCTTGTATGCAGAAGGTCAACGTCGCTACGTAGAGAGCTTATCGAGTTATGCACGACAATTTTTAGGACGACTCAACAAGCCTAAGGTTGATATCATCAAAGGTATTGCTCCTGCTATTGCTATCGAACAAAAAGTAAATAGCACCAATCCGCGTTCGACCGTAGGAACTACTACTGAAATTTATGATTATTTAAAACTTTTATTCGCACGAATAGGAAAAACCTATTCACCTGTCTCTGGAAATTTAGTCAAAAAACACCGTACTAAAGATGTCTTAGATTTAGTGAAATCGTTTGAAGAGCGTGAAAAACTACTCCTCCTCGCTCCTATTATTTTGGAAGAAGGACGTACTATGGAAGACAAGCTAAAAGTCTTAAAGCAGCAAGGTTACGCAAGGGTTCAGCACCAAGAAGAGGTTTTACGAATTGATGATGCGATGGAAAAAAACAGCAAAAACAATTTATTTTTAGTTGTCGACAGAATTGTTGTCAAACACGAAGAAGATTTCTATAACCGACTTGCAGATGCGATAGAAACAGCATTTTTTGAAGGCAAAGGCACTTGCTTTATTGAAGCACTCTCTAATCAGAAACGTACCGAATTTAATAACCGCTTCGAATTAGACGGCATGACGTTTTTAGAACCAAATCCGCATTTATTCAGCTTTAACAATCCGTATGGCGCTTGCCCAAAATGTGAAGGCTACGGAGATGTTATTGGTATTGACGATGATTTAGTGATCCCAAATACAGCGTTATCGGTTTATGATAATGCTATTTTTCCTTGGCGTGGCGAAAGTATGAGTTGGTATCGTGACCAACTGGTCAATCATTCGCATAAGTTTGATTTTCCAATTCATAAACCTTATTTTGAGTTAACAGCAGCTCAAAAACAATTAATCTGGGATGGCAATCAATACTTTGAAGGCTTAAATTCGTTCTTTGCTGAATTAGAATCGAAAGCTTATAAAATTCAGAATCGGGTGATGCTATCACGTTATCGCGGAAAAACAAAATGCAGCGTTTGTAAAGGCAAACGGCTTCGAGAAGAAGCCAATTACGTAAAAATAGCTGGCGTTACCATTACAGATTTAGTAGAGATGCCGCTAGATGAATTATCTCGATTTTTCAAACAGTTAGAATTAGACGATTATGACACAACCATTGCCAAGCGTCTGCTTAAGGAGATTAATAACCGTTTGTCTTTTTTAAGCAATGTAGGTTTAGACTACCTCACTTTAAATCGGAAATCTAATACCCTTTCCGGAGGTGAAAGTCAGCGTATTAATCTCGCCACTTCCTTAGGAAGTAGCTTAGTAGGTTCGATGTATATTCTTGACGAACCCAGTATTGGCCTGCACCCTAAAGACACTGAAAAACTCATTAAAGTATTGCAAGCCTTACGTGATTTAGGTAATACAGTGATTGTTGTTGAGCATGATGAAGACATTATGAAAGCTGCCGACGAAATCATAGATATTGGTCCAGAAGCTGGTACCTTTGGTGGTGAAGTGGTGGCTACAGGAACCTTTGAAACCATCTTAAAATCTAATTCATTAACAGCTCAATACCTTAATGAAACGCTCGAAATAGAGCTGCCTAAACAACGAAGAACATCAAAATACCAAATTGAAGTCATTGGAGCCCGAGCTCATAACCTTCAAAATATTGATGTGGTTTTTCCTCTGGAGATGCTAACTGTGGTAACTGGTGTTTCAGGTAGCGGAAAAAGTACCTTGGTTAAAAAGATTCTCTTTCCTGCAGTACAAAAGCAACTAACTGGTTTTGGAGATAAGCCAGGTCAATTCACAGAACTTAAAGGGAATTATAAAAACATCAAACATATTGAGTTTGTAGATCAAAATCCGATTGGGCGTTCCTCTCGTTCTAATCCTGTGACCTATATTAAAGCTTATGATGATATTAGAGCTCTGTTTGCCAATCAGAAATTAAGCAAAATCAGAAATTACCAAGCCAAGCATTTTAGTTTCAATGTTGATGGCGGACGCTGTGAAACGTGTAAAGGTGATGGTGAAGTAACTATCGAAATGCAGTTTATGGCCGATGTGCATTTAACCTGTGAAACCTGTAATGGAAAACGCTTTAAAAAGGATGTTCTAGAAGTCACTTTTGAAGGTAAAAACATTGATGATATTTTAACGATGACTATCGATGATGCTATTGTATTTTTTGAGCAACACAAAGTCACCAAGATTAAAAATAAATTACAACCACTTCAAGACGTAGGATTGGGTTATGTCGCTTTAGGACAAAGTTCTTCTACCCTTTCAGGAGGTGAAGCGCAACGTATTAAGTTAGCATCTTTCCTCGGAAAAGGGAGCAAAAGTGATAACGCGCTCTTTATTTTTGATGAACCAACCACAGGTTTGCATTTCCACGATATTAAGAAATTACTGAAATCGTTTCAGGCCTTAATTGCAAAAGGACATTCTATTATCGTTATTGAACATAATCTCGATTTAATAAAATGTGCCGATTATGTTATCGATTTAGGTCCGGAAGGCGGAAATCGTGGCGGACAATTGATTGCACAAGGTACACCTGAAGAGTTGGTAAAAAATAAAGCCTCAATTACAGGACAATATCTTAAGGAAAAACTCTAATAAAACATAAACGCAAAGAGTATCAAAATGATGGTTGCTGTTGGTATCACCACCATTAAA
Source organism: Psychroserpens sp. SPM9 (assembly GCF_025153525.1). GTDB lineage: Bacteria > Bacteroidota > Bacteroidia > Flavobacteriales > Flavobacteriaceae > Psychroserpens. Next base: position 265,549 of record NZ_JANZNR010000004.1, on the reverse strand, counting down.
AACGAAAATGAAGCTACACAAGCTTTAAAGAAACTCCAGAACCAGTTTTGTCGGTAAAAACGTATTAGTGCTATTAGTAGATAAAAGAATGTCGACATTGCAATTAACCAATCGATCCAATCTGGAATATCCCAAAATAAATTGATTCCGAAGATAAAACTAAAGACAGTAAACAAAAACGAAAAGTAATAAAAGCTAAACACCAAGTGGTGAGCATAACGTCCGCGATTATAATAAAGTATTTTTAATATCAAGGCAAATAATGGCAACAAAAAGAATAAGGCAATTGGTATCGTGTCGTAAAAAGCTTGTAAAATATTGCCACCATCTCTAGATTTATAAAATTTAAGAGCTTGTGCGTAAAACTTTTTAGTAATCCATCCGTCATCGTCTTCCATTCCCATGGCTTTATAAATTTCAGCATCATCGGCTCCTGCATCAAGTAGCGAATCAATTTTTTTCTCGTTGTAACCAAAATTTAAATCTGCGTCCTTCATATTAACATTATTAACCAAGGAATCTATCTGCTTTTCAGAAAATCCTGTGATGAATTTGTTTTTTTCCAGCGCATTTCGCAATTCTGCCTTTGAGATAGAATCTGCTTTAACCTGTTTTAAAGAATCTACAACTCGTATAGAATCTGTTTCTTTTTTACTAACCGAATCTAAGACCGTTACCTTTTTATCGTTTAAGGTTTTACGTAGTTCTCTATTGAGACTTTCGGTTTGCTGTCTTGCCGTAAATGAAAAAATAAAAAAGAAAATAAAGGCGACAAATAAATACATCTGTCCTGGATGTAAATACAATAAGCGCTTACCTTCAACAAATTTTTTAGGTAAAAATCCAGGCTTAAACATTAAGGGTACAAACCCTTTGAGGAAACGAGCATCAAATGAAAAATAATTGCTAATGGTGTTATAGAATAAGACGCCTAAGGTTAAATCTTCATCTGATTTTTGTCCGCAATTTGGACAAAATTTATACTGCTCTTTTGATTCAGATTCGCAGTTAAGACACTTAAACTTTTGATCTTCCATAAACGGATGGGTTGGTCATATAAAAGTAGTAAAAATATTGATTTAACCTTATAAAAAATTAATTCGAAAACTCGTAGACCTCAAACAATTAAATTGTAACATTCTAATAATCAAGTTTTTGAAAGTTTGGCACGCAAGTTGGTTTATTCTAAACAAATAGCGTAAGCCGATAAGTTTCTAAACGAGTTAGAGACAAAGGCAAATCTAAAAACCTATAAATTATGAAAAAGCAAGTACTTTTTTTAGCAATGATGTTACTAGGATTTACATCAGCTACAGCGACAACAGCAGGAGATGCTGTTTCTAATGGGGAAGATTTCAACAATGCACGCTATCGTTTTGCAGAACCAATTGTGTTCATTGAGCGTGGTGTAGAATTTTTAATCTTTCCAGACGGAAGTTTCGACTTCAATACTGAAATTGATCAAACGGTTTCTGAAACCTATTACAGAAATTCAAGAACACGCCGAAGCTCAGTTAACACCACTTATGGTGCTCCTGGAACAGTTAGTAGAGTTCATTATTCTGCACCTAGACCTCGAGGTGTGATCATCACGCATGATAGCGATGGTAAAGTTAGAAGAATTGGTAATGTTTTTATCAATTATGATAGACAAGGCCGAATCAAACGTGCTGGCTCTGTTTACATGAGTTACCAGCGAGGAAACGGTTTACTTCGTCAAGTTGGCGGACTCAAAGTAAACTACAACCGTTGGGGAGAAATTGTCCACATTAGCGGCATTGTAAATCATAGTAATGCTGAATTAAACTGTGGTGTTGGCTCCGGATATGGAGGAACCCAATATCAGGATTATGATGGCGATTTTGATGACGATTATTATTACTACCGAAAAAACGGAAAAATCAAAAAACACAAAAAACAAAGTATAGGTAAAATCAAATAAACTTAATTTTTTTAGTTGGTTGTTCACTATGAAGTGAACAAATATAAAATCCCGAAGCGCTCCCCCAAGCCTCCGGGATTTTTAATGACTATTTTGTATGAGTGTTCTCAGGTTTTTATTAGGAATCATGTCTATGGTAAGATTGACTCGTTCTGTGTCTCCATGATTCACAACACTATGCGTATCGGTAAGTTTCAAATACCAACACTCGCCTAATTGCATATTTACAGGCTTAGAATTTAAATAAAATGTAGTATGATCATTATCAATAATAGGAATGGTTAATCTAATTACAGATTTTTCAACTTCTAAACCTAGAGTCGGATCTTGATGAGCTTTGACTTCAGAATGTGGTGCCAATCGCAATAATCGCACTAAAGTCACTGTTGTGATTTCTTTAAAAGAATCAATGATACTTTTTAAATACGGAGAAGATTCTAATTCTTTAGAATCTAACCAATCTGTCCAAGAACCATCAGCATAATCTGTTACTGGAGGCGGAAAAGGCAATGTCGTATCAATTAAATGGGCTGGAGCTCGTAATTGTATGACATTGTAATATTCAAAATTTTTAGGCTGTAATGCGCAATATTCCTTGTACATCCTTTCTGCATCAAAACTAATTGGAAGTTTCACACGATCCTTTGTGGTTTTGGTTTTTTGTAATACATCCATATTGTAAGCAACTAAATTTATGTATCAGCAAAATAGCTATCGCTTTCCATATAGAGATAGGTAGATTTACCTGATTTATTTATTACTGAATATCAATCAGTTAACATGGACTCTTTTTTTTTGGCACGCTAATTGTTTTATAGTTAGCGTAATCAAAAAACTTACAATTATGAACAGATTATTTTCAATTTTCACAGCGTTGCTCCTCATTGGAACAACAGCTCAAGCGACAACCACCAACACAGTAGAAACAAACACATCAAACAACTATGTTAGAGGTTATGGTAATTCTTTCATATTTGTAGAAGGTGGCATTGAGTTTTCAGTGTTTCCAGATGGTCAATTTGATTTTTTTATGCAAAATTATGGTCCAGATGTTAATGTAGCAATTAATACACCTGGCGTATCTATAAGTTTTAATTCAGGATACGATTACAATCCATATGTGCAGTATGATGATTTTGGAGCCATCATTCAAATCGAAAACACTCCTATATATTATGATTACTATGGTCGTGTGACCCAAATTGGTAATATTAATATTAATTATAATTCTTTCGGGCGCATTACACGTTTAGGTGGATTATATGTTTACTATAACAGTCATAGAAGATTCTCTCACTATACAGGTTATATCAATATTTATAATAGAGCTTATGTATATAGACCATGGCACACATACTATGTAGTTCCTCCTGTAAATTATTGTGTTGTTTATACAAGACCTTACAGACAATTCTACACACCTGTTAGGCATACTTATTACAGACCTTACAGAAACAATGTTAGACAAGCTGTTAGAGTGAACAGTCGACGAGGAACCGTAGCAACTACTGGTCGTAGAGGAAGCTCGATTAATGAGCGTTACAGACAAGATGCAACGTCAGCGCGTTCTACTGGTAGAAATGTATCGACTACAACAAGAGACTCACGAACTAGAGCAACAAGTACCAGAACAAATACATCAAATAGCAGAGTTACAGGTCGTTCAAATTCTAACGCTTCTACATCTCGAAATACCAGAGCTACAAACCGCTCAACGCAGAATGTACAGGTTAGACCAAGAGCAAATAGCACAAGAAATGTGACCAAAACACCTAGAACTGTGTCTAATAATAAAACGACGACACGATCTGTTAGAAAAAATACAAGTATAAAAAAACCAAAAGCATCTAATACTCGTATATCTAATAGCAAACAAAGTAGTCGATCTTCTAGAAACGCAACACAATCTAGAAGCCGAACACAATCTCAAGCTAAAAAAGCCAGCTCGAGAAGTACTACTAAAAGTAGAAGCACAAAAACAACAAAAAGTACAAGATCTAGATCTTAAAACTATAATAATTTTGGTTGGTTAGTAGAATGTCCCGTAAGCCGTATGCCTCAAAGCACCTTATGGGACTTTCTCATTTTATAGCCCTGTGAAAACTAACTTTTTATCTTCAAATACTTTTTAATCATTTCTGAAATATCTTCGGAAATATGAAGCTTGTAAATCATAACTCCGTAAACAATAGCAATGGCCATTGATTTCAGTATAATATTCACATAAGGATTAAAAGGAAACTCCCAAAAATAAAAGCCAATTACCAGAACGATTAACAGGACTGAAACCTTAAAAGTTTCCGAAGTAAAGGGTTGCATTTTAAATTTCAGTTTTACAAAATAAACCTTAATCGTATTATAAACCACAATAGCAATAAACGTGGCCATAGCAGAACCATTTATGCCGTACATTGGAATCAATATCATATTAAGAATAATAGCCAAAACTGCTAAAACGACACCAAATACCAGTACCATTCTATAATAATCGCTATTAAATAAAATCGCATTATTATTTCCTAAAAGATTATCGTAGAGTTTTGCGATACTTATTAAAAACACAACTATCAGTCCGCCACTAAATTCCTGTGGAATAATGTCATACAGCGCATTGATGTTTGAAACAATTAATAAGAAAATAAATCCGCTAATTACAAATAGCGTTAATGAACTTCGCTGGTATAAATCTTTGAGTTCTGCTTTGTTATTATCATTTAAAAATTTGGCGGTTAAAGGCAATAAAATTTGATGCATTGCGCGTTGCGGAACCGCAATTACGGTGGCAATAAATACGGCGACACTGTAATATGCTACTTTTTCAATATCTAAATAATTATTGAGCATAAACTTATCTAAATCCAAAATGATAGTTGCCACAGAGCCTGCAAGAATTATCAATGCTGAATATTTCAAAATAGAACCCAGCTTATCTATTTTATTAAATCTAAACACAGGCAGTCGTTTTCCAAAAGCATACAACATCATAATAAATGCTCTTAGCACATAAACACCAACAATAGATTTTAAAAACTGATCAATAGTAATCACTTCAAAAAACACCAGAAACAGTAATATCATGGCGCCAACACGATGAAATACCTCTTTCATAAAGTTGCCAAAAACAGTCTGCATTTGCACTTTGACCCAAGCATAAAAGACTTCAAAATAAGCCATAGAAAATGCTGTAAAAAAGATATACCACAAATAACCTCTAACAATCGTATTTTTTTGTGACAAGATATCAGCAATAAAATCGTGGGCAATATAACCAACAATAGCCACCGGAAATGCCAGCAAAAGCGGCAAAAACAACATAAGTGTTAAAAAACTATTAAGCGAATTCTTGGTTTTAAACGTCGAATAAAATTTCACAATAGTATTATGAACACCAAAAGCCATTAAGGGCATCATGATATTGGCAGCCGATAATATATAAGCTACCAGCCCGTAGTATTCATCAGTAATAAAATTAGTGTATAAAAACAGCGCATTAATGGCTCCAATACCGAAACCTAAATACGTGGTGATGGTGTTTCTTAAGGATTGATGAATAACAATTCCCATTAGATAATTTCAGACAAACGTTTGGTTAGTGATCTTCTACTATACTGCTCTAATCCGATAGCATTTACTGATAACGAATTAGTTTTGTACGCTTCAAAATACGACAAAATTTGCGATTTGATACGCGTCTTATCGTTATAGTAAAAATAGTGACCTGCATTGGTTGTTTTTAAAATCGATTCGACATCAGAATCTTCGGGACCAACAGCAAGTATTGGTGTTCCGGAAGCCATATATTCAAATAGTTTTCCCGGAATAATAACTTTGGTGTCTTCAGAATCAATTTCAACCATCAAAAGCACTCGTGATGCCATTTGTGCTTGTATCGCTTCATCGTGAGACACATAACCTATATTATTAGTGTAAATCTCTAAACCATACGAATTCATTGTTTGTAAAACATCTTCACTAACGACACCTATAAGTTGTAACTGAAAAGCATTTCTAAACGCCTCATTGTCACGAATCAGTTCTTGTAATGCTTCCCATAATTGCTTCGGATTTCTCTCAGACAACAACGAACCAATATGCGCTAAAGTGAATTTAGCATCTTTTTCAGGCCGTTGTATATAATGACTGTCATAACCATTGGTGACAACGGTAATGGGCTGTTCAGTTTTAGACCGAAACTCACGTTTTGTATGTGCACTTGTAACAATAATTTCATCGGCAGTGCGTAAAACTTTCGCTTCTAAATCTTTATGCTTTGCTGCCGAAGCTGTTGTTAATTTTAATGCTTTGTGATAACCTATAGTTGTCCAGGGATCTCTAAAATCGGCAAGCCACTTCACACCCATCTGTGCCTTGAGTTGCAAACCTATTAAATGCAAACTATGTGGTGGTCCAGTCGTAATGATGGTCTCTATTTGATGTGTTTTGATATAATTAGAAAGAAAGCTAACTGAAGGTTTTACCCAGTTTTTTCGCGCATCGGGAATAAAGAAATTTCCACGTATATACAGCATTAGTTTTTGGATAAAAGATTGCTTTTTTTGCTTCGGAATGATGCCAGAACTAATTTGCTTCGAGCTTTTTTTAGACACTAAATTGGCAAAGCGATAGGGTTCGTTAATTGGTTGTTTTATCACCTTGACATCTGCTGGAATCGTTTGTAGTAAACTGTCATCAATAATTGGGTAACTCGGATTTTCAGGGCAATAAACAATAGGTTCAATACCAAATTCGGGTAAATATTTTACAAACTTTAACCATCGTTGAACCCCTGGACCTCCAGCTGGTGGCCAATAGTATGTGATGATAAGCACCTTTGATTTACCCATGATTGTCTGTCTTAGAAAACTAAGATTCTCTTAGTATTTTATAACCTCTGAATTTTTATCTGCACAAGAAAGACCTTTACTTTTCTTCGGACTTAAAGCCAAACCATAAACCGCCAATCAATAATAATCCGAAGAGTATTGAACTTCCCAGTGCAATAGTACTTCCAGTTTTCACTACTTCTGGATCAAATGTAAATTCAATCTCGTGTTCTCCAGCAGGAATTTGGAGTCCGCGAAGCACATAATCGACACGATGAATTGGTGCATCTTTTCCATCGATAGTCGCTGTCCAGCCGTTACCGTAATACATTTCAGAAAATACAGCAAAACCATCATTTGAGTTAACCGATTTATATTTTAAACGATTTGGTTTGTATTCGGTTAGTGTAATTCGTGCCGTAGAATCTACCACAAAACCTTGCGTTTTCAGTTCTGAAACCGTAGTTACTGCTTTAATAGCTGTTTGCAAACTATCTAAGGCTTTAATTTCATCATTAGCCGACGCTTTTTTCTCTAATTCACTAACAAACCAAGCATTACCATTGGCGTCTTCATTAACATAAGGAAATACTTGACCTTGTTCTTCGGCAATAATATACTTGGTGTTAAGCATATTAAGAACGTTCATATTATTTCTAGAAATATGAAAATCGTATAACTCATCAAAACGCTTCAATTTTGCAGCATGATATCCGCTTAGCGAATTATGAAAATAAGCCGCTCTTGCTGGTGCTCTACTTCCTTCTGTAGAAATATCAAACACTCTAAAATGCGTTTCATCTTGCATAATTTCTTTATCTGCAGGATTTGCCTGATAAGGTTTTTCAACTCTAATACCTGCGATAAAATTATCGGTATTTACATAACGACGATCAACACCTACTAAATCAAATAGGATTAAAACAGCGAATATCCCAATAACTAAGGTTTCAGAAAGCTTCTTTTTCAAAAACATAAAAATAGTTCCTGCAGCTAATACAACCAGAATGAGTGTTCGTAGCGTGTCTTGGGTGAAAAAGGCTTGTCGGTCATCACGTAAAGCATCAATATACCCTTGGCCATATTCGCCATAAGCTTGTCTGTAATACCCATCATTAGCGCCTACAAATTCAAATATCGAAGCTCCAAAAAGTAGAAACAGTAAAGCCAAGCCACCTGCAATTGCTGTTGAAATCTTAAGGGCTTTCAGTTTACGTTCATCATGATCAAAATCGTTGAATAGTTTGGATAAACCAAAAATCGCGAGGATAGGGATGCATAATTCTAAAATAACTTGTATCGAACTTACGGCTCTGAATTTATTGTATAAGGGAACGTAATCGATAAAGAAATCGGTTAGAAATCCGAGATGCTTTCCGTACGATAATAACAACGACAAAATTGTTCCGCCTACGAGCCACCATTTGAGTCGGCCTCTCACCAAAAAGAGCGCGAAAATAAATAAGAAAATCACGACGGCTCCAACATAGGCAGGAGCTTCAACGATGGTTTGTTCTCCCCAATATGTTGGTGTATTTTGGGCTTCTTGCAACGCTTGAGTTGGTGTCGCGCCAATTTTTCTAAAAAACTCATAAATATTAGAGTCTTTCCCAACATCTTCACCACTACCGCCACCCATAAATCTTGGGATGTAAAGGTTAAAGGTTTCTGTAAATCCGTAACTGTATTCAGTAATGTATTCTTTGCTTAATCCTGAGGTAATTTCTTTCGGTGAACCGTCAGGGTTTATGGTTAATTCACTTGGGCCACGTGTACTTTCGCTAACATATTCTTGAGTTGCTAAAATATTCGTAGCGTTAAGACCAATGGCTAGTACTAAAGCGACGACCATAATCCCTACAGACTTAAAAAAATGAGGCAACATTTTCTTTTTATAAGCATCTATGAGATAAGCAACACCTAGTACCACCACTAATAGCATCAAATAATAAGTCATTTGAAAGTGGTTAGCGCCAATCTCTAAAGCCAAGGCTATAGCTGTGAGTAAAAAGCCAAGTATGTACTTTTTTCTAAAGGTGAGTACAATACCACTTAACACCAAAGGCATATAAGCAATAGCATGTGCTTTACTGTTGTGGCCAACACCTAGAATTATAATGAGATAAGTAGAAAAACCAAATGCTAATGCACCAAGAGCAGCGAGTTTATAGTCTATTTTTAAGACTAATAGCAATACATAAAACCCTAGAAAATAGATAAATAGATAATCTGCAGGTCGTGGTAAAAACCGCAGCGCAGTATCGAGTTTTTTTACATAATTATGCGGATAACGAGCACCTAACTGATAGGTAGGCATCCCACCAAAAGCACTATTGGTCCAATACGTTTCTTCACCCGTTTCTGCTTTGAAATCTTTTTGTTGTTTTGACATGCCAATATAGTGCATGATATCACTTTGAAAGATTTGCTTTCCTTGTAAAACAGGACTAAAATAAGCTAACGAAATTACCACAAAGCCAACTAAAACGAGAAGATGTGGTAAGAATTTTTTAAATGAAAACGGCATAAATTATAAGACTTTCAATAGACTCGAAAATTAGTCAATTTCTTCGTAATCTATGTACTCTCCTACTTTTTTATTTGAAGCCGAATTATTTTCAGGCATTTTATCGATGACCGTTTCACCTTCTTTTTGTTGTGTTTGTCTTTGATTTTGTTGCTGTTGAAATTGACCTTCAAACTTTTGTTGCACCTTTTTAGACATATACCTTACAAGATAAGGCGCAAAAAAGCGTGACAGAATTTTGATTCCGTAGTATACCAAAAGAATAATAAGAATGGTTCTAAAGAAACCATATACAGATGCTTCCTGTAACATTGCGTGAATTTTTTTCAAAAATACAATTATATGTATTTAAAAAACGGCTTTCGTTACTTAAAAAAATCTTAATACTAATATCTCGATAAATAAATCGTATAAAATATCTATATTTGGCTTAAATCGTTAACCTATGACTCCGATCAAAACACTATTGTTTTTCACCTTATTATTACTATCCCAAATCACTTTTGCTCAATACACCGAAGTGATCAACTCCAACAGACCAGGTGTTTCTAAAAGTGCTTTTTCTGTAGGTACCAACGTTGCACAGATAGAAGTTGGTCCTTATATTATAAAAGAAGAACACACGCCTCTCATGTATGAAGTCTCTGGCTTTGGTGCCGATTTTACGGTTCGTTACGGACTATTATTTGAGCAATTAGAAATTAACTTAGAAGGTGTTTACCAAAATGACACTTTTACAGACTATCGTTCTGCTATTGCTTTAGAAGACAAACGTTCTAACTTTAAAAACTTCACATTAGGTGCTAAATATTTGGTGTATGATCCTTATAAAAATTCTGAAGAAGACGACAAACCCAATTTATATAGTTATCATGCCAATCGTTCGTTTAAATGGAAATCATTAATTCCTGCCGTTGCAGTGTATGCTGGTGCTAATTTTGATTCTAAAAACAATCCGTTTACGCCACCTGGCATCGAAGGTTTTAGCCCTAAAATTATGGTCGCAACGCAAAACAACTTTTCTGGCGGCTGGGTCTTGGTGCTAAACTTAATCAAGGACCGAATTGGGACCGATTATTCAGATTTTCAATACATCATTACCTTAACCCACTCGTTCAATCCGCAATGGGTCGTTTTTGGAGAAACCCAAGGGATTCAAAGTGATTTCTATGCTGATAACCTCTTTCGGTTTGGAGGCGGATATTTATGGAGTAAAGATTTTCAGTTAGATGCTGCAGTCACATTTAATGCAAAAGATACACCTTCGGTTTTTGGAGTTAACTTCGGAATGTCTTACCGTTTCGATTTCCATGTCGATAAAGAAACAGATAACGGAAACTCTCGAGATGATGCCGACAAACGAAAGCCTAAAAAAGACAAAAAGAAGCGAACTGATGATTTTGATGATGACGGAAGTCTTTAAGCCGTATACTGTATGATTGTTGTTAAAGAAATACATTCTAAGAAAGATTTAAAAGCGTTTGTTAAGTTTCCTTTTAAACTTTATAAAGATTCAAAATACTGGGTTCCTCCTATTATTAAACAAGAACTAGAAACTTTTAATAAGGATAAAAATCCTATTTTTAAAGATGCCGAAGCTCGTTTTTTCTTAGCTTATAAAAATAATAATATTGTAGGTCGTATCGCTGCTATTATTAATTGGCTAGAAGTGAACGATCAGAATCAAAAGAAAATGCGTTTTGGATGGTTTGACTTCATTGATGACCAAGAGGTTTCAAAAGCGCTGTTAGCAGAAGTTGAACGTATAGGAAAAGAGCACAATCTGGAATACACTGAAGGCCCTGTAGGCTTTTCAAATTTAGATAAGGTTGGTGTTATGACTGAAGGTTTTGATAGCATCGCACCAATGATTACCTGGTACAATCATCCCTATTACATCAAGCACTATGAATCTTCGGGCTATGCTGTTGAAAAACATTACTCAGAAAGCAAGTTTCCTTTTGAAAACGTAAAACCCGAATTCTTTAAAAAGGCACAAGAACTGATTAAGCGTCGTTATAATTTAACAGCACTTAAATTCACTAAAACCTCTGAAGTAATGCCTTATGCTGATAAGATGTTTGATTTGTTTAACGAAAGTTATGCTTCACTCTCATCATTTGTAGCCATTACAGATATTCAGAAAGAATATTTTAAGAAAAAATTTATCAGTTTTGTCAATCCCGAATATATCAAATTTGTAGTTGATAAAGATGATGAATTAGTTGGGTTTGCCATTGTGATGCCCGCATTTGCTAAAGCCCTTCAAAAAGCTAATGGTAAACTATTTCCCTTCGGAATAAGCCATATCTTAAAAGCCAGAAAACACAGTAAAGATGTTATTTTCTATTTAATTGGTATTCACCCTAAGTACCAGAACAAAGGAGTTCATGCCGTAATTTTTAATGAATATTACGAAACATTTACTGAAAAAGGCATCCAAACCTGTTTTAGAACACCAGAATTAGAAGATAATGAAGCCATTCATAAAATATGGAAGCATTTTGATCCAGAAGTTTATAAGCGTCGTAAGACCTTTAGAAAATCTTTGATATAAAAAAATCCGGTTCAAATGATGAATCGGATTTTTTTTATTGAATTATGTATGTTATACTTACTCTCCCATGGCAGCCATAACTGCGGCAGATAAGCGTTTATAAGTTCCGTTGACTAAGCGTTCTCTAATGGCGTCAAAGGCATCAAGTGTATCAGATACATCTTGTAGCGTATGCGTCGCCGTTGGAATCATTCTTAAAAGAATTAAACCTTTTGGTATGACTGGATACACAACGATAGAACAGAAAATTCCGTAGTTTTCTCGCAAATCACGAACAAGCGCCATCGCTTCAGGAATACTTCCTTTTAAATACACTGGAGTAACACAGCTTTGCGTTGTTCCAATATCGAAACCACGTTCTTTTAATCCAGATTGTAAAGCGTTAACAATCGTCCAGAGATTTTCTTTTAATTCTGGCATTGTTCTCAGCATATCTAAACGCTTCAAAGCCCCTACAACAAGTTGCATTTGTAACGATTTAGCAAACATTTGAGAACGTAAGTTATATTTTAAGTAATCGATAATCTCTTGATCTGCAGCAATAAATGCGCCTGTACTCGCCAATGATTTAGCAAACGTTGCAAAATACACATCAATTTCATCTTGTACACCTTGCTCCTCACCAGCGCCTGCGCCTGTTTTTCCTAAGGTTCCAAAACCGTGAGCATCATCAACAAATAATCTGAAGTTAAATTTCTTTTTAAGCGCAACAATTTCTTTTAAACGTCCTTGTTCACCACGCATTCCGAAGACACCTTCAGAAATCACAAGAATTCCTCCACCTGTCTGTTCGGCCATTTTAGTAGCACGCTCTAAGTTTTTTTCTAAACTTTCAACATCGTTATGCTTATAGGTAAAGCGTTTCCCCATATGAAGACGAACACCGTCAATAATACAAGCGTGTGCATCAACATCATACACGATGATATCATCTTTAGATACCAAAGCATCTACAGTAGACACCATACCTTGATATCCAAAATTTAATAAGTAAGCAGCTTCTTTGCTTACAAATTCGGCAAGTTCTTTTTGTAATTGTTCGTGAAGTTCGGTATGACCTGACATCATACGTGCTCCCATTGGGTACGCAGAACCGTATTGTGCAGCAGCTTCTGCATCTACTTTACGTACTTCAGGGTGATTAGCTAATCCAAGGTAATCATTAATACTCCAAGTAATCACTTCTTTCCCTTGAAATTTCATTCTATTAGAAATCTCTCCTTCCAGCTTAGGAAACACAAAATATCCTTCAGCTTGAGAAGCCCATTTTCCTAATGGTCCTTTGTCTTTATAGATCTTCTCAAATAAATCCTTCATTAAAGCGAGTTTTTAGTCTTATTAGTTAGTTGTATATATCTATAAAAAATCAAGACATACACGACACAAAATTAGTTAATATTATTATGATGGCATAATATTTTTATAAACCAATGTTCATATCCCTTTTAAACATAAAAAACCTACCACGAAAACACGTGATAGGAATCTTATAAACTAATGTTATATGGTTACTTTATATATTGAATTTTTTCAGCAATGGCAGTCTTACTATCAAAGAACCCTTGATCTTCCATCCATTTATCGCTGTATACTTTACTCATGTATCGCGACCCATGATCTGGAAAAATAACAACAACCTTATCGCCTCTTTTAAATTCTCCGCTTTCATTAAGTTGTTTTAAGGCTTGCATCGCTGCTCCACTTGTATAACCAACAAACAAACCTTCGGTTCTAGAAATCTCACGAGCTGTATGCGCACTTTCTTCGTCGGTTACTTTTACAAATTTGTCTATCAAATCAAAATCTGTAGCTGTTGGAATCAAGTTTTTTCCTAAGCCTTCAATTCGGTAAGGATAAATCTCTTTCTCATCAAATTCACGTGTTTCGTGATATTTTTTTAATACCGATCCAAAAGCATCAACACCAATGACTTTAACTTCAGGGTTTTGCTCTTTTAAGTATTTAGAAATTCCAGAAATGGTGCCTCCTGTACCACTACAAGCAATTAAGTGTGTAATTTGACCTTCTGTTTGTTCCCAGATTTCAGGACCTGTACTGTGATAATGAGCATCTAAATTAAGCTCATTAAAATACTGGTTAATATAAATAGAACCTTTAATCTCGTCATGTAAACGCTTAGCGACTTGGTAATATGATCGTGGATCATCTGCGCTCACGTTTGCCGGACACACATATACTTGTGCTCCCATCGACTTAAGCATGTCTATTTTATCTGCAGATGATTTTGAACTTACAGCCAAAATACACTCATAGCCTTTGATAATACTCACCATAGCAATACTAAATCCTGTATTACCAGAAGTCGTTTCTATAATTGTATCTCCGGGAGTTAAGATGCCTCTTCTTTCGGCTTCTTCAATAATATGAAGTGCAATTCTGTCTTTTGACGAATGACCTGGATTAAATGCTTCAACTTTAGCAAAAAAGTCTCCATCAAAATCTTGAGTCATTTTGTTTAATTTGATAAGTGGCGTTTTACCTATTAATTGTAAAACATTATCAAATACTTGTATGTCTTTTTTCATAAATGCTATTTATCAGTTTCCTACTTTTAAAATCTGAAACGTAAAACCTTGCAAAATTAAGGCTTTTTTTTTAATTAGCTAATAATTCCTTCTAAGTCTAGTAAAAATGCAAATTCCTGCGCATCTTCTTTTAGCGCTTCAAATCGCCCGGAAGCTCCGCCATGACCGGCTTCCATGTTAGTCACCAAGTACAACTTGTTAGTATCTTGTTTAAAAGTTCTTAACTTAGATGCCCATTTTGCGGGTTCCCAATACTGAACTTGTGAATCATGTAAACCTGCAGTTATCAGTAAGTTTGGATATGATTGCTTCTTGATATTATCGTAGGGCGAATAGCTTTTAATATAGTCGTAGAAGGTTTTATCGTTAGGATTTCCCCATTCATCATATTCTCCTGTTGTTAACGGAATAGAGTCATCTAACATTGTTGTAACCACATCAACAAAAGGAACTGCTGCAATAACACCATGGTACAATTGAGGTGCTTCATTAATAATCACGCCCATAAGCAAGCCTCCTGCACTTCCGCCCATCGCATATAAATGTTTAGGACTGGTATATTTATGAGCAATAAGATGTTTAGAACAGTCTATAAAATCTGTAAATGTATTTTTCTTTTTCAGAAGCTTTCCGTCTTCATACCAGTGCCTGCCTAGATATTCGCCACCTCTTACATGTGCGATGACATATATAAATCCGCGATCCAAAAGACTCAATCGTATGGTTGAAAAATAAGGGTCAATAGTAGAACCATAACTTCCATAGGCATACTGAAGTAAGGGCGTATTTTCATCAAGCTTAGTGTCTTTTCGTCTCACTAAGGACATGGGGATTTTCGTGCCATCTTGAGCTGTTGCCCATATACGTTCGGATGTGTAATTATTTTTATCAAAATTAGGATCGAGTACTTCCTGTTCTTTTTTGATAACTTTTGTCTTGGTTTTCATATTGAAATCAATAACAGAAGCCGGATGCGTTAGCGAGTTATAACTGTAGCGTAAAATTTCGGTATCAAAATCAACATTAGTTCCTGTATTTACGGTGTAGGTTTCGTTATCGAATGGTAAATAATAATCGGCTGAACCATCCCATCGTTTGATTCTAATTTGGTTTAATCCGTTAGAACGTTCACTAATGACCAGATAATCTTTAAAAATATCTATGTCTTCAAGCAGCACATCATCCCGATGACCGATAACCTCAACCCAATGTTCAATTTCGGTATTGTTTTCGGGTGTTTTCATCAACTTGAAATTGATAGCATCGTTATAATTAGTGAGCATATAAAATGCCTCTTCAAAATGAGAAATACTATATTCTAATCCGCGAATACGTCGTTGAAATAATTTAAAATTAGCGTCAGGTGTATCTGCATCTAGAACATGAAATTCGTTGGTTAATGTGCTGTAACAAGCAATTATAATATACTTTCGAGATTTAGATTTATATACTGCCACGCCAAATGTATCATCGTCTTCTGTATAAATCAGCGTGTCTTGTTCTTCGGAATCACCAATCTTATGCTTGTAAATTTCGTTAGACCGCAACGTTTGTTCGTCCTTTTTGGTATAGAATAATGTAGAATTATCATTCGCCCAAGTAGAAGATCCCGTGGTGTTTTTGATGGCATCAGAAAACACTTGACCTGTAATTAAACTTTTAATTTGCAGTGTGTATTGGCGTCTCCCAACAGTATCAATTCCAAAAGCAATCATCGAATTATCTGGACTGACGCTTAAACCCACTAATCTAAAATAGCTATGCGTTTCAGCCATTTGATTGCAGTCAAAAAGCAATTCCTCTTTAGCTTCTAAACTTTCCTTTTTACGTGTATAAATGGGGTAATCTTTTCCTTTTTCATAGCGTACAATGTACCAATAGCCATTGTATTTGTAAGGCACAGATGCATCATCTTCCTTAATTCTCGCTTTCATTTCTTCAAAAAGAGAAGTTTCAAACTCTTTGGTATGCGCAGTTTCTCTCTGATAGAAGTCGTTTTCGGCATTGAGATAATCCAGAACATTTTGGTCTTCTCGTTGATTTAACCAAAAATAATTATCAATCCTTTTATCGTTGTGAATTTCTAATTCCTTAGGGATTTGTCTTGCGACAGGAGCTTCAATAGTCGTCTTCATTTTTCTTTTTAAAAGTCTGGCAATTTAGTAATTTTGCAACTTATAATATTAATACTTAACAATATGTTTGGAGATATGATGGGAATGATGGGCAAGCTAAAAGAAACCCAGAAAAAAGTTGAAGAAACTAAAGAGCGCTTACACAGTGTTTTAATTGATGAAACCAGTAGTGATGACAAGCTAAAAGTTACAATCACTGCCAACCGTACAATTAAATCTATCGCTATTGATGACGAGTTACTCCAAGACAAAGAGATGCTTGAAGATTATTTAATCTTGACACTCAATAAAGCCATCGAACGCGCCACAACGGTTCATGAAACTGAAGTTGCTGCAGTTGCAAAAGCCGGAATGCCAAATATTCCTGGTATGGATTTGTTTAAGTAAAATCTAGAGGCTTAGAAATCGTTTAAGACTTCTAAAAGTTTGTTGTGCATGTCATTTGTATAATCTAAATGCGTGACCATACGTAGCTTATTACTCCCCATACCAATGATATAAATGTTTTTATCTGATAGCTGTTTTAAAAACTCGGCTTCATCAACGTGAGATTCCAGCTCGAAAATCACAATATTAGTTTCAATTGGCTCTACCTTTTTAATGATTGATAAGCTTTCTAAAACCTTTCCAATGTCTTTAGCCTTATTATGATCTTCGGTTAATCGCTCTAAATGGTGATCTAAGGCATATAATCCTGCTGCTGCCAAATAACCCGCTTGTCGCATACCTCCTCCTAATATTTTTCGTACGCGAATCGCACCTTTCATAAGGTCTTTGTCACCTATCAACACCGAACCAATTGGACATCCTAGCCCTTTACTAAAACACACTGATATGGTATCAAATAATTGTCCGTAATCCTTTGCCGTTTCTTTCGTATTAGCCAAAGCATTCCATAATCGCGCGCCATCCAGATGATAGCCTAAATCATGGGTGTCACAAACGTTTCTAATAGATTTCAACGCTTCAAAATCCCAACAAGCACCACCACCTTTATTGGTCGTGTTTTCTATGGCGACTAAGCGAGTTAGCGGACTGTGATAAAAGTCTGGAGGATTTATAGATTCGGTAACCTGAGCTGCTGTAAACATCCCACGATGACCATCTATTAATTTACAAGAAATACCGCTATTAAAAGAGGCGCCTCCACCTTCATAATTATAAATATGGGCAAATTTATCGCATATGACCTGCTCACCCGGATTTGTATGCAACTTCAGCGCTGCTTGATTTGCCATACTTCCGGAAGGAAAAAACAAGGCTTGATCCTTACCAAACATATCGGCTAAACGGCTTTCTAAAGCATTAACCGAAGGATCTTCCTTATAGACATCATCGCCAACTTGGGCAGACATCATCATATCTAACATGGCTTTAGTTGGTTTAGTAACCGTATCGCTTCTTAAATCTATTATCATTTTAATATTGTGTATAATTACAGTAATCGCTTCCTATTGGAGAACCATCTGGTATTTTTGGAGCGTTTTCTAATTTAAATTGTTCAGGATGTTCTCTAAATTGTTGAATCATTTGGCTATATGCAGCCGCATATGGGGACGGATTTTTTTTATCGGAAAGGTAATCTCTAATGAGCGAATTGATGGCTACATTAACCTTAGCCTTAACTTGAAAAAAAGATTGATCATTTACAGCTAAGTTCATTAAATGTAGTAAAACACGTTCATTAATTAATTGCTGAATTTCATCCTTATAAGTATCTTTATATTGCTTTCCGAAGGACCTATCTAAAAGTTCCTTTAACAACTCATCAAAACTTAATTGATTAGAATCTAAACTTTTCTGCTGAATCATTCGGTTAGCGCGTTGCGGATGTAATAATAATTTTAAAGTCATATCACTCGCTGTTGACGCTGCACTCAGAGGATCAAAGGCAACACCTGTTTTACTTGAAAACGATTCTCTACCTCTCCAGTATCCATAAGCTCTTGGTGGAAAAAGGGCTAACTTGTCTTTAGGAATCGCTAAAGTTTCTGCTGAAATAGTATTTAAAATCATTGTTAACGCTTTGCGTTGCGTATGGCCATCAATTGTCTTTACAATGTCCTGACCATCACCTTTTACAGCATAATTATAATCTAAACCACCAACTAACTTTGTCGCTGCTTCGGTTTGATAGCGATGAAAAAAATATAGCGGAACAAATACATCTTCCAATACAGAATACGGTTCATCTTTACGAATATTATCTTTGGAAAAATTAGAAATCGCTTTATCTCTAATAGCCAAAACATTTTCTAATTCTTCGGAAGCCGACTGACCGTTATCCCAAAGATGTGCCAATGCATGTGCACCTCCCTGAGCTCTTGCATCACTGTCACTTATAAATCTGTGTCCAGCAAAGGTAGCAGCTTTTAAAATAGCATTTAAGGCGTCTTTTTCGTTGGTGTTATCCTCAAATTCTGAATAACTATAAGCGACAGTCACTTTATCCCAGTCACCAATACCTACGGCATAAGCATCACTAAAGTCAATGTCTCCATTGGTCATTTTAATAGATGGGTGTGGGTAATCCATGACCGAAGCTCTGTGATTTGTACTGGCCGCAAAATTATGTGCAAATCCTATCGTATGTCCGACTTCATGGGCACTTAATTGACGAATTCTAGCTAAGGCCATTTCTAACATTTGTTGATGATTATCGTCACGTTCTGCAAAAGGTTGATTCATCAACGCTTGTGCAATCATGAAATCCTGACGGATTCTTAAACTTCCCAGACTCACATGTCCTTTAATGATTTCGCCAGTTCTAGGATCGACGACACTGCCGCCATAACTCCAGCCTCGTGTGGATCGATGTACCCACTGAATCACATTATACCTGCAATCCATAGGATCGGCATCATCGGGTAACATTTTAACCTGAAACGCATCTTTAAAGCCAATAGCTTCATAAGCTTGATTCCACCAGCGTGCACCTTCTAAAAGCGCAGAACGCACAGGTTCTGGTGTACCTGGATCTAAATAATAGACTATAGGCGCTTTTGCTTCGCTAAGTGCTGCAGTTGGATCTTTCTTTTCTAAACGATGACGAATAATATACCGCTTACGTATTGGCTCTTGAATTGGTGTTGCATAATCTAAATAGGACATAGAAATTGCTCCACTTCGCACATCAAACTCTCGTTTTTTATAGCCATCGTCAGGTAATTCAATAAAACTATGATGCTGTATCACACTCACCAAAGATGATGTTGGTGTTACGCTTCTAATCTGTCTTCCTTTTGCCTGTCCTTTAAAAGTAAGTAAGGCTTCAAATTCTACATTTTTTGGAAATGCTTTAGTTCGGTTTAAAGACAAAGCACTTTTGCTAGCATCAATTTTATAAGTTCCTTCAGATTTTAATCGGTTGGCTACACCGTGAGCATCTAACATTAAAAAAGGTGTCAGATCAATGATATAAGATTCGTCTTTTTTTTCTACAATTTTAAATCCGAACAACACAGATTTAGCAAAAGCCTGTTCGATGCTTTTCTTCTCTAATTCGTTATCAGTAATTGCCCTATAATCTAGATTAGGCTGCACTAATAAAAGTTTGTTGCCTGCTTTTTCAAAAGCGACCAGTCGTTCTTGTCCTAATTGACCTCTATCCAAACCAATATCGTTAGAACCCACTCCAGTAGCAAGAGAATTTACATATAGAAACGCTTTATTTAAATCCTTGACCTCTAAGTATATTTTATCGGAAGCTTCTTCATAATGGAAATCAAAAAAACCATTATAACTCTTCAATACTTTTTTACTTAAACCTTGAGAGAATGAAACGGTTACATATAAAAATACAACCGTTTGAAGGATATTTTTTTTCATAGTTATCGAATAAGCTATAAAGCTACATAATTTAGGTGAAATCCTAATTGTGACCTCATAAAAATATATGGGTCTAAATCAATATAAACCCAATGCAATTCTATTGCAGCCTCGCATACAATGATTTCTAAGCACTTCTTAAACGCTTTAAAGCACAGAGCCTACATCGCTTATCAACATTTAAAATCTGGAGACTTTAATAGTATCATAAAAGGGTTCGTTGCTCATATTTATTCTAATGAGACTTCTTACGGACTAGAGTTGTTTCCTGACACTTTAACAGCAAATCAACTAGCAGAAAACAGCCTGAGGATAAGACATTTTAATCTCGAGGATATTAATGCACTCAAAGAAAACATGAGACATATTAGACTTGTTGAAGAAGATATACCAACCTGTTATATTGCTGAAACTAAAAATCACGTTCCGGTTTTTAGACAATGGGTTTTTAAATCTACTGAAAATGAACGTATTCAAAACTATTTCGGACCAATATTTCCAAAGTTAGATAATAATGAAGCATTATTAGAAGGTGGATTTACGCATCCAAATCACAGAGGTCAAAGCATCATGGCTAAGTCGATACTAAATATTATGAATTTGACGCTTATAAAAACACCAAACGTTTTATCACTTTTGTAGATATTAAAAATATAGCGAGTTTAAAAGGACTTAATAAGGCGGGATTTCGGCCTTATGCTATACGAAATGAAAAGTGGTTCCTCTTTAATAGAAAAGTGACATTTACACCTATTTCTTCGGAAGTAAAACAAGACTATTTTAAGCTCATTTCTGTGGCCTAATAAGCAACTTATTATATTTTCTCTATATTGCTTTAAGACAATTTATTTTTTTAAGTTATTCTAAAAGCCTTAAAACATAGAATATATATTGCTTACAAGCATATAATTGCAGGTGATTATACCCGAATCACCTCTGGTATAAATACACGGTTTTTATCAAATACAACGTCTTTTGGCTTAGACTATTATACAGCCTTTTCGCCTAATAACAACCTCGCTGCAAACGACTTAGATATTAGACATTTTGAGGCAACAGATTTAAATAGTCTTCAGGAGAAAACAAGGCATTTAAGACTTGTAGAAGAATACATCCCTACATGCTACATAGCTGTAACTAAAACAAAAAAACAAGTATTCAGACAATGGGTTTTTAAACACGATCAAAATCATCGTATAAAGGCTTACTTCGGCATACTGTTTCCGAAACTAGAACCTCATGAAGCTCTATTAGAAGGCGGTTTTACACATCCTGATTACAGAGGTCAAAGCATCATGGCAAAATCAATTCTAAACATTATCAATTTAGAAGAAAATAAAACTATTAAGCGTTACATCACCTTTGTTGATGAAATGAATAGCGCCAGTATTAAAGGTTTGTATAAAGCTGGTTTTAGACCCTATATATTAAGACATGAATCTTGGTTCTTTTTCAAAAGACAAGTCACCTATACACCTATTCATACAGACATTACTAAACTCGTAATGATTTAAACTTAGTCAAACAAGCCCAGTTTTTGTTTTGTCTAACGACAATTATATCTTAATTTCGCTGAAAATATTCACATATGATTACATCAGATCAAATTAAAGATCTTAATACACGCCTTGATAAACTAAGGCACTATCTTTGACATAGATGCCAAACTAATCGAAATTTCTAACGAAGAAGAACAAACATTCGACCCAGATTTTTGGAACGATTCCAAACAAGCCGAAATTGTCATGAAATCCCTTCGCGAGAAAAAAAGCTGGATTCAAGATTACAATACAGCCAAAACCTTAATTGAAGACCTTGAGGTGATTTACGAATTTTTCAAGGAAGACGAAGCTACTGCAGATAATGTTAAAGATCGATATGATAAAGCCTTACATCGTATAGAAAAACTAGAATTTAAGAACATGTTATCTGAAGAAGGTGACGCATTAAGTGCTGTATTGCAAATTACTGCTGGTGCTGGAGGTACAGAATCTTGTGACTGGGCAAGCATGTTAATGCGCATGTATTTGATGTATGCTGAAAAAAATGGTTTTAAGGTCAAAGAGCTCAACTTTCAGGAAGGCGATGTGGCAGGGATTAAAACAGTTACCTTAGAAATTGAAGGTGATTATGCCTTTGGCTGGCTTAAAGGTGAAAATGGCGTGCATCGTCTGGTAAGAATCTCGCCTTTTGACAGTAATGCCAAACGCCACACAAGTTTTGCTTCGGTTTATGTGTATCCTTTAGTTGATGATACCATAGAAATTGATATTAATCCGGCAGACATAGAAATCACCACAGCGCGTTCAAGTGGTGCTGGAGGTCAAAATGTGAATAAAGTAGAAACCAAGGTGCAGTTAACTCATAAACCTTCTGGAATTCAAATTTCATGTTCTGAAACACGTTCACAACACGACAATAGAACACGTGCCATGCAAATGTTGAAATCTCAACTTTATGAAATTGAGTTGCAAAAACAAATGGCGCAACGTGAAGACATTGAAGCTGGTAAAATGAAAATAGAATGGGGCAGCCAGATTCGTAATTATGTGATGCATCCTTATAAATTAGTAAAAGATGTTCGTACCGCTCACGAAACAGGTAACGTGGATGCGGTTATGGATGGTGATCTAGAACCCTTCTTAAAATCGTATTTAATGATGATGGGACAAAAAGAAGATCAATCTAACCAATTATAACAGTTAAACTATGATTACAATTTATCACAATCCAAGATGTAGCAAATCCAGAGAAGGATTTTCAATATTAGAAGAGTCTGGCAAAGATTTTGAGGTCATTAAATATATGGACGAACCAATTTCCGAAGCACAACTAAAAAAAATCCTATCATTATTAGGTATAAAACCTATTGATTTGGTTCGAAAAGGTGAAGCTATCTGGAAATCTGAATACAAAACTAAAACACTTTCAGATGAGGCCATTATTAAAGCGATGGTAAAGCATCCAAAACTTATAGAACGCCCAATTGTCGTTAATGGCAAACAAGCAGTTATTGGTAGACCTCCAGTTAACATTAAAACTATTATTTGAAATGAAGAAACTATTCTTATCCCTTTTTATTCTGAGTCTGTTTACGAGTTTGTCTAACGCACAAATAAGAAATCAGAGACGCCAAGTTCCTCAAAATGTAAATCAGGAAAAGGAAAAAGAGAAATACGAGGAAAAAGCAGAAAAAGCAAAAAAAGAATACATTTCGGGGTTTGTAGCTACCTTAAAAGTTGATGATTTTCAAAAGGAAATTATTACGCAATCCATGGATTCATATTTTGAAGAAATAAAAAAAATCAATATGCTTGGTCTAAATACTTTTGAACGCAAAGAATACATCGAGAAATTTGATAAGCGCCATTTTAAAGATGTAGAACAAATCGTTTCCGAAGATATTATGAGTAAAATCATGGATGCTGTCAAAGGAAAATGGGATCAGAAAGAAGCTAAAAAGAAAAAAAAGAAACGTAAAAAGAAAGAGAACTAATCTCCTAATGATGGTATAAACTCTAAACTTTAATAGTCACCACATTTTGTTTAACATAAGATTAACCAATTTTAAGACTAAGACATTTTATTTTTGTGGTTTTTAAAGTTAACACCATCATCATGAAACTAAAATTTCATTTACTTATTCTTACATTTTTAATATCTGCCTTGGGTATTGCTCAACAAGACATCACTGTATCTGGTACAGTCATTGACTCTGAAGACAAAATCCCCTTAGAATATGCCACAATTTCATTTTTCAGTATTAAGGAAAATAAAGTGATAACTGGCGGAATTACTAATGAAAAAGGTATTTTTGAAATTTCGGTTCCCTCAGGCACTTACAATGTTTCAGTTGAATATTTATCCTACAAAACCAAAAACTACAATAATAAAACACTTACCAAAGATATTAATCTAGGAACGGTTTCACTAGAACTTAACTTAGAGGCGCTCGATGCTGTGGAAGTTATTGCTGAAAAAACCACAGTAGAAATCAAACTCGATAAAAAAATCTACAATGTAGGTCGTGACCTTACTGTAAGAGGCGGAACCGTTAGTGATGTTCTAGATAATGTTCCTTCTGTTTCTGTTGATGTTGAAGGAACCGTAGCCCTTCGTGGAAATGAAAATGTGACCATTCTTATTAATGGTAAGCCTTCAGGATTAGTTGGCTTAAATTCTACGGATGCTTTAAGACAATTACCAGCCGAATCAATTGAACGTGTTGAAGTTATCACCTCACCTTCTGCGCGTTATGATGCTGAAGGAACCGCTGGTATTTTAAATATCATCCTTAGACGAAGCAAATTACAAGGACTCAACGGTGCCGTTACACTTAATGCCGGAGATCCGACACAAGCAGGTGTTTCAGGAAATGTCAACTATAGAACAGGTGACTTCAACTTCTTTAATACTTCTGGATACCGCTACCGGGAATCTCCAGGAAACGCCACAACACAAACCGAATATTTTAATGGTGATGACCCAAGTACTTTCTTTGATGAATTTAGAGAGTTTGACAGAAAAAGTCAGGGCTTTAATACCAACCTTGGTGTAGAATGGTATATTAACGAAACAACCTCGGTTACAACGTCATTCGTGTATCGTGATAGTGACGAAAATAACGATGCTACAAATATTATTAGAGAGCTTGATAGCAATAGAAACCTTATCAATGAATCTATACGTTTAGATCCTGAAGATGAAACGGATGTCACAAGACAATATGCGATTAACTACGATAAACAATTTAATGGCGACAGCCAACACCGTTTAACTATCGATTTTCAGTTTGAAGACAATGCCGAAGAGGAAAAATCGATTATCGCTCAGGATGGTGATGCTGCAGAACGCGTTAGAACTGTAGAACATCAAGACGAAGTATTGTTACAATTAGACTATACAAGACCTATTGGTGAAAAAAGTAATTTCGAATTTGGTTACCGTGGAAACTTTGAAGAAACCGATACCGATTACACCTTAGAATTTAATGAGGATGGCACCTTTGTATTGGATGAAAACGTAAGTAACAATTTAGTTTTTCGTCAATACGTCAATGCGCTTTATACCCAATTTGGTAGTAAAATCAAAGATAAATTCTCTTACTTACTAGGTTTACGTATGGAACAATCGCGTGTGACTATCAATCAGATTACCAGTAACGATTTCCAACGTAAAAATTATACAGGCCTCTTCCCTACTGTTAATTTAGGT
This sequence comes from Psychroserpens sp. SPM9, assembly GCF_025153525.1. GTDB lineage: Bacteria > Bacteroidota > Bacteroidia > Flavobacteriales > Flavobacteriaceae > Psychroserpens. Next base: position 239,977 of record NZ_JANZNR010000004.1, on the reverse strand, counting down.
TATGAGATTACCGAAAAACAAAGTTTAACTTTAGGTTATAACCGACGTATTAGACGTCCGCGTTCTCGATTCATCAATCCGTTTCCATCAAGAAGTAGTGCGACAAACATCTTTCAGGGAAATCCTGACATCGATCCAAGTTACTCAAACACCTTTGATTTAGGGTATTTAAATCGCTTCGGAAAAATGACACTTAACTCGTCTATCTATTACCAACGTGCAACAGATGTCTTTACATTTGTGTCTTTAGATACTGGAGAAACAACCATTGTTGGAGGCACTGAAGTACCAATTATTCAACGTACACCAATTAATTTAGCGACTAATGATCGTTATGGATTCGAATTCACATTAACCTATAGACCTAGCAATAAGTGGAATGTTAATGCTAACTTAAACTTATTTAAGTCGATCACTGAAGGTATTTATGAAGGCACCGATTTTGGTGCAGAAAACTTCAGCTGGTTTGCCCGAATTAATAACAAATATACTTTACCAGGAAAAATCGATTGGCAGACACGTATTTTTTACCGTGGACCAAGTGAAGATGCTCAGAATAAAAACAAAGGGATTTTCTCAACAGATTTAGCCTTCAGTAAAGATCTATTCAAAGAGCAAGCGTCAATAGCAGTTAATGTTAGCGATTTATTTAATTCAAGAAAACGCCAGTCTACTGCAACTACAGATACCTTTGTTAACGAAAGTGAGTTTCAATGGAGACAACGTAGTTTTAATGTGACATTTACCTATCGTTTTAATCAGCAAAAACGTCAACAACGAAATAATAATGGAGACTCTGGTGGTGGAGATGACTTCGATTTTGAAGGTTAATCCTTAAATGTATAGTCGAAATCTCAACAACAATACATTTACTCAAATTCTAAGATATAATATTGAATTTGTTTCAATATGACACAAAAAAAAAGGAAACCAAATTGGTTTCCTTTTTTTTATATATAATATACTCAGTTTAGTGAGTTGATGCTTCTCGCTTAGCTTTCTTCTCTTCTTTGATTTCTTTTAAACGTTCAATAAGTGAACCACCAATCCAGTAAGGAATCACGAACGTCAATAAAAAAATCATTAACCAAAATCCGATGGTCAAAATGGTTAAAAATGCTAAAAATCCTAAATATTGGTCAAATTCAAACATGTGGTTTTTTTTTGTTACTGCAAAGATATAATAAAGCGAATTGTTTTGCAATAGCAAATTTAAGATTTATTAACAGGTTGTAAAGAATTAGAGATTATTATTAATTCATTTTTATATAAACTATATGCTATACAAAAACCAGTATTCAATAGTTAAATGCTGTCAGAGTTCTTATTACTGATACAATACATCTAAAGCATGATCATAATGAAATCTTCCAGCTGCAGATGTATCTTTAGATCTTACATAAAGAATGTCTTTCATATAACCATTAATTATGTGCCTGTGTTTTAATTGCTCAATTGCAGAAAAAATACTCATCTTCTCATCCGTAATTTTATAGGTGTTTTTAAAACTATAAGGCTTTGATATGTATTTAAAATCTCTGTCTTTATACGAGCTCGTTGGAAGGCTATCTGTTGGCTCGGCATAATAGGTTGCAAAGTCTGTTAAATCAAAATTACTGGAATTAAATGTAAATGATTTAAATCCGGGATTATTGTTATGATACACAGATATACCTGGTGTAGATATACTTACAGTAATCATGTTTCCGCCATATCGATCTGAAGCATACAAGCGTCTTAAACCGTCTAAATGAGTATGACTGGTAAGTATCCCTCTCAATTTAGGTTTATTGTTTTTTAAAACATCCAAAAATGCATTTTGAACCTTTTTACTTTTATCATTTTTATTTTTCACATACAGCCTTTCATCCCACATATTAGCGCCATAAGTTCCATGACCATCGCGACCTGGAGGAATATGCATCATTACCAACACATGATCGGTCGTAGCATAACTATCTAATTTATTTTCAAACCATGAAAACTGTCGCTGAGCTGCTGTGTCGCGTGTAACGCCATCATATGCTGTATATTTCCTGCTAAAAATCACCGAGTTTAGAGCTATTATTTGTAATCGTTCTCCATCGATAGTAAGTTCTACTGAATAAAAACCAAACTCCTCATTGAAATCTAATGTTCCAACAGTGGTCGTTGTAGAATTACGATTAATAATTGGCCAGGTATTATTATTTAAAGAAAACACAGAAACACCATTGGGATTTGGTGCATTTTGAAACGAATTATAATCACCATTCATAGTGTCGTTATTACCAGGCAAAAACAAAATAGGGTAATCTCCTTTTAGTGCACTTAAGTCCTTAAACACCTTACTAATATTACCGTGAATGTCTTCAGTATAATTGGGCACATCACCAACATACACCATAAACTTTGGCTGAATAGTGTTAGATACTGTATTAATCTGATTAATTGTCCTTTCCCAAATATCGCGTCCTGTACTATGAATAGATCCGTAGGGAACATTCGTTTTAGAGCTATCGAGATGAACATCCGAAAGGGTTAAAAACTTAGCCGTTTTAAAGACTTCAACTTCTAAATCATCTTGTTTATCTATATCCTCAGCGCTTTTTTTAGACTCATTACAACTGAACGCCAAGAAACACACAAAACAAAGCCTTAAATAATAAAATGATTTCATGATTGTACTTTTAAAATGAATGGTTTTTAAAAATAATCTTAATCACTCATTTATTTAAGCGTACAAATACCTGATTTACAATCTAAGTATCTTTTAATTTATAATCATCAATGGATTAATTTCCGAAGGAATAAAACCACAAACGACGCCAAATAAAACACAAAAAGTGTAACTTTGTAACACGTTAAACTCACACCATTAATTATGAATTTCAGAATAGAAAAAGACACCATGGGCAAGGTTAAAGTACCTGCTGATAAACTTTGGGGAGCACAAACTGAACGCTCTCGTAATAACTTTAAAATTGGGGCTCCAGCCTCTATGCCTCTAGAAATTGTTTATGGCTTTGCTTATCTCAAAAAAGCGGCAGCTTTCACCAATGCCGAATTAGGTGTTTTAGATAACGACAAACGTGATTTAATTGCTCAGGTTTGTGATGAAATTTTAGAGGGTCAACATGACGACCAATTTCCATTGGTCATTTGGCAAACAGGTTCTGGAACTCAGAGTAACATGAATGTCAATGAAGTCATTGCTAACAGAGCACACCAAATTGCAGGGAAAGTGATTGGCGAAGGCGAGAAAACGATTCAACCTAACGACGATGTCAACAAATCACAATCGTCTAACGATACCTTTCCAACTGGAATGCATATTGCCATTTATAAAAAGGTCGTTGAAACAACGATTTCTGGAGTGATTCAATTACGAAATACATTACATGAAAAATCGATCGCTTTTAAAGATGTTGTAAAAATTGGTCGTACACACTTAATGGATGCGACGCCTTTAACGCTCGGACAAGAATTTTCGGGCTATGTGTCACAATTAGACCACGGATTAAAAGCTTTACAAAACACCTTACCACATTTAGCAGAATTAGCGCTTGGCGGAACTGCTGTTGGAACAGGACTTAACACACCTAAAGGTTATAGCGAACTCGTTGCTGAATATATTGCCAAGTTCACCGACTTACCATTTGTTACCGCAGATAATAAATTTGAAGCACTTGCCGCTCACGATGCCTTGGTAGAAACTCATGGCGCGTTGAAACAACTTGCTGTGGCTTTAAATAAAATTGCTAATGATATTCGTATGATGGCTTCCGGACCAAGAAGTGGAATTGGTGAAATTATCATTCCTGCAAACGAACCTGGAAGTTCAATTATGCCAGGAAAAGTCAACCCTACGCAATGTGAAGCCTTAACGATGGTTTGTGCGCAAGTGATGGGTAATGATGTCGCTGTAACTGTTGGTGGCACACAAGGTCACTACGAACTCAATGTCTTTAAACCTATGATGGCTGCTAATGTATTACAGTCGGCTCAACTAATTGGTGATGCCTGTGTGAGCTTCGAAGCACATTGTGCTTCTGGTATCGAGCCCAACCACCAAGTTATTAAACAATTACTGAATAATTCCTTGATGCTCGTCACGGCTTTAAATACTAAAATTGGGTATTATAAAGCTGCTGAAATCGCTAATACTGCTCACAAAAATGGAACGACTCTTAAAGAAGAAGCTATTAATTTAGGGTATGTTACTGCCGAAGACTATGATGCTTGGGTAAAACCTGAGGATATGGTAGGCGAATTAAAATAACGATAAAAAGTACAAAAACATCGATAAAATGTAATTTTGTCGGTGTTTTTACATATATTAGCCTTTAAAATGATACGATTATGAAAAAAACTTTACTCAGTCTTTTATGTTTAATTTTCTTTAGCAATAGCTTATTGGCTCAGCCCTTTGCTGCTGTCCAAAACATTGATCCCAGCACAGGAAATGAACCTTACGAATTTGCTTCAGGTGATTTAGATGGTGATGGCGATATCGATCTCGTTATGGCTACTTACGATTATAATGGTGGAACACCTGCTACAGATTATATCAAATGGTATAAAAACGATGGCAGTGGTAATTTCACCATTGAAGCTACTGTATCTTCCACAGTACAATGGGTTGATGGTCTGACCGTTGCTGATGTTGACGGATTGTTTGGCATGGATATCATTGTTACTTCATCTAATGAAGGTTTAACTTATTATCCTAGTAATGCTGCAGGTGGCTTTGATCCTGCAGTAACTATAGATGCTACTATTGTTGGTCCTGGTGAAGTGGTAGCTGGAGATATTAACTTAGATGGTAATACAGATATTGCTACAATTTCATTTAACGATAGCAAAACTGTTTGGTATTCAGGAGATGGTGCTGGTAATTTTACTGCACAACCAGATATTGAAAACGGAACAGGAAACGGCACCCTTTATGTCGATTTAGCCGATTTTGATGGTGATACCGACTTAGATGCTGTGGTGACTTATTACAACACACAATCCATTGAAATTTACTATAATCAATATATTGAAAGCGGATCAACTGCTGTATCATGGATTAAAGATGTGGTTACTGTAGATTCTGGAAACAGTTATTTATTTGATGTTGGCTTTGCCGATGTTAACAATGATGGCACAATGGATGTTATTTCCGTAGATAATGTGAGCGGAGTTGTAGAATGGTTCAATAAAGTAAAAAACGGAACCTCTACTGCCAATACCATTTCCACAAGTTCTATAATTTCAAGACCTGCTGTCACTGTTGTAGCAGATATTAATAATGATGGTTATAACGATGTCATTCTAACCGATGGTGGCACAACTGATGATGCCATTATCTTTTTTCAAGGTGCTAATAATGCAAACCCAAGTGCAACGCCAACGCTTATAGCAAATAACAATTATCAAATGTATGATTTTACAGTTGATGATTATGATGCTGATGGTGATAAAGACATTGCTTCTATTGGTAATTCTGTAGATACTGTATTCTGGTATGAAAATGAATTAATTACACTCAGTGTTTCTGAATTTAATGCGGAAAACTTAATCATACATCCTAATCCGGCAACAGACCAGTTAACCTTTTCAGGAAACTTCAATGAAGCTATTGATATTTCAGTGTATGATGCGCTTGGACATGTCGTTTTATCACACAAAATCACGTCTGGAGAACGTCTAGATGTATCGCAGCTAAGTGATGGTGTTTACATCATAAAAGATGATAACTCTGATATGACGAAAAAGTTTATTAAACAATAATATAAATTCATCTTATTCTAATAACAAGCAGGTGAATTCATTTACTTGCTTGTTTTGTTTTTAGTTCCTAATTACCATGCGCAACTGTTTCTTTTTTAGTGTTTTTTTACTATTGACCAGCTTTAATATGTTGGCTCAAACAACATTTAATAAATCGCAATCGATCGCATTACCTTTACCTGGCGGAAATGCACCTTATAACATTGCCTCAGGTTTAATCAATAATGATGCTTTTCCCGATATCGTCATTAGTACCACCATCGGAAATACGGTCTATTGGTTAGAAAATGATGGAACCGGACATTTTACGTTACAAACCACGCCAATAGGCATATTGAACAATGCTGGAGGTGTTGCTATTGCCGACCTAAATAATGACGGTTACAATGACGTCGTATCGACCTCTTCTGCTGATGGAAAATTAGTCTGGTTTGCCAATGATGGCTTAGGAAATTTTGGTGCCGAACAAATTATCTCTTCCACCATCAATGGTCCAGGACAAGTATACGTGAGAACCATCGATAATGACACCACACCTGATGTTGCTGTGGCTGCTTATAATGGGAATGAAGTAATCTGGTTTGCGAATAATGGCTCTGGAACTTTTGGTCCTAAAAATATTATTGACAATACCATTCCTAATCCTGGTGCTTTTGCGATGAAAGATATTGACTTTGATGGTGATATTGATAGTGTCATTGCTAATGCGGTTGGGTTTGGAACACCAAACGATTGCCGAATTGAAGTTTTTTACAATGATGGTGATGGTAATTTTACTGCAGACACCAATATTGTATCGCTAAATACTAAAGATTATATTTTTAGTGTGATGGCCGAAGATGTTGACAACGATTCCAGCTTAGATATATTGGTTACCGATTTAACTGGAAATGCTTCCTGGTTTAAAAGAACTCAAATTGCGCCCGGAACCGCAACCTATACCGAAACTGTAATAAGTACCAGCATTGCCAATCCTGCATGTTTAGATTTACGAGATTTAGACAATGATAATTTAAGAGACTTTGTACTTACTAGTGCAACTTCAGGTAGCGGAAACGACATCGTTTGGTTTAAAAGTGATGGCGTTGGCGGTTTTGGCCCAGAACAAGTAATCGATGCTACACAAAGTCAAGCCTATACCATTACGTTTGCCGATTTTGAAAATGATGGGGATTTAGACATGTCAACCATTGCTTATAATGATGATAGAGTTAATATGTTTGAAAATGAAACCATAGTGCTTTCTGTTTCTGATGTTGAATTATCAAATCTTACCGTATTTCCAAACCCATCGGAAGATATTCTTCATTTTAAAGGACTTTCAGAAGCGGTTCATATTTCAATTATAGATAACCTTGGTAAAATTGTAAAAACCCAAACTATTCAATTGCAGGAGTCTCTGGATATTTCTGATTTAGAACAGGGAATGTATCTATTAAAAATTAATGATTCCGATATCAGATTGAAATTTATTAAAAGATAAGGGCTATTTCTTATTTTTGATTAATTAACACATTTATACGCAATATTATCAGTATGTCTATTCTCATTACCAACATCAAAGAATTATTACAAGTAAGAGACACCAACGTGACAATCGTAAAAGGTAAGGATATGAAAGTCTTACCTGTTATCAAAAATGCCTATGTACTTATCGAACACGATACCATTGTAGAATATGGGCACATGGACGATTTTCAAGACACTGATGCTGATGAAATAATAGATGCTACAGGGAAAATCGTATTGCCAACCTGGTGTGATTCGCACACACATATCGTTTACGCTGGAGATAGAACTCAAGAGTTTGTAGATCGTATAAACGGACTTTCTTATGAAGCAATTGCCAATCGTGGTGGTGGGATATTAAATTCTGCTGAACAATTGCAAAACACTTCAGAGGATGATCTCTATAATCAAGCGGCCAAACGCTTAACAGAAGTTATCAAATTAGGATCGGGTGCTGTAGAAATCAAATCTGGGTATGGCTTAACTGTTGAAGCCGAATTAAAGATGCTTCGTGTTATTAAACGTTTAAAGCATGATTTTCCAGTAAAAATTAAACCAACATTATTAGCCGCTCATGCTATTCCGAAGGAATTTAAAAACAATAAAAAAGGCTTTATCGATCTCGTTGTTAATGAACTAATTCCTGCTGTAGCAGAAGAACAACTTGCCGAATACATTGATGTTTTCTGCGAAAAAGGCTATTTTGATTTAGACGATACGGCTCGGGTTTTAGAGGCCGGGAAAAAGCATCGTCTCATTCCAAAAATACACGTCAACCAGTTTAATGCCTTTGGAGGTGTGGCGCTTGGTGTGAATCATAAGGCACTTTCTATAGATCACCTGGAAGTCCTTAATCCGGAAGATATTTCAGCATTAAAAGACTCAAACACAATGCCTGTAGCCTTGCCGTCGTGTTCCTATTTTTTAAGCATTCCGTACACACCAGGACGCGCCATTATTGATGCTGGTTTGCCTCTTGCGTTGGCAACCGATTATAATCCGGGTTCTACACCTAGCGGAAACATGAATTTTGTAATATCGACTGCTTGTATCAAAATGAAACTCACGCCTGAGGAAGCGATCAATGCCGCTACAATTAATGGCGCCTATGCCATGGGGATTTCTAATCAATACGGAAGTATTTGTAGAGGAAAAAAAGCAAATTTGATTATTACCAAAGCGATTCCGAATTATTATCACTTACCTTATGCTTTTGGAGATAATTTAATAGATACCGTGATTATTAATGGTCAGAAATTTTAAATTATCTAAACACAAACTGCTTTCCAAAGCTTGTATCTCCCGTGAATTAACCGATTTTAGTTCGGTATACAACCATATCAAATCCTTGCCGTATGGCAGAACGACCAACCGAAGTGATTATGCCTCCGTTTTAAGTGAACATAAAGGCACTTGTTCTACAAAACATGCGTTTTTAAAAGCCATTGCAATTGAAAATGATGTTGAAGATTTAAAATTGTTTTTAGGCATTTTTAAAATGAATGCTCTAAATACGCCTAAGCTTAAATCGATTTTAGAATCCTATAATTTGAATTACATTCCGGAAGCGCACTGCTATTTAAAATATCATCATCAAATTTTAGATCTTACCTTCGGAACAGATACTCATCCTGCATTTGTTGCTACTTTAATGTATGAAACCTCTATTATTCCGGAGCAAATTGGTGACTATAAAGTTGAATTACATCAATCCTATCTAAAATCATGGCTTGACAACGAAGAACTCGACATGAGTTTTGATGAACTTTGGTCGATACGAGAAGCTTGTATTGCGGAAATTTCAGAATAAAAAATAAAAAACCCGAAAGCGCAAAACACTTCCGGATTTTTTACAATCAATCATCAATCGTTATTTTTACTTCAGTGTAAATTCTGAAGAAGAAATTAATTCTTTTGCATTAAAAACATTCACTACGTAACGTCCTTTTTCAAACTCATCATTTGGAGCAACAAACTCACAAATATTTAAGTTTCTGTTTTCATAGTTAAACTTGCTTATTAAGCTGTAGTTTAATACCGTTTCATCAAATTGAATTTGTTCATTAGCGCCTAATACATTGTTTTTAGGATCTAACACTTGAACATATAATTCTTTATCTCCTGCACCTACTAAGGCATTTTTAGCAACCGTATAACACACTCTAATTTTGTCACTACGTCTTGCACGCTCTGTTGGAATCAATTTCCCAGAGCTTCTTTCTATTACACCAAACCCTTTAAGATTTACCGTTTGCAATACTGCTGCATTTTCAACAACTTCAGCTAACTGCGTGTTTTGAACTAATAGAGAATCTGTGAAAACAGTACGCTCTGCTAATTGAACAGTTGTGCTATCTAAACTCGTTGCCAATAAAGAGTTTTCAATTTTAAGTTTGTCATTTTCAGCTAATAATACATCCATTTCCTCTTGTAAAGCCAAGAATTTCTTTTTGTATCGCCATAAGCTGTTTACACTGTTTTGAGAAATTTTTAAAGAATCCATAAGCCCTTGAATACGCTCTCTGGCATCTACCAAATTCTCGTTAGCTACTTCATTTTCACCAATAGCTACATCGTATTGCTTAGCCATGGTGCTTAAATCTGCCATTACTTGCTCCTTTTCTCTTGTTAAAGCAGCTTCGTTGTCTTTTTTCTCGTTGTAAAGTTTAGAGGTATAAAAACCAGTACCTAAAAATAGTGCTAATAGAATCCCTAAAGCAATTTTTAAACCTGTACTCTTACTGTTTGAATTTTCCATAAGTTTACTTTTTGTTTTTTAATTATTTAAAAACTTGTTTTTTCAATTTTAATTGTTGTTAGTTGAAGTTGAAAATAAAAATTCTGTACTTTTAATATCCCAAAATTAATCAAATTTGTTCATGGAACATTTAAAACTTTTTACGTCTTCAGAATTAAAATCAATTCTTAATAAACGTGCTAAAGAATCCAAGTTTGGAGAACACATCAAGTTACTTCCCGACTTCAACGATATATACGAGCAACTGTTAAAATTGGACGTTACTTATGTCATTTTTGGTATAAAAGAAGATGTTGGTGTCTTTGCAAACTACGGAAAAACAGGAACTTACAACGCTTGGGATGCTGTAATTAAAATTCTGTTAAATATCCAAAGTAATGTACATACGCATCCTGAAAAAGTTTTGATTTTGGGGCATTTAGAGTTTGAGACCTACCAAGAAAAAATAAAAAAATTAGATCAAACAAAGAAAAAAGACATTCAGAAAGCTCGTAAAAAAGTCTCTCGAATTGACGACTCGGTATCGTTTCTGGTCTCTCAAATTGTAAGTGCAGGAAAAATTCCGATTATTATTGGAGGCGGTCACAACAATGCTTACGGCAATATTAAAGGCACAGCATTAGCGCTAAAAAAGCCTATAAATGCTGTTAATTTTGATGCGCATCACGATTTTAGAGCTGAAGAAGGGCGGCATAGTGGCAACGGATTTAGTTATGCGTTTGCGGAAGGATTCTTAAAGAAATACTTTGTTTTTGGGTTGCACGAAAATTATACTTCCGATACTATTTTTAAAACCTTAAACAAGCTGAAAGCAATACAGTATAATACTTTTGAAAGTATGATGGTGCGCCAGGAAACCAGTTTTAATGCTGAAATGGAGGCGGCTTTAATTCATATCAATGATAAGCACTTCGGATTAGAAATTGACTGTGATGCCATTCAGGATATTCCTAGTAGTGCGATAACACCTAGCGGATTCTCTGTGAATAAAGCGCGTGCTTTTGTTAATCATTTTGGAAAGCAAGAATTGGTATCTTATCTTCATATTTGCGAAGCAGCTCCCAATGAAAACACCGAAACTCAAGTCGGTAAGCTCATCACCTACCTCTTAACCGATTTTATCAGAGCACATGAGAGCCGTTGAGATTATCCCATTTGATCCAGTTTATGCTAAAGATTTCTATGAATTAAATATAGAATGGTTACAAACCTATTTCTATGTGGAACCTTTTGATGAAGAAGTTTTAAGTAAACCTGACGTCTATATTATTGATAAAGGCGGTTATATATTTTTTGCCAAGCAAGGCGCTACTATTTTAGGAACTGTTGCACTCATGCCTACCCAAACGCCTTTGGTTTTCGAACTTACCAAAATGGCTGTGTTGACGCAGCAACGCGGACAAAAAATTGGGCAGCAACTCTTACAATATTGTATAGATTTTGCGAAAGAGAACCATTTTAAAGCACTGATGCTCTACTCTGCTACTAAATTAGAAAACGCTATTTATTTGTATAGAAAATTTGGTTTTATTGAGCAACCATTAGAACCCAACAGCCCTTATAAGCGAAGTGATATTAAAATGGAATTGAAACTAAAGTAACTTAGACAATAAAGCATCTAATTCATCACAGTATCCATTATCATCCTCACAAAGTACAGTTAATGTTTCTATCATCAATTGATTCAACGCTTCATGCTCAGGATATATGGCTTGTGCTAGTTTGAATTCGGAATACGCTCCTTTTAAATTATTACCATGAAGTCTTCTAATACCCGAATGATATAAAAAGTCAAACGCTTCTATATTTTCACGTTCGATTCTTTCTTTTTTCAAAGTTAACATTGTATTTGTTTGTCGAATCACAACTGGAGCTTTAAAATAGAAACTCGTAAAAAATAGGCCTAATAACATAATTGTAACGAGTAATGACCAACGACTCGACTTCGTAGAAGGTTGAAGTTTAAAGGTACGTTCATAAGATGGTAATGTATTACATGTAGGTCTTCTTTTTCGCTTCGAAAACGCTTTTCTTGGACGTTGTTTATAAATCCAAGAAGCCATACCAAATCCCATGTATCCTCCCATAATAGACTTTATTTATAAGTCTGTAAATCACATGGTTTGTTACATAAATCTGAAAGAATAATGCCTTTTTGAACGGGAATATTAGGCTTGAATCATAAAACAATTAAAATCATTAGCCCTAATTTTGATTCTCATCCAAAGCTTTTAACGAATCTAACTTACGCTGTAAGTCTTCAATCTCCTGAGAATTTTTATTGACTTTTGGAATGACGGTTAAAGAATCGACTATATGCTGTAAATCTTCATCGCTTATTTCTTCCTTATAGAAGTAACCAATTCCTTCACTGGCTCTCCAGGCTTCGTTTAATTGGTCGTATACTTCTTTATCCCAAGTGCTCGGATGTTTAACATCAATCCAAATCACATCGCGATATTCGCTATCAATCAAAACCAAATCAGGAGTTGCCGAACCGTCAAATTGTTGCGCATTGGTATCACTAATTGCCGAAATTGTTCCTAAGAAAAACATACGTTTTCGTCCAGCAATATCTTTAATATAAGGTCTGAATTCTACAGGTGTGTTGGCTGTCCAATCAATTTCTTTTCTCGATTCTTTCACCTTTAATGGCATAGCAGATACTCCTGCGTAGCCTTGCTTTTTTGAAGCGTGATCATAATAGTATAATTCGTCTCGTCCATCGGCTGGTACAAACACACTGTAGCTTAAACTTGTACGCTCGTCACCAACAGGCTCTAATCCAAACCAATGGTACAAACCACTATAAGCCTTACTTTCTGAACCTGCAAAATCGAAATCGGTCACATAGGGCTGTTGATTCTGGTCTTTAGGCATTTCAGGAATTTTTACAGCCGTTTCCATATTCCATGGCAACGGATCACTAAATCCGCCTAAAAATTTTAAAGATTCTGCCTGGAGACGTGATACTTTTTCGGCCAAAGTATTTTGTTTGTTGAGATAAGGATAGTTTTTCATTTCATCGGGCGCAATAAATGTACCTTTACCAATAGCAATACGTTCGAGATAATCATTAAAATCATGCTCGCCGCTTTCTATAACCATAACACCTCCAAAACTTGGATACGGAAAGAAAAAGCCTTTCCACTTGATTAAACTCACCACTTGAACCCATTCTCCCGAATCGTTTTTCATATAAAATGTATCACTTGGCTCATAATTAAAAAGCATCCAAGGATTAAAACGCTGTACAACAGCATTGTAAGTATTACGACTAAACTTTAAGGATTCTCCTATCGAAAAAGTGACGGGAATACGATTTTCATTCGAAAACCTAGGAAAAGGCGTTGTGCTGGACACGGAAAACACTTCTTCGGTATTATCACTTATTTGCTGCATGACATACTTTTCAGAAGGTTGAATAGCCATGGTCCATTTATTTTCATCATCGACACGCACTAAATGTGGCAAGGATACATCTTTGGTCTCTCCAACGCTTTCATTAGCCATAGAAAAAATATTTCTTAAAGGCTGAATACGTTCATTTTGCGTTAATGGCAACTCATTGATTTCAACTTTATTCAAATCATTGAAAACATTATACGTTTTCATATAGTCGTATAGTTTGAGGTGCCAGCCAACTACGTAAATCAAAGTAAAAAACACCAAAAGAATTCCTAGAATTCCTAAACGTCTTCCTGTACTTGCTGAACTTCTGAATTTTTTCAATCCAAAATATAAGACCACTAAACTCAATATAATGATAAAGAGGTATTTTCTGAAAAATAATAAGGCAGGTTGGTAATCATCACGCAACACAAAAAGAGCGATGAGTAGTATGAGTCCGACAATAATAGTAATGCCTTTTTGCTTTTTTCCTTTGTTCCAGTAGTTTTTTAACATATAAATTAATTCTGTCAGCTCGAGCGCAGTCGAGACTTTGTTTAAAACCTCTTGCCTACTGCACACTATACTTTAATTAATAAACTCAAGTATGGCTAGAGGTAATATTTATAAAATACTAAGATCCTGAAGCGTTTCAGGATAACAATGTTTACATAAGACCTTTATCTTTTAGACGTTCGCGAGCCGATTTTTCATTCATCTTTTCGGTAGGCTCGGTTTTAATTTCTTCTTTAGCCTCTTCAACAACTTTGGGATCTCTGGTTTTTAAATCTTCAATAAAATCTTTACCCTTTTCAACGACATTGTCAAAAGTGTCTTCTAAAGATTCACTTTGCTTTTCTATAACCTTGCTGGATTTTAGTACAAAATTCGCGAGGTATGTTCCCAATAAGGTTCCGGCAGCAAATGAAGAAAACGCTGAAACACCAACATAACTACTAAAAACAGCAATGGGTGTTAAAAATTCAACAATTACAGCTGCAATTAGAACAATAGCTACCACAAAGATTAAACGCGGTAAAAATGCCTGTTGATAAACAAAGCCTTTTTTACTGTCTGCAGGCATTTGCAATTCTTTGCTATTGACTATTTTATTAACAAAACGGTACGCACCATTACCATTGGATTCTCTCCAATAGAGAAATATTCCAAATAGAATCGCTACGATAAATATGATAAGTTCTAATCCCATTGTTTTTTTGTATTAGTTGATGCTTTATAAAGTTAGTCTAAATTTCTTATATATTGTTACGAATCGTTTCAATCACCCAATCTTGTAAGGATTCATCCCAGATTTGGTATTGCTTATAAAACTCGTGTTTATCATACCAGTACATAAATAGCACATCTTTAGGCGCGATATGTATTAAAAGCTTCCATATTAAATCCTGATGCTTTGGATGCAAGCTTGAATGTGGCTCATGCAAGGCTATGAACAAATCTTTATCGACAATATCTGAAATTTTATACTGATTGCTCGTTTCTAATTTTTCGAGGTAACGTTCAACACTCATGACTTTTTTTCGTGTATCGATATCAACTTTGTTTAAATAACTTTTGAATAATAATGGATCATTCAAAATGTCTTTAACTGGATGTGCTGTATCTTTTAAATACTGAGCAAATACATATTTTTTAATTCGCTCATAACGTTTGGTTTTGACCGTATCTTCTAAATCGTAAGTGATAATAATATGGTCGCGAAGTTTATCGATAAGCTCTGGTTGCGAAATATGAAAGATAAAGACGTCATGAACAGTATCTTTAATAGCCTCTTTATACCACTTCATATCTTCAAAAATGACAATAGGAGAAATAAAATCTCTTAAAACATAAACACCTCCAAAAGATTTGGTGAAGAATGAATCTGTGACATAACTCATAGATCTGAGATTGAGATCACGCTCCCGCAAATCGCCATATTTATTGGCAGAATCTAAAAGCAACTGATGCAATTCTTCATCGATAAAATTATTGGCATGATTAAATTTTTCAATGAGCTGTAATTGTTCTTCCCTTACATTATCAAGATTATCAATGAGGTGAAATCTAATCGTAATGGTCTGATATCGCAAGACATCTAAAGGCTCATAAAAGGCATCGATGTTTTGATCAAAGTCAATACAAATCGCTGAATCTCGTGTAATATCATTAATTTTATCGCCATGTGTTTTAAAAATTTGAAGCATCATATCCCTATCAAAGGTATGATATGGAGCATATACTGGCTTTTTATTTTGCAATGGTGAAATAATGATGCCGTGCGGATTAGATTCGCCGTTACATAAATAGTTTTCATTGTTCTTTTCTTCGGCGACTTCTGGACTCCAACCAATACCATCAATTGAAAAATGGGTAAGTTTGGTTTCTGTGAATCCTAATTTTTTCAGGCATTTATTATAACGCTCAACTAATTTCCCGCTTACGGGAATTAATTCACTTCTGTAAAGATTTGCTAATTTTAGTTTATCCATTTTAGTCTAATACCTTATGAATTTGTAAATATTGTAATAGCACGATGGTTCGGGTATCTTTAATTTCTCCTTGATTAAGCATTTCAATTACTTCCGAAAAAGGAAGTTCTAATACTTCAATATCTTCTTGTTCGCTATCCAATCCGCCACCAACAAATTGCTTCATATGGTCTTCATACTCTGCAATAAAAAAATGCTGTTTTTCGGTTAAGACACCTGGCGAAGAAAAAGCTTCATAAACTTTTTTTATCGTCTTTATATCATAACCAATTTCTTCTCTGGTTTCTCTTATGATACAAGCTTCGGGATTATCATTATCTAATAAGCCGCCACAAATTTCAATCAAAAAACCATCACCATTAGCATTCATATAAGTTGGCATTCTGAATTGTTTAACCAAAACAACTGTGTTTTTCTTTTTGTGATACAAAAGGATGCAGGCACCATCACCTCTATTGTAAACTTCACGATGCTGTCTAACCCATTTTCCATCAGACATTTTATAATCAAAAGATACCTTTTTAAGACTATAGTGATCATCAGAAAGAATTTTCTCTTGAATCTCTTTTATATGGCTATTCGCGTTTTCCAAACTGTTCTCTTGCTTCTAAATCGATATTTAACTGATTAACTCTAGCATCTACTTTACGTTTAAAATCGGTATCAGCAATAGTCGCTACATTATCTAAATAACGCACTACTTCTTGTCGGCGGATTTCAGAAAAATCCAAGCCTTTCATATTTGCCCGCATCAATTCCTGCAACATATTGAACTTGGTCTCGTAATCCTTTTTAAAGTAAAAATCAGGATTTTCAAACCAATCTTCTTCCAAATCAAAATCGGTTAAACGCAAAGAGACGGCACTCTGAATATTTCGGACATCACGAGACGAGAAAAACGGAAATAACTTCTGAATTTCCTTATACAAATTCGCATAAAACAAATGCTGATTGGTTTTAAAATGCTTTTCGGTTTTATCGTAAGCCTCCAAAACACGCTCTTCGGTTGGTTTATCAGATACGTTTAAGATTTCTCCCATGTTTTTCGCCAAGCCTTGATCCTGGAGATAACTATAATTTTCTGGACCTTGCATATTGACGAAGTCTGGCATCGTCGCATCCAACTTGCGCCACCACAAATGATCCTGATCTAAAAAGTCGTGTTCGGTACGTGCGCCATCAATTTTAAAACGACCTTGCACACGTGAAATAACTGCTTTATCTAACATTTCAGGAAGGTTGGTGAATAGTCCTATAGAACTATTTCCATAATTGACCGCATAGGCGCCTTCGGTGTAACGCAAAAAGACACCAATCACTTCTTTTACACCTGCGGAAACGCCTTGTGCTGTACGTTCCTGTAAATTATTTTCGGCATCATCTATAGGTGCAAATATAAGTTTTGAAGGGTCTTGTAAGGGTTTCATCCACTCGACCATTTTTTCGGCAGAACCACCTTGAAATGTTGAAATCAAAGTATCTGGCATTGGGTGAAATAAAAACGGAATGTCTAAGTTGTCGCAATGCTCTTTTAAACGTGTTGCAATCGCTGCAATTAACATACTTTTTCCAGTTCCCGGAATACCGTAACCCATAAAAACTGGCATGAATCCGCCTAATTCTTGAAACGGATTTTTCTTAGCTTCAAAATCGTAGCTTAGCATACGTTCGGTTAAACGACGTGCGAAATGCTTGGCATCTCTATTTCCTACAATTTGTTCGAATTGAATTTTATTGAATTCTACACTTTTTGCAGCACCTTGAAAAACATTGTCCCAGCCTGAAATTGCAAAGTCTGAATTTTCAAGTTTATAGGTGCGATCGACAATTGATTCGGTGTATTCTAAGCTGCTTTTACGCATTTGAATTTCGTCGATTAGCGCTTCAAAATACACGACTGTAAAATCGATAACATCTTTATCTGATTTAATAATTTCAGGATGTCCTAAATATTTGTCGTAATAAAATAAGGCACATGAAATCCCTTTAAGTGGTGACATTAATGACACTTCAGGAATTCCAGCAAATTTATTTTTC
This sequence comes from Psychroserpens sp. SPM9, assembly GCF_025153525.1. GTDB lineage: Bacteria > Bacteroidota > Bacteroidia > Flavobacteriales > Flavobacteriaceae > Psychroserpens. Next base: position 222,034 of record NZ_JANZNR010000004.1, on the reverse strand, counting down.
ATAACACTCAAATCATCTGAGGCCATGACTTTTAAATCGTGTAAGATCTTATAAGATGTGGCAAACAACAAAAATGCTGTTGCCGTTTGCATTTTACTTTCGTACTCCCGTTTTCCGGAGTTATCAAGTGCTGATTTGTTTTCAGCTAAACTCGACAGCCCTGAGGCATCATAATAGCTGTCTTTAACCCAAATCCCTAAGGTGATTCCTTCTTGAACAGCATATAAGGTTTGGTTTAAATGCAAGGGAATCGCTATAGATTCAGGTAACAGGCGCTTTTTTAACTCGAGGATTGTTTTTGACACCGAAGTAATGTCGGCACCTCCATTTCCTTTAGCACGAGATAAGTATAATAAAATAGACTCATCTTTAGCGTCTTTATCTTTATTTTTAGCACGTTGCCCTTGTTCCCACTGTACACTTTTTATATAGGAAGTAGCTTCATCACGAAGCATATCAAGTTCATTTTGTTTTATAGGAAATGTTGAGTTGTGTTCCATTCTTTTATATTAGTCTTCAGTATCAGTCACAGCTTTCAAATAGAGAATACTGCGACGATCACTTATTTTTATCTTATTTTAAATCTGCAATCTGAATAGGCGCTTTAGCCAGTTTATTCATGATTTCAGGAGTTTTGTTATACAGCAATTGTATGATTCGGTGAGGTGCAAAGACATAACGTTGTCTAAAAATAGCGTCCCATTTTTGAAAGGTTTGCTTGCTGAAAAAGCTACCTTCTTTAAATTCACTTTTAGAGCTTACTTCGTCTATTTTGAATGAAATGGCATACGATTCTAACGGAATGGCTTTTTGGCTAATCCCTTCTAAAATGGCATGAGTCACTTTATTTTCATCTTTTGCAAAGACATTATGAATTGGACCCAAATCGATGCGTTTGATACGCTTAGGATATATCTTAGGTAAACGCTTATCAATAGCATAAGCCATCATATCTAAGGCCAGTTCTCTATCGGCAACCGTTTTAAGAGCATAATAAATATCGTCTCTGTCTTTGAGCGGATCTCTGCCGCCTTCATAATCAAAATACATATAACAAATAAACGGTCTGTTATGCGAGACTTCATAAAAACTCCAGCTCACCAAATACTGTCCTGGAGATCCTTGAGGTGCGTCAATAATTTTTCCTTGTACAAAACGATTGAAAATGTATTCTTTTTTTGCGGATTTATAGTAGACGATTGAGGCTGCCTGAAATAACTTACGCTTAGCAATAGGCTCTTTTTTTCGCAATAGTGTATCTAAAAATTCTGCTTTTAAAACATCGACGTTTGTTAACTTTCCCAAATAATCTTCACGCAATCCTAAGTCGTTAAACAAATACCGAAATTCCAAATAATTAGGAAAGCCAGAGTCGGTTAAATCGACTTTCATATTTTCTTCGTCATCATACATGTATTTGATACGCATTGCTTCAATAGAATACAATAGTAAGTCGCAATATTGTTTGAACAATAGAACTTCTTTATCATTTAAAAGCTGTTGTTGTTGCACAGCAACTATAAGCTCTTTGAGCGTGAAATCTATCATTTTATGATAAAACACATACTGCTCTTTAGAGTCTAATACTGCTGAATCTAATGGTGTTACAATCATATTTCAGTAAACAGTTGACCGTATTTAATAAGCTAAATACATGACATTCAATTTTGCGTTAAGGATTGATACGGCATCCTTTTTTCGCTTTCAGAAAAAAGATATAGAGGAAAGCCTGCCCAGACGATGCTTTTGGGCATGTCTGGGAACGCCATCATTATATTAAGACAACAAATCGTCATCGTTAGCCTCTGGTTTTGGTTCACCTGCTGGCTCACCACCATCTGCTGGTGCATTTGGATCGGCTTTATAATATTCGTCGAAAATTTCCTTCATATCAATACCATAACGATCGGCAAAGTTTTTCTGGATTTCGGCATCTTTAGTTCTGATTTCTTTAAGCGCTTCGGCATAGCTTCCATAAACGCCTTGCATCACTTTTTCGTGTACCGGAATATTATCCATCATTTCCTGACGCGCTTTCGCACTCGCGGTATGCATTGCTGCTAAAGTTTCTCCAATATGCTCATCGGTTTTAACTCCTAAATGCTCTAAAATTGCAGCAAACTCCTGATCTGTACGTGCTTTTAAAGCGACCACATAACCATCATAATACTTAAGACGCTCATCGGTATCACTTTTTAATTTCGCACGATGCGTTTGCAAATTACTACGTAAAGATGTCAATACTTTTATGGTCAAATTATGCTTGTGCACGAAGCTATCTTTTGAAGCGGCAAGTGTGGTATACGCGTTTTTAAGTCCTTCAAGTTCCTCCACTTTTTGTTCAAGCTGAGTTACTTTCTCTAAGGCTTCAGAATATTCTGTAGATTGCTTATCGGCAACCTCTTCTAAAGCTTGACGCGCTTGTTTTAGTAAAGCATACTGCTCTTCAAGTTTAGTTTCTACTTCTTTTTTCTTCTGAAGGGCTTTGGTATGATTGTTACTCGCTTCGACAATAGCTGTTTTTAAACTTTCTTCAACCTCTTTGATTTCAAGTTCTCTGTCTTTTAAACGTTTGATAGCTGCCTGACTTTTAAATGATAATTCGTTTAAAAGTGTTTGTACATCGGCATTTTCAATACGTTGCTGAAACATTGCCTTAGCTTTATTATCGGAAGCATCGCGTTCTTTCTGAGCCGCTTTAAGTTCCTCTTCTGCTCTTTTGATTTTACCTTTTCTACCAAAAAGATTATTCCAAAACGTATCAGGTTTTGCATTGGCATCTTCCAATTCAATTTTGGCACGTTCTAAACGTTTGACAGCATCATCAATGATTTTTTGTTCGGCTGCGTTTAATGCAGAAAACCCTTCGAACATAATTCCGACTTCATCTTGATAATCGGTTAAATCTTTAATAGCATCGAGTAGTGTTGACCTATCTTTTTCGGCCATATCCACAACATTGTCTAACGTTGCATTTAAGATTTTTTGACGACTTTCAGGATCATCTTCTTGGGCAAGCTTAGACTTCATCTGGTCTATGGCTTTTCCCCAATTTACATCTACTTTTTCAGTTTTTTCGTTGGAATTCGTTTCTAATAAATCAAAATCATCAGACATATTATGTTGTGTATTAGGTTGAACAATATTTCGGACAAGCAATTTCGTTAAAAAATATGATTTTAAAAACTTAATGCGCTTAAAATATGAGTCATCAATTATAATATTTTGTTACAAACTTTATTTACCAATCATTTGTAATTATCTTTAAGTTCTTAAAACTTATATATTATGAAACATTTGTATTTACTATTGCTTTTAGGCTGTTTATTAGCGATTTCTTGTAAAACAGATCCAAAACCGGCTACCACTGATGCTATGGAAGCCAATTCTAAAGATTTGGTTTCTGAAACCCCTTCAAAAGAAAACAGTTTAAGTATTCATCCTATTTCACATGCCACAATGGCTTTAACTTATGGAAACGATGTGATTTATGTTGATCCTACTGGAGGCGCTCAAGCCTTTAAAGGTTTGCCTATGGCAACTACTGTTTTGATAACAGATATACATGGCGACCATTTTGATTTGAAGACTCTATCTGGTTTAAATTTGTCTAAAGCAACGGTTATTGCACCAAAAGCTGTTGCCGATTTATTTCCTGAAGATTTAAAAACAGGAAAAACCGTTGTTTTAAATAATGATGATGCTTTTGAAGTTTCCAGTGGATTTTCCGTAAAAGCTATTCCGATGTACAATTTACGCGAAGAGGCTTTACAGTTTCATTCTAAAGGCAGAGGAAATGGCTATGTGTTAACCCTTGGAGGTGAGCGTATTTATATTTCTGGCGATACGGAAGACATTCCTGAAATGAGAGCCTTACAACAAATTGATAAAGCATTTGTTTGTATGAATTTGCCCTGGACAATGACGGTTGATAAAGCCGCTGAAGCCGTTATGGAGTTTAAACCTAAAACCGTTTATCCTTATCATTACAGAGGCAAAGACGGAATGAGTGATGTGAAAAAATTTAAAACACTTATCAACCAAGGTGATGAGAGTATTGAAGTGATTCAACTCGATTGGTACAATTAACATATATTAATTTTATCGATTAAGTGTAACTTTTTATAGATAAATGACTTGTTATTTAAATATTATTGTATATTTGAGAACCAAATCTAAATAAACATAGTGTAATGCTAACTACCTATACATCAAACATTTCTTTGGTAAGTACCATTCAACTTACCATAGTTCTCATTGTTACAGCTTCTATTTTCTTAGTGTTTATCGCTGTTGCGATTATTAAAATGTATAAGTTGAAGGCAGAAAACAAAAGGTTAACAGATAACAGTTTCTATAAAAAAGAAGTTGACAAGAGTTATCAGGATTTTACTGATGGTCATTTATATGATAATAATAACAATTAGTATGGATGTTAACCTCGCAAAAATAACAAGCATTCTATCCATAGCAATAGTCACGTTACTTGTGTTATTGATTTTAAACTTAATTAAAGTCAACGCTTTAAAAAAAGAAAACAATACACTCAAAAAACGTCTTAACAAATCATAAAAAAAGCCAGCATTTGCTGGCTTTTTTTTTATACTTATAGGTTCAAAATTATCGGACTAATTTCTTATACTTAATACGTTTCGGCATTAAATCACCACCTAATCGTTTCTTTTTATTTTCTTCATAATCTGAGAAACTTCCTTCAAAGAAATAGACTTGGCTATCACCTTCAAAAGCAAGAATATGTGTACAAATACGATCTAAAAACCATCTGTCGTGAGAAATCACAACAGCACATCCTGCAAAATTTTCTAAACCTTCTTCTAAAGCTCTTAAAGTATTAACATCAAGATCATTGGTAGGCTCGTCTAATAACAAAACGTTTCCTTCTTCTTTGAGTGTCATTGCTAAGTGTAAGCGGTTACGCTCACCACCAGAGAGTAAGTTTACTTTTTTATTTTGCTCACTACCCGAAAAATTAAATCGGCTCAAATACGCTCTCGAATTTACCTGTTTTCCTCCCATCATTACCAACTCTTGCTCATCGCTAAAGTTTTGCCAGATCGTTTTTTCAGGATCAATATTAGAGTGCTTTTGATCTACGTAAGCAATTTTTGCCGTTTCGCCGACAATAAATTCGCCTTTATCAGGTGTTTCTTCACCCATAATCATTCGGAAAATTGTTGTTTTACCAGCACCATTCGGACCAATAACACCAACAATTCCAGCCTGTGGTAAATTAAAATTTAAATCTTCATAAAGCAATTTATCACCATAGCCTTTACTCACACCTTTGGCTTCAATAACATTGGTTCCTAAACGCGGACCATTAGGAATGTAAATTTCAAGCTTTTCATCCAACTGCTTTTGATCTTGACTCATGAGTTTATCATAGTTCTTCAAACGAGCTTTTTGCTTGGTTTGTCGACCTTTTGCTCCTTGACGCACCCATTCTAACTCACGTTCTAAAGTTTTTTGACGCTTAGAAGCCGTCTTACTTTCTTGAGCCATTCGTTTTGATTTTTGATCTAACCAAGACGAGTAATTCCCTTTCCAAGGAATCCCTTCACCTCTATCGAGCTCTAAAATCCAACCCGCAACATTGTCTAAAAAGTATCTATCGTGTGTAACTGCAATAACAGTTCCTTTGTATTGTGCTAAATGATGTTCTAACCAGTGAACCGATTCGGCATCCAAATGGTTGGTTGGCTCATCTAATAATAACACATCAGGTTCTTGTAATAATAAACGACACAAAGCAACTCGGCGACGCTCACCTCCAGAAAGTACAGCAATCTTTTTATCGCCTTCAGGTGTTCGCAATGCATCCATAGCGATTTCCAGTTTGGTATCGAGTTCCCAGGCATTTGCGGCATCGATTTGATCTTGTAATTCGGCTTGACGGTTCATTAGTTTTTCCATTTTATCTGGATTACTATAGACTTCTTCTAAACCGAATTGATCATTAATTTTATTGTATTCATCAAGAATGGCAACAGTTTCCGCAGCACCTTCTCTAACAACTTCCATGACCGTTTTATCATCATCTAGTTGTGGTTCTTGCTCTAAATAACCAACCGAATAATCTTGCGAAAAGACCACATCTCCTTGGTAGTTTTTATCAACACCTGCAATAATTTTAAGCAAGGTAGACTTACCCGAACCATTTAAACCAAGAATTCCGATTTTTGCACCATAAAAGAAACTTAGGTATATATTTTTTAAAACTGGTGTGTTAGCCGACTGAAACGTCTTTGTTACACCAGACATTGAGAAAATTACTTTTTTATCGTCACTCATTATACTCTACCTTTTAAAGCATTAAACACCCAAGCAATAGCAAAAAAGCCAATTCCAACCGCTGCAAATCCCCATCCTGCGACATCGTCGTATCGAAAGGCGCCTAAAGCTATTAAACCTAATCCTACTATTACCATTATTGTGGTAGCCCAAGCTAACACTGTATTTTTATTCATTGCCATAATTCAATTTTTATTAAGGGAATTACAAATATCGTATTTTTAAACCTAAGAAGTCAACTTCTGTTTTTCTATTTTTTCAAAAGGATTTAAAAATAATTAAATTTTTAATGGTATTGTAACGCGAATAATTCCTATTCTAAAAACCGCTTAATATTACAAACTTCAGAATGTTTGTTGATTACAAAAATATCAATTAGCGCATTTTATCTAATAAATCACTTAACTGTTTGGCTTCAGTTTCTGTAAGATTTTTAAGCATTTCATTATTAAAATCCATTGGGATAGACGCTAACAAAGCAATTCCGGCTTTTGTAATTGCTATTTTGACCACACGTCTGTCCTGTTCTGAAGGCAAACGCTCTATATAGTTTTTCGCGCATAGTTTATCCATTAAACGGGTTGCATTTGGAGCGCGCTCTAACATTCGATCCTTAATGGTTTGTACATTAAGTGGTTGCTTGGCACCTTTTAATATTCTCAAAATATTATACTGCTGAGGCGAAATACCGTAATCTTTAAAAAATTCATTTTGAATACTCGTAATCCAATTTGCTGTATAAATAATATTCAGCATGGCTTTAACTTTGTTATTTTCAAACGTTGAATTAATGTCTTTCTCTAAATTGCCCATAATACGTTCAATTAGTTCTAAAACAGTACATCATTGTATTCGCTTCGCTTTTTAAATACGGCTGCTGCAAACGGACATAAGGGTAAAATTTTTACCTGCTGATCTCTAGCATAGCTTACAGCAGCCTCAACCAATTTGTAACCAACACCTTGCCCTTTTAATGACGAATCTACTTCGGTGTGATCTATGATTAATTTATCTGCGCCTACCCGACTGTAAGTCATTTGAGCCTGTTCTACACCATCTACTTTATAATAAAAGCGTCCTTTTTTTTCGTTATGTTCACTTTGAATTTCCATGATTATAAATGTGTTTTTAACTGATTGACTTCATCCACTAACTGTGCGTTGAGTGTATCATTTGTAATTTTTCCTTCTTGAAAATTTGCCGTAAAAGATGGCAATGAAAATGTACCTACAATTTGTCCGCCCATATACGGAAAACGTCCTTTAGCAATTTCCAATACTGTAGCACCACCTCTACCGCCAGGAGAGGTTGCCATAAGGAGCATTGGTTTCTCGCTCCACAACTTCCCATCAATACGAGACATCCAATCAAAAATGTTTTTAAAAGCGGTACTATAAGCACCATTGTGTTCTGCTAGAGACATTACAATCCCATCAGATGATTTTATATGCTCTAAAAATTTGTGTGCATTATCTGGAATACCATGCTCTATTTCGTAGTCGATGCCGTACAACGGTAATTCAAAATCATTTAAATCTAAAACAGTAACTTCAACATCTTCAATTAAAGATGAAGCATAAACTGCTAATTTTTTATTGATAGAATCCTTACTGTTACTCCCTGCGAATGTTATTATTTTTTTCATTTATATATAGTTTTATAACACAAATATAATATACTTTCCTAGGAAACTATTTCCATGTAATTAATTTTAACAAATTATTCACTTTTTAATCCGTTGCTGGTTTCGTAAATTCGTACGAAATTAACTGCACTATGGATTTAAACTTCAATAAAAACGAAGATCATAACAAACTACTGCTCTCCGACTTGAAAAAGCGACTTGCTCAAGTCAAGCTTGGTGGTGGTGAAAAGCGCATTGCTAAACATCATTCTAAAGGAAAAATGACGGCCAGAGAACGTATAGATTTCCTTTTAGATTCAAAAAAGCCATCAATAGAAATTGGTGCTTTTGCTGGTGAAGATATGTATGCTGAACATGGTGGTTGTCCGTCTGGTGGTGTGGTTATAAAAATCGGTTATGTTAAAGGAAAACAATGCATTGTCGTAGCTAATGATGCCACTGTAAAAGCTGGCGCCTGGTTTCCTATAACTGGAAAAAAGAATTTAAGAGCTCAAGAAATCGCTATAGAAAACCGCCTGCCTATTATTTATCTGGTAGATTCTGCTGGTGTCTATTTACCAATGCAGGATGAAATATTTCCCGACAAGGAACATTTCGGACGCATATTTAGAAATAATGCCGTAATGAGTAGTATGGGAATTACTCAAATTGCTGCCGTTATGGGAAGTTGTGTTGCTGGAGGAGCTTACTTACCAATTATGAGTGACGAGGCGTTAATTGTTGATAAAACAGGGAGCATCTTTCTCGCTGGTAGTTACCTGGTAAAAGCGGCTATTGGCGAAACTATAGATAATGAAACCTTAGGTGGTGCGACAACACATTGTGAAATTTCTGGAGTTACCGATTATAAAGCCAAAGATGATCAAGATGCGTTGGAAACTATTCAGCGCTTGATGGATAAAATTGGAGATTACGACAAAGCTGGTTTTAATCGTGTAGCTGCAAAAAAACCGAAAGAGAATCCTGATGATATCTTCGGAATTTTACCGCGTTCCAGAGCCGACCAATACGACATGAAAGATATTATCAAACGTCTTGTTGATAATAGCGAATTTGATGAATACAAGGAAGGTTACGGAAAAACTATAATCACAGCCTACGCACGTATCGACGGTTGGGCTGTTGGTATTGTTGCCAATCAGCGTAAACTGGTTAAAACCAAAAAAGGCGAAATGCAATTTGGAGGCGTGATTTATAATGATAGTGCCGATAAGGCCACACGTTTTATTGCGAATTGTAATCAGAAGAAAATTCCGTTGGTCTTTTTACAAGATGTGACCGGATTTATGGTTGGAAGTAAATCTGAACATGGTGGGATTATTAAAGATGGTGCTAAAATGGTGAATGCTGTGAGTAATTCGGTGGTTCCAAAATTTACGATTGTCATCGGAAATAGTTATGGCGCAGGAAATTATGCTATGTGTGGGAAAGCCTACGATCCAAGACTTATTGCGGCATGGCCAAGTGCCGAACTTGCTGTAATGAGTGGTAATTCTGCTGCAAAAGTTTTACTTCAAATTGAAAAAGCATCGCTCCTTAAAAAAGGAGAAGAAATTACCGAAGCGAAAGAAAAAGAACTTTTCGACAAGATTAAAAACCGATATGACAATCAAGTTTCACCCTATTATGCTGCTGCTCGTATCTGGACAGACGCTGTGATAAATCCGTTAGATACGAGAACATGGATAAGTATGGGTATTGAAGCGGCAAACCACGCACCTATTGAAAAGCCATTCAATATGGGTGTTTTACAAGTTTAAGATGTCGTCAAACAAAACCACATCTCCAGTTTACATTATCCTCTTACTTATATTAGCTGGTGAAGCGGTTTTTATTCTACCTTTTGTTTTACAGCGCATTTTTAGATCTACCTTTTTAGAATCCTTTTCTATGGATCAAACCGATCTAGGAAGCTGTTTTTCTATCTACGGAACTGTAGCGCTTTTTTCCTATTTGATAGGTGGCCCACTAGCTGATAAGTTTAAACCGCATGTATTAATGTCGGTTGCACTGATGCTTACGGCATTTGGCGGACTCTATTTGGCGACGTATCCATCACTGGGAAACCTTCATATCCTTTACGGATTCTGGGGTTTTACAACGATTTTCTTGTTTTGGGCTGCCATGATTAAAGCCACCAGGATTTGGGGAGGTTCTCAAAAACAAGGGATTGCTTTCGGTTTTTTGGATGGTGGTCGCGGACTCGTAGCAGCCATTTTTGGATCGGTTGGTGTTTTAATCTTTTCTTTTTTCATTACAAAAGACATTGAACTTACTTCAATTACCGAGCGTCGCGAAGCTTTTAAACATGTGATTACCTATACGTCTTTAGCCATCATGGGAATTGCTATTTTGGTGTTTTTCTTGTTGCGATTTAAAACTTTAGAAAACAACAATAGCATTAAGCCCAAAGTATTTACACTTGAAAACTTTAAAATGGTTATGAAATTTAAAGCCGTCTGGCTCTTGATGATTATCATTTTATGTGCTTATTACGCTTACAAAATGACTGATGTGTTTAGCCTTTATGCTGAAGACGTCATGCTTTACAATAAGATTGAATCGGCTAAAATTGGCACCTATCTTCTTTATATGCGACCAGTTATTGGTGTCGTTATTGGCTTATTGGCAGATCGTACCAGAGCATCGCTATGGATAATTATTGGGTTTTTATTAATGACAATAACAAGTCTCGTATTTGCTTCTGGGATTATTAGTGATAGTACAACATTGTTATTTGCATTGTCTATAGGCACCATGGCTTTAGGCGTTTACTCTGCTCGTGTCTTGTATTTTGCAACGCTTGAAGAAGGGAAAATTCCGTTAGCAATTACAGGAACTGCGGTTGGATTTATCTCTGTGATTGGCTATACGCCAGATATTTTTGCCGGACTTTTATATGGTTATTTCCTTGATGAATATAAAGGTGAAACCGGACATCAAATTGCTTTTGCTATTATGGCCGGATTTACCTTTATAGGCTGCATAGCTTCGTTTTTATTTTATCGATTAAATACTACTTCTAAGACCTAATCGCTTTCTTTTTTTAATATAAACACAAGCATAAAAAAAGGCAATTTGATACACAAATTGCCTTCTAAAAACAGACACAAAATTTAAAAAAATCTAAAACCAACCATCAACTAGTATCTGCTTTTTAAAACCTTACCGTTCCTACTTCGTACTCGTCTTCATCTTCAGAAAGTCGCATAATTTGAATGTTTTTAGTTTCGTCTTTAGTGCCATAATTGGTAAACATGGTGATTTTTAATGTGGTGGGTCCAGATATTTTCTGAGTTTCACTTCCGAAGTAATCAACAATCACCTCATAATTTCCTGCAATGGCTTCTTTTAATAGGAATTCTTCCGGACCGTAACCTTCTGTTAAATCTTCTGATAATCGACCACCAGTATTCGACTTTTTATTCCCAAAATAGACTTTCTCATTTTTCGGATTGACGACCCATAAATCGATATCGGTATTGTCTTGATTCCAATCTATTACAACACGTACATCGATTTCCAAATCATTAAACAATTCACGTTGCTGTTCCGTAATCTGTAACTCTTTTTCATGTAATTTCAGTAAGTGGCAAGCTTCTACATAGGCAATTTGTTCGATACCTAAAAAACGCTCATCCTCGTCTTTTTCTAACAGCGCACCATCTACAATTTTATACAACAAATCAAATGCTTTCTGATAGTGTTTGGTTGCTTCATAAGCCAAAGCCAAATCTCTATACGATTGCGGATGCTCAGGGCGTAGCTCTAAGACTGCTTCGTAAACATAAACTGCAGATTCATAATTTTGCATCGCTTCAAGCTTATAAGCCAAGGCGCGCATAAGTTCATGATTATCAATATCGATCTCTATCAAATTGGTTAATATTTGAATCGCTATTTCACTTTCATTTTTAGATTCGAAAAAATCAGCAACATCTAAGAAAAATGCAGGAACATTGTGATAGGTGTTTCTCAAATCTAAATAGGTTGTAAAAGCTTCAGCAATGGTTTTGGTTTTAGCTAATACTTCAATATACTCGGCATCTGGCGTCCATGGTTTGATTTTAAATTGGTTATCAATCTTTTCATTCAGTAAATTGATGTCTTCTTCTTTTGTTTTCAGACCTTCTTTAGTTGTTATCACCACAACTCCATTGGCTGCTCTATGCCCATAAATAGCCGTCGCTCCGTCTTTATTTAAAATATCTATTGAAGCAATATCGTCTTGGTTTAAAGATTTATAGGTGCCTTCATCCATTGGAGCGCCATCAACAATATAGAGCGCTTCATTATTTTGATTATGAGAGGTTACACCACGTATGATAATAGTTGAATTTGCGCCTGGCTGACCAGAGCCTGTAGCAATATTTAAGCCTGGAGCACGTCCAGATAAAACCTTCACAAAATCTTGATTAGAGCGATCTTCAATAATTTCTTCAGAAACGATAACTGATGCCGAAGTATAAGATTTTTTATGCACAGTAGCATAAGCCATCACAACGACTTCGTCTAATTGTGCATCGCCGCTAAGAGCAACATTAATTTGTGTGGTATTTTCATTAACTTCCTGTTCGATTGTTTTAAAACCTACATAAGTGACTACGATAACTTCGCCTTGCTTAGCTTGTATACTAAACTTACCATCAAAATCACTTTGAACTCCACGTGTCGTTCCTTTTATCATGACATTTGCTCCCGGAAGTTCTATACCATCATCTGCGGACGTAATCATACCTGAAATGGTGCGTTCTTCTCCGTTTAAATTAGACGAAGCATTTACCGTCGTTATGGTGCTATTTTCACCATGAATGACAGAATTTCCTTGAGTTGAAGACCCATTGGTTTCTTGTGAAGCTACTTGCTGTGAAGTGGCATTCGTTTCGGGTGTAGACGGTTTTTTATCTTCTTCTACTGGCTTTGAAAAATCCTTATCATACCAACTCATTAAATCTTGATAGGTTTCAAATAACTCTGACTTTCTATCATTTAAATCTTCTAAGCGATCCTCTTCATCATCATTTACCATTTGTAACTGAGCTTTATAGTCGGCCATTAGTTCTTTTGGAGGTTCAATTTTATAGCGCACATAATCTTCAATTCGGTCTAAAACTATCATTGAAGTATAAGCGGTAATCAAATGATAGCGCTTGGCTAAATCTATAATTTCTGTCTTATTTTCTTTTTCATTTTTCGATAAAAAATTTAGCTTTTCTTTAGCCCATAAACGTTTGACCAAGGCATTGTTTTCTTTAGTATCAATGGTGATGCTCACAAGTTTCTTTTCATTTTCATTATAACCAAAATAGAGTTCTAATGTCGTCGCTTTACTAAAACGCCCACTCAATGAAAAGTCCCCTTGAATGCTCGCAAATTTCTTCGGAAATACTTCGGAAACATTCTTGTTGGTTTTATAGCCTAAAAATTTATAGCTTTCATTAATCAGAAATTCAAAGGCACGATCAACGGGTTGTACATTGAGGTTAATATATTGAGAACCTGAATCGTTGGCCATATTGATAAGCTTTTCATGGTTGGAAGCATTGACAGCATTAATGGCTGTTATTGGCTTTTCTGAAGAATTCATAGCACCTAAATTATCCATGCCATCTGAGAAGAGTAAATTGTCTTCACTAATGTATGCACCCAGATTTAGATATGACGTTCCGCCATCGTAAACTGTATTAGTAATAGTATGCTTTAAATGGGACCAATCACCATTTTTGACTTTGAAATCTGTATGCTTTTTAATAGAATTACTAAAAACGACGAGTTTTACGTCTACATTTTTTAAATACTTAAAATATGTATCCAGCAACTGAATCTCTTTATTCAATTTTCGGTATTTCATCGAATAGGAAGCATCCCAAAATACAGTTATGGTTTTAGGTTTTGTTTTAGGTCTGGGTTTTACATCTAATGTTTTGTACACATTAAAGTAATCGCGATAAACCGTAACTGCCTGCGATGTTATTTTTGGGAACTTCACTCTAATGGTCTGTGAAGGTGCAAATTTTGATTTTTTGAAATCGGCCTGTAGCTTTCCGTCATGCGCTTTAAAAGTCAAGCCTTTATAATGTGTTTGTTCTATTGAAGGTTTGCTTTTTCCTGAAAACTGCTCGATTGCTATAGAAAACTGGTCCAGTTTCTTTTTATAACTCAACGGAATTTCCATCACGTGATAGCCTTCCGAAGCCAATAACTTTTGCTCAAATGTGATTACAATACGTTTACTTCCATTTGCCGGAATAGGATATACACGGGCTTTGTAGTTATTACCTTTTGTTTTTTCTAATAATCCTGGGTCGATAGTTTGACGGGTTGTATTTTCGAAAGCTACTCTGCCTTGTTCTTTTTCTACGATTACGGCATCTCTTAAGGTACCATTCACATCCATAGCAAAGTGCGTAACCGACTGTCCTTGTCCTAAAGGAAATGCAAGCTCACCTTCTAAAATCCTATTTTGAGGATTATAAAATAGCATGTCGTAAGTGGTTGTAGCGCGATTGCCTATCACCGTACTTTTTATGTCTAATGTAGATAATCGTAAATGATCTTCTCCTACCTTGACCTCTGGCATGGTTTGAGTATATGCAATAGATGCTGTGCAAACTAGTGTAATGAAAAGTAAAATATGTTTCATGATGGTTGGATTTTAAGTTTTATACAAACCTATCACCAAACCTCCTATCATAAAATATAGAATGAGTGAACGCGACTTTTCGGTGAGTCAACTACCCAATAATAGCTTCTAAAGTTTTTTGCCTTTGAAGTTTTCCCGTTTCAGTCTGAATAAATTTAGGGATAGAATAGATTTCCTTCGGAACTTCAAATTTGTCCAGTTCATCAAAAACTGTAGAATTTAAATCGTTAGTAGCACCTTCTAAAACCAAGACTAGTTTTTGTCCTAAATCTTTATCCGCTTCAGAAGTAATAAAAAACGGTAAATCAATTTTATCCTGAAGTTTAGATTCAATCAGTTCAGGAAATAATTTAACACCTCCAGAATTAATCATATTATCAAATCGACCTATAATATCAAAGGCAGTAGGCGTTACCAGCTCTACAATATCGTTAGTAATTACTTTAGCTTCGGAAAGCTTCTCTGCTTCAATCACCAAGCATTGTCTGTCATCTTGGGAAATGACAACATTGGGTAATGTTTGAAAATGAGATTCAGCTTCAGAAATTTTATTTAATTGACGAACCGCAATATGACTTACGGTTTCGGTCATTCCGTAGGTTTCAAAAACAGTGGTATGGACGTCTTTTAAAGCCAGTCGTAAGGATTTTGAAACGGTCGCACCACCAACAATTAAAGTATCTATACAAGTTAATCGATCTAATGAATTTTTGAGTTGCAACGGAATCATCGCGCAAAAATCATAAGGAGTCTGGTCATCATAAGCAGGCATTGTCGTAGGTGATACCAGTTGAAGTTCTAAACCTAAAATCATGGCTCGAACCAACATCATTTTACCAGCAATATAGCGACTAGGCAAACAATGTAAAGCGGTATCTCCCGGTTTTA
Organism: Psychroserpens sp. SPM9; assembly: GCF_025153525.1. Classification (GTDB taxonomy): domain Bacteria; phylum Bacteroidota; class Bacteroidia; order Flavobacteriales; family Flavobacteriaceae; genus Psychroserpens. The sequence goes on along the minus strand of NZ_JANZNR010000004.1, from coordinate 206,546 downwards.
AACCAAAAAAATCACCAGTCATCACAGCCGAGTTTACCATAGCTTGCTTTTTAAGCTTTACCGTTTTTGGTATGCCTGTAGATCCTGAGGTTTTAACTAATACAAAATCTTTATCATCTAGCCAATCGAGAAGAAAATTTCCAACGACTTTTTCATAAGCCTCTCCTTCTTTTACCAAACTATACGAAACTTCTTTAAGTTCGTCATGGTTATAATTGGTGCCGTTAAGTTTAAATTTTAAATGGATTTTATCAAATGATGGTATCATAAAAGCTAATTTAGAAAGTTACTCTCCAATAATTTTGTAATCTTCGGTTGGTGGTTCGTGTACTTGTCCTGTGAGTTTTTCTTTCCAGTTTTTCCATTTATAAACCTTAGAAAAAATAAAAAGTATGATAGGGAAAATAATAAATACTGGTAAAATCATATCGATAAACTCCAACTTTGGTTCAGAAACATCTTTTAAAATAGAATGGGTTTGAAAGACGGTCCAATCTGTAGTAACCAGTAAGGCTGTAAATAAATTATTAGCAGCGTGGAAGCCTAAAGCCAGTTCTGTCCCTTCGTCCATCAAGGTCATGATGCCTAAAAATAATCCTGTACCAATATAATAGATGAGTAGCGAATACCCTAGTTTGTCAATTTCAGGATTTGCGATATGAAGCAAACCAAAAATTAAAGACGTCATTATTAATGGAAAGAGTTTGTTCTTGGCGAGCATTCCGAAACCTTGCATCAAATAACCTCTAAAAACATACTCTTCTAAGCTCGTTTGAATTGGTATTAAAGTAATGGCAATCACAGCTAAAATGATAAATCTTTGAGGTTCAAAATTATACACATAATTTTCTGGAGTTAAAAAGTAATCCATCAAAACCAATCCAGAAGACACGACACCCCAAAATATAAAAGCAAACCAGATACGTTTCCAATCCAATTTAGGTCGGGATGTTGCAATAGCCACCATTTTTTGTTTGTGTATGGTTTTAACTGCAATCCATAAACCTACAAATGCAAAGACAAATGATACCAAGGCAAGAAATAAAAACACATTAGAATCTAATATGCTATACATAGACTGCTCATTGATTTCTGTCACATCACGTCCAGTATCCATAACCTTGAAAACCAAGGCACCCATTAGTGGTAATTGTCCGATAAATGATGCTGCAAAAATAATGACAGATCCTAAAAGGTATCTCCAAAAATCATGTTTTACTTTATACGCTTGTGCTATAAACATAGGTCTTAATTTTTAAAATTGAATCCGAAAATAGAAGCTTCCCATTCGCGATTGTTTTGGTAGTGCAATGTACCATTTTTTACAACTAAAGGCGAATCAAAATTATTAGTAAATAAACTTCCTGTGCCTAAACCTTGCGGCATATTACTGTTAAGCGTGTAAGTCCATTGTGCAATAGCATTTAACCCAATATTACTTTCTAAAGCACTAGTAATCCACCAGCCTATTTGATATTGATTTGCCAATTTAATCCATGTTTCACTGCCTTCAAAACCACCAATTAATGTTGGTTTTAATATGATATACTGTGGTTGGATTGTTTCTAATAAAGCTTGTTTTTGTGTTTCAGAAAATACACCTATCAACTCCTCATCTAGTGCGATTGGTAATGGCGTCCTTTCGCATAGGAGTGCCATGTCTTGCCATTGGCCTTGCTTAATAGGCTGTTCGATAGAATGCAAATCAAAATCTGATAATCGCTTTAATTTTTCTAAAGCTTCAGAAGGTTTAAAAGCGCCATTTGCATCGACACGGACTTGAATATCTGTTGCTGAAAAGGTCTTCCGAATCGATTTTAAAACATCTAATTCAGCCTGAAAATCGATAGCGCCAATTTTCATTTTGATACATCTAAAACCTGCTGAAATTTTGTCTTTAACCTGCTGTTTCATATCCGCTTCAGAACTCATCCATATAAGTCCGTTGATATCAATAGCAGCTTTATTCTGAGTAAATTCCGAAGGGAATAATTCAAAACCATTTGGGCTATTCAAAGATTTAATAGCCATTTCTAAACCAAATTGAATACTAGGAAACTCAATTAATTCGGTTAATAAAGCATCTAATCCTAAAGAAATATGATCACAGGTCCATTTCAGTTTCGATTCAAAATCTGCACGATCATCGCTACTCAACCCTTTAAACATACCACATTCGCCAATTCCGGTTTTACCATGTTTTGTCACCAAAATAAACCAAGTTTCTTTGGTTTTTAAAATCCCACGAGAAGTCCCACTAGCTTTTTTGAAAATGAGTGTATAAGGCTGGTATGTTGCAGTCATAATTGCTACAAAAATAAGAAATCTATGAGCATTACGAACACTTGAATCCTTTAGAAATTATGATGAAAACTTAATTGTAATTGTGCTTTACCAATGCTATTCGTTTTTTGGTTCATCCAGCCCAACTGAAATTTCATTCCTTTTTTTAATACATAACCAATGCCCAAATAGGTACGATTACGGTCAAAAAATGCAACCTCTCTTCCATCGCCAATATCGCGTTGACCATTGACAAACAATTCGTTATATAAAGCTGCATACAATGCGCCTTTTTCTAAAGCACTCTTATTAAATGGGACATTCATAAACAAGTTATAGCGGTATCGGGTTCTAAAATCCTGATCTTCCACAAACCGTTGCTCGTATCTAAAACGATGGGTAAGATAGACGCGATTTCCTAATTTATGAGGTAATAAGGCTTCTTGGTAAATTCTACTTTCTGTTGAAGTCTCATCGCTATCACCAAAAGCACCAGAAGTAATATGCGCATAGCCTAATGTGAATTTTGCTTCTACTCCTTTGGGTCTATAGGTTAATCCAGACCGCAACAACAATTGTTCTAAGTCACCTCCAAGATTCCAGTTTCTATATTGAATATCACCTTGAACACCAAATTGACTTTCTTTAAACTGCGTATCAAAAAAATACATATACCAAGCGCCTGTTTTACCAGATTCAACCTGAGCGATAGACTTTGCTGAAAGACATAAAAGAATGAGTAGTGTTAGCTTTAATTTCATAGTTGATTAATTTTTTGCAAAATAGTAAGCAAAAACTAACTTCGGAAATAGAACGCCTCAAATAACAGATGTTTAACAATTTTGTACTTTAGCTGAAAGTATTAATAGTATATGCAAGACCCAAACTTTCCAAATATTATCTTATTTGCTATTCCTTTTTTTATTATTGCCATGCTATTAGAACTGTATGTAACAGTAAAACAAGACATTAAAACTTATGAATCTAAAGATGCCTTCTCCTCAATTGCAATGGGATTGGGCAATGTGTTTTTAGGTTTTTTTAGTAAAGCTCTGGTTCTATTGGCATTTTATTTTATCTATGAAAATTTCAGGCTGTTTACGATCCCTGTTACTTGGTGGAGTTTTATACTGATTTTCTTTGCCGATGACTTAGCTTATTACTGGTTTCATCGCATATCTCATGAGTGCAGGTTATTTTGGGCCTCGCATGTGGTACATCATTCGTCTCAACACTATAATTTAAGTACCGCTTTGAGACAAACCTGGTCTGGCGGATTTTATTCCTTTGTATTTTGGTTGTGGCTGCCGCTTTTAGGATTTCACCCAGGCATGATTTTGTTACAAATGTCGATAAGTTTATTATATCAATTTTGGATTCACACTGAAGCCATTAATAAAATGCCACGTTGGTTTGAAGCTATTTTTAACACACCCTCACACCATCGTGTACATCATGGTAGTAATCCTTTATATTTAGATAGAAATCACGCCGGAATTTTGATTATCTGGGACAAACTATTTGGCACCTTTCAACCTGAATTAGAAGACGAAAAAGTGGTTTATGGCTTGGTAAAAAACATTCATACTTACAATCCTATAAAAATTGCATTTATTGAATGGATCTCTATGTTTAAAGATGCATTTACAGGTCATAAGTCATTAAAAAACCGAATCTTGTATTTGATTAAACCACCAGGTTGGAAACATGATGGCTCAGGCAAAGTGAGTAATGATTTAAGGAAAGATTTTTTAGATGCTCGCAAATAAGGTTACAACTCAATGCTTTCGCCTATTTCCAATAGCATTAAATCTTTGTTCTTATCAAAAAATTTACGCTTGGCATCTTCATGATCAATTTCAATATAGCCGAACGTATCAAAATGATAGCCTAATACTTTATCGCATTGTACAAAATCGCTGGCTAAAATAGCTTCATCAACACCCATTGTAAAATTATCGCCTATTGGTAAAATGGCTAAATCTAATGTTGTAAACATCGGAATCAATTTCATATCCATGGTTAAAGCTGTATCACCTGCAATATAAATAGTTTTATGTTCCCCTTCGATAACAAAACCTCCAGGTTGCCCTCCATAGCTACCATCGGGAAAAGAGGAAGTATGAATGGCATTGACATATTTTACATTACCAAATTCAAAATCCCACTGACCACCATGATTCATAGGATGGTTTTCTAAACCGAGTTTATCAAAATACGTTGCAATTTCAAAATTAGAAACGATGACAGCTCCAGTACGCTTGGCAATAGCCTCTACATCGAGAATATGATCTTGGTGCGCATGAGTAACCAGTATATAATCGGCTTCTAAACTTTCAATATCAATATGTGATGCTTTTGGGTTTCCTGAAATAAATGGATCAACGAGAATGGTGATGTCTGCAATTTTAATTCCTAAACTCGCATGACCGTAAAAAGTGATTTGCATTGGAGATTTGTTTTGTACAACTTAATTAGAAAAACTAAAATACGAAAAAACTCAGACAGATTTGAAGAAATTGTCTGAGTTTTAAAGCCCCAAATTTTATTGCCAACATAATAGCAAATAAATGCCGACCTACAAAATTTCAATACTAAATATACGTATTAATTCTTTGGTTTCCAAACTTTTATGTTAAATTTTTTATAAAATATAACCCAAGCCTAAAAGTAATGAAAAGAAAAAAGTGGTCAAAGCTAACACTTTTAGCTGAGGATCATAGTCTTTTGGATTGGTAGTTTTTATAACACTTTTTATGTGAAAAATTAAGGGGATATAGGCTAAATAGAATAAAAATATCCAGAAATTTGAAAAATACAAGATGGAGAACAGACACGAGAAAAGCATTGCAAGAACAATCAATACGATGTGGTATTTTTTAGCTTTTTCACTCCCTAATTTAACGGCTAAGGTTTTTTTCCCTGCGGCTTTATCAGAATTAATATCTCGCATATTATTGAGATTTAAAACGCCCATACTTAACAAACCGAGAGAAATAGCTGGTAACCATACATGATGATGGATTTGTTTGGTATATAAAAAATAACTCCCAATCACACTTAATAATCCGAAAAACACAAACACAAATACATCTCCTAAACCTCGATAACCGTAGGGAGAACTTCCTACAGTATAATTAATTGCAGCATAAACGGAAAGTCCCGACAACAGAAAAAACAGCATCGCATACAAGAAATATTTACTCCCAAAAGATACAAGAATCAAACCCACAGTTAATATAATCACGATAAGAATGTTCATTTTAATACCATCAAACATCTCATCGGGAGAAATAGCTCCGCTTTGTATGGCGCGCTCTGGCCCTATTCTATCGTCGTTATCTGTTCCTTTTACACCATCACCATAATCGTTAGCCAAGTTAGACAGTATTTGCAAGCTAATTGTTAAGAGTATGGCAAAAACCATGATAGAACTATCAAATTTACCATTGTAGTGTGCAAAGCAAGAACCGATGATAATCCCTGATATTGAAAGTGGCAATGTGCGTAATCTAAAAGCGGAGAGCCAAGGCTTTATTTTTTTAATCATAGACAAGCTTTAGATTTACGGAATCCATTTTTTATCGAAATTAGGTTTCCGTTTTTCAAGAAATGCATCACGTCCTTCTTTAGCTTCATCGGTCATATAAGCCAAACGTGTTGCTTCACCAGCAAATACTTGTTGGCCAACCATACCGTCATCAGTGAGGTTCATGGCAAATTTCAGCATTTTTATAGAGGTTGGTGATTTTGCTAATATCTCTTGAGCCCATTCGTAAGCTGTATGTTCTAAGTCAGCATGAGGTATAACCGCATTTACCATTCCCATGTCGTATGCCTCTTGTGCCGAGTAATTTCTTCCGAGGAAAAAGATTTCACGCGCTTTTTTTTGTCCGACCATTTTCGCCAGATACGCCGAACCATAACCACCATCAAAACTCGTTACATCGGCATCAGTTTGCTTAAAAATAGCATGTTCTTTACTTGCCAGCGTCAAATCACAAACCACGTGTAAACTATGTCCGCCACCAACAGCCCATCCGGGAACGACTGCAATAACAGCTTTTGGCATGAATCGAATTAAACGCTGAACTTCTAAGATATTGAGACGATGATAGCCATCATCACCAACATAACCTTGATGACCTCGTGCTTTTTGGTCGCCACCAGAGCAGAAACTCCATACACCATCTTTAGTTGAAGGACCTTCCGCAGAAAGTAATACAACGCCTATATTAACATCTTCACCAGCATCGTAAAACGCATCGTAAAGTTCACTTGTGGTTTTAGGTCGAAACGCATTTCTTACATTTGGTCTATTAAATGCAATTCTTGCTACACCGTTACATTTTTTATAGGTAATGTCTTCATATTCTTTAGCAGTTACCCAATTTGCTTTATCCATTTTTAGTATTTTAGTCAAAAATAATTTATTTTACAGAAACGAATTGATTTCCTATGAAAAATAATAGTATACTTATCCTTTTAGCCCTAACTAGTTTTTTTAGTTTTTCTCAAACTTATGAGTTTGAAACCACCATTGATTTGGAAGCAACCGATGTTATAAGCCAAGGTAGCACAGGAACCTGCTGGAGTTTTTCAACCTCTTCATTTCTTGAAAGTGAAATCACCAGACTTACCGGAAAATACATTGATTTATCTGAAATGTATACCGTAAGACATACTTATTCTAATAAAGCGTGGAATTATGTTATGCGTCAGGGCAAAGCACAGTTTAGTCAAGGCGGATTAGCGCATGATGTTATGAACAGTATTTCAAAATATGGCGTGGTTCCAAATGAAGTGTATTCAGGATTGTCTGAAGGTGAAACACGACACAACCATTCTCAATTAGCCGATTCTTTAAAAACCATTTTAAACACCTATCTGGATAATACTAAAGCTTACACATCTAACTGGAAAACTGATGTGGAGCAGACTCTAGATCACTATTTGGGTAAAGATATCACGACATTTACTTTTGACGGTAAGCAGTATACGCCACAATCCTTTCTGGAAATGACAACCATAAATCCGGATGATTATGTCACAATTACATCATTTACGCACCAACCTTATTATTCTAATTTTATTTTAAATATTCCTGATAACTTCTCAAATGGTGGTTTTTACAATGTTACTTTAGATGATTTAGTTTCGATTACGAACCATGCTTTAACTAATGGATTTAGTATTGAATTGGATTGCGATGTGAGTGAAACCACTTTTTCACCGCAACACGGTCTTGCTATCATTCCTGAGGAGGATGGTAAAAATGCTTTAATTAATGTTGGTAAAGAAAAAACTATTACTGCAGATTACAGGCAACAAGAGTTTGAAAACTTTAACACAACAGATGACCATTTAATGCATATTACCGGAATGCTTAAAGATCAAAACGGTACCATTTATTATAAGGTCAAAAATTCTTGGGGCAAACAAGGGCTTGGTAATGACGGTTATATCTACATGAGTGAAGCCTATTTTAAGCTAAAAACGATTTCAATCATGATTCATAAAGATGCGCTTCCTGATGCGATTAAGTCAAAATTAGAACTTCACTAAGCGCTAATTATTCGTTAAAGTAAAAAAAACAAACATCCAAAACCTCTAACTCAACGTACAATAGTCTCGTTATAAATTATTTATGTGACTTTTTTAAAATAGCTGTGTCTTAATATAGGCATCATAAAAATGCTATAAAAATTAGTCTAAAAAAATAGTAAGGGAAATGACTATTGTAAACTCTAATGTTGCATCACAAATCGTGAAACAAGAACAATCTGAAGCGGGAACACTTCACTTTTTTAATCATATTGCTGTTGTAGAATTTAATGAAGGAATTCATGCCGATTTACAATCTGGGCGGAAAATGATTAATGATTTGATTCAATACTTCGGAAATGTTAAACCTTTTGGCCTCGTTGCCAACCGCGTTAACTCCTACTCCATTGCATTACTTGAAACTACCGAAGTTCGTTCTATATTTCCAAATCTAGTGGCTTATGGTATTGTAAGTCATAATCATGCTGGACGCATGAATGCGGAAATTGAAAGTCAATATTGTGCTTCTCAAAACATTAGCTTCGATAATTTATATGAAGGTTTAGATGCCGTTTACAAAAGAGTTGTAACAAAAATGGGGGCTTCAATTAGCTAAACTTTTTAATTATACATTCCGACTTTCATTTGAAGCTATTAAAATTCTTTCATCAATAGCCAAGCTTTGCGTATTAATATGTAAAGATTCGTTTTAAATCCTACATAGTTCTCACATTTAAGCTCCTTAAAAAACGGATTGCATAATAATAACTAATATCAATCTTGTGGTATTGAAAGTTCTGTTAAAGCACAATATATTTGTGCTCCCTAATTATTAAATAGATGACATGTTATTAATTGATTCTAAATACTACTCTAAATTAATACATAAAGAAACTGTAGCCATTGGCGACTTATACTTTTTTGAAAATTACCTCGTTGCCGAATTTAACGAAGGCATCAATATCACCTACGAAAATTTCACGGATGCTAAAACTATAATTCTGAAACATTATGGTAATACTGGCTTTGGCTTTATCGCTAACAGAAGAAATTCTTATTCAATTTTAATTACAGATGCGCCTTTTTTTAATAAGACATTTAAAAATTTAAAAGCCTACGCCACAGTAACCTACTCGTCGTTTGCCAGTAAAGTATTTGAAATGGAAAATCATTTCTTCGAATTTAACAGAAAAAATTTTCAGGACTTAGATGATGCGATTCAATGGGTTGAAGCGCATTTTAAGGATACAACTGTACTAGTTTAGATAAATACCATCGTCTTTTATGGTAATAAGCTTTTGTTTGTAAAGTGTCCCAATCGCCTTTTTAAAGGTTTTTTTGCTCATTTGTAATTCGCGCTTAATCGCCTCTGGATTAGATTTATCATTAAGAGCGAGATAACCGTCACGCGTATCTTCTAAATGTTGCATAATTATTTCGGCATTAGGTTCTATCTTACGATATCCAATTTTACCTAACACAATATCCAGTTTATTATCGTGACGAATCTTTTTAACATACCCTTTTAAGCGGTCGCCAACACTAATATCTTTAAATATATCTTCGGAAAAAATTAATCCCAAATGTTGCTTATTCACAATAACATTCATGCCTAATTCTGAAGGATGAGACACTATTAAATCGACTTCTTCAAATTGCTGAATCGTCAAAACTTTATTATCTAAAAATCGGTTGGTTTTACTTGAAGCTACTAAGCGATCGGTTTCTTCATCGAGATAGCAATACACCAAATACCAGCCACCAGCTTTCATTTTAAATGCTTGTTCTTTAAACGGACAAAACAATTCTTTGACCATTCCCCAATCTAAAAAAGCACCATGATTAGTTACCTGATTACAACGCAAAAGCGCAAAATCATCACGTGTAATATAGGGTTCGTCTGTCACAGCTACAGGACGTTCTTCATTATCTAAATAGACAAAGACTTCAATTTCGTCCCAAATCTGAAATGATTCAGGCACATAACGATTTGGCAATAAGACTTCATTACCATCTTTGTCAGCTAAATATAAACCTTGATCGGTTTCTCGAAGTATGTCTAGTATGTTGTACTCTCCTATTTTTATCATGCCGCAAAGATATGCAAAAAAGACCTTTAGACCGCTTTGATTTGACTCTTTAGATTCATAATGTCGCTTAAAAAAGTAAAAAGGAAATCTGGCGTATTCAACCTAAAATTATTTCAAATTCTAAATTTAGCGTACAAAAAAAGCGTTACCATTCAAAAGGAACGCTAACGCTTCGGTTTATCTTAAAGTTTCAGATTAATAAGCTGATTCTTTTTTGAAGTGTTTTGTCAGTAAATAATAAACGACAGCTCTATATTTATTACGATTTGATTTCCCGTAGGTTTCCATTACAGAAGCAATCCCTTTATCTAAATCGGCACTATCTTTTAATCCTAATTTTTTAATTAAAAAGTTTTGTTTTACTGTATTTAATTCTGATTCATCAGAACCTGAAACAGTTGCTGCATCAGCGTTGTAAATTGATGGTCCGCAACCAATAGTCACTTTTGTCAATAAATCCATATCTGGTGTAACACCACATTTGTCTTTTAAATCAGCAGCATATTTTGCTATCAATTCGTCTCTTTTACTCATGTTTGTTAAATTTTTAGGGTTAATAATTAATTGCTGTATAAATATAGCTAATTATAAGACACTTAAAAAACAGATAAGTCACAATTATCTATTTAATAAACTTAAAGTAATCTAAAAGGATCTCATCATTTGTAGTGCGTGGTGTAAACACTTCTAAAAGTCTCGGCTGCTTTGATTTATTATAAAACCCTTTTAAAGCGGTTTCAAGTTCATTGTCGTCATGTGCTGTCAGATAGTCAAAATGATACATCTCACACAACTGCTTAGCCGTTAAATTATGCTTAGTTTCAAAGAAGTAATCAAAGTTTTCGGTGTTTTTATGACCTGGAAGAATCCTAAAAATCCCACCACCTTGATTGTTGATTAAGATGATTCTGAATGTCTTCGGAATATAATTATTCCATAAGGCATTACTGTCGTAAAAGAAACTTAAATCGCCAGTAACAAACAGGGTTTGTTTTGCTGATGCGACTGCGCAACCAACCGCAGTAGAAGTGCTTCCGTCTATACCACTTGTGCCGCGATTACAATACACCTGAAGGCTTGTATTTAAATTAAATAACTGGGCATAGCGTACCGTAGAACTGTTTCCTAATTGCAACACACTTTTATTAGGTACGGATTTTAAAAGTATTGAAAAGGCTTTAAAATCACTAAACGGAATCTGCTTTACATACTCTAAATGCTTCTTACGACGATGCTGTTTAACGGCATTCCAAGTATCAAAGTAATTGCTTTTAGCAAGATGTGTAATTTTAGGAAAAAATTCGGCTAGAAAATCATTAGGCTTCGCAACAATATGTTTGCTTAAACAGAAAAACGTATCGTTTGCCGTTTTCTCTCCAATATGCCAATGGTGTTTTGGTTGGTACTGTCTTAAAAAGGCTTTGATTTTTTTTGACACCACTAAACCGCCAATAGTCACGAGAATATCGGGTTGTAAAGCTTTTAATTCGGCCTCATCTAAAGGCGCAATAATTTTATCTATACTTGGAAAAAAATTAGGATGGTGCAAATTAGATGTGGTTTCGGTAAAAACAATGACACTATCATCATCTGCGAGTTCTTCCAGTCGTTGTTGGTCTATTTCATCTGGTGACAACACGCCAACCAAGATCATTTTTTTGGTAGCTACATACCATTCGTCGATGCAATCTTTTAATTCGGCCTGATCAATTTTTGGTAGTTTTAAATCTGTCTCAATAGCTTTAGGACGCACTGTTAATTCTTCGACCGTTTCATAAAGCGGTTCATCAAAAGGCACATTGATATGCACAGGGCCTTTTTTTAATTTTGCCAGGTTAAAAGCTGTATTGAGTTCTTCTTCATTATAAGACTGTATATCTTGTTGCAGTCCTAAAAAACGTTCTAATTTGTTTTCTAAACTTTTAAAAATAGGCAACTCATCTTTATCCGATAATCTATTTTCATCTTTTAAATCTAACTTCAGATTGGTCGAATACAACACGTGATTTTCATAAACATCTTTCTGCTGAATGGTTTGTCCATCACCTATTCCTATCAAATGTTTAGGTCTGTCTGCCGATAACACCACCAACGGAATATCACTATAAAATGCTTCAGCAACAGCAGGATAATAATTGAGTAATGCACTACCCGAAGTACAAATAACGACAGCAGGCTCACCTGTTTGTTGCGCAATTCCTAGAGCAAAAAACGCGGCGCTGCGTTCGTCTACGATACTATAACACTTAAAAAAAGTGTCATTTGTAAAACCTAGCGTCAAAGGTGCATTTCTACTTCCAGGGGAAATGATAATGTGCTTAATCTGTTTTAATTTACACAGCTGAATAACGGTCTGCGCAAGCGGAATTTTAGGGTGTATCATAGAACTACAAATATAAAACGAATACTTAATTTTTGGAAACTATAATTACAGCAATTTCAATCACTTTTTACTAAATGTTATGAATTCTTTTTTAGACTTTTCAATTAAAATATAAGCGCTTTAACTTTTACTTAGAATTTAAATGTAATTTAGTTTTTTTAAGCTTATGAAAATACTAATAGCTGAAGATGAAATTGCCTTGCAGCATTCTATACAACTCTATTTACAGAGTGATGGAAACGTTTGTGAAGTGGCATCAGACTTTTATGAAGCTCAGGAGAAAATAGAACTGTACGACTATGATGTTATTATTCTGGATATTAATTTAGAAACTGGCAGTGGTTTAGATATTCTCAGAATTATAAAAAAGGAAAACAAAAAGATTGGAGTCATTATTATTTCTGCTAATAGCTCTTTAGAAAATAAACTTGAAGGTTTAGATTTGGGTGCTGACGATTATATTACAAAACCTTTCCATCTTGCAGAGCTCAACTCTAGAATTAAGGCCGTATTGAGACGAGGAAAGTTTGGGGGTCATGATACTATTAGGTTTTATGAAATATCTGTAAATACACGTTCCAGAACGGCTTATGTTGATGATGTTGCTATCAATCTAACCAGAAAAGAATACGATTTACTATTATTTTTTATTTCAAATCAAGGCCGTGTGCTTTCTAAGGAAATTATCGCCGAACACCTTTGGGGAGATCATAGTGATCTTCTTGATAATTTTGATTTTATTTATGTTCACATTAATAACCTAAGAAAAAAACTTAAAGATGCTGGGAGTCGATATATCAAAACTGCTTATGGGTCTGGTTACAAATTTCTAGCTGAGTAGATGAAAGCACAAACCAAAACATATAATTTACTACGAAAAACATCTACTAATTTTTTACTCATGAGTGCGGGACTTATGGTGTTTACCGCTTCGGCGTTATACATTTATACACGTGACTTATTAAATGAAGAAATAGAAGAAGAATTGTATTCTCAGGTCGCATTTATAGAAGAGAACTTAAAAAAAGGCACGAAACTATCTCCAATTCAACCTGTAATGGACATTCAAAGGGTTGAAAATTTAAATCCTGAAACCCTGAAAGACACTTTAATTTTTGATCCCAGACAAAATGAAGTAGAATTATTTAAAGAGTTAACAATCTCAAAGCAAATAAACAATGAGATATACGAAATAAAAGCCCGAACATTGGTTATAGAATCTGAAGATTTACTTTTAGGAATCATTATTTCTTTTTTGTCGATTTTAGCATTAGCATTTATTATCCTGTTTTTTATAAATAAATCTTATAATAAACGTCTTTGGCTTCCTTTTTTTAACAGCCTTAATAAACTTAAAAACTTCTCATTAGAATCAAGACAAAATATAACATTTGACACTTCCAATATTAATGAGTTTAATGAATTAAACCTTCAGCTTAATACACTTTTTAAAAAAATTAATGCCGATTATAGCAGTCTCAAACAGTTTACAGAAAACGTGTCTCACGAATCTCAGACACCCTTGGCTATAATTCAAGCTAAAATTGAAAATATCATTAATGAAAATAATATTAATGATAAACAATACATCGAGCTAACATCAATCCAAAAGGATATTAAACGATTAACGCAACTTAATAAACATCTTATTTTATTAGCAAAAATTGATAACGATCAGTTTTCTGAAAAAGCATCAGTTAACTTTAAACATCTATTACAAAACCTAAAGAACAGTTTTGATGGTATCTCTAATCATAGCATCGTGTTAAATGTGAATGAAAATTCATTTGTAAAAATGAATCCCCATTTAGCAGAAATTCTATGTAATAATCTTTTAAGTAATGCTATTAAATATAGTGACGATGAGCAACCTATTGAAGTTGCCATGACCGATAATATACTTACTGTTAGTAACGCTGGAAATCATCCTATAAAAAATCCTGAAAAGATATTTGACCGATTTTATAAAGAAAGTGGTTTGCAAAAATCTTCAGGATTAGGTTTAGCCATCGTAAAAAAAATATGCGCTTTGTACGATTATAAAATCAGTTATACGTTTGAAAATCAAAGGCATTACTTCTCTATTGCTTTTAAATAGTATAATAGAACCTATCGATTGCTTCGAAGTTTTTATCCTACTAAATTAAAAGGCAACTGCCTGTTTAAAATAAAAATAATGCTGACACTAAACATAGCAAAAGCCTGGATTACAGCATATTAAATATCACAAAACTAGAACTTTAAATTTCCTTTAGAATTGCTTTAAAATTCATAAAGATTCACTTCTCATTTTTGTCTTATAACTAAAAAATAAGACGCTTATACCAAACATTTACTTTATCAATAAAGGAATAAAATGTTTTCACCAAAAAGCAACAGAAGCCTTAGAATAGCAATCCTTCTGTTTTGTTTTTCACTTTTATCAACGTCTAGCAAAGCTCAAGAAATTGAATCTTTAGCAGAAATCCGAACAGAGCAAACCATAGAACAAATGGGTGACTATGGGCAATATTTACCTGCTGTAGCCTCAGTGGTTTTAATACTAACTCATAACGACACAAAAGGTGGTTGGCAATATATAAAAGCAGCTAGTACAAACTTACTTGCAACTTATTTATTAAAATTTGCCATTAATAAAGATCGTCCGGATGGCGCTACAGACGGACATGCGTTCCCATCAGGTCATACCTCTTTTGCTTTTCAAGGTGCGTCTTTTTTACAACGTCGATATGGTTGGAAATATGGTATTCCAGCTTATGCAATAGCTAGTTTCGTGGCTTTTAGTAGAGTTGAAGGAATAAATGATAGACATGATTGGTTTGATGTTTTAGGTGGTATCATTTCGGGCGTTGGAAGCTCTTATCTCTTTACATCAGAACATCAAAAAGAACGAATAAAACTAACCTTTAACAGTAATAATAACTACTACTCTGTTGGTATAATTTATAAATTTTAAAATCATGATACTAAAGAAAGCCGATAAAATTAGAAAAAAACTAATGCCCAAACTCACACAAAATATTGGGAAATCTCATTACTATAAAAAAGTAAAAGGAACTCAAAAAACTGAGATTAAAACAATTCTTATCAATCGGCCTAATCAAAGGCTAGGCAATATCCTTTTAATTACACCGCTAATCCAAGAACTGGTAACTCTTTTTCCAGAATGTGAAATAGATGTCATTGTAAAAGGAAGTATAGCGAAACCAATCCTACAAGAATATCTACATATTCGCAACATAATAATCTTACCAAGAAAACCATTTAAAGAATTATTTAAGTATCTTAAGATTTTCTTTTCCGTTAAAACTAAAAAATACGATTTAGCTATTAATGGAGATGAAGGGTCTTCTTCTGGAAAAATCCTTACTTACTTATCAAATGCAAAATATAAAGTTTTTGGTAGACTAGTGTCTGATTCTGAAACACCTACTGAAGACGATTATTGTCACATGGCAAAGCAAACAGTTTATAATCTGAGACACTACCTAAATCAAATCGGTTATACGATTCTCATGGATTCCATTCCAGATTTAAATTTAAAATTAAATGACAAAGAATTATCAAACGGAAATAAAATGCTAACAAAACTAGTTGAACGACCTGAAAAAAATACCATCTCAATTTTTACTTATGCAACAGGAAGTAAATGCTATTCGAATCAATGGTGGCTAACTTTTTATGAGAAATTAAAAGTCAAATATGGAGACAGTTATAATATTTTAGAAATACTTCCCATAGAGAATGTTTCAAAAATTGATTTTGCTACTTCTAGTTTTTACAGCAAAAACATTAGAGACATTGCATCTGTCATAGCTCATACAAAACTATTTATTGGTGCCGACAGTGGTATTATGCATCTCGCCAGTGCTTCGCAAACAACTACTATTGGTTTGTTTTCCGTTAGCAATCCGCAAAAGTATAAACCTTATAATTCTACAAGTGATTATATCGATACTAACAATACAGATTACGACGCATGCTTAGAGATTATTGATAAAAAACTAAATCATCACATGGTAATATGCTAAAAACACAATTTACAAAACAGTTTCTATTACTGCTTTTGATTGCTCCTTTATATCAAACACATGCTCAAAACGATTCCATCATAAAAAAAACACGCTCAAAACACTTGCTAAAAAAAGCTATAATTCCCAGTTTGTTGATTGGGTCATCATTAGTATTAACAAGAAGTGATTTTGAAATTAATTTTCAAAAAGATTTCCGTAAGGAAATTAGTGACGATTTTGACACTTCTATCGATGATTATACACGATTTGCGCCTCTTGCTCAAATGTATATTGCAGATATCGTTGGTGTTGAATCTAAAAATCATTGGTTTGATCAAACTAAAAATGCGACAATTTCGTTAGTGCTTACAGATTTAATTACCACAAAATTAAAGCGCGAAATAGAAAAAACAAGACCCAGTGGCTCCAATAGAAATGCATTTCCTTCGGCACATACAGCCTATGCCTTTTCTTCGGCAACTGTTTTGTACGAAGAGTTTAAAGACACCAAACCGCTACTCGCATACAGTGGGTATCTGTTTGCAACGACAACAGCCTATTTGAGAATTGCTAAAAATGAGCATTGGCTTTCAGATGTATTACTTGGAGCTGGAATTGGTATTGGTATTACAAAACTCGTTTATCATTTTGATTATCTCTTTGCGTGGAATCCATTTAAAGTAAATGATCAAGTCGTTTTAATACCGCAAATAACCTCAGAACAAAAAGGACTTTATTTAGCGATTAAATTTTAAGATAAAACCGAAGCCATCGTGTGAAGCTTCTGTTGGGTTTCTTTCCATTCAGACTGCGGATTAGAATCTTTGGTAATACCGCCTCCCACATAGATTAAAGCTTTGTTATCTTTAATCTGCATACAGCGTAAATTCACATAAAGTCGGCTTTGATTCTGGACAATTCCGTAGGCATTATTTTCAACATTACGGCGATTCGTATTTCTGGTTTTTGCAGTTTTAAAATTGAGTTCCCCTAAAAAACCCGTATAAAATTCGCGTTGATAATTTTCATGCTCCAAAATAAAAGCTTTTGTTTCATTTTTAGGCAGTCCGCAAACTGCAGGTGTTGGATGCAATGCAAAAATGACTTCTTTTAAATTTCCAGATTTTAATCGACCCGAAATTTTAGATTGTAAATGCAGTAATTGACCAGCTTTAACCGTAGTTGTTGGTGCTACTATAAGTTGATCTACAAAAGGTGTTAATTGATTTTTAATGAACATTGTAACCACCTTTTGCTCTTCAAGGTTTTTTGAATCCCAGTCTACTTCCAACGAATTTTTATAAACCTGAGTTCCTGCCAAAGACATGGTTTTAAACCGTTGCCCTTCAACCTGAAGTAAAGTTTCAGGCGTTGCTCCCAACCACAGACCAATATTGGGATGGTACCAAATATAAATGAATGCCGAACTGTATTTTTTTAATAAAGACTGAAAAATGTGTATGGGATGCGCTTCGGAAATTGCTATCGGTTCAACTCTAGAAAGTACTACTTTTTCAAACTGATGTTCTAGAATAGCATCGATGCCTTTTTGAACCAATTGCATATGAGCATCAGATGTTATATTTGAAGTAACGGAAGGTGTTTCAGAATCGAATATATCTGAAGAAAACTCTTGTTCTGCCTGGATACTTTTACAATCTTCCGCAGAAAAAATAACCGTCTTATCTTCAGAATTAAAAGGCGAAAATACAAATCCGCTATCATCAAAATCATCAACATAATTCACCTTAAGATTCGTTTGTAAGAGTCCCTTTAGAGTTGACGTATTAGGATGTCTATAAGCTACAAAAGGTAATTGCAATTGATAATGAGAAGTAATATGTGAAAAAAAATCCTGTTGAAGCATGCATTAACTCTTCTTGGGTAGTGAAATGGTTGACAACCTACAAATGGAGACCAAATTATCATGGTCATCGGTTACTCTAATATCCAGTAATTGTGTGGTTCTTCCTTTGTGCAAAAATGTCGCTTTAGCATAAACGTAACCTTCTGAAACGCTTTTTAAATGATTGGCTGTGATTTCTAAACCGCGTACAAAAAGCTTATCAACATCCATAAAAATAAACGAAGCAAAACTACCAACACTTTCTGCTAAAGCAGCTGTCGCTCCACCATGTAAAACACCATCAGGCTGATAAACTCTTGAATTCACAGGCATTCGGGCTACTAAAAAACTGTCGCCATAATCGACCATTTCGATATTTAGAGTTTCCATTAAGGTGTTTTTACTTACTGCATTAGCTTTTGCCAAAACCGCTTCTTTAGATAATTGCATAGAAATACTGTATTTTTAAAATCGCTAACAAAAGTACAAAATGAATTCTACAGAAAAGGAAATTTCTTATACGATAAGTAATACTTATTCAACTTTAAATGAGCTTAGCTCTCGAACCAAAAACATATGGTTTGTATGTCATGGCATGGGGTATTTGAGTCGCTATTTTTTAAAATATTTCAAAACACTGAATGCTGAAGAAAATTATATTATTGCACCTCAGGCCCAAAGTAAATATTATATAGCTCCAAAACTTAAGCATGTTGGTGCGAGCTGGTTAACAAAAGAAAATACGATTGCCGAAACCGAGAATGTGATGCACTATTTTGATGCTATTTTTGAACATGAACAACTCTTAAAACATAACAAAACATTAATTTTATTTGGTTATTCGCAAGGTGTGAGTGTTGTAATGCGTTACATGGCTAAGCGACAAATACAATGCTCACAACTCATTTTACACTCAGGCGGTATTCCAAAAGAATTAAGCTCACAAGATTTTAATTTTTTCACTGGAAAAACATCACTTATATATGGTACAAATGACGAGTACCTTAATGAGAGTCGCATAGAACTGGAATTACAAAAAGCACGAGATTTATTTAAAACCAACTTGAATATTATACCATTTGAAGGTGTACATGAAGTGAATGTCTCGCTCATTAATCGTTCTGTATAAAATCAAAAAAGTAGCCGTTATTGACGGCTACTTTCTCTTAAAAATAATTGTTCGCTATTTAATCAATTATATAATCATCATTTTTTATTTGAAGGAACTATTTTTTTAACAACACTTCCTTTATTAGTCGTAACTCTTACAAATAATATTTGATCATTAATATCAGAAAGATCTATCTGTGTTACTTGTTCGGCGTCTTTAATAAAGGTTTTATTATTAACCTCCTTGAGTAACATTCCTCTAATATCCATAATCTGAATATTAACATCAGTATCGAAATCGAAATCATACGCGATATTGATTTCTTTAGAAAATGGTACTGGATAGGCTTTGTAATCAAATGGTGAAGCCATTCGCTTGATATCACACTCCATCACTCTAATTTTAAACTTGGTAACAGATACACAACCATTTTTCTGAATTACAGCATAACCAACACCATAGACACCTACTCCAACTTCTGGAGCATTAAAACTATAAGTACCATCTTGATTATCTATAATACCTGGTCCATAGTAATAACCTCCTTCTGGGAAACCTCCAGGTAAATCAAATACACCATACTGAATACAATAGTTATCATAAGATTGATGCTCAACTGGATCTAAGTTTTTAGTCTGTATATAAAGCGTTGCTGTATAAGGACATCCATTGTCATCAAAAAGATTTATAACTACAGGCGAATCTTCAGGATCATAAGTATTACCATCTAATGCCCAGGTATAGTCATCGTTTGCACAAATAGATACTTGTTCTTTTATGTTTTCAGTTCTGGCATATTCATAAACCTTAACGATTGCTGATGATGACGGACAAGTTTCTGTTGCTGGAATTGTATAGACATAATCTTCATCATTAACTGGTCCGTTCCATATTCCACCTTCACTTGGTGAACCTCCTAAGGCATCAAACAGTTCTTCTTCAGTTGGCGTTTCACCATAGCATAGAGTTAAAGCTCCATTCTCTCCTGCACTTAGTATGTCAATTTCAGTAATGACTAAAGTTGCAGTGTAATCGCATCCATTTTCATTTACTAGATTCAATACCACTGGCGAATCTGATCCTGTATGATAGGTACCGCTTAAAGACCAGTAGTAAGAACCTCCTTTGCAAATAGTTACTTCTTCTTTAATATCTTTAGCTTTAGAATACTCGTATACTTTCACTATTGCAGAATCACTCGGACAATTATTTTCGCCTACTACTGTATAGGTATAATCACCATTTACTGGTCCGCTCCAAACACCACCTTCATCAGGATTACCATTCAATGCTTCAAACAATTCGGCATATGTTGGTGTATCTCCTATACAAACGTTTAAACTACCGTTTTCACCGGCATTTGCTGCAGGTGTTTTCTCAATGATTAATGTAGCTATATATGGACACCCATTTTCGTCTTGAAGATTTAACACAACTGGAGAATCTTCAGCTGTATAGGTAAGTCCGTTAAATGACCACGTATAAGTATCACCATCACAGATAACAACCTCTTCTTTGAAATCTTCTGTTTTCGGATATTCAGTAACGGTCAAAATAGTATTATAAGTGCATCCATCACTTCCTACCTGTGGAACCGCATGTACTCCTACACCATATTGTTCTCCTTGGAATGTGAATAATTCTCCTTCACAAACAGTTCCATAGGCTTCATCATCTGAAGTCACATTAGTTGCAGTGACTTTTAGAACTATAGAATATGGACATCCATTATCATCTAATTCAGGAATATAATGTGTTCCTATTTCATATTCTTCGCCTTCGTAACTAAAGGTCTGGCCTTCGCAAACCTCAGCATCTATAATAACATCTGGCGTTGTATCAAAGTATTCTACAGTAACTGTTGCAGATGCTTCCGGACAAGAACCTGAAGCTGCAAATGTATAAGTATACACACCTGCTACTGGTCCGCTCCATGTACCACCTTCATCTGGATCGCCTTCTAAGGCTTCAAATAATTCTTCATCGGTTAGAGTAACATCTTGACAAACTTTAATGTTTCCATTAAGTCCAGCATCTGGCGCCTCATCTTCTGTGATGGTTAATGTCGCTTTATACGGACAACCATTAGCATCTGTTAAATCCACTTCTACTGGAGAATCGGCTACTGTATAAGTCAAACCTGTTATTGGCCACTCATATGTATCACCTTCACAAATCGTAACATCGTTGACGATATCGTCGGTTACTGGATAAGCTGTTACCGTTAATACGGTTGTATAAGGACAACCATTAGCATCCGTTTTTGGAATATCATGTGATCCTACAGCGTATTCTGTCCCTTCATAGTTATAAGTATCGCCTTCACAAACTTCACCTGAAGCTGTATCATCTGGTGTTACTGGATACGCTGTTACAGTTAAGACGGTTTTATACGGACAACCATTGGTATCAACTCTTGGGATATCATGAGAACCTACAGCGTATTCTGTCCCTTCATAATTATAAGTGTCACCTTCACAAACTTCACCTGAAGCTGTATCATCTGGTGTTACTGGATAAGCTGTTACCGTTAAGACGGTTTTATACGGACAACCATTAGCATCAACTCTTGGAATGTCATAAGAACCTACGGCGTATTCAGTACCTTCATAATTATAAGTATCACCTTCACAAACTTCACCTGAAGCTGTATCGTCTGGTGTCACATCATAGTAGTCTACAGTAACTGTCGCAGATACTTCCGGACAAGAACCTGAAGCTGCAAATGTATAAGTATACACACCTGCTACTGGTCCGCTCCATGTACCACCTTCATCTGGATCGCCTTCTAAGGCTTCAAATAATGCTTCATTGGTTGGAATCACACCTTCACAAACCGTAATACTGCCATTAAGCCCAGCATCTGGCGCCTCATCTTCTGTAATGGTTAATGTCGCTTTATACGGACAACCATTAGCATCTGTTAAGTCCACTTCTACTGGAGAATCGGCTACTGTATAAGTCAAACCTGTTACTGGCCACTCATATGAATCACCTTCACAAATCGTAACATCGTTGACGATATCGTCGGTTACTGGATAAGCGGTTACCGTTAATACGGTTGTATAAGGACAACCATTAGCATCTGTTTTTGGAATATCATGAGAACCTACAGCGTATTCAGTCCCTTCATAGTTATAAGTATCGCCTTCACAAACTTCACCTGAAGCTGTATCGTCTGGTGTTACTGGATAAGCCGTTACTGTTAAGACGGTTTTATACGGACAACCATTCGTATCAACTCTTAGAATGTCATAAGAACCTACGGCGTATTCAGTACCTTCATAATTATAAGTATCACCTTCACAAACTTCACCTGAAGCTGCATCGTCTGGTGTTACTGGATAAGCCGTTACTGTTAAGACCGTTTTATACGGACATCCATTCGTATCAACTCTTGGAATGTCATAGCTTCCTACTTCGTATTCTGTTCCTTCATATGTAAATTTACTGCCTTCACAAACTTCACCTGAAGCTGCATCGTCTGGCGTTACATCATAGTAGTCTACTGTAACTGTCGCAGATACTTCCGGACAAGAACCTGAAGCTGCAAATGTATAAGTATACACACCTGCTACTGGTCCGCTCCATATACCACCTTCATCTGGATCGCCTTCTAAGGCTTCAAATAATGCTTCATTGGTTGGAATCACACCTTCACAAACCGTGATACTGCCATTAAGTCCAGCATCTGGTGCCTCATCTTCAGTAATAGTTAATGTCGCTTTATACGGACAACCATTAGCATCTGTTAAGTCCACTTCTACTGGAGAATCGGCTACTGTATAAGTCAAACCTGTTACTGGCCACTCATATGAATCACCTTGACAAATCGTAACATCGTTGACGATATCGTCGGTTACAGGATAAGCGGTTACCGTTAATACGGTTGTATAAGGACAACCATTAGCATCTGTTTTTGGAATATCATGTGATCCTACAGCGTATTCAGTCCCTTCATAATTATAAGTATCACCTTCACAAACTTCACCTGAAGCTGTATCGTCTGGTGTTACTGGATAAGCCGTTACTGTTAAGACGGTTTTATACGGACAACCATTCGTATCAACTCTTAGAATGTCATAAGAACCTACAGCGTATTCAGTCCCTTCATAATTATAAGTATCACCTTCACAAACCTCTCCTGAAGCTGCATCATCTGGTGTCACTGGATACGCTGTTACTGTTAAGACGGTTTTATACGGACAACCATTCGTATCAACTCTTGGGATATCATAAGAACCTACGGCGTATTCAGTCCCTTCATAATTATAAGTATCACCTTCACAAACTTCACCTGAAGCTGCATCGTCTGGCGTCACAGGATAAGCGGTTACTGTTAAGACGGTTTTATACGGACAACCATTAGAATCAACTCTTGGGATATCATGTGATCCTACGGCGTATTCTGTCCCTTCATAGTTGTAAGTATCGCCTTCACAAACTTCACCTGAAGCTGTATCATCTGGTGTTACTGGATAAGCGGTTACTGTTAAGACGGTTTTATACGGACAACCATTGGTATCAACTCTTGGGATATCATGTGATCCTACGGCGTATTCTGTCCCTTCATAATTATAAGTATCACCTTCACAAACTTCACCTGAAGCTGTATCATCTGGTGTTACTGGATAAGCGGTTACTGTTAAGACAGTTTTATACGGACAACCATTCGTATCAACTCTTGGGATATCATGAGAACCTACGGCGTATTCAGTACCTTCATAATTATAAGTGTCACCTTCACAAACTTCACCTGAAGCTGCATCATCTGGTGTCACTGGATATGCCGTTACTATTAAGACGGTTTTATACGGACAACCATTAGAATCAACTCTTGGGATATCATGTGATCCTACGGCGTATTCAGTGCCTTCATAATTATAAGTATCACCTTCACACACTTCACCCGACGCTGCATCATCTGGTGTCACTGGATAAGCGGTTACTGTTAAGACAGTTTTATACGGACAACCATTAGAATCAACTCTTGGAATGTCATGAGAACCTACGGCATATTCTGTCCCTTCATAGTTATAAGTATCGCCTTCACAAACTTCACCTGAAGCTGTATCATCTGGTGTTACTGGATAAGCGGTTACTGTTAAGACGGTTTTATACGGACAACCATTAGAATCAACTCTTGGAATGTCATGAGAACCTACGGCATATTCTGTCCCTTCATAGTTATAAGTATCGCCTTCACAAACTTCACCCGACGCTGCATCGTCTGGTGTTACTGGATAAGCCGTTACTGTTAAGACCGTTTTATACGGGCAACCATTAGCATCAACTCTTGGGATATCATGAGAGCCTACGGCGTATTCAGTCCCTTCGTAATTATAGGTATCGCCTTCACAAACCTCACCTGAATCTGTATCATCTGGAGTCACTGGATATGCCGTAACTGTTAATACGGTTTTATACGGACAGCCATTAGCATCGATTCTTGGGATATCATGACTTCCAACTGCGTATTCAGTGCCTTCATAATTATAAGTATTGCCTTCACAAACCTCACCCAAAGCAGCATCATCTGGTGTTACTGGATATGCCGTTACTGTTAATACGGTTTTGTACGGACAACCATTAGCATCAATTCTTGGGATATCATGACTTCCAACTGCGTATTCAGTACCTTCATAATTATAAGTATTGCCCTCACAAACTTCACCTGAAGCTGTGTCATCTGGCGTAATAGGGTATTCGTCTATAATTAAAGTAGCAGTATAGGAACAACCATTCTCATCTGTAAGATTTAAAGTAACAGGTGTTTGTGACGCATTATAAACAGTGTTATTTTGCGGCCATAAATATGAAGCACCAAAACAAACTGTTACATTATCTTCAATATTATCTGTTGCAGGCGGAGGACTTAACCCTGAAACATTTCCTGTACATTGGGAAGGGTTTAGAGGCACAACACATCCATTGGTCGAAGGATCTACGGGGTTTATATCAATGTTGTAATCCGTTCCTTGACTATATGTCAAAATGAAAGAACCTGAAATAGCACCACCACCTAAGTTTCCAAGACATATGTCATCAGATATTGTTAAAGCATTAGGATCACTAGCAGTATATTGACCGTTAGCGCCATTAATCGGTAGAGTTACAGTATATTCTCCATCAATTGCACAAGATACCACAGGTTCATCAATGCTTAGTGAGCAAATTATTACATCACTATCTCCACATCCGAACCTTGCTTTAAAATTGTTTACTGCTAAATCTCCATCAGCATCTTGATCCCAAATTGCCAAATACATATTTGCAGGCTCTAAAAAATCTTCTCCTTCAATAGGAATTGTATTCCAAGTACTTGAACTTTCAACACCACAAGCAATCCGTTTTAAATCACCACAATCACCACTTAGTTGTTGCCCATTGGAAGCTAAAGTTGTACCTGCCTGGTGAACATTTGACGAATACAATACCCAAGCTATATTATCCCCAGAGTTATCGTTAATTTGAATTTCAAAACTTCCAGCAAATGCTCTAACATCAAAATTTAACCATATCATAGGTTCTCCATTGGTTGGATTATCAGGATATACTACAGTTTGAGTACTAGGATCAACACAAGGAATTCCAGAAATATCGATCTCAAACTGCGATGAATTATATATTGAATTATTATAAGGCATTACTTGAGATTGCGTCTCAGCAGAACTACCACACCTGATTATACCATTAGGAAAACTAGCATTTGGTGCATCGTCTATTGAACCGTCAGGTAGCCAAGTTGATCCTTGTGTCCAACGCTGAGCACCTTCACAAGGTGTATCTGTTTGAGCAAATAATGAATTAGTTCCAAGAAAAAGAACAATAATTAACAGTCTTTTTTTTAAAAACAAATACTTAATTAAGTTAATAGCAATGGATTTCATAGTGTATTGGTTTAAAAGTTATACCATTACATTATGGATAAGTTAAAACGTAGATTGGTTGACATTGTGCTATTAATCAACCTCTATTAAATGCTATTATATGTTTCCTAGTTTCTAAAACTTTTAGAACTAGGATATTAGGGAATAAATGTAAATATAAGTATTCTATATCAACCTTACAATTAATTCGTTGAAATACAAAGATTTAAGGAGGAATTGCATTTACTAAAAAAACTTGTTCTAATTTTCATACAAAAAACTATTTCTCATTAAAATTTTGAATACTTTAGACTTGTATTCCATATTTAAATTTAGATGATTGTATTAGAAAATAACGATGTACGTTTGGAGCCTTTAACTCTTGAAAATTATGTTCATTTATTGGAAATTGCCCAAGAAAAAGACCTCATCGCCTATTCGCCTAGTGATATTTCTTCCTCTGATAAGTTATTAGATTATGTCAAACTTGCATTAGATGGTGAAACCAATAAAACGACCTTACCTTTTATTATTTATGATAAACAAAAAGCGCAATATGCAGGTAGCACACGCTTTGGACTCATTAATTGGAAAAATAAAGTACTTCATATTGGTTGGACATGGATTGGTCATGCATTTCAAGGAACTGGACTCAACGCACCTATGAAATTTTTAATGCTTCAATATGCTTTTGAAACTTTAAAATTTGAAAAAGTTGAATTCAGAATTGATGAGCGTAATCAAAAGTCAAGAAAAGCAGTTGAAAAACTAGGCGCCAATCTTGAAGGTGTTTTACGAAAAGACACCCTTATGAATGATGGTTTTAGACGCAACACCTGTTGCTATGGTATCTTAAAAGAAGAATGGCCAGTTATAAAAACCACAATTTTTAAAGCCTATTAACTGGTCTTTTGTAAGGTTTTATTTTTCTCTTTTAAAATGGCTAATTGCTTTTCTAAAAACGTAATAGCCTGCTCAGTTTTATAGCTCGTTTTAGAAGCCAGATCTTTAAGTTCTACTTTGAGTTTGTCTTTACCAGACTTAGCGGCTTTAGACACATCGTCTTTTACTTCCGCTAAATCACTAGAAAGTTGATCTTTGATGGCTTTACCTTCTTTTTTTAAATGATCTCTTGTTACACTCCCTTTTTCTGGCGCTAATAACACACCTGCTGCTGCACCAATTAATACACCTAGTACTAAAGCTCCTTTATGAATCATAACTTATTTTATTTTTAATTAAACTCGTTTTATTTATAAGTAGTAAAAGGAGGCATTTTGTTACAAACAAACTATTAATCAATCATTTATACTCTAAACTATTAATAACAGTCAAAACACTGTTTTAAATGTATTGGTAAGTTTAAATCTTCAGAACCTTTTAAAGAAGTATTTAATTTTCCTTGTTTATCTATTTCTTGCTTGAACCCTTTAGCGTATTGTAAAAGTTTATCGCGTCTACTCTTAATTTTATATGTAATTTCCTCGCCACTTAAGGCTACAATATTCATTGGCCACACAGAAAGTGCTTCATCTATCACATCATCAGTTAATAACATTTGAAGTTGTAGTGCTTCAATCACAAATAATTCTTCAGGGCAATTGAAAAGAAAATACCTATCAAACGGATAAACTAAACCTTCCAAAAAGTCAATATCATCTTCAAAAGGTCTCAGTTCTGGCAGTACATTTTTATGAGAAAGTATCGAAGGAATGATGCCATCGGTATCAAAAAAAGCATTATCTCTATCTCCTGCTATTGGTATGGCTAGATATTCATCTGCTCTTTGTTGCACAGCCCAACCCCATTGTTTCGAATGGCGATCCCAGTCACCTATTAAAAAATCGAATAATCGTGCTCTTATTAAAAGTTGCTTATCAATGTTCAAGCGAGTTCCCAATTCGATTTTGAGTTCCTGCAGATCTTCCGTGTCAACAATTTTAATAATATTAGTGTATTCTGTCCAATTTACATCACTTTCTGTTTCATATTCTAATAAAAATATACGGTTGCCAAATTTGGCGTTGAAGCTTTTTAATTGCTCTTGCTTCGGAAGAAATACGACTTTAGGATTGGTATGCAGTACATCTATAACTTCAGAGAGTTTAGCCGCCAACAGTGCTCCATAAGGATGCTGTGCCGAAATTCCATCGACAATAATATTCTCTAAACCTAGGGTTTTAGCAAATTCTGGAATGAGCGGTTGCGGATCTTTATTAATACTTCGCAAAGTATAGAGAACTCCATTATCGGCCTTTAATTTAAGGGAATGTGTTTGCTTTCCTCCACCTTCTTCAATAATAGTTACACCTCCAAACAAAGTATCTAAAAATACCACAGGAACTTTTACGGGCGCAGCCCAAACCTTTCTATAGTGTTCGCCCTGCATTAATCGTTTAATTTCGTCAGCATCATATAAGGTGCTAGCAGCCACCATGACAGAATCATAATCTTTGAAATTAATGGATTCTACAGTGTCTATATTAATGAGTTCATTTCGTTTAAATTGCTTGTCTGTACTAGATAAAGACCAATACAATAGTAGCACGAATACAACGATAATAATGAGCAGTCCTATGAGTAATTTTTTCAAATTATAAGATAAAAGTTATGGATTAAATTTAATCTTATTTAATTAAGAAACAGAACACTAAAAGCAATTAATTTTATCTTAATTCACCAAATTAGCTACAATAGCCTTAACGGGAAGAATTTCTTTAGTATGTTCTATACTTGGTCCTGCAACCCAAACCGTTTTATAAGTCGCTTTTTTTGCTGCATTTTCGGTGGCTTTCATTCCTATTGAAAACCGAACCATTTTTACCCATTTTTTGAGTTTACGGTTTTTATTAAGGAGGTTTTCTAACCAGGTTGCTTTGGTTCCAATTTTTTGAACGTAAGGTGTATTGATAACCGTACAAGGTGTTCCCGAAATACGTTCGGTCATAATAATATCCTGAGCTCCATAATCTACACAAGCCTGCTTGTATTCGTCGGTCACACCCGCTTCTACAGAGGCGATAAACGGACTCCCAACCGAAACACCAGCTGCGCCATAGCTTAGCATTTTATCAATGTCGGCTTTGCAACCTACACCACCTGCTGAAATTACAGGAATTGATAAATTATCATTGAGTTGCTTAATTAAGGCTTCAGGAGATAAATTTCCACGATGTCCACCAGCTTCATTATTTACTGCTATGGCAGCATCAGCTCCTAAGCTTTCCACCTTTTTTGCAAATCTCAAATCGGTCACATCACAAAACACTTTAATCCCAACAGCGTGGGCTTGATTTATGGTTTCTTCCGGACTTCCCAATGAGGTGATAATAAAATCACAACCTTCTTCGCAAATGACTTCTAACTGACCTTTATACTTTACATTGGATTTATTAACAATGAGGTTAAAACCGAATGATCCACCTTCCACTTTCTTCGCTTTTAATTCGCGAATAGCTGCTCGTAATTCATCTAAAGTTCTGTAATTTAAAGCAGGAATACAACCTGCAATACCAGCATTCATCGCTTCGGTTACCATGGCAACGTTTGATACCAAAAACATGGGTGCCTGAATGATTGGATATTTAATATTTAGAAGTTGGGTCAGTTTGGTGTCCATAGATTATGTATTGTAGACAACAAATATAATAAATATTATGCATGCATAACAGTTTGTTAATCCAGAAATCTATAATAACCACATTTAAGATAAGCGCCTTCAGAAAAACCGATAGGATGATCACTATCGTGCTGTGTTTTTTGTTCGACTAAAAATGAGCGTTTTGTGGATTTTAAAACCTGATCATTGATGTCATAAAATGCTGTTGCTGTGACACGAGAAGAACATGAAGCTAAGACCAACAAGCCTTCTCTTGCTGTTAATTGCTCACCTAGCCTTGCCAGTTGTGCATATTTTTTTTTGGCCAATTGAATTTCAGATTGTTGTTTTGCAAAGCTTGGCGGATCAATAACAACCACGTCAAAACGTTTTTTTTCTGAAATGAGTTGTTCTAAAATGTCAAAGGCATCACCAGCTAATGTTTTATGAACGCCTGGATAATCATTTAATTTTCCATTCTGAACTGCAATTTCTAGAGCCTGAGCACTAATATCGACACTAGTCACTTCTTTGGCGCCATTAGCTAAGGCATGCACTGAAAATCCGCCTGCATAAGAAAACACATCTAAAACGGTTTTATTCTGACTTAAAATACCTGCTTGACGTCTGTTTTCTCTATGATCTAAAAAGTAACCTGTTTTATGGCCTTTAATCACATTTGCCGAAAAGCGAACACCATGTTCTACAAATTCAACAACCTCGTTATCTAAAGTTCCGTAAACGACATCACCATCGTTTAATTGATGCGAATTAGACTGCTGTAAACCTCGACTTAATCTGATAACAACCGTTTCACAATATGATGTTTCTATTAAGCTTTCTAAAATGGTATTGAGATAAGGCAGCCATATTTCAGAATAGAGTTTGACAACTAAAACCGAAGCGTAAACATCGGCAATTAAAGAAGGGAATCCGTCATTTTCACCAAAAAGGAGTCGGTAACTTGTGGTATCGGTTTTTAATAACGGAATCCGCTTTTCATACGCTTGCTTAATTTTCCGAAGAAAAAAAGTATCGTTTATTTGTATAGGCTTACCAGCACTATAAATCATTTTGATACGTATAGGCGAATTTTCATCGTACAATCCGATACCTATCATGGCATTTTTTCGCTTTCCGAAGATAATAGCCAAATCTCCTGTTTTCGCATCATCATTAATTTTTACGATACTATCTGAAAACACCCAAGGATGTCCTTGCTGCACATAATTTTCACCTTTAGCAGTGAGTTTTACGGCTAGACGCTTAGGTTGATATGATGGTTCTACACTTTTGGAAAATTTCATAACTGCAAATTAACAGTAATTATCTATAACCTTAGGTCTCTTATATAAAAAAACGCAACTCTGTAAAGTTGCGTTTTAATCATCTATTAGTATAGTTACTATTTTGTTTTTATGCTTTAAGTACGACTCTAAAGCGTGCTTTTCCGTCTTCTAAATGCTGAATCGCCTCATTGACGTTTTCTAATTTAAATTCTTCAACTGTAGGATAAATGTCATGACGAACGCAAAACTCCAGCATTTTTCTGGTTAAAGCGATACTTCCTAACGGACTACCTCCAACCGATTTCTCACCAGCAATCATACTGAATGCCGGAATTTCCATAGGTTCTAATACCGCTCCGACTGTATGTAATTTTCCTTGTGGTGCTAACGTGGATAAAAAGGAATTCCAGTCTAGTTTTACATTCGTGGTATTCAGAATAAAATCTAAGGTTCCGGCAATACTTTCAAGGGCGTCAGGGTCGGTTGAATCTACAACATGGTGCGCTCCCATTTTTTTAAGAGCATCAGCTTTATCTTTATTAGAAGTAAATGCAGTGACTTCGCAGCCCCAAGCTTTTAAAAACTTAAGTGCCATATGGCCTAAACCACCAATACCAATTACGCCAACTTTATCTGTAGGCTGCACTCCTGAAAGCACTATCGGATTAAATACTGTAATACCACCACAAAATAATGGTCCGGCTTTAGACATATCAATTCCTTGCGGAAGTTTGGTCACCCAA
This sequence comes from Psychroserpens sp. SPM9, assembly GCF_025153525.1. Lineage (GTDB taxonomy): Bacteria > Bacteroidota > Bacteroidia > Flavobacteriales > Flavobacteriaceae > Psychroserpens. The sequence continues at coordinate 174,777 of NZ_JANZNR010000004.1, read as the reverse complement.
GACCAATGGCCACGAACATGATCTGCAAATCCGCCATGACGACCAACAATTGTTCCTTCAGCATCGCTACATAAATGCTGTTTTCCATCCATACATTGATTACAATGCATACAGGATGCAGAGTACCAGCCCATACCTACTTTATCACCCACTTTCAAGCCTTTAACTTCACTACCCAATTTAATGACCTCACCAACAATCTCATGACCAGGTACTAAAGGATATTGCGAATTTCCCCAATCATTATTAATCATACTCAAATCACTATGACAGAGTCCACAATAATGCACTTTAATATCCACTTGCTCATTCCCAATATCTGGGAATTCATATTCAAATGGTTCTAATTGTGCTTTAGCTTCTTTTGCTGCGTATGCGTTTACTTTCATATATTTTCTTTTTTTATAAGATTTTATCTAATAATTGTAAGATACAAATTAGAGTTTTAATTCGCTCCTAATAGCTTGTTAAGGTTTGTGATTTTAGTTAGAGAGATACAAAAAACGCAACCCTTCCGGATTGCGTTTTTTAAATGTTAAGTAATTATTCTTGTGTGATTCCTCGACTTCGCTCAGAATGACAATTGTGTGAGATGCTGAAACATGTTCAGCATGACGCTTTGTTTTGTGAGATCCTGAAACGAGTTCGGGATAAGTGATTCGCACAAGTTTTGCCTGAGGGCAAAACTTGGCTCATTACTTACTTTACTTCTTCGAAATCTACATCTTCAACATCACTACTTTCGTCTGCAGCTTGTCCTTTAGCACCAGCTCCAGCATCTGTTGGTCCTCCTTCAGGAGCTCCTTGAGCATCGGCTTGCGCTTTGTACATTTCTTCTGAAGCCACTTTCCATGCTTCGTTAATTTTTTCTAAAGCAGGCTCAATAACAGCGATGTCTTTAGTTTCGTAAGCTTTCTTTAATTCTTCAAGCGCTTCTTCAATTGGTTTTTTCTTATCATCAGATAATTTATCACCAAATTCTTTCAACTGATTTTCAGTTTGGAAAATCATTGCATCTGCCTGATTTAATTTATCAGCCGTTTCTTTTGCTTTAGCATCAGCTTCAGCATTTGCTTCAGCTTCTTGCTTCATTTTAGCAATTTCTTCTTCAGTTAAACCAGAAGAAGCTTCGATACGAATATCTTGAGACTTTCCTGTAGCTTTATCGGTTGCAGACACTTTGATAATACCATTAGCATCAATATCGAATGTAACTTCAATTTGAGGAACACCTCGTTGTGCTGGTGGAATTCCGTCTAAGTGGAAACGACCGATGGTTTTATTATCTGCTGCCATTGGGCGCTCTCCTTGTAATACATGGATTTCTACCGATGGCTGATTATCTGCAGCTGTTGAGAACACTTGTGATTTCTTAGTAGGAATCGTTGTGTTAGCTTCAATTAGCTTGGTCATAACGTTCCCCATGGTTTCAATACCAAGAGATAAAGGTGTTACGTCTAATAATAAGACATCTTTTACATCACCTGTTAATACACCACCTTGAATTCCTGCTCCTAGAGATACAACTTCATCAGGATTCACCCCTTTACTAGGCGCTTTTCCGAAGAATTTCTCTACAGCTTCTTGTACCGCTGGGATACGTGTTGATCCACCTACTAAAATTACTTCATCAATATCACTCTTAGATAAACCTGCCGCTTTTAAAGCCGATTCACATGGTTCTATGGTACGTTTTACTAAATCGTCAATTAACTGTTCAAACTTAGAACGTGTTAATGTACGTACCAAGTGCTTTGGCCCACTAGCCGTAGCCGTAACATATGGTAAATTGATTTCAGTTTGCGCAGAAGATGATAATTCAATTTTTGCTTTTTCAGACGCTTCTTTTAAACGTTGTAAAGCCATTGGGTCTTGACGTAAATCAATCCCTTCTTCGGCATTAAATTCGTCTGCTAACCAGTTGATGATTTTTTCATCAACATCGTCACCACCTAAATGTGTGTCACCATCTGTAGCTAATACTTCAAATACACCATCACCTAATTCCAGGATAGAGACATCATGTGTTCCACCACCAAAATCGAAAACCACGATTTTTTGGTCTACACCTTTTTTATCCATACCATAAGCTAAAGCTGCTGCTGTAGGCTCATTGATAATACGTTCTACTTTTAAACCAGCAATTTCACCAGCCTCTTTAGTTGCTTGACGCTGACTGTCATTAAAATATGCTGGAACAGTAATCACGGCACGAGATACTGAAGCTCCTAAATAATCTTCAGCTGTTTTCTTCATTTTTTGAAGAATCATAGCTGATAATTCTTGAGGTGTGTATAAACGTCCGTCAATATCAACTCTAGGCGTATCATTATCTCCCTTTACCACTTTATATGGTACACGTTCTGCTTCTTTCTTAGATTCAGAATATTTGTTACCCATAAAACGTTTAATCGAATAAACCGTTTTAGTTGGGTTAGTCACTGCTTGTCTTTTTGCTGGGTCTCCAACTTTAATTTCACCACCTTCAACAAAGGCGATAACCGAAGGCGTTGTTCTTTTACCTTCAGCGTTTGGGATAACTACTGGCTCGTTACCTTCCATTACAGAAACGCAAGAGTTTGTAGTTCCTAAATCGATTCCAATAATCTTACTCATAATTTTATATTTAGTGTTATCTATTTCCTTTCTTCGGAAATGTTTATGTTCATTTTAATTTCGTAATCTATATGTCAATCATTATGCCATGACAAAAAATATGACATGATGTCACAGAAACAAATTATTGTTGAAAAATTCATACCTTTAAATTGACATAATTTATAACCCAACCCTTTGCAGATTATGACCGATTACTATGACGTTAATTATGACCTTATGTGCTCTTTTTATCCGTTATCAAGAAAAGTTTATGACAAATTATATGCTATAGCAGAATTAAAAGAATTCAAAGCAGGCACTAAATTAGTTGACCTTGGAGAGGTGAGCCGTAAACTTTTTTTGGTTAATAAAGGAGTGATACGCTCTTATCTTATTATGGAAAATGGGAAAGAATTAACGAAAACGCTATTTACGCCTATTGAATTTTTTGCTTCTTTCACTTCGATGCTGACAAATGAGGCGTCTGAGTTTGTTTACGAAACTCTTACCGACTGTCACATTTATGAAATCAATTATAAAGCCTTTGTTGATTTGTGCACTACCAATATTGAAGTTCTAAAATTCTATTCGCGTTATTTGGAGTTTTTATTTATGGAAGGCGAAAGTACCTTCATCGCCATTTCTTCTATGAATGCAAAAGAACGTTACTTAAAACTAAAAGAACGCATACCAAATATTGAAAATTTAATTCCGCAGTATCAAATCGCCTCTTACCTTAATATTACGCCTGTTCAATTGAGTAGAATCCGATCAAAAATGTATTAGTTTTTTGATTTTTTTCAGGCTAATATTCCTCATGAATTCTAATGTGCTAAAATTGTAAAACAAAAAAAACAGTCCGTACTTACTCCAATTACATCGACTCCTAATTGAGACACTATTAATGATTTTTAAGGTGCATTTTAATTTAAAATTCCAGACATAAATTCGCTAGAATTACTATATATTTGACCTATTAAAATTCTATAGTTAATGGAGTGTATTTCTGTATTTGATATGCTGAAAATTGGTGTTGGTCCTTCAAGTTCTCATACCTTAGGACCTTGGCGTGCTGCTGAACGTTGGATCAAAGAGCTCAAAGACACAAAAAAGTTTGATAAAGTAGAAAAAATCACTATTGATCTTTATGGATCATTATCGCTAACCGGTAAAGGTCATGCTACAGACTATGCTATACTTTTAGGTTTAAGCGGAACGGATCCAGAACACGTCCCTGTTGAAACGATTGATGTCATTATTGCAGCGATCAAAAACACGAATACGCTTCTTTTTAATAATGAAATCCCTATAAATTTTGATATTAAAACAGACATTATATTCAATAGAAAATTCTTACCATTTCATGCCAATGCTTTAACGTTTTCGGCACATATTAACGGACGACGCTACCGATCGACCTACTACTCCATTGGTGGCGGATTTGTGGTACAGGAAGAACGAAAAGTATCAAAAGCCAATAAAATAATTTTTTATTGTACATTCCCATATCCGATATCTACTGGAAAAGAACTTTTAAAATTTTGTGAAGATTTAAAGCTCCCTATTTCTGGTGTGGTTTTAGAAAATGAAAAGTCAATTCGCCCCATTGAAACTATAGATTCCGAACTTCAACGTATTTGGGATACCATGCTAGAATGTATGTACACAGGCTGTCATACGGAAGGTAATTTACCTGGCGGACTCAATGTAAGGCGACGTGCATACGATATGCATCAGAGTTTAAAAGGTTCTGCAACCTACACCACTCCTGTTGAATGGCTGTACGCCATTAGAAATACTGAAGTAAAATTTAGACAAATCCTTAAATGGGTGAGCTGTTTTGCTTTAGCTGTTAACGAAGTTAATGCCTCACTTGGGCGTGTTGTTACCGCTCCTACGAATGGAAGTGCTGGGGTGATACCAGCGGTTTTAATGTATTATTTAGTGATTGAAAATCACGATGGAAATTTTGAAGACATCAAACGCTTTTTACTGGTTGCTGGTGAAATTGGAAGTATTTTCAAAAAAGGTGCGACCATAAGTGCTGCCATGGGAGGTTGTCAAGCTGAAATTGGCGTGTCTTCTGCAATGGCTGCTGGTGCTTTGTGTGAATTGTCTGGAGGCACACCCGAACAGGTTTTGATTGCTGCAGAAATTGCCATGGAACACCATTTAGGGTTGACTTGTGATCCTATTGGCGGATTAGTTCAAATACCATGTATAGAACGTAATGCTATGGGCGCCATTAAAGCCATCAATGCTTGTGAGTTGGCGCTAGACACCGATCCAAACAATGTCAAAGTCCCGCTAGATAAAGTAGTGAATACCATGTGGGAAACCGCCAAAGACATGAACACCAAATATAAAGAGACCAGTGAAGGTGGCTTGGCTGTTGGTGTCCATTTAAGTGATTGCTAATTAGTCTTCTTTACAATCCCTTCGTCGTGTATCAATGAGATAGATGATTTTCCATGTGCCTTCATCTTTAAACAATTGAAACGAATTGACTCCACAATGACTAAAGTTACCATCAAACCAAAACTTGTAAGGTGTCCAGGCATTTGCCATATCACCATCAATTTGAATGTTATAACCTAAAATAGCTTCTTTAAATTTTTTATCCTTTGGAATAGCTATAATTGACTTTAAAAACTTTTGAAAATCGGAAGTACTTAAAACCGCTTTCCCTTCCGTATTTTTGCCTATAGACTGCATCTTTATATCTGCTCCTACTGTTTCAAGAATTATGGTACTATCCTGTTTGTGAAACCCTTCAAAGAAACGTTCGATTGTTGCTTTTACTTTATCACTTTCCGAAGTTTGAGAAAAAGAACCTATTGAAACTAAAAGCGTTAAGAAAACTATAGTATGTTTCATGATTTTAAAATTTCAGTTAAATTATAAAATAAATAGTTTTTAGCCTTAAGAATAAATAAAGTTTAACAAAACTCTGTATTTTTACGAATAATTAATTTATACACTATGTCTACTGCAAAAAAAGATTACAAACGAATTACGGTTAAGTCACTCGTTGATATGAAACAGAATAATGAAAAAATATCAATGCTTACGGCTTATGATTATACAATGGCTAAAATTGTTGACGAAGCTGGAGTAGATGTGATTTTGGTTGGTGACTCTGCAAGTAATGTTATGGCTGGACACGAAACGACCTTACCTATTACTTTAGATCAAATGATTTACCATGCCTCTTCAGTAGTTAGAGCAATAGACAGAGCCTTAGTGGTTGTCGATTTACCTTTTGGAAGTTACCAAAGTGATCCCAAAGAAGCCTTACGATCTGCGATTCGAATTATGAAAGAATCTGGTGGCCATGCTGTAAAAATGGAAGGCGGCAAAGAAGTTAAAGAGTCTATAAAACGTATCCTGAATGCTGGAATACCTGTTATGGGACATTTAGGTTTAACACCACAATCTATTTATAAATTTGGAACCTATACTGTTCGCGCCAAGGAAGAACAAGAAGCCGAACAATTAAAAGAAGATGCACTTATGCTAGAAAAAGCAGGATGCTTTGGTATTGTTTTAGAAAAAATACCTGCAAAACTGGCAGAAGAAGTCGCTAAAAGTGTATCGATTCCTGTTATTGGAATTGGTGCTGGTGCTGGTGTTGACGGACAAGTTTTGGTGCTACACGATATGATAGGAATGACTCACGAATTCAATCCGCGTTTTTTACGTCGCTATATGAATCTATACGAAGACATGACCAAAGCGATTGGTCAATATGTTGATGATGTGAAAGCTGTAGACTTTCCAAATGACAATGAACAGTATTAATCAAGCCTGATAAACTTGTCAAAAGATAAAATTATATCTCATAAAAATAACCTTCAGGTCATTTACGAAGACAATCATATCATCATCGTGAATAAACGCGCAGGTGATATTGTACAAGGTGATAAAACTGGAGACAAGCCGTTAAGCGACGTTGTCAAAGAGTATATTAAAGACAAATACAACAAACCCGGAAATGTTTATTTAGGTGTGGTGCATCGATTAGACAGACCAACCACAGGTATTGTTTTATTTTCAAAAACCAGCAAAGCTTTACCTCGACTCAATAAATTATTTGCCGAAAAAAAAGCTAACAAAACCTATTGGGCCATCGTAAAACATGCGCCTGAGCAGCCTCAAGGCACTTTGATTAATTGGCTAAAGAAAAACCCGCAAAAGAATAAATCTACAGCCTATTCAAAAGAAATAAAAGATAGTAAAAAAGCTATTTTGCATTATAAAACCCTGAAAGCTCTAGACCATTATTTCTTATTAGAAATAGAACTAGAAACGGGAAGACATCACCAAATTAGATGTCAGTTAGCACAAATAGGCTCACCAATAAAAGGCGATTTAAAATACGGCTTTGAACGTAGTAATAAAGATGCCAGTATCAGTTTACATGCAAGGCACTTACAATTTACGCATCCGGTTTCAAAAGAAATTATCAACGTCACTGCTCCCTTACCAGAAGATCCTATTTGGAAAGCTTGTGAAACACATTAAAGCGGATAATTTACAATAAGCGTTACCCCATTTTGAGGTTCTGATTTGATGTCAAATGTGGCACCAATAAGTTCTGCTCTATTTTTCATATTAATAAGTCCGGAACCTTTTTCAGCAGTAGCAACATCAAAGCCTATCCCATCATCAGAAGCTGTTATAACTAGTTGGTCTTCTGAATAATTCAATTCAACATTTAAATTATGAGCTTCAGAATATTTTACTGAATTTGAAAGAAATTCCTGCAAAATTCTAAAAATAATAATTTCATGTTTTTTATCTCTAAAGTCTTGTTTTTCTCCTACAACACTCAATTCAGCAGTCGCAAACTGCATGCGTTTAAGTCGGTTGAGTTCATTTAAAATAGAAGCCTCAAGCCCCATATTTAACAACACATCGTTATTTAAAGATTTTGATAAAGCACGAACTTCAGTCAAACTATCTTTTACAATTTGTGTCGTTTCTGTGACTTTGTCTTTGATGTCCTCTGGGACTTTCGCACTTATCATATTGAGTTGCATATTCGCATAAGCTAGTAGCTGACCAACATTATCGTGTAGCTCCCAACTAATATGTTTTAAGGTTTGCTCTTGTATTTCAGTTTGTGTGCGAGAAATTTCTTCATCAAATGCTTTTTGTTGCTCAATTTGGTCTAATAAAAGTTTGTTCTTTCGCTTCTGAAAGGTCATAAAGAAGAGTATGACCATAACTGATAATAATAAGACAGCAAAAATGACATAGCCAATTAAAGCTATTTGCTCTTTATTTATTGCTTGCTCATCTTGAGCGAATACCAAAAGCCGAATGCAAAACATAAATACGTAAAAATATTAATAAATAGTAACAGAAGATATCTAAACATCACAAAATCAGTATTTACAGCCCTGAAATATTCGTTAAAAATAAATAGAGGTGTTACACAAAGATACCACAGTAATAATGCTACACTAATATAAAATGATGGTAATCTATAATATAGTAAGATATACTCACTCTTCATTAACTCAATAAAATATAAGATAACATAAATAGAAACAATTACTGATGCCAAAATATCGTCAAAAGGTAAACCCATCACGAAAAAGGCATCAGTAAATGTATAATATATCAAAGAAAAAATACTGTATATCAATACAATACTCCTAATTATTAATTTAAATGGTTTACTACTAAGCAAACCAGAATAAAATATACCTAACAAACCAATAGAAAGAAAGGTATAAATGTTGTAAAGCCATGTATTAGGACAAAAAACACTGTTTTTTAAATTAATATACCATTCATAATCGTAATTATTCTGTAATATACCTGTGTATTCTCCAATAAGTTCTACAATAAATGTTAGCCATAGATAGACTACAAAAATTTTAAGAACAGAATTCTTGTTTTTTTTTAAATAGATAGTACCAGACAATGCAGCAATAAACTCTACTGATTTAGTTATTACTGAATAATTATCTATTAAAAAATCTCTCAAATGATAGTTTTATTAATTCTATTGTGGGTAATTGGCGCCTGGTGGCACTCCTTCAGTACCTTTATCTAAACCAAGACCTCCTGGAATATCACCGCCACCTCCTGTTTGAAGAGCAAAGTTAAACATTTTACCTTCAGAAGTTGTTATCGGCTGTCCGGTTGGCACAAATAACATCGTTGTATAACCAGGAATATTACCTTGAGTAGGATGAGCTCCTAAATAAATTCTAACTCCGTCCATCTTATAGTTCAAGTCTTTCGCTTGATTTTCAGCGATAATTAAATAATTTCGCAGATCCTCTAAATCATACCATGACGATCTATTATCGCCACCTTGAACACCTCTAAAAAATTGATTTGTAATGGAATCATACCTCGGATTATAAGCATGGGTCAACGCTTTAATTTCTGCTGGAGTTATTAAACCTTTTGGATCGTCTGGTTCCATACCTTCTAATCCGCCGTCTTTCTGACAGTAAAAATACATGGCTAATGCCCCTAAAATAAAGCCTAAAATAAGTAGTACTAATTTTTTCATAATTTGATCAGTTTGAATTAATTGCGCTGTAATGTATTGAAAATCTTAATACAAAACCACAAATTGTGTTAAAATCTAAGTCTTTTCCTACTAATTTTTACATTTAAACCGAATCATATGACCTAAAAACTTCTGAGATAGCATATTAATGGCTGTCTCTGTAAGTTGGAATATTCGGGGATAGCCTCCAGTGGTTTGACAGTCTCTCATTAAAACGATTAGGCTTCCTGAAGGCGTTAACTGCACCGTACCAGGCAAAACCAGAGATGTAATGATTGGGGCCAAGGTGTTTTCAATTCTGTTTTCAAATTGATAAGCCATACGATTACTGGAATTAGAGATCACAAAATCGTTTTCAAACAATGCTACTTGAGCTTGTTGGCTTAAATTATCAAATTCTGGTCCTTTAATAACTTCCAAAACCGTAGTTTCAAAATGTGTCGCATTCACTTTTATACTCGAATAACTGACTTGCGTTGCTATATTTACTTCGGAAATTGGTATAAGATCTCCCTTTTGAAGTCTAAAATTAGAAGTAACCGGCTTGAACATACTACGACTCTCCATAACAGTTTCGGTTTGAAAACCACCAAAAACGGAAACATAGCTGCGACAACCATAAATTAGCGCTCCAAAGGCTAATTCATCACCAAGTTTTACAGTAATTACTGTATTGTTTTTTATGGGTTTAGAGTTTAAAGTTGCACTCATATCGGCACCTGTAATGCAGATCACAGAACCTTGTAAGAACTTAAGCCTGGGCCCAAAACCCACACACTCTATAACGGCTGCATTTTTATCGTTTCCAAGGATAGAATTTGCTAAACCTGCCGAATAACGATCCATAACACCCGAGATAGGTACACCATAGCTCATAAATTTCGAGCGACCAAAATCTTGAATCGTATCCAACAGTCCTGTTTTAATAACTTCAACCATGGTACACTTCATTTTCTAGTTGATAGCAACCGTTTTCTATCTCCTCATGTATCACATCATATTCAGATTTGCTAATAGGAACAAATTGAACTTTATCACCTGCTTTAGCGAAACAAGGTTCTACCTGGTTGGTTTCAAAAAACACTATTGGCGAATTGCCGATAATATTCCAACCTCCAGGACTCTCATTTGGATACACTCCTGTTTGTGGTCCGCCAATCGCAACGGCACCTTTTTTTATTTGTAATCTCGGACTTTTTTTTCGCGGAAAATGCAAGCGTTTATCCAATCCGCCTAAGTATAAAAATCCAGGTAAAAATCCAATAAAATAAACGGTATAAATGGGTTCAGAATGCAGCTGAATAATTTGAGCTTTCGAGCAGTTTTTTTTTTCTGAAATCTCTACTAAATCTATCCCGAATTCTTCATCATAACACACAGGGATTTTCCAAAGATTAAAAACAGATTTTTCTAAATGATCGCGATTAGAATAATGTGCTTTAAGCCTCTTAATTTCATCATAGGCATTATCAATAGTAAACATGTAAATAATTAATAACGAATTATATGCGTTATTTACCTGAACTATTTCTTTAATATTAGTGTTTTCTAGTTTATTTTTAAAATCTAACACATCGTGAAGTATGTTTTCGTTGATTTCTGAAGGCCATTCTACCAAAATAGACCGTTCTGAAAAGCGTCGATATGTGAGGTTAAATTTCAACATAAATCTAAGAAATTTCAATCATATTTTGCTTTAATTTTAATATTAAATCCGTTAGGTTTTCAACCACATTTTCGCCATCACCATGCACACAAAATGTATCTGCTTTTAGCGTCACTTCTACCCCATTAATTGTCGTCACTTTTTCATTCAAAACTATTTGATAAATATGTCGAAACATCGTTTCCGAATCATGTATCAAAGCCTGTGTTTTTGTTCTCGAGACTAAAGTTAAATCATCATTATAATTGCGATCGGCAAATGCTTCAAACTTAACTTTTACACCAGCACTAACTGCTATTTGAGAAACCACCGATTGATAAGGCGTATATAAAAAGACATGAGGTCCAAATCGTTTTACCACCTTAACAATAGCTGTTGCAGTTTCTTCATCAATAGCAGCAAGATTATATAAAGCGCCATGAGGTTTAATATGATGCAGTGGCAAATCTTGCTTATCGAGAATAATTTTTAAACCTTGTACTTGACTGTAAATACTATCCTGAAGGTCTTTCTGAGACATTTTTATAATTTTCCGTCCAAAATTCTCCTGATCTGGGAACGACGGATGCGCTCCAATTTTTACCTGATAACGATTTGCAAGCGCTGTAACCGTTTCCATCGTAGACACATTGCCTGCATGACCACCACAAGCAATATTACATGATGACAGTAATGGCATTAATAAGGCTTCGTTACCAACACCTTCTCCTAAATCACAATTGAGGTCTATTTTATACACGTAAATTACAATACATTAAACACTTTCAAGATACTCTTAACACCTAAAAATAAAGCTATTCCGAAGATAACAAACCCTAAAACATTTTGAATTAATGAGTTTTTATACCTTCCAAGAATTGAGGTTTTGTTCATTATCCATAATAAAAACCCAGCAATTACAGGTAATAGCAATCCGTTAGCAACCTGCGCAAACTTTATAATTTCAATAGATTTAAAGCCTATTGATGAAAACAAGACGCCCAAACCTAAAATAAACATCCATACCATTCGAAACCGTTTTGCTTTCATATGCGTACGCCATCCTAAGCATCCTGAAGCCACGTAAGCCGCAGCCAAAGGCGCTGTAATCGCACTTGTTATTCCAGCTGCGAATAATCCCAATGACAAAAAATAAGACGAGAATCGACCGAAAAGAGGCTCCAAACCTTTAGCCAAATCAGCCGCATTAGTGACTTCAACAGTTTTTATAGCAGCCGCTGAAATTATAATGCACATCGAAACAATTCCGCCTAAAACAACAGCAACAATAGTATCTTTTCTAGCAAATTTTAAATCGCTAGTATCTTTCCATTTTTCTTTTACTAAAGACGCATGAAGAAATAAATTATAAGGCACCACTGTGGTCCCAACCAAAGCGATAACAGTAAGAATATTTTCATCTGTAAACTTAGGCATGAACAAACCCTTAAAAATTTGAGACATATCAGGTTTTGTCAATATTGCTGTAATTAAAAAGGCCAGGCTCATCAAAATTACCAAGGAAATTAGAGCTTTTTCTAAGATTTTATAATTGCCAATATAAAGTAAAACAAAAGCTATAGCACCAATAATTAGTGGAAAAACTGCAAATGAAATATCACCAATCACAATTTGAGAAGCACCAAATAAGGTTTCTAAACCAAGTACACTACCACTTATGTTTCCAGCTTCATAAGCGGCATTTCCAATTACAATAGCCGAAAGAATCAATACAATGGCTAAGGTTCGAACTAACGGATTCGGAATTTCAGATCTAATAATTTCAGATAAACCCTTTTGCGAAACAATGCCCAATCGTGCCGACATTTCTTGTAAAACAACTGTTGCAACTATAGACAGCAACATGGCCCAAAGCAGTGAAAATCCAAAATTCACACCAGCCAAAGTACAAACTGTAACGGTTCCCGGACCAATAAAAGCGGCAGCTACGAGAGGTCCCGGACCAATATTTCTAAACCAGTTTTTAATCACGTTCTACAGAATTTAAAGCATAAATCGCAAAGCTACCGAGCCAATGACCACCTTCATAACTATCACCAACAATACTTGGCAAGGAATAATTGATGTGTTGATTCGCTATGGTTTTAAGATGCGCATATTCAGGTAAATCCCGAGCAATTTCATTGAGACTCCATGCTCTTGAAAAATTAACACCATCGAGGTGCACGAGTTTCCCATCGGTTCTATCACTTACTTTCCCTGTATCTAAACTAAAATTTTGGTCTTTTAACTGCGGAAGGAAATCGTTGAGCCAAATTTTAAAATCTTCAATAGGCAACACGCGTTTCATCAGTGCCGCTTCTTCGAAGCAAGGTGACAAAAAATCGAAGCCACTAGGCTCCCAAGTTAGCGGACAACCTTGATCTTGATTATAAAAATCTTTAGCCCGTTGCTCAATTACATCTTGCAGTTCTTTATGTCTAAGTGTTTTTGCATAATCATACGCAAATGAGAGTCCGAAAGCCGTATTAGGATGCTCACCAACACGAATAGGGTAATTCAACTTTGGTAGAAATTCCAGATATTTACTAACAATCAAATCGGTGAGCGGTTGTAAATTAGCTTCCAGTTCTCTGGCTATTGGATCATCCCAGGTATGCAATTCTTCAGCAAGCTTTAATAACCATGCCCAGCCATAAGTACGTTCATACGTTGTATTGTACTTTCCGAAGAAATAAGCCACTTCAGCTTCTATATTTGCTTTAGACATATTCTCAAGAAGCATCTTTTTTGCAGCGTCAGCAGTATCTAAATCTGGAAATTGCTTTAATAAACTCACCAAACTCCAATGACCATGAACTGCCGAGTGCCAGTCAAAACACCCGTAAAATGTTGGATGCAAGTCTTGAGGTGATTGTAAGTCGGCATCACTACCAATGGTTTGATTGAGTTTGTTTGGATATTCGGTTTGGATACAATGAATAGGCAATTGCGCCAAGCGATTAGCTTGCTCTAAGTCGATTGCTGGTGTTTTAACCTGTTCAATCTTTGTGGTTACCTCTGGTGTTTTACTTTTTTGTTCTTCGGAAGTATTGCAACCCAAAAGCAAAAGTGCAATCCAAAGGATGTGATAGTTTTTCATGTTATAAATTTAAGATTTTAAATTCTAACATAATTTTAAAATTTAAATTCGAAAAAATTCTATAATCCATAGACCTTACAGCATTTACACACAACAAAGCACAAAAACATAAATACATGTATTTCAATATTTTAACACTAATTCTTATTGTTTTACTGTTGAATTTTCTTACTTTTAAAACAACAACGCTTTATTTTTAAATCTAAATCAAATCATGAGAAAAAAAAACTTACACATCCGTCTATTTTTAGTACTTTTTTTAACACTACTGATGTTCCAAAATTGTTCGAAAGACACTCTTGAACCCGAAAAAGAACAATTAAAAATTACACCTGTGGTAGAACAATTAACCCGAATGGGGTTTGATATTGACAACATTAAAGAAACTAAAAACTCTTATATTGTTGAAGGTGACTTAGTATTTTCAAAAAACATAGAGGATTACAACAACTATAGTGATAATTTTGAGAGACAAGCACATTCTGACAATACCGTTGGATTAAATGGAACGACACCTCGAATCATCAATGTATATTCAAAAATTACTGACCCAGGAGGAGTCATCTCGCAAGATCCAAACCCATGGCTAATTCCCATTACTAACGCTATATCTGATTGGAATACCGTAATTGATGATTCTTGTTTGCAATTTGTTTTAGTAAATCATGCCCAAAATGCTGATATAAAAATAATTAGTGATATGGATCCTGAAAGCCCTGATGTATTACCTTCAAATTATTTAGGACGAGCAGGGTTACCTGATTCAAATATGGATCCATTTGGATATGTTTACATCAATCTTGATTTTACAAATACTGACACCTCTCCTCCTAGCAATAATCAAATGAGAAATATTATTATTCATGAAATAGGACACTGCGTTGGTTTTGTACATACTGATCAATCAAGTTCAACTGGTGGCTACAATCCAATACCGGGTACACCGATTAATGATCCTAATTCTGTCATGAATGCCTTTATTGTTGGTCAAAACTCATTAGGTTTTTCAAATTATGATGCTGTTGCTGTCGATTACTTATATGGTGGATGCACAAATATTATAATTAATCCAATAACTAGTATTAATGGCCCAGCTCAACTTTGTTCAGGACAAGCGACTTATACACTTACTGGTGCTACAGTTGCGGATTGGCATGTATCTACAAATTTAAATATTGTCTCAGAAAATGGTAATACAGTTACAGTCGAACTGGCGCATAATGGTGCTGTTATAGGCGGAACTTATGTTGAAGCACAGTTAAGTAACGGTGACTTGGTTAGAAGAAATATTTCAACAGGATCTCCTACTCCTAGCGGATCAGCAGTTATAAGTGGCCCAAACCTACTAAAGTACTACCAAACTGGAGCCTTCTCAACATCAAGCTCTAACTTTTCAAGCTATACAAATGTAGAATGGGTAGTTTTTAGCTATTCATTCCCTAATGCAGGACAATATTTTGATATTCGTCAAAATTATAATAATGATTTTTTCACAGAAGTAGAAGTATTACCAACAGCACCTGAAGGTTTTTATACTGTACAATGCAGAGTAAGTAATAACTGTGGAACTTTTTACATAGACAAGCAATTTGAAGTAAAGAAAGCTAGACCTCAATTCTATGACGTTCTAGATTAAGTATTAAATTATAATTATTAAATATAAAAACGAAAGCATATAGATCAAACTATGTGCTTTTGTTCTAGCCCATCACCCCAACCAGCCCTCACGATCCATACTACGGTATTGAATGGCTTCGGAAATGTGAGCGCCTTGAATTGACTCTGACGCTTCTAAATCGGCAATGGTACGCGACACCTTTAAGATTCTATCGTATGCTCTCGCTGAAAGATTTAAACGTTCCATAGCTGTTTTAAGCAAAGTCATTGAACTCTCATCTAATTTACAATACTTCCGAATTTGCTTTGTATTCATTTGTGCATTGTAATGAACGTTTTCAGATGCTTTAAAGCGTAGTGTTTGTAGGAGTCTCGCTGCTGTAACACGCTCCCTAATCTCAACCGAAGACTCGCCCTTGCGTTCATCAGATAACTTATCAAAAGGCACAGGCGTCACTTCAATATGAATATCGATACGATCTAATAATGGTCCGGAAACTTTACTTAAATACCGTTGCATTTCAGCAGGAGACGACGTTACTGGTGCATTGGGATCATTGAAATAACCGCCCGGACTCGGATTCATACTCGCGACCAACATAAAGGATGATGGATAAGTAACCGTAAATTTAGCTCTGGAGATTGTCACTTCCCGATCCTCTAAAGGTTGTCGCATCACTTCTAACACTTCGCGTTTAAATTCTGGCAATTCATCTAAAAACAACACCCCATTATGTGATAAAGAAATTTCGCCTGGCTGCGGATAACTGCCTCCACCCACTAAGGCGACGTTAGAGATGGTATGATGCGGACTCCTAAAAGGGCGTTGTGCCATCAAACCTGTATGAGCTTTAACTCGACCTACAACCGAATGAATTTTTGTCGTTTCTAAAGCTTCGTGTAAAGTCATTGGTGGCAAAATACTGGGTAGACGTTTTGCTAACATGGTTTTTCCTGCGCCTGGTGGTCCAATTAATATTATATTATGACCACCTGCTGCAGCAATTTCCATACAGCGTTTGATACTTTCTTGACCTTTCACATCTGAAAAATCGAATTCAGGAAAATTAAGACTTTTATTAAATTCTTCGCGTGTATTAATTATAGTTGGATCTAAAGGTTCATTGGCATCAAAATAATTAATCACCTGATCGATATTGTCAACACCATAAACATTTAAACCATCAACAATAGCAGCTTCTTTAGCATTTTGCTTCGGAAGAATAAAACCTTTAAACCCTTCTTCTCTAGCTTTAACTGCAATGGGTAAGGCACCTTTTATAGGTTGTAAATTACCATCAAGAGACAATTCACCCATAATGAGATAATCTTCGATATGTGCAGCTTGAATTTGATTGGTCGCTACTAAGATTCCGATGGCTAAAGTGAGATCATAAGCAGAGCCTTCTTTACGCAAATCGGCTGGCGACATATTGATAATGATTTTCTTTCCCGGAATTTTATAACCGTTATTTTGAAGTGCAGCTGCAATCCTGAAATTACTTTCTTTAATCGCATTGTCTGGCAATCCGACGAGATGATAACCAATACCGTTGTCGACATTCACTTCCACAGTAATGGTTGTTGCTTCCACACCAAACACTGCACTACCAAAAACTTTTTTAAGCATATATAGATTATTTTCTATAAATGTAATTAAAGTTTTGAGGATATAAAATGAAAAATTGGAAAATCTATATATTTGTTCAAAATCTACTTATGAAACATTTCTTCTATAAAATCAGTGATCCTTTAATGCTTATTGGCGTCGTTATAATTCTCATATGCATTTTCGTTTTGGGTGATAATGATGTTGACGGTCAAATAGATAATAAAGTTTTAATGACTGTTGGCGGTGTACTCGTTGCTATTGGAGGTTTAATACGATTTTATAGAAATTATAATGAGAACTAAAGGCCTATCAAACTTTAGGTAATTGGTTTTAATGAATTGACAGAACTTAAACAATTAGTTCCCCGCACCCAAAACCACACTAGGCTCATAATCTAATCCCCATTGAATTCCGAAGAGCACCACCTGTTCGCCATCACTTTTAAAATTTTTTCCAAAACCACCATTTAGCGTGAATGATTTATTAATCTTATAACGAATAGAACCTATAGAACGTTCTTCATTGTTATCATCGGCATCTCGCGTAATGTATTCATAAGCAAAAGACAGCTTGTCTAATTCGAGTTCCATTTTTACGCCGTAATCAGTTTTAGTTTCAATAAATAAATCGGAGGCTTCATTTAAATTCAAACCATCACGAAGGTATCTAAATACACCATATATGTGCACATGACTATTAGTACCAATGGTTGGTGTATAAAAGGCCAAATCTCCAGAAGCCCAAACACCAAATCTTCCGAAGGCATCATCCAAATCCTGATTTTTATCACCCATAAAATGACTATAAGCAGCGGCAACATCTAAAGCAAATACAGGCTTCCGCTGAAGGGTATTTTCAAAATCGGTTACTATGGTTTTATACGTCTCTAAATTGGTAATGGCTGTATTAATTTCTGAAGGACTCAAACCTGGTTTCGCAAAAATTGCAATCACTTCTGGACTAGACATAAATGTCGTATACGCCGTATATTGTGATTTGATATCATTAATCTGACTCTTAGTTTTAAAAGATAATAATCGTGTTCGTGCCCCAACCGAAACATACGATTGTGCCTGAGGCAACACATCAAATGTTCCATTCATTAAAGCCATTGAGACAGAAAACCGCTTCCATACATCGCCAAATATATTATAGCCTGTATAATCGTTGGGTGTTACTTCAGAATCATCAGCCTTTTGCGTTGTTAGATTGTTATATTTAAAGAAATCCATCCGCTCACGTTTGACATACCAGTACGGCTGAAATTCGACCGCATAATTATTATTGGATAACCCATTTGAACTATCTCCAGAAAAAGCACTGATGGTCTGCAAAGAAAAAGCCTGAATATTTTCTGGCACGATAATATTTGACGGTGTAATATCCATCAACACAAAAGCTGGTGAACTTGGAGGTGCTATATTTTGAAGTGCTGCTGTGGGCTCTGTTCCAGATTGCGCTATCACAATTGAAGACCACAACACACTTAGTAGTACAATTTTTTTCATAGCTTGAGTTTAAGTTAATAGCAATTCACTTTCGATTACACAGGTTTTGTCTTTATAAAAGGATTTTAATTCGAAAGCCATCATATACGGACTCACATCACCGCCTTTGAGGCTTGCTTCATAAGTGTCTTTTACTTGTTGAATGGCAAGGTTAAAGGTTTCTTCATCTGGAAACGAATTAAAAAACCTCAAAAAACTCACCACTCTAAAGAATTTTCCATTGACTTTATTTCCGTTGTCTAACTGTTTCCAGCCTGGTTTTTGAGCTGGATCAAAAGGTGAAATCATTGAATAAGGCGTATCGTCATCTTCAGAATGATATAAAAACGGATAAGTCATAGTGATGGCCTCGGTTTCTATTCCGACTTTTAATTTGATAGGTGTATTGGTTCCTACTTGATATGAATCCATAGCGTATTGGTTTTAAGGTGTTTTAAGTATTTAAGACTTCGGAAATGACAGCATCTAAGTCGTGATGTTTATCTTCAAAAGCCGTTAACCATTGCGATGTCTCTGCATGATCTGAAAAACTGTTAAGTGCTTGCATCACCTCGTTTTTATGTTGCACAGGCAAGGCTTCAACAACATCTGAAAGATTTTCAAACAATTGAAGTGGCGAATTTTTAGCTTCACTGAGCTTAAAGGCAATTTTACCTGTAAGATCTAAAAATTTCAAATAATTCACCTTTGTTGTAATGGGTGTGTTAATATTCAATTGATCAAATACATCTCGTGTTATAGCTCTTGTTTGCGGACCCGAAATACCGTCGACAATAATTGCTTTTCCGTAGATGAACTTAAGAACCATTTGCAGGTATAAAGTTTCCGATTTTGAAGATTCATGATAATCTACATTCACACTTGTATCTACATGCCAATGGTCTTCATGATTGGTATAATAATAATTTAAAACGATGCCAAAATGCTTTCTTAAAAACGATTCTATTCCTAAATACAATTCTTTTTGATGGACAAAATTTAAAGTAACCAGAGCATTAGTGCTCCAGAAAATCGCATCCAAATCAAAGGCCTTACCATTGCCATGCTGACCAGGTTTATCCACAAAAATCCCAGCCGTCGTAATCACTTCTGGAGTTCCTAAGGGACAATGTGCAAAAACTTCGGCCAAGGCCGTTTTTAAAACCTCTAAAAATTCAGAATCTATTAAAAAATCACGCTGCTCACCTCGTGTTCCATAAGGGTGACTGGTCAATCTGGCGTAGTGTAGAGGAATTCCCTTGATTGCATTTATTTGTTCCATAATATTAATCTTCTAATGCTGTATGAATAGCGTTTATTTGTTCTTTAATCAATTCACTCTGAATCACACGATCGTAATATGCAATAGTGCTTTTACTTAAGTGTCGTGCCAATGTTGGCTCATAGGTTTTCCAGATGGTCGCATTGTCTTTAATTTGGGCTTTAACTTTAGCGTTTTCCTGTTTCAGAAACTGCTCGAAAGCAAGGATTTGATTTTTATCAATGAGATCACCTCCTAAAAAGGATTGCACTTCGTCAAATTCTATCTGAAACGGCAAATGAATCGGTATATAATCAACTAAAGGATCTTTGCTCCAGTCTTGCATAAAGTCGCTCAAATAATTAGGAATCTTATCCAGATTAAAACCCGTTTTTAAATCGGCCACAATATTATCCTGCTCTACTTCATCAATTTTTAAATGAGTGATATCGTTTTCATCTTTAAATTTCTGCACCAGATGCCAGATGTAATTATTTCTTCCATTTATAATTTCGACGAATATTTTTTTGGTTTTATTTAAGGTAGAATCCTTCAGTAAATAATTGTGTAAATCCATCGAACTAAGGAGTCCGCTATTATCTAAAGCACCCGCATCAATATAATGACCATAGCCTTTTATTTTTGCTGCCGGACTCAGCGCAGGAAATCTATTAGTAGACGATACCGCTTCATAATAAGCAATTGAACGACCGTTACGCAATTGTGATAAATTATCAGAATTATAAAACAACGTAGAATCCTGCGGATATTTTACAGAATAAAACACGCCACGTCTTCCATTGGTTTTTGCGGTGTTGACAATTAGCGACGGAAAATAACCGCGTTTATTATTGAATATATTGGTTTTCCAATAGGAATTAAACGACAGCGAATCTAGGGTCATTACAGATTGATCTTCGAGGATATTCCGATAGGTTACCATGGAATAATAAGATCGATCTCTGTACTTTCCTATACTACTTAAAGGATACAATTTTCGTATAAAATCATACCCAAAGGTCAAAGCCAAATCTTTTGAAGCAAAATTTTGATTAGCCACCTGATCAATTTTCAATCCGATAGTCGTAAAATCATCAGTGTATTCACCACCTAAAACCGAATATAAAGACACGCCCATCATTCCGCCAGAAGCGCCCGAAAACGATACGGTTTGATCTAAAAATTCACCTTCAGTTTGCATTTGAATTTCGTTCAAGACTTTCATGGTCCAGATATTAGCTTTTAATCCGCCACCATGAGCAGCCACAAAAAATAAAGGTTTGTCGGTTCTGGACCTAAGACTATCTTTAAAGGCGTCCATGTATAACACCTCTTCATTTTCAATGTTTTGAAAAGCCTGTAATTCGTGTATTTGGGTTTCCGAAGTATAACTTACAATTGAGATAATAACAATCACTAATGTGACAATAGAGGCGATTAAACGTCGTCGTACCGAAAACATATTTTGATCGTCTAAAGACACTAAATGATGCCTGTTTTCGGGAAGCACGCCAGAGCTGTACAGGTAGTTTTTTTCGGTAACATAAGGGTTTTTATCTAGGTCTTCTTTTTGTGTCCTGAAAATTGTTATCATGAAAAAATATTTCACCAAACACGCCAAAGCATAGTAAGTAATAAAGAAATAGCACAGCAATATAAGCATGGCATTAGACAATTTCCAGTTATAAAACACAGCAATATTACTATACACGAGAAATAGAATCACGATGACAAAAAACACAAAATAGTACCTTAGATACCCAACACTGCTACTTAAAAAATAGTAGCGATTAAAATTGACGGTCTTAGCGTAGACACGAAACACTCTAAACAAAATATACAAGAGCGCTAACACAAACGTAAATACCTGAAGCAACCAATAGCCGTAAATACTAAAGTTTAATGTAAAGGCAATAATACAGCCTAAAACCAACACCAAACCTATACACATAAACAAGGCATTCACGCCTTTGGTAACAAATTGCTTCTTTTTTGCTTTGATAGCATTGGTAGCCTCATCCCCTTTTACAATTAATAATTGATCTTGATATTTATCAAAAGTGTCCAGTAAAAAAATAAGTATTGCAGCAGGAATTACAGACAATAAAAGTGTGACAGCTTGAATTAACGAGATATCAAAACCACTAAAATATAACTTCGGATAAAAGGTTTGATAAATATAATAATGCCAAATAATGAAGATGACCAAGCCTAAGCAGTGTCTGAAAAATTTCGCTTTAAAATCCTGTTTATACTTTGGGTCAATCTTAGAAAAAATAAAAATGGCATAACCTAACCATTTATAAATATACCATTTATGGTCATCGCGACTGTCGTTAATATTTTCGGCATAATAGATATATCTCGGATAATGAGATAAGACTGATGCAAAAACAGAAATCACTACAAAGCACAACAGCAATGACGTTTTATCGCTTTCTATCATATCGACCAACAGCGTATTGGCTTGCTCTAGGGCTTGAACCATAAGCAAAATAATACCGAGAAACAACAGACTTAAATAAGAGGACTTTCCAAATTTCCCAAATGACGTAATGACATTATTAACAAAATTAAGAAAGTGCAGGATTAATTTCCCTGGATATTGAAAAGGCATAAAAACAATTTAAAATTAGTACTCTTAGCGTCAACAAGAATTAATTTTAATGATCTATGAGGGAGAATTATAGCCCTAAGCTACAAAAAAAATATGAGTAAAATTCGGGAATTCAATTTAATGGTAAAATTATTATTAACAGCCCTTTTTAAATTCCTATATTAGAAGCATTAATTCATCATTTATGAATCTTACCAAACGAATAGGACTGGTTTTAGGACCATTACTTTTCACCATAATCATTATGTTTTTTAATCCGGAAGGGTTATCGCCTCAAGCCAAAGCTGTGCTTGCTTCGACGGTTTGGATTGCTATTTGGTGGATTACTGAAGCCATTCCAATTGCTGCAACCGCTTTGCTTCCCATTGTTTTATTTCCCTTGTCTGGCGGATTAGACTTGTCGACTACGACGAGTGCTTTCGGACATAAATATGTGTTTTTATATTTAGGCGGATTTGTTATTGCCATCGCTATTGAAAAATGGAATTTACACAAACGCATTGCCCTTAACATCATTCACATTATAGGAAGCGATGTACGAAAAATCATTCTTGGCTTTATGATTGCAACCGCATTTTTATCGATGTGGATTTCTAATACAGCAACCTCTGTGATGATGTTACCTATTGGGATTGCGATTATCAAACAACTCAAAGACAACCCAAACACCATTGAAAACGAAAATCAAATCTTCGGAAAAGCCCTTATGCTCGCCATCGCTTACAGTGCGTCTATTGGTGGTATAGGTACTTTAATAGGCACGCCTCCCAACTTGGTTCTGGCAGGTGTGGTTTCAGATATTTACGATTATGAAATCACCTTTTCGCAATGGTTCATGTTTGGTTTTCCTATTTCGATCCTCTTACTTTTTATCTGCTGGAAATATCTTACCCGATTTGCATTCAAGTTTAAACAAACCGAATTTCCTGGTGGAAAGCAAGAAATTAAACGTCTTTTAAAAACCTTAGGCAGCATTAGTTATGAAGAAAAGATTGTTGCTTCTGTTTTTGCCATTACCGCTTTTTGCTGGATTACCCGTTCATTTCTTTTACAAAAAATATTACCACAACTTGACGATACCATTATTGCTGTGTGTTTTGCCATTCTTTTATTTTTGATTCCTACAAAAAACAAAAAAACGCAGCTTATCAATTGGGAAGATGCCGTTAAAATCCCATGGGGAATCATTCTATTGTTTGGTGGCGGCATGGCCTTAGCTAAAGGATTTGAGGTAAGCGGACTCGCCGAATGGATAGGCAATCAGATGACAAGCTTTGCCGGAATTTCAACCCTACTTCTCATTTTAGTTCTTGTAGCTGCTGTTAATTTCCTCACCGAAATCACATCAAATCTTGCTACAACAGCAATGCTTTTACCGGTTTTAGCACCAATGGCATTAACTGTAGAGGTGCATCCGTTTGTACTTATGGTTGGCGCGGCAGTTGCTGCATCCTGTGCTTTTATGCTTCCAGTAGCAACACCTCCAAATGCTGTGGTTTTTGGTTCAGGATATTTAAGAATACCCGATATGGTGAGCAAAGGTATCGTAATGAATATCATCTCTATTATTATTGTGACCCTGTTTGTGTTCTTTGTATTACCCGAAGTTTGGAATTTGGTGGTTGAAGGGTTTCCAGAGGAATTGATAAAAACTTAGTCATTATGCTCTATAAACTCTAAAGCACGTTGTTCGTTATAATAAATATTCCCGCGTTGTACAAAGCCAACATGACCACCATATTTTGGCATTTCTAAGTAAAGATTATGATTCGCTTTTGCTGCTTTAACCGGATAACAGTGATGTGATAAAAACGAATCGTTTAACGCGTTAATAATTAAGGTTGGAATCTTAATGGTTTTCAGAAACGGCAAACTACTCGCTCGCTCATAATAGTCTGAAGCATCCAAAAAACCATGTGCTTTAGACGTATAAACCTCATCAAAATCTCTTAAAGTTTTAATAGACTTCACATCTTCAACAGTCACATTATCAGGAAACTGATTAATTTTTAGTTTTAATTTGTTGACTAAGTGTTTTAAAAACCGAATGGCAAAGGGTTTATTTTTCAGTTTGTGCAATTCTTCAGCCGAACCGTTAAGATGAACTGGAACAGAAACGGCTATTGCCGATTGTATTTCCTTCGGAATGAGTCGATCTTCACCCAAATATTTGAGTGTGATATTAGCCCCTAAACTGATGCCTTTAATGTAAATTTTAGAATACCCTTTTTTCTGAATACAATGCTGAACCACATCATCCAAATCGTCAGTTGCTCCAGAATGGTAACTGTGATAAAACCGATTATCTTCTCCGCTACAACCTCTGAAATTAACAGCTACAGCATCAATATCATTTTGATTGAACAATTTTGCTGTTCCTGTGATATAAGGACGTTGCGCGTGACCTTCTAATCCGTGAAGCAAAATAATAACCGCTTTTGAATCGTTTTCAGCATAACTCCAGTCCAAATCCAGAAAATCAGCATCTCGAGTTTCGATGCGCTCACGTTCTTGATTTACACCTCTTACATTTCGGAATAATCCAGAATAGATCGTTGCAATAAAGCCATTACCACATAAAAATGGTGCTTTGTAGGTTGATTCAATTACAGGCATTTAATATCGACACTACTTTAGGATGGTGAATTCAATTGACGAATCGTTATAAACACGATGAGTTTGAGTTTTAAAATCACTGTCGTCAGCTTCAAAAATGTTATCTACGTAGGTTTGCGGATTTACATCTATATACGGAAAAAACGTACTTTGAACTTGAATTTGGATTTTGTGTCCTTTTTTAAACGTATGAAAAACGTCTTGTAATTTTACGTGTACAGCTGTTTTTTGATTAGGCACAAAAGGCTCTGGCTTACTCATACTATTTCTAAAGCGTCCGCGGATAGTTTCACTCCTTACCATCATATGATAATTGCTTAATTTTAAATGATCCTGAACATCTTCATTATCGGTTGGCGTTTCAGTATTTCCAGGAAACACATCCACTACTTTCACAATCCAATCAGCAGCAGTTCCCGTTGTAGACACATTGAGTTTTGCCATAATATCACCAGCTAAGGTCACATCTTCTTCTAAAATATTGGTCTCAAAAACCAACACATCAGGACGTCTCGCAGCAAAACGCTGATCATCGGTCATAAATTTCCGAGGTGTAAAAACGACTTTAATATCTTCGGAATACGGTACCGGTTTTTTAGGGTCACTTACAAAATCTGAAGTTGCTATCATTCGATTTGCACGCTGAGTTAATTGCTGGTAAGGTTGCATAAAATAGCTTTCTGTAACAGTTTGCGCAGGAGGCCAAGTTTCAAAACTTACCCATTCTTTTTTACCAGTATCAAACATATGCGCTTCAGGAAGTGCTGTATTACCATTAGCTGCTCCTTTTAAAAAGTGATTAAAAAACGGGGTTTCAATTTCTTTTTGAAAATACTCAGAAATATGATCACCAAAATGAATATTTCCAATAACCTGTCGCTCTTTGGTTCTTGCCCAATCGCCATGACTCCAAGGACCAAATACAACTGTATTATAATTTGTGCTGTTTTCTTCTATAGTTTCATAGGTTTCAAATGGACCATATAAGTCTTCGGCATCAAACAAACCACCAACAATCATCGTTGCAGGCTTGATATCTTTTAAATGCTGAATAATCCCTCGACGTTGCCAAAATTCATCGTAATTGGGATGCGCTTTAATTTGCTCATAAAACACGTTATCTTCACCATAGTATTTATCAAGGTTTTTTAAGGGTCCAGCATCTAAAAAAAACTGATATTGATCTTCGGTTCCTATATCTGGAAACTCATACCAGGCTTCTTTTACAGGTGTATCTTTCATATAACCAAAAACTGAAGTTGCTCTCCAGTAACTCAACAAAAAGGCACCATTATGAATAAAATCATCAAAATAAAAATCACCAATACAAGCTTGAGGTGACGCTGCTTTTAAAGCCGGGTGCCCAGATAACACCGAGTAAGTCGCATAAAATCCGGGATATGAAATTCCCCACGTTCCTACATTTCCATTATTATTGTCTACATTATTAATCAGCCATTCTATCGTGTCGTAAGTATCACTTGCTTCATCGGTTTGATTCCCTGTTTTGTTAGGAATAAACGCTCTCATATTATCATAAACACCTTCGCTATTCCAGCGACCACGAACATCTTGGTACACAACAATATTACCTTCTTCCATAAGGTATTTGTTAGGTGATATTTTAGTTTTAAACTCATCCGCTCCATAAGGTCGGCAACTGTAAGGTGTTCGCATCATTAAGATTGGATAGGACTTAGACGTATCTTTAGGCGAATAGATGGTTGTATGAAGTTTGATCCCGTCCCGCATTTCTATCATCACTTCTTTTTTGGAATAATTGTCTTTCACATAGGTGTCTTCAACTTTAGTGGTTGTTTCCTTGGTTAATTCTGAAGGTTCCGTTTTTTTACACTGTATACATGTGAGGGCAATGATAGCCAACATTAGACATTTTTTGATCATGATTGGTACGATTTTGAAAAGTCTAAAGATAACGAATAAAAAAACCTTTTTAAACATCGGTAAAAAAAGGTTTGTTCTATTTTTAATACTAAAGTCTGTCTATTGACATGTCTAGCGCTTATGCTTTAAAGCATCTGATGGCTTAGGAACAAAATGTCCTTTACCGCCTGCTCTATCATCATCAAACGTAACGGGAATATCATCGTTGAGTGTGCGTTCATTCCATGTTAAGTGTTTGGTGCCATCATCTTTTTTAACCATGGTAATACAATCTTCAACAGGACAAACTAAAGAACATAAATTACAACCAACGCAATTCGCTTCAATAATACTCGGGATGCGATTAACAGGATCATCAGATAAGGCAATGGCTTGATGTGCTCCATCATCACAAGCAATATAACACAAATCACAACCAATACATTTGTCCTCATTAATTTCAGCAATCACTTTATGCTTTAGATTTAAATGTTTCCATTCGGTAACATTAGGCAATGCTTTTCCAGCAAAATCATAGATAGTTGTATAATTTTTTTCTTCCATAAACTGACGTAAGCCAGCTTCCATTTCACGTACAATTCCGAAGCCATAATGCATCACAGCAGTACACACCTGTACCGAAGTAGCGCCCAGTAAAATAAACTCAACAACATCACGCCAGGTTTCGATACCACCAATACCCGACAAGGGTACTTTTCCAATGTCTGGGTGCTGTGCTAAATCTTTGAGCATGTGCATAGCGATAGGTTTCACCGCAGGTCCGCAGTAGCCACCATTAGTTCCTTTACCATCTACAATAGGATAAGGCGCGTAGGAATCTAAGTCGATACCAACAATACTTTTAATCGTATTAATCAATGAAATGGAATCAGTTCCGCCTTGAACAGCTGCCAGGCCAGGATCTGTAATATGAGAAATATTAGGAGACAGTTTTGTAATCACAGGAATATTTGCAGCCGCTTTAACCCAACCCACAATAGTTTTTAAAACTTCGGGCTCCTGACCAACTGCTGAACCCATTCCGCGTTCACACATGCCGTGCGGACAACCAAAATTAAGTTCGATACCATCGGCACCAGCATTTTCAACATCTTTGATAATCTGTTCCCATTCAGCTCTACTCTCAACCATTAATGAAGCAATCACAGCATGGTCGGGGAAATACTTTTTCACTTCTTCAATTTCACGAAGGTTATCTGCTAAAGGTCTATCGGTAATTAATTCGATATTATTGAAGCCCATCATTCGGGTATTACTGTAATTAACCGAACCATAGCGACTCGACACATTTACTACAGGAACGCCAAGTGTTTTCCAGACAGCGCCTCCCCAGCCTGCTTCAAAAGCTTTCATAATTTGATACCCAGAATTTGTAGGTGGCGCTGAGGCCAACCAAAATGGGTTTGGTGCTTTGATTCCTCCGAAATTTATTGATAAGTCTATCATGGTTTTTGAGTTATGATTTAAGTCTTACGACTCTAAATTTTTATTTATTATTTATTTTGAAGCCAGTTATGAATACCCTGAGCAGCCATTTTTCCGTCGTAAGCGGCATTTACTACTTCAGCACCTCCATTAACTGCATCGCCTCCAGCAAAATATTTCGGATTTGAAGTTTGAAATTCATCATTAATTTTAATTCGTGTTTTGCTATCTAATTCTAAGCCATCAATCAAACGATACAAATGACCTTGCTTAGCTTGACCTGTGGCTTTTATCACCATATCACAACGCACTATAAATGTATTGTTCATATTGGTTTGTAATTTGCCGTCAACAAGTTCGGTTTTAGCAAATTTGACACCTTCAACCTTAGTATTTCCTACAATTGCAAGCGGCGTAACATTAAACAGGCTATCGACACCCGAACTGATGGCTAACTCATATTCAAAATGGTAAGCGCCCATCTTCTCTTTAGAATTTCTATAAGCCAGAACGGTTTTTCGTGCTCCCATTCTAGCCGCTTCAGAAGCTGCATCCATAGCAGTGTTACCACCACCAATTACCACCACTTTTGCTGGAACTTTAACCTGATGATGTTTCATGCGGAGTTCTTCGATAAACTCAACAGCACCAATGACACCTTCTTTCTCTTCGCCTTCTAAACCTAGTTGTCGTGTTGCGCCTAATCCGACACCAATAAAAACAGCATCATAATTGTTTTCAAGCGTTGATAATTCTTCTTTGGAATTAATTGCCTTATTGTATTTGATATTAAAACCCAATTGACTCTGAAGGTAGTTGACTTCTTTCAAGACTTCTTCATTCGTGATTTTATAAGGTGCTATCCCATAAACGGTTAAACCTGAAGGTTTGTCTTTTGCTTCGTAAATATCGACGTCATAACCTAAAGTTCGGGCTTCACAAGCACAAGCTAATCCAGCAGGTCCGGCTCCAATAATTGCTATTTTTTTTCCGTTGGACTTACCGACCTTAAAAATAACCTTGTCTACATCAATAGTTTTATTAGTAGCATAATTTTGTAATCTCCCAATCTGAATAGGTGGCACATCCTGATGATTGTAAACACAAGCACCTTCACATAAGACACCCGTCGGACAAACGACACCGCAAGCATTACCAAGCCAGTTGGAATCAAAAATTGTTTTTGAAGCTCCGGTAATATTGTCTGTATGGATTTGCTTGATAAACAATGGAATATCTATGCTGGTCGGACAAGCTTGCACGCATGGCGCATCGTAACAGAATAAACACCGCGACGCTTCGTAATACGCTTCCGTATCATTCATCAACGGTTTTTTCTGTTTGAAATTCTTTTTGAATTCCGCTTCGGAAGTGGGTCTTTTATATTCTGCCATATGAAGTTATAAGTTAAAGAGTTATGAATCGAAAAACTAAAGTTCTGTTAGCCTTCCATAAGTTTCAGGGCGTCTATCGCGATAAAATTGCCAAGTCGAGCGCACCTCTTCAATTAAGTCTAAATCAAATTCGGCTACTAATAATTCATCATCATCCCGAGAAGCTTCCGCGAAAATTTGTCCGCGTGGATCCACAAAATAGGATTGGCCATAAAACTTACCAAGATTCCATGGTTTCTCTTCACCAACACGATTAATACAACCCATAAAATAACCATTAGCAGCAGCATGCGCAGGTTGCTCTAATTTCCAAAGGTATTCACTTAGACCTGCTACTGTTGCTGATGGGTTATAAACGATTTCGGCACCATTTAAGCCCAGAGCTCTCGCGCCATCAGGAAAGTGCCTGTCATAACAAATGTAAACACCAACCTTAGCATATTTGGTTTGAAATACAGGATAACCTAGATTACCTGGTTTAAAGAAAAATTTCTCCCAAAATCCTGTAGTGTGCGGAATATGATTTTTCCTGTACTTACCTAAATAAGTACCATCGGCATCAATTACGGCAGCCGTATTGTATAAAACTCCCGCTTGTTCTTTTTCATAAATAGGTACGATAATGACCATATCATGTTTTTTGGCTAGCACCTGCATCTTCTCGGTTGTTGGTCCTGGAACCGACTCAGCAGAAGCGTACCATTTTCGGTCCTGTCCTGGGCAAAAATAAGGTGTGTTAAATATTTCTTGCAAACACAAAATTTGAACCCCTTGTCGTCCTGCTTCTTCTATATACGGAATATGCTTATCGTACATCGCATCCATGATTTCTTGAATGCTGCCTTCGCCTTCGGTCATTGGAAGACTCATTTGTATTAATCCTGATTTTACTTTTCTTGGCATAATTTTGAGTTTATTGTCATTCTGATTAAAGCAAAGAATCTGAAGATTCTTCGTTCTGCGTTTTACACGCTGTCGGAATGATTTATTATTAAATTTATATGACGGTCTTAGACGTTTTTCCTCTCTTAATAAACTGACCATGTCCTGCTTTTAAAAGGCAGTTTTCATTTTCAATAGCGACTTGTCCTCTTAAAATTACAGTTTCAGTTTTTCCTGTTAATTCAAATCCTTCATAACCTGAATAATCACAATTCATATGATGTGTTTCTACAGAAATGGTATGCTTTTTATTAGGATCGAATATGACGATATCGGCATCGCTTCCTATGGCAATGGTTCCTTTTCTTGGGTACATTCCGAAGATTTTAGCCGCATTGGTTGCACTAACCTCCACATATTTTGTAAGTGAAATTTTTCCTTTGTGAACACCTTCAGAATATAACAACTCCATACGATGCTCAATCGCCGGATGCCCATTTGGTATTTTAGAAAAATCATCTTTTCCCATTTGCTTTTGTTCCCACATAAACGGACAATGATCTGTGCCCACAACCTGAACCATTCCTTGATTGATTCCCGACCACAAGGCCACTTGATCTTTCTTTTCTCTAAGTGGCGGACTCATCACCCATTTAGCTCCTTCGAAATCCTTTTCATATAAAGAGGCATCCAAGACTAAATATTGTGTACACGTTTCTACAAAGACTTTTTGATTACGTTGGGTGGCTTTACGAACAGCATTTAATGCGCCTTCGCAAGTCATATGAACAATATAACCAGGACAATCTGTATAGTGCAGCATATCAGCAAAACGAGCTGAAGCTTCTGCTTCGGTGACTTCGGGCTGGGATAAATAATGGTATAAAGGCGAGGTATTACCAAGCGCTCTATTTTTTGCAATTAGTGAATCTATCATATCACCATTTGTTGCATGAACAGTTACCAAACCTCCATGCTTTTTTACTACTTTCATGAGTTGTACCATTTGTCCGTCATCAATCATCAAAGCCCCTTTATAAGCCATAAAAGTTTTAAAGGACGAAATTCCTTCCGTTTCAATCATCTGAACAACTTCTTTAGCAACATCATCATTAAAATCGGTTACAGCCATATGGTAGGAATAATCGCCAATGGCTTTCCCTTGAGACTTTTGCTGCCAAGTTTTAAGCGCATTATGAAGCGTATCGCCTTGGGTTTGTAAGATAAAATCGATAACCATTGTTGTGCCACCATGTAATGCAGCACGCGTTCCTGTTTCATAATCGTCGCTAGAATACGTCCCCATAAATGGCATATCGAGATGCACATGCGGATCGATACCTCCTGGAAATACTAACTTATCAGTAGCATCAATCACTTTATCGGCTTGGTATTTTAAATCTTTTCCGATAGCTATGATTTTTTCGCCTTCAGTATACACATCAGCGATGTAACTTTCGGAAGCCGTTACCACACGACCATTTTTAATTAGTATAGACATTTTTAATATAAATGATTATTGAATAATTAGCTTTATAAAGCAATTACTCAATGTGGGTTTATTTTAATTTAATTTCACTTTGCTTTTCTTCATTAACATATAGTACAATACGAACGAAATGATAAATCCTGTGAACCATGATAAGGAATACAAGAAATTTAAAGCAGGTATCCAATAGCCTATCAACGCTGTAAAAACGCCAATAGTCAATGCTATCATTGCCGAGGTATTGAATCCCGTTTTGTTATAAGAATAGATGCCCTCTTCCTTATAAAGTTCGGCTAACTCTAAGTGCTTTTTTCTAACTAAATAATAATCGGCAATTAAAATTCCGAGTACAGGACCTAGTAAGCCACTTACAAAAATCAGAAACCCTGAAATCGTATCTAACAGCCACCAAGGCATAATTATAATACCGATAATTCCAGTAATTGTACCACCTGTTTTAAAGCTGATTTTTTTTGGCCATAAGTTTGAAAACGCATTTGAAGGCGCAATGACATTAGCCGCAATATTTGTACTGAGCGTGGCTATAATCATGAATATCTGAGCGACAATAACCACAACCGGATTTTTAAATTTTGCGATTAAAGACACAGGATCCCAAGGTGCATCATCGGCAATGAGTAGGTCTTTAAAGTTGATAATTGCTGCGCAGGTTACAAAAATCCCAACAAAAGAATACAGCATCATTGTAGCTGGCAGCCCAATAAATTGTCCGGCAACCTGGTCATTTTGAGTTGCAGCATATCGTGTAATATCAGCAATACTAATAGACATCGTTGCCCAAAAGCCAACCATAGCAGTTAACCATAGTAAATAACTCCAAAGTTTGCTACTTCCTTTATCTTCGGAAGAGATAACGTTGGCATTTACAACACTTGATAGAATCTCGTTATTTCTGAATTGCACTTGAACATTTTCAGTATTGGCAATTAGAATTGGTTCCTCGGTAAATGATTCCCAAGAGCTGTTTTTATTGGAAACAATATTATATTCTGAAACTTTTAAAGTTCCATCTTTATTTTTCAGAGCATTAAGATGCAATGTGGAAGTGTTTAAAAAATCTTTATTTTCAGTAATTGTCGCAGCCGTTTTCTCCAACTGAACACTTTGATTTAAGACCACTGAAAATCCTTCAGCTTTAGCATAACTCCAATAAATAAGTACAATTCCCATAATGATAAGAATTGGTGCTGAATAGGTTTCGAGCCATTTGATACTTTCAGTCCCTTTCCAGATGAAATACATATTAATCAACCAAAAGATTCCGAAGCTTACAAATTTCCCTACAGACAAACCTAATGCTCCTGAGGAACCTGTAACGGCATTAAAAATGGCATAAATAGCCAAACCACCAATCCAAGTTTGAACCCCAAACCAGCCGCAGGCAATGATTCCTCGTGTTACCGAAGCCAAATGAACTCCTTTTGTACCAAAAGCGGCACGACCAATAACCGGAAACGGAATTCCATATTTAACACCAGCATGACCATTGAGCACCATAGGAATGGTAATAATTAAATTAGCAAGTCCGATTATAATCAAGGCTTCATACCAATTCAACCCCGTTTTAATCATGTAGGATGCCAAAAGATAAGTTGGAATACACACTGCCATGCCGACCCAGATTGCCGCCAAGTGCCATTTACTCCAGGTACGCAGACTTGTAGGTACAGGCGCTAAATCTTCACTATAAAGCGAAGAGTTAGACACATCTTCTTGTAATTCTACAATATCTTTACTCATGTTTTATTTTAGTCTATCATTCCTTTTTTGAGGAATGGCCATCCGTTTATTTACAATATTCATCAGCTATACTAATAGCCTGAGCAATAATTTTTAAACCTTCATCTACTTCTTCCTTAGTGATATTTAAAGGTGGTGCTATAAAAATCCAATTCCATCTCACAAAAGTGAACATTCCTAATTCTCGGATTTTAGCTGCCATTTTTAGGGTCGCTTCCATCTCGTTTGGTTTGGCGTTCCAAGGAGTGGTTGGTTCTTTAGTAAATCTATTTTTAACCAGTTCAATACAACCTAACAAGCCTGTATTTCTAAAATCACCAATAGAAGGATGTTTGGCTTTTAATTTTTCAACTTCTTCTTCTATATACAGTCCCATTTCGGCAGCACGTTCAACCAGATTCTCTTCTTCAATAATTTTAATATTTTCTAAAGCCGCAGCACACAAGGTTGGATGCGCAGAATAGGTTAACCCAATCACCATCGGATTGTCATTAAAATGCGCCGCAATCTTGTCGGTCACCACAACGCCACCAAGCGGTAAATAACCAGAAGTCAATCCTTTGGCAAGACACATAATGTCTGGTGTAACTTCATGATGGTCGATTCCAAACATTTTTCCTGTACGCCCAAATCCGCTCATCACTTCATCATCAATCATCATGATGCCATAGGTGTCGCAGAGCTCTCGTACACGTTTTAAATACATAGGTGGATATTTTAAACATCCTGAAGAACCAGATTCCCCTTCAAACAAAATCGCAGCGACACTGTCTGGATTTTCAAATTTGATCACACGCTCTAAGTGTTCTAGAGCTCGTTCGCCACATTCTTCAACAGAGTTCGAATGCCACGGACAACGATAAGCGTACGGATTTTCGACATGGACCACATTGGGCATCGCTTGGCTATCTACCGGAAATCGTCTTGGATCTCCACCAGCACTCATAGCGCCATAAGTGGCACCATGATAAGCTCTGTAGTGCGTGATAATTTTATGCCGTCCTGTATACATGCGTGCGAGCTTGATTGCATTTTCAATGGCTTCAGCACCACCTAAGGTAAAAAAGGTTTTACTTAAGTTTCCTGGTGTGATTTCAGCAATTTTTTTTCCCAGTTGTCCGCGTACTTCAGTAGCCATTCCAGGATAAACATAGCTCACAGCCTGCATTTGCTTGACTACAGCATTTGTGATTCTCTGGTTACCATGACCTATATTGACATTCATAAGTTGTGATGAAAAATCCAGATATTTTTTTCCATCGCTGTCATAGACATAGGAACCTTTGGCATGAGATGCATTTATAGGATTTAAGCCGCCTTGCTTTGACCATGAAAACAAAGTGTAATCGAGATTGTCTTTTATGATAGTATTATCCATTAGATTGGTTTAGTAGTTTCTTTGACTTAGCTCAAGACGCCATTCAAAATTTAATTATCGTTTACAAGATTTTAAACGTTGAGGAAATTATTAACTCATCCAATTGGTTTGCGCCTCAGGATTCCATTTGGTCGTTGTCTTTTTATTTTGAGTCCAGAACTCAATAGAGCTACGTCCTGTAATATCTCCTACTCCAAATTTGGATTCGTTCCAACCTCCAAATGAAAACGGTTCACGAGGCACTGGCACACCAATATTTACACCAATCATTCCTGCGCTGGCACGCTCCATGACTTGTTTTGCCAATCCGCCACTTTGGGTAAAAACGGCTGCAGCATTTCCGTAATTAGAGCCATTTTCAATAGCTATAGCTTCGTCTAAATCTTTAGCACGAATGATTGAAATTACGGGTCCGAAAATTTCTTCTCTAGCTACAGACATATCAGTTGTAACATAATCTATAATTGTTGGTCCGACATAATACCCACCTTCTTTTCCGGGCACTGTTGCATGTCGGCCATCTAATAATATTTTAGCACCATTTTTTTCGGCTTCATCGATATAGCCTTCAATACGTTTTTTAGCTTCCGCAGTAATCACCGAACCTAAATTAGCTCCTGGTGAAATCGTTTTTGCCTCTTCGACCATACGATCTATAATATGCTGTACTTTATCAACACCAACCATTACTGAAGCAGCCATACAACGTTGCCCAGCACAACCAGACATTGAGGCGACAACATTAGAAGCGGTCATTTCAGGATTGGCATCGGGTAAGACTAGCAAATGGTTTTTTGCTCCACCAAGCGCCACGCAGCGCTTTAAGTTGGAGGTTGCTCTTTTATATACAATCTTGGCTACTTTAGTCGAACCAACAAAGGACACAGCTTCAATATTTGGATGGTCACAAATGGCTTCAACCACTTC
Organism: Psychroserpens sp. SPM9; assembly: GCF_025153525.1. Classification (GTDB taxonomy): domain Bacteria; phylum Bacteroidota; class Bacteroidia; order Flavobacteriales; family Flavobacteriaceae; genus Psychroserpens. The sequence continues at coordinate 138,525 of NZ_JANZNR010000004.1, read as the reverse complement.
TTTTCCGCCATTAACAATATTAAACACACCATCGGGAAGCCCAGCTTCTTTTAACAATTCGGCCATACGAACTGTGCTTAAAGGCACCAATTCGGAAGGTTTCATTACCATCGTGTTTCCAAGTACTAAGGCATTAGGTAGTGTCCAATGCGGCACCATATTAGGAAAATTAAATGGTGTAATAGAAGCCACCACACCAAGTGGTTTGCGTTCTATACGACATTCGACACCTTTACTCACTTCCTGAACTTCATTAACAACAATTTGCGGCATAGATACTGCAAACTCACAAAGCTCCATGCTTTTTTCAACTTCGGCTTTAGCTTCACCATAGGTTTTACCATTTTCAAGCTGAACTAACTTGGTCAATTCGTCCATGTGTTGATCTAAGAGCGCTCTATATCTAAAAAATATTTGAACGCGTTCTTTAAACGTCATTCCAGACCATTCTGGAAAGGCTTTATGAGCAGCTTGAACTGCAGCATCAACATCTTGTGCTGTTGACAATGGAATTGAAGAAATTTTTGAACCGTCTAGCGGACTAAAAACATCTAAGGCATTTTGCCCATTTCTTTCAAATTTACCATTGATATAATTTTTTACTTCGGAAAGTGTATCGCTTACAATCATCTTCAACGTATCGGATTAATTTTATTACTATTTGAACAAAAAATAAGAATGTTATAAAAACCAAGTCATAGTACTGACGGTTTTTAAGCACACTCTAATCAAATATATGAAATATATATTAATCTTAAGATATTATTGAAAAGTCTCTAAGATATTTAAAAATACATTGAATGATTCTTAATTACAGGTTTTTGTTTCGGAAATTTAAGCCGTTATCCCTCTAATGAAGTAAACTTAAAATCTGAACCGTTAAACAAGCCTTTATCACTTAATTTTAAGGATGGAATTACCAACAAAGCCATAAACGAAAGTGTCATATAAGGCGCATTTAAGGTGCTTCCTAAGGCTTTTGCTTTTTGGTCTAAAACAGCATATTGCTTGCCAATTGTTTCACCATCTTGATCACTCATGATGCCAGCAACAGGTAAAGGTACAATATGTGCTTCGGAAGGCGATACAGCGCAAATACCTCCTTTATTTTCAATAATTAAATTAACGGCTTTACAAATCATTTCATCAGAAACACCCACAGCAATAATATTGTGAGAATCGTGCCCCACAGATGAAGCAATGGCTCCTTCTTTTAATTGGAAATTTTTAATAAATGCTAAAGCTGGCTGGTCGTCATTATAACGGTTAACAACGGTCATTTTTAAAATGTCATTTTCAGTATTAGAAACGAGATTACCATCGAGAATTGTCGCTTTTTCGATACGTTCGTTGGTGACTAGTTGACCTTCCAGCGCTTCAATAACTCTTATCTGTTTAGCGGTTGAAGGCACTCTAAAATCGGATATCTGCTTTTTATTTGTATTGAAGTTATTCAGATTTTTAAAGGGCACAGAACGCAATTTTGACTGTCCGTTTTCGCTAACTAATGCTCCGTTAATGTAGGTCTGTACGACCTCAAAGTTGACAAGATCTTTCACTACAATACAATCGGCATCGTCACCAACCTGTAATAATCCAACATCTAAATTATAATGTTCAACCGGATTAACACAAGCCGCTTGCAAAACTTTAAACACATCAATACCTTTAGCAACAGCTCTGGCACAAAGTTTATTGATATGATCGATAATTAAATCATCGGGATGTTTGTCATCGCTACAAAACATCATGTTTTCATAATATTGAGGTAGCAAATCAATTAAAGCCTCAAAATTTTTGGCGGCACTACCTTCGCGAATAAGCACTTTCATTCCTTTTTGTAGTTTCTCCAAACCTTCATCATAAGTAAAGCACTCGTGATCTGTTGAAATTCCGGCATTGATATATTTGGTAATATTATCACCAACCACACCTGGAGCGTGACCATCGATAGGCTTGTTATAATGCTTTGCCCATTCTAATTTTTTAAGGACTTCAGGATCATCGAATAACACACCAGGATAATTCATCATTTCGGCTAAATATTTAATATCGGGATTTGCCATGAGCTCTTTAATCCCTTCAGCATCTATCACTGCTCCAGCCGATTCAAATGATGTTGCAGGCACGCAGGACGGAGCGCCAAAATTAAATTTGAAAGGCGATTCCTTTCCATTGTTAATCATGAAATGTACGCCCTCAACACCAAGCACATTGGCTATTTCATGAGGGTCTGAAACCGTGGCAACAGTCCCATGATTTACAGCCAATCTTGCAAACTCTGTAGGGACGAGCATAGAACTTTCTATGTGGATATGTGCATCAACAAAACCAGGTAAAATATAGTGTTCTACATTATGCTCTTTGGCGTTAATTGCTATTATTTTTCCTTCAGAAATGGTGACTTCGCCTTTAAAAATACGCCTGTTCTTTATGTCGACAATGTGTCCTAGTAGTTTCAATATATTCGTTTTAGTTAGACATTCTGTAACATACTTTGGCTTCCGCTTAGTGATTACAGAATATCGGTTTTATTTAATTCAATTTTTAAGATCTCACTGGTGGTTTTAGTGACTTTAAAACGCTCGTCGGCACGTTTACCAACAATCCAAACAATCTTATCATCCGAGCATAATATCCAGGTGTTTTCTTTATCCAACAGCGAGTATTTTTCATCTTTAAAATACTTACTTAATTTCTTTTTACCTTTCATTCCTAAAGGGTAGAAATAATCACCTTCTTCCCATTTACGGAGTAATAGCGGGAATTGCAAAGTTTCTTTATCAACAAAAATGACGTTGGTTCGTTTTCCAAAGATGGCATCGGCTTCATCAAAGAATAAACTCCCGATGCGCGTTTGTACCTTTTTATCTGTAGCCTCAATTTTAAGAGCGACATCATTTTGTTTAGAAACAGGCCAATGAGTAAGGATTAAGTGTTCTCTATCTTTTAGTAAGCGATGTGTATTTGAAAACACCTGTTTCCCTGATTGTGCATCTAATAAGTCTAAGATGTCATTCCATTCGGTAAAACCATAATCTTTAAAGATTTCGAAGATATAGGCTTTGGTATTCGTTAATTTTTTAAACTCTGAAATATTAAACTTGATGTGATTTTCGGTTTCAGAAGCTACTGCTCTGTCTAGAAAATTATGGATACTATCATCTACAAGATTGGCAGTATCCTTCAGATGCTCAAGTGTGTTGCTAAAACTTTGAAGCAGTTCTGGGTTGCCTTCCTTTAAAACAGGAATCACATGATGTCGTAATTTATTCCGAAGGTATTTATCGGAACTATTACTACTATCCTCACGCCATTTATAATTATTCAGCTTCGCATAACTTTCGATAGATTCTCTGGAAAAAGGCAACAGAGGCCTAACGATATTAGCATTGATTTCAGGAATTCCAGTTAAACCGTTGAGTCCGGTGCCTCTCGTTAAATTGATTAAAACGGTTTCCAAATTATCATCGGCATGATGCGCTGTAAGCAGATAATCAAACTTTAAAGCTTTTGACAACTCATCAAACCATTGGTAACGCAATGCTCTCGCTGCCATTTGTATAGACAATTTGTTTTGTTTTGCATAGGCTTCGGTGTTAAAATGCTCGGTAAAAACTTCTAATCCTAATTGCTCAGCCAATTCTAAAATAAAATTTTCGTCCTGATCACTTTCTTTTCCGCGTAAATTAAAATTACAATGCGCTAGTGTGATATCCAGTTTTAACTCATGACACAAATGGGTTAATACCACACTATCAACACCTCCAGAAATAGCAATGAGAAGTTTGGCTTTAGTTAAAAACTTAAGCTTATTATTTATATGTGACTCAAAATCGAGATTCATCAAGAGGTGAAATTAATTGTATTTATATAAAAAATAGGCCGTTACTAAAACTAATAACGGAGACGCTATCATGAGTAAAATTATTGCCCATCGGTACAATCCCCAAAACGAGATTACCTTTACATCTTCGTGATTTTTATCATAAACCACTTCTACCTGTTGCCCGAGACTGTAAGCTTTAGGCTTAGAGCTTACTTCGCTTTCAAACACGAAAGCCTGTTTATTGTTGTCATAATATTCAAACACAGGTCTATATGTAGTCCCATCGTCATCATGGACTTCAATAAAATTGATGACGATGGCTTTCGTTTTGCGACCAAAATTCAGCAATTCTTTGGTATGCTGATAGCTTCTAATTGCGAAAAACAAAAGTACCACACCAATAAGCCCCAAAGTTGCATATAGATAATCCATTCAATTTGTGTAATATCTTCAAATATACCACCAGAAAGTTTAATTCAAAACTTTAGTTTTCTAAAACCTCGCGCATGGCTTTGGCTTTAATCAAGCACTCTTCATATTCTTTTAACGGGTCACTTTTAGCAGTAATCGCGCCTCCTACAGAATAAGACACATATTTTTTAGTAGCATTGTAAAGAATGCTTCGTATAACAACATTAAAATCGAAGTTATTATCTGGCGAAAAATAACCAACAGCTCCAGAGTACAAACCACGTTTAGTTTCTTCGAGAACTTCAATAATTTTCATTGCCGAAATTTTTGGAGCTCCAGTCATACTTCCCATAGGAAACGTAGACCTAATAATATCGACAGGATGCGTGCTTTCATTCACCATTGACGTTACCGTAGAAATCATTTGATGCACCTGATCGAAGGTGTAAACTTTGCAAAGTTCTTCAACCCTTACGCTGCCTTTTGTTGCTGTTTTAGACAGGTCATTTCTTACCAAATCGACAATCATTATGTTTTCACTTCGCTCTTTTATATCTTCGGAAAGCGCTTTAATCAATTCTAAATCTTCGGTCTTATTTTTTGAACGTTTAGCAGTTCCTTTGATAGGTTGCGACGTAATTTTCAAACCCTCCTTTTTGATATAGCGCTCTGGAGAAGCCGATAACAAATACTTATCATAAAGCTTTAAAAACGACGCAAAAGGCGGTTTGGATATGGCATTGAGTTTTGAATAAGTTTCTAAAGGATTGATGCGCGTATTTTCGGCAAAAAATTCCTGACAAAAATTAGCTTCATAAATATCGCCTCTGTAAATATGAGCAAGCATTTCGTTGACTTTGCTAAAGTAATCGTCTTTGTGAATTCTCAGTTTAATTTTGATTTGCGAATCTTCCACCGAGGCATCTTTATCGTTGGTTTCTGAAGCATTAGCATCAGCTGCCAGCATCGCTTTTAAATCATCGTCTAAGGCATCGGCAACCACATTTAAGTAATGTGTTTCGAGTGTATTCCCTTTTAAAAAGAAGAGGCGTTTGGGCTGAAAAAAGTACAATTCAGGAAATTCGAGTCCGTCAAAATTATGAGACGACAAATCTTCAACATCATTTTTAAGGTCGTAAGATAAATAGCCAAAAATCCAGTCGTTTGTTGCAGACTGGTATTCCTTTAACTGATTAAATGCATCAAAATCATCGGTTTGAAACAAAGTAAACGCCTCAACAGCTAAAACCGCATCAAAAGAGGCATACGTTTGCTGGTAATTATTACTATCGAGCCAAACGACTTCATCAAACTGCGAACTCCAGAGCAGAAGCTGTTTTTTAAAGCTTTCAGGGTTAGAAATATATTGGGTTTTTACACGTCTCAAATTAGAAAAAAATAGGATTACAAAGAACCGAATTAAAGCTGTCAATAACAAGTATGTTTTTCCGAAGTAAAAAATTTACCTTTGCAGCATGGAACAGCAAGTTAGTTTTACCGATTTAAATTTAAATACACCTTTGTACAATGCTTTGGGTGATTTAGGCTTTGAATATCCAACACCTATTCAAGCAGAAGCCTTTAACATTGTTGCTTCTGGTAGAGATGTTGTAGGTATTGCACAAACCGGAACAGGTAAAACCTATGCCTATATGTTACCCATTTTACGTCATTTAAAATATTCGACACAAGACAATCCGCGTGTTTTAATTTTAGTCCCTACTCGAGAATTAGTGGTTCAGGTTGTTGAAGAAATTGAAAAGCTAGCAGCTTATATCAACGTGCGAGTTCTTGGTGTTTATGGTGGCACTAACATCAATACACAAAAACGTGCTATAGCAGAAGGGCAAGACATCATTGTTGCAACGCCTGGTCGTTTATTTGATTTGGCGGTGAGTCATGTATTACAGTTAAAATCGATTCAAAAACTGGTTATTGATGAAGTTGATGTCATGCTAGATTTGGGATTTAGGCATCAGTTATTAAACATTTTTGATATCCTTCCGGAACGTAGACAAAATATTATGTTTTCGGCAACGATGACTGAAGATGTCGATGAACTTATTACCAATTTTTTCATTAAACCTGAAAAAGTAACCATAGCAGTTTCTGGAACACCTTTGCATAATATCAAACAAGAACGTTATGAGGTTCCTAACTTTTATACGAAAGTCAATCTTTTAGAGCATCTTTTACACGACAGGGAAACTTACCATAAAGTTCTCATTTTTGTCGCCTTTAAAAAACTGGCCGATAAACTTTTTGATGTTTTAGAAGAGCGGTTTCCGGAGCAGTCATGTGTGATTCATTCTAATAAAACACAAAATTACCGACTTAGAAGTATTGAACAATTTAGGTCTGGAGACCAGCGCATCTTAATTGCCACAGACGTTATGGCTCGTGGGCTGGATATTGAAAACATAAGCCACGTGATTAATTTTGACACGCCTCAATACGCTGAAAATTACATGCATCGTATAGGACGAACAGGTCGTGCAGAGCAGCAAGGAATTGCTCTGACCTTTTCTACGGAAAAAGAGCAAGCGGCTTTTGAAGCTATTGAAGCCTATATGGGCATAACGGTGCCTTTGCTTGATTTTCCTGCGGAAGTTGATATCTCGAAAGAACTCATTGAAGAAGAGCGCCCGCAAATTAGAGAGCGAAATAACCCCATCAAACGTAAAGATGAAGATGCTCCAGGACCTGCTTATCATGAAAAAAAGGACAAGAATAAAAAAGAAAATCTAGGCGGTTCTTACAAGTTTAAAATTGCGGCTAAATACAAAAAGCCGAAAACCAGAGGCGATAAAAACTACAATAAACGCAACAAGAAAAAATAACTTCGGATTAAAATCACACTTTATTTCAAGTGCAATTTGGTATGAATTTAAACTATCAGAAAAATCCCTTTTCAAATAAATGAAAAGGGACTAGAGAAAAACCAAAAGGCTTGGACCAGATTACGTAATTGACATAATTAATCTATAACCCTAGATATTAGTCTACAACCTTTATATGATTCTCCACTATATCCTTTACTGGTACAATAACTTTTTTTCCATGTGTATTTTTTAATACTACCGAAATATTATTGATTGAATCTATTTCATAAACTTCATCTTGAAATTCAATTTTCTTACCAACTTCAAACGTTTTTCGGGTATAAAATGTTTTAAGTAAATCACCAACAACTTCTTTTGCTCCTAAGCCAAATGCCAAAGCAAAGGCGAGTAAAAAAGCGGCTAAAATCATTGTGAAATTCTCTGTAATGATTTGTGTGTCGATACCTGCTTGATTTAAAGCTGTAATAGAAATAAATATAAGCAGTAAGAAAAACACGATTTGACTAATGATTTTCGAACCAGATAAATCCATAGATTCAAAAAACGATTGTAAGCCTTTCTTTACAAAATTAGCGAAGAGTAAACCTGCCGTAAATATGATAAGTGCAACAAATAGTTTCGGTAAATAATTTAAGAAATTACTGATTTGTTCAGATATGATTTTAAGGTTTAATATATCAGAAATAATAATCAAAATCATGATATAAAGAATCCATTTCACAAAAGTGGAAACGATTTTAATGGTATCAAAATTAAGTTTCTTCCCTTCTACTATTTCAATCTCGTTTAACTTATCGTCCAGCTTATCTGCCTTAGCAAGTTTTAAAGCTTTCTTAATAATTCGTACCACTAATTTGGTAACTAGCCATCCAAAAATTAAGACAATTAAAGCGCCTATAATGCTTGGAAATATTTTAGTCATCTCCACCCACATTGTAGATAGAGAGTCCATTGCAATGTTCTTGTATTCTGTGATTTTGTCCATGATTATTTATTAATTTTTAATAGCTGTTTTATTTTTTATCGCGTTTACTCATTACGGTTTCGATGACATCACCAAGGTTATAGGAAAATAATTCGGCTAACTCCATAAGCAGTTTTGCGATGGCAATATCGTTCATAACCTTAGATTTCAATTCCTGCGGAACTGACTTCAATGGCTTATCTATATCTTTAAAAGGATTTTCCATTAGTTAAGGTTATTTTCGTAAACGGTTAATAATTTATCCTTAGCGCGTTTAATTCTCATTTTAACAGCGCTTTCTCCAATATCTAAAACACTTTCAATTTCCTTTATAGAAAGGTTATCTTGGTATTTTAGTAATAGTATCATCTTTTCATCAGGTGATACTAGGTCCAATGCTTTTTTAAGTTTGTCAACTCTCATGTCGCTAAAATCTGAAGACTCATCGATATCTTCCGAAATGTTTTCAATATCTGCATAATCTACAGATTGCTTTTCAAACTTTTTAGCCGTACTTCTTGTAACGTAATTGACACAATGATTATATGTAAATGCATATAACCACGTTGAAAACTTAGACTTCCCTTTAAAACTTGCCAACTTAACAAAAAGCTTCAGAAACACATCTTGTGTAAGATCTTTAGCTTCGTCTTCATCTTTTGCAAACCCATAACATTTATTATAAACCAGGTGTGCAAAACGATCATACAATACTTCAAAAAGTAGGGTATCATTGTTCTTGACGATAGCACTTACAAGTGCTTCATCAGACAGGTTATAAATATTAATAGAGGGTTCCAAAAATGTATAGTTTGGTATTACGGTTTATATTAAGACCCTAATATTTTTCATAGGTCACATCTTTTTAAACTTACTTGTTAAAATTATGAAATTTAACATTTGAAAGCACTAAAAATTGGACATAAAAAAAGCGAACTTTAACAAGTTCGCTTTTCTATTAAGACTATTAAATCAATATACGTTTTAATACCTCTATTTTACTTTTTTAAACATTAGAGGTTTGTCATCTCCTTTTTTGAACCTTACAGTATTAACTCCTGGATAGAAATCTAAAACAATACCCAAAGTATCAAATGTAAATTGATGTTGCTTTATTGGTGTTAGTTCTTTAAGGTTACTTTGCTCAGGTGCTCCCATTAAAATATTACCATTAGCTTTAAAAATGAGTTTATAAGGGACTTCATCGCAAGCATATTCTCCTTCATATATTTTTGCTTGTGCTTCTGTCAATTCATATTTTGTGAAAATTGGCATTTGTATTGATTGCCCATTTATAGCTCCAAAAACAGTTAGCATAATCTGCGTTTTTTGATAATCTAAGGCATTTGCGGTGAGTGAAATTGTAGTTTTAAATTTAGGCACATAAACCAACATAGATTGAAAGCCATCAATACCGCCTTCACTTGCATAGATATCTAAACCATTTAAGTTCGCATAGAACAATCCATGACATACCTCTCCATTATTGGTTTTTTTCATGGCTTCTAAACTAGATATTGATATCAGTTTATTATTAAAAAGCGCATTAATAAACTTAGCTAAATCAGCAGATGTTGAGACAATTGCACCTGCTCCGCCTGGATTTGACATTTCAGTTTCTAATTGCTTATTCCAATTCGCTGCTTTTATAGCATAAGAATGACTTTCATTGTTTTTAGAACTTATTTTTCCGCCATAATAAGTGTCATTTAATTCGACTTTATTGGTTATTCTTTTCTTCAGAATTTGCGGATATGCATCTTTATCTAAAGCTTCAATAATATAACCCAATAATAAATAATTGGTGTTACTATATGCGGTCTGTTCACCTGGATTAAAATCCAATTTGTAGCCTTTAATTCGTGATACCATCTCATTTTTGGTGGATTTTTCTAGCATCCATTTACCAAAATCAGAATCATTTGTAATGTTGTATAGTCCGCTGCTGTGATTTAAAAGATTTGCTATTTTTATATTTTCAGCTCCAGTAATCTCAGGATAGTACTCAGATAAAGGTGTATTTAATGTAATCTTACCTTCATCTACAAGTTGAAAAATCATTACGGCTGTAAATGCTTTCGTAATTGACCCAATTCTAAATTTTGTGCCTTTTGTATTTTTTATTTTGTTTTCTACATCTGCAAAACCCATTGCTTTTTCATACGTAATATTACCGTCGTTTGTAACGGTCATTGTAGCCATGAGCTTATTGTTTTGCTCTAAAAGCGTTAAGTATTGATCGATTTGCTTTGTGTCTTGAGCATTTAAGTTTAGCGTATTGCAAAGCAATACGAAAAGAAAAAGTGTCTTATTCATAATAGGTATGTATTGATAATGTTATTTGAAATTATTTTTTAATCGCTAAGCTTTTTTAGTTGTACTAAAGCCTCTTGATTATTATCTATTTCTATAGCCTTTTCGAAATAGGAAATCGCTACAAGTTTATCTTTTTGCGTTAGATAATACTTTCCTAAGGCCACATAGGTCTTGGATTCATTAGGATAGAAATCTAGGTTCATTTCTAAATATGCCAATGCCTTTTCAGGTAGATTATGTCCATCAAGCATATAGAAACCAACATCATTAATTAACGCCCAATCTGGTTTTACCTCGCGTTTCATTTTAGCACTTAATTTTTTATAATGCGCATAGTATGGATCTGTTAATTCCTTTGCTGAATATTTTTTAGGTGTATTAAATCGCCACATTTCAGGAAACGGAAACCATGAAAAAAGAGCACGTAAGCCATTATATTGAGCTGGTATGACTATGCTTCCATGGTCTTCGTCTTTAAAGTATTGCCAATTATAATTAAGCTTATTCCTATTTTTTACTAAAACATCATGAAACTTTAAATTCGCTCTAATTTGCTCAGTAGGCTCAGATTTGTCTTTTCTAACTTTTACAGTATCTAATCCTTTCCCAATACTGTTGGCAGCTGCGACATATAATGATTTTTCTTTTCGATTTCCTTCATCTAGTAGCTTTTGTGTTTCATTAACCAACTGTTCTTTATCCCACCACAGACTTGGATCTATTGCCAAATAATTATCAAAAACATCCTGATGATTTAAAAAAGCATACAGTACAAATAATCCTCCTGTAGAATGCCCAATGATTGTACTATTATTTTCTGTTGGATATTTTTTATTTATAAAAGGCTTTAATTCTTGATTCATGAAATTTATAAAATTACTAGCGCCTCCAGAAGTTTCTGATTTATGCCCTCGTTGAAACGGCACGTTAGTAGGTGTAAAATCTCTTGTTCTATCTATATTTAAAATACCTACAACAATTGATTCTGGAATTGTTAAAGGTGTTAATTGTTTAAGTATAGCTGTTATTGAATAAAAATTTCTAGAGGCATCTAAGACATAAATAACTGGATAATTTTTATCACCATTAAAGGCTTTAGGCACACTTACCCATATCTCTCTTTGCTCTTTTAATATATCTGAATATATGCTATCGACTTTGCCTATTACAATCTCCTTTACGTCAATTTGCTTGTCTTGTGCTTTACTTTCAATACAGAAGCATAAAACTACAAGAACGATTATTAATTTGTGTATTTTCATTTAGAAATAAATTAAGATTAAACCTCAGGTTTTAATGTCCATTTGTAAGCTAAAATCCCTATCCTAGCTATAACAAAAGAAAATAGCCCAAAGGTTATTGTTAGTAGTGCTACTTTAAGACCTGCCGAAAATAAATCTGGTCTTGTTTCTCCAATAGCTTCCACCATATCAAATAAACTTATTAAACTAAAAACAGAACCAAAACATCCAACAACTAAACTCAATATACTAGTCTCATTAGCTAAACCTATCATTTTTTTGGATTGCACTCTACTCTTATTCATAGTAAGAAATGCTTTTACGATAAAGAATAGAGATAATAATAGTAGTATTAGTATGACGTACATTAGTGGTCCTCCATCAGATAATAGTCTAGTAATCATAATTTTTGTTTTTTAAGTTAGTTTTTTTCAAATCTAAAACGAATATCGGATTGTAAATATCTTTTGCGACCAATAACCATTTTGGGTTGCGTTTTGACAAGGCTGTTAAATTGCTTGCTGAATCCGTTATCTGTCTACAAAAAATCGACAGCAATTTTAAATGCCTTATTATTGTAGCGATTATTAAACCCAGTAATGCAAAACATAAAGCGAACAAAGCTACTTAAACGTGTGCTGCTCCATATTATATTTTGGTGTTGTATATTGTTGTTTTTTTCTTCAATATTTGGTGTTGGCAACACGATAAATATTAATGTATTTTACTTTTCATTATTCTTAATGCCAGTAACCATAGGCGCTACCTATGTATCCATTTATAATTTATTACCCAATTACCTTATAACAAAACGTTATCTTCTTTTTGGTCTTTACAGTCTTTATACGTTAATAATTTTAGTTTCTGTAGTTATTTTTTCTGTCTTTTTTGCACTCGCAGTTCTTACAGATTTTAAGTTTGCTAAAATGACTACACTCAGCAGAAGTGGTATCTTTATTATCACTAGTATTTGCTTGGTTGTTTTTATTGTAAGTGCTTTTAAACTCTTAAAACTAAATTTAAATCAGTCGAAACACAACGCAGATCTCGAAGCTAAAATCTTAGAAGCTCAACTCAAATTAAAAGAACAAGAGTTGAAATATTTGAAGATGCAAATTCATCCGCATTTTTTATTTAATACACTCAACACCATGTATGGTTTTGCATTAAAAAAGGCTGAACAAACACCAGACATGATCTTAAAATTATCTAATTTACTCGATTATTTACTGTATCAAGCCGAAAAACCTTTTGTATTATTATCTGAAGAAATTGCCCATATCAAAGATTATATCGAACTTGAAAAAATGCGCTTTCATAACACACTACATGTTGAGATGAATATTTCACAAACTTCCGAGAATATTACTATTGCGCCAATGTTATTAATTCCGTTTATCGAAAATAGCTTTAAACATGGTAGCATTCAAAATGGTGTTTTACATATTCATATTGAACTCAGCACAAGTTTGGAGCATATTTACTTCCGTATCACAAATACAAATTCTGAGAGTGGCGCTGCACAAGGCGGCATTGGATTAGAAAATATTAAAAAGCGATTAGAATTATTATATCCCAATGCCTATCAATTAACCATACACGATAAGTCAAAGGTTTTTGATGTGGAATTACAATTAAAAACGACACCTCATGCCTAGTACAGAGACTATTTCTTGCTTAATTGTTGATGATGAAACAATTGCCAGAGAGATCATTGAAACCCATCTTTCTCAGATAAAAAATGTAAGCATTGTTGCGAGTTGTAGCAATGCGATTGAAGCCTTTGGTTATATAAACAAGCATGCGATTGACCTGGTGTTTTTAGACATTAATATGCCCGAAATTTCAGGAATCTCTTTTGCGAAATCTATTAATTCAGATATAAAAGTCATTTTTACAACCGCTTACAGAGACTATGCTGTTGAAGGTTTTGAATTAAAAGCCGTTGATTATCTACTCAAACCTATTTCGTTTGAAAGCTTACAAAAATCGGTTCATAATTACTTTGAAATCTACGGAAAGACACAACACAACAAACAGTTAACTTATGAGGCTTCAGAGTTTATATTTGTCCGTTCTGAGCGCAAAATGATTAAGATCGATTATGACACCATTATCTATATAGAAAGTTATAGTGACTATCTAAAAATTCATTTAGAAAACCATACTATTGTGACCCGAGAAACGATAAGCGCCATTGAAGCAAAACTTCCAAACCAGCGTTTTTTAAGAATTCACAGATCGTATATTATTGCCATCAATTCTATACAATCATTTACTAATGAATACATTACCATTCAAAACAAAGCATTACCTATTAGCCGAAGTTATAAGAAGGCGGTTTTAAATCATTTGGAAAAATTTTGAACTTTTATTCAATAAAAACGTATCTTAGACGTTGCCTTATTAACTACTATTTCGAAAAATTGTCTGCTTAATGAATGAATATCTACACGACGCTATACCTAATTTACAGCCTTTTGATTATGAGTTGCATCACGATTCGTTGTTTATTAATCAGCAATGGGTTTTAGTAAATGGTATTTCAAAAAAGAAATCGGTGTATACATTTAAGGAAGACCATATTCTTGAAATTTCTCGTAAATCGTCTGTGATTGAAACTTCCTGGACGCTTCATATTAATAATATATTTGAGATTGAAACGGAAGATGGGATAATAACAGTAAAGGCTTATTTTAAAGATGATGATATTTTAGTTTTAAATCATCAAAACAAGAAAGAATTCGCCCTGTTCATCAACACGTCAAACTATGAAGACACCATAAATACGATTGATGATGTCAAAGTGTTTTTAAGAGAAAAATACAAGCAAAAAGTCACTAGTTTAATTTATGAGCATGAATTTTACTATATCGAAAAATCTAAAGAATTTGGGCCATTTACGGTTGAAGAGCTTTCAGAAAAAGTAAAAAATGAAGACATCAGTATGTATTGCTTTGTACGCGATGTCAACGCTTACGATTACAGTAATAGGTTGCGCATTTATGATTTGATTAAAGAATTATAAATCACTTAGGTTTAAGGCTCATCACATAATTATAACTTTCCTTAAAATAGTCAACCAACAGTTGTGTTTCAGTATATAAAGTCTCAGGAACTTTCACATAATCGCGCATCACAGCACCATAGGAACGATATTCGGTCGCATTATAGTTTTCCTTAAACGCCTTTTGGGATGCCTTGGATAATCGAATGCCAATTTCGGCATCTTTGTTTAATAAGGTAAACATGTAACCATTTGCTGAAGTATATATCATCTTCTTTCCTTTACGTTCAAAATCTGGACATTGCGCTACAATACTGTCATAAAACTTGAGTTGATCTTCCCACATAATTAGAAATATAGAGGTATAAATGTACGAAAATGAAAATCAACATTTTTAATCTGACTTAAGCTTCAGGCCTATTTAATAACCTCCTATTTCTTTGTCAATTAGTTTCACAATCTTATCCCCTTTTGACCTTAAACTGTCATACACCCAAAAATGTTCTTCATCGGCCACCCGTTGCATAATCCCAAGTATTTTGGAATTCTTATAAATTAATTCTAAAGTTTTATTTAGCTCTTCTCTGGAATTTGCATGAGATCTCATTTTAAAAAACCTAGAAATCTTGTTAAAATCATCATCAAATAAACCCACCTCCATACTTTCGATAAAATTATTTAAACTCGTTTCACTTTCGTGAATTTCATCATAAAACGCATAATACTCAAAGACGGCATCTTCAATGACCGAGCCTTGTAAATTAGCAATAAAGCCCGAACTTTTTAACGCATCAAATCCTGCCTGGTTCACATTTAAATACTGCTCACCAACGATAGGTACAATTCTACCAATTAATTCTAATGGCATAGAATCTATCATCATACAAGTCATGTATTCTTTTGCTGCTTGATTTTGTCGCATTCTAAGCCTTTTAATCTGATTGATTTCGGTAGTGTCAAATTGTACATTTTTACGAATTGTTTTTAAATACCCATGAAGCTGGTTGTTCGTTTTTCGTTTCTCATTAGCATTATTAATCTGAAGCGCAATCAAAATCCCTATCACCACAAGAATAATTTCACCAATCGCATAGAGCACATACTTTTTTGTACGATTTTGATTGATCATGTTTCTTCGGATATGACGGAAAAATTTAATCATCGAGTTCCTTTTTTATCAGTGTTTCTAATTCGTCTATAAGAGTAACAACTTCTTTTAAAATTGAATTGCTTCCTCCCCAATTATCTTTGTTTAATATTAAGAGATTTCTAATTTCACCACCAGCTTTTATTTCTGAATAATCCTGTAATTCAAGTACGACTCCAAATTCTTGATGCACTATATTTTTTTTAAGAATAGGAAGCCAATCATTTAAAAACATTATTTCCAGATCATGACAGGCTGTATTTGCAGCAACAGATTGGTCATCGTAATACATCCCAAGTAAAAATTGTAGCTGCTTATTACTAATTTTATCAATTCCTTGAGATTTTAATACCTCATAGGCATTGGTTAAGGGTCTATACCTATCAAATCGTACCACATCTGCCAGCCAGTACTTTATGCTATCATGGCTCTTTAAAGTCAAGTCTTCTGCTAAAATTTTATCTATTGAGACTGTGGCAAGTTTCGCATTATGAATGTACTTCGTTAATACCTGTTTATCTTTAATAAGATTGGCTCGTATTTGCGTTAAAATTTCATTCTCAAAAACTTCAGTTTTTCGATTTTCATTCCAGTTGTTAATTTGAAGTGCAATCAAAATTCCAATCACCACAAGGATAATTTCACCAATGGCGTATTTAAAGTACTTGGTTGATTTATTTTCCATAATTAGATTTTGTCGAATATTTCTGAAGAATTTAATCATTATTAAGTTCTGTATTAATAATCGATAAGATTTGCTGTGCCTTTTCTATAATTTCTAAATACTGTATATTTTGATTTTGAGTGCCGAGTGATTTTATTGTTAATGCGTTTAAATAATCATTATTCTTTAACAACAGAGACATATCTAATAGAGACACTTCTGCATTTATATTCATGCTCTTTTTTACTATCGCAGGATGTATTAATGAGGGCGTAATAATTTGATGCTGATAAATTTGAATACTTTGTTCCATGTTTTTTTCAATTCTTTCATTGTTGGAATAATATCTAAATATAAGATCTCGTAAAGTTTTGTTCTTTATAAAGCTCCCTGAACTACTTGATTGTATTTGATTGATAGTTCCTTTTTCTGGAATAAAATAAGACTCCCCAAATAATGTAGTTGTCATGTTTGCCAATAACACCTCATCTTGTTTTGTAAATATTTTTTTTGAGGAAATAAGTATTAAAATGGTATCGATATTATGTACCATTAGATTATTATTAACAACTCTAGCATTAAGCGTCTCTATATCAAAAGTGATGTCTTTTTTTAGGTCTTGTAAATAAACAGTCTCTTGTTTATTTATCTTCCTATTTTCATTCCAGTTGTTAATTTGAAGTGCAATCAAAATCCCTATCACCACAAGGATAATTTCACCAACGGCATATTTAAAGTACTTGGAAGTTTGATTTTTCATAATAAGGTTTTGACGTATGTGACGGAAAAATTTAATCATTGCTGTTTTTGAATTTCAGTTTCTAACAATGTATTTATGTCATCGAGTAGTTTTTCTGTCTTCTTTTGTGTCGAATAGTAATTATCTGCAGCTATGACCAAATTTTCAACCAAATTTTCGAATTGTAATACTTTTAGTAAATCCCTGTTATCAACGGTAAAACCCGAAACTGGGAAGTTAACATTTCTATTTTCTGCTACTTGATCGGCATTTAACCAACTTCCATGTTCAATGATGTAAGCGTTTAAGATATCTTCGTTCTTATCGACAGTGCTAAATCGTTCTTCTAAAATTTCAACTTCTGGCTTCCAAGACGATAACAAGTTTCTTAATTCTGCATTTTTAAATATGCTTAGTTTTCCTGAACTCAATAAATCATCCAAAAAGCCATTTTGCGGATAATAAGGAGTGCTATTATACAACTCATTTAACCAGCTGTTAAATATGTCTTCTGAGTCGGGTTTTGTTTTGCTTCCGGTATGATTAAGGATTTGCACTCCATGCTTCATTATTAATTCCGTACTCGTCTTCACATCTTCTAAAATGGCTTTGTTTTTCAAAAAGTCACGATGAATATTGTTTAAAGCGGTTTGTTCTTGTAGATTCAATTTTCTATTTTCATTCCAGTTATTAATCTGCAATGCAATGAGAATACCAATCACTACAAGGATGATTTCACCGACGGCATATTTAAAGTACTTGGATGTTTGATTTTTCATAATAAGGTTTTGGCGTATGTGGCGAAAAAATTTAATCATTGGTTCTACTTGTTTACTTTTGATGTTTCGGCAATGATTTTGTTGATTATTATTTCAAGATTTTCCAATGCCCGAAGGTAATTGGCAATACTCCATGCATGATTATCTATATTATTTTCAAATTCTAAATCTTGAAACATTTCGAAAGAATTAGGTGTAAGTTTAGATTTTTGGTTCCAGTCTAATAATCCGTAACTATCAATATTTTTAAGCGATGCATTTTTGGTAAGGTAAGGCAACATCATATTTTGTGAAAAATCGTCTAAGGTATCCCAAGCCTCTTCCTTTTCGTTAAGAAAGCTAGACCACTGAAACAAATATAAGCGAAGCGAATCTGAAGAAATCAATTTCAAGTTTCCGGAAGATATAAGATCAGAAAACACATTTTGAGTTGGCCTGTAATCATAACTATTGATACTTTCTGATATGAGGCTATCGGTATTTTGAGCTTTTATAATGTCTTCGGTTTCTCCAATAAGATTTAAAACAGACTTGGTCGATTTTAAGAATTGCTGATAATCAAGCTTAATGCTTTCAAGGTCTGTTTTGTTTTTTCTGAATTCGAAGTTTAGGTTTTTCAGAATGAATTCTTCTTCCTTTGTATTGGCTTTATCGTTATTCCAATTATTGATTTGAAGCGCAATAAGAATCCCAATAACCACTAGGATAATTTCACCAACAGCGTAAATAAGATATTTTGAAAACTTATTCTCTGATAGCAGCGATTGTCTAATGCGACGGAAAAATTTGATCATTCACTTTCGGTTGAAAGCAAATTAAGTTGATGGTGTAGTTAAGGCTGAATAACTATTTGTGTTTAAAGGTATTAAATTGTTACAAATTAAATGCCTTTATATAAAAAAAGCGGACAAATAAGTCCGCTTTAATCTATAAAAATATTATAAGCTCTTAAATATGCAACGCAATATCATCCGTTGCAGCTAAAGCCGCTTCTTTAATTGCTTCAGTAAACGTGGGATGTGCGTGAGACATACGAGAAATATCTTCGGCAGAAGCTCTATATTCCATAGCTACAACTGCTTCGGCAATCATATCGGCAGCACGAGCTCCAATCATATGCACTCCTAAAATTTCATCCGTGTTTTTATCGGCTAGCACTTTTACAAAGCCGTCGATATCCATACTCGCTCTACTTCTACCTAAAGCACGCATTGGAAATTGTCCTGTTTTGTAGGCTACACCAGCAGCTTTTAATTCTTCTTCAGTTTTACCAACGGCAGCAACTTCCGGCCATGTGTAAACCACACCAGGAATTAAATTATAATTGATATGCGGTTTTTGTCCTGCTAAGGTTTCAGCAACCAAAACACCTTCTTCTGATGCTTTATGAGCCAGCATAGCACCTTTAATGACATCGCCAATAGCATAGATATTCTTGGCAGTGGTTTGCAAATGGTCGTTGACTTCAATTTGTCCTCTATCATTTAATTTCACACCTGCAGCTTCAGCATTCAAACCTTCAGTATAAGGTTTACGTCCAACAGCCACAAGACAATAATCGCCTTTAAACTCAACGATATCTCCTTTTTTATTTTGCGCTTTAACAATGACTTCATCTCCTTTGCGTTCAACAGAAGTTACCTTATGCGAAACATTCATACCAAATTTAGCCTTCTTAAACACTTTATTGAGTTCTTTAGATAAGCCTGCATCCATACCAGCAATGATACGATCCATAAATTCAACAACAGTAACTTCGGCACCTAAACGACGGTACACCTGCCCTAATTCTAAACCAATTACGCCACCACCAATTACGATTAAGTGCTTCGGAATTTCCTTAAGCTTTAAAGCTTCAGTAGATGTGATAATACGTTCTTTATCTAACTTTATAAATGGAAGATTAGACGGTTTTGAACCTGTTGCAATGATGCTGTTCTTCGCTTCAATTTCAGTGGTTTCTTTACCTTCAATTTGAATATGAGTCGCATCTTTAAAACTTCCTAAACCTTCATACACATCAATCTTATTTTTCTTCATTAAGAAATCAATTCCGCTAGTAGTTTGGTCTACAACAGACTGCTTACGCGCAATCATTTGCTCTAAATTCACCTTAACATCTCCAGGAATTTCAATACCATGCTCTTCAAAATGCTTAATGGCATCTTCGTAATGGTGAGATGAATCTAATAAGGCTTTACTTGGAATACAACCCACATTTAAACAAGTTCCTCCAAGTGTAGAATATTTTTCAATTATTGCTGTTTTCATGCCTAATTGTGCGCAACGAATTGCTGCTACATATCCACCAGGACCCGAACCTATTACTGCTACATCGTATGATTTCATAAACTATATTTTTATCTAATTTGTATACGAATACAAAAGTACAATTTTGGTTAATTAATTACTATTATTTTGAGGGTTTAAGATGT
This sequence comes from Psychroserpens sp. SPM9, assembly GCF_025153525.1. Taxonomy (GTDB): domain Bacteria; phylum Bacteroidota; class Bacteroidia; order Flavobacteriales; family Flavobacteriaceae; genus Psychroserpens. Next base: position 118,150 of record NZ_JANZNR010000004.1, on the reverse strand, counting down.
AATTATAAAAAAAGCTCATTCCTTTTAGATTATTTAACCTAAGTCGAATGAGCGTTTTATCCCTATGTAAATTAATAACATTCCAAAATTGAATGTTTTTGAAAGGTTTTACAATACTCAATTTGAGTAATTTTATGAGTTTAAAGGAAGTGCTGGTTTCTTTTTAACATTCCAACAAGTTCACCAGTAGAGGAAACTTTCAATTTTTTGAGAATATTTCTTCGATGGGTATCGACTGTATGCGGACTAATATTTAATTTTTCTGAAATGATTTTACTCGAATAGTCTAAGAGTAATAACCTAATAACATCGCGTTCCCTATTACTAATTCCTTCGTTTAATAGTTTTTGAGAAAAGTTATTAAAATAGATGGTTTCGTATTCGTTTTGGCTATTTAATAATTTTGCAGAAGCTGTAATTTCCATTTTAATATTTGGATGCAAAATAGTGTAATGTGCGAGTCCGATAATAGGCTTTCCATCAGTGTCAAAAGCTAATGGTGTTGTATTTTGAATGACATTTACATAGACATCATCTGCATTTTTAAACCTAAAATTCCAAGTATAATTAGCACGCTCCCTCAAGTCTTCTGAAATTTCTCCCAAAGTAAATTCCATAAGTTTGTTTAGTGCTGTTAACCAGCCTTCGATATCATCGGGATGAATTCTACTCCAAAAATAACGCATGCCTTTCGTTTTCATCTCAATAGGATCTAAACCCAAACAAGCATTAAAATTCTTGCTTATAAACTCAAAAGTTAAATCTTGAGTATTAGTTACACAAAAAAATGTAGAACTGTAAGGCAAAAAATTATCGAGTTCTAAAATTTTATTAATATGTTCTTTTAGTGAAGGTTTATCGTAAGACTTAAATATGGTTTTATACAAGTCTTTAATCTGATCGTATTTCATTATGAGGCTCCTAATTAATAGAATTATAAATGTAATAGATTTTTTTCAACTAGGAAAACCTAACATGTTCCCCATTCCGACCGTAAATAACCAACAACCATAAATAGCGTGTTCAACAGATACTAAAAGTGTGGACTTAGTTTTCTGAAAGGTTAGTGCGAATAAAATTCCGCCAATAAAAGTCAGTATCATAACCAGTCCGTTTCTAAAAAATAAGTGCGCCAAAGAAAATAAAGCCGCATTTAAAATGATAAATACTGTTTTGCTTTTAAATAAGGATTGATAACGTTGAAAAAAGAAGGTTCGGTAAATCAATTCTTGCGGATACACTGAAAAAATGCTATATACCAATAAAATTACCAACCATAATAAGGGTTTGTTTATAATCACAGTATACAAATTTGGCGGATCGACAATCCACATATAAAGCGAAGTAAGGATAGCAATTACTGTCAGCTGAATTAAAGTTTGATTTATAAACTGCTTACAGTTAAGGTTTTGAGCGATTTTAAATTTGTTTTTTTCAATACGCAATAGTACAAACACAACATATAAAAAGCCTAAAAGCCCAATAATCATCTTTATAAAAAGCGGATATTCTACAGCAAAACTGACTGGCACCAAAATAAATATGATAAAAAATTCGGAAAGCTTATACGATACAGATTGCATATCTAAAGGTAACCAATTTGCATTAAATACTTAGTGCAGTAGTATGCTTCACTTCATTAATCATAAAGGCACTATGTGTACTACCAATATGACTAATCGTTGTGAGTTTTTTTACCATAAACTCTCGAAATTCATCCATATCTGAAACAATAACTTTAAGTAAGTAATCATAGTCTCCACTAATATGATAACACTCTAATACCTCGTCTAATTTGGTCACTTCCTTTTCAAACTTCACCACATAATCTTTAGTATGCTGAGATAATTTGATACTGCAGAACGTAACAAATGCTTTATCTACAGACTTTTTATCGATAAGTGCTACATAGTTTGAAATAACACCTTCGCGTTCTAATTTTTTAATGCGTTCATAAACTGCAGTCACAGAAAGGTTGAGTTTATGAGACAATTCTTTATTGGTTTGCTTGCTATCCTTTTGAAGTAAACCCAACAAGGTTTTATCGATTGTGTCTAATTGTATCATGATTGAAAAATTTTCAGATTAAATATTTGAAACTCAATAACCATCACAAAAATAACCATAAAAACCAATTTATATAGTTTTATTTTCTAAATAATTATTATTTGATTGATATATAATCTAAATACAGCGACATTTGAAGTAATATAAACCAGGTTTACCAAACAAGTAACCTTCTAAATTAGAAACTAATGGCTTTTAAACCAGCTAATAACATTCAAGACTTACAATATTTCGGAGAATTTGGAGGTGTGAATCCTTCAATTTCTGATTCATCAACCTATACATTTCTTTCGGCAAAAACCATGTTTGATACCTTTGAAGGTAATGCTGATGGCTGCTACCTATATTCACGTCATTCCTCCCCTTCAAACTTATATCTTGGAGAAGCGTTAGCTGCCATGGAAGGTACCGAAACAGCCAATGTATCGGCCTCAGGAATGGGAGCGATTACTCCTGTTTTAATGCAGCTTTGTGGCGCTGGTGACCACATTGTTTCAAGCCGAACAATTTATGGAGGAACGTATGCTTTCTTAAAAAACTTTACACCTCGCTTTAATATTGAAACCTCATTTGTTGATATTACAAAACTGGATGTGGTTGAAGCTGCCATCACCAAAAACACCAAAGTTTTATATTGTGAATCGGTGAGCAACCCGTTATTAGAAGTAGCAGACATTAAAGGTTTATCTGAAATCGCTAAACGTCATAACCTAAAATTAGTTGTTGATAATACCTTTTCACCTTTATCTATTTCGCCTGCAAAATTAGGTGCCGACGTGGTGATTCACAGTTTGACCAAATTTATCAATGGTTCTAGTGACACTGTAGGAGGTGTTGTTTGTGGGACACAAGAATTTATTAACGATTTAAGAAATGTTAATGATGGTGCTTCGATGTTATTAGGTTCTACTATGGACAGTTTGCGTTCGGCTTCTGTATTAAAGAATTTGAGAACCTTACATATTCGTATGCAGCAACACAGTTTAAACGCTGCTTTTTTAGCTGAAAAATTTGAACAAGACGGATTGAAAACAGTGTATCCTGGATTGGCGTCTCACCCATCTCATGATTTATTTAAATCGATGATGAATGAAAAATACGGTTTTGGTGGTATGTTGACAATTGATGTTGGTTCATTAGATAAAGCCAATGCGTTAATGGAAATGATGCAAGAAAAAAACTTGGGCTATCTTGCGGTTAGTCTAGGATTTTATAAAACCTTATTCTCTGCGCCTGGAAGTTCAACCTCTTCTGAAATTCCTGAAGACGAACAAGCTGAAATGGGATTGAGTGATGGTTTAATTCGTTTTTCAATTGGTTTAGATGCCGATATTGAACGTACCTATCAAATGATGCGAGAATGTATGGAAGCACTTGATATTTTAGAGAAAGAAGCCGTTTTTTAATTGCTGTTTTTTAGAGCATTTTTAATCACTTCAATTTCGTTTTGAAGTGATTCGAGTTTGGTTTCCAAGGTGTTGTTTTGCGCTTTTAATGTAGCGATTTCATTCTGTTGTTCCTGAATAGCTTTTATGGCTACAACCGTAAAATAATTGTAGTTAACACCATAGAATCCTTCTTCATTCAATTTAACAGCGTCTGGAAAAATATCCATTAATTCTTGCGCCATAAATCCAGCTGATAAAGAAGCGTCGATTTGCTGATCTTTATACTGATACGTATAGGTATTGACGGTATTCAATTTTTGCATTACCTCTGTCATTGGTAAAATATTTTTCTTTAATCGCTTATCTGATGTAACAAAGTAACTACCTGTACCAGCTTCGACATAAGCTCTTCGCACTCCATTTTCAGCAAATGAAAGATGTGTTCCGCTATGGTAAATTTTCCACTCATCAGTATTACTAGGATGTTCTAAAGCTAATCCACCAGCACTAGCTTGTGTTGTGTTGGATTGCTTGATTGTTAAATCATGTGAAGGAGCTGTCGTCATAATGCCTATTCTGTCAAGATTTCCTCTCACAAAGAAAAGATAAGGTTCATTATCACTTTCAACAATAAAATTATTAGAGGCAAGACCTTGATCGTTAAAAACCGTATTTCCTGTAGTAGACATATAGTGCTGTACAATTCCATTACTGTAAAGGTAGAAATTAGCATCATCATTAATATCGAACAAATTTGCTAAAATGGTACCTGAAATAGATTCGTCATACCATTGGGTATCGCCTCCAAAATAAGTATTTCCATTATTTCTGACTTCAAAATGATTGAGTCCTGCACTTTGAACAATAAAATCACCTGCACTATTTAGGTTATGTATTAATGAATAAATACCATGTGTGATGGTCGTATCTTGATTGAGTGCACCACCTAATTGCACAGTACTTCCCAATGTATTGAGTCCGTTAGCTGCTGCTATTGTAGGCGTACTCAAGGTTGCCCAACTTACATTACCTGCACCATCGGTTTGCATCACCTGATTAGCAGTTCCTCTTGAAGCTGGCATGATATATCGATTGCCTGGAGCAGTACCTATGGAAACATTTCCTAAAAAGTAACCAGCATAACTTCCTGATTTTAATGCTTCAGAAAACACGCCATAATGGGTGCCGCCAGCACCTGATATCATTCGATTATACACACCAAACTTAGCGCCGTTTCCCGACCCACTCAATTCATTATAGATACCATAATGAGAGCCATTTCCAGAGCTATAAATATCATTTGATACGCCGTACTTATTAAAATTACTTGAACTACCAATATTATTTTGAACAGCATAATGATTTCCTTGACCCACTCCTGTAAGTAGATTATAAGTTCCAATATGACTACCACTTCCCGAGCCGCTCACTATATGTCTTGAACCATAATGAGTACCGTTTCCATCATTAGTTATCGTTGTATAGTTCCCCGTTTGCTCACCTGCTCCAGTTCCTGTTAAAGAGTTATATGAGCCATAATGTATTCCTGAACCTGAATTGGTGATTTCATTCCTAATGCCATATTGAATTCCGTTTCCATTTCCTTCAAGTTCAGAATAAAGACCATAATGTTCTCCATCTCCTGTATTATTGATATTAGCGTAAAATCCTATTTGATTACCTGTTCCTATGCTTTGAAGCCTTGTCCAGTTACCATAATGCGTTCCAGTTCCAGTTCCTCTTAATACATTATAGGATCCATAATGCAAGCCGTTACCACTGTTATCAATTACATTTATAGTTCCTAATTGTGCTCCAGAGCCTGTGCCTGATAATTGAATTTCAGTTCCGTTATGAGTTCCCGAACCGCTGCCATTCAAACGAATAAATTCGCCGTAGTGCGTATTGTTTCCTGAATTATCAATCCTTGAATAATCACCTATTTGAATACCAGAACCAGATCCTGATAGTAAATTATAAGAGCCATAATGAATACCTGCACCAGTGTTATCAATAAAATTATAATGCCCATATTGCTCACCGTTTCCTGTTCCTGATAGCAAATTATATATTCCATAGTGCAAGTTATTACCGTTATTTGTGATTCTGTTTCTTACTCCAAATTGTTCTCCCAATCCCGAACCACTTAACATATTATCCACTCCAAAATGACTACCAGCACCATTATTATTGATTACTGTAGAAACACCTAATTGAGCTCCACCTCCAGAGCCCGACAAATAGTTATGAAATCCCGTATGCACATTAGTTCCGTTGCCACTTAAAGTGGCTTGAAACCCATATTGCCTTCCATTTCCAGAATTGGTAATATTCGAAGTATAACCTCTTCTCACATTATTATCAGTACCTCCTAATAAAAGATAAGCACCATATTCAGACGTAATACTGCTAATATCTAACGGATAATCTGCTGTGTTTTTACCAATAGCTATATTTCCGAGCGTATATTTATCATCAGAAATATTATCTGGAGCATCTGCTGTGCCTTCCTCATACCAGTCATGATCATCTGTTGCTGTTAATGACGTTACTAAACGTTCCCAGACAGTTCCGTTAAAATAGTAAAAACCAACACCTGAACCTCCTGTAGTTCCTGGATTTGTGTTAAAAATAAGCAACCCTGTAGCTGCTGGATTTACACCATCTAACATGGTATCTGCAACATCTGACAAAGCTACTTTAGGGATTAATACACCTTTATCGGTTGAATTAATATCTAAAACTGAAGACGCTTCAGGATTTGTAGTTCCAATTCCCACTTGAGCACACAAACTATAAGTACATACTATGCAAAAAAATGCGATTAACAATATCTGTTTCATAAATGAATTAACTAAAAATAGACTCATGCAATAAAACTGCATTTTTATTTTTAAATAGTGCCTAACCTTATGGGTTAGTATTTATAAAACATATTTTAAATTATTGATTTTCAACTATATAAAATCATGCAATCAAGTAGACTCTAACATGTATTGAAATGCTTCTTTCCTATTATTCACGCCTAGTTTACTATACGCATTTCGTAAATGAAACTTTACAGTACTTACTGTAACAAACATATCTTCTGCAATATTTGTATTCGTTTTACCAGCAATACAAAGTTTAAGTGTTTCAAATTCTCGTTCAGTAAGAGGGGTTTGAAGTTTTTGATTCAACTCGTCCATATTCAAATCTACAGAAAGTTCAGACGGACTGCTATGAAGCTCCATGAATCGTTTTTGTAATGCTTCAACTTGTAAGGTCTGTGCAATACGTTCTGCTTTTTCTTTTTTATGTTTTATCGTAAAGAAGAGGATTAGCATACTAATAATGGCTAATCCACCAATAATAAGCATTATGTTTTCATTCCTAGCTTTTATCAAATTGGCGCTTTTTAATTGACTTTCATAAGTAAGCTTTTGGATTTCCTTCTCTTTTTTAGTTGTTTCATACTGAGCTTCCAATGCAGCTACACGAGCTTTCACTTCAACATTACTTAGCGAATCTTTAAGTACAATAGATGCATTGAGATATTCTAATGCTTCGCTTGACTTGTTATTTTTTAGTGCAATTTTATAAAGTAAATCGTAGGCTTTTTGCTCACTATTTGCAAATCCGTTAGCTGACGCTTTATCGAGTGCCTGTTTTGCAAATTTTTCAGCTTCAGTTAATTTAAGTTGTTCAATTCTAACATTTGCCATAGCCAATAAAGTCGTAATAGACTCTTCTTGATCACCTAAAACTTTAGCAAATTTATGAGCCTGCTCATAATGAGAATAAGCGCTATCAAGTAAATGTTTTTTCAGAAATATTTTTCCAAGATTAGTTTCAGCATAGACTAACATTGTTGGGTCATTAAGATTCTTGAAGAATCCCCGAGCTTTATTTAAATGATTGATTCCGTTGTCTAGTTCATTTAAATCATTGTACACCATTGCCAACCGTAAATGATTGAGTGCCATATCTGTTGTGTCCTGAATCGTTTCAGAAAGCGCTAAACATTTTTTGGTCGTTTCTAAGGCTTTATCTATTTGACCTAGTTGATAATACACACCTCCTAAATTTCCATATGTTTTGCTTAAAACGTCGTTGAGTTTAGGCTCATTTTTACCTTCAGCTATTTTCATAACTTTTTGGTAGGCATCTAAAGAGGCTTCGTATTCAGCTTTTCCCATAAAAACCAAACCACGTGTATTGTTCACCATTGCCAACAAAAAGTCTGAATGGGTATTTTGAGCAATTTTTTCAGCTTTATCCAGATACCAAAAAGAGGAATCCGCATGATTTACTTGTCCGTAAGCAATTCCCAAATTAAGATAAAAATGACCTTGTAGTGAGTCGCTGGTTTCTTCTACTACATCTTTAAATGAAAGCAAGTTGTTAATCCCTTCTCTTGGATTATCAGTTGTCATAAATTCAGTTAAGGCTTGTTTAATTTGATGTTCAGAAGTTTGGCTAATTCCAAAAAATGATATTAGTAAACAAAAACTAAATATTATTTTTTTCTTAGCATTTTTAAGTTTTAGTTGGCAAAACATATGTGTTAATAGCTTTATTCTCAAACTAATATACTTAAAATATTAAATGATACCAGAATATCTAAGTAATAACATTACCACAATTACACCATTTAAATACCCTTCATACGTTCCCAAAGCGTCGACAAAGTATCACTAAAATCATCAATTTGAGGTTCAAAAGGCTTCATATCTAATCGGTCTTCGGTTTTAAAAAGTTTCAAATTAAAAACTGCTTTATAACCAGTCTTTGTTTTAACAAGTGGGTATCTTAAATCCTTGTAGAGATAATCATTCCCTGCTAATTGTTCTACGTTATAATACCCATTACTAAACCAGGCTAAGTCTTTAATATCTTGATATTTTTCTGGTGTTAAGGCTCTTTGCTTCGGAAGTATTTTCCATTCCGAAAATGAATCAGCAGTATCAAACAACGAGTAAAAAGCAACATGATAGTCTGCTTCAGTTTCAGCAATACCATACCACAAAATATTGTTCAGTATGGAAGGTTGAACACTAAAACGTTCATAAGAAATTCCCTTTTCAGCTAATGATTGTTGAAATACATTATCAATATGGATCTTATTAAAAATGGTAAACACCATATACACAGAACTTATACCAATCCCACATTTTAACCAAAAGCGACGCTTATCACTTTGACGTTTATAACACATCAAAATAATGATACAAATTAAAAAGGGAAGCGTATACAACGGATCGGCTACAGCAATATTGTTAAATGCAACGCGATAATTTGAAAATGGCGCCAATAACTGAGTGCCATAAGGTGTAAAACAATCTAAAATAGGATGTGTACCTAAAGCCCATAAAAATAAGAGTATCCAGTCTTTTCTGGTGGTCGATTCTAATCGCTTACCTGAATCATAGAACTTGTGCACCAGCCAACCTAATAAAAAAGCCGCTAAAACCGAAAACAACAGTGAATGCATAAACCCTCTGTGAAAGAGCATAGCATCAATTTCATTGTTAAAGAAAAGGCTTCCAAAAAATACATCAAGGTCTGGTATTGTGCCACCAATGGCTCCAAACAATAAGGCTTTATTTCCTATTTTCCGACCTAGAACAGCTTCGCCACAAGCCGCTCCTAAAACAATCTGAGTTAATGAATCCATTAGATTTTGACTATTGAAGCGCTAAAGTACGGAACAATTATGATTTGCAGAATAGCCAACATTATTGTAACATTACAAGACTAACTCTAACTAAATTCAAATGAGCGACGATAATAACATTTCAGAATTTAAAGCCAATAATCAAAACATCATTGAAAACAAGGAACTTAGTTTCTTCGAAGCTATGATTCCTGTCGTGATTTTAATAGGATTATTGGCTTTTAATATCTTATTTGTTGAAGATCAAGAATGGTTTGGCACTTACACCAATCAAATTATTTTACTTCTTGGAGGTCTTGTTGCAGCTATTGTTGGTTTTTTTAATAAAGTACCATTCCGTAGAATTCTCACAGAAATATGGGAAAATTTAAAGAGTGTTTTTGTGCCTATTATGATTTTGCTTCTTGTTGGTGCGCTAGCAGGTACTTGGCTTGTGAGTGGTGTAATTCCAGCAATGGTCTATTATGGATTACAAGTATTAAGTCCTGACATATTTTTACCCGCTTCTGTAATTATCGCCGCCATAATTTCTATTGCTACAGGAAGTTCATGGACGACCTCAGCAACCGTAGGTATTGCGCTTATTGGAATTGGAACTGCTCTTGGGGTTCACCCAGGAATGATTGCTGGCGCTGTGATTTCTGGTGCTTATTTTGGAGATAAAATGTCGCCTCTAAGCGATACAACAAATCTTGCGCCTGCTATGGCTGGAACCGATTTATTTACACATATTCGATATATGACACTAACTACTGTGCCAACCATAATCGTAACCCTTATTGTATTTGCAATTTTAAGTGCAACTATTGAAACTTCAGGTAATGCAGATATCAGTGATTTATTGAGTTCTATTGATCATACTTTTAATATTTCACCCTGGCTATTTTTAGTGCCAAGCGCTGTAATTGCGCTTATATTAATGAAAACAAAACCCTTGATTGCTTTAGGTGCTGGTGTTGTGTTAGCTGCCATTTTTGCATTTATTTTTCAGCCTGAAATTTTAACAACGCTATCAGAATCCAAAATTGGAGCCCTTACTAATGCCATTTTTACAGATACTGCTATTGTCACAGAAAACATCAAGTTAAATGATTTATTTGCTGCTGGTGGGATGAAAGGTATGCTCTGGACTATTTACCTTATTATTTGCGCCATGATTTTTGGTGGCGTCATGGATGGGATTGGTGCTTTATCTAAGATCACAAAAGCTTTATTATCTATAGCGACTTCTATCTTCGGACTATTTGCAGCTACGGTCGCGAGTTGTCTAGGTTTGAATATTGCTGCATCAGACCAATATCTCGCCATTGTAATTCCTGGAAAAATGTTTAAGAAAGCTTATGAAGACAGAGGTCTTGCTCCCGAAAACTTAAGTAGAACGCTCGAAGATTCTGGTACAGTAACATCGGTGCTTATTCCTTGGAATACTTGTGGTGCCTACCAATCTGGAGTTTTAGGTGTTGGTGTTGGTGAATATTTTATTTATGCTATATTTAATTGGTTAAGTCCGTTTACAACTTTATTATTTGCTGCTTTCCGAATCAAAATCAGACAAATCTCAGGTAAATTGGCATAGACTATCAGTCTATAATTATTTAAAATAGTTCTTCATTGTTAATCGTATAGCAATACATATCTTTGCAGCCGAATTTAAATTTTAACTCAAAAAAATAAATTAAAAAATGGCTGTATTAGTAGGAAAAAAAGCACCTCAATTTAATGCACAAGCGGTAGTAAATGGTCGCGAATTTGTAAACAATTTTTCTTTGGATCAATTTGTAGGAGAGAAACATGTTGTGTTATTCTTTTATCCAAAAGATTTCACTTTTGTTTGTCCGACAGAATTACACGCATTTCAAGAAAAATTAGAAGAATTTAAATCTAGAAATACTGAAGTTATTGCTGTATCAACTGATACTGAACAATCACACTTTGGCTGGTTACAAATGGAAAAAAATCAAGGTGGTATTAAAGGCATCACTTATCCTTTAGTTGCCGACACCAATAAAACAATCTCTAAAAACTATGATGTTTTGGCAGGAGATTATTTTTATGACGAAAACGATATGTTACAAGCTGATGGAGAATTAGTTGCTTACCGTGGCTTATTTTTAATTGACAAAGAAGGTATTGTTCGTCATCAAATCGTAAATGATTTACCATTAGGTAGAAATGTGGATGAGGCGTTACGTATGGTTGATGCATTACAGTTTGTAGAAGAGAACGGAGAAGTTTGTCCAGCTAACTGGAACAAAGGAAAATCAGGAATGGAAGCGACTCATGAAGGTGTTGCTGAATTTTTAGAAAAGCACGTGAACTAATTCAAGTTCATAACTAAAAAAAAGCCACTCAAAAAGAGTGGCTTTTTTTATTTCAATAGTTCTAACAGGTTTTTAAATTGTTTGTCTAAAGCATGATCATAAGCCGATTTACCTTCATTATCTTTTAAGGATTTATCGGCACCTCTATCTAAAAGTAATTTAATGACAGCTTCTTTATTATACATGGTTGCAAAAATCAGAGGTGTTGTTCCCATTGTGTTTGTCGCATTAATGTTTGCGCCATTGTCAATCAATAATGTAGCTAGTTTTTCATTGCCTTTAAAACACACACCAATCAATGCCGTATTGCCTGTACTATCTTTAGCATCCAGTTCGGCGTGATGCTCTATTAACGTTTTTGCAGCCGCTTCGTTATCAAAATACGTTGCAAAAATAAGCGGTGTAAAACCTCTACCATCTTTAGTATTTACTAATTCTGGATTATGAGTTAACATCGACACAACTGCTACCTGGTTTTTATTTCTTATAGCTTCAAAAAAAAGTTCTATGGTGTTCATCGTTTAAGCTTTAAAATTAAAAAAAGGAATGAGTTGTCGTGTAGCACTCATTCCTTTAAACAGTTATAATTTTCAGATTATTTTAAATCGAAACGATCTAAATTCATCACTTTAGTCCAAGCGGCAACAAAATCTTTAACGAATCGTTCTTCGCCATCATTTGCACCATATACTTCACAAACTGCTCGCAATTCGGTATTAGAACCAAAAATCAAATCTGCTCGTGTTCCTTTAAATTTAACGTCTCCTGTTCTGCGATCGCGTCCTTCAAAAATGGTATCATCTTCAGACGTTGCACGCCACGTATACGTGAAATCAAGAATGTTGGTAAAGAAATCGTTGGTTAAATGTCCGACCTTATCTGTAAATACACCATAGTTAGAATTATCATAATTAGCTCCCAATACTCGTAATCCGCCCACTAAAGCAGTCATTTCAGGAATAGACAATGTTAAAAGGTTGGCGCGATCAATTAGTAAATCTTCAGCAGCCACATCTAATTTAGAGTTCATATAATTTCTGAATCCGTCAGCTAAAGGCTCTAAATAACCAAAGGATTCAACATCTGTTTGCTCCTGAGAAGCATCACCTCTACCTTGCGTAAATGGTACAGCAATTTGATGTCCTGCTTTGCTAGCTGCTTCTTCTACGCCTGCAACACCAGCTAAGACTATCAAATCGGCCATAGAAATTGTTCCGTTGAATTCATTTTGAATACCTTCAAGCACTGCTAAAACTTTGTTTAATTCTGAAGGGTTATTCACTTCCCAGCTTTTTTGAGGTTCTAATCTGATGCGTGCACCATTAGCACCACCACGCATATCTGACCCTCTATAAGTAGATGCTGAAGCCCAAGCTGTTTTTACCAATTGAGACACTGAAAGTCCGGAAGCCAAAATCATCTTTTTTAGAGCAGACACATCAGCATCTGACAACTTATAATCAACTGTAGGAACAGGATCTTGCCATAATAATTCTTCTTTAGGTACCTCAGGACCTAGGTAACGATGGATTGGTCCCATATCACGATGCGTTAGTTTATACCATGCTCTGGCAAAAGCATCTTCAAAGGCTTTATGGTCGTTATGAAAACGCTGAGAAATCTCTAAGAAACCAGGATCCATTTTTAAAGCCATATCTGCCGTAGACATCATTAGAGCTTGTCGTCCGTTTGGGTCTCCAGCTTTAGGAGCCATTTTCGCATTAGAAGCTGCCGTTGGTGTCCATTGATGAGCACCAGCAGGACTTTTGGTTAATTCCCAATCATAATTTAATAAGACATCAAAATACTCATCATCCCAACGTGTTGGACTTGGTGTCCAGGCACCTTCTAATCCACTGGTAATGGTATCATCTAAAACACCTGTACCGAATGTGTTTTTCCAACCAGTACTCATTTCTTCTATAGAGGCGCCATGAGGCTCTATACCTACATATTTTTCTGCATCTGCTGCTCCGTGAGCCTTTCCGAAGGTATGACCACCAGCAATTAATGCGACAGTCTCTTCATCATTCATCGCCATACGACCAAACGTTATACGAATATCATGGGCAGATTTTAAAGGATCTGGATCCCCATTAGGACCTTCAGGATTCACATAGATTAATCCCATATGAGCAGCTCCCAAATGCCCTTCTAAATCACCGTCACTGGTATCATAACGTTCGTCATTGTCTAACCATCCTGTTTCGCTTCCCCAGTATATATCTTGTTCTGGCTCCCAAACATCTTCTCGCCCACCAGCAAAACCAAACGTTTTAAAGCCCATAGATTCTAAGGCGCAATTCCCTGCGAGAATCATTAGGTCTGCCCAAGAAATCTTATTACCATATTTCTTTTTAACAGGCCAAAGTAACAATCGTGCTTTATCTAAGTTTCCATTATCTGGCCAACTATTTAGAGGCGCAAATCTTTGGTTTCCTGAAGCAGCACCACCTCTTCCGTCACCTACACGATAGGTTCCAGCACTGTGCCATGCCATACGTATCATAAATCCGCCATAGTGACCATAATCGGCAGGCCACCAATCTTGAGAGTCTGTCATCAAATCAAGAACATCTTGTTTTAAAGCTGCAAAGTCAACACTATTAAAAGCCTTAGCATAGTCGAAATCTTCACCTAAGGGATTAGACTTTGGCGCATGTTGACGTAAAATATTTAGTTTTAATTCGTTGGGCCACCAGTCTCGGTTTTTTGTTCCGCCACCAGCAGCTTTTTTTTGTGTTCCACTTAAAAAAGGGCATTGTCCAGCGCCTGAATCATTAATTTCCCAAGCATTCCCATCAGAATGTGGATGAGTGTTGTTATCCATAATTATATTGTTTTTAGATGATTTTCGATTCTATAAAGTTAGAAAAAAATAGTGCTAATCCCGAACGGAAATATATTAATATATTATATCAATATTGACAAAATTTATTTAAAACAAAAAAATCATAGCTAAAACAAATTAAATCATTTATCTAATCTAAAATTTTGGAATGACTTACTTTCAATTAAATCAAAATAAGTGGTACTTTTATTGTAACTTATATCTCGATTATACGTCCAATAATTAATCTCAAAATTCAATATTATGTCAGACTCAACTTATACCAAGATATTTTCAGGAAATTTTATTATTGTTCAATTAGCGATGGATCGTTTAAAAAGCGCAGGAATAAATCCGATTATAAAAGACGAATCAGAATCTGGTAGACTAGCAGGTTTTGGCGCTTCCATACAAGGCTACCAAGAGCTTTACGTAAGTGATGAAGAATTAACGCAAGCGCAAGGGATTATTGCCAGTATCAAAGAAGAACTAGAATCTCAATAAGAATTTAATTTTATAAGTGCTAAAATGCGATTACTTAGGCAGTAACTGCGTACATTTTTTCACGTAACTCTTTAATTTTCTTATCGTTCATATACTCATCAAATGTTGTATAACGATCAATAACTCCACTAGGTGTTAATTCTATAACTCTATTGGCAACGGTTTGAGCAAACTCGTGATCATGCGTTGTAAATAAGATAGTCCCTTTGAAGTTTTTTAAAGAATTATTAAAAGCTGTAATACTTTCTAAGTCTAAGTGGTTTGTTGGTTCATCGAGCATTAACACATTAGCTCTAACCATCATCATTCGGCTAAGCATACAACGTACTTTTTCTCCTCCAGAAAGTACATTTGAGGTTTTCAAAGCTTCTTCTCCACTAAAAATCATCTTACCTAAGAATCCGCGTATATAAACCTCTTCACGTTCTTCTTCGGTTGTAGCCCATTGACGTAACCAATCTACAAGGGTTAAATTATTGTTGAAATAGTCGCTGTTATCTAAAGGAAGATAAGATTGTGTGGTTGTAACACCCCAAGAAAATTTTCCAGCATCTGGTTTTTCTTTATCATTTATAATTTGATAAAACGCTGTAGTAGCTCTTGAATCTTTCGAAAAGACAACCACTTTATCTCCTTTATTCAAATTGATATCAATATTACTAAACAACACGTCACCTTCCAAAGAAGCAGCTAAACCTTCAATATTTAAAATTTGATCTCCAGCTTCACGGTCACGTTCAAAAATGATAGCAGGATAACGACGGCTAGAACGCTTGATATCTGCGATATTTAATTTATCGATCATTTTCTTTCGGCTAGTGGCTTGTTTTGACTTGGCAACGTTAGCAGAGAATCGTCGGATAAATTCTTCTAATTCCTTTTTCTTTTCTTCCGCCTTTTTATTTTGTTGCGCGTGTTGTCTTGCTGCCAACTGAGAGGATTCATACCAGAAGGTATAGTTTCCTGAGAAGTGATTAATTTTTCCGAAGTCAATATCAGAAATATGCGTACAAACTGCATCTAAAAAGTGTCGATCATGCGATACAACAATCACACAGTTGTCATAATTTGCTAAAAAGTTTTCTAACCAAGAAATCGTTTCATAATCCAAATCGTTGGTAGGCTCATCCATAATAAGCACATCTGGATTCCCAAATAAGGCTTGAGCTAAAAGGACACGGACTTTCTGTTTACCGTCTAAATCTTTCATTAAGGTATAATGAAACTCTTCTTTAATACCTAAGTTTGATAACATTGCAGCAGCATCACTATCGGCATTCCAGCCATTCATTTCTTCAAACTCAACTTGTAGCTCTCCAATTTTCTCAGCATTTTCATCAGTATAATCGGCATAAAGCGCATCGATTTCAGATTTCAATTTAAACAAGGGCTTATTCCCCATGATAATGGTCTCTAAAACGGTATGCTCATCATACAAGTTGTGATCTTGTTCTAATACCGACATACGTTTACCAGGTTCTAAATGAACATGACCAGAAGTAGGATCCTGTTTCCCTGCAAGAATCTTTAAAAACGTTGATTTTCCGGCTCCATTGGCGCCAATGATTCCGTAGCAATTCCCATTATTGAAGGTCGTATTGACTTCATCAAAAAGAACTCGTTTTCCGAACTGTACTGAAAGATTTGAAACTGATAACATAATGCGTGTTTTAAATATTTTGCAAAAGTAGAAAATTCCATCCATTGAAAGAAACTTAAGCGGCTTATTTTACAGCCAAATTACAGTAAAATCAACATTTAACAACGTATTAACAAGAGATACTATCTGCAAGTTTTATTTTTGTTACAAATAGTAAAGACCTACATTATCGTTATACCTATGAAATTTTACATAGTTGCAATTTTTATATCAACCTTTTTTTTGGGTTGTTCTTCCCATACTGATGATGGAGTTGTTGCTTATTTTGGTGGTGAAATTATTAATCCGAACAACAATTACGTAACCATTTATAGTAATGAATCTGAGCGTGATACCATCTATTTAGACAATCAAAACAGGTTTATCTACAAAATTAAAAACTTAAAATCGGGACTGTATTCATTTACACATGGTGGCGAGTATCAAACCTTACTTATCGAGCCTAATGACAGTATCTTATTTAGACTTAACACCAACGATTTTGATGAGTCGTTAGTATATACAGGCGAAGGTTCTCATAAAAACAATTACTTCATCAGAGCCTTTTTAAACGATGAAAGTGAAAACAAAAAATTTAATAAGCTTCAACGTTTAGAACCTGAAGAATTTGAGGTTCATGTCAAGCAACAAAAAAAACGCAAGCTGGCCAACCTAGAACGGTTTAAAGCTATCCATGAGGTTTCTCCGCTCTTTCTTAAAATAGCAAATGCCAGCATCAATTATGACTATTACGCATACAAGGAAATGTATCCTTTTGGGTATTTTGGAAATAATCAACTTATTCATGTTAAAGACTTACCTGAAGGGTTTTACGATTACCGTTCTGAAATAGATTTTAATGATGAAAGCCTAAGTGGTTTATATTCATACAACCGTTTTTTACTTTGGCATTTTCAAAATATTGGGCTTCAAAAATATTATCACGACGGTTCACACCTAGCGTTTAACAGACATGCATTAGATTATAATATGGATAAACTCACGATGATAGATAGTGTGATTCAAAACAAGACTATTAAAAACTATGTTTTGATGTATGCTACTCGCGAGTTTATTTTTAATAGTGATAATGCCGAAAAGTCGAAAAGCATGTTGGCAGCTTACCTCGAGAAAAGTACCGATGAAGATAATAATCAATATATAAGTGATTTGGTCACTTCTACAATTAATCTGTATCCTGGGAATATAATTCCGAGTCTTGAGATTGTTAATTTTGATAATAAGGTATTGGATTTACATTCGGTTATCAAGCAACCAACAGTAATTTATTGCTGGTCTTCTAATTTTAAATGGAGTTACAGAAATAATCATTACATGATGAAAAGTCTGAAAGCCAGATTTCCTGAAGTAAATTTTATTGCCATCAATATTAACGATATGGATATTCAGTCGTGGAAAAAAACGCTTAAACTCTTGAAGTTTCCTACAGAAAATGAATACATGTTTAAAAACCCAAACAAAGCGGTAAAAACATTTGCTATAGCGTATTCTCAAAGAGTCTTAATTGTTAATGAAAAAGGGACTATTGTTTGTTCTAATGCTGATTTGTTCAGTGATAATATTGAGAAACAAATTGAAAAGGCTTTAGTAGCAAAACAAGCCATGCCATTAACGTATACCGCTAAGTAATTCTTGAAGAGTCATAAAAAAACTCCTGACTATTTCTAATCAAGAGTTTATTCTATAATAAAGGTAGTATTTTAACTAGTTTCCTTTGTTGTAATCTGCTAAAAACTTTTCTAAACCAATATCTGTCAAAGGATGTTTTAATAATCCTACGATTGAGCTTAGTGGTCCAGTCATCACATCAGCACCAAGCTTAGCACAATCAATAACATGCATTGTATGACGCACTGAAGCTGCTAATATTTCGGTTTCAAAACCATAATTATCGTAAATCATTCGTATTTCGGCAATAAGATTTAAGCCATCTGTAGAAATATCATCTAAACGACCAATAAATGGCGACACATACGTTGCACCTGCTTTAGCTGCTAATAAGGCTTGACCTGGTGAAAACACCAAAGTCACATTTGTTTTGATGCCTTTATCAGAAAAATATTTACAAGCTTTAACACCATCTTTAATCATTGGTAATTTAATCACAATTTGATCGTGTAAATCGGCTAGCGCTTCGCCTTCTCTAATCATACCCTCAAAATCGGTTGAAATGACTTCAGCGGAAACATCGCCATCAACAATATTACAAATGTTAACATAGTGTTTCATAATGTTATCATGACCTGTAATACCTTCTTTTGCCATTAACGACGGATTGGTAGTTACACCATCTAAAATACCTAAATCCTGAGCTTCTTTTATCTGGTCAAGGTTAGCTGTATCAATAAAAAATTTCATAGAAAATTTGTTTTTATTTCCTTAGAAAAGGAAACCTATAGTTGTGTTTTAATTTTATGAGCACGAATTTACAATATTATCACACCTTCTGAAGAACTTATTATAAAATAATATTAACAATACCAAGCTTAGTCATCAATCCTAATAGTATAGTCTTTTGAAGTCGACTCAGAACACAACGGATCATCATACGTATCTGTATCAGCATCATAATTAATAGGCGGATTTACATAGAGAACAACTGTAAATGAATAGGTACCTGGATGTGTAGGCAAGCCTTCAATAGAAACGGTTCTATAATTTACTATCATAGATAAACCTTCAGGAAGATCACCATGAATTTCAAACTCGTAGCCATAATCATTATCTCTGGGCTCATTTTTAATTTGGGCGTCAAATTCATCATAATAGTATGAGTTTACAACACCTAATCGAAACGATTTATCTGGTAATTCTGGTCGGCGATTAATAACACAGTCTAAAAAATCTTCACAACTGGTGACTGTAAAAAGGCTTAAAACTAATAGTAGTGGTCGTAATTGTTTCATAGTGATGAATGCTTGTAAAAGCAATCCTCAAAAAATGTACCGAAACTATAACTTGTAGTGATTTAATAGTAACTTTTCATAAACCTTACTTGGCAAGAGATGCTTTAAAACGATAGAGAATTTTTGCATAAGCGCCCCAACCTTATAGTGTACCTTCGGATTTGACGTATTGATGATTTTATAAATCATATGCGACACCATGATTGGGTCATCACCACTATCTACATCGGCATCAATAGCTTTCAAAACGGAACCATAAGGAGTCTCATAAGGCGATCCGTTTAGTATTGGCGCATGATAACGTCCAGCAGCAATATTTGTCGCAAAGTCGCCTGGTGCCAGCGTAGTCATATGGATATTAAAATCTTTAATTTCCATTCTAAAAGCCTCTGTTATCAAACCAAGCGCACCTTTACTCGCACTATAAACACCACGATAGGGTAATCCCATATAACCTGCAATTGAAGTGACATTAATAATGAGTCCGGAATTTTGCTCACGCATTTGTGGCAACACCGATTTAATGACGTTAATAGGACCGAAAAAATTGGTGTCAAAATTCCGCTGGATTTCTTCGTTTGGAATTTCTTCAATTGGCCCAGTGATTCCTGCGCCAGCATTATTGATTAAAACATCTAATTTCCCTTCAGTTACAATAACCGAGCGAATAGCAGCACTAATGCTATCACCATCGGCAACGTCTAAAGCGACTAGTTTAATTTTAGAATCTGGATAACGCTCTGGAGATCGGCTTGTGCCATAAACAACATATCCTTTTTGAGAAAGAAACTCTCCTATAGACTTTCCAATTCCTGAAGAACCACCCGTTATTAAAACAACTTTAGACATACATTACTTGACTCATTTAGTTTCAAAAGTACAATTTAAAATGAAAAAGAAGCTAAGTACTTCATTTGAAAATATCCTGATCTTCACTGGGAATCCAAAATAAAAGATTTTGACTTAATGCCCTTTTAAAAATCTAACTTTTGGGTACAAAAAAAGGCAAGCTACCTACATCACACCGCTACGACCGCGTACCTTTGCTTCGTTCCCGACCTGGAGGATTAAGCAGGAGCTGGTTGTGTAGGACTTGCCGACCGCAAAGATACAATCTTTTAATAGTTTTGCAATGATTTTTTAAACTGAATTTTATTAAATAACTTGCGTCAAAATTACATTCACAATGCAGGCAATTAAAACTTTCATAATCACCATTTTAAGCATCACCATTATCTCATGTGGTAATTCTGGAACGCAAAAAACAAGCTTATCTATTACGACTGATGCCAAAAATAATGTGGTAAAACTTGGCGAAACCATCAAGCTTTCAATAAAAAATCCGAAAGGTTTAGACATTTCAGCTATCCATTATTCCCTTAATGGGCAACCCGTTGAAGCAACGTTTAAGCTCGCTGACGAAAAGTTAGGACTACAAACTCTAAAAGCCACCGTAACTCATGGTGATACTTCGGAAGAGATTTCAACCAAAATTACTATCCTAAACAATACCACTCCAAAAGTTTATGGCTATAAAGTGATTAATGAATATCCTCATGACATTACTTCATACACACAAGGATTAGAATTTCATAATGGCGAATTATACGAAAGCACAGGACAATATGGGGAGTCAAAACTGCGGAAAGTAGATTACAAAACCGGAGAAATATTACAAAATATCGACCTGGCTAATCAATACTTTGCTGAAGGCTTAACGATTATGAACGACCAAATTTATCAATTGACATGGCAAGAAAATATAGGCTTTGTTTATGACGTCAATACCTTTGAGAAAACCAGCAGTTTTACCTACGGAAAAAGTAAAGAAGGCTGGGGCATTTGTAACGACGGAAA
This sequence comes from Psychroserpens sp. SPM9, assembly GCF_025153525.1. Lineage (GTDB taxonomy): Bacteria > Bacteroidota > Bacteroidia > Flavobacteriales > Flavobacteriaceae > Psychroserpens. The sequence goes on along the minus strand of NZ_JANZNR010000004.1, from coordinate 96,961 downwards.
AGTCATCTATAAATCTGATGGTACCGATCAAATTTGGCTACTAAATCCTGAAACACTGGTTGAAGAAGACAAAATACAAGCGTATAGAGACAAAGGAAACGTTAAAGGCCTTAACGAGTTAGAATGGATTAATGGAAAAATTTATGCCAATCGCTATCAATATAATGGTGTTGCCATCATAAATCCTAAAAATGGTGCTGTAGAAGGCGTTATTGATTTTTCACCACTCAGAGATAAAGTAACACAACACAACGGCTTAGATGTTCTTAACGGTATTGCTTATAATCCAGAGACGCAAACCATTTTTGTAACCGGAAAACGTTGGGACAAACTTTTTGAAGTTGAAGTGTTTGAAAAATAACACTTAGGTACGTTCACGCATTCAAACCTCTACTTTACTCATTTCTACTTTTAAATAAACAGCTTCTTTTGGTTCTTTGAACCATGAGAACAGCTATACATATCAATATCCCAAACCCTTGTCATGAAGACTGGAATGCCATGACACCTCAAGAAAAAGGACGCCATTGTGCTTCATGTCAAAAAACAGTTTTTGATTTTACATTAGCAACCGATGAGCAAATTGTAAAAACTTTTCTGTCGGAAGACAAACTCTGCGGCCGATTTAAATCAACACAACTCAATCGGGAACTGGTACGCAACCGAAAAGAAAAAAACAACTATTTATCGTATGTTGCCTCTACCCTTTTTGCCTTTTTAAGTTTAGGCACCCAAGAAGTCCTAGCTCAAGGCAAGCCAAAAATTGTAATGACAAACACCTCTCAATTAGACACAATAAGAGGAAAAATTGCTGTATCTGTTCTTAATGAAAAAATAGTCAAAGGCAGTGTTATTGATGCCGAAAATGGCTTAGCTATCTCAGGTGTAAACGTGGTTATTAAAGGTACCGCTCAAGGCACTATAACAGACCATAATGGGCACTTTAGTTTAAAAGTAAATAAGGAAGCTATTTTAGTGTTTTCTTTTCTTGGTTATGATAGAACAGAACTTAAAATCACAGATTCTAATCAATACAACATCCAACTTGTAGAACTCGATATGGATATAACTGGCGAAATAATCATCGAAAAAACTCCAAAAAGGTCACTCAAAAAAGTAAAACGTCAGCTTGTCAAAAACGGAACTATTGAACGCACTAATGTCGGACAATTTTTATATAAACTCTCTTCTATTTTCAGAAGGAAAAAATAATAGCTACTTTTAAGTTTTCAATAAAAGATGCATGCAAATTTACGAGCAAGAGCTTAGTGTAACACAAGCCGATTTAGATGCGAGACAACACGTTAACAATGTAAGATATGTACAATGGGTTCAAGATATTGCTGAAGCACATTGGCTTTTAAAATCTCCCGAAACAATTAGAAGCCAGTTTTATTGGGTGATGATAAGCCACCATATTCACTACAAAGCTGAAGCTGTTCTTGGAGACCATTTAACACTCAAAACCTTTGTAATTCAAACTGAAAGTGTCAAATCTGTAAGACGGGTCGAAATCTACAATTCTAAAACTCAAAAGCTCCTCGCCTCCTCTGAAACCATTTGGTGCTTTATGTCTTACGAGACTCATAAACCCACCCGAATTCCTTCAGAAATAAAAACACTTTTTAGTTAAAATAACATTAAAACTGTTGTTAAATTCTCTTAACGAAGGCAAGTCTATACTCAAAATTGACTTAATTTGAGATATCAACCATCTCAATTATTTTGAAACAGCTACAACTATTTCTGTTTTTTATTATTCCTGTTTTATCAGGTGCTCAAACTGTTAAAGGTTACGTATATGACGCCGAAGCCACAATCGCTGGTGCTAAACTCGTTAATAAAACCCAAAACATCCTTACCTATTCTAATGCTAAGGGGTACTTCGAAATTGAAGCCAAACTCAATGATTCCTTAGTAGTAAGTTCTTATTTTCATTCTGAACAAACCATAGTTATTGATCAAAAGCACTTTGGCCAAGAAGTGGTTTTTGAACTAAAAAAAATCACGAACGAACTAGACGAAGTAGAAATTACTAAAGTGAACGAAAAAGAATTTGATACCTTAGCTTTTTCAAACACAACGGCTAAGCATGGACAAATTGCTTTTAAAGAACGTATGTTTGGAAGTGGTAAAAATTTACAACCAACACTCGATTTATTAAAACTCGCCACAGCTATTGGTAAACTCTTCAAAAGAAAAACAATTGAAACACCAGTAATTAAGACTTCAGATTTTATAACATTATTTGAAACCAACTCTTTTTTTACCCAAAAGATGCTACGTGACGAATTGCATATTCAAGAAACTTATGAATACCTTTTTTTCGAATACCTTACTGCGCAACATCTAAACCTGTCATTGCTCTCCAAAGACAATCAGTTTATGCTTTTAGATTCACTTCTTACACATAGTAAAGCATTTAACGAGCTTCTAACAGAATCACAAAAAGATTAGTTTCTCATTAAATTTTCAGTTTTCATACTAAAAGATGACTTCAAAAGTTATATTTTTAAGGCCTCAAGGCACATTTGATACTTTAGGCTTGTGCAACTGAATGAAAACATACCTATGAAAAGACTAGCATACTTTCTATTTACTATTTCTATTTTAATGCTTTGGAGTTCTTGTCGGAAAGATTTCGACTTTGGACCAAGCACAGGATCATTAGAATTTTCTAAAGACACGGTTTATCTCGATACCGTTTTTACAAACATTGGGTCGAGTACTTATAACTTGAAAGTTTACAACCGAAGCGACGAAGATATTTCTATACCTACGGTTCGTTTAGGTCAAGGGCAAGCCTCTAATTATCGGTTAAACGTTGATGGTCTGCCAGGAAAAGAATTTCAGAATGTCGAATTATTAGCAAATGATAGTTTATTCATCTTTGTTGAAACCACAGCAGATATTCAAACACTGGCACAAAATAGTTTGGAGTTTTTATATACCGATGCCATCGAATTTGATAGCGGAACTAACCTTCAAAAAGTAGAACTAGTCACGCTTATTAAAGATGCTGTTTTTATTTATCCTGATCGCGACAACACTACTGGCGTCATTGAAACTTTAACCTTTGATGCTAATGGTGATGGTGAACCCGATGAAACTTCGATTCAAGGGCGATTTCTTGAAAATGACGAACTCACATTTACCAACGAAAAGCCTTATGTTATCTATGGATTTGCAGCCGTTGACGAAGGCGATGTTTTAACTATCGAAGCTGGAGCGCGTGTACATTTTCATGCTAATTCCGGACTCCTAGTTACCAATAATGCTTCCCTAAAAGTTAATGGTGAACTGAGCACAGATCAAGAACTTTTAGAAAATGAAGTGATTTTTGAAAGTGACAGATTAGAACCTTTGTTTGCCGATGTTCCCGGACAATGGGCAACAATTTGGCTTTTTAACGGAAGCGTTGACAATGAAATTAATTTCGCCACTATTAAAAATGCAACTGTCGGAATATTATGTGAGTTTAACCAAGAGGCTCCAAACGATAAACTCACGATAACCAATTCTAAAATATTTAACTCCAGTAATTATGGCATATTAGCCAGAGCAACTTCTATTAGAGGTGAAAATCTGGTGATTAATAATTCAGGACAATCCTCTTTTGCAGGCGCTCAAGGCGGAAAATATAACTTTACGCATTGTACTCTAGCTAACTATTGGAATAATAGTTTTAGACAATTTCCATCTGTATTTTTGAATAATTTCTTTACTGATGAAAATAATATTGATCAAGGCAATCATCTTACCGAAGCTAATTTTAATAATTGTATCATCTACGGAAATGATAATCCTGAAATTGGCTTAGACGAAATTTCTGGCACTAGCGGATTTGATTTTAACTTTAAATTCACCAATTGCCTGATTCGTTTTCAAGATAGTAACAACACGTTTAATGATCCAAACTACGACATCAACAATTCTGACTTATACGAAAACTGTATCTTTAATAGTGATCCAGACTTCAAGCTACCTTTTGAGAATCTTATGATGATTGGAGACAACTCTGCTGCTAATAACCAAGGAAACGATTTGTACGACTTCTTTGCTAATCAAGTTCCGATTGATATTCTCAATACAAACAGAACAGCAAGTCCCGATTTAGGTGCTTATCAGCATGTGACTTTTGAAGAAGATTGAGTTTTAGTTTTTGGAATAATTATTGTTGCTTATTAGACATTTCATCTTTTAAACTTTAAGCTCATGATTTTCAATAATGTATTCAAAACCTGTATCGTTTTATGGTGCCTATCCCTAAGTTTCACCAATCAAGCTCAAAACCACGAAATTGAACTTTTAGGACTTCAGACTATTTTAAACAATACCAATGACGCTAACGATTATCAATTTTTTGATGGCGAAATTCATTTAAAAACTGAAGAAGTACTCAAAGGAGACATTAGTGTAAACCGGATTAACGAACATCAGAAATACGCTGCAATTATAAGAATTGAAAATGAGTGCTTTTATATTGCCAACACCAAAATTAAAGAGGTGTATTTATATGAACGCATTGATAAAAGGGATACAAAAACAAAATTTGTAACGATTAACGGACACCATAAATTGTTTAGAGAAGTCTATAAAAAAGATACAGAGACTATCGTTTACGATTTAATGGACAAACCCTTTGATGGTAAAATTTTGAATGATGTCCATATCATGGAAAACGGCAACCTCCTTAGTATTTTTAATTTTTGGACTTCTGGTCCCAAAAAAGATTTAATAAACTACCTCAACAAAAGAGATAATAAAAATTATAAACGACGCGATTTTAAATCCTTAGAACAGTTATTTGCTACTTTATAGAGTAACTTAGGATTAACACCTACTTAACAGCATCCTATTCTTTAATTGTTTATTTTTCAAACGATAACCAATCTTTTATAGTCATGAAAAAATTAGTATGCATCGTCATAGTCGCTTTTGTTTCTCATTTTACGATTGCGCAAACCTCTGACACCTCTGGCGTTATTAAAGCTTGTACAAATTATATTGAAGGGTTTTACGAAGGTGATACGTCAAAACTTAAAGCGAGTTTACAACCTACACTTCATAAGTTTGGCTTTTGGAAAGACGAAGGCAAAGACAGCTACCGCCAAGTTAACCACATGTCGTTTGACCAAGCATTAGCATTTGCTCAAAACGTAAAAGACAAGAAAAATTTCCCTGCAGAAGACGCGCCTAGAGATGTCACTATATTAGATATGGGAGATACTATTGCAGCAGCAAGAGTCACGGCCTGGTGGGGCATTGATTATATCCTACTATCAAAACGGGATGACAAATGGATGATTGAACAAGTGCTTTGGGAAGGTCCATTAAAAAAGGAGCATCAAATCAAAAACTAAATAAAAAAGACCTTACGAAATGAAAGGTCTTTTTTTTAATTCTTATTTGATCACCTAAATCAATTTAGTATCATAAGTTGTTTAACTAAACAATGGTTTCCCAGACATCATACCATTAACTTTTTCGGCAATGGCTTCCAATTTACTTTCCTCTTGATAGTTCATTAATGTTTCATCAATATAACCAACAATAGTTTCCATATCCTCTTCTTTTAAACCTCTGGTTGTTATCGCAGCAGTTCCTACTCTTATTCCGGAGGTTACAAACGGACTCTTATCATCAAATGGCACCATGTTTTTATTGACAGTTATATCTGCTTTTCCAAGCGCTTCTTCAGCATCTTTACCAGTGATGTCTTTATTTCTTAAATCGATGAGCATCATATGATTATCTGTTCCTCCAGAAATAATATCATAACCTCGAGCTACAAATGCCTTAGCCATCGCAGCAGCATTATGCTTTACTTGTAACATGTAATGCATAAAATCATCAGAAAGCGCTTCACCAAAAGCAATAGCTTTAGCAGCAATAATATGCTCTAATGGTCCGCCTTGATTCCCAGGAAACACTGCAGAATCCAACAAACCAGACATCTTTCGCAAGTTCCCGTTTTTAAGTCGAAGTCCAAATGGATTCTCAAAATTCTCACCCATCATAATCAAACCACCTCGTGGTCCACGTAGGGTTTTATGCGTTGTTGTTGTAACGATATGACAATGTGGTAATGGATCACTTAAAATACCTTTAGCTATTAATCCGGCAGGATGTGAAATATCGGCCATTAAAATCGCACCTACATTATCGGCAACTTCTCTAAACTTCGCAAAGTTCATATCTCTAGAATAAGCTGAAGCACCTGCAATAATTAACTTCGGACGCTCTTTTTCGGCAACATCAGCTAACATATCATAATCAATAAGCCCAGACTCCTTCTTTACACCATAAAATGTTGGACGGTATAATTTTCCCGAAAAGTTCACAGGTGATCCGTGAGTTAAATGTCCGCCATGCGATAAATCAAAACCCAATATGGTATCACCAGGTTGTAAACAAGCGGCAAACACAGCTGTATTCGCTTGGCTTCCAGAATGTGGTTGCACATTAGCATAAGCTGCACCAAACAAGGTTTTAGCTCTTTCAATAGCTATTTGTTCAACTTCATCAACGACTTCACAGCCACCATAATAACGCTTTCCAGGATAGCCTTCAGCATATTTATTAGTTAAAACAGAACCTGCAGCTTCCATAACCTGGTCACTAACAAAATTTTCTGAAGCAATAAGTTCTAAACCGTTTATTTGTCTGTCTTTTTCAGCATTTATAAGCTCAAAAATCTGTGAATCGCGTTGCATATATAAAGTTTAAATTAAATTTTATCAAAAATAAGAAATCCTCGTATTAAAAGGATTTAAAAATACAGTTAAACCTCAACTTTTATGAGCAGGTTATCAACAGGTAAAATTCATTTAATTTTTTATGGTTTTATGCAATTAAATATGTAGGTTTGACTAGAAAAACAAAATAACAAAATCCTCTATAATATGCCATTATCTGCAAATAATCCTGATCGTTCTTCATGGTTACATGTTGGAAAAAACTCAGACTTCCCGATTCAAAACATTCCTTTTGGTGTATTCCTAACGCGTGATGATATTATCACAATTGGAACACGAATTGGAGATACAGCAATCGATCTTGGCGCTTTGCATCAATTAGGCTACTTTGATGGCATTCCGTTAACCGATGATATTTTTCTTCAGGATACTTTAAATGATTTTATTGCAGATGGAAGAAAAACATGGCGTTTGGTTCGTAATCGTATTGCTCAAATTTTTGATGCCGAAAATGACACTTTAAAAAATAATAATCCGCATAAAGAAATCGTTTTATTCCGTTTGGATGAAATTGAAATGCAATTGCCAATTCAGGTTGGTGATTATACCGATTTTTATGCCAGTAAGGAACATGCCACTAATGTTGGTACGATGTTTAGAGATCCTGATAATGCCTTGCTACCTAATTGGGTTCACATGCCTGTTGGGTATCATGGACGAAGTTCTTCAATTATTCCGTCTGGAATTCCTATACATCGTCCACAAGGACAAACCATGCCAGAAGGTGCAAAAACACCTGTGTTTGGACCTTCAAAACTAGTGGATTTTGAATTAGAAATGGCTTTTATTACAACAGATGCTAACGATTTGGGAGAACCAATTCCTATCGCTGAAGCTGAAGAGTATATCTTCGGATTGGTATTGTTTAATGATTGGTCTGCTCGTGATATTCAAAAATGGGAATATGTCCCACTTGGTCCATTTTTAGGAAAAAACTTCGCGTCATCAATGTCGCCATGGATTGTCACGCTTGATGCGCTTGAACCGTTTAGAGTAGAAAGTCCGAAACAAGATCCTAAACCACTTGAATACCTTCAAACCAAAGGAAAAAAGAGTTTTGATATCAATTTAGAAGTTGGCATCCAGCCAAAAGGCGCTAAAGAAACCACCGTTTGTAAATCCAACTTTAAGTATATGTACTGGAACATGGTTCAACAATTAGCACATCATACCGTTAATGGTTGCCCTGTGAATTCTGGAGACATGATGGGAAGTGGTACTATTTCTGGTCCAACAGAAGATTCGTATGGCTCTATGTTAGAATTATCTTGGAAAGGTACAAAACCTCTTAAAATGAACGATGGTACCGAGCGTAAGTTCATCAATGATTATGATACTGTTATCATGAGAGGTTATTGTGAAAAAGATGGAACACGTATTGGTTTTGGCTCTGTTAAAACACAATTATTACCGGTTTTTAATCCGAAGAAAAAGAAATAAATCACAAGATTTTAAAAGCAAAACTCGAAGTTAGATAACACACATTCTACTTCGAGTTTTTTGTTTGGCATCATATTTGGATTCTATAATCAAAATAATCATTAAAATCCAGAATTATGAAGCAATTACTACTCACAACAGTACTTCTTCTGGTACTAACATCATGTAGCGGAAGAAAACAAATTGAAAAAGCAATCAGTCATGGTAATTATGACCAAGCGATTAATGACGCGTTACGAAAACTCGAAAACAACAAAGACAAAAAACGTAAACAAGACTATATTGTGATGCTTGAAGATGCGTATTACAAAGTTTTAGAGGAAGACCTGCAAGATGTTGCGCATTTAAAAAAGGATGGAAATCCTGAGCAGTATAAAACCATTTACGAGATCTATTTAGATTTAGAGGCTAGACAAAATGCTATTAAGCGTGTGTTGCCATTACAAATTGATGGGAAGACTTTAGATTTAAAATTCAACGATTATACTTCAGAAATCGTCGACTACAGATATAAAACGTCTGATTATCTTATTGATCAAGGGATCGCTTTGTTAGATGCTGAAGATAAATACAAGGCCAGAGAAGCTTATAACATTTTCAGTTATATAGAAAGTATCAATCCAAACTTTGAAGAGACTCGAAGTCTGATAGATGAGGCGCACCAAAAAGGAACCGATTATGTGATGGTATCTATCGAAAATCAAACCCGTCAAATCATTCCGCAGCAACTGGAAGCCGATTTACTCAATTTTGACACCTATGGTTTAAATCAGTTTTGGACGGTTTATCACGCCAATCCTAATGCCGAAATTAATTACGACTTTGCCATGCAACTGCAGTTAAAGCGTATTAATATTTCGCCAGAGCAGGTTAATACCAAACAAGAATTAAAGCAAAAAAATATTGTTGATGGTTGGGAATACCAGAAAGACGCCGATGGAAATGTGATGATTGATAGCTTAGGAAATAAAATCAAGGTAGACAAAATTGTCAATGTAAGAGCACGCTATTTTGAAGTGAATCAGTTTAAATCTACTCAGGTTATTGCTGATGTTGTATATACCGATTTAAGAACGAATCAAATTTTAGATGCCTTTCCAATAGATAGTGAATTTGTATTTGAACATTTCTATGCGACAGTTAGAGGCGACCAAAGAGCTTTAAACAACCAAGAGTATAATTTAACTAGAAATAGGCGTATCCTCTTTCCTACCGATGCTCAAATGGTTTACGATACAGGTGAAGACCTAAAATTGAAACTAAAAAACATCATTAACTCGTATCGAATGAGACGAAGTTAATCATCTATATATTTCAAAAATAAAAACTCCCAAAAGTGTGATGCTTTGGGAGTTTTTTTGTCTTAATATTAAAGCAATATTAAAAATAGAATCTTTTTTCACGCAACCATTTGTAAGAAAGTTCATCTACTTAAAAACTCTAACACATCAGCCATGAAAAAAATAGTGCTTCTTTTAGTGATTGCTTTCTATTCTACATTTTGCTTTTCTCAAGACCCCATAGTGTATCTCACTAACGGCGGTTTAAATTATTCGGTTATTGAGGGAAACACCTACACCTTCTCTGTAAATTTGTTTAGTGCGTCTCCTACAGATGTTGTTGTTGATGTGGTTACTATTGATGGTTCGGCAGATACTTCAGATTATACGCCTATTAGTACAACCGTTACGATTCCGGCAGGACAATTAAGTAGTAATTCACTGAGCATTTCCACAGCTAATGACGCCACTATTGAAGACAATGAAATCTTTTATATAGAAGCTACAGTTACAAGTAATAATACTGAAAATTCAGAAATCAACAGTCAGATTCACCTCTTTGATAACGATGCAACGCCAACAGTTTACATTACAACCAACCCCTATTTAACTGAAGGACAATCTTATAATTACAATGTGAATCTAAGTAATTATTTTAACTCCGATGTCACTATAGATTTTACAACATCTTCTGGAACAGCTGACACATCAGATTATAATGAAACCAATACTTCGGTGACTTTTTTAGCTGGCGAACGTTATTCTCAATTCCTAATAAGTACCATTGACGATGTGCTGGTTGAAACCGACGAAACCTATACCATAACGGCAACTGTGACTTCTGGAAATACGACGAATACTACAATCCCCATTACAGTCACTATTATTGATAATGATGTAACGCCTTCAATGACAGTTTACAGTAGCGACATGCATGAAGGTAACACGGCTTATGTTAGTGTTAATTTAAACAGAGCTTTTAGTAGCGATATTATTGTACAACTCAGCACTTCAAATGGCACTGCAGACCTTACTGATTACACTAGTGTCAATCAAACTAAAACCATTTTACCTGGAAACTATGGTGTTAATTTTCAAATCCCTACGCTTGAAGATACTTTAGATGAGGCCGACGAATCTGTTAATTATACGGTTACGATCCTTTCGGGAAATACAACTAACACTTTAGAAACAGGTGCTTTTGATATCCTTGATGATGACGGTCTACCCAATCTACGTCTTAGAGCCGTTTATGATTATGAGAACTCACAAAATTATGGAGATAGTATTGCGGTTGAAGAAGGTTATCCGCTTAAATTCAGAGTCCTGCTATCAGAACCAAGTCCGGTAGATACAGCTATTAACATCACAACATCTTTTGGTACTGCCGATGCTTCAGATTTGACAAGTTCAACTTTAACAACAATTATTCCTGCAGGACAACTATTTAATTATCAGGATGATTTGAATTATCCAACCATCTTAGATCAATTAGATGAAGATGATGAAAACCTCTTTATTACAGCAGAAGTCAGCTCAGGAAACACCTACAATTCTAGTGTTACTGAAGAAGCCTTTATATTAGATAATTATGCCTTAAATGCGCAGCAAGACCGAATCACTTCTATCTTAGAAGTTGGAACCACATTTCAAGTGTTAGACAATGACACCTTCGAAGGCTTACCTGTAGTGGCCTCTAATTTGAATGTATCCTTAGTTGGAAGCAATACTATTGGTGTCACATTGAGTTCAACAGGTCTGCTCACCATACCTGCTAATGCTCCGTTTGGTAACCATTATCTTAATTATGAAATATGTGATGCTGCCAACCCAACAAATTGCGATATTGCATCTCTTTTGATAAGAGTCGAATCGCCTTTAGAAGTAAGTTCTACTGTCACCTATGTTGATTTTAATGGTGACGGATTTACCAGTGTTGGTGATACCATCGAATATTTGTTCACTGTAACCAATAACGGTAATGCAGATATAACTAATATTGATGCCGATGTATCTTTTCCCGATTTGGATATTGTTGGTGGACCATTAGCGAGCTTAGCGCCTGGACAAACAGATACGACAACATTTACCGCAACTCACATTATTACACAAGACGATATAAATTTTGGGTATTATGGTGGTGATCAGGAAGGGATAAACTTTTACGGGGCTTATTATAATCAAGAAGTTTGGGATAACCTCTATAATCCAAATCAAAATTTTCAGTTACCACAATCTGACGGTATCGAACTTAAAGCCTTTGTTGATACCAATAGTAATGGGATTCAAGATTCTGGAGAAATCAATTTTCCTTTAGGACATTTTAATTATGAAGTGAACAATGATGGTGTCATTCATAACCTTTATGTGTCACCGCATTATTTATATGAATCTAATCCCAATACAACTTACAATTTAAACTATACAGTAGATAGCGATTATGCCGGAAATAATACCACAACAAGTTATACCAATGTAACAGTTCCTGTAGGTTCAGGTATTACAACCTATAATTTTCCAATTACAGTCACGCCTTATGATGATTTATCTGTCAACCTTTCCTCTAATTTAAATGCTGCTGTTCCTGGATTCAATTATTCAAATTATATGACGTTTACCAATAACTCTAATCTTACGGTACCTTCCGGAACTATTAATTTCACAATAGATGAGGCCTTAAACTTAATTAATGTTTATGATACCTCTCAAAACTGGTACACCCTTAATCCTGTAAATTTTGTTACTACAGCTGATGGATTTTCGTATACCTTTTCGAATTTAGAACCGTATGAAACGCGAACACTTAGAGTCCTAATGAGTGTTCCGACATTGCCAACCGTTAGTTTGGGGCAGCTTGTGACCAATTCTGTAGATATCGAATTACTTTCTGGAGATATTTTGCCATTAAACAATACCTCAAGCTTAACACAAACCATTGTTGGCTCTTATGATCCTAATGATATTACTGAACGTCATGGCCCTGAGATAGTACATTCAGAATTTACAACTAATGATTACCTTACTTACACCATTCGTTTTGAGAATACAGGAACTGCTAATGCTATCAATATTAGAATTGAAGATCTCCTAGATGAACAACTTGACGAGTCTACTTTAAAAATGATAGGTGCAAGTCACGACTACACGTTAGAACGTGTTGGTAAATCTTTAGAGTGGAATTTCTTCGGAATTAATTTACCGCCTTCCGAAGCTGATGATTCAACAGTTGGTCATGGCTATTTAACCTTTAAGATTAAGCCTTTTCCTGATTATGCCATCGGTGATATCATTCCTAATACTGCGGACATATATTTTGATTTCAACCCGGCAATTGTAACCAATACTTGGCTGACAGAATTTGTTGAAGATAATTTAAGTGTAACTGAGGTTTCGTTTGAAAGTTTGAAAGTGTATCCAATTCCAGCGAATGACCAATTATATATAGAAAATAATACAGCCATTGATTCGGTTAGAATCACTTCAGTTCTTGGAAAAGAAGTTATGCTAAAAGTTATTGAAGCTTCAACAGCCGAAATAGATGTAACACCACTAACCAGCGGCATCTATTTTGTCACTTTATCCAGTAATGGAAACAAAAAAACAATTAAAATTATAAAAGAATAAATCGTAACATACAAACCATAAAAACGCCCAAAGCAAATCACTTTGGGCGTTTTTGTATGTCACTAAATCCGAAATAACTTAAACAAACTGCTCCAGATCTAACTCATTTATGGCTCCATGAGATGCATGTGCAACAGCAACACCATTTTTGATGACTAATAACTGTGGTGATTGATGTAGCACTTGAAACTTATAACCCACTTCATTCGACACTTCACGATAACTCAATAAGTCTAAATAATATAAATCCATAGCTGCATCTAAATCAAAACTACTTACAAATTGCTTCATCACCATACTACTAATGCCACAACGCGTTGAATGTTTAAAAATGACTTGTGTTTTAGTATTGGATCGCTGCTCTATTACACTTAATTGAGATACTTCCGTTAAAGCTTGCCAAGGCAAGACCTTTTCTTCTTTTGGTTCAGATGTTCCGAATATATTTTTTAAAAATCCCATAGTTAATTTTGTGTATTTTATTTAAAATGAAATGTATTTCTTTACAATAAGTCGTACCTTATTTCTAATCTTACAAACTGACTAAAAGTCACGTTATTACACACTAAATCGGTCATTTTGTCGTTTAAATTTAGTGTTTTGCAATTGGTAAGGTTATTGACTTAATGCTATCGTAAAATACTAATAAACAAAGTTGTCTTTCTGAGCATCAGCGAAGCATCTAAAATGAGATTCTTTCTGTTATTCAGAATGACACACTTAAAAATACTATAAATAACTATGAATTTTAATAATTATACCATAAAATCTCAAGAAGCGATTCAGCAAGCACAACAACTTGCTCAAAGCTTAGGGCATCAGCAAATCGAAAATGAACATATCATTAAAGCGATTTTTGAAGTTGATGAAAACGTATTACCGTTTATTCTTAAAAAATTAAACGTCAATATCGACGTCTTAAAATTAGCTCTAGACAAGCAGTTAGAAAGTTTTGCAAAAGTATCTGGAGGCGAATTAAGCATTTCTAGAGACGCAAGCAAAGCCCTAAACGAAGCATCAATTATTGCTAAAAAAATGAATGATGATTTCGTTTCCATAGAACACTTAATATTAGCCATTTTTAAATCGAATAGTAAGATTGCTCAAATGCTAAAAGACCAAGGTGTTACTGAAAAAGGCTTAAATACAGCTATTGAAGAACTCCGTAAAGGTGATAGAGTCACGTCTCAAAGTCAGGAAGACACTTATAATTCGTTAAACAAATATGCCAAAAACCTAAACCAATTGGCAAAAGATGGCAAATTAGATCCTGTGATTGGTCGTGATGAGGAAATTAGACGAATTCTTCAAATTTTATCACGTCGTACCAAGAACAATCCTATTTTAGTTGGTGAACCAGGAACTGGTAAAACAGCTATTGCCGAAGGTTTAGCGCATCGTATTGTTGATGGCGATATCCCCGAAAACCTAATAGATAAGCAAATTTATGCACTCGATATGGGCGCACTCATTGCTGGTGCTAAATTTAAAGGTGAGTTTGAAGAACGTCTTAAAGCGGTCATTAAAGAAGTTACAACCAGTGATGGTGACATCGTTCTGTTTATTGATGAAATCCATACCTTGGTTGGTGCTGGTGGCGGACAAGGTGCTATGGATGCTGCAAACATCCTAAAACCTGCTTTAGCTCGTGGCGAGTTGCGTGCTATTGGTGCAACAACACTAGACGAGTATCAAAAATACTTCGAAAAAGATAAAGCGCTTGAACGTCGTTTTCAAAAAGTAATGGTCGACGAGCCAGATACCGAAAGTGCGATTTCTATTCTTCGTGGTATCAAAGAAAAATATGAAACACATCACAAAGTACGTATCAAAGATGAAGCGATTATTGGTGCTGTAGAACTCTCAGAACGTTATATCACCAACCGTTTTCTACCTGATAAAGCGATTGACTTGATGGATGAAGCGGCTTCAAAATTACGTATGGAAATCAATTCAAAACCTGAAGAGTTAGATGTTTTAGATCGTAAAATCATGCAACTTGAAATTGAAATCGAAGCCATAAAACGTGAGAAAGATGAAGCAAAATTAAAATCCTTACGTTCAGATTTGGCTAATCTCAAAGAAGAACGCAATGAGATTAATGCGAAATGGAAAAGTGAAAAAGAAGTGGTCGATAATATTCAAACGACTAAATCAAATATCGAAGACTATAAGTTAGAAGCCGAACGTGCCGAACGTGAAGGTGACTACGGAAAAGTGGCCGAAATTCGCTACGGAAAAATTAAAGAAGCTCAAGAAGCTCTCGAAAAATACCAGAATGAATTAATGGAAAATCAATCTGGAAACTCCTTAATTAAAGAGGAAGTTACTTATGATGACATTGCTGAAGTGGTGGCTAAGTGGACAGGCATTCCGGTGACTAAAATGCTACAAAGCGAGCGTGACAAACTTTTAAAATTAGAAGACGAATTGCACAAACGCGTTGTGGGCCAGGAAGAAGCGATAACAGCCGTTAGTGATGCGGTAAGACGCTCTAGAGCAGGATTACAAAATCCGCAAAAACCTGTCGGCACCTTCTTATTTTTAGGAACCACAGGTGTTGGTAAAACCGAATTAGCAAAAGCGCTTGCCGAATACCTTTTTGATGACGAGAATGCGATGACCAGAATCGATATGAGTGAATATCAAGAAAGTCATAGTGTGAGTCGTTTGGTTGGAGCGCCTCCAGGATATGTTGGTTATGATGAGGGCGGACAATTAACTGAAGCTGTGAGACGTAAGCCGTATTCGGTAGTGTTATTGGATGAAATTGAAAAAGCACATCCCGATACATTTAATACTTTATTGCAAGTTTTAGATGAAGGGCGATTAACAGATAATAAAGGACGTGTGGCCGATTTTAAAAACACGATTATTATTATGACCTCTAATATTGGTAGTCATATTATTCAAGAGCGTTTTGAAGCGACCAAAGATGTGGACTCAGCAATCGAAGCTGCAAAGGTAGATGTACTTGCTCTGTTAAAACAAAGTGTTAGACCAGAATTTTTAAACCGAATTGATGATACCATTATGTTCACACCTTTAACAAAAGGCAACATTAAAGATATTGTTGGATTACAATTAAAAGGTGTTCAAAAAATGCTTTCGAAACAAGGCATTACGTTTGACGCAACACCTGAAGCCATCGCCTATTTAGCCGATAAAGGTTTTAATCCCGAATATGGTGCAAGACCTGTTAAGCGTGTGATTCAGAAAGAAGTATTGAATGAATTAAGTAAAGAAATTTTATCTGGAAAAGTCACTACAGATAGCATTATCCTACTCGATGCCTTTGATGACAAGCTGGTTTTTAGAAATGAAGCGAGTTTTGTTTCCGAAGAAATTTAAAACATCCTGTAACAAAATGATTATATAACAGTCTTTTAAGTGGTTGGTTAGTTGAAAAGCAACGTAAGTTTTAGAAATAAAATGCGCGTTGCTTTTCCGTTTTAAAGCCTATACTAATATTAATTTGTTTGAATTTTTAAAACAAAAATATACCAATCAGTATATTTTGTGTATATTTGATCTTATGCAAACAAAAGCAGAACTCACAAAACAGTTTATACTTGAAACTGTGGCGCCTATTTTTAATAAAAATGGTTACGCTGCAACAAGCATGAGTGACTTAACTGAAGCCACAGGTTTAACCAAAGGGGCAATCTATGGAAATTTTAAAAACAAAGAAACCCTTGCTATAGCTGCATTTAAATTTACAGTAAAAGCCTTATTAAAACGTATTTCTAAGCATTTAGAATTGAGCGACTCCCCCATTCAAAAACTCTTTTTAATCTCTGATTTTTACCGAAACTATTATGATTACAGTAAACAATTAGGGGGTTGCCCTGTTTTAAATATTGGTGTTGATGCCAATAATCAAAATGTACTCTTATTAGAGCATGTAAAAATTGTCATTGAGAAAATTCAAGATCAGTTAGCTACTATTATTGAAAATGGCATTGAAGCTGGTGAAATTTCTACCGAAATAAATGCCATGCAATACGCCAAACGTTTAGACACGATGATTCAAGGTGCTATATTTATGACCTATACGATGGATGATGAGTTTTATATCAAAGATACCATGAACCAAATTGATCAAATGATACATAACGAACTTAAAGCCTAATTTTTTTAACCAATAATATACCAATTGGTATAATTTAAAAACATATATATGATGAATTTTCAAAACATTGTTAGTAGCCAAACAAAAATCAGATTTCAACACTGTGACCCTTTCAACCATTTAAACAATGGCAGTTATATTGATTATTTTATGAATCATCGTGAAGATCAATTATTGAAACACTACGACATAGATATTTATAAAATGGCACGTACAAAAGGCATTAGCTGGGTATCAAGCAGCAATCAAATAGCCTATTTAAAACCTGCGCTATTAATGGAAACTGTCACCATAGAGTCTCAACTTATCGCCTATGATACGAGTTCATTAAAAGTAGAAATGCGTATGTACAACAGTGATAAAACACAACTTAAAGCGGTGATTTGGTGTGGTTTTGTTCACTTTAACTTATTGGAACAATCTAGAGCACTTCATTCTGATGAGATGATGAAGTTATTTGAAAGTATTCTTGTTCCTATTGGTACAACCAACTTTGAAGAGCGTCTACTAGAGTTCAAAGCTCAAAAAACGAAACTTTAATATAGTTGTAACGTTTATGCTTTAAACGCTACCTATAAAGAAATCTAAATTCTAATTATGAAAAATTTATTATGTGCTCTTGCGTTCTCTCTAACTGGCTTTTTTTCACTTCAGGCTCAAGAGTTAGACAAAGCATTACTTTGGGAAATTTCTGGAAACGGATTAACTGAAGCATCTTACCTCTATGGAACGATTCATATGACCTGTGATGCCTCTTTAGACCAAAACATCTTAAAGGCCTTAGACCAGACTAAATTACTCGTCTTAGAATTAGATATGGACGATCCTTCAATGCAAATGACGATGATGAAAGGACTTTATATGAAAGATCAAAAAACACTTAAAGACCTTGTTACCGAAGAAGAATATGCGACTATTGCAACATTTGTAAAAGAGCAAATAGGCATGCCAATTGATGCATTAGCTAATATCAAGCCTTTTTTTATAACAGCTATGTTTTACCCTAAATTACTGGGCTGCCCTGTTCAATCTTTTGAAGCAGCACTAATGAAAGTAGCACACGAACAAAAAGAAGAAGTCTTAGGCTTAGAAACTGTAGCAGAACAACTTCAAGTGTTTGATGAGATTCCTTATGAAGATCAGGCTGCAGATTTATTGCGTTCGGCAGAAGACCAACTTGCTAAAGATAAAGCCTCATTTAAAAAACTTTTAGACCTTTATAATAGTAAGGATATTGAAGGTATGATTAAAATGATGGAAGAAGACAAAGAGCTTTCAACATCAAAGCACAGTGATAAAATGCTTGACAACCGAAATAAAAACTGGATTGAAAAGATTAGTGAATTTGCAAAGGAACAACCCACATTCTTCGGTGTAGGTGCGGCACACCTTGCCGGTGAAAATGGTGTTATTAAACTTTTAAGAAAAGCGGGGTATACTGTTAAAGCTGTTCGTTAAAAATCACTTAAAATTAAATAATAAGCCTCTGTAAAAGAGGCTTTTTTGTTCAAAACCTGTTTAAAACTCTCTGTTTAGGCAATAAAACTTTATCATTTTTGGTTATGATTATAAGATTTAATTGCTAACTTTGAATTGCTATTAATTCCCAAATTTACATAAGTTAAAGCAAGCTAATTCTTCTTCAAATCAAGGATTAGTGTATAATTCACCTACTTAAAAATGAATATAAATTCAAAAATAGACCACACCTTATTAAGTGCATCTGCCACTGAACGTGACATTATTGACCATTGTAATGAAGCGAAAAAACATAAATTCTATTCCGTTTGTATTAACAGTTGCTACGTCCCATTAGCAAAACAACTTCTTAAAGATTCTAATGTGAAAATATGTACTGTAGTTGGATTTCCGCTAGGAGCTGCTTCTACAGAAGCCAAAATTTTTGAAGCGAAACAAGCCATCAATGATGGTGCTCATGAAATTGATATGGTTATGAATTTAGGAGTCTTTAAAAGCAAAAACTACGTTGAAGTATTCAAAGATATCAAAGACGTAAAAACGGCGATTGGGAGAATTCCTTTAAAAGTGATTTTAGAAATAAGCGAACTGTCTAAAAACGGTATCGTTAAAGCTTCAGAAATCTGCTTAGATGCCAAGGTTGATTTTGTGAAGACTTCTACAGGATTTACAAAAAGTGGGGCGACACTTACGGCTGTAAAAATCATAAGAAAAACAGTGCGTAACAACTGTAAAATCAAAGCTTCTGGAGGCATTAGTGATTATGAAACAGCAAGAAAATATACCGATATTGGTGTTGAGCGCATTGGCACTTCTAAAGGAGTTGCTATTGCTGTAGGAGCATTATCTGATGCCGATTATTAACTTTTAACCTTACTTTATCATTTTTCTTATAAAAGAGTTTTTATATTTGAGTTGAATCAAACTCGCTTTATATGAAATCGCTTATCACTTTAATTTTAGTCTTGACACTTAGTATTCCTGCTTTAGCTCAAGAAGAAAACCAATCTGAAACCACGACCTACTATTTTATTCGTCATGCTGAAAAAGATAGAAGTGATAAAACCAATAGAAATCCGGACCTTACCGAAGCTGGTAAAGAGAGAGCAATACACTGGAGTGAAATTCTACAACATGTAAAATTTGATGCGGTATATTCTACTAAATACAATCGTACCATACAAACAGCAACTCCAACAGCCAAAAAGAATAATCTTGAAGTCTCCCATTACGACCCAAGAACCTTATATAGCGAAGATTTTGCCAAAGCTACAAAAGGCAAAACGGTTTTAGTTGTTGGTCATAGTAATACTACACCAGCCTTTGTAAATAGTGTTCTGAAACAAAAAAAGTATGAAGACATTGACGATAACAACAACGGCAATCTTTACATCGTAACCATTTCTAATGGCTTAATTCTGGACCAGGTACTCACAATTAATTAAGTGAAACCCTAACGTTTTCTAATTCTATTTTAGAGAGTAGTTTAAGGTTTGCACTTTCAAATAATTGAGGCAATACTGTCAATGATACGGAGGCATCTTCGGGTTTGTAATTGTTATAATCTACAAATCGAATACCCTTCACATAGCGTTCGTTATAAGCCTCTCTAAACCGAATACCTTTGCCGTCATCTTCATTGTAAGAATACGCTAAATAATCAACCTTTTCTGTCGTTTTGTTAACCCAATAAACAAACACATCTTCAAAATCTTCTCCACCTCCATTTTGATCAAAGGTCACTTGAATAGTATAATAGTTTTCCCCTTTAATTGAAGTGTCTTCCAAACGTTTTTTATTAACTGCCTCATCATTCAATCCATAAGGTAATACTGAAAAATAATGCACCGAATTTACGGAAGCCGAATATTTAACCACCATAGAATCGGGTTCATTCATAGGAAAATCATTAACCAAACGCATAAATCCTTTATTATTTAAAATATCTGTGATCTGGGTAATGGTATCAAAGTATTTTAATGATGAATCCCTAAATTTTCGTTCAAAATGATAGGTTCCGTTTTGACGAAAGGCGCTATAATGTTTGTCTCTAAAATCAAAAGCAATCAACGACGAATCAATGAATTCTCCTCCAGAAACTACTATCGATTTATCAATAATGCTTTGAGCAGTGTGCTCTTCTGGCTTTTCTTGTTTGCAATTCAGAAGAAAAATAGATAGTAAAATTAATAACGAATATCTCATGAGTGATGTCTTTCAGAGTTAAGTCGGAAAACTAATCATTTCTTAACATAGGACGAGTCTAAAGTGGATGGAATTGTATTTATTTGAGTAACATTTTTTTTATTAAACTAATTTGCCCCAAATGGTAATAAGCATGTTCAATTAAACCATCAATGTTACGCTCATAACTACCATATTTTATATCTACAAAAGGCTCGTAAAGCTGTGTTTCAGACAATTGTCTGACTAAATCTATCAATCTTTCAGAATCCTCCCAAAACCTTGTCAAAAAAGTAGTCCAGGCTGTTTGAGATGCCATCGGTGGAAAATCAAAACTAAATTGATCACGTATATCTAATGTACCACCTTCAAACACGTTTTTCACCCCATTCACATAATAATGAACATGTTGCGCTAAAATTGCAATGGTATTTAAATTGTCTACTTGGGTTGTTGCAACTTTCCAATCTAAATTGGTTAACTGCGTCTTATAATTTGTATTTGCAATCCATAAGCCGTCCAGTAAAACTTCTTTTAAGCGATTGGCTAGAATAGATGTTTTTTGCATGAGTGTAAAAATTGAACAATTAAGTATAAAGGTAGTTAGTATGCTTAAAAAGCACAATAAAAATATTAGGTATATTATCTTTTTTACTCTACATTATTGAAAATTGTTCAGAAGGCTTACTTCAGTTTAAGCTCTGCCTAGTGTTTTTCTATAAAGCTGCTTTTTTAATTTGACTAAAGACTATTTTAAGTAGTGTTTTCTAAATAATTTTCAATTTATTTAAATTATAATTTACATACCTTTGCCAACCATGCAGAAACCGGTAAACATAAAGAATAAAAAAGCTAAGTTTGAATACGAGATTCTCGATACGTATACGGCTGGTATTGTCTTAACCGGAACCGAAATCAAATCCATAAGAGATAGTAAAGCCTCTATTGCTGAAAGCTTTTGTGAATTTAATGATCGCGGAGAATTATTCGTTATCAATATGACGATTCAAGAATATGTCTTCGGAAATTATTACAACCACAAACCAAAAGCCGAACGCAAACTTTTACTCAACAAACGCGAACTCAAAAAGTTAGAAAAGGAAGTCAACATCAAAGGAAATGCAATCATTCCACTTCGCTTGTTTATCAATGAAAAAGGGCTTGCTAAACTTGATATTGCCTTAGGAAAAGGTAAAAAACTCTACGACAAACGCGACACCATTAAAGATCGTGATAACAAACGCAACCTGGATCGCATTAAGAAAATTTATAAGTAATTTAGGATAGTTTAACAATTGCAACTTGGTTTTATCGTTAAGTTTGAATTTGTTTAGGCAACCATTCTTCGGAATATTACGTCTATATTAATAAGAACCATCAATCAAACTCTAAATGATTCTAAAACTACGCTTCGCATTAGTATTCGCTTTAATTAGCTTTCAAAGTTTTTCTCAAATCACAGGAACGGTTACAGATAGTAACAATCAACCGCTGCCATTTGTAAATATTTATATTGAAAACACTTATATAGGCACTACCAGTAATGAAGAAGGCAACTACGAACTCAATATAAAACAAGCTAAAAATTATACGGTCGTTTTTCAATTTTTAGGCTATAAAACGGTTAAAAAAGAGGTTGAAATTACGAGTTTCCCCTTTACACTTGATACGGTTATGGTTGATGAAGAAATCTCACTAAATGAGGTGGTGATCAATTCTGAAGAAAACCCAGCTGATAAAATTATTCGTGAAGCGATTGCTAAACGCAAGGAAAACCTTGAAAAAATAAAAAGCTATAAGGCTGATTTTTATTCTCGCGGACTCATAAGAATTAAAGATGCGCCCGAAAAAATAATGGGGACAGAAATAGGCGACTTAGGTGGTGGACTCGATTCTACAAGAAGTGGTGTAATTTACTTATCGGAAACTATTTCTAAACTCGAATTTTTAAGACCTAATAAACTCAAAGAAAAAATATTAGCTTCTAAAGTTAGTGGTGATGACAATGGCTTTAGTTTTAACAATGCTATAGATGTTGAATACAATCTCTATGAAAAAACGATAGAACTAGGCAACCTGATCATATCACCAATTGCCAACAATGCCTTTGGATATTATCGTTACAAACTTGAAGGCGTATTTTATGACGACAGAGGCAATCTCATCAATAAAATAAAAGTAACACCCAGACGGGAAAATGATCCTGTGTATGAAGGTCTCATTTATATTGTTGAAGACCAATGGACGATTTATGCAGCAGAATTAGATATTACAGGCGTTCAGGCTCGAATTCCTGCGGTTGATAAAATTAGAATTACTCAAAACTATTCGTTTTCAGAACAGGATGCTATTTGGGCAAAAATTTCTCAAAATATCGATTTTAAATATGGTATCTTCGGAATAAAAGGTGATGGCCGATTTACAGCTGTTTACAGCAATTACGAGTTCAATGCAGGTTTAACACCTAATGATTTTTCTAGAGAAATCGTCTCCTTTGCTAATGAAGCAAATAAAAAAGATTCTATCTTTTGGAAATCGGTAAGACCTGTTCCTTTAACTGAGGAAGAAATTACAGATTACATCAAAAAAGATAGCATACAAGTGGTAAGAGAATCTAAAACTTACCAGGATTCTGTAGATACAGTAAAAAACAAATTTAAACTAGGTGACATTTTTGGCGGTTATACCTATACCAATTCTTATGAGAACTGGAGTGTTGGTGTAACGTCTCCAATTCAAGCCATTAGCTTCAATACCGTTCAAGGTTGGAATGCTAATGTTGGTGCTTTTTACAGAAAAAGTTATGATGATTACAAACGGTATATTTCAATTAGTGGTAATATAAATTACGGCTTTAGTGAAGACCGATTAAGAGGCTCAGTATCGGCCACTTATAAATTTAACGATACCAGCCGACCGTTTATAACACTTTCGGGTGGTGTGGTAACCCAACAATTCAATCCTAGCGAACCTATTTCTAGCGGATTAAATACCGGATTTTCATTATTCTCTGAAAAAAACTTTATGAAAATTTATGAAAAGAGTTTTGCTCAAGTTGCCTATTCTAATGAGTTGTTTAATGGATTCCGACTTGGAGCAACCTTAGGTTATGAAAGACGAAAAGCCTTATTTAATACTACAGATCAAGCTTGGTACCCAAAAGACGACAGGGATTATACCAGTAATAATCCTCTTGATGAAACAGCTTATGGTATAGCGCCTTTTGCAACGCATAATATCATGAAACTTAATCTCTCTGCCAGAATTAATTTTGCACAAAACTATTTGAGTTATCCTGATAGCAAATACAATATCCCAAATTCTAAGTATCCAACGGTCATTTTAGGTTATGAAAAAGGCTTCTCTTCTTCCATTGATGCTTATGATTTTGATCAAGTTAAAATCCGTGTTACTCAAGGGCTTAATGTTGCAGACAAAGGTCGTTTGAGATACAATTTAAAAGCGGGAAAATTCTTTAATGCCGATGATATAGCCTTTGTAGATTACCAACATTTCAATGGAAATCAGACCAATTTTGGAGAAGGTTCCTACCTCAATGTGTTTAATAATTTACCGTATTATACGGCAAGTACGAATGATTCCTATTTAGAAATGCATGCCGAACATGATTTTAATGGTTTCCTCCTCGGAAAAGTGCCACTCTTAAAAAAGCTAAATTTCAATTTGATTGTAGGCGCTCATGCTCTGGCAACTCCAGATAACAATCCGTATCAAGAATACAGCATAGGTTTAGACAATATTGGTTGGGGAAAATTTAGATTTTTACGATTAGATTACGTACGTTCGTATCAAAGCGGATTTCAAAGTGATGCCATAATCTTTGGTCTGAAATTCTTTTAACCTTAGCGATCATGAAAAAACTAATTCTATTTTTTGTTCTAATGAGTACTTGTGTGTATTCTCAAAACAAAACAGATTACACCAAGCATGTTGAAAGTTTAGACAGCACTATCGAAACCTTGTATCGTGTGATTTCGGGAGATAAAGGTGTGGCTCGTAACTGGGAATTATTCAACTATTTGTTCCATGAGGATGCGAAGCTCATTCCGACAGGACCATCTAAAGAAGGCATAATGACAGCGACCTATATGTCTACAGATGATTATATAAAACGTGCTGGCACTTGGCTTGAAGCTAATGGTTTTCATGAAGTTGAAATCAGCCGAAAAACCCAAACGTTTGGAAACATCACTCAAGTTTTTAGTACTTACGAATCCTTTAAACAAAAAAGTGACACCCAACCTTTTATGAGAGGCATCAATAGTATTCAATTATTATATGACGGGAAGCGTTGGTGGATTATCAATATCTACTGGCAACAAGAAACAGATAAGCATCCTATTCCGAAAGAATTCTTATCAAAAGATTAGTCTTTTACAAGCTTAAAATTGCCCTGAACACCTTCTGCCGATACGTTTAAAAAATAAATGCCTGAAGCAAGCCCAGAAGTCTCAATTTCTGACTGGTTTTTATAGTGACTGATGAGTTTTCCGAAGCTATCATAAAGCTTTACCTCAAACTTAGTCAACTGAGATGTGATAGTTAATATATCTTGAAACGGGTTTGGACCTACGGCAATTGAAACGCTATCAACATCAGCAACACTTAACAAATCACAATCAGGATTTACTGTAGATGCTGTAGAAAACGAACCGTTAGTTACCGACCAATCTTCCCAAGTTGCACCTTGCTCATCCGACCAGTTTGTTAGGTCAAAATAATTATCGGCTGCATAGGTTCCAGGAATTTTAGCTACTTTAAGCGCTTCACCTCCTTGATTCCAGGTTAATGCTTGTCCGTCGACACAAGTTTCCGGTAAATAATCACCAACACAATGCGATTGCAAAAAGTAAGCATACTCAGGATAATCGGGATATTCGCCATATACATAAGCGCGACCCGAACTATCAATGCAAACAGCTGTATACTCGTTGCAGGCAATTCCAAAAGCACGTGTGTTATTATCGGTAGCATAACGTGCTAAAAATGCCGCATGACGCGCACGTCTATCAGGGTCATCGTAATGCGTATCGGTAATCACATGTTCTAAAAACGGAATCTCTAAAAAGTCATTATAACCAAGTGTCATCCGATTATGATACGGATTTGATAAAGCCTGAGCATTGGTTACGGTTCCGTTTTCAGCAGAAAAATAACCACCTCCTAAAATGGCCATTCCGGCACTGGTTCCTCCTATGACACCTTGCTTGACGTTGATGAAAGTATTGAGAACATCCTCCATCGCATTGTCTTTAAAATAACTCACATAATCATATTGATCGCCTCCAGCAAACCAAATCGCTTCGGCATTTGCTACTTTTTCTAATACATAGGGCTGTAATGCTCCAGAAGCATTATGAATCACAAAAGTTGTTACAGAATTGATGGTTACTCCTAATTCTGAATACATATAATCATTATAACCATCACTTCCTGAAGCTCGTAAAACCACCACATCGCCACCATTAGCTTTTTCTAAAAACCAAGTCATGGCATCGTCATTTTCGCTGGCGCCACCCATCATACAAATACCAAATTCATGATTAGTAACCACATCGGTAGCACTTCCTGTGGCATATTCGGTGTAACTCTGGGCAACACCAAAATAGGACACAAGCATAAAAAAACATGTAATTATTCTCATAGAGCATTATTATTTAGGAGTTTCTAACCAAGCGCAACAAGACAAAACTAATTTTTATCTTCTAAAAGTGGGACAAACCGAAATTCACCAAATTCGTGCTTTTCAAATTCTTTGGGACCTTTTCTAATAAACAAGGTCATTACTTGCACTTCGTCACCCACAGGAATCACTAAGCGTCCGTCAATTTTCAGCTGACTCAATAAAGGTTTAGGCACAAATGGAGCACCAGCAGTCACAATTATACTGTCAAAAGGCGCTTCAGATTCTAAGCCAATATAGCCATCTCCAAAAATAAGTTTTTTAGCTCTGTAACCTAATTTTGGTAAGAACTTGCTCGTTTTTTTATAAAGTTCATTTTGACGTTCAATACTAAATACTTTAGCACCTAACAAGCACAATACAGCTGTTTGATAGCCGCTTCCTGTTCCTATTTCTAAAACAGTATCACCCGATTTTACCTGCATCAATTCGGTTTGAAATGCAACCGTATAAGGTTGAGAAATGGTTTGATCGGCAGCAATTGGGAAAGCTTTGTCTTGATAAGCATGATCCAGAAAACTAGAATCCATAAATAAATGCCTCGGAATCTTACCAATAGCATCTAATACTTTTTTATCTGTAATGCCTTTCGCTTTTAATGTCGCTACTAATTTTTGTCTCAGGCCTTGGTGCTTAAACGTGTCTTTCAAAGTCGTTAGGTTTTCTATGCTAAAATAACTGAAACATTTTTATACTGAAAGTTAAAATGAATCGAATTATCAAATTGTCAAAAACTCCGATTATTTATCATTGAATTCACATAAAAAAACTCCGAAAAATCTTATTTTTGTTGAAAACGTAAAACTATGCTAAAAGCAGGCGTACTTGGTGCAGGGCATCTAGGTAAAATTCATTTAAGACTTCTCAATCAATCTGAAAAATATGAACTCGTAGGGTTTTATGATGCAGATGAAACTAATGCCAAAAAAGTAGAAGCCGAATATGGTTACAAATACTTTAATTCTATTGATGCACTTATTCAAGCTGTAGATATGGTTGATATTGTTACACCCACCTTATCACATTATGATTGTGCTAAAAAAGCGATTTCATTTGGCAAGCATATTTTCATTGAAAAGCCCATTACAAATACGGTTGAAGAAGCCGAGCATATAAGAGAATTATTAGCAAAGCATGATATTCGAGGTCAAGTTGGTCATGTAGAACGTTTTAATCCTGCATTCACTGCCGTTAAAGAACAAATTAAAAATCCGATGTTTATTGAAACGCATCGTTTGGCAGAATTTAACCCGAGAGGCACAGATGTTCCTGTGGTACTCGACCTCATGATTCACGATATTGATATCATATTGAGTGTGGTTAAGTCTAAAGTGAAAAAGGTATCGGCAAGTGGCGTTTCTGTTATTAGTGACACACCAGATATAGCCAATGCGCGTATCGAATTTGAAAACGGATGTGTTGCCAACTTAACCGCTAGTCGTATTTCATTAAAAAATATGAGAAAAACCCGTTTCTTTCAAAAAGATGCGTATATCGCTGTCGATTTTCTGGAAAAGAAATGCGAAGTGGTTAAAATGAAAGATGCTCCAGAAAACCCTGGAGACTTTGATATGATTCTTCAAAATGCTGAAGGCATCAAAAAGCAAATCTATTTTGACAATCCAGAAATTGCTAATAATAATGCCATTTTAGACGAACTGGAAACTTTTGCAGATGCTATTAATAACAACACAACCCCTATTGTAACCTTACATGATGGTACAGAAGCGTTACGTGTTGCAACTCAAATCATCAATCAGTTTTAACACTAAAAAGGCCATGAAAAATTACCTGTTGTTAACTCTAATTATTTTTATCCTGTTCCCAGCTTGCAACAGCCATAAAAAAGATGTGGTTGAAAAAATAAATCCCTTGGAAGGATCTTGGAAAATGCAAGAGATTCATTATATCTATGCCGATACCACTTATGTTGGAGAAATCACCTACGGAACACTTTTATTTGCACCAAAACGATACAGTCTGTTATATAATCCTTGGACAACAGAACGAAAAGCATTCGATACTTTGTCTAAACCCACAGATGCCGAAATTAAAGCGGCCTTTCAATCTATTGTGTTTAATTCGGGAAGTTATACTTACACAGACTCCACAGTGACGACTACTGCAGATATGGCAAAAGTACCTGGTTTTGAAGGCGGAAAACAATTTTACAATTATAGTATTAAAGCTAACAACTTAGACATTATGATGTTTGACGAAACCTATCCCGATGGTAACAAACCTGAATGGTCTGGCAAGTTGAAAGTCTTATTTAAAATGAAAAAAGAATAACAAAACATATATAAATGAAAAATGTAGCAGTAATTGGAGCAGGAACTATGGGCAACGGAATCGCCCACACCTTTGCTCAATCTGGATTTAAAGTACAACTTATAGATATTAGTGAAGCCTCGCTTCAACGTGGTATGGCAACCATTACCAAAAACTTAGACCGAATGGTCGCTAAAGAGAAAATTTCGGAAGCAGACAAACAAGCCACACTTGACAATATCACCACATTTACAGATATGACTGCTGGTGTAGAATATGCCGGACTTGTTGTTGAGGCAGCTACCGAAAATATCGATTTAAAGCTTAATATTTTCAAGCAATTAGACGAAGCTTGCGGTGAAGACACCATCTTAGCGACCAATACATCATCTATTTCTATCACTCAAATAGCCGCAGTAACCTCGCGTCCCGAAATGGTGATTGGAATGCACTTTATGAATCCTGTCCCAATTATGAAATTGGTTGAGATTATTCGTGGTTATAACACCAGTGATGCTGTGACAAACACTATCATGGAACTATCTAAAACCTTAGGTAAAACTCCAACCGAAGTCAACGATTATCCTGGATTTGTTGCCAACCGTATTTTAATGCCAATGCTTAACGAATCTATTGAAACCTTATACAATGGTGTTGCGGGTGTTGAAGAAATTGATACTGTTATGAAATTAGGAATGGCGCATCCCATGGGACCTTTACAGTTGGCAGATTTTATTGGATTAGATGTGTGTTTATCTATATTAAATGTGATGTATGATGGCTTTAAAAATCCGAAATACGCTCCTTGCCCCTTATTAGTAAATATGGTAAGAGCCGGAAAATTAGGCGTGAAATCTGGTGAAGGTTTTTATGATTATTCGGAAAGCAGAAAAGCAGAACAAGTCGCTAAACAGTTTCTGAAGTAAAATAACTTTAGGCAATAGTGATCAAAAATTCGCGTTAATTTTAACTATGAAGCACGTCTTTGTTTATTGTTTTATACTATTATCAGCTTTAGCTTGCAAAAAAAATGAAACAGTAAACGACGTCCTAAAACCTTCAGAAAACAAAGACATTATAATTGATACTGTCAGCATTTCCGAAGCAAAAACCAATGTTAGTATCCTATTTAAAAACAATTCAGAATACGTATCTGATGGTTTTGACTTTCCGGTTGGTAAACCCAATGCTCGTGGTTATTATAATGCACAAAAATTTCAGAAAAATAATCATTTAGGAGACGACTGGAATGGTGTTGGTGGCGGAAACAGTGATTTAGGTGATCCTATCTATTCTATTGCAAATGGCTATATTAGTGACGTAAAAAATTATGAAGGTGGCTGGGGACATGTTGTAAGAATCATCCATCAAGTTGACGGAAAGCTGTTCGAATCCCTTTACGCGCATTGTGACAGTACGCTGGTCACTCCAGGTGAATTTATAAAAAAAGGAATGCAAATTGCCACCATCGGAAATTGTAACGGATTATACTATGCGCATTTACATCTCGAAATAAGAGATGTTGTAGGATTAGATATTGGGCCTGGATATTCGGAAGATACCACAGGCTATGTAGATCCTACAGAATTTATAATAAAACACAGAAATTAAGTAATGTTAACTCATTTTTTTCTAAAATTTACGACTTAATGTATGGCTAAAATACGTCCGTTTAAAGCAGTAAGACCCACGCGTGATAAAGTTAGTTTAGTGGCGTCACGTTCCTATCAAACTTATACGCAAGCCGAACGTGAAGCGCGTTTAGACTACAATCCGTTTTCATTTTTACATATCGTGAATCCGGGTTATAAATACGCCCGAGAAATCACAGGAACCGAACGCTATCAATTGGTTAGAAATCGCTATCAGGAATTTAAAGAAGACCATGTCTTTGTTCATGATGATGCCGAAAGCTATTACATCTATAAAATTGTTGATAGAGATGGCCAGGTTTTTAATGGCATTGTAGCTGCTGCGAGTGCTGAAGATTATGAAGCTAATGTGATAAGAAGGCATGAAGACACCATCGAATACCGCGAACGCATTTTTAAAGATTATCTCAAAACGGTAGGCTTTAATGCAGAACCCGTCCTTCTTACCTATCCAGATAACCAGGTTATTTCTACCATTATAAAAGACCTACAACAAACACGTGCTGAGTTTGAATTTACAACAACCTATCGGGATACACATTACCTTTGGAAATTAGACCAACCCGAACGTATTGAAATTATACAAAAAGAATTTGAGAACATGCCAACCATTTACATTGCAGATGGTCATCATCGCTCGGCATCCTCCTATTTACTTTATAAAGACGAAAAAGCCCTAAATACCAATCATACGGGAAAAGAATCGTACAATCAGTTTATGACTTTTTTAATCCCAGAATCAGAATTACGTATCAACGAATTTAATCGCTTAGTTAAAGATCTGAATGGATTAACTAAAGAAGAGTTTTTAATACAACTGGATACCATTTTCAGAATAGAAAACAGAGGGATTATGCCTTATAAACCGTCAAAAAAACATCATTTTAGTATGTATTTAGATGGCGAATTTTATTCCTTATACCTTCGGAAGTCACTCTATGATTTTAAAACATCTTTGGATGCTTTAGATGCTCAGATCCTCTATAAAACCATTTTACAACCTCTTTTAGGTATTGAAGATTTACGCAACGATGTACGAATTGATTATATCAACGGAAAAAAAGACATCATCAATGTAAAAGATAAAATCGATCATGGCGAGTTTGCTGTGGGTTTTGGTATGGTTCCTGTGGATATTCATGAAATGAAACAGATTGCTGATGACGGACTCAAAATGCCGCCAAAAAGTACATTTATAGAACCTAAATTAAGAAGTGGTGTTACCATTTATGAATTTTAATGTATGAGTATTCAAAATAATTTAAATACAATCCTTTCTCAAATCCCTGAACATGTGACGCTTGTAGCTGTCTCTAAAACCAAACCTATTAGTGATTTAATGGACGCTTATAATGCTGGTCAGCGTATTTTTGGTGAAAACAAAATTCAGGAGATGACCGAAAAATATGAACACATGCCTAAAGACATTCAATGGCATATGATTGGTCATGTACAACGTAACAAAGTGAAATATATGGCTGAGTTTGTAAGCTTGATTCATGGCGTTGACAGTTTAAAATTACTTACTGAAATAAATAAACAAGCCAAAAAACACAACCGAGTTATCAACTGCTTGCTTCAGATTAAAATCGCTGAAGAAGACAGTAAATTTGGAATGTCCAGTAATGATGCTAAAGAATTATTATTATCTGAAGACTTTTCAGAATTAAAAAACGTTAGAATTACCGGTGTGATGGGAATGGCTACTTTTACAGATAATAATGCTCAAATTGAACAGGAATTTAAGCGTCTTACAGCTACGTTTGAAACCCTTAAAACCATTGATACATCTTTAGAAATCATCTCTATGGGAATGAGTGGTGATTATTCATTAGCAATTGATTGCGGAAGTACTATGATTCGGGTTGGAAGTAGTATATTTGGCAGTCGAAATTATAATAACTAACACTGTTATTTGTTATAAAGCAATACATAAAACAATAATATAATGCTTTGTGCCTCAGAGCCTCTGCAAGAAAAAAAAGCAAGAAAATTTACGCAATATTAGACATAGAAACTACAGGTGGAAAGTACAATGAAGAAGGCATTACAGAAATAGCTATCTATAAATTTGACGGTCATACAGTTGTAGACAAATTTATAAGTTTGGTTAATCCTGAACGTGAAATTCAACCCTTTGTAGTTAACCTCACAGGTATAAATAGCAATATGCTTAAAAGCGCTCCAAAATTTTATGAAGTCGCTAAACGCATCGTAGAAATCACTGAAGACTGTATCATTGTGGCTCACAATGCGCAGTTTGATTATCGCATTTTACGAACCGAATTTAAACGCTTGGGCTTTGGTTTTAAACGAAAAACCTTGTGCACTGTTGAGCTCTCTAAGCAATTAATTCCTAATCAGGCTTCCTATAGCTTAGGAAAATTAACCCGAGCTTTAGGTATTCCTGTAAGCGATAGACATCGCGCCAATGGAGATGCTATGGCAACAGTCAAACTCTTTAAAATGTTACTCTCCAAAGATTTGGAAAAACACATTATTAAAGACCATGTTAAAACAGAAATCGTCAAACGCCTTAACGATACTCATAGAACAATTATAGACAAATTACCTGCTGTTACTGGTGTTTACTATATCCATGATGAAAATGGAGATATCATCTACATAGGAAAAAGTAAAAACATCAAACATCGCATTAATCAGCACTTAACCAATACCAGTACAAAATCTAAAAAATTACAGTTACTCGTTAAATCGGTAACCTATGAAGCTACAGGAAGTGAATTGGTTGCTTTACTTAAAGAAAGTGAAGAAATTAAACGCAATAAACCTATTTATAATAGAGCTTTAAGACGAACTATATTTACACATGCGCTCTACAGTTTTATCGACGACAATGGCTATATCAACTTAAAAATTGATAAAACTTCAATGGACAAAAAACACATCACGAGCTTTAGTAATATGCAAAGTGCTAAAAGTTTTATGTTTAGAGTGGTCGAACAATACGCACTTTGTCAAAAATTAACCGGTCTCTATCCCACTAAATCCAATTGTTTTAATTACACGATCAAAAGTTGTCATGGAGCATGTATTAATGAAGAACCTCCTGAAAGCTACAACAAACGTGTTAAAGAACTTATCGCAAAAAACAGCTATGACAATAAAAACATGGTGATTATAGACCAAGGTCGAGATATTGATGAAAAAAGTGTCATCTATATAGAGAATGGTGTTTTTAAAGGTTTAGGCTTTTACGACCTCAACCATCAAATTAATAATATAGACGTTTTAGAATCTATCATCACACCAATGGAAAACAATAGAGATACACAGCACATTATTCAAAGTTATTTGAGACGAAATAAGCGTTTAAAAACAATCTCTTTTTAACACTATGAACAAAATTACCTTGCTTTTTTTATTAGCAGGCATACATCTTAGTGCTCAAAACGATCAATATGCCCTTAGTTATGAAGTTACAAGACCAGATATTGAGCGCAATCATTATGCAAAAGACTCAACAGCCAACGCCTTAATAATTTATAAAAAAGGACATAGTTTTGTTGATAAAAACTCATTCGATTTAAACACAACAATTAAATGTAAATTAAAAATACTGAATCGAAAAGGGTTTAATCACGCAGAAGTAACGATTCCTTTATACGATGACGGAAAAGGGCAAAGAGAAAGAATAAAAGCTATTAATGCCACTGTTTATAATATAGAAAATGGTAAAGTAGTTAAAACCACACTCAAAAAAACAAACATTTTCGAAGAGAAATACAATGACAATTACACACTGGTAAAGTTCGCTTTCCCGAGTATTAAAGAAGGTTCTGTTGTAAACTACAGCTATGTGATTGAATCGCCCTTTATGTACAAGTTTAAAGGCTGGGATTTTCAAACTGTGATTCCAACATTACATAGTGAATACATTGCTAGTATTCCTGGAAACTGGGAGTATAATGTCAAATTGGTTGGTGGTAAAAAACTAAGCACCAACACCATGAGGGTAGAAAAAAGATGTCTCACTGCTGGAAATGCTAGCGCCAATTGTAGTGTAAGCAACTATATCATGCTGGATGTTCCTGCCTTTATTGAGGAAGACTACATGACCACCAAAAAAAATTATTTGGCACGTATTGAATATGAATTAAAAACTTTTAGAGGCTTTAACGGAAGTGTCAACAACATTACAAAAAACTGGAAAAGTACTGATGATGAAATTAGAAAGGAAACAGATTTAGGCAAAGAACTCAACCAGCAAAATAAAGTAAGAAACCTGCTTCCTGATGCCATATCTCAACTGGACAACCCTCTTGAAAAAGCTAAATCTATTTTAAGGTTTGTTCAAGATAATTACAATTGGAATGAAGAATTTAACTTATTTCGTAATGTTTCAATTAAAGAGTTACTAAAGGACAAAACAGGTTCGGCTGGTGATATCAACATCCTTTTATACTTATTACTCAAAGAACATAATATCGATGTCAAACCTATGATTCTTTCAACAAGAAACAATGGTTTAGCAACACAATTATATCCTGTACTATCTGATTTTAACTATCTGATTGCAAAAGCAACTATTAATGGTGAAACCTATCTTCTTGATGGTACAAATGACTATCTAGCCTTTGGGCAATTACCGTTTAGATGTTTGAATCAATATGGCCGCATATTAGATTTTGAAAACGGAAGTTCTTGGTATGATTTTGAAGTAAAAACGCCAAGCCTCAAAGCCTATAATTATGAATTTGATTTAAATGAAAATGGGGTTTTAAATGGGCATACAGCTTATAAAACAACGGGATATCATGCCCTGTATTCAAAAGAAGCTTATTTAAGCAATCCTACGGCCTACACCGAACGCTTTGAAAACCAATACAGCACTTTAAATATTTCTGAATTAGAGATTGGTGATATTGTTAAATCAGAAGCTGATTTTACTGCTGATTTTAATATGGAGACAACACCAGATAGGGTTGGAAACACCCTATATATCAATCCGTTTTTAATCAAATTTTTCTCTGAAAACCCTTTCAAACTTCAAGAACGTAGTTATCCCATAGATTTTGGTTACAAAGATGTTTATATACATAGCATAAAAATAAATGTAGACCCAACTTATAAGATTACCGAATTACCCAAAGCAGCAAACTTAAAATTACCCGAAAACAAAGGTGCTTTATTATTTTCGGCCCAGCAAAATGAAAACACAATCATGTTGTTTTTTAAATTATCCTTTAATGAACCGCTCTATGAACCGGTATTTTACGATGGCTTAAAAACAATTATGTCAAAAGTAGTCGACATACAAAACAACTCTCTTATCGTCTTAGAGAAAAAAGAATAATCTTTTTAGTACATTTGATTTAATGAGTTCAAATACGACACAGCGAAATTGGAAAGATAAACTTCATGAAATTATTTATGAAGCCGACACACCTGCTGGAAAATTATTTGACATAGTGCTCCTCATATTCATTCTTGCCAGTATTGCATTGGTAATGTTAGAGAGTGTTGAGCACATTGACAGAAAGTACCACAAGATTCTCTACTATGGTGAATGGCTTGTAACCATTTTGTTTTCGATTGAATATATCGCAAGAGTTATAACCGTTAGAAAACCTTGGAAATACATTTTTAGCTTTTATGGAATTGTTGATTTTCTATCGACCATTCCTATGTACTTATCGTTTATCTTTGCCGGATCTCACGCCCTTGTAACACTAAGAGCATTACGACTATTACGTGTGTTCCGGATTTTAAAGTTAGCACGTTATTTAGGTGCTTCTAATCAGCTTAAAGATTCAATAATTGCCAGTCGTGTTAAAATTGCAGTGTTTTTATTTGCTGTTCTCGTTACTTCTGTCATTTTTGGTACAATTATGTATTTGGTAGAAGGCGAAGAAAATGGATTTACTAATATCCCTAAAAGCGTCTACTGGTGTATAGTAACCCTTACTACTGTTGGTTTTGGTGATATTGCTCCGCAAACACCTTTAGGACAATTTATTACTTCTATTATTATGATTTTAGGATATGGTATTATTGCTGTTCCTACCGGAATTGTTTCTGCTGAATATGTGAGAAGTAGCAATAAAAAAGATAAGGAACTCGCTGAAGGAAAAACGACAGAACAACTGCATTTAAATTCTCAGGTATGTAGCAATTGTAATAGCGGAAACCATAAAGACAATTCTAATTTTTGTCATAAATGTGGTTATAACTTACACACCTAAATTACGATTTAAAACCTCAAAACCATCGTATCAAACCCTCCAATATTAATTTCAATTGTTGGCCCAACAGCCATAGGCAAAACGGCTTTAAGTATAAAACTAGCCAAGCATTTTAATACTGAAATTATTTCAGCAGATTCAAGGCAATTTTATAGTGACATGCAAATTGGAACAGCAGCGCCTACACCTGAAGAACTTGCTGCAGCTAAACATCATTTTATCAAGCATATTCCTGTAGACACCTATTACAGTGTGGGTACGTTTGAAAAAGATGCTATCGCTCTATTAAAAACGTTACATGCTAATCATCGTGTTGTGATCATGGTTGGCGGCTCAGGATTGTATGTCAATGCCGTTACCAAAGGACTTGACAAATTACCTAAACTAGATCCTGCGGTTAGAGACACATTAAATTCGAGACTTTTAGCTAATGGACTCGAAGCTTTACAACTGGAACTGAAAGCATTGGATCCAAAAGCATTTAACACCATCGCTATTGATAATCCGCAGCGTGTCATTAGAGCTCTAGAAGTTTGTATCACTAGCGGAAAGCCCTATTCTTCATTTTTAAAAGCAACAACGAAAGCACGTGATTTTAAAACGATTACGATTGGTTTAACAGCACCACGAGAAGTCATCTATGAACGTATCAATAAACGTGTAGATCTAATGATAGCTGAAGGTTTGCTGGACGAAGTGAAATCACTTCAGCAGAAACGTCACTTGAATGCCTTAAATACGGTTGGATACAAAGAGTTATTTAAGTATTTGGATGGTGAATGGACCTTAGAGTTTGCCATTTCAGAAATTAAAAAGAATACAAGACGCTTTGCCAAACGCCAACTCACTTGGTTTAAAAAGAGTGAGGACACCATTTGGTTTGATTATGAAACCGACATTACAGACATTATTGCTGTCATAACTAGACAACTAAGTTAAACTTAAAGACTTTCTTTAGAAATAAAAATCAAAAACCCTTATTTTCAATTAATTAACACTACCTTCGTGGCTTAATATAATTTAATATACATTATGAGTAAAGGTACCGTAAAATTCTTCAACGATTCAAAAGGATTTGGATTTATCACTGAAGAAGGAAATGACAAAGAACACTTTGTACACATTTCAGGTTTAATCGATGAAATTAGAGAAGGAGATGAAGTAGAATTCGATTTAACAGAAGGAAAAAAAGGATTGAACGCAGTAAACGTAAAAGTTGTCTAATATTTCGATATTTTTTAAAAACCAAAAAAGCCAATCATAATTGATTGGCTTTTTTTATATCTGGATTTACTATTTAGGCTTCTTGATTGACAACTAATCTGAATCCTTCACCATGAATATTTAAAATTTCAACATTAGGGTCTAATTTTAAATACTTACGAAGCTTGGCAATATATACATCCATACTTCTGGATGTAAAATAGTTATCATCTCTCCATATTTTAGTCAACGCCAATTCTCTAGGCATTAAATCATTTTCATGAAGCGCCAGCATACGTAACAATTCGTTTTCTTTTGGTGATAATTTAATAGGATCTTTACCATCAAACTTTAAAAAGCGTAATTTAGAGTTTAAATCAAACCTTCCAATTTTAAATTCAAATTGTTTGCTGTCAGCAATAGTATCTGTTGCTTTACGCTGCATGATAGCTTTAATTTTCATTAATAGCACTTCGCTGTCAAAAGGTTTGTTTAGATAATCATCTGCCCCTACTTTATAACCTTTAAGCACATCTTCTTTCATCGCTTTAGCGGTTAAGAAAATAATAGGTACATCTGTATTTTTTTCTCTAATTTCTTTAGCTAAAGTAAAGCCATCTTTATAAGGCATCATAACGTCCAAAATACACAGATCGTAATCGTCTTTTTTAAACTTTTCGAAACCTTCCATTCCGTTTTTAGCATGAACCACATCATAATCGTTCATGTTTAAGTAGTCCTTTAAAACGGTTCCGAAGTTTGGATCGTCTTCAACTAAAAGAATTTTTTTATTTTGCTCTTCCATAATTTATGATATTAATGGTAGTTTTATTATAAACGTGCTACCTTTTCCTTTTTCACTTTCTACTGATATATGACCTTGATGGTCTTCTACGATTCGCTTAACATAAGCCAAGCCTAAACCGTGTCCTTTTACATTGTGTACATTTCCTGTGTGTTCTCTATAAAATTTTTCGAACACTCTTTTTTGAACCTGTTTTGACATTCCATTTCCTTGATCTGAAATTTTAAGCAATACATTGGTTCCTACATTTTCGGTATAAACATCAATTTTGGGCGCATCATCACTATACTTAATGGCATTGTCTAAAATATTGACAATCACATTAGTGAAATGCGTTTCATTAGCTAACACCGAAGATTTATCGGCATCTAAATGCGTTTTCACATAGCCTTTTCGATCTTCAACAATTAACTCGACGTGAGTCACAGCATCTTCTACTAAGTCGTGTAACCTCACCCGTTCCTTACTTATATTGAGTTCGTTTTTCTCTAATTTTGAAATTCGCAGTACATTTTCAACCTGAGCATGCATTCGTTTATTTTCATCTTTTATCATTCGTAAGTAACGCATTACCTTCTCTTGATCACCAATAATTTTTGGATTCTTGATAGAATCTAAGGCCAGGTTAATAGTCGCAATAGGCGTTTTAAACTCATGCGTCATATTATTGATAAAATCGGTTTTGATTTGCGAAATTTGACGCTGTTTAATTAATTGATAAATCGCACTAGAATAGGCTAAAATGATAATAGATGTAAACACAATCGATAAAACAATCATTCCTAAAATAGTAGATAACAAATACTCTCTACGTTCAGGAAAATCAACATATAAAGCATATTTACTTTTATTTTGATTGTCTTTAAAAACCGGAATCCCAATCGTTGTTTTTACATTTTTTTCAAAATTATCAGATCTAATTTTAGTAGATAAATCTTTATCGTAAATCGCGTATTCAAACTCAGTTTGTATACCACTTATAGAAAATTGAGATTCTAATAATTCTGAAACCTCCTCATTCGTGATACGTTTGTAAACTGGGTAATTGCTGTAAACTTTTTTATAATTTTCTTTAAAAATCCGTCTACCAACATCATCCATCGTACTGTAATCTGAGAATGTTTGCACAGGATCTAGACTTAATTTACCATCGATCGCATTTCGATCAAAAATTTTAGTTTCACTAAAATTACTAATTCGGCTAATGTTTATACTGTCTGTACCAATGTCAATGAACAATGATGGCACTTTAAAACTTTCTTCAGAAATTGCATTTCTAAATTGCACCGATTGGTTGGTTTCTTCATTAAAAGACTCAAAAATCAAGAGTTGTTTAATTTCAGAAGTATCTGGTGTTCTCCCATTTTCAATAGCTTCTTTGTATAATCTATTATAACTTAGAAGTTCTTTGTCTTCAATAGCCTTAGAAACTGCAAACAGAGAACGTTTAACATCAGATGTGAATTGCTTCTCCTCATTTCTATAGGTATTATTGATGAAAAATGATTGAACAAATATGATACCAATGAGTGATAAACTCATTAAAACCACCAATAAAATGAATAGCTTTTTGCCCATCGTTCAAATTTAGTATTTTAACATTTAGAACTATTAGGGTTTAACCTTACATTAACAAATATGTTAATTTTTAAGTTTCTTGATATGTTTTAGTATGGATTCATGTGTCTTCAACACTTGATTTTTAGTGCTATATAAGTCATCGTTGCGAATGACATAGTGCGACTTATCCATCTTCTCTTGATCGCTCCATTGATTCTTTAAAATAGATTCAATTTTAGACCGATTGGTATCATCTCTTTTCATAACACGTCTAATGCGCTCTTCAACATCGGCAGTAACCAAAACGATAAGATCATACTCGGAGGCTTTATCTATTTCAAAAATAATAGCCGCTTCTTTAATCACATAAGGGGAATTCTGCTTTTTTAACCAGCGTTTAAAATGAGAGGCAACCTTCGGATGAACAATCGCATTCATGGCGTCTAAATCCTCTTTGTTATTGAAAATTTTGGATGCGATATAAGGTCTGTTCAGTTCTTTACCTTCGTATGCTTTATCACCAAATAACTGAATTAATTTTCGTCTAATCACTTTTGAAGTAACCATTAGTCGTTTGGCTTCAATATCAGCTATATACACAGGAATGCTTAGCGCTTTAAAAAAAGATGCGACTGTAGTTTTTCCACTACCTATTCCTCCTGTAAGTCCGACTACTATCATTTTACAATAATAAATTCAACTTTGTTTTGTTTCATTTTGGCTGATTTCACCTGTTCTGAAAGACTAATAAGTTGAGGCGTAAAAAACGAATTATTTAGTTGTAAGGCCTCTTTATAATCACATTCTATTTTGAAATCTGTCACTTTGATATCGTTATAAGCCTCCAAACTCACATAGTAGGCTACTTTTATATGCTTCGGAAAGTAATTTAACTCCATAGCATTGGGTTTGTTTAAAATCGTAATAGGGATTTCAAAAGTTCCTTCGGTAAACTTTTCTACATTCGCATTAATTTGCACCTTGTCTTCAGACAGTTTTAAACGCTCCGATTTATTAGCAAGTTCGAGACCAATGGTTGTACTAATATCGGTTTTAATTTGATTCAAATCAAAAGGCTTTGTTTCTATAAAGTCAATTTTAGAAATTTCTTGCTGCGAGCCAATAATTTTCACCGAATCAGGAATAATCTTAACACCATTGGTCGTATCATAACCCGAAGCATAATGTATTTTAGATTTTAGAACCACCGGAACCGTTTTAGTACTTAAAATACCAAAAGGTAATACCAGCGTATCAGGTTTTACAGACACGATTTTAACCGTTTTACCTAATTGTTCTTGCAAGCTATACAACCCCTTATCTGCAGTCCAGAGGTATGTATTTTCTTTTTGGGTTGTATGATTTTCAATATCTAATTTATAGGTATTACTGTAAAAATAATAGGATAGCAAATTAAAGCCGTGTGTAGAAACGGTAACATTCACCTTTGGTGTACTATCCAGAGTAATAATATTGGTATCCGGAAGGTTATTATAAGCAATATTAAAAGGGATGGTCTCTACATAAGTTTCAGAAAGCTTTGTTACCACCAATATCAAAAACGCAATCAAGAAAAAAAGTCCGAAAACATTGAGTCTTTTGTTTTTGACTGACTTTAATAGTTTTGATTTTATACTATTTAGCATGTTTAAAGAATAGTTTTGGAAACTGTTTCTGTGGATCTTTATTTAAAACGGCTACAGCAATTGTCGATTTTAAAAATCCGTAGCCATATCCAAAGAACTGAATAAAAATAGCCAAAATAGATTGAATAGCGACACTTAAATTTTTGGTAGCTACTAATGCAAAAGCAAAGGCAATAATTATATACGATATAAAGCCAAACAAAAGCCATTTAAAACCTACTACAAACGCAAGAACCGACACTATAAAACCAAGTAAAAACACTGTTGGAAACCAATAGGTTAATCGCTTGGTGTTAGGATGCCATTTATTGAGAATAGGTCTTACCAAACCAAATTTATGTACTTGCTGATAAAACTTTTTCCAAGATATGCGGCGCTTATGATAGACATAAGCCTCTTTTAATAAAACTGTTTTAAACCCTAATGTATGAAGTCTTATCGATAAATCGGGATCTTCCCCTGGATGAATGACACCAAAACCACCTGAGGCTATAAATGCTTTTTTAGACAAGCCCATATTGAAACTACGTGGTTGAAATTTGTCAGTATTTGCTTTACCACTTCCACGAATACCTCCCGTAGTTATTACAGAGGTCATTGCAAAATTGATGGCCTTTTGAAGGTTGGTAAACGACTGATGAGCCGCATCAGGACCACCAAAACAATCCACATCGTTTGAAGACAAGTAAGCATTCACTGTTTCGAGATACTGAGGCGGAAGAAGACAGTCTGAATCTAGAATAATAAAGTAATTTCCTTTGGCTTTTTGCATGCCGTAATTTCTGGAATCACCTGGTCCAGAATTAGGCTTCGAATAGTAAGAAATGTTGAGATCGTTAGCATAGGTGTCAACAACAGATTTGCAATCTATAGAAGAACCATCTTCGACAATAACTATTTCATACAAAAAAGCACCTTGTAAGCCCTTAAAGCTTCTAAGGAGTTCATCAACCTCATCAGGTCGATTGTACACTGGGATAATAAAAGAATAATGTAAAGTAGTCATACTTTACAAAGGTAAGTAAACAAAAAACAAAAGCCACCTTTAGGGTGGCTTTTGAAAACTTATAAATTAAAGCTTATTGCTTAATAATTCTAATTGTTTCTGTAACATTACCGATAGTTACTTTTACGAAGTAAGCACCTTGGCTCATTCCGTTCATATCGATTGTACTTTCAACAGCATTAGGAGCTGTTCTAAGAACTTCTTGACCTAACATGTTATAGATAGCAACATTTTGAATGTCTTTTTGAGCAGCACTCAATGTTAACTCGTTTTTAACTGGATTAGGGAAATATGTAAATGCATTTTCATTTTCAACAGTTTCTGTACTTAATGTTGTACAGCTAACCACCATTTCAAATAATCCAAAGTCATCATTAAAACCACCTACAGAAATCCAGTACGTTGATGTTCCATCAGATGTAAAAGTCGTTTCAAAGTGATAACCTTCAGCAGAACCTCCACATTCATCATAACCTTCTCCAACATAAGTTAAATTACCAGCAGTTCCTGTATAAATAAGAGCTTCTGTATCATAATCTGTATTGGTTAATCCACAAGTTGAAAGTGTCACCTCTTCCGCAGTTCCAGAACCTGTATAAGAGTACCATACATTTCTAGAATCAGAATCAGAATTTGGACCATCAGGCGCAGTATCTTGATCTAAAGTAGCATTGGTTGTATTACCAGAGTAAGTACCTCCACATGCAATTGCAATAGCATCAGCAAAATTATTATTAGCTGGAGGTGGGCCTAAAGCTGTAGTAAAGCTAATTCCTACATAATCAGATGTGCCATCTCCTCCGCAATCAGTTTGAACATAGAACTCATACGTTGTTCCAGCAGCTAAAGCAACTGTAGACGCACTAGTTCCTGCTGCAACACCAGAATCAACAGGTCCAGCAGTACCTTGAGCAACACCATCAGGTTGGATTTCCCAATTATAACCTGTAGGAGTTCCTGCTAATGGAACAAACCAATTAATTGTAGCGCTTGTTTCCTCTGGAGTAGCATCAACATTAAGTGGTACTGAACAACTTGGAGGCGGTAAAAGTGTTACAACAATGTTAGTCCATTCTGCTTCAGAGCCTCCAAATGATTGATTTAAGGCTAAATCTAAAGCTCCATCTACTGATGGATCATAAATTCCAGCTAAATCTCCTTCAAAAAGCAAAGTTGCAGGATCACCAGAATCGGCAGCTCCGATAGGGTCAACATTAACAATTCCAGCAGCTGTAGTAACTGTTAAATCTGCTTCACTAGCCCAAGCGTTATCGGTACTAACCCAATCCGCAGTAATACTAAAAGAGGTGTAAGTACCAGCAGTAACGCCCGCTATGTTACCAGCATCATTTACAGTAATTGGTAATGCTCCATCATCAGCAACAACCGTGTAAACCGTTGCGTCAGTTGGAAAAGTAAATTGCGCAAAGGCGGTTAAAGAACCGAATAACATTGCGACAAACAATAAAGTAATTTTTTTCATATTTAGTTGAATTTAATTAATAAAACGTCTTAAAATTATGATAATTAAATTACAAACTAAAAAGAAACCTGTTTAATCGATAAAAAACATATATCATCGATGAATAGCAGTTTATAATCTGATATCCAAGAAGTTATTGTTTTATAAATTTATGGTTGATTTTACCATCATTCGTTTCTACAATTAACATATAGTGCCCCGGATTTAGGGTACTAACATTTATGGTGTTGTTAACAGGGTTTGAGACTTCTTTTACTTTTCGACCTAACACATCAACTATTGTGATGGATTTAATAGTCGCTTCCCCATAAATTTTAAATACATCTTTTACCGGGTTTGGAAAAACATAGCTTATACTTTCTTGATGTGTATCTACACTTAGTGTACTGCCTTCAATTAAATTTAGGGTTTGATTTGCAGGTATGTTATAATAAGTTTCTTCAATACCACTGAGCCAGGTAATTTTAATATAGTCAATAACAGTCGCATCATGTAATCCAAAATGTTTAGTTTTTGAATTCTGACTCA
This sequence comes from Psychroserpens sp. SPM9, assembly GCF_025153525.1. GTDB lineage: Bacteria > Bacteroidota > Bacteroidia > Flavobacteriales > Flavobacteriaceae > Psychroserpens. The sequence goes on along the minus strand of NZ_JANZNR010000004.1, from coordinate 52,000 downwards.
TATAACCTTCTCCCAAATGTGTATAGCCATATTGTTTTTGACCATTAACAGAGAGCTCAATTCGTGAACCTATACCATCTGTATTACTGATAGTTCCAGTTAAATTTAACTTTATCCAATTAGACGTATTTACAGTCATGTTTTTCCATAAAAACACATCCATATCATCTGAATTAGTGACCACTACATCCATAAAACCATCATTATCTATATCTCCAATAGCGTTAGAGTAGCTCTCTCTATTATCATTAGGAAAACAAGAATTATTTAAGGCAAAGGTATAGTTGCCATTGTTTTGATAAAATGCTGCTGAAAGGTAGCCACCTGTAGATCCATCAAATTCACCACTAACGTATAAATCTAAATCTGTGTTATTATCAGCATCAAAAAAAACAGCCCCCCAACCTATACTATTGAAACTTGTTCCTGTTGGACCTGCGACATTAGTAAAGGTTTCATCGCCATTATTTCTTAACAAGTAATTACCACCTTGAGTGTTGGTGACATAAATGTCAAACCAGCCATCTTTATTATAATCACCTACGGTTACCGACATGGCATCTGCACTGATATCGGTTCCTGAGGACATACTAATATCTTCAAAAGTGCCATCCCCATTATTTTTATACAGTTTGTTTAGAAAACTTAACTTATCGTTGGACACATAAATATCTTGAAATCCGTCATTATTTATATCCAGAAAAGCAGAGCAAAAAGAAAATAATGGATTGGGATCTATTCCTGAAAACAAAGACACATCAGAAAATGTTCCATTACCATTATTTCTATACAGTTTATTAGGTACAATTAAGGTTCGGTTGCTTAAAAAAACATCTAGAAAACCATCATTATTATAATCTCCCCATGAAGCGCCATAGGTATACAAGTTATTTGTAGACATTCCTGTTGTAGAGGTTATATCTTGAAATGTCATGTCACCAAGATTCTCGATAAGCTTATTACCTTCGGTTTCGCTGGTAACAAATAAATCTTTGTCACCATCATTATCAAAGTCCACCCAAGTTACTGATTTGGTTTCATAGGATAAATACCCTAAGCCTAAGTTCACATCTACAAAACTACCATTGACATTTTTCAAAAACCGAACACCATCACCATCTGCTGTAGCTAAGGTAATATCATCCCAACCATCATTATCAAAATCACAAAACGATACGCCGTTACCTAAGTAAGTATCGCCAGTAGCAACATCAGCATTCAAAATTCCTGCCTGGTTTTCAAATTCTATTTGAGAAAAACTCAAGAGCATTGAAAATAAAACAAAGCAAGTTGATAAATAATACGTTTTCATTATACCAAGTTTAATCAAATCTATGAAAAATAAATATATTAAAACAAAAAAGAGGTCTTTTTACAGACCTCTTCTTTAATAGGATAAAGCAATTCTTATTCCTTAATTACTCTAATCGTTTTTATTTGGTTCTCAATAGAAACTTTCACAAAGTAAGCGCCTGCTTGAACATTTGACATATCAATGTTTTGGATTGTATTCTGGCTATCAATAGCTACAATACGTTGTCCTAAGACATTAAACACTTCTATCTTGTCAATAGTTCTTGCCGATTCTAATGTTAACACATCTTTTATTGGGTTTGGATAGTAAGTAAATCCGTCAAAAGTCGTATCATCAACTCCTAAACTAGAAGGAGACCAAGCACAAATATTGAAGTTTCCTTTAGAATTATCTTGCCATTCCCAAACTCTGATTAAAAGTACATCACCTGGTGTAAGTCCTGTTAATTCTAATAAAGAGAAACTATCTACACCACCTTCATCATCACAATCAATTTGAGTTAAATTACCTGGAGACCCAGTAAACACTTCAATCACAGTGTCAAATATTGGATTAACAGCCGCTTCAGAAGTTTCAATAGTTACTTCTCCTGAAGATGGCACTGTAAGTTTAAACCATACATCGCCTCCAAAAGATGATGTACCACATTCTGGGAATGTTTCTCCAGAATCTGTAGCTCCAACATTCGTTCCAGTATATAAATCTTCACATACTGTATCTCCAACTTCTAAATTGATAGCTCCTGCTATGTCATCATTAACTGGCGGACATACATCTGTTGAGTATTGTTGCGTGCTAAAACAAGTATCATCAGCTGCATCTTCAATTGTAATATCATAATCTGTAGCAGATGTTAAGCCTCCAACACTGTAAGGAGAACCTGATAAATCTACACCTGAATATACTGCTACTCCATCTTGCAAAATATTAACCGTTGTAGCTGTTCCTAAGCTAGAAATATCTACATCAATAACGAAACCTCCATCTGACGGACAGGTATTTCCACCATTAGATAAGGTGAATTCTGCAGGAATACATGATGGTGGTGGTGTACAGGTTACTGAAAGCCCAAATGCACCTACAGTTGTTGGATTCCATCCTTCAATAGAAATCCAATACTGAGTTCCTGCTACAGACGTAAATGACGTTTCGGCAGCAAAGCCATCTGACGATCCACACTCATCATACCCATCATCGATACAAGTTAATGCTCCTGAAGAACCGGTAAACACAAATATTTCAGTATCAAAACTTCCTGTTCCACAAGTAGATAAAGTCACTACATCTCCTGTACCTACAAAGCTATACCATACGTTTGGTGAATCTGTATCCGCATCAGTATCTTCCTCTACTGTTGCAATATCTGGTGCGTCCTCTTCATCAATTGTAGCCAAGGTTGTGTCTCCTGTATAAGTCCCTCCACATACAATTGGAATAGCATCTTCTAAGTTATCATTTTCTGGAGCTGGCTCTGGACATGTAAATTCAAATGTTCCTACTGTAAAGCTACAGTCAGAATCTAAAGCAACTAATTCGATAGTTACTTCTTCTCCACTATCATAGGGTCCAGCAGTTACTGTACCTGCTACAACTGGATAGGTATTAGTCCCATCATCAAAAACGCTTCCTGCGTCTCCAGCATTTGTCACTTCTATTTCAACAACATAAGTACCTGTTCCATCTGGATTACAAGTATCTTCTACTTCTGTTGCACTATCGATAACTGCTGCAGTACACGTTGGAGGTGCAACACAAGAAACATCTAAAGTATATTCTCCTGCATTATCTAAAAACCCATGAACTAACACATAATACTCCGTTCCAACTGTTGTTGGGAATGTAATTAAAGAAGTGGTTCCGTCTCCGCCATCATCATCACCATCTAAACACGTTAAATCGCCACAAACTCCAGTAAATACTCTAATTTTTGTATCAAATGTTGACAAACTCAAATCTAATGTAACTTCATCTCCTTCTGTACCAGCAGCTGCACCTGCGTTATTAGAATTAGCACCTACAAAGGTATACCAGACTGCTCCTCCACTACCTGCAGTGGTACCACATTCGCCTGGATCATCGTCGCCTTCAGATGAAGCAAACGTTGTATCTCCAATATATTGACCTCCACAAACGATGGTTTCAGCATTTACACACTCATCATTTGCTGGCGGTGTTTCAGAATCACATATTAATGATAATTGGTAATCACCAGCTGATGTATTAAAGCCTTCAACTCGTATTAAATAGGTTGTTAGGCCATCTGACAACCAAGATACCTCAGATTGCAATCCGCAAAAATCATCGTTGGTAGCGACTTCTGCGCCGTCACATGCGTCATAAATAGTAATAACTGTATCAAAACTAGAACCACAAAGACTTGCTGTGATATTATCATCAACGACTGTTCCTGTATAAGAATACCATACATCTAAACTTCCGTTTAAATCTGAATCACTAGCAAAAGTTGTTTCTCCAGTCACCGTATCATTACATCCTATAGCTTCAGCAGAAAGACAATCATCGTTATCTGGAATGTTTTCAGAAGCACACTCTAAAGTAAGATTGTAATCTCCAGATTCAGCATCAAACCCTTGTATCGAAATTAAATAGGTCGTTACACCATCTGAAGTAAATGTAACTTCAGATTGTAATCCACAACTATCATCGTTTGTTGCAATCTCCGTTCCGTCGCATGCATCATAAATGGTGATAATTGTATCAAATCCTGAACCACATAAACTTGCAGTTATGGGATCATCTACAACAGTTCCAGTAAATGAGAACCATACCTCACTATCAACTGATGAACTATTGCTTCCTGAAGCAGTGTTATTTACACAATCTAATGCAATTGCGTTGACACAATCATCATTAGCAGGAGGTGGCGGAGGACCGAATGTAAGCGACCAGCTATCTACAGTACCTATATCACCATCTGCACTGTCGCAAACAATTAAGCTCCAATCACCATCAGCACTTAAACCATTAAATCCAGCTAAAGCTTCGAGTGGTAAAAATGTTCCAGTAACTGGAGATGTAAAACTAGTTGGTAATGTTTCTGAGGCTGAATCATCTAAGATACAATCTGTAAAACCGTCTCCACTACTACCAATTGAATCAATTAAAAGTACAGTAATTGCTCCTGAAGGGTCTTGTAAACTCACCGTAATATCAGCATTCCAAGTGTGTGTTGCATTAAAAGTTACACTTTGCAAAACGTTACTTGAAGCATCAAGAGTACCTACACCTGAAACCGTTAATGGTAATGTTAGCTCATCTATTGTTCCGCAGGTTGCGTCTGTTCCCCCGTTTCCATTTTGAATGTCATGCACAACTCCATCTGTAAAGGTTTGAGCAAAACCGAAGGTTGTTGCCATACAAAAGCACAGCAACCATAAAGTAATTTTTTTCATTTTTGTTGGTTTTTAGTTATTGAATTAATTAACAGCACGTAAATTATTCATATTAAAAGCCTTACGAATAAAAATGACTTAACAAGATATTAACAATTCGATGAATTATAAGAAAAAGCCGACAAGATGTAATTTGGTTTTAATCATTATTTAAAGTTTTAACTAAAAAGACATACAATTGATAATAAAATTCATTTTTTAATCAAAACAATCCTAAAAATCACCTAATAAACATCGGATTTTACTGCATTTAATCTATATGGTTTGACATAATGATTAAACATTTTACAAACGATAACTAAAAAAAAGAGACCATTACTGGTCTCTTTTCAGAATAATGAAATTCTTTTATGCCTTATTGCTTTATTATTCTAATTGTATTTGTTGCGTTGTTTATAGTAACTTTCACAAAATAAGTTCCAGTTTGTAGTTGAGACATATCAATCACAGAATCCATACTATTTGGAGCCATAACCAATACTTGTTGTCCTAACATATTAACTACAGTTAGATTATCAATAGCATTTTGAGCATTTAATGTCAATGTATTTTTAACTGGATTAGGGAAATATGTAAAGCCTAGAGTTTCAAAATCATTAACAGATAATGAATTATCTACAGTTAGCTTATAATCTTCTACTTCACCTCTACCTGAACCAAAAGAACATGGTGCATCATTACCAGGATTAGAATCATTGAAATCAATCATCACACGCATTCTGTAATCTCCGTCTGAGGTTGCATCAGGAATAGTTATTGACCCTGTAAAAGGTCCGTTAGAATATCCTGTAGTACTAAATGACACCTCAGAAGTATCAAAAGTTAAATCATTATTCCAATCTACCCATACAGCACATCCTACTGTACCAGAAACGATATCAACAGTAAAATCAATAACATCATTTGATGCTCCACTCACAGTTGCTGTATCAAAATTATCCTCGTAATTACCTGTTGTAAAGCCAGATCCTAAATTAGAAATATTTACTGCGCCTCCAGTAGTACTAAAATTATCAATGTAAGTTGATTCACTAGTTCCAGATGGTACACAATGCCCCGTAAAAAATGTAAACGGACCAACCCAAGCACTTACGTCTGTTGTATTATCCATACCACAATCTGCTCGTACATAATAGTCATAAGACGTTTCAGCAGTTAAGGCAGATAAGTTATAAGGATTATCACCTGTATCGTCAACATTTGGTGTTCCTGTTGGCGTAAAGCCTTCAATACCCCATTCAATATCCCAGTTTGATATACCTCCTAACTGGGTCCATCCTAAATCTGCAGAAGTCAAAGTTATATTAGAAGCTGTCAAATCTGTTGGGTCTGGACATGTTGGAAATGGTGTACATGTAGCACTAATTTCAAACACAAGTCCAGGGCTCCCATTAACCCAATGTCCAACTTGTATGTAATATATGTTACCTGCAGCAGCAGCAAAAGTAACCGATGTAGGGTTTCCTCCTAAATCATCAACCGAAGCAATACAAGAACCTAAGGTGAATCCGCCACAAGTTCCGTCTGTGCTTTCAAAGACACCAATTTGAGCTTCTTCAACAGAGGCATCTACAGTAATAGTAACATCATTATCATTACCTGTAAATTGATACCAAACATCATCTCCAATTGAACCATTACAAGATGTACCACTTCCACCTGTAGCAGATATTGTGGTTTGATCTATAAGCGTATCACCACAAGCAATAACTGTAGCATTTTCACATAAATCATTCCCTGGAGCTGGTGGTGGTGTTCCTATACAGATATCAAAATCTGTTTGCGCTGTATTGGTTGATCCCCATCCATATACTCTAACATAATAAGTGTTTCCACCAGTTAGACCTGTTAAGTTAAGTATATTTGGATCACTCTCCCCAACTTCATTTGTAGCTGTCATATTACATCCTGCAGCATCATCAAAAACACTCATTCCCATATCTACTGAAGTTCCAATAACAGCAGTAATATTTAAAAGTGAAATTCTATGATTAGTTCCTGTTGCAACAAAGGTAAACCAAACGTCATTGTCGGGAGTACCAGTCGCATCATCAGGTTGCGGAGAAGCTGTAGCTCCTACAACCGTTGCGCTAGTTACAACATCGCAACTAAAATCGGCATTAACTGTTAAGCCTATAGCATCAGAACATTCATCATTTGCTGGTGGTGTAGGTGGTGTTATTGTTAAAACTCCAGAATCATTATTCCAAGCGCCACCTGCGCCTCCATAAGTTAACGGACCGCCATTAAGGCTAAAACGACTTGCATAGTAATAAGTACCTTCTGCAAGACCATCAGCTAAATTTGTAAAATATTCATCGTTATTTCCGACTTCAACATTAAAATCTGCAGGAATCCATGTCCATCCAACTTCTAAACTAGGATCTGTATCAGTGTCACTATATCCAATCCAAGCTGATATTCCAGGAGACTGACCTGCAGTCACATCGGTTAAACCTGCCTCATAAGCCTGAGCATAGACAAGGTACGTATCTCCTAATGGCGACGAATTTGCTCCAGTAGGGAATTGTAAATTGTAAAAGTCTAAGGTATCTGTAACAGGATCACCAACTATTACTTTATAGTCTTCTACTTCTCCTCTTCCACTAGCAAATTGAAAAGAACAAGGCTCATCATCTGGATTAGAATCATTCCAATCGATCATAATTCGCATACGATAGTCACCATTAGCTGTCCCCGTAGGCACCGTTATAGATGCTTCAAAAGGTCCGTTAGAATAACTTGTGGTGTTAAATACACCTTCTGTAGCAACATCAAAAGTGTCATCATTATTCCAATCTACCCAAATTGCACAACCAACCGTTCCGCCTTCAATAGCTACAGTTAAACCAAAAGCGCCATCAGCAAAAGAAGTTACCGCATTAGTATCATAAAAATCTTGGTACCTATCATCTGCTGCATTTAAACCCGTACCCAGGTTAGAAATATTGGTCACAGCTCCCGATGTAGAAACCTCGTCAATAAAAGTGGTAGTATCTGTAGTTGTAGAACTAAAACTACTACAAACCTGAGCATAGCCTTGCAAAGTAAAGGCTAAGGTTAATAAGAAAATTAACGTATTTTTTTTCATAGTAAAAAGTTTTAAATTAGTAATCATTGAAGTTAATTCAATTAATTCTAACCTTGAAAAAGCTTAACATCTTAATCGATTAAACGCAAAAAAGCACGACTAAAACACATAAAAAAAGCCATTATACTAATACTAATATAATGGCTTTTCAATATGAAATAGAGATTTACTCTTCTGTAAACTTATCCATGATAGCATCACTTACTCCCATGTTACTAAAGCCTCCATCATTGTATAGGTTTTGCAAAGTAACACGTTTGGTTAAATCACTAAATAGTGTCACTGTATAATTAGCACAGTCTTCTGCTGTCGCATTTCCTAATGGCGACATCTTTTCGGCATAAGCGATAAAACCATCAAAACCTTTAACTCCTTGCCCTGCAGTAGTTGGTGTTGGAGACTGCGAAATCGTATTCACGCGTACTTTTTTATCTTTTCCGAAGAAATACCCAAAACTACGTGCGATACTTTCTAAATAAGCCTTATTATCTGCCATATCATTATAATCTGGAAACACGCGTTGAGCAGCCATGTAGGTTAAAGCTACGATGCTTCCCCATTCGTTCATCGCATCAGCCTTGTATAAAGTTTGCATCACTTTATGAAATGACATGGCAGACACATCTGTTCCTTTTTGGGTCCAGTCATATTTTTGATCGGTATAAGCTCTTCCTTTTCTAACATTTATTGACATCCCGATAGAATGTAAAACAAAATCAATTTTACCGCCAAGAATTTCCATAGATTGTTCTACAAGGTTTTGTAAATCTTCTTCAGAAGTTGCATCAGCAGGAATAATTTGAGATCCCGTTTTTTCAGCCAATTCATTAATTTGCCCCATACGCATAGCAATTGGAGCATTTGTAAGTACAAAGGTTCCACCTTCTTCATGTACGCGTTCTGCTGTTTTCCAGGCGATTGAATTTGAGTCTAATGCGCCAAATATAATTCCTCGTTTTCCTTTTAATAAATTGTATGACATGCTATTATAATTGTTTAGTTCGTTGATATTAAGTTTTCAAAGATAGTATTAATTGAGTAATTGCTTGGCATGTTCTATTGCCGAATTAGAAACATTTGCGCCTCCAAGCATCTGAGCAATCTCAACAATACGTTCATCGGCTGTCAATTGTTTAAGTTGGGTTTGTGTAACCTCGTTGACATCTTCCTTATATACTTTAAAATGCGAATCGCCTTTTGCTGCTATTTGCGGTAAATGGGTAATCGTAAATACTTGCATCGCTTTACTCATTTCTTGCATGATTTGAGCCATTTTGTTAGATATCTCACCCGAAACGCCTGTATCAATTTCATCAAACATAATGGTTGGCAACTGTGTATACTTTGATAACACCGATTTTATGGCCAGCATAATTCTAGACAACTCACCTCCCGAAGCTGCTTTTTTTAGATCGTTAAACTGACCACCTTTATTAGCTGAAAATAAGAACTGCAACACATCTGTTCCATTAGATAAGAACGTATTTGAGCTCTCTAATGCAATATTGAACTTAGCATTTGGCATTCCTAAATTGGCCAAAATTGACTCTAACTGATTAATTAAGTTAGGAATAACCCCAACTCTATTAGCATGAATCGTTTCAGAAAGTATTTTTAATTGTTGCTCTGTCGCTTTTATCTCATCAGCTTTTGCTGAAATAGTCGCATCAAGATTCTCTGTTACTGATACCTTATGAGTGAGCTCATCTTTAATCTCTATAAGTTCTTCAACCGAAGACACCGTATGCTTTTGCATTAAATTATGAAGCGTTTGAAGTTTTAAGTTCACCACTTCCAAGCGATTAGGATCGGCTTCCAGGTTTGCTTCCAGACTTTCAATTTCTGAAAGTACATCGTCCAGCTCAATCAAACTACTAGTAACCCGATTAAAAATGTCGTTGTACGATGTTCCGTAGCCAGATAGCTTTGAGAGCTGACTTTTGACTTCAGTAAGGTGAGACACAACACCTATATCATCATTGCTTAATAATTGATGTGAATGCGACAATTTATCTTTAATCTCTTCAATATTATTAAGGGTTTCATATTCACTCTCTAAAGTGTCGAGTTCACCAGTCACTAGTTTAGCATCTTCAAGTTCTTTTAAAAGAAACAAGTTATAATCGAGCTCTTTAATGGCTTCGGATTTTTGCTGCTGAAGAGTTTCCAATTCCACAACAAGTTTTTTAAAGGTTTTAAGTGCTAATTTATACTGATTTAGTACATCGTTGTTTTCGGCTAAGGCATCAATAATCTGAAACTGAAAATTATCATTAGTCAACTGTAAGGTTTGGTGTTGAGAATGGATATCCAGCAAACGTTCCCCTAACAATTGAAGGCTATCCAAATTCACAGGAGTATCATTGATAAAAGCTCTGGATTTGCCTGATGGTAAAATCTCACGCCTAAGGATGGTAAGCGATTCATAATCTAAATCTTCACTATTAAAAAGCGATTTTAAATTGTATTTAGCAATGTCAAATGTCGCTTCAATAACACATTTTTTCGTCGCATCTTTAACCGAACTCAAATCGGCACGTTTCCCTATGATTAACGATAATCCACCCAACAGAATAGACTTACCAGCTCCTGTTTCACCAGTAATAATTGTAAGTCCGCTATTAAAACTCACATGGAGTTCATCAATAAGGGCATAATTTTTTATGGATAATTGTGTCAGCATAAGTTAGTAGAAACCGTTTATAGGTACCATGCAAATTTACTCATTACAAGTTATTAAATGCAAAACATTAATACGAATAAACTTGTAAATTATACAGATTGAAATTACAGAAATTTACCTAAACTATAATAAACGCTTAGAATTTTATTTTGCGCCATTTTGAAGCATGCATAGGCGCAATTTTTGTTAAGGTTTCAATTAATTCGGCAACATTAACTATTGGACCACCAGAGAACACTTGCTGAATTTCATCTGCTTTCGCATCAAAAAACACACGCATTAAATAAGAATTTGGCCTACGGCTGTTTAACGATTGCAGTGTTGTCATCGATTCAGCCACATTTTGTTTTCCTTTTTTAGCATCTGTACTCATTGCATCTAAACCTTGACGATGATATGTATACATAGCGTCTCTAAACGGTTGAAAGGTTGGCGACAACATATTGTCGATTAATACAAAACGTGTTTGTTGTCCGTCAGAAAGCTTCCAGCCTTTCGAATTATTTTGCTGTGAATAGTTTAAAATTGTTTGGGCTTGTTTAAAATACGTTTCGCCACCATTTGGAGCAAAAGTATCACCATCTAAACCAAGAATCATATAGACATGAAATGCTATCATTGAGACCAAATTTGATTCAAATTGGTTGGGGTTGTAAACAAAATTCTGAAATTCTAAATACTGAAAATTAAACTCTTTATCATTATAGTTATAAACTGGCGATCCGTAATTAGAACCAAACACAGGTCTTGAACTTTGCACCTGAAGTGTTCCCTGAAACACATCGGTATCATAATTAGTAATGGTAATAACCATGCTACAATCGATACGCTCTTGTGTTTTAAAAGTTTTGTTGGTCCACTGCGTATTATTTACAAATTCTTTTAATTGACGTTCTAGCGTTTTAAAAATCTGTACGTTTTCATTACCGGTTTGCTGGGCATTTACAACAATTTCACAATTGAGTTCTTGCGACCATGATCCTAATGAAACTAACAGTAAAAGAATAAATAAATAATTACGCATGTGTTTGTTTTAAAATTTGTTGCATTATATCTTGAGCCACTTCTGTTTTAGATTTAAGTTCGTGCTGAACGATTTCTAAAGACCGTGTTATAAAAGTAACTTTATTTGTTGAACCACCAAAACCTGCGCCTTTATCGTTTAAAGAATTTAAAACAATTAAATCCAGGTTTTTAGATTCTAATTTTCCTTTAGCATGTTCCAGTTCATTATTAGTTTCTAAAGCAAAACCTACAAGAAACTGTTCTTTTTTAATGGCTCCCAAAGATTTTAAAATATCCTTCGTTTTCTCCAACTCAATACTAAACGTTGCTGATGCCTTTTTTATTTTTTGATCGGCCACATTTTTTGGTCTATAATCAGCCACAGCTGCAGAAAGAATAGCCATGTCTACGCTATCAAAATAGCGATGGCAAGCTTCATACATTTCTTGCGCACTTGTGACACGAATAACTTCAATAAAACTATGTGCTACTGTTTCGTGTGAAGGTCCAGAAACTAAGACCACCTCAGCACCAAGGTTAGCTGCTGCTTTAGCGATTTCAAAGCCCATTTTTCCACTGGAATGATTGCCAATAAAACGCACGGGATCTATAGCTTCGTAGGTTGGTCCAGCCGTAATTAAAACTTTTTGTCCTTTGAGTGGTAATTGATCTAAAATATCTGCTTCGATAAATGCCAGAATTGCTTCGGGTTCTGCCATACGACCTTGCCCTACTAATCCGCTGGCTAATTCTCCAGATGTTGCAGGAATCATAATATTTCCGTAGGACTTAAGCGTTTCAAAAGAATGCTTTGTAGATTGATGCTTGTACATATCTAAGTCCATCGCCGGAGCAAAATAAACAGGACATTTCGCTGAAAGGTAAGTAGCCATCAACAAATTATCACAAGTTCCATTAGCCATTTTAGACATGGTATTTGCTGTTGCTGGTGCAATGATAAAAAGATCGGCCCAGAGTCCGAGTTCCACATGATTTGTCCACATATCATTATCATTTTCTTCATTAGTAAATGAAGAATGCACAGGATTTTTAGATAATGTAGAAAGGGTTAAAGGTGTAATGAAGTCTTTAGAAGCAGGCGTCATAACGACCTTTACGTTGGCGCCTGCTTTAATAAATAGCCTAACTAAGTTAGCTGTCTTGTAAGCGGCTATACCGGCAGTTATGCCTAACAGTATATTTTTACCACTTAGTATAGAAGACATGTTTGAATTATTCCTTAACGTCGTCGTCAGTATTTCTGTAATAAATTTTATCGTCTAACCATTCTTGAACCGCTAAAGCGTGTGGCTTTGGTAATTTCTCATAGAATTTAGACACTTCAATTTGCTCTTTGTTTTCAAAGATTTCTTCAAGACTGTCGTTATAAGTTGCAAACTCTTCAAGTTTATCAACCAACTCACGTCTAATGTCTGTGTTTATCTGCTCGGCTCTTTTAGAGATTACAGAAATCGCTTCATAGATATTATCTGTTGGAGCATCAATGATATTTCTATCATAGGTTTCTGTTGAAACAGGAGCATTGGTCTTTTTTAAATCCATTGTATATATAAATTAACTTTTCGTATTGTATTCTTGTAATGCTGATGTCATTTCACTGTTCATTTTATCAACTTCTGAAGTAAATTCAGAATTAGGATAAAACTTCTTAAATGAATTGTAATAATTCATTGCTGTATTTAATCTAGCCTCTTTTTTAGCATCTATACTATTAATGCCTAGTTTATAAGCAGAATCTAATCTGTAGTACATCGCTTGTTCTTTAAAACTTGTACCAGGATAATCCGCTAAAAAATTATCAAATGCTTTGATAGCAGCTTCATAATCGGAAGACTCAAAATAAGCAATTTGATTGTATTGTTTTGCTATTTCAAAAGCTTTTCGTTCGAGTTTATAATCTAATTCCTTAATCAATTCATTAGCTTGTGCTAAGTATTCTGAGTCTGGATATTTATTTACAAACAATTGCAATTTTTCCAGTGCTTCGATGGTTTCTTGCTGTTCTTTACTGTAAACAGGCGATACGTCATAATAACTTTTAGCCGACAAAAATGCAGCCTCTTCCACCTTTTCACTTTGCGGGTAGCTTTTCTCAAAACGAGATAACTGATACCCAGCAGCTAAGTATTGTTTGGTTAAATAAAATGTTTTGCCATACATATACATTAACTTTTCAGCTTGAGGCTTTCCAGCATAATTAGGTACAATTTGAGCAAACAAACGATTGGCCTTATTGTATTTCCCTTCTTCGTATAGCTTAGTACCTAGTTCGAACTTGGTTTTGATATCTTCAGACTTTAACGCCTTTTGAAATTCGCTACACGAGTTGAACGTTACTACAATGGCAAATAAGTAAACTAATTTCTTCATAAATAAAAACAGGTTGCAAAAGTACGTATTAATAACGTATTATAAAAACAAAAAATTACACCCAAAAATAACAGTTGAAATTAGGCTCTTGTTATGTTTAAGTAATATTTAACTTTTAAATATTTAATCTAATTTTTGGAGTGCTATTTTGACCTTTTCTTTAAGCTCATTTGTGGCTTCAACTAGAGGTAATCTCACCGTAGATTTTGCTAAATTTAAAGCCTCTAAAACAGCTTTAATTCCAGCTGGGTTATTTTCAGAAAAAATAAGCGATGTTAAGTCCATTAACTCAAAATGAATTTTATAAGCCGCTTTAGCTTTTCCTTCTAAACCTAAGTTAATCATATTGGTGAATTGCTTAGGTACAGCTTGTCCTAACACTGAAATCACGCCTGCTCCACCAGCCAGAACAACACCTAAAACTAAGTCGTCATCGCCAGAAATAATTAAGAAGTCATCAGGCTTGTCACGCAATAACTTTAAATACTGATGTACATTATTTCCTGCTTCTTTAACTGCAATAATATTTTTAAAATCATTAGCCAAACGCAAGGTCGTTTCTGGCAACATATTTGACGAGGTTCTACCTGGCACATTATATAAAATAATATCAACTGGTGAGACTTCAGAAATCGCCTTAAAGTGCTGATAAATGCCTTCTTGTGTTGGCTTGCTGTAATAAGGAGACACCGATAATAAGGTATCTATTTGGCTTAAGTCTGTCGCTTTTATCTCTTCAATTACAGCCGAAGTATTATTTCCTCCAATCCCTAAAACTAATGGCACTCGGCTATTATTCGCGTCAATAATTGTCTTTATTATAGCTTGCTTTTCCTGTTTGGTTATGGTTACACTTTCGCCTGTGGTACCACAAATAACAATATAATTTGTTCCGTTTTTGATATTAAAATCAACCAGGTTTGCTAACGCATGATGATCAACACTAAGATCGTCATTAAAAGGTGTGATAATGGCTACACCTGTGCCATGAAATTTAGTCATTACAATTTATTTAATACAGTTAAATATTTTTTTAATTCCGTTTTAAAGACATTAAAATCTTTAGTTTTTACATCAATCATTAAATCATATAATCGATCATCTTCATTAGTGATTCCTACTTTGAAATTTGCATTAGACGACGCCGTAATCAAATCAAGTTCGAGATGGCTTTCCGAATAAAAGCTAATCAACACATCAAACTGAGTATCAATAAAGCTCTGTAAGTCGATATTATTGATTTTACCTTTCCATCCAAAATCTTTCGGATTAAAATAAGTATCCCAAAGCACATTTGAATCTTTAGGATCTTCTACAAAAGCAATAATTTTTGTTTTTGCTTGCTGAAGTCCTAAACTTTTAAAAAAAGCTCTAAATGCCTCAAAATCTGAATACTCACTTATATTCAAAATAACACCAACAGTTTCCATTTTGGTATTGCTTACGGCAACACGTCTAGCATTTAACAATTTGTTGATGTATTTTTGGTTTGATTTTGCCTTAAATGCCTTTAAAATCATTTATATTTATGCTTTGTACAAATGTACTAAAAACACCTTGTACGATTTCGCTAACTTATTATAATAAAATCCATGAATTATAAACATAGTTTATTCCTCATTTGCCTGCTAATTTTCTGCTCTTGCAAACAAGAAGTCCATCTTTATAAAATTGAAGGTCAACAAATTAATATTTCAGATAGCTTAACTTCTAGTTCTGAAATTGAAGATTTCATCAAACCTTACAGAGATAACGTTAATAAAAACTTAGATAGTATTCTAGCTTATGCCGTTGACACCTACTCTAAATCTGATGGCGAATACAATACAGCTATTGGTAATATGATGGCCGATGCTGTTTATGAAGAAGCGAATCCGGTTTTTAAAAGCAGAACCGGTGAAGACATTGATTTTGTGTTATTAAATCATGGTGGCATTAGAGCTATTATTTCTAAAGGATCTGTAACCACTCGAACAGCTTATGAGATTATGCCTTTTGAAAACTCTACTGTGGTGGTTAAACTAAAAGGCGAGCAAGTTCAAGAACTTATTGATTATCTCGTTAAAGCTAAACGCGCGCATCCCATCTCTAAATTAAATATTGTTTTGGATGCTGATGGAAATTTAGAATCTGCCGGACTCAACGGAAAGCCCATCGATTTTACAAAAACTTATAATGTCGCTACAAATGACTACTTATATAATGGTGGAGATCGAATGGATTTCTTTAAAACCAATGATAGTCTTTATGTTTTAGATTATAAAATTAGAAATGTCCTTATTGATTACTTTAAAAAAACAGACACGCTTAATCCCGTTATTGACAACCGTTTTATTCAGCTAAACAATTAATTATGAAAAGAAGAGATTTTATACAACAAACAGCTGCAGCTTCGGCGTTAATTGGTTTAGGCGGAATGGGATTAACCTCATTCGCACCTGCAACAAAAAAAATCACCATTTTACATACTAATGACGTTCACAGTCATATTGATGCCTTTGGACCTGATGATGGCCGAAACCCCAACCAAGGTGGTGTGTCGAGACGTGCCACTTTAATTGCTAATATTAGAAAAGAAAACCCAAATACCCTACTCTTGGATGCTGGTGATATTTTTCAAGGCACACCTTATTTTAATTACTATGGAGGTGAACTCGAATTTAAACTTATGAGCATGCTTAAATACGATGTTGCCACAATTGGAAATCATGATTTTGATAATGGCATTGATGGTTTATTTGCTCAATTGCCTCACGCAAAATTTGATTTTGTTTCTGCTAATTATGACTTTTCTAATACGATTCTAGACACTCACGTTAAACCGTATAAAATCCTAGTAAAAGATGGTATTAAGATTGGAATCTTCGGATTGGGAATTGAACTTAACGGACTCGTAGAACAGCGTATGTATAAGGAAACTAAATATCTGGATCCTACGGAAACAGCTCAGGAAATGACCCGAATTTTAAAACAAGATGAGCATTGCGATTTAATTATTTGCCTCTCACATTTGGGTTATAATTATCGTAATCGCCCTGAAAAAATTAGTGACCTTAAGCTCGCTGAAACAACAAAAGATATAGATTTAATTATTGGCGGACATACACATACATTCCTTAAAAAACCTACGGTTGTTAAAAATTCTGAAGGCAAAAATCTACTTGTGAATCAGGTGGGATGCTACGGAATAAACTTAGGAAAAATTGACTTCTACTTTGATGCCGATAAAAATAAATCTGCCAACGGCACCTCTATTATTGTCTAGTTTATAGATGGACTCTAATTTGTTTTAAAGTTTCAGTTGTCGGAATAAAGTATTCTGAAAAATTTATGCGCTTATCACTGTTTCTATGTGTGTGGTGATCGTACACGTATTTATACAATAGAAATAAACCTGCAATGTGAAGAATAACTTCAAAAACTTCAAATATCCAGTAGTAAACATATAAATTACAGATGTAGTTGAGCACATCAGAAAAGACAAAGCAAAATACCATTAGTAGAAAGGTGATAGATTGTGCTGTTTCCCGACTTAAATACACAGCAAAGGCAAAATAAGTCATCCCAATAAGTGTCACACCATGACATATATAAAGAACTAAATTTACATCATCGACAAAATTTTCTTTTGCGACTTCATAAAGTGCATATAAAAAATAGGAGTTTAACAGCAGTACCAAAACCAGATAAACGGTCACTAAGCCTTCAAATCTAACCTTTTTTAGCTGTCCGAGTAATACAAATATCAACAATAAATAAGCACCTATATATGTAGCTTTAGAAAGTTCGGCAGATAAATTTCCAATGTCAAAAACCGAGAAAGCATCACCTATAAAAAAGACTAAAAATATCGTGAGAAATATATTAGCCATTTTATTCAACTGGCAGAAATAAAAGGTCAACAAAATAGTTACGGTCACTAGTTTTGTAATCATTGGCACCATTTCAATATCAAAATAGGTGGCCACAAAAGTGCATAGCGACAACAAACATAAGACGATAACCAACGCCATATTTGGCTTTAATTTTTGCGTTTTCTGCATGGTAGATTTAATAATAGGGTAAGCAAATATAACAAAAAATATGTATTTCAACGTATAAAATGAACATTTTATCGATTATTTTATGTTTTAAACAACTTTCTGTAGGGTTTCAATTTCTAAACGTCTAATAGACAATACATTTAAGTTATGAAAAAATACCTGCCATTTATTCTAAGATTGATTATTGCTGTAATTCTAATCCAAACCTTACGATTTAAATTTACAGCACATCCAGACAGTGTGTATATATTTACAAAAGTTGGCTTAGAACCCGTAGGTAGAATAGCTATCGGTATTGTAGAACTTATCGCTGGCCTATTATTGCTTTTCAAAAAAACAGCTTGGGCTGGTGCAATCTTAACTTTAGGTGTCCTAGGTGGAGCCATTAGTATGCATCTCACACAATTAGGCATTGAAGTTAAAGGAGATGGTGGCGTTTTGTTTTATACAGCAGTTATAACATTCTTACTTGCTGCAACGGTTCTCATCATCAATAGAAAGGACATTCCTATACTTGGAAAAAAACTCTAAACTTTTAAATCCTGCTGTACAAAAGACACATTTTTATCCTTGTGTACTAATCTGGATTGAAGATAAAAAAACAAAAAAGCAGCAACCAAAAACGCTGAACATAAAACATTTAAAACGTTGAAATCTGCTGCTATATAGAAATAGGCTAATTGTAATATTTCAGAAAAAACAATGCAAATAGATCCTATTAATAAATTCATAGATTTTTTGTCATCCCTATACATGTAATTTAATAGCGATAAGTTCATCAACACCATGATTACAGCATTATAGGTAAACTCTAAGGTATATTCTGAATTGTTTAAAGTTTCTCGTGTAGTATCTGTTACTAAGTAAACAACAAATACACCTAAAACAATTAATAATAGTGATTGTAACGGAAATTTAGACATAGCCTTAACTATCGAAAACCCTACCAAAATTCTGAAAATCAATAATAAATACGCCAATATATATAATGCGTTACCAACATAGTAGAAATAGTCAAAATTGGGGTCTATATCAAAGTTTTTTAACCAAGTTGCCCAGTTGAATAATTCGGCGATAGTAAAAACAATCAAAAATGATAAAAATAATACATGCTTATTTTTCACTCGCACTAAATAAAGTGCCGTAAGCAACAACATTGTAAATGCTCTTACCCCTGAAGCTTCAAGCTCAAGTGCTTGAGACTGTAGACCTAAAAAAAAGACACTAAGACTAATAATTATTACTCCTAATAGTTTACTTATGTTCATAATCTGTTCCTTAATAGCAAGAACAAATATAGACATATTTAACATATAAACGAATAAAAATGCTTTTAATCGATGAAATTAATATAAACGTAGGAAATTTACTTCAATTTTAATAAAAAATCGTTTTCTGAAATTATAGTGACTCCTAGTGTTTCTGCCTTAGCACGTTTACTTGG
This sequence comes from Psychroserpens sp. SPM9, assembly GCF_025153525.1. GTDB lineage: Bacteria > Bacteroidota > Bacteroidia > Flavobacteriales > Flavobacteriaceae > Psychroserpens. The sequence goes on along the minus strand of NZ_JANZNR010000004.1, from coordinate 32,615 downwards.
TCCCATTTTATCGCCAGCAACTAAAAAATCGGTCTTTGAAGATATTGAAGATGAGACTTTTCCACCATTATCTTCTATGAGTTTTTTAAGTTCTGTTCTCGAAACAGTTTCAAATACTCCAGAAACTACTATCGATAAACCTTTCAATTTATTAGTTTGATTGGCTAGCTTTTCTGCGGAAATCTCAAGCTGAAGTCCGTGATATTTCAACTTCTCAATGATCATTTTATTGTCTTGCGAAGCAAAAAATTCGACGACACTTTCAGCAATTCGATCGCCAATTTCATCCACCGAAACTAAATCTTCAACCGTGGCTTGAGCAATCGCATCAATATATTTATAATGTTTTGCTAATTTCTTAGCAACAGTTTCGCCAACATAGCGTATTCCGATAGCAAACAACACGCGTTCAAAAGGAATAGCCTTTGAGGCTTCGATGCCTTTAATAAGGTTATCTGCACTTTTTTCGGCCATGCGCTCCAAAGGCAACACCTCTTCTTTTGTTAATGTATATAAATCTGAATAATTTGAAATCAGTCCTTCATGTACCAAAAGCGCCACAGTTTCACCTCCAAGACCTTCAATATCCATCGCTTTTCTGGAAATAAAATGTTGAATCCTACCAATAATCTGCGGATTGCAACCATTATAATTGGGACAATAATGCTTGGCATCCCCTTCTTGTCTCACCAATTCAGTATTACATTCGGGACAATGCGTAATATATTGAGTGACTTGAGAATCTTGCGGACGCTTACTTAAGTCGACAGCAATAATCTTCGGAATAATTTCACCACCTTTTTCAACAAAAACCTCATCGCCTACTCTAATATCGAGTTTTTCAATTTGATCTGCATTGTGTAAAGAAGCTCTTTTTACAGTCGTTCCTGCCAATTCAACAGGTTCCAGATTAGCAACTGGTGTAATAGCTCCCGTTCTTCCAACCTGATAAGTAATCTCATTTAAACGTGTCGACACCTGTTCGGCTTTAAACTTATAGGCTATTGCCCAACGTGGTGCTTTTGAGGTAAAGCCTAATTCTTCTTGCTGCTGAAGGCTATTCACTTTAATCACCACGCCATCGGTTTCATATGGTAAATCGTGTCGGTGTTTATCCCAATACTCCACAAATTCTAAAACCTCATCAACCGATACTGCTAATTTTGCAGCATCTGGCACCTTAAACCCCATTTGTCTTGCTTTTTCAAGACTTTCAAATTGTGTGTCAAACCCTAAGTTACGTCCAGTGATATTATAAAGTAAACATTCTAAAGGACGTCTCGCAACTTCAGCACTATCCTGAAGTTTCAAACTTCCAGAGGCTGTATTTCTCGGATTTCTATAAGGCTCCTCTCCTGCTTCAAGACGCTCTTCATTCATTTTATTGAAACCATCAAAAGGCAAAACTATTTCGCCTCTAATATCAAATTTCTGCGGAAAATCGCCTTTTAATTGCAAAGGAACCGATTTAATGGTTTTTATATTTGTTGTCACATCATCACCTTGTGTACCATCACCTCGCGTGACCGCTCTTAACAGTTTTCCATTTTCGTAAGTGATACTAATCGATGCGCCATCATACTTTAATTCACAGGTGTAATGAACCGTTCCATCCACTAACTTTTTGATACGTTTTTCCCAATCCAGCAAATCTTCTTTAGAATATGAATTATCTAAAGAATACATCCGATACTCATGAACTATTGTATTAAAATTTTTAGTCACCTTACCTCCCACTCGTAACGTCGGAGAATTCGCATCATAAAACTCAGGATGCGCTTCTTCTAAAGCTTGAAGTTCTTTTAATTTAATATCAAAATCGTAATCACTAATGGTTGGATTATCTAAAACATAATAGTTATAATTGTGTTCGCGAAGTTCATTGCGAAGGCTATTTATTTTTTGTGCTACACTCATTAAAATCGTCGTGAAAAAAGTTATCTTTAAAGCATCTAATATACTAAAATGTCTTTCAAAAAAATCCTTGCACTTAGTGTTTTTATCAGCTTTTTATTCAATTGCAAATCTGAAGAGTATATTGCTGAAACTCCGAAAATTATACCCATCCCTTCCAACTTAACAATCAATAAAGGCCATTTTGTTTTAGATCATAGTGTTGGTATATCTTATGACGACAACTTTAATATTTCCGGTGATTTTCTTCGGAATTATATCGAAAACGGAAGCGACATTGAGTTAGACGATAATTCTGATATTCAATTTATATTAGACGAAACTATCAAAAACGCTGAAGGGTATCAGCTCAATATTGAACCTTATCAAATTACTATTAGAGCTAAAACCGATCGAGGCGCCTTTTATGCGGTTCAAACCTTACGTCAATTGTTACCGCTTGAATTTGAAAACAAGACGCTTTCCGAAGCAAAGATAAGCATCCCGTGTATGACGATTACAGATGCACCACAATTTCAATATCGCGGGATGCATTTAGATGTGGCACGACATATGTTTTCGGTAGACTTTATCAAACAGTATATCGATGCGATTGCCATGCTTAAAATGAATACTTTTCATTGGCATTTAACCGATGATCAAGGCTGGCGAATCGAAATAAAAAAATTTCCAAAACTTCAGGAAATTGCAGCTTATCGTAACGAAACACTTATAGGACATTACAGTGATCAACCGCATCAATTTGATGGAAAGTCCTATGGCGGATTTTACACCCAGGACGAAGTTAAATCCATAGTCGCTTATGCACAATCCCGTCATGTGACTGTGATACCTGAAATTGAACTTCCTGGTCATGCACAGGCTGCCATTGCCGCCTATCCAAATTTGGGATGTACTGGAGAATCAATTGATGTTGCTACAAAATGGGGTGTGTTTGAAGATATTTTTTGCTCCAAAGATGAAACTTTTGAATTTTTAGAAGCTGTTTTAGATGAAGTGATTCCCTTATTTCCTAGTGAATATATCCATATTGGTGGTGATGAAGCTCCTAAAACACATTGGAAAGCCTGTGCACAATGTCAAAACCGAATTAAATCTGAAGGCTTAAAAGACGAGCACGAACTTCAAAATTATTTTATTACGCGAATAGAACGCTACCTCAACTCTAAGGGCAAACAAATTATTGGTTGGGATGAAATTCTGGAAGGCGGTCTTGCGCCAAACGCAACGGTGATGTCCTGGCGCGGCACAAAAGGTGCTATCCAAGCCGCTAAACAACATCACAATGTGGTCATGACACCTACGTCGCACTGTTATTTTGATTATTACCAATCTACAAATGAAGATGAACCTACAGCCATTGGTGGTTTTCTTCCTTTAGAAAAAGTATATCATTTTAATCCGGTTCCATCAGAATTAAATACAGATGAAGCCCAATATATTTTAGGTGCTCAAGGCAATTTATGGACCGAATATATCCCTACCGAATCTCAGGTGGAATACATGATATTTCCCAGAATACTAGCCATGAGTGAAGTCGTATGGTCGCAGAATGACACAAAAAACTATGCGGATTTCACAAAGCGTATTGAACATTTCAACAAGCGTTTGGATGCTCTAAATATTAACTATGCCAACCATTTGTACGAGGTTTTGGGGAATGTCTCAAAAAATAATAACGAATTAGAATACGCACTATCTACAGTAACCGAAGGAAAAGTGATACGTTTAACCATGAATGGTGACGAACCCGATTTTGAATCCCGAGTGTATCAAAGCCCGATTGCCATTGATACCACAAAAATGATTAAAGCTGCCGTGTTTCACCCTGAAACCAACGAAAAATTGAGTCCGACGTTTACCAAACATTTTAATTATCATAAAGCCGTTGGCAAAACCATCACTATTGATAAAACGCCTCATAAATCTTATGCTGGAAGTGGACCAGACGGACTCCTAAATAGTATTTCCGGAAGTGATTCACGTTATGGCGATAAAGAATGGTTAGGCTTTTGGGGCGAAGACATTGAAATCACAATCGACTTAAATGAAGAAGTAGAAATCCATTCTATTGAAACCCGATTTCATAATGGAAACGGCCAATGGATATATGCACCTGAAAAAGTTAAATTAGAATTAGACAATGATTTAATTATTAATAACCTGACCTTAAGAGACAGCTTGATAATTCCAACCCTATTTGATGTCAACCAACGCTCGAGATATGTCAAACTCCGCATTCCAAATTATGGTATTATTCCTGATGGCAGACAAGGTGCAGGACAAAAAGCATGGACTTTTATTGACGAAATTATAATTAAGTAATATGCTTTTAGAAATCTGCGCCAACTCATACCAATCTGCAAAAAATGCTCAAGATGCTGGAGCTGATCGCATAGAACTCTGTAGTGAGTTAGCCGTTGGAGGCATCACACCAAGTTATGGTGTCATTAAACAAGTAGTTTCAGAATTGGATATTGAAACCTATGTTTTGATTAGACCGCGAAGTGGAAACTTTTGCTATTCTGAAAAGGAAATTGAGGTCATTAAAAAAGACATTCAAATTTGCAAAACTCTTGGTTGTCACGGCATCGTTTCAGGTGTTCTTAAAAGTGACAACTCCATTGATATAGAGCGAACTCGTGAGCTTATTGAACTTTCAAAACCGCTCCCTTTTACCTTTCATCGTGCGTTTGATCTCGTCCAAAATCCGAAGGAAGCCCTAGAACAACTAATCGACCTAGGTGCCAACAGAATTTTAACATCAGGACAACAACCCAAAGCCATGGCTGGTATTGCATTACTCAAAGCGCTGAAGCGACACGCTCAAAACCGTATTATAATACTAGCTGGAAGCGGCATATCTTCGGAAAATGCAGCAGCCTTCAAAACTGCAGGTTTAGATGAAATCCACGCCTCGGCTTCAGAACTCATTTCACCCGAATCTTCTGAATATTTTGGCAATACACCACAAACCGTTTCAAGCTTAACTGAAATTAGAGCCATTTTAAAAGCGATTCGATATGATCTATAGAATTTGCTTTCTCATAATACTGACATTTTTAAGTTGTCAGTCGAAACATGACTTACCAGTTACAATCACTTTAGATAACAACTGGCAATTTAAAGCTGTAAATGATTCCGTTTGGAGGTCGGCAACAGTTCCCGGAAACGTACACTCCGACTTGCTAGACCATCAATTAATCGAGCATCCTTTTATGGGAAATAACGAAGATAGCCTGCAATGGATTTCGGAAACTGATTGGGAATACAAAATGACTTTTTCCGTTAGTAAAGAAACACGAGACAAAAAGCATATAGAACTCAATTTTGATGGCTTAGACACCTATGCTTCCGTCATTTTAAATGATCGTTTAATTCTGAAAACCGACAATGCCTTTAGAGATTTTTCGGTAGATGTTAAATCGGTACTCAAACCTCAAAATGAATTGCGAATACGCTTTGAACGCACTTTTGTTTCCGAAGCAAAAGCAAAGAAAAAACTAAACTACCAACTTCCTGAAGGCAATCGTATTTTCACCAGAAAAGCCCAATTTCAATACGGTTGGGATTGGGGTCCAGAATTAAATACTAGCGGAATTTGGCGTCCTATAACTTTAAGTGCCTGGAATGATTTGAAAATTGAGGACATTTATATACATCAACTTACATTAAACGATACACTTTCTAATCTTCTTATTGAACAAAGCTTTAAACTGGATACCGAAAAGAAACTTACCTACGAAATACACATTAATGACAGCATTCAAAATATAATTGATTTAAATGATGCAACACCACAAAAAGAGGTACTCATACAAATCAAAAACCCAAAACGCTGGTGGCCGCACAATTTAGGTGATCCTTATTTATATGACATCAAAGTTGTGGTAAGAGATGACAAAAAAATTCTTGATAGTATGTCGGTAAAAAAAGGACTTAGAACCATTGAACTCGTCACAGAAAAAGACAGCATTGGCGCATCGTTTTACTTTGAAGTCAACGACCTTCCTGTGTATATGAAAGGTGCGAATTATATTCCGCAGAACAGCATGCAAAACAAAGTCACAAAGGCGCATTACAACCAACTTTTAAACGATGCTGTAGATGCCAATATGAATATGCTACGCGTTTGGGGAGGCGGTATTTATGAAAACGATATTTTTTATGAATTATGTGATGAGAAAGGCATTCTAATCTGGCAAGATTTTATGTTTGCCTGTGCCATGTATCCTGGTGATAATGACTTCTTAAACAATGTTGCCCAAGAAGCAACTCAAAATGTTAAAAGCTTACGCAATCATGCTTCAATTGCACTATGGTGTGGTAACAATGAAAACTCTGAAGGCTGGCATCGTTGGGGCTGGCAAGCAGACAGAAGCGATGCTGAGAAAGATGAAATTTGGAGTAACTATCTTAAAGTCTTTGATTCTATATTACCAGAAACCGTTAATCGTTTGACCGATACAGACTATTGGGAAAGCTCACCAAAATACGGTCGTGGCAATCCTAAATATAAAACTGAAGGCGATGCGCACGATTGGTGGATCTGGCATGATGGCTACCCTTTTGAACACTTAGAACAGAATGTTCCACGGTTTATGAGCGAGTTTGGATTTCAATCGTTTCCAAGTTATGAAGCAATTCGGTATATCAATCATAAAGATGCTATCGATATTACTTCGGAAGGCTTTAAAAATCATCAAAAGCACAGTCGCGGATTTCAGATTATTGACGATTATATGCAGCGTGATTTTCCAGTACCAAATCATCATGAAGATTACGTTTATGTGAGTCAGTTGTTACAAGCCTACGGAATTACCAAAGGAATTGAAGCGCATCGTCGAGCGAAACCATATAATATGGGAACGCTCTACTGGCAACTTAACGATTGCTGGCCAGCGGTATCTTGGTCGAGTATAGATTTCTTCGGTAATTGGAAAGCCCTTCATTATCGTGCAAAAAAGAGTTTTGAGCCTATTTTAATCACTTCACAACTTGAAAACAACACATTAAAAACGTACATCATTAACGACACTTTTGAAGGCATTGGTAATACACTGCAGATAGAGATTATGGATTTTAATGGCTCCAGCATTTGGAATACGACAGAACAAGTTTACGTTTCCGCAGATTCTAGTACTTTAAAACACGAACTGGATTTAAATGCGCTGAACATGAATAAAAATAATGTTGTAGTCGTTTCAAAATTCGGTAATGAAACCGCTTATTATTATTTGACAAAACCAAAAGATTTACAACTTCATAAAGCACCTATTGAGCAAACGATTTCAAAGACGACTCAGGGATTCCAAATCACTTTAAAAAGTAAGACACTACAAAAAGACGTATATCTTTATACAGCTGAAAAAGGACATTTTAGTGATAATTATTTTGATTTGCTGCCTAATGAAACTCTCACAATTGAGTTTGAAACTGACGCTAAAAGCTTAAACGATTTTAAGATAAAAACCCTGAATAATTTACTCTAATGTGCTTCTGAAACAAGTTCAGTGTGATGTTTTACTGAAAATTAATCCTGCTTCACCGCTTTTAGCATTCGGTCTTTACCAAACAGATCTTGTTTTAATTCGATAGCTTTAAAATTGAAAGTTGTCATTAAATCAAGCATTTCCTTTCCGAGGTATTCATTAATTTCAAAATAAAGCACACCGTTGGTTTTAAGCTTTTCTTGTGCAAACTCACAAATTGCTTTATAAAATTGTAACGGATTCTCATCATCAACAAACAAGGCTGAATGCGGTTCGTTATCCAAAACGTTGGATTGTATGTCGGCTTTTTCAAGATTGCGAACATAAGGCGGATTAGAAACAATGATGTCATAATAATGTGATGCTGAAACAAGTTCAGCATGACCCGGATTTAAAATATCGTCGTGAATGAATTTGATTGTCACATCATTCAATTTTGCATTTTGTTTGGCAATATTTAAAGCACCTTCAGAAATATCTAAGGCGTGAACCTTGGCATTTGGAAGATTTTTAGCTAACGAAATTGCAATACATCCAGTGCCAGTGCCAATGTCTAAAATGTTCAGTTGAGATGCATGATTTGGTTTTGAATGATTGGTAAGTATCCAATCGACTAACTCTTCGGTTTCAGGACGCGGAATTAAAGTATGTTGATTGACTTTAAAAGGCAAGCCATAAAATTCAGTTTCACCAAGAATATACTGAATAGGCTCTTCTAATTTCAGCCGATTTAACGCTTCAAAAAAGGGTTGTTCTTCGGCTTTAGTTATACTGTAGTCTGGCTCTAAAACCAAATGAATTCTATCCAGTTTCAGATAATGCTCAATCAATAGATTGAAAAATGAATCCACTTCATTATTTCCGTAGATCACATCTAATTCCTGATGGTAAATAGCTTGAATATCTTTTAATCTCATAATTGCTTTGTCATCCAAACACCACAGGAATAATGTCCTGTATTTCCTAAAGGTTCGGTTAAGTGCCTAAACCCGAAATCTTCATAAATATGAATCGCAGCTTTAAGTTGAGATGCCGACTCTAAATAACAAGTATCATAGCCAAAATCTTTAGCCGCTTTTAAGCAGTGTTCAAATAGCTTTTTACCAAAACCTTTTCCTCTTACTACAGGCGAAAAGTACATTTTTTGTAGTTCGCAAATATTACCTTCAAAATCCTTGAGTCGCTTTATTCCTGCACCACCAAGCACTTCCTTGTCTGTTGCCACGACGTAATACACTTCTCTTTCTCCTTGGTAAGATTCGTACATAAATGGCGTTTCGGCATCTTCGTAGGCTGTCCCTTTTAACGGGATTCCAAACTCTGGAAAGCAGCCTTTGATAACAGCTTCTATTTGCGGATTATCTTCCGGGCGAATTTCTCTAATAACGATATGGTCTTGACTCACTTTATTATAGTATTTTTGCTGAGGTGAAGATACAGATAAATCCAAATTAAAAACATGCGAAATATCCTTTTATTATTAACAGTTTGTATAACTATTTTAAATTGTAGTGTTAAAGAAAAACCAGTTTTTATTGCTGTTGAAGAAATCGAATTGGTAGAGTCGACCTCTAAAACTGTTACCTTAAAAGCCGATGCTATATTTCAAAATCCAAATGATGTTGGTGGCTCCTTAGAAAGTGATGATATTTCGGTGTTTGTAAATGATATCAAAGTGGCTCAGGTGTCTTCAGAACGTTTTAAAGTGCCTGCTAAAAAAGAATTTACGATTCCGTTAAAAGTCAAAATGAGCACCGACAGCATCTTAAAACTGAAAGGAACAGACGCTATTGGGACTCTACTAAACAGTCTCTTAAATAAAAAAATTAAAGTCCAATACAAAGGTGATATCATCTATAAAACGTTTGGCTTTTCGTACACCTACCCGATTGATGAAACTGAAATGGTAACTATTAAATTTTGACAATCCACGACACTTACATAAAACGCTGTATAGACATTGCCAAAAACGGATTGGGCACCACAGCTCCAAATCCGATGGTTGGTGCTGTTATCGTACATAATGACCAGATAATAGGTGAAGGCTATACCAGTGCTTATGGTGGACATCATGCCGAAGTTAATGCTATTAATGCTGTAAAAGACAAAGCACTACTGAAAGAAGCGACGCTATATGTCACGTTAGAGCCTTGCTCTCATTTTGGAAAAACGCCACCATGCAGTGATTTGATTATCAAACATCAAATTCCGAATGTGGTGATTGGATGCGTTGATGACAACCCACAAGTTGCAGGTAAAGGTATCGCCAAATTAAAAGCTGCAGGATGCAAAGTGACAGTTGGTGTTTTAGAACACGAATGTAAAACACATCATAAGCGCTTTTTTACCTTTCATAACAAAAAACGTCCCTATATCATATTAAAATGGGCCGAAACTAATGATGGTTTTATAGCACCTGAATCAAAAGACAAAAAGCAACCCGTTTGGATTACCAATGAATTTTCCAGACAATTAGTGCATAAATGGCGTGCCGAAGAACAAGCTATTTTAGTAGGAACCCATACCGTTTTAGAAGATAATCCGAGTTTAACCGTTCGGGATTGGAAAGGAAAAAATCCCATACGTATTGTGATTGATCGCGAGCTCAAATTGTCAAAAGGTCTGGCGATCTTTAATAAAAAAGCTGAAACGCTCGTGATTTCTGATGCTGTAATTGATTTTAATAAACCAATTGCTCAGGAGATTTGCTCGTATTTACATGCGCAAGATATCAATTCGGTAATCATCGAAGGAGGCGCAAAAACCCTTCAAACCTTTATAGATGAAAACCTTTGGGATGAAGCGCGGATCTTTACAGGAAACTTAAATTTTTCTAACGGAATTAAAGCGCCACAATGTTCAGGGAAACTTATTTCCGAAGAAAAAATAATAGAAGATACCTTAAAAATTTATGCCAACAATTAATACCCTTATATTCGATTTTGGAGATGTTTTTATCAACCTCGACAAACAAGGCGCTCTTCAAAATGCATTGGACTTATTTGAACTGGAAGACTTCCCAGAAGACCTTATCGCAATTAATACCTTATACGAACAAGGTTTGATGTCTACGGAAGAATTCTTAGAGTTTTACACTGATAATTTTCCGAAGCTGTCCAAAGCACAAATTATTGACGCGTGGAATTACATACTGAAAGACTTTCCGAAGGAACGCTTAGCGTTTATAAAACAACTGGCTAAAGACTCCAAATACAAACTTATTTTATTGAGTAACACCAACGATTTACATATCAACTGGATTAAAGAACATGTTGCGTTTTACGAAGAATTTAAAGCCTGTTTTCATGAGTTTTATTTATCACATGACATCAACTTAAGAAAACCTAATGCCGATATTTATGAGTTTGTACTCAACCAAAACCAGCTCCAACCCGAAAACTGCTTGTTTATTGATGACACCAAAGACAACACCGACAGCGCTTCGGCTTTAGGCATTCATGTTTGGAATATCGATGAAACCCAACAAGATGTGATTGATTTATTTGAGATTAATAAGACTTTATTTTGATATATCTTTTACTCAGCATAGCGGCATCGACACTCATTTTTATCATTTTTAAATTATTTGATAAGTATAATATCAATCCGTTACAAGCTATCGTTGTCAATTATTTTGCGGCTTGCCTTTTCGGACTCTGGAGTTACGATGCGCCAATAGAAGTTGGTGATATTGCATCAGCACCATGGCTGTATGGCGCGATTATTCTCGGGTTTTTGTTTATTGCTGTTTTTAATCTTATGGCAGTTACAGCACAACGCAACGGACTCTCAGTGGTGTCGGTTGCCACAAAAATGAGTGTGATTATTCCGGTCATTTTTGGAATTTACGTCTATAACGAAAGTGCCAATCTTCAAAAAATAGGAGGAATTATCTTAGCCTTATTCGCTGTGTATTTCACCTCAGTAAAACCAAAAACGACAAAAAATAGTACGAAAGGTTTATGGCTTCCTATTTTACTCTTTTTTGGAGCTGGAATTATAGACACTTCAGTAAAATATATTGAAACTACTTATTTGGCCGAAAATGGAATCCCCATCTTCTCTGCTACGATTTTTGCGTTTGCCTTTTGTATTGGAAGTATCATCCTGATCATTAAAAGGATTAAAGCGCCTTATAAACTTCCGTTAAAAACGATCCTAGGTGGCAGTGTTTTAGGAATCACCAATTACTTCTCCATATATTATTTATTAAAAGCACTCAACCATGAAAATTTAGAAAGTTCGACATTATTTACCATCAATAATGTTGCAATAATAATGACATCAACACTTATTGGTTTATTGTTTTTTAAAGAACAGGTTACAAAAACCAATTGGATAGGAATAGGAATAGCAATGGTGTCAATAGTATTAATAACTTTGGCCTAATGGAAGTTAAAGACACTTATAAAACAATTACAAAGGCTTCTCCCGAAGTGCTATTTAAAGACCGAAACAGTAAGTTTTTTGGCTATGCTTTTCCTGTGACTTCAGAAACGGAAGTCAGAATCATTTTAGACGAATTAAAAAAACAACACCACCAAGCCCGACATTGGTGCTATGCATACCAATTTGGAATGCAAGAAAAAGACTATGTTTTTAGAGCCAATGATGATGGTGAACCCAGTAACAGCGCCGGAATGCCAATCTACGGACAAATACAATCTTTTGAAGTTACCAACATATTAATAGTCGTGGTGCGCTATTTTGGAGGCACAAAGCTTGGTGTTGGCGGATTAATAAACGCTTACCGAACTGGTGCACAAATGGCGCTTGAAGCCTCAAAAATTATCTCAAAAACAGTCAATATCAATTACGCTATTGCTTTTGATTATAAAAACATGAATAAAGTCATGCGAATTATAAAAGAAAAGCAACTTCGGGTTGTAAATCAAACTTTAGAATTAAGTTGTGAGATTATTATTTCTGTACGATTAAAAGATGCCGATGCAATTTTCGAAATTTTCGACACCCTTTATGAAATTGACATAAAGAATTTAAACGATTAAATATGCAGTTGGTCTAAAATATAATCTGGACATCTTGTAGGTCGATTCTTATTAATATCCATAAATACCAAAACCGAATTTCCTGTTGTCAAAATTTCATTATTTTCATTTAAGATTTCATAATCAAATTCAATTTTTACACCAGGTATTTTTGCGAGTTTAGTTTTTACTTTAATGAGATCATCATAACACGCTGACTTTTTGTAATTTATACTTAAATGAATAACTGGCAACATAATGCCATCTTCTTCCATTTTCCGATACGAAAATCCCATCTTGCGCAACCATTCAGTTCTTCCCATTTCAAAATATTGGGCATAATTCCCATGGTAAACAACGCCCATTTGATCGGTTTCACCATAACGAACTCTAAACTGTATTTCATCGGATTTGGAAAGGTTTCCCATAGTTTTTGATATTTTTTTTGTATTTTCGAAGCGATTTAAACATGCAGAAAAATTTATTAAAAATCAACACATTTTGATTTTTTTATTAAAAATTTTGTTCACATATTTGTCATGTAAAAATTGACACAAGAGAAACTCGAATTTCTCTTTTTTTTGCTAACTAACTAACAATACAAAAAATTAAACTTAGAGAATGGATGTAACTGCGCAATCGGTTTGGAATAACTGTCTCTCATTTATAAAAGACAATATACAACCTCAAGCCTACAAAACTTGGTTTGAACCTATAGTAGCAGTTAAGCTTACAGATAATGCACTGAGCATTCAAGTTCCTAGTAAATTTTTCTACGAGTGGTTAGAAGAGCACTATGTTAAAATCCTTAAAGTGGCTTTAACCAAACAATTAGGTGAAACAGCAAAGTTGGTGTACGTTATCAAAATGGAAAACACTTATGGTAACAAACAACCGTTTACTGAAAAAATTCCGAGCTCTAATCGTGGTGCATTAAAATCTCAAGATGTTGATGTTCCTTTAAATAATAAAAGTCCGGAACTTAAAAACCCATTTGTAATCCCTGGGATTAGAAATGTAAAAATTGAATCGCAACTCAATCCTAATTACAGTTTTGAAAATTTCTTAGAAGGAGATTCGAATCGTTTGGCAAGAAATGCAGGAATTGCCGTAGCCAATAAACCTGGAGGCACGTCGTTTAATCCTTTATTAATTTTTGGTGGTGTTGGTCTTGGAAAAACGCATTTAGCGCATGCTATTGGTGTGGATATCAAAGATAAATATCCTGAAAAAACGGTCTTATATATTTCTGCGGAAAAGTTTACACAACAATATATTGACTCTGTAAAAAAGAATAATCGCAATGATTTTATTCATTTTTATCAAATTATAGATGTTTTGATTATTGATGATGTCCAGTTTTTATCTGGGAAGTCAGGAACACAAGATGTATTCTTCCATATCTTCAATCATTTACATCAAAACGGAAAACAAGTCGTATTAACGAGTGACAAAGCGCCTGTTGATATGCAAGATATTGAACAACGTTTATTATCTCGTTTTAAATGGGGACTTTCAGCAGAATTGCAAAGCCCAGATTTTGAAACCAGAGTTTCTATTCTGAAGAACAAACTGTATCGCGATGGTGTTGAAATGCCAGACGAAATCATTGAATATGTGGCAAAGCATATTAAAACCAATGTACGTGAATTAGAAGGAGCTATTATTTCTTTGATTGCGCAATCGTCTTTCAATAAAAAAGAGATTACGGTTAACCTTGCTAAGGAAATCGTTGAGAAGTTTGTAAAGAACACCAAACGCGAAGTATCTATCGATTATATTCAAAAGGTTGTATCCGATTATTTCCAAATGGATGTCAGTACACTTCAGTCTAAAACTAGAAAACGTCATATTGTACAAGCGAGGCAATTAGCCATGTTTTTTGCTAAGAAATATACAAAAGCATCATTGGCAAGTATCGGATCTCAAATTGGAAAACGTGATCATGCTACTGTACTTCATGCCTGTAAAACAGTAGACAACCTATCCTCTACAGATAAGCAATTTAGAAAATACGTTGAAGATCTTTCTAAAAAGCTATCCCTTTAAACAGTTACTATGACTCGTATTTTAATGGTTTGTTTAGGCAACATATGTCGCTCGCCATTAGCTCATGGAATTTTAGAATCAAAACTGCCTAAAGACACATTTTATGTTGATTCTGCTGGAACGGCAAATTACCATGTAGGAGATCTACCTGACCAACGCTCTATTACTGTTGCTCAAAATCATGGAATTTATATTTCTCATCAAAGAGGTCGTCAATTTAAAACTTCAGATTTTGACACTTTTGATTATATCTATGTCATGGACCAATCCAACTATGACAATGTCACTAAACTGGCAAGAAACACTAACGACATAGGAAAAGTGAAGCTTATACTGGAGGTTGACGATACCGTCAAAAACAAAAGAGTTCCCGATCCTTATTATGGTGAAATTTCAGATTTTGAACACGTATTTACACTTTTAGATCTGGCTTGTTCTATCATTTCAAAAACACTTACCAACAAAGACCTATAAGAGATTTCCTATAAAACTCTTAATTTTTTCGTATTTTGTCAAAAAAATTCCTTTAAAACTAGAAAAATGAAAACAATTACCCTTTTCCTAGCCTGCCTTTTTATATCTATTAACTACGCCCAAGACATCGAATTAGAGACTTTTGGCACTGGATTCACAAACCCTGTAAACATTAAACATGCAGGTGACGATCTACTTTATGTGGTTGAACGTGATGGGTTTATAAAAATATTAAATTCGGATGGTACTGTAAATCCCACAGCCTTTTTAGATATTGATGATCTTGTAATTGATTTTGGAGGTGAGCAAGGCTTATTGGCTGTCGCTTTTCATCCTAATTATATCACTAATGGCTTCTTTTATGTGAATTATATCAACAATGATGGCGATACTGTTATCTCGAGATTTACCAGATCCACACCAACTACTGCTGATGAAAATTCTGAAGTAGTTATGTTAACGATAACACAACCTTATTCAAATCACAATGGAGGTGATTTACATTTTGGAACCGATGGTTATTTATACATTTCCTTAGGTGATGGCGGTTCTGGTGGAGACCCAGAAAATTATGCCCAACGTTTAAACACCTTGCTTGGAAAAATGCTTAGAATTGATGTTAACGTGAGTCAGGTACAAATTGATGCCGGGACGACCTATCTCATTCCTTCAGACAATCCGTTTGTTAGTGATTCGGCAGCACTAGATGAAATTTGGGCTTATGGCTTAAGAAACCCTTGGAAGTTTTCATTTGACAGAACGACTGG
The DNA here is from genome assembly GCF_025153525.1 of Psychroserpens sp. SPM9. Taxonomy (GTDB): domain Bacteria; phylum Bacteroidota; class Bacteroidia; order Flavobacteriales; family Flavobacteriaceae; genus Psychroserpens. The sequence continues at coordinate 16,931 of NZ_JANZNR010000004.1, read as the reverse complement.
AGATTTATGGACTGCCGATGTTGGTCAATTACAAATTGAAGAAATTAACAAAGTTTCTGCGACTTCTGTAGGTGGTGAAAATTATGGCTGGAAATGTTTTGAAGGAACTATGACATTTCAAACCTCAACGACTTGTGATGAAATAACTCACCATGAGCCTATTGCTGAATATAACCATGGAGGCGGACGTTGTTCAATAACTGGTGGTTACGTGTATCGTGGTACCGAGCAAAGCTCATTACAAGGTTTATACTTTTTTGCAGATTTTTGCAGTAATGATATTGGCTATGTAGAAGAAACCTCTCCAGGCAATTTTAACCTTACGCTTTTAGGTGCATTTTCTGGTGGCGGCTGGTCGGCTTTTGGAGAAGATATTAATGGCGAATTATATGTTACCAGTCTTTTTAATGGTATTGTTTATAAAGTGGTGGAATCTAATTTAAGCGTCGATGAACCTTCAATAAGTGACATAAAAATGTACCCAAATCCGGCTACGAATAATGTTACGTTTGACTTACTCAACAACTCTAATCCTATTCAGGAAATTAATATTCATGACGTTCAGGGAAAATTAGTAACTTCCAGAACTAATTTTGACGCACAATTAATAACAATTTCAACAAAAGCACTCACAAGCGGTTTGTATCTTGTTGAAATCATAAGTAGTCAAGGTAGAAAAAGCATTCGTAAACTGGTTGTGGAATAATTATGAATAACACTTTCGGAAAACTTTACCTTATACCAACACGTCTTGGTGATAATCCGCCTTTGGAAGTCTTACCCATTTCAGTAAAAAAAGTAATTGAATTGGTAGACGATTATATTGTTGAAAACGAAAAAACAGCAAGACGCTTTATCAAAAAAGTAGTCTCTCGAAAACAACAATCTGGATTGCATTTTGAACTTTTAAATAAATATACACAACCTGAAGAAATTCAGCATTTTTTAGACGCTTGTAAAAAAGGCAAACCCATGGGCTTATTGTCAGAAGCTGGTTGTCCAGGCATTGCCGATCCAGGAGCAGACATTGTGCGTCTGGCACATGAGAATCATATTCAAGTCGTTCCTTTGGTTGGTCCATCATCAATAGTTTTGGCATTAATGAGTTCTGGAATGAACGGTCAAAGCTTTGCTTTTAATGGTTATATACCCATTGATAAATCGGAACGAAAAGCAACATTAAAGCGTTTGGAACGCTTATCGTTTGAACAAAATCAAACACAACTTTTTATAGAAACACCTTATCGAAACCAAAAAATTCTCGATGATATTTGTGCAACATTACATCCTAACACGAGAGTTTGCATTGCTTGCGATATCACATTACCTACAGAATATATAAAAACACAGACCGTCAAAGATTGGAAACACACTAATATTGACTTACATAAGCGACCAGCTATTTTTGTGATTCATAAAGACTAGAATGATTGTAATAGATCATAAAATAGAAAAGGCTAGTAAATGATACTAGCCTTTTGTTTTATGTGTTGAAATTGTATACGATATGTTTACAAAATAGCCTTAGCTTTTTTATCTGCCTCAACAAACGATGTATCATAACCTGAAAACTTTTTCATATAGTATCGTACTGAAGAACCATAGGCATCAGATACATTTTGACTACCGTAGCTTCGTAAAAACTTTTTAACGCTTCCTGGTCCTGCCAAGTGAGCAGCTGCTAGAATTCCCGATTCGGTAACTAATACACCACTAATCTTCTTACCTTCAAAACGTTTGATGTCTTTTCTTAAAATCCATTTGTTACGTTCGGCATTAGCTAAAAATGCTTTTTCTTGTAGCTCTGGATTGTACAAAAAATTAGTTGGATTATGAATGCCAATCATTTTTAAAGTTTCGGCACCAAATTGGTACTTTCCTAAATAACCTAGCGTATTAACTGTAAAATAGTTTCCTCTGGACTCTTTAAATGCTAAAGCTTCTTTAAAACCGTTAAACGATTTACCTAAGTAAGGAAAATACGAGTGTGGCGATTGAAATGGATTAGACAATTCAACACTATACATCTCATCAGCATCAGTATTAAATGCTAAATCTTTGGATATGGTGTAGTCAATCTCTAAACCGTGTGTAGAATAATCATCATAATTTAACGATTTTCCTGGTTTAAGTGCCATAAAAAGTGTGACACAAATAGCTAATGGAACAACAAAATAATTACCTATTTTTTTTATCATAATAGTTAATTTTAGTGAGTCTAATATTCCCCTTACAAAGACTCACAAATTGCGGCTGCAAATATACGCCTTTTTCTATATATCTGAAAATAAGCTGTTAAAGTGTTGTTAAAAGTAGATATAATGGAACTTTATGCTGTTTTTTCCGTCGTATGAAAACGCAGGAAATGGCACTTTTATGACGTTTAAAACGTCAAATACAGTTCTCAACACCCGAGAATTTGTCTGTATTTTAGACAAATCTACATCCAAACTCAAGTAAAATTGACGCCTGCGATTTTGAGTTATGAATAAGTTATCAACGTTTTCTGTTTTTCCGGTTAACATTCCCTCTGCACCATAGCCCAATGCAAGGTTTAACCATTTTGGTAAGTGACTCTCTTTAAAAAACGAATGTAGGTTAGCACTTAACCAATAGGTCTGACCATTATAATCTTTGAGCATTTCTTCAAAAAAACCGTCTCCTAATTTATCTGGACGCTGATTGGCGTATTGGGTTTGATGAAACGAGTATTTCATTGTAATTCGTTGTTCATTCCACAGTAATTCTTGTCCGACATACAACCCAGTACCCAATCCGTTAGCCGCCATATCAGACCATGAAAATCCCCATTCATCAGAATAACCATCAAAAATTTCGACTGCTGTTAAAAAACCAAACCCTAAGGTAGCGCCATAGATAAGCTGATCTTTTTTCCGGACACCTGCCCAATTTAAAGCATTAGCACCTACTCTGCCGAGTTGATATGACGAAAAAACATGTCCGAGTTTATCCATCTGCAACCACTCATCAGTATCATCAATGGTTTTAAATTTGGACCTTGGGAAATCTGCATACCATAATTGATCGAGCCCTATCAAAGTAAGCGACGCTAAAGTCGCTTCAGTAATAATAACGGCATTTCGCCTTGGAATATGAAGTGTATCACTAGGTGTTAAAAAGGCCTCTGTTTTAGTTTGTGCACATACAGCATAAGTTAACAAACCCCATATTAAAACAAGTGTATATCGCCGCTGCACAATTACTTATTTATACCTTGAGACGACAAATAACGTTGATAGTCTCTTGCATTGATATTATGCTGAGACAAAGTTTTTGCAAATTTATGAAAGCCTAGTTTCCGAGCATCAGCTGCAAAATAAAGATAGTTATGCTTTTCATAATTAAGAACCGCATTTATTGCCGAAATATCTGGCATTGCAATTAAACCTGGAGGTAAGCCTGTATGCATATATGTATTATAAGGAGACTTAATTTCTTTGTGTTTATTCAAGACACGCTTAATAATGGTGTTTTGATATTCGGGTAACTGATAAGCTGCAAATTTTAAAGTTGGATCTGCCTGAAGCGGCATTCCTATTCGTATTCGGTTCATATACACACCAGCAATTCTAGGCTGTTCGCTAGCTTGTTTGGACTCTTCATGAACAATAGAAGCCAGAGCCATAACCTGATCTCTAGACAAACCTATAGCTTTTGCTTTTGCGTTTCTGTCTGCATTCCAAAACCGATTGTACTCCTTAAGCATTCGGTCTCTAAATTGTTCTGAAGATGTATTCCAGAAAAACTCATAACTATTAGGTATGTACATTCCTAGAGCCGTTTGCTTTGTGAATCCACTATCGCTTAAAAAAGCTTCATCAGTCATTGCTGTTACTAAGGACAAACTATCGGCTTCTATTTGTGCGCTAATTCGACCAGCCAATTTAGCAATGCTTTCTTGATTGTTAAATGAAATTTTAATAGGTAGATTATTACTTCTAATTGAATTGATGATATCGTTATTACTCATTCCTTTTTTAATAACGAATCGTCCCGCTTTCAAATTACTGGTATATTTTTTTCTTTCAGCTAAGGCATCAAAAGCATCAATATCGTCTAGAAGCGGTTCCAGTTGTGATCTTACATCAGCATAACCTGCATTGGTTGGCACAAAAATATAAGCCTCTTCATTATTAAAAGCCGTATTTGGTGACAACATCGCGCTATAAACAAAATAAGCAAAGTACGCGGCTACAACCAATCCAATAAGAGCAATTGCCCAAAGTATTTTTTTAATGTACATTTAATTCAGTAGTATTTGTAAAAGGTATTCGTTTTTATAGGAACCATTAACGTAGTTCCAGTCTTTTTTGAGTCCGATAATTTCAAACCCATGATTTTTAAATAATTTTAAACTCTTTTCATTGTCTTCGGAAATATTACAAAACAATTGATGCATGTCTAAATGTGACTTGCAATACTTGGAAAGCAATTCCAAAGCTTCCTTTCCATAACCTTTTTGACGGTCTTCAACAGCTTTAATCAATATCCCAACACCTGCTCTTCGGTTTTTAAAATCAAAGTCAAACAAGTCGATTATCCCAATAGCCAAATGAGCATCATTACAAATCACCAAACGCAATTGTTTAACTTCAAAAATATCTTTATGCGCATGATCAAGGTATTGTTTTATTAAAAACTTAGAATAAGGCGTTATCGTATTACTAATCTCCCAAATGTCCTGATTATTTTCAATCTCGTGAATAAAATTCAGATCTTCAGGTTCTAAAGCTCTCAAATAAATAGTATCGCCTTTAAGTGTTCTCATGAGATTTCACCTTTAAAAACTTGAGTTGCTGGCCCTATAAGCCAGATATTTTGATAGCCCTTAGCTGTGTTGTCGAAAGTTACATTAAGTATTCCACCTTCAGTTTGTAAAGTAATATTATTTTTTTCTGTTTCACCTATATAATGCATGGCAACAGCGACAGCTGTAACACCTGTACCACAAGAATACGTTTCATCTTCAACACCTCTTTCATAGGTTCTTACAGAAAAATTATCATCGGCATTTTTGCAAACAAAGTTCACATTACTTCCAGCATCATTATAAGGCGCGCCATATCGAATGGCTCGTCCTACAGTTTTTATATCAAGGATCTTTAAGTCTTGTTCCATCTGTACATGATGAGGCGAACCTGTATCGAGAAACACATGAGCTGGATGTTTTTCTACACGCTTCACATCTTGCATTTGAAGGCTAACCAATCCGTTAGCAATAGTAGCCTTGTGCAACCCGTCAATAGCTTCAAAAGTAGCTTCATTTGCTATGACACCCAAAAACTGAGCAAAAGCTGTAATGCATCGTCCACCATTACCACACATCGAACTTTCATTTCCATCGGCATTAAAATAAACCATTTTAAAATCGTGAAGATCATGGTTTTCTAGAAGGATCAATCCATCTGCACCAATACCAAAGCGTCTATCGCATAAAAAGGCAATATGTTTGGTATTTGTTTTATCAAAGACTTGCAGACGATTATCAATCATCACAAAGTCATTTCCGGTTCCTTGGTATTTATAAAATGTAAGTCGCATATCTCATGCAAATATAGGAATAATGCTAGGATATTTACAGTGTTAAATGAGCGTTAAAAACGACGTTAAAAATCGTTAAAGTTGAATTTGAAAATCAATAATTAAGTAATTTTAATCGTTACCTAATTATTAAACAATTTTAAATATGAAAAAGCTTTTAACCTTAGTATTTGTTTCGGTGTTAGGTGGAATTATAACATTATCTGCCTACAAATTTTTAATAGAAGACGAGCAAGCCGTTACTCTTGAAACCACTCAAGAGCAACCGCAGTTTATCAATGCCAATTATGATGCAAAAACAGCAAACTTGCTTGCTGAAGATCAGCCCGATTTTACTATTGCTGCTGAAAACACAATTCACGCAGTCGTTCACGTAAAAAATATGTCTACAGTAACTTCGCCAACCTCTATGGAAGATTTATTCTTCGGAAGGCGAACTCCTCGTGCTCAAGTTGGATCAGGAAGTGGCGTGATTATTAATAAAAGCGGATATATTATTACGAATAATCATGTGATTTCTGGTGCGAATAGCATTTCTATTACTTTAAATGATAATCGTGTATTTGATGCTGAACTTATAGGTACCGATGAAAAAACCGATATTGCCTTATTAAAAATTGATGCTCCTGAAGATTTACCATCTATTGCCTTTGGGGACTCAGACACTTCAAAAGTTGGCGAATGGGTTTTAGCTGTAGGGAATCCATTCAATTTAACCTCTACTGTAACTGCTGGAATTATAAGTGCAAAAGCACGTGACTTAACGGGTCAAAATTCACAATCGTTTATTCAAACTGATGCGGCTGTAAATCCGGGAAACTCTGGTGGTGCTTTGGTAAATTCAAGAGGTGAACTCATCGGAATTAATACCGCTATTTCCTCACAAACAGGATCGTATATAGGATATTCATTCGCTGTACCTAGCAATATTGCGCGTAAAGTGGTTGAAGATATCATGGAGTTTGGCGATGTTCAAGAAGGCGTTTTAGGTGTTTCTATTTTGAACAGAAACTCTAAAGAAGCTATAGAGCAAGGACTTAACGAAATTCAAGGTGTGTACATTAGTAGTGTTGAAGATAATTCTGGAGCTAAAAAAGCGGGTATTAAAGATGGTGACATTATCAAAAAATTAGACAATGTTGAAATTTCTAAGTTTACAGATTTAAGTGGATACTTAAAGACCAAGCGTCCTAATGATATTGTAAACGTTGAAGTTTTAAGAGATAATGAGTCTAAAACTATTCCAGTAAAACTTACAAAAAGTGAAACTGTAAGTGTCGACTTTATTAATATGGAATTGCGAAACCTTCCATCTTCTGTAAAGAAAAAATACGACATAAAGCATGGTGTAATTGTTCAGGATAATAAAAACGGATTCTTGTATTCTCGCGTTGGAATTCGACCAGGATGTATTATTACAGCTATTAACGATATTGAAATTAATAGTGTATCAGACATCTCTAAATTTTCAGAAAAATATGGTTCAAATGCACAAGATGAAATTTTTAAGCTTGAATTCTTAAACCGAAACCTCGAACGTAAAGAAGTTATCTTCGGAAATTAAAACCCGTCATAAAGTTAACAACACAAACCCTTTAGAATAAAAAAACTAAAGGGTTTTTTATTTTCCAAAAAAACGCTACGAAAACGTTTGAAATATACTATTTTTGCAAAAATTTTTAAACACAACAACCCATCTACCTAACACGTAGATCAACTAAAATTAAAACAATGAGTTTGAACGGAACTTACGAAAAAGAACTTGCTTTTCAAGCCGATCGCAGAAGAGCTACAGTTGAATTTATTAAAATTGTTAGCGACCTTTGGTATGACAAATCAATTGAATTGGTTCTTTTTAGAAATCAATTAATCGATCGCAATGTCAGCGAAATTTTAAATCTTCACGAATATGCAGGAGAATTTGTACAAAAGCCTATTTCTATTTTTGATTCTGTAGAAATTGCTCAGGCAATAAAAACTTTAGATCTTCCACCAGCAAAATTGGATATCGGAAAATTAACCTATGAATTTCATTTAGAAGACCAAAAGTATAGTAATGCGACAGGTTTTGTTGCCGCTAAACTCAAAGATGCAAAGAAGAACAAAAGTATTCAACCAAAAGACGTCGTGCTTTATGGTTTTGGAAGAATTGGGCGTTTGGTTGCCAGAGAATTAATGACCAGAACTGGTAAAGGAAGTCAATTGCGATTAAGAGCTATTGTGACTCGTGGCGCTATAGACGAGGTGGTTTTAGAAAAACGGGCCTCTTTATTACGTAATGATTCTGTGCATGGTGAATTCTCAGGAACTGTCGTTGCCGATACCAAAAACAGTGCATTAATTATTAATGGTACTACGGTTAATATTATTTCGGCTAATGCACCTGAAGATATTGATTATACCAAATTAGGCATTAATAATGCTTTAGTTATTGATAATACTGGTGCTTTTAGAGATGATGAAGCTTTAGGCAGACACTTAAAATCTAAAGGTGTAGATAAGGTATTATTGACTGCTCCAGGAAAAGGAGTTCCAAATATTGTGCATGGGGTAAATCATTTAGAAAATAACCCAGATAAAGTTGATATATTCTCAGCAGCATCATGCACCACTAACGCCATCACGCCAATTTTAAAAGCTATTGAAGACACTTATGGTGTTGTTAGCGGACATTTAGAAACTATTCATGCCTATACTAACGATCAAAACTTAGTTGATAATTTCCACAAAAAATACCGTCGTGGTAGAGCTGCAGGTTTAAATATGGTCATCACTGAAACTGGAGCAGGAAAAGCCGTATCAAAGGCCTTACCATCTTTAGAAGGGAAATTAACATCAAACGCTATTCGAGTTCCTGTACCTAACGGATCTTTAGCTATTCTAAATTTAGAATTAGAAAAAGAAACTTCTGTTGACGGAATTAATACCATCATGAAGAAATATGCGCTTGAAGGCGATTTGGTTGAACAAATCAAATATGAAATGAGTGACGAACTTGTTTCTAGTGATATTGTTGGAAGTTCGGCACCTTCAATCTACGATAGTAAAGCGACAATTGTTCGCCCAGATGGAAAAAATGCCATCCTTTATATTTGGTATGATAACGAGTATGGGTATAGCCATCAGGTTATTAGATTAGCTAAGTATATTGCTAAAGTTAGACGTTTTGCCTATTATTAGAAACAAGCAACATCCAAAATAAAATTTGAACCGTATATAATTTAGCCTCACAATTTGTGAGGCTAAATGTTTATATCAACCATCAATTTACTTATAAATTATTATATAAATCACTATATTGCTGACCATTAATTAAGCTATTAAATTCAACCAAAACCAAAATGAGATTTTTTAAAACGCTTCTACTCACTACAATTACGATTTTAACATTTTCTACTACATCGGCGCAAACAAGTAATGACGATGAAAAATTATCACTAAACAGCGGCACAATAGATAATCAATTTGAATACGTAATTAGACGGTCAAACAGCTGGCAAGATTATAAAACGGTAAAAAAGACGTGGTTATATGCACTTAAAGCACATACTATAGATTCGTTAAAGGCTGTTCATAAAGATTTAAATGACACTCAAGCCATAGTTGAAACACAAGCTAAAGAAATTGAAGATTTAAAAGGAAGCTTATCAACAACCAAAGTAGAATTAGATAATACAATTGCTGAAAAAGACAGTATGACATTGTTTGGCATGCCAATGACCAAACCAAATTACAGCATGGTACTATGGAGTATTGTTGGCGTATTATCGGCTTTATTATTGTTTTTTATCTATAAATATAAAAACAGTAATACAACGACTAAACTTGCTAAAAAGACACTTGCTGAAATAGAAGAAGAATTTGAAGAACACAGACGTGTCGCTTTAGAGCGTGAACAAAAAGTAAGACGTCAATTACAAGACATGATTAACGAACAGAAAAAAGCCTGATTAATAAACGCTCTGAAATTATAGATTTCAGTAACACTATATAATATCAATAAAAATCTGTAATTTCGATTACAGATTTTTTTTTATGGTCATAACACGCGCAAAACTCAAAGACTTAGATAGATTAGTTAACTTATTTGATGGCTATCGTACTTTTTATAGGCAAGAATCTAATCCTGCTGCAGCTAAACGGTTTTTAACGCAACGGCTCGTGCAAGGTGATTCTGTCATCTATATGGCTTATATAAACGAACAGGCGGTTGGTTTTACACAACTTTACCCCTTGTTTTCATCAGTATCTATGAAAGCTATGTATATACTCAACGATTTATATGTTGATGCAAATTGTAGAAATCAAGGAGTTGGTGAAGCTTTAATTAATCGTGCAAAAAGCCTATGTCAAACAGAAAATAATAAAGGGCTTGCCATTCAAACAGCTTTTAATAATCGAGCACAGTATTTATATGAGAGATTAGGTTTTGTAAAAGATAACGACTTACAATTTTTTTGGAAAAACACATAAACATATTAATGTACTACCCTTCAGGTTTCAAGTAAACAACTACCATAGGTTTAATCAATTAAGCTTACCTTTGCAATCCATAAAAAAATAATCATGCGCATAGACATTATCACCGTTTTACCAGAATTATTGAAAAGCCCATTTGAAGCCTCTATCCTTAAGCGCGCCATAGAAGCTGATTTGGTAAATGTCCATTTTCATAATTTAAGAGATTATGCCACAGGTGGCTACAAAGCGGTTGACGACACCCAATTTGGAGGCGGTGCAGGAATGGTCATGATGATAGAACCTATTGACAAATGCATTACTAAATTACAAAGAGAACGTCAATACGATGAGATAATTTATATGACTCCTGATGGCGAATGCCTTAATCAAAGTATTGCAAATCAAATATCCCTAAAAGAAAATATCATCATTCTATGCGGCCATTACAAAGGTGTGGATCAACGTGTACGCGATAAGTTTATCACCAAGGAAATTTCAATAGGAGATTATGTATTATCTGGTGGTGAATTAGGTGCTGCAGTGTTATGTGACGCCATCATAAGATTAATCCCTGGCGTGTTAGGAAATGAAACTTCTGCGCTCACCGATTCTTTTCAAGATGGATTATTAGCACCTCCCATTTATACAAAGCCTAGAGAATATGATGGTATGAAAGTCCCAGAAGTATTATTTAGCGGAAATTTCCCCGAAATTGAAAAATGGCGTGAAGAACAAGCCTACCTTAGAACCAAAGAACGCCGACCAGATTTATTGGAAGATTAATTATTTGTGTTAGCTATAGATAAGAAACTCCAAAGAATTCGGAAAAAAGCCTTATATCTGTTAATAAATATAAGAAGTAGAAGACCCTCCAAAATATGTCATAAAAACTTTTTATATTTTGCTTTTTACTTATAACTTTTTAACTATCTTTGCAGCCACTTTTGGATTAACCTCTGGCGAAAATCGTGAATGTTGGTTTGAAATAATACACTTAAACATAAAAAGATGAGTTCTTTAGTAAAATTTGTACAAGACGAATTTGTAACAAAAAAAGATTTTCCAGAATTTGGAGCGGGTGATACGATCACTGTTTACTACGAAATTAGAGAAGGAGAAAAAGTACGTACACAGTTTTTTAGAGGTGTAGTACTCCAAGTTAAAGGAACTGGTACTTCGCAAACATTCACTATTAGAAAAATGTCTGGTACGATTGGAGTAGAACGTATATTCCCAATTAATTTACCTGCACTTCAAAAAATAGAGGTGAACAAAAGAGGTAAAGTTAGAAGAGCAAGAATCTACTACTTTAGAGGTCTTACTGGTAAAAAAGCAAGAATCAAAGAAGTTAGAAGATAAGCTTCATCGACCCTATAAATTTCAAAAAGCCTTAACCAACGTTAAGGCTTTTTCAGTTATGAACTTTTGTTAATAACTCTGGTTCATAAAATGTGAATATCTATATAGGCTTAAAATTTGCAATTCTCAAACAAAAACCTACTTTAGCTAAACAATTAACAACAAACAGTGTTTGGTTTTAAATTAAAATTTAGATTTATGTTAAATTGTAATAAAGAAACGTTCTTTATATAGTGCTGTTTTTTGAGGTTCAATAGCTACACGTGTAGGCGTGTGAAGCGAAAAAACCATGAAACTTTTGAAACTAACAAATGCTTAGGCAGTTGAGAGCAGATAAAGTGGAAAGCTTTGAAAAAGTAACATAAGCGAAAGTAAGTGTGAAGAGGACAAGCAATGTTTATTGAGGCTATTCAACACGTAAGTGTAGGATAAGGAAATAAATATCAAGAAAAACAAAACTAAACCGAAACAGAGTAATAACAGGTCAATACATTTTGAAAGTTATAAAATGTTTCATTGAAATAGTGAGTCTTGAACCGATACAAGACGAAGGAATGCAAATTCAGCTGTCTTGGTTTTAACTTTAATGTTAAATAAGTCACGAAACACTATCTCAAAAAAGCCATGTCAAAGTAGTCAGCTACAGTGATATGGCTTTTGTTTTTTTATACCAATCAACTAATCTCACTTCAATATAGCCATTACCAAATTTTACTACGCAGTTAAATTTCTATAAAAAAGCACTCTTGACTTCTTAGCATAGTATCAAATTAATAGCAATTAATAATTTAAAATAGCGTTGTTTAAAATATTCTCAATCGCATTAATATTTTACTTTAAAAACCTTTGCTTATACAAGTCTTATATTTCAGAAAAACTCTAGTTTTTTGTATATTTGCCCAGCTTAAAAATTAAGCCTTTTCAACATACTAAATTCTAAACAGTTTATGGCAAATACTCCTACAATCATTTATACGAAAACAGATGAAGCTCCTGCCCTTGCAACACATTCATTGTTACCTATTATAAAATCGTTTACCAAGTCGTCTCATATCAATATCGAAAGTAGAGATATTTCTCTAGCGGGACGAATTTTAGCAAACTTTCCAGATTTTTTAACAGAGTCTCAACGTGTTCCTGATGCTTTAGCCGAATTAGGAGAATTAGCAAAGAGTCCGGAAGCAAACATCATCAAGCTTCCTAATATCAGCGCCTCTATTCCTCAGTTAAAATCAGCTATTAATGAGCTTCAAGCTCAAGGCTATGCTTTACCAAATTATCCTGATGAACCAGAGAATGCTAATGACAAAGCGATTAAGATTCGTTATGACAAAATTAAAGGAAGTGCTGTAAACCCTGTCCTTCGTGAAGGAAACTCTGATCGTCGCGCACCAAAAGCCGTTAAAAACTTTGCCAAGATGAATCCACATTCTATGGGTGCTTGGTCTTCAGACTCAAAAAGTCACGTGGCTACTATGACTCATGGTGATTTTGCTCATAATGAAATCTCTGTAACACTTCCTAAAGCAACAACTGTTAAAATAATTCATACTGATAACTCTGGAAATACTACGGTATTAAAAGAGGGCTTAGATTTATTACCTGGAGAAATTATTGACGCTACAGTCATGAACAAAAGAGCTTTATTAGCCTTTTTAGATGAGCAGGTAAAAGACGCAAAAGACAAAGGCGTTTTGTTTTCATTACACATGAAAGCAACGATGATGAAAGTCTCAGATCCAATTATCTTTGGTCATGCTGTTCGTGTATTTTTTGCTGATTTATTTGCTAAACATGAAACTACCTTCGAAGAAATCGGTGTTGATGTTAATAATGGTTTTGGAAACTTGGTGACCAAATTAAATGAGCTTCCTGAAGCAAAACGCTTGCAAATTGAAGAAGATATTGCCACGGCATTTGCTAATGCTCCAGATGTAGCTATGGTTAATTCTGATAAAGGAATTACAAATCTACATGTACCTAGCGATGTTATTATTGATGCTTCAATGCCAGCAATGATTCGTACGTCTGGACAAATGTGGAATGCACAAGGAAAACAACAAGACACCAAAGCAGTCATTCCAGATAGCAGCTATGCTGGAATTTACACTGCAACCATAAACTTCTGTAAAAAACATGGTGCGTTTGACCCAACAACAATGGGAACTGTTCCTAATGTTGGACTTATGGCTCAAAAAGCTGAAGAATATGGTTCTCATGACAAGACTTTTGAAATCGCGTCCCATGGTAAAGTAGAAGTTATAGACGCCACAGGTAACATATTAACTTCACATAATGTTGAAGAAGGTGACATCTGGAGAATGTGTCAGGTAAAAGATGCTCCTATTCAAGATTGGGTGAAATTAGCCGTAACACGTGCACGAGCTTCTCAAACACCTGCTGTTTTCTGGTTAGACGAAAACAGAGCTCATGATGCCGAATTGATCAAAAAAGTAAACACGTATTTACCAAATCACGATACGTCTGGTTTAGACATCAGAATCCTCTCACCTATTAAAGCTACAGAGTTTACGCTAGACCGAATTAAAGCTGGTAAAGACACCATTTCTGTGACTGGAAATGTATTACGGGATTATTTAACCGATTTATTTCCTATTCTAGAATTAGGTACAAGCGCCAAAATGCTATCTATAGTTCCATTGATGAATGGTGGTGGCTTATTTGAAACCGGAGCTGGTGGATCAGCGCCTAAACACGTTCAACAATTTACTGAAGAAAATCACTTACGTTGGGATTCTTTAGGTGAATTTTTAGCATTAGCTGTGTCTTTAGAACACTTCGGAACGGTAAATAATAATCCTAAAGCCATTATTTTATCAGAAACATTAGATGATGCTACCGAAAAATTATTAGCCAACGGAAAATCACCTTCAAGAAAAGTTAACGAATTAGATAACCGAGGTAGTCATTTCTATCTGGCCTTATTTTGGGCAGAAGCACTCGCTAATCAAACTAAAGATCAAGACTTAAAGAATGAATTCGCTCAAGTCTTCAGAGACTTACAAGCGCATGAAGCTAAAATTGTTGAAGAACTCAATACGGTTCAAGGACAACCAGTAGACATTGGTGGATATTACGAACCTAATGAAACCAAAACATCTCAAGCTATGCGTCCAAGTGAAACCCTCAATAAAATTATTGGCTAAATCGGCTAAGTATATTAAATTTAAAGACTGTCTTAAAAGGCAGTCTTTTTTTTATCGGTCACTTATTGTAAATTTACATTATGACTAAAGAAAACCTAATAGACTGCCACAATAGAATCTTACCATTTATTCATAAAACACCAGTCTTATCTTCAAGATTAGTCAACGAACGTATTGAGGCCAAGGTCTACTTCAAATGCGAAAATTTTCAAAAAGCGGGCGCTTATAAAATGCGAGGCGCAACTAATGCCATCATGCAATTAACTAATGCTCAAAAACAAAAAGGTGTGGTCACACATTCGTCCGGAAACTTTGCACAAGCCTTATCCTTAGCTGCAAAAAGCCTGAATGTAAAAGCAACAATCGTCATGCCATCCAATGCTCCTGTAGTTAAGAAAAATGCGGTGAAGCAGTATAACGGACAAATAATAGAGTGCGAACCAACAATTGAAGCTCGGCAAAACGCAGCTAACCAAATCGTTCACTCTACGGGCGCCACATTTATCCATCCATCCAACGATCCTAATGTGATTTTAGGTCAGGGCACTGCTTGTATTGAATTGCTGAACGAACAGTCTGATCTAGACGTTGTATTTTGCCCTATTGGTGGTGGTGGACTCATCGCTGGATCTGCACTTGCAGCACATCACTTTGGGAACTCTTGTAAAGTGATTGGTGCCGAACCCTTCGAAGCAGATGACGCTTATCGTTCGCTATTGAGTAAAAAAATTGAAACAAATAAAACCGCAAATACGATTGCTGATGGGTTGCGAACGCAGCTTGGCCACCATAATTTCCCTATCATCTTAAAATATATCAATCAAATTATCAGAGTGACAGAAGCTGAGATTATTGAAGCCATGCGCTTCATTTGGGAACGTATGAAAATCATAATCGAACCTTCAAGTGCTGTAGCTTTTGCGGCGCTTATCAAAGAGAAAGAGCAATTCAAAAACCAAAATATCGGCATCATTATTTCTGGCGGAAATGTTGATGTTACTAAATTACCGTTTTAATTTATTGATGTTAAGATGGGCGTTCCCCTTTAAAGCAAACCTTTAAAGCGTCTTGTCATCCGTTATATCTTTTTGTAAAAAAACAAAAAGGATGCCACTACTACCACTAACGCAGAAAAAAAATTAGCTATTTTTACATTATGACATTTATCAAAACAACAGAACAAGATTCTAACTACAATCATTTAGAAAAAATGACTGTTAACGAATTATTGGTCAACATAAACAATGAAGACACAGCTGTTCCTATAGCAGTTAAAAATGCAATTCCTCAAATTGAATCCCTAATAGAACAAGTGATTAGTAAACTCAAAATTGGAGGGAGATTATTTTATATTGGGGCAGGAACCAGTGGTCGTTTAGGTATTTTAGATGCCTCAGAATGTCCGCCTACTTTTGGTGTCACCCATGATTTGGTTATCGGACTCATAGCTGGTGGTGATACCGCAATTAGAAAGGCAGTAGAATTTGCTGAAGATTCAACAACACAAGGATGGGAAGATTTAAAAGCTTATAATGTTTCAACTAACGATGTTGTTATAGGTATCGCTGCCTCTGGAACCACACCTTATGTGATTGCTGCACTAGAAAACTGTAATGACAATGGTATTATTACGGGATGTATCACCTGTAATAAAAAGAGTCCTCTATCGCAAATTTCACAATATCCCATCGAAGTCATTGTCGGCCCTGAATTTGTCACTGGGAGCTCACGAATGAAAGCTGGAACAGCTCAAAAACTGGTACTAAATATGATTTCTACTGCGACCATGATAAAACTTGATAAAGTAAAAGGTAATAAAATGGTAGATATGCAATTAAGCAATAATAAACTAGTTGATCGAGGAATTAAAATGCTAGCAAAAGAATTGAGTATTAGTTATGAAGATGCTCAATCATTGTTAGAAAAATATAAAAATGTAAGAGCTGCAATTCAAAATTACAACTATGGATACTAAACGAACAGACAAAGATGTATTAGTCAAAGGAATTAAAACCATGGGTTTAACATTAATACTAATGTTTTTAGGACCTACGCTATTATATGTAGGACTTAGTAATCCAGACAAACCTTTGTATATACCTATACTTATTGTTGCATCGATACTCTGCATTCTAGCCATATTCTTTGCTTTTAAGGGTTTAAAGACAATCATGGATAGTATGTTTAAATAAGTTTAGATCAAAATAGAAAAAGAAAAAAATCAATACATATACGTGTATTGATTTTTTTATTTCTATAAAAACAAAAAACCCTTTTCATTTTGATATGAAAAGGGTTTCAAAAAAGGCGACGACCTACTCTCCCACAACTGGCAGTACCATCGGCGCAAATGGGCTTAACTTCTCTGTTCGGAATGGTAAG
>NZ_JANZNR010000041.1 GCF_025153525.1 Psychroserpens sp. SPM9 | reverse complement strand
TTGGAAGAACTAAAATTCTACAAGTAGTAATTCCATACTACTTTTATAGCACTGACCTTAATCTACAATTTTTGATGTTAGCAATACACCTGGGAAGATCCAAAAGTCGGGCTTTATTAATCCCAACGTGTATGTGTAAGGTTTCGTTGCGTTGGTTCGCTTAAAATTAATAAAAGAAACCAAACCACTGATGTTTTTGTCTAAAATATTCCAAGTACAAAAAAATCAAGCAATGAACTTTACACGTTGTTATTTACTGTGCCGACACCTAAGAGTAATCACATTCAGCTTGCGTTTCTGAATCTTGAGTAATCACATAACGCGAGAAGAGTAATCACATAAAGAGGTTTGAGTGATCACGTTTGCTAATCAATTATTTTTTGAATCAGACGATTTCCTTTTGAATTGAACCTCTAATTTATAGATTTGAGTGAGTTTCAGAGTCGAGTGAAAACCCTTTGAGATTGAGTGTGAATTACTAAATTAAGATTGAATGATCTCTCCGTATGAGTGATT
>NZ_JANZNR010000040.1 GCF_025153525.1 Psychroserpens sp. SPM9 | reverse complement strand
AACATGTGCGTATATGGAAAGTAGCGATTAACAAATCCCTAACTTCCTAGTCTTATTTTACTTCTATAAAGAAACGAAAAAAAACGATTCATAACTGATCTAGCTATTTTTTATATGCGCTGTTGGGTTTAGTAATTTAGCATTTCCCAAAGGAAATATCTAAAATTACGTAGTAAAGACTGACGCTACATAACTGCATCTGACCTTGGTGTATGTTTTTAAAATCATGTATGATATCACTAGATATGGTACTGTTATTTTAAAAGCTATCATTTAAAATTGTTAAATTATCAGTGCTCAGGGCTGTAAAAGACAAGTTTTTTGAGCAACTACTTGACTTTGTCGAAAATATTCTATATCTTCAGTCAAGCTTTATGCGAATTTATTCGTATCTGAGAGTGAAACTCTCATACGATTTCAATCGAAAGCTTGGAAGAACTAAAATTCTACAAGTAGTAATTCCATACTACTTTTATAGCACTGACCTTAATCTACAATTTTTGATGTTAGCAATACACCTGGGAAGATCCAAAAGTCGGGCTTTATTAATCCCAAC
>NZ_JANZNR010000003.1 GCF_025153525.1 Psychroserpens sp. SPM9 | reverse complement strand
TTGGAAGAACTAAAATTCTACAAGTAGTAATTCCATACTACTTTTATAGCACTGACCTTAATCTACAATTTTTGATGTTAGCAATACACCTGGGAAGATCCAAAAGTCGGGCTTTATTAATCCCAACTAGTTATATCTATACAAATATATGATTTTATATCAGATTTTTACGGGATAACACAACATTGCTGGTTTGTTTATCAGTTGTGCTTAATTTGTAAACAGCCACGTCTAAAGGGTTAGAAATCTCTAATAAATCCTGACGCTTAATATGAGTGTAAATCATAGTCGTCTCTGGACGAGAATGCCCTAAAAGTGACTGGATATACCTTATATTAACCCCCTGTTCTAACATATGAGTTGCATAGCTGTGACGTAAAGTATGAGGCGTAACTCGCTTTATAATTCCAGCCTTTTTACAATTCCGCCTTAAAAAAGCGCGTACACTCTCAGCACTATAAGGCTGCATCTGCTTGTTTTCTATAAAATAAAGCCTTGGCTCATAGGTTTGTACATAATTTAAACATAAGGGTAAAAAACTTTCTGCCATTCCTACATAACGGTCTTTTCGACCTTTACTTCGTTTAATATGTATTTGACGCCTGTTAATATCAATGTCAGTGACACGCAAATTTAAAAGCTCACTTATACGTAAACCACAAGAATACAATAGCGCTATAATTGTTCGGTGTTTTAAATTTGATGTTTTTTGTATTAACCGCAATACTTCTTGCTGAGATAATACAATAGGTAACTTTTTAGATTTGTAAGGACGCATCAATTCTAAACTATCTATTTGTGTTGAACTTTCAAATAGTAAAAACAGCTTTAAAGCACTAATAAATTGGCGTTGCGTGCTTACACTATAATGTCGCTTTATATAGATTTCTTCTATAAATAATTCAACATCTCGGTTTTGAAGTTCCGAAAGTGGTTTCGATGCATTAAACGAAATAAAATCAGCGACACCAAACACATACGTTTGTATGGTACTTTTGCTGTAACGCTTTCCTTTCAAATATTTGTAAAACGCATTCAATAGGTATTTTTGTTGTTCAGAAAGATCAAACTCCCGTTTTTCCTTTTTCTTGAAAAGTTTATTTTCTTCTATAAGTGAAATTTTAGAAAATAAATAGTAAAATCGGTTCAGGGAAACGGCATTGTCTTTAATAATCCAAGTACGCAACGTGTAACTCCATTTAGCTGATTGGATTCTTCGCATCAGGTTTTTAAATTTGGAATTGTATTTAAAGTTTACCGTAATATATGGCTCTCCATTAATACGTATTCTTCCAATTTTTATAATAGGTTTTGAAGCCATTTTGAATGATTATGACTTTAAATATAGAGAAAATAATCTACAAAATAGAGGTTTTAGATTGTAAAATTAGAAAACAAGTGGGTTATTGTTCGGTATAATAATCGAAACTCTTCATAATTAACGCATTGTCAACAAGGCAATTAATCTTAGGCTTGCCAATAGCTTCCAAAAGCACAAAATTAATATTACCATGTTCGTTTTTCTTGTCGTGTTTTAATAATTCTATAATTGCATCGTAATCTGAAGGTGCTATCGCAACAAAATCATAAATCCCATTAATGACGTTTGTAATATGACTTAAATCATCTTTTGGTAAACCCAGTAATTCCGAAGAGATATAAGACTCTAAAATCATTCCGATAGCAATAGCTTCACCATGTAAGAGCTCTTCTTTTTCTGGGTGACTCAAAAAATAGGATTCGATAGCGTGACCTATGGTATGACCGAAATTTAGATGCTTTCGTTCACCTAGTTCTAACTCATCTTTTGTAACAATATCTTTTTTTATGACTACAGATTCATGGATTAAAACATCCAGATCTTCAAGTTTTAACTTTGATAAATCAGATAATCTATCAAAATACTGACGGTCTTTAATAAGGCCGTGTTTTAGCATTTCAGCCAAACCAGACTTCATTTGATTTTGAGGCAAGGTATCTAAATACGACGTATCAATAATCACCATGTCACCAGTGTTAATCACACCAATTTGATTTTTTAAAGCACCAAGATCCACTCCGGTTTTCCCACCAACAGAGGCATCTACCATTGCTAATAATGAGGTTGGAATGTTGATATACTTAATACCACGCTTAAATGTACAAGCCACAAATCCGCCTAAATCGGTCACGACACCACCTCCAAGATTAAGCATCAAGCTTTTGCGGTCGGCACCAAGTTCAGAAAGTACATTCCATATCCCAAGACAGGTTTCAATATTTTTGTGTGGCTCGCCAGCTTCCATTTCTATCACTTCAATAGCAAGAGAAGTTTCTAAATGCGACATAAACTTCGGCAGACAATGTTCGTGAGTATTGCTGTCTACAAGGATGAAAATTTTTGAAAAATCATGGGTTTCAATATAGTTGTTAAGCGCCTGGTAAGCTGTATCGTTAAAATGAACGGTGTATGTTTTTGTGGCTATAGAATTCATGCTAAATCTAATCTTTCTAAGAAAGTGGAAAATTAGCGACTTTTAGTTACATAATAGCAACCGAATAATTATTTTTGTGATTATTTTTCAAGCAATGAATACAAAGACACTTTTTGATAACACCGAAGTTGCTTTTGCACTAAAAAATGATTCACAATTAGAACGTGCTTATTTTTTATTTAAAATGATTTCTTATGAGCCTATGGTTCGTATTGGGACTGCAGCGACCAATTTTGCACTTAAGGCGCATTTGCCTGTTGAAGGCTTAATTCGTTCTACGGTATTTGATCATTTTTGTGGCGGTGTTAACGAAGAGGATTGCTTGCCAGTTATTGACCTTATGTATACCAAAGGCGTAAGTTCGGTTTTAGATTATTCGGTAGAAGGGAAAGAGGAAGAGTCGACTTTTGATGAAGCTCGTGATAAAATATTAAAGATTATCAAATTCGCCGATGAAAAGGAAGCCATGCCAATTGTCGTGTTTAAACCTACTGGTTTTGGGCGTTTTTATCTTTATCAGAAATTAGGCGAAGGTAAAACACTTACCTCTGCTGAACAAGACGAATGGGATCGTATTGTAGCGCGTTTTGATGCGGTTTGTCAATTGGCTAAAGAGAAAGATGTGGAAGTTCTAATCGATGGCGAAGAAAGCTGGATGCAAGATGCAGCCGACGATCTTTGTGAAGCCTTGATGCGAAAGTATAATACCACCAAACCGATTGTTTATAATACCTTACAGACTTATCGTTGGGATCGCTTAGACTACTTAAAAGGGATTCATGAACGTGCGGTTGCGGATGGTTTTAAAGTCGGATTTAAAATTGTTCGTGGTGCGTATATGGAAAAAGAACGTAAAAGAGCAGAGGAGAAGGGCTACCCTTCACCAATATGTGAGCATAAGCAGGCAACCGACGAGAATTTTGACACCTGTATGACTTATATTCTGAAACATTTGGAAACCATTTCCTTGTTTATCGGAACCCATAACGAACAGAGTTGCTATCTCGCTATGGAACTCATGCAAGAACTTGGTATCGACAAAACCGATAATAATGTGTGGTTTGGTCAGCTTTACGGAATGAGCGATCATATCAGTTTTAATCTCGCCAATCAAGGCTATAATGTGGCTAAATATGTGCCTTTCGGACCTGTCAAAGATGTGATGCCTTACCTGATTCGTCGTGCTGAAGAAAATACATCGGTTGCCGGACAAACCAGTAGAGAACTCAATCTACTGAAGCAAGAAAAGAAACGTCGCAAGCTCTAGAACCTAACGTCCTAAAAGCTTAGCATACCATTTTTTATTTTTTTGCGGATTATCACCATAGCCATAACCGTAGCCTTTCTTTTTAACCGAACCGTTAAGAAGCGTCACCATATTTGGTAAACGTTTTTCTTCATACATAGTTTGAGCAATATGTAACTGACGTTTATCAATATTATTCGCGCTTACCACATAAATAAAAATATCAGCATGATCACTAATGAGTAAAGTATCTGTAACCAATCCAACAGCAGCCGTATCCACAATAATATAATCGTATTCTTTTTTTACCTTTTCAAATAGGAAATTAACACGATCGCTCATCAATAATTCGGCAGGATTAGGTGGGACAGTTCCTGACGGAATAACATCTAAAAACGGATTGTCCTTTTGCTTCACTGTAACATCAGCAATGTTTAACGATTTATCTGAAATAAAATCGGTTAAACCTTTGTCGGCTTTAATATTTAAATAATCGTTAACTCTCGGAACTCTAATATCGGTTTCAATGAGTAAAGTTTTCTTATCGGAAAATGAGAATGAACTCGCCAGGTTGGTTGTGGTATGTGATTTACCTTCTTGAGCGGTTGTTGATGTGACAAAAACAGTTTTACACGGTTTGTCATACTTCTGAAGCATAAAATCAATATTGGTTCTCAAGATTCTGAACGCTTCAGCTTTAGGTGAATAATCTACCTTATTGACTACTTTTTGCTTTAGTTCAGATTTTGGAATGTCGCCAATAAATGGTGCTTTTACCAGTCGTAAAATGTCTTCCTTCGTGTGAATTTTATTATCAACTAAATCTTTGGCATAAATAAGTGACACCGGAATAAACAAACCAATTAATAAGGATGCCAAATAAATCACTTTTTGTTTTGGCGCCACAGGATCAGCATTGGTATACGCATAATCAACTACTTTAGCATTGGCAGTAGACATCCCTAAAGTAATGGCCGTTTCTTCACGCTTTTCTAATAAATAGAGGTATAGCGACTCTTTGATATCTTGTTGACGCTTAATATCTCTAAACTGGCGTTCTTTGCCTGGTGCCGAATAAATTTGCCCACGAATTCTACTCCCTTGACGGTTGAGATTTCTAAGCGTAATCTCATTAGCAGATTTAATATTACCTAAACTCTGATTAAGATTTCCTTTTAAGGCATTAATCTGATCGTTAAGCCTAACAACCGTTGGGTTTTTGTCACTCGAATTTTTTAGAATCTGGTCTCTTTGTAAAACCAGTTCGTTAATGTTTTTGGTGATTTGTGCAACATCACTGTCGCCAATAGCTATATCAGGAAGTAAATCTGATTCTCGGTTTTCATCATTGAGATTTTCACTCATATATTCAACCAATTGCAATTGATTGCTCGTTTCGTTGATTTTGGCATCAGTTAAACGTTCGCTTTCCAGAAAAATATTAGATTGTGACGACAAGGCCGTTAAGCGGTTATCTTTCTGAAGTTTTTCAGCAGTAAAATCGACTTGTTCTAATTCGTTAGATACAATATTTAAACGATTGGTGATAAACTCAGAAGTTGTTTGTACAATTTGCTCTTTATCATTAACTACATCGGCATTATATTTTTCTATGACTTTGTCTAATACCAAACGAGCTTTTTCCATGATGCTTTCATTAAGCGACAATTGGATCACGTTTGATTTTTCGGTCGTACTAAGTTTTATCTTATCGCGATAAGATTGTACCACACTGTGAATAGGGTTAATTCTAATCTCAACAAATGCACCAGGTTCAGAACCATAGGTACCCAAATTAGGCGTTAGTACAAACGACCCAAACGATGTTTTAACACGTTCTCCAAAACTATGCGTGGAAGTTTCTCCAGACTTAAATTCTAAGAGCTTATTGGTATTAATATTTGAGAGTTCAAATTTTTGAGCCGATAGTATTTTGATATGTAATGACTTGTTAATGTTTCCAACTAGCGAATCATTCATGAAAAAACTAATATTCACTGGCGGATGAGAATAGACTTCCTCTTGTTTTACTTTACCACTAACAAAATACCTGATATTCAACTTGAGGTCTTTAACAACTTCGGTTAAAATGGTACGCGATTTAATGACCTGAATTTCATCAGTAACATTGGGTAATGTACTACCTAAACCACCATTTTGAAGCGAGGAAATTTCAGCAAGACTCCGTGAATTTTCATCTTCTTTAAGTTTAATTGTAGCTGTCGCCTGATATAAGGACGTGCTATATCTAATTTTCAGAAAAGCAAAAGCTAAAGCAATCAACACACAAACGAGAATGAGTTTCCATTTAGATAGGTATAACTCAACCAGATTGATAATAGTGTCTTTATTTGACGATGAATTTTGAGACATAATAGTAGGATCTTTTTATTAACGAACAACAAATATGGCAACAATAGTTGCGAGTGTACCAATAGCTGAAATTAATACACCAGTATTTGGATTGTAAGAAGATGTTTTTACTTTGGCATCGTTAGGTTCTACGTAAATAATATCATTTTGCGAAAGATAATATACAGGAGAATTAACAACGTTAATTGAAGTTAAATCATATTTAGCGTATTTTTTCTTTCCGTCTATTTCACGAATTAAGAAGACATTATTACGCTTTCCATAAATGGTTAAATCACCAGCCAAACCAAGCGCTTGTACTAAAGAAATACGTTCGCCTTCAACGGTGTAGGTTCCAGGTCTATTAACTTCTCCCATCACAGAAATCGTGAAATTAACCAATCTGATATTTACTATAAACTCTTTTACATACACACTAATTTTTTCTTTGAGCATTTCTGTAGCTTCAACTCGGGTAAGTCCTTCCATTTTTACAGTTCCTAAAACAGGGAATTCAATATTACCATCAGGATCAATTAAATAGGTTTGTCTTAACACCTGCGTTTGGGCAGAAGTCGTGCTGTTTGTATTGTAAGCAACAGCAGGAAGGTTAAAAGCAGCAACCGATTCGGCGACTTCAGCAGCAACATCAATAGTTAATATATCATTAGGTTTATAGCGTAATTGATAGTTGTTATCTAGCTCACTTAAACTCTGATTCGTTATAGGTTCATCCTGAAAATAGACGATGTTTTTTCTTGATCCGCAAGAGGATAAAATGACCAATGTAAATAACAAAAAGAATTTGTGGATGTTACTAATATTTTGTCGCATAATAGTTTGAATTGGTTAAGTTTATTTTTTTGAATCTAAGACTTCAAATTTTGAATTATTAGAAATAAATTCTGGTACTATATCTTTTATAAGTGATACGATTTCTAAGTTTTGTGATTTTGAATTTACGGCACATAAA
This sequence comes from Psychroserpens sp. SPM9, assembly GCF_025153525.1. Lineage (GTDB taxonomy): Bacteria > Bacteroidota > Bacteroidia > Flavobacteriales > Flavobacteriaceae > Psychroserpens. Next base: position 577,482 of record NZ_JANZNR010000003.1, on the reverse strand, counting down.
TTAGAAATTTTATCGCTAATTGTTAAAATGTCTAAATGTTTCGTTTTAGCAATCATGATTTTTTCATGGTAGGTTGCTCTGGTATTTTCACCATCGGCTAAGAGCTCTTCATAAATTTTTTCTCCAGGACGTAATCCTGTTATTTTAATATCGATATCTTCAGGGTAACGTAAGCCTGAAAGAATAATCATGTTTTTAGCGAGATCGAAAATCTTTACAGATTCTCCCATATCAAATACAAATATTTCACCACCATTCCCCATAGTTGCAGCTTCTAATACGAGCTGACAAGCTTCAGAGATTGTCATAAAATAACGAGTGATGTCTTTGTGAGTCACCGTTAACGGACCGCCATTTTCGATTTGCTTTTTAAACAATGGAATCACAGAACCATTCGAACCGAGAACATTTCCGAAGCGCGTTGTAATAAACTTCGTCTTACCTTTTCCTTGTAAACAATTAACATAAAGCTCGGCAATACGCTTAGTAGCTCCCATCACATTGGTTGGGTTAACCGCTTTATCTGTAGAAATCAATACGAATTTATTCACACCATGCTTAACAGATAGACTCGCCATATGTCGCGTACCACCAATATTAACACTCACAGCTTCATAAGGATTGTTTTCCATCAACGGAACATGCTTATAGGCTGCCGCATGGAATAATATTTTAGGTTTATGAAGTTGAAACAATTGTTCCATACGTCTAAAATCACGTACATCGGCAACAACAGCGACAAAATTTTTAATCTTTTTCTGAATAAACTCTTGCTGCAAGTCATAAAGTGGTGACTCGGCACTATCGACAAGAATTAATTTTTTATAGTTGTAATTAGTGGCTTTTCGGGCAATTTCACTACCAATAGAGCCAGCCGCACCAGTAATTAAAATGATTTGATTTTCATATTCGTCAAGAAGCGCTGGGTTACTAATAGAAATAGGATCACGACCTAACAGGTCTTCAATATTAACTTCTTTTATTTGACCAACACTCAAATCTCCATCAATCCAGTTTTGAACAGGAGGGACGATTTTTACTTTTAAGCCTAATTCAAATAACAGTCCGGAAATTTGTAAAAGCCTTGAAGACTCGATGTTTTGTACCGAAATAATAACTTCTTCAACACCGTGTTTTTCTATAAAATCCTTAGTAATTTTATCGATGCTGTAAACACTAAGTGTGTTGATTTTTTTACCAACTTTTCTTTCGTTGTCATCAATAAAACCAATAATGACGTGGCTGTTCTTCGGGTCATTCGTAATCGCATCATAGGTAATCATGCCTGCATTTCCTGCCCCAAAGATTAAAACACGTTTTTGTGTTTCAAAATCTTGTATTAGTTTATTATATACCGATTTCACAAACAGCTTAGAACCAACAAGAAAAAGAATATTAAGTAATAAATGAATGTATATTATCGATCCAGAAATATTAAAAATACTCTCGTAGTTTAAGCGTCGGCTAAAAAACGTCGAAATGATAAGAATTGTAGCTAAAATATTAACACCAATAATAATGTTTACAACATCTTTAAATCCGGTAAATCTAACTACACCTTTATAAGAACCAACTAAGACGAAACTAATCAAAGCCGCCAAAAACACAAAAGGTACCTGCTTAATCATCACAATAAAATCAAAATCTAATTTGAAATTAAAGCGTATAATATAAGCGGCTACAAAGGTAAATGCTACGATACATAAATCGAAAAGCATGACCAACCATTTGGAGGCATATCGGTTTGAGATTTTTTGTAGTAGACGTTTAATCATGCTCTAAAATACGTTTTTATTGCTGATATTACTCTATTTAATTCATATTCAGTCAGGTTAGACCCGCTAGGCAAACATAAGCCTTTTTCAAATAAATCGTCTGAAACACCATTAAGATATTTAGGCGCATCCTTAAAAACGGGTTGCTGATGCATCGGTTTCCAAAGTGGTCTGGTTTCAATATTTAAAGCTTCTAATGCCAATCGTAATCCTTCTCTGATTTCTTCGGAAGGCGTTAGCATGCAGGATAACCAACGATTGGAAAAACTACCCTGTGGTTCATCTACAAACTGAAGCTCTTCAAGCGTTTTGAAGCTTTCTTTGTAAAACTCGTAATTGCTTCTTCGCGCAGACACTCTATCGTTTAAGACTTCCATTTGTCCTCTGCCAATACCAGCAAGCACGTTAGATAATCGATAATTATAACCAATCGACTCATGAAGATACTCTACAGCTTTTTCTCTGGCTTGAGTGGCTAAAAAGACCGCTTTTTCTTTCAGTTTAATGTTTTTAGTTACCAAAGCACCACCACCGGAAGTTGTAATAATTTTGTTCCCATTAAAAGATAAAATAGCAATATCACCAAAGGTGCCGCATTTTATTGAATTGTAGGTACTTCCTAAGGCTTCAGCGCTATCTTCTAGTACAGGAATATCATAAGTATTGGCGACAGCATGAATGGCATCAACTTGATAGGGCATGCCATATAAATGGACTGCAATAATGGCTTTAGGCTTTTTCCCTTTATTAATACGGTCTTTGATGGCTATTTCTAGCTGTTCCGGACATATATTCCAGGTGCTTGTTTCGCTATCTACAAAAACAGGAGTTGCACCTTGATATATAATAGGATTTGCTGAAGCGGAAAAGGTTTTACTCTGACAAATAACTTCGTCACCTTTACCAACATTTAATAAAATAAGACCCAAATGAATTGCTGCAGTTCCAGAACTGAGCGCAGCAACGTGACTATCTTGTTTCAGATAGTTTTGTATATCGCTTTCAAAACCATTAACATGTGGACCTAATGGAGCTATCCAATTAGTTTCAAAGGCATTATTAATATAAGATTGCTCATTTCCGCCCATGTGCGGTGTAGACAACCAAATTTTTGATTCCATAATCAATCTGTTAAGTAAGTTTATTACTATACAATTATTATTGTTAGTGAGGGATTTGGGTTAGAAGATCTGCAAATCGGACTTACAATTAAGGGCTCTTATTAGAAATTCTGCTTAAATATGCACCAATACGATACGATGAACCAAATAAACACGATAAAAAACAATTTTTCACGTTGTTTTTTAGTCTTTACAACTAAATCAGATTATTATTTTTGGTATGACAATTTAATTTTATTGGAAAGTCCAGTCATGGTTTCACTCTGAAAGCCGTAAGATTCGTTTAGTTTCTTATAGGTTTTAAAAATTGCTTCTAAATTTTTAAAATTCTCATCCATTTGAGCACCAAAATTATGAGGATGCCACCAAAGATGAAACATTTCGTTATGCTTGGCAGCATGTGTCATTGCCTTTTTAATTCGCCTTACTTTTAAAGGTTCAAGAAACTTAAGCTTGCTACTGTAAGCTCTCATTAATCGGCTAGAAGGCAAGTTATAAACTTTATTGTTTCTGTTTAGTTCTTCAACCTTATAGGTGTTTGATCCCGTCACATTAATGTAGGTATCCAGTAATCTTAAAATTTTGAAAAGATACCAGCCATGGTAAAACTTAGTGGTATGAATATTATAGATATAGGCTTTTTCTTTTCCTCTAAAAGATTTGATACCGTGTTTATAACAAACATCAAGATACGGTTGGTCTATTGCTTTATTTGCATCAATCATATTTCTAGGAAATACGATACTTTCAATGGCAATATCTAAAGGCTTTGCAATACGAACAGCAGCTTCTATATCTGCATCAAACTGCTCGACGGTTTGACCGTGTTCATGACAATAAAAATGGCAGAATGTATGCGTTCCAATTTCATGATTCCCATTATTCTTAATTTGCTTAATCCCAGATAATGCATAATGAAACGGATCTTCGTCTTCGTTTTCACCAATGGCATCTAGTAATGGGTACGGACTAAAATTTTCGATCAGGTAGGTTGGTTTGTCTTCAGGAAGCTGTTTCAAAAGTTCTGTTTTGTTTTCAGCAAATAAAAAACCTACAGTAGAGAAGGTAAGTTTTACACCATATTTGTCACTCATTTCCAAAAGGCGATCAATAACTTTTCCAACATTTTCAAGATTAACTTTGTATTCATCGACTGTTTTTTTATCAAAAACTCCCCAATGAATTTCGTAATCTAAAGAAATCACAAAATGGCCGTTCATAGTTTTATTTATCATCGGGTCAAATGTAAATAAAATAACAAGATTATTTTAATTCTATTAATTGAATATAACGTTTCAAAAATGTTACTTTTGCAATGCATTTGAAAACCAACTTTGTAATTCAGTGAAAACCAACCCTTTTACATCTTCAACTTTTGAAACCATTTGGTCAAAACACTTTAATAAAGGACAGCAGCCCATAGCTTTTGAGTTTATTAAAGGGGTTAAGTTTTTCAAAAAATCTGCATTGGGAGTTTATGAAAATATTGGTGAAAATTTAACCAAAGGCATCGATTACGAACTCGATTACACTAAGAAAGATTATAAAGGAAAAACGTTTTTGATTTATGATGTTCCGACCTATTTCAATGTAGCTGAATTTAAGCCACCTTCAAATTCATCATTACACCTTAAAAAAGTATTTCAGTATCAAGGATTTTTGATGGATATCAGTTCTTTTAAAGATCAGGATGACTATATAAATGCACAGTTTAGTTCTAAAAACAGACGTGAGTTTCGTTCTAATCAAAGACGTTTAGAGACGTGTTTTAATATACGTTACGACTTTATTCATGATGCCATTTCTCGAACGGAATTTGATACTTTATTTCAACAATTTCATGAGTTGTTGAGTAAGCGATTTGCCGATAAACAAACCAATTATCATCATTTAAGTCCCGATAAATGGAATTACTATAAAGAACTGGTGTTTCAGATGCTCCCTGAACAAAAGGCCTCACTTTTGGTTATTTATAACGAAGATACACCCATTGGTATTACGCTTAATTTTCACTCGGAAACTGTTCTTTTTGAAACGATAACTGTTTTCGATTCCGACTATTATAAGTTTAGCATAGGCAAAACATCTATTATTAAATTATTAGAATGGTGTTTTGAACATGGGTATAGAATATCAGATTTTTCAAAGGGTGATTTCGACTATAAGCACAAATGGGGCAATTTAGCCTACGATTTTGATTATCATATTTTATACGACTCTAAATCGTTACTATCCACATTACGAGCAAATTATGTTGCACGTTTTTTTAAGATCAAGTTATATCTCAGAACGAAGAAAGTGAATGAGTTGTATCGAAAGTTTCGTTTTATTGTAAGAGGAGAAAATAAAAATTTTAGTGATAAAGCACATGAAGATTTCACTTTTGAAAAACTTGAAAGCTTTTCAGCTGATGAAAACTACACGTTAATTGACTTTAAGTCAAAAACCTACACTTTTTTACTACAGTTTATTTATACCTTTTTGTTTGCCAATCCAGAGCCAGTTGATCAGATTAAAGTATACAAACATCAAGAGGAAGAAAGTTTTGTGATTCAAGGCTCAAAAAAAGCACAAAAGATTAAGTTTAATTAGTCGATTTAATAGCCAGCATGCGATCGCATTTTGAGAATGTTTTCCCTGCTGTATACGTATTAAATTCGGCCACGTTTTTGTTGCCTTTTAACCATTCTATATAAATAGCCGCTGTATTAATCCCTGCTTCATGTGAGAAAGGGTAACCTCCTCCAAATCTTGGGTTTAACTCCAAAACAAAAAGTTCGTTATTAGCAATAAAAACATCACAATCCATACTACCTATATGCTTCGTATGTTCTGCTATTTTTTTTCCAATTTCATCAAAACGCTCATCAATTACAGACATCGCTTTATCAGTTTCACCAGAACGCATATTAAGCTTTTCTCTCACAAAGGTTCCGAAGTAATTACCTTCAAAATCATTGACTATATCCATTCCAAATTCACTGCCTTTTAGCTTTTCTTGAATCAGAATAGCATTATCAATATCCTGAGCGCTTACTGTGCTGAGTATGGACTTTTTAAGTTTTATATGTTGAAGTCTAAATGCTAATTCCAATTCTTCAGAAGCTTCTGGAAAATCAATACCAATAGAAGCGCTTCCCCAACGCGGTTTAACTACTAATGGATACTTTAGAGCTCCGTTGGCAATCGCTTCTTTTGCAGCTTTTAAATTGGTATAAGTCTTCGGTGTTTTGAGTCCGATACTATTCAAAAAATTAAAAGTTTCAAGCTTATCAAAAGCCATCTCAATAATTTTTTCACTGGAAATAATAATTTTAGCACCTGTAGCTTCCAATTCATTTTTATGTTTGGCAAGTACAGGAAGTTCCAGATCATTGAGCGATATTACGGCAGTTACGCGGTGTTCAATAATGATTTTTTTTAATTCTTCAATATAATTATTGTCGTAGATACTTGGAACTAAAATAGCGAGGTCGGCATCAACCATAGCAGGAGCAGAGAGGTTCATATCGGCAGCAATGACGCGACCTTGATCCTTCATAGCGTCTTTAAAGTAGTTAATTAAATAATTGCGTCGCCCTGCACAAGTGAATAATATATTAATTGCCATGATTTATATTTTGATTGGTTTCAGTTCCCATAAAATCAGGAACAATGTCATTTTCTACACTGTAAATTCCGTCCTTTTTAAAGACTTTATATACGGTTAAAAATAAGATTTTAATATCTAAAGCTAAGGACATATTTTTCACATACCAAACATCAAATTCAAATTTTTGTTCCCAGCTTATGGCATTTCGTCCGTTAACCTGAGCCCAGCCAGTAATACCAGGTCTAATTTGGTGTCGTTGCTTCTGAAAATCATTATACCTTGGTAAGTACCTAATGAGCAGAGGTCTTGGACCTATAATACTCATATCGCCTTTGATGACATTTAGGAGCTGCGGAATTTCATCCAGCGAATATTTACGGACAAACAAGCCCGTTTTCGTCAAGCGCTCTGAAGGTGGCAATAATTCACCATTGGCATTGGTTTTATCATTCATCGTTTTAAACTTGATGATTTTGAAAATCCGTTCATTTTTACCAGGACGTTCTTGATAAAAAAAAGCTTTTCCATTGTTTTTAATCATCAATACCAGCCATGTTACAGCAAAAACCGGAAATAAAAGTATAAATCCGATACTTGCAGCAAGACAATCAAAAAAAGGTTTTATAAAGTTTCGGTATATTTTCATTAGTTCAGACTCTTATAATAGTTTAAAAGTTCATTCCATACATACTCTTGCTCATAACGTTCCAAAATTCTCGGTCTTGAATGTTGAATCATGGCCTTTCTTTTTTCAGGATGATCGATCATGAATTGCATCGCTTCCTCTAAAGCTTTTTCATTTTTCACAGGGATGATCAATCCGTTAACCTGATCCTCGATGACTTCATTGCAACCATTGATATTTGATACAATACAAGGTAAATTCATACAGCTACATTGTAAAACTACATTAGGAAATCCTTCTCTGTAACTCGGAAACGTTAATACGTGTGACACAGCCACATAAGGACGAATATCTTTTTGTAATCCAACCGCCAAAATACGGTTATTATCTTTGATTATAGCTTCGGTTTCAGGCAATAAGGGATCCAAATGGTTTTCACTCGGGCCAACTAAAATAAGCTTACAATGCAATTGTTTTTTAGACAAACTGTTAAAGGCATTTACTAACTCGTTAACACCTTTATCTTTAACAATTCTGCCAATAAAAATAAAAACCACATCATTTTCTGATATGCCTAGCGATTGCTTTAGTTCGGTTTTGGTTGCTTCGGAAACCAAACTCGTATCATAATGTTTGGTATCTATTCCGTTGGAACTGCCATTCCCAATTACCAATAATTTGTCTGCTGTCGTATATTTATTATTGATGATGATGCTTTCTAATCCGAAGGAATTAGGTAAAATTTTAGTCGCACAACTATAGGTAAACTTCTCAACAGCATCAAGAAGTTTACGTTTGTTTCCTCTGGCTTCAAGTAAAGGTAAACCTGCAATGGTATGTAATCGATGTGGTACTTTAGCGAGTCTTGCGGCAAGCATTCCTAAGGTACCCGCTTTTGGCGTATGCGTATGGACAATAAAAGGCTTTTCAGTTTTAAAAAACTTATAGAGTTGATAAGTGGCTTTTAAATCTTTAAGCGGTGTAATTGTTCTGGTCATTTCGACAACATGGGTTTGAATGCCTTCATTTTGGTGGACTTCTCTTAGTGCATCACCATCTCCAGAAACCCCAATCACCTGGTAATACTTACTCATAAAACGTGACTGTCCTCTTAAGAGTGTTCTTAAAGACGAAGGAACTGTTGTTATGCGAATGAGCTTTTGCATTCTAATTATCGATTTGGTTTAACATTGTAGCCACAAAATTATCAATAGATCTTGACTTTATATAGTCATTAAAATATAAAGTTTTGTTGTCATCAGTATTTTTCAGACCTTTTTCAATCGCTGTCTTTAAAGCCATGACATCATGAGTATTACATGTAGTAATTCCTTTTATATTTGAAATTTCGCCAGCACATTTTGTACTTACTACGGCATTGTTTTGTGACATCATTTGCAATAATACATTAGGAAATCCTTCAATTCTTGAGGAAACAACACAAAGTTTTGCTTTCTTAAAAATAGGATATACATTTTTAACATAGCCATATAAAATGACACGTTCTTGCAAATCGAGTTGTGCGATCTGGTCAATGAGCTTTTGATGTTCCTCAGGAGTTCCAACCCCAAGAATGACCAATTTAAGTGCTTTATTTTCAAGCTGACTAAAGGCGTCAATGAGTATATCAAAACCCTTTTCAGGAATAAAGCGACCAGCAGCTACGATGGCATTTTCGATATTAAAGTCTGTAGTTGCTTTAGATTTTTCGGCTATTTCATCTAGATTAACAGGGTTTGGAATCACCACCACTTTTTTATGACCTTCAAGCCAAGGTAAAGCCTCTAAAAGTTGCTGTTTCATTAAATCGGTTTGGCAAATAATCAAATTAGCCTTTTTATATCCCATGATATAAGCCGTTTTATAGAGTAGGAGTTTAAAGCCCTTAAACCTCAAGAATATGGATGTTGATTCTCTAAGAACCAGCCTTGTGTTTTTTAGGATTTTAATATATTTTAAAAAGCCCAATAAGCCATTTATTAAGGCCTGCGAACTAATAGCATGTTTTATGTGGTTGGTTTTTTGCAGGACTCTAATATACTTTGCAGCACTAAAAAAACCTTTGTAAACACTGGTGTTGTCTAGATAAACGATATTACATTTGTCTTCTAATATTTCCCAGCCATGGTGTTTTTTCTTCACCAAAAAGATTACTGTGCAACGCTTTCCTTGTGCAATGAAGTAATTGATAATGGTAAACAAAACCTGTTGCGCGCCACCAGCAATTAAATCATCGGGAAGCACAAAAAGCCAATCAATCTGTTCTTTTTTAGGTGTCAATTATTAATAAGGTTTATAAAGGTTTGTTCATACTGATTGATGATATATTTTTTACTGAATTTTTTCATCACAGAATTAATAATTTGCTGTTGATCTATAGGATGCGTTAATAGTTCAATTAATTTAACTTTAAGTTCTTCTTCGGAAGCAACCAAATAACCGTTAACACCTTGTTTAACAATTTCAGAAGTACCTCCCAGACAATCATAAGCAACGACAGGCGTTCCTACAGCGCAGCTCTCCAATAAGGCATTTGGAAACCCTTCAGCATAAGATCCCTGAATAAATACCGAACTATGAGCGAGGTGTTTTTGAACTTCACTTGTGTAATCAATCCAAATAATTTTATCACTTAAATTTAAAGCTTTTGCTTTGTTGACAATAGCAGCTTTATGAGGACCTTCGCCAATAATGGTATAGTTAAAATCGTGGTCTAACAAACTAAGTGCTTCAAGAATTCGACAGTGGCCTTTTTCATCATGTAACCTGCCAACAGTAATGTATTGCGGTTTTTCTTGTTGTTTTACTGAAATACGTTCAGCATAAGTCTTAGTAATGGGGTTATTAATGATTTGTATTTTGTTTTTCGTTTTTGGACGAAGTTCAATTAATTCATCAGCCATGTCTTTTGACTGACAAATAATGAGGTCCAGTAATTTATAACTCCAGGTGTAAAGCACATTACCAAACGGTGTTGCGTTATCGTGATACTGTCTCGTAACTTTCTTAATATTGGCTTCACGTGCTACAAATTTGATCTTTCTAAAATAGACTGATTGTATTACAGTAACTGCCGTAAGATGCGCGATAGACGTCATGACTATTTGAGGTTGAAGTGCTTTCAATTTTGAAAAAATCCCTTTAACACCATCTAAAACCCGAGTTTTATTTAAAAAATGAGTTTCAACACCATCCACAGAAAACACAGCGTCTTTTTCAAAACCAACAATGAGAAGTATCGGTTTAAATTTAGTTTTATCCAGATGTTGCGCAATAAAAGATACGACACGCTCTGCACCTCCAGCTTTTAGAGATGGTAAAATGAATACAATTTTAATAGTCTTATCCATTTTTATACGATCGAAAGTCCTTTGCCATTGTCGTTAAGCCATTGTTTTAAGACTAATAATTTCCAGATAAGCGGATACCTGTTCCAGCTGCCATCCATGTGTTGTTTGATCATGAATTGTACTTTTTCAACATCAATACAAGGGATTGATTTTAAAGCCTCATCATTAAGTTCGCTAAGAACAAACTCTTTAAGATCTTCTTTGAACCAGCGAGAAAAAGGCATAGTAAATCCAGCTTTTGGTCGGTCGAAATAGGCTTCAGGAACCGATTGGTATAGTACGTCTTTTAAGATGCGCTTGGTATTGCCCTTCTGAAATTTAAAATCTGTAGGAAGCGAATTAGCAAAGCCGACAATTCGATGATCGAGTAGTGGTGAACGTGCCTCTAATGACGACGCCATAGTTGCTCGGTCAACTTTAGTATTGATATCCCAAGTAAGGTAGGTTTTTGTGTCAAAATCTGAAATACGTTCCATCAAGTTCTTATGATCGTGCATTAAATATTTTAACTCATCAACCTCACGGTTATTAAAACTTGTGTTTATATATGACTGATCTACACCAGTCATAGCGCTTAAATACGCTTCGTTAGAATCTTTATATTGAATTGCTTTTGCTATCACCTTTAATTTGTAGTGAGGCAAGGCATTTAAGCCCATTGCAGAAAGTTTTCTAAGCGATTGTGGTAATTTATAAATCAGACTACCTTTTCTGGTCCAGTTATACCTGTGATACCCTATAAAACTTTCATCACCAGCATCGCCTGATAATGCAACTGTTACATGCTTTTTTGTATACTTAGCCAAGAGCATTGACGGAATCGCAGATGAATCTGAAAACGGTTCGTCATAGTATTCGTTAAAGTTTTTTATCAAATCAATCCCTTCGTCATAATTACATTCAATCACATGGTGATCGGTTTGCAAATGATCGGCTACTTTTTGAGCATACTGACTTTCATCAAATCCTTTTTCATTGAACTTAACAGAAAAGGTTTTGATTTTAGAATTTGAGGTTTGTGTTGCAGTAGCAGCAATCAATGACGAGTCTATTCCGCCAGATAGAAACACGCCTACAGGCACATCGGCAAATAAACGAGTAGACACAGCGTCATTTAATATCGTTTTAAGTTCTTCTTTGGCGTCTTCATAGGATCCTTGGTACGGATTTTCGTTTTTATAATCTATATCCCAATACGGTTCTGATAAAAATTCACCAGAATTTAAATCGAAGGTAAATTTGTAACCCGCTTTTAACTTTTTAACTTCATTAAAAATGGATTGAGGGTCTGGTATGTTTCCCCAAGCCAGGTAATAGGAAATAGCTTTTTCAGAAATGGTTAAATCGTTTCTGTGCAATTGAATAGACGAAATCTGACTTGTAAATTCAAAATCCTTTCCGTTATGGTAATAATAAAATGGTTTCTGGCCCAAACGATCTCTGGCACCAAAGAATAATTCCTTTTTTTCATCGTAGATTACAAAAGCAAACATCCCGTTAAAATGGTCGACACAGTTTTCGCCATATTCTAAATACGCAGCGCATAAAACTTCGGTATCACTTGTGGTTCTGAAGGTATATCCCTTTTGAATGAGTGTTTCTTTAATCGACTTAAAATTATAAACTTCACCATTAAACACGATATGAATATGATCGTAGTAGGTAAATGGCTGGTCAGACCTGGGGTCTAAATCGATAATGGAAAGCCGGTTATGACCAAACGTTATCGTATGGTTATTTTTATTATAGAATTGCCAGCCCATTTTATCTGGGCCTCTAAACGCCGTACGTTTAAGCTTGTCTTTGACTTGCGCTTCTTGGTATAGTAAGGTAGATCCGTATATTCCACACATAAATTTATGTTATTTGGGTATTTTTTATGTTCTGAACAAAAATAGATATTAAATCCGCTTATCATTAAAAAAGACTACCAAATGTAGTTTTAGACTACGAAATGGAATTAGGAGTCTTAGATACTAATTGATACAGCTTTAAATGAGCTTGATAGACTTCATCAATATTATAGACTTTCTTTAGTTCATTATATAAAACATCACTTTTTTGAAGCGCTGCATTATAATTTTGCAGGCAATTTATCATCGATTCATGGAAGGATTGCAAGGGAGAAACATAAGCATTATTCTGGTTTAAAAAATCAGGAATACTACCTACAGGCGTCGCAATAATTGGCAGTTTAGCTGCCGCTGCTTCAATGAGAACCATAGGCATACCTTCCCAGTTTGAAGGAAGAATTAAAGCGTTAGCCGACTTTAAAAAGGGTTTGATGTTATTTTGAAATCCGTGAAGTCTAAAATAAGAACTCAGGCCACTCGCTTCAATTTCATTATCGAGTTGGTCTTTTAATTGTCCGTCACCAACCACATCAAACACAACGTTTGTAATCCCATGTTCAATAAGTTGTTTTGCTGCGGAAATCATATACAACGGATTCTTCTCATCACTCAATCGACCTAAAAAAAGGAAGGAAAAGGGTTCGTGATTATCTGTGTTTCTAGTTGTCGCTATTGAAAGCGCCTTAAAATCAACACCATTAGGAATTACAACACTATTTTTTAAATACCAAAGCTTGGCATTATTGCTAAATATGATGTCTTTTTTGCGCAGTCCTTTGGTTAAAAACAGTACAAACTTTCGAATGTGAATTTCAATGGTACTCGAATGAAGTGTAAATATTATTGGTGCTTTTTTAAAAAAGGTCGAATATAACATTCCTAAAGCAGCGCCATGAAATTGATGGCAATGAAAAACCACCTGCGTTTCATCCTTTATGATGTGGTGCATTGTTTTTAAACCACGTTTTAAACTAGAATTTCTGAACGACGTAATGCTTAAAAAATGATAATCGATGTCATATTCTTTAAATCGAGGTTCGAGTGTATTATCATCAGATATTGAAAACACAATGGTTTTGATATGTGGTGTTGAACTTTTGGCCAATTGCAGTACCATTTGTTCAGCGCCACCACCACCCAACGAACTTGATATATGAACTATAGTCAAGGTGTGATTGTTTTATTGATTAATTCATCTTCAGTAACAGCTTCCTCATGAGTTTCTTCAACGAAATGCCGATCTATGAGTCTAACAAAAATCCAAATTGAAGTAAACAGAATTAAATTATTGTCAAAATAATTATGCATAATCATCAAGATTCCAACCATAGAAATTGTTAGCATAAGGAGATGTGGTTTGGAAGTAAATTGTCCATAACTTCGTTTTAACATGAACAGGTAGATACCAATTATTAGAAGAAATGGAAAAATTCCAGACTCTCCTAATACCATTAAAAAGGTATTATGAACGCCTTGTTTGTCATGATTTAATCCGCTTAACATCTGAAACCCATTACCAAAAATAGGATTGGTGGTGATTTCATCATAATACACCGACCAGGTATCTAACCGTGAGCCATCTTTAATGGTCGATATACTAGATTCTGATTGATCTGTAAGCAGTCCTTCAAAGGCGGAAAACCGTACCGAATTAAACTTTAAAAAGGAGGCCAAACTAAAGACCACAACAATTGCTACAGCACCCAAACCAAAAGTAAGTGAGTTGCGTTTATCGGCTAAAATAGACAAAAGACTTACGATAAGCCAGAGCGAAATAAATGTTCTGGAAAATGTAATGATTCCTGCAAATGTTAGTATGAATTGTCCTATTAATCTCAGTTTCTTATCCTCAATTACATAGCTTAAACAATAGCCAATAATGCATACAAAACCTGCACCATTCGGATTTAAATAAAAACCACTGTAACGTCCGTAACCATTAGGAAAAGCAACAGCATGAATAAGGATACTTAAGCTTCCCAGTATGGCTAGAATAAAGAATTCTTTTTTAGTTGTATTGCGCGCCAGTTCAGCACCAGAAACGATAAAGATGATATACTTAACTAGTTTATAGGTGTAGTCATTAACATCATTTACGAAGGTAAAACCACTGATTACAAAGTATGAAATTCCTAAGATTAAAAACGGGATTAATAATTTGCCTTTGGTACTAATAAAGTAGTAGATAATGAGTAGGATATAAGTTAGGTAACTCATTTTACTACCAATAGACTCATCATAGGAGAAAAAACTAGGAATTCCCCATAAAACCATGATTAATGTTAAGTATTTAATGATCTTCATAAGGCTTTCTTAATCAATCTTAATGGTGATACGACTAGAAAAACAACTAAGCATACCATATATTTTGCTGTTGATAGTTTTAGTTTTTTATCAGAAAACGTGAATTTTGATTTGATATATTCAAAGGCTAAATTACGATAAAACTTGTACTTAACTATTTCAGAAACAGGCACATCTTTTAGTCCGTAATACGAACTGTAATAATAACCAGTTGCCAAACGAGTCTTAGATTTTTTAGAATTGATTAGACTCACTTCCGAATAATGTGCTGTAAGATGCGCTATATTCACACATAAAAAATCATGCTTTTTGTTTATGGCATTCCAGGTATGGCTTTCGCCAATATGGCAATTAGGCTGTGAGTAAAGCGGATATTGCTTTAAAATATCTGTTTTCCAGCTATGCCATTTGTCGCCATCAATTTGTTTTTTCCGTTTTAAAACACGCGTTTCAAAATCAACTTGCCATTGGTCTTCAGGAAAAGTATCCCCTTTAATATTGCCATCATCGTCTAAAACTAAGGTCCAGATAGCAGCAACGTTTGTATGGTTTGTTTCAATGGTCGACCAAAGATTTTTAAGATCTTCAAAGGTATTTGAGACAAAGCTATCGTCACTATCAACAATAATGGTATAAGGTCTTGTGCATTGTTCTAAACCAAAATTTACTGCCTTGGGTTTTCCTTGATTGGTAGGAAGTTTATAATATTCAATACGCATTTTTGATTGCTTGATCCAATTATTGATCAGCTTATCAGAGTTATCGGTACTACAATCGTCAACGATAATCCAGACAAAATCTTTAAACGTTTGACTGAGCAAAGAATTATAAACTCTTTCTAATGTATGCTTTCTATTATATGTAGGTGTTACAACGTTAAACATGCAATTTATTTAGATGACTAATGTAAACATATAAAATGACACTATTAACTATCGAAACTAAAGATGTTGAAAGTGCTAACCCGTAAACACCCATAGCATCAATTAAGATAAAGTTTAAAACAAAGTTCATAATTAAGCTAACCACAGAGGTTAAAACCATAAAATTATTTTTGTTGATGGCCGTTAAGAATTTAACCATAATTAACCCTGTCACATAAGCTGGTAATTGTAAAAGATACATTTGTTGTATCTTGGAAACAATCACAGAATCGGAAGCAGTAAAGGCATTTCGTTCAAAAACTAGACTAATAATAGGCAATGATAGCAGAAGTAAAATCACCATAATCACAACACTTCCCAGAATTAAATATTTAAGAATACGCTTTAATTTATTAAAGGTTTCTTTTCGGTTCTCAACAGCACTTTTAGAAAAATAAGGCAATAGTACATTACCAAGAGCAATACCAATAATACCAATAGCAAAAGCAGGTATTTTAATACCATAGTTTAATGCCGCAATAGAGCCGATTATTAATTGAGCTGAAAAATACTGATCCACAAGTGGGTTTATTCCTGTAAGTAGACTAGAGGCTAACTTTGCTGGTAATTGTCTGAATAGTAATTTGATATTTACTGAAGCAAAATCAGGCTTGTGAATGTGAATAACGTTTCGTTTTAAGGCGACAATAAGTAAAAATAAAAAGCTTGTAATACTACCTGCTAATGTTCCAAAAGCGAGTACAATATCACCCAAGGCCTCTTTAAAAAAAACCAGACACACAATAATTGAAAGAGGCAAAAACACTGCTGAAATAGAGGAGTAGGTGAACTCGTCATCAATCGTTAAAATCCCACTAATTAAGGATGAGAATCCCCAAAACAAGATACTTGGAGCCGCATAATAAAACTGAATTTTTATCAAATCGTAGTACTGCTGCGTATGACCACTAAAAAAAGTCTCGAGATAAACATCTGTAAAAAGAAAGGCAATTAAAAAGAAAAAAATCGAGACAAAAATGGTAATGATAAAACTGGTACTCTGAAAAGCGCCAATATTTTTCCCAGTTTTTAATTCGCTTACATAATTTGGAATAAAGACACTCTTAAACGAACCAAGAAAAACACCGTTAATAAATGTAGGTATTAAAACCGCAATTAAAAAAGTGTCTAAAAGTTCGGATAAACCAAAATTATCGGCAACAACAATTTCTTTAAAGAACCCTACACATCTAACAAGAAGCACAGTTACACCAACAGTGATAACGTTCGTTATAAGTGGATTTTTTAAAATTTTACTTTTAAAATCTTTAAAGTTAAATTTTGAGAACAACGGAGATTTTTATTAATTATTTATTTGAAAAATTTTCTAAACGGCCATAATAGTACAAATAATAATTTTATAATCAGTGGATCAATAGATGTTGTGTAGTTTTTTAAGTTTAAATCTAAATAATTTGATTTTGAGAGTAAAAAATACAGGTTTTTTAAAAAGAATTTTGGAGCTTTCAATGCATAGCTTTTAAAGAACCAATTAAAAAGCACAATATGATATATAACGGCACCAAGTGCTGTTTTTTCTTGACCACTAGAACTAATAGAGTTTTCATTATTAGTGTGGTAAATTCTTACTACAGTATTGATGTATTTTGTTTTAAAACCATGTTTAGCAAAGAGCGTCCAGATAATGCCTTCCATCATAAATCCGTTTTCAATAAAGCAAGGGTTATAAGAAATACTCTGTAAATGTTTTGTACTTGTAAATCCCCATTTTTCTCCTTTCACCTGTTTTATGGCAGCAATCTCAAAAGGATCACTAATTAAGGGATTAGTAGGAAATTGATTTCCAATAGGCTTGTGATTCTGATCTACGCAAAGTCCAGTAACCGCAATAATATTTTGACTTTCTAGATCTGTAAGCGTATTATATTCTAAATTAAACACCTCCAGTGCATCTGGGAAACACTCATCATCGGCATCAAATGTTAAAAATAAATTCCCTTTGGCTAAATCGACAGCTTGTAAAAAGCAAGCCATTTTATGCTTGTTCTCTAAATTGTTGACGTAATTAATATTCAGTTTTGAAGTGGCCACCATTTTAGAGATGACTTCATGAGAATGATCTGTAGAGCCATCATTAATAATAATCCATTCAAAATCTTGAAAGGTTTGATTGCTTAAAGATTTATGTACTCGTTCTATAGTCTTTTCAGCATTATAGGCAGGCGTAAAAACACTAAAGGTATATTGAAAGGTGTCGTCTTTAATAGTTTTCAGGCTTGGTATATAGGCGCTTAAATCCATGGTGTGTTTTAAAACGATTTGGTAAAAATATCAGATATAAATGTAAGTACTTATATTGATTTTATTGTGTATTGCTAAAATACTTTTTTAGGTGTTAATGGCCGTCATTTAAAGCAAATAAATTCCTACAAACGTTAAAGTTTAGTTGTTAAACGTCTTTTTATAGCACTTCATCGTACTTATACTAATGAATTTTAGCGAATATTAATAGATGAATCACAATTTGTAGGAAAATAGTTTCAAATATTTACGTTTAATCGAATAATAGATACTTTAAACGTATTTTTTGAATTTTATTGTATAGATTGCTCACTTATTAAGCCCCAAATTAATAAAAATGACATCCCCAAAATCCCTAAACCATGTATTTGGTATTCAAGCTTATTGCTTAATTTTAATAGTTTTTACATTTTTCTTTACAGCGCCAACGCTTAACTCTCAAACGCAATTGGCATTCCCAACGGCTAGTGGAGCAGGTTCATATACTACTGGCGGTAGAGGAAAACCAGTGTATATTGTGACCAATCTTAATAATTCTGGTCCAGGTAGTTTTAGACAAGCTCTTGAAAACACTAAAACCACAGATGGTGGAATTATTACTTTTGAAGTATCTGGTACTATCAATCTGACAAGTCAAATTTATTTCACCAATCAAGACAATATTACTATTGCGGGTCAAACGGCTCCTGAAGGCGGAATCACAATTGCTAATTACCGATTAAGATTTCAAAATGTCAATAATCTTATCATGCGATACATTAGAATCCGTCCTGGATATTCACCATATCCATCGACCGAAATTGATGCATTCGAAATATTTAATTGTAGTAATTACATTATCGATCATTGTTCGTTTTCTTGGGGAACAGATGAAGCTGCCGATAGTGGAAATGGGAGTAATTATACATGGCAAAGAAATTTATTTGCAGAGAGTAACAAAACAGGAATGATTATGGGAGGTGAAGCTAACCTTTCTGAAAACCTAAGTTTTGTCAATAATATGTTTTATAACTGTAGCCACAGGTTTCCAAACTTTCAATCTGATGGAAGAGTAGATGTAATCAATAATGTGGTATGGAACTGGAGAACACGTATGTCTGTCCCTCTAGGAGGCTTCGAGGTTAATCATATTAACAATTATTACATGCATTACACGAGTAATCCACCAGCAGATACCGATGTTAGAGGTATGCTGTGGATTCCTAATACGACTCATTTTCCAACAATTTATACGTCTGGAAATTATATCAATTCGGTATTAACAGATCCTGAAGCTGATAACTGGTTTATGTGGCGCTTTAGATTTAATCCTTCTGGAACACCTTATTCTGGTGCCGGAAGTGAGAGTCCGTTAACCGAAGATTTCAGAACCTTTAATCCGTTTACTCAACTCGGAAATCCGTTTACAATTTTATCTGCTGTAGATGCTTTTGATGATGTAAGACATAATGTTGGTGCCAATGCACGATTATTAGGAAACGGTAATAGCGTAGAAGAAATTGATGCTTTAGATGAAATTTACTTAACGAATGTTCAAAACGATATCGTTGTTCAATATACTCAGGATAATGTCCTTAACACCACACATAGAGCTCAGTTTTTAAACTCTATTAGTACAACACCAATTAATGTACATCCAGATAGTTATGATACCGATAATGATGGTATGCCAGATGAATGGGAAATGGCTAATTTCGGACATTTAAATAATAATGGTCAATCAGATACTGATGGTAATGGGTATACAGATATTGAAGATTTTCTAAACGGTGTCGATTTTGATGCTCAAGGTGTTGAAGTTAGTGTTACTGCAGATAATGATACAATTTGTGTTGGAGAAGAGGTTATTTTAACCGCATCTGGTGCCGATTCATTTGTGTGGGAACACAATGGTGCAACGTCACCAACTATTACAGTATCACCATCAGAAACGACGACATATACTGTGTCTGGTTCAAATTCTGATGGGAACGTAACTCAAGATGAAATAACGATTACAGTAAATCCAATGCCAACGGCTGATGCTGGAGAAGATGTTGAAACTTGCTTTGGAACACCTGTAACTTTAACAGCCTCTGGTGGAACATCTTACGAGTGGAGTAATGGTGCCACAACAGCAACAATAACAGTTAACCCAAGTGAAACAACCACTTTTTCTGTTGAAGTATCACAAAATGATTGTGTGAGTACCGATGAAGTCGTTGTTATCGTAAACGAGATTCCGGAAGTCGATGCAGGAGAAGATGAAACCATCTTTGTTGGTGAATCGATTACTTTAACTGCTACGGGCGCTGACTCTTACTTATGGAGCACAGGAGAAACAACACAAAGTATCACGGTAAGTCCAATATTAGATACCTCATATTCTGTAACTGGAACCACTAATACCTGCGAAAACACAGATTCCGTTACCGTTTTTTTGCTAGATGACAGTGTCAATGCTAATGCTGGAGCTGACACGGAGATTTGTACTGGCGACACTATTACACTTACAGCAACCGGAGGAACAACCTATGTATGGAATACAGGAGAAACGACAGCAAGTATTGATGTTTCGCCCACAACTACAACAACTTATACGGTAACCGCTTTTAGTATCTCAGGTACCAATTTTGAAGACGACTCGGTTACAGTGACTGTTAATGACATTCCAACGGCGAATGCAGGAAATGATACTGAAATTTGCTTCGGAAACTCAACAACACTAACCGCAACTGGAGGAACATCGTATTTATGGAGTACAGGTGAAACAACGGCCTCGATAACTGTCGCTCCTAATGAAACCACAACCTATTCTGTTGAAGTCTTTGAAAATAACTGTTCGAGTTCAGACGAGGTGTTAGTCAATGTATTGCCTTTACCAGCAACCAATGCAGGAGCCGATGTGACTATTACCGATGGTGAATCAACTACGTTAACCGCTTCGGGTGCCAACACGTATTTATGGAGTACAGGTGAAACCACAGCAACTATTACAGTGACGCCAAATAGCACAACAACATATACAGTTACTGGGTTTTCTGGAGATTGTGAATCTGAAGACATCGTAACCGTTTCCGTAGAAAGTGAAACCATTACTGCAAATGCAGGAGAAGATATGGTAATTTGTAATGGAGAAACGACAACTCTAACTGCAAGTGGAGGTACAACTTACTTATGGAATACAGGAGCGACCACTGCAAGTATTTCGGTGAGTCCAAATACAACAACAACCTATACGGTTACCGCGTTTAATTCGGCACAAACGGTTTCAGACGAGGATTCAGTAATGGTGACTGTGAATGAATTACCTTCTACAAATGCAGGAAGCGATATGACTATTACGGAAGGCGAATCAACAACATTAACGGCTTCAGGTGCCGATACTTATCTATGGAGTACAGGCGAAACTACAGCAACTATTACAGTGTCACCAACAAGTACTACGACCTATAGTGTTACTGGATTTACCAATGGCTGTGAAACTTCAGATGAAGTAACTGTTTCCGTTGAAACGGAAAACGTTTCAGCAAATGCAGGACAAGATATTGCGATTTGTAATGGTGAAACGACAACCTTAACGGCCTCTGGTGGTACAACTTATCTATGGAATACAGGTGAGACTACTGCGAGTATTTCGGTGAGTCCAAACACAACAACAACTTATACCGTTACCGCATTTAATTCAGCACAAACCGCTTCAGATGAAGATTCAGTAATAGTGACGGTCAATGAATTACCTTCTACAAATGCTGGTGCAGATATGACTATTACGGAAGGCGAATCAACAACATTAACGGCTTCAGGAGCCGATACTTATCTATGGAGTACAGGTGAAACTACAGCAACTATTGCAGTATCACCAACAAGTACAACGTCCTATAGTGTTACTGGATTTACCAATGGCTGTGAAACTTCAGATGAAGTAACTGTTTCTGTTGAAATAGAAAACGTTTCAGCAAATGCAGGACAAGATATTGCGATTTGTAATGGTGAAACGACAACATTAACGGCCTCTGGTGGTACCACTTATTTATGGAACACAGGAGCGACCACTGCGAGTATTTCGGTGAGTCCAAACACAACAACAACTTATACCGTTACCGCTTTTAATTCAGCGCAAACCGCTTCAGATGAAGATTCAGTAACAGTGACTGTCAATGAATTACCTTCTACAAATGCTGGTGCAGATATAACTATTACGGAAGGCGAATCAACAACATTAACAGCTTTAGGAGCTGACACTTATCTATGGAGTACAGGTGAAACAACTGCCAGTATTTCGGTGACACCAGAAACGACGACTATTTATTCGGTAACAGGATTTTCGAATGGATGTGAATCTACTGATGAGGTTGTAGTTACGCTAGAGGCTTTTGAATTTGAAGCAAGTGCTGGTGGAGATCAAAATATTTGTCAGGGTTATGAAACGACACTTACCGCTAGTGAAGGTGATGCTTATTTATGGAGCACAGGTGAAACGACGCAAAGTATAACTGTCAATCCTTCTAATACCCAAACCTATACTGTAACAGTGTTTATTGGTGAACATCAAGATGATGCTGATGTTACGGTTTCTGTGAACCCAAATCCGAATGTGATTATTACTAATGGAAGTGATGTCACAATTTTAGAAGGTGAATTTGTAACGCTTTCTGCTGCAGGTGCCAATACGTACTTATGGAATAATGGTGCAACGCAACCAAACATTGCTGTAAGTCCGTCAGTAACCACAAGCTACGAAGTTACAGGTTATATTAACAATTGTGAAGACACAGCCTCTTTAATGGTAAATGTGGTTGAAATTGTTGAAGCAGATGCTGGTGAAGATTTGACGATTTGTAATGATGAAACAATAACCTTAACAGCAAATGGAGGTGATGAGTATTTATGGAATACAGGGGAAACCACTCAAAGTATTGAAGTTTCTCCAGACGAAGACACCGAATACTCCGTATTAGTTTATAATGCTTTAAGTAGTGATGAAGATACCGTAGTGGTTTATGTTGAACAGTGTAATATTGTTGAAAATCCAGGAACGAATGATGCCTTTGATTTTGTGGTGTATCAAGATCCGATTACAGATATCTTAAAAATTAAAATTGACGGATTACAATCGATTTCAGCATCAGGATTTACAATTTACGATTTATCAGGAAAAGTTTTACATACTGAAAACTTTGACCAGGCAGCATTACAAAATCAATCTGAAATGACCAAAGAACTAGATACTTCAACGTATTCTAGAGGTATTTATATTATCAGACTTATTTACGATGGCACAAGTTTAATCAAGAAAATCCCTATACAATAACGGTATTAATTAGTGTTTGAATTAGTTATTTATGAACCATTGCTGGTGCGCGTGATCAGCAATGGTTTTTTATTTAACCAAAAGCGATTGAATAGTTGCTGTAGAATCACAGTTTTTAATCCAAAGCTCAACAGCCTTTTCGTCTAATTGATTTTCAATTAAGTAAGTTTTGCAAGAATCGGCTTTGGTATCACTTTTTGAAAAGTTTACGTTACCTGTTTTTATCAGATTTGAAATGGTAAGAGTATCAATATTGTGATAGGTCATTTGGTCTTTAGCCGTTTGAGAAAACATCCGTTTTTTGATGCTAATATTTTTAACGGTTCTAGCATTGGGACCATAATCACAAGATGTTTTTTTTCCGCTTAAAAAAAAGGCGAGTAAAATAAGGCCAATTGAGAAACCTCCCAAATAGTAGCCTATTCGATGAATTAATTTCATAATGATATTTTTTTCTAGAAAATTAACAAGTTGACATCACTACAATCGAGGTCAAACCAATTCGCAACCGATTTGTTCGTTAAAATTCCGTGGTAAAAATACAACCCATTTTTTAATCCGCGATCAAAACGAATGGCATTTTCTATGCCGCCATCTTCAGCAATTTTTAATAAGTAAGGTGTGAAGATATTACTAATTGATACTGAGGCAGATCGAGAATAGCGTGCTGGAATATTTGGCACACAATAATGAATAACACCATTGTGCTCAAAGGTAGGTTTGTCGTGATTGGTGACTTCGCTGGTTTCGAAGCAACCTCCCATATCGATACTCACATCAATCACTACGGCTCCAGATTTCATGGTGTTTACCATAGCTTCGGTCACGACAATAGGTGATCGGTTTTTTCCGCGTACAGCACCAATAGCGACATCGCAACGCTTTAAGGCTTTCACCAGATTTTTAGGCTGAATCGTAGACGTGTATAAGGTACGACCAAGATTGGATTGCACACAGCGTAATTTGGTAATGGAATTATCAAAAATTTTGACATTAGCGCCTAATCCGATTGCTGAACGTGCAGCAAATTCGCCAACAGTACCAGCGCCAATAATAACGACTTCGGTTGGAGGCACACCACTAATATTCCCA
The DNA here is from genome assembly GCF_025153525.1 of Psychroserpens sp. SPM9. Taxonomy (GTDB): domain Bacteria; phylum Bacteroidota; class Bacteroidia; order Flavobacteriales; family Flavobacteriaceae; genus Psychroserpens. The sequence goes on along the minus strand of NZ_JANZNR010000003.1, from coordinate 553,292 downwards.
AACATGAGTCCGTTACCACCATTAATATTAGACAACAATTCAGAAGCAATTAATATAGAAGCAGTTCCGGCAATTTCGCTTAAAGATCGTACAGCAGGATAAGCGCCATCTTCATCTTTAATAAACTCGAAAGCCAGAGCAGTAATGCGCTTAGACGCTAAAGCTTCAAAATATTTTTTGCTTTGTGTTTTTAATTGGAGTGCAGAAATGAGTAATGTTTGCGGATTTATAAGTTTCACTTCATCTAATGAAGGCGGTTCAACTTTAAGTAAAATAGGGCAGGAGAAGACTTTTGAGGTGTCTTTGGTGACTTCGGCACCCGCTTCGCTATAGGTTTTGTCTTTAAAATTAGCACCTTCACCAGCACCAGATTCAATCATAACGCGATGGCCATTAGAGACTAATGCAGAGACAGCATCAGGAGTAAGGCAAACACGTTTCTCTTGAAAGTGTGTTTCTTTGGGGATTCCAATAAAAAGATCACCTTTCTTTTTATAGACTTCAAGGGTTTCTTCTTGGGGTAAAAGTTGTGCTTTTGTAAATGGCGATAATGATTTGCTCATTGTGGTTTTAATTGGTTACTCAAATTACAAATAAAAATTTAATATGTGCAAAATAAGTTTTATATTGGTTGTAGATTATTTTCTATGAAAAAAATAAGTACCATAAAAAATTATCTTACTGACTTAGTCATAATTTTAATAATTGCCCAAGTGCCATTATTATTTTATGTTAAAGAACTATTATCAGTAGAGAAATTGAACTCAACCGTAGAGGGTTTTGATATTAGTTATGACATTTTATTATGGTTCCTAGCAGTCAAATTACAAGTAATAATTTTGCTTATTATATGGTATTTTACTTCACAACATTGGTGGAAGAATGCATTATTAGTCCCAATGACACTAGAGTTTTTTAAATTAATTAGTTTTTTTAATACTAAAGTAGAGAGTTTTGATGAAATAGATTTTATAACTAGCATACCTATCACAATACCTTTAATTTTTTCTATTATATTTCTTTCTAAAAGGGTTAATCAATTTCATAATCATCAAGTAATATATAAAGATTTGAATTCTGAAATAGAGAACACTTTTAATGAAATCAATAAAAATATTATAGATGATGATAAATTAATCATCAGCTTTCAATCTTTGAAAACAGAAAAGGACTCATATAAAAGAACAGAATATTTAAAAAAATTAATTGAACTAAGAAATAAATTTTATTAAAATGGAAAAAATAAAGTTAAGAAAAGATCTGGCTATTATTTTAATATTAATAATATCTCCCTTTGCTTTTTATTTACATGTATTTGCACCCAAAACCCAAACTTGGGAGACATTGTTTTTTACAATTGATGCTGGCTATTTTGAAAAAGTTAGAAACTATTTATGGATATATTCATATAAAATTTTGACGATTTTAATTATTACAATTTGGTTTATAACTTGTAAATACTGGTGGAGACTAGTTTTACTTATTCCTTTGCTTTTTGCTGTTTATAATTTTATAAGCTTTATAAATGATAGATATGAGTTTTATGAAGATTACCAATTTGTTAATTCATTACCAGCACTTATCATATATACTTTATTAATTTATTTTTTATCAATCAAGGCAGGGTATTATTCTTCAAAAAAAAACATAAGATCAAAACTCGATAGTGAAATTTATTATTTAATGAAGGAACTTTCAATTTTTAAAAAAAGCGATTCTCTCTTCTTAAAAAGGCAACTAAGAATATTGAAAAAAGAAAAAGAGACTTATGAGAAGAAGGAATACCTAATAAAACTAATAGAATTAAGAGATAAAATGACTATTTAGTTGTTTTTATTTGCTTGTTCAATTTCATTTAAAATTTCATCCAAAAGTGCTTTTTTTTCATCAGACCATTGTGCTTTCAAACGGTCATCGATATAAGCTTCAATCTCCTGTTTCGATCTAACTTTAGGTTTTGGAGCATCGTTGATAAACATATCGCCTTGTCCCGTTAGTAGCCAAACCAAATTGACTTGCGGATACTCTTTAACAATACGTTCGATCACATCACTACCAACAGAAGCATTGTTTTTTTGCATTCTTAAAATATAGCCATTAGCAGTGCCAATAGAAATATCAAATTGTCTGGCGCTCATGTTTAAACTGGATACCAATTGCATGATGCGATGAATGGTTTTACTCATTTTCTAATTAGGGTTCTAGAGTGAATAATTAATAACTTAATAATTACAAATGTAATTTTTTTTGAATTAATATACTCTACATAGAATATTTTCTAAGAAAATATTAACAAAAAAAAAGCACAACTTACTAAGTTGTGCTTTTATAAATTCGTTTATATTTTTAAAAATACTGTTTAACTTGCGCCCATACACCTTTTGGTTTTACGGTAAACTCTTCTTCTAACTCCTGCATGGTTTTGTTGGCATCATTAATCTTATTAAACATTCGTGCTCTAATTAAATATATAGAAGGAATTATTATAGCCATTAAAGGGACTAGGTATAGAAGTTGAAACTCATCAAAAAAGACCATGTCTTCATTTATTGCTCCAAAAATTTGATAAGAATACATAGCAATTGGAACTAATAGAGCATGATACCACCAATGGCGACATGTGAAAAACCAAACAAATAAAAGAAGTAGAGGCACTAATTTCATTAAAATTGACCAAATACCAACTTGTGAATCTTTATAAAAACTACTCTTATAAACAAAAAGGTACATATCCCAAGTTTCTGTTTGAGGTACGTACTCATATAAATAAAAAATAAAGGGAGTAGAAGCTATAAATGTAGCTATAATACTCCCAATTAAGATGCTTTTGTTACTGTCTTTATTATCCGTGCGTTCGGATTTTAAGCTTTCTTTTGTCGATTTCGGTTTTAACTTGTCCATCTAAGTTGATTAAATCAGTTGCGTGAGCTGTAAACAACATACCACCGAAAATTGCAATTGCTAGTACGTACTTCTTAGTTTTCATAATATAAGGGATTAAATTAATTAATTGCTCAAATATAACATGCGTACACGCTTTTGAACAGTTAAACGAGTGTTAAAAACCACTCTGATAATCACCTATACGTTACGGTTTTTCCGTAGAATCCAACAATGACGCGGTGTTAGGTTATCAATTTATTTACTAAATTTTGTACTGCTCCATAGCGTTTTTCTGGGTTAATATTGTGTTCTGGCTCAATTTGAGGGATCTTGAGGTCTTATCTATATGTGTAATCTCAATACAATTTACATCTTCAGGAAGCAAATTTTTAGCATGATCGGGCCATTCAATAAACACCCAATTTGAGGTGTATAAATAGTCTTCAATACCAAAATTTAAAGCTTCTTCTTCATCCTTAATTCTATATAAATCAAAATGATAAATCGAACTATCATCTAACATATATTCATTAACAATCGAGAATGTTGGGCTGCTCACATCTTCTGAACTTCCTAGTAATTTTACTAAAGATTTAATTAGAGTTGTTTTTCCAGCTCCAATATCACCATAAAATAAAATCGTTCTAGAATTCACATGAGATAAAATCTGTTTTGCAACAGATTCTATTGCATCTATCGGATAAGTAATGTCTAAAATTACCGACATATTCTATGTGTATCAAAAGTGTTATTAGCCTAATTTATTGAGCAATAATAAGGATATTTAATGTTAAAACCAAGAAAAAAGTGTATTTCATCGGATTTTTATGCAGTATATGGATTTGTTAACAAGTCTGATTACTAGCTATTTCGGATTCATCACCACAAACGGAATAATCATTTCTTCTAATGAAACTCCACCATGCTGATAGGTATTTCGGTAGTAACTTACATAATGATTGTAATTGTTTGGATAGGCTAAAAAGTAATCACTTTTTGCAAAAATAAATGAACTACTCATCGTAATGGATGGCAAGTGAAACTGCTTAGGATCCTTGGCTACTAAAACTTCACGGTCTTCATAAGTGAGACTACGTCCTGTTTTATAACGCAAGTTTAAACTTGTGTCTCTATCGCCAATCACTTTGGATGGGTTTTTCACGTTAATAGTGCCATGATCTGTAGTTAAAATGAGTTTGAAACTTAACTGTTGCGCTTGCTGAATCATTTCCAATAAAGGAGAGTTTTTAAACCAGCTAACGGTTAACGAACGATAAGCCTTATCATTGGATGCTAATTCTTTTACGACATCCATTTCTGTTTTAGAATGCGACAGCATGTCTACAAAGTTGTACACGATAACCGATAAATCATTATCCTTTAGCATTTTAAAATTTTCGACCAATTTCTTACCAGATCGTAGGTTCGTTATTTTATGATAATCTGTTTTTAAATGTTGCAAACCTAAACGCTTCAGTTGTGCTTGTAAGAAATCATTTTCATGTAAATTTTTTCCACCTTCATCAGTATCGTTTTTCCATAAATTTGGATGTAACTTTTCCATGTCAGCTGGCATTAAACCAGAGAAAATGGCATTTCTTGCATACTGTGTTGCTGTAGGTAAAATACTGTAAAAAGGCTCTTCAGATTCCTTCTTATAATAATTATTTACAATCGGCTCAAAGGCTTTCCATTGATCATACCTAAGGTTGTCTATAACAATTAACAATGTCGGCTGGTCTTTACTTATTTCGGGAACAACTTTATCTTTAAATAAGTTATGAGAAAGTGTTGGTGCCTCTGAATTATGGTCAAACCAATCGGCATAATTTTTATCAATGAATTTACCAAATTGAACATTGGCTTCGTTTTTTTGAGATTCTAAAATTTCGGTCATTCCAATGTCTTCAATATCTTCTAATTGCAATTCCCAATAAATCAGCTTTTGATATAAATCACTCCATTCTTCAAAACTGTTCACCATAGACATATCCATGGCAATTTTTCTGAATTCTTGCTGATAATTAGATGTTGTCTTCTCCGAAACAAGCCTTGAATGGTCTAAATTCTTTTTTAAGCTCAACAGAATCTGATTCGGGTTCACAGGCTTGATTAAATAATCTGCAATTTTATTTCCAATAGCTTGTTCCATGATATATTCTTCCTCACTTTTCGTAATCATCACAACGGGAAGGTTGGCACGTCTTTCCTTGATTTCATTCAGCGTTTCTAATCCGGTAAGACCTGGCATGTTTTCATCTAAAAAGACAATGTCGAAGTTCGTATCGTCAATAATTTCGATGGCTTCAGTACCACTTTGACAGGTTGTAACCTTGTATTGTTTTTGTTCTAAAAAGATAATATGTGGTTTTAAAAGATCGATTTCGTCGTCAACCCAAAGAATATTTATAGTGTTCATGTATATTTGTTTAAAATTAATGTAAAAGTGCAGCGTTTGAAGTCAAGCAACAAACTTAAAATCTTTAACGACCCAATTTACGGATTTATTACGATTCCGAATTCTGATATTTTCGATTTAATTGAACATAAATACTTTCAACGACTTCGTAGAATTTCACAAATGGGCTTATCTTATTTGGTATATCCTGGTGCGCATCACACGCGTTTTCATCATGCCATTGGCTGCATGCATCTCATGCAAAAAGCAGTTAATGTCTTACGTTTCAAGGGTGTATCGATTTCTGAAAACGAAGAAAGAGCCCTTTATATCGCTATTTTATTACACGATATTGGTCATGGTCCATTCTCGCATGCGATGGAACATAGTATAGTAAATGGTATTACTCATGAAGAAATTTCGATGCTATTCATGCAAAAACTCAATGCAGAATTTAACGGAAGTTTAACGCTAGCCATTCAAATTTTTGAAGGGAAATACCACAGACCGTTTTTATGTGAGCTTATTTCTAGTCAGTTTGATATGGATAGAGCCGATTACCTAAAACGCGATAGTTTTTATACTGGTGTTGCCGAAGGTAATATTAATAGTGAACGTCTCATCACCATGCTTAATGTGGTTGACGACAGATTGGTTGTGGAAGAAAAAGGAATTTATAGTGTTGAAAAATTCTTAGTAGCACGCCGTTTTATGTATTGGCAAGTCTATCTGCACAAAACAGGATTAGTAGCCGAACAGTTATTAACTCGTGTATTGAAACGTGCAAAAGAACTTAGTCATCAAGGCGTGAAATTAAAAGCTAGTGATGCCTTGTCCTATTTTCTTAGGAATGAGATTTCAGAAAAAAACTTCACTTCAGAAAGCTTAGAAACCTTTTCCAGATTAGACGATACCGATATCATCTCAGCAATGAAAGATTGGCAATACCACGACGATTTTATTCTGAAACACCTGTCCAGCATGATTATTAATCGTGATTTGCTGAAAATTAAGCTGAAAAACAAACCGATTAAATCCAGTACTTTGAATAAGCACATCACCAAGCTCACTCTCAAGTACAATATTTCTAAAGCGGATGCTGAATATTTTGTGTTCATCGACGAAATTTCAAATCAAGCTTATCAGTCTAAAACACAAAACATTAAGATTTTACAAAAAACAGGCAAGGTTGTCGATATTACTAAAGCTTCAGATCAATTTAGTATGAAAGCGCTCTCTAAACCCATAACCAAATATTATATTTGCTATCCTAAAGACTAGGATTTTGGTGCATGTCTTCAGAATTACTTCAGATTGTTTAGGTTTAAAATAATGATTTTCAGAATGTATGACATGATTAACGCTCTATCTAAAGGTTTTTATTAGTAGGTGGTTCATAAGTAACTCGATAACAACTATAAATATATTATACATTTTTCCTATTTTTGCGAGAATGAACTTTACAGCACAACAAATAGCTGGAATTTTAGAAGGTGATATCATTGGAGATCCAGAGGTAGAAGTTTCTAAACTTTCAAAAATTGAAGAAGGGACAGAAGGCTCTTTGACCTTTTTAGCTAACCCTAAGTATAAGTCATATATCTATTCTACAAAAGCTTCGATTACAATCGTGAATAAGACTTTTGAACCAGAAAATGATATAACTACGACGCTTATAAAGGTTGATGATGCCTATAAGTCGTTTTCTAAACTCTTAGAATATTACAACCAGGTAAAACTGAATAAACACGGTATTGAACAACCATCCTTTATTTCTGAATCTGCGCAAGTAGGTGATGATATCTATGTTGGCGCATTCAGTTATATAGGAGATAATGTAACCATCGGAAAAAACGTGAAAATTTTTCCTAATTCATACATTGGTGATAATGTGACTATTGGTGATAATACCATTCTGTTTTCTGGAGCTAAAGTGTATTCGGAATGTGTCATAGGAAATAATTGTGTCATCAATTCTGGTGTTATTATTGGTGCTGACGGATTTGGTTTTGTGCCTGATGAAACAGGGGAATACAACAAAGTACCACAAACCGGAAACGTTATTATTGAAGACTTTGTCGACATTGGAGCGGCGACAACAATTGATAGAGCAACTTTAGGTTCTACAGTTATTAGAAGAGGAGTCAAATTAGATAACCAAATACAAATTGCTCACAATGTTGAGATTGGAAAAAACACTGTGATTGCTGCTCAAACAGGAATTGCAGGTTCTACCAAAATAGGAGAGAATTGTATTATTGGTGGCCAAGTTGGTTTCGCCGGACATTTAAACATTGGAAATAATGTAAAAATTCAAGCGCAATCTGGTATTGGAAGACATGTAAAAGATAATGAAGTACTGCAAGGCTCACCTTCATTTAATTATGGAGATTGGAACAAATCATACGTATACTTTAAAAATTTACCGAAAATTGTTAAATCCATAAATGATTTAGAAAAAAAAGTCAATGGGAATAATTAAAACAGACGTCAAACAAAAAACAATAGAGAAAGAAATTTCACTAACAGGAGTTGGGCTTCACACAGGTAAGGATGTTACTTTAACCTTTTGTCCTGCACCAGTTAATACTGGTTTTGCTTTTAAACGTGTCGATTTAGAAGGCGAACCTATTATAGAAGCCGATGCTAACTATGTCACCAACACACAACGTGGCACGTGTTTAGAAAAAAATGGCGTGACCATTCAAACTTCAGAGCATGTTTTAGCAGCTTTAGTTGGCCTCGATATTGACAACACTATAATTCAACTCAATGCTTCCGAACCTCCTATAATGGATGGTTCTTCAAAGTTTTTTGTTGAAGCTTTAGAAAAAGCAGGAATTGTTGAGCAGGACGATTTTAGAGAAGAATATGTGGTAACCGATGTGGTATCTTATTCTGATGAAGAATCAGGAAGTGAAATAATTGTTATGCCTGCTAAAGAATATCAGGTAACCACCATGGTTGATTTCGGTACCAAAGTATTAGGCACTCAAAATGCAACCTTAAATCATATCTCCGATTTTAAAGAGGATATTTCTGATTCTAGAACTTTTAGCTTTTTGCACGAACTCGAAACCTTATTAGAACATGGCCTGATTAAAGGTGGTGATCTTAACAATGCTATAGTTTACGTGGATAAAGAGCTATCTCCTGAAACCATGGACAAACTGCGTGTCGCATTTAAAAAAGATTCGATTGCTGTTAAACCTAATGGCATTCTAGATAACTTAACACTTCACCATCCTAATGAAGCCGCAAGACATAAATTATTAGATGTTGTTGGTGATCTGGCTTTAGTTGGAACGCGTATCAAAGGTAAAGTGATTGCCAATAAGCCTGGACATTTTGTCAATACGCAGTTCGCAAAAAAACTGTCGAAGATCATCAAAAATGAAAGACGGAATAATGTACCTTCTATTGATTTAAATCAGGAGCCTTTAATGGACGTGATACAAATTATGGAAATGTTGCCGCACAGACAACCATTTTTGTTACTGGATAAGGTTTTTGAATTATCTGATTCTCATGTCATCGGAGTTAAAAACGTAACCATGAACGAAGAGTTTTTCAAAGGACATTTTCCTGGAGCTCCAGTTATGCCTGGCGTTTTAATTGTTGAAGCTATGGCGCAAACAGGAGGGATTTTAGTACTAAGCACTGTGCCAGATCCGGAAAACTACCTTACGTTCTTTATGAAAATTGACAAAGTAAAGTTCAAACAAAAAGTGGTTCCTGGTGATACACTTATTTTTAAATGTGATCTTATAACGCCTATACGTCGTGGTATTTGTCACATGCAAGGCTATGCCTATGCCAATGGTAAGCTCTGTGCTGAAGCAGAACTAATGGCACAAATTTCAAAAGTTAAATAAAAAACAAATGAACCAACCTTTAGCTTACGTACATCCTGGTGCTAAAATTGCAAAGAATGTCGTCATAGAACCGTTTACAACTATCTATAATAATGTGACTATTGGAGAAGGCACTTGGATTGGTAGTAATGTTACCATCATGGAAGGTGCTCGTATTGGTAAAAATTGTAATATTTTTCCTGGTTCAGTTATTTCTGCTGTGCCTCAAGATTTAAAATACAATGATGAAGATACACTTACGATAATAGGGGATAACGTTACTATAAGAGAGTGTGTTACGATTAACAGAGGAACTACAGATAAAATGAAAACAGTTATAGGAAACAACTGTTTAATCATGGCCTATTGCCACGTTGCTCACGATTGTATTGTTGGTAATAATTGTATCTTTTCAAATAATAGTACATTGGCCGGACACATTAGCGTTGGTGACTATGTGGTTTTAGCGGGAATGACAGCTGTACATCAGTTTTGTTCTATCGGAAATCACGCCTTTGTAACTGGCGGTTCGTTAGTAAGAAAAGATGTGCCTCCTTTTGTAAAAGCTGCACGTGAACCTTTATCTTATGTTGGAATTAATTCTGTAGGCTTACGTCGCCGCGGATTTTCAACAGAAAAAATTAGAGAAATTCAAGATATATACAGAATATTATATCAGAAAAATTATAACAATACTCAGGCTTCCGATTTAATAGAAGCCGAAATGGAGGCAACTCCCGAACGTGATGAAATCCTTCAGTTTATTAAAAACTCGCATCGCGGAATCATGAAAGGATACTTTAAATCAAATTAATAAATTAGACCAAACATATTATGGCAAGTACTTCAGATATAAGAAATGGATTATGTATTAGATACAATCATGATATCTTCAAAATCATAGAATTTTTACATGTAAAACCTGGTAAAGGTCCAGCGTTCGTAAGAACCAAGCTAAAAAGTGTTACAACAGGAAAAGTTATTGATAACACCTTTTCTGCCGGACATAAAATTGAAGATGTACGTGTTGAAACTCATAAATTTCAATATCTATACAACGACGGTGAATTTTATCACTTTATGAATGAAGCAGATTACACTCAAATTCGTTTATTAGAAGCTGCATTAGATACGCCGGAATTAATGAAAGAAGGTGAAGTTGTTACTGTTCTAATTAACACCGAAGACAATATGCCGCTTTCTGTTGATATGCCTGCAAGTGTGGTTTTAGAAGTAATTGCTACTGAGCCTGGCGTTAAAGGAAATACAGCAACTAATGCGACTAAACCGGCGACTGTTGAGACAGGAGCAACTGTTAATGTCCCTTTATTTATTAATGAAGGCGATAAAATTAAAATTGAAACAGAAAAAGGAACCTACAAAGAACGTATCAAAGAATAAATGAAATTTCCTAAACCGCAAACACTTAAAGCGATTGCTGAACTCATTTCTACAGACTATGTAGGTGCTGATGATTTTCCGGTGTTAGGTATGAACGAAATTCATGTGGTCCAATCGGGTGATATTGTATTTGTAGACCATCCTAAGTATTATGACAAAGCTTTAGCGTCTGCAGCAACGATTGTTCTTATCAATAAAAAAGTAGATTGCCCAGAAGGTAAGGCCTTGCTAATTAGTGATGACCCGTTTAGAGATTTTAATAAATTAACATTACACTTTAAACCTTTTCAGTCGGCTAATAGCGCTATATCGTCTTCGGCAACGATTGGAAAAAACACCATTATACAACCTAATTGTTTTATTGGTCATAATGTAACTATTGGCGACAATTGTGTCATTCATTCTAATGTTAGTCTTTATGACGATACGGTTATTGGTGATAATGTTATTATTCATGCTGGAGCCGTTTTAGGTGGCAGTGCATTTTATTATAAAAACCGCCCTGAAGGCTTCGATCAGTTGCGTTCTGGTGGTCGTGTTGTTATTCAAAATAATGTCGACATAGGCGCTTTATGTACTATAGATAAAGGGGTTACCGCAGATACCATAATTGGAGAAGGTTCAAAACTTGATAATCAAATTCAAGTAGGTCATGATACCGTTATCGGAAAAAAATGCCTGATTGCTTCACAAGTCGGTATTGCTGGCTGTGTGGTTATAGAAGATGAAGTTACTATTTGGGGACAAGTTGGTATTACCAGCGGTATTACCATAGGAAAAAAAGCGGTCATATCTGCCAAAGCAGGCGTGAGCAAATCCTTAGAAGGGCATAAAAGTTATTTTGGTGTGCCTGCAGATGATTTTAGAAGTAAATACAAAGAAATCGCCGCCATACGTAAAATTCCTGAAATTTTAGAAAAACTAAAAAATATTTAAATGTCAGCAAAAGAAGTGGTTAAAGCGTTTTATGATATGGATTTGGCAAAATCTGAGGACGCTATAAATTTAATTCACAAGGATTGTAAACTGCTTTGGAATAGCAGTAATGGTTTCACCTCTTTAGATTATAATGGTATTAAAGAAATGCTAAACGGTTTGAGGAAATCATTTTTATCCTTTACTTATCGGGTGAGTCATTTACTAGAAGAAGGCAATACAGTAACAGCTAGATATACCATTTATGTAACGTCTATCGAACGTCCAGAAAAAGAAGATCCTTTAGCTCACTTTATCTCTATTTGGGAAGTAAAAGATGGCAAACTTTATAGAGGCTATGAAATAAGTCAGCCAGTCGATAACAGTTCAGAGAGTTTAAATTCTTATTCTGAAATAAAAGTTTAAAAAAATTTATAATTCCTATACAAAAACTTACTTTTGTCTTCGGAAATTAAATCAGTATAAAAAATCTTTCCGAAGCATAACTTAGTCAAATAAAAATCATATAAAACAAACACAAATGAGCGTTTTAGTTAATAAAGATTCAAAAATAATAGTTCAAGGATTTACAGGTAGTGAAGGAACGTTTCATGCCGAACAAATGATTGAATATGGAACCAATGTTGTTGGAGGTGTGACACCTGGAAAAGGCGGTCAAACACATCTTGATAAGCCTGTTTTTAATACGGTTGAAAAAGCTGTTAAAGAATTAGGTGCAGATACAACAATCATATTTGTTCCACCTGCTTTTGCTGCTGATGCTATTATGGAAGCTGCAGATGCTGGTATTAAAGTGATTATCACCATTACTGAAGGGATTCCTGTTGCTGATATGATTAAGGCTTCAGATTATATTAAAGGTAAAGACTGTCGCTTAATCGGACCAAATTGTCCGGGCGTGATCACACCAGGTGAAGCAAAAGTTGGTATTATGCCTGGATTTGTGTTTAAAAAAGGAAAAGTAGGTATCGTTTCTAAATCAGGAACCTTAACTTATGAAGCTGCAGATCAGGTTGTAAAACAAGGTCTCGGAATCACAACAGCAATCGGAATTGGTGGTGACCCAATTATCGGAACAACAACTAAAGAAGCTGTAGAATTATTAATCAATGACCCAGAAACTGAAGCGGTTGTGATGATTGGTGAAATTGGTGGTCAGTTAGAAGCCGATGCAGCTAATTGGTACAAAGCAAGTGGAAGTAAAAAACCAGTTGTAGGATTCATCGCTGGTGAAACGGCTCCTGCTGGTCGTACTATGGGACATGCTGGTGCTATTGTTGGCGGAAGTGATGATACCGCTCAAGCTAAAAAGAAAATTATGAGAGCTTGTGGAATTCATGTTGTTGACTCACCTGCAGAAATTGGTAAAAAAGTAGCCGAAGTTCTAAATTAATAGTACTTAGGCTGTTAAAATAAATATAAAATGGATTCGTTATAATTCCGTTGACAGTAACTTGTCAACGGAATTTTTTTTTTAATCAAATCAATCTAAATGAAACACATCAAACTATGGTTTGCAATTTGTATGATCACATTAGCATACAACTGTAAAACTGAAAATGAAAACAAAGATTTAGCCTATGCTGTTGAATCTAAAACAGATGCAAACGGATTCTCTTATGAATCGGTTGAAAATGACCCAACAGGTTTACGTTTGTATACTTTGGATAACGGACTTAAAGTTTATCTAAGTAAGAATGTAGATGAGCCAAAAATCCAAACCTATATCGCTGTTAAAGCAGGTTCAAATTACGACCCAAAAGAGTCTACAGGTTTAGCACACTATTTAGAACACATGGTCTTTAAAGGTACAGATGAAATTGGTGCAGCAGACTGGGAAAAAGAAAAAGTGTATTTAGACCAAATTTCAGAATTGTATGAACAACATAGAGCTGAAACCGATCCTGCAAAAAAATTAGAGCTTTATAAAAAGATTGACGAAGTATCTCTTGAGGCTTCAAATTATAGCATTGCCAATGAGTACGACAAAATGATGGCGTCACTTGGAGCTACAGGAACCAATGCTTATACTTGGTTTGAGCAAACCGTGTACACTAATAAAATCCCTGCAAACGAATTAGAAAAGTGGTTGCATTTAGAAGGAGAACGTTTTAGTCAACTTGTACTGCGTTTATTTCATACAGAATTAGAAGCTGTTTTTGAAGAATTTAATCGTGGTCAGGATAATGATGGACGTAAGCGTTACGCAGCAATGCTTGAAGGCCTATTTCCAAATCACCCTTATGGTCAACAAACAACTATTGGAACTGGTGAGCACTTAAAAAATCCGTCAATGGTCGATATTCATAATTATTTCGACACTTACTATGTGCCAAATAATATGGCGATGGTACTGGTTGGTGATATCGATTTTGATAAAACGATTAAAGAAGTCAATGATGTCTTCGGAAAATTTGAAAAGAAAGAGTTGGTTCATCCTACCTTACCAAAAGAAGAAGCAATCACAGCGCCTGTTGTTAACGAAGTTTTTGGACCTACTGCCGAAAGTGTTTCTATTGCTTTTAGAACTGAAGCTATGGGAACTGAACAAGAGAAATTAGTCACTATGGCTGATATGATTTTGGCGAATGGAAATGCAGGACTTATCGATTTAAACTTAAACCAGAAGCAATTGGTGCAATATGCAGGTTGTAGCCCAACATTCCTTAAAGAATATGGGTATCACACTTTTTCGGGTAGCCCTAAAGAAGGACAAACTTTAGATGAAGTGAAAGTATTGCTTTTAGCTCAAGTTGAAAAACTTAAAAAAGGGGAGTTTGACGAATGGATGATGGATGCCGTAATTAATGACTTAAAATTAAGTCAGACACAGCAATATGAAAACAATTCTGCTTTAGCCGATATGTATGTTGACGCTTTTATTAAAGAGCAAAACTGGAAACAACGTGTGCAATTTTTAGATGATTTGAAGAAAATCTCTAAACAAGAATTGGTAGATTTTGCTAATACGTTTTATAAAGATAATTATGTCATCACCTACAAAAGACAAGGTGAGGACTCTTCAATAGTTAAAGTTGAAAACCCAGGAATCACACCTGTTAATGTGAATAGAGAAATGAGCTCTCCATTCTTATTAAACTTTAATAAACTTGAATCTAAGCCATTACAGCCAAAATTTATTGATTACAAAAAGGAAATCAAAGAAACCAATACTGATAATGGTATTAAAGTAGCCTATATCAACAATGAGAAAAACGACTTGTTTGATATGAATATCATTTTTGATATGGGAAGTGATAACGATAAAAAGCTAGGACTTGCCGCTGGATATATGGAATACTTAGGTACCGATAAATATACTGCGGAAGAACTTAAAAAAGAATTCTACAAACTCGGTGTTAACTATTATGTGAGCGCTGGTGGTGAAACGACTTATGTTGGACTAAATGGTTTAAAGGAAAACTTACCTAAAGGTTTAGAGCTTTTAGAACACCTTTGGAATAACGCCGTACCAGATCAAGAGGCATACGACAAATATGTAGAGTCTATCGTAAAAGGTAGAGTTGATGGCAAATCTCAAAAAGGAAATATCCTATGGAACGGTCTGATGAATTATGGTAAATACGGTGAAAATTCACGTTTGAGAAATATCTTTCAAGCAAATGAATTGAAAGCTATGGATCCTGCTGAATTGGTAGATATTATTAAAGAAATGAAAAACTTTGAACAACGTGTTTTTTACTACGGAAAAGATATCGATGCTGCTGTAACTGCTTTGAATACGAGTCATAAAGTAGCTGAAGATTTAAAATCATATCCTGAAGCTATGGCGTATCTGGAAAAAGAAACAGGCGGCAATGTGTATTTCGTAGATTTTGATATGGTGCAATCTGAAATGTTATTCTTAGCAAAAGGTGAGCCTTTCAAAGCCGAAAATATGGCAGCTTCTACTTTGTTTAATACTTACTTTGGTAGCGGATTATCATCTATCGTCTTCCAGGAAATTAGAGAATCTAAATCTTTAGCCTATTCTGCATTTTCTAGCTACAGTACAGCAAGCAAAAAAGAAGATAATAACTACGTGATGGCTTACATGGGAACGCAGGCTAACAAAATGCCGCAAGCTGTTGATGCAATGATGGAACTAATGACCAACATGCCAGAAGCCGAAGAACAATTTAACGCGGCAAAAGAAGCTACTCTTAAAAAATTAGCAGCGCAGCGTATTACAAAATCAAGTGTGTTCTGGAGTTATGAGCGTCTTAAAAAACTTGGTATCGATAATGACAACCGAGAAGAAATGTACAATGCCATAAAAAATATGACAATGGCAGATTTACGTGAGTTCTTTAATACAAACATTAAAGGTGAAAACTATAATGTTATGGTGATTGGCAATAAAAAGGATGTCGATTTTAAAGCCTTAGAAAAATTAGGTAAAGTTCAGGAAATGGATATTGACTATCTTTTTAACTACGAACAGCCTGAAGAAATTAAAATGTAAATCTCAATAAATAAGATTCATTTTATAGAATATCTAATAGATTAAAACTGTTAAAAACCTCACAAGAATTTGTGAGGTTTTTATATGTTGTGCAACTTGTATTTCATATATTTGAATACCAACTATTAAAATGTATATAATGAAATTATTAGAAGGAAAAACTGCAATTATTACTGGCGCTAGCCGCGGAATTGGTAAAGGTATTGCTGAAGTTTTTGCGCAACATGGAGCTAATGTTGCATTTACATACAGCGCTTCTGTTGAAGCTGCAAATGCATTAGAAAAAGAATTAAATAGTCAGGGCATTAAAGCTAAAGGCTATCAAAGTAATGCTGCAAATTTTGAAGAGGCTCAGCAACTCGCTGAAGCTGTTTTAGCCGAATTTGGTAGCATCGATATTTTAATCAATAACGCTGGAATCACTAAAGACAATCTTCTTATGAGAATGGGAGAGGAGGATTTTGATAAAGTCATCGAAGTCAACTTAAAATCTGTGTTTAATATGACCAAAGCGGTTCAACGTACCATGTTAAAACAACGTAAAGGTTCTATAATTAATATGAGTTCTGTTGTTGGTGTCAAAGGGAATGCTGGTCAAACTAATTATGCGGCTTCTAAAGCTGGTATTATTGGATTTTCAAAATCTGTGGCGCTAGAACTAGGATCTAGAAATATTAGAAGTAACGTGATTGCGCCTGGTTTTATAGAAACTGAAATGACTGCCAAATTAGACGAAGAAACAGTGAAAGGCTGGCGTAATGCTATTCCGTTAAAACGTGGCGGAAACCCTGAAGACATTGCCAACGCTTGTGTGTTTTTAGCTAGTGACATGAGTGCTTATATCACTGGGCAGACCTTAAATGTTGATGGCGGAATGTTAACTTAATATCGTTTTATATTCATTGCAAACTGAAACAATAACATATATTATCATATCTGGAATCATAGCGCTTTTACTAGCGCTTTTTCAGTATGTATACAAGTCAAAGATTAAGGGCAAAAGAGCTATTCTGCTAACGGCTTTGCGCTTTATAACATTGTTTTCGGTATTTCTACTACTCATTAATCCGAAATTCGATAAAGTCACATATTTTAATGAAAAGCCAAATCTCGTTGTAGCAGTCGATAATTCAGAATCGATTACCTACCTCAATCAGTCGCAAAACACTTCAGATTTCATCAATTCTTTAAAAGAAAATGAAGCGCTTAATGAAAATTTTAATTTAGAGTTTTTTAGCTTCGGAAAAGAAGTGCGGCAAACAGATTCATTAGCATTCGACGAAAAACAGTCTAACCTTGCTTTAGTATTTGAACGCTTAGCTGAAGTGTATAGCAATTCCATTTCGCCAACCCTACTTATTTCTGATGGAAATCAAACCTACGGAACCGATTATGCTTATTTAACCAAACGTTATAAACAAGCTGTGTTTCCTGTCATTCTTGGCGATACAACCACTTATACAGATCTTAAAATTCAACAGTTAAACGTTAACCGCTATGCCTATTTAAAAAACAAGTTTCCTGTTGAAATCATAGCCACCTACAATGGCAATTCGACAGTCAATTCGCAGTTGAAGATTTCGGTAGGAGCCAGTACTGTTTTTTCAAAACCACTCACATTTAGTAAAACCCAAACGTCTCAAATTGTTAATCTAACCTTACCTGCTAATCGTGTAGGCGTGACGAGTTATAAAGCAGAAGTTATTCCGTTAGATAACGAAAAAAATACAATCAACAATAGTAAAAACTTCGCTGTAGAAGTGATTGATCAAAAGACGAATGTGGCTATTGTATCCGACATATTACATCCCGATTTAGGCGCACTCAAGAAATCTATTGAAAGTAATGAACAACGCCATGCAGAGATATTATCCTCGACAGATTTTTTATTAAAACCTAATGATTTTCAACTGGTTATTGTCTATCAGCCAAATAATAACTTTAGGTCGCTTTTCAATGAGATTGAACGTCTAAAACTGAATAAAATCGTGATTACTGGTACCAAAACCAACTGGTCATTACTCAATCAGTTGCAAGGTAATTACAAGCAACAACAAACCAATCAAACGGAAGACTATCAGGCCAGTCTGAATCAAAACTACGCTACCTTTATTGTTGATAATTTGAATTTTAGTGAGTTTCCGCCACTTCAAGGTGAGTTTGGTGAAACTTCGTTTGCGGTACCTTATGAAACGTTACTATATAAAAGCGTCAACGGAAACGATTTAAACGAACCTTTACTAGCTACGTTTGAAATCAATGAGAAACGGGAAGCCTTAATCTTAGGCGAAGGGATTTGGAGATGGCGTGCTCAGGCGTATCTCAACGAAAACTCATTTCATACTTTCGATAACTTCATCGGCAAATTAGTACAGTATTTAAGTACCAACCAACGTCGTACACGTCTCAATGTAAATTATGAGTCTTTTTATAATGGCAATGATAATGTAAGCATTACGGCTCAGTTTTTTAATAAGAATTACGAATTTGAAACCAATGCCAATCTCAATATAACGCTTAAAAATAATGAGACCGATAAAACGGTTACTTTTCCTTTTGTGCTAAAAAACACGAATTATGAGGTCGATTTAAGCGGATTAGAAGCTGGAACCTATAGTTTTACGGTTAAGGTGAACACTGAAAATATTTCAAAATCTGGTGAACTCAAAATACTGGATTATAATGTCGAACAACAATTCTTAAATGCCAATGTCACTAAACTTGAAAGTTTAGCGAGTCAAAGTGAAGGAACAGCTTATTTTATAGACAATACAAGTTCGGTTATTAATGATTTACTCAACGATTCTAGGTTTGCAACTATTCAAAAAAGCACTAAAAAAGTCGTACCTTTGATAGACTGGAAATACCTTCTGGGACTCATCGCGTTAAGTCTTGCGACTGAGTGGTTTATAAGAAAATATAACGGACTTATATAAAAACAAAAACTATGGAAAAATTACCTAAAATCGCATTACCAGTTCTTTTTGGTATTGTGGTCGTACTTATTTTATTATTTAAATCGGCAGTTACCATCGATTCTGGTCATGCCGGCGTTGTACACGAAACTCTAGGGCAAGGTGTAGACCCAAATGAACCTCCTTTAGGACCTGGATTTCATATTATCGCGCCTTGGAATCGTGTTATAGATTATGAGACACGTCAGCAAGAAATGCCAGAAAAAATGTCGGTATTATCATCTAATGGTTTAGATATAAAACTCGATGCTTCGGTATTATACGAGCCAGATTTTAATAATTTGGGAAGATTACACAATGAAAAAGGGCAGGAGTATATGAGCAGAGTTTTACAACCAGCCATCAGAAGTGCCGCAAGAAGTGTTGTTGGTCGCTATACACCAGAACAGTTATACTCTTCAAAGCGTGATGCCATTCAGGATGAAATCTTAGAAGAAACTAAAAAAATTGTAGAACCTCAATTTATTCAAATTAATGATATTTTAATCCGTGATGTGACCTTACCACCAACGATTAAGCAGGCTATTGAACGTAAACTGAAGCAAGAACAAGAATCGTTAGAATACGAATTTAGACTCGTTACCGCAGAAAAAGAAGCACAAAAGGTGCGAATCGAGGCACAAGGTAAAGCTGATGCCAATAAAATATTAAGTGCGTCACTTACTGATAAAATTCTTCAGGATAAAGGAATTGACGCTACGATTAAACTTTCGGAGTCTCCTAACAGCAAAGTGATTGTCATTGGTTCTGGAGATTCTGGAATGCCTATTATTTTGGGGAATCAATAAGATATAAGTGAAACGAAGCTTACTTTTTCTCTTTGCATTTTGTAGTCTCAACCTGTTTGCTCAGGAAGATGATCAATTGCATTATCTTGATTTGGTCGAATCGTATTATGATAAACAAACGAAGCAGCCGCTGTTTATTTACGATCGCATGAACGGAAAAATTATAGACACACTTCATAATATTGATGACAAACATGCTTGGTATAAAATTGCTATCTTAGATAGTGATTATGGCTGGTTTAAAATTAAAAATATCCAACGCCTTCCAGGTTCATACAAAAACTACGATCATGAAAACCATTGGGTGAGATCAACTAATTTCTTGATTTCTGTGGATGTTTACGGAGAGAACCATCGTGCTTATCTCTATGATGAACCTAGGAAATCATCTAATAAAATCCATAAAATTGACAGCTTTAAACGGGTAAATGTTTTAGAAACCAATGATTTATGGGCAAAAGTGAGTTTTGTTGTTGCTAAAAAAGAGGTGATTGGTTGGCTTAGTTTTAAAGACCAATGTGCTTATCCTTGGACAACCTGTCCTAAGTATGATGAGTAATTCTTAATTTAAAGGCTTAATATTAATAAATTCATAAAACGTATTATTAGATTAGGATTATTGAATTTTAATTTGCAATATTTGTAAAGACAAAACAAAGACATGACATTTATTCAATTACATCATCATCATTTTCATACTGGCACTCAAGCGAGCTGAAAATGTATTGAATAAAATCAAGATATTTAAAAACCGTTTGAGTAAATCAAACGGTTTTTTATTTCTTCATCTTTAAGAAATTTCTCCAAAACGATTTACTCAAACACAATAAAACCACAATGAGTAAATTAAAAATTGCAGTACAAAAATCGGGAAGACTATACGACGACTCTATGAAAATCCTAAAGGATGTCGGTATTTTAGTCGATAACGGAAAAGATCAACTTAAAGCTTCAGCAAAAAACTTTCCTTTAGAGGTCTTCTATTTGAGAAATGGCGATATTCCACAGTATTTAAAAGACGGTGTTGTTGATGCCGCTATCATTGGCGAAAATATTCTAGTCGAAAAAGGTCAAGGCATTTCATTCATTGAAAAACTTGGATTTTCAAGTTGTAAAGTTTCTGTAGCTGTTCCGAAATCAAAAACCTATACATCTATTAAAGACCTTGAAGGCAAGCGAATTGCCACCTCATACCCAAATACTGTCAGTCAGTTTTTAGAGGAGCAACAAGTGAATGCAAAATTACACATCATTAACGGATCGGTTGAAATTGCTCCAAACATTGGGTTGGCCGATGCCATTGTTGATATTGTTTCCAGCGGTAGCACCTTGTTTAAAAACGGATTAAAAGAGGTGGAAGTTTTATTGAAATCTGAAGCAGTTTTAGCTGTTTCGCCTTTAATTTCTTCGGAAAACAAACAAATATTAAACAAACTTCAATTTAGATTACAATCGGTATTAAGAGGCCGACAGAGCAAATATGTATTGCTAAATGCACCCGACGAAAAGCTGGAAGCTATTGTTAATATCTTACCAGGAATGAACAGTCCCACAATTTTGCCGCTTGCTAAAAAAGGCTGGAGCTCGTTACACTCTGTGATTAATAAGCATGAGTTTTGGGAAATTATTGATGAACTCAAGCTAAATGGCGCAGAAGGAATTTTAGTATGTCCAATCGAAAACATGGTTTTATAATGAAAACAATCATAAATCCTAAAACATCAAGCTGGTCTGACTTATTAAAAAGACCAACGCAGACTCTAGAAAATATTGAAAATACGGTCAATCAAATATTTAGTGACGTTGAAAGAAGTGGCGACAAAGCGATTAATAAGTATACCGAATTATTTGATGGTGCAACTTTAGAATCTGTAATTGTAAGCGCTAATGAAATTGCAGACGCAACAAATCAGGTTTCAGAAGAATTAAAACAAGCCATTCAAACAGCTAAACAAAACATACAACTTTTTCACAGTGCACAAAAAACAGAACGTGTAAGTGTTCAAACTGCTGTAGGAATTGAATGTTGGCAAGATAAACGTCCGATACAAAAAGTAGGTTTGTATATTCCTGGCGGAACAGCACCTTTATTTTCTACAGTTTTAATGCTTGCTGTGCCTGCTCAAATTGCAGGTTGTAAAGAGATTGTTTTATGTTCGCCACCAAACAGAGAAGGAAAAATTGCTAATGAAATCCTCTACGCAGCCCAATTATGTGGCGTTACAAAAATCATTAAAGTTGGAGGTATTCAGGCTATTGCCGGATTAACTTTTGGAACCACAGCGATACCGAAGGTCTATAAAATTTTCGGACCCGGAAACCAATACGTGACAGTTGCCAAACAATTAGCCACTAAATATGGGGTTGCTATCGATATGCCTGCGGGCCCAAGTGAATTACTCGTCGTTGCCGATGATTCTGCAAATGCGGCTTATGTAGCATCAGATTTACTAAGCCAGGCAGAACATGGCAGTGATAGCCAGGTGATTTTAGTCTCAACCTCAAAGTCACTAATCGCTAAGGTTTCTGAAGAAGTTGAAACGCAAATTCAAAACTTACCACGAAAGGCTTTCGCGCAAAAAGCAATCGATAATTCAAAACTTATTTATGTAGATTCCGATGTGGTAGCTTTAAAAATGATTAACGCATATGCCCCCGAACACTTAATCGTATGTACAAATAATAACGATTTTTATGTCGATCAAATTGAAAATGCTGGTTCGGTTTTTATAGGGAATTACACTCCGGAAAGTGCTGGTGATTATGCGTCTGGCACCAATCATACATTGCCTACTAACGGATTTAGTAAAGCCTATTCTGGGGTTAACCTGGATAGTTTTACCAAGAGCATTACGTTTCAGAAGATTTCCAAAGAAGGTATTTTAAATATTGGAAATACCATTGAGTTAATGGCCGAAGCAGAAGGGCTGCAAGCCCATAAAAATGCAGTGACATTGCGATTAAACGATTTAAAAAAATAATCGAGTTATGAATAACGAAACCTTAAAGTTTAAGTTTAGTCTAAACGATTATATTAGACCAAATATAAAAGCCCTAAAACCTTATGCTTCGGCTCGAGATGAGTTTAAAGAGAATGAAGAGGGTATGGTGTTTTTAGATGCCAATGAGAATCCGTTTGACAATGGTGTAAATCGCTATCCTGATCCGCAACAAAAACAACTAAAGTCACGTTTAAGCACTTTAAAAAGGGTTGCTGAAGAACAACTACTTTTAGGAAACGGAAGTGACGAAGTTTTGGATTTAATCTTTAGAGCATTTTGTGAACCTAACCAAGATTCGGTTATCACTTTGCCACCAACCTATGGCATGTATGAGGTGTTAGCAAGTCTAAATGCAATTGCTGTTCAAAAAATTGAATTGGATGCGAATTTCGAACCTAGAGTTGATGTGATTCTGAAGGCTGCTACAACAGCAACTAAAATTTTGTTTTTATGCTCGCCAAATAATCCGACGTCAAATAGTTTTAAGGCTAAAACCATCGAAAAATTAGTGACCAATTTTAATGGTATTGTGGTTATAGACGAAGCTTATATTGACTTTTCAAATCAGGAAAGTTGGATTCGTAGACTGGATGAATTTTCAAATTTAATTGTTATACAAACTTTATCCAAAGCTTATGGAATGGCAGGAATCCGACTGGGAATTTGTTATGCTTCTGAAGCTATTATTTCAGTATTAAACCGAATAAAACCGCCATACAATGTTAACACGCTTACGCAGCAAAAAGCCCTAGAACTTTTAAGCAAACCACAAACACTTTCCGAAGACATTCAAAAGATTTTAGAACAACGAAAGGTCTTGATGGAAGCCTTACAAAATATATCTTGTATTAAAAGTGTTCAGCCTTCTGATGCAAACTTTATTTTAGCTAAAGTTGACGATGCCACCAAACGATATGATGAGTTAATATCTAAAGGTTTGGTTATACGCAACAGAACCAACCAGCCTTTATGCAACAATTGTTTGCGTTTTACAGTCGGTTCACCAGAAGAAAACAGTAAATTAATTTCAGCATTAAAATCATTATCATAATCATGAAACGAGTATTATTTATAGATAGAGACGGCACACTCATTAAAGAGCCAGCAGATGAGCAAATTGATGCATTTGAAAAACTGGAATTCTACCCAAAAGTCTTTCAGTATTTAAGCAAAATTGCTAAAGAACTGGATTTTGAAATCGTTATGATTACCAATCAGGATGGTTTAGGAACTTCGGTTTATCCAGAGAACACCTTCTGGCCAGTGCACAATTTTATTATCAAAACCTTTGAAGCCGAAGGTATTAGTTTTGAAGAACAATTTATTGACCGAACATTTGCAAAAGATAATGCACCAACACGCAAACCAAATACGGGCTTGTTAACCAAGTATTTTTCTTCGGCATACGATTTAGAAAATTCATTTGTTATTGGTGATCGATTAACTGATATTGAACTTGCTAAAAATCTTGGTTCTAAAGGAATTTTTATCAATGATAATACCAATTTAGGGACTGATGAAATCACCGTAAAGCGTGAAACTCTTGATAAATTTATCGCGCTAGAAAGTAACGATTGGGAAGTGATTTATAGCTTCTTAAAAACGGATGCTAGAACAGGAAGTATTGAGCGAAATACCAATGAAACAAAAATTAAAATTGATGTAAATCTAGATGGCAAAGGTCAAAGTAATATAGATACCGGAATTGCCTTTTTTGATCATATGTTAGACCAAATTGCGCGTCACGGACAACTAGATTTGGCGATTAAAGTAGATGGTGACTTAGATGTTGACGAACACCACACCATCGAAGATACTGCTATTGCGCTTGGTGAAGTATTCGCTACAACATTGGGTAATAAATTAGGAATTGAACGCTACGGATTCGCATTGCCTATGGATGATTGTTTTGCACAGGTTGCCATAGATTTTGGTGGACGAAACTGGTTGGTTTGGGATGCTGAATTTAAACGTGAAATGATTGGTAAAATGCCCACTGAAATGTTTTATCACTTTTTTAAATCCTTTACCGATGGTGCCAAATGCAATCTCAATATTAAAGCTGAAGGCACCAATGAGCATCACAAAATTGAAGCTATATTTAAAGCTTTTGCAAAGGCTATAAAAATGGCCGTTAAACGCGATGTGGAAAAAATGATTTTGCCTAGTACTAAAGGCGTACTCTAAATATTGTCAATGAAAACAGTTATTATAAATTATGGTGCCGGAAATATTAAAAGTATCCAGTTTGCTTTTAAACGATTAGGTGTTGATGCTCAACTTTCGAAGGATCCGGAAGCGATAGAAGCCGCTGATAAAGTTATCTTTCCTGGTGTTGGTGAGGCGAGTTCTGCAATGCATATGCTTAAACAAAGCGGTTTAGACAGGTTGATTCCAAAGTTAACACAGCCCGTTTTAGGCATCTGTTTAGGGATGCAATTAATGTGCAACCATAGCGATGAAGGTCAAACAAACGGACTTGGTATTTTTGATGTGGAAGTGAAACGATTTTCTAAAGCCGTTAAAGTACCGCAAATGGGATGGAATACCATTCACAATTTAAAATCAAATTTATTTCATAACATTAATGACGCAGAGTTCATGTATCTTGTACATAGTTATTATGCTGAAATATGTCAAGAAACCATTGCCACATCTCATTATGAATCTGAATACTCCACAGCCTTGAAAAGTGATAACTTTTATGGCGTTCAATTTCATCCAGAGAAAAGCAGTTTAGCAGGAGAACGACTATTAAAAAACTTTTTAAATTTATGAGAATTATACCCGCAATAGATATTATAGATGGTAAATGTGTACGTCTCACACAAGGGGACTACAATACCAAAACCATATATAATGAAAATCCGATAGAAGTTGCCAAAGAATTTGAAGGCGCAGGAATACAATATTTGCACCTAGTGGATTTAGATGGAGCTAAAGCACAACACATTGTCAATTATAAAGTTTTAGAGCAAATCACATCTAAAACAAACCTTAAAATTGATTTTGGCGGCGGCTTAAAATCTGATGAAGATTTACATATCGCCTTCAATTCTGGAGCAAAACAAATTACAGGTGGAAGTATTGCTGTTAAAAATCCGAACGTTTTTGAAGGTTGGATTTCAAAATATGGCGGCACAAAAATTATCCTTGGAGCAGATTGTAATGATGAAAAAATAGCAGTAAGTGGCTGGCAAGAAGCTAGTAACATAAACATCATTCCCTTTATAAAATCTTATGAATTAAAAGGCGTTAATTATGTTATTTGTACCGATATAGCTAAAGATGGCATGCTCGAAGGTCCTTCATTCGATTTGTATAAACGAATTTTAAGCGAGACCAAACATATTAAACTAATTGCCTCTGGAGGCGTAACTTCTATAAATGACCTTAATGTTCTAGAAGATTTAGGCTGTGAAGCTGCTATTATTGGCAAAGCACTTTATGAAGGTCACATAAGTTTGAGAGATTTAGAAACTTATTCATAGGCTATGCTTACAAAACGTATTATTCCGTGTTTAGACATCAAAAATGGCAGAACTGTAAAAGGTGTCAATTTTGTAAACTTACGCGATGCTGGTGATCCAGTAGAATTAGCCAAACAGTATGCCAGACTTGGTGCAGACGAATTGGTGTTTTTAGATATTTCGGCAACACTAGAAGGTCGAAAAACCATGCATGACATGGTACTTAAAGTGGCAGAACAGGTCAATATTCCATTTACAGTTGGTGGTGGCATTTCTTCAATTAAAGATGTAGACGACTTACTCCATTGTGGTGCCGATAAAGTTTCAATCAATTCGAGCGCTATTAAAAGACCAGAGCTTATCAATGAATTGGCCGATAAATTTGGAAGCCAATGTGTGGTTGTCGCTATCGACGCCAAACAAATTGATAACGAGTGGATGGTGCATTTGGCTGGTGGCACAATTCCGACGAAGCATTATTTATTTGACTGGGCTAAAGAAGTTGAAAGCAGAGGTGCTGGAGAGATTTTATTTACGTCAATGAATAACGACGGAACTAAATCAGGCTTCGCAAATGAAGCATTAGCAAAACTGGCTGAAACGGTTAATATTCCAATAATTGCTTCCGGTGGCGCAGGAACTATACAGCATTTTATCGACACGTTTAAAATTGGAAAAGCTGATGCTGCTTTGGCGGCCAGTGTTTTTCACTTTGGTGAAATCGATATTATAGATTTAAAAAAAGAATTAAAAAAACAGCATATAGAAATACGGCTTTAAGTCGATTTTTACTGAAGACATTTCAGTAGTAATAATCAAAATAGATCCTATGAATATAGATTATACTAAAAATAACGGACTTGTTCCTGCAATTATTCAAGATGAAACGACACACAAGGTATTGATGTTGGGTTATATGAATCAAGAGGCGCTAAATAAAACATTAGAAACGCAACTGGTGACATTTTTTAGCAGAACAAAACAACGCTTATGGACTAAAGGTGAAGAGAGCGGACATGTGCTTAAGTTGGTGAGTATAAAACTAGATTGTGATAGTGACACACTTTTAATTAAAGTAACGCCTGAAGGACCAACATGTCACAAAGGATCTGATACCTGCTGGAATGAAGATAATATTCGAGATTATGGTTTTTTAACAACATTAGAAACTATTATTGCTGATAGAAAAAATAATGCTGCTGAAGACACATCTTATGTCGCATCTTTATTTGCAAAAGGCATTAATAAAATTGCTCAAAAAGTAGGCGAGGAGGCAGTGGAAGTTGTTATTGAAGCTAAAGATTCTAATGATGATTTATTTTTAAATGAAAGTGCCGATTTGTTATTTCATTATTTAATTTTACTACAAGCTAAAGGCTTTGAAATTAATGACATAATAAAAATTTTGGAGCAGAGAGCTGTCAAGTAAAAGTGTATTTTGTCGAATATTTTCGCATATTATCGATTAATGTTTTTTTTAATCGAATAATTTTTGATTTCAACGGTTTTTTTTGGTGATTTTTTAAGTTTGTTCTGACAAAAATTGTTTAACTAAATTTTCACCCAAATCTTATGAAAAACTTTACACCTACTTTAGTTTTATCATTTTTTTTGTGCTTAATTAAATATTCAGATGCACAAGAAAAACCCGGATTTTATATCCAAAACCAGGACATAGTCCATGAGAGTAAACTTCAAAATTCCGCTAATGAAGAAGCCAACTTAAATCGACTATTGCCAATTACTTACACCTTTGATGATGGTTGGTTTCCTAGCAACCCAATAGGAATTGCCACTTCAATTGATGCAATTGTTATAGAATCAGGAACTGTAAATATTTCCACTAATACAGTTTGTGATAACTTAGTCATTAACCCTGGAGCTGCAGTAACCATTGACGCAGGAGCAACCCTAACATCTGCTGTTGTCGATTTAAATTCTACATCTCAAATGTTCTCAAGCTTAATTGCTGATGGCATAATTATAGGCGAGGTAAATTACCACAGATTTGCTTCTCAAATTGGAACGAATGACTTGATTTCATCACCTGTTTCTAACCAGTTATTTGAAGCTTTCGCGTTACTCAATACTGGTGAATTAGCAGCTTCGGGCTTCATAAGGGCTTTTGCTCCTTATAATACAGTCGCTGGAGCTTATCAAAATTACAATATCCTTACGAATGCATTAACAGCAATTGAATCTGGTATTGGATACAGAGTGGCGACCAATAGTGGAAGTACTTTAACGTTTTCAGGAACCATTAGAACCGATGATGTGTTAGATATCCCAATTTCTGATGCTGCTGCTGGTGACGCCTGGAATTTAATTGGAAACCCTTATCCGTCATACCTTGACTTCAATGCTTTTTTTGATTTAAACAAATCACAATTTGATAATGCTTCTTATCAGGCTATTTATGGTTATGATGGTGATGCTTCAGATGGATGGACTGTTTGGAATCAAGCTACAATTGATTCGCCAGCGATCACAGAATTGATTGCGCCTGGTCAGGCTTTCTTCGTAAAAGCTAAATCTGGAGGCGGATTTATAGATTTTACCACATCGATGCGTTGTTCTGGTACATCTGATGATTTTATTTTAGGACGAAATGCAACATCGGCACATCACGGACATATAAAACTAAGTTTAAATTCTAGCAATGCGAATTATAGTACCGACTTTTATTTTAATAGTAATGCTTCTGAAGGGTTTGATCCAGGTTATGATGCAGCGGTTTACGGCGGACCTTCAGCGTTTTCAATTTATTCACATTTAGTGGAAAATAACACAGGAACCGCTTTTGCTATTCAGTCACTAAATCCTGATGCCATGTATGATGTTTCTGTTCCTTTAGGTATTAATGCAACTCAAGGACAGGAAATCACAATCAGTATTGTAGAAACAGACATGCCTGATACTATCGATATTTATTTAGAAGACACTGTTAACAATTCACTTACCTTGTTAACCACTAATGATTTTGTTTACACGCCAAACACTGATTTATCTGGAACAGGTCGCTTTTTTCTTCGGTTTGCTTCAGATGTGCTAAACGCTAACAAATCTAACTTAGAGACACTAAGCATATACAGCAACACAAAAGATAAAACAATTATAGTGTCTGGTGAATTACAAAATGGAACAGTAGCAAAATTATATGATGTGAATGGTCGTTTGCTATTTACAAACACTTTAAATGCTGCCACCACTCAAAATACAATTAATACGAGTCCGTTTAGTTCTGGTATTTACATGCTGGAAATAAACAACACTGCAAATGAAAAACGAATGCAAAAATTAATCATACAATAATACTTAACAAACCACAATCTAAATAAGCCGTCGTGATCTTTAATTATGGCGGCTTATTTTATTTGCTCTATTATCAGACTACAAAGAAGTATACTTCCAAAAATTTTGTAAAAACTCATAAAATAGCGTTCTTGCTTTTATGTTTAACAAACGCTATTATTACTTAATAAAAATTCAATATTTAGGGTATCGTTTTCATGGTTGGCAAAAACAACCCAAACTGAAAACCATTCATTTAATGATTGACAGAACTCTAAATTTTATTCTCGACGGAAAAAAATTTAAAACCTTAGGTTCTGGTCGCACAGATGCTATGGTGTCTGCCAATGAAACCGCTTTCGAATTATTTATCTATGAAAAAATAGAAGATGAAATCGCTTTTTTAGAATTGTTTAATCATAACCTTCCTCAAGATTTAAGAGCCTTAGCTATTGAAGAAGTAGATGCCGAATTTAATATTATTCAGCATTCAAAAATTAAAGAGTATGTGTATTTATTTGCCTACGGACAAAAATGTCATCCGTTTTGTGCGCCAATAATGACAACCATTCTTGACGATTTGGATATCGATCTCATGATTCAAGGTGCGCAATTATTTGAAGGCACACATAATTTTAAACCTTATTGTTTTAGAGCCACAGATAATGGCTTATACGAAAGAACCGTTGATAGCTGCACACTTACTAAAAACCAATTGTTTACAGCTAATTTCTTTCCAGAAAACACCTACACACTCATTGTCAAAGGAAAAGGTTTTGGACGCAACCAGATTCGTTTAATGATGGGAACACTCATCAAATTAGGTAGAGGTGAAGTAGACTTAAATTATATCAAAGATTCACTCCAGTTTGAAAGTACCGAGGTGATGGATTTTATTGCACCTGCATCAGGATTGATTTTGAATTCGGTGGAATTTGAATAAACTCTTAAAAAAAGCGCAACATAGTAAGTGCTGTAATACTGAACACTAATTACTCATTACTTTTTTATATTTTCAATCGTGCCGAAGCCATCACACTTTGGTCCGCATAATCTCCTTCTAAAAATTTGAGATAGCCAACAATAGCAATCATGGCCGCATTATCGGTCGTGTATTCAAACTTTGGAATATACGTCGTCCAGCCAAACTTATGCTCACCATCTTTTAAAGCTTGACGGATTCCAGAATTAGCCGAAACACCTCCACCAATCGCAATGTGCTTGATACCTGTGTCTTTAGACGCTAATTTAAGTTTGTCAATTAAAATGCCAATAATGGTATACTGAATTGAAGCACAAATATCATTCAAGTGCTCTTCAATAAAATTCGGGTTGAGTTTTACCTGCTTCTGAACAAAATATAAAATGGCAGTTTTTAATCCTGAAAAGCTAAAATTCAATCCGTCAACTTTCGGTTTTGTAAAAGCAAAGGCTTTGGGATTTCCCAATTTAGCACGTTTATCAATTTCGGGACCTGCAGGATAACCTAAACCTAAGAGTTTTCCGCTTTTATCAAATGCTTCGCCTACAGCATCATCGATAGTTTCGCCAATAACTTCCATTTCAAAATAGGAAGTCACCTTAACAATTTGAGTGTGACCACCAGAAATTGTCATTGCCAAAAACGGGAAAGACGGCTTTTTAAAATCGGCTTCGTCAATAAAATGTGCTAAAATATGAGCTTGCATATGATTAACATCAATTAATGGAATATTCAAACCGTAAGCCAAGGATTTTGCAAAAGAGGTTCCTACTAATAAAGATCCCATTAAACCTGGGCCACGCGTAAATGCAATAGCACTTAACTGCGACTTCTTAACGCCCGCTTTTTTAAGCGCTTGATCAACCACTGGAACTATATTTTGCTGATGCGCTCTAGATGCTAGTTCTGGCACAACGCCACCATAGTCTTCATGAATTTTTTGACTGGCTATAATGTTACTTAATATTTTACCGTTATGCATTACAGCAGCAGCTGTATCATCACAGGAAGACTCAATAGCAAGAATATATATATTTTGTGAGGTCATTAATACAAATTAGGCACAATAATTGTTAATTTTGAGGTCAAAGTTATAACTTTCAAAGCGTATCAAAAAATTCCTGAAAATAGTATCTAAAATTTTAGCAATTATTTTGCTATTGTTCATCATTTTGGTGTTGGTACTTTCTATTCCTGCTGTGCAAACCAGTTTAGGGAGATATGCTACAGATCGTATCAACGAAGACTTTGGTACTAATATTAATATTGGGAAGGTCGGACTCCAATTTAATGGGGACGTAGAGCTCAAAGAAATTTTTATTAAAGACTACAAGAAAGACACCTTAATCGCTATTGGAGAACTCAATACGTCTATTCTAAGCTTCAGTAATCTTTATAATGGGAAGCTTAATTTTGGAGATATCGATGTTATGGATTTAACATTCAATGTAAAAACCTATAAAGGCGCAACCGATACAAACCTCGATATTTTTGTTGAAAAATTTGATGAAGATAATCCGCGTAAAGAAAAAAGTGATTTTTTATTATCCTCAAGCGATGTGTCAATTTATGACGGAACTTTCAGACTTATTGACGAAAACAGAGAGACTCATAAAGTCTTAGAATTTTATGATTTAAATATCAATGCAACAAATTTTGTTATTGCTGCCAGCGATGTTAACGCACGTATTAACACACTTACATTTAAAGACAGTCGAGGTGCTTATGTAAAAAATATGGTTACCGATTTTGAGTACACCTTAGACCATATGAGTTTTAATAATTTAAGTATTAAAACCGAAAATTCACACCTTGACGGAAACATACGGTTTGATTACAATCGTGAAGATTTTAAAGATTTTGAAGACAAAGTATTGGTTTCGGCTAATTTTAAAGATTCAGAAATTTATTTGAATGACCTCAATACCTTTTACAATGAATTTGGCGTCAATCAAAAAGCAAAACTCGATGTAAATCTTTCAGGAACTCTCAACGACTTAAAAGCGCAAAACCTTAAACTCAATGCGAGTGGACGAAGTAAAATATATGGTGATATTGTTTTCAAAAACCTGTTTAGTTCTGAAGAAGGGGACTTTTCAATGAATGGGCGCTTCGATAATTTAGCTTCCAATTACTACGATTTAAGAGCCTTATTACCCAATATTTTAGGAGCATCTATTCCGTCGGTGTTTTCGAAATTAGGTGATTTCCGAATTACAGGAACCTCCTTAATTACGAACACAACTATAGATGCCGATTTAGATATTTATACCGATTTGGGACTCATTGTGTCTGATATGAAAATGACACGTGTTAATGATATTGACAAT
The DNA here is from genome assembly GCF_025153525.1 of Psychroserpens sp. SPM9. Taxonomy (GTDB): domain Bacteria; phylum Bacteroidota; class Bacteroidia; order Flavobacteriales; family Flavobacteriaceae; genus Psychroserpens. The sequence goes on along the minus strand of NZ_JANZNR010000003.1, from coordinate 520,517 downwards.
GCGAGCTATGTTGGAAATGTCGTATTTGACGAGTTCGATTTAGGTGTTTTACTTAACGATCCTAAAGTAAAAACAACGTCGTTTAATCTGGATGTTGATGGAAAAGGCTTTACACTTGATAATTTGAGCACTCAGGTTACTGGACAAATTTTTCATGTGGAATATAACGACTATAAGTATCAGAATGTTGATATTTCAGGGAAGTTAGGAAATCAGATATTCAACGGATTATTAGAATCTAAAGATGAAAATTTTAAATTTCAGTTTAATGGTTTAGCCGATTTATCTAAAGAAATTAAAGCCTTTGATTTTAAAGCTAATGTTGAATATGCCAACTTAAGAGCGCTTAATTTTATTACAAAAGATAGTATTTCGGTATTTAGAGGCAATGTAACAACCTCAATGAAAGGTGCTAGTATTGATGATGCCTTCGGAACATTAAATTTTGAAAACACCACCTACATCAATGAAAATGATGAATACTATTTTAAGGATTTTAAAATTGAGTCACAGTTTAGCGCTAACAAACGAGTTCTAACTATCAATTCGCCCGATATCATTGAAGGCACCATGAGCGGAAATTTCAAATTTAAAGATATTGGTAAACTAGTGGAAAATTCGGTTGGAAGTATCTACACCAATTATATTCCGAATGAAATTGAAACCGATCAGTATCTTGAATTTAACTTTAAAATTTACAACAAGATTGTCGAGGTCTTTTATCACGATCTAGAACTAGGTCCAAACACAACGGTTAAAGGTCGTATTGAAACCGATGAGAAACAGTTTAACCTCACATTTAATTCACCACAAATTAAACTCTTCGATTATTTTGCAAATGATATTTCAGTGCTAATCGATAATAGTAATCCGCTTTTTAATACTTATGTAGAAATTGACACACTGAGTACCAAATATTACGATGTGTCCAAGTTTAGTTTAATTAATGTAACGCAACGGGATACGCTGTTTATCAAATCTGAATTTAAAGGCGGAAAAGCAAATGCTGATGATTTTAACCTGAGCATGTATTATACGATTGATGAAGACAACAAATCGGTTGTTGGTTTTAGAAAATCGGATGTAACATTCAAAGGGAATAAGTGGGCGATTAATGAAGATAAAAACAAGAAAAATAAGATTGCGTTTACCCGAGATTTTAAAAATTTCGATATAAGCGAAATGGTTATGAATCATTTTGAAGAGCGCATCGAACTTTCAGGACAAATTATTGGCGATGCGTATAAAGATTTAAAATTAGATTTTACGGATGTAGACCTCAAAAAAATCACACCAAGAATTGACAGTTTACTCCTTGAAGGTCGCGTCAATGGAAAGCTGGATCTTCTGCAAAAAGAAGGTGTTTATCTGCCAAATTCTTCAGTAGTTATAAGTGATTTAAAAGCTAACGACTTTGAATTAGGCGAACTAAGAGCACTCGTTTCAGGAAACCAATCTTTGACCAATTATAATGTTGACGTCACGCTTAAAAATGACAATTTAAAATCACTGGATGCTAAAGGAACATTAGATGTTGATGCCAATACAATCAATCTTGATGTGGCGTTTGAAGAGTTTCTGTTAGATCCTTTAAATCCGTTTGGTGAAGGTGTTATTACTAATATTCGAGGTTTGGTTACGGGTAATGCTACAGTGACTGGAAGTCTGAAAAACCCGCAATTTAATGGTGATTTACTACTTGATAATGCCGGATTGACAATTCCGTATTTAAATATCGATTACAGTTTTGATTTTGACTCACAAGTAAAATTAGAATCTCAAAAATTCATCTTTCAGAATGTGGATATTACCGATTCTAAATACTTCTCAAAAGCGGTACTTAATGGTTATATTGGCCACCAGAATTTTTCCGATTGGAAACTCGGTTTAGAAATAGATACCAATCGTTTACTGGTGTTAGACACCGAATTTAATGAAGATGAATTGTACTACGGAACAGCTTTCGTTGATGGTAAAGCAGAAATTTCGGGCCCTACAGACGAACTTAAAATAGAATTCAACGGAAGCACTGCTCAAGGCACCATATTTAAAATTCCGTTGAGTGATTTTGAAACCTATGGTGACAATTCCTATATCCATTTTTTAAGTCCGGAAGAAAAAGAAGCCCGATTGCGAGGCGAAATCGTCAATACTACCGAAGTTAAAGGTTTAGAGTTAGAGTTCAACTTATTCGTCAACCCTTACGCCGACATAGAAATATTGATTGATAAAAATTCAGGAAGTACCATTCAAGGAAAAGGTAACGGTAACCTTTTATTCGATATTAATACGAATGGTAAATTTCAAATGTTTGGTGATTTTCAAATCGTTGAAGGAACTTACAATTTTGCTTATGCAGGATTGGTACAAAAGAAACTTACAGTACAACCTGGAGGTTATTTACGTTGGGAAGGTGATCCTCTAAAAGCCGAAGTTGGTTTAACAGCTATTTATGCAACACGCGCTAACCCTTCAGTATTACTTGATGCGCCAATAAATAGAAGTATCGACGTAGAAGTAGAAGTGAATTTGTCTGGACAACTTGAACAGCCAGATCCAGATTTTACTTTTAATTTTCCAACTGTAGATTCAAATATCAGATCAGAATTAGAATACCGATTAGAAACAAAAGAAAGCAGAACCAATCAGGCTTTATTCTTATTATCTACAGGGTCGTTTGCTAGTGAATTGAGTTTAGGACAGCAAGCCTATGGCACCATTTCTGATCGTGTAAATGCCTTTTTTAATAGCTTCTTGACTGATGAAGATGGTAAACTTAGTATTGGCGTTAATTATGAAGCAGGTACGGTAACTTCAGATTATGAAACCAGGGATGAAATCGGATTAACACTAAGCACTAAAATTAGTGATCGGGTTTTAATTAATGGTAAAGTAGGTGTCCCTATTGGTGGTGTTAACCAGACTGTGATCGCTGGTGATGTACAAATCGATGTGCTTTTAAATGACGATGGTACGCTCAAAGCTACCTTTTTTAATAGAGAAAATAGCATTCGAAATTTTGGTGAAGAAATTGGCTATACGCAAGGTGCTGGTTTAACCTATAATGTCGAGTTTGATACCTTTAAAGAACTCCTGCAAATTATCTTCTCAGGAAAAAACAAAGACAAAGACAAAAAGGAGGAAAAGAAACAAGAAGAAACTGACGTCAAAATGACTCCAGAGTTTATGAAATTCAAAACAGAAAAGGACTCAATAAGCAATTAATTTACTCGGTTTTTAACAATTTTAATCTTTTTTATTAACGAAAACGTTTGAGTTTTTAAAGACCTGTTAAATAAAGTTCAATTCCATTTTTATTGTAGTATTTGTTTACTAAGTTTACTTTTTGAAACAGAAACTACATGTCGAAAACCATAAAAAAAATAGGTGTTTTTACATCAGGAGGAGATTCTCCAGGAATGAATGCTGCCATACGATCGGTTGTTAGAACTTGTGCCTTCCATAATATTGAATGTGCCGGAATTTACAGAGGCTACGAAGGTATGATTGAAGGTGATTTTAAGGCAATGGATGCACGTAGTGTAAAAGGTATCATTAATAAAGGAGGAACGGTTCTCAAATCTGCACGATCTAAAACCTTTAGAACAGCCGAAGGCCGTAAAGAAGCCTATCAACAATTAATCGAGGCCAATATTGACGCTTTAGTAGCGATTGGTGGTGATGGAACCTTTACAGGTGCTATGATTTTCAATCAGGAATTTGATTTTCCTGTCATGGGAATTCCTGGTACGATTGATAATGATATCTTCGGAACCTCACATACTTTGGGTTATGACACTGCCTTAAATACTGTGGTGGATGCCATCGATAAAATTCGTGACACCGCTAGTTCGCATAACCGATTATTTTTTGTTGAAGTCATGGGACGAGATGCTGGTCATATTGCTTTAAATGTCGGTATTGGAGCAGGTGCTGAAGAAATTCTAATTCCTGAAGAAGATTTAGGTCTTGAACGTTTATTAGAATCTTTGCGACGTAGTAAGCAATCCGGAAAGTCTTCCAGTATTGTAGTGGTTGCAGAAGGTGATAAAATTGGTAAAAACGTATTCGAACTAAAAGATTATGTAGAAGAAAACATGATTGAATACGATGTTCGTGTCTCTGTTTTAGGCCATATGCAAAGAGGTGGGTCGCCATCGTGTTTTGATCGCGTCCTCGCTAGTAGAATGGGAGTAAAGGCGGTTGAAAGTCTGCTGGAAAATAAAACCAATTATATGGTAGGCTTATTAAATGATAAAATAGCTTTAACCCCTTTAGATAAAGCGGTCAAAGGCAAATCTGAAATAAATATGGAATTATTACGTGTGTCTGATATCATGACGACGTAATAACATTAAATTAAATACTAACAAAAAAGATATAAAAAAAGAACATATGTCAAATTTAAAATTAGGAATTAACGGTTTTGGTAGAATTGGTAGAATCGTGTTTAGAGCAACCGTAAAAAGAGAAGATGTAGATGTCGTTGCCATCAACGATTTATTAGATGTTGAGCATTTAGCATATTTACTGAAGTATGATTCAGTTCACGGAAACTTTGACGGAACAGTTGAAGTTAAAGATGGTCATTTAGTAGTCAACGGTAAAACAGTAAGAGTCACTGCCGAAAGAGATCCTAAAAACTTAAAATGGGATGAAGTTGGTGCTGATGTTGTCGCAGAATGTACAGGTATTTTTACCACTTTAGAAACGGCCGATTATCACATTCAAGCTGGTGCTAAAAAAGTAGTTATTTCAGCGCCAAGTAAAGACGCTCCTATGTTTGTTATGGGAGTTAATGACGATGAATTAACAGCAGATCATACCATTGTTTCTAATGCTTCTTGTACCACCAACTGTTTAGCTCCAATGGCAAAAATAGTTGATGATAACTTCGGATTGGAAGAAGCTTTAATGACAACAATTCACGCAAGTACAGCAACGCAATTAACAGTTGACGGACCATCACGTAAGAATTACAGATTAGGACGTTCAGCATTGTTAAATATCATTCCTTCTTCAACAGGAGCTGCAAAAGCTGTAGGGAAAGTAATTCCTAAATTAAACGGAAAATTAACAGGAATGGCATTTCGTGTGCCAACAGCCGATGTTTCCGTCGTTGATTTAACAGTACGAACCAAAGAAGCAACCTCGTTAGAAGCGATTAAAGCGGCCTTTAAAAAAGCGTCTGAAGGTTCTATGCAAGGTGTTTTAGGATATACTGAAGATGCCGTAGTCTCTCAGGACTTTGTTAGTGATGTACGCACAAGTATCTTTGATGCTGATGCTTGTATCGAGCTAAACCCTAAATTCTTTAAATTAGTATCATGGTATGATAATGAATTTGGATATTCTAATAAATTAGTTGATTTAGCCCAAAAGGTTAACGCGTTATAATAAATTATTAATCTAAAATTGGTAGTTCTTGTAACTACCAATTTTGTTTTACTCAAAACTCATGATTTTAATCACTGATGGTGGCTCAACAAAGTGCGATTGGATAGTTGTTGATAATAACGGCAAACAATTACACGAAAAAATTAGAACCAAAGGGCTTAATCCAGCTATTCTTAAGGATAAAAAATTAAAAAAAATCATCAGAAAAAGTGATGAACTCATGGCATTTAACCACGAGGTCACTCATGTGTTTTTTTATGGAGCAGGTTGCGGTACTGAAAATCCAAAACTGATGCTTACCGAAGTTCTTAAATCCATTTTTATTAATGCTGAAATAGAAGTTCATGAAGATACTATGGCTGCTGTAAGAGCAACACTGAGTCACGAAAATGAAGCGGCAGTAGTTTGTATTATGGGAACGGGTTCTAATTGTAGCTATTATGATGGGCAACGCTTACATCAACGTGTTTTATCTTTAGGGTATACGCTTATGGATGATGCCTCTGGTAATTATTACGGGAAAGAATTAATCAAAGATTACTACTATAATAAGATGCCTGAGGATATAAAAGTTGCTTTTGAACACAAATACAACCTGGATGCCGATTATATCAAGTATAATTTATACAAACAACCCAATCCCAATGCCTATTTGGCCAGTTTTGCCGAATTTATGTTTTTAAACAAAGATTCTTCCTATATCAAAAAGCTGATTTGCAAGGGGATTCGTGAATTTGCTAACCATATGATCTTTCAATATCGTGAAGAATTAAAAACAGTTCCTGTTCATTTTGCAGGTTCGATAGCATTTTTTGCTGAAACTGAAATCCGTGAAGTAGCAGAAGAACTAGGATTTAAAGTTGGTAATTTTGAAAGAAGACCAATTGAAGGTTTAGTGACTTACCATACCAATCAGCTGTAGATATAAAGCGATTAACTATCTAAATACAACTCATTTTAAGTTGTTATACTATTTATATAAAAAAGGCATTAGAAATTCTAATGCCTTTTTTTTGAATAAATGGTTGGTTAAACCTTTATCTTATCCATCCTTTTGATATGGACATTTTTGAGAACCATACTAAAACGGCACAAATGACGATAATCATTATCGGCATAATTTTACTTATACCTTCAATTTCCATCATAAGATACACTTGCTGAACGGTTGCACATAAAAAAGAAATGATAAACAGTAAATAAGCCCATTTCTTTCTAATCAAAAGTGCAATACAGGCTAGTGCGCCACAAAAAACAGCTAGTGCAAATAAGGCAGTGTACCAAGCGGGATGCTCGTACAAAAACTCTGCTTGTTGTTCTTCTGTCATCGCTGCAATCATTTCGTCGGTAGCAAAAGCTCTGGCTAAATAAGCCATAACTCCCATACCATTCCAAATTAAGGCAACAACGGCTACAATCCAAAACCACACAGGCGGTTTGGTGTTTGAATAATTTGTCATGTTTAGTAGTATTTAGTTAGTTAAACGCAACAATTTATAAAAATTAATGATATAAATTAAAAAAACTCAACTCAATTTTACGAATAACATAAAATGAAGTTGAGTTTTCAACACTAGAAAGGTGTTAATTTATTAATCTTCGACCACGTGCATCACAGGTGTTTTATTAACCCATTTTCCGTTTTTAGATTCACCAAGAATAAGAACATCTTTCGTTTGCTCATATTCTTTTATGGTACGTAACATTTGTTCTTTAGTGTCTCTGTGTAATTTAATTCCGGTATTTTTACCTTTGTTTCTTATTTCGATATAAAATCCGTCTCTGAATTTTATTGGTCTTGTTGGAGGTCTTCCCATGTATCTGTATTTGTAGTAATAGTCTTGCATATTAGTAAAAAATAACTCAATATGCAAGGCTAATTTATAATTATTCAAAATTATACCAATTATTCGCTTAAAACCAGTAATTTATATTGCTTATTCTAATTTCAGTATAGACATCTGCTATACCAAAAAGTTTTTATACTTTTAGCTGTATCATACTGTATGATTAATTATGAGAGTAAAAAAGAAAAAAAAATCTTACAAAGCATCCAATCTTCCTCCAGGAACCATTGCTTATAAAGGAAAAAAACAATCAGCAATTACTGCCATTGAGATTATAAATTACTCAAAAGATGATTGTAAAACGATCAATAGTAACTCGGTTCAGGATGCTTTCAATTTTAAAGGAAACGATCAGGTAACTTGGATTAACATAAACGGTCTCAACAATGTAGGAGATATTGAAACCTTAGGAACACATTACAAACTACACCCTTTAACCCTAGAAGATATTGTAAATACGAGTCAGCGACCTAAGCTGGAAGAGTTTGAGCATTATATGTTTGTTGTTTTTAAAATGCTCTTCATCAAAAATGATGATGAAATTCACTACGAACATTTAAGCTTGATTTTTGGAGATGATTATGTATTAACATTTCAAGAAGCCGATGGTGATGTGTTTGACGATTTGAGAGAACGTTTAAATTTAGCTAAAGGACGTATTCGCGCTCAAAGCTCAGACTATCTCATGTATTCCATCTTAGATGCTGTAGTCGATAATTATTTTACGGTTATTGAAGTTTTGGGTGACAAAGTTGAAGATTTAGAAGGTTTACTTTTTCAATCTAATCAAGCCGACGATCGTACACCTGGACAAATTCAGCAATTAAAACAAGAGATTCTCAAAATGCGTCGGTCTATTTATCCGCTAAGAGAAGTCATCAACCGTATGGAAAAAACAGATTGTGCCTTTATCGAAGAAAAAACCCATAGTTATCTGCGTGACTTGTATGACCATATCATCCAGGTGAGTGAATCTGTTGATTTATATCGTGAAATGATTTGGAGTTTAATGGATATGTACATGACTATTATAAGCAATAAAATGAATGAGATCATGAAAGTGCTTACCATTATAGCTACTATTTTTATTCCGCTAACATTCATTGCTGGCATCTATGGTATGAATTTTAAAAACATGCCCGAACTCAATACTGAAAATGGTTATTTTGTGTTGCTAGGAGTGATGTTTGTACTATTCATTCTTATGTTAATTTATTTTAGAAGAAAGCGATGGCTTTAACGTAATTTATGTTAACTCATTCCTAAAATCGTTAAAGGCTGTTAAATCCCTTGACAAATTTCAAATATCCTATAGTTTATATAGTGTAATTAATTATTAACACTAAAAAACAAACGAAATGAGTTATTTGAACATGAATGATGAAAAGTTAATCCCAGTAGTCGTAGAATTAAATACATTACTTGCCAATTACCATATCTACTATCAGAAACTTAGAAATTTTCACTGGAATGTCTTAGGCGAGAATTTTTTCGACCTTCACCAAACTTTTGAAAATTTGTACACCGATGCACGAACGAAAATTGACGAAATTGCCGAGCGTATATTAACGCTAAGATACCATCCTATGAGCAAATTGTCTGATTATCTGGAAATTTCTGAAATCAAAGAAATCTCACCGTTGCAATCTGATAAAGAGATGGTTGTTGAAGTCATTAAAGACCATAAACTCTTGTTAGCACAAATGAGTACTGTCGTTAAAAACGCCGACAATGCTGGTGACGAAGGAACCATAGATCTTATTGGCGCCTATATTAGAGAACTCGAAAAAGCAAGTTGGATGCTAGATGCATGGACTAAGAAATCTTCAGAAAAATTGAAGCAAAATATTCTGGAATCTTAATCTAATCCAAACTTTCAAACAGCATTAGCACTAATATCTTCATGATATGAGCTAAGCCTATCAGACCAATATTGTGATATTTACAGTATTGGTTTGATAGTCAAATCAAAACATCTACACACAAAAATCACTACCTAAACAAGACAAAAAATGAATGAACAAATAAATAAGGCATTTGATAATTTAACAACAAAACTGTTAGGTTGGCTGGATGCCATTATTCAAAACTTACCAAATTTAGCTTTAGCAATCATTGTGCTTATAAGTGCCTATTTTATAGCTAAGTATGTGAATAAAATCACCTATAAATTAGTGTCTAAAAAAGTACAGCAAGAATCTATTAGCAGCATTATCTCAAGAATTAGTGCTGTAATGGTCGTTTTGGTCGGACTCTTTTTGGCTCTAGGAATATTAGACCTGAGTAAAACCTTAACCTCATTAATAACTGGAGCAGGTGTTGCTGGTTTAGTGATTGGTTTAGCACTACAAGGAACGCTGTCAAATACCATTGCTGGTATTGTGATTTCTTTCCGAAAAAAAATACAAATTGGCAATTGGGTCGAAACCAATGGTTATTCTGGTGAGATTATGGATATCAACTTAAAAGATTTCACGCTTAAAGAAGCCGATAATAATCTCGTGGTGATTCCCAATAAAATGATTTTAGAAAATCCACTAAAAAATTACTCATTAACAACTAAAATGAGAGTTTTTATAGAGTGTGGCGTCGGTTATGAATCAGATCTGGAACAGGTTGAAACATTAACCAAAACAACCATCGCCAATGCATTCGAACAAGTAAAGAGTGCAGATGATGTAGAATTTTATTACACCGAATTTGGTGACAGCTCAATTAACTATTTATGCAGATTTTGGATTGATGCCGAAAACATGCTTGAAAAATTAAGGGCTAAAACCAAAGCCATTATTGAAATCAAAAAGGCTTACGATAAGGAAGCTATTAATATTCCGTTTCCAATACGAACGTTACAGTTTGGAAATAAACTGAATGTTGATTCACCGGAGCTGGAAAAAAGTTTTTCTGATAATTAAACACAAACAAAAAAAACACATTTAAACAACAAATAGTAACTCTTAAAATCTAATACAATGAAAAAGTGCACATATTTATTTATCGCCTTATTTACACTAAGTTTATTCACGACGAGTTGTAGAGAGGAAAAAACACCAGACGAAAAAGTTGAAGAAGCCATTGATAACGTCAAAGACGACATAGAAGATGCTTCAGACGATGTTAAAGATGCGGCTGAAGATCTTGAAGACGAAATTGAAGAAGCTGCTGAAGAAGCTGGTGATGACAATCATTAATAAGGAATACCTTAGAAACACCAAAGTCTCGATTTTTATCGAGGCTTTTTTGTACTTTTATTCTGAAAACAACAGCCTATGACAACGCCTAAATTCTCGAAGGACATCCTCGACTTCTTTAAAAAACTAGAAAAAAACAACGATAGAGATTGGTTTAACGACCATAAAAAAGAATTTAAAACTAACGAAGCGCAAGCAAAAGCGGCTTATAAAAGTATTAATGACGCCTTGAACAAGCATGATGTTATTGATACATTTAAACTCTTCAGAATTTACAGAGATGTACGGTTCTCTAAAAACAAATTGCCATATAAGACTCATTTTGGTGGCTCTTTCCACAGAAAAAAACCCGAATTAAGAGGTGGTTACTATGTGCATATTCAACCTAATAATGAATCGTTTATCGCCACTGGTTTCTGGGAACCCAACAAAGATGATTTATTGCGAATTCGTCGTGAGTTCGAACAAGATGATGAGACCATTCGTTCGATTATTAGTAATAAAAAATTTAAATCAATCTGGGGTGATTTTGTAGGTGACGAACTTAAAACGGCTCCAAGAGATTTTGACAAAGCACATCCTGCAATCGATTTGATTCGTAAAAAGCAATATATCTTTGTAAAAAAATACACAGATGCTCAAGTGGCCAGCGACAGCTTCATTGATGATGTTAATGCGTCTTTTAAAGCCATCAGACCCTTTTTTGATTATATGAGCGATGTGCTGACGACCAATTTAAATGGGGAATCCATTATTTAATGTCGAGAATCTTATAGGTCGACTGGTTAAACGTTATAGAATCTCCACTCGTTTTATTGTACAGCAATTCACCAATAGGAGAGGACTTTGAAATAACAAAGTAACTGTTGTTTGCTATATCCACTTTCCCGATGCTTACCGCCAGATAAAAATTAGACACATTTGTTTTCACAAGACTTCCTAAAACGACATGTGTATGTGTTGTATTGGGATTGATTCCTTTAAGCGTATCTAACATTCTATGAGCGTCACTCAGGTATTGTGCATTTTTTTCTAAGTCATTAAAAAGCTTTCCGTTGCCCGAATCATCGCCATCATCATCGCTTTTGTCATTATTATCAATAGCATCTTTAATGGTTTCAATTTCATCTTTATAATTAGCAATGCGTTTGTTTACATAACTAAAACAAACCTCTAAAAGCTGAGATTTTAAAGCACTCATATGGCTTTGGCAAGTGGTTGAGAAAACAATTGAACATTACTCACCAGACGTTCTTTAACAATGGTCATCATACGTTTGTTTAAAGCCGAAGAGTTTTGAATATACAACTCGTATTCTTCAACCGTAAACTGCCCTATAATCATTCCTTTTACTGAATTTCTAAACTTCATATCCTTATGAATCGCATTTTCGATATAGGCGAGTTGTTTCGGTACCGATAAGTCGTAAAACACATTTTTATGTTTTGAAATATAGTTTCTAAACACAACAATCAACAAGTGATTTTGCATTTTTATAATTGGTCGTAAGGTCGCATTTTGAAAACATTCGTCAACACTCATCTGTTCATTGACTAGAGCTGAAGCTATCGTCGGACGTATGGATTTGAGATTGGTAGATCGATCATTCATGGCTTTAGTTTGTGTTATAATAGTTAATAACTCTTACTAAAATAGAAATAATGTCTTCGTGTTTAGTGACCTCTTTTTTATGTTGTCAACGGTCTTATTAACAAATTTGAGAATAGTGATAAGTCTATAGATTTTTCTAATACCATATCGTTTTATTTCGGAAATGAAAAAACTACCTTTGGTAAAAACAAGTAAATGAAATTTGGAAGCGTTGATAATCCGCAAGATTTAGATCTAAGTTTGCCTCAAGATCACATAGATACGGCCAGAACACTTAATCAAGTTAAAGACGACAATACTCCTGAGATTTATGTAGGTTGTGCCAAGTGGAATAAAGCCGACTTAAAAGGGTTTTATCCAAGAGGCACCAAAGATGAATTGGCGTATTATTCTAACCAATTTAATGCTATCGAGCTGAATGCTACTTTTTATCGAATTTTCCCTGCCGAACAATTTTCAAAATGGTACGATAAAACACCCAAAGGATTTAAGTTTTTTCCGAAGCTGAGTCAAGAAATAAGTCATTGGAAACGTCTCAAAGAGGTTCAGGCGGTGGTTGATCACTATTTAAGTAATGCCGTTCATCTGAAGGAAAAACTCGGGACTGTTTTTCTGCAACTACATTCTAACTTTGCGCCTAAAGATTTTGATAGAGTCGTGCACTTTATCGAACATTGGCCAAAAGCTATTCCGCTGGCTGTAGAATTCAGACACACCAATTGGTATAATGATGAAGCAGTCGCCAACCAATTATACAATCTGTTTGAGCAGCATAATATAGCGAATGTGATTGTTGATACTGCCGGACGACGTGATTTAATGCATATGCGACTCACTAATCCAACAGCATTTGTTAGGTATGTTGGCGCGAATCATGAGAGTGATTATTCCAGACTTGACGAATGGGTTGTGCGGTTAAAAGAGTGGCAGGAGCAAGGCATCAAGGAAATAGATTTCTTTATTCATCAGAATATTGAGAAAGAATCCCCGTTGTTATCGGCCTATTTTATTAAAAAACTAAACACCGAATTGGGTTGTCAATTAACCATTCCTAATGAGGATTCTAACACCTTGTTTTAGTTTTCAGTACAGAGGACAATATTATAATATAAGTAAAAACAATAAAATTAATGAGATTTCATACACGTAAATGGGTTAAACCCGAAGATTTAAATCCGAATCAAACCTTATTTGGAGGCCAGCTTTTAGCATGGATCGATGAAGAAGCAGCATTGTATACTATTATTCAATTAGAGAATTCTAAAATTGTAACCAAATACATTTCAGAAATCAATTTTATGGCTTCTGCCAAGCAAGGAGACATTGTTGAAATCGGAATTGAAGTTGTCAAATTTGGAAAATCCTCATTGACCTTAAAATGTGAGGCTCGAAATAAAATGACCAGAGAGACAATATTAACGGTCGATAATATTATTATGGTCAACTTAGGAGCCGATGGCCTTCCTGCACCTCACGGAAAAACAGAAGTCGAATTTGTAAAAGATCGACTAAGTGACTAAGACGGCTTAAAACCTGGTGTTAATTCGAAAATCTCGAGATCAAAATAAGGGACTGCAGCGAGGGCATGATCAAATATATCAGACATAATATATTCGTAATTTTCCCAGCGTTTATCACTACTAAAACAGTAAATTTCTAAAGGCAAGCCCTGAGGTGTAGGTTCCAGCTGGCGTACCATAATAAACATCTCTTTATTGATAGCCGAATGGTTTTCAATATAGGTTTGTAAGTACTTTCTAAACACGCCTAAATTGGTCATATTACGACCATTAATCAAGATGTCCTTGTCAATATTCTGGTTTTGATTAAACGAATTAATATCCTTTTGACGGGTTTCTATATAATTTGTAATCAGCTGAATTTTCTTGAACGTTTCGATACGATCTTCAGTAAGGTATTTAATACTGGAAGCTTTCAGAATAATAGAACGTTTGATACGTCGGCCACCAGAAGATTGCATACCTCTCCAGTTTTTATACGAATCTGAAATTAAGGCAAAGGTCGGAATGTTGGTAATGGTCATGTCGAAATTCTGAACCTGAACCGTAGACAGGTTTATTTCAATCACTTCTCCATCGGCACCATACTTTTCCATAGTAATCCAATCACCTATACGCACACTATCATTAATAGCGACTTGAATACTCGCTACAAAGCCTAAAATAGTATCCTTAAAAATCAGTAATAAAATGGCTGAAGCAGCTCCTAAAGTGGTAAAGAATTTTAAGAACGAAAGATTAATTAAAATCGCCAAAATGGAAGCGATACCAATAATCCAGATAAACAGCATCACTACTTGAATATAACTATCAATAGGTTTATCTCTTAATCTTGGTAGCGTTTTAAAGTACGATTCAAAAGTCTTTAAAACACTACGAATAATCCATATAGTCAAAAAAATGGCATACACTTTAACCAACATCAAGATGTAGGTTTCAAAATGCGGAAAGTCAAAAAATACAATCGGAAATAACTTGATGGTTAATACCAATGGCACCAAATGAGCAATACGTCTTGGTGCCCGATGATTGACCAGCAAGTCATCAAAGTTAGTTTTGGTTTGTTCAGAAAAACGGCTCGAAAAATTGATGATTAATCGTCTTGTAATGCGATCGGCTATAAAGATGATTATAATCAATATCAGCAACAAGCAAATCATATTGAAGTACTTAGCGGAAAGCTCTGAAACGCCAATAGAAACGAAGTAATCGTAGAAAAAACATTGAATTTTTTCCATTATTTATTCGGCTTTAAATATTTTTTTTCAACATAAAAGGTTCCAAACGGAATGATAGAAGCCAGAATCACAAAGGCTTGCGTTTTGGCATTCCATTTAAGTTCTTGACCTACTATGATTGCCAGAACAATGTAAATAAGAAATAAAATACCATGTGGCATTCCTAATAATTTTACATAAGTATCATCCTCTGTAAGGAGTTTGTAGGGCGAAGCAATAAATAACAATAATATATAAGATACACCTTCTAAAAGCGCTATAATCCTAAAGCAATTTAACAGTGAAAACATAATCAACTAATTTGCTGCAAAAGTACTTTAAGCAAAGTAGATTATCTAGTATTTTACCACATTTTTAACGTGTATTGTGTTGCTGTCTTTCGTCATAATTTTAACCACATACAGGCCTGTTTCTAATGCCGAAAGCGCTACTGTTTCATGAGTGTTAATACGATTCGATTGGTGTACAAGTTTCCCATCTATACTATAAATTTCTAAGCGGAGTTCTTGCTGAAGCTGATTTTTAATGTGCAATTCATTTTCAAAAGGTACCGGATAGATTGTAATGCTGTTTTGCTGTTCAACAGTTGTTACATCTAAAGTGCCTTCAAAATAATCTAATGCTAAATCAAAAGCTTCATTTCCAATTTTGTTTCCTATAATACGACCTTTGATATCGTCAACGGGTGGATGGATTCCTCCCCAAATTCGAGATAAACTTGTTTGGTCTGAAGCATCGCGATACGTAGCCCATTGTAAGGTCATATTTTCTGTAGGTCCCACTTCAAAGACTAAAAAGTTATTCTGTTCGATATCAAAAGTCCCCATGCCTCCTGGAAAAAACGGATCTCCTGTAAGACGTGTTAATACTTCCGCAGCTGCTCGAGAAAAGGTTGAGTGACCCGATAAATAACCTGCAAATGGAGGTGTTACAAAGGTACCGCGTTGATAGGGCCACCAATGTGTACCAATAATCCAATCTACACCTGCAGTATCGGTTGTTGGGTCTGAAATAAAATCGGGACCTTTCCATGCCTTAATCTTAATCCGATCTACATTCTCACCACTATCACCTCGAAGCGGATCGGTATCACCAATCAATTCTATAAATCCGTCAATTAAGGGCAAGCCATGCGGATCATAACTTGGTAATGACGCATTGGTACTTTGGCCTTTTCCAGCCATATAACGAATGGCAGATATTGGTCGTAAATAATCATAATACCCTTTAATTCCCCAAGTGTTTATTGCCGAATCGTGCATGGCACCTCCAAGTGCTAAATAAGCTTTTACGTCCCATTCTAAATCACTTACAATAGGACCTTGACCTGCAATTCGCTTTTCAATAGATGGATGGTCGCTCACATAGTTTAATAAAGTAAACCAATGGCCTGGTGGCGTTTCGGAGTCTGGACCATCTGCCCAAAATTCAGCTAACACACGCGCATAATCTGAACGCTTGACTACATTAGGTACATAAGGTAAATTGGTTTCCGGATTCAAGAGATGACCTGTACTGGCATCACCACCATTGGTGAAATCATAAAATGCCTGATACTCTTCAAAAGTTTCTGGGTAATTGGCTAAATCGTAATTTCCAATGGCTCCAGGAGAAATATCAATCATCGTTGGATCATTAGGATCTAAATGTGCCGACCATGAGGCTACCAAAGCAAAGTTCCATTTGTAAGGATCATCGATACCATCTTCATTAGAGTTCTGGATGTATGCTGGAGGACCTGGATCGTTATACACATAACTATCAAATCCGTTATTTAAAATTTGTAAATCTTCTACCGACAATGAAAATGGTGTAACGGCTCCCCATTCTGGACTCAAAAACGAAGGCGTATTTGCAGGGAATTCGTTGCCGCTTTGATCTACAAATACATCAAAAGCTAAAGGTTGCCAGCGGTTAGGGTTAATATCATTGGTTTCGTAGTAGTTTTCTAAAATTAATGGCGGATTTGCAGGTACGTAAAAAGCATTCGCATATCCAAATTGCTCATTGGAGTTATCTTGTAAACCAAAAGCGATAATTTGACTGGCCAGATAATTCCCCAGTGCCGCATAAGAACCAGTACTATAATTGGTTGAAGAAAAATTAGTATCATACCCAAAACTTGTAAAAAGATCTGTAATCTCTTGCTCAATTTCGGTGGCACCTGGTGACTGCTCAAATCTGTGATTTAGCAATCGGTACATGGCATAACTTATAATTTCGTGTCGGGCTGCATCAACATCAGTAGGCGTAGTAATACCTGTAAATTCACAATCATAACCGCCGAAGGTTTTACCTAAAAATACAGTTTCGGCTTGGGTGTCAAACAGTGCCCAAGCATCGTACATAATTACCGACGAATGAAACAAGTTTCGTGCGTGTACTGTTGGTCTTGCAAAATCTGATCTAACAGCATCTAAAAGTACTTCGTTCCATTGACGTGCTATGGAAGGTTGTGCAAATGCTGACAAAGACAGCAAAAACGTTAAAAAGAGAAGTGTAATTTTTTTCATTGGAAATCAGCAAGTTAAAATTATACCTACCAAAAGTAGAAAACTTTTCTGATTGTCAAAACAAAGTCTTTGATATATCGATTAAATGATTCTTGTTACTGTTGACCTGATTCGCTATACATCAAAAAAAAGACTACCACATTTGTGATAGTCTTTCATGGATTAATTAACCATATATAGGTCAAGTTAACTATTTATCGGCAGCCATCATCGCAAAGAATTTATCGATATTTGGTAAAATAACGATACGTGTTCTACGGTTTTTGGCTCTGTTCTCTTTAGTATCATTGTCTGTTAGCGGCTGATAAAAACTACGTCCAGCAGCAATTAACTGTTCTGGAGCAACATTGTAATCATTTTGTAATTTTTTAACAACGGCGGTAGCACGCAATACGCTTAAATCCCAGTTGTCTTTTATTGCAGCATTGCTTTTCATTAACTTGTTATCGGTATGACCTTCAACCATAACGTCTAAGCTTTCTTCAGAATTGATCACATTCGCAATCTTTTGTAAAATATCATTGGCCTTGTCGCTAATTTTATAGCTTCCAGAGTTGAATAACATCTTATCAGAAATAGAAATCATGACTACCGTTTCTTCAATATTGATAGCGATATCTTCATCTTCTTCAATGTTTTCCATAGAAGATTTTAAGTTAAACTGCATCGCTAAATTCATAGAATCTTTTAGCGTTTTTGCAGTTGCCATATAAGCTGGCGGCACATTTTTAAGAGACTCGCGCATGGCTTCTTTCTGATTTTCAGAAATCACAACACCATCAACAGATACGAGTTTGGCATTATTGTCTTCGGTGAGTTCATTTATTTTAGAATTGTAGCTGTCTACACGCTCTTGAATTCGTGCAAATTTGGTTTCTAATTCTTCCTTTTCAACTTTAGTTTTAGTTAATTCACTTTTCAATTCACCATTATCTTGTTCTAAGGCTAAGTATTTCTTTTTTGAAACACAGGCTGTTAAAAATAATGCTGATAATATTAGTACTGAAATTCGTTTCATAATCTTTTAATTAGTGTTTTTGGTTTACGTTTATATCTACGAGGTAAAATCGGTTTCGGACTTTCATCCTCTTTAATTTTATTAACGATACAATGTTAATTACTGAAAATCATCTGTTAAGCGATTGCCTTAAAATTAGAAGGTTTTCATTTTTTCTTTTCGTTTCTGAAGCTGACGCAATAATTCGTTTGCCGTTTCTGAAACAGCCTCCTGAAAATTATCATGGGACGATTCAGCAAATAGGCGAGGACCTGGAGCGCTTAACCTAATACCACAAATTTTTCCCGTAGCATCGCTGGTTGTATTTTCAGTTTTAAAAAACACATCAGCTCTAATAACAAAGTCATAGCGTTTAAAGATAGGTTCCAATTTTTCTTTTGTAAATGTTTCTAAAGTAGCACTTGCAGAAACATCGTGATATTCATAATTAATAGTCATAATTTGTATTTTAAATGAGTAGAATAAATACGATTCATTTATTCTTTATGCTAACAAAGTACTATTGTAGATTAAATCACAATGACTGTATCCTTAGTAATATTACCTCATATGCTATGAGACTTAAAATTTTGTGAAATGCGCATGTTTTGAGCTACGTTTGATTAATTTTAAGCATTAAATCACACGAAACTATCTAACTCATGAAAAAATTAGGGCTATTTGCTTTGGCATTACTTTTTTGCGTAATGCCAATGTCTCTACAATCACAATCCAAACGTAAAAAGAAAAAAGACCAAAAAACTGAAGCTGCTACTCCTGTTCCAAGTAAAAACCAGGGCAAAATTAAACCTTATGATAAGGTGATTACTAAAGACGCCGTTACCGATGATGGCTTGTTTAAAGTCCATAAAGTAGGAGAGAAGTACTTTTTTGAAATTCCTCACACCCATTTAGGAAAAGACATGCTTCTGGTGAGCCGTATTGCTAAACTACCAGCAAATTTAGGTGGTGGTTACATTAATGCAGGTTCTAAAACTGGAGAGCGCCTCGTGGCCTGGGAACGTTTTAATGACAAGGTTTTGATTAAAGAACGCTCTTACAATTCGGTGGCCGATGACGAATTACCGATTAGTATTTCAGTAAAATCAAACAATTACGAACCAACATTATTTGCCTTTGATATTGCAGCTTTTAGTAAAGATTCTTCTGCTGTGGTTGTTGATGTGACTAAGTTTTATAGTACAGATGTCAAAGCGATTAGCGGACTTCAGAGTCGGTTACGAACCACCTATAAAGTCCGTAACCTAGACGCCTCACGCAGTTTTATAAACTCAATGAAAAGTTTTCCGTTGAATATTGAAGTTGTACAAGATATGACCTATAATGCATCTCAGCCACCTTCGGCACGTTCGGCAGAAACGATTAGTTTGCAAATGAATCAATCGATGATTTTACTCCCTGAAGAACCAATGCAACCACGTTTTGCAGATGAGCGTGTAGGTTGGTTTACCATGAGTCAGATTGACTACGGTAGTGAAAAACTAAAGGCCGATAGAAAGACTTATATTCGTCGCTGGAAATTAGAACCTAAAGATCCAGCAGCCTATGCCAGAGGCGAATTGGTAGAGCCCGTTAAACCTATTGTTTACTACTTAGATCCTGCGACTCCAGAAAGTTTACGAAAATATATCAAAGAAGGTATTGAATTATGGCAAGGTCCTTTTGAAAGTGCCGGATTTAAAAATGCGATTATAGCAAAATATCCGCCAAGCAAAGAAGAAGACCCTGATTTTAGTCCGGAAGACATTCGTTATTCAGTCGTACGCTATGTAGCAAGTGAAACCCGAAATGCCATGGGACCAAGCGTTTCTGATCCCAGAAGTGGTGAGATTATTGAAAGTGATATCATTTGGTATCACAACCATTTACGTTCGTACAGAAACCGCTATTTACTTGAAACGGGAGCGGCAAATCCCTCCGCAAGAACCTTAAATACTTCAGAAGCAGAGATAGGCGAGATGATGAAAATGGTTATTGCTCACGAGGTTGGCCATGCGCTTGGTTTACCCCATAATATGAGTGCGAGTAAAGCTTATGATGTTGAAAGTTACAGAAATGGCGCTTTTACACAAGAATTTGGGATTGCTTCAACAATTATGGACTATGCGCGCTACAATTATATTGCGCAACCTGGTGATGAAAACATACGATTTATTCGTCAAATCGGACCCTATGATCACTATGCGATAGAATGGGGTTACCGACAAATTCCAGGCGCCACATCGGCAGAAGCTGAGCAAAAAACCTTAGACAAGTGGATTATGGATAAAGCAGGAGATCCTAAATATGTCTTCGGAAAGCAGAGTAGTAGGTTTGACCCAACCTCACAGACTGAAGATATTGGAAATGATGCGATTAAAGCCTCAAATTATGCTCTGAAAAACTTAAAATATGTGGCGCTTAATTTACCAAAATGGACCAGTGATGAAACCAATAATTATGAAGATTTAGAAGAGTTATATGGCGAATTATTAGGCTGTTATAATCGCTATGTAGGTCATGTTCTTGGTAATGTAGGCGGTGTTGAAGAATATTTAACCACACCAAGACAAGGCGGTATTGCTTACACCACAGTACCAAAAGCAAAACAACAGGCATCCTTGCAATGGTTGCACAAAAATGCTTTTGAAACGCCAAATTGGCTGGTAGACAAAACCTTGCTTCAAAATATTGATTACGCAGGTTATACTGAGCGTTTGAGACGTTTACAAAGCCGCTATTTAAATGCTTTATTGAGTTTTGACCGTTTAGGACGCTTAATAGATCATCATACTATTGATGCGACCAACTACAGTGCGTTAACGATGCTTCAGGAGTTACGAAAAGGCATTTGGAGTGAAGTTAACTTTACCAAAAACGTAGATGTATACCGTCGTAATTTGCAACGTGCTTATGTAGACCGAATGGCTTATTTGATGACAGAAGAGATCAATCCGCAACGAACCAACCAATATTTTGACGTTTCACAGTCTGATATAAGAGCCTTAGTTCGTGGTGAATTAAACACTTTAAAACGTCAAGTCGCTGCCGCAGGCAACAGAGCTGTAAATACAGAAACGAAATACCATTACAGAGATATTGTGAAACGTATTGAAACGATTTTAGACCCGAAATAATACGATTGAAACTTTTTTTATTTCAGTTATATAAAGCACCTTTTAGTACTTATTAAAAGGTGTTTTTTTATTGTCATAACATTAAGCTATATTTAACCTACAAAGTGTAGCGCAAAACACATGGGCATTTTTAATAAGAAACGTATGGGATTCATATCAAAAAAAGGACTTTACAAATACCTTATGTATGGTATTGGTGAGATTGTTTTAGTCGTTATAGGAATCCTGATAGCCATTAGCATCAATAACAACAATGAAATAAAAGCGTCAAAAAACCGCTTAAACAGTTACTTAGAAGTATATCATCAGGATTTAGTTATTGATACGACCATAGTTGCTGCCACCTTAAATTATATCGATAATAGGAAAGAGGCGTTTCATATTTTTTTAAGTGATACCGTTGAAGCTGTAGATTATATGCGAAAACCACAAGGCTTCCAGTTAGCGTTGTCGTATAGCCCGTTTCGTCTTCAGGAAAAAGGGATTAATCTATTAGATAATTATGTCGATAATACCAAAGTGGAACAAGACACCTTGGTTTCACAGATATTAGCCAATCACCGACTTTTTGATAACCAATTACAGGAAATCAACAAACGTATTGGAGATGATATTGATAATAACATGCTTTATCTTAAAGAAAATGAGCCGTGGATTGCAGATTTACTGTTAGGGAAGATGACCAATCCCAATGTGCTTCCTTACTTTTTGAGTGATCACTACAAAGCGCGTTTGGCGGTACATTACGGATTAGTATTTCAGAATTTATATCCGACTCTGTCACAATTAAAAAAGAATCAAACAGCAATTTTGGAGGAAATTGATAAACGTTTACATTCTGAAAAGTAGAACACTAAGTTTATGAAATTATTTAATAAAATACGATTTAAAATGGTAGAAGGGAAGCGGTTTAAAAATTATCTGGTTTATGCTTTAGGTGAGATTATTTTAGTAATTATCGGCATCTTATTCGCCTTAGGGATTAACAACTGGAACCAGGAACGTCAATTGCGAGATGACAATCGTGAGCTTCAACAAAAGGTTTTGGTACAACTGGAAAAAGACATTACAGCCGTGAGCGCATTTAAAGAAAACCTCGAAGGCTTAAATCAAACCTATCGCAAGGTATTAGATCTTGAATATGACAAAACCCAAGTCAATGCCGGGAGTTTGATAAGTACCATTTTGTTTGATGTGAATACCTTATCCTTAGATAAGCATTTGATTAATTTGATTGATAATGCCAGTTTGGATGAAAGTGAAGCTTCTCAAAAACTGATAGAGATAAATAGCATGTACAAACTGTACTTAAAAGACATTGATGATTTGGAGAAAATCATTTATGATAAAATGACGACTAATTTAGCCGAAATTGAGAAAACCCAAGACTGGTATGCTGAGTTTATCACCGATTTTGTTTGCCGTAATGACTGTATTAGTTACCTACTTAAAGATAAAGACCATAAGGCTCGAATTGCCTCTTTACGCTTTCTGTATATAAGTGGTTATGGGAATCTCATCGATAATTTTCAAGAGGACTTACAAGGAACAAAATCAACGCTAGAGGGTTTAATAGCAGATTAGTTGTTCAGCAAAAAAAAGCAACAGATTTAGCCGAAACTAAAGTCTGTTACTTTCAAATTAATTGCTACTAACCAATTTAGAATTTACAAACATGACCTTGGCAAACACCTTGCATGTAGCGATATCTTCCTGTTGCATTTGGTCCACAACTAATATGATGTGCGTCTGCAATTGCAGCACCATCTAATTCCATTAACTTCAAGAAAATTTCACCAATACGATCTTCAATCGAAGGAGGAGCCGCTAGGTGTCCATCGGAATTGATATAGGCATCGGCACCAACATTTACATAATCCCAATGACTGGCAGCAATTAGTAACTCTCTTAATCTATTGGACAAGCCAGGGATTAGCAATAACAATTTGATAAAGTCATCAGAAGGCGCTAAAAGAGGTACAATATCTAAGTAGTTTTGAAAATTCACATCATAGCGAAATTTAGCTTCAAAAGCATCGGCAAAATCCTGATTTCCAGGTTTAGGACCAGCGAATCTAATAGTACGAGTCGCGTGAATATTGTATTTATTTTCAAAATAGTGAGCCGCAATCGGCACCATGCCGCCACCTTTACTATGACCTGTTAAGTAAAGTGGAAGTTTGTGATACGGATCTAAGCAATGAATCGCGTTAATAACCTGATGTTCGAGCAGTTGTACCGCTAGTAGGAATCCGCTATGGACTTTCCCTGGCAGATAGATATTACCTGTAGGCGTTGCTAAAAAGATATTTTCGATCCAGTCGAGTATGGCTGGCACATTCCATGCAGGCGGTAAGGTGCCTCTAAAAGCTACGACGATGCCATAGTCGGTTTTTCCAACCAGTGCGGCTTCAATTTCGCCGTTAACACAGACATAAGGATCTTCGGTAAAACCAACGGCGTTGTACTGATTTTTGATATTTTCGGAAGTATGAGAATCACAAGGATTATATTTTCCGGGTTTACTTTTTGGCAAAATACAATAGGCCGCTTCAGAAGCGCATAGAAGTTTGCAGTTTAAATCGAGAGTTGACATACGTTTAGGTTTTTGGTGTATTCAAATTTAGAAGAGACGGCTTAATATTATAAGCGTATAATTACGTGGTTTTGTAAATACGTAGACTATGTAATTTGCTCAAGGCAAAACATTTATAAACTTTTAAAACCAGGTGAAAAGAAAGTAGAGCTCTGAAATACCAAATAATTCTATTTTACATAATATAAATTATAGGGCATTTTATAACCGTTTGCGTCATAGCGCTTTTTAGCGGTATTAGACATAATTCTAGATCTATGACAGCTACGCTGTTATATATCGTTTAGAATTATGTACAAGCCAATTGTGGCTAGGTTTGAAAATTATAAAATAAACACAATATAAATGGCTTATATAATTTAAGTATGCTGCACAATCCTCTGTACATTTTTAAATAAGCACCTCTTAGTTGTCTTTTGCTTTACGTAAAATCTTGACCACGCGACTGTGGGTTATTTCTAATAAATTCCACTGATAGCCTTCAAAATCGGTCGTATTCATAAACTGAATAACCACGGCATCAATATCTTTATGATATTCTGCCATACATTGGTAACCAGGCGCCAATCCGCCATGATTAAACTCATAAAGCGAGCTATAGAGTTTCATTTCGTCTTCATTAAGTAATGTCCCGTCGTTTAAAGCTCTTAAAAAGATGCCAACATCTTCTGCTGTAGCTATCATCATGCCGTTATTCTCGTTTTTAAAGTCTTTTTCAATACCTACATAATATCCACTCATGACAGCATCTAGATTTTTTACGTCATCAAGAGAACCAAACGTATGTTTCAACCCCAGAGGCATCAAAATTTCCTTATTGAAGTACTCTTGACGCGAACCTCCAGTAACCTGCTCAATGATTCTTGAAAGCAACAAATAATTGGTATTGGAATAGCCATAATCCTCATTGGGCTCAAAGTTGGCAGGCAAGTCAAGTGCGTATTGAAGCACATCGGTATTGGTGTTGGGTTGATTTTTCCAGAAGTCAGGATTGTCTGTAAAATTAGGAATACCACTACGGTGTTGAACCAACATTCGCAAAGTAATCTTGTCTGCGTTTTCAATTCTTCCCACGAGTTCTGGAAAGTAATCTGCTGCTGTTTTATCTAAAGAAATACGATTCTCATTGGTTAGTTTAGTAATGGCAACAGCGACATACAACTTGCTAATACTGGCGATTTTAAATAAAGCGTTTGGTTTGGCTGGAATTTTTTCCTCTTTATTATGATAGCCAGCTGTGTAAAAGGCTGGTGGTTTTCCGGCTTCTTCGACATATACAATCACACCATCAAACCCATAACTCAAGGTTTGGTCTACTTGTTCTTGAACGGTGTCTGGCAATGGCAATATCCATGCCTTTACTAAAATCCACGGAACAAACCATAAGGAAATGAATGTCCCAAGAAGTAATACAATTCTGAAAATCTGTTTGCCTTTCGATGTTTTTCTTTTGTTGTGTTTCATGTTTCGATGGT
Organism: Psychroserpens sp. SPM9; assembly: GCF_025153525.1. GTDB lineage: Bacteria > Bacteroidota > Bacteroidia > Flavobacteriales > Flavobacteriaceae > Psychroserpens. The sequence continues at coordinate 494,995 of NZ_JANZNR010000003.1, read as the reverse complement.
GTACTAATTTCAATTGTAAATGATAGTACAAATATCTTTCAAATTAGAACAATGACAAATTATGACTTACCGAACTGTAAAATATTAGGGATGAACTGGTTATTATACGTTTTCTGAATAAATAGTTAGGTCATTTCTGAAAAATAATTATACCTCTCGTCGCAAGACTTCCAAAGGCGAACTCTGTAACACACCTCGAATATTGCTGAGTCCTATACCTAAGACCAAAAGTGAAATGACAGGCAAAAACACTAAAAATGGAATGGCTGAAGGTACAAAGGGTTCGTTAAACACAAAAACGGCCAGTAACATGGCACTTAGTAATGCTAGTAAAATACCAACCAAACTACCAATGAGGCCTAGCAATAGGTATTCCAAAGCCGAAATTTTGAGAATTTGCTTGTTTTTAGCTCCTAAGGTTCTTAGTAAAACGCTTTCTTTAATTCGCTGATATTTGCTCGTTCTAACCGAACCAATTAAAACAATAATGCCTGTTAAAATACTAAAGAATGCCATAAAGTTGATGATCCAAGTCACCTTGCCCAAAATATCCTCAACAATCGTATAGACTTGTCTTAAATCAATAACCGTTACATTAGGATACTCTGCCACCACATCACGTTGCAAATCTGCCGAACTGGTTTCATCAGGTGCGTTTGTCGTTAAAACGTTAAACTGTGGTGCGTTTTCTAAAACACCTTTGGGAAATACCACAGAAAAATTAAGCTGTAATTGTCCCCAATCTACCATACGAATACTGCCTACAACAGTTTCCATCAGTACGCCTTGCACATTAAACACCATAGAATCACCGACTCCAACCTGAGCATCTTCAGCAAGATTTTCAGAAATGGAAATAGGGATCACATCACCAGATGCAACTTGCGGTGTCCACTCCCCTTCTAGAATTTCTTCAGAAGCAATCAAGCTATCACGATACGTCGTTCTGAATTCATGATTATAAACCCAACGCCTTATATGTACTGTACTATCTTGCTCTGCAGCATTAGCAACCAAACCTTTAACACTGTGAATGCGCATAGTAACTAATGGAATATGATCGATAACCTCTAAGTTATTATCTGAAATGGTTTTGCTAATGGCAACACCTTGTTCTGGTTGTACATCTAATAAAATGATGTTTGCCGATTGTGCCGTATTACCGACTTCAGTTTTGGACAATAAAATATCTTTGGTGAAATATAAGGTACTAATCAAAAAAGTTCCTAAACCTATTGCGACGATTAAGACTAGAGTCTGATTATTGGGTCTAAACAGGTTTAATAAACTCTGACGTGTTGTATAACCCAAAGACTTCGGAAACCATACTTTTATCATGCGCATGGTTAATCTTGCAATTCCAGCGAGTATTGCAAAGGTGATGAGCACACCAACTACAAAAGCGATGGCATAAGGTATGTGTCTCAATAACCAATAAGAGAACAAAAACAAGAATAAAATAATCGCACCAAAAACAGCAAATCTAGCTAATTTGGGTTGCAGCGCATTGTTGGTATCACTGATGCGTAAAGCTGAAAGTGGTGATACATACCAGGTGTTTAATAGCGACAATAATGCAAATAACACAGCCATTAAAAATCCAAGTACAACACCCATAATAATAGGTTGCGCTGTAATAGATATAGTGACCTCAAAAGGCAAAAACTCCTTTAAGATATACGGAAATGATTCCTGAATACCAATACCAATAAGACCTCCAATACAACCGCCTATAATACCAATTCCAGCAATTTGTATGAGATAAATTAAAAAACTCTGTCGTCTTGAAGCGCCTAAACATTTTAAAACCGCAATATGTTTCAGTTTTTCCCTAATGTAAATATGCACCGAACTCGCAATACCAACACAACCTAAAAGCAAGGCAATAAATGCCACAAGATTTAAAAACTTACCCATATTTTCATAACGACGACCTAAACGTCTGCTCGTGCTTGTATGTGTATCTAAATCGGCATTTTCAGCATCCAGCATGGGTTCTAAAACGTCCTCTAATTGCTGTAAATCTGTTTGTGCATCAGCTTTATAATAGAACTGGTATTCTTTTCGGCTTCCAAATTGTAGTAATTCGGTGTTGGGTACCAAGCCATACGGTATGACGACTGGAGGCGCCACAGAAGACATCACTGCAGAACTACCAGGTAAACTGTTCAGTGAACCAATAATTGGTAAGGTTAATTGCCCTACTTTAATAGAATCTCCTGGCACAATATTATATTGAAGCATCAACGTTGCATCGACCAACGCACCTTGATCTTCTTGGTATGATGTTGAGGCATGTTCTGGTTGGGTTTTCATTTTCCCATAAATGGGAAATGTACCTTCCAGTCCTCTAACACGAACCAGCTTTGTACCTCCATTTTTTGGAAAGGCAATCATCGATACAAAATTGACTTCCGTAGCCATAGGCTTTAGAGAATCGATAATAGCTTGTGCACGTTCATTAGGCGTTTCGTTAATATCAATAAGATAATCGGCACCCATTAAGGACTTAGATTGTTGCTGAATGTTATCCTGAAGATTATCCCGAAACAACTGTATAGACACCACAGCGGCAATACCTAATACAATAGATGCCATAAACAATACCAAGCGCACGCGACTGGCTTTAGCATCTCGCCATGCCATCTTAAAGAGCCATGGCAAATTAGTTTTTGATGTTAGTGGTTGTGAATTCAATGGGCTGTCGTAGGTTGATTCGTTATTATTTTTCCACCTTTTAATCGAAGGATTTGTTGGGTACGGTTTGCTAAGTCTAAATCATGAGAGACGATGACCAATGTGGTATTAGAAGCTTTATTTAAATCAAATAACAACTTAATCACTTTTTCTCCGGTTTCCTCATCCAGATTACCTGTAGGTTCATCAGCAAATAAAATAGAAGGTGCATTGGAAAATGCTCTAGCCAAAGCCACACGCTGTTGTTCGCCACCTGAAAGTTGCGACGGATAATGATGAAAGCGATCTGCCAACCCAACCTGTTCTAGTAGTTCCATACCACGTTTAGCCGCATGTTTTGCGCCTTGGAGTTCTAGCGGAACACTAACATTTTCTAAAGCAGTAAGCGTCGGTAATAACTGAAAGTTTTGAAAAATGAAACCCACTTCCCTATTCCGTAATTGAGCACGCTCATCTTCACTTAAGGTGCTAAGGTCATAACCGCACAATTCAACACTTCCGGCATTAGGTGTGTCTAATCCAGCACAAATACCCAATAAAGTGGTTTTGCCACTCCCTGAAGGACCTACTATAGAGAAGGTCTGCCCTTTTTCCACATCAAAACTAATATTTTGTAATACTGTTAATTGTTTGTTACCGCTTGTATATGTTTTTTCAAGACCATTAATCTTTAATATCTTTGACATAAATCGTTTAATTTATTGCTTCATTTATGAATAAGGCTCAAAATAATCAATTGGTTTCAATTCTTCTAAATTCTGAATCACCTAAACTCTTAAAGTTTTGTTATTTTATGGTGCTTTGTTTTTTTATAGCATCCTGTGGAGAAAGTACTAAAAAACAAGATCCAAAGACTAGTGATAATACGGTTACCGAAGAAAAGACCGAAAATTCCAATACTTCAGCAACCAAAACGATTCTCTTTTTTGGTGACAGTATCACTGCAGGTTACGGATTAGGTTCAACAGATGATGCATATCCAGCAGTAGTTCAGCAAAAGATAGATACACTGGACTTGAATTATACGGTTGTTAATTCGGGTGTTAGTGGTGAAACTTCTGCAGGAGGTAGAAGTCGGATTGGCTGGATATTAAATCAGGACATAGACATTTTCCTTTTAGAATTAGGGGCTAATGATGGCTTGCGTGGTGTGCCTTTAGCTGAAACACGAAACAATTTACAAGCCATTATTGATGCGGTAAAGAAAAAAGACCCAAGCACAAAAATCATATTAGCAGGTATGGAACTGCCACCAAATATGGGTCAGGATTATACTTCCGAATTTAGGAATATGTATGCGGAACTGGCTGAAAATAATAAGCTGATATTTATTCCTTTTATTTTGAAAGATGTTGGCGGCATTGCTGAACTCAATCAAAATGATGGCATCCACCCTACTATTGAAGGTCATAAAATTATTGCCAATACTGTTTGGGAGTATTTGAAGCCTTTGGTGAAGGCTTCAAATATATTGTAATGCAAATTGTTATTATTGACGTCTAAAATAATCAGCATCAACTCAGTTTGCAATTCAATTACTAAAGAGTGATTTATTTAAGTTCTGATTAAACTTGACGTCTTTAGTGATTTCCTCTATCCAAACATCATTAAGTACATTTGCTTCCCAGTCTGATTTGGTATACTTGCGATAAGTCGGTATTAAAACAGTATTGATTTTTTCATATTCTACACGCATCAAAAGTGGGTCGGTCACCTTTTTGGATACCACAGTAAATAAAAACTGATCTACTAAATGAGTTTCCGGATTAATATATAACTGATAAGTATCGGAAGCGACATCTTCGTCCACATTGAAAGTGACTTTCACCACATCATATCGTTTACCATCAGTAGTTACTTGACCCAAATAGTCATAATTGATACCAGGATCCAATAATTTTTGCATCATAGCGAACCAATAAAAATTGGTCTTACGAGTAAAAGCTACACTTGCGATAGCACTGCTGTCGTTCACTATTTGTCCGTCAATTTTTAACCAAAAGTCAGTGCCATTGTAGCCTTGCTCCAGTTTTCCTTTTAAATCAGGTAAGGTGCGTTCGTGCTTTAAATAAGTACCATGAGACAATTCTCCATTAAAAATATATGATTCAATAGATATGTCTTCTTTTTGGTCTGGTGTGCGGTATGTATAATGGAAAACAATGTCTTTTAAATTCAATAAATCTTGATAGTTCCCTGTTTTCTGAGTCATATTATAGACTAATTCGTGTCCTTTATTTTGGAATTCTGGTTGCTGAATTTCTTCAGTTTTAGTAACATTGGTTTTTGCTTCTTTATTTCCGCAGGCAGTTAATAACATTCCGAAGAAAATTACAAGCATTAATTTTGAGTTATGCATAGTCCTATTTATTTTGAAAGGCCTCATTTTAATATTTAAATCGAGGTTAAGATTATTAATATATTGATGGTTTTATGTTGAAGCTTGATATATAGTTGTTAATAAAAACCTTCCGAATTAACGGAAGGTTTAACGCTATCAATCAATCAGCAGAATTAAGATTCCACTTGTTCTTTAGACCAAGCAAACTTTTCAAAAGCTGCATCTACAGGTGTATTTGCGATATGGTTTACATAGTTACTTATCGTTTTTTGAGATAAACCTAATATGATTTCCAACACTTGTTGTTCGCCATAACCAGCAGCATAAAATCTATCTAAATCGTCTTGGGTGACGTGTCCACGATTACGAACTATCGTTAAGGTCATAGTTCTCAAAGCCTCTAATTTTTCATTCTCTAAAGGTGTTTCGTTGCGTAAGGCTTCGGTAATCCCATCCTCTACTTTCATCATTTTCGCAATACCAGTATGTGCAGGCACACAGTAATGACAAGCATGCTCTACGTTGATGGTTTGCCATACAACAGTTAATTCTTCTTCGTTAAATGAGGTTTGTGTAAATAATTCATGAAGCTTTTGGTAACCTTCTAATATTTGTGGCGCACCTGCTAATACACCATGTAAACCAGGAATTCTTCCGAAAGCCTTTTGAGAATTTTCTAATAATGTTTTGCTTCCTTCTGGAGCAGTTTCAATGTTGTGAATTTTTAATGTGGTCATAATTTCTATTATTAAATGTATATTTAAGATTAAATAACTAAACAATCGTTTAGTTTTATTGTAAAAAAAATGTTATAAGTTTTGGAATGTCATTTCAATAAAATCTTCTATTTCTTTAGGGCTGTTTACTCGGGTTGCAGCAGCCAAACCATGTTTTGCTAATACTAAAAAATTAGCCTGCTTTAAAATCGTATCTTCGTCTTTAGAGGGATCCATCTTTAACTTTTCAATGAATAAACTTTTGAGATTAGCCATAAAATCGGTCACCTCCTTGCTAACAAGATCGTCTTCACTTGCAGAGAATTCATTATAGGTATTAGTTAACAAGCACCCTTTTTCATTGTCTGGTTGATAACAAACGGCCACAGAATCATAAAAAAACTGTTTGATATCTTCAACACCTTTTGTAGCGTTTCTAAACTTGTCGAACAATACTTTTCTTTTGGCCTTGTAGCTTTTTAAGCTTTCAATAAACAAACCATGTTTACTACCAAAACTAGAATAGATGGAAAACTTATTAATGCCCATTTCTTTTTCAAGCATTTGCATCGATGTGTTTTCATAGCCATTACGCCAAAACAAATGCATGGCTTTATTAATGACTTCGGCTTCTTTATATTGTTTTTTTCTTGCCATTATAGAATACTACAGGACAAAACTAACCAATCGTTTAGTAATGACAAACATTTTAACATAGTATTGTGTTTTTATGCTTCGATTGTTGCTTCATATTAATGGAGAAACCTAAATAGGCCCGATAAGTTTTAACTATTATTTGTTTCATTATCATCCATCAACTCCTCTAGTTTCTTTTCTGGCATGATCCATATTATTGCTACGAGGACATAGCATACCACAGAACACCAAGTATTCACATAGGCTAATGGTAAGGCTATTAAATACAATCCTAAAGACAGGTAATCTTTAACTTTGGATGTCGTTAATTTCTTAAGGGCATAGTTGTCATCATGATGTTTCTTTAAAACACTTTCTAAGATAAAATAGGCGATTGCACACATCAACAACACAAAACCATAGGTCGCCACAGGCAATGCTTCATAATAATGACCATGCTCTCCTACCCAACTTGTGATAAACGGAATTAACGACAACCAGAACAGCAAGTGTAAATTAGCCCAAAGAATTTTTCCATTTACTTTTTTGGTTACCTGCATTAAATGGTGATGATTATTCCAGTAAATTCCTAAATAAATAAAACTAATCAAATAGCTTATAAATACAGGTGCTACTGTTAGCAACCCATTAAATGTAGTGTCTTCTGGTGCTTTCATTTCAAGTACCATGATGGTGATGACAATGGCTAAGACACCATCACTAAAAGCTTCTAATCGTCCTGTTTTCATTTTTGATTATTACTGATTAGTACTGCATGTTATCCACCAAATCGTCTTGGTGGTGGCAACGGAATTCGAACCGTTTCATTTGGAACTTTCGGAAACTTATCCTCTGCCCAGTCATTTTTTGCTTGTTCAATTAAGGCCTTATCTGATGCTACAAAATTCCATTCTATAAAACGTTCTTCAGGAAATGCTTCGCCTCCAAATATATAAATGATAGTATTCGCCTGAATCTCAAACGAACATAGGGTCGCATCTTTAGCAACTAATAACTGTTTGGGTCCATAGGTATGTCCGTCACTTTTAATACTACCTTCTAAAATATACAACGCGCTTTCTCCAAATAAATGCGCTCCAATAGACACTGTTTTTGTCACTTCGGATTTGAGTTCTATAAAATACAGCGGACTATAAACAGGAACCGGAGACTGCTTTCTAAAGGCCGAACCAGCGATAAGTTTAAACTGAACATCATTGTCTTCCCAGGTTGGAATAGCTTCTGCCGGAATATGAGCAAACGACGGTTCACATTGCTCTTCAGATTTTGGTAAAGCAACCCAGATTTGTAAGCCATGCATCATTTTTTTAGAATGTCGTAAACGCTCAGGTGTACGTTCGGTATGTACAACCCCTTTACCTGCAGTCATCCAATTAACAGCGCCTGGCGTAATTTCGACTTCGGTTCCTAAACTGTCCCGATGCATCACAGCGCCTTCAAATAAAAAAGTCAAGGTCGATAAACCAATATGCGGATGCATGGCAATATCCATATTTTCGTCATCACTCAAACAAACAGGTCCCATATGATCAATAAAAATAAAAGGACCAACCATTCGTTTCTGCCGAAACGGCAATAAGCGACCCACCATAAAATTGCCAATATTTGCGGCACGTTCTTCAATAATTAATTTGGTATTAGACATCTTCTTATAATTTATCGTATCCTTTAAAATGTGTATCGACTATGCGTTTCCATTCAGGATGTTTTTTAATATAAGCAAATACATATGGGCACAACGGCAATAAAAGCTTATTGTGGTCTTCAATATACTGTAATGTCTTTTCAACAACAGCACTGGCGGCACCTTTTCCTGCCAAAGCGGCATCGGTTTCGGTATGGATTAAGGCAATCTGACTAGGTTTTTCTTTATAAATAATAAAAGCAAAACTGCCATCCACCTCTATTTCGAAGCGCTTTTTCTCTTCATTCTTTTTTAATGGGACGTTTATGTAATTCGTTCTCATCTTTTAAAGATATAAAAAAAAGCGGTTCAGAAATGGACCGCTTTTAAGGTGTTATATTAGTCTTCTAAATACCCGAATTTTCCGGTATTGAAATCTTGGAATGCTTCAATCAATTCTTCTTGAGTATTCATTACAAATGGACCATGTGCTGCAATAGGCTCATTTAAAGGCTCACCGCTTAAAACCAAGATTACTGTGTCATTTAAAGCTTCAACAGTAAACGTTTCTGCATCATTGCTAAACATTGCAAAGTGATCTTGAGGCACAGAGGTTTCTCCATTAATGGTCGCATCACCTTCAACCATCAATAATGCTGTGGTATAATGCTTCGGAAACGTAAGTTCCGTTTTTGCGTCTTTTTTCAGCTTAACATTATACATATTTATAGGTGAAAATGTCGAAGCGGCACCTTTGGTGTCTTTGTATGAACCGGCAATTACTTCAACTTCACCATCACCATTTGGCAATGCCACTTTTGTAATATCTGCATTGGCGATGGCTTGGTATTTAGGCGGACTCATTTTATCCTTTGCAGGAAGGTTCACCCACAATTGTACCATTTGAAATTCGCCACCCGTTTTGCTCCATTCAGTTTCATGAAACTCTTTATGTAACACGCCTGAAGCAGCGGTCATCCATTGTACATCGCCTTCACCAATAATACCTCCACCGCCAGCGCTGTCGCCATGTTCAACACGACCTTTGTAGGCAATCGTTACGGTTTCAAATCCGCGATGAGGATGAACACCTACACCTTTTGGTCGGTCTGTTGCCGGAAAATGATACTTTGAATTATAATCTAACATGATAAACGGATCCATACGTTTCATCGTCGATGTGCCTGGAATAAAGTTATGCACTCTAAATCCGTCACCCACAAAATGTGGTGTTCCAGGTTGGGTTACTTTTTCTATACGTCTTGTTTTCATTATCTTATCCTTTCTTTTACTATTAATTAATTTAAATAGATGCTATTCGCTAATTGTATTTCAAATGCATTATCTAAATACTGTCTGGCAGCACCTGGCTTATTTTTTGACCAATAAGCTGTTTTGACTTTTTGAGCTAAATCGGTACCTTCATTATAGTTAACCACAATCATGGTATCTGATATTATTGAAATTAATCGGTTTAACTTCATTTTATCCGAATTAGACATTGCTTCAGAAATCGCAACAACTTTATAAGGTCGTTGTTGTAATTTTTCAATAGCTGTTTCGACATCAGTTACTGTAGAAACGTTCCAATTTAAAATGTTTGGTGTTGTTGTGTTTTTTGTAAACACTAATACTTCTAAATGTCTCATAATAATCTTCCTTTCTTTAAGTACTGTAAAATTACACTAACTTAAAACGCTGTGCATTGACCTATGGTAAGATGTATAAAAGCAGTGTTAGGAAGTTTTATACGGATTGAAATTTTCTTCAGCTAAAGCCTTACGCACACGACTTAAACTCTCTGGAGTAATTCCCAAATACGAAGCAATCATCCATTGCGGAACACGCAACATGATGTCTGGATACATCGCCACAAAATCTAAATACCGTGTTTTAGCTGAAACTCCTAATAATTGGCTGATTCGTTTGTATAATTGACGAATGTGATTTTGTAGTAAGCGTTCATTTTGTTTTCTAAAATTCGGATTGAGTTCTGAAACCTGGTCGATAAAAGTTTCATCGATCATCACAACGGTCGTTGCTTCAAAAGCATCAATATAATAGGTCGAAGGTGCTTTAAAATACACACTGCCTCTATCGCTTACAATCCAGTTTTCAGTAGCAAACTGTAAGATATTTTCTTTGCCGTCTTCATTAAGGGCATAAAAACGCAACAGACCTTGCTCTACAAAAAAGAAATGTGAACAGACATCACCTTGCTTTAAGATAAATTCTCCTTTATCTACGTTTTTGGTTGTGATGAAAGGCTCAATCTGAGTAAATTCTTCTTCAGATAATCCGCCTTTCTCAATTAGGTGTTTTTTAAAATTTGGTAACATCATAGGTGCTTAAAGGTAATTAAAATTCGTAGAACTTATTTCTAGTTTATAGCAAACTTTGAGCCTATGACCGACTTAAAATTCAGTATAAAATTCAATAAAACCTATTGATAATCAGTAATTAACAAGCGAAAAAGCAACTCTAACAACAAATTAACATTTTTTAATAGTTTTATTTTTTAAATTCGTCCATCAAAAAAATTAGCTGTTTTTGTAATCTATGAGATTTTTATTTTCCTGTTTACTACTTGTACTTACTTTAAGTGTTCATGCTCAAAAAGAACCAAAGTTAAAACTCACCGATCTTTCTGAGTTTAACTTTCAAATCATCACTCCCGATTCTCTAAAAGCGGAAACAATTACAAACCAAGATACGCTTACCGTAAAACCTAAAGATATAAAATCTGAATACTGGGATCATACTGTTTATAATCCGTATAAAGATGTTGACTTAGAATTCCCGTTGCAACTTAAATTTAAAGATACCACCTACTACTCTCCTATAGGTAAATCAAAAGTCGTCACCTCGCGTTATGGTTGGCGAAGAGGTCGCCCTCATAAAGGTATTGATATTGACTTAGTAACTGGCGATAGTCTGTTTGCTATGTTTGATGGTATTGTTCGTATGTCGCGCTACAGTAGAGGCCACGGAAAAACTGTTGTGGTCAGACATTATAATGGTTTAGAAACCGTTTATGCACACTTATCGGAATATGGTGTCAAAGAAAATGACAGTATTGTTCGAGGTCAGTATTTAGGAAAAGGTGGTGTTTCTGGAAATGCCAGAGGAAGTCATTTACACTTAGTTGTTAATTATAAAGGTGTTGCCATCAACCCTGAATACCTTTTTGAGTTTAACGATAGTAATACTATCAGATCTAATGAGCTTTGGGTAACCAGAAGATGGACACGACCAATTGTACATAATTCAAAACGCCAGAGTAAAATTGAACCTTTATTATCTGAAGAAGAAGCTATAGCGAGTTTAATCAAGCAACAATCAATATACGTGGTTAAACCTGGAGATACTTTATCTAGAATTTCTAAGCGGAATAATGTATCTATTGCTTCCTTGTGCAAAACAAATACGATTACGCGCTCATCTGTACTGCGAATTGGTCAGAAATTAGTGATTGAAAAATAAGAGATTATTTTGACGCCTCAGCACCTGAAGACAATACAATATCTTTTTGGACAACTAATACACCATCAACCGTTTTAGGTTTTAAAATTCTATCGAGTTGATTTGCCTTAGCAATTTGTCTGCGGCAACGTTTTGTAAGTAACGGATCGTCTTCAAATAAAAAACTAGCAATTTCATATTCTGGCTTTGAAGCCTCTTTAATCACCGGAAACAATTGTTGAAGTTGTCTATAACGTCTGTCATTTCCAGGAACATAAGTGTAAAAAGTATATTGCCCATCAGCGTCCGTTTTAATCCATCCTCTATTCTCAACATAACGCTGATCATTAACTTCTCTTAAATCGAAATCGCCAAATTCATCGGCTTGCTCAATAAACAAAATCACATCTTTAGCTGGCGTAACACCATCGCTTTCATAAATAGTCCCAGACACTTTAAGTTTATTAGGTTTAGAATCAAAGCCAGGAATGGTGTCTGTATTATTTAAATGAGTTTCAGAATACTCATAAATTGGGTGACGTTCTGAAGCATCTGTAGTAGATTCTTGAGCACTTATTTGAAAATGAGTCCCAATAAAACAAGCGATACAAATAAAGGCAGTTAAAGATTTCATGAGGTTAAGCATTTAAGATTGAATCAAAATTGCAAGTTTTTTATCTTAAACCCTTAAAAATCATATGAATGCTCAAATTTTACGATAAAACGTTTAAAGACGTCAATTCTATCGATGAAATGATTCCTTTTAAATGTATGTCTAGAATGAATGCGTTAAACCTCAGGAGCAAATCTTTGATAGCTTCTATGCAAAAAACACTGGTGAATATATTCAGATTTAAGATTGAATTTTTAAAATTTCAAGGCTTAAAAGTGGGTTATCACCCTAAAAAACAGACGGAGTATTTCGTCGTATAAATTTGCATTTTAACTAGTATTTATGCAGTTTATCCAAGAAATATGCATTTCATACCGTAAAAAAGATTTCAAAAAAACTTAAAATAAAGTTGTTTTATTTAATAAAATGTATAGTTTTGTTGAACCCATATCTATTAAAAACCCTAAAAATGAAAACAAAATCTACTTTATTTATCACTACTTTTTTTCTGATGATAAGCATCAGTTTCGCTCAAAAAAAGAAGGATCCCGTCAACATTATCAGTGGAAAAGTAAATATCTCCAAATACCATAGTCATGATGAGCTTAACAAAAAAACTAAAGGTGAATTACTAACATTATACAGTGAACGTATAGAAGTTATCGTTAATATTTTACCCAATATTGCTTTTGCTACGAAGCCAGGTGTGACCATGGAATCACTTGGAATTCCTACAACCAAAGAAAACAAAAAAGCATTAGAAGCAAACCGCGAAGCTTCTGTAGGCTATTTTGATAGTACTGTTGAGTTTCAGAAAAAAATATTACCCTATTCTGATACTCGTGATTTAATCGCAGCTATCTTATTTTATGAAGAAACACTTAAATCATTGCATACATACAACGATTTTAAAACGGATTAGTTATTAGTGATTTTTAATTATTGACCAAGTCACAACGTCATTGTTGTGGCTTTTTTTTTACCCTTTTGGGACTATTTTATTAAGTATCTGATTTGCTGATAGTTAATTATTCTTACATTGCTTTGCTTAAAATTGTTAATTTTGTAAGATTTTTCTTGTATTATATATATTTTAGTGTATTTCGTCGATATTTTTTGCATTTCATAAGTATTGTCCTTATGTTTGGTTATCTATTTAGTGCCCAACTAATCTTTACAAATGAATTTAACCTATTATGAAAAAAGTTACTTTAATTACACTACTCTTTTTACTAGTGTATGGCAATATGTTTGCTCAGCAAGAAAAAGGAATTATAGGCTATAATAACTGGCTAAATCCTTGGACCGAATTTCAACCAAACAAAGTTGAATATGGTAAGCCTACTCAAATATTAAGTGGCGATATTACCAAAGACACCAAATTGTATAAAAGAGATATTTACTTGCTACTTGGTGATGTTTTTGTTACAGATAGTACAACCATTACCATAGAACCAGGAACTGTTATCATTGGAGATTTTAAAACCAAAGGCTCACTAACAATTAGCAATGGTTCAAAAATCATAGCTGATGGTACCCATACCGATCCCATTATTTTTACATCGAGTAGAAGTGTTAAGAAACCTGGTGATTGGGGCGGACTCTTTATTCTTGGAAACGCACCTACTAGCAAATATGGAAACGAAGCTTCTTTAAATTACGGTTTACGTCCCTCTGATGCCAAAAGCATTAATTATGGTGGTGACAATCCTGAAAGCTATTCGGGAATTTTGCGTTATGTAAGAATTGAATACGCTGGAAAAAGAACCAGAGATTATGGTTATTTCAATGCATTGACACTAGCAGGTGTTGGTCAGCAAACGATTATAGAAAATATTATGGTGAGCTACTGTGAAGGTAACTCATTCAGTATTCTTGGTGGCAATGTGATTTTAGATAAGATGGTCTCATACAAGTCCAACATCAACGATTACAAGTTTAATTATGGTGCCCAATGTAATTTAATGAATTCATTAGCTATAAGATCACCTTATGTTTCAGGTTCTGAAATTTCAAGATGTTTATATGTGTCGGCTTACGACATTAAAGAAGATGCCGATTTCACTAAAAGTCAAACTAGTGTACAAGCCGAAAACTTAACCTTGATAAACCTGTCTAGTGATTTAAAAAATGATATTAAAATCGGATTGGTCAATGAAGCCATTTATGTTGGAAACGACACAGCTTTCTCAATTGATAAAAGTGTGATTTCAGGCTTTAATCCTGCGGTTATTCTTGACGCAAACATTAAGATCAATAGTGAGAATTTAAATAAAATCAGCTTTACGAGAACCTATTTTAATAACTGTAAAGGAAATATCTTCAGAAATGGATTCAGTAATAATGATGATTTAGAAAACTGGTATGGAAGTAGAGCATTTGATAATGTGTATTCAAAAGGACCAGATTCTGAAACATTCATCAATACCACGAATTTAAAGCAGCCTGATTTCAGATTAAGAATCAATAGAATTATTGCTTCTAATGATCTCATCGATGACGATGATGATTAATAAACCCCAGAAAACCCCAAATTAATTAATAGAAATAGCATCTCATTAAACAACATTTGCTTATACGATAAAAATTACGCCCCAAACTAAATGTATCCTACTAAAATTGCATATAAACTCTGTTTCAGAATTTGTTTTATCATTTGTATTTCGCAAGGATTACTAAATGCTCAAATTGTTATTGGAACTCCAAATCTGGGGTTTAGTCAGGCCTGCGCAAGCGATTCATTTAATACCTACAGTGCAACATTTGTTTTTTCCCCTGAAGAAGCTTTAACGGCTTCCAATCAGTTCACCATCGAATTGTCCGATACTGAAGGTGATTTTTCAAATCCTACAGTAATTTTTACTTCATCACCTGGTGCAGTCACAAGTTCACCAGCAACTTTAGAGTTTTCTTTACCGACAGATACTGCTGGTGAAGGATATAAAATCAGGATTAAAAGTAGCTCACCTGCTGCAACCAGTTCAAAATCTGTAGCCTTTGCTGCTTATTATAAAATTCAAGATTCACCATTTACGATTAACAATTTAGTGTCTACTGGAGCTTTTTGTGCTGGCGGAAGCTACCTTCTTACCATCGACAATCCAGGCAACGGATCTAACGATTCACCGCTTAACTACCCTTCACTTACCTTTAATTGGTACAAAGAAACCGGACCTACCACTTCTGTTTTTATATCTGAAGGTCCGACACTTAACGTAAGTGAAGAAGGCACCTATTTTGTCGAAACTAATTATGGTAGTTGTACATCCGATTCATTTTCAAATCGTGTGACAATTAGTGAAGTCACTTCAGGAGAAGCCAATGCTGGTATTTCGTCAAGTTTAGGAAATCCATTTTGTCCAGATCAAGGCAGTACAACATTAAGCACCATTGGTGGTAATAGCTATCAGTGGTATAAAGACGGAACGATTATTGAAGACGCAACCAATCAAATGCACCAAACCAGCGAATCTGGATTATACTCAGTAGTTGTTGATTTAGGAGACTGTTCTGCAGCAGGAGAAATAACACTTGAAAGCGAACTTTTTGAGGGTACGATTAACGTTTCAGAAGTAAACAGTATTGAAGAAGATGAATCCCTATATGTTGAAGTAACAACCACAGCTCTACAACCAGAATATGAATGGTATTTAAACAATGTCTTAATTACTGATGCTACGGAAGCTAGTTATGAGGCTACAGATTTTGGTACTTACAAAATCGTAGTCACCGAAACGTCTGGCTGCACAGGCTCCAGAGAGTTTCTATTTGAAATTAATGAAGCTTTAGATCCGTTTCCCGATGTAGAAAAAATCCCAAATGTTATCAGCCCTAATGGTGATGGCATAAACGATACATGGGTCATCCCTCAACAGTATGTAACAGGTACAAATACCGAAGTGATCATCATGACAAATCGCGGCAAAATTGTCATGCAAACCAACGAGTATCTCAATAACTGGCCCGAAAATAATTTAAATCTAACAAGTGTCAATCAGGTGTATTATTATATCATAACCACCGCAAATAACGACACAAAAAAAGGCTCAATAACAGTAGTGAAATAGTATGAAAACACATCTTTTGGTTTTAGTATTATGTCTCTGTTCAATACAGATGTTCTATTCTCAAGAAGATGATGGAGTGGTATCACTTAGCCTGCCTGTAAGAAACTCTTTAACTTTTAACCGATATACCATTAACCCAACATTCAGCTTTGTAAGAGAGCAAAATAAATACATCAGTATTTTTAATAAAAGAGAATGGGTTCAATTTGAAGATGCACCACTCACCTATCTCGCTAGTTATTCTGGGCGATTTGGAGAAAATATTGGAGCAGGCTTAGGCTTGTTTCAACAAAATTATGGTGTTTTAACCACTTTTGGTGGGATGATCAACTTTGCTTACAATGTGCGATTAAACAGAGATAGCAACTTAACCTTTGGATTAAACGTTGGTGCTTATAAAAGCGGCATCAATACTGGAAATGTGATCACCAACTTTGATGATCCGTCGCTACAAAATGTCCCTGAAAACTTTTTACTTCATGTGAGTCCGGGAATTAACTACGGAACTGCGTTTGTAGATTTTGGGGTATCTATCAATAATCTGGCACTTTATAATTTTGAATCTTCAATGCTTATCGAAGATAATCCTGAACAAAGTATTCAAGCCCATGTGATGTACACAGGCTACATGAATAGTCGTGGTTTTTTTGATGAAAGTAAATTTTCTGGTTTATTAAAATCTGAATTCAGAAAAGAGGAAACTATTATTTCAGCCATCGCTATGCTTACTGTACCTAAAGGTATTTGGGCTCAGGCTGGTTATAATTCGGTGTATGGCGTTTCTGGCGGTGTCGGAATCAACATTTCTTCTCAGATTGCAATCGAATATAATTTTGAAAAGGCTATTGGAGATTTAACCGATTTTGGACCATCTCATGATATCACCTTAGCTTACCGGTTCAAAAGTAGAGAAACCTATGATTACAGTAGTGGTGATGAGATTGCAGGACTACTTATTTCTGAAAAGAAAAGACAACCAGTCATCTCAAAAATTGATAAAAACAAAGCTGAAGCTAATCGGAAATTGGCCGCTGAAGAGAAGGCTAAAAAAGAAGCCGATGCTGAAGCACAAGCTAAACTACTAGCCGAACAAAAAGCTAAAGAAGAAGCTGAAGCACAAGCTAAACTACTAGCGGAGCAAAAAGCCAAAGAAGAAGCTGATGCTCAAGCTAAATTACTAGCCGAACAAAAAGCTAAAGAAGAGGCTGATGCTCAGGCTAAACTATTAGCAGAACAAAAAGCCAAAGAAGAAGCTGAAGCACAAGCTAAATTATTAGCAGAACAAAAAGCTAAAGAAGAAGCTGAAGCACAAGCTAAATTATTAGCAGAACAAAAAGCCAAAGAAGAAGCTGAAGCACAAGCTAAATTATTAGCAGAACAAAAAGCTAAAGAAGAAGCTGAAGCACAAGCTATACTATTAGCAGAGCAAAAAGCTAAAGAAGAAGCTGAGGCTCAAGCAAAATTATTAGCGGAGCAAAACGCTAAAGACGAAGCTGATGCGCAAGCTAAATTACTAGCCGAACAAAAAGCTAAAGAAGAAGCTGAGGCTCAAGCAAAATTATTAGCGGAGCAAAACGCTAAAGATGAACGTATCAGCAATCCGCAAGATGAGTTAGAGAAATCAATGTATGAGATTACACAACAAACTGAGGACTCAAAATCGGCTCAAAATGAACTATTGAAACAATTTGATGATATCGTTGCCGTCAAAAACCAAGATCTTAAAGATTTAAAAGAGGAAAATGATTTAAGCGAACAAGGTATAGCAGTTCAGCCAAAACCTTTCAAAAGTATTACAGCAGAAAACAATGCTTTAAACGAAATCAAATCAAATCTTGATGAAGTGATTAAAACCCGAAATGATAAAATTGAGGCTTTAAAGAAACTATATGATGATAAATTTCAGGCAGACACTATCACCAATGATGACGTCTATCTTTACTATCAGAAAACACTTAAACGATTAGAAGCCGAACAATTAAAAGCTACTCAGGCAAAAGCTGATTTAGAAGTAAAACTGGAAGATATCAGAGTTGCTACTGAATTTGAAAGACGACGTCGTATTAAACGTGCTGCCTTTGATAATGAAGAAGAACGTTATTCTCAAGACAGAGCAACCTTACAAAACATCAAACAGACCACATCATTAAGTAGTACACCACTGAAAACTGAAGATTTTGATTTTGGCGAAGAACAAAGTGATAACATTCAAATTTTAAAGAATGTTCAAAATGTTGAAAACGGGTATTACCTAACCATTGCTGTGCATACTGATGTAAATAAAAGAAATGATTTTGTAACCAAAATAGTAGCTTCTGGACGATCTAATGTCGATTTCTTCTACGATGTAAATACTAGTAAATACTATATCTATTATGATAAATTTGACAATATTGAAGCCGCTAATGAAGCCCTGAAATCAAAAGGAAACAGACCCTATAATGTAAAAATGTCCCTCGTGAAAATAGAAAATTAACAAGGCCCAATTACTTTTTCGACGTTGCCCCACTGACAAAAAGGAATTAAAAAATTAAGCATCATGAAAAGACCTACATTTTCAAGAATAACCACCATTGTAATCTTCATACTTTTTGGCCTTCACTCCTATGCCCAAAATTATGAACCTTTTACACCTAGATTTAATGAAGATTTAAAAGGAGATATCGTTTTAATTGGTAATAATATACTGGGTCCAGATAATAATGCCTTTAACGATAATTCTGTTTACAACCATAATGTCAACATGCAATACATTGATATTGATGGTGATGCATCGACATTTAGTTCTTCAAGTTCAGATTTAGATATTCCAAACCCAAATTGTTACCGAATTATTTATGCTGGGCTTTACTGGGGAGCTGTTAATCCGGGTGCTGAACCCATTACTTCTGTAAAATTCAAAGGGCCTGTAGGAGGCTATAACGACATTCAAGGAACCATTATTTATGATGCAAATGGTACTACGGTCGATGGCGGAGATAGTTTTTCTTATGCCTGTTTTGCTGATGTAACCGCAATTGTAACGAGTTTTGGAAGTGGTACCGATTTAGGAACATACACGGTAGCTAATGTGTCTTCTGGTATTGGAGAAACCGCAAACTTTGATCCGTATAATGGAACAGGCCAATCTGCTGGATGGTCCTTATTTATTGTATATGAAGATCCGACCTTGCCAGGAAAATCCATTACAAGTTTTGATGGATTTAGTGCTATTAGTGTACCCGGAAATAACCCAACTTTGGATATTCCTGTTGACGGATTTAGAACAATTCCTGCGCCTGCACCAGTAAGAGCCAACTTTGCCTTTGCAACTTTAGAAGGTGATAGTCCGATTTTAGGGGATCGATTACGTTTAAACGGCATAAGCCTTTCTACTGCCGATCGTCCGGTAGGGAACTTTTTTAATAGTTCGGTGACACAATTAGACGCAACACCTGTAAACAACCGAGTTCCTAATAGTACAAACACATTAGGATTTGATACTGGCGTGATGGCCATTCCAAATCCAGGAAACACCGTTATAGCCAACGATGCTACTTCTGGTGTTATTACACTTGAAACCAGTGGCGATACCTATTTCCCATATTTCTTTGCCTTTGCTGTTGAAATCATTGAACCTAATATCGTACTTACCAAAATCGTTGAAGATGATGCTGGGAATAATATTGGCGGACAAACCGTTGATCTCGGAGCTTCCTTAAACTACGTGATTGGTTTTCAAAATACCGGAAATGATAATGCTACAAACTTTCAAATAAGGGATGTCCTTCCAGTGAATATTATTTTTAATTATCCTGAAGATTTGATTTTACCTCCTGGCGTAACTGTGGCGAGTTATGATCCAAATACACGAGAGATTATTTTTAACATCGAAGATTATTTAGTGGAAGAAAATGATCCCGTTTATGAAATTCGTATTGAAGTACAAGTGGTTGATACTTGTAGTGAACTCGCCGATGCTTGTTCAAACATTATTAACAACCAAGCTTTTGCTTCGTATAACGGATTCTTTAATCCAACCTTTCAAATTACAGATGACCCAAGTTTAAGCAGTAATACAGGCTGTTTACTTTCGCCTCAAGCGACCAACTTTTTAACCGATTTGGATTGTGTCTTTACGGAGGACATTGTACTATGTGGCGATAGTGTAGAGCTTATAGCTGCAAATGGCTACGATTCGTATTCTTGGTCTACAAGTCCAACAGGAACACCAGTAATTGGTACAACACAAACGATTACAGTTACCGACACCGGAACTTACTATTCATTTAATACTGCAATTGCACCTTGTCAATCCATTGAACAAGAGTATGTTGTTGAAGTTTTTGGAACTAGTATAGAAAATCCTGTTATTCCTTACGCTGACGAAGTGGTTACCTGCCCTAATAACGGAAAATTATTACCAAATATCTTCTTATGTGGCGCTGAAGATTCCAGATTTATTGAAACCAATATCTCTAGTGCAACCTCCATCATCTGGGAGCAACTTGATGAATCGAGTTGCCCTGCGGTTACAAATCCAGATTGTGCCAATGAAGATGATACCTGTACATGGAATGAGGTTGGTAATGGTCCCGACTTTCTGGCTAATACGTCTGGTCAGTTTAGATTAACCATAAACTATTCTGGTGGTTGCTTTGTGCAGTTCTACTTTAATGTCTATCAAAATGAATTAAATGCCGATGTCATTGCTACAGATATTATTTGTACCACTCCAGGAAGTATAACTGTGATTGATGTGCCTTCTGGTTACGAATACAGTTTAGATGACATTAACTATCAAACCAGTAACGTTTTTACGGTTAATACACCAGGTACGTATACGGTTTATATCAGACAAATTGGAATTCCAACAAACCCATGTGTGTTTACGGTTCCTGATGTTCAAATACGAGAGCGTGATTTTACGGCAACAACAACCATTATTCAACCGCTTTGTCATGGCGATAAAGGGAGCATTCAACTGGCTGCCAATGACGTTGACCCGCAATACTCTTTTGCCATATATCAAGGTGCGACTTTAGTAAATAGTGTCGGACCAATTTTAGAAAATACTTATAGTTTTGATAATTTAAATCCGGGAACTTATACCGTCACTGTAGAAACTGAAAATGGATGTTTCTATACTGAAGACGTAACTATTGTCGAACCACCTTTACTAACCGTTACAGCTGCTGTAACCATTCCTTTAACCTGTACTGATGGTGAAATCACAGTATATCCTGAAGGCGGAACACCTCCTTATTTCTATTTTGTAAATGGTTCAACCGATTTTCAAACCGTTCCAGAAATAGTGGTAACTACAGCTGGTACTTATGATATTACGGTTCTAGATTCGAACAACTGTAGTGCCAGTACAACAATTACTGTGGATGGCATCCCAGAACCAGAATTTAACATCAACACAACAGACATTGCTTGTGGTGGTAGTGGTGATACAGGAACCATCACAATTGATGTGACTGCTGCAAATGGCAATAGCTTAGAGTTTAGTATCGATGGAGGTACAACGTTTTATACATCTCCAGTGTTTACCGGACTTCCAGTAGGTGATTACGAAGTGGTCGTTCAGTATTCAGTAGGTGGTTCTGTATGTGACTCATTACCGCAAACAGTTAGCATTGCTGAAAACAATGCTATTTCTGGTACCGCAGAACTAACTGCACCTTTTACTTGTACTTCAGATGCAACCATTACTGTAACTGGTGTTACTGGCGGTGATGCTCCTTTTACTTACAGTATAGACGGTATTACATTTCAAACTAGTAATTCATTTACAGGTTTATCGGCTGGAACTTATTCCATCACCATAAAAGATGCTAATGATTGTACCTTCATTACCAATGAAATTACCATCGATCCTTTAAATCCACCAACAGATTTAGAATTTGATAATTCACCAATAACATGCCCGTCAAATATAGCAACAGTGACTATCACTGGAGTCACTGGTGGTACCGGAGTTTTAGAATACCAAATTATTGCGCCTGCGTCATCAGCTACACCTTACCAAACATCCACTACATTTTCAGGATTAGAACCTGGAACCTATACCTTTCAAGTACGAGATGAAAATGACTGTGTTTATAGTGAATCTTATACCATTGATCCTATTCCGTCACCAACAATTACCGTTGTTTTAACCGAAGATTTAAATTGTACAGCAACACCAGATGCTGCTATTGAAGGCACACTTACGGGAACTGCACCATTTACATACGCCGTTTCTATAGACGGAAATCCTTACACCTCATTAGGTGCCACAGGAACTACGTTCACTTATACAACGGCTACTTCTGGTACCTACCAGTTTGAAATTACTGATGCCAATGGATGTATCGCTGAATCAAGTGTCATAACGGTTAACCCAATAGTGCTTCCAAATCTCAGCGTGGTTACGCAAACCCAACCTATTTTATGTCATGGTGATACTAATGGTGCCATCGACATCACTATTGATACATCAACAGGTACACCGCCTTTTACTATAAACGTTACTAATGACACGACAGGAACCGATTACGGTACGCAAACATCGGGATTAGCAGCAGGCTCTTATACTATTACAGTTACTGATGCTAAATCATGTACAGCTACTGATGTTATCATTATAAGTGAACCAGATCCTATTATCGTTGATTTTGACGCTATTGATATCACGTGTACTTCTGGAGGTATTTCTCAAGGTTCTATAATTATAAATTCAGTAACTGGCGGAACAGCACCTTATAATTATTTTGTAACAGGTACGAATTATTCAAATTCTGAACTTAATGCTACAGGCTCTACTTCGGTAAGTTTTAATGTGGTTGACTTTGGTTTATATGAAATTAATGTAGTTGATGCTAACGGATGTTCTGTTTTAGCACAGGATGTTTTAGTAGCCTCACCTCCTACCGATTTAGATATTTCAATAACCGCTACTGTGGATTGTATTAATGGTGGTGAAGCCGTTGTTAGTGTTGGTTCAACATTATCGAGTGCTGGTCCTTTCTATTTTGATATTTACCAAGGATTTATTCCGCCGCCACCACCTGCAGGAACATGGATTCCAGAAGATTCAACAGGAAGTCAATCGGCTACCTTTTCAAACTTATTACCAGGCGTTACCTATACCTTTATCGTTTATGACGAATCGACATTGTGTAGTTACTACGAACCTGCAACAACACCTATACCTACGCTTTCAACCTTAACACTCAGTGCTGTAAGTTCCAATAATATTACTTGTACTGGTAGTGATGATGGAAATGTATCATTCACTATTAATAGTACTTATGGAGCTTCAGTCGATGTGACATATGAAATCTTTGATGCATTAAGTTTAGTTTCTACCGGAATTACGGGTTCTGATACTGTTCCTGGAAATGGATCACTTACTGTTACAGACTTAGGTCCTTTACCATTCGGAAATTATTTTGTGTCTATTACTGAAACTTCAGGAAGCAATTCGGGTTGTGGAGTTGTCACAGCTCCATTCAATATTTCAGAATCTGCAATCCTTTTAGATTTATCCGTTTCTGTAGATCAAAATGCAAATTGTAATCCTAATTCTGGGCTCATTAGTGCTGTTGCACAAAACGGAACTGCACCTTACCAGTATCAAATCACTACAACACCAACTGCACCTATAGCAACCGATACCAATTGGGCTTCCGCAAGTACGTTTAACAGAGACGCTGGGAATTATTATGTACATGCCTTAGATGCTTATGGCTGCATCATAACCAGTCCTGTAGTAGTTTTACCTATGGATGATGCTCCAGTGATATCTGCTGTAGTTACTAATGCCTGTACTGTAACCGAAGGCAACTACAGCATAGAAGTCACTTTAGATTCTGCTGGGATTGCTCCTTATAGTTATAGCATTGATAGTGGAGCTTTTCAAACACAAACCGCTCCTTTTACTATTTCGAATTTATTTTCTGGAACGCATACTATAGAAATTCAAGATGCTAATGGTTGTGGAAATCTAGTTTCAGTCGATATTTATGCGCCTATTGAAATGACACCTAATGTTTCGGTTTTACCTTCTTGTAATAATGATGATGGTGAAGTAACTGTTACTAATACTGGAGGTTCTGGATCATTTACCTATACAATTAGTCCAAATCCTGCTTCAGTAAACTTAAGTGGAAATGTATTCTCAGGCGTACCTTCTGGAGTGTATACCATCACTATAACCGACACAGTAACTTCATGTACCGAAGATACTACGGTTTCTGTTCCTCAAGCTATAAATCCAACATTTACAACAACATCTACGACTGTCACTTGTTTTGGTGACAATACGGGAACATTTGATTTGCAAGTAAACGGTTATTCTGGCGCTTATACTTATGAAGTGTTTGATAGTAGTTCAACCTCTGTTTTTGGAGTTGTAAACGCCAATACCTCTACAAACCCGATAACTGTTTCAGGGCTTACTGCTGGAACATTTTCAGTTGTCATTACCGAAACTGAAAGTCCGTTTTGTTCTGCTACTTCAACAGTGATTATCAGTTCACCTTCCGAAGCTTTAACGCTAAGTGCCACAGAAACTTCAAATGTCTCTTGTGATAATAGCCAAGGTACTATTACGGCAACTGCTGATGGTGGATGGGGAACTTATGAATATGAACTCACAGGTGATGCAACAGTTGCGTATTCTCCTAATGGAACCTTTACAAATTTATCTGCAGGAAACTATACTGTAAATGTTATGGATGCTGAAGGCTGTATTGCTTCAGAAAACATTACACTTACAGAGCCAACACCAATTGACGCTACTTTTACACCAAATGCGCCTCTATTAGATTGCTTTGGAGATCAGAATGCTTCAATAACGGTTAGTAATATTACTGGCGGACAAGGTACCGAGTATATTTTCACTTTAAACACGATACTACCAACACCAAGTACATCTGGTCCGCAAACATCCAATGTCTTTAATAATCTTGGCGCTGGAACTTATTCTATTAGTATTTCTGATGGGAACGAATGTGAAATGACATCCGTAGATATTGTTATTTCAGAACCAACACCTATTGAAGTAAACCTTGTCAAAACAACATCTCAAACCTGTTTAACAGAATCGGCATTAACGTTGAGTACTTCTGGCGGAACAGGACCATACACTTATAGTAATGACAGTTCATTTACTACAACTTTAGGGTCTTTTAGTACTTCTACAACATTCCCTGTACCTGCAGGTACTTATGTTTATTATGTAAGAGATGTTAATGGGTGTACTGCCGAAGTCTCAAATGAAATAACGGTAGATCCGTTGTTAGATTTAACGATTAATTTACAGTCTACAAATCCAACTATAAATTGTGCTGGTGATAATACGGGTAGCATCATGGCTTCAGCTCAAGGTGGTTTAGGAAACTATGTGTATACACTTCAAGATACTTCAGGAAACACTATCAACGCTATTCAAAATAGCCCTGGTGTTTTTACTGAATTAGTTGCTGGCACTTATGTTGTTTATGTTGAAAGTGGCGATTGCGATGACGTCTCATCTCCAATTTCTATTACCGAACCAACAGCTCCTTTAGAAGTTGATTTTACCGTAAATGATGTAACCTGTAGTGGCAATAATGATGGTGTGTTAGAGATAAATGCTACAGGTGGAACTGGTATTATAAAGTATGCGATTTCACCACAGTTAGATCAATTTTTTGAGACCAATATTTTTGAAAACTTAGCTCCTGGAACATATGATGTTATTGTACAAGATGTTTTAGGTTGTTATGTCACTTTTGATTTCACTATTAACGATCCTGTTCAAGTTATTCTGAGCATTGTACCAGACTCATTGTTTGAAGAAACTTGTGAAGGCGAAGGTAATGGCGAATTTAGTGTCAATATTTCTGGAGGAAGCTTACCGTATAGTGTTAGCCTGGATGATTATGATGGTGTGTATACGACTGGTGGTGCTACTCAAACACAATTTGATTTTACCGATCTTAATGGTGGAGATCATACGGTTTTTGTTCGTGATGCTCAAGGTTGTGAATCTGAATGGAATATCACATTCCCTGATCCGGTGACTATTAATCCAACCGTAGAAATCGAATACTTATGTGAAAATAATATCACGACAAATACGGTTACTGTCACTGTTGATGAGAGCAATACAGATTTAACTCAATTAGACTATTCGTTAAATGGCGGACCATATCAACCAAGTCCTATATTCTCCAATGTCGTACCAGGAACTGGTCATTATATTGATGTAAGACATACCAATGGTTGTATTCAAAGAACCGAATTATTTGATATTGAAAGTTTTGACCCGCTGTCGTTACTTTTAGTTGAGGGTGCTTCTCAGGGTGAAATCATTGCCAATGCAGCTGGAGGAACTGGAGTGTATCAATTTACATTTAATGATGAAGATTTTGGAACTACAAATGTGTTTGTTGTAACCGAATCTGGAATATACACGGTTATTGTGACCGACAGTAGTGGCTGTCAAGTTATGGCTCAAATTGAAATTGAAATCAATGGCCCATGTATTCCTAATTATTTCACACCAAATGGTGATGGTGTTGTTGATACTTGGGCACCAGGCTGTGTTGAAGATTTTCCAAATTTAACCTTCGACATTTTTGATAGATATGGTCGAAAAGTGGCTACCTACCGCGTTGGTGAATATTGGGATGGTCGTTATAAAGGTACAGAGCTTCCAACGGGTGACTATTGGTACGTGGTTAGACCTAACAATCCAACAGTGAATAAAGAGTATGTTGGACATTTCACACTTTACAGGTAATAATCCCTAACAAATTAAAACCGATTACAATGAAAAAATCCCTACTATATATAACATTTTTCTTTTTGTCGTTTAGTTACGGACAAGAATTAAACTTACCTGTTTGGACACAATACTTAGCCGATAATGACTTTATTATCTCTCCTACTTATGCTGGTATTGGAGATAATTTAAAAGTTAGAGCTAACGGACTCACCCAATGGGTAGGTATAAAAAACGCTCCAGATAATCAGGCGTTATATGCTGACTTCAGAATTGCTAATCAATCGGGAGTTGGTCTATCGATGTATAATGATAGAAACGGAAATACACGTCAGAAGGGAATTAAGTTCTCATTTGCGCATCATATTATTTTAGATTACAAGTCAAAACAGTATTTATCCTTTGGGTTATCCTATAACATCAATAGTTTTAGAATAGATATTGAAAACTTTCAACCTACTGAAGAAATCCCAATCGTAGACCCAAGTATTGTTGATGATAGAGCGGTATCTAATCACAATTTTGATGTAGGCTTTCTTTACCGCTACAACAGATTCTATTTTAGTTTTAATGCGAATAATATTTTAGATAAAGAGATTGATCTTTATGATGGATATGAACCTAGTAAACTTTTAAATTTTCAAGCTTATACAGGATACGTTTTCACTAATAAATACAATAAAAATGTAGAATACGAACCTTCTCTGTTTTTTCAGTTATTTAATAGTGACGGCCGTTCGGCAACCGATCTTAACTTTAAATACAGACAATTTAACCGTGATGGTGATTACTACTTTGTTGGTGGTTCCTACCGTTTTTTAAATGACCAGTACCTCAAACCCCTAAATTTGGGTCCGATGGCAGGTATCATGAAAAACAATTTCTATTTCGCCTATTCTTATCAATTGACGATTAATGATCTTTCGGGATATAATTCGGGAACACATAGTATTACCATTGGAATCGATTTTCTGCAAAATGCCAGTAATTGTGCCTGTACTAAAGGAACGAGTTACAGAAAGTATAAGAATAACGGTAATAACAGAAAGTAATACTATAATAACTCCAATTTGTAACCTACGCCATGTACATTGGTTAGTTTTATACGATCGTCATCTTTTAATTTCTTTCGGAGTTTAGAGATATATGTATCTAAGCTTCTTCCGACGATAACGCCATTGTCTTCCCACACTTTTTTGCTTAGCTCATCACGTTTAATGACCTGATTTGGATGCGCAACAAAAATTTCTAAAAGCTCAACTTCTTTTTTGGATAAGCCAATTTCAGTAGCGGCTTTGACCAGTTTATTTTGCTCAGGATAAAACTTAAAACTACCTATTTCAGAATAGTTTTCCGAAGTACTTTCCGAAGTCATCGTTCGTTTCGATTTTGTTTTGAAATACACTAGTAAAACCACTAACAAAGCGGCAAGACCTGTATAGATTAATGTATTTCTGCTAAAAAATCCTTGAGAGGTGTTTAAAAACGTGACCCTAACTGTATAGCAATCTTCCGGCAAAAAACGCCCAGAACAAGGAATAAGTGTTTGTTCTTCGTCTTTATGGATTTCATAACTGTAAGCTACTTCTAAAGTCGCACATTGTATCACTTCTACACGATAATTTTGAGACAATGACAGGACAGTAAAACTACTATCGATGACGGCCACCAGTTCATTAGGTTCAAATGATAGATGATTTTGAAATGCTAATTGGTATTTAGAAGATTCTGTTTGCAATACAGGTAAAATGATGGATGTAGAATCTTGCTGTCTTAATAACAATTGATTACCAGCTTCCCGTAAGGCTACTTTTATTTTTGCTGAATCGTTGCTAGTTGAATCGTCCGAACAAGATATAACACTAAGTAGTATTAAAACAATACAAATACCCGTAATAAAGTAAAAAGGTCGTTTTTCCATAATTAAATGTAAATAACTTAATATTTAATGACTTTTTGCAACCGTTGACACTTCTTTTACATTTTTTTGACATTTTTCACCTGAGTCACCTCTAGTTTTACACCAAAACAAAATCAAAAAATCATGAAATTAAAAACACAATTTATCGCAGTCGTATTCAGTATGTTCTCTTTCGTAAATATCTGTGCACAAGAGCGTTTAAAAATCGACACCACTAAAAGTGACATTAAATGGTCTGGAGAATACACCTTTTATTTTGGTGGCCATAATGGTAGGATAAGTTTTTCAGAAGGGTATTTTGAAAAAACAAATCAACTTATAACTGGCGGTCAATTTATTATTGATATGAACTCTATTATATGTGATGATATCGGTGTAAAAGACGCCAATGAAAGTCTGGTGAATCATTTAAAAGATCCCGATTTTTTTGACGTTTCTCAGTTTCCAGAAGCGGTATTAAAGATTACAAGCGTTGAATATCATGACAGCACACATATGAAAATATATGCCAATTTAACTCTAAAAGGAATTACAAAACCTATCTCGTTTCAGGCGGAAGTAAATTTTGAAAAAAAAGAAATGACTACAAAGTTTAAAATCGACAGAATGCTTTGGGGTGTGAGTTATAACAGTAAATTGCGTGATGGTGCGATTTCTGACGCTATTGGCTTTGAAGTAAAAATAAGTTTATAACTTTAGCTTATGAAAATTAAACTAGTCACTTTTCTGTTTTTGATGTGTGCTTTTGTAATGCATGGACAAGAAGAGCAATCGTTAGGGGTTTTAGAATCGGACACAACTTGGTTAAAAGAAATTATTAAATTTCCTATCGGATTCGCACCCGAAATCAATTATGCTGGCTACGAAGACCTTCGTTTTGCTAAACAATGGAGAGCTCAAGATCATGACGATTTTTGGTGTTATATGTTTGTTTGGCATATTGAAGGTATCCAAAAGTTAAGTGCTAAAGATTTGGAAAAACAGATGGGGTTTTATTATGACGGACTCATGAAAGCTGTGAATAAAAAGAAAGATTTTGAAGTGCCAGAAACAACCGTTCTTTTTGTGAAAACCAATGATGCCAACAGTGATTTTATTGGAAAAATTAGAGTTTATGATGCCTTTAATTCTGAAGCGATGATGACTTTAAACATAAAAGTAAAAACTTATCTTTGTGATACATCGCAAACAACTAATATACTAGTTGAGTTGTCGCCTTTAGATTTTGATCAAGCCATTTGGAAACGATTTAAAGCCATCAAATTAAAAGATACAGCTTGTATGCACTAAAACACATAGCTTATGTCAAGTATACCCTGTCCAAAATGTAATGCTACAATTGAGTTTGATTTAAAAGATATATTAACCACAAAGGAGTTTACTTGTAGCCAATGCCATACTAAGATTGCTTTACAGTATAAAGACAACAAAGAAACGTTTCAAAATGCTACAGAAAAGCTAAATCAGCTAAAAAAGGATTTAGGAATTAATTAATTTTGGATACTGTTCCAGATGTCTAAATACATTTTCCAAGTCCCATTTATTTTTTTCCAGACGATTACATACTTGCCTTTCCAGGAGACTTCTTCACCAGAGCCCAATAACGTTGTACCTTGATAAATACCATAATCATAGGCTTCATCTCCCAAAATTTTGATTTCATGTGAAGTGACTTTATGGTGCTTAATAGATACACCTTTAGGAAGTTTCCAATAATTAATAATCGCTTCAGTGCCTTCTATAATTTCTTTGTTATTTGGAAAAATCTTAGCATCCTTTGTGTAAGAAGCTCCAATCATTTTATAGTCTGAAGTTTTTATATAACCTGAAAATGTTTCGGTATTTTTTAATATTTGAGCAATGTCTTCTTTATCTCCTGAATAGGTTTGACTTATGGCAGAATGAAACGTTACAATTAGTGCCAAAGCTGTGATGAGAGATTTCATAAAATATGTATTTGTACTAAAGTTATAGATTTTCAGCAATATAAGATAACTTTAGATTTAAAATAGACAGCTCTAAACATTGATAAATGCCCTTATAGTGATTCTAAAATAGGCTCAATTTGTCCTGTATAGCGAATAGGAAAACGCTTAGAACCTCTCACTATCATTTCTGTTTTATGATTTGGAAAAACCTCTATAACAATAGTGTAGCTTTCGTTATTACTTTTCGCTTTAAATTTTAACATGTAGCTATTATCCTCTTGTTTTTCCACTTCATAATCACTAATGATATCCTCTAATTCAATGCTACCACCTCCATTACGATCTGTCACCACCTGACGCTCGCCAAAATATGGTAAATAAGAATCAATCGTTTCACCTGAAAGTTTTAAAAAATTAGGATTTCCCATTAGACTAAACCGACTTGCATTAGCGTCGCCTGGTGCTAACAAGCCCGAATTTTGCAAAGCTAATAAACCGCTTGATGTTTGCGGATAAGCCCAATCTGATTTGATAGTAAATGCTTGTTCTTCAATTAAAGCATCTAGCGCTACTATTTGTTCTGGTGTGGCTGCTGTTTTTGTTGAACTGCAGGACAATAATAAAGAGACCAACAAACAGCACAGCATAAATTTAGTTTTCATACCAAAAAGTTTTGAGTTATTAAGATACGAATATTAGAGCGCATTGTATTGTTAATTAACATTTTATAAAGGCATTACTGGTTCAATATTTCACCATTTGCTCTAAACTCAATATCCTTATTTTTTCCTTTTTGTTTGAATTCTACATCGTAAAACAAGCCTTTAGAATGGTGTTCTACTTTTTCAACTTCGGTAATATCATCACTGTCATAATCTGATTTTATAACCTCTTTAATCGCTTTAGGTAAATCTTTTACATCGATGCTACTTTCGGTTTCAATCCATTGTCCGTTAGGCGCATAATCAGCTCTGTATTTTATGCCATCTATTTTAAAATTGGATTCATAATTTCCGTTGGAATCTTTGTGCCAGTCGGGATCATTTTCACCAGGGTACATTTTTTGAAATGTTGCTTTAACAGCATCTGGTACCTGTGCATTAGTTGTATTTTGACAGGCTATAATAAATGTTGCAAATAATGTAAATAATAAGATATGCTTTTTCATAGGTTTCTTTTTTAATATTTAAGCCAAACTATAAAAAGTCGTTGAATCCCATTTGCTCAATCCCAAATTATAATGTCGTATATACAAAAAAGACGAACTCCTTAGTGACCATACTAAGGAGTTCTATTTGTGTAATACCTAAACGCGTATTGCTACGTATTTAAGTGGCTGCGAAAGTAGACTAATTTATTTAGTAAACACGCCATTTGCCGATAAGTTTTAAAAATAGTTTAAAGTGTCATTTGTTTAAACTTAATTCCTAAATCTTTCTGAATGTTTTGAATTTCTTGTTCTTCACCAGAAATAATAAGCGCTATAGATTCACCTGTTTTACCTGCTCTGGCCGTACGACCACTTCTATGAGTATAATAGTCCAGCTGATCTGGTAGCTGATGATGAATCACAAATGCAAGATTATTGACATCAATACCTCTAGCCGAAACATCGGTAGACACTAAATATTGTAAGGACTGGTTTTTAAATGCGCGCATTACCTTATCACGTTCCTTTTGCTGCATATCACCTTGCAAGGCATCAACCGAAAAACCTTCAGCTTTTAATTTTTCTGTCAGTTGATTGGTTCCTGCTTTAGTTCTACAAAAAATAATGCCTCTATCCTCATCATACTTATCTAGTAAACGCGTGATTATATTGACTTTTTCTTTAATGGAAGTGACAATATAATGATGTGAAATATTAGCATTTACGATACTGTTTCTGTCTATTTCTACACGTATGGCATCAGCAGCCATATAAGTTTTGATAATTTTCTGAATCTCTTCAGGCATCGTCGCCGAAAACAACCAAGTATGCCTTGTTCCTGTGGTATACTTGAGAATTTTATTCAAATCCTGCTTAAATCCCATACTCAACATCTCATCAGCTTCGTCTAAAACCAATGTGTCGATGTGCTTGATATTAACCTCACCACGTTCTATAAAATCCAATAAACGTCCTGGAGTTGCTACAATAATATGAGTTGTACGTTGCAGGCGTTTTAACTGAATGTCCATTTTTTCACCACCATAGACACCTTCAGCAAAAATTTTAGCATCACAATACTTAGTGAATTTGAATAATTGCTTCTGAATTTGCTGTACCAATTCTCGCGTTGGTGCTAAAATCAAAGCTTGAACATGGTCTTTTTTGGGGTTGATATTCTGAAGAATAGGTAATCCATAAGCTGCTGTTTTACCAGTACCTGTCTGAGCTAAGCCAATAAAGTCGTTTTCATTTTTAAGCAACACAGGAATGGCTTCTTCCTGAATTTGAGTGGGTTGTTTTATGTTGAGTTCTTTCAGCCCTTTAATTAAAGGTTTTGAAACGCCTAAGTCGAAAAATGTCTTGTCCATAATCAATTATAATTGTCTGCAAAGGTATTGT
Organism: Psychroserpens sp. SPM9; assembly: GCF_025153525.1. GTDB lineage: Bacteria > Bacteroidota > Bacteroidia > Flavobacteriales > Flavobacteriaceae > Psychroserpens. Next base: position 461,680 of record NZ_JANZNR010000003.1, on the reverse strand, counting down.
TATTCTGCTAGCTTTCAGAATTAATATTCGTAATTTCGAACTGAAATGGAAATCGATTCAAAACATATTCAACGGCTATATCAAGCCTATTGCAATACCCATTTACTTTGGAAAAATGGTGCTGTATATGATCTCAAACAACTCCAATTGCCCAATGAAACATCTTTGGTTTTTCTTCGGAAACTGAAGCGACGACTCCGACTTGGTCAATTAGCGGAACAATTTGCGTTCAATCAGATGGATGCATATGAATCCATACAATTATTAGCTGAAAATATTCAAATCCAAAGGGAGAAACATACTCTGGGCGAATTGGATGCCTTGCTACTTATTGATAACCAACCAATTCATCTGGAAATTATCTATAAATTTTATGTGTATGATGCCAGTTTAGGTACTTCAGAAACAGACCAATGGATTGGCCCCAACCGAAAAGACAGTCTCAAAGAAAAACTCACCAAACTCACAAAAAAACAGTTGCCTCTACTCTATTCAAGCGATTGTCAATCGGCATTAAAACTTTTAGGCCTAAACGATTATCATTTTGAACAACGAGTCTTATTTAAAGCACAACTTTTTGTGCCTTATCAGCAAGAGATTCATTTTGAACAGCTCAATCAAGATTGTGTTTGTGGCTTTTATATACATACCAAGCAACTAGAACATTTTAAAGCCTGCGAATTCTATATACCAAATAAATTGGATTGGTTTTTAGAACCGCAAACTGATGTTGATTGGTTGAATTATGCTAATTTTATTCTGGATTCGCATACATTTTTAGAACAACAACAATCCCCTTTATTTTGGATAAAAACTGAAAACGGTACAGTATCTAAAGGCTTTTTGGTGTGGTGGTAAAACTTCAAATTCTTATAAACACGCTTAAATCTAGCATTACAGTTAATTAACATGCGTGATAAGTATTAGATTTGTTTGTAAACTAAACTTCTACTATGACAACCTTAGCTATAATTGGAATTGGCCCTCGCGGATTACATGCTTTAGAAAATCTTATAATGAACCTTTCTAAAGCTAACAAGCACATTCAGATATTAGCTTTTGAACCTTGCCATGAACCTGGTGCCGGACAAGTTTGGTATACAGATCAATCTGATGCTAATTGGACAAACATTAGTGAAAGAGCTTTAAAAAATTTAGAAGGCCGACCAGAAATTCACTATCGAGATCGTATAATTGAAACGTTTCCTTCCTATCATGAATGGGTACATTTCGTACAGAGTGATCAAGCACCTGATACGTTTCCTCCGAGAAAACAATTGGGACACTACTTTCATGAACGATATGAATCCCTTACCAAATCACTTGACCCTGAAGGTTTTCAACTCATTAATTCTAAAGTTGAACGTATTGAATTTAAGGAAAAGCAACTTCAAATTTTCACCAAAGACAGCAGCTACATTTGTGATGATGCTTTAATTACAATTGGTCATCAACCTACTCAATTATCAAAGCAGATTAAAAAATGGAAAGCGCATGCTCATGCTCATCAAAACATAAGCGTTTTTGAAGACTGCTATCCATTATCTCAATTTGAAAGCGTTAAAAATCAAAAGCATATCAACATTGGAATACGAGGTTTTGGTTTAGCAATGATTGATGTAATGCGTGATCTGGTCACCAATTCGTTTGGAACATTTAAAGTTACAGACCCTTCAACTTTTAAAACACAATATATTAGTAACGAAGCACAGCCCCTCAAATTAATTCCATTTTCGTTAGACGGCCTACCAATGGCTCCCAAACCGTTAAACAAGCATATAGATGATTGGTTCAAACCTACAGATGAAGAACTGAATTATTTTAAAACGGAACTAGAAGCTGTATCACGGACTCAAATTAAGGTGAGTTCCCTTGATTTTTTAACCATACCTATTTCTAAAATAACTGCTAGGGTTTTCACTGAACTTAAGTTTGAAGCGATGAATCATGATTTAAATCAAAAACAAATCGAAAGCTTAGTTTTTAAATGGTTAGATGATTCTGAAACGAAACACGACCTTTTTCAAGATAACAGTTCAACATACAATACCATTAAATCTTATATACAAATGGCTTCAGGATTAACGACAATTAGTCTTGATTACTGCATTGGTCAAGTCTGGAGACATTGTCAGCCAACCCTATACAAGTCATTTTCTCACGCCCAATTAGACGAAGCTATTATTGAAAAAGTCATTGCGCTTGATGAGGAAAGTAAACGGTTTTCTTACGGACCACCAGTAGAAAGTATGCAACAAATTCTGGCGTTGGTAGATGCCAATATTCTTAGTTTGGATTATGTTAATGATCCAGATATCGAACTTAATAATATGGGATGGCAATTAGAAAATGCACAACAACAAACAGTACAAATAGACATCATGATTAACAGTGTTTTAGATGCACCTAAACTTTTGGAAGTCACTACTCCCATAATCACTAATCTCATTCACAATGATTTAATCGAGCCCATCCACTCAAAGTTGGGTATAGATACAAATCCAGATGCCTATGTTGTAACTGAAGAAAATGACGAAGACATCCCAATAGCAGTTTTAGGTCGATTATCTAAAGGTAGTGTGATTGGTGTTGATGCTATTTTAGAATGTTTCGGACCGAGAATTAAGGACTGGGCTAAAGCTTATGTAACTCGATTAGGACGTTAATTAATAAGGTTGTTTTTCACTTAAATATTTCCAATAACGTTTAGGCACATGTCGAATATGGAGTTTCATATTTTTTCGTGATTCAATATTGGTACTTTTAAAATAATCTTGCCACAGTTTCTGAAATTCAAATTCCTGTTGATCAAAGTAGTCCACATTCGTTTTAGTAAAATCGAAATTTGAAGGAAATTCCATAGCGATAATATCTACCTTCTGTAGGTCATAAAAGAGACCATACTGACGTTTGATATCATAAATCAACCATTTTTGATCAGCATAACGCCGTTTAAAATGCTTTGAAATTAGAGGTAATACATTAAAATCGGGTTCTATACTTGCAAAATAAATCACATCCTTTGTTAGTCTGAATCTCACAAACGCTTCCATTCGATGCTTTTCACGACCAACCATTTTGGCAATTTGTGCTATTTTCAAAACGGAAGGATGTGAAAAGTCTTTATCAACTTTTAAGTCGGTTGAAAAAACGTACTTTATAAAATCCAGTAATAGATTTTCAACACCAGCTTGTTCGCTTAAAAAGGCATAATACAATTGATAATGCCCAAATTTAGACACTTTGTTTTTTAAACCTTTCCAAACACGATTGGCTTTTTTTTCATCTGTGATTATAGTTTCATTTTCAGAAAACAATCCGTGTTGCACGTCAGATTCACTTTGAATTGTCACAGCATCTATTTGTTGCTCAAACACATAAAAGACTGTGCTTAAAAACCCATCAAAAGTGCCATCATAAATTAAGTTTCGATTGTGCATTTTATCCGAATAAGCTTAATTGGTTACTTAATGATTTGCTGTACTTACTCGTAGAGTTTTGTAGAATCAATCCTTTAATTTTTTCAGGAGACAAATCCCTACGCTCAAACTGATTGCTGTCACAGATCATAAAGTACTGTGCTCTGTTTAATGCAATACCTATTTTTTTAAGATGCTCCCAGTTTAATCTTCTAAAGCGACGTGCATTTAAAATCTTATACACTGACTTCATTCCTAAACCCGGAATTCTAGCCAACATGCGCTTGTCTGCTGTATTCACATCTACAGGAAATTCGTGCAAATTTCTAAGTGCCCAGCTCAATTTTGGATCAACATCTAAATCTAAATGTTGATGCTTAGCATTTAGAATTTCACTCACATCAAAACCATAAAAACGCATCAGCCAATCGGTTTGATACAATCTGTTTTCGCGCATCATAGGAACAGCACTTCCTATTTGAGGTAAGCGATCATCATAGCTTATAGGTACGTAGCCAGAATAATATACACGCTTCAAATTATAGGTGTTATAAAAATGATTTGAGGTTTGCATAATTTGAAAATCATTCTCTCCACTAGCACCAATAATCATTTGAGTACTTTGACCAGCTGGTGCGTACTTTGGCGTGTTTTTTATAATCTTCCTTTCCGATTTATATTGAATGATTTCATTTTTCACTTTCACCATCGGCTTGATAAAATCTTCACGCTTTTTATCTGGTGCTAATTTTTTTAATCCTGATGTTGTAGGAATTTCAATATTGACGCTAAGTCGGTCTGCATATAAACCGGCTTCTCGCATCAATTCATCTGAAGCACCCGGAATTGATTTCAAATGTATATATCCGTTAAAATTCTCTTCCAAGCGCAATTTTTTAGCAACAGCCACCAGACGTTCCATGGTGTAATCGGCACTTTTAAATATACCCGAACTTAAAAATAGCCCTTCAATATAATTTCGTCTGTAGAAATTAATGGTTAAATCGACCACTTCCTGAACTTTAAATGCAGCTCGTTTAATATCATTACTTTTTCGAGTCACACAATAAGCACAATCAAAAATGCAATAGTTGGTTAAAAGAATTTTGAGTAAGGATACACAGCGACCATCTTCAGTATAAGAATGACAAATTCCCATTCCTGTGGCATCACCAAGTCCTTTATTTTTATTGGTTCGTTGGCTTCCGCTTGAAGAACAGGAGACATCATACTTTGCAGCATCGGCTAAAATTTTTAATTTTTCTTGGGTACGTTCAAAAGACATAAGTAGGATTAATTTATAGTACAAATATCGTAAATATTACTAAATAATGTCGCTAAAATTCAAACATATGTTGTAATTTTTCAGTTATTTTTATAAGCGTCAATAATTTTCTCATTTCTTACAATGTCACACATAAACAATGTTTATACTGTATCCTCATGAAACAGGTCGTAACTTTTTTAATCTTAATACAAAGCTTTCAAATGAATGCACAACATATCATACCAGATTCCATACAAACTGAAGCCAAATCTGCTTTATCTTATTTCCCTCAATTAGACAGCGTTCCGATTGAATTTAAATTCAAGAAAAATATTAAGAAATCGACTATGCAAGCGCGACCAACTTTTGGGAGTTTTTTCAGAAGTAAAAACAATAGAAGATTTGTAATTTTGATTAGTGAAACCTTCAAAATTTCTGATAAAGAGTTTCGTACCAGAGATATTCCTTCGGAAATATTAATCGGTTGGATTGGTCATGAACTTGGACATATCATCGACTATCAAGACCGAAGTAAGCTCAACCTGATTTGGTTCGGCATTAAATATTTGCTTTCAGAAAATCATATTGTAGAAGCTGAACGTGCAGCAGACACCTTTGCTGTATTTCATGGCATGGAAGATTATATTTTAAAAACTAAGGACTTCATATTAAATCATGCTCAAATTACCACTTCTTATAAGGATCGTATTAAGAAATATTATCTTTCCCCTGAAGAGATTATGGAGTTGGTGAATCAACGCAACACGGAAACCTCACAAGATTAAGCTTGAGAAATAAAGGTTTCCCACGCTTCAAATTTTTCCTCGCCCATCACACGTTCCATTTTTACTTGTCCGCCCTTCTTCTTATTTCTGGCATTCCAGTCATAAAATTTTTCTGGTGCTACAACTTTGACCTTCACACCTTTTAAAGCTTTGCTTCGTGCAACTTTATAATTTTTATTTGCTGCTTTTAATGAGGTATCTAAGGCTTTGGCAATTTCAGTTTCATCAGCATTTTTTAATTCAGAACCCAAATACCAACAGTGATAAAACTCTCCATCTTCTGCCCTATGTGCACAAATGGTATATTCTGGTATTGTGGTATCAAATTGTGTTTCCAAATCTCTTAATGCAGCATCCATTTTATTGACTGAGAGCTGTGAACCTACAGTATTCAAAAAGAATTTTGTACGACCTGTAATTTTAATTTCCGCACGTTCAATATTTGTAAACTCTATGGTATCTCCAATCAAATAACGCCATGCACCACTAACGGTACTTATGATAAGGACATAATCCTGATCTAATTCTACATCTTTTAATGTCAATGAAGGTGCCTCATTTTTTAAAGAACCATCTTGATTGATATATTCTGGCTGAAAAGGAACAAATTCAAAATAGATACCATTATTCGTGTTAAGTTGCATGGCATCGGTTTCTGGTCGCACTTGAGTAGCAATATAACCTTCAGACGCTAAATAGGTGTCAATAACTGTTACAGGTTTCCCCATAAGGGCTTTAAAACTCTTTTCATACGGACCAAAGGCTACACCTCCGGAAGTATATACTTGAAGATTAGGCCATATATCGTGAATATTATCAACTTTATGGTGATCGATTACTTTTTGCAGCATCAGTTCAATCCATGAAGGAATACCACTCAAAGCACCAATATCCCAGTCTTTTGCACGTTCTGCAATACGTTGTACTCTATTATCCCAATCATCAATTTTGGCAATATCTTCACCTGGTTTGTAATAGCCTTTAAACCACGACGGAATGTTACTGGCGCTTATCCCACTTATTTCACCTTCCAGATGGTTGTCTTTTTCATTCAAATCGGTTGAACTTCCCAACATCATAATCTCTTTTTCGAAAAAATCGGCTGGTAAATCATAGTTGTTTAAGGCAAATACTTGCTTAATTCCAGCTTGTCTGATAGCTTCAATCATTTCATCTGTCACAGGAATCCGCTTACTAGTGGTTCCTGTTGTACCAGAACTCAGTGCAAAATACGAAGGATTACCAGGCCAAGTGACATCGGTATCTCCTTCATGGAGTTTATACCACCATTCCTCATTAATTTTAGTATAGTCAAAATAAGGTACAGTTTCAGCAAATGCTTCAGCACTATTATCAGCGTCAAGGATATCCTGAAATTTATAATGCATCCCAAATTGGGTGTCTTTAGCCTTTTCCAACAAGTGTTTTAAAACCTCTTCTTGAGCTTTAGTGTGTTCTATTTCTGAAGAAAAGGTATCTTTTAACTGAATAAAACTTTTAATAATATTACCTAAAATTGCCATATGTGATTTTATAATCGTTAATGAAAGTTGCTAAATAGAAATGGATAACTGTAGTTTATGCTGCGATTTTTCGACATTCTTCAGCACATTTACGACATGACGCTGCACAAGCTTTACAATGATCATGATCATGAGCCTCACAGTGATCGGCACAATAATCACATATTTCGGCACAAAGAAGTGCATATTGTTTTACAAACGCGCTATCACACGCCATCATTTTAATGCAGATATAACATGCATCGACACATTGAATACAACATTTCGGACAATCATTCATACTCGTTTTACCAGCCATTTCAGATAAGCAATTTTGACATTCTACCAAACAAGTTTGACACGCTTCAATACAAGATTCATATGTAATATTCATAATTCTAAGGATTTGATTAATAATGTAGAAAGTAAGTGAAATTTGACTCACTTTAATAATGCGAACACTAAAAACATTAACTCATTTCATGGAAGTAACGAATTTATTGATGCTTATTAAAACTATTCTGAGGAGTCTCAGTAAACCATATTATGAAGAATGTTGATGCGAAAAGTAGCATTATTAATTCTAACGCATAAAAAATAACCTCTATCACATAAATTACAACAGAAACATTTTAATTACAGTATATTTAATGGTCTAATACAACAAATTAAAATTAAATACAGACATGGAAGATTGGTTTACTATTACGTCGGAAAGTTTAATAGCCATAATTTTAACAGCAATTGGAATTTATATCGCTTTAGTTCTTGTAACTCGAATCAGCGGAAAACGAAGCTTTTCAAAAATGTCTAGTTTTGATTTTGCAGTGACTGTAGCTATCGGATCTATCATGGCCACAGTAATCATCTCCAAATCGGTATCCTTACTTCAGGGTATCGTAGGTTTACTAATTATGTATGTCATCCAAATGACAGTTGCTTATGGGAGACGTTTTAAAGGTATTAGAAAGCTCATGGATAATAAACCCACTTTACTCATGAAAGACGGAAAAATCATCGAAGGCAGTCTTAAAAAATGCCATGTCACAGAATCTGATTTAAAAGCAAAACTACGTGAAGCTAATGTGATACAGTTAAGTGAAGTTAAAGCCGTTGTGTTTGAGTCTACAGGCGATATTTCTGTCCTACATGGTTCCAGCGACAAAACTTTGGACGATTGGATTATGGACTTCTAAACTCTGTTACAATATCAAACACTTTTTCAAAGTATCTTCATAAATCGCTTCGTATTGTGGTACAACTTTATGAATACCGAACTTTTGAGCGACAGCTTTGGCATTAGATTTAAATTTTGATAATCGCTGATCGTCAGATAATATATAAAGTGCATTCTTAGACATATCCTCTACGTCATTAATTTCACTTAAATACCCTGAAAAACCATGCTCATTAACTTCAGGAATTCCACCTGTATTACTTGAAATCACAGGAACACCTGACGCCATAGCTTCTAAAGCAGACAAGCCAAAACTTTCGGTTAAAGATGGCAACAAAAACAAATCACTAAAACAGAGAATTTTATCAATTTCATTACTGTTTCCGAAGAAAACAACTTTATTACTAATTCCCAATTTCTTGCATAATTGCTCAGCTGGCTCGCGTTCTGGTCCTTCTCCTACCATCATTAGTTTCGCCGGAATTTCCTTCTGAATATTATAAAATACCTTAATCACATCTGGAATTTGCTTCACCGATCTAAAGTTACTAATATGGGTGATAATTTTTTCTTCTTCAGTAGCCATCATTGCACGCTGACAATCTGTAAAATGGGGTTCATATTTCACCAAATCGATAAAGTTTGGCACTACATTAATCTCTTTCTTAATATCAAACAAACGTAAAGTATCGTCCTTTAAACTCTGAGATACCGACGTTACGGCATCAGATTTGTTAATACTAAATGTGACTGCCGGTTTGTAAAAGGGATGACTTCCAACAAGCGTGATATCTGTACCGTGAAGCGTGGTAACAATGGGTACATAAATCCCATCTTCCTGCAGCATTTTCTTAGCCATATACGCGGCATAAGCATGAGGAATCGCATAATGTACATGCAGAACTTCAATTTGATGAAGCTTTACCATATCAACTAATTTGCTAGACAAAGCCAATTCGTAAGGTTGATATAAAAACAAAGGATACTCAGGAACGGTAACCTCATGGTAATGAACATTATTACTGAGTAGTTCTAATCTAACAGGCTGACTATAAGTGATAAAATGGATTTCGTGACCACGTTTGGATAATTCTAAACCTAACTCTGTAGCAACAACGCCACTTCCTCCAAATGTGGGATAACAAACAATTCCTATTCGCATTATAATGTTTTAAGTATTAAATTTAAGTGACTTTTATAAGCACTTACTTCGTTAATCTACAGTTTCTGCTAAATCATTAGCACTCTCTTCATCACTAATCGCCTCGTAGATTAAGCGTTGTATTTCGGTTCTAATATTTTCACGCAACAATAGGTTTTTTCCAGCATGTGGATAGGTTCTATTAGCTAAAAATATATAGACTATTTCTTCTTCAGGATCTGCCCAAGCATACGTTCCTGTAAATCCAGAATGCCCAAAACTAGTCATCGAAACACAACCACAAGTCGGCCCTTCATCACCTAGTTGAGGTTTGTCGAAACCTATTCCTCGCCTTACATTTTTATGGCAAAAATGACAGGTATTAAATTTATCTATCGTTTCAGGTTTCAAATAACGCTTTCCGCCGTAATAGCCTTTCTGAAGATACATTTGCATTATTTTAGCGACATCATTAGCATTGCTAAACACACCAGCATGACCTCCTACACCATTTTGCATGGCAGCGCCCATATCATGTACATAGCCTTGAACTTTTTGATATCTGAAATAGTCGTCAATTTCTGTCGGAATAATATACTTATCACTAAATTTTGTCGAAGGATTATAGGTTGTGTAATTGGCGCCCAAACTGCGGTAAAAATGATCTTGAACTAATTCATCTAAAGGTTTTTTATAATAGCCTTCTATATATTTTTTCAGAATATAATACGGTAAATCACTATAGCGATAACGCTGTGTTGACAATAATTCGGTATCTAAAATGATTTTCTGAATGGAATCCGGATAATCATGTCGCAAGTACATTTGTTCTGCTACCTTAATACTGAAACGCGGTGTTGCCGATCTTCTGTAGTATTTAGGATCTGGTTTTTTAGTTACAGAATCTAAAGTCGATACATAAAACGGAACCCATGGACGCAATCTCGCATAATGGGATAACATTTGTTTGATGGTGACATTCTTTTTATTAGAAGTGGCATATTCTGGAAGAATTCTGGATAATTTAGTGTTGAGCGAAACCGCCTTTTTTTCTTCTAGTTCCATGAGTAAAGGCAAGGTTGCTAAGATTTTAGTAAGCGATGCCACATCGTATAAATCTTCAAATTTGACCTTTTCATTACCTTCATAGGTGTGCTTTCCAAAATTTTTATTGTAAATGACTTTTCCTTTTCTAGCGACCAAAAGCTGAATACCTGGAGTCATTTTTTGATCTACAGCATATTGTGCGATAGAATCTAATCGTGCTAAACGCTCTGAACTCATGCCTACGCGCTCTGGAAGTCCGTAACTCAATGACGACATTTCATTATAATGAATCCCATCACCTACTTTAAAATGCTCGCCTAAAGACACAGGCAAAACGCCTTTAGCAGGAACAGCACCAAAAAGTAATTGCGCCGATTTTTGCTGCGAAATTTCACTATTTTGGTAACTCATGACGACACCTTCAAGATTCTCCAACGTCAATAAATCGATAAGCGCATAGGGTCTGGCAAAAACATCTAAAATAACCGTGTTAGTTCGTGCCATTTCATAGAGCCAAACCTTTTCTCTTTCATTAAATGTATAGCCTTGCCAAGGATTGTCATTTTTTTTATGAAACCCAACTATTACAGTATTATAATTTTCAAGTTTCGTAATAAGTTCGTCTAATTTATCGGCCTGAATTTTATGAACTTTGGTGTACTTTTTCAGTTCGTCATAAAACACAGAACCAGAATCATCACCAAGTTCTACGTAAGCGATTTTTTTGGTTTCCAAATGGCGAAGTGGTAAAAGCTCCGATTTATTTTTTAAAACCGTAACAGCACTTTCTAACAATTCTTCGTATAAAACATCATCTTCAATACGATTCAAATCTTTAACCAAATTAGCAGTGCCAATAGGCTCGTAATGATGCAACCCAACTTTATACTTAGCCATTAAAATCTTTTTAACAGAATGTGCTAAGCGTTCTTCAGAAATATCTTTAGCCTGATAGGCTTCAATAATTTTTTTGATCGCTTGCGGAACGTCTTCAGAAATCAACAATACATCATTACCCGCTTTAAAAGCTGCTAAATCAATATCGCCAGGCACGCTATAGTTAGAAACACCTTTCATTTCTAAAGCATCCGTAAAAATTAACCCTTTAAAACCTAAGGAATCTTTCAGTATATCTGTAACAATATGTTTTGATAAAGACGATGGAAAACCAGAACGCGGCTCTAAGCTCGGTACATTTAAATGAGCGACCATCACACTGGATAACCCTTCTTTTATGAGCTGTTTATATGGATACAACTCTATCGAATCAATACGTTTTTTATTAAAGTTAATAGTCGGCAATGTTTTATGAGAATCGCTATCGGTATCACCATGACCAGGAAAGTGTTTGGCATTGGCTAGAACACCAGCATCCTGCATTCCTTTCATAAATGCAGAAGCCTTTAAAGTCACATTATCACGATCTTCTCCAAAAGAACGGTTGCCTATGATAGGGTTTTTAGGATTGGTATTGATATCTACGACAGGAGCGAAATTAAAATGCACTCCAATACGTCGGCAATGCTCTCCAATTTTGTAACCGGTTTGTTCGATTAACTTATCATTTTTTACGGCACCCAAAGTCATATTCCACGGAAAGGCATAGGTCGAGTCTAAACGCATGCTTAAACCCCATTCGGCATCCATACCAATAAGTAATGGTGTTTTGGATATAGCCTGATATAAGTTATTAAGTTTTGCTTGAGCAACGGGACCGCCTGTTGAAAAAATCAATCCGCCAATATGGTACTTATTAATGAGTGTGGCGATTTCTTTTTCGTTGGATTTATTCTTGTTAGAAAACGCTCTCGCCATAAATAATTGTCCGACTTTCTCCTCAATACTCATGGCATTATAAACACTATCGACCCATTTTTTTTGGGCTTCAATATTTTTGGCAGCCAAGGGATGAGCTGCATCTTGAGCAAAAACAGGGAGTGTTAGTAATAAGGTTAAAATGAGGGACAATACATATCGCATAAACTATAGGTTTTTGGTGTGTTCTTAATGAGAACTAAAAACTATGCCAAAATAGTATTTTTGAAAGGAACTTGAAAGACTTTAAGATAGATTTATAACCAAGGTTGTAAACAAAAAGACAATACACATCATGCGACGAATAAAGTCTATTTAGTCGAGCAAATCAATGTGCCTGTCGTGATAACCTAAAAGATATAAAACACCATCTAATCCAATACTGGAGATAGAACTTTGTGCGTTGTCTTTTACAGTTGGCTTAGCGTGAAACGCAATCCCTAATCCTGCAAGATTGAGCATTGGTAAATCATTAGCACCATCACCAACAGCAATAGTCTGACTAATATCTATGCCTTCTTTTTCAGCAATTTCTCGAAGATAAACAGCCTTTTTCTCGCCATCGACTATATCACCAATATAGCCACCAGTAAGCACTCCATCTTTGATTTCCAGTTCGTTGGCATAGACATAGTCTATACCAAGAACGCTTTGTAAATAATGTCCGAAATACGTAAAACCACCAGATAAAATCGCTGTTTTAAATCCGTAACTTCTTAAAGTATCAATAAGTCGTTTAGCACCTTTGGTTATAGGCAATTTAACAGCAACGTCATGAAGCACATCTTCACTTAATCCTTTGAGTAACTTCATACGTTTTTCAAAACTTTCATTAAAGTTAATCTCGCCTTTCATGGCCGATTCGGTGATGGCTTTTACTTCTGCTCCAACACCTGCCAATTCGGCTAATTCGTCAATAACTTCAGTTTGGATTAATGTAGAATCCATATCAAAACACACCAAGCGTCTATTTCTTCGGAAGATATTATCCTCCTGAAAGGCAATATCGACATCCAAGTCTCTGGAAATTTGCATGAATTTTTCAGTAAAATCAGACTTGCAATCAATTTTTCCACGAATCGATAATTGAATAGAAGCTCGAGGATAGGCCTCTTCCTTAACTAAAGAGGTACGACCAGTAAGTCGTTTGATAGCATCGATATTTAAGTTCTTTTCAGAAATGACTTTCGTCACTTGCGAGATTTGTTCGGCCGACAAGCGTTCTCCTAAAATGGTTATGATGTAGCGATCTTTTCCCTGAAGATTCACCCAACGCTCATAATCTTCAAGCGTAATAGGTGTGAATTTTGCTGTCACGCCAAGCTCATAGGCTTTAAAGAGCAAGTCTTTTAAAACAGCAGCCGATTTCTTTCCAGATTCGATTTTAAATAAAAAGCCTAGGGATAAGGTGTCGTGTATGTTTGCCTGACCAATATCTAATACTTTAGCGCCATAATCTGACAATACACTTGTTAAACTCGATGTTAATCCAGGTTTATCTTGCCCAGATATATTCAGTAAAAAAATCTCATTACTCATTTAAAACGGTCTTACTATTTTAAAAATCTACTATGCCAGCTTTCACTTGCGGGAACTTCCCAATTCTCTTTAAACTCTGCAATATTAGTTACTAAGTTGTTAAATACAATGGTATTTTTAGAGACCGCTTTGTCTTTTGCCATTTTTTTAAAGTCTAATAACGATTTGTAGGCGACATATGCTCCTTGTTTATAAGAGACATTCATTTTATCCATTAAGTCGACCTTGTATTCCTTTTCTAATTGCTGAATAAAATGTACGGAAGCATCAATACTGCAACCAGTAGCTGCATTTAAGCTTTGATTTAAACCTAAAACTATAAATCGCTTATATTCAATAGTGTATCCGGATTGTAAATCGCTCCCATGAGCGGTCCAATTTGAAATAAATACATCGAGTTTTTCTTTTATTTCTGAAAGCTCTTCCTCAGTAAATGATCGGTTGGCCTGATAAATCCAAACGCGTGATTCTTCAGGAAGTGTATTAAAATCTACTAGCATATATCACTTATTTTTACAGACACAAACATACGATTTTACATCCAATCTCTGTGTTGTGATTCCACCTTAAATAACAAGAAATTAGCGATTGATTTTGCATCATTTTCCAAAATGTAGGGAATCTTTACGGTTTTAGAAGCAGTTGCAATAAATACAGACGCAATTTTATGACGCTTTTGAAATATGGTTTGTCGTAATTTAACAGCTTGAATTTTATTGATTTCGAGAATATTAGTGGTTGTATCAATGACACCTCCTCCAATGCTCACATAGTCTTCATCAATCTTATAATACGCTTTTTTATAACCTATCCAAACGTATAACACACTCAAGATTAGCAGTAAACCTGTAATCCACCAAAAATTTCGTCCGAAGATTAAAACCCCTAAAACAGTGAGTAATCCCACTGTAATGACCGCTCGTAAAGCCATGATTCTCTTATAGTAAGGTTTAGGCTTAAATGCTTCAGACTTGCCTGAATAATTAACCAAAAGCTTATTAACTAAATGCTTGACTTGCTGTTGTTCTAATGCAATAATCACAAAGTTTTTTCGCTGTTTAGCATTCACCATCGCTTGTTTTACAAACAATGTATGCAAACCAAAATATCTTTTTACACGATTCGTTTTTATAACAATATTCTGAATTCTACTTGGTGTTAAACTCAAAGAAACTTTGTTAATCAACCCTTTATTTATCTCAATTGTTTTTTGATTTTCAATAACCTCAAGATTAAAATTGGTTATCACTGTTTTGATTACAGAAAACAATAAAGAAATAATCACAGCGGCCAGAATACCAACTAAATTTAGAAGAATGATATTCAAAACACTTTCCTGATCCAGATGTACGATGTCTTCCAGGCGCTCTCTTAATCGAAGTTCTTCTACATAATCTTTAAACTCATAATACAATCCGAAGACAAAAGACGCAATAATCGCAAAACTTCTCAGGTGGTTTTGTGAAATTCCTTCAAGTAGTAAACGCTTAATAGACACCCGAAAAAACACATTTTCTGCTTCAGTGACTTCCGTTTGAACATCGATTTGCTTCGCTTTTTGAAACAATTCAGATTTAAGCCTTAAAGCTGTTGGTTTATCTAATGCACTGATTTGTATTTCCGATTTAGTATCACCAGCAGTTTCGATGTTTAGAGAAACCACATTGATGATTTGCTGTAAAAAATTTTGCTTGATATAAACATTTTGAATTTTCGATTTCGGAATGATCGTATTGTCTTTATTAAAAATGCCTGTCGATAAATGAAAATCGTCTTTGCTTAGATGAAATTTGAAGTTTAAATATTTCAGAACAGCAATTATGAGAAGCACCACGAGAATTCCGACACAAATCAAAATAAGGTTTGTTAATGTCAGGTTTGCAAATGATTTCTTTTTGGAAAGTGACAAGCCGAAAGCAATAAAAAGCACAAAAAAGCGCTTAAAAAACTTAAAGGCATTAAAAGCAAAAATGATTATAATTCCTTTTGAAGACTGTCGTATAGGTTGAGAAAAATCAGTTATTTTCATTCACCTTAGCGCTTATAAAGTCGTTAACCTGGCGAGCTTCATGTTGTGGCAAACCTTTTATACTTAGATCGCTCCCTGATTCGCCTGCTGTATAAATATTAAGAGTAGCCAAATGGAACTGTCTAGACAACCAGCTACGGGATTCTTCGATATGTTGAATTCTGGAAATAGGAACTGTAGTAATCGTATTAACAATTAAACCATGTGCATAAATCACATCGTGTTCTCGTATTGCATATTTACGTTTACGAAAGGCTAATAAGGCCAAAACAAAATTAATCACGCAGAAAATAAAAACGATAGAGATAATCAGCCAAAAATTATTCTGAAACCCAGCTTTTGTGATCATGAATTTTCCGAGAATTAAGAATCCGAAACACACCGTATAAAGTAGAAGTTTATTAATTATAATAACTTTAATATACTGGCTCGAAATAGGCTTTAAAACAACATCATCAATATCTGGCAACGTATCATGGTGGATTTGTGTATTGGTGAAGTCCATGTTAAGATCCTAAGATTACTGATTGTTTTTATCGTGTTTTTTGAAATTTCTGTAGGTTAAAAACCCGTACATCAAAACCGCAAAAGGGAAATAAAAAGCTAAACGTTTTAAAGAAAATCCCCTTCCTAATAAATAATCGAAAATCACAATAATTACGCAGAACACTATACCGCCTACCAATGCAGCAACAACAACCCGTTTTTTATCAACTTGTGCCATCTTATAAATCTTGTGCATTAGCAATTAACTCAGCTATATCCATAACAGCGACATCTTGTTCTTTTTCTTTATTTTTCACACCATCGGTCATCATGGTATTACAAAACGGACAACCTGCAGCGATAATTTGTGGCTTGGTTTCTAAAGCCTGCTCAGTACGTTCAATATTAACGTCTTTATTACCCGGCTCTGGCTCTTTAAACATTTGCGCACCACCTGCACCACAGCATAATCCGCGAGATTTACAGCTTTTCATTTCTACCAATTCGGCGTCTAACTTTCTAATTAAATCTCTAGGCGCTTCATACACATCATTAGCACGACCTAAATAACAAGGATCATGAAATGTAATACGCTTGCCTTTATATTGTCCTCCTTCAATAGTTAAGCGACCTTCTGAAAGCAATGCTTTTAAAAACTGCGTATGATGCATCACCTCGTAGTTTCCGCCTAAACCTGGATATTCATTTTTTATGGTATTGAAACAATGCGGACAAGCAGTTACTATTTTTTTAATTTCATAAGCATTCATGATCTCAATATTAGTCACTGCCTGCATTTGAAATAAAAACTCATTCCCAGAACGCTTGGCTGGATCACCTGTACAACTTTCTTCGGTTCCTAATACCGCAAATTCGACATTAGCTTTATTTAAAAGTTTCACGAATGCCTTGGTGATTTTTTTTGCTCTATCGTCAAAGCTTCCTGCGCAACCTACCCAAAACAGTACTTCGGGTTGCTTGCCTGCTGCCATAAATTCTGCCATTGTTGGCACTTTGAGTAATTCGCTCATAGGTTTAATCTTGTGTTTTAATTCTCTTTAATTGCAGCAAAATCCTTTTTTGCAATTCTAATATATATGGCGAGTTTCTTATCACCATCTTTTAATTTATTCTTAGGATTTAAGCTCTCATATTCACCTCTGCGAACGGCTTCTTCTCCTATAGCTTCTTTTTGAATATCTGTACAATAATCGCACATCACTCTTAAAAGCTTGATATCTTTCACATAATTATTACGGTATTCAATACGGATATAACTTTTTATCTGTAATGAATCTTTTTTATATGATTGCGCACTTACAAAAGCACTATTTAAACAAACAATGCTTAGTAGTAAGAGTTGATATTTCCGAAGAAAAAACATCATTACGACTCATTTTTCCAATTGAGGCGATCCATTTGATTATAAGGCCATGGCGCGCCATTATTTTCAATGTTGGTCATCATATTATTCAACTCCATTGGTGCAGCACTTTGTTCCATAACTAAATATTGACGCATTTGCATGATAATATTTAATGGATCGATACTTACCGGACAAGCTTCAACGCAAGCATTACAGCTGGTACACGCCCAAAGTTCTTCGTTTGTGATATAATCACCAAGCAATTGCTTACCATCTTCTTTAAATTCACCTTTATTGGCATCGATATTTTTACCAACTTCCTCCAAACGATCACGTGTATCCATCATGATTTTTCTAGGTGATAATTTCTTTCCGGTTTGATTAGCCGGACATTCGCTTGTACAACGTCCGCATTCAGTACAGGTATAAGCATTCAACAGATTGAGCCAACTTAAATCCTGAACATCACTAGCACCAAATTTAGCAGGAACCGTTGCATCTGCTCCTTCAGCGGGCGCGGCAAAAGGATCAACATTGGGATCCATCATCATTTTCACCTCATTCGTTACAGTCTCATTGTTTTCAAATTGCCCTTTTGGTGTTAGTTTTCCGTAGTAGGTATTTGGAAACGCCAACAGAATATGCAAATGCTTAGAGAAATACAGATAATTTAAGAAGATTAAAATACCAATAATATGTAACCACCAAGCTGATCTTTCAATCATATGAATGGTATTTTCTGAAAAATTGCTAAACCAAGGCGCGATGTACTGACTCACTATATTTCCAGAATCCATCGCCTGAAACTTTAAATCTGTAGCATTCATCACCAAAAATAAGGTCATCAATACCATTTCAAAATACAGGATGTTATTCCCGTCATTTTTAGGCCAGCCTTTCATTTCAGAACTTAGAAATCGTTTTAATCGTATTACGTTTCGACGAATCCAAAATATAATTACAGAAACAAAAACCAATACTGCAAGCACTTCAAAAACACCAATCAGGAATCCGTAAACACTTCCCAAAGAAGAAAACACTCGATGTTGTCCTGTAAGTCCGTCAATTATAATTTCAAGAACCTCAATATTGATGACTACAAATCCAATATACACCACCACATGCAAAATACCTGCAATAGGTCGTTTTACCATTTTACTTTGCCCAAGTGCAATCATGGCCATATTTTTCCAACGCTGCGATTTGTTATCGCTAATATCCAGGTCGCGACCAAGTTTGATATTACGTGATAGTTTTCGAACATTTTTAGCAAAATAACCAATGCCCAGAACCAATGCTATGGCAAATAATAGTTGTGGTAAATATTCCATAAGTGATTTTAATTATTTTGATCGTCTTCTTCTGGTGGTGTATACGGTATTTCTTTCTTAGAAAGAATACGTCTGTAACGCGCAGGATGCAACTTAATATCTCTAATTAATTCTTCCATTTCCTGAGATGCAGCTTCTAAGTGATCATACAAACCCTCGTCTTTTAAGAGCTTGCCAATAGTACCATCTCCATTTTGTATACTGGTCATCAAAGCATTAACAGAAGCCAAAGTTTTATCAAGTTCTGCAACAGTTTTTGAAAATTTAACGTTCTGTAAATCTGAAGTAATTGCAGAGAGATTCTTAGTAATAGAATCTACATTACCCAAAACCGAACTCAGTTTTTCATCATTTTTCTTTACCAGTGCATTTACCGAATACGATACGGCTTTAAACGACTTCATGGTTGCATTTAATTCGGCAATCGCGTTTTTAAGTCCGTCTTCAGACTCATCCGCAACAATCCCATTTAAATTGATTAAAAGAGAATCGGCTGTTTTTAAGGTCGAATCTAAATTATCACTAACACCCGAAAAGTTTTTAGTCAAACTAGAGACTAAATCATCTTCGACTTCAGACTCTAAAAAATCACCGGGTTTGGCTTGTTCTCCTTCTGTACTTATAACGATAGCTAGTGCATTACCACCCATCAAACCTGTTTTGTAGAGTCTAATTTTACTTAGTTTCGAAAAATGAAGTTGATCATCAACAGTAAACTCAACACGGGTTTTACCCGTATTATAATCGTATTTGATGTTTTTTATTTTACCAACATTATTTCCTTTAACGGTTACTGGAGATGAGCTACTTAAAGCGTTGTAATCAAATTCGGTGTAATAGGTGTCTGGCGATTCAAATAGATTTTCTCCTTTGAGATAATTAAATAAGAATACCAATAATACGATACCCGAAAGTACCAGTATGGCTGTTTTTACTTCTCTTGAAACTTTCAAATTTTACAATTTTGGGTTACAACAAAATTAACAAAATAATATAAAGAATGTGTCTAATTAGAGGCAGATTTCAATGCTTCGGAAACATCAATTTTTTTTCCATCCTTATAAGCAACTACAAAACAGTCGGTATACCCTTTAGATTGTGCTTCGGTTTGCAACTGTTTTACAATATTATAATCTGAAGTATAACCATAATAATACTTATAAACCGAACCCACTTTCTCTCTAGAAATATCTTTTAGACCTTTAAAGTTATAGGATTTTGGCGCTAATTCTTTAGAGCTTGCTGCAATTTGAACCTTGAAAACCACATTTTCTATAATTTGTGGCTCACCTTCAATAGCTACATCGGCAGTTTCTGAATTATCCTGATAAATATTTTTACCGACGTTTAAATCTAACTGTTTCTTATAATCTAAAATGGCATCCGAAATGGATTTAGACATTTTTGATTGTCCGTTTTTAGAGTTTAAATACGCCCCTTCTTTTTTGTAGGTTAAAAATCCCGTTTCAACCAGAACACTTGGCATATAGGTATTGTGAAGCACCCAAAAACCAGCTTGTTTTACACCTCTACTCTTACGTTTTTGCTGGGCCTTAAAATTATCTTCAATATGTCTTGCTAGTCTAATACTTTGATCGAGATAATCTTCTTGTAAAATGCTCAACGTAATAAAAGACTCTGGAGAATTAGGATCAAACCCTTCGTAGTGTTGTTCATAATCGGCCTCTAAAAAAATCACTTCGTTCTCTTTTTTTGCAATTTCAAAATTTCGTTGATTGGCGTGTAGACCTAAAACAAAAGTTTCTGTTCCGTTAGCCGAAGAATTATGAGCATTACAATGCACAGAAACAAACAAATCTGCATCGGCATCATTAGCAATTTTAGCACGACCTCTTAAAGTCACAAAAACATCTTTTGTTCTGGTATAAATAACTTTAATGTCTTTGTGTTTTTCTAAAGTGTTTCCAATTTGCTTAACAATATTTAACGCGATGTCTTTTTCTTTATAACCGCTTCCAAGATTTCCAGAATCATGACCGCCATGACCAGCATCTAAGACCACAATAAACTTATCTTTATCACCTTGAAGTGCATGCGCAGATGTTAAAAAACTGGTAATTAACAAAAGTGTTAGTAAGAATCTATATGGTAGTGTCGTTTTCATAGATGTTTAACGTTTTATCAACTCGTTTTATTTTAGGGTATTAAAATACAATCGTTTTCGTACTTTGAATACTTTATATAAATTGATTGAATTATAAATTAATCATAAAAAATATATGTAATTTTGGCAATTCAAAAACCGAGCCATACTTTAGCAAAAATACATTTAAAAGCATTGCGTACAAAAAGCTTACACATACTTTTTACCCTAAGTTTTACCATGTTTATTAACATGTTTTGCTTTGCACAAGAGTTGCCAAATTCTAAAGAACCCATCAAACCCAAAACGGTTAACGATTCGGTAAGAATTAATGTCGACTCTCTACTTACACCACCTATAAATACCAAAGAAATAGATAGCACCAAAAAAGATTCTGTTCCGAAGAAAAAGGAAGCGCTTGCTGATATTGTCAAATACAAAGCCACAGATTACGTTAGGTTAGATCAACGAAAAAACCAAACGACCCTTTATAACAATGCTGAAGTTGATTATCAGGATATGAATATCAAAGCAGGCATTATTGTCATCGACCATAACAAAAACCTAGTGTTTGCGGGACGCTTAAAGGATTCGGCTGGTGTTTACTCTCAAGCACCTGTATTTACACAAGGACAAAGTGTGATAGAACCTGATTCTATCATTTTTAATACTGAAAACAAAAAAGGTCTGGTTTTTAATTCGAGAACCGAACAAAGTGGCGGTACCATCATCGCTGAGAAAACAAAGATTGAAAATGATTCGATTTTATTTATTCAGAACGGAAAGTTTACGACCTCTGAAAACTTAGACGATCCCGAATATTATTTTTTAATGCGAACTGCTAAGGTGGTTCCTGGAGTTAAAGTAGTTACCGGACTCACCAACTTGTTTATTTATGATGTTCCGACGCCAATCGGATTGCCCTTTGCATATTTTCCGATGACCAAAAAACAAACATCTGGTGTGATAATGCCTACTCCCGGACAAGATTTAGGAAACGACAGAGGTTACTTTTTACAAAATGGTGGTTATTATTTTGCCATTAGTGATTATTTAGATTTAGCTGTGTTAGGTGATTATTACACCAATGGAAGTTATGGACTTCGAATTGAAAGTAATTACGCGCTACGCTATAAATTTAGAGGAAATCTAAGTTTTCGTTACGAGAATTTAATTAATAGCGAACGTGGGTTTCCAGATTTTTCAAAATCGACCATTTACAATATTAGATGGTCGCACAGCCAAGATGCTAAATCCAATCCGAGTTCTCGATTCTCTGCCTCTGTGAACCTAGGAAGTAGTCAATATTACAGACAATCGATTAATCAGTTGAATTTAACCAACTCACTAAACAATACCTTAGCGTCTTCGGTTTCTTACTCTAAAACATTTCAAGGCGAACCTCAGGTAAACATGAGTGTTACAGCTACCCATTCGCAAAATACTAATACCGAACAAATCAATTTAACTCTACCTACATTTCAAGGAAGTGTTAGCAGAGTTTTCCCTTTTGAACCTAAAACGGGAACTAAAAAAGGGATCATTCAGAATATAAATGTCCAATACAACGTAAGAGCTGAAAACAGAATTCAAACCACCGATTCACTGTTTTTTAAATCGGAAATGTTCGATGATGCTCAGGTTGGCGCTGTGCATTCTATACCTGTGTCTACTAACTTTAAGATATTTGATTACTTCAGTATGAGTGCCAATGCAAATTTTGAAGAGAACTGGACACTCAATACCATTAATAGATATTACGATGAAGATGCGGAAGAAATTGTTACCGAAGAGTTAAACCATTTTGACCGTTTCTTTACCTATAATTTTAGCGCAAGTTTAGGAACAACTATTTACGGCATGTTTGATTTTGAAAAGGAAGGCAAAGACCCTTTGATTAAAAAAATTCGTCATGTCATGCGACCGTCAATTAGTTATAATATCAATCCGGCCTTTGATAATTATTACGATACTTTTGAAATCGTTGATGCCGATGGTACTACTGCTGGTGAAGCCGAACGTGTTCAGTACACACGGTTTGAAGGCTCATTATTTGGTGTTCCAAGCCGTACATTCTCTAGCTCGATGGGGATTTCTATAGGAAATAATTTTGAAGCCAAAGTTAGAGACAAAGACAGTACAGCTACTGAACCTAAAAAAATCAAACTTTTAAACAACCTTAATTTTCAGACCTCTTATAATTTTGCAGGTGACTCATTGCAATGGAGTCCTTTGAGAATTTCGGGAGGTACAACTATTCTTCAAGATAAGATGAATATTAACTTCGGAATGGTACTCGATCCGTATGCTTTGAATAATAATAACCAAAGAATCGATCAATTTAATATCAACAATGGCGGAAGTCTTTTCAGACTAACATCTGCTAATCTTAATATTAGTTATTCCTTATCCAGCAAACAATTTGAAGGTGGTGACCCTGAAAATGATGCCGCTATACAAGAAAATCTAAGAAGTGGTGGTCGCGCCGATGATTTATTTGGTCGACCTCAGGATTTTGCAGATCAGCGTCTCACAGATGACGACAGAGATAAAAAGAAAAAAGAAGAGCCTTCAGAGTTTTATAATTATAGCATCCCCTGGAGTTTGAGATTAGCCTATGCTGTGAATTATACCAATTCGGCAAGGCAGAATACCATCTCTAACAATTCGTTAATGTTTTCTGGCGATATTGAATTGTCACCACGATGGTCGGTTGGTGCGTCTTCTGGTTATGACTTTGTCAACCAAGGATTCACAGCTACACAATTACGTTTTGAGCGTGATTTATTAAGCTGGCGAATGAACTTTACCTGGGTACCGTTTGGACCTTATAACTCATGGAACTTCTTTATCGGCATTCGTTCAAACTTACTTAAAGACCTTAAATACGATAAGCGTAAACAAAGAGATCAACAACTTTAATTTATACAATATCATGAAAACCATCATCAATACACCTAATGCTCCTGCTCCAATTGGTCCTTATAATCAAGCGATTTTAACAGGAGACACTTTATATACTTCGGGTCAAATCGCTATTGATGTTAATACAGGTGAATTGGTTTTAGATTCAATTGTTTTAGAAACAGAACAGGTGATGACCAATCTTAAAGCCGTTTTACAGGCTGCAAATATGACATTCGAAAATGTGATTAAGACGTCTATCTTTATTAGTGACATGCATAACTTTTCAAAAATAAACGAAGTGTATGCCAAATACTTTGATGCCGATACAGCTCCAGCTCGCGAAACAGTTGAAGTTGCCAATTTACCAAAGTTTGTCAATGTAGAAATCAGCATGATCGCCGTAAAATAAAAGCCCTTTTAAGAGTTATAAACAATCAATTCTTAAAAACTTCAAGAAACATGTGTTTTATAGTTACTTCTTAGCTTTATTTTTGAAACCTATTAAAACACTTTACTATGCTTAAAACATTACTGTCTGCCACACTTATTTTTATGACTTCAATAGTCGTTGCTCAAGATAATTTTGAAAAATCATTAGATTCTGTTCAAACACTTGACGATGTCAACTTATTCTTCAAAAAGAATAAAAAAGCTAAAGGAAAAGTTATTGTCTTCAACGAAGAAAAGCATAAGACCAAAATGGCTGAAGACATTCTTAAAATGGGAATAGGTTCTAAAAAATATTTCAAGGATGCACCACAAAAAACCTATTATAAGGTCATTGAAAAATATGAAATCCCTTACTATAGAGTCAGCTGTGTATACTTAGACGGCTCTATTAAATCTTTGGAAGAAATCAATAACATTCGTCAAGATGTCATTTCTAAATACAAACAAGGTTACCGTTTTACAGATTTAGCGAAACGCTATTCAATGGATAACACTGCAAAACAAGGAGGTGATCTGGGATGGTTTACTTATGGTGATTTACATCCTGAGTTTGAAAAACAAGTCCTCAAAGAAAATCACAGTGTCAATGATATTTTCACCATTGATATTCCAGAAATCAAGGCTTATTATGTGGTTTTAATGACACAAGACAAAAAACTAATTGAAGAAGCTAAGGTTTTAAAAGTGACCGAACCTAGAAAATAATGCAACTTTTCTATAATCAAGATTTAACAGAACAGGATTCTGAGATTCAGTTTTCTAAAGAAGAAAGTAAACACATTGCCAAAGTGTTGCGGAAATCTGTAGGCGATGTTTTGCATATTACCAATGGAAAGGGCTGGTTGTTTACTGCTGAAATCACGATTGCTGACATCAAAAACTGCATGGCACAAATCACTTCAGCAACACTACAGCCTAAACGAAACTACAGGCTTCACTTAGCTGTGGCGCCAACCAAAATGAACGATCGCTACGAATGGTTTTTAGAAAAAGCAACCGAAATAGGGATAGACAGTATTACTCCTATCTTTTGTGATAATAGCGAGCGTCGTGTCATAAAAGCTGATCGCTATGAAAAAATACTGCAAGCAGCCATGAAGCAATCGCTACATTGCTATTTACCAGAACTTCATGAGGCTATTTCTTTTAAAACGTATATGAATCAGGAATTCAACGGACAAACATTTATTGCGCATTGTGAGGAAACCGACAAAAAATCACTAAAGCAAGAACTAAAAGCAAATGAAGCCGTTACAATTCTTATTGGACCAGAAGGCGATTTTAGTCCTAAAGAAATCAATCAAGCCATCGAAAAACAATTCATTCCAGTAACCCTGGGTAATACACGATTACGCACGGAAACTGCTGCCATTGTCGCTTGTCATTCTGTATCGTATATAAATGAATAATAAGTTTAATTGATAAAAATTAAAGCATTTACAATCAGTATTTTGAATGATTATACTTTATAAGATTATTAGTCCGTAAACTATCAGAACAGCCTCAATACGAAAGAAATGTAAGCATCATAATTATTGATCTAGCACTTTCTTTTTTCCGAAGAAAAAAATAATAAGGTCATAAATAACGTTAAAAGGATATGTTTCATAACTCTATTTTTTTTATTTTTGAACTTATGAGGATTAGTTCAAAACACTTTAAGAATCTTACAATAACATGCACACTTGTGATAAGCTTAATAAGCTCTGTAGCATTAGCTCAAGACTTAGCAATGCTTAAATACAAAGGTGGTGGTGATTGGTACAGCAACCCTACTGCTTTACCTAATTTAATCGAATATTGTAATGACCATATTAAAACAAAAATGAACACAAAACCTCAGGTCGTCGAAGTTGGTAGCATCGATATTTTTCAATTTCCGTTACTGCATATGACAGGTCATGGGAATGTATTTTTTTCGGATGAAGATGCTGATAACCTAAGAAAATATCTACTTTCTGGCGGATTTCTACATATTGATGACAATTATGGTATGGAACCTTATATTAGAAAAGAGCTTAAAAAAGTATTTCCTAATCTGGAACTGGTAGAATTACCCAAAACACACCCAATTTTTAGTACGGCGTACAAATTCACTGATGGTTTGCCTAAAATCCATGAACACGATGGTAAACGTCCGCAAGCTCTAGGAATCTTTCACAAAAACCGACTGGTGCTATTATTTACTTTTGAAAGTGATTTAGGAGACGGATGGGAAGATTCAGAAGTTCACAATGACCCAGAAGATGTTAGAGAAAAAGCACTTAAAATGGGCGCTAATATTGTGAAATATGCTTTTGAAAACTAAAATCAATACCATTTCAAAACACCTAATTCTTATCGGGTTTTTAATAAGTTGTTCTTGTAAAAATTCAAGTAACATCAAAGGTTTTGAGGCAAAACAGCATCCATTCAGCATAAGATACAACAGTCAGCAATGGCGCGTGATTCAACCCGTTTACAACCTTAAAGACAAGGTTTTATTCTCATTAATAGACGACACTGACAAAGCTTCTTTTGTTCTAAAAATCACTAAAGACACCTCTCAAGATAACCTATCTAACAGCGTTTATTATGAGGCTGTGAAACAAATGGTGTTAGACACACATGAATTTAATTCTTTTTACCAGGAACGCAATACAGAAATAAATGGCCAAAGCTTTCATCAGTTAAACTTTCTGATTTTTGTTGATGACCAGTATATGCTTCATGAAGTCCTACTAAAACGCACTGGTGCCATCACATATATCATTCAGTTATCTTACCCAAGAGAAGAAACGGGTATATACATATTTAGTCCTCCTGAGAAAATAAAAACCTTATTAAATTCTATACAACTAGATTGAATTATGCAACTCGACCACTACTCGACTCATTTTGAAAAACACACATTTCCCATTACTCTGGTTTGTGAGAATGTCACAAATGCGCCAAACATTGGAAGTTTGTTTAGAACTGCTGATGCTTTTGGTATTACAGAATTAATTTTTTGTGGTGCACAAATTCCTTTAGGACGAAAGATGACTAAAACGTCTCGAGCAACAGAGAAAGCTGTAAAACATTCAGTTGAAACAGAGATTAATGATGTCATTTCAGAATTGAAGCGCAAAGGTTTTTATATAGTATCCTTAGAGATCACAACCCAAAGTACTGCTTTAACCCATTACACCTTTCCGAAGAACACACCAATTGCATTAGTCATTGGCGATGAAAATTTTGGGGTTTCACAAGAGGTTTTAAAGTCTTCAGACGCGGTGATTCATATCGATATGTACGGACAAAATAGCAGTATGAATGTTGTACAGGCGACAAGCATCACTTTATATGAAATAACGAAGCAACTTAAATCAAATTAAGTAAAGTCTTTATATATTAATAAAGTAAAATCAATCTAATGAACTCAAAAACTATTGCCAACGGAATACTCAGAGCTATCGGTATTATTGTGGCTATTGCTCTAGTATTATATTTTCTTTATAAAATTCAATCGGTCATTGTTTACCTTCTAATTGCTGCCGTAATCTCACTCATTGGAAGACCAATCGTTATCTTTTTGAGACGACGTTTAAAGTTTAAAAACACCTTGGCTGTTATTACAACAATGCTATTTCTTATTGGTGTTTTTGTTGGTATTGTAAGTCTATTGATCCCATTACTCGTTGAACAAGGCCAAAACTTATCACTACTAGACATAGCTGCTTTACAAGAAAAAATTGAAGAACTTTACCGATCGAGTATTGCTTATCTCGAACTTAATCATATCGACGCCGAAAAAGCAATTAAAGAATCTAAAATTCTTACGAATCTGGATTATAGTGTGATTCCTAACTTTTTAAATAGTATTGTCTCAGGCTTTGGAAGCTTTAGTATCGGACTCATGTCTGTGCTCTTTATTGCATTTTTCTTTTTAAAAGACAGCAATTTATTTCAACAAGGTATTTTGACTTTTGTTCCTAATGATAAAGAATCCAACACTAAACGCTCCTTTACAAAAATTTCAGATTTACTGTCGCGTTATTTTGTAGGTCTCTTTTTTCAAATCTTGATTCTGTTTGTTATTTATACTATCGGACTCTTAATTATTGGTGTGAAGAACGCTGTTGTGATTGCCTTTTTATGCGCGCTTATTAATTTAATTCCGTATATAGGTCCGTTGATTGGCGGGTTTCTAATGCTTCTATTAGTTATGACCAATAATTTAGGAGATAGCTTTAGTGATGTAGCTTTACCAAAAATGCTTTACACATGTATCATTATTGTTGTTGCGCAACTAGTGGACAATTTTTTCAGTCAGCCCTATATCTTTTCAAAAAGTGTAAAATCGCATCCATTAGAGATTTTCCTAGTAATAATCATCGCTGGTTTGCTTTTTGGTGTCGTAGGGATGGTTGTCGCTGTACCAGCATACACAGCTATAAAGGTGATTTTGAAAGAATTTTTATCTGATAATAAAATGGTAAAAAAATTAACTCAAGGGTTGTAATCTACAATTGAATACCAAACTTTTAAATAGCGATATCCAAGCATTTATTGGCCTTAATCTTAAGTCTGATATCTCAAAAATTCTACTCAAAGGCACAACTTTTGAAGATGTGAGTACTTCAGACATTGTAGCACAAATTGAAGCCAAAGCAAAATGCAAGACCAAATTACCTACCTGGTTTTTGACGGAAGGTATTTACTATCCTAATAAACTAAATATTGAGCAAACATCTTCTGAAATTGCCGCCTTATACAAATCCGAATTACTTAAAGGCACTTCAATTATTGATGTTACTGGAGGTTTTGGAGTAGACTCCTACTACTTTTCAAAAGTATTTAAAAACGTGACTCATTGTGAAATAAATACTGAATTATCGCAAATAGTAACCCACAACAACACCAAGTTAGGCGTTGAAAACATACAAATGATTGCCGATGATGGTATCGATTATATCACTTCTACGAAACAAGATTATGATTGGATTTATATAGATCCCTCAAGAAGACATGATCAAAAAGGAAAAGTGTTTTTCTTAAAGGATTGTGAGCCTAATGTTCCAAATCATTTAGATGACTTATTGAAAGTATCTAAAAATATTGCAATTAAAACATCACCTTTATTAGACCTTTCTGTTGGCATTAGTGAATTAAAACACGTTAAAGAAATCCATATCATTGCAATTAAAAATGAAGTAAAAGAGCTTTTATGGATTATAGAAAACGGTTTTAATAGTGAAATAACTATCAAAACCGTTAATATTATTGAAGGCGATAAAGATGAGTTCTCGTATAAATTAGAAGATGAATCTAAAGCCATAGTGACATTTGACGATCCTCAAAACTATCTTTACGAACCTAATTCGGCTATTTTAAAATCGGGAGGATTTAATATTTTAGCTGAACAACTGAATCTTATCAAGCTGCATCAACACTCCCACTTATACACCAGCAGTAAATTAATTGATTTTCCTGGTCGCACATTTAAAATTGAATCCATTATAGATTACAATAAAAAAAATCTAAAAGCCCTTAAAATTACTAAGGCTAATATGACGATAAGAAATTTTCCAGAATCTGTTCAGAACCTTCGAAAAAAATATCGCATTAAAGATGGCGGTAAGGAATATCTATTTTTCACCACAAATCATTGTAACGAAAAAATACTAATTGTTTGCTCCAAGCTCAATTAAAGGCTTACAGGCACAGTGTCAATTAAATAATTGTCTGTATCCACTTCCATATCAAAACTCATACACTGCTCCATAGTATGGGTCACTTTTTCATCAGTAATTCCAGTAGTATTCTTTGATACATTGAAAATAATATCATCAGAAGCAAAAGTCAAATATCCAGACACACTTCCAGGAGCTAAATCTACAACAGTATGTAGTATCGTACCATCAATAGTTGCAATTTCTAAAGTCACAGGAACAGTCCCGTTATTAGTGATTCTGGCTTGTGGATCTTGATTACTGCAAGGGTCTAACTGAAGTGCAGAGCTCTCTAACATAGAGGCTTCTAATTGGTCGTTTTCAATTGATTCAACTGAACAATTAAAACATGAAGTCATAACAATTACACACGCAATTGTGTTTTTAAGTAGGTTTTTCATCGATTTGGGGTTTAATGAAATATAGGTCAAAGGTACGTCTAAATTCTATGATTTCAAACAAAAATATCGATTAAGTGACCAAAATACTCGATGTAATGCAAGTTAAGATTCAGAAAACCGATGAAATACAACACTAATTTACTGAAAAACAAGAATTTCTATACTAGTTTGCAAGATTTGGAAATAAAACTATGAGTTTATTTGAATAAAACATCAAAAACGATCTATAGACTCAGAATACAATATATAAGTAAAACACATCAGTTATCATGTCAAATTAAAACAAGAAATCCCTTCCAAATAAATGAAAGGGATTCTGTGAGCCCTGAAGGATTCGAACCTTCGACCGTTCCGCTTAAATGCGGAATGCTCTATGTGTCGGCAATGAGACGTTCTATAAAATGTCGTGACTTTTTTTGCTTTATAAAACGCTCTCTTGCATAAGCTTCGCTTTTACTATTGTATGATTCTTTATAGACTATTCGCCAATCATTAGTTTGACCTGTATACCCTTTATGATTAGTATTATGTTTACGTAACCTTTCTTCTAACTCGTCACAAGTATAGCCAACGTAGTAACGATCTATAGACTCAGAATACAATATATAAGTAAAACACATCAGTTATCATGTCATATTAAAACAAGAAATCCCTTCCAAATAAATGAAAGGGATTCTGTGAGCCCTGAAGGATTCGAACCTTCGACCGTTCCGCTTAAATGCGGAATGCTCTATGTGTCGGCAATGAGACGTTCTATAAAATGTCGTGACTTTTTTTGCTTTATAAAACGCTCTCTTGCATAAGCTTCGCTTTTACTATTGTATGATTCTTTATAGACTATTCGCCAATCATTAGTTTGACCTGTATACCCTTTATGATTAGTATTATGTTTGCGTAACCTTTCTTCTAAATCGTCACAAGTATAGCCAACGTAGTAACGATCTATAGACTCAGAATACAATATATAAGTAAAACACATCAGTTATCATGTCAAATTAAAATAAGAAATCCCTTCCAAATAAATGAAAGGGATTCTGTGAGCCCTGAAGGATTCGAACCTTCGACCGCCTCCTTAGAAGGGAGGTGCTCTATCCAGCTGAGCTAAGAGCCCTCAATAAAGTCGGGGTGGCAGGATTCGAACCTGCGACCTCCGCGTCCCAAACGCGGCGCGATAACCGGGCTACGCTACACCCCGAAAATGGTTATCTATTTTTAGAGTTACAAAATTAATAATTTCTCTAAAATTTCGAGGTGCAAATATATACCTTTTCTTTAAAAATTGATAACTTTTATTATTAAATTTAAGCTTAAATTAATTTTTCATGAAATTTATAAGACTTTCTGTATTTTTTATTTGTTTGCTCAGTGTTTGTGCCTGTGCTCAGGATAAAAACCCTGTCAATAATGAACACACTTACGAACTCGTCGTTTCTGATCTTTCGAATCCTTGGGCGTTTACTTTTTTGCCTGACGGCTCCATGTTAATCAACGAGAAATCTGGTGAGATCATTCATTTTAAAAATGGACAAAAAACACTAATCGAAGGGGTTCCAGAAGTTTACAATCGTGGCCAAGGGGGCTTGCTTGATATTAAACTGCATCCCAACTATAAAGCTAACGGATGGATTTATCTCACTTACGCCTCATCTGAAGGCGAAGAAAAAGGCGGTCACACTGCGTTGATGAGGGCAAAACTCAAAAACAATATGCTTACAGACAAAGAAGTTCTTTATAAAGCGACGCCAAATACCGCGAGAGGTCAGCATTTTGGATCCCGTATCGTTTTTGATGATGCAGGTTATTTATACTTTACTATTGGTGAACGCGGCAATCGTGATGAAAATCCGCAAGATATTACACGTGATGGTGGCAAAGTTTATCGCCTCAATGCTGATGGCTCTATTCCCAATGACAATCCGTTTATAAACAGTAAAAATGCTAAGACAGCGATTTATTCTTACGGACATCGTAATCCGCAAGGTATGGTAATTCATCCTGAAACACGAGCCATATGGACGCATGAACATGGCCCGAAAGGTGGCGATGAAATCAATATTATCCAATCGGGAAAAAATTATGGTTGGCCAATAATTACTTATGGTGTCAATTATATAGGGACTAAAATCACAGATGAAACCGCACGTGCCGGAATGGAACAACCGCTCCACTACTGGGTACCATCAATTGCACCTAGCGGAATGGAATTTATTTCTAGCGATAAATACAAAGGCTGGAAAGGCAATCTTTTGGTAGGCTCACTTAAATTTCAGTACTTAGACAATTGTTATATCAAAGATGGAAAAGTCGTCAAAGAAGAGCGTCTTTTGGACGGTTTAGGACGCGTGCGTTCTGTCAATCAAGGTCCAGATGGCTTCATCTATGTTGGTATTGAAAATTTAGGAATCGTTAAACTCATCAAAACAAAATGAAACTAAAAATAGTCACAATGGTAGCTGTTGCGTTACTTGTATCTTGTAATTCTTCAGAAAAAAACAAAACTCTTTCCGAAGTAAGTAATCCTACAAATAATAAGATTCAAAAAGATCCTAAATTAACTGAAAGCATGAAACGTGGTAAAGACGTCTATACCAATTTCTGCGTGAGTTGTCATTTACCTAACGGTAAAGGTGTTCCAAAAGCATTTCCGCCTTTAGCAAAATCTGATTACCTAATGAATAACCGAATAGAAAGCATAAAATCTATCAAATACGGCCAATCTGGTGAAATCACAGTTAATGGCGTAAAATACAATGGAACAATGACGCCTCTAGGACTCGAAGATGCCGAAGTTGCTGATGTAATGAACTATATCACCAACAGTTGGGGCAATACTAATGATAAGTTGATAACTCCCGAAGAAGTTTCAAAAATTGAGGAGTGATTTTCTTTCATAATTATTAAATTTGTTCATCAAAAATTCAGTCTTAATTTATGCTTATAATAGGAATCGCAGGCGGAACAGGTTGTGGTAAAACAACTGTAGTTAATCAAATACTAAACGAATTACCCGAAGGAGAAGTTGGCGTGATTTCACAAGACTCCTATTATATGGACACCACACATTTGAGCTATGAAGAACGTGTGAAAATTAATTTTGATCATCCAAGGTCTATCGACTTTGAACTATTAGAAAAACACCTTCGGGAACTACGCAAAGGTAACGCGGTAGACCAACCTGTGTATTCATTTGTAAAACATAATCGTACTGGAGACACCATCAATACAAAGCCGAGAAAAGTAATGATTGTTGAAGGGATTTTAATTTTAACCAATCCTGAATTAAGAAAATTATTTGATATTAAAATCTTTGTCCATGCCGATAGTGATGAACGTTTAATAAGACGATTAAAACGTGATATTTCTGAACGTGGTCGCGATATTGACGAAGTTTTAACCAGATATCAAAACACCCTGAAACCTATGCATCAGCAGTTCATTGAACCTATGAAAGAATATGCAGATATTATAATACCAAACAACAAATACAACACTGTTGCAGTTGATATAGTAAAAACTATTATCAACGAAAAGTTAAACTAATGCTTAAATATTTAAAAAACATATTTGTAATTGTCTTTATCGTGTTTGCGGTATGGATGCTCTTTATTGATTCTAATTCCTTATTAATTCACAATGAATTGAATAACGATATTTCCGATTTAGAAGATGAAAAGGCTTATTACCGAAACGAAATCGAAAAAGACAAAAAAGCCATCAAAGAATTAAGCACCGATGAAGGTGTCGAGAAACTCGCACGAGAGAAATACTATATGAAGAAAGATGATGAAGATATTTACATTATTGAATATGAAGACAGCTTAAAACTAGAAAAAACCGATGAGTGAAAAATTATTTAGCGATTTTCCTGAGGTCTCTTCTAAACAATGGAAACAAAAAATACAAGCCGATTTAAAAGGTGCCGATTATAACGATACTTTAATATGGCATACGCTAGAAGGTATTGACGTGAAACCTTTTTATCATGCCGACGAATTTGAAGCATTACCTACAATTTCTGAAACCAAAGCAAGTGCTTTCAAAATTTGCCAATCAATATTCGTTTCTAATACCGAAAAATCCAATGCTACTGCTATAGATGCTATTTCAAAAGGTGTTGAAGCCATTGAGTTTATCATTCCAAATGATAACATTTCGGTAAGCGACCTCTTAAAAGATATAGACGTCACTTCTACTCCAATGCATTTCAACTTACAATTTCTTTCATCTGAATATGTAAAAACCATACCTTCAAAAAAACAAATTACAATTCATACGGATATCGTTGGTCATCTGGCGAGAACAGGAAATTGGTACCACAACTTAAATGAAGACCATAAACAGTTTGAGAGCATTGTAAAACATACCAATACACTTTGTATTGATGTAAGTCTCTATCAGAATGCTGGAGCTAATATGATTCAGCAACTTGCTTATGCTGTTGCACATCTAAACGAATATTTTAATCATTTTGATTCTGAACGCAATGCCGCTCAAAAACAAGATCTAAACGTCATTTTCAATTGCTCGGTTGGCACCAATTATTTTTTTGAAATTGCCAAACTCAGAGCCTTACGTTTACTTTATAAAACCTTGGCTTCAGCGTACAATATAAATACAACTTGCGATATTCATGTCACACCTACTAAACGTAACAAAACCATTTACGATTACAACACCAACATGCTTCGCACAACTACCGAATGCATGAGTGCTATTTTAGGTGGCGCATCTCTAATCACTAATTTACCCTATGATGCTGTTTATCACAAAGTCAATGAATTTGGAACGCGTATCGCACGTAACCAGTTATTGGTTTTAAAAAATGAAAGCTATTTTGATAAAGTCAATAACGCCTCAGATGGTGCCTACTATATTGAATCATTAACCACCCAATTGAGCGAAAAAGCTTTAGAATTATTTAAAGATATTGAAAGTAATGGTGGCTTCCTTGCCCAACTCAAGGCTGGAACCATTCAAAAGAAAATCAAAGAAAGTGCTGCCAAAGAACAGGCGCTGTTTGATACCGGAGACCATGTTTTGCTAGGTACTAATAAACACCCTAATCTGCAAGATAAAATGAAAGCTGATTTAGAATTGTATCCTTTTGTTAAAACCAATCCAGTAAAAACATTGATCGAGCCTATTATTGAAAAACGCTTAGCAGAAACCGTAGAACAAGAACGACTTAAAAACGAATAAAATCATCAATTATGAAATTAAAACTTACACTTCTAGTAGTATGTCTATGTCTTTTTAATTGTAAAGACGATAAACCTCAAAACGTAGCTTTTGACTATAAATATCCTAGTGTTGAAAAATTAATCGATTGTGAAGGTATGGATACTGCGCTTTTTCAGGAAGCTGTGCAATCATTTGAAGAAGACTTAGGCAATTTCTACACTCCAGATAAACCTATTCTTTCTCGTGCTTATAGTCTGTTCGTAAGTCAGGCCGTTTCTTATAAAGTAGACTACAGAACCATGGTGTCTGAACATTCTAAAAAAGTATTAGAAGCCTTAAAACAAGACAAGAATTTATGGACTACAAATCCTGATGGAAGCAAAACCAACTTTAGCCATCCTATTTTTAAATGTATTGGCCCAAAAATAAAAGACGAACCTTTACGTAAAACCTTTAATGCGTTGATTGACACTAATAGCATGAGCTTACGTATGTTTGGCGATCAGTTAAGACGTAAAACTTTTGGAATGAAGGACGATAAAAATCTGGCATTATATGTTGCTTTAGATTTGTACTACTCTAGAATTTACGATATGGACTTTAGCCAGGAAGTTCCAAAAACTGAAGCGAAACAAGAAGAAGCACACGATCCTCACGCAGGTCACAACCACTAATTCATGAAGCAATACTGGTATATCATAACTTTATTATGTATGGTGCTTTTTGCCTGTCAAGAGGCGTCCAAAGACACGAAACGTAATGATGTGCCTGGTGACTATTTTGAATTAGGAGAAGACAATATCAAGATATTTCTTCCCGTGTATTTTCAGAAATTTTCTGAAAAAGAATACGATGAGTTGATTGATATAATCCCTAATTCTGAAGAAAGACGCATTGAAAGAGCGCGTTTCAACTATTTAAAATTTAGCAAAGGAAACATCTATTATTTTAGAGATATTGCCTCTTCAACCTTAATTAGCGTGAAAATGATGGATTTTGTGCCCTTTTCTAAGCAAGAATCTGCTCAATTACTAGGCTTGTTATCTAGTTCTTGTAGTGCTTATGCCGACTTATTAAACATGAATTGCGAAAAGTTGAATGCAGGCTATTCTGGAACCACCTTAACTAAAGTCTTTAAAGCAGCTTATAAAATGACCGATGCTAATGCCATAGATAGCTTTAACACGATGTATTTTATTTCATCAAATTACAAATCCTTTGCCATTAATATCTTTTCAAATACCAACAAAAACTATAATTCATTCATTGAAAAAATAGTCGTGAAATAATGCGAAAAAATCTTCAACATATAACATTAAAGTCCGAAGGTGACAATCAAAAACCTAAAGCTAAGAACTCCTTTCTTACTGCGGAAGGCATAGACGTGAAATCAACTTATTCTGCTAATGACTTAGATAATATTGAGCATTTAAATTTTGTGGCTGGTATTGCGCCTCATCTCAGAGGCCCCTACTCAACCATGTATGTTCGTAGACCATGGACCGTTCGTCAATATGCTGGATTTTCAACTGCGGAAGACAGTAATGCATTTTACAGAAGAAATCTCGCTGCCGGACAAAAAGGATTGTCTGTAGCCTTCGATTTAGCCACACATAGAGGCTATGATTCCGATCATGAACGTGTGGTAGGCGACGTTGGTAAAGCAGGTGTTGCTATCGATTCGGTTGAAGACATGAAAATTCTTTTCGACCAGATTCCTCTTGATAAAATGTCGGTGTCAATGACCATGAATGGTGCTGTTTTACCTATTATGGCCTTTTATATTGTTGCTGCGGAAGAACAAGGCGTCGCTCCTGAACAATTAGCAGGAACCATTCAAAATGATATTCTGAAAGAGTTTATGGTGAGAAATACTTATATCTATCCGCCAACACCTTCAATGAAAATCATTTCTGATATCTTTGAATATACGAGTCAGTATATGCCAAAATTTAACAGCATTAGCATATCAGGTTATCATATGCAGGAAGCTGGAGCTACTTGTGATATTGAATTGGCTTACACCTTAGCTGACGGATTAGAATACATTAAAAAGGGGCTCGAAGCCGGAATGGATATTGATACTTTCGCGCCTAGATTATCATTCTTTTGGGCCATTGGTATGAATCATTTTATGGAAATCGCCAAAATGCGAGCTGCCCGAATGTTATGGGCAAAACTCGTAAGTCAATTTCAACCTAAAAACCCGAAATCCTTAGCATTACGAACCCATTGCCAAACTTCGGGATGGAGTTTAACAGAGCAAGATCCATTTAATAATGTAGCGCGTACAACCATTGAAGCTGCTGCGGCTGCCTTTGGAGGCACTCAAAGTTTGCACACCAATGCACTTGATGAGGCGATTGCACTTCCTACCGATTTCTCTGCACGTATTGCAAGAAACACCCAATTATTTCTGCAAGAAGAAACAGGAATCACAAAAACAGTTGACCCTTGGGCAGGAAGCTTTTATGTAGAGAAACTAACACATGATATTGCTCAAAAAGCTTGGACATTAATCGAAGAAGTTGAAACTTTAGGCGGTATGACCAAAGCTATTGAAGCAGGTATTCCCAAACTGAGAATTGAAGAAGCAGCTGCGCGTAAACAAGCGCGTATCGATTCTGGTCAAGATATTATCGTTGGCGTTAACAAGTACCGCTTAGAAGAAGAAGATCCTATCACAACCTTAGAAGTTGATAATCAAACGGTGAGAAACGGACAAATTAAACGTTTGGAGCAGATTAAATCGACAAGAAACTCACAGGCGGTAACAGACGCACTTTCAAAATTAACCAAAGCAGCACGTTCAGGTGACGATAATTTATTAGCTTTAGCAGTAGATGCAGCACGAGAACGTGCTACTTTAGGAGAAATTAGTGATGCTTTAGAAGTTGCATTCGGGCGTTACAAAGCACAAATAAAATCATTTTCTGGCGTGTATAGTAAAGAAATAAAAGATGATGAAAGCTTTAAAAAAGCTAGAGCCTTAGCCGATAAATTTGCTGAGCAAGATGGTCGCCGACCTCGAATTATGATAGCCAAAATGGGACAAGATGGTCATGATCGTGGTGCAAAAGTTGTTGCTACAGGTTATGCCGATGTTGGCTTTGATGTGGATATTGGTCCGTTATTTCAAACCCCAAAAGAAGCCGCTAAGCAAGCGGTTGAAAATGATGTTCACATTTTAGGTGTATCATCCTTAGCTGCAGGACATAAGACACTTGTACCTCAAGTAATAGAAGAACTTAAAAAATATGGTCGCGATGATATTATGGTCATCGTAGGAGGCGTAATTCCGAAGCAAGATTATCAGTATTTATTTGATGCTGGTGCTGTGGCCGTTTTTGGTCCAGGAACAAAAATCAGCGATGCTGCTATTAAAATTTTAGAAATTCTTATCGATGAATAAATCCATGTACTTATTAATCATTTTCTTCTTAGGTCTGTATACAACAGAAGCACAAGAGACTTTAGAAATTAATACCGACAATCTTTCCAAAAAATGGGAACTTGTAGACATTATCAATCCCGATAGAACTGAGGAAGAATTAAAAGAAATGCTGTCCTTCTTAGAAGGCACGACCATGCTATTAAATAAAGATTTTACTTCCGTATTTAGCTTTGTACAAGACTTAGAAGGCACTTGGTCACTCAATAGCAATGTGATTAGTATTAAAAACAAAAGAGGTGAAACATTATGGACTATTCATGATCTTCAGTCGAAACAAATCACGCTTTCCAGAAACACATCCAAGCAAAAACTCGTGTTTAAATCTGTAAAAAAATAAACACTCACATCACTACACCTCTACACAGTTTAAAGCGTTAAAACTTGTTAAACTTCTTTAAATCAATAACTTGTTTTTTATCTTCGGAAGATTAATAAGAAAAATAGTACAATCTATTTCTTTTCAACTAAAAACTTAGTTATATTTATCATTAAAACAATTAAACTCAAAAACATGTATCAAAAACCATCAACAAAACTCATGCTTAGCATGGTTGTGGCCTTCGTTATGTCTACCATTTCTTTTGCTCAAGAAACCACTGTAGAGAAGAAAGAAATTTCGGCTGCCGAAGAAATTCCAATGAATCCAGATGTCAAAACGGGCGTACTTAGTAACGGTCTCACCTATTACATTCAAAACAACGGAAAACCTGAAGACAAAGTAGAATTACGTTTAGCTATAAAAGCCGGTTCCATTCTGGAAACAGATGATCAAAAAGGCTTAGCGCACTTCATGGAGCATATGAACTTTAATGGGACTACCAATTTTAAGAAAAACGAGCTGGTAGATTACCTGCAAAGTATTGGTGTGGAATTTGGTGCCGATTTGAACGCCTATACAGGTTTTGATCAAACCGTTTATATCCTTCCAATTCCTAGTGACGATCCAGAAAAGCTGGATAAAGGATTTCAAATTCTTCAGGATTGGGCTGGCGGCGCTTTATTAACCGAAAAAGATATTGATGAAGAACGTGGTGTTGTTATCGAAGAATACAGAACACGTCTTGGCGCTTCAACCCGAATGCAATCAAAATATCTTGATAAAATTGCCTATAATTCTAAATACGCAGACCGCTTACCTATCGGAACCAAAGAAAATCTGGAAACGTTTAGTTATGAAAGTCTGAGAAACTTCCAAAGCGATTGGTATCGTCCAAATTTAATGGCTGTTATCGCTGTGGGTGATTTAGATGTTGAAACCCTTGAAAAAAAGATTAAAGAAAACTTTTCAGGTTTAAAAAATCCAGAAAATCCGAAACCTAGGGAAGAATTTGGATCCGATAACCACGAAGGTACTTTCGTTGCGATTGAATGGGATGAAGAAGCTACCGGAAGTCAGGTTCAAATTTATTACAAAGATAAAGGCGCTTCTAAAAAGACCCGAACTGTAAAAGATTACAGAGACAATATGGTCGAAAGCCTTTTTACAGGAATGATTAATAATAGATTACGTGAATACAGCAACAAACCTAATCCGCCATTTATTTTCGGATTTTCGTATCACGGAGGAATTATTGGAAACAAAGATGCTTATCAATCGGTAGCACAAACCAATGAAACCGGACAATTAGAAGCTTTAAAAACTTTGTTAGAAGAAAATGAACGTGTAAAGCGTTTCGGATTTAATGCTTCGGAATTGGAACGTGCAAAAAAAGATTATTTAGCAAGATTAGAACGTGCATACAAAGATAGAGACAAACAAGAATCTGGCAGATTAGTGAATTCATACATTCAAAACTTCCTTCAGGAGAGTCCGATGCCAAGTGTAGAATGGTCTTATAAATTTGCTGAAGCACAATTACCAACTATCAAAATTGAAGAAGTTAACGGTCTAATTAAAAATTTCTTGCACGACGATAATCGTTTGGTGGTTTTAACAGGTCCGAAAAAAGAAGGACTCACAAAAGTAACCGAAAAGGAAGTTATTGATTTACTAGACAGTGTTAAAAACAGTGACATTGAAGGTTATGAAGATGAAGCGGTACGTTCAGAATTAATGCCAAATAAACCAACAAAAGGTAGCATTACAAACACTGAAGTTAATAATCAAGGTCAAATTAATGAAACAACAACCTTAACACTTAGTAATGGCGCCAAGGTTATTTACAAAAAAACCGATTTTAAAAATGACGAAATTCTTTTTGAAGCCTTTAGTTATGGAGGAACGTCGTTATACGCTGACGATGTTTTAAAAGAAACAGCTAGTGCCAATGGTGGTTTATTTGAAGCTGGAATTGACGGTTTAAAAAAGAACGACATGACTAAAGTTATGTCTGGTAAAATCGCAAATGTTCGTCCATATATTGGATCTTTAGATGAAGGTATGCGAGGTGCAACAACGCCTAAAGACATGGAGACCATGTTTCAGATGATTCATTTGTATTTTACAAAATTAGACAAAGACCCAGAAGCGTTTCAGTCGTATATCAGTAAACAAAAAGCATTTTTAGGAAACATTTTATCAAATCCAAATATTTCATTTTCAATTGCTTTAGGTGAATTTTTAAACGAAGGAAACCCAAGATATACAGGCTTTCCAGATGGTGAAGCTTTAGACAAGGCTAATTACGATTTAGCTTATGAAAAGTTTCAAGAACGTTTTGCAAATGCAGGAGATTTCAACTTTTATTTTGTAGGGAATGTTGATGCTAGTCAAATTGCAGAGCTAGCTGAAACCTATATCGCTTCATTACCAGGAACAGCAGCAAAAGAAGCGTACAAAGTACCATCATTTAGACCAAAATATGGTGCGCAAGAATTTATCTATAACAAAGGTTCAGAACCTAAAAGTCAGGTCAACCTTATCTTTAGAGGTGAGACCGAATATGATGTA
Organism: Psychroserpens sp. SPM9; assembly: GCF_025153525.1. GTDB lineage: Bacteria > Bacteroidota > Bacteroidia > Flavobacteriales > Flavobacteriaceae > Psychroserpens. The sequence continues at coordinate 419,696 of NZ_JANZNR010000003.1, read as the reverse complement.
AACGAAGCCAGAGCTATGAACGCTTTAGGTGAAATTTTAAGCATCAAGCTTATTGAAAAACTAAGAGAAGATGAAGGTGGTGTCTATGGTGCTGGAGCCCGAGGTTCGATTAGAAAAATACCTTACGGAACTTTTAACTTTAGTATTTCTTTTCCATGTGCACCTGAAAATGCGGAAAAACTTGCAGCTGCTGCCATTGCCGAACTTCAAAAAATTATTGATAACGGTCCGGAAGCAAAAGATTTAGACAAAGTGAAAAAGGCCTTATTATTAACACGTAAAGAACAATTAGAACAAAACCGTTTCTGGTTATCTACAATTAAAAATGCAGATTACAACCAATCAGATATTGATAATGTGATAAATTATGAGGCAAATATTAATGCTTTAACTACTGAAGACATTCATAATGTTGCCAAAAAATATTTACAAGATGGCTATTTAAAAGCGATTCTTTTACCAGAAGAAAAGTAGATTTTAAGTCCATTCATAAAAAGCAGCGGTAAAAGGCTGCTTTTTTTGTGCAATACTGTTAACAACTTACATTTTATAAAGTCATAATAAATCGTATTTTTGAGCTTAATTAAACCAAATCATTAATGGGTAAAATCATTGCAATTGCCAATCAAAAGGGAGGTGTTGGTAAAACAACAACTTCAGTGAACTTAGCTGCATCTTTAGGCGTTTTAGAAAAAAAAGTATTACTTATAGATGCCGATCCACAAGCTAATGCAACGTCTGGTCTTGGTATTGACGTCGAACAAGTTGAAATTGGAACCTACCAGTTATTAGAACATACAGCTTCAGCCGAAGAAGCGATTATAGAAACCGATTCGCCAAACGTAGATATCATTCCGGCGCATATAGACCTTGTAGCGATCGAAATTGAACTTGTAGATAAAGACGAACGCGAGTATATGCTTAAAAAAGCAATCACACATCTTAAGTCTGCTTATGACTATATTTTAATAGATTGTGCGCCTTCTTTAGGCTTGCTAACACTTAATGCTCTAACGGCTTCGGATTCGGTTATTATTCCAATTCAATGTGAATACTTTGCTTTAGAAGGCTTAGGAAAACTTTTAAATACTGTAAAAAGCGTTCAAAAAATCCACAATAAGGATTTAGATATTGAAGGCATGTTACTCACAATGTTTGACCAGCGTCTACGCTTATCAAATCAAGTTGTGGAAGAAGTCCAAAAGCATTTTAGTGATATGGTTTTTGAAACGATTATTCAGCGAAATGTAAGATTAGGTGAAGCACCTAGTTATGGTGAAAGCATTATTAAATATGATGTTAGTAGTAAAGGCGCCACAAATTATTTAAGTTTGGCAAAAGAAATTATAAATAAGAATGTATAATGGCGAAGGCAACAAAAAAACAGGCACTAGGTAGAGGTTTATCGGCATTGTTGAAAGACCCTTCAAATGATATTCAATCTGCTCAAGATAAAAATGCAGATACTATAATTGGTAATATCGTTGAATTAGATATCGATGCTATCGAAATTAATCCCTTTCAGCCACGAACCAATTTTAACGAAGAAACTTTACGCGAGCTAGCGTCTTCTATAAAAGAATTAGGCGTTATTCAACCTATTACAGTTCGTAAACTGGAATTTAATAAGTTTCAGCTTGTTTCTGGTGAACGTCGTTTTAGAGCTTCCAAATTAATTGGTCTCACGACAATTCCTGCCTATATAAGAATCGCTAATGATCAGGAATCTTTAGAGATGGCTTTGGTTGAAAACATCCAGCGCCAGGATTTAGATCCAATCGAAATTGCCTTATCCTACCAACGTTTAATTGACGAAATTAGCCTCACTCAAGAGCAAATGAGCGAACGTGTTGGAAAAAAGCGTTCTACAATCGCCAATTATCTTCGGTTACTAAAATTAGATCCTATCATTCAAACCGGAATGCGAGACGGGTTTATTTCTATGGGTCATGGTCGTGCGATTATTAATATTGAAGACCAAAATGTACAGCTGGATATTTATGAGAAGATTATTTCTGAAAAACTATCGGTAAGAGCCACAGAAAGTCTGGTTAAAAATTACCAAAACCCTTCAGCAAAAAAAACGTCTGAACCTCAGGAACTCCCTAAATTTGTTAAAAAAGGCATAAAAGAATTTTCAGAATACTTTGGCCATAAAATTGCCGTTAAAGTAGCAAAGAATGGAAAGGGACAAATTACCATTCCGTTTCATTCCGAAGAAGATTTTAACCGCATTAAAAAACTCGTTCAGCGTGCCAAATAAATTAGTATATAGTTTATTCATTACTCTCGTATTTAGTTGTTTTTCATTTTCGCAGGAAGATAAAACACCTCAAGATGTAAAAACCGATTTAATTGTCGTCCAGGATTCAATAAAAACAAAGCGTGAACCTATCAATGTTTTAGCGCCTTCTAAAGCGGCCTTCTACTCTGCTGTACTTCCGGGTTTAGGACAAGCTTACAATAAAAAATATTGGAAAATTCCTCTCGTTTATGCTGCGATTGGGATTCCTGCATATCTCTATGTCAAAAATGATAAGGATTATGACTTGTATCGTGATGCTTATAAAAGACGTTTGGCTGGATTTCCTCAAGGTTCTGATGGTGATCCCTTTCCTAATGTTTCTGATGACGGACTCATACGCGCGCAGCAACAGTTGAGGCGTAACAAAGAATTGGCGTTGTTGATTACCATTGGTATGTATGCCTTAAATATTATTGATGCCAATGTAGATGCGCATTTACTTCAGTTTAATGTCGATGAAGACTTGTCTTTTAGACCACACGTCAAGTACAACCAAATGGAAAATACTACAGATTTGGGGATCACTTTGAATTTTAAATTCTAAATTATGAATATCGCACTTTTGGGCTACGGAAAAATGGGAAGAGCAATCGAAACTATTGCCAAACAACGTGGTCATACTATTACCCTTAAAGTATCCAGCGCTACAGAAAATTACACATTGGAAGGGATTGATGTTGCTATAGATTTTAGTTTGCCGTCCTCGGCTGTGGCTAATATTTCTACATGCTTAAACCATAATACGCCTGTTATTTCGGGAACTACCGGATGGTTAGAGTCTTATGAATCTATGGTGGCTTTATGCAAAGAAAAAAATGGGTCTTTTTTATATGCGTCCAATTTTAGTTTAGGGGTAAATATCTTTTTTGAGCTGAATAAAACCTTGGCAAAATTGATGGCTAAGCTTCCAGAATATACGGCTTCAATGGAAGAAATTCATCATACCGAAAAACTGGATGCACCAAGTGGAACGGCCATTACGCTTGCTGAAACTATTATAGAAAGATCCAATTATAAAAAGTGGACCTTAGATGCGCCAAAACAAAATGAGATTGGTATTTTAGCAAAACGTATTGAAAATGTGCCTGGAACTCACGAAGTTAATTACAACTCTGAAGTTGACAGTATCCAAATTAAACATACAGCACATAGCAGAAAAGGATTTGCTTTGGGAGCTGTTATTGCAGCAGAATTTATTCATGACAAAAAAGGCATATTTACAATGAAAGATGTCTTAAATATTAGTTAATTTGCCTAGAGTATATAACGTTTTTAAATACTTTTCAACTCACTAAGAAACCAATCAGGATTATGACTATTACACAGTGGTTAATTTTTATTCTAATCATCCAATTCGTTCACGGATTAGGAACATGGAAACTATATATTAAAGCAGGACGACAAGCATGGGAAGCATTTATTCCTGTGTATAATGCCATCATTTTGATGAAAATTATTAAACGTCCTTGGTGGTGGACTATCCTATTATTTGTTCCTATTGTGAACTTAATTATGCTACCTGTGGTTTGGGTAGAAACCTCTAGAAGCTTTGGGAAAAATGAATATTTAGATACGTTTTTAGCTGTTGTCACTCTTGGGTTTTATAATTACTACTTAAACTATGCAACCGATGTTAGCTATGTAGAAGACCGAGATATCAATCCGAAATCAAGCTCTGGTGATTGGACCAGTTCAATTTTATTCGCTATTGTTGCTGCTACGGTTGTGCATACTTACTTTATTCAACCGTTTACAATTCCGAGTTCTTCGCTTGAAAAATCATTATATGTTGGCGATTTCTTATTCGTTAGTAAATTTCATTATGGCGCACGTATTCCTATGACGACTGTGGCTGCACCTATGGTACATGATACTATTCCTGTATTAAATGTTAAATCGTATGCTTTCAACGATAATTTTGAAGAACGAAAAACTTCTTTGATCAATAAATTGCAATTGCCTTATATGAGGATTCCCGGATTTGAATCTATTGATCGCAACGACATTGTGGTATTCAACCAACCAGCAGATACGCTTCTCGATATGAACGATTTTACACCAGATCGAAATTATTATAAGCCTATTGATAAAAAAACCAATCTGGTTAAACGCTGTGTAGGTGTTCCTGGAGATTCCTTAGAAGTTAGAAATGGTGTGGTGTACATTAACGGACAAAAAAACACATTGCCCGATCGTGCTAAGCTTCAGTTTAGTTACTATGTGGAAGCCAAAAACAGAACCTTCGATCCTAACGAATTAAAAAACCGTTATGATATCACCGATCAGATGGTGCTTCTTAATGATGGAAAAACCTATTATTTTTCAGCCATTACTGATGAAGCTTTAGCGCGTTTTAAAAACCATCCTAATGTTGCCAAAATCACTCCTGCTGCCAGCGAAAAAGGCGTGAGAGATGAAAGAGTATTTCCTCATAGCCCACAATACAATTGGAATTATGATAACTTCGGACCAATTTATATTCCGAAGAAAGGCGCAACGATACAATTAAACCTAGAAGTATTGCCTTTATATAAACGTTTAATTTCTGAATACGAAGGCAAAAAAGTTACCACTCAAGGCAATCAAATTCTTATTGAAGGACTAGCTTCCGCAACCTATACTTTTGACAATGATTACTACTGGATGATGGGAGATAATCGCAATAATTCGGTAGATTCTCGTGGCTGGGGATTTGTTCCTTTTAATCATGTGGTTGGAAAACCTGTATTTATCTGGATGAGTTGGGACGGACTTAAAAATCCGCGATGGGAACGCTGGTTTACAACTGTTGGTGGTAATGGAGAACGTACCTCTTATCTTATTCCTTTTTTAATTTTATTAGCAGCATGGTTTGGCTTTAGTAAATGGAGAAAAAAGAAAAAAGCCAACTAATTTAAAATTACAACCATCATGGACGATTCGCTTTTAGAAAGTCTTTTAGAAGCTTTAGAAGTTTCCCCCGGAAATACGCCTCTAAGACTGCAAGTTGCCAAAATATATATGACTAATTTTAACTATGATGAGGCTGAGTTTCATCTGGTTAAAATTATAGATAAAGATGATAGTAGCGAGAATAAATATCTACTCGCTAAGTGTTATTTCGAACAAGGGAAATACAATTTAACCGAAGTTATTCTTGAAGAACTTCTTGAACAGAATGACAGCCGTATAGCCTATCAAGAATTGTATTGCCAATGCCTCATGAAGCAAAATAATCATGCCGAAGCTTTAGAGGTATACAAGTCCATTTTAGAAGACCATCCTAACTATTCAAATTCAGAATTTGAATCTGTATTCAAAATAGCAACAACAGCAAATGACGATGACTTTTTTGATGAAGATGCGACCACATTCCTAAAAAAACCAACCGTTAATTTTTCTGATGTTGGTGGTATGGAAAAGGTAAAAGAAGAAATCGATTTAAAAATAATCAAACCCCTACTCCATAAAGATTTATACAAAGCCTACGGAAAAAAAATAGGTGGTGGTATTTTATTATACGGTCCTCCGGGTTGCGGAAAAACCCATATTGCCAGAGCTACAGCTGGAGAAATCAATGCCAATTTTATCAATGTTGGTATTAACGACATTTTAGATATGTGGTTGGGGAATTCTGAAAAGAACCTCCATGAAATTTTTGAAGCGGCCAGAGACCATAAGCCTTGTGTTATTTTTATAGATGAAATCGATGCGCTAGGAGCCAATAGAAATGATATTAATAAAACGGCTGGACGTACCGTTATCAATCAGTTTTTATCAGAATTAGATGGAATAGATTCTAATAACGATGGCATTTTAATTTTAGGAGCCACCAATGCGCCTTGGTATATTGATCCGGCTTTTAGACGACCTGGTCGTTTTGATCGCATCATTTTTGTGGCACCACCAGACGCTGAAGCCAGAAAATCTATTTTTCAAATTCAACTAAAAGATAAGCCTGTTAAAGACATCGATGTAAGTTTACTCGCTAAAAAAAGTGCTGAATATTCTGGAGCCGATATCAAATCCAGTATAGACATTGCCATAGAGTCTAAACTCATGGAATCATTTAAGGATGGTATTCCAAAGCCTTTGGTGACTAAAGATCTTATCAAAGCATTTTCTAAAATGAAACCTTCCACTAAAGAATGGTTTAATTCTGCTAAAAATTATGCGCTTTATGCCAACGATTCTGGTTTATACGATGATATTTTAAGCTATTTAAAAATCAAGAAATATGATGGAAAGCGCTAATCTGCAAAGAGGAATTCAGCTTTTTGAAATCGGACGATACAAAGAGGCCATCCCTTATTTTAAGTCGGCCATTTCCGAAGACACTGATGATTTTTATGCAAAATTCTTATTAGCCAATTGCCTTTTTCAAACTGATGCGATTGATAAAGCCTTTCATCTCACTTTAGAGTTGAGACGTGTTCAGCCCAATAATGGTGACGTCTATTTTTTATTATCACAGCTTTACCTTCATAAAGAAGATGATAAAGAAGCTTTAATGAGTATCAATAAGGCGATAGAACTCAACCCTTACGACGAAAACTATTTTGGGCAAAAGTCGTACATCTATCTCTATCAGAAAAAATATACTGAGGCTTTAGATTTTGCAAATGAAGGCTTGCGAATCAATGCAAAAAGTACCTTTTGTTTAAATGCTCGAACAACAGCTTTAACCAAACTTAATCGTAAAGATGAAGTTGTCGATACTATAAGTGATTTATTAAATGATAATCCGGAAAACGCCTATTCTCACGCTAATGCAGGCTGGAGTTATTTAGAAAATAATAAAACACAAAAAGCATTAACGCATTTTAAAGAAGCATTAAAACTCAATCCCAACCTGGAATATGCCAGAAGTGGTATGCTTACTGCTGTAAAATCGAAAAATAAGATTTATAATCTCTATTTGCGTTATGCGTTTTGGATGAGTAACAAATCGCAAGCCAATCAATGGGTATTTATCATCGGAATTTATCTGGTGTATCGCTTTTCCATCAAGGCATTATCGGCCACAGGAATGACTTATTTAGCCATTCCTCTTATCATTGCATACTTATTGTTTGCTTTAGGAAGCTGGATTATGGATCCTTTATCTAATATGCTTCTGCTATTTGATAAGTTTGGTAAATTTCTACTCGATGAAAGAGAAAAACTAACCGGACAAGTCATGTTCGGCTTATTACTGGCATCATTAATCATGTTCTTGTGTTCTTTAGTGATTGCTGCTGATGGCTTTGTACTGATGAGTCTTACTTTTTTGGCTGCCATTTTACCGCTTACGAGAGGTTTTTCTTCGGAAAAACAAAATCCGAGACTCGTTAACATTGCCTATGGTTCACTCATGATTTTAATTGCGCTTGTAGGAACCTTAATGGGTGTACCTTTTGGAACTATCGGACTCATTGTTGGTATTATGTTTATTGCATATACCTGGCTTGGCAACTTTATTTCTGGCTTATGACAACGCTTTTGCATCCTGTGTATTTCCCTAACATTGCACATGTTGTTGCTATGGTTCAAGCCGACGATTTGGTTTTTGAAGTTTGTGATAATTACCAGAAGCAAACCTATAGAAATCGCACCTCTATTTTTGGAGCTAATGGTAAATTAGATTTAAATATTCCTGTTGTTTACTCTCAAAAAAACAGACAATTATATCAAAATGTTGCCGTTTTTAACACTGAAAACTGGCAAACCCAACACCTCAAGTCTTTAGAATCGGCCTATCGCACATCGCCTTTTTTTGAATTTTATATTGACGATTTAATGCCGTTATTTGAAATGGAAGTCGATACTATTATGGATTTCAATTTTAAATGTATTGAAGTGATTTTTGACTGCTTACAAATTCCCTTATCCTACACAACAACAGAACACTTTGACTTAGCGCCTAAAAATGTGTTAGATGCCAGAAGTTTAGCCAATAGCCGAAAAGAAATTGAGCAAAATTTCAAACCTTATGCGCAAATGTTTGATGATAAACACGGCTTTTTATCTAACTTAAGCATTCTCGATTTGCTTTTTAATGAAGGCCCAAATACAGAAATGTACTTAGAGTCTCAACAACTAACTCTCTAATGGTACAGCCCATTTTACATTACGGCATTCATTTTGTTTTTCCCTTGCTAATCGCTTTCGTTTGTTTTAGAAAAAATTGGCTAAAAGCATATACTATTATGGCTTTGGCAATTATAATTGACCTTGATCATTTACTCGCGACACCAATTTTTGACCCAACACGTTGTAGTATTAATTTTCATCCGCTTCACTCCTATTATGCTATGGGAATTTACCTTGTATTAGCCCTTATAAAAAAAACGCGTTTAATAGGAATCGGTTTGCTCATTCATATGCTTGCCGATGTGGTTGATTGTTGGATGATGTGATTTAAGACCTTACTAATAGGAAATATTACTTCAGTTTTACTTTTGCCATCACAGGATAATGGTCTGAGTATTTCACGTCAAAAGTTTTAAAGGCATTGATATCAAAACCTTCATCGACGAGCACAAAATCTATTCTCACAGGGAAAAACTTAAAATCAAAAGTACGTCCGAAACCATTACCTGCCTGCTTAAAAGCATCTTTTAAATCTCCCTTTATTTCTTTATACACATAAGAATAAGCAGTATTATTAAAGTCACCACAAATAATCATTGGGTAAGGTGATTTGTTTTTGTGCTGTAAAAATAATTCTGTTTGTGCTTGTTGCATTTTAAACGTCGTACTTACCCGTTTGAATAAATTCTCAGAATTCTCTTTAGATAATTTCTCAACTGTTGGATCGATCCCAGAAGATTGTAAATGCACATTGTAAATCCGAATCGTATCTCTTGCCGCAACAATATCGGCAAATATGGCATTATTAGAGGTCTTCGGAAATTCTATCGATCCAGAATTAATTATAGGAAATCTGGTAAAAATCGCTTGGCCATTCTTAACCTTCTGTCCCGAAAGTTCTTCATATTTATAGTAGCCTTCAAGTTTGATGTCCTCATCTGGTCTGTACTCCTGCATACATAAAATATCAGGCTTTTTTTCAGAAATAAAACTGGAAATATGTTGTTTTAATTGCGGATCGTCAATCCAGTCGAAAGCATTAAATAGTCTGACATTATAATTCATTACAGACAAGTTTTTACTGTCATCAATATTTGTAGACGATGAAAACTTGTACAATGAAAACACGTAGTTATAGCCAATAATTAAAACCACGAGCGACACTAATAATTGCTTTTTCACTTTAAGCAACCAGTAAATAGCGAATAAAATATTGATGATAATTAAAAACGGAACTGCTAAACTTAAAACCGAAAGAAAGGCAAATTTTTTAGGTTCTAAATAAGGTAATAAATAAGATAAGAGCAACGCAAAAGCAACCAACGAATTGATGACAAATATAAGTTTCTCAAATCTTTTGAGTTTTCGCATAGTGCTTAATCCTTGCCTGCTTTAAATAAGAATGCTTTTTCTTCTTCTGTTAAACTTTCGTAACCGCTTTTACTGATTTTATCTAAAATTAAATCGACTTTCTTCTGCTTATTAAACTCATTAAACTCAGCTTTATTATGACCAGCTACTTTAGACTTTCCACTTTTATGAACCGTTTTTAATGAGGTTTTAGAACTAAATAATTGACTAAACCAATCCAGTAGATTTTGAAAACTCTTACTTATATCTCGGCCTTTCTCTAACTGATAGGTCATAAAATACCCGAAAAATGCACCACCTAAATGTGCTAATTCGCCTCCAGTATTTCCTAACGGAATAGAAGACAAAAACAACAAGGTGTACAATCCGGCAATGACCCAAAGCGGAATTCTAAGCATTCCAAATAAATTGAAAGTGTAATTAGGCGCTTTTGCAGTTGCACCAAACAGAACCGAAAACACCGAAGCCGAAGCCCCTACTAAATAGGTGTTTTGATCAACTAATGCAGGAAATACATTATAGGAAATAGCAAAAATTAATCCGGCAAATAAACCACCAAGAATGTAATAACTCACAAACTGTTTGACATTAAAAAAGGTCAAAAACACCCTTCCGAAGAAATACAAGCCAATCATATTTCCAAAGAGGTGCATGAACCCAAAATGCAAGAAAAAATAGGAAAAGAACGTCCATGGCTTAAAAACCATCTCCTTAAAATCCGAATGAAGCGCAAACCAATCCGCTACAAAATTATTGAAACTGCCTTTAGTTGCTAAAAAATAAATCGCTCCAATGAGCGCTATAATACCAAATACAAGGACATTAATGAACATATACTTTTCATTAATTGCCCAAAGCTTATACTTATATTTTAGATCTTGAATTAAACTCATCGATCCCAACGATTTTTATTAAACTGATTTTTTTTCCAATACCAAGCCATCAATAATCCGGTAGCTGCACCACCAACATGAGCCACATATCCTGTATTATTTCCTGCTAATAACGGACTTCCCATAAAGAATGCCGAGATAAGGTCTGCGCCAACCATTCCAACAACCAGATATTTAACTTTGACAGGAATTGGAGGGAATAACAATATAAATTCTCTGTTAGGGAATAAAAATCCAAAAGCCGTTACCACACCCATCACAGCGCCTGAAGCACCTAAAGATCGTTTATGAAAAATTTCAAACAATTCCTGTAACTTAACTTTTTGAGCTTCAGTTACCGTCGTTAGTATTTCATTTTGTGTTAGCATGGTTTTAATTTGAACCTTCGTCAATCCATCATTAATCAAACTTTGCTCTAAAGGAATATAGTGAATATAGTCAATAATCATTGGCAATAAGGTCGCTCCTAATCCGGCAGAAATATATAAAAACAGAAATTTAGATTTTCCTATAGCCAATTCTAAACCTACTCCAAAAAAGAACAATAGTAACATGTTTCCAATAAGATGATCTGGACCAGCATGCATAAACATATGCGTTATAATTTGCCAGGGTTTGAATAGGTCATTCTGCGGAAAATAAATCGCAAACCAATCTAAAAACAAATGACCACCGCCAATAGTTAATGCACCAATGAGAATGATCACATTTATAATAATAAGATGCTTTACAGTGTCTGTGATTCTAAACATTACATAAATTTTTTGTCAAAATCATCAACACTCATGGTGATGAATGTTGTTCGATTAGTAGGTGAAACCGATGGTTCTTTACAAGCAAATAAACTATTAACCAAATGTTCTTGCTCTTGACGTGTAAGTGATTGCCCTGTTTTTATGGCTAAACTCTTCGACATCGATTTTGCCAATAAATCGGTAGCACTAAAATTACTATCGGGAACCTCTTGTTCAACATCGCTCAACAATTGCTCTAAAATGATAGATACTTCGCTTTCAGGAACATTTATGGGTACGCCTGTTATTTCAATCTGATGAGCCCTAAAAGCCGAAAACACAAAACCTGTATGCTCTAAATCCTCCTTTAACTCTTTAAGGTGTTCCATTTCTACGGAAGAAAATTCTAAGACTAACGGAAAAAGTAATTGCTGACTCACCGCTTCTTTTACTGTAAGGTGTTTTAAAAATCCTTCATACAAAACCCGTTGATGTGCACGATGCTGATCTAAAACCATCATTCCCGATTTTATGGTACTAATGATGTATTTGTTATGAAACTGATAAGTCGTCTGATTGGTTTCTACAGAAGTTTCTTTTGTGAAAAGTGATTTGGTTTCTGGTTCGCTTTCAAATTCAACTTCACTAAAATTCAGGTCTGTTTTGGTGCCTTTAGATTCTAATCCTACATATAAACTTTCCCATTGAGCAGCGGGTTCTTTTTTATAGGAGTTTGATGAAAATCCGTTAGCTTTTGAAACGGTTCTTTCATCTTGAAACGGATTAAAAGAACGATCCACATCAACACGAGGCGTTGCCGCATTTTTATTTTTGTAATCGTAAGGTGTATCCAAATTCATGTCACGCTCAAAATCCAACACAGGAGCAATATTAAATTGGCCTAAACTATGCTTAACAGAAGAACGTAAAATAGCGTACAGTGTATGCTCATCATCAAATTTTATTTCGGTTTTTGTCGGATGAATATTAATATCGATGGTTTTAGGATCTACCGTTAGATTTAAAAAATAACTAGGATGACTCCCATCTTTTAACAAGCCTTCATAGGCAGAATTAATCGCATGATTGAGATAGGCACTTTTAATAAATCGGTCATTGACAAAGAAAAACTGCTCATTTTTTGTCCGTTTCGCAAATTCGGGTTTCCCAACAAAACCTGAGATTTTTAAGACTTCGGTTTCTTCTTCAACAGGCACTAATTTTTCATTCGTTTTTCCGCCGAAAATATTAACAACACGTTGTCTGTAATTACTCACGGGAAGATTAAAATTCTCACTTCCGTTGTGATACATTACAAATGCAATATTTGGATGGGCTAAAGCCACACGATGAAATTCGTCAATGATATGTTTGAGCTCGACATTATTAGATTTCAAAAAATTACGTCGCGCTGGAATATTAAAAAATAAGTTTTTTACTGCAATCGAAGTGCCTTTAGGCGTCACAGTCACCTCTTGAGATTTGATAGTACTGCCTTCAATTTCCAGAAGTGTTCCTAATTCGTCTTGCGCTTGTTTAGTTTTCATTTCCACGTGAGCAATCGCAGCGATGCTGGCTAATGCTTCACCTCGAAACCCTTTGGTATTAAGGCTGAATAAATCTTCGGCAGTTCGTATTTTAGAGGTGGCATGACGTTCAAAACTCAATCGTGCATCGGTGGTACTCATGCCTTTACCGTTATCAATAACCTGAATTAAGGTCTTACCTGCATCTTTAACAATAAGTTTTATAGTATCGGCATTTGCGTCGATAGCGTTTTCCAGCAACTCTTTAACAACCGAAGCTGGTCGCTGTACAACTTCACCTGCTGCAATTTGATTCGCAACATGATCGGGTAACAATTGAATAATGTCTGCCATTAGCGCTTTAGGGAGAATATGGATAAATCGAAATCAATAATAAACATAAAGACCAAAATTAATAGTCCGATAATAATAAGCACCCGACGATTAGCGCCAGTTTTGTCTGCATTATACTTATAATCTCCAACAGCATTGTTAAGTTTCGTTTTTAAACCTTTATTATTTCCGACGGTAACTCTGTAATCGTCAAACTTGTGCTTTAATTCATAAGGGTTGCCTTCACCTTTGTAGTAACGCGGTTGGTAGTTGTATTTTTTGTTTTTCCTTGTGCTTAAAATTCCCATAATGCTATGATGTTTCGTAGTGAGTTAAAATATACCATATTGCAATTATCATACCTAAAATAACCAAAAGTACTGGCAAAGTTATTGTTCGCTTACCTTTATACTTTCCTTTTTGTCTTATAGATTCCCATTGGGTTTTAAAATCCTCGTCGTCTTGAGAGTCTTTAAGGTGTCTAGGAGTATAATTAAAGCGCTTAGGTTTTTTCTGTTTAAATAAACTCAAAACGTCATTAGTCTTAGTGTATCAAAAGTACAGAATTTACAAGGAAATTAAGCCTTACATCTGCTAAAAATTGTTAACAAACAGCGCTTTCTTTTACAATGAAGAATATTTTAAATTTAGAACAACTCCGTAAAGCAGATAAAAATTAATAGCTTAAAATTTAAGCCTTACGCCTTAAGTCGGCCATTTTAATAGCAGCAATAGCCGCTTCGGTTCCTTTGTTTCCGTGCTTACCACCAGAACGGTCAATGGATTGTTGCATGGTGTTATCGGTGAGCAGGCAAAAAATAACAGGAGTATCTGAGCTTAGATTGAGTTCTTTAATTCCATGCGTAACACCTTCACATACAAAATCAAAGTGCTTGGTTTCTCCTTGTATGACACAACCAATAGCGATAACAGCATCTACCTTTTGTTCCAGCATTTTTTTACTGCCATAGATGAGTTCAAAACTTCCTGGAACATCCCATTCGATGATGTTTTCAGGTAAAGCTCCACAATCAATTAACGCATCATAAGCGCCTTTTGAAAGTCCTTTGGTTATGGTTTCATTCCATTCTGAAACAACAATCCCAAACCGAAAGTCTTTCGCGTTTGGGATTGTACGTTTATCGTAATTTGATAAATTATGATTTGCAGTTGCCATAAGTATAAAATAAATTATTTACTCGCTTCGGCTCTACCAATAAATGTATCGATGTTTTTAGCTTGATCAGAATCAGAGAATTCAGTTTTGATTCTTTTATAATATCCTAAAGCTTTATCTGATTGACCTAAGGTTTGAGCCACATTAGCAGCCTTCAATAAATACATAGGTGTTGTATAGTCATTTGTAGAAGCTGCAATAGCCTTTTCGTAATATTCTAAAGCTTCAGGTAATTGTTCTAACTGAACAAACGCATCACCCATTCCGCCTTTAGCAACAGGTCCTAAAACAGCATCATCTGTACTAAAATCACCTAAATACTTCACTGCATTTGTGTAGTCTTTTGTGTTTAAATACGCCATTCCTGCGTAGTAGTTTGCTAAGTTTCCAGCAGGAGTACTACTGTATTCACTTGCAATATCTACCATTCCAAATTTTCCTTCACCTCCATTAAGTGCCAAAGTGTATAAAGAATCTTTTCCTGAAGCGGCATTCACTGCTTCATCAAAGTATTTTTGAGCCGTATACATTTCATTCATCGCTTCTTGAGCTTTAGGCTCAGCAATAAATTTTCCGTAACCTAAATAACCTAATACGATTAGAGCGGCTAAACCAATGATTATAAAAATCCCTTTTTGGTTTCTCGCCACAAAGTCTTCAGCTTTATTAGCACCTTCATCTAAGGTGTTAAATACTTCAGCAGTTGTTGAATCTTGTTCTGATACGTCTATGCTTTCACCTTTTTCCTTAACCGGTTTCGGTTTATATCCTCTTTTCTTATATGTTGCCATAATTCTCTATTTGTGCCCGCAAAAATAAAATTTTTATTGGGATTTAAAAGGTAAATTATTTGTTATTTTTACTTCCGCTTCTAATAATAGAAGTAGAATTGGTAATATCTCCATTAATTTTATGATTTTAAACACGTTAAGCTTAGTGAATTACAAGAATTTTGAAAGTCAGGATTTTGAATTCGATACTAAAATTAACTGCTTTGTAGGTTCTAATGGTGTTGGAAAAACCAATGCTTTAGATGCTATTTACCATTTAGCCTTCGGAAAAAGCTATTTCAATCCTATTGCAACCCAAAATATTAAACACAATGAAGATTTTTTTGTCGTTGATGGTATTTTCAATAAAAACGAAAAAACCGAAAAAATCATTGTGTCTTTAAAACGCGGACAAAAAAAAATGATTAAACGCAATGGGAAAGCCTACGAAAAGTTTAGCGATCATATTGGCTTTATTCCCTTAGTCATTATTTCACCCGCAGATCGCGATTTGATTATAGAAGGTAGTGATACACGACGCAAATTTATCGATAGCGTTATTTCGCAAAGCGACAAAACGTACTTGAATGCACTTATAAACTATAATAAAGTCCTCACACAACGTAATGCCTTACTCAAATACTTTGCATTAAATAATACGTTTAATGCTCAGACGCTTGAGGTTTATAATGAACAACTACATACCTACGGAACTACTATTTTTAAAACGCGTAAGGCATTTTTAGAAACCTTTATTCCTATTTTCAAAGCGCGATATGACGCTATAAGTAATCAAAATGAAAGTGTTGACCTAACCTATAAAAGTGATTTATTTGATGATGATTTACAAACTTTATTATCTAAAAACATCAATAAAGACAAAGCTTTACAGTACACCAGTGTTGGCATACATAAGGATGATCTCAACTTTCAGATTGCCTCCTATCCTATTAAAAAATTTGGGAGCCAAGGTCAGCAAAAATCCTTTTTAATAGCCTTAAAATTAGCACAATTCGATTTTATAAAACAGCAAAGTGGTGTGACACCATTACTCTTGCTGGATGATATTTTTGATAAGCTGGATGAAAATCGCGTGGCACAAATTATCAGTTTGGTAGATAATGATGATTTCGGACAATTATTCATAAGTGACACACATGCCGAACGCACCGAAAATGTAGTAAAGCAAATCCATCAATCATATAAAATTTTTAAACTATGAAAAAATTAGTGTTGCTCTGTTTTGCAATTTTAATTTTCAGTTGCTCTCATCAACCTGAAACCTTTATTCCGCATTTAAATGGATATTGGGAAATTGATGAAGTTACACTAAATAATGGCTCAAAACGTGACTATACCTATAATGACACCATAGATTATATTGAAGTTACCGACAGTCTTTCTGGTTTCCGAAGAAAATTAAAACCGAACCTTTTAGGTACCTACGAAACATCAAAAAGCGTGGAAACTTTTCAGCTAAAAATAGAAAATGATAGTCTTAATATCTATTATACAACGCCTTACGCTCAATGGAAAGAAACGGTTTTATACGCCGACGAAAGTCAGCTTAAAATTGTAAATAATACCAATAAAGATGTGTATATTTATACACGTTACGAACCTATAGATTTAGATTAATGGCCAAACGACACAATGATAATTTACCGATTAGCGAGATTCTAAAAGAATTTGTTGAGGCCAACAAGTTACAGTCGGGCTTAGACAAAGTTGATGTTAGAGAAGCCTGGATGAACATGATGGGAAATGGCGTAAACAACTACACTACAGATGTTAAATTGGATAAAGATACATTATATGTCTCGTTAAGTTCTAGCGTGCTTCGTGAAGAATTGAGTTACGGAAAACAAAAAATCATCGCTATGCTCAATGAGTCTATTGGAAAAGAGGTTGTAAAAAAACTCATTCTGCGGTAAGAGTTGTTATCGCTACAAAAGAAAACGAAATTATCACACTATTTGAGTTGAAAGCAATGCTTTTTTTAAAATCTCTAAAATATTTCTGTAAATTCAAGCTTTAAATTTTCGACCCTATGAAATACATTAAGTTCATCATCACTTTGGTTCTTACCTTAGTTACTTTTTATGGATTAAACACCAAATTTGGAAGCATTCCTCCTATCGGTAAATTTTTAGACCCAGTAGCAGGTGTCTGGCAAAATGATACTGACGAAATCATAGACGGCAACGTATCGATTGATGGCTTATTGGCTCCAGTAACCATTCATTATGATGAACAATTAATTCCGCACATCTTTGCACAAAACGACACAGATTTATACAAAGCTCAAGGTTATATTACCGCTAAGCATCGCTTATGGCAAATGGAATTTCAAACACATGCTGCTGCCGGACGTTTATCTGAAATTGTTGGCGAATCTGCCCTCAATTATGATCGGCAAGAGCGAAGACGCGGTATGGGTTATGGTGCCGAAAAAGCACTGGAAGTCATGCAACAAGATCCTGAATTGATAAGCTACCTTGAAGCCTATCGTGATGGAGTGAATAGCTATATCAATAGTTTGAATCCTAAAATCCTTCCTGTGGAATACAAATTATTAGATTACAAACCTGAACCTTGGACCATCAAAAAAACAGCCTTATTGCTGATGTATATGACAAAAATGCTTGCTGGTGGTGATGAAGATTTAGAATATACTAATCTACTGCGCAAATTTGGAAAAGATCGGTTTGATTTACTATTTCCAGATTTCTTTGATGTGAATGACCCTATCATTCCGAAAGAAACCGATTGGAGTTATATTGACGTCGAAAGAACCGAAACACCTCAAAGTGAATTGCCGTTAGACACTATTCGAGAAACCATCCAAAAACCAAATCCGGATAACGGAAGTAATAATTGGGCAGTTTCTGGAGCAAAATCTACAACAGGCAATCCGATCATGGCAAACGATCCTCATTTAGGATTAAACCTGCCTTCTATTTGGTTTGTCATGCAGTTGAGTACACCTGAGTATAACGCTATGGGAGCAACTCTACCTGGTGCTTTGGGTGTGATTTCTGGATTTAATAACCATATCGCTTGGGGAGAAACCAATGCCACACGTGATGTGTTAGACTGGTATAAAATTGAATTCAAAGACGCTTCCCGAACTCAATACAGACACGATAACCAATGGAAAAACACCAGTGTTCGTGTAGAAGAAATTAAAGTAAAAGGTGCGGCTACTGTATTAGATTCGGTAATTTATACGCATCATGGACCTGTGACTTATGATCATACCTTTAAAAGTGATAATCCTAAAGCTGGCTATGCGCTGCAGTGGATTGGTTTAACGGGTGGCAATAACCAGCGTCCGTTTTTAGCCTTAAACAAATCAAAACATTATGACGATTATGTCAAAGCTTTAAAAAGCTATACTGCACCAGCTCAAAATTTTGTCTTTGCTTCTACCGAAGGCGACATCGCCATCTGGATTCAAGGCTTGTTTCCAAATAAATGGAAAGGTCAAGGTAAGTTTTTAATGGATGGAACAAACCCTGAGCACGATTGGCAAAGTTTTATTCCGCAAGAATTTAATGCGCATGTCAAAAATCCAGAACGCGGCTTTGTGAGTTCTGCCAATCAACATCCTGTAGATGAAAGTTATCCGTTTTATGTGTTTAATGACGGTTATGAAATCTACAGAAACAGAGTGATTAATGATTTTTTCAGATCCAAAGAAAAATTCAGTGTAAACGATTTTAAAGATTTGCACAATAATAATTACAACTTAAAAGCAGCAGAATTACTTCCGCATATGATAAAATCTATGGATGTATCTACATTAACTTCGGAAGAACTAGAGATTTTTAATCAAGTAAAAACATGGGATTTTAACAATGATATTGATCAAATTGGCCCTAGTGTATGGACAGCCTGGTGGTCTAAACTTTATTCTATGATTTGGGATGAACTCGATTCTGAAGATGAAGTATTAACAACGCCTTATGCCTACCAAGCCATTTATCTTCTTAAAAATCATCCTACAGATCCGTTTATGGATATCTTGGACACTCCAGAAAAAGAAACAGCTAAAGATTTGTTTCTATTAGCATTTAAAGATGCTGCTAAAGCACTTACAGAATGGAAAGCTAAAAATGGAACTTATAACTGGCAAGCTTATAAAGCAACACGTGTTGGCCACTTACTTCAAGCGTTACCTGCCTTTTCGAGATTTGACTTACCTATTGGTGGTGATCGTAACATTGTCAATGCCACCTCTAGTACACACGGACCTTCATGGCGAATGATTGTTGAAATGAGTTCACCGCCAAAAGCTTTAGGAATTTATCCTGGCGGTCAATCAGGAAACCCAGGAAGCACCTACTATGATAACTTTATAGACGATTGGGCAGTTGGTAATTATCATGAATTATTATTTATGCAAAATGATGCCACAACAGATCAAATCATGTCTACCCAAACCCTAACACCAACACATTAAGATGAAAACTAATTTTATAAACTTTATCGTTACCATATTACTTGCTGTCATTCTATCTCAATTTTTACCTTGGTGGTCTGTCATGGTTGCCGGCTTTGTCTCTGCCCTATTCTTTAGTCTTAAAAAAAGTGCGGTGTTTTTCATCCCCTTTTTAGCTATCTTCTTGTTTTGGACGGTTTATGCTTTTATAGTGAGCAATGCTAATGATTTTACACTGGCTAAAAAAATTGCTGTACTTCTATCGCTTGGTAAAAACCCTTATGTATTATTATTGGTTACTGGGCTTGTTGGCGGATTAGCAGCTGGGATTGCTGCTTTACTTGGAAAACAATGTAGTACTTTGGTCAAGCCTCAGTAACTATTAAAATTTAGGACAAATCGCCCAAAACATTACGCATTTAGTCAGTACCATTCACACGAACTAAATCATTACCTTCAAAATATTCGATCATTTTATTTGTTAAATCGTATACGATATATTATATTTGATTTATGTTAGTTAAAAATATATTCCGAAAAGAAATTAAAGAAATTCTACTCGAGCACATGGTTAATGGTAAAATCACTCCAGGTGTTCGAATTTCCCTACCACAAATCGCAAAAGAATTGGAGGTTAGTGTCACTCCTATTAGAGAAGCATTAACACAATTAAGTGAAATTGGCATCGTAAATTATATTCCTAACCGTGGTTTTTTTGTAACTGAATTCAGTGAAAATGAAGCGGTAGAACTATTTGAAACTATAGCACTACTTGAAAGTGAAGCCATCAAAAAATCAGAATTCACCAAGCAACAATTAGAAGAACTCAACAGCATAAATGAACGTTTTAAAACATCCAACCATTCGTTGCACAAGCTTCAGATGGATATGAAGTTTCATCAAAAACTCATTGAAAACTACCCAAACACTTTCCTTAAGAAAATAATAGAAGATATCCGCATTCGTATATTCATCTACGAACACCAGTTTATGAGTCATCAACCTATAAACTCATCAGCTAAGATGCACGCAGACATGATTGATGCTCTAAAAAATGGAAACTCTAAACAAGCTATTCAATTACTCCATAAAAACTGGATGATTACTATTGATACCATTATAAAAACTTATAATTCTAAAGCACCATGAAACGAAATCATATCTATTTCAGTGTTGCATTAATAGCCCTCTTATGCAGTTGTCAGCAAAACACATCAAATGAAGCTGCCAGCAATATAACCACAATCATTGTCAGCCCTGAAGGCGAGCGCATTGATTCTTTGCTCACGCCTTATGTCAAAACGCTGAGGAGCTTAACAGATAACACCGCAGGTTTAGCCATTGGCATCACAAAAGGAAATCGTATTATTTACGCCCGAACTTTTGGCTACGAAAATATTGCTGAAAAAACTGAAGCCGATTTCAACACTTTGTTTCATATTGCATCCGTATCAAAACCTTTTACTGCAGCTGCTATTGTAAAACTTATTCAGCAAAAAAAATTGAATCTTGAGGATAAAATTGTGGATCATATTCCTGAGTTTAAAATGAAAGGCGAGGCTTATAAACACATAACGATTCAACATATTCTCAACCACACTTCTGGAATTCCAAGGCATGTAAGTGAAAATAACTGGTTAAACCCAAAGCCTTTAGAAGCCAACCTCGATTTTGTTAAAGATTTTGAATTAGATTTTGAGCCAGGATCGCAATTTAATTATAGCAATTCTGCTTTTGATATTCTTGGGATAGTCATTAGTAGAGCTAGCGGATTGTCATATGCTGACTATGTTACTACACATATTCTAAAGCCCGCAGGAATGACACAAAGCACATTTATTAAACCTAAAAACACATTGCCTCCTCATTGGGCTGTTCCTTATTCTTACGGATTAGAAACACAGGAATGGACGCCATTTCCACATGCTGAAAATTATTTACCAAGTTCTGGTTTACAAACCACATTATTAGATATGTGTCAATGGGGAATGCTTCACGCAAATCAAGGCTCTCTAAATGGTAAGCATGTTATAGAGAATTCTTATTTTAAATTATTAACAACGCCTACCTATGAAACGCCTTGGGGAAATACTATTGGATTGAGCTGGTTTTTGCAATCTTATCTAGAACGTCCTATAATTATGCATACAGGATCTGATACTGGTTTTGAAGCCATAATGTATATCTATCCAAATGAAGACATATCAATTATTGTTATGGCCAATCGCGATTTTGCCAGAACCGGAAGAATTATTAATGCAGCCTCAGAAATCATATACAATCAAACACCTAAAACCTATCAAGTTTCGGCTAAATATAAATTTGCTGAAACCTATAAAGCACACGGAATTACAAGAGCTATTACAGAATGGAACGAATTAAAAAAGGATACCACAGATATATACAACGTTGATGATGATGCGATTTTAACGACTGGAGCCATCTTAGAAAACGGAAAGCAATGGAAAGCAACCAAAGAAATCTTAGACTATTATACAAGTCTAAACGATC
Source organism: Psychroserpens sp. SPM9 (assembly GCF_025153525.1). Classification (GTDB taxonomy): domain Bacteria; phylum Bacteroidota; class Bacteroidia; order Flavobacteriales; family Flavobacteriaceae; genus Psychroserpens. Next base: position 397,581 of record NZ_JANZNR010000003.1, on the reverse strand, counting down.
AATCCACCTACGCCTGGCGATTACTTGGTAATGCCAACTTAAACCTTAAAGACACCACGGCAGCAATACAATGTTATCAAAAAACGCTAGATATAAACCCAGATTACACCAAAGGAAAAATAGCTTTAGAAAGTTTACTTAAAACAAAAAGCACAACTCAATGAGTTGTGCTTTAAATATCTTATAAATGTTGCAATTAAAACATTTCTCTACCTGAAAAATGGAACGCACCTTCAATCGCTGCATTTTCATCGCTATCACTTCCGTGAACTGCATTTTCTCCAATAGATGCTGCATATAATTTTCTAATCGTTCCTTCTGCTGCTTCTGCAGGATTAGTCGCACCAATTAAGGTTCTAAAATCTTCTACTGCATTCTCTTTTTCTAGAATAGCTGCAACGATTGGTCCGCGTGTCATATACTCTACTAATTCGCCAAAGAAAGGTCTTTCATTGTGAACTGCATAAAATGCTTGAGCATCTTGAGTCGTCATTTGCGTTAATTTCATCGCTACGATTCTAAAACCTGAAGCTGTTATTTTTTCTAAAATTGCACCAATATTCCCCTTTTCAACAGAATCTGGCTTAAGCATGGTAAATGTTCTATTTGTTGTCATTTGTTTATTTTAATTTTGTGCAAAAGTAATGTATTTGTTGACAAATACAATACTTAACAATATTAAAAAATTGTATCTTCGTCCTCTATGAATACAAACGACATTAATAGCATTGCAACTCTATTGAGTGCGCCTAAAGCGATAGTTATTATTCCACATAAAAACCCCGATGGCGATGCTATAGGCTCTACACTAGGTTTAGCACATTATTTAAAAAAGTATAATCACAACGTCACTGTTATTGCACCCAATGATTATCCTCATTTTTTAAAATGGATGCCTGGAGAAGCTTCAATTATGAAATATGATACTCAAAAAGAAGCCAGTGATGAACTTATTAAAAATGCTGAACTGATTTTTACTCTGGATTTCAATTCACTAAGCCGTATTGGTGATATGGAGGACGCAGTAGCCAACTCTAAAGGCATCAAAATTATGATTGATCATCACCAGCAACCCGATGATTATGCAAAATACATGTATTCTGATGTTGCGATGTCTTCGACTTGCGAAATGGTCTTTAATTTTATCGAAATGCTGGATGATGTATCCAAAATTGATAGTGATATCGCAACCTGTTTATATGCAGGTATTATGACTGATACTGGCTCGTTTCGCTTTCCATCTACCACGAGTTCAACCCATCATATTATTGGAACGCTTATTGAAAAAGGAGCTAATAATTCTGAAATTCATAATCACATCATGGATACCAATAGCTATGAGCGTTTGCAATTACTGGGAAGAGCTTTAAGCAACCTTAAGGTAATCCCTGAATACCGTACCGCCTATATTACCTTATCTCAAGAAGAACTCAATACTTTTAATTTTAAAAAGGGAGATACCGAAGGGTTTGTCAATTACGGTTTGTCGCTTGAAGGTATTATTTTTGCCGCTATTTTTATAGAAAACCATCAGGAGAATATCATCAAAATTTCACTTCGTAGTAAAGGTGATTTTTCGGTTAATGAATTGTCTAGAGCTCATTTTAGTGGTGGAGGTCATACCAATGCTGCTGGCGGAAAAAGTGACCTAAATCTTAACGACACCATTGACAAATTTATTAGTATCTTGCCTCAATATAAACAAGACCTCAAAGCCTAATGAAGATTATCTGTACAATATTAATAGGACTCCTACTCTTCTCCAGTTGCAAAACACCTGAAGCACGTCAACCAGAACGTGTAAAGTCGGGATCATTTTTTAAAGAATCTGCAGAACGTAATAAAAAACTCAACGAACGAGAACGTAAACGTATCGAAGCCATCATAGCTCAAAATCCTGAATATGATTATAAAGCTTCCGAAACCGGTTTCTGGTATTATTACCATGTTAAAGTTGAAAAAGATACAATCACACCTGGCTTTGGAGATCTGGTTAACTTTGACTACAACATTAAAGATCTCAACGGCAATGTTATCTATTCCGAAGAAGAATTAGGAACCAAAACCTATGCAATGGATCAGGAAGAACTTTTTACTGGTCTTCGTGAAGGTCTGAAATTAATGAAGCCTACTGAATCTGTAACGTTTTTATTTCCATCGCAAAAAGCCTATGGCTATTATGGTGATAACAGAAAAATTGGCACTAACATCCCCCTTATGGTCAAAGTCACCATTAATGATATAAAACAAAACCAATAAATTTAATTATATACCTATGCAATTGATTAGTAAAACACTACAACTTTTAATGCTCTGTTTAGTATTGACAGTAACATCGTGTAAAGAAGAATATCCTGATTTAGAAGATGGGCTTTATGCCGAAATCGTAACTTCTAAAGATACGATGATCGCTAAATTATTTTACGATAAAGTGCCTGTAACGGTAGCCAATTTCGTGGCATTAGCTGAAGGTACGCATCCAATGGTCGCCGAAGAATTTAAAGGAAAACCTTTTTATGACAGTTTAACATTTCACCGAGTTATGGATAAATTTATGATTCAAGGTGGAGATCATACGGCAACAGGTGCTGGAAATGCTGGTTATAAGTTTACGGCAGATTTTGACCCTTCATTAAATCATAATGAAGGCGGTGTCATATCTATGGCTAATGGTGGTGGATTTAACACTAACGGTACTCAGTTTTTTATTACTGAAGTCCCTTACCCAAGTCTGAATGCCTATGACAATGAAGGCAACTTAAAAAACTGTGCACAACCAGGCGTGAGCTGTCATTCGGTATTTGGGAAACTTGTTAAAGGGGTTGAAGTTCAAGATGCAATTTCTAATGTACCTGTGCAACGTGGCTCTAATAAGCCTTTAGAAAATGTATACATTTTAAAAGTGAATATCATCCGTAAAGGTTCGTCTGCTAAATCATTTAATGCTGCTAAAGTATTCGAAAATGAATTGCCAAATGTTGAGGCCGAAATCAAGCAAATTCAAGATGATAAACGTGCAAAAATTGAGCAAGAACGAAAAGAACGTGAAGCCAAAATTGCCGCAGCATCTGCAAAGACAAAGCCGCTTATAGACGATTATACGGCAAAAGCGATAGCCTTACCTTCCGGACTTAAAAAACACGTATTAAAAGAAGGTACAGGACCAAAGCCAAAAGTAGGCGATTCTGTTCGTGTGTATTACGAAGGTTATTTTGTAGATGGCCGTTTATTTGATAGTGATCGTGTAGAAGTAGCCGAAAATTACGGCATGTTTAATCAAGCACGTATGGATGCCAATATGTATGGACCTTCAAAAATGCATGTGAGTCCGAATGCCTCCATGATTGCAGGATTTAGAGAGGCTTTATCAACCTTAAAAGTTGGTGACAAAGCGTTTTTCTATTTACCATCTCACCTTGCTTATGGTGAACGTGGAAACAGAGGTATTCCTGGAAATACCGATTTAACTTTTATTCTAGAAATGGTTGAGATTGTTAAAAAACAATAACGCATTATACACTCATAAAAAAAGCCCTAACATCTTGTTAGGGCTTTTTTATAGAATGAATTACGTCTTAAATTTATCGCTTCGGAATATGTTTTAGTATTTCAAGAACGTAGTTCCAATACTTTTGAGCAGATGAAATTTGAGCACGTTCATCTGGAGAATGTGCGCCTTTAATATTGGGTCCGAAACTTATCATATCCATTTCCGGATAGTTAGTTCCTAAGATTCCGCATTCCAAGCCGGCATGACAAGCAGCAACATGTGGTTCTTCACCATTATTTAATTCTTTATACAAAGGCACCATTACTTTTAATATATCAGAATCCATATTAGGTTTCCATCCAGGATAATCACCAGAAAATTCGACCTCACAGCCTGTAAGTTCAAATGTTGCACGCAGCATATTTGCTAAATCCCATTTCGAACTTTCTACCGAACTTCGCGTTAAACAACCAATTTTAATCGTACCATCTTTTATAATCACACGGGCAATATTATTCGACGTTTCAACCAAATCTGGAATATCAGCACTCATACGATACACGCCGTTTAAGGCTGCATAAATGGCTCTTGTTACACCTTCCTGAACCCCTAAATCCATAATTTGCTCTGGAGTTTCCGTTTTTAAAACTTCAATCACCATCTCGGGTTCCATTGTTTTATATTCGGCTTTTATTTCCGTAGCAAGATCCTTGATTTCAGATAAGAAAGAGGCTTCATGTACTGCATCTATCGCTACTATAGCCTGACTTTCTCTCGGTATAGCATTCCGAAGACTACCACCATCAATTTCAGAAATACGCAATCCGAAGTTTTCAAAACCATCAAATAATAAGCGGTTCATAATCTTGTTGGCATTTCCTAAACCTTCGTGAATTTGCATTCCCGAATGCCCACCTTGCAATCCTTTAACTATCAAATGGTAACCTATTTTGGTTTCTGGTGTGTCTTCTAAATTGTAAGTTCTGGTCGCAGTAACATCGACACCTCCAGCACAACCAACTCCTATTTCATCATCTTCTTCGGTATCGAGATTTAAAAGAATCTCTCCCTTTAACAAACCGCCTTTTAAGCCCATTGCTCCTGTCATTCCTGTTTCTTCATCTATGGTAAATAAGGCTTCAATTGCCGGATGAGCAATGCTGTCACTTTCTAAAACTGCCATGATGGTTGCGACACCTAAACCGTTATCGGCTCCCAGTGTTGTTCCTTTGGCTCGTACCCAATCACCGTCAACATACATTTCTATTCCCTGGGCATCAAAATCAAAAGTGGTATCATTATTTTTTTGATGAACCATATCTAAATGCGATTGCATAACAATCGTTTTGCGGTCTTCCATTCCTGAGGTCGCTGGCTTTTTTATAATCACATTTCCAACTTCATCTTCTATTGTTTCTAAGCCTAATTTAGCACCGAAATCTTTCATAAATTTAATGACGCGTTCTTCCTTTTTTGAAGGTCTCGGAACGGCATTTAAATCGGCAAATTTATTCCAAAGTTCTGTTGGTTCTAATTGTCTTATTTCTGAGTTCATACTGTATTTTTTTAGTTTAGCAAAGGTACATTCTTTTTAGTATTTTTGAGTCATGCTGAAACACAAAAAGCTCGTCATTGCCTTATCTATCATTCCGCAGATTATTCTATTGAAAATTCTTGCAAATTATCCGCAATTTGTAGAAACCGTCTATAGTCAAGGGATATATATATGGATTTCAAAACTGATGCGTTATGCCTTTGGCTGGCTGCCTGTCTCTTTCGGAGATATTTTATATACTTTACTTGGCTTGTATATTATTCGTTGGTTTATAGTGAATAGAAAACGACTCATTAAAGACACCAAACATTGGGTTTTAGATGTTTTAGCTGCTGTCTCCATTGGGTATTTTGCGTTTCATTTACTCTGGGCGTTTAATTATTACCGTTTACCGCTTCATGAAACCCTAAATATTGATCGGGATTATACAACTGAAGAATTAGTAAGTCTTACTGAACAACTGATTTCTAAAACCAACAGTTTACAATTACAACTGGCTAAAACCGATTCGTTTAAGGTTATTATGCCGTATTCTAAAAATGAGATCTTGCACATGATTCCTGATGGTTATGATAATTTAGCGAAAGAGTTTTCCTATCTAGAATATCAACCCAGAAGTATTAAACGTTCTTTATATAGTGTGCCGCTTACCTATATGGGATTCTCTGGATATTTAAATCCGTTTACCCATGAAGCTCAAGTAGATGGTTTGATTCCTGCTTATAAATTTCCAACAACTGGAAGCCATGAAGTGGCACATCAATTAGGTTATGCCGCAGAAAATGAAGCAAATTTTATTGGTAGTATGGCTGCGATGCATCATCCAGATATCTATTTTAACTATTCCGGTTATGCCTTTGCTTTACGGCATTGTCTTGGCGAAATTTACAGACGTGATGAGGCTATATACGAAGACCTTTTTCTACAAATAAATAAAGGTGTGATTTATAATTATCAAGAGGTTCGAGATTTTTGGGACCATTATGAGAATCCCTTAGAGCCTGTATTTAAAAACACTTACGATCGTTTTTTAAAAACAAACAATCAAGCTGGAGGTATGGAGAGTTACAGCTATGTAGTCGCCCTGTTAGTTAATTACTACAAAGCAAATCCAATGGATTAATTGTTAAAAGTTGAAATTTTTAACATTCTTAAATTGTTAATTTTTATCTTTAGAAGGAATTAATCATCAACCACTTTATATGAATAAAATCAAGTATGCAATTGCTCTCTGCTTTTGCAGTTTTGCATTATTTGCACAAGACTATTTCCCCAAAAACGATGGTGTCAAAACCACAAACACAAATTATCAGGCCTTTATAAATGCTAAAATCTATGTAACGCCAACGCAAGTTATTGAGAATGGTATTTTACTGATTAAAGATGGCAAAGTTGTCGCTTCAGGCAAACAAGTCAGCCTTCCGAAGAATTCAAGCATCATTGATTTAAAAGGAAAAAGTATTTATCCTTCATTTATTGATGCGTTCTCAAATTTTGGAGTAAAAAAACCTGAACGCTCAAGAGGTGGAAACGGTCCGCAATATGGTCCAAGCCGCACTGGGTATTATTGGAATGATCATGTTATGCCAAGTAACAAGGCTATTGATCAGTTTAACTATGATGCTAAAGCTGCTAAAGACTTAATAAACGCCGGATTTGGTGTTGTCAATACACATATTGAAGACGGTATCATTAGAGGAAGCGGAGCCTTAGTGGCTTTAAGTACCGATGGCGGTAATGCCAAACGTATTTTAGACGCTCATTCTGCTCAATATTTATCTTTTAGCAAGAGTGCCACATCCCGACAATCATATCCTGGTTCTATTATGGGAAGTATGGCGCTTTTACGCCAAATGTATAATGATGCCAAATGGTATGCAGCTGGTAATAGTGACACTAAAGACTTATCATTAGAAGCCTTAAACAATAATAAAGGCTTAGTTCAAATTTTTGCAGCTGGCAGCAGAGCTAATGCCTTAAGAGCCGATAAAGTTGGAGATGCTTTTGGCATTCAATATGTTATTCTTGGCGGAGGCGACGAATATGAGCGCATTAACACTATAAAAGCGACCAATGCCACATATATTATTCCTGTGAACTTTAAAGATGCTTATGATGTCGAAAATGCATTTTTAAGCCGTTCGTTAGCATTAAGCGATATGAAAGCCTGGAATCAAGAGCCTTCTAATCCTAAAATATTAGCTGAAAATGGCGTAAGATTTGCATTTACAACTCATGATTTAAAATCACCTAAAGCCTTTTTATCTAATGTCATAAAAGCTATTGATTACGGTCTCTCCAAAGAGAAAGCACTCGAAGCATTGACAACCATTCCTGCACAAATTCTTGGTAAATCTTCAGAAATAGGTTCACTTCAAAAAGGCGCGTATGCTAATTTTTTAATTACATCTGGAGATATTTTTGATAGCAAAACCACCTTATATGAAAACTGGGTTCAAGGACAAAAAACAGTTCTGGATGATATGAGTGTTAAAGATATCAAAGGGGATTATGAATTTAAACTTGCAGGTGATCCTTATAAAATGACTTTAAGTGGTAAATTAAGTAAGCTGAAATCTGAAATTACCAGCAACGGAAAGAAACGCGGTTCCAAAATAGATTATTCAGATGATTGGGTTAACATTTCAATGACGACGGAAGATTCGACAAAGCAAGCTTTTATCAGATTAGTAGCTCATGTTACAACTGCCGATGCACTTAACGGAAAAGCCATCTTTCCTGACGGAAATGAAATGACCTTTTATGCGAAAAAACTAGAGAAAACCGAAACCACTTCCGAAGATAAGAAAGCCACAGAAGCTAAGCCTCCAAAGGAAACGGTTCCTGTTACTTATCCTAATATGGCATACGGTTTTGCCGAACTTCCACAAGCGGAAACATTATTATTTAAAAATGCTACGGTGTGGACAAACGAAGCTGATGGTATTCTGGAAAACACAGATGTCCTGGTGAAAAACGGAAAAATAGCCAAAATAGGTCAAAACTTATCCGACGGAAACGCTACAATTATTGATGCTACCGGAAAGCACCTAACCTCTGGTGTTATTGACGAACATTCTCATATTGCTGCAGCCTCCATTAATGAAGGTGGCCAAAACTCTTCGGCCGAAGTCTCTATTGAAGACGTGATAGATGACGAAGACATTGATATTTACAGAAACCTGGCTGGTGGTGTTACTACAATTCAAATCTTACATGGTTCGGCTAATCCAATTGGAGGGCGTTCGGCAATTATCAAACTTAAATGGGGAGAATCTGCTGACAACTTAATTTTAGACAATGCACCAAAGTTTATCAAATTTGCCTTAGGTGAAAATGTTAAACAATCAAACTGGAATAGCTTTGCAAGATTTCCACAAACCAGAATGGGAGTTGAACAATTGTATATCGATTATTTTACACGTGCCAAGGCTTATGATGCTTTAAAGAAAAGTGGCAAACCTTACCGTAAAGACATTGAACTGGAAGTACTCGCTGAAATTTTAAATAAGGAACGTTTTATTTCGTGTCACTCCTATGTGCAAAGTGAAATCAATATGCTTATGAAAGTGGCCGAAAAATTTGATTTCAATATCAATACATTCACCCATATTTTAGAAGGTTATAAAGTTGCTGATAAAATGAAAGCTCATGGTGTTGGTGGTTCCACTTTTAGTGACTGGTGGGCCTACAAATATGAAGTTAATGATGCCATTCCATATAATGCTGCAATTATGCACAATGCAGGTGTTGTTGTCGCTATTAACAGTGATGATGGTGAAATGTCGCGTCGTTTAAATCAAGAAGCTGCAAAATCAGTTAAATATGGTGGCATTAGCGAAGAAGACGCTTGGAAATTTGTCACCTTAAATCCGGCAAAACTCTTACATATTGATGATCGTGTTGGAAGTATTAAAGTTGGTAAAGATGCCGATTTGGTATTATGGTCTGACCATCCCTTATCAGTTTATGCTAAAGCTGAAAAAACAGTTATTGAAGGTGTGACCTATTTTGATATCAAACGTGATGAATTGCTTCGTGCTCAAATCAAAAAAGAAAAAAGCGAATTGATTAATGAGATGATGCAAGCTAAAAATAAAGGTCTAAAAACACAGCCTATCAAGACAAAGGAGAAAGATCAAATGCACTGTGATTATTTAGACCATGTACAACACTAAACCAGCAATTATGAAACTATTAAATATAAAATTAATTCTTGTCGCACTTCTTTGTTTTTCAATAGGATTTGCGCAACAAACGCCTGCTGCTAAGCAAAGTAAAGCTATTGCTATTACTGGAGCGACTGCACACATTGGTAATGGGAAGGTCATTACCAATAGTTTGATTATTTTTCAAGATGGTGTGCTAACTCAAGTTCTTGATGGTACTACTGTAAAAGTAGATATTTCAAAAATGACCGTTATAGATGCCAAAGGAAAGCATGTTTATCCGGGATTTATTGTCCCAAATTCTACCTTAGGGTTAGTTGAAATTGGTTCTGTTAGAGCCACAGATGACGATTCCGAATTAGGAAGTTGGAATCCACATATTAGAAGTTTAATCGCCTATAACGCCGAGTCTAAAATTGTAGAATCCATGCGACCTAATGGTGTTCTACTAGGTCAAATTACACCTCGTGGTGGTCGTATTTCAGGAACCTCATCTGTTGTTCAATTTGATGCTTGGAACTGGGAAGATGCCGCCATTAAAGAAGATGATGGTATACACATGAACTGGCCTAATAGTTTTTCAAGAGGTCGTTGGTGGTTAGGTGAAGATCCTGGTATGAAAATCAATAAAAATTACGATGAGCAAGTTTCTGAAATAGCCGATTTTTTCAAGGCTACAAAAACCTATATGGCTGGTGATAAATCTTCGAAACATTTACCTTATGAAGCAACAAATGGCTTGTTTGATGGCTCTAAAACCTTATATATTAATGTAGACGATGAAAAAGGAATTACAGATGCTGTTAATTTTGTAAACGAACACGGTGTCAAATCAACCGTTGTGGTTGGTGGTTATGAAGCACATAAAGTTACCGATTTACTAAAGAAGAATAATATTGCTGTACTGTTACAGCGTATACATTCCAGACCGAATCAAACCGATGACGATTATGATATGCCTTTTAAATTAGCAAAACTCCTAACCGATAAAGGGATTATTGTGGCTTTGGAAACCAGCGGACAAATGGAGCGAATGAATTCACGTAACCTTCCATTTTATGCAGGAACGACAGTAGCTCACGGATTAACAAAAGAGCAAGCCTTACAGCTCATCACATTAAATCCTGCTAAGATTTTGGGTATTGATAACGATTACGGCTCATTAGAAGTTGGTAAAAGCGCTACTTTATTTATTAGTGAAGGTGATGCGCTTGATATGCGGACCAACATCATTACACATGCATTTATTGATGGTCGTGAACTGAGTTTAGAAACACATCAAACCGAATTATGGCGACGGTATTCTGAAAAATTAAGCTCACCCGATTAAAATACATTTTAATGCCATAAAAAAAGACCTGTTAAATTTATAACAGGTCTTTTTTTATCTAATGGAAACTCCTATTTGATATATTCTGCATTTTCAGGTTTCGCGTATGCTGAAGCTTCTTTCCTACTCTCTGTTAAGACTATATCGGTGAATTCTACCTCATTACGTATTGTTGTCGGTTTGTTATTTTTAGTATGATACCAGGTTAATTGCCTAGGAAGTATTAATCCGTTGACGTTCTGCCAGTTTGAATAGTTAATAAAGCTATATGTTTTACTTTTTTCCTTACTGAAATAAGTAACCGTATAACCTAACCAAGCCATTTGATTTTTATCAGAATCATAGTACAAAAGATATTCATCATCTGGTGATTCTCCCACACCACTTTCGTAAGAGATTTTAATTCCTGGATATGATTTCCCTTCAAATACCAAAGGTTCGATATCTTCATAAATAATACCATCATCTGCTAATACAAAAGGCATAGCATAAAAATAGAACATCAAGTTATAATAGAATCTAGGTTTACCTTCGTATGTCTCGCCTGCGTCGCTTCTTAACCATACATTCTCGCCATCAAAGCCTAATGTATGCTTTGGCATTTCGATAACTGAATAGCGATTGTGCAAATCTGTTGTGGTAATTTCTTTCCCAGATTCTTTGGTCATCGTAAACTTTAATGTCTTCATTTTTTGCCATGCGTCTAAACCACCATGAGCTTCAAAAACGTTGGATATATGGTCTGGGTAAAGACTCGTTGTGACATCCAAATCTTCTACTGAATAGTCGATTGAATCTACAGTTTGAGTCGTTTTTTCATCTTTACAAGATGATAAAATAATTAAGGTTAATAAGGTTAAAATTTTAGTTTTCATGTCACAGTTTTTAATGCATATTTGGCTTAGACGACTAATAGATATATAGCTTACAAAATTCTGAAACTCTATGTTATTTCATAAAATTGCCTATTCTATTATCAGTTTTTTGACAGCAGTTTTTCCTTCCGATTTTACACGCACAAAGTACAGTCCGTTTTGTAAATCTGATACATCAAGATCGATTAAATTTGCTTCAGAGCTTTGCGTTTCTATAATACGCTTTCCTTGTATGTCGGTCACATGAATAATAGCCGTTTCAAAATTGGAAGCATTCAGCTGAATCGTCACTTTATCATTTGCAGGATTTGGAAACATATCAAATAAACGAACACTAGATTCAGAAACCGAAAGGTTTTCTTCAACAAACTCACTTTCAAATGTATTAGTGACTATTGCTGCATTAAAATCAAAAAAGATAGATGCAGTATTTGTAATGACATCTCCAATGGCGTAGCCTGCCTTCGGTTTTATCTTAAAGTATACAAATCCTTGACTACCTTCGGCATCATTCTGTTCTGCAGGTAAATTAATACCCTCAAAATACCACTCTAAGTTATTTTCGGTTCTGGTAACTATATAATCGTGACTCGAACGCAGCATTTGAAATGTGGTCTCATCGAGTTGTGTATCAATAAGGTCTTCTATTCTTATATTAATAGCTTCAGCAGTTCCTATATTTTGAAATCTGATGGTGTAATACAAGAATTCATCAGAACTTATAAAACTGTTATAATCTATAGATCTTCCGTGGGATTCCATTTTATCGTTAGGGTCATAGGAGCCTATAACTTCTTCAGTAATTGACGATGAATTATTATCATTTACAGCATCATTAACTGTGGTTGTATAGGTTGCAGTATTGGTTACTAATTCTCCCAATTCAACATTAGCTGGCGTTAATAAGGCAATGGTAGCCGTATAACTTTCACCTATTGGTAAGTTGGTAAAATCTAAAGTAAAGCCAGTTGCCGATACATTAATAGTGTAATTAGGATTGGTATTCACAGACTCTATTGTCAAATTCGGGTCTAAAACGAAGTCTACAGTTCCAGAAGTTGACGTTTGCCCTAAATTGCTAATGACTAAATAATTGGTATGTACAAATCCAGGTCTTGGTGATTCTGAATTAATTAAAAGCACGCCAATATCTTCACATTGCTGCTGATTTACAATAGGAAATTCTACTGTCATCGTTTCACCAATTAATACTGAAACATCTTCAAACATACTGGACGTAATTGTGTAGCAGTCGTCATATTCTGAATACAAATAGTAATTGATGTCGTAGGTATTGGTATCCTCATCTGAAATAATTGTAAAGTTTCCAGTCGATGAACTTACTGAATTTAGCACAGTGTCATCATTAAGTTCGTAAGTAAAATATCCATTTGTAAAGTTAATTTCATTAGCATCTTTAATCCCGTTTTCGTTAACATCGTAAAACGCTGAAACTTCAATAAGCCCCAAATTCTCACACGTTACAAAAGAAACTAAAACATCATCTATGGACACAGAGTCGCAATTTTCATTATAGGTAATCACACTGTACACGCCAGATTGTGTTGCTACAAACGTACGCTCTCCACCTGAAGCTATAATAAATCCGTCTCTATACCAATCATAAGTATCGGCATAATCAACAACAGCTTCTAAAAGCACCGAATTTTCGGTATCACAAACAATCAAATCTTCTCCTAAATCTACCTCATAGTTTGATGAGATACTGCCGGCATCATTATCTCCAAGATTGGTTTGTGTTATCGTAATGTTGCCTTCAAAACCCGAAAAGTTTGTGACTAGAAGTAAATAGATTTCACCTTCTTGAGCATTGGCTATGGTGAAATTTTCTATTGAATTTGGAGAGTAGCTACAATCAATGATATTTCCTGAAGGATAAAACCCTTGATCTATAGTGTTATTGGGGCAATCTCCTGGAGTTGGACAACCTATATCAAAAAGCGAACAGCCTTCTTCTGCCGATTCGAAAGGTCCCCATAATACGAAATCGACATCCATATCAAAACTATCATTGCCTTGAGCTATTTCGACTTCAATCAGTCCTGGTTCATCAATTTTAATAATACTCCAGCTAGGGTTTGGTGCAGAATCCAAACATGCTACACCGTTCATTCCATCTACACCTACTACATTTTGAGTCGTGAGTACACCATCACCTGAACAAAAAGGAACAGCAGCATCACAAACCGTATTTGATGGCGCACTATCAATACAAATATCAAAGGTTGACGTTTCAGACCAATTAACAGTGTAATAAACTCTTATAAAATAGGTGTTTCCAATCGTCAAATTTGATAAGTATACCTGCGGATTTGTTTCACATGCTATTTCGGTTAGATTATCACAAGTCCCTTCATATATGGTTTGGTTAAATCGGTAAATCCCATCCCCATAATTTAGAAGAGAGACATATAAGGACTCGTTAAATGCAGTAAATTGATACCATACATCGCCATAGACTTGATTTATACAATCGGGTAAAACCACATTAGAATTTGTAGAGCCATACATCGTCGCAGACGTAAATAAATCACAGCCTTCTTGGAAGCCTGTAATATCTGTAGCATAACATGGAGCATTATTATCTGGCGGACAGGTTACTACTTCGATAGAGTCGCTAAGAGCAAAGCAATTTCCGTCTTGATCACTTTGAAGTGTAGCAACCACTTCGACGGCAAAAGGAAATGGTCCTATTTGATATGTTCCAATTGATGAAATTGCTACAGTTGTCGCATCAATATTATTTGACAAAGTCACCGAACTTGCATCGCCAAGGCTATTAACCTCAACATCGATTAAAAACTGGTCGCCATTATCACAATCGTTTATGACTGTGAAATTGGCTTGCGGACTAGCGCATGAAGTTAAACACGCTACTGTAAACCCGATCTCATCTGGAAAATCACCTGAGGTACAACTAATTGAGCCATCTGAAATAATTTGAAAAGAAATCGTATCACCTGTTGATTCAAAAACCAGTCCGTTTAACACACCATTATTTCCTTCACCATTGTACAGTTGAGTACCATCAGTGTCTCTTACAATTAAATAGTCATAAGGCTCGCCTTCTATTTCTCCAGTATTAAAGGTAAGCTGTAATGGCGAACCATCTGTACTTGTATAAATGAATTCTGTTGATTCGTCATCGCCATAGCAATAGGTGTCGCTAATAAACCCAGAAGCACAATCTACAGGTGTTTGTGCTTGCATAAGTAATAATCCGAAAAAGAAAAGGACGAGTAGTTTATGTTTCATAATGGTTGGTTTCTAACAAATGTAAGAAATTTATTATTTAGGATTGAATTCGAAAATCCCTAAGTCTAGCAATCTTTTCAGAATAAAAAAAACCTCAGCATACACTGAGGTTCTTCAACTAAATATTTCGATTTGGACCTATTCTATAATCAGTTTTTTAACTACAGTTTGACCTTTGGTGCTCAATGTCACAAAGTATAATCCGCTTTGTAAATCTGATACATCCATAGTCATCTGATTTGCGTTAGAAATTTGGGTTTCTAATATTTGTTTGCCTTGAATGTCTGTGAGGTGAACACTTAGCTTTCCGTAACTATTAGCATGGAGTCTGATAGTCACCAGAGCATTTGTCGGATTTGGAAATAATTCAAAAGTATTTAAATCTAAATCGGAAACCGATAAACTTTCGGCTACAAATTGGCTGTCAAATCTATTGGTAATAACAGGTGTATTAAAATCAAAGAAAATCGCAGCCGTATTTGGAATAATATCATCTATTGCATAACCTGCTTTAGGCTTAATTTTAAAATAGACAAATCCATGGCTACCCTCAGCATCATCCTGTTCGGCAGGTAAATTAATATTGTCAAAAAACCATTCTAAACTCGAATCGGTTCTCGTGACTACATAATCGTGGCTAGCACGCAACATCTGGAAAGTTGTTTCATCTAATTGTTCGTTGAGCATATCTTCAATACGCACATAAGTAGCAGGAAACGTTCCTAAGTTTTGGAAACGAATCGTATAGTACAAATATTCATCAGATACCACAAAATCATCATAGACAATTCGTGGTCCGTGTGCTTCCATTTTATCATTAGGATCCCATGAGCCAACAACAATTTCGGATAAGGTAGTATCATTATTTACCGGAACTAAATCGTTACCATCTGTTGTATAGCTTGCTGTGTTTGTAACAATGTCTCCGAGTTCGACAGCGACAGGACAACTTAATGAAATGTAGAGTGTTTCAACAGCTCCAGGCTGCATATTAACAAAATCTACTGTAAATCCGGTGGCTGTGATTGTTATGGTATAATTAGGATTAACGTTGGTTACGTTTTCGAAAACCAAAAGTGGATCATGAGTGAATTCGACGGTACCTGATGCAATCGTTGAAAACCCTAAATTTTCAAGAACAAGTGTGTTTTCATGCGTAAAACCAGGTCTTGGAGGAATCCAACCATTAATTAAATACACGGCTAAATCTTCACAGTTTTGTTGCTCAACTACAGGGAAATCTACTGTGAGTGTACTTCCATTAGATACATTGATGTTGCTGAATGTACTTGAGGTAACATCATAACAGCCAGCAGATTCTTCATAGAGGTTAAAGCTAATCTCATAAGTATCTGTTTCAGAAGTAATAATCTGAAAGTTTCCCGTTGAAGAATTCACTGTATTTACAATACCATCACCATTAACTTCATAGGTAAAATAGCCATTAGAAAAGTTAATCTCGTTAGCATCAAAAATAGAATTCGCATTCGTGTCGACAAAGGCATTAACATCTAAGGTCCCTATAGAAGTAGCACAATAGACATCAAAATCAAAGGGTTCGGTACAACAATTACTTCCTACATCACAACTTAAAGATTCGTCAGAATTTAATACAACAGAAATCCTATTTCCTGTAGACGTAAAAGTTAATCCACTAAAATCACCATCATTACCGTAAGGCAGCGTTGGGTTTAATACGGTTCCGTCAGAATCGAGTATGCTAACCTCATCATAATTAACCTCAGTAGTTCCCGAATTAAAGACGAGAGTTAATGCTTGTCCGTTACTACTCTCAAAATTAAATTCGCTTGTATCATCATTAGCATAACAATACATTGTGTTGATAGGACCATCACCACAATCTACAACTTGATTAGGATTAGCTCTAATAGTAAAGCTTTCTTCTATACAGTCTTCGGCATCACCATTATCATTATAAGGTGTAATGGTCACAAAATAAGTGACTTGATAATCTAAGATTCCCAGATCGTGAGTAAGCACATTTCCTACATCTAAGTGGTCTAAAATTTCTGTGCCTCCAGATGTAATTCCGACAGATACTTTATAACCATTTACAATACCAGAAGCTGCTGCCCAAACCAAATCGGTATGTTCTACAACATCAATTTCGCTATTAGTTGGCGACTCGAGTACTGCATTGCAGCTTGGTACTGCATCAGTATCTAAACAGATGACATCAAAATCTATTGGTGTATAGTTTTGGTTATTACAAGAGATACTATCATCTGATGTTACTAAAATTGTGATACTGTTTCCTGAAGACGTAAAGCTAAGTCCGGTGAGATCTCCATTGTTGCCATATTGAGTCTCTACGGGATTCAAATTAGTGCCATCTGAATCTAATACCAATAACGCATCATAACCTACTTCTACCTGCCCTGCATTAAAGGTGACCTGTAAAGGTGAACTGTCTGAACTTTCATAAGTGTATTGAGTAGCCTCATTGTTAACATAACAAAACGATGTATTTACAGGAGTTTCACCACAGGAAACTTCTATAGGGCAATTTTCTGAAGAGATACTAAAATCTACAACCGTAAAGCAACCATTATCTTGGTTTTCAACACGCACGTAAATGGTTTCTATAAACCCATTAATCTGATAAGCCGTAGGGTTTGTAATCTGATTGACATCATTATAGGCATCATTTAGTAAATTATAAAAGGTAATATTAGCTGCTTGACCATTTAATTGCACTTCAATTTCAGGAATTACAATGGTAAGATCAAACTCTGAAATTGCTTCACAACTGGATATATTTTCAGGATCTGTAATTGTTTGAATCGATCCTTCAGTAACTTCTATGGTGAGTGACGATGTACAATTGGTGAAGGCATCAATAACATCAACAGTATAGGTGCCACCATTAAAAACAATAAGATCTGGTTCTGTTGAACCTGTAGACCATAAATAGTTATATTGCCCACTTCCTCCAGACACAAAGGGTGTTAAAACTACTTCTTGTCCGTCACAAATCGTAGTCGGTCCATTATATGCAATTAAAGGATTTAAGTTACCATCAATAGTCAAGGTTGTAATCGCCGAATTATCTGTAGCTAAATCTACTACCCTTACATAAATAACAAGTGTATCGATATTACTTTGGTAAGCTGTTGGATTCGCAATTGGATTATTTTGGCTGATAGCATTTGTTTCCGATAGGTAATAAGTAAAGTCATATCCTGAAACATCTTGACCATTGACTATTTGTGTATTTTGTGATGTTAAATCAAAAACGCCTACAAAATTAGGATCATCAGTACAAAACGTAATGGTTGCAGGTAACACCGCTAAACAATCAGTAGTAACAATTAAATCTAATGTCGTGGTTTGAATACAATTTCCAAAATTAGACTCCACTCTCACAAAAACCGTTTGAAAAGACTGTACAATATTAGTATAAGGGCTCGCTATTGGATTAATTCCGTTTTCAGCATCAACGAGTGTTTCGTGGTAAGTAACTATGAGTGACGGATTTTGATTTCCACCAAGAATTTCATCGGTTTTACTATCTAAGTTAAATGACGCAATGCCATCGCTATCATCATCACAAACCTCTAGAGGTGTAGGCGGATTTAATTCTGCAATTTCGTCTACATAAAGATGTAAGGCTGTATTACCACTAACAAAAAAACAACCTGTTGTATTATCTACAATTCTAGGAATAATTGTTTCTTCATAGGGAACTGTATTTGTGTAGGCTTCCGGATTTGTAATTACATTCGTATTATTTATGGCGTCTTCATAATTCAGAAAATAAAATACCGATAAATTTGGATTTCCATTAGCTAATTCTTCATCAAATTGAGTTAAATCGAAAGTAGAAATCCCTGCTTCATTGCCATCGCCACAACTAAATGTTTCAATTTGTACTCCTTCGACATCTACGCCATTTACAATCAATGAGAAAAAGGCTATATTATAATTTCCCGTAGCGTTTTCTGTGACTCTTGCATAAATCGTTTGAGGATTTGTAAAATTTACAAACGGACTAGCTAAAGGGTTTTCATTTGATTCAGCCGAAGTATTATCAAGAAAATAAGTAACGGTATAGTCGTTTGGGTTAAGGTTGCCTAAGATTTCAGGAGTTTTAGATTCTAAATCAAAATTAGCTACAGTTTCATTATTAAAACCACACAGTTCATAATCGGTAGGTTGATTCATTATAAACGTTGGCACACAAGTGATATCGGCATTCCATCCAATAAATGTCTCATCGCCATTACTAACAAAGTTAAAGGTCAAACAACCTGATGGATTATAAGCATTCACTAAAACAGGACTGTTTCCTCCGGAATACACACCATGAATTGGAGCATCAGTAGAATCTCCATTATAGATGGTTAATACATCTTCGCCAAACTCGGTTAAAAATCCATTAAAATTCAACCTGATAAAACTTCCTTCGATTTCAGGACATATAGTCATTGTAAAATTTTCGTTATTTCCATAAGCTGAATTTTGACCAGAATCTGCAAAAGTGGCTTCACATGCTGCAAAATTGCCATTTTGCATATTTATAACCGTTTGTGAAGAACAAAACAGAGAAAAAGTCAAACATGATAAGAGTAAAAATTTTTTCATAGAATGATTGGTTTAGTTAGTGTATACTAGTAGGTAAGATCATAAGAAATGGATACGCTTATATAACATGCAACGTTTAAAAATTCCTACTATTGGTTTTCAAAATACAATTTATATCTTGTTCAAAAGGTGTTTTACTGTAAATTTGTAACCACTCAATGATATCGAATAATTCAGCTAATGCATCACAAGGCGATTACAAGTACACAAAATCAATTAGTAAAACAGATTCTTGTTTTAAAAGAAAAATCCCGAGAACGTAAAAAAGCAAAACGTTTCATCATTGAAGGGCAACGCGAATTGATGCTCGCCACAAAAGCCAATTACCAGATTCATACCATTTTATATTATCCTGAATTGATTTCAGAAACAACTCTTTCTCAAATCATTACTTCGGAAATTGAACGCATTACCATCTCAAAAGAGGTCTTTCAGAAATTAGCACACCGTCATACTACTGAAGGTATTATTGCTATCGCTGAAACCAAACCACATGAATTGAACCGATTAACATTTCCGAAGAAAAACCCTTTAATTCTCATCGCAGAAGCGCCAGAAAAGCCTGGAAATATTGGTGCTTTACTTCGTACTGCCGATGCTGCCAACGTAGATGCAGTCATCATTGCCAACCCCAAAAGTGATTTATACAATCCTAATATCATTAGGTCAAGTGTAGGTTGCGTATTTACAAATCAGATTGCCATTGGTACTACCCAAGATATTATCGCCTTTTTAAAGCAACACCACATTTCTATTTACTGTGCCGCTTTACAAGCTTCGGTTGGGTATCACACTCAGGATTATACACAGCCAACAGCTATAGTCGTTGGGACAGAAGCAACGGGTTTAAGTGATGACTGGCTTGAACATTCAACTCAAAATATTATTATTCCTATGCAAGGCGAAATTGACAGCATGAATGTTTCGGTGGCTGCAGGTATTCTGGTTTTTGAAGCCAAACGACAACGACAATTTAATTAATTTTATGACAGCAACGACGCTCTTTTATATCATTATAAGCATCATTATTATCAGTTTTTTAATTGATAAAATTTTAGATCACCTCAATGCCAAACATTATAACGACCCTATTCCTAGCGAATTAGAAGATGTATACGACGAAGCGGAATACAAAAAATCTCAGGCTTATAAACAGACAAACTATAAATTTGGTATCTGGAGTTCGCTTTTTTCAATCTTGTTGACGCTTGGTTTTTTATGGTTTGACGGCTTTGAATTTGTAGACACTATTGCAAGACAATACAGTTCGAACTCGATTGTTATTGCTTTGATTTTCTTCGGAATTATTATGCTTGGCAGTGATCTTATTTCTACACCGTTTAGCTACTACAAAACCTTTGTCATTGAAGCTCAATTTGGGTTCAATAACACGACAAAAAAAACTTTCATCTTAGACAAGATTAAAGGGCTACTAATGATGGCTGTAATTGGTGGTGGCATCTTAGCTCTCATTATTTGGTTTTACCAGCAAACCCAAGACCTGTTCTGGCTTTATGCTTGGGGAATTGTAACACTGTTTACGATTTTTATGAATATGTTTTACGCTAAACTCATCGTGCCATTATTTAATAAACAAACGCCTTTAGAAGCGGGTAGTTTACGGGATAAAATTTCAGAATATGCCAATTCAGTGGGATTTAATCTGGATAAAATTTTTATCATCGACGGCTCCAAACGCAGCACAAAAGCAAATGCTTATTTTTCAGGATTTGGCAGTGAAAAACGAGTAACTTTATTTGACACCTTGGTCAAAGACTTGGACGAAGAAGAAATTGTGGCTGTGCTCGCACACGAAGTTGGTCATTACAAAAAGAAACACATAATTTTCAACCTCATTGCCTCTATACTGCTCACTGGTTTAACCTTTTATATTTTATCGATTTTTATTTCCAATCCGCTACTATCAAACGCCTTAGGCGTCGAACAACCTAGTTTTCATGTGGGACTGATTGCTTTCGGACTCCTATATTCACCGATTTCTGAACTCACAAGTTTGGTGATGAATTACTTCTCCCGAAAGTTTGAATACCAAGCCGATGATTATGCAAAACACACTTACAAAGCCGAACCATTAATAAAGTCTCTTAAAAAGTTATCTAAAAATAGTTTGAGTAATCTAACACCTCACTCCTCTTATGTATTCGCGCATTATTCGCATCCTACCTTATTGGAACGTGTAAAAAACTTAAAAGCAAAAACATCGTATGACTCTTAAACACAAACTACTCATTACGCTAACAATTTTATCAGTTTTTGCCTGTAAAAAAATTGATCCTAATCATCAAATTGATGAAGGCAAAATTGAAAGCAACACCTATACAAGCCATGAGATTGGATGGGAAATGGAAATCCCAAAAGGCTGGGATATTGTTACGATGGAAGAAACGGATGCTTTTCAGAAAAAGGGCGAAGCTATTTTAGAACCCATGTTGGAAGACAGTATCGATGCGAGTCAAATTAGAAACTTGTTAAGCTTTAAAAAGAACCTGTTTAATATGTTTCAATCGACTTCAGAACCTTTTGAAATTCAATATGAAGGCGAATGGGAAGAAAATAACATAGCACTAAAAGAACTACTCGAAGATGCTTTTTACCAACAAGGTATTGCCGTTACATCTTCAGACATTACAACAGAAACTATTGATGGCTTAGATTTTAAGGTTTATACCTTTACAGTTTATGATACAAAAGGAAACATCATTCTAAATCAAATGATGTACTCACGATGGATTAACGGATTTGATTTTGGAGTGAATATCAATTATAATAACGAAGCCTTTAAAACTGAAATGTTATCAGCCTTTAAAAATTCAAAATTTAAAAGGCCTAAGCAGAAAAAATAAAAACAACTGCTGTCTATAAATTTCAAAACACAACTGACTCCAATAGCTTAGCACTCAAAAACGATATGAAACGAAAAGACATTCATGCCATTATAGATTATTGGGTAACAATTCGCGACAGTATGCAAGATGCTTATGATAATGAAACCAATCACAGTCGAAATCGAAAAGTACAATTAAAATGGGATACATCGATTGAAACGAATTTAATTAAATAATACGTAAACAAACCCAAAAAAGCCGTTGCACATTACATTTCTTATTCATACTTTAGTTCTATGACTGAAGAAGCGATAGAAAAAGAAAATGCAGAGATTGCCAAAGCCTACAAAGAGCTCCTCAAAGTAAGTTATCAAACACTTACCAAAGAAGATAAAAAACTCATTCGTGAGGCTTTTGAAGTTGCGCTTGACGCACATAAAGATCAACGTAGAAAATCTGGAGAAGCCTATATTTTCCATCCCATTGCTGTAGCCAAAATTGTAGCCAGCGAGATTGGTTTAGATGCAACTTGTATTGCTGCAGCCTTGCTTCATGATGTTGTAGAAGATAATCCCAATTACACCAAAGATGATATCGAACGCCTTTTTGGTGAAACCGTTGCGCGCATTGTAGATGGGCTTACAAAAATATCATCGCTTAGTAAAGATACCGATGTTTCTACACAAGCTGAGAATTTCCGAAAAATGCTGCTAACGCTTAATGATGATGTTCGTGTTATTATTATCAAAATTGCCGATCGTCTTCACAACATGCAAACCATGGATTCTATGCGTCGCGATAAACAGGAAAAAATCGCTTCGGAAACCTTATACATCTATGCGCCTTTAGCCCATAGAATTGGACTCTATAATATTAAAACAGAGCTTGAGGATCTCGGACTCAAATACACCGAACCAGATGTGTACAACGACATTCTGGAAAAAATGCAAGAAACCAAAGAAAAACAAGATCAGTATATCAAAGAGTTTTCAAAGGTGATTGTAGATTCTCTTGATGCCGAAGGCTTAAACTACGAAATCAAAGGACGTCCAAAATCCATCTATTCCATCCGAAGAAAAATTGTCAATCAAGGTGTTGAATTTGAAGAAGTTTACGACAAGTTTGCCGTACGTATCATTTATAAATCGGATTTAAAAAATGAGAAATTCCTAGCCTGGAAAATATATTCCATTGTAACCGATCACTTTGTTCCCAACCCAACCCGATTACGCGACTGGATTTCATCGCCAAAGTCAACTGGTTATGAAGCCTTACACATCACAGTTATGGGCCCGAAAAGTCGGTTTGTTGAAGTACAAATCCGTAGTGAGCGTATGAATGAAATTGCCGAAAAAGGCTATGCAGCACATTATAAATACAAACAAGGGAATAGTGAAGATGCTTTAGATACGTGGATTGACAAACTTCAGGAGGCACTTGAAAGTAACGAAACTAATGCTGTAGATTTTGTTGAACAGTTTAAACTCAACCTCTACTCTAAAGAAATTTTTGTATTCTCTCCAAAAGGGGATTTAAAATCTTTACCTAAAGGTGCAACACCTTTAGATTTTGCCTTTAGTGTACATACCGAAGTAGGCATGAAAACCAAAGGTGCCAAAGTCAATGGTAAACTTGTGCCTTTAAGTCATGAGTTACAAAGCGGTGATCAAGTAGAAATTCTCACTTCCGAAACCATAAAACCTAATCGCAACTGGTTAGATTATGCTACCACAGCCAGAGCGCGAAGTAAAATAAAATCATCACTTAAAGCCGAGAAAAAAGATCTTGCTGAAGAAGGAAAAGAAATCCTCAGACGTAAATTGAAGCAGCTTAAAATTTCACTAGATGAAAAATCAATCAATGAAATGGTTAACCATTTTAAATTGAAAACCAGTCTGGATCTTTTCTATCGTGTTGGCATTGGAACCATTGACAATACTATGCTCAAAGAATACGCTTCCTCTCGAAGTAATGTGTTTATGAGCTATATTAAAAGTAAAATTCGTAAACCAACCGTTCCGCCAGATATTGATAAAGATGAAATTACTTCAAAATATGATCAGCTGGTCTTCGGGAAAGAAGAAGAAAAGCTAGATTATAAGCTTTCCTCCTGCTGTAACCCAATTCCTGGTGATCCTGTTTTTGGATTTTTAACAATTAATGATGGTATCAAGGTTCATAAAAAAAATTGTCCGAATGCCCTCAGTATGCAATCCAATTATGCCTACCGCATCATGCAAGCCAAATGGATTGACTCGACTCAACAAGAGTTTGCGACTCAAATTAAACTGTCGGGTATTGATAACCTAGGATTGGTCAATAACATTACTCAGGTGATTTCATCAAACATGCATGTGAATATGAAAAGTATTAGTTTTGAAACCGATGATGGCGTCTTTAGTGGTAAAATTAATGTGATAGTACCCAACAATACGATGTTAAAAAAGCTCATAGATAATCTCAAAAAAATTAATGGAATAGATAAGGTGACTAGGGTTTAATACAAAATAAATTATGTAAATTTGTGGCTTGATTATGAGTAATAAAACCGAACAGACAAATCAGGAAATTGTAAAAAACGTTTTTACAAAATTTCTTGAAGAAAAAGGTCACCGAAAAACCCCTGAACGCTATGCTATACTTCAGGAGATTTATGATAGTGAAGAACACTTTGATATTGAATCCTTATATATCAAAATGAAAAATAAAAACTATCGTGTAAGTCGTGCTACACTTTACAATACGATTGAAATTTTAATGGAATGTGCTCTGGTACGTAAACACCAATTTGGTCAAAACCAGGCCCATTATGAAAAATCGTATTTCGACAAACAACACGATCACGTGATTATGACAGATACTGGTGAAGTTATCGAGTTTTGTGATCCACGAATTCAATCTATAAAAAAAACAATCGAAGAAGTTTTTGATATTTCCATATCAAATCATTCACTTTATTTCTACGGAACAAAAAATAAACCAACTAATTAATTTTACACAATGGCAGTAGATTTACTACTAGGATTACAATGGGGCGACGAAGGCAAAGGAAAAATTGTTGATGTACTCACTTCCAAATACAATATTATTGCACGTTTTCAAGGTGGCCCAAATGCTGGTCATACCTTAGAATTTGATGGTATTAAACACGTATTGCGAACCATTCCTTCTGGGATTTTTCACGACGACTCTATAAATGTCATTGGCAACGGTGTTGTTATCGATCCTGTTGTTTTTGTACAAGAATTAGATGGTTTAGACCAGTTCAATTTAGACTATAAATCAAAATTAATTATTTCTAGAAAGGCGCATGTCATTCTTCCAACGCATCGTTTACTAGATGCAGCTTCTGAAACCGCAAAAGGTAAAGCCAAAATTGGCTCTACACTTAAAGGTATTGGCCCGACATACATGGACAAAACCGGACGTAATGGTATCAGAATTGGAGATTTAGAACTCGACAACTGGAAAGAAAAATACAGAGCTTTAGCCAACAAACACGAAGCCATGATTGGTTTTTACAATGTTGACATTCAATACGATTTAAAAGAAATGGAAGACGAATTCTTTGCAGCTGTAGAACGCTTAAAAGAATTGCAATTTATCGACAGTGAAGAGTATTTAAACACCGCGTTAAAAAACGGTAAACCTATTCTTGCCGAAGGTGCTCAAGGCTCTTTACTAGATATCGATTTTGGAACGTATCCATTTGTAACTTCTTCAAATACGACTGCATCTGGAGCTTGTACTGGTTTAGGTGTTGCGCCAAATAAAATAGGTGAAGTATTCGGAATATTCAAAGCCTATACCACACGTGTGGGTTCTGGTCCTTTTCCAACAGAGTTATTTGATGATATAGGTGCAGATATGGCGCGAATAGGTCACGAATTTGGTGCTGTAACTGGTCGCCCAAGACGTTGTGGCTGGTTAGATTTAGTGGCACTCAAATATGCTTGTCAGGTTAATGGTGTAACACAATTAAGTATGATGAAAGGTGATGTGCTTTCAGGATTTAAAACCTTAAAAGTATGTACAGCTTATAAATACAAAGGGGAAACTATTACACATTTACCGTTTAATATTGAAAGTGAAAACGTCACTCCTATTTATACAGAATTTAAAGGCTGGAAAGAAGATTTAACTAAAATGCGTCATGCTTCTGAATTTCCTTCAGAACTAAACGATTATATCGATTTTCTTGAAAAGGAATTAGAAATTCCTATCACTATAGTATCTGTAGGTCCAGATAGAACACAGACTATTGACAGAAAAGCATAATTGGTTTGTTCAAATAAATAGAATAATCATGTTGAAAGGAATTATAGTTTTCCTTTTCATCAATTCACACGACTGTCGTTTGCGATTATTAAAAATCTGTTAAGGCATACTATTCCGAAGAGATAATAGTTATTTTTGAAACAAAACATATAACCTTGAATCTACGTTTTAGATATTTTCTCATTATTGCCTGTTGTTTTTCAACACTACTCTCCTATTCACAACAACCCAAACGTATCTATATAGAATACTCAGGTTTTACAGTGAAAGATTCCCTTAAAGGTGATAATGTAACCACTTTTGTCCGTAGTGATCAAGGTCAGATTCATATTGTTCACGAAGGTGTCGAAATGTGGTGCGATAAAGCCTTGTACTATCAAGAAGAAGATTTTATTGAAGCCTTCAATAATGTAAAAATGAAACAAGGCGATACCATTAATATGTCTGCAAAATATGCAGAATATAGTGGCATTACACAACTTGCTTTTGCGGCTGGAGATGTTGTTTTAACCGAACCAAAATCAACCTTAACCACAGATACACTTTGGTTTAACAGAATCAAACAACAAGCGTATTATAAAAGTAAAGGAAAAGTGGTTAGAGATTCTTCGGGGACCATCACAAGTCAGATTGGTCGCTACTACATGGAAGACAGCAAATACCGTTTTCTTAAAGACGTGGTCTTGGTTAATCCTGAATACACCTTAGAAACCAATCAACTCGATTTTTATTCTGAAACCGGACATGCCTATATGTATGGACCATCGACTATTACAGGAGAAACCAGCAAAATTTATTGTGAACGCGGATTTTACGATACCAACAACGATACAGGTTATTTTATTAAGAATTCAAAAATTAATTACGACAACCGCATTGTTGAAGGCGATAGTCTTTATTTTGACCGAACTCAAAGTTTTGCGTCAGCCACAAATAATATAAAAGTCACCGATACGATTAATAAAAGTATCGTTAAAGGTCATTATGCTGAAGTTTTTCGAGCTAAAGATTCGGTATTTATTACCAAAAGAGCTTTAGCCATTACGGTTCAAGAAAACGACTCACTTTACATTCATGCTGATACCTTGATGGTTACAGGCAAACCCGAACACCGTATTACCAGAGCTTATTATAATGCTAAAATGTATAAAAGTGATATGAGCGGTAAAGCCGATTCTATTCATGCCGATCATAAATCTGGATTAACTCAGCTTATTAACCTAAAACGCTTTGCTACTGGAGACGCTTATTCGGTAAGTCGCAGACCCGTCATCTGGAATTTGGGCAATCAAATGACAGGTGACTCTATTCATTTAATTTCTAACGTTGAAAAAGAAGAACTCGATTCACTAAAAGTTTTCGATAACGCTTTTCTAATAAGTAGAGACACATTAAGTGCCGAAGGCTACAATCAAATAAAAGGTCAAAAATTAATTGGGCTATTTAAAGATAATGAATTGTATAATGTCGATATCATTAAAAACGCCGAAATCATCTTCTACTCCAGAGACGATAAAGATTCACTCATCGGAATTAACAAATCAAAATCAGGAAGTATCAACCTACAATTTGATGGTCCGTATAAAATCGTAACTTTATTAAATCAGGTCGATGGAGAAATTTTTCCAGAATCACAATTTCCAAAAAATGCACGTCGCTTTCGCGGATTTGATTGGCGTGGCGATGAACAACCCAAAAGTGTTGAGGATTTATTTGTCGATGATCCGCCTTTAATGCTTCCAAAGATAAAAGGCTTAGACGCCTATGTGGAAGATGAAGAATTTATCGACGAAGCTTTACTACAACGTGTTGAAGACGCAGGCAAAAAGGATAAAGACGCTATTAATAAAGCAGGAAGAAGTCTGCCTAAAAAAGTTGAATACTTAAAAGAAAAAAAGCCCGAAAAGCAAACAAAACCTTTGGTCAAAAAAACAGGAAATGGATGACCGAAGATTTCTTTAAATATCAAGCACAAACCTCGCCGCATCCTTTGGCTATGTCTATCTCACATGCCGAAGGCTCCTACATTTATGACACAAATAACAAAGCCTATTTAGATTTTGTTGCTGGTGTTTCTGCTTGCAGTTTAGGTCATAAACATCCTAAAGTTATCAAGGCTATAAAAGCGCAATTAGACACCTATTTACATGTGATGGTTTACGGAGAATACATCCAGGAACCCGCAGTAGAATTAGCTAAATTACTAGCTGATCACTTACCCAAAAACCTAAACAAAACCTACCTTACTAACTCTGGCACCGAAGCTATTGAAGGCGCCTTAAAATTAGCTAAACGCGTGACAGGACGTAGTGAAATTATCGCCGCCAATCATGCTTACCATGGTAATACTATGGGTGCGATGAGTGTTATGGGTTACGAAGAGCGTAAACGTGCTTTCAGACCTTTAATTCCAGATGTGAAGTTTATAAATTTTAATGTTCATGAAGAACTAGCAGCTATCACCACCAATACTGCGGCTGTTATATTAGAAACCATTCAAGGTGGCGCAGGTTTTATTGAACCTAAAGAAGGCTATCTCCAAAAAGTAAGAGAACAATGTGATAAGGTTGGTGCGTTGTTGATTTTGGATGAAATTCAACCCGGATTTGGGCGTACGGGAAAGCTTTTTGGATTTGAACATTACAACTGTGTTCCAGACATTTTAGTGACTGGCAAAGGTCTCGGAGGCGGAATGCCCATAGGAGCTTTTACTTCTTCGGCACAATACATGGATCAACTGAAAGACCAACCTAAACTGGGTCACATCACCACCTTTGGAGGTCATCCGGTTATCGCTGCAGCGGCCTTAGCAACGGTAAAAGAAATCACTGAAAGTAATCTAATCGCAGAAACCTTAGAAAAAGAACAATTAATTCGTAACCATTTACAGCATCCTTTGATATTAGAAATTCGCGGTCGTGGATTAATGTTGGCAGCAATAATGCCTTCCGCAGAACTTACGAATGAAGTGATTTTGAGGTGTCAAGATGAAGGACTTATATTATTTTGGTTACTTTTTGAACCTTCAGCCATTAGAATTACGCCTCCTTTAACCATTTCAAACGAAGAAATTATTGAAGGTTGCCGTATTATAGTACAAGTTTTAGATTCTATTTCGATATAATTTAATCGGATTATGCGTCTTATAATCTTCTGATTTATAATAACTAACCTCATACTACCTAACTTATCACTCTAACTGTTAACTATTTTGTTGAAAACATTAAACCTATCAATTGATATTTTTAATCGATAAGAGTACTTTTATTCTATAACTATGCTACTTGCTTATGGAGTTTGGTCTACCTGAAGACAACAACAACTTTTCGCTTACAAGATTCGAGTCAATGCTCAAAACCAATAGTGTTTTGTTCTTTGATTCATCAGAATTTGAGAATATTATTCACCACTATCTGGAGATTGGGAAAATAGCTTTAGCAAAAAAAGCAGTAAAGTTAGGACTCGATCAGCATCCAACATCTACGAATTTAAAACTCTTTCAAACCGAACTTTATGTCCTTGAAA
Source organism: Psychroserpens sp. SPM9 (assembly GCF_025153525.1). Lineage (GTDB taxonomy): Bacteria > Bacteroidota > Bacteroidia > Flavobacteriales > Flavobacteriaceae > Psychroserpens. The sequence continues at coordinate 367,632 of NZ_JANZNR010000003.1, read as the reverse complement.
ACAAGTTTGAAGACGCTGATAAATTACTGAATGAACTTCATATTTTAGAACCTAATAATGAAGAAATCTTTATTCAAAAGGCTAATGTCTTATCAAAACAAGACTTACATGAAAAAGCCGTCAACACTTTGTTAATCGCATTAGATTTGGCTTCAGACGATGAAGGTATTGGTGATTTGTACGCGTTAATCGGGATGGAATACCTATTTCTTGACCAGTTTGAAAATGCTAAAATTTATTTCAAAAAATGCCTAGAAATAGATCTTGAGGATTATTCTGCTCTATACAATATTATCTATTGTTATGATTTTCTAAATGAAAATGATGATGCCATTACGTTTTTAAATCTGTACTTAGATAAAAACCCTTACTGTGAAGTGGCTTGGCATCAATTAGGCCGACAATATTTCACAATTAACGATTATGATAAAGCATTGGCTGCCTTTGATTTTGCTATTATTTCTGATGATAGCTTTGTAGGTGCTTATTTGGAAAAAGGAAAAGTACTAGAAAAGAAAAAGTTATATCGCGAAGCCATAGAAAACTATAAAATCACACTCGCTTTAGACGAACCTACATCATTTGCACTCTTGAGAATTGGCTATTGTCACGAAAAACTTGGCGAAGATGATTTAGCTGTCCAATATTTTTACAAAACGGTTCATGAAGATCCGTTGTTGGATAAAGGTTGGATTGCCATTACAAAGTTTTATAATAAGAAACAAAACTATCAAAAGGCCTTGTTCTATATTAATAAAGCCATCAATATTGATAGTGAGAATGTGATTTACTGGAAACTCTATGCGCAAATTAATCAACGATTAAACTTTCTAGAAGAAGCTGAACGAGGCTATAAAAAAACATTAGATTTAGGCAATTACGAATTACAAACCTGGCTTTCTAGAACCGACATCCTGATTGCTCTAGGAGAATATGAAGCTGCTGTTTTAAATTTAATCCAAGCTGCCGAATTTTATCCAGAAACCGCAGAAATTGAATTCCGTTTAGCCGGTTTACATTTTACGCTTCATGAAAGTAGTAAAGGGCATTACCATCTTAAAAATGCTTTATTACTCAATCATGAATACGAATTTATACTCGAAGAATTATTTCCTTCAATCTTGCAAAAACCCTCCATTCAAAGAGTCATTCTTGAGGCGCGAAAATAAGTGTCAGTATTCTCTTCGTTTTTACTAAAAATTACTCATCGCTTTTCATACCTTTACGCTAGTATTTCATTAAACATGCAAAGACAATTTAAAGACTATATTCTTCTTTCTCTTAAAGGCGCAGCAATGGGAGCAGCCGATGCTGTACCTGGAGTGTCTGGTGGTACCATCGCGCTTATTTCTGGAATATATGAAGAATTGATTACCACGATTGGTAACGTCAATATTTCACTTTTTAAAACATTACAAAAAGAAGGGTTTAAAGCTTTTTGGAACCAACTTAATGGTAACTTTTTATTAGCTTTACTTTCAGGGATTGGTATTAGCTTCGTCCTCTTTATGCGCATTGCTAAATACTTGCTTGAACAGCATCCTGTTCTAATATGGTCGTTTTTTTTCGGATTAATAATCGCCAGTATTTATTTTGTCGGTAAACAAATCGAAAAATGGAATATAGCCAGTATTGTAGCGCTCCTTCTGGGAACCATTATTGCCTATTATATTTCAACGCTTCCATCTTTGGGCGCCAATAACAGTCCGTACTTTCTCTTCATAGCCGGAGCTATAGCTATTTGTGCAATGATTTTACCTGGTATTTCCGGATCGTTCATCTTGGTTATTTTAGGCGCTTACAAAACCTTAAGTGATGCGCTTCATGATTTTGATATTAAAAAAATACTGATTTTCATGGCAGGTGCTGTCATTGGTTTATTGAGTTTTAGTCGTGTTTTAAAATGGCTGTTTAAAAACTACTATAACACAACTTTAGCCTTGCTAACTGGTTTTATCATTGGATCTCTAAACAAAGTTTGGCCCTGGAAAACAACCATCTCTGTACTGGATAGTACTACGGGAAAAATAGAAGAATTTGTCAACATCTCTAGCCTAGGTAATCTATCGATTTATCAGCAACAAATCAACGATTTTGAAACCTACAAAACGGTTGTTGAAAAAAGTGTTTGGCCTTCCTCCTATATGGGTGACTCACAAATTTGGGCAGCCATAGGCTTAATGGTGTTTGGCTTTTTAACTATTTTTATTCTTGAAAAAATAGGTAACAAACACTAATATGCAAAGCACCAGAACTCTTAAAGATCGAATTTTTCTGGTTATTAAAGGGCTCTCCATGGGTGCAGCTAATAAGGTGCCCGGAGTTTCGGGTGGTGTCGTCGCTTTTGTCGCTGGCTTTTACGAAGAGTTTATCTATTCGTTACAACGTGTCAACAAAACAGCTTTCAAATTACTTTTTAACGGGCGATTCAAAAGTTTTTACCGATACATTAATGGGAAGTTTTTGAGTCTATTGTTTTTCGGAATGATTGTCAGCTATTTTAGTGTTTCTAAAATTTTAGATTACTTTCTTCAAAACTACGAATTGTATGTCTGGAGCTTATTCTTCGGAATGATTATCGGTTCCATTTACTATATCAATAAAGATTTTAAAGATTGGAATTTTAAGAGCATACTTGCTTTAATTATAGGAATTTCTCTTGGTATTGCTATAAGCTTCTTAGATCCAGCAAAAGAAAACGACAACTTGTTTTTTGTGTTTTTCTGCGGAATTATTAGTGTTTCCGGAATGACTCTTCCAGGATTTTCGGGCTCATTCATTTTAATCCTATTAGGTAATTACGTTTTGCTTTTGGTAGATTCGGTAAATGCCCTATATGATACCTTTGCCGAAGTATTTACAGGTGATTTTAGTTTTATTCAGAATGAAATCCGCATTAAATTACTTAAAGTGTTAGGCATGTTTACACTAGGCTCAGTTACAGGTTTGGTCACATTTTCTCACCTCTTAAATTATGTACTTAAACATTATAAAAGCATTACAACTGCCTCAATTATCGGGTTTATTATTGGATCGCTTGGTGTCGTTTGGCCTTGGAAAAATACCGTTTATAAAACACAAAACAACGGAGCATTTTTATTAGACTCCAGAGGTGAAAAGATCATATCTAATTACGAACGGTTTTTACCTGATTTACAAAATGAAACCTTTATTGCCATTGCTTACATCGTTTTAGGGATACTTATAGTATTAGCCTTAGAATGGTATGGACAACGCACAAACAAATTACAATGATCAGACTAGGATTAATAGGAAAAGATATCGAATACTCGTTTTCAAGAGATTATTTTTCAAAGAAATTTAAATCAGAGAAACGACCACTAACCTACGAGAATTTTGATTTGGATTCTATTTCAGAATTCAAACCTTTAGTCGAAAATCATATCGATATTATAGGCTTTAATGTGACCATTCCTTACAAAGAACAAATCATTCCTTATTTAGACAAACTAGACAAAAAAGCAAAAAAAATAGGAGCTGTAAATACGATTACGGTTTCCTTCAACGGAAAACTTAAAGGCTATAATACCGATTGTTACGGATTTAAAAAATCCATCAAACCCTTATTGAAAAAACACCATAAAAAAGCATTAATCTTAGGAACTGGAGGCGCTTCAAAAGCTATTGCATACACGCTTAAAAAGCTAAAAATTGAATTTGATTATGTGTCTAGAACTAAAAGTGACACTGTTAAGTTTACTTATAATAGCCTTACAGAAACGCACCTAAAAGACTATACAATTCTTATCAATTGTACACCACTTGGCACCTATCCCAATATTAGTGATTGTCCAGACATTCCTTATAACGGAATCACAGATCAACATTTACTTTATGATTTGATATACAATCCTGAACAAACGCAATTTTTAAAAGAAGGCGAACGTCGAGGCGCTCAAACAACAAATGGCTATCAAATGTTAGTGTTTCAAGCAGAAAAAGCCTGGAAAATATGGAGTTCGACCTTTTAAACCCCCTTAATGCCATATCTTTTTTGTAAATCAGTCTCTTGTTAGTATATTAGCCTTCTAACATTAAACACATTGAAAAATGTCAGAGAAGGAAAACCTGCAAGACGCAGATGGAAACACTAAAACAAACACGAGCAAGACCACACAAGCTTCAGAAGATACTACAATTATAACTGAAGACTCTTCGGAACAGGTCAGCGAAACACCGGAAGCAGAAACACAAACTCCTGAAACGCCTGAATCTCCAACTGAGACTGTTTCAGAAGCCACTAATGATCACGGTCCTGAACCCCAAGAAGCAACCAGTGAGTCGTCTGAAACACCAGTAGAAGATTCAACTAAAAAAGCAGATGCTCACGTTGAAGAAATTGATGAGGCTAATGCTGAAGATGCCGAAGACGAAACCAATGTGGAACGTCACGAGTTAGAAACCAAAGATTACCACGCTATGTCGATGGAACAGCTCGCTATCGAACTGGAACAACTCATTGCCAATCATAAAATTCAAAATATAAAAGCCCAAGTTGATGAGATTAAAGCTGAGTTTAACTCTAAATTTGAAACACTTCTTGACGAGAAAAAGGAAGAATTTTTAAGTGATGGCGGAAACGAAATTGATTTCTATTACACTTCACCTGTAAAAAAGCGATTCAATAGTGCTTATAAAAATTATAGAACTAATTTAAATGCTTATTACAAAGAACGTGAGAATAATTTAAAGGGAAATCTTGAAAAGCGCTTACAAATTATCGAGGAAATTAAGGGGCTTATCAACGTTGAAGAAAATATAAACACAACTTATAAGCAATTTAAAGATTTACAGGAACAGTGGCGAAATGCTGGACCAATTCCTAGAGATCGCTACAATAATGCATGGAATTCTTACCATCATCAAGTTGAAATTTTTTACGATTACTTACATCTAAATCGCGATTTACGCGATATGGATTTCAAGCATAATCTTGAGCAGAAAACCAAAATCATTGAACGTGCCGAAGAATTAGCTAAAGATGATAACATCAATCGTTCGTTTAGAGAATTACAGGTACTTCATAAATTATGGAAAGAAGATTTAGGACCTGTTGCAAGAGAACATAGAGAAGACATCTGGGAACGTTTTAGCAATGCTACTAAAACCATTCACGACAAGCGCCAGGCATACTATGTCGATTTAGACAAAGCGAGAGAGAAAAACCTTGAGCGTAAAGAAGACATTATTACTAAAATTGAAGCTATTGCTGCAGATTCATCAAATTCTCACCAAGCTTGGCAAAAGAAAATCAAATCTATTGAAGCTTTAAGAGAAGAGTTTTTTAACGCAGGTAAAGTCCCTCAAAAGGTAAATGAAGCTACATGGACAAAGTTTAAAGGGGCTGTAAGACAATTTAACCGAAACAAAAACGCCTTCTATAAAAATTTAAAGAAAGACCAATACGATAATCTGGAGAAAAAGAAAGCGCTAATTCAAATCGCCCTTGACAACAAAGACAGTGATGACTTTGAAGCCACAACACCTTTGATGAAGAAAATCCAGAATGATTGGAAAAAAATCGGTCATGTTCCAAGAAAGAACAGCGATAAAATATGGAAGCAATTTAAAGGAGCTTGTAATGCTTATTTTGACAGACTTCACGCCGAACGCAACGAAGCCAACAAAGAATTAATGGCAGCATACGAAGAAAAATCGGCTCTACTAGAAGATGTCAAAACTTTAAGTTTAAGTGGTAAACCAGAAAAAGATATTGAGACTATAAAAGAAAAAATCGCCTCTTGGAAAGCCATTGGTCATGTTCCGCAAAACAAGCGCTATATCGACAGTAAATTTAACAAAGCATTGGATAGTTTGTTTGACAAACTTGACATGGACAAAGCGAAGTTAGAAATGATTAAGTTTGAAAACAAACTGGAAAGCTTATCACAACCTAATGATACCCGTTTATTAGACAACGAACAAAATTTCATCAGAAAGAAAATTTCGGAAGTCAAAAGTGAAATTAATCAGTTAGAAAATAATATGCAGTTTTTCTCTAATGTTGATGAGAGCAATCCTTTAGTCAAAGATGTTATCAAAAACATTGAAAAGCACAAAAAAGGTTTATCCGTTTGGGAAGAAAAACTCAAGAAAATCAAAGATATGTACTAAAACCTATGCGTATCTATTCAAAAAGACCATCCCTAAAGATGGTCTTTTCTCTTTTTCATAGCAATTTATAATCAACTTTATTACTATACCATACCTACGTAAAATTAATCACTTAGGTTTTTATAAAAGAAAATTAACTAACTTTAAAACATGGATGTACTCATCGAAAAATTTTACAAAGCATTTAGTGAATTAGATGCTGAAACCATGGCCTCTTGTTATCACGATGACATTGTGTTTGAAGATCCTGCATTTGGCGTACTAAAAGGTAAACGCGCAGGAAATATGTGGCGTATGTTATGCCAGTCACAAAAAGGCAAAGATTTTAAAGTATTTTACTCGAATATTCAAGCGAGTAATACCCACGGAAGTGCATCATGGGAAGCCTTTTATATCTTTAGTAAAACAGGCCGAAACGTTCATAATACTATTTCGGCAACCTTTGAGTTTAAAGACGGAAAAATCATAAAACACACTGATGATTTTAATTTACGGAAATGGGCAAAACAAGCCTTAGGATTTAAAGGTGCTATTATTGGAGGGACGCGGTATTTTAAAACCAAATTAAAACACCAAACCAACCGTTTGCTTACAAAATTTGAAACCGAAATGCATGGCAACAAAAAAGCTACTTGAGATGGCCTAAAGTAGCTTTTGTAATAATCAATACTGTTTCTTTTTAGTGACCTATAGTTTACTTTATGTTTCAGTATATGACTACATCGTAAATAATGCAAAATGTATGCCAAAATCATGATGGCTCTAATTTTTATGAAATGAGTTCTGGATATTCTAAAACGCCGTTAGCTAAGAAGTTAGGCCTTAAACCTAGAGCTTCTTTTGTGCTTTATAATCCGCCTAAACAGTATTTCAGTTTATTTCAAAATCTACCAGAAGACATTACAGAACTATCAGACTTGACACCGCAATCTGCCGATTTTATACATGTATTTTGCACGAGTTTAGCAGAACTTGATACCTTAATCACAACCTACAAGCCCGTATTAAAAATGAAGGGGATATTATGGGTAAGCTGGCCCAAGGGCAGCAGTAAAATTACTACAGATATAAAACGAGAACCTTTAAGAGACCTGGTTCTAAATAAGGGTTTGGTCGATGTAAAAGTTACTGCAATAGATCCTGACTGGAGTGGTTTGAAATTTGTGTATCGTTTAAAAGATAGAACTTAGGTATATTCGGGTTTCTTTCCAACAACACCTTTGTAAAAGGCTTTCATAAACTTGAAATCGGCTTCAACATCATCTGTAGGAAAAAAAGGCTCAGACACATGATTCTGTTTGTTTTTAAAATCTAAAGTAAACATCAGTATGGGCACTTTTGCCGCTTTTGCGATATAATAAAACCCTGTTTTCCAATCGTCAACCTTTTTTCGCGTTCCTTCAGGCGCTAAAGTGAGTCTAAACTCATCTTTCTTTTCAAACAGTTTCGCTATAGCTTCCACTTTGTTTTGCCCAGAAGTTCGATCTAGAGCTGCACCACCAACCCATCTAAAATAATAACCAAACGGCCATTTAAAAAGTTCTTTTTTAGCAACAAAGTTGGTTTTTACATGCGTTACTTTCCTCAGTAAAATTCCGATAAAAAAATCATGCCAACTCGTATGTGGAACCGCAATAATAACACACTTTTTAATGGTGTCTTGAGAAAAATTAGTGTTTCCAGTGACTTTCCATCCTAAAATCTTAAAGTAGATAAATCGAGCTAGCCATCGCATATTACATCTTTTGATAAAGTGATTTGAGCTTGCTTCTTGTGATGACTTGTTTCCAGGTTTTACCAATAGCGTTTTCCCATAAAGGCTCTAAACTTAAGGCAACATTAATCATAATATCAAACTCATCGTCATGCAATCCTGCACACAACCCTTGAGGTAATTGAATATTATGTTTCTTTTTCATAGCCTTAAACATGCTTACGCCTTCGGGATAAAACTCCTCGAGATGGTCAAAAACAATACAGTTACCAATACCGTGTTTGGTACCGAGAAGGTAAGATAAACCGTAACTCATAGCATGAGCAACACCAACTTGAGAATAGGCAATACTCATACCACCATGCCAAGAAGCCATCATTAATTTATCCTGAGCTTCAGCTTGTGTAAGCGAAGCATCCATGAAAATTTCTTTGCACAGTTCGTAAGCTTTTTCGCCATAACTCTGACTAAACGCATTAAGATAGGTTCCGTTAAGGGATTCAATACAATGAATAAAACAATCCATACCTGTGTAAAACCATTGATCTTTAGGAACACCATTGGTCAACTCGGGATCTAAAATCACCTGGTCAAAAGGTGTGTAATCTGAATTGATTCCCAATTTTTTTTCTGGTCCAGTTAACACTGTAGTTCGAGAGACTTCAGAACCTGTTCCTGAGATTGTTGGAACACCAACATGATAGATGGCTGGTGTTTTTACCAAATCCCAACCTTGATAGTTTTTAGCTTCGCCTTCGTTCGTTAACATGATGGCAACGGCTTTAGCAAGATCCAGAATGGTTCCGCCTCCAATACCTATAATTCCGGAAGGTCTGTCTTTATGATTTAATATAATTTGCTCAACCAACTCATCTACCTGAGACGTTTTTGGTTCATTTTCTGCAGAAATATATAGAAGTTGATCGTCATATGCTAAAGGAATTCTCGAGGTGATTTCCGAATTTCCTTTAAAGACATCATCGACCAAAAATATAAATGGTGCTTTTGTATTCAATCGTTTAGGTGCTATGATATCACCTAACTGATTAAAACTGCCTCGTCCAAATACAACTCTGGACACCATTGGATAATTTTTATAACTCATTTATTCGTCTTCGTGTAACAAAAATAAAAACATAGTTGGATTTATCTTTACTTATTTAAATAATGTTGGAATTTTTCGGAAAATAATCCAACGTGATACCCATCAACCAAGGCATGATTGACATTTATAGCAACATTCATAACCATGCTGTTGTTTTCTTTTTTATCGATTTTACTAAAGGCTAATTTAGGAACCGACTCCAAATGACCAGAAACTGGCTCTTTATGTCCTGAGAAATTTAACCAAGGTAATGCCGAGCAATGAATGCACTGCAAATCATTCCTATCTGGATACAAAGCACCAGTCGATTCAATTCTACTTTTTTCGGCTTCTATGTTCGCCAAAAACTGATGCAAATCCTCATCAAATTCAATATAAGAAAACCCAAAGGTAAGATCAGATCGCATTAAGGTAGCTGAAGCATTGATAACATCGTAGGCAACCACATCATCATTTACAATTCGGAGTTTTAATTCATCAACAGTATTCATAGCTTTCATACAATCATGTAAATACTTTCCAAAAAAAGAGACACCATGAGCTTTGGCAAATTGGTACGCTTTAGTCAAATCAAAAGGAATGGTAACACCAAAATAAGGATCTTTTAGGGCTCTAAAATGCTCATAATGCTGCTTTCGCTTCCAAGTATTTATATCGAGTAGTTCCACTAATTAAATATGCTTTTTAGTTCGGTCAAACTTTGTAATGTTTTATAATCTTTTTCGTTAGCTTCTTTTCGGCTTACTTGTTCATGCAGCCACGTTGTATGAAATGGAATATGTATGGCTTCTGCTCCAATGGATACTAATGGTAAAATATCAGATTTTAATGAATTTCCAACCATTAAAAACTCTGAAGGATTAATATCTAAATGATTTAATAGCTTAGTGTAGTTGGCTTCTTTTTTATCACTAAGCACTTCTATATGATGAAAATAAGACGTTAGATTGGATTTTTCTAATTTTCGTTCTTGATCTAATAAATCGCCTTTGGTAACCAGAATTAATCTATGAGTTTTTGACAAGTGTTTTAATGTAGCTTCGACACCTTCCAACAATTCTACAGGCTGATTTAGCATGGTTTTCCCAATGTTTAAAATCTTAGTAATAGCTTCGTTAGACAGAGAATTATTAGAGAGCTCAAGTGCGGTTTCAACCATAGACAACACAAATCCTTTAACACCATAGCCATATAAACTAAGGTTCTCTATTTCCTTTTTAAAAAGTTCTTGGTCAATCTTATTGGCAGTTTCGTATGGTGCCAGTAATTTGGCAAATTCTAATTCGGCATCACGAAAATAGGTTTCATTAACCCAAAGCGTATCATCTGCATCAAAACCGATGACTTTTATATGTTGGTAGTTGGTATTCAATTTATTTCCAGAGCTTTTTGGCGCGTTCTAAATCTTCAGGTGTATCAATTTCGACACCTTCTACAGTTGTTTCCACCATTTTAATACGTTTGCCGTATTCTAAATATCTAATGCATTCAATTTTTTCACTCGCTTCAATAAATTGCATAGGTAGTTTATAAAAATCTAATAAGGCTTCTTTTCTAAAAGCATAGATGCCTTTATGCTTAAAATAACGTGCGCCTACTGATTTATCTCTTGGAAATGGAATCGGACTTCTAGAAAAATACAAAGCGAAGTTGTTTTGATCGACAATAACCTTAACAGTATTAGGATTACTAATCTCATCCCAATCATGAATCTCAACCATTAATGAAGCTAAGTCTATGGTTTTATCGTGATCATCTTTAAACACATTTAAAACTTTTTCTAAGCTTTCGCGTTCGGTAAACGGTTCGTCACCTTGAACATTAACAACGATATCGACATCAAGTTGTGCTACAGCTTCAGCAATACGATCGCTACCAGACTCATGTGTCTTAATACTCATAATGGCTTTTCCACCATGAGAAGTTATTTCATCAAAAATAATATCACTATCGGTGACAACATAAACGTCGTCAAACAAGTTTGTAGCGACAGTCGCTTCGTAAGTTCTTAAAATGACCGATTTCCCTGCGAGGTTTTGCATAAGTTTTCCTGGGAAACGGGACGCACTGTAACGTGCAGGAATCATTGATATGATCTTCATTAGTTGAAAATTGATAGAGTATCAAAAATAAAACTTTTAATAGAAATTATGTCCGTTTCCCACGAATCTTTTTATAAACTCTAAAAATGAGATACAATATAATAAGCACAAGAATAAAGGCTAAAACAGGAATAAATAATGAAACCACAGACATCAGCACAGAGGTTCCCGTTTCTACTGTTGAAACGACCGGATTGGCGATACCGCCAGTACTTGCAGTAGATGCCAATCGTGTGGCTCCAGAACCACCAGCCACTGCTGCAGCGGTTCCGCCTCCTGCTATGATTGCCAAAGCCCAGGTGATTGCCGGACTAAGATCGGCAACGGTTGATACCATAACTGCTGTGCCAGCAATCGTCGCCAACGGAATAGCAATAGTATCTAAAAGGTTATCAACATATGGAATATAATAGCCAAAAACTTCAACGAGCGTAGCGACTCCCAGTGTAATTACTGCAGTTAAACTACCTATCCATTGCCAGGATTCATTAAGCTCCCAAAGGTTAAAATAGGCTGCTAGACTCAACGCAAAAAGTGGAACAAATACCCGAAATCCCACAGATGCTGAAAGTCCGATACCTAAAAAAATACTAATAATGGTTTCCATCGTCATATCCAATAGCTTGTTTTATTCATCTTCAAAAAACGTATCTTTAAACCCAATAAGATACAATTTTTCTTTCGCTCTGGTTGCGGCTGTATACAACCAACGCATATAATCTTTATCGATTCCATTTGGTAAATAAGGCTGTTCTACAAAAATAGTATGCCATTGTCCACCTTGAGATTTATGACAGGTGATTGCATAGGAAAACTTGACCTGTAATGCGTTAAAATGTTTATTGCCTTTTATTTTCAGAAATTTCTTGTAGTTAGATGTTTCATCTTCATAATCTTTTTGAACCTCTTGGTATAAACGGTTACTATCTTCATAGGTTAAGGAAGGCGTTTCAGCTTCAATAGTATCTAATAGCAAAACCGTTTCAAAAGGGCGCATCCGCGGATAATCGACCATTTGCACTTTGACTTCAGCAAAACGAAATCCGTAGAGCGTTGTCATAGAAAAAATTTCTAAAACCTGAATAATATCACCATTGGCAATAAATCCAGCTTCGGTTGTAGGTTTAATCCAGAAGTAATTATTTTTAACAACCATCAAAAAATCACCGACTGTCAATTCATTTTCATTGAATAAAATCCGGTTTCTAATCTGTTGATTATAAAGATTTGCGCGTTTATTGCTTCTAACAATGATAGCCGTTTCTTCATGACCTAAATCACTGTAAGCATCATTAATAGCATCCATAATTTCGTAACCATCAATTAATCGTATGATATCAGTAAAGCCGTTGAGATTAAACTGAAAAGAATCAAAGAATTCATTTTCAATCACTTCTCGCATTCGCGTTGCATTGCTTAGTATTCCGGAGTCTTGATTTTGACGCACCACTTCATCTAATTCAATTGAAGTAACAGCTTTATTATAATTTAAACCCAGTTGCTCTGAATTGAGTGCTGGCGAAACATCAGATTTTACAGGAGGTAATTGCGCTTTGTCCCCAATTAAAAGTAATTTACACTTATGACCAGCATAGACATAGGTCATTAAATCGTCTAATAAAGAGGTGCTTTCGAAATTTTTAGAATCCGCCGGAACATCTGGAATCATTGAAGCTTCATCAACAATAAATATGGTGTTGCGATGTTTATTGGGTTGCATTACAAATTTAACGCCTCCTCCTCTATCTTTCTTCGGAAAATAAATTTTCTTATGAATGGTAAAGGCTTCTTTTTTTGAATAATTTGAAATCACTTTAGCCGCTCTTCCGGTTGGCGCCATTAAAACAGCACTTTTTTTTGTTTCCCATAAATTAGAAACAAGCGTCCCTATAATACTCGTTTTACCTGTTCCTGCAAATCCTTTTAAAACGTACAAGGTATTAGGCGAATCATCAAAAACAAATTTTGCTAATTGCTCAATGGCAACAAGTTGCTTCGTGGTGGGAGCAAAAGGAAACTTCTTGATTAGCAATTTATAAAAGTCTGATGACGTCATTTATTTATTGTGAAATGTGATTAAAAACGCAATATAAGATTTAATACATTAATGTTTTTATGGCTTTAGAAGACAAAATTTGTTATAGAATTTCAAAGTAATTTTATATCTTTCCCCTGTTATTGATTTTTGTCTACATTGTTTTAACGAACAAAAAAAAATTGTAGATTTGCGTAACTCCTTAAAAACAATATAAAAAAACTAACTATGTTAAAAGTAATTCTTGTTGTTGTAGGCCTTATTTTACTTACAATTGGTATCGTTTGGTTGATCGATAAATTTGTGCCTAAAAAGCTAAAACCTATCCTAAATTTAGTGCTATGGGCATTGATTTTCTTCTTAGGTTATTTGACGTTTATGTCTGTTTATGGTGAAATTAAATTCAATAAACTTAAAGATGAGCGTTATGTGAAAGTGATTGATAAATTAAAAGATATTAGAGATGCACAATTAGCGCACAGAACTGTTAAAAAATCCTTTTCTGGAAACTTTGATGATTTAATTAAGTTTATCGATACTGCGCAATTTACCATTACACAACGAAGAGATTCTACAATTATTGATGAAGAATTAACACGTCGATTTGGTGGTGTAGAAACTACTAAAGATATTGTTATCATCGATACCATTGGAACTGTTCCTGTTAGAGATTCGCTTTTTGGAGCAGATACGCGCTACAAAACGATGATGAACCTTCCTCAAGGTATTGGACCTGCCGGCGCTAAATTTCAACTTAAAGCAGGAAAACTAGATGAAAGTGGTATTGCTGTTTTTGAGGCATGGGTCGATAAAGACGTTATTTTACACGATCAAGACAAAAACCTGGTTAATAAAGAAAAAGAAGTTATGTCTGTAGATGGTGTGAGAGGATCAAAATTAAAAGTTGGTTCTATGGAAGAAGCTGAAACAGGTGGTAACTGGCCAGGCAACTTAAGTAGAGACTAAATTGAAACATAATAGTATAAAAGCACTGTCCATTCAAATTCGTTTGAGTGGACTTTCTTTTTGCATTTTAAATCGTTCGACTAACACTATCGAGTTACTGGATACTATCGAACTTGATAAAAAAGCAACTCCTTTTGAACTGCTCAACGAATTAAAAAAAGCGATTGAGGCAAATGCAGCCTTTGAACAGTCGTTTGATTCTGTGTTGTGCATTTATCAAAATGAATTATCGTGCTTGGTACCTAAAGCTGTATTTGATGAAAACTCACTTGCCGATTATCTAAAATTTAATGCAAAAATTTTAAAATCTGATTTTATTAATTACGATACGTTAGCCTCAATAGATTGCATGAATGTCTATGTCCCATTGGTTAACATCAACAATTATGTATTTGATACTTTTGGTACTTTTGACTACAAACATTCGTCTACCATTTTGATTGATACCTTCTCTCAAAAATCTTCAAAAGAGACAGCAAAGACCATGTATATTAATGTGAATCGTTCAACCTTTGAAATTATTTGCATTAACAATTCTGAGTTACTATTCTATAACACCTTTGAATACGCGACAAAAGAAGATTTTATCTACTATATTCTATTCACAGTAGAACAGCTTAAACTCAATCCTGAAACTATTAAAACCATACTTACAGGACAGATCGAAAAGGACGACGACTTATACAAAATACTCTATACCTATATTAGATTTGTAGACATTGAAGACGCAAACAGCTATTTTAAGTTTGATCTTACTATTAATACCCATACCACATACAAGGATTTTATCATTTTAAACAGCTTTAATTAATGCGTATCATTTCAGGAGAATATAAAGGTCGTCGTATCACAGCTCCCAAAAAACTTCCGGTGAGACCAACCACAGATATGGCCAAAGAGTCTTTATTCAATATTCTTAATAATCAGTATTATTTTGATGAAATTTCGGTATTGGATTTATTTGCCGGAACAGGGAATATAAGCTACGAATTTGCCTCACGCGGAACAGAGCAAATTACTGCTGTTGACGAAAATTACGGTTGCATTAAATTTATTAATGACACTGCCGAAAGTTTCGAAATGAACATTACAACCATTAAAAGTGATGTTTTTAAATTCTTGGAAAAAACCACTCAGCAACATACTCTCATTTTTGCCGATCCACCTTACGATTTCCCGATTGAGGAATTTGCTAAAATTCCGCAATTAGTATTTCAAAATGAATTATTAGAAGCTGATGGTTTACTTATTGTAGAACATTCAAAGCACACCGATTTATCGCATTTAGACCACTATTCGCATTCTAAAAGTTATGGTGGGAATATGTTCAGTTTTTTCAAGTAAATCTACCTGTTTTTATAATGAGTATAAACCGCTCTAAAAGACTCAACCATCCCATTGTATATTTGTAGTATAAATCCTATTCGTGTTTTTTAACTATCTTGTAGGTCTTCAACTCTGAGTACGCACTCATTTTGCACCTATAAATTGTCCTCCAATTTACACCCTTCATTTTGATATGGTTAATTATGGCTATTAAGCAATCAACATATTAACTTAAATCAATTATTATGAAAGTATTAAAAAAAACGATGTTAGCAGCATTTACATTGTTGCTATTTCTACCAATGCATGTTAATGCACAAAAAGACCAACCCAAAGTCACCTTAGAGTTTAAAAATTCGGAAACGGCCAACCAACTTGTTCGAAATTACACCCAAGCATTACAAAAAGGAGATGTCGCTAAAATGAATGCCCAGCTCCATGAAAGCGCCATGATTTATGGTTTAGGCGGAGGTTTAGATTCATTAAACGTTGAGCAACACAACGTCTATTTTACAAATAGTACAAATCAGTTCAAACATTCTATAAGTCAGGATTTATACTTACCTGTAAAAGTTGAAAACAATTGGAATGAAGGCGAATGGCTATTATCCTGGGGCACCAATACTATTACTGATAAAAAGACGGGGAAATCTATAGTAGTACCCTATCATACCGTTTCTATGGTTGAAGGTGGCAAAATTGTATTTATACGCTTTTTCTATGACTTACTTAACATCATAGAAAGTCAAGGCTATACAATAACACCTCCTAAGCAGTAAAACTTGTAAAACTAAAACAAAACCCTTTACAAATTGTAAAGGGTTTTTTATGAATAAGTAAATCGATAAGCCGAATTCTGTAAACCAACAAGATAAATCTCGCAAGTATCCTTATCATTTATCTGCGTTTACTGTTACCAGTAAACTTTAGCTGTCTACCCTCTAGCATCGCGCGTGCACGCTCAAACACTAGTATACATGACATTGCACCACATAGAGTTTACCTGATTTCACTACAGCATGACCTGTACATTCTTTCTGTTGCACTTTTCCTCACCTCTCGGCGGATGGCTGTTAACCACTATGATTGCACTATGGTGTTCGGACTTTCCTCCATCTCGATACATCGAAACAGCGATAAGGTGATTTACTCACTGCAAAAGTACGATTAATTGTTAATAACTCCTTTTAATTTAGAGACGCATAATTCCTATTTTTATAATGAATTTTTAACTTTGTTATCCTAAGTTTTATCAATGGAACATTTCGTCGTATCAGCTCGTAAATACAGGCCACAAACGTTTAAAGACGTTGTTGGCCAACAGGCGATTACGAATACGTTACTCAATGCTATTGAAAATAATCATTTAGCGCAAGCCCTTTTGTTTACAGGACCTCGTGGTGTTGGAAAAACAACTTGTGCACGTATTCTAGCTAAAATGATAAATAGTGATGGTACCGAAACAGAAGACGAAGATTTTGCCTTTAATATTTTTGAATTGGATGCAGCTTCTAACAATTCGGTTGATGACATTAGAAATTTAACTGATCAGGTGCGTATTCCTCCGCAAGTTGGTAAATACAAAGTTTATATTATTGATGAGGTACATATGTTATCGGCAGCTGCTTTTAATGCCTTTTTAAAAACCTTAGAAGAGCCGCCTAAACACTGTATATTTATTTTAGCGACTACCGAAAAACATAAAATTATTCCGACCATATTATCTCGTTGTCAGATTTTTGATTTTAAACGCATCACTGTTTCAGACGCTAAAGACTATCTTAAATATATTGCTGAAGAACAAGGTATCAATGCTGAAGACGATGCCTTACACATTATCGCCCAAAAAGCAGATGGTGCCATGCGTGACGCCTTATCTATTTTTGATCGTGTGGTAAGTTTCTCTGGTAAAGAATTAACCAGACAAGCAGTTACCGAAAACCTAAATGTTCTGGATTATGAAACGTATTTCACGAGTACGGATTTAATTCTTGAAAATAAAATACCCGAATTATTACTTCAGTTTAATACGACACTTTCCAAAGGCTTTGATGGTCATCACTTTATTGCTGGTTTGGCATCACACTTTAGAGATTTATTAGTCTGTAAAAACGAAAAAACCATTGAGCTTCTGGAAGTTGGTGAAGACACGAAAGCCAAATACTTAGCGCAAGCAAAAAAATCACCTCACGACTTTTTAATTAAAGGTATTGAACTTGCCAACGAAACCGATTTAAAGTACAAAAGTAGCAAAAATCAACGCTTACTGGTTGAACTTTGCCTTATGCAGCTTGCCTCTATCACTTTTGATGGAGAAAAAAAAAATAGTAAAAACTACATAATTCCCCCATCCTATTTTAAAGCGAAAGGAATTACGCCTATTCCAGTTGCTATTCCGAAGAAAACTCAGGAAACACAAGTATCTACTGAAAACATAAAGACCGAATCAACTACTGAAGCGGTTGCAGCCACTAAAGACCATCCTATTACTGCTGAAGTAAAGCGGCCAGTGATTGACTTAAAAAAAGATCAGCGTACCTCAGGACTTTCTCTAAAAAGTATTCGCGCCAAAAAAGAACATCAAATCAAACAGATGGAAGTTGTTATTGATGTCGATGATTTACCAACTGAAGCCTTTACCGAAGATGAATTTCATGAAACTTGGAATGCTTATATTGCATTGTTGCATAAAAAAGGAGAAAAAATCATGGCTTCAATTTTAGAAATGGGCAAGCCAAAATTAGACGAAACAGCAATTCAATTAGAATTTCCAAATGAAACTTTAAAACTTGAATTAGAACGTGCACAATATCCGCTAATGGAATTTGTTCGTAAAAAACTTCAAAATTTCGACCTAAAATTAGAGATTAGTGTCAATGAAGAAATTTCAAAAAAGTATGCCTTTACTGCTCCTGAAAAGTATCAAAAATTAAAAGAAAAAAATCCGAATATTGAACTTCTAAAAAAGACATTCGGTCTCGATATTTAAACTGTTTTTTATGAAAAAGTTATTAGCCGTAATTCCATTTATTATTCTTATCATTTTTATGTCTTGTGATCGAAGAACCAGTAAAAAAGAGCATTTAGAACAAGCTGTTATTGAGTTCAACAAAAACCTTAAAACAATAGACATAAACACTTATTATCCTGAATATTACACAGAAACAAAAACAGACTCCATTGTTGCCAATACATTTACAGTAAACATAAAAAACTATACACTTATGGATACTGATATTTTAGTGAAAGAATCGATTAAGGGTATTCAAAAAACATCTGAATACCATCGTGTTTTTGCTTCTGATGTGACGGTTGCTGTTTCAGATAAAATCATTTTTAATAAGCATATTTCTACGGCTGATTTTGAAGATGTTTCAGCGTCTACATTTTGGCAATATGCTACGCTTGAACACGTTTGGGTCAACCAAGATCAGTGTGATACTAAAACTTTAGCGCTTGGCATTTCTTTTATAAACCCCAAAAGCAATGCTTATAAATTATATGAAATGCAGATTGATACCAACGGAAAAGAATATATCACATTAATTGAAGACCATAGCTAATGATGTTAGGATTAAAACTACCAACCGATCCGCGTTGGGTTAATATAGTAGAAAAAAACATTGAAGATATTCTCACAGACCATGCTTATTGTGAGCAAAAAGCAGCCAGTACGGCAATTTCATTAATTGTAAGCTTTCCCGAATACACCGATTTAGTTCAGGAAATGATTGCCTTGGTTAAAGAGGAAATCAGTCATTTTAAGATGGTACATGATAAAATTCTTGAAAATGGCTGGGTTTTAGGTCGCGACAGAAAAGACGACTATGTGATCCAATTGCTCAAATTCTTCCCAAAAGGTGGTAGCAGAACGACGCAACTCGTACATCGTTTATTGTATGCTGCTTTGATTGAAGCTAGAAGTTGTGAGCGTTTCAGACTGCTTTCCGAAGCATTGCAAGATAAAGAACTCGCAGAGTTTTACAGAAAATTAATGGTAAGCGAAGCAAATCACTACACGATGTTTTTAGGATTTGCAAGACAATATGGCGATCGTAAAGAGGTCGATGAGAAATGGCAACAATTGCTTGATTACGAGGCAGACATCATGAAAAACCTGAGCAAGAGCGAGACCATTCATGGTTAGTTTATGCTATTTTAATTCATCCAATGCAACATATAACTTGGGTAGAATACATAAAAAAAATGCTTCAGCAATTAACTGAAGCATTTATGTTTTATAATCGGTTCGTACTAGATTCTAATTCCGAAACCAAATTGAAAGGTTGTGTTTTGAGCCTCTTGATTTCCAACAACATCTTCATTTAAAATATTGCTTAATCCGTAGTGTACTCTAGCATCAATAAATAATTCGTCATTAATCATATACTCTATACCTCCAATTCCAGAAAAAGTAAATGTTGAAAAAGCATCTTGATTTTTCCATGTTTTTAAACTTACCATTGGGCCAACGCCTAAAGCAAATTTATCACCTAAGGTAAAACGTGCCATAATTGGCATCTGAATATAATCAGCTCTGATTTCATCAGCTTTTGCACCTTCAGCAGAATATTGAATCTCAACTTGTGCTGAAAAATTTTCAGTAATTCCATAATCTACAAATCCGCCAAAAGCAAATCCGTTTCTATGTTGGTTCGTAAAAGTTGGGTCTGGATCAAAATCCAGATTAGAGATATTAACTCCTGCTCGTACACCATAACTCACTTCTTGAGAGTAGGAAAATGTTGTAACAGCCACAAATAATAAAGTAAGTAGTAATGATTTCATTGGTACAAATATTTTTAATTAGGGTTTTCTAGTTTGTAATAAATAGTCATCAAAATTAAGCTAATAACTAGCAAAGATTTGAGACAGCTAATATATGATGAAATTTAAAAATACAAAATAAATATTGGTCATGATGTGCAAAAACACGGCAAAACCAACTTATTTTTAGAGATTTACGCTTGACACTGTGTTGTAATAGACGCTTTTTATGATTCCATCTGAGAGTCCGATTTTAGGCACATAAATATCCTTTGAGCCACTCCATTTCATTGCAGAAAGATATATTCGGGTTGCAGGAATGATTACATCTGCTCTATCTTGATTTAATTCGAGTTCTGTAATACGTTCCTCATAAGAATAGGTTTGCAACTTATTGTAATAGGATGTTAAGTAAAAGTAAGTTAATGGTTTGCCCATAGATTTCCCTGAAATTTTGAAAATCTTATTGATGTTTCCACCAGAACCAATCAAATCAATCACATCGTAATCTTTGGTTTGGGTTTTGATCCAATCTTCCAGTTCAAGCCAGGTTTCTTTTTTTACAATATCGTTAAGCAAACGAACAGTCCCGATTTTAAACGATTTAGAAGCTACTGTTTTTCCGAGGTGAATAACAGAAAACTCTGTACTTCCACCACCAACATCAACGTATAAATAGGTTTTATCTTCTTTGATATACGAATGTAAATCTGTTGCAGCAATAATAGCAGCTTCTTCTTCACCATCAATAATATCAATAGCGATATCGGCCTTTTTATAAATAAGTTTTGAAACGGCTTCACCATTCTCAGCTTCACGCATCGCAGAAGTAGCACAGGCTTTATAAGTAACCACTTTGTGAGACTTCATCAACAATTTAAAAGCCGTCATCGTATCTAACATGCGTAGTTTATTCTCTTCAGAAATCTCACCTTTAATAAATACATCGGCTCCCAGACGAATAGGCACACGAACCAAAGAGGTCTTTTTAAACTTAACAGGTTGCCCCTTTTGTTCAATAATACTTGCGATTAAGAGTCTAACAGCATTGGATCCAATATCTATCGCTGCGTATTTTTTTATGGTTAGCATACTAAGAATTCAATTTTTCTTTGAAATAATCGTAAAGCTCAAATTGTGCTCTAACTTTAGGGTTATTATTTTTTCGATAATCATTGCTTTGAGTGGCATCTATAATCCTTGCCTTAACATTATCGCTCCAGCAAATATCGAAAATATCTAGTAAATCTTGCTTGATATCGTCTTGATATATCGGACAACTCACTTCGACTCTGTTTTCAATATTACGTGTCATCCAATCTGCTGATGAAATATAAACTTTCGTATCGTTATTGTTACAAAAGACGTAGAGTCTGGTATGTTCTAAAAATTTATCAATGATACTAATTACCTCAATATTTTCACTCATTCCTTTTACTCCAGGAACCAAGCAACATATGCCTCGAACAATCATTTGAATTTTCACACCGGCACGACTCGCTTCATAGAGCTTATCAACCATTTTATAACTCGAAATACTGTTCAGTTTCAGTTTGATAAAAGCAGGCTTCCCTTTTTTAACATTCTCAATTTCAGTATCTATAAGTGCGAATAATTTTGATTTTGTATAATGTGGTGACGTAATGATGTGTTTATGTCGGTAGATACGATAATTCGTTTCAAAGAAATTAA
This sequence comes from Psychroserpens sp. SPM9, assembly GCF_025153525.1. Lineage (GTDB taxonomy): Bacteria > Bacteroidota > Bacteroidia > Flavobacteriales > Flavobacteriaceae > Psychroserpens. The sequence goes on along the minus strand of NZ_JANZNR010000003.1, from coordinate 345,790 downwards.
ACACTTTATTGATGTCTTTTAAGATCTTTTGATTGGCAGTAAATAAGGTGAAATCTGTATATATCTTGGCTGTTGACTCGTTAAAATTCCCCGTACTTATAAAACCATAACGCTTTAAATTGCCGTCTTCTTCACGTTCAATGACGCAAATTTTACTGTGAACTTTTAAGCCCGACACTCCAAACAGCATATTCACACCTTCATCTTGCATTTGCTCGGCATAATCAATATTAGCTTGTTCATCAAAACGTGCTCTGAGCTCAATAACGACGGTTACTTTTTTACCATTCTTTGCAGCATTAATAAGTGAGCTGGCAATATGTGAAATTTGAGCTAATCGATAAATGGTTATTTTAATAGTTTTAACCTGCGGATCAAGCGCTGCTTCACGTAAAAACTTAACCACATAAGAAAATGTTTGATATGGTGTATGAAGTAAATAATCTTTTTTAACAATAGTCGTAAAAATACTGCTCTCTAAACTTAAACCCTTAATTTGCAAAGGTTTAATCTTTTTGTAAAGTAAATCTTGCCTGCCAAGACTTGGAAAATCCATATAATCTCTCCTGTTATGATAACGACCTCCAGGAATGACACTATCTTTAGAATCGATTCCCATTTTTGTCATCAAATATTCAAGCGTTTCATCGTCGATTGTTTTATCATAAACAAAACGAACAGGATCTCCAATTTGACGGTCTTTAACACTATCTGATATTTTTTCAATAAAACTTTTACTTAAATCACTATCAAAATCCAACTCACCATCTCTGGTGATTTTAATCATATTGGCAGAAATACTGTTATAATTAAAAATATTGAAAATATCATCTAAGCAATAGCGCAACAAATCATCTAATATCATAATGTAGCTCTTGTCATCCTTAGACGGAAGCACTACAAAGCGGTCCATTGACTTAGGGATTTCGATGAGAGCATATTGATTTTTCTCATTAGCCAATTCCATTTTAACAGCTAAATATGCTGCACTATCTTTTAATAAAGGCAACTCTACAGAATCATTTAAAATTATGGTGACTAGAGCCGGACTTACTTGCTGAATGAAATAGTTTTTGATAAAAGAATGTTGCTCGTCATCAACTTGGGTTTCATTAATGATGAATATATCTTCGTTTTCTAATTGCTTTTGAATAGCACTCAGAATATCTAAGCTTTTACTCTGCTGTTTGATAACAACCTGAGTGATAATTTCTAAAAGCTCATCGGCTTTAATTCCTAATTCGCTTTTTCCGCCTTTTCCAGCTTCATCAATACGCTTTACGGTAGCATATCTTACCTTAAAAAATTCATCTAAATTATTGGAGAATATTCCTAAAAAACGAAAGCGTTCAATCAATGGAACACTTTCATCTGCAGCTTCTTGCAATACACGCTCATTAAACTGAAGCCAACTTAATTCTCTATTTACATAACTGTTTTTGTCTTTTGTCATTATTTTAAATCTCTAGGGAAAATCATAAATCTTGTGGTTCCATTCTTGATGTCAGACCAAGAATTAACATTAAAATCAATAACTACCAAACCACTTGTTGGTAGATTATCAATAAATTTATCTCCAAATATATTGCAAATAGATGTGAATGCATGATTATGACCAAAAATCATAACATTTTTATAATCTTCATCTAATTTTTTTAAAAAACGAATCACCTGCTCGCCTCCAAAATCGTATAAATCTGGAATTATTTCAATATCAGTTTCAGGGATATTGAGTGTATTCATAAAAATCTTACACGTAGATAACGCTCTGTTAGCAGGACTAGAAAAAACTGTTTCTGGTGATAACAATCGTTCCTTGAACGCACTAGAAACGAGCTTAGCATCGTTAACACCTCGTTTTTTTAATGGTCTTTCTTTATCGCTTACATCATATTCCCATGATGATTTTGCATGCCTGGTGAGTATAAGTGTTTTCATAATTATTCGATTAAAAGCATTTTTTATCGATAAAATGTTGTATAATTCCGTTTTAACGAGTATTTTGCCCTCTTTATCATTTAAATTTGTCAAACGTATTAGTAATCAGTTCATTTGTTAAGTTAAATTTATGTTTAATGACCCCAAATCAAAAATATATTAATAAATCCATTTACCAAGCATTGGTTGCCAATGTTCTTCCCTCACTAAAAAAATTTACATCTGATTTAGGCCTACAAAGCTCCTATCAGTAGATTTTAGTTTTTTAAACATCGCTAAGCGACTTATATAGTTATAAACTATGAAAAGAATTACGAAGGTAATACTTGTTGTTCTGAATAAGTTAATCACTTATGGACGAACTGTGTTAAAAGAAAAAAACGAAGCTATATATGCTATTTTTAAAAATAGTTTATGTGTAAGCTCAAAATTAATAAAAACATTAACCCCAAATCCTACAAAAGGTTTAACTAGTAATAGTTAATTGTAAACTAAATCCGTATTTATGAAAACTGCTATTAATCATAATACTTTAAAACATATTATTACTTTACTTGTTGTATGTTGCGGGTTCGCTGCAAATGCTCAAGTATTAGACACCTTCGAAGCTCGTTTTAACGAAACTGTAAAAGGAGATGTATGCATGATTGCAAATAATATGTTGTCTAGAACTGCTACCACTGCTTATACTGGCAATCAAGGTAATCACGACTTTACAAACAACGTATATGTAGATATCGACTCAGATAATACTACATTTAATTCCAGTAGTGCTAACTTAGTTAACCCAGAACCTCAATTGGCTTGTGTCTCTATGTATAGAGTTTATCTCTATTGGGCAGCAGCAGATCGAGAACCGACAAATGATATTAATTCTGAAAATCAGCCAAACTGGAATTATAACGACGTTAAACTCATGCTTCCTGGGCAAACTACCTATACAACATTAACTGCTGATCAAGTAGTTTATAGAGGAAGGGACCGACAAACACATATTGATAACGATCCATACATTTGCTTTAAAGATATTACATCGCAAGTACAAAATTTAGTGTCCCCTTATGGTAAATATCAAGTAGCAAATGTAGAAGCAAAAGTAGGTAGCCTCACCGGTCATGACCAACTTAACATAGGTACTTCTGGCGGATGGCAAATTGTATTCGTTTATGAAAGCCCGAAACTACCTTCAAAAAACATCAGTTTATTTGATGGTTATGCACAAGTCACCTCTTCAACTAATAATTTTGATATTCTTTTTGATGGTTTTCAAACGATTCCTATCGGAAATGTGAATGCTGACATTATAATTGGAGCTTTAGAAGGAGATCAGGATCTTTCGGGTGATAAATTACAAATACAAAATATACTAGGAACTTTTGTTGATATTTCAGCACCTCCACGATCTTCCAATAACTTTTTTAATAGTAGCATTACTGATGGAAACTCAAATTTTACCAATAGAAATCCGGCAAGTACTAATACCTTAGGATTTGATGCTGGTATCTTTAATTTGAGTAACCCATTAAATACGGTTATTGCAAATAATCAATCGTCGGCTACATTTAGATTAACTTCTAATCAAGAAACTTATGGATTATACTTACTTGGTTTTGCTGTCGATGTATGGGCTCCAGATTTAGCGCCTATCGACATTGTACTCGAATCAGGTACCAATCCAGCAACGCCGGGAACTTCACTCGGATTCAGTTTTGACATGTATAACCGTGGAAATGATGACGCACGAAACTTAACTGTGTCTGGAATCTTACCTCCACAAATTGCTAATATTACCGCAACAAATTTACCTTCTGGTGTTACACTTAATTTTGATTCAAACACCAACGAAGCCGTATTTAGCTTTGAAGATGGTATGCTAGATGTTGGTGATAATGCCTTAGAAGTTCAATTTAATCTTGAAATGCAAGATGCTTGCTATTTTTTACAAACCAACTGTGATTTAGAATTTGAACTTCAATTTACAGCCACTTACACAGGTGTTCAAAACACAAATGAGCAAACAACTCTAAGTTCTGCTTCTATTAAAGATTGTAATCAAGGGGATTTATTACCTCTCGAAATCGATGTTATTCAACCTGAAGTTATGTGGGCCACTGCGCCTGGTGCTTTAGATAGAACTATAGAATGTTCTGATACGTCTGCTATAAATAATGCGCAAAATTTAGAGCCCGAAACAGATATTTGTGATTTTACTCTAACCAAAACTTCTGGGGATTTTGTTGCAGAACCAAATTGCCCTTATAACGGATCTTATACGAATACCTGGACGTTTACTGACGAATGTGGCGTAACTATAGAAACCTATGTGCAAAATATTTTTGTTCAAGATACCACACCTCCTACTCTTGATGCCAATGCTTTTGATTTAACTGTTCAATGTAACGAAAATAGTGCAGCAGCACTCGATAATTGGTTAACATCAAACGGAAGTGCTTCTGCTTTTGATAACTGCGGAAATGTAACGTGGTCAAATAATTTTAGCGGACTTTCAGATGGTTGTGGTGAAACAGGTTCGGCAACAGTGACTTTTACAGCATCTGATGACTGTGGAAACACCATTGAAACAACAGCTACATTCACCATTGAAGATACTGTAGGTCCAACAATTGTTGGTTTTCCTTCAGACGTAAATAATGATATTCCATCGTGTGTTAATGTGCCTGTTTTAGCATTTAATAATTACCAGGAAGAATCTGGAGATGGTAATAATTCTACTTTCCTTGAAGGCGAAGTCTTTAGATTTAGTGATGTCTCTACAAATGTTGATGCCTTACTAACCATTGTAGAAACTGTAAATACTACCATTCCTGTATTGGATGATAATTCATCTGGACCTAATGCACTTAAACCAAGAACAGCATTCAGCCTTACAAATATTGGAGATCGTGCCTATACAGAATATCGAATAGATTTTGTAGATGCAATTACTGGTGACCCTGTAAGCTTACCTGAATTTTATACCAACTTTAATGATATTGATGGTGGTAATAATTATGGTGAAGTTAACTGGACACAATTTACCTCAAGTTATACAGTAAATGATCCTACAGATTTAACAATTACTGAAGAAGGCTCATGGATAGTTGCTACTGCTGGTACAACTGAATATACAGGAGTTACAAGTGTAAACCCACAATCTAATATCACAACAAGAAACACCAATTCGAGTTCTTATAGATTCAGATTAGGTGTTGAAGCACGAAGAGCTAATGTTTCTGGGTCTGGAAGACAACACAATATTGAATTTACGTGTATTTCAAACTATACAAATCCAGATACAACAACCGATGAAATTACTATCGAATGTAGTGAATTAGAAGCTGCAGAAACCTTAACAGCTACAGACGAATGCGGAAATGCTACTGTAACTTTTGAAGAAACAAGAACCGATGGTAATTGCGATAACAATTATACTTTAGAACGAACTTGGACAGCAACAGACGATTGTGGGAATGAAACCGTTAGAACTTTAATTATTAATGTTCAAGATACTACAGCTCCAACATTCACTGCTCCTGCCGACATTACAATACAATGTGATCAAGACGCTAGTGATTTAAATGTTGTTGGCGATGTAACTAACGAATTCGATGCGTGTACAGCAGCATCTCCAGACTTCCAAGCGACGTATACAGATGCTATTACAGCTGGAAGTTGTGACAATCAGTTTACCATCACAAGAACATGGTCATTAACTGACGATTGTGGCAATACTACTACAGATATTCAAACCATTACAGTAGTTGATACGGTTAACCCAACACTTACGCTTCCTGCGGATATAAGTGTAGAATGTGGACAAAGTACAGCGCCTCAAGATACAGGTTATGCAACAGGAACAGATGCTTGCGGAGCTGTCAGCATTACACATTCTGATACCTCTGTAAATAACTGTGGTAATACACAAATTATTACTAGAACTTGGACCGCTACCGACGATTGTGGTAACGAAACTTCTAATACACAAACCATTACTGTCGTTGATACTACTGCGCCAGTGATAACGATTCCTACGAATAAAATTAGAGAATGTGGTGAAGATACAAACCCGCCAAATACAGGAACAGCTACAGCGACTGATAATTGTGGAAATGTAACCATCGATTATTCAGATACGACTGTTTCTAACTGTGGAAACACACAAATTATTACCAGAACATGGACCGCAACTGATGCTTGTGGAAATGTTGCTTCTGATGTACAAACAATTACTGTTGAAGATACTGGTGCACCTACACTTAATGTGCCTTCAGATATAACAATTCAATGTAACGAGAGTACAGATCCGGCAAACACTGGTAATGCTACTGCTAATGATACCTGCGGAAGTGCAACCGTAACCTTTACAGATGCTTCTGTTGCTGATTGCGGAAACACGGAAATTATCACAAGAACCTGGACTGCTACTGATGCTTGTGGAAATTCAATTTCTGAAACTCAAACCATTACAGTTGAAGACACCACTGCTCCAACATTAACAATACCAGCTGACACAACAATTCAATGTACAGAAAGTACAGATCCGGCAAACACTGGTAACGCTACGGCTACAGATACCTGCGGAAATGCTACAGTGACTTTTATTGATGCTTCTGTAGATGCCTGTGGTAATACCGAAACCATTACAAGAACGTGGACGGCTACTGATGATTGTGGAAACACAACTTCTGATGTACAAACCATTTCAATTGTAGATACTATTGCACCAGATATTTCTAGCTGTACTATTGAAAACACTACGCTAGAATGTACCGATACTAATAATGAACAATTGGCTAACGACTGGAATGCGGCTAATATTGCTGCTCTAGAAGCCTGTGCTACAGATGCATGTGATACTGATTTAGTTGGTCAAGTGACTTCAGATTATGACTTTAATAATTTAAATTCTACTTGTGGTCCTTGTGGGACATTAAGTGTAACGTATACGGTAACCGACGATTGTGGCAATGCTACAACTGTTACAGTCACTTTAACTTTTGATGATGGTACTATTCCAGATTTATCTAACTGTACTGTTACCGATCAATCTATCGAATGTTCTGGTAATGATAATGAGCAATTAGCAAACGATTGGAATGCTGCTAATATCACTGCACTAGAAAACTGTGCTGATGATTTAGGAATTACGGTCATATCAGATTATTCGTTTACAAACTTAACGTCTACTTGCGGGCAAGGTGGAACCATTGCTGTTCTCTACACCATTCGAGATGATTGTGGCAACTCTACAACTTTAAACGCAACTTTAACCCTTGAAGATACAACACCACCTAACCTTGATAACTGTTCAGTAACAGATACATCAATAGAATGTTCTGGTGATGATAACGAACAACTAGCCAACGATTGGAATGCGGTGAACATCGCTGCGCTTGAAAATTGTGGTGCTGATACTTGTGATACGGACTTTAATGGTCAGGTGACTTCTGATTACGCTTATTCAAACTTAGTGTCAACTTGTGGTCAAGGTGGAACCATCGCTGTGATTTACACCATTACAGATGATTGTGGTAATGCGACGACTTTAAACGCAACTTTAACGCTTGAAGATACAACACCACCTAACCTTGATAACTGTTCAGTTACAGATTCATCAGTAGAATGTTCGGGTGATGATAACGAACAACTAGCGAACGATTGGAATGCGGCGAACATTGCTTCCCTTGAAAATTGTGGTGCTGATACTTGTGATACGGACTTTAACGGTCAGGTGACTTCGGATTACGCCTATTCAAACTTAGTGTCAACTTGTGGTCAAGGTGGAACGGTCGCTGTGGTTTATACCATCACAGATGACTGTGGTAATGCGACGACTTTAAACGCAACTTTAACGCTTGAAGATACTGTGGTTCCTGATTTAACAGGATGTTCTGTAGAAAATACAGTGTTAGAATGTTCTGACACTGATAATGAATCACTTGCTGATGCCTGGAATGCCGCTAATATTGCTGCGCTTGAAGCTTGTGCTGCAGATGCATGTGATACCGATTTTAATGGTCAGGTGACTTCAGACTATGATTTCAATAACTTAAATACAACTTGTGGTCCTTGTGGAACATTAAACGTAACTTATACCATTACAGATGACTGCGGAAACGCAACGACTTTAATTGCAACATTAACGTTTGACGATGGAACAATTCCTGATTTGTCGAATTGTTCAGTTACTGATCAATCAATTGAATGTTCAGGTGATGATAATGAGCAACTGGCAAACGATTGGAATGCTGCTAACATCACTGCTTTAGAAAACTGTGCTGATGATCTTGGAATTACTGTAACTTCCAACTATGCGTTCTCAAACTTAACGTCTACTTGCGGACAAGGTGGAACCATTACAGTGATTTATACCATTACAGATGACTGTGGAAATGCGACGACTTTAACGGCAACCTTAACACTTGAAGATACAACACCGCCTAACTTAGATAACTGTTCAGTAACTGATACATCAATAGAATGTTCTGGTGATGATAACGAGCAATTAGCCAACGATTGGAATGCGGCAAACATCGCTGCGCTTGAAAATTGTGGTGCTGATACTTGTGATACGGACTTTAATGGTCAGGTGACTTCTGATTACGCTTATTCAAACTTAGTGTCAACTTGTGGTCAAGGTGGAACCATTACAGTGATTTATACCATTACAGATGACTGTGGAAATGCGACGACTTTAACGGCAACCTTAACACTTGAAGATACAACACCGCCTAACTTAGATAACTGTTCAGTAACTGATACATCAATAGAATGTTCTGGTGATGATAACGAGCAATTAGCCAACGATTGGAATGCGGCAAACATCGCTGCGCTTGAAAATTGTGGTGCTGATACTTGTGATACGGACTTTAATGGTCAGGTGACTTCTGATTACGCTTATTCAAACTTAGTGTCAACTTGTGGTCAAGGTGGAACCATCGCTGTGATTTATAACATTACAGATGACTGTGGTAATGCAACGACTTTAAACGCAACTTTAACACTTGAAGATACAACACCACCTAACCTTGATAACTGTTCAGTAACAGATACATCAATAGAATGTTCTGGTGATGATAACGAACAACTAGCGAACGATTGGAATGCGGCGAACATCGCTGCGCTTGAAAATTGTGGTGCTGATACTTGTGATACGGACTTTAATGGTCAGGTGACTTCGGATTACGCCTACTCAAACTTAGTGTCAACTTGTGGTCAAGGTGGAACCATTGCTGTGATTTATACCATAACAGATGATTGTGGTAATGCGACGACTTTAAACGCAACTTTAACGCTTGAAGATACTACGCCTCCTAACCTTGATAACTGTTCAGTTACAGATACATCAATAGAATGTTCTGGTGATGATAACGAACAATTAGCCAACGATTGGAATGCGGCGAACATTGCTGCCCTTGAAAATTGTGGTGCCGATACTTGTGATACCGATTTTAACGGTCAGGTGACTTCGGATTTTGCCTACTCAAACTTAGTGTCAACTTGTGGTCAAGGTGGAACGATTGCTGTGGTTTATACGATTACCGATGACTGTGGAAACGCGACGACTTTAAACGCAACCTTAACACTTGAAGATACTACGCCTCCTAACCTTGATGACTGTTCAGTAACAGATACATCAATAGAATGTTCGGGTGATGATAACGAACAATTAGCCAACGATTGGAATGCGGCAAACATCGCTGCGCTTGAAAATTGCGGTGCTGACACTTGTGATACGGACTTTAATGGTCAGGTGACTTCGGATTACGCCTACTCAAACTTAGTGTCAACTTGCGGTCAAGGTGGAACGATTGCTGTGATTTATACCATTACAGATGACTGTGGAAACGCAACGACTTTAAACGCAACCTTAACACTTGAAGATACAACACCACCTAACCTTGATAACTGTTCAGTGACGGATACGTCGATCGAATGTTCGGGTGATGATAACGAGCAATTAGCGAACGATTGGAATGCGGCAAACATCGCAGCCCTTGAAAATTGTGGTGCTGACACTTGTGATACGGACTTTAATGGTCAGGTGACTTCGGATTACGCCTATTCAAACTTAGTGTCAACTTGTGGTCAAGGTGGAACGATTGCTGTGGTTTATACCATCACAGATGATTGTGGTAATGCGACGACTTTAAACGCAACTTTAACGCTTGAAGATACTGTGGTTCCTGATTTAACAGGATGTTCTGTAGAAAATACAGTGTTAGAATGTTCTGACACTGATAATGAATCACTTGCTGATGCCTGGAATGCCGCTAATATTACTGCGCTTGAAGCTTGTGCTGCAGATGCCTGCGATACCGATTTTACAGGTCAGGTGACTTCAGACTATGATTTCAATAACTTAAATACAACTTGTGGTCCTTGTGGAACATTAAACGTAACTTATACCATTACAGATGACTGCGGAAATGCGACGACTTTAATTGCAACATTAACGTTCGACGATGGAACAATTCCTGATTTATCGAACTGTACTGTTGAAGATATATCCATTGAATGTTCTGGTGATGATAATGAGCAACTAGCGAACGATTGGAATGCTGCTAATATCACAGCTTTAGAAAATTGTGCTGATGATCTTGGAATTACTGTAACTTCCAACTATGCATATTCAAACTTAACGTCTACTTGCGGACAAGGTGGAACCATTACAGTGATTTATACCATTACAGATGATTGTGGAAATGCGACGACTTTAACGGCAACCTTAACACTTGAAGATACAACACCGCCTAACTTAGATAACTGTTCAGTTACAGATACATCAATTGAATGTTCGGGTGATGATAACGAACAATTAGCCAACGATTGGAATGCCGCGAACATCGCTGCCCTTGAAAATTGTGGTGCCGATACTTGTGATACCGATTTTAACGGTCAGGTAACTTCGGATTACGCCTATTCAAACTTGGTGTCAACTTGCGGTCAAGGTGGAACGATTGCTGTGATTTATACCATTACAGATGATTGTGGTAATGCGACGACTTTAAACGCAACTTTAACGCTTGAAGATACAACACCGCCTAACCTTGATAACTGTTCAGTTACAGATACGTCTATCGAATGTTCAGGTGATGATAACGAGCAATTGGCGAACGATTGGAATGCGGCAAATATCGCTGCCCTTGAAAATTGTGGTGCTGATACTTGTGATACCGATTTTAACGGTCAGGTGACTTCGGATTACGCCTACTCAAACTTAGTGTCAACTTGTGGTCAAGGTGGAACCATCGCTGTGATTTATACGATTACAGATGATTGTGGTAATGCGACGACTTTAAACGCAACTTTAACGCTTGAAGATACTACGCCTCCTAACCTTGATAACTGTTCAGTGACAGATACATCAATTGAATGTTCGGGTGATGATAACGAACAATTAGCCAACGATTGGAATGCGGCGAACATTGCTGCGCTTGAAAATTGTGGTGCCGATACTTGTGATACAGACTTTAACGGTCAGGTGACTTCGGATTTTGCATACTCAAACTTAGTGTCAACTTGTGGTCAAGGTGGAACGATTGATGTGGTTTATACGATTACCGATGACTGTGGTAATGCGACGACTTTAAATGCAACTTTAACGCTTGAAGATACTGTGGTTCCAGATTTAACAGGATGTGCTGTAGAAAATACAACTTTAGAATGTTCTGATACCGATAATGAATCACTTGCTGATGCCTGGAATGCCGCAAATATTGCTGCGCTTGAAGCTTGTGCTGCAGATGCATGTGATACCGATTTTACAGGTCAGGTGACTTCAGATTATGATTTCAACAACTTAAATACAACTTGTGGTCCTTGTGGAACAATAAGTGTCAATTATACTATTACAGATGATTGCGGAAATGCAACTATAGTAACAGCCATTTTAACCTTTGGAGATGAAACTATTCCAGATTTATCTAACTGTAATGTTGAAGATACAACCATTGAATGTGCAGGAAATGAAAATGAAACTTTAGCTAGTGATTGGAATGACAACAATATTGTAACCTTACAAGCTTGTGCTGATGATCTAGCGATTACTGTGACTTCTAACTACGATTATGAAAATTTTGTTGAAGCTTGTGGATTAAGTGGAACGCTTACGGTTCTCTATACCATTTCTGATGAATGTGGAAACGCTGCAACCTTAGAAGCTACATTAACCATTGAAGATACAACTGCTCCAACGTTTACGGTTCCTGGTGATATAACTATCGAATGTGATCAAGATCCTTCAGATTTATCTCTAACAGGTGATGTGACCGATGAAACGGATGTATGTTCAAATAGCATACTTGAAGCAACCTATAGTGATTCTGTAGCTTTTGGAAATTGTGCAAATGAATCCTTTATTACAAGAACATGGACCTTAACTGATGATTGTGATAATGCAACAACGTTAGTTCAAACTATTACTATTCAAGATACTACAGCGCCTACGTTTACTGTTCCTGAAAGTATCAGTTTAGAATGTGATGCGGATGTCAACGACCTGAGCTTAACTGGTGATGTAACCGATGAAGTTGATAATTGTTCTACCGATTTAGAAGCGACGTTTACTGATGCCATTACCGATGGTGATTGTGCTAATACTTATATCATTTCTAGAACTTGGACCTTGACTGACGATTGTGATAATACAACAACGTTAGTTCAAACTATTACTGTACAAGATACTACAGCGCCTACGTTTACGGTTCCTGAAAGTATCAGTTTAGAATGTGATGTTGATGTGAATGACTTAAGCTTAACTGGTGATGTGACGGATGAAGCTGATAATTGTTCTACCGATTTAGAAGCAACGTTTACCGATGCCATTACAGATGGTGATTGTGCAAATGCTTATATCATTTCTAGAACATGGACCTTAACTGATGATTGTGATAATACAACAACTCTGGTTCAAACTATCACTGTTCAAGATACTACAGCGCCTACGTTTACGGTTCCTGAAAGTATCAGTTTAGAATGTGATGCGGATGTGAATGACTTAAGCTTAACTGGTGATGTGACGGATGAAGCTGATAATTGCTCTACTGGTTTAGAAGCAACATATACCGATGCCATTACTGATGGTGATTGCGCTAATGCCTATGTCATTTCTAGAACTTGGACCTTAACTGACGACTGTGACAATACAACAACGCTGGTTCAAACTATTACTGTTCAAGATACTACAGCGCCTACGTTTACGGTTCCTGAAAGTATCAGTTTAGAATGTGATGTTGATGTGAATGATCTAAGCTTAACTGGTGATGTAACCGATGAAGCTGATAATTGTTCTACCGATTTAGAAGCAACATATACCGATGCCATTACCGATGGTGATTGTGCTAATGCTTATGTCATTTCTAGAACTTGGACCTTAACTGACGACTGTGATAATACAACAACGTTAGTTCAAACTATTACTGTACAAGATACTACAGCGCCTACGTTTACGGTTCCTGAAAGTATCAGTTTAGAATGTGATGTTGATGTGAATGATCTAAGCTTAACTGGTGATGTAACTGATGAAGCTGATAACTGTTCTACCGATTTAGAAGCAACATATACCGATGCCATTACCGATGGTGATTGTGCTAATGCTTATGTCATTTCTAGAACTTGGACCTTAACTGACGACTGTGATAATACAACAACGTTAGTTCAAACTATTACTGTACAAGATACTACAGCGCCTACGTTTACGGTTCCTGGAGATATTGCCATAGAATGTGATCAGGATGCCACCGATTTAAGTTTAACAGGTTACGTAACTGATGAAGCTGATAATTGCTCTACTGGTTTAGAAGCAACTTATGCTGATGAAATCTCAGAAGGTAATTGTCCGAATGAATTCTTTATTACTAGAGTTTGGACACTTGTTGATGAATGTGATAATGCTACTGCGTTAATACAGATGATTACTGTTGAAGATACTACAGCACCTACGCTAGTCGGTGAACTTGAAGAAGTGATAAATGTCGTTTGTACAGATATCCCTGAAGTTCCTGAATTAGTATTTGAAGATGCTTGTTCTACAAATATGACTGTCGAATTTAACGAAACATCTACAGCCGATGGAACTGCAGCAGATTATATGATTATTAGAGATTGGATTGTTAGTGACGAATGTGGAAATGAAGATGTATTTACACAAACCATTAATGTTACAACTCAAAATACCATAATAGCCTCTGATATCTCACTTTGTATTGAAGATACAGTATTCGACTTGTTTGATACTTTAAGTGGTGATTACGATCCAACTGGTACTTGGGAAGTTGTTTCTGGAGATGTTACTTTAAATGGAAGCTTCTTTGATCCAACAACCGTAGACCTTGGCGAATATGTCGTTAAATATGTTTTAACAGATAGCGATTGCCCAAGCGAAACCGAAATTACAATAACAGTTCACGACGAGTGTGTGGTTTTACCATGTGGTCAAGAAGATGTTGTCATCTCAAAAGCAGTTACAGCTAACTTTGATGGTATTAATGAATACTTTACCATTAGCGGTATTGAAGAATGTGGTTTCGTTATAGAATTACAAATCTTTAACCGTTGGGGAGCAAAGATCTACGACAATCCAAATTATCAAAATGATTGGAATGGTACGGCTTCAAATGCTTCGGTAGGAAATTCAAACTTCGTACCAACTGGAACTTATTATTATGTTATTAAATTAATAGATAGTACTGGTGAATTAGAATTAAAACCAATTACAGGACCAATCTACGTTTCAACAAAATAAATCTTAACCTATATGAAATTTGTCAAGTTTAATATAATCGCATTTATACTGTTCAGTAGCTGGATGGGCGTTGCACAGCAGCTTCCTCAGTTTACGCAGTATATGTACAATACCATTGCTATAAATCCCGCTTATGCTGGAAGTAGAGAAACCTTGAGTGTTGTTGGCTTACATAGAAGTCAATGGGTTGGCCTTGAAGGTGGCCCGCAAACACAAACACTTTCTATTCACGCTCCAATGAGAAACGAACGTGTTGGTTTAGGGGTGTCGTTTATTAATGACGAACTCGGGTATCAAAACTTTTCTTATTTGTATGGTGATTTTTCATATACGATTCCTACAGGTGAAAACAGTAAGTTAGCCTTCGGAATAAAAGCCGGATTTACAAGCTATAGTTTGGATGCCGATTTTCAACAATCCCAATCAAATGACCCGGTTATTTTCGGATTTGAAAACCGTTGGAAACCTAATATTGGAACGGGTGTTTATTGGCACAGTCAAAAATGGTATCTCGGACTTTCAGCTCCAAGAATATTGAATACCGATTATACTGGTGATGCAGAATTTCAAGCTCTAGAACGTATTAGCTACTATTTTACTGGTGGTTATGTATTCGATTTAAGTGAAAATACAAAACTAAAACCTGCTGCGCTTTTAAAAGCGACCAATGGTGCGCCTTTGTCTTTTGACTTAACTGCTAACTTTTTATTTTATGAAAAATTCTGGGTAGGTGCTGGTTACAGAATCAATGAACAAGCAGCTGCGATTGGTGGTTTGGCCGATTTTCAGATATCGAAACAATTACGAATAGGTTATGCTTACGAATATCCTATTTCCGACTTAAGACCTTATACAAGCGGGACTCACGAAGTTTTATTGATGTTCGAAATATTTAAAAGCAAGCGAATTAAATCCCCGAGATACTTCTAAAAACAAATCAATGATGAAACGTCCTCTTCTACCTGAATTTAATGATATAATGAACCATGATGCTGGGATGTTCCATGTGACCATTGAAAAAAATAAAAAGACACACATGAAATCAAAGTTTTTAATATTAATAGTTGTGCTTAGTAGCTCAGTTATGATTGCCCAAGAAAAGCTTGCCGATAAGTTTTTTAGCAATTTTGGGTATGTAAAAGCCACAGAACTGTATGAAGAAGTTCTCAAAAAAGGAGATACAAGCCTTCATGTACTTACACGTTTAGGTGATTGTTACTATAACAATTCTAAATCTGAAAAAGCTGCCTTCTGGTATGGCAAAGCCTTAGACAAATATGGTAAAGATAAAATCAATCCAGAATATATTTATAAGCACATTCAATCCCTACGTAGTTTAGGACATTATGAAGAGGCCGATACATGGATGAAAACATTCATGGAAATTCAAAATAATGATTCTCGTATTAAAGATTATAATCCTGAAAACATTGCTAAATACAACGAATTGGCAAGTTCAGAAAAAAACAAAGTTGTAAAACTTCAAAATCTTCCTTTTAATACTAAGTATTCCGATTTTGGGTCTTATGTTCATAAAGATCAGCTATACTTTGCCTCTGCCAGAAATACCGACGGCAAAAAATTATACAGCTGGAATCAAGAACCTTTTTTAGATATTTATCAGGTTAAAGTCAACAAGGATGTTGATTCTGTAACTTATGGGACACCAGATTTTATTTCAGCAGAAAAAATAAATACCGATTTCCACGAAGCATCTGTTGCTATTACAAACGATGGTAAAATCATGTATTTCACCAGAGATAATGTAGGAAAGAGCAATAAGAAAGTAAAATACGATAAAAAAGGAACCACACACCTTAAATTATACAAAGCGACTTTAGTGGATACGCAATGGACAAACATTGTAGAGTTACCATTTAATGATGAGGTATTTTCAACTGGTCACCCAGCTTTAAGTCCGGATAACAAACAATTATACTTTGTATCAGATCGTGAAGGCGGCATTGGAAATACCGATATTTATGTTGTTGATATTGAAGGCGGAAACAGTTATTCTGAACCTAGAAATCTCGGCGAAACGATTAATACTGAAGGTCGTGAAATGTTTCCGTTTGTTGCTAAAGACAGTACGTTTTACTTTTCTTCAGATGGTCATTTAAACTTAGGATTCTTAGATATTTTTAAATCTAATCTGTTAAAAGACAAAACAGCGCAGCCTGAAAACTTAGGAGCGCCATACAATAGTGGTTACGATGATTTTGCGTATTTCAAAAATGATTCCGAAGCAGAAAACGAACACACCGGATACTTCTCCTCTAACCGTCCAGATGGCCAAGGTGGTGATGATATTTATGGTTTTGATGCCTCTGTTTGTATTCAAACCATCAAAGGAATTACAAGAGATTTAAATACGAATGAAATTTTAGCTGGTGTTACAGTGAAACTCATCAATGAAGTAGGCAAAGTGATTTCTGAAGTTGAAACAGGTGACGACGGAAGTTATGAATTTACTGCCGATTGTAATGCTACGTATACCGTTATTGGTAGCAAAGAAGATTACAAAGAAGATCAAAAGAAGGTAACTACAGATAATGAGCATGAAAAAGTAACTGAAGCCGATTTATACTTGGAACCATTAATTTTTGAAAGTCAGATTGTAATCAATCCTATTTTCTTTGATTTTGACAAATCCAATATTAGAACAGACGCGCAATATGAGCTTGAAAACATCGTAGATGTAATGAGAGCGCACCCAACGATGGTGATTAAAATTGAATCGCATACCGATAGTCGTGGTCGTGATAAATACAACGAAAAATTATCAGATAGAAGAGCAAAATCAACGATGGAATATATTATCTCCAGAGGTATTGCTCGTGAACGTATAGAAAGCGCCATTGGTTATGGCGAATACCAATTACTTAACAAGTGTTCAAATGGTGTTAAATGTACCGAAGAAGAGCACCAGTTGAACAGACGTTCTTACTTCTATATACTGAAAGAATAACCATATTACCCTCTAAACTAAACTTGAAAAAGCAGACTTGTTATGAGTCTGCTTTTTTTATTTTACTATTTTTTTAGGAGTCGATTTTGAAAACATACCTTAAGTCTGAAGATTACACTTTAGCTATAGTAAAACTTCTTATAGACTTCTTTCTTGATATATCAATTTGATATAAACCTTAGTCAAAAAAGCAAAAGAACGCTTTTAAGAAGCTAGAAATATATAAATTATAAGATCAATAACACAGTTCTATCATTGTCTAAATCGCATGAATTTATCAATTATAAAATATCAATACTTAAGCGCTTATTAACTGTGCAGCACACGTATTCTAATAAGGAAGTCTCTTGAGTTTATAAAACGAATGATATACTTATAAAACAAAAAAAACCACAATTAGAATGATCTCTAATTGTGGTTTTAAACTAATTATTTGCTATTAATCAATTTTAAACTTTTTATATTTTCTATCGTTTTATAAAAATATTGGTGAAGTACCACTTGCCTTCAGCGTTTTGCTCAGCTGAAATATCAAAATCGGTAAAATCACCTTCAATATTTTCTCTATGACCTTCGCTATTCAACCAGGCATTAACGACAGATTCCGCAGAACTAAACGCATAAGCCACATTTTCTGAGACTTTAGTTGCACTGGCATTGTCAATTAAACTATTTCTACGTTGAAAAAAATTATCGTGTGAAACATTATTTACTTCAACCATATAATCGGTATGTGTAAATGCCACAGACTTTATGATACTGTGATTGGCTAAAGGATTTAAGCCTTCAGTAATTCGGTGCGCATTGATAAGCTCTAAAATTTCAATTTCAATTGTTTTGGCAACTGGAGGGACTGGTAATGACATACTATCAATAGTCTCGTCTGGAAAGTCTTCGCTTGAACATGAAAACGTTAACAAAGCTAATAATGCCATAAAAGGCAAGAATTTAATAGGTTTCATAAGAGGGTTATTTATGATTTGGGATTACTAAAATAGAGACCTCTTTATGTAAAAAATGTTAATGAATTGTTAAAATCGATGAATAACATGCATTTCGTCGAAAATATATGTAAAACATCGATGAAATACACAATTTAAAATGTTAAAATGACTTTTAAACGGAAAATAAATGTATTTCGTCGATATTTTTACATATCAGAATATAGAAATTCTACTTGATAATTATTCTTTTTTTAGAAGTTGGATTATATATTAAATACGTTACTCTTCGAGCAGATTCTGAAGTACAAACCTCTTCAGATATTAATTTAAGCTGAAGACTTATTGTGTCGTTTGAAGTTTCAATATTGCCTTCATAATTTCCACAAGCATTTAAAATTTGAAAGGTTGAAACATATAATATATCGTTGATATATTTGGTTTCAATGAAACCTTGTTGTTCCTTTTTTTCAATGACGTCAAATAAGTCCTCATCGGAGTCGGCTAGTGTCGTTACTTTAAATCCTAATAAATCTGGATGCTTAAGAATAGGAGTTTCCTTCTCTTTACAAGAGTATAAGATTATAAACATACATACAACTAAAAGGCACTTCATATACTATTATGGTGATAAGCGGTCTAAGTTCCAATTAAGATCTTTATCCAATTGATAACGTAAGCGATCGTGCAGTCGGTTAGGACGTCCTTGCCAAAATTCGATTTCAAAAGGCTTGACAATAAATCCGCCCCAAGATTCAGGTCGCGGAATGTCTTTACCTTCATAAGCGGCTTCCAGTTCTTTTAAGCGTTCTTCTAAAACTGCTCTATCAGGAATGGTGGCACTCTGTTGAGAAACTAAAGCACCTAACTGGCTTCCTCTTGGTCGAGATTCGAAATAGCCATCACTTAAATTTTCAGCAATTTTTTCGGCTTGACCTTTAATAATGATTTGACGTTCTGCAGCAGGCCAAAAAAATGACAAACACACCTTGGGGTTATTGAGAATCGCTTGACCTTTTTCGCTATTATAATTGGTATAAAAAATAAAGCCTTCGTAGGTAAACTTTTTTAAGAGCACTACTCTACTCTTCGGAAAACCATCCAGTCCCAAAGTACTTAATGTCATTGCATTTGTTTCTCCTACATCAAAGTTTTTGTCTACTTCATGAAACCATTTTTGGAATAATTCCAACGGATTATCACTCACATTAGCCTCAAGTAATTCTTGTTTTTCGTATGACTTTCTGTAATTGCCTAAGTCTGTATTCATTAGAATCGATTATCGCATTTAATAGGCTTAATCTTTTTTAGCCTCAAATATTTCATATAAATTTAGGGAATAATCCCTACTAATGAAATTTGAAACCAGTAAATATTCTAAAAGTTTAGAATATAAAAAAGTAGAGTTTCCCTTCGGAACGCTCTATACTACAAAGCATTTTGTTATTTCAGAATTAAACGAAGGCATTCACGTTGATTATAATCTCGTAAGTGAATTAATTAGTGCCTTTTCTGAAGACATCAAAAAAGGTTTAAGAATTGGATACATAGCCAACCGAATCAACTCCTACTCCTTTGAACCTCAATTGTGGCTCGATTTTAATAATGAATATGACTTTTTGGTTGCTAGTGCTGTTGTATCCTATAATGATTTTAGTTACCTAAATTCCTCTCTTGAAAAGCATTTTTTTAAGAAAAGTTTGAAACGCTGTCATAATTTAGATGATGCTATCGAATGGATGATGGCCTTAGATGAATTTCAAAAGACAATAAAGAGAAATCGGTAAATGAGATTTAATTGTGATATTATCATAAAAGCACCACTGGGTATTTTTACCAAGGCGATTATATAGAACAAGTCTACAAATGAATGGTTCTGTTTAAAGATTATACAGAATCTACAACACTTTAAAAATCAAATACTTTCCCGTCTTTAGCTAATTCTACAGGTTTAAAAATTGTTTCAGCCTCAGTTTTAAATGCTGTTAAATCGTCGTATCGCGTCGAATAATGCCCGAGAATTAATTGCTTTACATTGGCTTTCTTTGCAATAGTAGCTGCCTGTTTTGCTGTAGAATGCTTCGTAGGTAACGCCAAATCTTCATGCTTATCAATAAATGTCGATTCGTGGTATAAGACATCAACATCCTTAATAATTGGAAGCATCGCTTCGTTATAAGCTGTATCACTACAAAAGGCATAGCTTTTTGGCGGTTGTGGATCTCGAGTTACCGTTTCATTTTTTACAATAGTTCCGTTATTATTAGGAACATCAGCACCTTGCTTTAGTTTTCGATAATAAGCCACATCGATATCGGCATTTAAAACCGCATTGATATCTAATTTACGTTCTCCTGGTTTTTCTTTAAATAAGAATCCGTTGGTATAAATTCGGTGATCTAAAGGAATGGTATGCACTTCAACTTTATCATCTTCATAAATCAGTTCCGAAGTTGTAGACGATAATTCATGAAAAATAAGCTTATAATTGGTCCAGGATTGTGATAGTTTCATTTGAAGTGTAATCACTTCTTTTAAGCCTTTTGGTGCATAGATATGCAAATCGGCTTCACGAGTTAACAATCTAAATGTTGAAATTAAGCCAGCCAGACCAAAGCAATGGTCACCGTGTAAATGCGAAATAAATATGTGTTTGATTTTCCCAAATTTGACTTTATGCCTGCGGAGTTCTACCTGAGTGCCTTCACCACAATCTATTAAAAACGTATGATTTTTAATCTCAAAAATCTGAGCTGTAGGATTGGTATGTAATTGAGGTGTAGCGCTATAACAGCCTAATATGGTTAATTTCATTTATACAGTAACGTTGTTTGTTGCAGAGTCGAAACAACTTATCAAAAAAACGACTCAGTACATTCTTTTTAAAAACCTAAATCACGCTCCATCTCTTCCATTTCAATAATATCATAGGCTTCCTTAGTTGTTGGCACTACGACAATTTCATCTGGCATTTCATCAAGATTTGCGCTGTTAGACACGATGACAAAAGAATGTTTGGCTTTACGATGTTTATTTGATAATTGTAAAAATTCAACAATATCAGAAAGTGTAACCACATCTAATTTGGTTATATTTACGATGATATTATTGTTTTTAAAACGCTCATATAAAACGTCAATTTTCTTTACAAGCTCTACAATAGATGCTTTCTCCTGGGTAATTATGGTGGTATTTCCGTCGTTATCAAAAATCATATGCTTAATGTTTTATTTTAGAAGCTAATAAATAAATGACAGCCATTCGTATAGCTACTCCGTTTTGAACTTGGTCTAAAATGATGGCTTGATCAGAATCTGCTACATCACTTGTAATCTCAACACCTCTGTTTATTGGTCCGGGATGCATAATCGTAATATCTTTATCCAGAGAATTTAGCAATGCTTTATTAACGCCGTATTGTTGCGTGTATTCTCGGGTTGAAGGAAAATAACTAATATCCATACGCTCATTTTGAACACGAAGCATATTAGCCACATCACACCAATTAAGCGCTTTACGTAAATTGGTTTCTACTTTCACGCCTAAATCCTTAATGTATTTTGGAAGCAAGGTTTTGGGTCCGCAAACCATCACATTGGCACCTTGTAATTGCAAGGCATAAATGTTTGAAAGCGCTACTCTACTGTGTAATATATCACCAACAATAACCACGTTTTTACCTTTAACGTCACCAAGACGTTCTCGTATCGAATAGCTATCTAACAAGGCTTGGGTTGGATGCTCATGAGCGCCATCGCCAGCATTAATAATACTTGCATCGACATGTTGTGATAAAAACACACCAGCTCCCGGATTGGGGTGACGCATAACCACCATATCTACTTTCATAGATAAAATGTTATTTACCGTATCAATTAAGGTTTCTCCTTTTTTTACTGAAGATTGAGAGGCTGAAAAATTAATAACATCTGCTGAAAGTCGCTTTTCGGCTAATTCAAACGACAATTTTGTACGTGTCGAATTTTCGAAAAACAAGTTGGCAATGGTAATATCTCTAAGCGAAGGCACTTTTTTAATGGGTCTATTAATCACTTCCTTGAAATGATCTGCCGTTTCAAAAATCAATTGAATATCCTTTTCGTTAAGATATTTAATTCCCAATAAGTGATTAACACTTAATTCGCTCATTTTTTTAGTATTCAGATGGCATCTTAAACTCAGATGCACTTTAATTATTCGCTTTTAACTATTCTCTAAGTATACGGCATCTTCGCCTTCATTTTCAAACCAATTTACTTTGACTTTTTCTTCATTAATTGCATCTACTTGCCGACCTCTGTAATTGGGTTGGATTGGTAAATGTCTGCTAAAACGTCTGTCGATTAAAGTTAATAGTTCAATTTCATTAGGTCTTCCAAAGGATTGGATAGCCGTTAATGCGGCTCTTATGCTTCGTCCGGTATATAAAACATCGTCAATAAATACAATGTTTTTATTTTCAACTATAAAATTAATGTCTGTGGTATTAGCTTCAAGAATTTTCTCACCTCTTCTAAAATCATCTCTAAAAAACGTGATATCTAGATGGCCTAATTCAATGTTTTTAATCTTGTAATCTGTCGTTAGTATTTCAGCTAAACGATTAGCCAAGAACGTCCCTCTAGGTTGTAATCCTATTAGAACAGTATTAGAAAAGTCGTTGTGATTTTCAATAAGTTGACAAGCCAATCGATGAAGAATGATGTTTATTTCTTTAGCATTAAGTAATACTTTTTGACTCATATAGCTTTCCAAACGTATTTGGAGAACAAAGTTAAGTTAAAAAATTAGGGTTTGCAATTGGTTTATTAGTGTTATTAATAAAAAAGGAAGTTCTAACGAACTTCCTTTTTTTATCTGGTGAGATACGATGTAATTAGTACTTAACAAACTTAAATACTTTATTTAAGTTTTGATGTTCAATGTTTAACACATATAAACCTTTAGAAAGTGTAGAAATATCTATAGATTTAAATTGCTTCTGGTTATCATTTTTCAGAATCAACTTTCCTTCCAAATTATAAATCTTATAGTTTAGAGTAGAATTAATATTAAATAATTTGATTTTTTGATTATTAACAAAGTAATCGAACTGATCTCTTTCGACTTCTGAAGTTGATAACGTAGCATCAAACTCGCTCGTCATACTTATCAATGTTCCAGATAATAATCCTGTTAGTAAGCCCCCTAGTCCATCAGGCTTATACACTCTCAAATAATAAACATCACCTGGATTAACATTATCAATAACTAACTCAAAATTTGCATTAGCTAAAATAGGCACCACATAATTATCGCAAGTAATCTCTTGTAGGTTTAAAAGATTTCCTCCAGGGGCAACTAAAATTTGATAATTGAATTGAGTAAGCAAAATGACACCAGCACTCGCCATACCAATAGTAACCTTATTCTCTCCTGCTAGAACAGGGTGTTGATAAAACACATCTTCTTCAGAACTACATGCCGGCTCTAATTCAGATTTAGTGGCTGTGTCATAGTCTAAGACATTGACAGACACATTGGCTCCATTAACATAAATTGCATCGTTGATAGTGTCTCCATCTTGAGCACTAACTTGTTGTAGCACAAATAATGCTACGCATAGTAAAAAATTTTTCATAATTTAAAAGATTTGGGTTAATAAAAAGCTACTAAAACTTAGGGAGAACTAATTATGCTTATTTATTATCAAAATAAATTATTTTCATGTTTTTACTAATATTTTTAAATATTATCCATTAATTTAACAAAAAATATAATATTTACAGCTATTTTACTTTAAAATTATTGTGATTTTATTTTGAAATGTTAAAATTTATTTATAATTCTTACAAAAAAAATCAGATTGTCGAACAAATTTTTTGGTATAAAATTTGAGACACATAAAAAAAGCCTCTCGATTTTCGAGAGGCTTTTTAATATAGAATAATGAGATTCCTTTTTTCAAAGGAATTTAGGAATTATTTCTTCCCGTCCATTTTATCTTTAAGCGCTTGTAAAGCGTCATTAGCATCACCTAAAGTTGGTTTTGCTTCTGCTGCTTGAGCTTCTTGCTTCTTCACAGCTGCTTTTACATTTGCCATTTCTTCTTCTTTGAAGATCGCTGTATGAGATGCTACAACTCTTTTGAATTCTTTATTGAACTCAATGATTTTGAATTCTGCAGATTCTCCTTTCTTCAATTTGCTTCCGTCTTCTTTTTCTAAGTGACGAGATGGTACAAAAGCAACGATATCTTCATTGAAATCGATAGTTGCACCTTTGTCAACAATCTCTCCAATTTCAGCAGTATGCGTAGTACCTAGAGCAAATTCAGTTTCATACTTATCCCAAGGGTTGTCAGTTGTTTGTTTGTGACCTAAAGATAATTTACGTCCTTCAACATCTAATTCTAATACGACAACTTCTAAAGTATCACCTACGTTAGTAAACTCACTTGGGTGCTTGATTTTCTTAGTCCAAGATAAATCAGAAATATAAATCAATCCGTCAATACCTTCTTCTAATTCAACAAAAACACCAAAGTTTGTAAAGTTACGTACGATACCTGAATGTTTAGAACCTACAGGATATTTAGATGTAATATCTGTCCATGGATCTGGTGTTAATTGCTTAATACCAAGAGACATTTTACGATCTTCTCTATCTAAAGTTAAGATTACTGCTTCGATTTCATCTCCAACAGATACGAAATCCTGAGCAGAACGTAAATGTGTTGACCAAGACATTTCACTTACGTGAACTAATCCTTCTACACCTTCTTCTACTTCTACAAAAGCACCGTAATCAGCAATAACAACCACTTTTCCTTTTACTTTATCGCCTACTTTTACAGTATCACCTAAAGCTTCCCAAGGATGCTTGCTTAATTGCTTAAGACCTAACTGGATTCTAGACTTATCTTCATCAAAGTCTAAGATTACCACGTTTAATTTCTGGTCTAATTCTACGATTTCGTTTGGATGGTTAATTCTAGACCAAGATAAATCTGTGATATGAACTAATCCGTCAACGCCACCAAGATCAATAAACACACCGTAAGATGTAATATTCTTAACGATACCTTCTAATACCTGACCTTTTTCTAATTGACCAATGATTTCTTTTTTCTGTTCTTCAATATCGGCTTCGATAAGCGCTTTATGAGACACTACAATGTTTTTGAATTCGTGGTTGATTTTCACAACTTTAAATTCCATTGTTTTATTTACATACTGATCGTAATCTCTAATAGGTTTCACATCAATTTGAGAACCTGGTAAGAATGCTTCTATACCAAATACGTCAACGATCATACCACCTTTAGTTCTGCATTTTACAAAACCGTTTACGATTTCACCAGTGTCATGTGCATTGTTTACACGATCCCATGCTTTAATTACACGAGCTTTACGGTGAGATAATACTAATTGACCCGTTGCGTCTTCACGAACATCAATTAATACTTCTACTTTATCACCAACTTTTAAATCTGGATTGTAACGGAACTCATTAAGAGAAATTACACCTTCAGACTTAGCGTTAATGTCAATAATAGCATCACGATCTGTAATATGAATTACTTCTCCTTCTACAACTTCGTCATCTAAAGTGTCAACGAAATTTTCTGATACTAATTTTTCAAATTCTTCTAATTGTTTGTCATCAACAGGATCAATTCCTTCTTCGTAATTGTGCCAATTGAAATCTTTTAAGAATTTTTCTGGATTTGCTTGAGCCTCAGAAACTTGAGGAGCGTTAGCAGTTTTTGTTTCTGTAGTTTCTACAGTTGCAGCTTCAGTAGTTGCTACTTCAGCTTGTTTTGTTTCTTTTTCAGACATGTGCTGAATTAAAATTTGTATTCTGCATGTTTAGAAAGGATTAAGCGATAACACGCAGAAGCGTTATTGATTATAAATGATTTATTCCTTCTATCTTTCTAAGTCTCGCTAAAAGGAGTGCAAAATTAATGATTTTTAATCAATTAGCAAATTTATGCCTTACAAAATTCATGCTTCTAAACCTTTTATTTGCAGAACGATACTATCTTATGTTATGGTTTAGTGCTACTTTTTGAAATATAATCCTTTCGTTTGTTGTCTGAGAAATGGTTAGCACGAACGCTTAGAATATTGAATGCATTCAAATTCTCTCCATTAAATGTCTATTTTAAAACCTCAAAATCTATCATTAAAATTCTATTAGTTGGTCCGTTTTTTTATTAACATATTTAAATTTTTGGCACATAAATTGGTATATTTACGATAGTATTAACACTAAATTAAAAAACACATTATTATGGTCAGAGCAAAATACCAAGACGTATTAGACTTAGGAGAAACACTTAACATACAAGATGGTGATGTTAAAGTAGAAGATGGTAAATTAAAAATCTGGGGAACCGCAAAAACACAGTATGAAAAAGACTTACTTTGGGATGCTATAAAAAAAGCAGGAGGCGATAGCCCATCTGATATTATGGCCGATATTAAAGTTGCAGATACTTCAGTATATACAAGACATACTGTAAAAAGTGGAGAAACATTAGGGAAAATTGCAAAGCAATATTATGGAAACCCTGCGAAGTATCAAGCTATTTTTGAAGCGAACTCAGATATCTTAAAAAATCCAGATTTAATTCATCCAGATCAAGAATTAATTATCCCTAATTTATAAGATCTAGGGTATAACTTTTAAAAAGTGACTTGAACTTCAACTTGTTGAATGCGCAAGTCGCTTTTTTTTATGCTAAGCTTTAATTTTTTCTTGAGATAGTTTTAAAACAAACTCGAATTGTTCGTTTAAACTCATTTTTGAATTATCCACTTTTACAGCATCGTTTGCCATACTTAATGGTGAATCTTCTCGTGTAGAATCTATATGGTCTCGCGATTGCACGTTTTTAAGCACCTCTTCATACGTTACCTCATCACCCCTTTCTATTAATTCGTCGTAACGACGCTGAGCTCTTTTTTCTGCAGAAGCTGTCATGAACAACTTCAACTCAGCATCGGGAAATACAACCGTTCCTATGTCACGACCATCCATAACAACGCCTTTATCTTTTCCAAAATTTTGTTGTTGTTTGACCAGCTGTTCTCTGACTTCAGAAATGGTGGCTACCTGACTCACACATTGTGAAACTTCTAGGCTTCTGATGGCTTTCTCTACATTGCTTCCATTGAGATACACTTCAGCATACCCCAAATCTTTATTAAATTGAAAATCGATTTTAATCTGATCCAATTGAGCAACAAGTCCTTCGGCATCTAAACAATCGGCATCAATAAATCCGTTTTGCATCGCATACAAAGTTACAGCTCTATACATGGCTCCAGAATCAACATAAACATATCCCAAAGCACTGGCTAATTGCTTAGCAACTGTACTTTTTCCTGTAGATGAAAAACCGTCTATAGCTATGGTAATTTTTCTCATTTTGTCAAATCGATTTGTACTCCGAAGAAATTAGCATTACTGGCACCCGAATATCTTGCATGTGTATAATTAAACCTCATTTTATTGAGCTTAATTCCCAAACCAAATGATAGTCCGGAAAAATTACGCTGCTCCAAAATACGCAACTCTTCAGAACGTCTAAAATTATAACCCAATCTGATATTAAATCCGCGCTCCGGAAACAGCTCGGCTCCAATAATGGTATGGCGCAACACTTCATTTAAAAACCCTACTTTTTCCTGAGTTTGATTACCGTCTAAATCGGTTGTTGCTCGTGACGGATTAGAAAATCCGATAGGCCAAGTCTGTAGGTTTTCAAACGTTAAGTGCCAACGTAAGGGCATATTTTCAAGAGTTTGTGACAACCCAAGATTAACTTCAAAAGGTAGTTTTTCATTTAAACCAGCGTAAGTCACTATTTGAGTTCCCAAATTTCGAATGGTTAAAGCCGCATGAAAATCTAAGCGTTCATTGATGTACATAGCTCCAAAATCGGCAGCCACTCCAATAGAGTTATACTGTTCTAATTTTGAGGTTATTAATTTTAAATTGGCACCAATATAAAAATCAGAATACGGAATTTGATACGCATAACCTGCAGATAAAGCCGCTTCATTTCCTGTAAAGGTTCCTGTAGAAACACCGTTAAGATCGTAACCATCAAAGGTTCCGTAGTTGATATAGGTCATACCAATATGCAAAGTTTGCACGTGTCGGTCCCATGTATAAGCATAAGCAGCAGTCCCGTAACTAATTCCGCCTAAATAACTCGAATAATTAAGAGCCAGCTGATTATCCATTTCGGCATTAATTGTGGCGGGATTAAATAAACCACCTGTGACATCATAATCGTAGTTGGTGATGACTTTTCCACCTAAGGCAGCTTGGCGTGGCGAAGACACTAAATTAAGAAATTGATAGGTCGATTCTCCTCCTACTTGAGCAAACAATGTAGAGGTCATCAACAGACAAAATATCGTAGTAATCTTCTTTAGCATATAAGTTTGCAAAGTAACTAAATCTATCTTAAAACGAATGTATGTCTATTTTATTTTTTTGAAATGTTATTATTCTATTTCAATTGAATCTTTTGACCAGGAATAATCAAATTACTATGCAAGCCATTTAGCGTTTTGATGGCAGCAACTGTCGTGTTATTTCGCTTAGCAATACTATATAACGTATCACCTTTTGAGACTATCCACACTTCGGAAGAATAGCGTTTATCAAAGTTTTTAACTTGTAAATATTGCCCCACTTTAATGAGTGTGGTTTCTAAGTTATTCGCCTTTTTTAAATCGGCTAAAGTGACCTTATACAATTTAGATAAGGAATAAAGGGTTTCACCTTTGGCTACTTTGTGATAATCTGAACTGTTTTTTTCTTCAGTATTCGATGTTGAAGAGGTGTCATACACTAAAGTCGTAGCTTTTTCGGCTTGATGAGCCGTTGTCGTTTTAACTTCGTTGAGATTATCTTCAACTGCTAGGTCATCTATAGTTGTAGCGTTTTCAGAAGTGACTAGCAAGCGTGCCGTTTTCACCTGATCTGAAGTATCAATAACTGTAGTGTAAGATTGACTGAGAGTATCTGGCCTGGTTGTAGTGATGATTTTTGTGCTGTCAACTTTTTTAGTTGTATAACTGTTAGTTATAAGATTGGCTTTAATTACTGTATTGGCAGTTGTATCTGAATCTGTTTTTCTTCCTTTAATGGTTTTAAGATCAACTAATTTTACTTCTCCTGTCTTTACATTTAGTTTTGCAGGTTTACCGTCTAGAACAACGTCTTTTTCAGTTTGAGCAACAGCTCCTAAACTTGAAGCTGCTGCGATTAAAACTGTAATCCATAATTTAAAGTTTCTTTGCATTTTTTACTTTTTGATTGGTTAACGCAAGTTTCAAGACATCGCTCATGTCTTTCACATAATGAAACGTTAAGCCTTTCAAATATTCTGGCTTTATTTCATCGATGTCTCTTTTATTATCTTCACAAAGTAAAATCTCTTTAATTCTTGCTCGTTTAGCTGCAAGTATCTTTTCTTTAATACCGCCAACTGGTAAAACTTTACCTCTAAGCGTAATCTCACCAGTCATTGCTAAACTGTTTTTGACCTTACGTTGTGTAAACAAAGATACTAAAGAAGTTAACATAGTCACACCTGCACTTGGTCCATCTTTTGGAGTGGCACCTTCAGGAACGTGGATATGGACGTTATAATTTTCAAAAACTTCAGGTTTTATACCAAATTCATCAGCATTTGCTTTGATGTATTCCATCGCAATGGTTGCCGATTCTTTCATCACTTTTCCTAAGTTTCCAGTAATGGTTAAATTGCCTTTACCTTTCGATAAAATCGATTCTATAAATAAAATATCGCCTCCTACTCTGGTCCAGGCCAAACCTGTTACCACACCTGCGACATTATTATTTTCATATTTATCGCGTTCTAATTTAGGAGCTCCTAAAACTTCAATCACATCTTCATTAGTGACTTTTAGGTTATAGGTTTCTTCCATAGCAATATTTTTTGCAGCGTGGCGAACCATCTTAGCAATTTGCTTTTCTAAACCACGAACTCCAGATTCTCTGGTATAACCTTCCACAATTTTTTCTAATTGCGGCTTGGCAATTTTAAGATGTTTGTCGGATAAACCGTGTTCCTTTAATTGTTTAGGCAATAAATGACGCTTTCCAATTTCAACCTTTTCTTCAATAGTATAACCGGTAACATTGATAATTTCCATACGATCCATCAATGCAGGCTGAATGCTATTCAAACTATTAGACGTCGCAATAAACATCACTTTAGACAAATCAAAGCCCATCTCTAAGAAGTTATCGTGAAACTCACTGTTTTGCTCTGGATCTAAAACTTCCAATAAAGCCGATGAAGGATCACCTTGATTAGAATTTGACAATTTATCTATTTCATCTAAAACAAAGACTGGGTTTGAGGTGCCTGCCTTTTTTAAATTCTGAATAATACGTCCAGGCATCGCTCCAATGTAGGTTTTACGATGGCCGCGAATTTCAGCTTCATCACGTAAACCACCCAACGACATACGTACATATTCTCTCCCCAAAGCTTCGGCAATAGACTTTCCTAATGATGTTTTTCCAACACCTGGAGGTCCATATAAACAAAGTATAGGCGATTTCATATCGTTACGCAATTTTAAAACCGCCAAATATTCTATGATACGTTTTTTAACATCGTCTAAACCATAATGATCACGATCTAAGATTTTCATCGCGCGTTTTAAATCGAATTTATCGGTACTAAATTCGTTCCATGGCAAATCTAAAAATAAGTCCAAGTAGTTACGCTGAATCGAATACTCTGCAACTTGCGGATTCATTCGTTGCATTTTTGATAATTCTTTATCAAAATGTTCGGCAACCTTTTCATTCCATTTTTTAGTTTTCGCCCGTTGACGCATCTCTTCTATTTCTTCTCCAGAAGACACACCACCACCAAGTTCTTCTTGAATAGTTTTCATTTGCTGATGTAAGAAATACTCACGTTGCTGCTGGTTCATATCACTTTGAACCTTAGACTGAATATCATTTTTAAGTTCTAGCTTTTGAAGCTCAACATTCATCAGTTTTAATGTCGCCAATGCACGCTCTTTTAAATCGTTAACCTCTAACAAGTCTTGCTTTTCTTTTACGGAAAGGTTCATGTTAGACGATACGAAATTGACCAGAAACGAATTACTTTCAATGTTTTTAATAGCGAAAGAAGCTTCGGTTGGAATATTCGGACTGTCTTTTATAATTTGCAAAGACAAATCTTTGATCGATTCTATAATTGCCGAAAACTCTTCATTATCTACAGCAGGCTTCGCTTCAGGAACATCTTTAACTGTAGCGGTTAGATACGGTTCTTCAGAAACAACATCTTGAATTTCAAAACGTTTTTTCCCTTGAATAATGATGGTCGTATTGCCATCTGGCATTTTAAGCACTTTTAAGATCCGAGCTACAGTACCCTTTTTAAAAATATCTTTAGCTGAAGGATCTTCAACTAACTCATCCTTTTGAGAGACAACTCCTATGACTTTACTTCCACTGTTCGCATCTTTTATGAGTTTTATCGATTTGTCTCGGCCAGCAGTAATCGGAATTACTACACCAGGAAACAATACGGTATTACGCAATGGTAAAATAGGGAGCGAATCTGGAAGGAGTTCATTATTTATTTCTGCTTCATCCTCTGGAGTCATTAAAGGAATTAATTCTGAATTTTCATCAAAATCCTGAAATGACAAACTGTCAAGCTTTAAAAATTTAGACTTCTTCATATTATTTTTTTAGTCATTCTGTCATTAAAACAACAAAACTATAGATTTATATACAACTTAATAATTACATTTTTAACTGAATATCAACAGATTAACAAATAAAAGTAATTATATACCTTTATATAATTCCAATAGTTATGCCATTACCTTTTAGATCTGCAAAAACTTTTTTTACTAAAAGTGTAACAAATAGAAATGTCTGCCATCTCTATAATAAAGCATTTGTTTTTTGACACTAACCAATCAAAATATAGAGCAGTTATTGCAGCTTTGTAAATCAGACAACCAGCAAGCGCAAATGGAAGTTTACAAACGATATTACAAGGCGATGTATAACACGGCCCACAGAATTGTAAAAGACAGTTTTGAGGCGGAAGACATCATGCAAGATTCGTTTTTGACAGCATTCACAAAGTTGGATAGTCTTAAAGAGATTAAAACATTTGGATCTTGGCTCAAACGAATCGTCATCAATAACAGCATACATCATTATAAAAAAAACAGTAAATATCAAGATGTGCCTTTAGATGATGTACTATATAAAGTTGAATACTATACCGATATAACCGAAGATTATGACTTTAGTAATCTAAAAGCAAAACAAGTTCTGGAGACTATGGATACGCTTAAGGATAATTATAGAATGGGGTTAACACTCCACTTAATTGAAGGTTATGATTATGAAGAAATTTGTGAGATCATGGATATTTCACCAGGAAACTGCAGAACGATGATCTCGCGCGCTAAAGATAGTTTACGGCAAAGATTAACGCCTTTAGCAGACTATTAATAAAACAAAAAGAACGATGAATAAAAATACTATAGATAAGTTGTTTAAAACCCTAGAACATGATTTCGACACCGAAATACCAAACTCGGGTCATGAACACCGGTTTTTAGATAAACTAAAGCAACAAAACAACACTGTTGTTAACAGCTCTAAAAAAACCAACCACTGGAAACCCTTTTTAGCGGTTGCTGCAACTATAGTATTATGTTTCAGCATTTTTACTGTGATGCAACAACAAAATTCTGAACCTTTGGATTTAGCGAGTGTGTCTCCAGAATTATCACAAACGCAATCCTTTTTTACAACTGCTATTGAACAGGAATTAATCGCAATTGAAGCCCAACGTTCTCCAGAAACTGAAAACATGATTAACGACGCTATGAAAGCCCTTAAGGTTCTTGAAGTCGACTATGAATCGCTACAATTAGATTTAACCGAAAGCGGTAATGATAAGCGTGTTATTTATGCAATGATTACCAATTTTCAAAACCGTATTAATGTCTTAAAAGCTGTTTTAGAACATATTGAAGAAGTTAAAAATTTTAAAAACAACCAAAATGAAAACACAATTACTATATAAATTAATCTTCGCTTTTGTACTCCTTCCTTCATTAGCATTTTCAAACACTCATGATAAATGGAATGGCAAGCACACCAAAGAGAAGACCATCAAAAAAGAATTTAAGGTGACTGCTGATGCCACTTTAAAAGTGAATAACAGCTTCGGGAATATTAGTATCACCACCTATGAAGGTTCTACCATTTCTTTTGAAGTTAAAATCAAAACCAATGGAAATGATTTAGAACAAGTTGAAAAAAAATTAGACGATATCAACGTAGAGTTTAATGCATCATCATCTATGGTTTCAGCAAAAACACATTTCAGTAAAAACAAATCGAAATCCTGGTGGAGTTGGGGAAAAAATAATAATGTTAATATGGAAATCAATTACATTATTAAAATGCCAATTACGAATCATGTTGATCTAAACAATGACTACGGAAATATAGATTTAGAAAAACTAGAAGGTCGTGCCAATATTAACTGTGACTACGGAAAAATTACAACAAAAGAACTTATGGCCGATAACAATTCATTATCGTTTGATTATACAAACAATTGCTACTTTGAATATATAAAAAGCGGAAAAATTAATGCCGATTACAGTAGTTTTACAATAGAAAAAGCAAACCGTCTGGATATTAATGCCGATTATACGGATTCTGAAATTCAAATTGCCGAAGACATTAGCTATAACTGTGATTACGGATCACTGAAAGTTAATAATGCCAACCGTATTAATGGTAATGGAGACTATTTGACCTTACGATTAGGTACTATCTATAAAGATGTAAATATTAAAGCCGATTACGGATCGATAAAAATTGATAAAATGGCAGCAAATGCTGGAAATATTGATATTGAATCCGATTATAATGGTATCACTATAGGTTACGATCCAGCGTATCAATTTAGCTTCGATATTGATTTAGAATATGCGTCTTTACGCAATGCCGATGATTTTGAATTTACCACAAAACGAATCGAATCTACAGATAAATATTACCAAGGCTACTACGGAAGCGCAAATAGCGGCAACCTGATAAGAATTAAATCCGAATATGGTAGCGTCACATTTAAAAGACAATAAAAACTATATAAAATAGAAACATCATGAAAAAAACAATTGTACTAATCGTCGCATTATTAAGCTTTACATTCTCTCAGGCTCAATGGGGAAATAAGAAAGTAAAAGGTAACGGCAACATGACTACTGAAACAAGAAGCACTTCAGATTACGATGCCATTAGCTGTGCAGGTAGTTTTGACTACGTCCTTGTTGCAGGAACAGAAGGCAACATAACCCTTGAAGGAGAATCTAATCTTTTACAATATGTAATTACCGAAGTAAAAGACGGAAAACTAATTATTAAAACGGAAAAAGGTAAAAATCTAGATCCAAGTTTTAACAAAACCATAAAAGTAACCATTCCATTCAAAGACATTCGTAAAGTCTCATTAGCAGGATCTGGAGACTTATGGAACACCGATCGAATTACCACAACGAACTTAGAGGTCTCTTTAGCTGGCTCAGGAGATATTGTTTTAGAGGTTCAAACACAAAAGGTCTCAGGAAAAATTGCAGGTTCTGGCGATATAACATTAAAAGGATCAACGACCGATTTAACAGCAGGTGTTACAGGTTCAGGGGATTTTCACGGATTTAATTTAAATGCTGTAAATACCGATGTTTCTGTAACCGGGTCGGGAGATGCAGAAGTTGTATGTACTGGGCTTTTAAAAGCTCGTGTTACAGGTTCTGGTGACATTGAATACCGAGGCAATCCTTCAAAAAAAGACACGAAGGTTTCTGGATCAGGAAGTATCGAAAACTAAAACTTTAATTCATCAATCAAAATAAAAAAAGCCACTAATTTTTAAGTTAGTGGCTTTTTAATTATCTATTCTTTACTACTAATAAGTAATATTAATCATCCCAGAGGTTAAGCTTAAATCACCACCATCAGCATTGGTTACAATACCCCAAAAAGTTCCTGTTAATGTGCCATCAGTATTAACTGTGATTTCAGATGTAAAATCATCAAATCCTTGCGTTGAAGGAAAGAAAACAGAGGTTAAAGTTAATTCAAATGCTGGATTAATCACATCAACACCAGTTTGGCCTTGACCAACTTCAAAATAAATGGTATAGTTATTAGCTGCGGAAGTTTCTCCAGTAACTTTTAATAAGTCGCCATCAATAACAACATCTACAATATCAAAATCAATAGGTAATGTTCCTGCTGTTAAACTAATTTCAACTTCAAGTGTTGCCTGTGTACAATCTCCTAAATCATCAATTGTTGACTGGATGCTTCCATCGTCATCACCACATTGCGTGATTTGGTTTTCTAATGTTGCTTTATAAGCATTACATAAATTTGTATACTCTTCATCGGAAGCATTTGCAAAAGCCAATTGAGCAGCATCTACGGCATCGGTAGCAGAATCGCAATCATTTACAACGGTAGTACTACAATCTCCCAAGGCATTAACCGCAGCTTCAAGTGTTCCATCTGGATCACCACAGGCTTGAATTTGATCATCCAAAGCATTTTTATAAGCCACACAAAGTTGTTGGTAATTATCATCATTTACACCTAAAAAGTTTAAAGCAGCTTCGGCAGTATTAATGGTCGCTTGTTCACAAGTTATGCCTCCAGTTACAAAATCACCTTCTAAAGGCTCATCTTCACATGACACAAATGATAATATTGTAGCACACAAAAACAATGTAAGTATTTTTTTCATAATAAATTAAAATTGGGTTTCTACAAACATACTAATTTATAACAAATTTTAAAGCAGTTAGAAGCACGCATAAAAAAAAGACCAGAAAAATTATGGTCTTTTTTTAATAATATTTTGAATTTGTATTTATAATGTTTTTTGCCAAACCGATGATGACACAGTAGAAATTGTAACTACAAAACCACTTTCATCTTCAATTTGAACTTCATCTTGAAAAAAGGTTAATGTTTGTCCGTCGGCACTTAATTCAAACTCTGCCATTTGTTCTCCTTGGGCAACTTCTGTGGGCGAGCCTTCGATATCTAATTCAAAAAAAGAACCATCAATCGTCATTATATTTCCACTTGTAGAATACACGCCAGAACCACTTACGTTAGTATAAGAATCGGTATAACTTGTTGTCTCTCCATCAACTGTAGTTGAGGACATTAATTCATAGTCTCCCTCAACGGTATAGCTAGATTCTGAAAACACCAACTCATAATCAGAACTTACAGCTTCAGTAGTAAAATCTACAATAAACTCTTGTCCAGCAAAGCTAGATTCTGAAATAATATCTGCATTAAATTCAACTAAAGACCAAGTACCCAATAATGAAGACGGATTAGTATCTGTGTTCTCATTAGTGAAATCTCCTTCTAAAGGTTCATTTTCACAAGTAAATGCACATAGGAGCATAAATAAACAAAATAGTAAGCTATATTTTTTCATGTTATATAAATGGATTCGTTGTTTAACAAACATACTAATTTATTTGTTTTGCTTAGGAACTCGGTACAATAAAATAATTCCGAACATAAAGAAAACAAAAAGGAATAATATGGCGTTTCGCATGGTACTAAGTTGTACAGTAGTTGCATAAATGGCCATACCTATAACAATTCCTATTTTTTCAGCAACATCAAAAAAGCTAAAGTACGACGTCGTATCTTCTGTATCTGGTAAAAATTTTGAATATGTAGAACGCGATAAAGATTGAATTCCGCCCATAACTAGTCCTACAAAAGCAGCTGTGATATAAAAATGAATAGGTAATGTTACAAAATAGGCAAAAACACATAAAGCCATCCAAATAAAATTGATAACGATTAAGGTTTTAATATTTCCAAATTTAGAAGAGGCCCTAGAGGTCAAGAAGGCTCCAAAAACTGCAACAATCTGTATCACTAAAATACTAATAATAAGCCCGAAAGTCTTATGACTACTATCATCCCAAGCAATTTCTTGTTCTCCAAAATAAGTTGCTACTAGCATAATAGTTTGTACTGCCATACTATATATAAAAAAAGCATAGAGAAACCTTTTTAACTGCAAATTTTCTTTTAATTGTAACCATACTAGTTTCAATTCTTTCAAACCATTAAACACAACAGATTTAGTTACTTTATGCCCTTTTGATACACCTTTAGGCAACATATAAAATGTATATTGGCTAAACAAAATCCACCAAACACCAACTGTAATAAAAGACGTTCTCATCGCTTCAACCGATGCTGCGTTCTTATCAGCTTCTGTTTCTCCAATATCGAAACCAAAAAGATCTGGATACATAACCATTCCTAAATTTAAAAGGAGTAGTACTACGCTTCCTATATAACCCATAGAAAACCCTTTTGCACTGATACTATCTTGTTGATCTTCGAAAGCTATATCTGGTAAATATGAATTATAAAATACAAGGCTTCCCCAATAACCAATCAAGCCCATGAAATAAAAAATGAGACTTAAATAAATAGTGTCTTTGCTGAACCAATACAAACCAATACATCCCAACCCACCAGTATAACAAAAGAATTTCATAAAGCTCTTTTTATTTCCGACATAATCTGCAATACCTGATAAAATTGGCGAAGTAAATGCAACGACTAAAAAAGTAAAGGCTGTGACATAAAAAATTAAGGCTGTGTGATCAAAGTCAAATCCAAATGCTCTTATCGTTTCATCATCTGTTAAAAAAAGTGTTGAATAAAACAATGGAAATATCGAAGACGCAATGGTTAAAGTATAAACAGAATTTGCCCAATCATAAAATGCCCAAGCATTAAGAAGTTTTTTACTTCCTTTTTCTAGGTTTGCCATAATTATAAATTAAAAAAGCTGCCCTTGATTGGACAGCTTCTAAATTACTATAATTTTTAATCAATACAATTAAAAGTTACCTAAAGGTCTAAATGAATCAATACCAAATTTCTTAGCTTCAGCTTTTGCTTTTGGAGCCCATTGTTGTAAATTACTAATTCTCGTATCATTAGATGGATGTGTGCTTAAAAACTCAGGTGGTGCTTCTCCTCCACTATTTGCTTTCATACGTTTCCATAGCTCTGCAGCTTCATCTGGATTATAGCCAGCAATGGCCATTAAATATAATCCGATTTCATCCGACTGTGTTTCGTGGCTTCTGCTAAAAGGTAACATCACACCAACATTACTTCCAATGCCATAGGCTTGATTAAAAATGCCGCGGGTTTGTTCATCTTTTATAGCAACGTTTCCTGCAACGGCTCCTAATTGCTGAAGCATTCCGGCACTCATACGTTGTTGACCATGGTTTGCTAAGGCATGAGCAACTTCGTGCCCCATGATAGCAGCTATACCTGTTTCATTTTGAGCGATTGGTAAAATTCCAGTATAAAACACAATTTTTCCGCCAGGCATACACCAAGCGTTCACAGTTTTATCATTCACCAAATTGTACTCCCATTTGTAATCATCTAAATAACCTTGATGACCATTAGCATTTAACCAACGTTCTGCTGCGACAGCAATTCGTTGTCCCACGCGTTTAATCATTTCAGAATCGGCAGTACCAGTAACGACATTATTTTCGGTCAAAAATTGATCGTACTGAGCAAATGCAGTTGGAAACAACTGCGAATTAGGCACCAATGCTAAGGTTTTCTTTCCTGTAAATGGATTTGTAGCACATGATAAAAATAGTGCTAAAGCACTGATCGCTACAATTTTATTTTTAATACTCATAGTTATTAGTTTTAATGTAAGCTAAATTTACGAAATGAATCTCTATAATTTTGACACAATACATTAATATTTTGTCACAAAAAAAACGAAGATTTTTATTTCCCTATTAAATGTAGCTCTGTAAACTCTTTATCTATGGTCATTGTAGAGATGCCATTTGATTTGACATGATCAAGAGGAATGATAACATTATCTAACTGAATCTCTTTAATTTCAAAAGGTAAACCATGAATTCGTAATTCAAAGGTTTTATAGCTGGCGTTAAATTTTCCTTCTTTATGTTGCTGAATAATGAGCTCGTTCGATTTACCCAATAATTTAAAGGTTCGGTAACTGTAACGTCCTTTTGTATAATCATAACCATCGTGTGCATCGTCAAACAGCTGAGAACTTTCTTTTCCTGTTTTAAAATATGCTTCTAAAATAACCGATTCAATTTGCTTCTCTCCAACGTATTGTTGCTTTGGATACTTTGGAATAATAGCCCCTTCTTTTACAAAAATAGGCATGCTATCAATATCGGCATCAACCCACATTTCTTTTCCACCTTTTATAACTTCATCTGTCCAGAAATTAAACCAATTCCCTTTGGGGATGTACATACGACGTCCTTTTGCATTTGGTTCTAATACTGGGCATGCTAAAATCTGATTTCCGAAGATAAATTCATCCGTTCTATAATGAGTTTGCACATCTTCTTGATCGTATAGTACTAATGACTTTAATAATGGTGTGCCCTGCTCTACATAATGCCAAAACGCAGTGTATAAATACGGTAATAATTCATAACGAATTTCGATAAACTTACGCACAACATCTGTCACATCGGTATCAAAAGCCCAAGGTTCTTGATCGCCATGATCACCTGAAGAATGCACTCTAAAAAAAGGATGAAAGATTCCTAATTGAATCCAGCGTGTAAACAATTCTCCTTGCGGCTGTTCTGCAAATCCGCCAATATCACTTCCAGCAAAACTAAATCCAGACATTGCCATACGTTGTGCTTGCACATTAGCAATCCATAAATGCTCCCAAGTAGCCACATTATCGCCTGTCCATGTAGACGTATAACGCTGTGTTCCCGAGTATGCCGAACGTGTAATTACAAACGGACGTTTTGGATAGGAGAACTTTTTAAGACCTTGGTAAGTAGCTCTTGCCATCTGCATCCCGTAAATATTGTGGGCTTTTCGGTGGCTACAAGGGTTTCCATCGTAATCATGACGTACATCATCAGGAAATGTTTTATTAGGCACTTCCATGACAGCTGGTTCGTTCATATCGTTCCAAACACCTTTAACTCCAATATCTTCGATGAGTTCTTTAAACAATCCAGACCACCAATCTCTAACTTCAGGTTTTGTATAATCTGGGAAATAACATTCGCCTGGCCATACCTTACCTTTCATATAAGGACCATCTGCTCGCTTGCAAAAGTAGTCGTTATCTAAGGCTTCTTTAAATACCGAATAATCTTTATCAATTTTAATTCCTGGGTCTATTATGGCGACAGTTTTGAATCCGTCATCAGCCAGTTCCTTCACCATACGTTTCGGATCAGGGAAGTAGTCTTTATTCCATGTAAAACAGCGAAACCCGTCCATATAATCTATATCTAGATAGATTGCATCACACGGGATTTGAAGTTTTCTAAATGTAGACGTAATCTCTTTAACTTTGCTTTCAGGATAGTAACTCCACTTACATTGATGAAACCCTAAGGCCCATAATGGCGGTAGCAAATGAGGTTTTCCTGTTAAATCGGTATAACTTTCAACCACTTCGGTCATTTGTGGTCCATAAATGAAATAATAATTCATTTCACCACCTTGAGCCCAGAAACTTGTGACATTTCTACGTTCATGTGCAAAATCAAAAAACGAACGAAACGAATTATCGAAAAAGATGCCGTAAGCTCTGTTGTGGTGTAATCCTGTATAGAAAGGAATCGCCTTATAAATAGGATCGGTATCTTTTCCGTAAGCATACGAATCGGTTACCCAGTTTTCGTAGCGTTTCCCTTTTAAATTTAAATGGTTGGGTTTGTCTCCTAAGCCGAAATAACTTTCGCCATCATTAGACACTTTACTCATTTTCACGATATTTCCGCCATGCTCATAGCTTTCTTCCCAGTGAAATCCTATTTCATCCTGGCTAATGGCTAAGCCATCAGCAGCATCAAACAATTGTACCTTTAAGGTGTCTTTATCAATATGACAAATGAGTTTAGATGTCGAAATTTTATAATGGGTTTTTAAATCTTCAATCTCTAATTTATTGTACCCGCGACTGGCGTATTTGGTAATGGCATACGAAAAATCATTTTCAAATTTTCCGGTGGTGGTATATCGAAAGCGTAACACACTATCTCTTACAACGGTTAACTGTAAGATGACTTCATTTTCGGTAGTAAAATATAAGGTGTCAACGTCTTTTTTAAAATCTATTATATTGGAAGGAAATAAATTTCCTTTACTTTCTAATTCTGTATTTACAAT
The DNA here is from genome assembly GCF_025153525.1 of Psychroserpens sp. SPM9. Classification (GTDB taxonomy): domain Bacteria; phylum Bacteroidota; class Bacteroidia; order Flavobacteriales; family Flavobacteriaceae; genus Psychroserpens. Next base: position 303,873 of record NZ_JANZNR010000003.1, on the reverse strand, counting down.
CATATGGTAATTTCTTTTGCAAAAGTCATGTAAAAAAACGGAAAAATTAGGACGAAAAAAAGGAATGTAATTAGTAATTACAACGAATTATCAACTATAACGATTTCGGTTATCAATATTATTAATAAAAGAAAAAAACTGCTGCTTTTTTATGTAATACTAAACGTATTTAAAAGCAACCATCCCTAGAGGTGGAATTGTTATTTCTACGGAATCATCTCTAAATTGCCAAGCTTCTTTTTGCGATGTTAAGGGTTTATTCTGAAATTCACCACTACCAAAATAGGCCCTTTGATCACTATTAAATACCTCTTTAAGTTTGCCTTTCTTCGGAAGCCCTATTCTGTAGTTTTCTCTTGAAACTGGTGTCATATTACAAGCTATAATAATGTCGTCTTTTCGCTTCTCTCCTTTTCGGATATAGACTAAAACCGAATTTTCGGCATCATTATAATCAATCCACTCAAAGCCTTCAGCTGAAAATTGTTTCTCGTGTAAAGCAGGTTCTGACTTATAAAAAGCGTTTAAGTCTTTAAGTAATTCTTGGACTCCTTTATGAGGTTTATATTCAAGTAAGTGCCAGTCTAAACTCTGTTGGAAATTCCATTCTTCGCTTTGACCAAATTCGGCACCTTGAAATAACAACTTAGTTCCTGGATGCGTAAACATATAACTGTAGAGTAATCGTAAGTTAGCAAAACGTTGCCACTCATCTCCAGGCATCCTACCTAATATGGAATGTTTACCATAAACCACTTCATCATGACTTAAAGGCAGCATAAAATTTTCGGTAAACGCATAAGTCATTGAGAATGTCAAATCATTCTGATGGTGTTTTCTGTAAACAGGTTCTTTTGCAAAATACTGTAAGGTATCGTGCATCCAGCCCATCATCCATTTCATTCCAAAGCCTAAACCTCCTAAAAATGTAGGTTTTGAGACCATTGGAAACGACGTAGATTCTTCAGCAATGGTTTGCACATCAGGAAACATATTGTAAACTGCCTCGTTCATTTCTCTTAAAAACGACATGGCTTCTAGGTTTTCGCGGCCACCATACATATTGGGTTCCCACTCGCCTTCATCTCTACTGTAATCTAGAAATAACATCGATGCCACTGCGTCAACCCGTAACCCATCAGCATGATACTGTTCTAACCAAAAAATGGCATTACTAATTAAAAATGATTTGACTTCGTTTCTTCCGTAGTTAAAAATAAGACTCTTCCAATCGGGATGATAGCCTTTGCGTTTGTCGGGATGCTCATACAAACACGAACCATCAAAAAATCCCAATCCGTGTGCATCTTCTGGAAAATGAGAAGGCACCCAATCGAGGATGATTCCGATATCATTTTGATGCAATTTATCAACAAGTAACTTGAACGCTTCAGGATACCCAAATCGCGACGTTGGCGCAAAGTAACCTGTGAGCTGATAGCCCCAACTCGGGTCGTAAGGATATTCCATAACTGGCATCAATTCAACATGCGTAAAATTCATGTCTTTGACATAGCTCACTAAGTCATCAGCAAGTTCTTCATAGCTTAAAAATTCGTTATCAAGTTTGCGTTTCCAGGATCCTAAATGTACTTCATATACTGAATAAGGCGCATTTAAAGCATTATGCTTTTTACGCTTTTTCATCCATTTGCTATCCTTCCATTTGTAAGGTTCGTCCCAAACAATTGAAGCTGTTTTTGGTGGATGCTCACAACGTCTCGCATAAGGATCGGCTTTTTCAGTTTTTATATCATTATTATGACTTTGTATTTTGTACTTGTAAGCACTCCCTTTTCCGGCTCCTGGTATAAACCCTTCCCAGATACCACTTTCATCCCAGCGTACATTAAGTTTGTGTTCGCCTTCAACCCAAAAATTGAAATCTCCAATCACCGAAACCATTTTTGCACTTGGTGCCCAAACCGCAAAATAGGTGCCTTCAATTCCATCTAAAGTCAGAATGTGTGACCCCATTTTTTCGTAGAGTTTATAATGCTTTCCTGATTTGAATAAGTTAATATCAAAATCGGTGAAAAGACTGTGTGCAATTACATTTGCCATAAGCTAGTTATTAATGATATTTGAAATTCCTTTTAAGGGAATGACTGCCCAACGCGGACGTGAATTTAGTTCGTAGCCTAATTCATAGACTGCTTTTTCGAGCATTGCATATTTTAGTAAAAATATACGCTCTTGATTATAACCAATATTTAAATTGGCTTCTTGAATTTTGATAATATAAGTTCCTAAAAAGACCCCTTTTAAGTATTGGTAAAGTATTTCACCTGCTTCAAAAAGTTCTGCTTGTTCTTGTTTATACAATTCAATATTGTTAAAAATTGTCGCATAAATAGCATAATGAAATGACCTAAACAAACCGGCAACATCCTTTAATGGTGGTTGCTTCACTTTCCGGTCACGGATGGTGCTTTCGGGTTCTCCTTCAAAATCGAGAATATAGAAGTCATCATCTTTAACCAATACTTGCCCTAAGTGATAATCCCCATGAACACGTATGCGTTCTCCTTTTAATTTGGTCCAGTCGAAATTAACAAACCGCTTTCTGATTTCATTTTTCTTATCCAGAAATTCGTGCGCTAACTCTAAAGCCAATCCGTCTAGTTTATGCAAACTATTCTCTATGGTATTTAATCTGTTTTGAAATTGATAGAGCAACCTATTTTTTAACCAAACCGTATAATCGCCATTAAAATGTGTTGGTGTAAAGGCTGTATCTTCAAACTCACTCCCTAAAGCAATGTGCATTTCTGCTGTACGCTTTGCCAGTGTTTGAATCTTAGTAAATACATTTAGTCCTACCCAATCTATAATTTCTGGCGGTACATCTATAATTTGAAGGCGACCAAAATCTTCGGTTCTTGGTAATTTTGAAACCTTGATTTTCTTGTATTCTAAGTTTGAAAATACTTTATGAAATTCGGATAGCATGTATTCCCAAGCATCGCCTTGATTTTCGACCATTTCTTGCATTAATCCAATAGTAATATTGGTGTTTTCCTGATCTTTAATCTGAATACTTCCCAAATAAGCTGGTGTGTTTTTAAAATCTTTCTTATCTGATAAAAACCGACTCATTTCATAGTCAGGATTACGGTCGGCATAAATACGTCTGAAAAACTTCAATACATATTTTTCGTTATAAACGATTGAGGTGTTACTTTGCTCCATTCCCATGAATCGTGAAGACTCGTACTGGCAATCTTTAAACAGTTCACTTTTATGATAACGTACTCGCGTTTTATCTTTAGGTAGCGCTGTTAAAATACGTTCAAAGACAACTTTTCTAAAGGCTTCCAGGTTCATAGCATCTATAATGAAACCTTCCTGATCTTGAATACTAATAGGCAAAATACGATCGTCTTGCGCAAAATTCTCGTCGGAGACAAAAGCAATTGGTAAAAAATAATGCTGGTAAAAGGCTTCGGTAAAATTGACTTCTAAAATGAGTCCGTAATAGACTTCGCCATGCTGCTGAATTCTAAAATATTCAGCCAGTTCAATGTATTTAAGCTGACTGGCTTTGCCGCCATACCAACGTTGCTTGATAATATAATCTTCTAACACATCCGACAAAAACACCTTGATAAACTGTTTGTTTTCAAGAAGCTCTTCCCACTTATCATCAAAATTATAAGGTGGTTGTAATGTTGTCGGTTGCGTTGCTTTTTTAGCCATTTTATTTATTTATCTTAAAGATATGAAATGGAAGCGTTGGATGCAACTCTACAAAATTCCATTCACTGTGCCAGTTATAGCTACTTCCTGTTACCAAATCTTCAACACGAAGTTGTTGTCCGTGATGAATACCTAAGTCTTGTAATGGTAGTTGCACATTCGCCTGTTGCGAATAGTATTGATCCAGACTAATGATGATTAACAACTCATTCGAACGGTCTTGATTCCACTTATAAAACGCCAGCAAATTATCATTTTCAATAGTGCAAAACTTAATATTATTGGTTTGTTGCAAGGCTTCATTTTCATGTCTAATGGTATTGATTTTTGAAATCAATAAGGTTAGTTTATTGTCCTTGAACCAATCGTAATGTTTGAGTTGAAATTTCTCAGACATATAATATTCTTCTTTTCCAGGAATAGCATCACTAATCATTTGCTCAAATACTGGTCCGTAAATACCAATACTAGAACTCAGTGTTGCTGCCAGAGCATAACGCTGAAGGTATTTTGACTCGTTAGCACCTTGTAAATGAAACGGATTAATATCTGGAGTATTTGGCCAGAAGTTTGGCTGCATATAGTCACGCATTTCAGTCTGCGTTAACTCATTCATATAAGTCATCAGTTCATGCTTATTATCTCGCCAAGTAAAATAAGTGTAAGACTGTGTATATCCTTCTTTAGCGAGACGTTGCATCACTTTAGGTTTGGTAAATGCTTCTGCCAGAAAAATCACATCTGGATGTTTTTTCTTGACTTCGGAAATGAGCCAGTTCCAGAAATAGTAAGGTTTTGTATGCGGATTATCAACGCGAAACACATGAATTCCACAATCAATCCAATAGAGCATTGCATCTAAACATTCTTCCCAGAGGTTTTTATAATCCTTACTTTCCCAGTAAATAGGCAAAATATCTTGGTATTTTTTTGGAGGATTCTCTGCATATTGAACAGTCCCATCGGGACGCCATTTAAACCAATCGGGATGCGAGGTTACCCATGGATGATCTGGCGCAGCCTGCAAAGCGTAATCCATGGCAATTTCAATATTGAGATCTTTCGCTTTTTTGATCAGACTTTTAAAATCTTTTACCGATCCTAATTGCGGATGTAAATCTTTATGACCACCATGTTTAGAACCAATTCCCCAGGCAGAACCCACGTCGCCGTCCTGAGCTTCGGTCGTGTTGTTTTTTCCCTTTCGGTTTACTTCTCCAATGGGATGCACTGGTGGAAAATACAAGGTATCAAACCCCATTTTCGCCACTCTTGGCAATAAGCGTTCACAGTCTTTAAAGGTTCCGTGTTGCCCTTCAACTTCTGAAGCAGAACGTGGAAAAAATTCATACCAGGTACTAAACCTTGCTTTTTTTCTATCGACATAAATCTCAAACGTTTTTGATTCGTTCGCAAGGTGCTTTTCAGGATATTTCACAAAAATCTGATGAAGCTCCTGACTTTTAGCAGCATTCACAGCGGCATCATAATTGGCTTCAGAAGCAAAATCATTGATACAGGACTGCAAAAACTCCTTTTCTTCTTTAGAGGCTTTTTTTAATAAAGGTTCTAAAAGCGTTATCCCTTCTAAAAGTTCAGATTTTACATGTTGATTATCGTCAATCTTGCGTTCTATACCATGTTGCCAGTTGAGTGCATAATCAACCCAACCTTGCACTTTATAAGCATAAAACCCTTGTTTCTCAACAAAAAAAGCTGCCTTCCACTCATCATTTTCAACAGGCTGCATTCGTACTTCATTCCATTTACGCTGACTCTCATGTTTGTACAAAACAGATGCGGCAATCACATCATGGCCGTCTACTAAAACATGAGCATCTACATTTACAATTTCATTAAGAACGCGTTTGATAAAAAACTCTCCGCCATTAATTTGAGGAGAAACCGCATCTATGACTACACGACTTTGGTTTTGCATATTGTTGGTTAATTAGTATTAAGATTGTGAAATTAATAAATTTAGTGGCAACTCGTATTAATATAGTGCGATATTTGAATTTACAACGTTTTCGTAAGTTTTGGTTTTTTATTCCGACTTAAAATATTCAAAAAACACCTTATTTTTATACCATGAAAAAGATAATAATATTACTTACACTCAGCATGTTTTTTAGCTGCAATTCGTCAGCACAAAAAAAAGAAGCCAAAGTGAAAGCAACCTTTCCTGTATCAAAAACTGATGATGAATGGAAAAAAGAATTAACTGCCGAACAATATTACGTCTTAAGAGAAGCTGGTACCGAACGCGCTTTTACGAGTCCGCTTAATAAAGAATACCGAAAAGGTACTTTTCATTGTGCGGCTTGTAACACGGCATTATTTAAAAGCAAACACAAATTTGATTCGGGTACAGGCTGGCCAAGTTTTGATCGTGAAATCAAAGGTAATGTTGCTTATTCTACCGACAACCATTTAGGTTATACACGCGTTGAAGAACATTGTGCGACTTGTGGCGGACACCTTGGACACGTGTTTGATGATGGACCAAGACAAACCACAGGAAAGCGTCATTGTATTAATGGTGTTGCCCTCATATTTGTACCTGAGAAGTAAGTACTCATAAAAAATTATACAATAGCATTATAAAATCTAACTATCGTTAAACATCGTTTTTAAGATTTTGTAGTGCTATTTTTATGCTTATAAATTAAGTGTTATGGAAAATTCTTATCTAATAAGTGTCACCAAACAATTTGAATATTATAAATCACTTGGAGACAAAACCATTACTGCTTTGACATTTGATGAAATTAAGCATGAATTTGCTGAAGACTCCAACTCTATTGCCATTATTGTTAAACATATGGTTGGAAATATGTTAAGCAGATGGACCCATTTTTTAACTGAAGATGGTGAAAAAGAATGGCGACAACGCGATGCAGAATTTGAAGATTCCTTTAAAAGCAAAGCAGAAGTTTTACATTACTGGAACCATGGATGGGCTTGTTTATTTGACGCCATCACACCATTAACTGCAAATGATTTGGAGCGCATCATATATATAAGGAATCAAGGACACACGGTAACTGAAGCGATTAACAGGCAATTGGCACATTACGCATATCATGTGGGACAATTAGTGTTTTTGGGAAAGTTAAACCAAGGAAAGAATTGGAAATCCCTATCTATTCCTAAAGGAAAATCAGCAACTTATAACCAAGAAAAATTCAGTAAAGAAAAAGGTCGCAGACATTTTACCGATGACCTTTAATATTACAATTAGGTTTTGTAACTTCGTAACCTTAAAATTAAGACAAAAAAAGACTCATGAGTAAATACGATATTATAGTACTTGGTAGTGGTCCTGGAGGCTACGTTGCAGCAATTAGAGCATCTCAATTAGGATTTAAAACAGCCGTTATTGAGAAAGAAAGTTTAGGTGGTGTTTGTCTAAATTGGGGTTGTATCCCAACGAAGGCCTTACTTAAATCTGCTCAGGTTTTTGAATATTTAAAGCATGCTGAAGATTACGGACTATCAGTTAAAGAATATGATAAAGATTTTACTGCTGTCGTTAAACGTAGTCGTGGTGTTGCTGAAGGCATGAGTAATGGTGTGAAATTTTTAATGAAGAAAAACAAGATTGATGTCATTGAAGGTTTCGGTACGCTTAAAACTGGAAAAAAAGTTGAAGTCGACGGAAAAGATTACAGTGCAGATCATATCATCATTGCCACTGGAGCGCGCTCTCGTGAATTACCAAGTTTACCTCAAGATGGTAAAAAAGTTATTGGTTACAGACAAGCCATGTCTCTGGAGAAACAACCAAAGAAAATGATTGTAGTTGGTTCTGGAGCTATTGGTGTTGAGTTTGCCTATTTCTACAATTCTATAGGTACTGAAGTCACTATCGTTGAATATTTACCTAGTATCGTACCTGTTGAAGATGAAGATGTATCTAAGCAATTAGAACGTTCATTTAAGAAAAGCGGAATCAAAATTATGACTTCTGCAGAAGTAACTTCGGTTGATACCTCAGGAACAGGTGTTAAAGCGACTGTTAAAACTAAAAAAGGAGAAGAAATTTTAGAAGCTGATTTGGTTTTATCTGCTGTAGGCATCAAGTCTAACATCGAAAATATTGGATTAGAAGACGTTGGTATTGCTGTAGATAGAGATAAAATTTTAGTCAATGATTACTACCAAACCAACATTCCAGGTTACTATGCTATTGGTGATGTAACACCTGGACAAGCTCTAGCACACGTTGCTTCGGCGGAAGGTATTTTATGTGTTGAAAAAATTGCTGGTCAGCATGTTGAAGCTATCGACTACGGAAATGTACCAGGTTGTACCTATTGTACGCCAGAAATTGCAAGTGTAGGTTTAACCGAAAAGCAAGCAAAAGAACAAGGTCTAGATATTAAAGTTGGAAAGTTCCCGTTCTCTGCATCTGGAAAAGCCAGTGCTGGAGGAAACAAAGAAGGTTTTGTTAAAGTTATCTTTGATGCTAAATATGGCGAATGGTTAGGATGCCATATGATTGGCGCAGGTGTGACCGATATGATTGCTGAAGCCGTATTAGGACGTAAGCTTGAAACTACAGGACATGAAGTTTTAAAAGCCATACATCCTCACCCAACTATGAGTGAAGCGGTTATGGAAGCTGTTGCTGATGCTTATGATGAAGTGATTCACTTATAAGAAAATCAAAAAAACATACTACTATACAAATGCGATTCTCAACGAGTCGCATTTTTTTTATAGCCTATATCCAATTCCGAAGAAGAGTCCGTTAGGAGAAATTTCCTGAAAGCCAAGCGTGTATTTTATATGCACATCTAAAGCTTCAGTGATATGGTATGCGGAACTTACATCACCTCGAATCTTAAATTTATTGGTAAAAAAATCGAAGAAATAATTAAGACTAGGTCCTAAAAGGATGTCCAGATTATGAGCCATTTCATATTTGGCATATAAAGGTGCATTTAAAAATTTAAATTCGCCTAAGCCAATGTAGAGTATTTCAGGTTGAAACGAAAAGGAATCATTAACATGAAAGTCTACAAAAATGCCTCCGTAATAACCAGTTTCAGTTTGAACACGCGGACCAAAATTAGCTTCAGTAACTTTAAAAAACGTGAGATTGAGTCCGCCTTTCACACCAAAATCCGTAGCCGTTTGAGCTTTAGAGCTAAAGCTAAAAACCAAACCTATTAAAAACAATACGAAAGATTTCATAGTTGTAATATTTTGAACGCGTTTGTTAGATCTCATCCAAAAAACTTTGCAAAGCCAATACGTAGCTTTGTAAGCCAAAACCCAAAATGACACCTTTGGCATTAGGAGAAATGTAAGATTGATGTCTAAACGCTTCTCTTGAAAACGTATTAGAAATATGGACTTCAACAACAGGCGTTTCAATAGCTTTAACGGCATCGCCTATTCCTACAGACGTATGCGTATAAGCGGCAGCATTAAGAATGATTCCATCATAAGAATAGCCAACCTCCTGAATCTTATCTATCAATTCGCCTTCGATATTAGATTGATAATGTTCTAACGTTATATTTTGAAACTTATTGACCAGTGTATCGTAAAAATCTGAAAATGTTTCCGTTCCGTAGATTGACGTTTCACGTTTGCCAAGCAAATTAATATTGGGACCATTAATAATGATAAATTTCTTCATAGAGTAAATATATTAAAATTTGGGCATAAAAAAACCGAAGCGTGAGCTTCGGTTCTTATAACTATTTTGTGAGGCTTAGAACTTGTAAGTGATACCAAAGTTGATATCAGATAAATCTAAGTTTAAACCAAAAGTGTTAAGCGCTTCAGCTCCATCAAAATCAGCTTTAGAGCTTGTGTAAGATAATGCTCCAATTGATGCTCTTAAAGCAAAACAATCTGAAACAAAGTAGTTTACACCTGGAGAAACTGCGATTCCGAAGCTATTCACTTTAAAATCATCATCAACACCATCTTCTTCTTCTTTAGAGCTTACATAAGCAACTCCAGCACCAACAGTAAATGAAAACTGGCTACCTGGTGTAAAGAAATACGTTGCACCTAATCCAGCACCAAATTGAGATTGTTTTTGTTCAAAATCTCCAACTTCTTGCTTTTGAGAACCAAATAATAAGTTAAATTCTAATGCAATGTTTTCTGATACAAAATAACCAACTGAAGGTGAAAAGTTAAGGTTGTTATTTTTTGCTTCATCTTGAGACTGGCTATCAAATCCAACTGTTCCTGAAACATATACATCTCCTTTAGTAAAACCACCTGTTGTGTTTTCATCTTGTGCATTTACGTTTGTAAATCCGAATACTGCTACTGCAGCCATAAGTAATACTTTTTTCATAATAATTAAGTTTAAAAATTGGGTTTATATTTTTAATAATTGGTCGGCAAACATAGACCTATTTTTTTAATCAAACAAGAAAAATAACATATATTTATGCTTTTAATCGGTAATATTTAACGTTTCAACGATTTATTGCATAAAAAAAGGAAACCATAAAGGTTTCCTTTTTTAAACTATTTTTGTGATTTTAGAAATGAATTGCAAATCCAACTAAGAATTGAAATGCGCTTTCATAAAACTCATCGTTCATTGAGACATTGTAACGTAACTTAGGCTCGATGCTAACATTTGATGCAGGAAACCATGCGTAACCACCTTCAACACCTACGTAAGAAGGATTCTCTTCAGCATCTTTAATGCTAGATCCTGTATAATCAACTCCCACTGGAAATTCACCACCAATATAGTACTTAGCTCCTACTTTGTAACTAAATACTGAAAAGTCTTCTCCTAAATCTGAGTATCCTAAACCAGCTTTAATCGCTAAGTTGTCTTTGATGAAATATCCTACTTCACCACCTGCAGACCATTGTGTTTCTCCATCAATGGATGTTAAAGAGATTGCTGTACTACCTGTAGTCCAAGAACCTGTGTTCGCTTCAATAACGATACTTCCTTCAGACAATGCATTACTGTCATCATCTTGTGCATTTACGCTTGTTAATCCAAAAACTGCAACTGCAGCTAATAACATTAATTTTTTCATAATAAAAGTTTTAAAATTGATTGATACAAACTAAATACTTTTTTTTTAGATAATGAACATTTTTTTACATCTTATTAACAATTTTATACACATTAAAAATTAATCAATTGATTTTCAATGTATTAAAAACAAAAGTTATTAACAATTTTTATAAAAATACGACATTTGTCGTATGTAAATGCTTGGTTTTAAGCCAAATATTTATAGTATTTTTAGCCTATTCAACTATAATTAAGGGTATAATTTAAACATATGAAATGGCTTAATGCATTAAACGATTATAAATATTATCTCAAAATTGAACGAGGCTTATCAGAAAACTCTATCATAAACTATCAATTAGATATTGAAAAGCTAATCAATTATCTAGAAATCAATTCGATAAACGTTTCACCAGTTCAAATTGATTATGACACTGTTCAGTCTTTTATATATACAACTTCAAAACAACTAAACGCTAGATCGCAGTCGCGCCTTATCTCTGGGTTGCGTAGTTTTTTTGCCTATCTCGTTTTTGAAGATTACCGAACGACCAATCCGCTAGATCATATTGAATCTCCAAAAATTGGACGAAAACTTCCAGACACCCTTTCTATTGATGAAATCGACACACTTATTTTAGCTATAGATTTAAGTAAAACCTATAATAATATATGTATAGGCGAACGCAACCGAGCTATTTTAGAAACCTTATATAGTTGCGGATTGCGGGTGAGTGAACTCATTAACTTAAAACTATCTGATTTGTTTTTTGATGAAGGCTTTATAAAAGTCACAGGTAAAGGCGATAAGCAGCGCTTTGTTCCTATTGGTCCCAACACTCAGAAGTATATAAATATCTGGAAGAGCGAACGTGCTAAAATCAATATTCAGTCCGAATATAAAGACACTCTTTTTTTAAATCATCGTGGTAAACAATTGACAAGAGCTATGATTTTTACCATTATAAAAAATCTTGCTAAAGCCATCAACCTCAATAAAGTCATTTCACCTCATACATTTAGACATTCGTTTGCGACTCATCTTTTAGAAAATGGTGCCGACTTAAGAGCGATTCAATTAATGCTAGGTCATGAAAGCATAACCACTACCGAAATATACATGCATTTAGATCGTTCACACCTTAAAGACGTCCTTTTAAAACATCATCCCAGAAAATAATCTGTTTTTTTTGTAAGATTTAAGTGACAGATTCAAATACAAAGGGTCTAATTCATAAATGTCACTATGAATATGCTGTGGAAAAAAATTAAAAGCTTAAAGTCAGGCACATCCAACAATCAAGAAAATGAAAATCAGCTGGATCAGCTTAAATGGAAAATTGCTTTAGAGAATTCAGAAGTTGGTCAATGGGATTATAATGTCGAAAAAGATGTGGTATTTTATTCCAAAGAATCCAAACACATACTTGGTTACAACGATCATGAGCTTTCCAACTCGCCAATAGAATGGAATAAAAGAGTGCATCCGGAAGATTTGGAACGTTATTTTAAAGATTTCAATGCCCATATCAATGGTCTGCTCGAAGTTTACAGAAACGAACACCGCGTTTTATGTAATGATGGAACCTATAAATGGATTCTAGACAAAGGAAAAATTGTGGAACGAGATGCCAAAGGAAAGCCTAAGCGCATCATTGGTACTCATACCGATATTACCTACAGAAAAAAACAAGATGAGCAATCTGAAAAACACCTTCAGCTCATTACCAGTCAGAATAAAAGACTTCATAATTTCACACATATTGTGTCTCATAATTTAAAAACTCATATTGGTAATTTCAAAAACATACTCGAGTTTTATGAGGAGGCTGATTCTGAAAGTGAAAAAGCAGAGCTTATAGAGCACCTTAACACCATTTCTGAAACCTTAACATCTACCATAATCGATTTAGACGACATTATCAACATCAAATCAAAGTCTGAAACCAACGAGTTAAACGAAAGAGTTCATCTTTTTAATTGTGCAGAAAAAGTAATCAATAGTCTTGAAATTGAAATTGCAAACAATGAAGTTGCTATCTATAATTCGATTCGTCAAGATGATTTTCTGGTAGCCAATAGATCTTATTTAGAGAGCATACTTCATAATTTAATTTCAAATGGTATTAAATACAAATCTGAAGAACGACATTCTAAGGTCATTTTACAATCTATACATACTAAAAATGAACTTAAAATTTTAGTATCTGATAACGGAATTGGAATCGATACTCAAAAATTCAAAAATCAGTTATTTGAGATGTATCAAACCTTTCATGGCACAGACCGAAAAGATTCCAGAGGTATAGGCCTATACATCACCAAAACGCAAATTGAAGCTATTGGCGGTAGTATCAATGTTGAAAGCAAACTTAATGAAGGCACAACATTTATACTTAGTTTTAAAAAACAAAAAGCACTCTAAATAGAGTGCTTTAAATTTTAATGTTTACTTCATTTATTTCGCAATATTCACCGCTCGGGTTTCTCTAATCACAGTCACTTTAACCTGACCAGGATAAGTCATATCGGTTTGGATTTTTTGAGAAATTTCAAACGATAAGTTGGCAGCTTGTTCATCGGAAACTTTTTCACTTTCGACCATCACACGTAATTCTCGTCCGGCTTGAATCGCATAAGCTTTATTGACACCATTAAACCCAAAGGCAACTTCTTCTAAATCTTTAAGACGTTGGATATATGAATCTAAAACTTGACGTCTTGCGCCTGGTCTTGCACCAGAAATAGCATCACACACCTGAATAATTGGCGAGAGTAAAGTGGTCATTTCTATTTCATCGTGGTGGGCACCAATAGCATTACAAACCTCAGGTTTTTCACCGTGTTTTTCTGCCCATTGCATTCCTAAGATCGCGTGTGGCGTTTCCATATCCGCTTCAGATGATGGTACTTTTCCAATATCATGTAACAAACCAGCTCGTTTAGCTAGTTTCGGATTTAAACCTAACTCGGCTGCCATCACACCACAAAGTTTTGCCACTTCACGGGAGTGTTGCAGTAAATTTTGTCCGTAAGACGAACGGTATTTCATACGTCCTACTAATTTGATCAACTCGGGATGCAATCCGTGGATTCCTAAATCGATGACTGTTCGTTTACCAACTTCGACGATTTCCTGTTCGATTTGCTTTTGTGTCTTTTTAACGATTTCTTCAATACGTGCTGGATGGATTCTTCCATCGGTTACTAATTTGTGAAGTGATAAACGTGCAATTTCACGTCTTACCGAATCAAAGCAGGATAAAATAATCGCTTCGGGTGTATCATCAACAATAATCTCAACACCTGTTGCTGCTTCAATGGCACGAATATTACGTCCTTCACGACCAATAATTCGCCCTTTAACATCATCAGATTCGATATTAAAAACAGACACACAATTATCGATAGCTTCTTCGGTACCAATACGCTGAATGGTATTAATAATCACTTTTTTCGCCTCTTGCTGCGCTGTTAATTTCGCTTCTTCTAAGGTATCTTGAATATAGCTCATTGCATCGGTTTTTGCCTCACCTTTTAGAGATTCAACCAATTGCGATTTGGCGTCTTCAGCAGATAATCCTGAGATTACCTCCAGTTGTTTGATTTGACTTTTATGCGCTTTTTCGACTTCGTCTTTTTTCTTTTCTAAAAATTCTAATCGGAAATCATAATCCTTTATTTTGTCTTCTAAGGATTGATTTGCCTTTTTAGTTTTAGCTAATTCGCTAGAGATTTGTGATTCTTTATCACGTGTACGCTTTTCGGCTTCCGCCATTTTTTTGTCTCGAGACAAAATGACTTTTTCGTGTTCAGCCTTGAGTTCTATAAATTTTTCTTTAGCTTGAAGGATCTTATCTTTTTTAATAGATTCGCCTTCGCTTTTCGCCTGCTTTATAATTGAATCTGATTCATTTTTTGCTTCTTTAATAAGCTTTGATGCATTGTTTTTCTCTAATGCTTTTGCTATAATATATCCAAGTACTATTCCCAGTACGAGGCCTCCAACAATCATTAAAATTGTGTTCGTGTCCATGTTTAGTTAGTTTTATTGTATAAAAAAAGCCTACATCAGTTTTGGATTCTGTATAAACTCCTTAAATACAAGTTTAGGGCTAACAAGCTGATCAAAAATCTACCTGAATACAGAAATACATCTGTACTAGTAGCACGGTTTTACAACTTAAACTCACCCTTTTTAAAGAATTAACGTTGAGTTTATCAAAAAATAATAACTAATGTAGGCAGTAACCTATTGTTTATTTAAAAGAACGTTATGCGCTTATGTGCTCTTGAAGCAATTGATCTAAAGCATTGAGCTTCTCCTCTACTTCTTTGCTAACACTGGCTTTATCTATTGTTTTCTGTTCTACTTGAGATGCAAATTGTAACGCACACATGGCTAATACATCTTGCTTATCTCTCACAGAATAGTTTTGCTCAAACTGACTAATCATGGCTTCTATTTTCTTAGCTGCTTTACGTAATCCTTCTTCCTGACTTGGTGCAATCGTTAAAGGATATACTCTGTTAGCTATAGATAGCTTTATTTTAAGCTGTTCGGCCATATCATCTAATTTACATTATTCAGATAATTGCGCAATACAATGATCAATGTCTCTAATTAATGTATTTATTTTGAGCTTAGTTTCTCTGTTATTCTCGTCACTGCCCAGTAGTGAATTTGCAACTTTGAGCGATTCATATTTTTCAACCCAAGAACTTATCTCTTCTTGCTGCTGAATGTTTTTCTGCTGTTGTATTGCTAATTCTTGAGAAATCTTAGCATTCGTTTGCTTTAAAACTTCAAGTCTATGCAAAACTTTACTGATTTTATTCTCTAAAGAATCTACAACATCTTCAATTTTACTCATTTACAAAATTCAATACTGATGTAACAAAGTTAACATACTCACCGAAAAATAACAATAGTTTTGCTATTATTTTTAAAATAAGAACAGTTCTCTAAGCATAATCACTCTTACTAAACTATTTATAAAATAAAATCTTAGTCTTTTTCTAAATTTTTGTTTGTTATTTTTACTTTTTTAAGGATATTGACTCTTTAAATAGCAAAATTACATATAGACTATTTTCTATATTAAATTAAAAACAATATTTTTACGTTGAAGAAGTTTAACGTAATATACCCTCTTATGAAATATCTTATCGTATTTATTTTTAGCTTTCAATTTGGTTTTAGCCAATCTCCTTATCCGCAAGATTATTTTAGAAATCCTCTTGATATCACACTTATTCTTTCGGGTTCATTTGCCGAACTCCGCTCCAATCATTTTCATTCTGGATTAGACATTAAAACGCAACAACGAACAGGTTTAAATGTTTATACCGTTGCCGAAGGCTATGTGAGTCGTATTAAAGTCTCTCATTATGGCTACGGAAAAGCATTATATATTACACACCCAAACGGCTATGTAAGCGTCTATGCACATTTGAGTAAATATTCACCAAAAATTGAGGCTTATATTAAAAATTGTCAGTACGATAAGGAAAGTTACGAAGTAGAGGTCTTTCCAACACCCGATGAACTTCCTGTAACTGCTGATGAAATTGTGGCTTTTTCAGGAAACTCTGGAAGTTCAGGTGGTCCACATTTGCATTTTGAAATTCGCGATAACGAAGAACGCCCTATAAATCCGATGCTCTTTGGTATCGATATTAAAGACACCAAACGCCCTTTTCTCTTAGGTGTTTACGCTTATCCTAAAGACAGGAACTCCCATATTAATGATATAAAAACCAGAACAGAATTACGTCTAATTCCGCATAAAAATGGTGATTACAGCACCGAACCTGTTGAGGCTTTAGGCGCTATTGGCTTTGGAATTGTTAGCTACGATCAGCAGGATTTAGCGAATAACAAAAACGGATTGAGTAATATTCAAGCCTTTTATAATGGTAATAAAAGTTTTGAAATGGATTTTAAACGTTTCAGCTTTGACGAATCTAAACACATCAATCGCTATATCGATTTTGAAATATTTAAAGAAAAAAAGTCAAGAGTTCAGAAATTGTTTGTGCAGCCTGGAAACACCTTAAGCATGTTAAAAGATGTTGATGCTAACGGTTATATCAAAGTTGAAGACAGCACAAGCACTGTTTACAAAGTGAGATTAAGAGATTTTTCGGGAAATGAATCTTGGCTTTCTATCCCGATAAAAGGAAAACCTGCTAAAGAAATTTTAGAAGCTCCCGAACTTAAGCCTATCGATTATATTTATGCCGACCAGGTCACCGAACTGGAAAAGGAAAACGTGACGGTCAACTTTCCAAAAAACACCTTTTATGAAGACTTCTATATCGATTTCAACGTTAGAAACGACACCTTAAAACTTCATAAAGATATTATTCCGCTACAAAAATATTATACTATTAATTACGATATCACCAACTATAGTGATGATGATAAAAGTAAATTATTTATCGCTTCGCTATACGGTTATTACCAAAAACCGAGTTATATAAGCACCAAACGGATTGGTAACAAGCTATCGGCAAGAACAAAATCGCTGGGAACCTTTGCTTTAACAAGTGATACTGTGAGCCCGACCATCACACCTGTGAATTTTCAAGATGGAAAATGGCTGAGCAAATTAAACCACCTCAAAGTGAAAATTGATGACGATCTTTCTGGGATTAGCAATTATAGGGCAACCATCAACGGACAATGGATTTTAATGGAGTATGATTACAAAAAAGACACCTTGACCTATGATTTTGATGATGCTGTTATTTCTGATACTGAAAACAATCTTAAAATAATTGTTACTGATAATGTTGGAAATAGTACTACATTTGAAGCAACCTTTTTTAGAAAATAAAAATTGACCTTTTGAAGCTAAACATCACACTACTCATTGCCTTAATCGGCTTTTCTTTCTTCGGAATCTCACAAACAGGAACCATTAAAGGTGTTATACTAGATGATGCAAAACAACCCATCTCAGGTGTTAACATTAAGGCTGGCGATAACGGAACAAGCACTAATGAAAACGGATTTTATGAATTAAAAATCCCTGCAAACACTAATGTTACTGTGATATTTACGCACCTATCTCATCAATCGGTAACGCAAACATTTAATTTAAAAAGCGGTCAAACAATAGAGTTCAACCCTGTAATGAAAGTTGATGTCGAACAAATTGGTGTGGTGGTCATCAATACCAATACAAGACAATCAGTTGATGGTGTAACAACAATTACTCCCGAAGTTTTAAGAACTATTAAAGGAGCACAACCTGGTGTTGAAAATATTTTAAAAACATTACCAGGCGTCAACGTATCCAACGAATTAAGCACGCAATATTCAGTTCGTGGTGGTAATTTTGATGAAAACTTAGTGTATGTCAACGAAATTGAAGTCTATCGTCCCTTTTTAATTCGTTCAGGGCAACAAGAAGGGCTTAGCTTTGTCAATACCGATTTGGTTCAAAATGTCGATTTTTCTGCGGGCGGATTTCAAGCTAAATATGGTGATAAACTGTCTTCTGTTTTAGACATCACCTATCGTAATCCAACACGTTTTGGCGTGAGAGCTGATGCTAGTTTACTTGGTGGAAGCGTTGCTGTAGAAACGGCTAGTAAAGATTCTAAGTTTTCAGGAATCGTTGGCCTGCGCTACAGAGATAATAGCCTGCTTATTAATTCTTTAGAAACCGAAACCAATGTAAGACCTGTTTTTGCTGATGCTCAAACCTATTTAACGTATAAGTTTTCGGATAAATTTCATTTAAATTTCCTCGGAAATGTCTCGCTTAATAAATACACGTTCAGACCGAAAAATAGACAAACCAATTTTGGAACCATTGACGAACCTGTGGCGCTTTTGGTGTTTTATGACGGACAAGAAAAAGATGAGTACCTAACAACTCTTGGCGCTTTTAAAGCCAATTATTTTGCTTCTGACGATTTAACCTTAAAGTTGATTGCTTCGGCTTACCATACTACTGAAGAAGAATATTTTGACATTTTAGCACAGTACAGACTAGGAGAAGTGAACAGTAATATAGGCGATGAAAATCTGGGAGAAGTTGAATTTTCTGAAGGTATTGGTTCACAGCTAACACATGCGAGAAATGACTTAGATGCCGTAATTGTTAACGTTGAGCATAAAGGAGATTATAAAATCGATGAAGAAAGCACTTTAGAATGGTCGCTAAAATACACTCATGAAGATATAAGAGACCGGTTAGTAGAATGGGAAGTTATTGATAGCGCAGGTTTTTCGGTAAGACCTCCTATTTTTGATATTCCAAATAATCAACCTTATGAACCCTTTGAAGGTCCTTTAGTAGCATTTCAAAATGTGAGAGCGACAAACGCAGTTACCATTGACAGACTTCAAGCCTATGTACAATGGAGCAAACGCAGCATGTTAGGTGAACACGAAGTGTTTTATAATGCAGGTGTTAGAGCGCATAGCTGGACTGTTAATAGCGAGGTTCCCAATCAGAATGGTGTTTCAAACTCCAGCCAGGTAGTGTTTAGCCCCAGAGCTCAATTCGCTATAAAACCAAATTGGGAAAAAGATATGTTATTCCGTATTGCCGGAGGCGTCTATTACCAGCCGCCTTTTTATCGTGAATTACGCGATTCTTCAGGGGTTGTTCAACCTGATGTTAAAGCTCAAAAATCGTTTCATATTGTCTTAGGAAATGAATACAGTTTCGAAATGTGGAATCGCCCTTTTAAGCTTGTTTCCGAAGCATACTATAAGAATCTCAGTGATGTTAATCCGTATACCTTAGAAAACGTCAGAATACGTTACAGAGCTAAAAACAATGCTAAAGCTTATGCCTACGGACTCGATTTACGACTCAACGGAGAGTTTGTTCCCGGAACCGAAAGTTGGTTTAGCTTTGGATATTTAAAAACTGAAGAGAATATTGATGATCGCGGATTTATAGCAAGGCCTACCGATCAACGCTTAAAGTTTGGAATTCTATTCCAGGATTATGTACCAAATATTCCTGATTTAAAAATGTATTTAAATTTAGTCTACAATACAGGAGTTCCAGGAGGTTCGCCAAGTTATGCCGATCCTTACGATTTTCAAACCAGATTACGTGATTACCGACGTGCAGATTTAGGGATCTCTTATGTACTTGTAGATGCCAACAAAACCTATACATCCAAATGGAAGCAAAAATTTAAAGAGCTATCGATAGGTATTGAAATTTTTAATATGTTTAATGCTCAAAATACTATCACAAACACTTGGGTGCGTGATGTATATAGCAAACGTCAATTTGCAATTCCAAACTTTTTAACACCTCGCGTTTTTAATGTGAGACTATCAACACGATTCTAATATGAAGTCTTTTGTATCACTTATTTTTTTACTGACATGCCTTTCGAGTTTAGGTCAATCAATTAAACCCACTTACTATGCCGATGTCAATGGTTATATCATTGAAAAGCGTGTGTTTCTTGAAAAATCATCAGTTGATAAACCTATTAATGAACGCTATTTTTCGGTGACCTTTAAAAACGACACCTGTCATATTAAGAAATTAGTTAAAAGGAAAAACTACGGACGTTTAACAGATTCTAAACTCAAAGAACTTTTGAGCAATATAAATGCAGATACTAAGGGCTCTAACGAAAAATTAATCACAATTTCATACCATCCCGGAAGAGATGGCTGTAATAATGGAAATATGGATTATAACGGTATAAGAAATAATATCTATAATATAAGACTCATAAAAAGAGCCTTAAAAAAGTATAACCATAAAACCTACTGGGTTCATAAGTATGATGCCTCATTAGATTTTCATAGAGCAAAAGGTATTGATTGGCAATTAGACGCTAATCAAATGATTGAAAAACTATTTTTCAAACACAGTTACCCTTGCAATAGCTTTGTTGTTATTAATACAAAAAATGGTAATTATATCTCACTTTTGGGAGAGTCTGGCGCCGATTCAGTAATCGATATTGTTAAAGAATTAGGAAGTCGTACAGCTCACTAAAAAGCGGTGTTGTGTTTTAGCAAACCCGTTTTGATACTTAGATAAATTCTTTCAAAACTTCAACCACATAATCCACTTCGTCTTTTGTATTAAAGGCGCTAAACGAAAAACGAATTGATGGTCGGTTTAAGTCTTCAGTGTCTAAAATTTCGGTTAATACATGAGAGTTCTGAGAACTTCCGCTTTGACAAGCACTTCCTCTAGAACAAGCAATTCCTTTTAAATCCAATTGAAATTGCAACAATCCCGCTTTATCTGGCGCCATAGGCAAACAAACATTCATTAATGTATACGTGCTATGATCTGGATTTCCCGACTGGCCATTGAATTGTATTTTTGAAGAAACAGCCTTTAATTGTGCAACAAAATAAGCTTTCAAATCCTGAATATATGTGCGCTCAGTCTCCAGATCTTTATAAGCTAAGTTGAGAGCTTCATCTAAGCCAATAATATTATGTATAGATTCTGTTCCTGCTCGTAAACCACGCTCCTGCTCGCCTCCAAAAATAGAAGCTCTTAATCCGCTATTCTTTCTTAAAAACGCAAAACCAACACCTTTAGGTCCATGAAACTTATGAGCACTAGCCACTATAAAATCAATAGGAATTTGCTGCAAATCAAGCTGATAATGCCCCACAGACTGAACCGTATCGCTATGAAACAGAGCTTGATGCGCTTTACATAAGTCGGCCACATATTTTAAATCTAAAATATTACCAATTTCATTATTGATATGCATTAAACTTACGAGCTGCCTTGTGTTACTTTGAAGCAGACTTTCTAAATGCTTTAAATCGACATCACCGTCGCTATTGATATTGACATAGCGGACCGAAATATCAAAATCTTTGATCAGCTGATCTAAAGTATGTAAGATGGCATGATGTTCAATTCTTGAAGTGATAATTTCAGAAACACCCAAATCCTTTACGGCACTTCTTAGAATTAAATTATCGGCTTCTGTGCCTCCAGATGTAAAAACAATTTCGGAAGCAGAAACGTTAAAATGTGATGCTATCCGTTTTCTAGAAGACTCAATTAAAGATTTAGATTGACGTCCATAACTATGTGTTGATGAAGGATTTCCAAAATTTAATTTCATCACTTCAGCCATGCGATTAACCACCTCTTCTCGCATAGGTGTCGTTGCAGCATTATCAAAATAAACAGTCTTCATAACCAATTAAAATAAAGTACAAAGATGCAACATTATTAGGGTTTATAAAACTGCATCTATCTCTTGTCAAAATTATTTGTTAAAGGGTCAAATTAAACAATCAATTCTTTTATTTTTGTTTAAAATCTATGATGATGCGATATTTTCTTTACATATGCCTACTCAGTATTTTAACCTTCTCTTGTGATGATGGTGACGTTTTTGAGGTCGAATTAGAATTTGACCAAGAACTGGAACGCTGTGGAGACGATGAGAGCGACAATTATG
Source organism: Psychroserpens sp. SPM9 (assembly GCF_025153525.1). GTDB lineage: Bacteria > Bacteroidota > Bacteroidia > Flavobacteriales > Flavobacteriaceae > Psychroserpens. Next base: position 281,717 of record NZ_JANZNR010000003.1, on the reverse strand, counting down.
TTTTGTACGACACAAGAACAGATCCTAGCGAATCACTAACCTTGTTATTTCCTGTAAATGTGAGTACACGTGTGTATTTCAATCCGGATAATAATACTGGTGACCCTTTTGATTTAACTATAAATGGCACCACAGTTACCTTTAATTACAGAACTTACGATGGTGTAGCTGAAAATCTAATTTGTCAAGATATCCCAATTCCTGGAACAACTATTACCAATGATTATGAAGCCGAATCTGGTGCTATTGCAAGATTTGTATCGACTTATGAAGACGATGATAATGATGGGATTCCTTCAGAATTTGAAGGCAGAGGCGCACAAGCTGAAGACGGCTCTTACCCAGATGCTATTGATACCGATGGCGACGGCTTGCCAGATTATGTAGACGAAGATGATGATAATGATAACATTTTAACTTCAGCTGAAAATCCCAATTATGATGACACTGACGGTTTAGAAAATGCTCAAGACACAGATGGTGATGGTACTCCAGATTATTTAGACAATGACGACGATGACGACGGTGTTTTAACTCGAAATGAAGATGAAGATGGTGATTTATCGCCTCTGGATGATTTTGATGAGTCCAATGGCGTCAATACCACACCTCGCTACTTAGATGACAATGCTACCGATGAATACATTCAAGATGCGTTTATTGTTACCGAATTTTCAAGAAATGTAGAAGTGCAAGTCACTATTTTAAATGCAAATATTGACATTCTTAGTGTTGATGAAATATTTTTAGGAACATACAGTGTTCCAACTCTAACACTTACAGAGTTGTAATTACGGCTTCACATTTTGATATACATACACCTCTGTTGCACCTAGCCCGTATTTCTGGTAATCGGCTGGATAATACTTTACATTATCATAACGTCCAAAAAGATACTCCAGTTCAGCTTTAAGAACACCTTCACCAACGCCATGAATAAACACAATTTTTTGAATACGCTTTCTTATAGCAAACTCAAGTTTATGTCTTGCCGTATCTAATTGTAGATTGAGCATCTCATAATTACTCATATGCTTACGAGAAGTAGTAATTTGGTGAATATGCAAATCTACTTCCATAGCAGGAAGACTGCGTTCTTTAGGCTTTACTTTTACAGATTTCGGCTTATGAGAATGTTCTTTTTCATTAATAACAGATGTAAGATCTGTATCAGCAAAAAGTTGAGTTGATAACGGTTTCTCTGGGATGACTTCGGAAACAGAAAATTCCATAGCAAAACCGTCTTCGGTCTCTATAATAATTCTTTGGTCGAAAATTTCAGTAATCAGACCTGAAATATCTTCATCTAAAACCGAAACCCTATCTCCTATTTTGTAAGACATTATAAAGTATTTTGACTATTGTCGTCTTCAGAATCGTTTTTACTAGGAATACCGCGTGAAAGACTATAAATACCTATCATTAAAATAGCAATTCCACCAATCAAAACAAAAGGGCTTTGCGCCTCTCCTGCTTGAGCGTAAATAGCTACAATTCCGCCAATTAGAACTAAAATATAACTGATTTTTCTTGACATATATAGAATGTTAACGATAATATTTTACGATTCATCGAAAATACATATAAAAAATAAAAAATGAACATAACTTTTTTTCTTATTGTTTATATTTATTTATTAATCAATTGACTTAAAAAGATTTAAATATGATAATGATATTGATTAACCAATTTTATTTCTAGGGTTTAGTAACCAATTAAGGTTTACCCAAACCAAAATTAATCCAATATGAAAACCACATCCTTCCTCATAATTACCCTTTTAGCAACTGCATTTTCCTTCGCTCAGTTAACTGTTAGACAAAATGCATATGTTTTTGTAACTGATGAAGTTCTGTACGTAACAGATGACGTCAACTTACAAGAAAGCACAGCTAATTTATACCTCCGTGATGACGCACAACTCGTACAAGGTAATAATGTAGGAAACACTGGCCTTGGTAAGCTAAGTGTCTATCAAACTGGAACCGCTAACACTTATATTTATAATTATTGGTCTTCTCCCGTTGGAAATACAGATACTAACACAACTGGCAATAGATCTTTTAGAGCAAATGCTAATTTCTATGATGTGGTCACTGCTCCAATAACGAGTAATCCTGCTACATTTACTACTGCTTATGACGGCTCTTCGGCTCCTTTGGTCATCTCTAGTTTCTGGCTATACACTTATGATCCTGGAACACTTTATAGTGATTGGGATGCTATTTTTGAAACTGGAACCGTTGACGCTGGGTATGGTTTTACAATGAAAGGTAACCCTAGTGGCGCGCAACTATATGATTTTAGAGGTAAGCCTCACAATGGTACTATTACTGCAAACATTCTTAACGGACAAGAAACACTTGTTGGTAATCCTTATCCTAGTGCTTTAGACGCTTATTATTTTATACACGATCCTTTAAACACAGGAATTGCTGATGAATATGATCCTATTGACAATCCTTACTTTACAGGAGTTTTAAAATATTGGGAGCAACATGCTGGCTCATCATCTCATGTCTTATCTAATTATGTTGGTGGTTATGCTCATTATACAAATGCCACGACTAACGATAATGGTACACCGGCAGATCTTTCAGACGATACTATTGTAGAATCATTTGTTCCTGCTACATTTTATATGTATTTACTAGATGGAACTCCTGCTTCTGGAGCTCCAGTGGGCACAGGAGTTAAAACGGCAAGACGCTATATCCCAATAGGACAAGGGTTTATGATTGAAGGCAATACAAACGGCACAGTCACATTTAGAAATTCACAAAGAGCTTTTTACAGAGAATCTGGAACAGATAGTTATTTTTTCAGAACAGATGCTAATGCTTCAAATTCTGACAGCATTCATCCCGCTGAAGCTGTTAATACGGTTCAATATACTGAAGATGGTTACAGCGTTGTTCCTAATGACTTAAAGCGTTTCAGAATAAATATTGGCTTTGACAATAATGGTATTGAATCCTATACAAGACAACTCTTAATGAATTTTCACCATTCAACAACAGAAGGTTTTGATTATGGTTTTGAAGCTAAAGGCGGAGGAGATTTAGAGTCTGATGCGCATTGGACCGTCAACGATGCTCCTTATTTAATACAAGCTTTACCTTATGATGAAGACTTAAAAATTCCATTAATTGTAAAAATTGAAAATGAGCAACTCAGCAGGTTTAGCATTCTTGATGTTCAAAATTTTGAACATAATCAACCTATTTATTTACACGATAAACAAACAGGGCTGTATATCAATCTACAAGAACAAGCTTACGAATTGACTTTAGAAGCTGGTCACTATACCAATCGTTTTGAAATTACTTTCCGTCAAAACACCTTAACAACCAATATTGTTGAAGATGATGCATTAACTGTATTTCAAAACACTAAAAACCACGAACTCACTATTTTAAATCCAAATGGTTTAAATATCAAATCAATGGCTTTGTTTGATGTCTCTGGTAAGCGAGTCATCAACGAAACATCTATTGGAAATCAAAGCGAATACAACTATTCTACCAAATCACTAAGCGATGGAATTTATGTAGCTTCGATTAGTATTGACGACACAGTAACGGTTACAAAAAAGGTCCTTATTAAAAACTAAGCAAGCTTTAATTTTTTACTATTTTTGTGAGACTATAGTATGATTTTATGATGTCTCCAGAAGATTATATGCTACCATGTCTCAACAAAAAGCTTTTTGGCTTAGATTGTATGGGTTGTGGTATGCAACGCTCTTTAGCTCTTATTCTCCAAGGCGACCTCATTGGCGCGTTTTATATGTATCCTGCAATTTACACACTAATTGCTCTAATTGGATTTGTGATTATAAATTACTTTATGAATTTTAAAAACAGTTCCAAAATAATTATTACTTTGGCTATTATTAACCTTGTTTTAATACTTGGCAATTTTATTATAAAAACTTTTTATTAACTAAAACTCTAAAATGGAAAAGCAACAATTACCTAATTCGACCTTAATATTAGTCTTCGGAATCATATCAATTGTATTATGTTGGTGCTACGGAATCATCGGTATTCCTTTAGCAATCGTAGCGCTTGTATTAGCAGGAAAAGCTAAAAAGACGTACTTAGAAAACCCTGAACAATATTCGGGTTATCAAAACATGAAAGCTGGTAAAATATTGGCAATCATTGGTCTTATCTTAAACATCTTATTTTTATGTTATATCGTTTGGATTTTCTCTCAAATTGGATGGGAAGTTTTTGGAGATCCAGAATTAATGATGGAACGCTTAGAAGAAATGAAAGCTAACGGATAAATAATACAGAGATATAAAACAAAAAACCTCAATAGTTCATATTGAGGTTTTTTTTATGTGCAATTATGAAGTTCTTAAACTTCGAAAGTTTTTAAAGTTTTAATAATGATAGAGACACAATCTAACAATTGTTCCTTGTTCATTACTAACGGAGGCGCAAAGCGAATAATATTTCCATGGGTTGGCTTCGCTAGAAGTCCGTTATCACGTAAAGCCAGACAAATATTCCAAGCCGTATCACTATCTTCGTCATCATTAATAACAATGGCGTTTAACAAGCCTTTTCCTCTCACAAGATTTACAATAGAACTGGTTTCGATGTAGGCATTTAATTCACTTCTAAACAATATACCTAGTTCATTTGCGTTTTCTGCCAGTTTTTCATCGCGAACAACTTCAAGGGCAGCCATTGCAACAGCAGCCGCAATAGGATTACCTCCAAAAGTACTACCGTGATTTCCTGGTCTAATCACATTCATGATAGGGTCATTTGCCAATACAGCACTTACAGGATAGGCACCACCTGATAAGGCCTTTCCTAGAATTAAAACATCTGGTTTTACCGATTCATGATCTACTGCTAATAACTTTCCGGTTCTCGCTATTCCTGTCTGTACTTCGTCTGCAATAAATAATACGTTATATTTTTCACATAAAGCTTTTGCCTTAGCTAAGTATCCTTCACTAGGTACATAAACACCTGCTTCGCCCTGAATAGGTTCCACTAAAAATCCAGCAACATTACTATTGGTTTCTAAGGCGTTTTCTAAAGCTTGAAGATTATTGTATTCTATTTTAATAAACCCGTCCGTATAAGGACCAAAGTTTTTACGAGCAATAGGGTCATTACTAAACGAAATGATCGTTGTTGTTCTTCCGTGGAAATTATTCTCACATACGATAATTTCGGCTTTATTTTCATCAATACCTTTAACCTCGTAAGCCCATTTACGACAGAGTTTCAAAGCCGTTTCAACAGCTTCGGCACCTGTGTTCATTGGTAATACTTTGTCGAAACCAAAATATTCTGAAGCAAATTTCTCATAGGTTCCGAGCATATCATTATAAAATGCTCTGGATGTCAAACTCAATGTTTGCGCTTGAGTTGTCATGGCATTGACAATTTTCGGATGACAATGTCCTTGGTTTACAGCAGAGTAAGCAGAAAGGAAATCATAATATTGTTTTCCTTCAACATCCCAAACATACACACCTTCTCCTCTACTCAATACTACTGGTAAAGGATGGTAATTATGTGCACCATACTTGTTTTCTAAATCGATCGCTTGTTGCGAAGTTAATTGGTCTAAAACAGCCATTTTAAAAAAATTTAAAGTTTATATCCAAACAAATGGATATCTAAAATAACCATTCCTTCATTACCTTTATTCTTTCAGAGAAGCTGAAAAAGCAGCGTGGGAGAGAAATCATCCCTAGAGCCTGCAAATTACTGATTAAAAATCTTTTTTCGAAATTTTTCTAGGTAATGGTTTTAAAAAAGAAAGTGTCTTTTTACTAGTTAACCATTAGTATCATTTATTAGAAGATATTTTTTAAACGTGAAGTCTTTTCTTTGGTTTATACAAGTCGCGTAAAAACCGAACCCAAAAACTATAAGTATGTTTCGGTACTAAATTAGATTTGTTGGCAGACTCCATTGAGAAATAATTTTCTACATTATCAAAAGCATCCTTAATTAATGCATTGTGCAACCAACGCAAAGCTACTAACCAAAAAATACTAGCCTTAAAACTAGTTTTCATTTTTAAGACATGTATGATTTTAGTACTTCTTTTAGAAACTGGATATATGCTTAATTCATGTGTTCCAACAAAACCATCTGGTTTGGTGAATCTAAATTTAACGCTACGACCTTCTTCAAATTCTTCAACTGTATAGCGAATTATTCCATGACCTCCTTGATTCCCTACTTTTAACCCATCTTTAAAATACATGCCAGGCCAATAATCTTTAGGCCATATCTTATCTTCCGGTGTCGCTAAAGTTTTAAATAATTCAGACACATTTTCAATAGGTTCTTGAATGATGCGCTTGTGCCTATTTTTCACTTTCATAATTCACTATTACACTTCTAATTTTACTAAGACATTTAAAATCGTAAAAGGTTTAATAATTTTTAAAAGTTTTTTAAATATAATTCTAATTCCGCATATTTTATATCTATCGATTATTATTTTTGCATCATGGCAAGACGAAAAAATAAAAGACTGGTGTTTGAAAACGTTGAAGTGATTGATGCAGGTGCAAAAGGCAAAACTATTGCCAAGGCTCCAGATGGTCGCGTTATATTTCTTCCAAATGCTGTTCCTGGTGATGTGGTAGATGTGCAAACCTTTAAAAAGCGTAAGGCCTATTTTGAAGGAAAGGCCATTAAATTCCATACATTATCTGAAAAACGCACCACACCTAAATGTGAACACTTTGGTGTTTGTGGTGGCTGCAAATGGCAGGATATGGCCTATGAGTTTCAGTTAGAATACAAACAGAAAGAAGTCACTAATAATTTAGTGCGTATTGGTCATTTAGAACTGCCAGATGTTACTCCTATTCTTGGTTCCGAAGCACCATATTTTTATCGTAACAAAATGGAGTTTTCTTTTAGTGATAGCCGATGGTTAACTCAGGAAGAAATAGAATCCGACAAGGATTTAGGCGACAGAAATGCCTTAGGTTTTCATATCCCAGGTATGTGGGACAAAATCCTTAACATCAATACCTGCTGGCTTCAAGAAGATCCTTCTAATGCCATTAGAAATGCTGTAAGATCATTTTCAATTGACAATAATTTAGAGTTTTTTAATACGCGAAATCAAACGGGTTTTCTTCGTACAATGATGGTTCGAACGTCATCCACAGGAGCCATTATGATTGTTATTCAGTTTTTTAAAGAAGACAAAGAAAAACGAGAGTTATTACTCGATTTTATAGCAAATACATTTCCGCAGATTACCTCCTTACAATATGTTATAAACAGCAAAGCAAACGACACGATTTACGACCAAGAGGTCATTTGTTACAAAGGTGAAGATCATATTTTTGAAGAAATGGAAGGCTTACAGTTTAAAATTAACGCTAAGTCCTTTTATCAAACCAATTCGAGTCAAGCCTACGAACTTTATAAAATCACACGTGATTTTGCAGGACTTAAAGGTGAAGAACTTGTTTACGATTTATATACAGGAACAGGAACCATTGCGCAGTTTGTTGCTAAACAAGCTAAGCACGTCGTTGGTGTTGAAGCTGTCCCAGACGCCATTAGTGCTGCTAAAGAAAATGCACAATTAAATGGTATAGAAAACGTTGACTTTTATGTTGGCGATATGAAAAATGTGTTTAATGATGCTTTTATTGCTCAAAATGGGCATCCTGATGTGATTATTACCGATCCACCAAGAGATGGTATGCATAAAGACGTTGTTAATCAAATACTAAATATTGCTCCAAAACGAATAGTTTATGTAAGTTGTAACAGCGCAACACAAGCTCGGGATTTGGCCTTATTGAAAGACCTCTATAAAATTGTAAAAACTCAAGCTGTGGATATGTTTCCGCAAACGCATCATGTTGAAAATGTTGTGCTTTTAGAAAAACGATAATTAAAATATTGACCTTGAAACGAATTATAATTCTACTTAGTCTTTCAGCATTAGTTGCTATTATTGCTTGGAGCTGTGAACGTGACGATATCTGTTCAGAAGACACACCTACCACACCGCATTTAATCATCAGGTTTTACGATATTAATAATCAAGACGAAACCAAACAAGTGCGCCAATTAGAGATTGACGGCTTAGATGACGATGGCGAGTCTATGGGAACCATTCTTAGTAGAACCAACACAGATTCTATTGTTTTACCCTTGCGTTTTGCAAATGAAAATGTAGAAACTATCACCCGTTTTCAGTTAGAAAAAGATGCCGACTTTGCTGATAATTCAGACGATAGTAATGATTCAAATATTGATTTTATTGAAATCACTTATACACCAGAGTTTATTTATGTATCTAGAGCTTGTGGCTATAAAAGTATTTTTAACTTAAGAAACCCTGGAGGTATTACACAAGATATAGATTCTGATAACTGGATTGTAAATACTGAAATTTTAAACGAAACCATTGAGAATGAAAACGCAGCACACATCATTATTTATCATTAGTTTGATCGTTGTGATGCTGTTTCCCTTAGCATCGCAATCCCAAACTGAAACTGAAGAAACCACATCAGACACTTTAGTATACAAACAAAAATACGGATTGAGAATTGGTGGTGATATTGGGAAATTAGTACGTTCTGCCGTCGATGACGATTATACTGGTTTTGAGATTAATGGTGATTACCGACTCACAAAAAAGTTATATATCGCAGGAGAATTAGGAACCGAAGAACGTCGAATTGCTAATGAATTTCTTGACGTTACAGCAAAAGGCAACTATTTTAAAGCTGGAATAGATTACAATACCTATACCAATTGGCTAGATATGCAAAACATGATTTATACCGGATTTAGAGTTGGTATTAGCAGTTTTAGTCAAACCGAAAACAGCATTACTATTTACAATACCGATCAATACTGGAATGCGCCTTTTACTGAAAATACTGGTGATGAATTTAACGGACTCACAGCGCTATGGGTTGAATTAGTTGTTGGATTAAAAGCCGAATTGTTTACAAACTTCTACGCAGGTATTAACATGCAACTCAAAAGTAATATCACTCAAGACCAACCTGTTGGTTTTGAGAATTTATACATTCCTGGATTTAACAGAACCTATGACAGTGGTCGTTTTGGTATTGGATTTGGATACACCTTGTCTTACCTCATACCGATTTACAAAAAAGATAAAAAAGTGGTTGTTGAAACCGAAAATTAACTTAATTTTATTTAAATAAAACCAATTATGATGACCATCAAAAACGCATTACTTAGCTTACTCGTATTGTTTTCATTTCAGCTTGCTATCCAGGCACAACAAACAAACATCTGGAAAGATGGCCACCTAACCTTTGTTACAAAAACATTAGTAGACAGTGAAGGTGACGAAGATGAAACCGATTATGACGCTGGCAATGATGATGTTGGAATAAACATGGAAATCATAAAATCTTCAGAACTTTCTAGAAGGTATAAAGATTTAGAATACTCTTCGAGCCAAGGTTGTCTTGATATGGAATTAGAATTAAAATCTAAAGGTGGTACTTTTTTAGATGGTTATAAAAGCTATTATTCGGTATGCTATGACAAAGAATATAAAGAGTATATCCTCAATGCTGTTATTTATCGTGAAGACAAAAAGAAATACTACGACATTGCATTATACTGCTATACTATTACCGTTGAAGAAGGTCTAAACGTCCTTAAATCCATTAAATTTTTAGACTAATAGACCAAAGCATCTTTATGCTCGGTTGATAAGGAACAGGTTCTAAAAATCTTTACTCACTTTAATCTGGTAGCCATTTACAGGATACTCAACACCTTTTATAGTCGCTTTTGCTCTAAAATACATGGTATCTTTTACTGTTCTTAGCATTTGAATTCGGAGTCCGCCCTCTGCATCAATCATTTTTTCGATTTCTGAAATATCTTCTTCTGGCGTGGATTTACTAAGTTTTAAAACATAATTACAGTCGTCAATCCATTCAATATCTAAAGTCATTGATTCTTTAGCTGAAATAGATTCAACCTGAACGGCCTTACTTCGTTTAAGTGTCGATTGCGGCACGATAGAATCTCCCGGAATAATAAATGTTCCTGTTTTAAATTTTTTGCACTTTAAATCTTGGGCGAAACCCATTCCGCACCCTAAAAACAATGCGACAATTACTACTCTTTTTATCATCTTTACGTGTTTAATCGTTCATATATTTACCTTTCTTACTTCCTTCGTACATCACATACTTGACAAAACGCGATTCTAATTTTGCATTCACCAAATGAATTTTTCGAGAAGGTCGTAAACCAACATGTTTTAATGCCTCAAGATTTGACGTAATAAACCAAGCGTCAGTTCCCGGATAACCTTGCTTTAAGGTGTCTCCAATTTCTTTATAAAACACTTCCATATTGATATCCAGTCGCTCACCGTATGGCGGATTGAAAACCATATGGAGTTTATTTTCACCAGCTTTTTGTGTTTTAAAAAAATCTTCATGCTGAATACTTATAAACTCATCTAAGTGTGCATTTTTAATATTTGCTTTGGCTTTAGATACTGCACTAGGCGATTTATCATATCCTATAATCTTATGATGAAAATCACGTGTTTTTTTAAGAAGCGATTCTTCTATCTTTTCAAACAAATCCACATCCCAATCTTCCCAACGCTCAAAAGCAAACTCTTTACGCATCAGGTTTGGCGGAATATTACATGCAATCATCGCAGCTTCAGCTAGAATAGTTCCACTACCACACATAGGATCCATAAAATCGGATTGTCCATCCCATCCCGAAAGCATCACCAAACCAGCAGCTAACACTTCATTTATTGGTGCAATATTAGTCGCTGTTTTATAACCGCGTTTATGTAAGGATTCGCCTGAGCTATCTAAAGAAATCGTACAGACTTGCCTGTCTATATGTACATTAATCTTTAAATCTGGAAACCGCAAATCTATATTAGGTCGTTGCCCATCCGTAGCTCTAAACTTATCGACGATAGCATCTTTACATTTAAGCGCAACATACTTTGAATGGGTAAAATTTTTGGAGTGAACGGTTGCATCAATAGCAAGACTACCAGAAGGTTTAAGGTATTGATTCCATGACATTTTATACACTTGGTCATACAAATCTTGTTCGTTAACAACACGGAATGTTTTAATAGGCTTTAAGATTTTAATTGCCGTACGTAAAGCAATATTTGCCTTATACATAAAACCTTTATCTCCTACAAAACTCACATTTCTCACCCCTTTTTTCACCTCCATTGCTCCTAATTGAATAAGCTCTCTCTCCAATAAATCTTCAAAACCAAATAAGGTTTTTGCAACCATTTTATAATTATTCTCCATGTACTACGTCTAATAGATTGCAAAAATAAAGTATTTTTGTGGCAACTTAAGGCATTTTTGAATAAAGAGATTCCGCTCTTGGTAGGAAACACATATGACAAAAAAGACACAACATTGGTATACGTCCTGGTTTGACACACCATTTTACCATATTTTATATAAAGATAGAGACCATACCGAAGCCCAAATATTTATGGATAATCTCACCGAATACCTCAATATTCCGGAAGGTGGCTCTATTTTAGACTTAGCTTGTGGAAAAGGCAGGCACTCCATATATCTCAATAGTTTAGGATATCAGGTCACTGGTGTCGACTTATCTGAAAACAGCATAGCTTATGCCAAGCAGTTTGAAAATGAGACCCTTCATTTTGAGGTACATGACATGTGCAAGCCTTACAAAAAACAGTTTGATGCCGTTTTTAATCTCTTTACAAGTTTTGGTTATTTTGACAACGAAGACGACAACCTAAATACCATTAAAGCGATTAAAGCCAACCTTAATGAATTTGGCTTTGGTGTCATCGACTTTATGAATAGCAACTATGTGATTGATCAATTGGTTGCTGAAAATACAAAAACTGTAGAAGGCATAGATTTTAAACAGCAACGATATGTTGAGGATGGTTATATTATAAAAGATATTTCGTTTGCTGCTGAAGGCCAAGATTTCAAATTTCAAGAGCGTGTCAAAGCTTTTACACTCAAAGATTTTGAAACACTATTTGAAAAAGCAGGTGTTCATTTACTGGATGTTTTTGGAGATTATCGCCTTAGAAAATTTGACACAAAAACTTCAGAACGTTTAATAATGATTTTTAAATAATGCAATCGTATTTACTGCCCATATTAGCCGTTGGAATTGGTATAGTTTTAGCCTTAATAACCAAACACAAAAAAACAATTTACACCAAACTATTACTATCGTTTAGTGGTGCTTTTTTATTAGCTTTAACTCTCTTTGATTTACTACCTGAAGTCTATCATCACCTTGAAGCCAAGGCGACAGGACTATACATTATGTGTGGTATTTTATTGCAAATCATTCTAGAGTTTTTCTCTAAAGGTGCAGAGCATGGCCATGTTCATATTCACAAAAATGAAACCGCTTTCCCTTGGTTATTATTTGTGAGTTTATGTTTGCATAGTTTTTTAGAAGGCTTCCCAATACACGAACACAATGATATGGTGTATGGTGTGTTGGTTCATAAAATTCCAATTGCTGCACTTATTTCAGCATTTTTATTACAATCTAATTTTTCGCGATTACAAGTCATCGGTTTTTTAACTGTATTTACTTTAATGACGCCATTAGGGACATACATTTCTAACGCCACTGCCATAAATATTGAATACCTTACGATGATAAACGCTATCGTTATTGGTATTTTCTTTCATATTTCTACAACAATTTTATTTGAAAGTAGCGAAGGTCATAAGTTTAACCTCTCCAAATTAGTAGCAATTATTTTAGGTATTGGGATTGCTTATATGATTTAATCACTATGTTTTCAAAAGAAGAAAGCCGACAATTAAGACAGGAATTTTGGACCAGCTTCGGAAAGTCATTTCCTAGAAAATGGATTCTATACGATACTAAAATCAAAGGATTTTCTTTTAAATTCCATTTCGATACCAAATCGGCTTTGGTGGCTTTAGATTTGGAAGACGATTTAGAAAACCGGATTACCTATTGGGAAAAGTTGCAATCTCTAAAAACAATTCTCAGAGATGAGTTTTTACCTGAGGCTATTTTTGAAGAAGAATTTTTTCTCGATAACGGCAAAGAAATTTCAAGAATATATGTTCTCTTAGAGCAAAAAGTATCGATTCATAATAAAAACACCTGGCAGGAGGTGATGCTGTTTTTTAATCAGACTATGGATCGCTTTGAAGCTTTTTTTGAAGACTATCGTGACATTTTAGAAGCCTGATATTTAATGGTCATTAAAAAATAGTGACACTTCTTCCCCATCAGTTTTTAATTATTGAAAACGAATTCATATCTTTAAAATCAAAGAATCACGATATGAAAAACACACTAAGATTATTACTTTGCATTCTTCTTATAAGCACCTGTGAAGCTCCTGAAAAAAATGAAGATATTCATTATGAAAACTGGAGTAAACGTCAGGAAAACATTAAAAACTTAGACTCGCTATCCCAAGGTAAATCTTATTTGTCTATCTACTCGCAAATTTACAGTGTGACACAACATAGAACGCACAACTTAACAGCTTTAGCCAGCCTGAGAAATGTTAGTGATAAAGACACCATCTATATTCTCAATGCAAAATATTATGATACGCATGGCGTTTTGGTAAAAACATATTTTGACAAGCCTATATATTTAGCACCTTTAGAAACTACCGAAATAATTATTGACGAAGTCGATGTTGAAGGCGGCACAGGTTCTAACTTTATTTTTAATTGGGCGATTCCTAAGTCCTGCCCAGAACCATTGTTTGAAGGCGTTATGAATTCTACAATTGGTAAACAAGGATTGTCGTTTACCACGCAAGCTGTACGTGTTGATTAATTAAATCTAGTTATAAATCACTTTAGTTAAAGTTATAACTGCTTTAAAGGCATCTCATCGGTTAGTTTTTTCTATATCTATTGGGTTTTAGTATATTACCTTTCAATTTAAATTTCAAAAGGGAGATTTATCGAAGTAGATTTGTTTTGAAAACTCAATATTTTTGGTTCTGTTTAATTCTTTTGGTGTCTTGTACTAAATCTTCATATGTACCTGAAGATCTGACACCTGTTTTTCATTATTTAGACACACATTTAAGTCCTGCTGATGTGAGTGCAATCAAAAATTATTCTGAAAAAGGATTTCCTCCCTATTATCACGAATCAAAAATTCAAGACCGCATAGATTCGCTGCTAAAAACTCCTAAAAAAGAATGGATTAATGTGAAACATTTTTTTGATTCTCTGGCAGTAAGACGTCCCAAAGATCAATCTGGAATTTTAATTAATATGTACCATGACTATTTAAACCTAGTAGATATTTCAATAGATAAAGAACTTATAGAAGTGATTAATTACTGGGAACCTATTGAAACCTGCCATCAAGACCTCAAATACAAATCTAAATTTTACCAAACGGCTTTCAAAAAAAACGACCATATTATCATTCAAATGCCTGTAGACGAACATGATAATGCCATTGATTACTCTTGTCCTAATTTAGATTGGTCCTTTAAAAAAGAACACGACTTAACACTGGAAGGCATTATAACCAAGTCCTATTTTGATTCGGTTTTAAATCAATCTGTTCTGAATGTGAAAATAAGCAAAAAAAGCAACGAATACACTATGATATTATCGGAAGAAATCTTTATTGGTGATGTAATCAACATTCCGACTGAAACGTCTTGGAATTTAAAACCCAAATCATGAAAGCACAACACTATACCTATCTTCTATGGCTATTATTTGGCTTTGTAAGTGTTTCTGCGCTAACACATTTGCTAGAAGCTTTAGTTTATGTGTATATGCATTACGGATTAACGCATGAGTATACCAATAGGCGTTTTAGTTTTTACATTCCGTTATTTGCTATGATAATTTACGGAATCACATTACTCTTTATAGGATTTATCTTAAATGAAAACATAAAAAAGAAGAAGGCTTTAAAACTACCAAAAACAGGATTTTTACTGGTACTCATAATCGCTATTGCTTTAGATTTTTATACTGTAAAAGCTTCAGATTATCATCTTAAACTACTATTTGATGATAAGGCAATGACTGAATATATGAGTACTGTTAATTTTGGAAACTTATTTGATGTGGTCCACTATACCGTTTTTGCACTTAACTGGTTCGTGATTATTGTCGCCATTATATTTTGTGCTTTTCAACTAAAAAAACATCAAAATCACATTGAAAACCCATAAAAAGAATAATCTTCTATTTGCCCTTCGCAAGTCAATTTAAAGATCATTAGAACAAGTAACCCTGTAATTAATAGCACATAAGTACATTTATTAAAATGAGATTTGAAGCGCCATTTTAGTTTTCCGAAGCTATTTAATACAAATAAAAGTATATAAATACCCATAAAAACTAGAACAGGATAGCGTAAACGGCTACTAAGAAATCGGTCTAAAATATGTCTGTAGTCACCTTGGCACGTATAATTCATCAGTTTAATAAACTGGCTTACAACAGGACGATTAATATAATAATCCTGAGATTCAAATTTTTTAACGAGAAGCTCAACAGAGGTATCATCTAAATTGATTATTCTATTTTTAATTTTATAAGAAAGTTCACGAGCTAAAGCCGCCAATAGATTGGTTCCTTTGATCTGATTGTTAATATTTAGGGTGTCATTAATCATGACTATAGCAACATCGTAGCCTTGAGAAAATTGTTTGACTGTATAGGTTTCAAAGTTGAGTGTATCTATTGCTTCTGAAGTAATTTTAGGTAAGTTTTCTGGCATCACTATATTTTGTGCATCCGCTGTTCCATTCCATAAAACAATACACAGTAAACAATATATAATACTTTTCATCATGGGTGTCGACTACTTTTCAGAATAATAAACCAATAAACTTGTTGCATTTTCTAGTGTAGCGTAAGACAATTGCGGGTTGGGTCTTAAGTTTTGAAGTGAATACCCATTGCTTGCATGAATGATATCTTTACTTCCGGTGTCTAGATTAATCATGTATTCTACATCATAACCATTTTCTCTCAACAGACCGATAACGCGTTTTGCAGAACTCATCAAATAATCGGCTTCGATATCATCTACAATCACATGGCGTAAACTATTATTTTTACTACAGATCGCTAAAAACCGACGTCCTTTATCGTTTAAACCATGTGTTAATGCTGCGAAGTTCTCAGCATCTGTTTTATATTTTGAAAACACCAATTGGGTTTGAAAACTTGATATTTTATGAGTATCGATAAATTTTAAAAAGTGGTACGTATCCGAAGGTTTATCTCTCAAATTATAATGCGCAATATGTTTATCACAGTTTTGAGGATTGCAAGCGTCTAGGTTTTCATCTAAATCAATGATTTCGATGGTATCAATTTTGCCTTCATTATTATTAAGTAAAACGAGGCCGTCCATAGTATCACTGGGCATTTTATTGAAAACTTTTCCGTTTTCAGCACAAAATCCGACAGGATGCCCTTCCTCCATATCAAATGACGATGTGAATGATGCCGAAGCGACTAAATGAATGTTATGATTGTCTTGAATTTTTTTATACTTTTTATAAGCATCTTGTCCAAAATAAGCTGTTTTTATTCGTTTAGAATCACAACTATCAACAATCATATCAAAGATTTGATACGTACGATCATCTTCTACTAGAGAAGTTACCTTAGATGTTTTATAACAAGACTCTTGTCCGCTTAAAGGTAAAACGCAACATAAAAATAGTACATAATAAAATCCCCTTTTTAAATATGTACTTGGGTGGTTAGGTGTTCGCATAGCTAATTTATAAAAAGCGAAATCGAATATATAATTTACTCATTATCAGCCAAAAAAAAGTAGCTATAAGTCCGTTTTTGTAGGATAAAACGACAGCTTAACGTATTTAAGAACTGAAAAATCGCTAAAAACACTTTTTAAAATGCTTACCTTTAAGCGTCATTAAATAAAATATAATATGAATTTAGGA
Organism: Psychroserpens sp. SPM9; assembly: GCF_025153525.1. Lineage (GTDB taxonomy): Bacteria > Bacteroidota > Bacteroidia > Flavobacteriales > Flavobacteriaceae > Psychroserpens. The sequence continues at coordinate 264,728 of NZ_JANZNR010000003.1, read as the reverse complement.
GCCTTTTCAATTAGTCTAGCGGTCAAAGATATTAACGTCTCAAAAAGCTTTTACGAAAATTTAGGGTTTTCGGTGTTTGCTGGTAGTCTGGAACACAATTACCTCATTATGAAAAATGGAAATGCCTTAGTGGGCTTATTTCAAGGAATGTTTGAAAATAATATCCTGACTTTTAATCCGGGTTGGGATGAAAACGCGCAAACCTTAGATCAGTTTACTGATGTGAGAGACATTCAGAAGCATTTAAAATCCAAAAACATTACTTTACAAACTGAAGCCGACGAAACCACTTCGGGACCAGCTAGCTTTGTGGTTTTAGATCCCGATGGCAATGCGATTTTAGTTGATCAACACGTTTAAATCACATAACCATACACCATAAAGAAATGACAAATGGCTCCTGCCAATACAAACAGGTGCCAAATCACATGGTTATAAGGAATTTTTTCAATGGCATAAAATAGTATTCCAACGGTATAAAAGAAACCACCAGCAAACAATAAATACAATCCGTTAGTCGCTATTCTATCGGCTAATGTAGCATAATCAAATACAATAAGCCATCCCATAACGAGATATAGTAAGGTTGAAAAGGTTTCAAATTTTCCGGTAAAAAATATTTTTAGAATCACACCAAAAGCCGCAATACCCCAAACCACCCAAAAGAGCGGCCAGCCTAAACTATCGGGCAACATAATAATAAGTACAGGTGTGTAAGTTCCTGCAATAAGTAAGTAAATACTAATATGGTCTACAATACGAAAATAGTGTTTACGCTTATCGCCTTTAACAGCATGGTAAAATGTAGACGCCAGAAATAAAATAATTATAGAAACACCATAAACAATAACGCTAAACAAGGAATAAGGGACTGTATCTTTAGAGAACACAATAAGCAATACCAATCCTGCAATCCCTAAAGCGGCTCCTATGCCATGACTCCATGCATTTAATCGTTCTTCAAAAGGAGTTTGGATTCGCATTAATTTTTAGTCTCTGCAGTTGCTTTATTACTTAACCATTTATCTGACAAATCATAATAATCAAACTCTATGGCAGGTTCTTGGCGTTCGAGTTGTCGATTCTGAAAGGCGCGCTCTAAGATATCTTCGATAAAAAAATCTTCTTTATTTTCCATCGGATTAAATTCCCGCTTTAAAGAAATATCAAATAAATTGGCTGTACTATTAAACCAAAATGCCCGCCAGCCACTTCGCAGTTCCTTTATTAAGGCAAAGGTCGTTTTTCCTGTTTGTCTGTGGATGAGTTTGACCAGAATTTGCCCTTCGGTACGTGTGAGTTTTTTTAATTCTGCAGCAAATTCATCTTCAATATATTTCTGAATTTTCTTAGCATACTTTTTCTTCGCTCGTTTACTGCTTAATGTTGCCAATCGTTCGTTTAAGGTCGTTAACCTGTCAGCAGCGAGTTTTGCATAAGGATAAACTTTTAATGTTTTACGCTTTAAAATCAGGTAATCAATACGCTCTTCTTTATCGGCAAACTTAAGTTTATGCAGCAATAAAACTTCATCTAAATCTATTGCAGTCTTCGGAATTGAATCTCCTTTCACATAAATATACTCAACCAAGGTAGAGTCTTGAGGCTCGGGTTCCGTTTGCGCCAAAAGATACCACGGAAAAAGAAGTAAGATGTATGACAGTTGTTTCATGTGTAGGTTACTATCTAAAACTATTCCAAATACTTGGTAAAATTAATTATTTAGAGATTGAAAACCCTTAAAATCATATTAATATTGTGTTTTCATTCAGTTATTTTCTAAACCGCCTAAACCCTAGCCTTTAAGATTACATCTTTTGCCTGTTATCATCAGAGCGTGTATCAATCAATTTATTATAAGGATCGACACCAACTTCTACTGGTTTTTCATCTACAATAATCGAAATAGAATTATGGATTTTTGTGACCTTATGCTTTTCTAAATAAAGAATACGCTCTTTCTTTTTTCCGTCTATATCATCTTCAGTAAAAATTCCTATATCAATATAATCTTCTAGCTGAAGCGATAAAATCGGGCGTTCTTTTCCTTCCTGTAAATACGAAATCGAATCGCGTCCAACTTCAGAATAATAACGTCTCCCCTTTTCGTTGTTTCTGTATTTACTAACATTAAACTGGAGATCTACCTTATACGTTCCGTTATCTAACTCGGTGGTCGTTACATCGGTAATTCGGTTATCATACACGGTTATGGTTTCAAACATATCTTTAATCACATATTGCAAACTATCTGGCGTTACTGCTTTAATATGATTGACCATATCGATTGAAGTTGTATAAGGTGGTTCTTGAAATTTCACTTTTTCTACATAAGATTTAAGTGCATTATTAAGCACATCTTCTCCTATATAATCACTCAAAGCATAAAAGACTAAAGAACCTTTTTGATAGCGAATATAACCTTGGCCATCATTATACATTAATGGTTTTTCACGTTTGGCCTCAAAAGTTCTTGCCGTGAGGTAATCATCGAGGGCTTTCTTTAAAAATTTACGCATTTGCGGTTTTCCTATTTCCTTCTCGAGCACTTTAAGCGCTACATATTCTGAAAGACTTTCCGAAAGCATCGTAGACCCTAAAACATCAGCTCCAATCACCTGATGTGCCCACCATTGATGCGCTACTTCATGAACCGTAATGGCATAAGTATAATCCACGCCACCTTCTTCACTATCGTCTACATCGGCAATAAATCCGGCATCTCCAGCAAACGGAATTGTATTTGGAAACGACTGCGCAAAACTTCCGCTAGGAAATTCTACAATACGCAGTTGTTTGTGTTGATACGGACTAAAATTCTCGCTATTATAAGCTAGAGATGCTTTCATTCCTGCCATCATACGATCGAGATTGTATTCGTGTCCTTCGTGATAATAAATTTCGAGATTGACATCCTTCCATGTATCGCGTTTTACTTTGTATCGTGCTGAATTAAAGGCGTAAAAATTTAAGATTTTACTATCCATTTTATAATGGAAATAACGGCGACCATCTTCTACCCATTCCTTCTGAAGGTATCCAGGAGCAATGGCAATTTGATCTTCGGAAGTACTCACTGTCGCTTCAAAATCTATCCAATCACTATCCTTTGAAATATATGTATTACCCAAAGCCGAAGAATCACTCGGATGCGGCTTTAATTTGTTAGGAGGCAAATCGTACTTTTGACGTGTTTTATCATCGGTTAATTCTCGATTACTAGAATAACCTAAAGATGGAAACAGCTGAAAATTATTGACGAAAGTTCCGTTTTTTATAATTGGCGAATGTCGTGTAATTATTGTATTAGGTTTATTTTTAACCGTAAAATGCAATCGCATTGTATCTCCTGGAGTCATCGGTCTTCTTAACTCATAAATATCAAAGTCGTATAAAGTGTCTTCAACAACCAACTGATTTGGCCTGTCAAATTCAAATGTACTCGGATAATCATTGTGATTTAAAAAGATGCTATCAATAACTTGATCTGTTTTATTGACTAATATGTATTCTCCTGAAGCTTTAAAATCTCTTTTATTTGGAAAAATATCCAGATTGGTTGTTACTGAAACCACTCTTGGTTGCTCTGCATTTTCATACTTTTTATAAGTCTTTTCCCAATCGACTCTTAATTTTTCAATTTCCTTAGAGGAATAACTTTCATTCTCAATATTAGTTTCTTGGAAAATACTAAAACCTAAAGAGAAAAATCCGATTAATAACACCAGAAAGGTTAGCGCTACAGGAAGCTTAAATCTGGATTTCGCAATAAATAAGCGCTCTTTAAACGAATGCGGTAAGCCTCTTACCCAAAACAATCCTGCTATGACCAATAGTATCAATCCACCTAAAATCCAATACGTTTTATACAATAAATAGCGTCCTAATGAATCGCCATAACCGTTCATATCATTATAGCCAAATCCAGGTCCTTCATTGTATTTCAATAAATCATTTTCAACGCCTGCTAGGGTTAAAAATGGTATTCCTGCAGAAATCACAATCAAAACGAATAAGCCTAAATACGGATTTCGAATGAGGGTTTGCACCATCAATGCTAAAAACGCCCAAACCATATAGTTTAATAATCGTAATCCAAAAAGCTCTTTCATATACAAGCCTAACTCAATATCGTAATAACCTTTGTACAGCTGAAATAAAATTCCGGCAACCATTATCACCGACAATAAGAGCAATTGCATTTTAATGATGGCTATAAATTTTGACAAGAACAAAGACCAACTTGGTACTGGCGTTACATCTTCTAAACCATTCATTCGCGCAATTTTACTGCGATTTACTAACATACCTGCATAGAGAAACGTACAAATATTTATAGCCAACGTAAATGCAGACCCACTACGCAACATACGCCAAGTTCTAGGATATGTTGGTGTTCCAAACGGATTGGCAAAATCTGCAAGCGCTATTAAAACTATAATTAAGCCTACCAAAACGATACTAATAAATGGCCAACTTTTAACAATGTATTTAAACTCTACATTTGATATTTTCCATGTTGTTTTTAAATTCTGAAGCAATGAATAATCAAAATTCACCTTTGGAAGATTTACACGAGTAATCCCTCCAAAATTGCGCTTTGTTGAACGCTCACCTTTAACTTTTTTGAATAGTGAAAATGAAATCGCATTCTGACTAAACGTAAAAAACTTATAGACCAAACCAAAGACTAAACTCGCCACACCCAACCAAATTAAACGGTTGTATAAAATCACTTCTTTAATAGGGATATGCAATTCATTTTGCTCTGCAACAGTCCAGTATCGCGTATAATATTGTAAAGCTGCTCCTCCGTAAGGATCGACTAATGCAGATACATAACGGTATTCTGGATCAGATAAAAAACTTTCTGTAAGTCCTTGAACAAAAAGCAATAAGATAATGGTTATAAATCCTGCAGCGATATTTCGTGTAAACGTTACGACTGCAAATACAATAGCGCCAAACAGCAAAATATTAGGCAAAATAAACAACCAATAGGCATTAAAATATGCTGTAAAACTAAAACTTGTAACAATATCTGGATTGGTACCTGGTAATCTATAACCTATAAACATGCCAATGCCAATGGTTAAAACAATACAAGTGACGATAAGAATAGAACTAAAAAATTTTGCCAGTAAATAATTGGCTTTAGTAAAAGGATACGAATATAAAATCGTGTGCATATCACTTTTATAATCGCGATAGACAGAAACTCCAATAATTGAAGGAAATAAAAAGAAAATAAAAATCGACAAGGAAATAAATAAATTCGCCACTCCCATTGGTGAATTTACAATTCGGGATGAGCCTGTAGTTGCAGTAATACTGTCAAAAATACCAGCACTGGTTGCAGAAATAAATAGCGCTAACATAAAGAAAATCGCCATATAGATATAGAAAGCTGGTTTTTTAATCCAATGCTTTAGCTCATGAAAAAATATAGTAGAAAACATAGTGTATTTTTTAAATTATAATAAAATTAAATTAGCTCAAAACAGGTTCATCCTGCTTTAAGGCTATAAAATACACGTCGTCTAATTGCGGCTCAGAGGTTTTAAAATCAGCACCTGGCAAACTATCGGCAAAGACTCTAATATTTAACGAATTATCTTCATTATAATTTGATGATAAAATATTGTATTGGGCTTCATTAGCTTCCAGATCATCTCTATCGATAATCTTGGTCCAGATTTTCCCATCTAATTCTGCTCTGGCTTTTGATGGCGTCGATTGTTTTAAAATTCGTCCACCATTTAAAATGGCCATTTCATTACACAATTCTTTAACATCTTCAACAATATGCGTTGAAAAAATCACAGTACAATTGGTTCCTACTTCGCGAAGCACATTCAAAAAACGATGTCTTTCAGCTGGATCCAAACCTGCAGTTGGTTCGTCTACAATAATTAACTTAGGATTGTTTAACAGCAATTGGGCAATTCCAAAACGTTGCTTCATTCCTCCTGAATAACCTGCCACATACTTTTTACGAACATCATACAAATTGGTAATCTCTAAAACTTCTTTAACTAATGTTTGTCGGTCACTTTTAGAACTCACGCCTTTTAACGTCGCAAAATAATCCAATAAAGCTTCCGCAGACATTTTTGGATACACACCAAACGACTGAGGCAAATACCCTAAAATCTTTCTCAATGCCATTTTATCTTCCAAAACATTAATATCTCCAAAGGTGATTGAACCAGAATCCGGACTTTGTAAGGTGGCAATCGTTCGCATAAGTGATGATTTTCCTGCACCATTCGGTCCTAATAAACCAAACATTCCTGTTCCTATTTCAATACTGAGATTATCAATAGCTTTGACGCCATTTTTATATGTTTTCGTTAAATCGTTAATGATTAGCTTCATCGGTTCTAGTTTAAGTTATATTTATAAGCTGATAAGTGTAAAAATAATCCATTTTGTTACAAAAAGTTTTCCGAAGCGATTAAAAAGAAAATAAATCCTTTTATTTTTACAGAAATACTAATAATACATATATGGCAACTAAAAGCATACTGAATAAAAAATCACTCGATTTCCTAGAAAAATACCTAAACAATGCAGCTCCTACGGGTTATGAATGGGACGGACAAAAATTATGGATGGACTATCTAAAACCTTATGTTGATGATTTTATTACAGACACCTACGGAACCGCTGTTGGCGTTATCAATCCGAAAGCAAAGTATAAAGTCGTGATTGAAGGGCATGCTGATGAAATCTCTTGGTATGTGAATTATATTTCTGACAACGGACTCATATACGTGATTAGAAATGGCGGAAGCGACCACCAAATCGCTCCGAGTAAAGTTGTTAATATCCACACTAAAAAAGGAATTGTCAAAGGTGTTTTTGGATGGCCAGCAATTCATACCCGAAGCAAAGCTAAAGAAGAACCACCTAAACCGGATAATATTTTTATCGATTGTGGTTGTGCGACAAAAGAAGAGGTTGAAAAACTAGGCGTTCATGTTGGTTGTGTCATTACCTATCCTGATGAATTTCATATTCTTAATAAAGATAAATTTGTCTGTCGTGCCCTTGATAACCGAATGGGTGGCTTTATGATTGCTGAAGTGGCGCGTCTTCTGAAAGAGAATAAAAAGACCTTGCCATTTGGACTTTACGTTACGAATTCTGTTCAAGAAGAAATTGGCCTACGTGGTGCACAAATGATTACTGAAACCATCAAACCAAATGTTGCTATCGTGACCGATGTTACGCACGATACCACAACACCTATGATTGACAAGAAGAAAGAAGGTCATCTTGAAATGGGAAAAGGTCCTGTAGTGGCTTATGCTCCTGCTGTGCAACAAAAATTACGAGATTTAATCACTGATACTGCTGAAGCTAAGAAAATTCCGTTTCAACGTTCGGCACTTTCGAGAGCTACAGGGACTGATACTGATGCGTTTGCCTACAGCAATGGCGGCGTGGCTTCTGCATTAATTTCTTTACCGTTACGCTATATGCATACGACTGTAGAAATGGTACATCGTGATGATGTTGAAAATGTGATTAAGATGATTTATGAAACCTTACTGAAGATAAAAGATGGCGATACATTTTCATATTTTGAATAATTAAAACATGATTTTAAAACATCAAAAGCATCTTTTTAACATTGAAGATCACATCACCTATTTAAACACTGCCAGCCTCTCGCCTTCGTTTAAAGCTGTTGAGCAGGCTGGAATTGATGCGGTTTTACAAAAAAGCCAACCTTATACCATTCCGTCTTCAGACTTTTTTGATCCGGTGACTGAACTTAAAGGCTTATTTGCCCAACTTATTGATATTGACGAACCTGAACGCATCGCCAGTATTCCTTCTGTTTCCTACGGAATAGCGACAGTTACTAATAATATTAAACTCAATTCTGGAGACGAAATAGTAATCATTGAAGAGCAGTTTCCGAGTAATTATTATGCCTGGAAAAAACTGGCTGACAGCTATGATGCCAAACTGATTACTGTTGCCAACCCCAATTTAAAAACACACAACGCCAAACAGTGGAATCAAGACCTTCTTGATCAAATCACCAACAAAACGGCTGTTGTGGCACTTGGAAATATCCATTGGTCCAACGGCACAATTTTCGACTTAAAAGCCCTCAGAGCTAAAACCAGAAAGCACGATGCTTTATTAATTGTTGATGGCAGTCAAACTATTGGAGCCTTTCCTTTTTCTGTTAAAGAGATTCAGCCTGACGCTTTAATTTGTGCAGGTTACAAATGGTTATTCGGACCTTATGGTTGCGGTTATGCCTATTACAGCAGTTATTTTGACGATGGCGAACCTATTGAAAATAACTGGGCTAACCGGTTACACAGTGAAAAATTATCTGATTTAACCAATTATGAATCCCAATACAAACCGTTTGCAAATCGCTATGCTGTTGGTGAAAGTGGAAATTTCATTTATGTGAAAATGCAAATCGAAGCCTTAAAACAGGTGATAGATTGGACACCAAAAGCTATTCAGGAGTATTGTAAATCGATATCCTATGAAGCCGTAGCGGAACTTACTGGTTTAGGTTTTCAAATTGAACATCCCGATTATCGGACACATCATTTATTTGGAGCAAAACTTCCTGAGCATATTGATATTAAAGACTTAAAAACAGTGCTTCAAGAACAAAACATTTTTTTATCCTTTAGAGGATCCTATATTCGCATTTCTTGCCATCTGTTTAATACTAAATCTGATTTTGACACCTTAGTGAATGCTATTAAATCAATCCTTTAAAAATTAGGTTTTGGAAGAATATATCGACATCGTAGACCGTAACGGACAACCAACAGGTGCTTCAGCATTAAAGTCTGAAATTCATGCCAAAGGTCATTTGCACAATACAGCTCACGTTTGGTTGTATACAGCTGAAGGAAACATTCTTCTTCAACAACGTGCGGCTTCAAAAGCTATTTGTCCGCTACTTTGGGATGTTTCTGTCGCTGGTCATATTGATGCTGGAGAAACCCCTGAACAAGCAGCTGTTAGAGAAGCGAAAGAAGAAATTGGTATCTCCATTAACGAAGCTCAGCTTATTAAAATTGGTGTATTTGAATGTTTTCAATCCTATCCTAACGGCATCATTGATAATGAATTTCATAATACGTTTATAGCTAAGGTCGCGGTAAAACTAGATGCGCTTCAACCTCAAAAAGAAGAAGTTGAAGCCTTAAAATTTGTCTCTATCGACCAATTCAATCAACTACTAAAACATTCTGAAACTAATAATCATTTTGTTTCAAGTAACAAATCTTATTACGAATTTGTAGTTGCAGCCATTAAAACCAGAATGACGCGCTAATTTTCACTATATTTTACCTATGATTAATCTACTCTTACTAGCTGTTGCTCCTATTTTTATCATCATTCTTTATGTCTATTTTAAAGATAAATATGACAAAGAGCCTAAAGGTTTATTACTGGCAAGTTTCCTATTGGGCGCCATAGTTAGTATTATCGTTACAACCATCATTTATCTGGGTTTTGATATTTTATTACCTCTAAATGATAGCTTTAGTGTGCCACAACAATTTGTTAAAGCCTTTCTGGTTGTTGGTCTTACTGAAGAATTTAGTAAATATATAATTGTGAGGTTTTTTGCTCAACCTAAAAAAGCATTTAATGAGCCTTTTGATGGTATTATGTATGCCGTCATGGTATCGATGGGGTTTGCGGCTACAGAAAATGTGTTTTATGTTTTAGAAAGCGGCTATATTACTGGGTTTTTAAGAGCATTTACTGCGGTTCCTGCTCATGCTACCTTTGGAATTTTAATGGGCTATTTTATGGGGAAAGCAAAGTTTTCTAAGTCTAGAATCCGACTTAATCTATTAGGCTTACTCCTAGCAGTAATATTTCATGGATTTTATGACTTTTTCTTATTTATAGATTTTATTCCAGGCATCTGGACAGGCGCCATCATATCTCTAATTCTTGGTATTATTTTATCACATAAAGCCATCAAAAAACATCAGGACGATTCACATTTCAATCCAGATAATAATCAATAAACAAGTCATGAGTTTCTAAATATGAGGTCGTAAATTCACATTTACGAAAACGTTATAATTCGTTACCTTTACCAAAATTTAAAATTCATTTAAATGCGTCAATCGTTTAAAGTAAATGTCAATACATCATTCGATTTTGATATTTCAGAAACCGACAGTTCTAAACTCAATAGCATAAAAACTTCAGCTAACACCTATCATGTTTTGCATGACGACACATCTTATAAAGCTGAAATAACCGCTTCAGATGTTAATAAAAAATCATATGAAGTAAAAGTTAACAACAACACTTATAATGTCAACATTTTTAATGCTTTAGATTCTTTAATAAAAGACATGGGATTTGAAATAGGAAGCTCAAAAATTGTCAATAACATCAAAGCGCCAATGCCTGGTCTTATCCTTGAAATAAATGTCAAAACAGGACAAGAAGTCAATGAAAATGATCCGCTTTTAATCTTAGAAGCCATGAAAATGGAAAACGTTTTAACCTCACCTAGAACAGGTGTCATTAAATCTATTTCTGTTGAAAAAGGAAATGCTGTAGAAAAAAACCAACTATTAATTGAGTTTGAATAACATGAAAAAAATATTAGTTGCAAATCGTGGAGAAATAGCCATTCGTGTTATGCGAACGGCAAAAAAAATGGGAATTAAAACGGTTGCTGTTTATTCAACAATCGACAGACAATCACCGCATGTAAAATATGCAGATGAAGCTGTTCTTATTGGTGAAGCACCTTCTAATCAATCGTATTTATTAGGTGATAAAATTATTGAGGTTGCTAAAAACTTAAATGTCGATGCAATTCATCCAGGATACGGATTCTTGAGTGAAAATGCTGATTTTGCTGAATTATGCGAAAGTAATAACATCACATTTATTGGTCCGAAATCTCATGCCATCCGAATTATGGGAAGCAAATTAGCTGCAAAAGAAGCGGTTAAAGCTTATGATATCCCTATGGTTCCTGGTACAGATGAAGCCATAACAGATATCGCTGAAGCCAAAAGTATAGCTAAAGACATTGGATTCCCAATATTGATAAAAGCCTCTGCTGGTGGTGGTGGAAAAGGCATGCGTATTGTAGATAAAGAAAGTGAATTTGAATCGCAAATGGATCGTGCTATCAGTGAAGCTGTAAATGCCTTTGGTGATGGTTCTGTATTTATTGAAAAATATGTCACTTCACCACGTCATATAGAAATTCAGGTTATGGCCGACACCCATGGTAATAGTATTCACTTATTTGAACGCGAATGCAGTATCCAGCGTCGCCACCAAAAAGTTGTTGAAGAAGCACCATCGAGCGTATTAACACCCGAATTGCGTTCTAAAATGGGTGAAGCAGCCGTTAGAGTTGCCAAAGCTTGTGATTATGTTGGTGCTGGTACCGTCGAATTTTTACTTGATGACGACCATAATTTCTACTTCCTTGAAATGAATACGCGTCTCCAGGTTGAGCATCCTGTATCTGAAATTATCACGAATACCGATTTGGTCGAATTGCAAATTCGTGTGGCTCGTGGTGAGGTATTACCTTACAAGCAAGACGATTTAAAAATTCATGGTCATGCACTGGAATTACGTGTGTATGCTGAAGATCCTTTAAATGATTTTCTACCAAGCGTCGGCACATTAAACACTTACAAACTACCCGAAGGCGATGGAATTCGTGTAGATAACGGATTTGAAGAAGGCATGGAAATTCCGATTTATTACGACCCGATGATTTCGAAATTAATTACCTACGGAAACACCAGAGATGAAGCCATTGCCTTAATGCTGAAAGCAATTGATGATTATCACATTGAAGGTATCCAAACCACCTTACCTTTTGGAACTTATGTTTGTGAGCATGACGCCTTTCGAAGTGGAAATTTCGATACGCATTTTGTGAAGAAGTATTATTCAGCTGAAAAGTTATTAGAACAGCAGCAAAATGAAGCTAAGATTGCAGCATTAATTGCTGTGCAACGGTATTTAGAAGAACAAAAAATACTTCGCATTCCTAATTAAATTAAGAAAAACAACAGGTATTCCGTATCAAAAAACGTAATAGAAAGCGACACGGAATCATAAAACTAAGACATCCATTCTGATTTATAATCAGAGTCATAAAATCCGAAAAACAACGTATGGATTCAAAAATTAAAACGCTAAACGACAAACTGGAACAGGCCTACTTAGGTGGCGGACAAGCGAGAATTGACAAACAGCATCAAAAGAAAAAACTCACTGCAAGAGAACGCGTCATGTATCTTTTAGACGACCAATCATTTGAAGAAATTGGCGCCTTGGTAACACATAGAACCAAAGACTTTGGTATGGAAAATCAGAAGTTTTATGGTGATGGTGTCGTGACAGGTTACGGAACAATTGACGGTCGCCTCGTGTACGTTTTTGCTCAGGATTTTACCGTTTTTGGAGGTTCGCTTTCAGAAACTCATGCTGAAAAGATTTGTAAAATCATGGATTTGGCAGTTAAAGTTGGTGCGCCTGTGATTGGATTGAACGATTCTGGTGGTGCCAGAATTCAGGAAGGTGTGCGTTCGCTTGGTGGTTATGCCGATATTTTTTATCGCAATGTACAAGCTTCAGGTGTGATTCCGCAAATTTCAGCCATCATGGGACCATGTGCTGGAGGTGCCGTTTATTCGCCTGCTATGACCGATTTTACGATTATGGTAGAAGACACCAGCTATATGTTTGTTACAGGTCCGAATGTTGTAAAAACAGTCACCAATGAAGAAGTTACTAGTGAAGAACTTGGTGGCGCCAGTACACATTCTACAAAATCTGGTGTGGCTCACAAAACCTCATCAAATGATGTAGAATGCTTAGAAGATGTCAAGACTTTGCTGAGTTATTTACCACAAAACAATACAGAATCGCCTGAATTATTAGCATATAAATTGGAAGACGAAGTTAGAGATAGCTTATCCGATATCGTACCCGATAATGCGAATAAACCTTACGATATGCATGAAGTTATTAAAGGTATTATTGATGAAGATTCGTTTTATGAAATTCATAAAGATCACGCCGAAAATATCATTTGCGGTTTTGCGCGTTTAGGCGGAAGAAGCATCGGAATTGTAGCCAATCAACCTATATTTTTAGCAGGTGTTTTAGATGTTAACAGCTCCAAAAAAGCAGCTCGTTTTGTCCGTTTTTGCGACTGTTTCAATATTCCGTTGCTTGTATTAGAAGATGTCCCGGGCTTTTTACCAGGAACCGATCAAGAATGGAATGGGATTATTGTTCATGGCGCGAAACTATTGTACGCCTTCAGCGAAGCTACTGTACCCAGAGTCACTGTCATTACACGAAAAGCCTACGGAGGCGCTTACGATGTAATGAATTCAAAACATATTGGTAGCGATATGAACTTTGCCTGGCCGAGTGCCGAAATTGCCGTAATGGGTGCTAAAGGTGCTGCGGAAATTATCTTCAAAAAAGACATTAAAGCTGCGGAGGACAAGGAGGCAAAATGGAAAGAAAAAGAAGCCGAATATGCGCAATTGTTTGCCAATCCTTATAGTGCTGCCGAACGTGGATTTATTGACGAAGTTATTCTTCCGAAGGATACACGTAGAAAACTCATCAAGGCTTTTGCAATGTTAGAAGATAAAGTTATTGACACTCCCAAACGAAAGCACGGGAATATTCCGTTGTAATTAGTCTGGAAATTTACTTTTATCCAAACCTGGTACTATCCGTAGGGCATTTTTATAGTATACTTTTTTAAGGACTTCATCTGGCAAATCTAAACCATACATAGGCCAGAAGGCATGGTATTTTTTGTGATACGGAAAATACTCATCTGCACTTTCTAAGACTCTAAAATAGGTAGGAAATTCTTCTGGTTTCCAGCTATCTTTTCCGAAGAGAATGCGATCCTGATACTTGATAAAAAACGCTTTAGCAAAACGTGGCTGTCTACCAAGTTCAGCAATAATTGCCCCTATTCCCACATTCATATTCGGCATCTCGTCTAATAGCGTACCTAATTTACCAAGGTCATTAGCATACCAGCCCATATGTGCATTGATAAAAGTCGTATTGGGATGGGCTTTAAACATATTGTGTTGCTCTTGTATAATTTGCTCCCAAGGCGCAGGATTATCAGCATCGCGTTTGCGTCGTGGATGTGTTTTTAATTCTAGCCATCGCTCATTATCGGCGTCAAAATCATCCCAAAACGACTTCGGGTCTGCAGCGTGAATCAACACAGGAATACCTAATTCGCCACATGTTTTCCAAATAGGGTTCAAGCGCGTATCATCAATTGCCAGACGTTTTCCGTCGACATCCTTATTCCGTAAACCTAAACTCTTGTAGACTTTGAGTCCGCGAGCCCCATTTTTTACATCTGCTTTTAATTGTGCTACCTTCTCCTCGATCCAACCTTCAGCTCCAGCACCTTCAAAATTAATATTACAAAACACCACAAAACGATTCGGAAAATTTTTGTCAATATTAGCTACCGATTTTATAAGATCATCTCCAGTTCTTCCACTTAAATTGACCATGATTCCCATATTTAAGGTATCCATAGCTGCAATAACAGATGTTAAATCTTGTGTTGGCATTTGGTATTGGTGCCCATGTATATCGATAAAAGGGAATTTAGCACGTTTGATAACTTTTCCGGGAACAACCAGAGTTGATGTTGGATTATATTCTTCAAAAGTTAAGTCTTGTGCTACTAATGAAAAAGTCATACAAGTGAGCAATACTAAGAGAATAGGTGATTTAAGTTTCATAGTTTAGTGTTTACAGTTTAAAGTTACACATCAGTAGCAATTTGTCCTTATATTTAATAGCTGTTTAACATTTTAGTCAAATATGCGTCCGTAGTAATTCAAATCAACGATTTCACCTTTTGTTGTTCGGTAATCGTTACGAATGGTGCCTTCTAATTCAAACTTGTTTTTTAAAGCCACATTAATACTTCCTAGATTTTTGCTTCCGACCCTACACAATAGTTTTTTAAACTGAAAGGTTTCAATGAGCATATCAATTATCAAGCTAACAGCCTTAGATGTAATGCCTTTTCCTGAATAATTGGAATCGATAAAATAACCCAATTCAGCTTTCGGCACATTCCAATCGATATTTTTAAGGTCGACCAAACCGACAAAAGTATCAGTTTTTGTGTCTGTAATTATATACGGAAAATAGCTTTTAGCTTTGATACGCTCTTGAATCTCTTCACAATACTTTAAGGTATCGTCTCGTGTTTGAGTCTTTGCAACGGTTCCTGCAAAAAAATCTTCGAGTCGTGCTCTATTCGAATTGATTAATTCATAGAAAGCATCACCTTCATGAGCTTGCAGCAAGTTAATATTAAAATGATCAAAAGTCGTCATAAGCTAAACATCTAATATACGTCTGTGATAATTTATTTGTCCGAGATGATACGCCAAATGCATCGTCAAATGCACCAGAAAGTATTCGGTTGTCATGGTATCTTCAAAAACACGACGTTTATATTCTGTTTGTAAATCGGCAGCTGTTAAATTTTTCAGCGTAGATTCAACCACTGCAATAGTGTCATCTACCTGTTTAATTAATTCTGCTCTTGGGACATGTTTTTGAGAAAACTCTAAATCCCGTTGTCTTATATAATCGGTATTACCAATGGTCGCACCTATAAAATGATTGAGGTTACCTACGAGATGCAGACATAAATTTCCGGCAGAATTGGTTATGGTTCCGGTAGAAATCCAAAGATGCTCTTCATTTTGATAGGCATTAATTTCTTGTTTTAACTTGTTTAAATCTCTTGTAAATAAAGTGATTAATGTCGTTGTTAGCATATTAATTTTTAGGTTTGGGCGTGATTCGAATTCGGCAAATTAAGTCGTTATAAAGTTAATCAATAATTATCAAGTTCGCATGTCAACTATACTTTGAGCGTCAAAAAACGCATATTAATATTTAAGATTTGAGCAGCGCTCCTGTTTTGCTTTAAAATTTGTATCTTTAATAGCATTAATTTTAATTCAATTAACATGAAAAAATTACTCTTATTAATAGCTATTGCAATGTTTTGTAGTTATGGGTTTTCTCAGACACAAGAACAGATGAAAGCGTGGCAAGACAATATGACTCCTGGAAAGTATCACAAATGGTTAGCCTCATTTGATGGTGATTGGACAGGTGATGTAAAAATGTGGATGGATCCTTCACAACCACCTCAAGCATCAAAGATGAGTACAACAAACACGATGATAATGAATGGGTTGTATCAAAAATCTACCCATGAAGGAATCATGATGGGCAGGCCCTTCAAAGGTCAGGGATTAATTGGTTACGACAACTCAAAAAAAATCTTCATCAGTACTTGGATAGATAATATGGGAAGCGGTATCATGATTATGGATGGCAACGTAGATAAAGACGGAAAAATTCTAACAACTACTGGAACCATGGATGATCCAATGACTGGTGAGACCATAAAAGTAAAACAAGTACTCACTTACATTACCGATGACAAACATCTATTTGAAATGTATATGACTGCTAATGGAGAAGAATTTAAAACGATGGAAATTACCTATACACGAAAAAAATAATACAATTGAACTTATTATAAAAGGGCTTCTGTTTTACAGGAGTTTTTTTATGCCCTTTTAAGAATACTTTATAACATGTAAGCCCATATTTTTTCAGGAATCGAATTACCTTTGCGGCATGCAAAACAAACCAACCTTCAAAATTGAATTTGTAGTCCTCATGGCATCGTTGATGTCGATAGTTGCACTTTCAATTGATGCGTTACTTCCCGCTTTACCAGAAATTGGACAGGATTTAAATGTGCTTAAAGCTAGTGATAATCAAAAGTTAATCACCATGATCTTTTTAGGTTTAGGTTTTGGACAGTTGATTTTTGGCCCTTTATCTGATAGCTTCGGAAGAAAACCTATGGTGTATTTCGGGTTTGCCATTTTTGTCATAGCCAGTATTGTTTGTGTGACTACCGATGATTTTAACGTGATGATTGCCGGACGTATTTTTCAAGGCATCGGGCTTTCCTCACCAAGAACCATAGCGATAGCCATGACACGTGATACCTATAGCGGTGATTTTATGGCGAAGATTTTATCGATCATTGTTATGTTTTTTATTTTGGTGCCTATTGTGGCACCAACTTTTGGGCAACTGCTCTTAGATTTTTTTGATTGGAAAGCCATCTTTAATGTCAATTTAATTATAGGACTTTTAATCGTGCTCTGGTTTTGGAAACGGCAACCCGAAACCTTAGAAGCTAAAAACCGTATAAAATTTTCACCTTCCATTTTTATTACAGGAACCGTTGAGTTTTTAAAACACAAAGAAGCGGTTGCCTTTACTCTGGTTTCTGGTTTTATTACTGGATCATTTATGGTCTATTTAAGTACATCGCAGCAAATCTTTCAGGAGCAATACCAACTAGGTGAACTATTTCCTTATATTTTTGCAAGCACGGCATTTTCAGTAGGGTTTGCGACGTTTACGAATAGCCGACTTGTGATTAGGTTTGGTTCATTTAACATTGCTTATGTTGCAACTATTGCCTATGTTGTAGTGTCTGTACTTTATGTTGTATTATTTCATACAGGAAACAATCCGAGTATACATGTTTTAGTAACCTTCTTCTTGTTACAGTTTTTTGCTGTTGGATTTCTCTTCGGAAATTTAAGATCATTAGCCATGGAGCCTTTAGGACATATTGCAGGTATTGGAGCAGCTATTAATGGTTTTGTCTCTACAGTTATGGCTGTACCAATTGCCAACTATATTGGAAGCTTTGTAAAAACTTCGGTATTACCATTATTTATCGGGTTCTCAATTTTTGGAGTGTTGTCTATGCTTGTCTTTTTATGGATGAAACGCAGACGCGAATTACTACACGCTTAACACCTACGAACCATTAGTAATAACGATTTGTTCATGCGCAATTTCTATAGTATCTACGGCAATTTCATTTCCATCAGATTTTAAATCGGTAGATGTAATTTTAGTAGGCCAAGCATTATGAAGCAGCCATTGCATGGTTACCTGACCAGTTTCATCAAGTAATTTGATAATAACTGTACGTCTTTTAATAGTATTTATAGAGATTTGTTTATGCCAATTCCAAAAGGTATTATCATTAACAAAAACACCTCCCTTCATTGTGACATTTCCATACTTTGCAAGTCCTGGCATCTTTTCAATAGAAAACAATTTACTGTTGCTGTTTCTATATTCTATGATTTGAGATTCTACATCCAACCCTGAGACTTCTTGAAATGCCACATTATTGAGTCCATCGCCTAAATCGACTTCAAATCTAAACTTTGGCATAGGCCATACAGCACTTTGAGCACTTCCATCTGTAGCCATACTATTTGACTTTATAATTTGTATAAATATCTAAATAAATTAACCGCCTGACAATAGGTAAATTTACCTGCTTTTCATTGTAGACATCACTACAATTGAGCAAGATTAAACATCTTTTGCCTTTTTTATAATCGCTTTTAAACGCTCTTTTCTGGTTTCCTTTTCAGCTTTGATTTTATTCTTTTTTTGAGCCATTAACTTAGAGTGTTTGGCTTTGTTCTTTCCGTTTTTTTGACCTTTTGGTTTTGGCATGCTTTTCTTTTAAGTCTATAATGCATTATCCATAATATCCTGAACGCATTCCGGATTTAAGAGTGTACTAATATCGCCTAAATTACTGGTGTCTTTTTCAGCAATTTTACGTAAAATACGTCGCATGATTTTACCACTTCTCGTTTTTGGCAAGCCTTCAGTAAACTGAATCTTATCAAGCTTAGCTATTGGTCCGATTCTATCCGCAATAAGTTGATTGATTTCTTTACGAAGATTATCATGATTTCTAGTTTCGCCTGCATCTTTTAAAGTCACATATCCATACAAGGCACTTCCTTTTACGTCATGAGGAAAACCAACAATAGCGCTTTCAGCAATAGCAGGATGCTCATTAATAGCATCTTCAATGGGAGCTGTTCCTAAATTATGTCCTGAGACAATAATGACATCATCTACACGACCTGTAATTCGGTAGTATCCAACTTCATCACGCAAAGCGCCATCACCTGTAAAATATTTGTTCTTATAGGTTGAAAAATAAGTATCTTTATAACGCTGATGATTACCCCAAATGGTACGTGCAATACTTGGCCAAGGGAATTTAATACATAAACGACCGTTGACCTGATTTCCTTTAAGCTCTTCGCCATCTTCATCCATTAAACAGGGCTGAATTCCAATAAAAGGTAAGGTCGCATAGGTAGGCTTTGTTGGTGTCACATACGGAATTGGTGTTATCATAATACCACCTGTTTCTGTCTGCCACCATGAATCGATAATCGGACTCTTATTTTTTCCAATGTTATCATTATACCAATGCCAAGCTTCTTCATTAATGGGTTCGCCTACACTTCCTAAGACTTTAAGCGATGATAAATCGTACTTTTCCACGAGTTCAACACCTTGTTTTGCCAAAGCTCTAATCGCTGTTGGCGCAGTGTAAAACTGATTGACTTTATGCTTTTCTACGATATCCCAAAAGCGTCCGAAATCCGGATAACTCGGTACTCCTTCAAACATCAACGTTGTAGCACCATTTGCTAGCGGTCCGTAAACAATATATGAGTGTCCGGTAATCCAGCCTATATCTGCAGTACACCAATAAACATCATCCTCTTTATACTGAAACGCATTTTTAAAAGTATATGCCGAATATACCATATAGCCAGCTGTGGTATGCACCATGCCTTTAGGTTTTCCCGTAGAACCAGAAGTATAGAGTATAAACAGTGGATCTTCAGCATCCATCACTTCGGCATTACATTGATCAGAAGCCGCATCTAACAAAGGCTGCAACCAATAATCACGACCTGATTTCATAGCAACTTCAGAGTTAATTCGCTTGGCGACTAAAACGGTTTGTACACCATCACATTGTTCTAAGGCTTCATCAACAATACCCTTTAAATCTATAGTTTTAGCACCACGATAAGAACCATCTGCCGTAATTACGACTTTACAATCGCAATCATTCATTCTAGTAGCCAATGCTGTTGAAGAAAAACCGGCAAACACCACAGAATGGATAGCGCCTATTCTCGCACAAGCCAATACAGAGATAGCCAATTCAGGAATCATAGGCACATAAATACAAACACGATCGCCTTTTTTGACTCCTTTTGCTTTTAACACATTGGCAAACTGGTTGACACGATGGTATAATTGTCTGTAAGAAATATGTTCTGCACCTTCCTTAGGATTATTAGGTTCGAAAAGAATAGCTGTTTTATCACCACGAGTAGCCAAATGTCTATCGATACAGTTTTCAGTGATATTGAGTTGTGCACCTTCAAACCATTTGATTTCAGGTTTAGAAAAATCCCAGTGTAATACCCGATTCCATTTTTTTCGCCAGAGGAAATGTTCTTCGGCAATTTCTTCCCAGAAATTTTGGGGTTCTCTTACCGATTTTCTATAGACCTGATAGTATTCTTCTAAATGTTTTATATGGTAATTACTCATTATATTCTATTTTTCATTAGCAAGTTAATGCAACTATTTTGAATTAAAAAATGCTTCTTCATCTTTAGTTAACAATCTGGAATGGATCAAAAATCGGAGTCCCAGAGGAATTTCTAACGAAAAACTAGCGCCACGACCTTCAGTAACATCAATCGTTAAATGTGTATGTTTCCAGTAATTGAATTGATCTTGATTCATATAAAAGGGCACGCCTTCTACATCGCCAAGATGCACATCACTTTCATCGAGATACATATCCTCTTTTTCAAAAATCATTGGAGCAGAACCATCGCAACAGCCGCCACTTTGATGAAAAATCAATGCACCATGTTTCGTTTTTAATTGCTTAACAATTTTACTCGCTTTTTCAGTTATTTCTACGCGTTTCATATCTATATATATTGAAAAGGCTGAACTACTAATAATTCAGCCTTTATCTGCTATTAATTCATGTCCTAAAAGAACCCTAATTTATTTTTATCATAAGAGATTAACATGTTTTTTGTTTGTCGGTAATGACTCATCATCATCACATGATTTTCTCGTCCGAAACCTGATTTTTTATAACCACCAAAAGGCGCATGTGCAGGATAAGCGTGATAGCAATTAACCCATACACGACCTGCTTTAATTGCTCTCGGAATTTGATATAGTTGGTGCGCATCACGTGTCCATACACCAGCACCTAAACCATAAAGCGTATCGTTTGCTATTTCTAAAGCTTCGGCTTCATCTTTAAATTTGGTCACACAGGCTACAGGACCAAAAATTTCTTCCTGAAACACACGCATTTTATTGTGACCTTCTAATAAGGTGGGTTTGATGTAAAAACCGTTGGCTAAATCCCCTTCCAATCGATTAGCTTCACCACCAGTTAGTACTTTCGCACCTTCGTCTTTACCAATTTTGAAATAGGACTGGATTTTTTCATATTGATCGTTTGAAGCCTGAGCACCAACCATCGTATTCACATCGTAAGGATTATCCTGGACAATCGCTTCCGTTCGGGCAATCACACGTTCCATAAATTGGTCGTAAATATCTTCTTGTACTAGGATTCTTGACGGACACGTACAGACTTCACCTTGATTAAACGCAAAAAGTACTGCACCTTCGATGGCTTTATCTAAAAAGGCATCATCTTCATCCATTACAGAATTAAAGAAAATATTTGGTGATTTTCCGCCTAATTCCATCGTTACCGGATTAAGATTTTTAGACGCATATTGCATAATTAATTGTCCGGTAGTCGTCTCACCAGTAAAGGCAACTTTATCTACTTTTGAACTGGAAGCTAAAGGTTTTCCTGCTTCTGGTCCGAAGCCATGAATAATATTAATCACACCTGGAGGAAAGACATCTGCAATTTTTTCCATGAGTAAAGTAGCTGATGAAGGTGTTTGTTCCGCAGGTTTTAACACCACGCAATTTCCTGTTGCTAGTGCTGGAGGTAATTTCCAGGAGAGCATGAGTAAGGGGAAATTCCACGGAATGATTTGTCCAACCACACCTAATGGCTCCTTAATATTCATAGATAAAGTGTTTTGATCGAGTTCGGTAGCGCTTCCTTCTTCAGCTCTAATACAAGCTGCAAAATAGCGCCAATGATCAACACATAGCGGAATATCAGCGTTAAGCGTTTCACGAATAGGTTTACCGTTGTCACAGGTTTCCACTAAAGCAAATTCTTCCAGATTGTCTTCAATAATATCGGCGACTTTATTTAATAAGGTAGCGCGCAGGGTAGCAGACGTATTTCCCCATGCTTCTTTTGCGGCATTAGCGGCATCCACAGCCGCCTCAACATCTTCTTTTTGAGACCTTGGGTATTTGGCAATTAAACTATTGTCGATAGGTGACTTATTTTCAAAATACTGACCTCCAATAGGCGCAACAAATTGTCCGTTAATAAAATTGGAATAAGTCTCTTTAAATTGTGGTTTTGAATAACTCATATGCTAATTATTTTTAATGATTATATTTATATTCACCACGAAATCAAACATTAAAAGCAAAAATCAGAATCTGTTAAATTCCTATTTTTTTATGCTTTATTTTATGGTATAAATAATTTTCATAAAGATATTTTATCAAATTCCAAATCAATTGAACATATTTATCATAATCTTGAACATATCTATTATATCTTATAGTTAGGCTATTTTTTTTTGTAATATTGTATATGAGTCATTTATTAAAGCATCATAAAAGTCATAGAAAACTGTCAACTTTAGTTGAGAACAGAACGACTTATAGTGCAGAATATGCCGAACTCAACATTTACGAAACCCATACATTTGCTGAACAAGTCTCTTTAATATTTGACTTTCCTGTAATAGCCAGTATGCTTACAGGAAAAAAGGTGATGCATATTGATGGGATACCTTCGTTTGATTTTTTTCCAGGTGAATCGGTAGTAATGCCTACTCAAAAAGAAATGGTTATCGATTTTCCTTTAGCTACGGAAAATGCTCCCACTCAATGTTTAGCATTGGGTATTGACACCAATAAAATAAATGAAGTTGTAGAAAAATTTAATCATCAGGTTGCTATTGAACGTGAAAACAATACCTGGAAGCTCGATGAAACAGCATCCCATCTAATTAATAATGAAGCTGTAAATCATCTTGTCGAACGTCTAACTCATACGTTTACTACTAATGAAAATACGTCTAAAGATGTCTTGTTGGATCTAATGATACAAGAGCTGGTTGTAAGATTATTACAAACTAAAGCAAAGTCGTTAATATTAACCGATCAAGATCAGGTTTTTAATGATACCAGAATAGGAACAGTTATAAAGTTTATTAAAGACAACCTTACCAATAAAGACATTACAGTAGATCAATTAGCTAAAAAGGCGTATATGAGTACCTCTCATTTTCATAAGCAGTTTAAAAACACCTTGGGCATTTCCCCTATTGATTATATCAATTCTGAAAAAATTAAATTTTCAAAAAAGCTCATAAAAGAGTCTAAAGATTTCAGGATGTCTGAAATTGCCTTTAAATCTGGGTTTAATAATACGAGTTATTTCAATCGTCAGTTTAAAAAAATGGAACTGATGACACCACAACAGTTTAAAAACTCCATCACTAAAGTTTAGTCGACTTCAAACGCTTTCTATAAGCTTTTATTTCTTTTACAACTCTTGGAGCCATTAAGATGGTTGCTAGCATTGTAGGAATTGCCATAAACGCAAAAATACCGTCAATAAAATTAATCATGGTACTAAAGGGTGTCGTCGCTGCAAGAATAATACTTAAAATGTAAAGGTAGTTGTAATAGTGTTTTCGTTTGGCTCCAATAAGAAACGACATACATTTTGTGCCGTAATAAGCATACGAAAACAACGACGAAATACTAAAAATGAACACACATATCATCAATAGGTATTGTCCAAATCCTGGCATAGCATCTTGAAACGCTGAAGCCGTTAAGGTCACACCATTATTTGATGTAGTTTCCCAAACACCAGTCACCAAAATAGCTAAAGCTGTTAGCGTACAAACGATTAGTGTATCAATCACAGGGCCTAACATAGCGACCAGACCTTCACGAACTGGTTCGTCAGTTTTTGCTGCACCATGAGCCATTGGCGCAGTTCCAATTCCGGCTTCATTTGAAAAAGCACCTCGCTTAATACCTAATAAAATTAAAGCACCTAACATGCCACCAAAAACAGCATCGCCTTTAATAAAGTTAGCTTCAAAAGCATCAGTAAAAATTAGAGCTATATATTTAGGAACATCTGCGTAATTAATACCGAGAATAATAAGCACCAATACAAAATACAAAATCACCATCGAAGGCACCATTTTAGACGCAATGGTACTAATTCGTTTGAGTCCGCCAAGAATTACCACAGTCGTTAAAATCACTAAAACAGCAGCAATAATCAGGTTAGTATTAAGACTGACTTCAATGCCGTTGGGTATTAAAATTATATCATTTACAGCTTGTTTTAATTGATTGACATTAACAACAGGTAAAGCGCCTAACATGCCAAATACCGAAAACATCACTGCTAAAAACTTCCAGTTTTTCCCGAGTCCTTCCGTGATAAAATACATTGGTCCGCCTTGTAAGTCACCATTCGTATCTTTTCCGCGGTACATAATCGCTAAAGTTGAGGTGAAAAATTTGGTGCTCATACCTACAATAGCACTTATCCACATCCAGAACATGGCACCAGGACCTCCAACAGAAATTGCCAAAGCGACACCTGCTATATTCCCCATGCCAATGGTTGATGACAAGGCTGTTGTCAAGGCTTTAAAATGGCTGATTTCCCCTGGATCGTTTGGGTCATCATATTTACCACGAAGCACTTGAATCGCATGACCAAAAAGCCGAAATGGCAAAAACCTTGACGCCACCAGTAAATAAAGTCCGCCACCAATAAGTAAAACCAGTAATGGAATTCCCCAAGCGAGTGAAGAAAATTTTTCAGAAATAGCATTTAGTTGTTCCATTGGCACTTTTTAAATTGGACTTCTAAGATATTACTTTCGATTTAGTACACCTTAAAAATTAAAGTTATCTTTAAATTTTAAAACTCTTTTTTTGAAAACCAACCGACTCTTTTTTATTGATGCTGTGCGTGCCTTCGCGATCTTAATGATGCTTCAAGGCCATTTTATCGACACACTCCTCGACCCTATTTACAGAGACAAATCCAATATGATTTTTCAAATATGGTCTTACTTTAGAGGGATCACTGCTCCTACTTTTTTTGCCATTTCCGGATTGGTATTTCTATATTTACTCTTAAGAGCAAAAGCTAAAGGCGATGACCAACCACGTATTAAAAAAGGATTATATCGCGGTTTACTATTAATAGGAATTGGCTATGCATTACGTGTCGATATTTTTGGATGGTTACGCGGTGATTTTAATACTTACATTTTTGTTATTGATGTCTTGCAATGCATAGGTTTGTCATTGATATTATTAATTGGATGCTATGTTTTGCTTCGGAAACACCTCCAACTTCTATCATTATTACTACTGGTATTAGGATGTCTATGCTTTTTAACAGAACCACTGTACCGAACATTAGACCTGCATCATATCCCGAAGTTTTTTGCCAATTATATGACTAAAGCGAACGGTTCTGTTTTTACGATTTTACCTTGGTTTGGATTTACTGCTTTTGGCGGATTTCTCGCTACGGTTTTCTTTTCCCATGCTCATAAAAATAAGTTCCGGTTAATTACGGTTTTGTCTTTTTTTATTAGCGGCATCTTACTTATTGAATGTTCGTCGTGGTTCTTGATGAAGTTGTATTACTGGACCGACATCGCATTATTTAAATCTTCGGCTTACTATAATTATCTCTTTACACGCTTCGGAAATGTACTGTTGCTGTTTGGCGTATTTTATGCCGCTGAGCCTTTTTTAAAAGGATCTCTCATTGGAAAAATCGGACAAAAAACACTATCGATTTATGTGATTCATTTCATTATTATTTTTGGGAGTTTTACGGGACTCGGACTCAAACATTTCTTTGCAAAATCACTGAATCCAACAGAAGCGATACTAGGTGCCATAGCATTTATGATTGTGGTTTGCTTAATAGCATTCCACTATGTAAAAACCAATGCGTTTATTTATAAAAATGTAAGAAAGTTAATTCGGAAAATTAAAAACTAATATGAATTTAGAAGACCACAAAACTAAGGCCATTGCGTTTTATAAAATGGCGTATGAAGGGAACCCAACAAAAGCTGTGGAAATGTACGTAGGTAATGAATATATACAGCACAATCCAGAGGTTGCTGATGGTACAGAAGGTTTTATTGCCTATTTTGAACGTATGCAAAATGAATATCCCGATAAATCTATTGAATTTGTACGTTGTATTGCTGAAGACGATTTAGTCGCTTTACATACACATCAAATATGGCCAGGAAACGACCAGTATATCACAATGGATTTTTTCAGATTTGATAATAACGGAAAAATTTGCGAGCATTGGGATAGCATTCAGCAAATTCCTAAAAAGACTAAGAATCCCAATACAATGTATTAATGCTTATTTATCTAAATATGCTAAAACATTTTTTTCAATTCTGTTTTGAATATCAGACACATCAGCCTTTACAAACGATTCTCCCATAATATTCTCGTAAAGTTCGATATATCGCTCACTAACTGTTTCAATATAGGCATCACTCATCTCTGGAACTGTTTGCCCTTCGAGACCTTGAAAATTATTAGAAATGAGCCATTGGCGTACAAACTCTTTAGACAATTGCTTTTGTGGTTCGTTGTTATTCTGACGCTCCTGATAGCCATCTGCATAGAAGTATCGTGATGAATCTGGTGTATGAATTTCATCAATCAACACAATTTTACCGTCTTTAGTTTTTCCAAATTCGTATTTCGTATCCACTAAAATTAAACCTCTGGAGGCTGCAATCTCAGTACCACGTTGAAAGAGCTTACGTGTATAATCTTCGAGAATAATATAATCCTCTTCGGAAACAATCCCACGTTTTAAGATGTCCTCACGAGAAATATCTTCGTCGTGGTCACCCATTTCGGCTTTGGTCGCAGGTGTGATAATCGGTTCTGGGAATTTATCATTTTCTTTCATTCCTTCTGGCATAGCGACGCCACAAAGTACTCGACGTCCCGCTTTATATTCACGTGCTGCATGCCCAGACATATAGCCACGAATGACCATTTCAACTTTAAACGGTTCGCAGAGATGCCCAACCGCCACATTAGGATCTGGTGTTGCTGTTAACCAGTTAGGTACCAAATCTTCGGTAGCCTTCATCATGCTGGTTGCAATTTGATTTAGGATTTGTCCTTTATACGGAATCCCTTTAGGCATCACCACATCAAAAGCAGATAAGCGATCGGTTGCAATCATGACCAGCTCTTCGTCATTGATATTATAAACTTCTCTTACTTTTCCTTTGTAGACGCTTTTTTGCTTCGGAAAATTAAAATTGGATTGCGTTATGGTATGGTTCTGATTTGCCACGAATAAATAATTTGTTGTGTTGTTATCTAAATCCTAGTCCAGATTACTTCAGTTCACATTTACATCTATTGGTCTTCAGTGAATGCTTCTCATTTGAGGCATTTGTTGAAACTCCTTGCAGATTGCGACTGCCGAAAGCTGGAATAGCTCCTAAAAAAATTAATCTCTGTTTTCTATACTTTTATAGGCCTCAATCACCTTTTTCACCAATTTATGGCGAATCACATCTTTGTCGTCTAAATAAATCATGCCAATGCCTTCAACATTTTTAAGCACGAGTAAGGCTTCTTTTAATCCCGAAATGGTACGACGCGGTAAATCGACTTGACCAGGATCACCTGTAAGCAAAAACTTAGCATTTTTCCCCATACGTGTCAGGAACATTTTCATTTGCGCATGGGTCGTGTTTTGACCTTCATCTAAAATCACAAAGGCATTATCCAAAGTTCGCCCACGCATAAAAGCCAGAGGCGCAATTTGAATGGTTCCGTTTTCTATAAAATGTGCCAATTTTTCAGCTGGAATCATATCGCGAAGTGCATCGTAAAGCGGTTGCATATACGGATCGAGCTTTTCTTTTAAGTCGCCCGGAAGAAAGCCTAAATTCTCTCCAGCTTCAACAGCTGGACGAGTTAAAATAATACGCTTTACCTCTTTGGCTTTTAAGGCTCTTACAGCCAAAGCAACTCCAGTATAGGTTTTACCTGTTCCAGCAGGACCAATGGCAAATACCATATCATTTTTTCGCATGCTCTCCACCAATTTGCGCTGGTTGACCGTTTGGGCTTTTATAATTTTTCCATTGACGCCATGAACGATGGTTTCTCCGCTTTGCTCAGAGGTGGTGTAGTCGTCGCTACTCTGACTCGTAAGAACGCGTTCTATAACATTTTCATCTATTTTATTATACGTCCCAAAATGCGTCATGAGCATGTTCATTCGCCGATCAAATTCTTCGAGTAAATCTTCATCGCCATAAGCTTTAATTTTATTACCTCTGGCAACAATTTTAAGTTTTGGAAAGTATTTTTTTAGCAGTACAATATTGGCATTTTGAGCTCCGAAAAATTCTTTGGGAGTAATTTCTTCTAGTTCTAAAATAAGTTCGTTCAAAAGCGACTGGAATTATAAATTAATCTGTTTTGTTTTATTAGCTTTGTGATGAGACAAAATGAGGCTCATTCAAATCAAAAATAATTAAACTATTTTATTCTTAAGGTTTCCATAAGGTTAAAATATGATTAGTTTTTAACAGTTTTGTTTGAGGTTTTAAAAAGGCACAAATCAACTATAAAATTCTTTTGCTTAGCGCATGGCAATCATCACATTAACAACCGATTTTGGAGAAAAAGACCACTTTGCTGGTGCCATTAAAGGTGCTATTTATAGTGAATTACCTGATGTGAGAATTGTTGATATCTCACATTCTGTAGCTCCGTTTAACGTACCTGAAGCGGCTTATATCATTCAGAATGCTTATAGTAGCTTTCCAAAGGGAACCATTCATATGATTGGGATTGATTCTGAACTCAATCCAGAAAACAAACACATCGCAGTACAATTAGACGATCATTATTTTATTTGTGCCAATAACGGCATCATGAGTATGATTTGCTCTGAAATTGCGCCACAAAAAATTGTTGAAATAAATATTCACGATCGCATCGCCACCAGTTTTCCTGTGCTTGATGTTTTTGTAAATGTGGCTTGTCATATTGCTCGTGGTGGAACTCTAGAAGTTATAGGAAAAGTGATTAACACGATTAAACCGATTAAATATCTGATTCCTTTTGTAAACGACGAAAAAAATCAAATTATTGGAAGTGTTATTTATATTGATAACTATGGCAATGTGATTACCAATATCAAACGTCAATTTTTTGAAGGTGTACAAAAGACACGAGATTATGAAATTTCGGCGCGAAGTTATAAGTTTAAAACAATCTATGATAAATATAGTGATGCTATCAATTTTGATATTCCTGAAGAGAAACGTTATGATGAAGGCAAAGGATTAGTTGTATTTAACTCTTCGGGCTATTTAGAAATTGCGGTTTACAAAAGTGATAATGCGACTGTGGGCAGTGCGTCTACGTTAATGGGATTAAAGGTGATGGATACAGTAACTATTAATTTTTCAAAAACCTAGAATATGATTGTCCGTATCGTTAAGTTAAGTTTGGAGCCGTCAAGAATTAAAGAGTTTTTGAATAATTTTGAGCATCAAAAAGAAAAAATTAGAGCCTTTAATGGTTGTGAATTTCTAGAGCTTTATCGCGATAAGCACAATACAAACTTATTTTTTACGTATAGTTATTGGCAGAGTGAAACCGATTTAGATCTATATAGGCATTCTGATTTATTTAAAGGTATTTGGGCTAAAACAAAACCCATGTTTAATGCAAAACCTGAAGCTTGGAGTGTCGATAAACTGGCTTCACTAAATTGAATAGAGAATTAATGACTAATGTTGTTCAAAAATCTTTTAACTTTGAAAATGTATAATATCCTCATCCGTTTAACTTTCTGAACACACTGAGGAACCTCTTTAATCTTTTAACTAAAATTAATGCTAGCTATTCTTAAAAAAGAAATCAACACCTTTTTCGCCTCACCTATTGGTTACCTGGTGATTGCTGTATTTTTATTACTCAATGGTTTGTTTCTTTGGCTATTTAAAGGTGAGTTTAATATTCTTGATAATGGCTTTGCCGATTTATCCGCCTTTTTTTTATTGGCGCCATGGATTCTTATTTTCTTAGTTCCAGCAGTGACAATGCGAAGTTTTGCCGATGAAAAGAAACAAGGCACACTCGAACTTTTACTCACAAAACCGATTAGTCACCTACATATCGTTTTAGGTAAATATTTTGGTGCCCTAGTTCTTATTGTTATTGCACTTATTCCTACGCTTTTATATGTATATACCCTATCAAAACTAGGAAACCCTGAAGGTAATTTAGATACTGGAAGTATTATGGGGTCGTATTTCGGACTCTTATTTCTTGTGGCTGCTTATACTGCTATTGGTGTTTTTGCATCGAGTCTTTCCGATAATCAAATTGTCGCTTTTATTATTGCCGTTTTTATATGTTTCTTTTTTTATTTCGGATTTGAAGGCTTATCCAATTACAATCTATTTGGAGATGCTTTCTATATTGAAAAGTTAGGCATGGAAGCTCATTTTAAAAGTATGAGTCGTGGTGTTTTAGATACCAGAGATATTATTTACTTTTTAAGTCTGACAGCCTTGTTTATTATATTGACCAAATTAAACATTAAACGCGCCAACAAATGATTATCACCATACCGTTGATTATAATAATGTGCTTGGTTTTTGTCCTAGTGTTTTTGTTCGTCAAAACTATAGACCGACGCAAATGGCTTACCTTATTAGTCAGTTTAGCATTAACGCCGTTGGTTTATTTTTATGCGGTTTACCCTATGATTAATATTTTTAGTAATTACCATCACCAAAAGTATTTTTCTTCAGAGTTGTGGAAAGAAAAACCGTCATTACGCTATGAATTAGCTGATGATATGCTGGATTCTGAAATTTTAATAGGCATGACAAAACACGATGTAGAAGTCCAATTGGGCACCTACGAATGGTTATCCTGGGATGATGAAAAAAAAGCGCATGATCACAACCGATGGAATTATAGTTTAGGAATTGAGCCTGGAGCCTTTAATACCGAAAAAGAATGTATTGAAATTGTTTTTAAAAACGATAACGTTGTAAGTATAACACCTTATAAAGAAGCCATAAAATTTGATGCTGAAGACTAAAAAAAATATCATTACCATAGTAATTACTTTAGTAGCTATCGTTGCTATTAACCTTATTTCTAATCAGGTATTCAAGCGTTTTGATTTAACTCAAGACAAACGATACACACTCTCAAATGAGGCTTTGCAGACTGTTGAAGACATTGATTCTCCATTGATTATTGATGTGTTTTTAGAAGGTGAATTTCCTACTGAATTTAGACGGTTACGCGATGAAACTCAGCAACTTTTAGAAGAATTTTCAGTTTCAAACCGTCAGGTGAAATTTGGTTTTATCAATCCCTTAGCCGATGAAAAAAACAGAGACCAAACACTTCAGCAACTGGTACAACGTGGATTACAGCCATTTCAGATTAATATTCAGGAAAACGGAAAAGCATCACAAGAACTTATCATTCCGTGGGCATTAGCAAGTTATAATGAGCAAACGGTAATTATTCCGCTTATAAAAAACAAAATTGGCGCTACCGATCAAGAATTAGTCAACGGATCTATTCAAAATTTGGAATATGCTTTCGCTGAAGCTTTTAAAAAGTTGATAAATCCAAAAGAGAAAAAAATTGCAGTGTTACGTGGTAACGGACAATTACGTGATGTGTATGTTGCCGACTTGCTGAAAAAACTAGGTGAGCATTATTACTTAGCGCCTTTTACCTTAGATAGTGTTGCAAAAAGTCCAGAGAAAACTTTACAAGATATTAAGAATTATGATTTGGTGATTTCTGCAAAACCAAGTGAGGCCTTTTCCGAAAAAGAAAAATATGTGCTCGATCAATTCACTATGAATGGCGGTAAAAGTCTGTGGCTTACCGAAAGTATTATCATGGACAGAGATAGTTTAATGAATGATTCTGGGAAAGGTATTGCGGTAATTAATGACCTTAATCTTAATGATTTCTTTTTCAAATATGGCGTAAGAATTAACCCCGTTATTGTTAACGACCTCTACTCGGCGCCAATCGTTTTATCTATGGGAGAAGGCAGTAATGCTCAAC
Organism: Psychroserpens sp. SPM9; assembly: GCF_025153525.1. Lineage (GTDB taxonomy): Bacteria > Bacteroidota > Bacteroidia > Flavobacteriales > Flavobacteriaceae > Psychroserpens. Next base: position 232,358 of record NZ_JANZNR010000003.1, on the reverse strand, counting down.
TTCAAAGGTTACAGTGGCCATATTCTCCACTAGCTGCCAGCAACCCAAATCATCCTATCACCACCAACCTTGATCCTGTAAAATTTGATTTTGCCAGCCAGATTGATACACTCAAAAATGAAGTCGACAAAACCATTTTATTACGAAGTTCACAGCTTACAAAATTAGAAGGTATTCCTAAAGAAATAAGTTTAGAGATTGTCACCCAAGAACCCAATCCCGAAACCTACAAAACGCCTCATCAAAGCTTAGCCGTTTTACTTGAAGGTACATTTACTTCGGTTTATGATAAGCGGATTAAACCTTTTAAAATAAGCGATGATAAAACCCAAAGTGTACCAACAAAAATGATTGTGATTGCCGATGGTGATGTGATAAAAAATGAAGTGATTAGAAATCAACCTCAAGAATTAGGTTTTGAATTTTTAACCAAGCGTAAATTTGGAAATAAAGAGTTTCTGGAAAATGCGGTGAACTACTTGTTGAATGATGACGGACTTATAAACATTCGAACAAAAGAGGTGAAACTGGCGTTTTTAGATTCAGAAAAAATAGAAGCTCAAAAATCGAAATGGCAAATTATTAATATTGCAGTACCACTTGTAATACTCGGTCTTTTTGGTATCGCATTTGGCTATTTAAGACGAAAGCGCTACACAAAATAGTACTGAAACCTTATAAAAAAGCGGCTTCTTTTCATAAGAATAAATGTTAATAAGTTTGTTTTATAAAACAATCCCTTTAAGATATATTTGTAGGACGCAATTTGGTGCGTCTCGTTTATAAAAACCAATTAAGAATAGAGATGAAATTTATAGTATCCAGTACATATTTACTTAAACAATTACAAGTGTTAGGTGGTGTAATCAACAGTTCAAACACCTTGCCTATTTTAGATAATTTCTTATTCGAGTTAAAAGACTCTAAGTTAACTGTTTCGGCAAGTGATCTAGAAACTACCATGTCTTCAACCCTAGATGTTGAAAGTGATAACGATGGGAGTATCGCTTTACCTGCACGTTTATTATTAGATACATTAAAGACATTCCCAGAGCAACCTTTAACTTTTGTTGTTGAAGAAAATAACACTGTAGAAATTAGCTCTAATCATGGTAAATATGCCTTAGCGTATGCTGATGGTGCAGAATTTCCTAGTGCTGTAGAATTAGATAATCCAAGTACAACTACAATTGCTGGCGATATTTTAGCAACAGCGATTAGCAAAACGATTTTTGCTGCTGGAAACGATGATTTACGTCCGGTAATGAGTGGTGTATTTTTTCAGTTTTCGACACAAGGTTTAACTTTTGTAGCAACTGATGCTCACAAATTGGTAAAATATACTCGTGAAGACGTAAAAGCCGATCAGGTGGCAGAATTTATTATGCCAAAGAAACCTTTAAATTTATTAAAAGGAATTTTAGCTGCTAATGATGATGCTGTAACCATAGAATACAATGATTCTAATGCTAAGTTTACTTTTGAAAACTCTGTATTAATATGTCGCTTAATCGACGGAAAATATCCTAATTACGAGGCTGTTATTCCGAAAGAAAATCCGAATAAATTAAATATTGACAGAACACAGTTTTTAAATTCTGTGCGTCGTGTGAGTATCTTTTCAAATAAGACCACACATCAGATTCGTTTAAAAATTGCGGGTGCCGAATTAAATATTTCTGCGGAAGACATCGACTATTCTAATAAAGCTGAAGAGCGTTTAACTTGTGATTACCAAGGCGACGATATGCAAATTGGATTTAACTCTCGTTTTTTAACTGAAATGTTAAACAATCTAAATGCCGATCAGGTACAATTAGAAATGAGCTTGCCAAACAGAGCCGGAATCTTAACTCCAATTGATGGTTTAGATGAAGGTGAACACGTGACCATGCTTGTGATGCCTGTAATGTTAAACAACTAACAGAAAACCTCCTACATAATAATCATAAAAAACGCTCACTTAAAAAAGTGAGCGTTTTCATTTACCTCTTCTAATAAAAATAACTAACTAATAAAATTAAGAGATAAAGGATATCTTGGTGATTCGCCGTGACTTGCTTTTATAGCATTTATAATTGGATATATAAAGGATAAAAGACATAATGCTATTAATCCGAAAATACCAACAAGCACAAATACTAAAGGAATACAAATAATACTATAAATAAGCATACTCAATTGAAAGTTAACAATATGCTTTCCTTGCTCGTCCATTTTATAGACATTTTGCTTTTGAGTTACCCATATAACTAACGGCACTATGAGTCCGCCAAACCCAGTAACAAACGTGAGCAACTGACTCAAATGCGTTAAAACTAAAAGTTGATTATCTTGTCTCATGATGATTTTTGTTTTGATTGACATCTATAGGACGTCAACATCCTAAAAATGTTACATCACGTTGTCCATTTTAACGAAAAAAAACAAAATTTATTTTTTTACAACTTTGAAAAAGAGCTCTTTACCTTGACGTGCTGGGATAGAATTGTAACAATCATCCATAATTTGAATATCAAATGCTTCTTCAAACAAATGCTTATACAAAGCCTTATGACCTCCAAAAGGTGGTTGATCATTATTTAACGGACTATTAAACAACACACCAACCAGTATGCCTTTAGGAGTGAGAAGACTGGATGTTTTTTCAACATAAGCCGTTCGGAACTTGGGATTCAAAGCACAAAAAAAAGTCTGTTCAATGATGATATCAAAACTCATATCCAATTCAAAAAAGTCGGCATGAATTAGCTGAGTATCGGGAAAATCTGCCACTCTAGACTTGATATTATTCAATGCGGTTTTAGAAACATCAACCACATAGACATTTGTAAAACCCTTATGAAACAGATATTCGGCTTCGTAGGAGTTTCCGCCTCCAGGAATCAAGATTCGTAAAAATGTATCAGTAAGCTGATCTATGTACGCTTTAATTGGTGGCGACACAACACCTAAATCCCAAGGATTGTCATGTGATGCATAACGATTATCCCAATACGTTTCATTTAGGTCTTCCATATGAAGAGAGTGCTTTGTTACCTATAATTTAAAATAACGGTGATTACAAAACACGCTATAGGCTTTATTTCGTAGTTCCTCGCAATTGAAGTTGCGCTTTTATGGTCTTTATTTCTGTACTGGTTTCTGATTTATTTTGCAAACGATTTATTAATAATTCAACCGAAGCCTTTCCTACATCAATAGTGTGCTGAGAAATAGTAGACAATTTAGGGTCGGTAAACTGAAGCACATTTTCATCAGAAAATCCGATAATAGACAAATCTTCTGGTACCTTATAATTGAGTTTTAATGCTTTGTGAAGCGCCACAACTCCTGAGGTATTATCAATAGCTATGATGCCATCAATTGCTGCATGATCTTTAAAAAGTTTTTCAATTTCTGCTTCGATTGAACCATCTCGTTTAATCGCAATCACCAAAGGCTCTGAATCATAATTCTTGGCTTCTTTAAGGGCTTCATGATAACCGTTTGTTCTTAATTTACCAACACTCAATTCATCTATATTACTAATAAGAACGATATGTTTTCTTCCTTCGGAAAGAAGGTGATTGGTTGCCTGATAAGCTGCATCAAAATCATCAATAATCACTTTATCAGTTGTAATCTTTTCTGAAACTCTATCAAATAATACAATAGGCACATGTTGTTTTAATATCGCTTCAATATGGTCTAAGTTATTTGAAATTTGGGTTTCTTCAGCAATAGACATGATAAACCCATCAACACTTCCGTTAGATAAAAGTTGAAGACTATTGACTTCTTTAGCATACAATTCGTTTGACAAACAGGTGATAATATTATAGCCTTGTTTATTCGCCTCTTGTTCAATAGCAAATAACGCCTTCGCAAAAAAGTGGTTTAATATATTAGGTATAATAACACCAATGGTATTTGTTTTACTATTTTTTAAACTAACTGCCAGTTGATTTGGCTTATAATTTAAAAACTTAGCTAAGGCTTTTACACGCTCAATAGTATCAGGACTAATCTCGTCACTATCGTGTAAAGCTTTAGAAACTGTAGATACCGATACGTTTAATTGTTCTGCAAGATGTTTTAGTGTGACCATAATTGTTAAATATAAAAAGCGTATAGGTTTATAAAATTACATTCTTTTATCAGGAATTGAAAGTGTCAACTTAGTTTTTAATAAATTTTATAGTCTGATGTTCAATTTTAGTATTGAAAAAGAGCCGCAAGATGATAAACAAATGCGGCTCAGAGAGCTATTAGTTAGTTATCGACTACCTCTTAATTAGCTTTATTGTTTTAGTGCCTTTATCAGAACTTATTTTTGCGAAATACACTCCTGAAATTAAATTAGAAGCATCAATTTCTACATTATTACCTGATGTTTTCATCGTAAGTACTTGCTTTCCTAATACGTCAAAAACCTGAATTGAACTTATATCTTGAGTTGCTTTAACCATCCAGCTGCTGGCTGTCGGATTAGGAAACACTGAAAATTCATTAGTAGAAAACTCTTCCACATTTAATGTTGCTGGAGCTACGACTATACTTCCTAAATTATCATAGGCCGCATCAAAACTCATATCAAGATTAATATTAGGTCCAATCATTTGAAAGCCATATTGAATATGTTCTCCAGATGTAAATCCAGTGGCGTCCATTGTTAGAGTGAAATCTCCTGAAGTTGATCTTAAATCGATTATATCTGAAGCTAACACCGAACTAAAATCGGCAGCAAATACTTTAATAAATGCAGTAAAGCTAAAATCGTAAGGTGCAATACCTGTATTGTTCAAGGTGTTTGAAACAACCGAAGCATTAAAGGTAAAAGAAGTTCCGTTGAGCGTGGCATCTTCAATATAATGGTTGGCATCCATTATTTTGTTACCTCTTAATTGGGTGCCGTCACCTTGCCAGTATTCGGCTGGATCGCCAATTCGGTTTGGCTTTAAGGTTACCGTATTTGAACCTGTGTCTAAAATAGCTATTAAATCTGCAATTCCCCAACCTGAACCAAATTGAAAAGCACCATCACCGTCTGGTGCAGGTAAGTTAGCTACATTCATAAATGCCAGACCCGTTCCTGCTGGATCTGGACTAAAACTTGTGGCATCAAAATTAATATTAGTTTGGGCATTGGCAGGTAATAAAGCCAAAACAATCAATGCAATAAACATGTATTTTTTTTTCATAATCTGTTGTTTTTATATTAGTTATTTAAATTATTCTGAATTATTAGTAGTCTGAATTACAGTATTGATAAATATAAGGTGCAACCGTAAAACGCCCTAAAAAACCACCACTACAAAAAGCATACAAACGAATTTTTTTTCTGTTTCAAAAAAAGTTCTAAAAAGCTTACTACAACTGGGTTTACACGTGATCTTATACCTTTTTAATTAAAATTTCAAGGTTTCATTTTTATCCCAAAGTCCCCAATAAGCACCTACATCGCCTTCGGCTCCAACTTTCCATGACTCATCAAAGGAAGAAAAATAAAACATCTCAATTTGATCTTCTTTAGACCATTGTTGTGCATTTATAAAGTACTTTATGGCATTCTCAAACGATGGATGCGCACCTTCAAAACTTGATCCAGAATTTGGCCAACCTGTTTCAGTTACAATAACTTGTTTTCCGTTGGCAGCCAGTTTTGCTTGTGCAAACATTTCCTTCATATACAATAAAGAATACTCTAGAGGGCAACCTTCCCAAAACGGATAGCAATTGGCTAATATGATATCACATGCTTCAGTAATTTTAGGTCTTTCAGTAAACTCATAATAGGCATCTACATATCCCATTGGAATTTCTGGAATTTCCTGCTTAACTTGATGCATAAAGTTTAATAACTCATCTTCAGTTAAATCACCACGATACATGACTTCATTACCCACAGCAGCGATATTGACAAAACCCTCTTTTGCTAATTGAATAAGACCTGCGATTTCACGTGTATTAATTTCAGCGTCATCACCTAACCAGGCACCAACTAAAGTTTTGATACCATATTCGTGAGCGATTCGGGGAATGAGTTCGTTGCCATCGGTACATGAAAAGGTGCGAATCCATTTTGTATAGGGTTTAATAATTTCCATACGTCGGCGTATTTGTGCTTCTGAAATTTGATCACCAGCAGACTGTCCCTCTTCATACGGACTAAAACACAGTCCATGCATCCCATTATTAAATATTGTTTTGAACGTTTTTTGTAAATCTTCTTTAGATTTATTGGCAAGATCTACTCCTGCCAACGCCATTACTTTACCAGCTCTAACCGACATTATATTCTGTTTTATTTGATGTTTAATCTATTTCAATAGTTTCTTGTGAATTAGAAGCGTTACGCTTCGCTTCAATAGCTTTACGTTTATCTAATTCGGCACGAATTTCTCCAGCACGCGCTTCGGTAATATCATAATCACTCATGACATAAATGGCTATTAAAGTGCCAAGAATTGGCAAGCCAGAGAAGAACAATCTTAGTCCGGTTAACGCTTCTTCAGTTTGCGTCGCTGCGCCTGACTCAAATCCGATGATTGAAAAAATAAGTCCGGTCAATCCACCAGCAATACCAAAGCCAAATTTTACCATCCACCAATAAATAGCTCCAAAAATACCTTCACGTCGTTTTCCTGTATTTAATTCATCTAAATCAATAACATCTGCTGTCATTGACATCATTAACGTAAACAAGCCTCCAATTCCAAATGAGAAAAACGGAAGGGCAATTAAAAACATATAAGGTTTACCAGGAATAAATAAAAACCAAAGCATAATATAGCCTACTATAGAGATAGATTGTGACACTATAAATGCTTTCTTTTTCCCGAGTGTCTTTGACATTTTAGTGACTACAGGAATCACCAAAAAGGAAGTCACTAAGGCGCCTACGCTTCCGAACAATGTTGGCCACCACCAGGCGCCATCTGGACCTGTAACACCATCAAACAAATAGTATACAATTATAAAATACGTGAATGCTGCTACAGTATTAAAAGCATTAAAGACTAAAAAAGTGGCGATACACAATTTTCTAAAAGGCTTCATTTTTAAAGCCTCTTTAAAGTTTACAACAAAGATTGTACGTAACTTTTTCAATATATTTTTAAACGTGACATCTTCATAATCTTCATTTAAAGTAGATTTTCCTTTTATAAATATTGCAGGTGTCATCGCTAAAATCATACAAACAATTGCCACCCAAATGGCTAATTCTCTAACGGCAACTTCACTAGATGGAAACCAGTCTTTATCGTCCATTAAAATCCAAAACCACGGAGCAATTACCCAAGCCCATTGTCCGATAAACTGAGCAACTGCCATAATATTCGTACGCTCATGAAAATCATCACTCATTTCATAACCCATCGCTACATAAGGCACGCTAAAAATTGTGAGTCCTAAATAAAATACTAATGACCAAAAAAGGAAGTAGTAAAAATTATAATCAATAGAATTATCTTTAAATAATTGCCACATGATTATAAAGGATATACCCATGATAATGGCACCTAAAAAGACATACTGTCTTCGTCTGCCCCAACGTGATCTCGTATTATCAGAAATATAACCCATAATAGGATCTGTAATAGCATCAAAAAGTCTTGGAACCAACGAAACAACACCCCACATCCAACCAGGAAAGCCTAGACTCTGCACCAGCACTACAATAAATATACTAATGATTGCAGGGAACATTTGATTGGCAAGCATTCCAAAACCAAAGGCGACTTTCTGGCCCATTGGAACTTTCAGAGAAGGTGTTATGTTTGACATAATTAGTTTGTTTTAAAACTCTATTTTGCTGGTAATACTATCGTTTGAATAGTTTGCGCTCCAACGCTGATATTCGTTGTTAGCCCTTTCAAGTTTAATGTAAAGTTTTGAGCCGTTTTTCCTTCGTTAAATACAACAACTGCAATTGATCCATCAGGATTTTTAGCAGCAGTAACCATTAATGCATCGTTAGTATTTTGAACGTCTATAATCATTGCGTTTGGTCGTATATAGCGACTAAAATGTGACATGGTATAATAGATTGGTGTAAAATAAACCTCATCATTATCAGGATCTACAATCACTGGAGCAACACACCAGTTTTCAAACCAGTTTGGTCCTCCTTGCTTGTCTAAAACCATGTTCCAGTCAATCCAGCCATCGACCCAATTATTAAGGCAACCAATAATATCTCTTGCATACCTATTTACAGGCGCATATTTTGGATGTAAATGTTTTTGTTCATCAGGCGCCCAATCCCATCCCCAATCTGTAGCTTCTTTTGACCAATACCAAGCATCGTCTTGCCATTTTGGAATTTCAGAATCGACACAGCCTTCAGTTTCTATGAGATATTTATCAGGTGCTTTATGATGTGCATATTGCAAATCTTCTGGAAAATAATCATAAGTGCTTTCATACCAGTGAATCGCTGTTCCTGCAAAATATTTTGATGAGGCTTCATCTTTAAACATTTCATCGACCCATTCTTTTAAACCCGCTCTATTTTGATCATATCCAAGAATCTTGACGTCTCCAAATCCGTCAGACTCTAACTTCGGGCCTAAGTGGTTTTGAACAAAATCGGTTTCTTCTTCCGGAGAAAAATGCATACTTTCCCAGTTATTCCCATTTCCGTGAGGTTCATTAACAGGAGTTAATCCCCAGATATCAATACCTTCAGCTTTGTAAGCTTCTAAGTATTTAGAAAAATAGGTTGCAAAAGCTTCGTAGTATTCAGGTAGTAATTTTCCGCCGACATAGGCTTTATTATCTTTCATCCAAGGTGGAGCTGTCCAAGGTGACGCCACAATACCAAATCCGTCTTTCGATATCGCCATAGCCTCTTTAATCATGGGAATCAAATCATCACGATCTTCCTCAATAGAAAAGTTATTGATTTCAACATCACCTTCAACAGGTGCATAGGTATAATTAGTTAATGAGAAATCGCAAGACGCTATATGTGTTCTGGTTAAAGAATAGCGTGCACCAGATTCGCCAAAATAAGCTTCAAGTACTTTTTCTCTATTAGCTTTACTAAGTTTATTCAACAAATAAGCTGAAGATTCGGTAAACGAGCCTCCTATTCCAGTAATTTTCTGAAACGTTTTCTCAGGAATTAATGTTATCGTATCGCCATTTGATTCGGAAGGAAACTCTTTAATTTTTGTCAGTTGATTTCCACTGGCAGACGTTTCATAAACTTCTACCATTAAAGCGGTTTCTTTTTTAGTACAACTCATTATCGCAAACAATAAAAGCATGTATAAATTAGGTTTGATCAATTTCATATGCTTTGGTTTTAGTTTTTATTTAAGCTCTGGTACTTTTCCTTGAGTACGTTAAAGACTTGCTTTTTATTTCTATCGATATCTACAATGCCCCAATATTCCTCGTTAGGTGCGCCATCATAAGGAATTCCTGTACTATTTGGTGCATATCCACCAATATCTTGTGTGTCGTTGTTTCCTGCTTTCCACCAGCCATCAGTAAACGAAAATAAGGTCACTCCCGAACAGATATCAGTATTCTCAAACACTTTGTTTAAGATGTGTTTTGCAGCATCAGCCTGAGCCTTCTGGTTTTCACCTTGCTTATAACCTGCTTTTTCGATAGACATATAGCTATCGCCACCAGTTTCAGATAAGTACATAGGTTTAGAACTCACTGCTTTCCATAGTTTGAAAATTGATTCAGGATTATCCCATCTGTAGACATTCATTCCCCAGACATCAATATTCGGACTCATTTCTAATGCCAATGCATCAGGCAAATCACCATGAGCCGTTGTTGTTGGATGATTAGGGTCGTTGGCGTGAATTACTTCCGCAGCATCATTCATGGCTTTGTACCAGTTTTTAATATCGTCTCCAAACCATTCAGGATGGTAATTGTATTCGTTTCCTAATTCCCACATCAGGATGGCACTGTGATTTTTGTAAGTGTTGACGTAATCGATAAAGCTTCCGGATTCGATATCATAGTGACCACCTTGATTATAGCCAAAGCCCATAATGACTTTTATTCCCGCTTGGTGAATTTCATCTAAAACCTTAATATCATCAATTGGCGCATAGACTCTAATGGTATTGATACCAGCTTCGGTCATTAAGGCTAAATCTTGAGTAAGCGTTTTAAAACTTCGGTTATTTCCACTGCCTTTTGGAACCGGATGATAACAAATACCCTTAATCGTGTACAAGGAGTCGTTGACATAAATATGGCTATCCTTAACCGAAACAGTTGTGTTTTGCGATGTGCTTTTACAAGACATTACAATAAATGAGAGGACTAACAATGTAATAGATGTTCTCATTTTGATTGTGGTTTTAGTTCAGGAATCATGACCTCTTTCATTAGTTCATCTAAGTTTCCGTTGTATGTTTTAGTAATCGGATTTCCATTTCTGGTCAATCCTTTAAAAAGACCTTTATCTACCAAATCCCAAAGCGCATATTTAGCCTTTCCATCGATAGTAAATAAACCAAAATGATTTTCGGAGCCTTTAGGATTTTCAGCATCTTTCCAGTGTTCATCAAATGCTTCAAAATAAAAGCAAGACATCCCAGCTTTATTGGTCCATTCTCTCATATGCTGATAATAAAGTGCTTCTTTATATTCGTCGGTTGCTTTTGATCCATTGTTTCCGTAGAGACCTCCAGAAAAACTAGCCCAACCTGTTTCTCCGATATGAATAGGTTTATCAACACCTAAACTTTTTACATAGGCTTTTACGGCTTCATATTGCGACATTGCATACACTTTCGCTCTCAACATTGCCGAATCAATTTTAACTTTTTTAGAGGCCTTTGTTTCAGTTTCTGAAATTCCCCAAAATACCGGATGGTAATGTGTATCGTGCATCGGATAGGTATGCATTGAAATATAATCGACAGCATGTATCAGTTTTTCTAAGTCTGCGACATGATACTCTGAATCTCCTCCACCCCAAGACGCAAAGTTATCTGAACTGGTAATCCATAAATCTTTAGGTAATTCACCAGATTTTTTAAGGGCTTGTAAATGATTCACCCATTTTAAAATTACACCTGGTTGTACATAATAAGCCGTAGCCCATTTCACCATGGCTTCATTTCCGACGGCAAGAATTTTGACGATTTCAGGATATTTTTTTGCAAGCATTACCGCAGTTTGAACTTCAACAGGGTTACGTTCACTTTCCTGGTTATGATCTGGTTTAACGTTATCCCAGTTAAAGGCGTTTTTACAATCAATCCAAATACCGAGCATCACATACATTTCGAAGTCTGCGTTTTCATCTTTTAATTGACGAATAGCCTCTAACACATTAGCAGCCTGGTCTAAATGAACGTTATAGGTTCGTAAGATTTTCACTCCCATGGCATTAAGAATCAACATATCTTCTTTAAGATCATTGATGCTAGGCTGGTCATCTCTGGATGTCGTTCGATAGCCACCATAAGAGATGGCTACATACTTTGGATTTCCTAAAATGTCTTTCGCATTCAAATTTGATTGGTCTTTAATGGCTACTGAATTATTTTCTTTACTGATGTTTGTTTGACATGACAACACAAGAAGTATAGCAAACACGCTTACTGCCAATTTTATACGTTTTAAATTGTGCTTGATCCATTTCATTTTTTCAGTTCTACAACTATATGATGGATTTCACCTGTTCTGTTAAACAATTTTTTACTCGTTTCTATATCTGTTGTTAAGCCATCAAACTCTGTAACAGATTGATTATTAAAGCTTACAGTAATATGATTTTCATCTGAAATTTTATAAATCACAGGTACCTGACAATAGGTAAAACAAAGGGAACCCTTTTCTAATGGAATGGTCTTGATCTCTTTATTTATATCTGTATAGGTGAATGTATTTGATTCTTCTAAAAACTCATTAGCTCTCAATAATCTAGGATTGAACACTAAAATTTCATTCCTAACAAACACGCCTAATTCACCAAATCGGCACAACACATCCTCTTTTACTTGTCCGGTCATTCCTGGTTGCTGCGCTCCCTTACCTGCTGGTGTATGTGAATAAGGATCGGTTGGAAACGCTCCATATAGTTCTGGCGACTTATGGACTCCAATGCCTTCATTGATTTCGTAATAGTGTTCGAGTAATCTTCCAATCACTTCTTCGCTTTCATTTTGAGCTACAGCTAACAAACAGTTTTCTTGAACCGCTAAAAGTAACTTAGATACCATATGCCAATAAATAGACCCTAATCCTTCATAACCGAAAAATGTTCCTGAGCGACCTGTAAACGATTTGTGGTCGAAAATGTCTTCAAAAATATCTAGAAGTAAATGCGTTTCCTCTTTGATTAGGTCTTGATATTTTTCATCATCTGAAAGCTCATATAAAGCAGTTTTCAAACTTTCAGCATTATTAAAATTGCCATTAAAATGATACTGTCCTAAAACATCTTTTTCTATAATTTGCGTATTACCATCAGCAATAAGTTGCTGTAATAGTTTTGATGATTCAACTGATGTCTCAGGAATATTATTTTTATCGACAAAGCGTGGTAATTCTTTATTTGGATATAAAATATAACTGTATTGGTCTTCTCTGAACAAGGCGCTTGCCTTCAAACCGTCTAAAACACTGAGAGCTTCTTTTGGTTCTAAATATCCTGAACTTAAGACAGCCACCTGACCTTCTAACATTTCTGATAAATAAGAAATTGAAACTTCTTTATCATTGTCAACAGTCATCAAATTATAAGCATGGTATAGATTATCGGCTCTTTTATTTGCTTTAATTGTATGATCTAAATACGTTTTGAGGAGTGTAAAAAACTCCAGTAAATCTGCTTTAGACACCTGTTCTTTATCGCTTGAAAATCCTGATTCATAAATCTTTAATCTGTAAGTACTTCCCGCTGTACCAAGACCATCTAAAATTGTTTTTCTATCGGTATCTGAAACTTTGCCTGACAATACTTTAGCGTTATCAACTAAAGTCGACACTACAGATTTGAAAAATATTTTAAGCTCAATTGAAAGGCTGTAGTTATCTTCATCAGATATCTCAACTATGTCTTCAAAGAAATTGATAAATCGCCTTAGGTAATATAAGGTGACCATAGATACGCCGTTACCAACTAAAGCGTTGTTGGCATCGTTCCATTCGGGACGTTGGGTGTTTAGCCAAATACCAGCTTCTGGAATAAAATTAGATACTTTAGCCAAAACGGTAGCTAGTAATTTTTCGATTAGATTAACCTTATGAATAAAGAAATTTTCATCTCGTAATAAAGCGCCATCTGCACCTAAACGTCCTTTTTCCTGATTAATCTTTTCGTCTAGTTCATAATCAAAATCGATAGTGTCTTTCGGATTTTTAAGAATCTCTTGATAGCTCTTGATTTTATAGGGCACATTGGCATAAACGAACACATCTTTTGTAAAACTTTTAGCTAATGTATTCGGAAAATGATGTTCAATACATTCTAAAAACTTTAGCAAGTAAATGATTTGATGGTCGCCCCAATAGCCAATGTATGACCATGGATCATCTTCTTCAATTACTTCCCAATCAAAACCATCTTTGGTGACACGATACGGATTATAACCTTCAAAGGTTGTTGCATTCAAGAATTTATGAATCATGCCTTCCATAAACATCGGATAAGCATGTGCCAATGTTTCCCAGTTTTGAAAAATATCACGCCAGTTTCCTTGATAATCTAAAATTTTAGAACCATCAACTTCACTTCGGGTATTGATTGAAAACTTATTCCAAGGTCTACTTGGATCGCCATGGCGTCGACTAAACTTTAATGGTAAATATTCGTAACAAAGCCTTTTAAAATTTTTATCTTCATCATTGTCGGCTATGGTTTTTATAGTGTTTACATCAAAAACTTCGGGTAGTTGACTTAAAATTGTCTCTTTCTTCTTTGTGACTTTTTTGTTCGCTTTCGCTATATATTTGACAAAATCATCTTTTTCAATGCGATAGTCATCATCAAAAATCCCACCTCTCATGATATTGAAAAGCGTATTGGCAAAATGTCTTGTATCTCTTAACTGGTCATCTGTTACTTGAATGCCATCAGAAGCACCAACAAGTTCTTTAAGATTTTGTGTACCTTCATTGATATCTTCTTGAACAAGTGCTTTTAGGTTACGGTTATGTTTTAGTTGTTCTGAAATATCTTGAATAGCACTAATGGTCTGATTTACATTAGCGACAAACATCCAGTTTTTTTCTGCATGAGGTTCCAGATTTAAAGTTTTAGAAATAAAATAGGCACCTTTTTCAGCTTTGATATCTTTTTCTTGATGTATGGCTTTACCTTTTCTGAAATTATCCAGTTGTAAGGATGAAATTAAGTGTGTAGGATTATCTAGTCCGACAGACCACACGCTATTAGCCTTTAATGCTTCACTCGGCTCTGCTTTATCAACTATAATGGCGCTTAGCGCATAAATACCAATCCCAGTATCTGGTTCTAACTCACATTTTTTATAGGCATCAATAAGGTTGCTTGTCGAATTTTGAAAAACGGAATCCAATCCGTAGGGTAAAATATTCTGAATGCCGTCTAGAACAGTCACCTTTGTATTTTCATTACTATTACTAATGATTTTGGCATGTCTAACAAAACCAAATTGATTACTCGAACACCATTGATATTGAAAAGTGAGGTCTAAATCTTTATTTATTTCTTCAAAAAATATTTTGTTACCATAAGTGTTTTTATACACATTTCGTTGGATCCTATAAACACCTTCGTAACGATTAGAAAAAGGTTCCCATAAAAACGTTTTGTCATCTTTACAGACATGTATGATGGTTTTACTACCTGTCGTTTCTAGGGATTCGGTTATTTTATCATCTGTATAATAGGGAAACAATGCATTATTAGCGTCCTTTCGTCCAGCGGTCAAAGCACCATTACTTGAAATAAACATCCAGTGATTAGAATTACTCACAAGACTCATAAAAAATGGTCGCATTAGATTACTATTAGAAATCTTATAATAAGCTTCATTATCAATAACTAACAGTTCTCCTTTGACTTGATCCTCTTGAAAACTAGCTGGCTTATGCCCTATGTATATTTGGTGTGTATTCATTTCTGAATTAATCTCTATATGATAAAATGTGTCGTGAAAATTGTGCGCATACAAATTGTAGACTTTCTAAATATCACTTATAAAAAGTCGTCTACATTGTCACATAGTCACTGACTATTAACTTTGTTTGTACATGATTAAAAGGTCGATCCATAACAACCGACCTTTTAATTACAACTAAAAAATCAAAATTTAAGCTTAACGAATTATTGATAAACTCTCACGTAATCAACTTCCATGGTAGACTCTACAAATGCAGGATCAATTGCGCCTCCAAAACTTCCTCCCATAGCGACATTCATAATTAAAAAGAAGTCACTATTAAATGGTAAGGTTTCGTTGTTTTCGAAGGTGAAGTGAATTATATTATCAACTGCAAAAAGAATTTCATCGTCTTTCCACTCCATAGTATAAGTATGAAATTCGGAGCTTACCGTCGAAATATTGGTATTAGCGCCAACGCCATCACCTCCTGAATTTCCAGGATAATGCATCGTACTAAATATGGTGTTTTGCGTATTCCCAACATGCTCCATAATATCCATTTCGCCGCAGGCAGGCCACGGATTCGTATCATAGTTTGCACCTAGAGTCCAAAGCGCAGGCCAAGTCCCAGCTCCAGTTGGAAGTTTTGCTCTAATTTCTACGCGACCATTAGTAAACTCAAAAAGGTTTTCAGTTTTAATTCTAGAAGAGGTGTAATTACTACCCATAAAAGACTCGGCTTTTGCGGTAATTTTAAGAACTCCATCTTCCACAATAATATTATCAGCCTCATCAGTATAATATTGTGATTCACCATTTCCCCAACCGTTATCACCAGTTCCTATATCATAGGTCCAATTGGCTGGATTAGGTGCGCCATCAGTATCAAATTCATCTTGCCATACTAAATCATTAAATACTGTTTCGAGATCGTTAGATCCTGCATCAGCTGGATTATCTGTAGAAAACTTATGATACCAATATAGCACAGGATTTAATCCGTCAATAGTTCTCACATATAGTGTATTTTCAGTAACTGAAATAATATCATAAGACGACGAACTCACATAATACCCCATAAAAGCATCATTTGAAAAATTCATTGTCGTCCCTCTTGCATTAAAGTTAGGATCAGGCACTGAAGACCAGTCAAACGAAGAAGGCGCCAAAGACACATTACTTACTCCAGACGTATCAAATTCAAAACAAGCATCTTCTCCTGCATCTTCTCCAATAACTCCCTGATGTCCGACGTTAAAAAATGTTTGTCCGTTATTATTCAACTGGTAAGTTAAATTATTGTCGGCATCTAGTGAAAAGGTCAACTCGTCATCACATAAGCAGTCACTTATTTCGTCATTACATTTTTCAAAAGGTTGTGCAGCGAAGAAACTAGGAAACCAAAATGCATCTGCAGAGATTTCTGGTGTACCACCAACGCCTAAATGACCAACTTCTGATGCTGCCAAATACCACACTTTTGAAGATCCAACACCTCCAGAAAGTAACTCTTTGGCTTCTTGGTCGTCAAATGCACTAAATACAGCTACACTAACCGCAGTACTGGTTGTAACACCACCTGTTCCCGACGCTATAACTGTAACATTATAGGTGTTTAATCCGGTTAAATTAAATCGGTGAGTAGCATCTCCAGATGGCGCAACTTCAACATCGGTATTATCACCAAAATTATATCTATAGGTTATTGCATTATCGGCTGTAGCAGTGAAATTCACAAAACCAGATCCATCACCATTTGGGTTTTCTGCATCCACACCAACGATCTCAAAAGTAAGTGTCAAATTTGATGGTGCGATAACATCACCAAACTCTTGGTCTTCATCTTGACAAGTTAGTAATAACAGTCCAAAAATGGCTGTTAACAGGATTTTATAATTTTTTATATTCATCATATTGTGTCTATCTTAAAGTTTAACAAGTTTATATTGCCAGAACACTCCAGAACCTGCTTCTATATACACTTGCATTGTATTGCTATCGACTAATGTCACGTTATAGGTAATTGAGTCTGGTACAGCTACATTTGGTAATTCGCCTTGATTGTTCGCTTTAGGAAGTCCAATATAGGATCCGACGCCATTAATGGTTACTGTTCCAGATTCTGCATCATAAGTATAAGTTGCAGGATTTGAACCATCATGAGGAGCAACAGGAGTTCCGCAAGTATCAGAACCACCTTGCCATCCTTCGATGAAAGTTTCGGCTCCTAAAACATTCATAAAAGAACCATCACTTCCGAAGACATAAGTATCGTCATAATAACAGGCTCTATCTGTAATACAATCATCATTACATGCATACCAGCTAACATCTCCCACAGCTGGTCCCACTCCTAAAGCACCATTTTCAGCAGCCATTTGCCATGTTCCAGTTAACGGACTTGGCGCTTCGCCTTCACGTATCAATTTATATTGCCAAAATACGCCTGCACCTGCTTCGATATACATTTCCATGGTATCATTTGTTAAGGCAGTTACTGTATAGGTAATTGAATTTGGTACAGCAACATTTGGCAATTCCCCTTCATTATTCGCTTTTGGAAGTCCGATATAAGCACCTGTTCCACTCACTGTAAGTGCACCAGACGCTTCATTATAAGTAAATGTTGCTGGATTTGAACCATCGTGCGGAGCAACAGGAGTTCCGCAAGCATCAGAACCACCTTGCCATCCTTCGATGAAAGTTTCGGCTCCTAAAACATTCATGAAAGAGCCATCACTTCCGAAGACATAAGTATCGTCATAATAACAGGCTCTTTCAGTGATACAATCATCATTACAAGCATACCAGCTAACATCGCCAATTGCTGGACCTACTCCTAAAGCGCCATTTTCTGGAGCTAATTTCCATGTTCCTGCTATAGCAGCTGGAGAAGATGGAGATTTATAGAAGTATACATTATCGATAAAGAAATCGAATGTTCCTGTTGGTAATCCTGAGAATATTAATTGTTGAATTGAATTGGTCGCTGTCATGCCAGCATCGGTAAATGCGCTCATCGGTATTTCTAAAGACACCCATTCGTTTTGAGCTAAATCGTCGAATACAATTTCTGCTTCGGTAGCTGTTCCGCCTAAATCCACTAATTTAACTCGAAACGTCGTCGCATTTGCGGTCCAAAAATCAAGATGGAAAAATTCCATATCTGAAGCATCTACTGCGGCATCGCCATAAAACTCAACACCTACAAAATCGGCATCGGCATAAAACTTTGTGTCATTACCATCAATTTGTAAATCTGTTAAGGTACTTGTGCTCCAATCGGCTCTCCAAGAACTTACAGCCACATCTAACTGGTATGTATTACTAAACATGGAGATGACATCATCTTCAGATCGTGTTGGAGGAGTTGGCGCACTTGCTAAAGGTTGTAATATTTCGGTAACTACAAACTCTTCGGTATAGATCGTTGTTTCAATGGCAGCACTAAAGGCTGTCACTGTAATCGTATAAGTTCCTGCTGTTTCATAAACATAAGACACTGTCTCTCCTATATTTCCCATTAATGGTGCTGCTCCTGCCACTCCAAAATCTACTTCGTAATTCATAGCTAAATCGGCTGTAGCAGTCACATTAACCTGTCTCGAAACTGCGGTGTCATTTTCAATAGTCACTTCTAAATTTTGAGGTGCCAAAAATGAAACCTGAATGGTTTGAACTGCAGTAGTTGATTGTCCGGTAATTCCAGTAGCAACCACTACAACATCATAAGAACCTTCTTCATATATATGTTGTGTACTTTCTCCAGGATTTAATACTTCGGAAGTTCCTGATCCGTCTCCATAATTAATTTGGAAATTAGCAACACCTTCACCAAGAGGCGTTAATGTTACTAAGCCCGTATTATCTGGTGTAACCGTTGCCAATAACGATACGTTTGTTGGCGCAGGAATATTGTTAACGAAATTCGTTTCATTATCATCATCTGTACAGCCAATAATTACTGTTATTAACAATAATAAGCTAAATATGTGTTTTAATGTTTTCATTGTGTTCTCTTTTATAGTTGTTTTTTTTAATATCCTGGATTTTGTTCCCATTGGTTTCCTGCTAATTGAATCTCAATAGCTGGAATTGGAAAGACTTCGTGTTTTCCGGCTTGAAAGCCATCAATTTCATTTGCAGCTCTTCCGGTTCTAACTAAGTCAAAAAAGCGGTGTCCCTCTCCTACTAGTTCTACGCGTCTTTCGTGATAGATAGCCGTTGTTAATGCTGAACCTGTTGCGGTAATATTATTATCAGAATTACCAAAAGCACGTTCTCTTACTCTATTGAGGAATTGCTGTGCTCTCATATCATCAATACCGCCTCTGTTAAATGCTTCGGCAGCCATTAATAACACATCTGCAAATCGTATGGCTCTGTAATTATTGGGATTGGTAAGATTAGCATCACCTGTGTTTAAATCACCTTTACGAGCGATGTATTTTCTATTGTAATATCCTGTATGCTCAAAACCTGTTGAGAAGGTTGCTCCGGTTTGAGCCGCCCAATCGTCGATATCTAAAATAGCTGTTTCAAAGCGGTTATCTCCTGGTTCAAATTCGTCAACCACTTCTTGAGTTGGAACATTAAAACTAAATCCCGATTCAAATTCTGGCCCTTCATAACTACGTATACCATTAAAACCTACAGCAACATTCCCTTCGCTACATTGTAAGCAGTCAAAACCTGCACCTTCGGTATCGGTATATTGTACTTCAAAGACAGATTCGATATTGTTTTCATTATCATTTTCAAACATGGTACTATAATCGGTTAGCAAATCATAAGGTCCGTTATTGATAAGATCTTCAAGAACACTGGCAGCTTCAGAAAATTTCTCCTGAAACAAATACGCTTTTCCCAATAATGCCTGAGCAGCACCTTTAGTGACTCTTCCTGTTTGTGTTTGTACGTAAGGCAGATTGGCAGCTGCAAAAATTAAATCCTCTTCGATTTGAGCATAAATTTCAGCTTTAGGTGTTCTTTCAATACTGAATTGATCTCCAAAAAGAATTCGTTGATCCACTGCAAAAGGCACATCACCAAACCATTTGACCAATTCGAAATAGTAATAGGCGCGCAGGAATCGAGCTTGTGCTAACACACCTGCTTTTCCTTCAAAATCAGTTTTATCCTGAAATTCCATGATGTAATTTGCGCGATTAACACCACTGTACATCCAACCCCAAATATCTCGTATTTGCTGATTAATTGGTGTATGAATCATGTCATCAACTTCCTGAATTCCTGGAACGTCGATAGCACTTTCGCCACCTGCCAATGTGTTGTCTGAAGCAATCTCACCAAGCATCACGTTAAGGTAAGTAGATTGTAACAAGTCGTATGCTCCAATAAGTGCGTTCTGATAATCTTCTTCTGTGTTGAAGAAATCTTCAGAGTTTTGATCTTGCGAATCTACATCGACAAAATCATCACTACATGACCAACAAATGAGTAGTGCAAAAACCGTGTATTTTAATGTTTTTAAGTTCATCTGAATTAAAATTTTAAGTTCATACCAAGTAAAAATGTTTTCGGATTAGGATAAAAACCGTAGTCAATTCCACCTCCAATAGCTTCTCCTGTTGAAGCAGTAGGATCATATCCTCTATATTCTGTAAGTGTCACTAAGTTAGCAGCCGACACATAAAACCGTAGTTTACTGATTTTAGAATTTTCTAAAACCTTATCTGATAAGCTATAACCTAACTGAATGTTTTGTAATCGAATAAAGTCACCATCTTCTACAAAAAAGTCTGAAAACAAACTGTTAACATTCGCTCCTGAAGTCACTCTAGGAAAACTATTTGTAGATCCCTCACCTGTCCATCGATCGAGATAGTAAACACTTCTGTTCGTTAAGGCCTGGTTTCTTTCGTAGTTTCTTACGATTTTGTTTCCAACTGAAGCAAACGCATAGGCGGCAAAATCGAAGTTTTTATATTCAAAAGACAGATTTAATCCCATGGTTGCTTTTGGTAGCGGATTACCAAGATCTGTTTTATCATTATCATCAATAACCCCATCACCATTCACATCTACAAATCTTAAATCTCCTGGTTGTACTGTGCTGTTTAAGGTTGGGTAAGCATCTATTTCGGCTTGATTTTGGAAAATCCCATCTGTTTTATAACCTCTAAAATATCCAATTGGAAAGCCTTCTTCCATTCGGGCTGGTGGATCCTGACCTACTCCAAATGAACCTCCAGACAGGAAGTCACCATCTGCACTAACTTCGACAACATTATTATCTAAAGTTGCAATGTTATAACGTATGCTGTAATTAAAATTATCATTAACAACATTGTTATATCCTACTGAAAATTCAAAACCTTTATTTTCAACAATACCAGCATTGACAACAGGCGCACTAGAACCAGGTGCTGTTACACCTAATAGTCCTGAAACTTGTGGTACAATTAATAAATCTTCGGTTCTCTTTTTATAGTAATCCATGGTAATATCCAATTGATTATTGAATAGCTTGGCATCAATTCCGATATCAACTGTTTTTTGCTTTTCCCAACGGATTTCAGGATTAGAAACCGCTCCTATGGCAGTACCAAACTGAATTTCATCATCGATAACATAGGTACCTTCACCGTTTAACAGCGATACAAATCTAAAATCTGGAATTCTGTCATTTCCTAAAATACCGTAAGAACCTCTAAGTTTTAAAAAGTTAATGGTATTGTTATCACTTAGAAAATCTTCTTCAGAAATAATCCAACCTACAGAGCCTGAAGGGAAAATACCAAACTTGTTTTCTGGGCCAAATTTTGTGGAACCATCACGTCTCACCACTGCCGAAAGCAAATACTTTCCTTTGTAATCATATTGTAATCTTGAGAAATATGATAATAGTCTCGCGTCAAATTCTGCATTTCCGTTAGGATAAATATTTTGTAAATCTGATGCCTGTTCTAAGGTCGCATTCTCCACTGCGTTTCCTGGCACGTCAAATCCTACAAATCCGCTAAAGCTGCCTGTAGTTTTAAATACTGAGGTTGCTACTAAAAGACTTAGATTATGAACATCATTAAATTTGTTTTCATATTTAATAAAAGCATCAAAAGTGTAATCTCTAAAAATGTTGTTATTGACTACCACTTCACTACGATCTCTGTTAAATACTTTACCATTTCCAAAGAATGCTACAGGATTAAAAGCAAAGCTTTCTACTTCCGCATAATTAAACTGATAATTAGCTTGAGCTGTAAAGTGATCTAAAAAATTATAGGATAGACTTACGTTTCCGGCAATTTTATCGACAAATGTTCTATTAAATGTATTATCGATTTGCGCTAATGGATTGATCACTTCGTTACCTAAACCTTCAGCTATTGTATAAGCACCATTTTCATCTCTAACAGAAAATGTTGGCGCCATATTGAGGGCATTAAATAACACCGAACCTAAACCTGTTTCGGCTAATGTTTTTCGATTTGTATGTGTAAAGATTAATCCGGATTTAAGTTGAAAGTTGTCTAAAAAATCTAAGGTATAATTTCCACGTTGCGTATATCGTGAGAAGTTAGATTTACTTCCGCCTACGATACCATCTTGAGAAAGAAAAGACGCGCCATAGGCATACGATGATTTTTCTTTACCTCCTTTAATTGTTGCTGAAATATTATACTGTGCTGCATTTTGAAAAACTTCGTCCTGCCAATCTGTGCCTTGACCTAAAGCAAAAACATTATCAAAAACCAGAGGCTCACCATTGGCTGCAAAAGCTTCGTTTACTAACAGTGCATACTCTGTAGCATTAAGAGATGGAATTTTTCTTGAGGTTTGCTGAATTCCTCCAAAGGTGTTTATTTCAACAGATAAAGGGACATTTTTACGACCCGTTTTGGTTGTAATTAAGATAACGCCGTTTGCAGCTCTAACACCATAGATACCAGCAGTGGCATCTTTTAAGACATTTAAGGTTTCAATATCGTTTGGATTGATAACACTTAAATCTTCGATGACGTTTCCATCCACTAAAATTAAAGGTCTGTTATCACCATTAGTCGACACCCCTCTAATACTAATTGTTGATGCACTACCAGGAGAACCAGATTCGGAAGTAATATTAACTCCGGCAACCTGCCCTTGAAGTGCCTGTTCGATACGTGTAGGTTTTAAGTTCTCAATCGTTTCACTAGAAACTACAGCAACTGCTCCTGTAATTTCTTTTTTCCTTTGAGTTCCATAACCTATAACAACAACTTCGTCTAGGGATTCGGCATCTTCCTCTAAGGCGATACTTATTGTAGTGTTCTCGATTACAACAAACTCTTTGGTTTTGTAACCAATATAAGTGAAAACTAATGTAGAATTAACAGGCACATTAGTAATTGTGAAAACCCCATCAAAATCTGTAGAGGCTCCTTTAGCTGTTCCTTTAACCAAGACGTTTACTCCTGGTATAGGTTGTCCTGTTGCCTGATCTGTAACTGTACCTTTTACTGTAACCTCTTGACTAAATGAGAAGGTGGTCATCAATAAAAGTAAGAAGGATAAAAATTTTGCTGTCATATTGTTTGATTGTTATAATGTAAAACTATGACATCAATTTGATAATCTTTCAAAAAACGCCACTACAAAAAACATACATCGCAATAAAATGATTAATTTATTGCGAAATACACATTTAAAGCATTGAAAACAGCCTAAAAACTTGGTGTTCCAATTTGTTAATAAAAAGCAAGTAATAGTGTGAAAACTTAGAATGTAGTGGTAATGTATAGCTAAAAACAGCTGTTGTTTGGTTGTTATATTTCTAAAATATAATTTGTTAAGCTAGATTCATGTGGCAAATCCATTTTTTTTCGCAATCTATAACGTTTTACTTCCACACTTTTTGGTGAAATGTTTAATAAAGGTGCAATTTCTTTTGAAGATAAATTAAGTCTTAAGTAAGCACATAATTTAAGATCGTTAGGCGTTAAAGAAGCATGTTTTGCTTTTACCTTTTTTAGAAAATCTTTATCAGCGTTATTAAAGGCTTCTTCAAAAAACTTCCAATCATCGGTATTATTTAAATTTTTATCAATAATCTTTATAACGGAGTTCAAGCTTTTAGTAGCCTCAGCACTTTTGAGTTCTTCTTTGATGCTATTTAAAAATTCATTCTTTTTTATCAAACTCATTGTCGAAATCGCAAGCTCGCGGTTTTTATTTTCTATATCTTGTTGTAATTGCTCATTTCTCAATCCCATTAATTCTTGAGCATTTTCCAGTTCTTTAAGTTCAAGTTCGCGTTTAGACTTCTCGATGACTTTTCGTTGTTGGTTTCTGTAGTATCTACGGTAATAATAATGTATGATGAGTAATAAAATTATAACAGACAACAGGTACAATGTAATCGCTAAATTTGACAATAACAGTGGTCTTTTAATAGTAAAGGTATAGGACGCTATATTATTGGTGAGTGTATTTCCCGATTTTCCTCGAACATTAAACGTATAGGTCCCAAATGGCAGGTTTTCAAATGTGTTAGAAGACTGCTCAGACCAATCAGACCAGTTATCAGACAAGCCTAAGAGCTGAAACTGATACTTATTAGGGATGATTTCACCATAATTTGGGAAACTGTAATCAAAACTAATATTATTAGTTTTATTATTAAACGTAGCTGCTTCAGTAGGATCTAGACGTTTTTTTGGCTGATCAATTTCATGAACTTCTAAGTTATTTATGAGAATTTCAAATTCTTTTTTTGGTGGAATGATATCGTCATTAATTAATAAGTATCCATTATACCTTCCTAAGAGATACTCATTTGCACTAATCTTAGTTACGTTTCCGAAGCCTGCAACCACATTTTTAATGGAGTTGGAAATAGGAAACAATTTCATATTAGGCATTTTGCTCATGGCACCGTGAGAAATAAACGCAATATTATCATTAGCATATCGCCATAGCACCTCAGGTTCACCATTGATTCG
The DNA here is from genome assembly GCF_025153525.1 of Psychroserpens sp. SPM9. Taxonomy (GTDB): domain Bacteria; phylum Bacteroidota; class Bacteroidia; order Flavobacteriales; family Flavobacteriaceae; genus Psychroserpens. The sequence continues at coordinate 207,352 of NZ_JANZNR010000003.1, read as the reverse complement.
CATTAAGGTAGTCAAGGTTTTAAAGGGTTTAAACAAATTAGAAAAAGAAGTGTCTTTTTTAAACTCTCGGTTTTGATTTTGTTTATAGACGCCTTCTGAAGATACATATATTAAATCGCCATTGTAGTTTACTATATTAGAACCGACACCTTTATAAATATTCTCAATACGATTAATGTGTTCAACCGTTTTATATGTCTCATCGACTTGCAATTCATACAGTCCTTTTAATTCATGATTGACATAGAGCTTCCCGTTAGCAAATTCGAAAAACCTGCTTGAAATATCAATGCCTTCAATTTTATTTCTGTAAACCCAATTATTTTCAACCTTTTCTAATACATTGAGTCCGTTAAAATTACCTTGCAAAATCATATGGCTCCTATTTGGAATAGGCTTAAAATCCCAGGTTCCATTGGCTTCATCAATAGTATTAACGACTGTATTTTGTTCGATAATCATCGTCCCTTTATTGTGACCACAAAATAGTTTATTATCAATATTGGCCAAAGCCCAGACTTGACCTTTGGTGCCTTCCATAAATTTAAACTCCTCATCAGTATCGCGTTTACGATAAAAGACCCCTTGATTGGTTCCGAGATATAAGGTGTTTTGTATGACTAAAGACGCATAAATAGTTCCTAGTCTTCCGCTGTCATCATTATAGATTCGGTAGGGTGACGTGACATCAATAAAGCTAATTCCGTTATCGAGACCCAACCATAAGTTTTGGTCTATATCCTGGTCAATAGATAACACCGTATTGTTTAGTAATCCGTTATTCTGATTTAAGGCATAATTAATTTCACCTTGTGAGGTCATAAAAATGATACCGTTTGAAATAGTTCCTAAGACAAAAGAATCGTCCTTTAATTTTAAACTACTAAATACATTCGTAGTCAACAAAGTAGGATTTGCTGGAATATCCCATTGTTTTAATCGCTTATCATCTAAAACAAAAAAGCCTTTTTCCTGGGTTTGTATCAAGAACGTATCGTCATGCTGAAATGTATTAACAATGGTATTTGATTTTAGAATTGAATCTTCTGAAACCAATACAGCCTTACCATTAATTATTTTGAATAGACCGATGCCTTTTTTCTGAAAATAAAAAACACCATCAGACACTGTCATTTTAGACAACTCTGTTTCAGAATCAATAATTTTAACAGACAAATCTGAAGTATTGACAATATATATTCTATTTAACGATTGGAATAGCACCCAATTTTCTTGAGCGATAATATCCCAAAACTGCTCATCTTCAACAAGATCGATATCAAGTTTTTGAGATAATGAAGTATACTCAAGGACGCCAAGCCTGTTGCGTTTCCAAAAACCAAACTCCATATAACCACCAGAATATACGCGATTATCAACGGGTTCAACCGATCTCAAAACAGTTTTGTTTGGCGATTCATATAGCTGCCAATTAGCACCATTATATTCTAAAAGCCCTAGACTATTAGCAACATAGATGTATTTATCATCACCTTGAGAAATCGACCAGTTTTGGTTTTCGGCATTATAATCTTCAGAAGTAAAATTTTGTATAGGAGGTAATTCTTGAGCTAAAAGCCCCACGCTGCTCATGCAGATAACGCAAGCAATAAATCGTTGAATTATTTTATAAATCATAAAACTAACAGAAGGATATCTTTACAAAATAATACTAAATTCAGAGATTACAAAACAGGAATCGTTTCTGTAAGTAAAATTGCCTAAGGTTTAAACTCTAAACGTTTGGTTTGTATAACTTTAGATTTTATGACTGTTAAATTGAGAAAATTCATAATATGGTCGAGTTCGTGAAATGGAATTGCAGCAACTTCATGTCGTCCACCTTCTACTCTAAACAAATAATAAGACGCATTGAGTTGCTCTAATCGTGTAAAAATAACACCAGCACCATTAAGCATTAAAAACCCTTTGTCTTCAGGCTTACAAAAATGATGCGGATTCTTAGAATATGGAACAAGGTTATCTTTGGTGCCGTGAAATAACACCGTAGGAATTGCAGTTTCTGATGTGATATACGATTCATCTACCATTGCGCCTGCGAAAGATACCAATCCAGCATATTTAATATGATCATAGGCTGTGGTATCTTCAATAAAATAATCTTTCATATAGACAGCACTCAAAACCGCTTCGGCTCCTGCACTGCTTCCGCCTGCTATGATTTTATTGACATCAACATGCAAAGAATCGCTCATTGAAATAATAAAATTTGTCGCATCTAGAAAGTCTTCAGCAGCTTGAGCAAATGTAAAAAGCTTTTCTCTTTTTGAACAATCACAACCAAAACCGGTTTTTGAACCTTGTCGTAATAAACGATATGAAATCGAGACGCCTACATAACCTTTATTAGTAAGGTAATTCATGAATTTTTTTTCGTCATTACCATCTCTATATCCTCCCGAAAATCCGCCACCATGCATCCAAATCAGTACAGGTTTTTTTTCATTTTCTAAACTATTTACTGGAGTATACACATCTAATTTTAACGAATCATTTTGCTTAACCACATAGGTATACGTCGTTACCTGCTGAGAAAACGAGTACAACGGAATGATTAAAAAGGCTATCAAAAATTTGAGTTGTATTGTCATGAGTATTAAAATAAAAATCTGGAAATAGACGCACTTCCTTTAGACTGTTTGATAGTCGTCATTAAAAACAAATCCCTACATCGTAGTATTCAAAGTTACTAGATTTTTTGTAAGTCCTTCGATTTAAAGAAACAATAGCTATACTAAAGACAAATATTCTAAACTCAAAGCTTTATTCCTTCCAAAACGATTCAATTTCTTCAAGAGATTTCCCTTTTGTTTCCGGAATAAATTTATAGGTTAAATAGATTATAACTAGTATAAATGCAATGAAAATAAAATAAGGCAAAGAGCCATTCCAAGGTGAACTGTTATTCATTTCACTCTCCATAACCATTGGAAACGATTGCGATACCACATAATTAGCTGCCCATTGTGCCGCTACAGCCACAGACATAGCGACACTACGTATTTTATTTGGAAACATTTCTGATAATATCACCCAAACTACAGGTCCCATAGACAATGCAAAAGAACCAATAAAAATAAGTACACCAAGTAAGGATATAAAACCAACAGCATTTTGTTGCAGAGAAAAACCTAAAAGTAAAAATCCAATTATCATTCCGATTGAGCCGATATAAATTAGTGGTTTTCTACCGTATTTATCTACTGTAAACATCGCAACAAACGTAAATATTAAATTTATAAAGGCCAGCAATATTTGTTGTGCCAGAACGTCTTCTTTTCCAAAGCCTAATGCTTTTTCAAAAATATCGGCACCATAATACAGTACCGCATTGATGCCCGTAAATTGTTGTAATACAGATAGTGCCGTTCCGATAACTATAATCACTAAAATGGCTTTTGAAAAATAATTGACTTTAGTCTTATCAACTTTGGTGTCTAAAGATTTTTTTATTTCAACAATTTCATTTTGGGCTTCTTCCCCACCATGAATCTTATTTAATATTTTTAAAGCAGCATCATCATCCCCTTTTAATGCCAACCAACGCGGACTCTTAGGAACAAAAAACAACAAAATTAAGAACAAACCACTAGGGATTAACTCAGACCAAAACATGCGTTTCCATCCAAATTCAATATTCTCTGCCTCAGATAAACCATTACCTATAAAATAGGTGGCTAAAAACACTACAAAAAAGCCTATAACGATGGCTAACTGGTAATAAGTAACCATTTTGCCTCTAATGTTGCTTGGTGCTATTTCTGCAATATACATTGGAGCGTTCATCGATGCAATACCAATTCCTAAACCTCCAATAATTCTAAAAATTACTAATAGAGATACCGATTCTTCAAATAATGAAGGCAATCCAGATCCCCATGCCGAAAGCGTAAATAAAATGGCAGAAATTATTAAGGACTTTTTTCGTCCTAATTTTATACTTAATGGACCTGCAATGATAGCACCAGCAAAGCAACCTAGTAAAGCACTTCCAACGACCCAACCTTTCATAGCGGCATCTAAATCAAAATGTTTACTCAAGTAAAATTGTGCGCCATTTATGACACCCGTATCATATCCAAATAGCAATCCGCCTAAAGCAGAAACTACGGTAATTAACAATAAAAATGCTTTTTTATTCATCATATTTAGATTTTAGTTAGTTTTAATTTCAATATAAACTGGCAAGTGATCTGATGGGTATTTGCCATCCCAATTATCACTTAAAACAGCATACTTTATTACTTCAATATTATTACTCACAAACGCATAATCAATGCGTCTTGTAACTGGTTGATCAAAATGAAATCCGTTGTAAGTCCCTTTTGGACCAAAACTAAGTTTCGCTATTTGTTTTGAATCTTGCAAGGTGTGTTTTATTAGTACAATACTCTCATGATCTGGTTCCATATTAAAATCGCCTATTAAGATTACCGGATGATGTTTTGGGTTGAATTTTTTAATTTTTTCAATTATCAAAGTGGCACTATTTTTTCTGGCTTCTTGGCCTACATGATCAAAATGCGTATTGAAAACCCAGAAAATTTTACCCGAATTTTTATCTTTTAATAAAGCATAAGTACAAATTCTATTACAAACTGCATCCCAGCCCATACTCACCTTTTCGGGAGTTTGAGACAACCAAAATGTTCCTGATTTTAGAACGCTAAACTTTTTCTTCTTATAAAATATTGCTGAAAATTCACCTTCATTTTTTCCGTCATCACGCCCTACTCCAACAAAACTATAATCGACCAAAAGGCTATCAATCTCTTTCATTTGATTAGGCATTGCTTCCTGAACACCTAAAACATCCGGCTCATAAAACTTTAACTGTTTTATAAAAAAAGGTTTACGATTGGCCCAACTGTTTTTACCCTCTTTTGGGTAATCTAATTTAATGTTATAGCTCATTATTTTCAGGTCTTGTGATGCGGCCGAAAATGAAATTAAAACAACTAAAAAAGTTAAAATATGTTTCATGTTTACTCTATAAAAATGATTTCAGATGGCTTAGATATTCCGTTTTCATTATACGCTTCAATAGTAAAATAATAAGGTGTATCTCTATCTAAACAACGCATAAAATGTGTATTAGTATCATACACTTGCCAAGCTTGATAAAGCTTATCTGGTGCAATTCCCCAACGAATATTATAACCTTGCGCACCTTCAACCTTATCCCAAGAAAATGTGGCATCTCTTCGGTCTTTTTCGCGATTAATTTTAAAATTAGACACTTTGTTTGGCGCTTCACCTAAACCGAGTCCAAAGACTCTAATTTCGGACATAGCGAAGTTGTTTCCTGGTACTTTTATATTGTTGTAACGTACGTACTTTGCTTTTACTGGCTCATCTAAAACGAGGTATGCATTTGGTGCATCAATGTCACTTTGACTTCTATCGACAACGGTTTTCCAGTTTTTACCATCTTCGGAAGTTTCAATTGTAAATTGATGTTTCAAGCCTTCAACACGTGTGTAAATACCTGATTCGTGATCGTGATAATTTAGCTGAATCGCGTGAATTGTTCCTTCATTTAATAATTCAATAGCAATCCTTTGTTTATCGTCGTTAGCTTCGGCTACCCAAAAAGTTTTTGGGTTTTCGTCGGTTAAGACATTGGAAATAATTTGTCCTTCAGCATTGGTTTCTGTCAGAATTTCTTTTACTTCAACTTCATCATCATTAGAGGTAAATTTCATTATTTGTTGTAACGAAGATGATACTGTTACATTTCCTTTGTATGATAATAGCATCCAACCGTTATGCTCGCCAGCTTTTGTAGGATGACTCGGCCCAAAACGAGGGTAATCACCATACGAGGTATTACTGTACATTAATCCGTCGTCATCAAAATACGTTGGAAACATACATAAACGTCGTTCCCACTGTGCATTAGACGCTAATGCCATTGTTGCAAAATGCCAGTATTGCCCATTAGTTTGCTTAACAGTGATACCATGACCTGCGCCATTTGTAAATCCGCCAGGTTTAAAACTCATCGGATTATTTTTCATATACGTAAATGGTCCAAGTGGCGAATCACCAACATAAACACCATCGGCATACACGTTAAATTGCGTTCCTGGTGCTGCGTATTGCAAATAATATTTTCCGTTGTGTTTGGTCATAGAAGCACCTTCCATATACCCTTCTTTTAAGGTTGGATGAAAATTGTTTTCACCAAAGCGTTCCCAACCGTGTTTTTCTTCATCAAGATTTATCAGTTCTTTTCGTTCGCCAGTTTCCAAAAAACGGTCATCTTTATTCAGCATTTTTACACGAATGGGATGCAGGTTTGAAGACCCCCAATATAGATACGACTTACCATCATCATCTATAAATAATTCAGAATCTTGTATGTTGTTTGATATGGAAGCGGTTGGTGTCCACGTTCCTTTTTTAGGATCATCTGTATACAAAATACTGCCATAACCAGCAGGATCACCAGCAAAATACACTAAGGAATCTTTGTAGTTGAATGCTGTTGGCGCGTTACTTCCTTCAAAAAACCATTGTTGTGGTTTGATGAATTTCCAGTTCACTAAATCTGTGGAATGCCAATATCCAAACGACCGCGTTACGAACATATAATATTCACCTTTAAACTCAATAACAGCAGGATCTGCACCAGAACGATACGACTGATTTCTACTAGAATTATAGACCATATAGGTATAATCAATGTCTAGCGGATTAATATAAGTCTGTGACGTATTGATATCTGCAGTTGTATTTTCTTTTGAATTAGCATCTATGTCTGTATTTTGCTTGTTCTCATTCTTACAAGAAAACACGACTGTTATGAGGAAGAAAAAAAGTAGTTTTTTCATGAGTTATAATTTTGTGTCTTTATTAGTTGTTGGGTCAAAGGATGTTCCTGTATTTCCTCTTAATCTTTCAAATTGTTTGTAAGCACGTTCTACTTGTTGCTTTGGTGCTTGCTTAAATTCTTCATCTGTGACCTTATACTGCTTTTGTAATGCGGTTAATTGTGTCCGTAATTCTGCTTCTATAATATCGTAATCTGGATTATTAATTTGATTATTTATTTCCTTTGGATCTTCCTCTAAATCGTATAATTCCCAGGTGTCAATATCATCATAAAAATGCATCAGTTTGTAGCGTTTTGTTCTAATTCCGTAGTGTTTTTTCACCATATGAAACGCTGGATAATCATAATAATGATAATAAACAGCATCTCTAAAATCGTCATGATTCATAGTATTTTCTAGCAATGGACGAAGCGATTTTCCTTGCATATCCACAGGAATTTCAATACCTGCATAATCCAAAAAGGTTTCTGCAAAATCGAGGTTTTGGGTTAAACCATCAATTACAGTTCCTGGTTTTATAGCTTTAGGATATTTTACTAATAAAGGCATTGCTAATGATTCTTCGTACATATAACGCTTATCAAACCAGCCTTTTTCGCCCAAATAAAACCCTTGGTCTGTAGTGTAAATCACAATAGTGTTTTCTGCTAATCCGTTTTCTTCAAGGTAATCTAAAACACGACCAACTCCTTCGTCAACTGAAGCAATAGTTGCTAAATAATCTTGCAAATAGCGTTGCCCTTTCCATTCGGCTAATGCTTTTCCAGATAAATTAGCATCATGAAACGCATCATTTTTAGCTTGATAGGCCTTGTCCCAGGCTAAACGTTGCTCTGGTGACATACGCTCAAAATCGGTAGTCCATGGATTCCATGCTAGTTCCGAACTTCCCTTAGACTTGCTCATTTTTAAATCATGACCTTCATACATATCTTTATAGATGGTTTGCAATTGCTGTTGAGAACCTAAAGAGCCTTCATGATTTGTGAAGTATGTGTCTGGTAATGGAAATTTTATAGAATCGTATTTGTTAGCATGTCGTAACGCTGGCATCCAATTTCGGTGTGGTGCTTTGTGCTGTAACATGAGCATAAATGGCTGGTCATCATCTTTTACTTTTTTTAGATACGCTAAGCCTTCTTCTGTGATAATATCGGTTGCGTAGCCTGATACTCTAGTCGTATCTGCACGTTTTGTAGTTTCGTTTAATGCTATAAAATCTGGGTTGTAGTAATTACCTTGATCTTTTAAAATATTCCAGTAATCAAAGCCTTCCGGATTGCCATGCAAATGCCATTTTCCAATCATTGCGGTGTTATAACCTGCTTTTTGTAATAACTTCGGAAACGTTTGCTGACTACCATCAAAACGATTGCCGTTCATTTTAAAACCGTTAATATGACTAAACTTACCTGTTAATACTACAGCACGACTTGGACCACAAATGGAATTGGTACAAAAGTTATTTTTGAAGAATGCACCTTCATTGGCAATCCTGTCAATATTTGGTGTTGGTGCTAATTGACTTATTGGATGTCCGTACGCACTTATGGCTTGTTCTGCATGGTCGTCAGCCATAATGAAAACAATATTCGGACGCTTTTTTGGCACATCGACAACATCTTGCTTTTCCGTTTCTTTGCAAGACTGAAATAGCAAAAGACCTATAAACAATACTATACTATATCGCATTACTGTTTTGTTTTAATAATTTTGGTTTGAATCACTTCATCATTAAGAATCGTACGTTCAAAAAAGTTGAACACTATATCTAATTCTTCATACGGAATTCGGGAAATTTCGTGACGCGCTTCTTTCACAATATTGAAGTAAAAAGAAGTTTCAAATTCCTCTAGTTTATCTGCTATAATTTTAGAACCATCTAACATTATATAACCATCTTTAGTTGGTGCGCAATAATGGTGTGGTGCATTGGCAAAAGGCACCAATTGATCTTTAGTCCCATGATATAACACGGTTGACACAGCATTTTCTTTGGTCATATAGCTGGCATCCACAATGGCGCCTGCACAAGAAAAAGCACCTGCAAATTTCACCTTACTGTAATCTTCCGCATTATCTACAAAATACTCACGCATAAACACCGCATTTAAAATACCTTCAGCACCAGCACTGCTCCCTCCAGCAATAATGTTTGTGGTATCGACTTGAAGCTCATTGGCGTGTTCTACTACATATTTTGCAGCATCCATATAATCGATGGCGGCTTGTTTAAAGGTTTCTAGCTTTTCATCTTTGGTACAATCACATCCAAAACCAGTTTTTGTTCCTTTTCTTAGTAAGCGATATGAAATGGATATACCAATATAATTCTGTTCTTTGGCAGCATATTTTACTAAATTTTCATCGTCAATATAATCTCTGTGACCAACTGCAAATCCGCCACCATGCATCCAAAGTAGTACAGGAAGTGTGTCTGTATTTTTGATGTTCTCTGGTGTATAAACATCCAATTTTAAAGTGTCGTTTCCTTTTATGGCATAGGTGTAAGTCGCTTTATTTTGTGCTGAAAGTGTAAACACAAATAAGAATACAAATACGTTTATTACAAATTTCATTTAGTCTAGTTTTTCAATTAAAACGCCGCTTATGACAGGCAACCCTTCGATAGCTTTGAGTTTTAAAGTTATTCCTTTTTTGGTGTTAATAGTAGCCTGAAGCGTTACACCATATTTTTCAGGATAAGCTTGGGCTAAATTGAATTGTTTTTCTACTAATATATCGTTGATATACACATCAAAAATGCGTTGTGTTTTATTGCTTTCAGAAGTTTGACCTGAAAGATTATAAATATTTTCAGTAGGTTTAATTTGTGGTTCTACAAAGTATAGTTCTATTTTATAATTTCCGTTAGGCACATCTATTTTATATTCCTCACAACCTTCTAACAAAGTTTGAAATAAAGGTTCAGCATTAGTGTTTTTAATATTATGCGGCAAGCCTTGGTTTTTGTCTTTGGTCATTCCGAAAGCGGTTCCGTTTATATAACCAAACCATCCTTTTATGTAGGCTTGATCCGAAACAAATGTGATGTTTTGCATTTCATCATAAAAGTGGAAATGTGCACCTAAATTGATTCCGAAGCGTTTGAAATTTTTAAAATCGAACGTTTTAATACGATTGACCATGATGCTTATTTCTTCGGAAATATTTTCTGTTGAAACTTTTATTGAATTATTGCCATTTTTGAAAGGCATTTCAATAGAAACCACAGCATTTTCAACTTTAAAATCACCTAAATTATCACCATTCAAAGTGACATTTACTTCCTTTGAATTGGAATAGATTTGAATTGGAAATGTGTCATCTTCAAAAACCGTTAACTGCTTCAAATAATCGGTTGCGATATGGATAAAAGGTGCATTATCATCTAAAACCGATTTGTACCAATAGTAAATATCTTTTGGTGTTCGGTCGTATTGTACCAATCCTTTTTGGTTAACGTGCGGCATAGCGTCACCACGAAATTCTGAACCAAAATCGGCGAAATTCCACGCTGTCATTCCAGTCATATAAGGTCTATCTGTAATCTGCTTGTAATACGATTGATGCAATTTTGCTTGATAGTTAGTAGAAAAATCAAACTTTTTAGGGTTTTTGGTAAAGATCCTCACATCTGCACCAGGACCATATTCCGATAACAACAATGAACGTTTTGGATACCGTTGATGTTGGTCGTCTAAGAATTTACCTAAATCTTCAATGTGGGCATCGTACCAACCAAAGTAGAGATTCCAACCAAATAGCATTGGCAAATCGGCAATACCAGTGTCGTTATAGACTTCGTTTAAATGTCCAGCCATTACGGTTATATGATTTGGTGCTAATTGTCGAGTTAAATCTTCAAGTTCTCTTGCAAGTTTTAATGATGTAGTTTTTAAAGCTTCCTTTTCTTTTTCGGTAGATTTATTATCAAACGCTAAACGCAGAAAAATCTCATTCATATAACCAAACATTACCACACTTGGATAGTTGTAATATTGTTTGATGTGCTCGTTTTGCATTGTATGAGAAACCTCAAAAAATGCTTCGGAATTGGTGACTTTATTGACGATTGGTATTTCGGTCCAGACTATAATTCCTAATTCATCACATAAATCATATAACGCGCGAGCATGCGGATAATGAGCAAAACGGATGATATTAGAGCCCATATTTTTAATAAGCTGAATGTCTTTTTTCTGAAGCTCTAATGGTACAGCATTTCCATAATTTTCGTAATCCTGATGCCTATTAACACCTATTAATTTGATGGGTTTTCCGTTGAGGAAAAAGCCTTTTTCAGCATCAATAGTTGCCCAACGAAACCCAAGGTTTGAAGATTTTGAATCTAAAACAGTTCCATCTTCATCAGCTAAAGTGATACTTAATTTGTATAAATATGGATGATCGGGCGACCATAATTTTGGGTTTTGAATTTCTGGAAATATAACCTCAAAAGATTTAGATTCATTTGCTTTCAACTTTAAACCTTGATGTTCTTCTTTAATAATTTTACCTTCTGCATCAAGTATTTTAAGATCAAGATGTGTGTTGGCTTTGTCTTCAAAATTGTCAATTAACACTTTGACCTTAACGCCAGCTTTTTCTTTGGAAACATTATAATAGTTGACGTAAAATCCGTCTGAAGCAAAATCCTTCAAACTAAAATGTTGTTTTGGCAACGAAATGAATTCTACGTCGCGATAAATCCCACCATAAAAGGTGAAATCGGCATCCAAAGGCGGAATATCTATATCGTGTGAATTATCTACAGTAACCTCAACAAGATTGTAGTCATCATAGTTAAGAAATTTAGTGACATCAAAATTAAAAGCTGTGTAACCTCCTTTATGATTTCCAACTTTTTGTCCGTTGACAAAAACTGTGGCTTCTTGATTTACTGCATTAAATTTTAAGTAGTGAATTTTATCGTTGGCTTCCGAAGAAACAAAAATTTTCTTTTTGTAATACCCCAATCCACGACGATAACCAGGTTGATCATCAAATGCATCGTCTGTATTCCATGTATGCGGAATATTTACAGTCTCCCAGTTGTCTTTATCTTCAGAAAACTGCCAGCCAGCATTAATGACCTTAGTCTGTGCATAGGAATTAAAAGTAAACACCACACATAACACTAAGCTTAGGGTTTGAATCTTATGTATTACATGTGGCATATAACTAGCTATTAATTAAGGGTAAAAATGTGTTTAAATTTAAAATCGGAACTTGGTGCAATGGCTATTTCAAATTCACCAGGTTCAACGGTATATTTCATTTCGCTGTTGTAGAATTTTAAAGTGTCAACTGAAATGGTAAAGGTTACTACTTTGCTTTCGCCTTTTTTCAAAAATATTTTTTCAAACCCTTTCAATTCTTTTACAGGCCTGGTGACACTTCCTACTTTATCACGAATGTAGAGCTGTACAATTTCATAACCATCATAGTTGCCTGTATTTGTAATTTCAACAGAAGCTGTAATAGTGTTAGAAAATGTCATTTGATGGGTTGATAATTTTAAATCGGCATACGCAAACTTTGTATAACTCAATCCGTGTCCAAATACAAATAAAGGCGTGTTTGGCACGTCGATATAATTGCTTTTATAATCTTCATTAGGATTGTTTTCAGGTATAGGTCGTCCTGTATTTTTCATATTATAATAAATAGGAACCTGTCCCACATTTCTAGGAAAAGTAACTGTTAATTTTCCTGAAGGATTTACCGTTCCAAAGAGTAAATCTGCTGTTGCTGCGCCTCCCATTGTACCTGGAAACCAAACTTCCAAAATAGCATCTACTGTTTTAATTTCTTCGGAAAGGTTTAAAGGTCGTCCATTCATCAATACCAAAGTGATTTTTTTATTTGGATTGGCTTCACGGATTTTTTGAATGAGTCTTGGTTGAATTCCTGGGATTTTTAAATTAGTTCTTGAAGCTGCTTCGCCGCTCATATGATGACCTTCTCCCATAACCAAAACAATCTCGTCGGCTTGTTTAGAAATGGAAATCGCTTCATTAAAACCTGACTCGTCCTCTTTTAAAATGTCACAACCTTTAGCATATAAAATTTGATTGGGTTTTAAATATTCTGAAGCACCTTCAAACACGCTAACTGCTTTCCCATTTCTATCCCCTTTGGCTGCCCAATTCCCCAAAATATCATATTCATCTTTAACCAATGGTCCAATAAATGCAATAGATTTTATGTTTTTATCAATTGGCAAAGCGTTATTATTATTCTGTAACAACACTGAAGATGCTGCAGCTATTTCACGCGCTTTTGCTAAAAATTCAGGTTTATATTTAGTTGTGTTTTCGCGTTCTTCGTCAATATATCGATAAGGATTATCAAATAAACCTAGCTTAAATTTTGCCAATAAAATTCTTCGGCATGCATCATTGATGTAATCTTCAGAAACTTTACCTTCTTCAACCAATGTTTTGAGATGTTTGCGATAAACATGTCCCATCATATCCATATCAACACCTGAATTCATACCAATTCTGGCAGCATCAGTACTATCTTTGGCAAATCCGTGCGGAATCATTTCATTAATCGAGGTATAATCTGAAACCACAAAGCCTTTAAAGTTCCATTCATCACGAAGAATATCTCTAAGTGTAAATTTATTTCCTGACGTTGGTACACCATTAAGCTCATTAAAAGCCGACATGAACGTTTCAACACCAGCATCTACAGTGGCTTTAAAAGGCGGTAAATACACATTTCGCAACTCACCTTCACCCATATTTACCGTATGATAATCGCGACCTGCTTGGGCTGCACCGTAAGCCACATAATGTTTAGCACATGCTAAAATAGTATTAGGCAGTGATAAGTCGTCACCTTGAAATCCGCGAACATAAGCCTTGGCGATTTCACTACTTAAATACACATCTTCTCCTGCACCTTCAGAAATGCGTCCCCAACGAGGTTCCCTAGAAACATCTACCATGGGTGCAAACGTCCAGTGCAAACCTTCTGCTGAGGCTTCTTCGGCAGCGATACGTGAGCTTTCTTCAATCATTTTTAAATCCCAACTTGCAGATAAACCCAAGTTAATCGGAAAAATAGTACGATGGCCATGAATCACATCATAACCAAACAATAGCGGAATACCTAAACGGGATTCTTCAACTGCCAGTTTTTGTAAGTCACGTGTCCCTTTTACAGACATGGCATTTAACATGGCTCCCATGTTACCTTCTATAATATACTTTCCGTTATCTACCCCAACTATAGGTCCTGTTTGATCCCAACTACCACCATACATTACAGTTTGACCAATTTTTTCTTGAAGTGTCATGAGGCTCATAATAGAATCTACTTTGGCTTCATAATTTTGAGCAACAGCCGATATTCCATAGAACATAGTAACTACTAAACACCAGGCATATTTGGACATTTTTATCACTTGATTTTATTTTTAGTTAATTAAGCGTTTTGATTACAAGAGCTTATGTATAGATGCTATTTTATGAGTTCAAAACTAATTGCTGTTCCGCCACCTTTAGCCAATTTTAATTTTAAAGTAGATTTATGAGTGACTGTTTTAGTAATAATTTCATAGCTTTTTGGGTTGTCTTTCCAATCTGCGTCTTTAGCATCTTGGTAGATGGTTGCTTTATATTTTTTACCTTGAGATAAAAAATCCAAATGTAGCGTTGTATTTCTGGCATGTTCATTGGTAATGCTCCCTAAAAACCAGTTTTCGGAATTTTTATCTTTACGGACGACTGTAATATATTCACCAGGTTCGGCTTCTAAATAATTTGATTTTTGCCAGTCTAGTGGCACGTCTTTTATAAACTGAAAGGCATCCAAATACTTTTCATAATTCTCTGGTAAATCTGCAGCCATCTGTAAAGGCGAATACAATGTAACATAGAGTGCTAATTGTTTTGCAAGTGTTGTATGTACTTGTTCTGTTTTATTAGCATCATAGACATTCATTTTAATTTCAAAAATCCCTGGCGTATAATCCATTGGTCCGCCAAGGAGGCGTGTGAACGGTAAAATGGTTTCATGAGCAGGCGGATTTCCATTACTCCAAGCATTAAACTCATTACCTCGGGCAGCCTCAGCAGCGATATAATTAGGGTAAGTTCTGTTATAACCTGTTGGTCGTGTACTTTCATGTGAATTGACCATAATTTTATAATCTGCTGCACGTTGTGCGACAAAATTGAAATGATTCACCATGGTTTGCCCATCATGAAATTCACCACGAGGAATTATTTTTCCAACATAACCCGATTTTACAGCTGGGTAATTGTAGTCCTGCATCAACTCAAAAGCACGATCTAAATGGCGTTCATAATTAGCAACAGAACCAGAGGTTTCATGGTGCATAATCATTTTCACTCCTCTTGATTTGGCATAATTAGCAACCGCTTTAATATCAAAATCTGGATACGGTGTTATAAAATCGAAGACATCTTCTTTCCATTTACCATACCAATCCTCCCAACCTATATTCCAGCCTTCAACTAAAACACCATCAAAGCCATGCTTTGCAGCAAAATCAATATATCGTTTTGCATTTTCTGTCGTTGCACCATGTTTTCCTGAAGGAATCATTTGACCTACAGCGGTTCCTGCATTTTGAGCATTTTGGCTTCCAGCATAATCCCAAGTTGAAATTCCTACATGCATTTCCCACCAAATCCCTATATATTTCATGGGTTTAATCCAAGAAGTATCTTCTATTTTACTAGGCTCATTTAAATTAAGAATCATTTTAGAACTTACAATATCACGGGCGTCATCGCTAACCATGATTGTACGCCAAGGAGAAACAGAAGGCGTTCTTAAATAGGCTTTGTCACCTAGTGCATTAGGCACCAAATGGGATGTAAACTGATAGGTATTGACATCAACATCTAAATGCATTACTGGATAATTGACAACTGCTGCCTCAAAAATATTCACGTACAAATCATCTGAAGATTTCATCATCAATGGTGACTGTACTCGGTAATTGCTTTGAATTCTTTGCAATCCAACGCCGTTTGCCAAATCCAATTTAGAATTATCCATTTCAGAAATTTTGGTCTTATTGTATGCATATTCCTGACTATCATAATCTCCTGGAATCCAAAAAGCAGTATGATTACCAGTCATATTAAACTCTGTATCTTCACTTGAAATAACAAAATAGTTAACCTCCTTATCCACAGGAAATTCATAACGAAAAGCAATACCTTCATCATAGACCTTAAAAACAATAGTCAACTTCGTATTGGTTGCTTTCTGATTTAAAAATAAACGCAGTTCATTATAATGATTAGAGATTGTCGATTCTTCTCCAAGAACAGGTTTCCAAGTTTCATTGACGGTTTTTGTTGCAGAATTGAGAATACTAAAATTGCGAGTTAAATCTTCAGTATCTTTTAAAGATACTCCCATTTTACTAGGTAAGACAACCGTTTTTCCTTTATAAATCATTTGATAGGTTGGTTCGCCTTCAGCACTTAAAGAAAATACGAGTTGAATCGTTTTAGAAGGAGATTGTATGGTTTGAGCAAGCATTCCACAAAATGAGCACAGACCTATTAAAACCGTTAATATTTTTCTCATGTTAACACCTCTAGTTAGTTAAAACAAATTTAGATTTTAAGCATGCATCAGAATTTGTACCAATAAACACTTCAAAATCACCAGGCTCGGCAATAAACTCTAAGTCATAATTATAAAATTTCAAGTCTTCAACTGAAAGTGTAAACCTGACTGTTTTTGTTTCTCCTTTTTCAATAAATACTTTTTGAAAGCCTTTCAGCTCTTTTACAGGTCTAGTTACTGAACCTATTAAATCTCTAATATAAAGCTGTATCACTTCTTTACCATCGTAATTCCCTGAGTTGGTTACCTCTACTGAAATATTAATTTTTCCATCCATAGGAACAGATGTTTTATCTAATTTTAAATTTGCATACTCAAAAGTGGTATAGCTCAAACCATATCCAAATGGGTATAAAGGTTCATTACGAACATCGATATAATTACTTTTAAATTTTTGGAATTTTCCTTCTTTATTTCCCAGTGGTCTTCCTGTATTTTTTTGATTGTAAAAAATAGGTACCTGACCTACATTCATAGGAAACGTAGCTGTTAGCTTACCTGAAGGGTTAACATCACCAAACAGCACATCAGAAATCGCCAAGCCCGCTTCACTGCCTGGAAACCAAACATTTAATATGGCTGGAACATTTTCATTTTCTTCAACAATAGCAAGTGGTCGTCCTGTAAATAATACAAGCACAACAGGCTTTCCTGTTTCAAGTAAAGCATTGAGCAAGTCTTTTTGAACTTGTGGGATTTGTAGATTTGTAACACTACTACTTTCTCCGCTCAATTCCGCAGACTCACCAATAGCGGCTATAATAACATCAGACTTATTAGCTACAGCTAAAGCTTCGTCTAATAATTGCTTATCTGTGCGCTCATCTCTAGGAATATCTTTTCCAAACATAGTTACACGCTTTTCATAATCTAAATCATAATCTACATTACTTCCTTTGGCATATAAAATTGTAGCATTATCACCGACGACAGTTTTTAAACCATCTAACAATGGATTTGACGCTTTTTGATTGGTAGCAACACTCCAAGTACCTGCCATATTAACAGCTGTATTTGCTAATGGACCAACAAGTGCGATGGTTCCTGATTTTTCTAATGGCAATACATTGTTTTCATTTTTTAGTAATACCATAGATTCTGCACTTACCTTACGAGCAAAAGCCTTATGCTCTTGAGTAAATATTTCAGTTTTAGCTCTCTCAGTATCACAATATTTGTAAGGGTCATCAAATAAGCCCAATTGGTACTTTGCTGTTAAAATGCGTTTAACTGCTCTATCGATGTCTGCGATATCCACTAATCCTTTTTCTAAAGAAGCTTTTAATACTTTAGCAAAAGCACCTTTAGTATCGGGAGAATCACCAGCCATATCCATATCAATACCCGCTTTTAATGCCTGAGAAGTCACTTGATATTCATCGCCAACACCGTGAGCAATCATTTCATGTATTCCTGTATAGTCAGTGACAATAAATCCTTCAAAATTCCAATCGTCTCGCAAGACATCAGTCAATAACCATTTATTACCTGTAGCTGGAACGCCGTCGATTTCATTAAATGAAGCCATTACCGAACCCACACCTTCATCGATTGCAGCTTTATAAGGAGGAAAATACTCATTGTACATTCTAATCCGACTCATATCTACAGTATTATAATCTCTACCAGCTTCAGAAGCGCCATAAAGCGCAAAATGTTTGACACAAGACATTAATGTATGGTTAGCTGTTAAATCCTCTTGCTGATAACCTCTAACCATGGCTTTGGCAACTTGACTTCCATAATAAGCATCTTCACCACTACCTTCTGAAACTCTTCCCCAGCGTGCGTCACGCGAAATATCAACCATGGGCGAGAATGTCCAGTTGATGCCGTCTGCTGTAGCCTCTTTGGCTGCAATTTGAGCTGTTTTTTCTATAAGTTCCATATCCCAAGAAGCCGATAAGCCCAAAGGAATTGGAAAAGTAGTTTCGTAGCCATGAATGACGTCCATTCCGAAAATCAACGGAATTCCTAATCGGCTTTTTTCAACAGCAATTTTTTGTACTTCTTTTATTTTTTCTACGGATTTAATATTAAAAAGTCCGCCTACTTTCCCTTCTTCAATTTTCTTAGCAATATTTGAGCTACGTGCTTGGCCTGTAGTAATATCACCCGAAACGGGAAGATTAAGTTGCCCTATTTTTTCTTCTAATGTCATTAATCCTAAAATAGAATCGACTTGAGACTCAAAAGGGTTTTCAGAAATGGTTTTAGAACTTGTACCTGTATTTGAATTACAACTCAAGCATATAACTGTTGTTATTAGTATTAAAGCGGATTTAAAGTGGATTTGTTTGTTCATTTTTATTTTTTCGATTTAGAAAATAGCCAGGTTAGTAATTGGGGTTCAGAAAAAGCAGAATCCCAACTGTTATGATTATCATCAGCATATAATGTAAAATTAGGGGTGCCGCCAGCTTTTAAATACGCACTTACCATAGCTACTGATAATTGCGGATTCACAACATCATCTTTTGCGCCATGAAACACCCAGAGTTCTGTTTTAGTCGCATAGGCCTTAACCGATTCAGGGTTTCCGCCACCACAAATTGTAAAAGCAGCTGCAAAAAAGTCTGGTTTACGATATAGAATTTCGAAAGTTCCCATACCTCCCATTGACAATCCGCCAACATACATTTTATCTTTATTTACATAGGTTTTATTGGAATACTCTTCCATTAAATTCATAACCAGTTGTAATGATTTTGTAGGTTGAGTGTCTAGCGGAAAGGTTAAAGAAATTGGTTTTGTTGAGCGATCAACTGTCGCATTAGACCAATAGTCATTTTGTGGACACTGCGGAAAAATAACTATTGCCGGAAAAGCTCCTCTGTTGATTTTATCAGTAAATAGTTTACTCCCATGTACCAATTGTTTTTGATTATCCTGACCACGCTCTCCTGCTCCATGCAAAAACAATACAACAGGATAGTTTTTTTCTTTTGAAAAGTTTTGAGGTAATAGTAATTGGTATTTAAGTGTATCGCCATCTTTCACATAGCTTTCACTAGAAAACAAATTGTTTTGAGCGTTAACAGTATATGACAAGCTCATAAATAATAATACCAGAAAAAATTTAAATTTCATCATTGCTTTAATAATTAAAGTCTAAGGCATCCAGACCATTTTGAACGTCCTCATTTTGCATGAACAAATTCCATAACAAACCTGTTCTGTGATTCTCAATCATTATAATTTGCGGACCTTGATCGATGGCTAGATAAGCTTCAGCTACCCAATAATCAAATTTAGGACTAAACGCATCGTAGAACCCAGCAGGACCCAATAGAATATCATTTTTACTATAGAAAAAATGCATAGCTTCAAGTGATTTCTCGGGAGTATAAGGAATAGAACTTATGGCTGCTGTTGGAGAAATCACTCCAATATCCTCTCCAGGTTTATGAGCCATATAACCAATTGAACCATCGCTATTTCTAGAATAACTCGCAGTCAACCCCCAGCAATCTGGTCCATATTTGAAATGATTTAGCGGATTATCAACACAGTACTCATAGTTAATTTCTGTATGATTTTTATTCAGTGTCCAGTAATCAGCATATTGATCTGATAAATTTCTTGGGTCTAAACCTAAATAGGAATAATGCGCCCAAAATAAAGGTCCGGTACCAGATCCAGCATGATCTAACACCATAGGAATATTGTATTGATTTTCAGAAGATATGATATTACCATTACTAGCCCAACCTTGATGATACACATCTGCAGAAATCGAATAATCAGGAGAAGCTGCGCCCAAAATAAAAGCGATTAATGTTTCGTTATAGCCTTTTAATTCTAGGTTGATTGCAAATTCATCACTAGGACTCCAGTGCCAGAATAATTTATTCTGATTTTGAGTATACCAATCCCATTCAACGCCTTTCCATAAAACATCAGCTTGATTGGCTAATGCTTGTTCTTCTACTGATCCATTTTTAAAATATTCTTTTACACAAATTAAGCCTTGTGCTAAAAAAGCCGTTTCCACTAAATCACCTCCATTATCTTGAGAGCTAAACGGAATTACATGACCTGTTCCACCATCTAACCAATGTGGCCATGCACCATGAAAGCGGTCGGCATTTTCAAAAAAGTTAAGAATGGTTGTCAAACGTTCAACAGCTTCTACACGCGTTACGTAACCTCTCTCAATACCTACTAGAATAGCCATAAGCCCAAAACCGCTACCGCCTGTTGTTACAACATTTGCATTTAAAGCCGTATTATTAGGATGGTAACGTTCTTTTGCTGCACCTGAATCGGTATTAGCAAAATCCCAGAAGTATTTAAAAGTTTCCCGCTGCGTTAAGTCCATAATCTCATCATCTGTTAGCGGGTCAACAACAACCGGGTCATCATCATCCGGATCATAAGGTTCTTGGTAGCCAGGACCATCATCGGAACCACAGGACGTTAAACACAAAAGGCTGATAAATAATAAATTTATATATCTCATCATATTTTTTAATCTTGAATTGTAAAGCCTAGTTTATCAAGGCCATTTTTGACATCTTTATGTCTCATAAATAAATTCCAAAGCAAACCTGTACGGTAATTTTCAATCATTACAGGAATTGGCCCTTGATCTATGGCCAAATATCTTGGTTTATACCAATTGTCATGTAGGCTGAAAGCATCGTATGGTCCATATTTTCCAATCAAAGTATCTTGTTTTGTGTACAAATATTTTAGCATTTGCATGCTTTCTTTAGGTGTATACGGAAATGACGATAATGCGGCAGTTGGAGATACGACTCCTAAATCAGCTCCAGGTCTATGACCAGAGTAACCCTTTATAGAATAGCTCGATGTTAAACCCCAAAGACTATCGCCATAGCCTTTAAAGTTTTCGGGATTATCTAAAGCATATTGATAATGAATTTTAGCTTGATTTTGAGTTAATTTCCAATAGTCTGCATATTGATCTGACAGCCCTTTAGGATTTAATCCCAAATAGGAATAATGAGCCCAAAACAAAGGTCCGATCAGTGATTCATCATGCTCATAATAGTCTAATACTAAAGGCATGTCATACATTGTATTTTTCGATACAATTTTGCCGTCTCGAGCCCAACCTTTCTCGTATACCGATTTACTAATAGAATGTGTAGGAGACGATGCTGCCAGTACATACATAATAAGACATTCATTGTATCCACCTACAGGGAAATTCATTTCCCACTGATATTCTGGAGACCAATGCCAGTATAAAACATCCTCACCATTTTTAGTATACCAGTCCCACTCTACTTCTTTCCATAGTTTATCAATTTTAGCAACTAAAACTTGTTCTTTTTCATTTCCGTTTTTGAAATATTCTGAAACCGTTAATAAACCTTGTATTAAAAAAGCTGTTTCAACCAAATCGCCACCATTATCTTTTTTACTGAAAGGGTAAACTTTTCCTGTTTCACCATCTATCCAATGTGGCCAAGCACCATGAAATCGGTCTGCTTTTTCAAGGAAATCTACAATTTGCAAATAGCGATCTAAGGCTGCTTCTCTTGTGATCCATTCTCTTTCTATTCCTACTAAAATAGCCATTAGTCCAAACCCACTTCCACCAGTCGTGACTGTATTTTTTGGAGATGTAGGGTAGACATCATCCATGTGTAGGCGTTCTCTGGCTAATCCAGAATTTGGTTCAGCAGCCTCCCAGAAATAATTAAAGGTTTGCTTTTGAATGGTATCCAGTAATTGGGTATCGGCTAAACCAGCATAGGTATGAGTTGTTTTATGAAAAGCTATAGACTCTTTTTTTTCAGTTTTACAACTTAAAAAAGCAACAACCACAAGGATTAATACAATATAATGACTACGTGACGTGTTCATCTAAATGTTTTTAAAACTTTAGCTGCATTTAAAAAATAAACACAGCTAAAGAAAAGACTAATTCTAATAAAAAAAAATAAAAACTGTTAATCAAGCATATCTTGAATTTGCGCTTCAGTTAATGCAATATTAAACAGACGAAGTTCATCCATTGGGCTAGCATCCGATAAGTGTCCCCAATAATCAAATGTTGGTCCGCCAGCACCTATATTTATTTCGCTACAGCCTGTCCAATCAATACTTGATGTATATGTTGATGACAATTGTTCTACGCCATTAAAATAAATTTTGCTTTCAGTAGGCGAAACAGTTAAAGCAATATGGATCCATTCACCAGCAGCGACATCTATCACACCTCCATCGTTCCAACTTTCACCATCACCAATTCCCACATTGACTTTGATACGTTGCTCGGTAGCATTACCTTCTCTAAATAGTCTAAACCCTTGAAAACGATCATCGGCATCATCTCCAACAATCAAGATTCCTGATCTATCAGGTGTCGCATTTACCTTATACCAAAATGTAGCGCTAAACTGATCTGCACCAAACAAACCATCAATTGGATAAGTTAAGTAAGAATCTGTAGTACCTAAGTAGGCATCAGACCCTTGATAGCTTTCACCAGCAAAAGTTGGTGCACCAACAACAGCTGGCATATTTAAACTTATCAATTCGGTATTAGAACCATCAAAAGGCATATAAAATGTTTCACCGTCATACATTGGTTCATATGGGTTTGTTACATTAATCATATTTTGAATTTCGGCTTGGGACATTGTGATATTAAATAATCGCAATTCGTCCATAGCACTATCGTCAGAGTTATGTCCCCAATAATCAAATGTTGGTCCGCCAGCACCGATATGTATATCATTACAACCAGTCCAATCGATAGGTCCAGCAGGAGAAGCCGTATTCACAGGCACTCCATTAAAATAAATCACAGTTTCTGTTGGTGAGATGGTAAAAGCCACATGTATCCATTCATTTGCGTCAACATCTATAACACCACCATCATTCCAACTTTCGCCACCACCAGTACCAACGTTTAATTTAATACGTTGTTCAGTAGCGCTACCTTCTCTAAACAATCTAAAGCCTTGTAAACGATCGTCAGCATTATCTCCTACGGTTATGATACCAGAACGGTCTGGAGACGAATTAACCTTGTACCAGAATGCACCTGTAAAGTTTCCTCCCAGTGTTTGATCTAAAGGAAACGAGAGGTAAGAATCTTCAGAAGCTTTAAGAGCGTTAGAACCTAGAAAAGCATCATTTGCAAATTCTGGAGTTCCTATTTCGGTAGCGTCAGTGATGCTTAACAATTCGGTATAAGTCCCATCAAAAGGCATATAGAATATTTCGCCAGGAAACAATGCTTCGTAAGGTGGTGCTTTTGAGAAATTCACTACTTCACTTGTTGAGTTGCCTGCGATATCGGTTGCGGTAATTGTTAATACATGCTCACCACTTGATAAACTATCGTAGGTATACTCTTCAATCACGACACGATAATCTAAAAAATCGTTATATGTTGTCAGTTGATTTCCGTCTAGATTCAAAACAATGGAAGCAATTTCAATATCGTCTTCAACTTCAAATCTAAATGTGATAGGCACTACAAGTTCGAGACCTGTGATTTCAGTTCCTTCTGTTGGGTAGATAATACTAACTGTTGGATTAGCAGCATCTTCCCCTGGATCAACTTCTGTAATTGGATCTATTCCATCATAACAAGACGTCACCATTATTAATGCGACCAATGATAGAATGTATTTATTTATAGTTTTCATTTTCGTGCTTATTTTAATTATTTTCTAATGGTAAAAGATCTAATTGATCTTGAGGGTATGGTAAAAGCTCGTCGGCAGCAGTAAACGTGCGACCATCGTAGCTTAATTCATCATAACGATTTAATCGAATCATATCAAAGTAACGGATACCCCATTCCATACCTAACTCAGCAAATTTTTCGTCCATTACATCATCTGTTGTTACTCCAGATAATAGTGGCATACCAACTCTATCTCTTACTAAATTAACAGCTTGATCTGCTGTCATAGCGCTTCCACTTGCTCCATGTGTTAAAGCTTCAGCATACATTAATAATATTTCAGAATATCTAATAACAATAAAGTTTTTACTAGAACCGTAACTATTTCTTCCAGGAGTCAATTGATTTGAAGGCAAATAATGCTTTCCGCTAGCAAACATGGCTCTAGCATAATCATTAAATATATCACCATCTGGAGTTTCGTTAGAAATATAACCAGGCAAGGTCGTATAACCAGGATCTAACATAATCTCATCCATGCCACGAGGTGTAAAGCATACGCTGGTTACCAAACGTGTTTCATCATTTCTATCGATCATGAATTTGATATACTTAAGACTAGGCTCATAAAAACCCCATCCACCAGAAGCTGTTGACACGGCTGGTGTCCAACTTGAAGGTCCGAATGGTGCATATAAATGGTTATTGACATCACCTGAGTCGGAGTTATAATCTGAAAATTGTAATTCAAATAAGTTTTCATCACTTAGTTGTCCAGGTTTTTTAAACAACTCGTAATAATCTGGGTAAAGCATAAATTTATTAGAGTTGATGATTTCGGCTGTAACATCTGCAACAGCTTGATAGTCTTCTAATTCAAGATTAGCCATTGCTTTTACAGCTAATGCGGTGTATTTGGTGACACCACCAGTCACATCGGTTCTTTCATTAGGTCTCATATCAGGTAAAAACGGGATTGCTTCGTCCATAAGATCTGAAACATATTGCATAACTTCAGCTTTTGTTGCTACACCATTATCTATATCTTCAGAAACGTTAGACGTTGTTATAATAAAGATATCGCCCCACATACGCGACATTTGTAAATGCTGATAACCACTCAACACTTTAGTTTCTGCCATATATTGATCTGCAAGAGCAATGTCATCTCCTGTAGCAAATTCTTTATATCTTTCGATAGTTTCGCGAGAATTGACAATATCTACAATATCGCCATAGAAGTTACTCCAAACCTGGTTAAACATCCAATATCCGTTATCGTAACTATAAAGGTCTGCATTTGTAAAACCACCTTGAGCATCACCAACACCTCCAGCATTAACATCATCACCTCTAACTCCAATTAACAATGGATCTTCCCATCCTCTGGAATAAACTTCAGAATAGGCACCAATTAAAGGCAACACCATATTTGCGGTAATTGTAAAGTCTAAATCATCGGCAGATAGTTGCCCATCATTTTCCTCTAATTTATCTGTACAGCTAGATAAAATTGTACAGATTGTTAGCAGAAAAGCTAACTGTTTTGATACATGTTTTAAATTTTTCATATTGCTTTTTTTTTTAAATTTTAATATTTACACCAAAAGTGTAAACTGCAGGTATTGGGTACGTTTGTCTATCAATACCATTAGCAACTTCTGGATTAAATCCATTATAATTGAATGACGTAAACGGACGTTCAGCAGTGAAGGTAAATTTTGTTTCAGGCATATTCTTCCCTAATAAAGAACTTGCCGGAATTGTGTAGGCTAACTGGATATTCTGAATTCTGAAATAAGCACCATCTTCAACAAAGAAGGTACTCATTCTTTGGTTCCATCCTTTTCGTCTACCAGCCGAAGACGGGTAAGTATTAGAAGTCCCTTCACCATGCCATCTATTGATTGCAAAATCGGCATCTACATTGGTATCATTCGTAAATAAAACCTCACCTCTTTTTCTATTCAATATTTCATTTCCGGTTTGCCCAGAAATTGCAACAGACAAATCAAAGTTTCTATAAGACACCTGGAAATTACCACCATAAGTAAATGTTGGTAAATACGATCCAAGTACCACTCTATCGTCTGCATCTATATCGCCATCGTTATCTTGATCTCTAAATTTAAAATCACCAGGCTCTAAACCATTAGCAACGGCAATTGGGTCATTCATTACTTCTTCAGTGTTTTGATAAACACCAACAACTTCCCATCCAAAAAAGGCTTCGATTGGGTCACCTACACGAGATCTTTGACGAAACTCGGCACTACCCGTATCAAAATAACCTGCTGAGCTATTAATTTTAGTAACTTCATTTTTTAAAGTAGCGATATTTCCACCTACAGAAAAACTCCAGTTATCATTGAGTCTTTGATTCCAGTTTGCGGCAATTTCGATTCCTTTATTTCTCATTTCACCCACATTTTCTAAAATGGTATTACTCACGATAGGCTGGTCTACAGGAATGACTAATTTTTTAGTATCTCTAATATAATAATCGGCTTCTAATGAGAGTCGGTTATCAAATAATCTCGCACTAATACCCACATTTGTTTCTTCTAAAATCTCACGCTCTAAATCGGTGAAATTACTAGAACTAATAATTCCGTTAGTGGCCACATCGTTGATAGCAGTCGTAATTTGAGATACAGTACGTGTTCCCGAACTACCACCAATAGCTCCATTTGCTAATTGTCCCCAACTTCCACGAAGTTTTAAGAAATTAAACAAGCCATTATCTTCCATAAACGTTTCATTAGAAATGACCCATCCAAGACCAATTGTAGGTGTTGTTACCCAAATTTCTTTTGGAAATTTAGCATCACCTTCAGTTCTTAAAGTCGCATTAACAAGATATTTATCCATAAAATTATATTCGACTCTACCAAAAAAGGCTAAAGCATAAAAACGGTCTCCAATTTCATTCACTTGATTTGAAAACGAGGTTGGATCTGCAAAATTTAAATACCATGAACTTTCTAATCCAATTCCTTGGATATCGTTTCCGGTTGCTGAAAAGAGGTTTACTTGCTCATCTCTATAAGAAGAACCTGCTAAAACAGTTACATTGTGATTACCATAGCTATCTTTATAAGTTAAGGTATTATCCCAAATTTGGTTTGAATATTCTGAATTTGCTCGTCTAATAGATGATGTTTCTCTTTGAGAGTTTTCAGAAATAAAGTAAGGCAATCTCACATTACGTTCTGAAATTGTAGAAAAATCGTGGCTATACGACGTTTTAAATTTTAATTTTTCGGGAATAATTGCATATTCTAAATATAAACTCGCCAGGATTTTTCTGATTTTAAGCTCATTCTCGTTGAATGTCATTACAGGAAATGGGTTTTGAGAACCACGATAACCTAACTGTGTCGCATCTGAAAACGGAATAGGCGTTGCCTCAGTATTTAGCGGATCATAGACTGGAAGGATTGGAACAGCAAAATATGCTTGAAACCATGCGCTGTTTTCAGCATTGTACTTTGTAGCATTACTGAATACAGCATTTGTTCCCATTTTGAATCTGTCTGATAGTTTTACTTCTAAATTAGATTGGATATTAAAACGCTCATATTCGTTTTTCATATCTAAGATTCCATCTTGAGAAAAATAACTAGTATTAATCCCATAAGTTGTAGAATTACTACCTCCAGCGACTCCTATACTGTGACTTGAAATTGGAGCAACTCTTAAAATTTCTTTATACCAGTCTGTATTAACATTAGGAATGTTCGGGTTGACTCTACTTCTACCATAGCGCTGAATTGCATTTTGAACAAATTCGATATCTGCTTCAGATCCTGACTCATAAGCCATGGTGACAAACTGCTCTGCATTTGCCATTTTAACAACATTTTGAGCATTTTGGTAACCCGAATAACCGCTATAGGTAATCACAGGTTTTTGTTCAAACTTACCACCTTTGGTTTCGATGATGATTACACCATTAGTTCCTTTTTGTCCAAAAATGGCTATCGAAGAGACATCTTTTAAAACTGATATTGTTTCGATTTGACTGTTATCTAAAAAGTCGATATTGTCATAAAACATTCCATCAACAACATAAAGCGGGTTATTACCAGCAGCGTATGAACCTACACCACGAACTCTCACATTAGGAGAATCTCCAGGAGAACCTACACTGGTCACTTGTAAACCTGCAACTTTACCTTGTAAGGCTTGCATGATATTACTATTAGGCGTTTTTTCAATATCTTCAGATTTTACTGTTGATATTGCACCTGTTAGATCTGCCTTTTTCTGACTACCATAACCAATTACAACTACTTCAGAAAGTGACTCAACGTCTGTTTCCATAGCAATATTAAGTGTTGTTTGGTTTGTTATTTTAATAGATTGTGTTTTAAGTCCTACGTAAATAAACTCTAGAACATCACCTACATTTACCTTAATAGAGTACTTGCCGTCAAAATCTGTTGAAGTTCCATTGGTTGTTCCTTTAACAATAATATTGACTCCAGGTAGTGGAATTCCGTCATCAGCACTAGTTACAACACCTCCAACAGTTAATTCTTGAGCTGAAGCAAATACTGAAAAAAGGAAAAAGATTAATAGATTAATTTTTGCTTTCATATTACATTGTATATTTTGAATTGTTTAGTTGGTTACAATATAAAATGCATTTGTTTTATATATAAAAATCTATTTACATTTTAAATACGTCATTTACGAAAACGTTGTAAAAAATAGCGGGTTGACGTAGCTTAAAACTACAAAAAATGCAATAAAAACACTAATCAAAAGCACAAATGACGTAGTTATGACGTAGTTAAACATTAAGAATAACGTAATTTAAAGTGTGTTTTATTTAAAGTTTAGCAAATAAGTGGTCAAAGAAATGTCATTTTCTAATTTTAATTTCTTTTTTAACCTGTATCTGTGCGTTTCAACGCCTCTTGGAGAAATATTCATTAGTGGTGCAATTTCTTTAGTAGATAAATTCATTTTGATGTAGGCACAAATTTTTAAATCTTTTGGTGTAAGCTCTGGATATTTTTGAATTAGACTTTTAAAGAACTCATCATGAACCTGATTAAAATTATATTCAAATATTTCCCATTCATCTTTATGAGCAATCGAGTTATCAACCTTCTTTAATAGTTTCTTATACGAATAGAAATTGTCGAAATTATTTTTGTTTTGAGTAAGTTCATTTTTAATCTCTAGCAATGTTTCATTTTTCTTCACGAGTGCCATTGCTGTATTGGCTAATTGCTTACTTTTTAATTTAATTTCATTTTTAAGAGATTCGTTTCTAAGCTCGATGATATTCTTTTCATTTTCAATTGTTTTTTCTCTTATCAATTCTTCCTGCTCTCTTTCAAAAGCATTCTGCAACAATTTCTGTTCTTTATCTATTTTTCGTTTATGTAAAGCATACATGATAAAAAACACAATACAAGCTATAAATGTATACAATGCATAGCCAATCTTATTTTTATACCAAGGAGGTAAAATATTTATATCTAATTTTGTTGTAGGAGACACTTTTCCGAAGCTATTAACCGTTCTTAGACCTATACTATATTCACCATCTTTAAGATTTGATAAGGTTAATTTATGGTTTTCTAGCTTATACCATTTTTTCGCGTCTAAATTTAGCAAAGCATACTCAAAAAAATGATTTACAGATTTAGGAGATGACATATGTATATCTATTTCTTCTCCGAATTTTAAATTAATTATATCTGCATTAGAACTAAAATTCAAAGGATTATTACTAATCTCAATTCTGTCTATTGAAGGCTTGAAAACAGTTTTTTCCTTGTGCACTCTACTATCAATAAGCATAAAGCCATCGTTTAAATTGAGAGCGTAGGTCGAATCACTAATTTTTGATACATTTTCAAATCCAACAATGAGTCTATTATCAAACACATCATTTGACAACGAAAATGTATGGTCATTATTTACAAAAGATTTAAATGTAATGATGTCGTTATCATTTTTAAGCACGAGTTTATTGACATCTGGTTCAGAAACCACATAAGCATCTTTTCCTAAACTTTCATTCAAAAGCTTAAAAGGCACAATACTATCGAGTAACGGTTCATACTTTTGCCACCCACTATTGGTTTTAAAGCAAATATCATTTTTAATTTTTAAAACCCTAATGTTATAGTTTGACCAAATCCCTTTGTCTTCATAATTTTTGATAGAAACAATGGTGTCAAACTTATGATCAAATTTTATTTTATATAACCCTTTGTAAGCGTGTGCAGCCCAAGCAGTAGTTTGATCTTCAAAGACCAGAAACCTAATAGGCATGGTCGTTTCTCCTAAATGTTTTACAGACCAATTGGGTCCATTTTTTCTAAACCGTACTAATCCGGTATATGTACCCTGAATGAATACATTATTTTTTTCAGGTGCTTTTTTAATTACATAACCACCGGTATTAACCGATATTAATTCAACATTTTTGTTTTTGACTAAAAATGTTCCATCATTATGCCCACAAAACAGCTCGCCATTCACTTCTTTTAAATCCCATACCTGACCTTGAGTTCCTTTAATAAATTGAAGTTTATTTTTATCATCCAAATAAAAGAGTCCGGTATTACTTCCAATATAAATAGTATCCTCAAAATTGATGACATCATAAACCGCTCCCAATTTTCCCGAAACATCATTAAAGAAATAATTATGGCTACTCAAATCTACAGATGCCAATCCGTTATCTAAACCTATCCACAACGTATTATCAACATCTAAATACTGACTTAGAACGGTGTTATTTACCAATCCGTTTTCTTTGTTGACATGAAAAATAACGTCACCTTCCCTATTTGTTAAATAAACACCATCTTTGATGGTACCAAAGACCATTCTTCCGTCTTCAAGCATTGAAAAACTATTAAGCTGATGTTGTTTTATAATGTCATTAATTTCAAAGTTAACAGGTTTCAAACCTGTCTGGTCATAAACAAAACAGCCACGTAGAGAGGTTGTGATTAGCAACTTGCCATCATATGGGGTAATTGAAATGATTTTAGCATCAATAAGAACAGCTTCATTAATAACAGGAATTAACTCCTCATTCTCTAAAATATAAGTTCCCCCTTTAAGCGTCGAAATATAAAATTTACCATCAGCAACACTACACGAAATAACTACCGATTGCGGTTTTTTCTTTTTTATAGTATCCTTATCTTTATCGTAGATATAAATATTCAAGAAAGAACGAAAAACGATTAGATTTTTATAAGGTACGATTTGCCAGATTTCTTCATTTTTAGAAATACTATCTTTTATTTTATCACTTAAAGATTCATAAATTAAATCGCCTTTATCATCGCTTTTCCAGAAACCAAACTCTTCATAGGATCCTGTGTAAACCCTATTATCTATGGCCATAACAGAACGAAGCGTTGTTTTATTTGGCAACTCATAAAAATTCCATTTGAGTCCGTCATATTCTAATAACCCTTTATTATTTGCTACATATACTTTACCATTATCTGCGCGAGAAACATCCCAGTTTTGGTTTCCAGCGTTGTATTCCGATAAAGAATAGTTTTCAAAATAAGGGGAGTATTGCGCAACTAGTCGACTTGAGGTAAGCAACACCAGTAAGGTTAGGTAAATCGAATAACACTGTAATTTAAGTACACGCTTCATTAAATAGGCTTGAGTCGTTTAACTGTATATTAATAGGACTAAATATACTTATCTTTTTCGAACCTAGACTAAGAATTCAAAGCTAGTTGTGTTTTGATTACATCTGTAAAAATTATGAAAAAACACTAATAGCAATTTTCTGATTTTTATGATGCAGAATAAAATTCATTTAAAGCAACTATACTTCAAAAAAAGAGAAGAATGGTGAGTTATTAAACTGAAATTAAATTATAAAAAATTATTCTTCCGGATTATTTCTCTTAAAACAGATATATGCTCTTTGACTTCCTGAAACAGAAAGTAAAACCAACTAAATTTATGGATTTTACTGTTTCTTTTGTAGTTTTCGTAATACTACTTGCTTTTATCAATGATTTGTTCTTCAATTTCTTTAAAATCTTTTAAGCGAGGAACATGTTTTGATCCTTTTAATAAAACAACGGTTTCTAAAGAAGGAAAAATACCTTTAGCTCTTTTTATCAATTTTTTACCTGGAAACATGATGTCTTTTTCAGCAGCAAAAATACTGATTGGTGTTTTTAGGTTTTTAGCTACATCTTTAGCAATTACGGGAAGTGGTGAGAAATCCATATTGCAATATTGAAATGTATTTGACATATAGTTTAATGCAAAATCATCATATTCAGAAAACAGTACGTTCATTACTTTCTTAATATACTTTTGATTATTGGTTTTGATAAACTTTTTTAATGGCATAAACATCTTAAATAAGCCAATAAGCGGATTTCCATTGACAATATAAACTGGAGCAATAAGAAAAGTGTGTTTTATAGACGTTTCATTAAACTCTAAGGCTTTTAAACTGATGAAGCCTCCAAACGAAAAACCTACTAAAGTAACCTCTTTGAGCCTTAGTTTTATAATGATTTCTATTAACCACTTTCCGTAATCTAAAGATTTCATATCTAGCCTATTCTCAGCACTTTTATTAGGTTGCGCTAACACATCTACCGCATACACGCAATACTTTGAGGCTAAATTGGGGAAAGAATCTAAAATTTGAGGCGCACAACCTCCTGTTCCGTGAATCAGAATTAAAGGAGGGTTTTTAGAATCACCAGTAGTAATCACATTCGTCACTCCAAACTTTGTTTCTACCAATTTTTCTGAATATTCAATATTCAGTTCCTTTAACTTTTGATTGTAAAGGGTTAGGATTTTTTCTTTTTCTTCTTTTGATTTAAAAAACATAGACTGTTCGTTTTTTGATTTATAAATTAACGATTACTACATTACCTACTTTACGTCCAGTCTCAAGATATTGATGTGCTTTTGAGATATCTGATAAACCATATGTACGATCTATACTAGTATGTAATTTACTTTGTTTAAAAAAATGAACCAGTTCGTTGAATAATCGCTTTAAATCTTTGGTCTTTTTCATGCCTGTTGCAGTAAACTTTACTTGTTTTGAGTTCCATAACATTTGCCAAAGTATTTGAATGCTTAACACTGGTGTCATAAAAATTCCATCAGAACTAATTATTTTTTTTGAGTCTTTATAAGATAGCTTCCCCACAGCATCATAAATTACATCATATTTATATGGTAACTCATTGAGGTTAACTTTGGTGTAATCTAATACGTCGTCGGCTCCTAATGCTAATACAAAATCAATATTCTTTGCACTACAAACTACTGTAACTTTTGCTCCCACTAACTTTGACAGTTGAACTGCTGCTGAACCTAAACTTCCGGAAGCACCATTGATTAAAATATGCTGTCCTTGTTGAATATTTGCAATGTCTTTTAAGAAGTTATAAGAGGTTAAAAAACCATCACAGATTGGTGCTGCTTGAGAATGAGATATCGTATCTGGTTTTAGCTCAATGACCATATCTTCTGAAATACACAAATAGTCGGCATTACAACCATTGCTAAATAGTTTTTCGCCAAAGACCTCATCACCTATTTTAAATGTTGTTATTTGCTCTCCAACAGACTCAACGACACCAGAAAAACCAGTCCCTAAAGCTGTGTTCTTGGGTTTAAAAAGGCCTAAAAACAATCTACCAAATTTAGGTATACCTTGGCGCATCATTGTATCTGCTCTGGTTACTGATGATGCCTTAATTTTCACTAAAATCTCATTTGGTTTTGGTGATGGAATTTCAACATCAATTATCTGAATCACTTCTGGCGAACCGTATCTTGTATAAATTGCTGCTTTCATAATTACTCTTATTTATTGCAAAGTTGAATTTAATTAAGCTATTAAAGGTTTGTGTTTTACAATCGGAACACTGTTTCTACAAATAGGGTGAGCCCACCACATGAAAAACCAAATCCCAAACAATATGTACAATTATTGCTGCTAGCAAACCGCGTTTCCAGTACACCCAACCAAAGAAAGATCCTGTGATAAGATTACCTATCATGGTAGAACTTACAGTTACCAAAGTGAGATTTGAAAAGTTTTTTGATAGCGGTAAATGCATTAAACCAAAACATAATGCCGTAATAATTATACTTACCCAAACCACGCTTGCTAACGGTTTTGTTTCTTTTTTGAAACGCTGAATTACTACTACAATTAGTGACATTAATCCTAACCGAAACATAATTTCTTCCGTAATTCCTGCTGAAAAAGACACAATAGCATAAAACGGTTTGGCTGGTCTTTCAATAATACTTGTTACAGGAAAGTAATCTCTGATTAGTTTATGAACCAAAAGTATTATCAATGCTAAGACTATACTAAAAGCTAAAGGATATAATAGTGTTTTGAAAAAATGAGGTTGTGTTCTGTTTTTTTGATTTAAAAAAAAACTTTCAATTACTGGCGCACCCAATTCTGCTTTCTTTGAAATCCATAAACCAACAAAAACCAAAATTACACCTAAAATAAGACCATAAAGCCCTGTTTGTATAACATCAATAAATATGGAATCTGACAGCTTTACATTTGCATCACCTGCCTCAATTTTTAATCGTTTTAATTCTCTACTAAATGGGATATTTAGAAGCGTACCTATTACGAATAGAATAACTACAACCGTTGCAGTTTTAAAGCGACTTTTATTGCTTGTTATCATTTTGTTTTGCTAATTTAAATTCATTTGTTCTTTTTATCTGTTCTTCAAGGTTCCATTCAAAATTAAATCTGTTTTTTAGAAATATAGCAATAGAATCTAACCCTATTGCTGTTCTTCGTTCATCTATATTTTCTGGGTCAAAAACTGGCCAAAGATTAAAACTTTTAGTTTCTGGGTAGTATTTCATTTGTCCGCCATAGATTTGTAAATCCCCTCTTTCAGTTGCAATTCTGTCTTCTGCTCTAACTAAAAAACGTGGTTCTAATTTTTTGTCTTTTACAGCCTGTCTCATCATTGGAAGGTATTGTATTCTAACTTCATTATCTGAATGTTGTATAACATTACAAATTGTCCAATTACCACGTTCTCCAATCATATTCTTAGTTGGCCAACCATGTTTTTCTAGAATAGTCTTTACTTTTTTCTCGTTAATGACGTGATTTTTATCAATAATTGAATCTTGTACTTTCACTAAATTATGGTCAACGCCATATATAGAAATTAGGGAATCTCTCGATCTAATTGGAAGCTGTTCAGTTGCCCAAATCTCGTCTATTTGTACTATTAAGTTTTCTCCCTTTGCCTCTTTGATTTTAGTATTACACGAACTAAATACTATTAACACTAAAAGAGTCAATAAATAATACGTTTTTTTCATTTTCTTATACTTTATTATTACTAGATTCATTTATTGACTCGTATATTATAATATTCATGTTTTAGAAAAGGGCTTATAACCAACTAAACCCTAACCCAACATTAAAGATTACTGCATCTCTATGCGCATCTCCATCTAAAGACGCACGACCCAACACTAATTTAGATTGAACGTTAAGCGCAAAGTTGTTCTTTTTGTAAATTTCGTAACCTGTACTTGCCATAACAGCACAACCAAAGTTCCAATCGTCGTTTACATCGTCTTTAATATCATATAGTGCTGGCGCATCAATGGCTAGGCCAATACCTCCATGAATCCACCAGCGATCTTTTATCCAATACTGTAGTGATGGAATAAACCCTCCAAAGTGCCTGTCATTATCTTGAAATTCGTATATATTCCCTGGTAAAGAGACTGTAATGGCGAGTTTTTCATTTAACATGTGACCAAACTTTAAATCTGGAAAAACGAAGGTTCCTTGAGATTTATCGAATGTTTGAATACCAGCACTATCTTCGAGACTTATAAGGCCTCCACCAACTACAAATTCGAAGATGAAACCCTCTCTTTGTGTTGTTGCTTCTTGATTTGTGTTTTGTGCGTATGTTAAACTAGTTACGAATGCAAAGGCCACACAGGCGATTCTTAAAAAAATTTGTTTTTTGATTGTTTTCATTTTAATTGATGTCATAATTGTTCGTTTTTTGATTGATGATTTTGATTGATGATGTTTTTAATTGAGTGCAAATTTCCTATAAAAAACAGGTGATTATGAAGCTAAATAACCGAACTGTTGATTTAGAATGATGAATTGTTGATGATCAATAACGTCTTATACTATATCTGTTTAAAAACTAATAACGCTGTTACTCAATAGGTAAAATCCACTATTTTGCTTATTTCTAAATTTCTTTTTGGGGTAGTATTTATCCTTTTAAAAAAGCAGAAAACTATTATTGGATTAGAGTAAGAATTTCAGCAACTAATAATATTAACTATTTCTATTTTGGCTTTTTTTGAGTGCCATATTCAAGCGCTGCTCCAATGGCAATAACTAAAACAAACCATAGTTGCATATTTGAGGTTAAATAACCAACTACAGTCCCAAGTATAATCCCTATGCCTAGTTTGACGCCTTTTTTAGTTTTCATTTTTTCCATTGATTATAATATTCTTATTTATTTCAAAATTAATGTAGCAGACAGAATTTAAAGTTCTACTTTATGAATCCGAACGAACTTCAATAATTGAGATGAATTAACACCTATCATTTGAGCTTAACGGCTGTTTGTCCGTACAAGACAAATGAATTAAAATCGCTCGATTTTAAAAATTTGACATTGATTCCAGTGTTAGGATTGATAAAACTTACATCTTCGCCTTCCACTGAAATAAGATTATATATATCACCATTTGGAAAGTGAAGTAAAAGTTGATTATTCGTTTCTTTAAATGTTACCGAAAGCTCCACTTGATTATTCCATTTATATTTCCCTGTAAGTTGTTTTAATAATGCTGTATCTGATTGATTTCGTTTAACAGATGTGCGTTTAAAGTGATTCCAATTGTACAATTGAGAAGCTGATAATAGCAATTCATTACCTAAAGCACCACCATTATCGGAATTGATTAAATACACCAATCCATTTCCCGTATTAAGATCTATGGTCATACCTGTACGATATCCTGCATTACCACCATAGTGGGTGATGGCAAAACCTGTATCTGACTTATCTACTATTAACCCATAAATATGACCATCACGTTCTTGACTGAGTATCGATTGAATTTCTGACTTTGAAAAAACTGAACTTTGACCTTGATAGCCTTTATAGATTTCAATTAAAAATTGAGCCATATCAGTAGCATTACTCCAAAGTCCGGCTGCTGCCTGTTCTGGATGGTTTCTCCAGCCGCCTTCTAGAACAACTCCATTTGACGTATAGCCTTTAGCGACTTTACTTGAATCTGATAGTTGCAATGGTTGTGTGAATTCAGAATTCTCCATACCAATAGGTTGAAGGATCCATTTGTTCATTATTGCAGAAAACTCTTCATTAAAAATATCCTGAAGTGCCACTTCAGCTAAGGTATAGCCACCACCCGAATACGCTAACATTTCATTAGGTACTGAAATGACTTCTATGGCAGGTGAATTAACACCTTCACTACCCTTTAAAACCTCAACATCACTTGGCATAGCAAGGTCTTTGGCATAGCCTTGATAACCACCAGAAGTAATTCCAGAAGTATGCGCAAAGATATTACGAAAAGTTACTGGATTTTCAGATGTTTGTTTGCCTTGTGGCAATTGGTAACTTTCTAAGTATTTTTCTATATGCTCATCTAAGTTTATTTCTCCTGCAGTATGAATTCGTAAGGCCGCAAAAAAAGTTACGGGTTTCGATAAAGATGCTGCTTGAAAAATGCTATTGTCATTTAAATTTTGACCTGAAAAACTTGGATTTTGATACATACTTGCCCATTCTATTTTTCCATCATTAATAACGGCAAGCGAGAGAGCAGGTATTTTATATTCGGACATTTTATTTGCTATAGTACTATAGTGCTCCGGCTCTTCCAGAAACTTCACTTTTCCAATGATTTGATTCTCTAATTGGACTTTACTTTTTAATGGCTTATCAGAATACGCAACGAGTTCTTCGTTATACACAAAATCATCTTGCTTTTGCGTTAGCTTAATAAAGTTTTTAACCTCAGGTGCATATAACCAGACTTCATCTACGACCGCATTATAACCTCTAGAATTTGTGATCTTACCATTATAGTGAATGGTGTACGCCATAAAAGTTCCAGCTTCTACCGTTTCTTCTTTATAGGATAATACTTCAGCGTTCATTTGTTGCTTTCCTGTTGTACCATCCTGACTTGTCCAGTTTTCTTCATAAACCCACTTTTTTCCTTCTTTAAGTGGCCAATCGTACTTTGGTGTCTTACTTTCTTCAGGTTTTACCATTTCTGAAACAGGAATCGTATCCTTACCGATAGTTATATGCAACTCACCATTAACTTCTATTATTTCTCGAGTGTCTATCCCTTCAGATCTAACCTCTCCTTCGGTGGTTACGCCTTTATACTTCCATACCCATGTTTCTCCAATAGCGTAATCGGCTAGTGTTGGTTGTTGGGTTATACCTGATTTAGCTTTCTCATTACAAGCACTAAGAATTACCAAAGCAAATAGTAGAATAAATCGATTTTTCATTTTAATTGATTTCATAATTATTCGTTTATGATTGATGCTCTTTTAAATTAAGCTGCAAATTTTCTATAAAATATAGATGTTTCGGAATCCAAATAACTGAGCTGTTGATTTAAAATGATGAATTGTAGATTTTCTATAAGTTCTTAATACTTTTTAGTGTTCATTTCTACATTTTCATTTAATTTTTGATAAAATTAAGTAGACTACAGAATTAAAAAGTTCTACTTTAAGAATCAGAACTAAGTTTATAATCATTACGAGTCTTTTAAAACCTCAATGAACATGCATGGCGTATCGTATTCTTCAAATAGCCATCTCCCAAATAATAGGAATAATATTGGCAATAGTTTTCGATTTAATTTCTCTATTCATCCAATCTCATAATCATTTTTCTACCAGCTATATCAAGCTCTTGTTTTAGAATTTTTCTGGTTATCATATCAATGTAATACGTAATTATAGCTGAGTTGTTTGAAATCTCGTCTGTAGTTTCAACCTTCCATACTTGTTTTAATTTCCCATGGTGTTTTATGGTTGTTTCTTCGGTACTTTTTATTGTTGCAGTTATAACACCAATGTTTGATTTTGGATTGTAGTCAAAAATTGCAATAGTTTTAAAATAGCCGTTATTTAAAGGTAAAAGTCTTAATAGTTGTGGGTAAAAATTACTATCAAAAAATGATTTTTTAACTTCTTCCGATATTTTAGTTTTGGTGTTGGTTTGCTTATCTAAATAATAACCTGTTATGTTTTTACCGAATTTTAAAACCATATCTCTTTGTTGATTGTATGAAGAATGATAAATAGGCTTTAAGTTTTTCGTTCCAACTATAGTACTATCTACCCAAGTACCAGCTGATTGTTTTATGACTACAGTAGTTATAACAGTCACACTACCTTTTCCTTTCTTAATTTTAGTAAAAATGTCTCCAATGTTAATTTCAATTGAATCCTTTACCATAAACCAAGACATTTTTGATGTTTCTGACTTAAGCAGATTGATATTGGCAGGATTATTTTGTGGGCTTAATAATAGTTCTTGGCTAATTACTTGAATAGAAATGCCAAGAACAAACAGTAATAAGCAAATTGTTTTTTTCATTTTTTAAAATTTTTATTTTAACTCCAAATACCAGTTGCAGCGGTTTCTTTCGCGAAGACTTCAAAATCCTTTGCTGGTCTGCCTAACACTTTGGCAACATCATCAGAGACTTCTTGATTATCTGGATTTCCTAACACTTCTTGGAATAAATACCCGAATAACCATACATAAGAATCAGGTAATCCTGCTTTTTTCATACCTTCCTTAAATTCGTCAATAGTAATTGGCACAAATTGTATATGCTTGTTGGACGCCTCTGCCATAATTCCGACGACTTCTTTAAACGTTCTTTTTTGAGGTCCAGTAACAGTTATGGTTTGTCCGTTATAACTATCATCTAGTAGGACTTTTGAAACAACGTCTGCGATATCATCTGCATCCACAAATGGAATTCTTGCTTCTGGCATAGGCAATGCCACAACGCCATTCTGTACAAAATCCAAAAATGCACCTTCACTAAAATTTTGATTAAACCATGAGGCTCTCACCAACGTATAATTTAAGCCTGAATTGGCAACGATGTCTTCACAAGCTTCAGCTTCAGTTTCACCTTTTCCAGAAAGTAAAACCACTTTTTTTAAACCAGCCTTTAAAGCTTTTTCTGATAATGCGGTTATTGCATCTCTTGAACCTGGCACTGCCAAATCTGGATAATATACAATGTATGCTCTATCCATATTTTTTAAAGCAGCATCATAGCTTTCAGGATTCTCCCAATCAAAAGCTGGATTTGTTTTTCTGCCAACAACTCTTACGTTGTGTCCGGATTGTGTTAAATTTTCAGCAACTCTACGACCGGTTTTTCCAGTCCCTCCAATAACTAAAATGTTTTCTGATTTCATGATTTTAAATTTTAAATGTTTATAATTTTTAAGTTGTTTATTTTGTATAAATAAGTCCTATTAACAATAGAGCAAATGAGGTAAATGAGGCAATAGTTCGTTGCATGTGCCAACGGTTCCAGGGTTGCTCAAATTTGGTTCTCAATTCTTTAAGTTCAACTGCCGAAAGATTATCTAATACAGTTTTATCAAGTACCTCATTGAGCGGAACATTTTTAAAAACTGTGATAAGACCAATACCCAAGAAAAACAAAATTGCAGCCACCATAAATGACCAGAATGTTGTTGGATGTGTATTACGATGTAAAAAGGCATTAATGAATAAGAGCAATACTGGTCCCAAAAAAACGATGAGAAAACTAGGGTTGATAATAGCACGGTTCATTGCTTGAAATGATTGCAAGAACCCTAAGTCATCCAATTTGCCAATGCCTGGTGTTATAGCGTTAGACCAGGTAAAACATAAACCTGCCGTTAACCCTGTAAATAAGATGCTTAGCATTAATACGATAATTTTAAAGTTTATTTCCATTTTGATTGCTTTTTGTGGATGATATCCAGGTTAATAAGTCTTGATACTCTTTGGAGGTGAGTTTTATTTTTTTACCCTTAGGCATTCTTTTTTTTATGAATACCTCCTTGTACACATCATTTGCCCAACCATTCATGTTTTTTTCAGTAAACACTCTACGTCTATTGCGTTTATGATGACATACGTTGCACTTATTGGTTAGAATTACAAAAGCTCTCGCCTTTTTAAAATCCTTTGTTCTTGTCATCACAGAAGCAAAATATTCATTCTCTTCCGTTATCGCTATTGATTCATTTAACTCCAACGTAACACTAAGAATTACTATTATGATTAATTTTACTACGCTTATCATGGTGCTACTTTTTTAAGCATATATGTTCCGAAGTATTGTACGATGTAATAGAACTCCACGACAATGATGTAAAACATGGGATCACCAAAAAATTCTGAATAACTGCCTCCAGCAGGTATAATAAATACGGGTACTGTAATCAAAATATCCAATAAAGTAGCCATGAGAACAAAAGTTAGTGCTAATGCGCTTGGTTTCATTCGTCGCTTTAGATAAAACAAATACGTTCCTAAACAAGCGCTTGGGATAATCGCTAAGACTAGTACTATGTTAGATTGCAACTCTATGTTGTCAATTAGAGGAAAATTAAAGGAAAGCAAGTAAAAGCTAACCCCTAAAGCCCAGACTAATACGCCAAGAGCAATACTAAATAATCTGTTGGTTATCATAATCTTTGTTTTTAAATTATGACACAAATCTATAGTCATTCCTAATCAGGTACTTATTCTAAAAGAAGTATGATTTGTTCGAAAAGCGCATCAAACGATAAATAAGGTATTCAAGCTTTTAGTAACTTGATTCGAATAGAAGTTTATTTAATTTGACTAGGACGATAGCCGAATTTTTTTACAAAAGCATTAGAGAAAGAACTCAGGCTATCATAACCAACTTGCCATGCAGCCTCTTGTACCGTAGCTTCTTTGTCACTAATAAGTTTATGCGCTGAAGCAAGCCTTTCATTTTGAAGATATTTGAATACTGGCACACCAAAAATGGCCTTAAACTCTCTTTTGAGTCTGGTAGTATTAAATCCAATGGCTTTAGAAAGCTCCGAAAGAGAGGGAGGATTATCTAAATTTTCTAATAGTATATCTTTTGCCTTATTTAATTGTTTCCTATGTTGTGGTTTTGAAGCTTCTTCTTGTTTTATAGCAAGTTGACCAAAAAAGTGGGATAACAAAGCTGTAATTTGGCTTCTAAAAAACATCATTTTAGTCTTGCCAGAATAGTTATTTGTGAAAAAGGCTTCCAAGATACTCTCCATCTCGGGTGTCATATAGAAACAAGGTCCCTCCACGTAGCTGTCTTTAGGCTTTACCAATTCGTGTAATAAATCGGAAAACAATTCACCCTCTTCATTTGGTAGTTGTTCTAGATTACTCAGCTTAGTCGCTACAACGATGCATTTTAAACTCTTATTTGGGCTTACAGTATGTTCAAATTCTACGTGTTCGTCTGCATAAAATGATAGGGAAAGTCCTTTGGTGTATTCAAAATCTTTTTGGTCTTGACCGTATTTTACCGCTAAGTTTACATTACCAGAACCGTAAAATGCAACGCCTACTATGGGTTCATCAAAACGACACGAGTCAACTTCTATTTTAGTAGAATAAGCTTCTTCAACCAAAATAATAAAGTCATTGATATGTATAAAATCACGTGTCATCGATAACCATAAAATTAAAAAATTAAAGTTAAAGAAAACACGTAAAATTACATTAACTATATCAACAGAGTTGGATAGGTTGACTCAATATAGGCTCATCAGTGTTGTGATTAATTTTGTAAACTATTCTCTTTGTGTTATTTTTCCTAACGTTATAATGTTCAGAGTTCAAAAGAATAGTTACGCACTTTCTCTTTCATTTCCTTTTCGAGATTAGTGTCTATTACCTTACCGTCTTTGAAATTATCGTAGAAATTAGGCAATGAAAATGTGTCTGTGATATTAGCTCCCATAAACGGAAAGTAGGCACTTGCCGATTCTAATACCGTTGCTCCACCTCTACCTCCTGGCGAGGTTGCCATTAACAGCATTGGTTTTTCTCTCCATATTTTCATATTTACACGAGACAACCAGTCTATAGTGTTTTTAAACACTGCTGCATAGGATCCGTTGTGTTCTGCAAGAGATATTATAAATCCATCCGCAGTATTAAGTAACTTATCCAATTTTTTAATAGCAGTAGGGATGCCATTTTCAGCTTCATAATCAAGCCCATAAATAGGCAATACATAATCGTTTAAATCAATTGAAATAATATCTACATCTTTTAATAGGCCTGATGTGTACACCAATAAATTTTTATTGATGGATTTTTGACTATTACTCCCTGCGATTGTGATTATTGTTTTCATAATTATTGTTTTTTTAAGATTAAATTATCTAGCGACCATTTTCCGCTACCATTAACTATTATGGTTAAAGCAAGACCGATAATTAGAAGTGAATATTCGTAACCTTCACCTGCTTGATTACCATACCAATTCATAAAAAAGCCATTTTCTAATTGCGTCATATAAATGATGCCTATGAACATTCCTGCAAGTGCTAATGCCCAAAACCTGCTGAAGAGTCCAAGAATTAGTGATATTGAGCCAAAGAATTCAATCATAATTATTGAGAATGCTACAATACTTGGTAATCCCATTTGAGTTGTAAATGATTCCATAGTTGCCGTATAACCATAACCACCAAAAAGACTTAATAGTTTCTGTGCACCATGCGGAAACATGACTAAACCAAGTGTTAATCGTGCAATGCTAAATCCAATATTTGGATGCGTTTTTAAAAGTTTTTGTACTAAATGTTTCATACTATTTAAGATTTAAAATTGTTTATAAAGTGTTTCGGTAATACACACCGAAAGATGATTGTTCTATAGGTGATTGCCCATATTGGTCAAAACCAATACCAATACCAAACTGATGTCCGTTAAATGATACGCCAGTTCTCAATTGCTGAAAACTTCTTGAATGTGTTTTAAATTCATCCCAAACGGTTAAA
The DNA here is from genome assembly GCF_025153525.1 of Psychroserpens sp. SPM9. Classification (GTDB taxonomy): domain Bacteria; phylum Bacteroidota; class Bacteroidia; order Flavobacteriales; family Flavobacteriaceae; genus Psychroserpens. The sequence continues at coordinate 163,104 of NZ_JANZNR010000003.1, read as the reverse complement.
AACTGTCCGTTGAACCAAAGAGTGATTTTATCGTTTATGGGTTTATTGAATTGAAATTGTGCAAATGCTTCGGCATAGCTAGCATCCTTTTGTTCAGAATACGCTAGCGTAGGAATAATTACAAATACGACTCGTGAATGTTGTAGTGTGAACTTTGCTGACAATCGTTCAGAATATCCAGAGAAACTGTTGTAATATAAAGATGGTCCAATAGCAATAGTTTTATTAATGTTCCAGAATAACGTTGGTTGCACACCTGTCTCATCAAAGCTTTGGTTTTCGTCATCTCTAAATTTCTGAAAAAACGCGAGCGTATTAACACTTAGAGTTTCGCTCTTATTAAGAGTGTAGCTAGAGTATAATGTAAAATCTGTCTTATCTAAACCAGAAAACAGTTCTACTTGTGTAAATTGAGCTTGTAAATAGTTGGCAAACCCAATTGTTAAAAATGATGTGATGATGATTACTTTTTTCATGCTTCAAAATTCCGATAGGAAGACATGAAAAAAAATGAACTAGTTTAAGACTTTTACATTCTGTTGACTTTAGAGATAATTTTACTCATAAACTCTGGTGTAATGCCAATATATGCTGCCAAGTCTTTTTGGGTAATTCTATTAATAATGTTAGGATATTTCCTTTTAAAAGCAATGTATCGTTCTTCTGCGGTTAAGGATATGCTATGGTTAGAACGCCTTATGTAGCTTATGAGTGACCTTTGATATAGTATGCGATAAAACCGTTCAAATTTTGGTATTTCCTGAAACAGCAAATCATAATTAGCTCTAGAAATTCCTAATAATTCAGAATCTTCAGTAGCTTTAATAAAATAACGTGTGGGCTCTATGGTCATAAAACTAGCCATGTCACCTGTCCAATAATCTTCAACAGCAAACATAGAGATGTGAGGCGCGCCACCTTCATCCAGCGTATATACCTTTAAGCATCCTTTTGTTATAAAATACTCGTATGTAGTAATGTCGCCTGCCTGCATTAAAAAGGTTTTCTTTTTTACTTTTATGTCTGTAAGCAAAGACATATACTTCTGTTTTTCAAGCTCGGTTAAATCAATAAACCTGCTAACATTATCAATAATGAGTTGATGTGAGTTCTCCAATTTCAAGATGCTTTTTCGACTGTACTCAAATTTAACTATTTGACGCTACTTATTGAAAAGCTTCGCTTAATTTCTTAACAAAGTATAAGAATAAAAAAGTGTCTACAAGCTTTTACGATAATCGTTTGGTGTCATTCCTACTAATTTCTTGAAAAACGTATTAAATACTGTTTTAGAGTTAAAACCACTATCGTATGCCACTGCCATAATGGTTAAACTTTTATTTTCTTCTAAAAGTACTCGTTCTTTAAATTCCTCAACTCTAAAAGTATTCACATATTCAGAGAAGTTTTTTTGAAACCCTAGGTTTAATAATTGAGAAACGTAATTGGTTGGCAGTTCTAAGTAAGAGGCTAAATCTTTTAATGACAAGTCTGGATTTAAGTACAATTTATAATCCATCATAATCTGTTCAAGTTCCTTTGTGTACTTCTCTATTTCGTCTTTATTTAATAGTGCTTGTTTGTACTTTTTCTTTTGTTTGTAGTTGTCGTTATCTGGAATAGCTTTAAGCATAATATCTTTAAATCCTTTGTGAGTTTTTAAAGGCTTAAGAATTGGTGATGGATTTAATACTAAAATTAATGGTAAATGATTATTGTATGCTTGCGTTATTAAATCAACCACCTTTTCATCATTACCTAATAACGCATTAACTAATATTAAAAATGTTAATGCCTTATCTACAAGGGCTGTTGATAAATACGTTTCTAGTTCTTTTAATCCATCATTACACTTTTCCGTTTCATTGAGCTTTGCATAACACATGGTTTCACCTCCTAATTTGGTAAGGTCTTTCACAGAAACTCCTTCAAGTGAACCAAAGTACGTCAAAGCTTCATTTGATTTGCCTGATAGTAATAAACAAATCCCGATGTAAATTGGCGGAAAGGGTAATTTAGGGTCTAGCTCCAAAGCTTTTTTTAAGAAAGGTATTGCTGTAGTGTATTCTTCTTTTAAGTAATACAAAAACCCTTTATAATGATGATTGATAGCGGCATACGGATCTAATTGTAATGCTTTTTCAAGGTAATTATGTGCTGCATCTAATTTCCCTTCTACTGTCAAAAAATTAGAAATGGTTAAGTAAATATCGTCTGCTTGCTGCATCTCCAAAGCCTTATGAGCGTGCTCGTAAGCTTTCTTAAGATTCCAATTTTGCCAGCATTCTATCAAAGCCAAATTCAATTGTGACCTTGATGAGTTTGAGTCTAACTCTAATGCCTTTGACAAATAAGGCTGGGCCTTCTCGTAAGCTTCAAATGCAGGTAAAAGTCCCATAGTCCCCATATTAACATAGGCTAGATGTATATCTAAATAGGGATTGGGAAAATTGGGTGATTTAAGTATTACGTCTTTTAAGATATTGATACCCTTAATTGAATTTTTATAATCCAACTTCATGATGTAATACCTTCCTTTCAGGTATTCTCTATAGATAACTACAGGCACATCAATAGGCGCTACTAGCTTATCTTCTATCTCAATATGACCTACATGTTCACGTAATTTTTCAGCAATAAACAGACTAATTTCATCTTGAATTTCAAAAATGTTTTCTGGGTTTCTATCAAAGGTTTCTGACCAGAAATGAAAATCGTCTACAGTATCAATCATTTGCACTGTAATACGCATTTTCTTCTTTGAAGTTCTTACACTACCTTCAATAAAGGTAGCTACCTCTAATTTTTCTCTTATTTCCTTTGCTGTTACTGACTTGTTTTTAAAATAAAATGAAGATGTACGGGAAGTAACAGAAAGTTGTTTGATTTTTGCTAAGGCGTTTATAATTTCTTCTGTCAATCCGTCGCAGAAGTATTCGTTTTCAATATCACTACTCATATTGACGAAAGGAAGTACTGCTATAGATTTTTGATTGATCAAATGTTTATTTTATAAGGTCAAATTTAAAAATTAATAATAAATTGGTGTATCAACGATTCTATAAACAACAGAGAGACAGGTTTGGTAAGACGTATGTAATTGTTTTCAACTCTATTTACCGATACAGAAAAGGACTTACAAATATTGATAGATTCTCATCTATAGAAAGCACAAATTTGAGACAAATATTATCTAAATAATTAAAAGCAAATGAAATTCGTAAATTTGATTTTAGAATTAAATTTAAATGAAGATTAAAGAATTAGCTTTATTTACAAACCAATTAGATACAGCAAAAAAATTTTATTCTAAATTACTTGGAGTAAAAATAATTGAAGATAAACCTGATCGCTTTACATTAAAAATTGGCTGGAGTAAATTGACATTTTTAAAATCTAATGAAGATTATAAGTACCACTACTGCTTTTTAATCCCTTCTAATAAATTCATAGAAGCATTAAGTTTTATGGAGGAAAAAGTTGATCTCATTGACATTGATAAAGGGAGAAAAACACAACGTTTTGAAACTTGGAACGCAGATTCTTTTTATTTTTATGATGGAAGTGGTAACGTTGCAGAGTTTATTGTAAGACATGATTTAAAAAACCAATCCTCTCATTCTTTTAGCTTTGAAGATGTCATCTGTGTTAATGAAATAGGGTTGCCAACATCATCCATTGAAGACACTAATACTATATTGAAGAAAGAATTGAATTCTGATTTTTGGAAAGGCGACACAAAACATTTTGGAACCAACGGAACTCAAGAAGGATTATTCTTATTACCAAATTATAAAACAAGAACTAATTGGTTTCCTACAGAACTAACGATAACTCCTTCTCCTTTTAAAGCTGCCATTGAAAACAATAATTCTTTATATGATTTTGATTTTTTTAATGAAGATATAACAGTTAAAAAGCGTTAATTATAAGAAGTTATGAATCAAAATCTGCAATACATACAATCACTTATTAATCATATCAACAAAGATGTTACACTTGATGAAGCTGGCATCGAAAAGTTGTCCTCTATACTTGTTTTTAAAGACTTAAACAAAAAAGAATTTTTAATAGAACCCGGACAAACAGCTAACACCATGAATTTTATAGCACAAGGTTGTATGCGTAGTTATTATTTGGATGAAAATGCACAAGAACATACATTACAACTAGGAATTGAAGAATGGTGGATCAACGATTTGTACAGTTATTTAAGTCGGAAAAAATCTCGCATGTATGTACAAGCCTTAGAGAAAACGACGCTCGTTCAATTACCAAGAATTGTATTAGAAACCTTATTTATTGAAGTCCCTGAAATTTCCAATTTCTTCCGTTTAAAAATACAAAGCGCTTATGTTGCTGTTCAAGAACGTGTCATCGATAGTATGAGTGATGATGCTTATGAGCGTTATATAAGCTTTAGAAAAACCTATAGAGATATAGAACAGCGCGTTCCGCAATACATCATAGCTTCTTACCTTGGGGTTACTCCAGAATTTCTAAGCTATTTACGAAAAAAACACTCTTAAATTCGCTTCTTAAGATAGCTTAAGTTTTTTCTTCTCTACTGCTTCTAATTTTGACCCATATAATAACAAATGGGTTATGTTACGATTTTTTCAAGTTTTTGTATTTATTATTTTTGGCGGATTAGCATCTCATGCACAAAATATTAATGTTTCTCCTGAAATAGTACTTGGTAATCGATCGGCTGCTTATCAGCATTTTGTAGGTTACCAATTTGATGCGTCATGGTCTATCAACAATGTCGTTTTATTTGATTCTGAATATACGCATGACACCAACAATATTTTTTTTATCAGAAATATGTTGTCTTACAATTTGAATTCACATTTTAAAGTCAATGCCGCTTTCGGAATCAAAAACCCAGGAACATTTACAAGTCTTACCACGCAATATCAGTATACCAAAACACAATTCAAACTGACTTATGCTATTGGTAGTACCTATCAAAACGGATTTACATTAGAACAAAATTTAATCTTGAATTATACCCCAACGTTAAGCAACGCATTTCAAGGCTATATCAATCTATTTGCTGTTGTCAATACAAATTTTAAAGAACTGGACAGAGGAATTCAACAATTACGTATCGGACTAAAAAAAGCGCAATTAATTGCAGGTATTGCCGTAAATCTAGATCAGTTTACAAAAGGAAAGAACAGCCTTGAAAACTTTGGGGTCTTTATAAAATATAACTTTTAAATTTTAATACTATGAACACTAAACAACACATTGGAATACTTATTTTACGAATCAGTGTCGCATTTACAATGCTCATTTATGGCATTACCAAATTCATAAATGGTATTGATTTTATCAAAAACCTCCTAACACAATATGACCTTCCTGCATTTTTTGGATACGGTATTTATGTTGGTGAAATTATTGCACCTGCTTTGATTATTATCGGATTTAGGACAAAGCTCGCCGGACTTGTTTTTGCTTTTAATTGTCTGGTGGCGATTGTTATGGTACAACTCCCAAACTTGCTAAAGTTAAATGAATTTGGAGGTTGGGCTATTGGTCCCATTTTCATCTATATGATGTTTGGTTTTGCTTTATTCTTTACTGGAGCTGGTAAATATGCTGTATCAACAACCAACAAATGGGATTAATCTAAAACGATGAGACTCTTATTACAAATATTAGCTTTAACTGGTGGCGCCTTTCTGGCGATTCAAGCGGGATTTAACTCTCAACTTGGTAGTCTGCTAAAACAACCCATTCTGGCCGTAGTTGCGACCTCTTTAAGTAGTGTAGTCTTCGGAGTGATATTGCTTTTTATACTTAACAAAGGAACTGTTCAACCTATGATCACTACACAAATACCTTGGTATTTATGGTTTATAGGCGGATTATTTAGTGTCATAGGCATTAGTATTTACTTCTATACCATTCCGAAGCTTGGCATCTCCAGAATGATTGCTCTCGGACTTTGCGGGCAACTCATTTTTTCAATGATTGCAGGAAAATATGGCTGGCTCAATCTACCTGTGGAACCTTTAACATCAAAGCGGCTTTTTGGAGCAATCGCCATGCTAATAGGCATCATACTCATTAATACAAAATAATAAACGATGACAACAATACAATCAAATATCGTAAACCTCATTTCTTTATGGAAAAATGCCACGCAAGCTTTTAACACCTATAATGAAGATCAACACTTAGGTTACTGTTTTGTGCCTCAATCGGAATGGCCAAACAAAATCTGGTTGAAATGCGAACACAATCCAGAGATTCTAAATGACATTAAATTGCTTTTAAAATCTGAATTAAGCGGCTTTACTTTTTCTTATTTTGATCTAAACTCCAATTCAAATACCATTTTTGATTACTACGGATTTAATGAAGTTTCCTTACAGTATGGAATGAGTTTGTCGCTTACTGAAAAACTAAAAACATCTAAAACACTAACATTCCAACTCGTTACCAATGCCAATGATGCGAAATTATGGAGTAAGACCTTTAAAAAATCATTTGGGTATTTCGTTTCAGAGCAAACTATTAATAAAACATACCATAATATTAATTACTACTTAATCTATGATCAAGCAGAGCTAGTAGGAACGGTTATAAGTCACCAAACACAGAACACTTTTGGTATTCATAGCTTGGGAATTTTACCCAATATGCGCGGTAAAGGCTATGCCACTCAAATCATGTATCATCTTCTTAACGAAGCTATAGAACAAGACTGCGATGTAGCTACTTTACAAGCCTCTAAAATGGCAAAATCCATGTACGAAAAAATGGGTTTTAAAACCGAATTTATGATGAGAAACTACAAACTAAAAACACAATAAAAATGGAACTAATAAAACACTTACAATGGCGCTATGCTACTAAAAAATTTGATACAACAAAAAAAGTAGCAACCGATGATCTTCAAAAATTAAAGGAAGCGATACAATTATCGGTGTCATCTTACGGATTACAACTTTATAAGGTTTTGATTATTGAAAACCCTGACATCAGAGAGCAACTCAAACCTGTTTCCTGGAATCAAAGTCAGATAACCGATGCCTCTCACCTATTTGTATTCTGTAATTATACTGAAGCACATTCAGAAGCTATTGACGCATTTATCAAACAAACGGCCAACACACGACAATTAGATATCAACCGACTAAATGGCTATGGTGATTTTATAAAAGAAAAATTGAAGGAAAAAACACCAGAAGAAATAACAAGCTGGCTGAAATCACAAACCTATTTAGCACTTGGAAATCTTTTAAATGCCTGTGCCGAATTAAAAATTGATGCTTGTCCAATGGAAGGTTTTGAGCCAGAAGCCTACAATCGCATTTTAAGACTCAACAAACAAGGCTTAAATGCCGCTGTCATAGCACCAATAGGTTATAGACATGAGGACGATCATACTATTGGCTTGGCAAAAGTTCGTAAGCCAATTACACAATTATTTGATGTTTTATAATTGAATATTAGTTTTTTTGATTTGAAGGTTTGGGTTTATGCTCAAACCTTTTTATTTTAGAGAGCTATATAAGCTACACACTCCTTCTCATGGAAAATGACATTGTAAAACTAATTTCAAGATATCTTACTTTGACTGCGGAAGAATGTCAAGCTTTTACAGATTGTATTCCTATCAAAACATACAAAAAAGGCGATGTCATTTTGAGAGAAGGACAGATCTCAAGAGATTCTTATTTTGTTATTAAAGGCTGTGTAAGAAAGTATTATATCATTGATGGTGAAGAGCGTACAACAGAGTTTTATGTAGAAGATGAATCTGTGGCTTCATTGCAAAGCTATCAAAACAAAACTCCTGCGAATCATTATTTTGAATGTGTTGAAGATTGTAAACTTGCAGTGTTAAACTATGATAAAGAGCAAGAATTATTTAAGCGTGTTCCAACATATGAAACATTATGCCGCATGTCTATGGAGAACGATTTTGGTGAGCAACAAGAAATACTAGCCAAATTTATGACTTCGAGTCCAGAATCACGCTATAAAAACCTTTTAGAAACCAGACCTGATTTGGTTCAACGTGTACCACAATACCATTTGGCCAGTTATTTAGGTGTCAAACCAGAATCTTTGAGTAGAATTAGAAAACGAATCACTCAAAAATAGAGTATAGTTTTTAATTAAAGAGAGAAGCCAGATAATAATACCTGGCCTCTCAGATTAGTGTTAGTAAGTAATTAGGGATTTCGTTTAACTCTTAACTATTTAGCTACATAGCAGCTACTATCTATGAAATGTAAGATTTACATTTTTACTATTTTTTTAGAAAACAATTGACCAGAATGAACCTCAATGGTCAACAAATAAACACCTTTTGGTAAAGCTGAAACATCAACCTGATTTTTTCCGAAGGATTTATGAATCATTTTACCTGTTAAGTCATAAAGTGCTAAGGATTCAATGGTTTCTTTTGAAGAAGTTATGGTGACACTATCTTTAGCTGGATTAGGAAAGACACTAATAAAATCCTCACTATATTCTGATTCATCTATGCTAAGTGCCTGAAGATCTAAAGTGTATTTCACCAAACCTAAATCTATAGATGCAATATAAATATCGGCTTCATTAGATGTGTTAAATTTCACTTGTGAATTATTAGAACCAATAGACATCAGCGCATCATTTTCAATACGTGTCCAGTTTTGTCCACCATTAACCGTATAAACAATCGCATAATCAGACACTCCTGAAGTATGAACCGTTCCAACCATATAACCATCAGTCACATCAGAAAAAAATATTTGATGAACTAATTCAGTATAAATCTGACTCCATGTTGATCCGCCATCTACCGATGTAAAAATCCCCTTATTAGATGCGATTGCTAATTGTTGCGGATTTAAGGGATTGTTATCTATATGCAAGATAAGATCTAAACCTGGATTGAGTTGTTCTAAACCACTTGATAACGTCCAAGTTGCACCATAATCTTCCGTTTTATAAACTCTGGTACCCACTGTGATTACAACATGCCCCTGATTTTGAGGGTCAAAATGTATGCCTCTAACAACACCATTATTTGGCAATGGAATATTTGTGGTCTCCATGGCATCAAAATCATTCACATCTACACTGTAAAGCTCTGAATATCCAGACGTATTTGAAAACGACACCCAAATTGTATTTTGGTCAAATGAATCTGTTGCAACCGCATCAAAATAGTTCATATAGGTATTTAAAATTTGATGTTTTGTTTGTCCGTGATCCTCGCTAATATTTAGGTTAGAACCAAACCAACCACCACTAAATGTAAAAACTCGTCCTTCAACAAACGCATCAACATATAATGTTGGCGCATCACTTTGATTGTACCAGTTAATTGGAAGGATATCAAAATCTTCTTCTACGTTAGTTGTTAAATCTTTGTGTACAAACCCATATTGCACCCCATAATACAGATGTTCATTACCATTTGGAAAAAGCCCTAAAGAACCTGTAGACAGATAGTAATTATTTTTTGACCAGGTCAAAGTAACACCACCATCACTAGAAAACTGCGGATGGTAATCACTATTAATAAACACTTCGTTATTATTAAATGGATTAAAAGACAAGTGAGTACCATAATAGTAGCCATGAACATTATCGGAGTCATGAATATGATTCTGCCAAGTGGTTCCGTTATCGTTAGAAATGACGATTTCGTTCTCTTCTAAAACAATAATTTGATTAGGCACGTTTGGATTAAACCCTATGACAGTTATATCATCTAATTGTTCATTGGTCCAAGACATAGGAACAATTTCCCAAGTATCACCAGCATCGGAAGAACGGTATAAATTTTCGGCAACACTTCCAAAACTAATTCCTGTACCTAACAAAATATCATTGGGATCATTCGGATTAAAAGCAATAGGCGCCACAACGATTCCCGGTAATTTGTCTACCCATGTTTGTCCGCCATCTGTAGACATAAATAAGCCTCCATCTACACCTGAAGGACCAAGACCTCGCCCTAAAAATAAATGATTTGGATTATAAGGGCTAATAGCCACACTATTAATAGCTACTTCATCATTATCAGATTTTGAGTATACCAAATTCCAGTTTTCACCTCCATCTTGTGTATAATACGTGTGTTCAGCTGTACTATAATCTAACTTAGTATTCATCAAAATAACATCAGAATTTCCGCTATAAATACTATATGATTTTATAAAACGATCAGGAGAACTATAAGGGATTTCAATTTCATCAATAACTGAATTTGTGGCTAAGTCAAAAATAATAATGGTATTGTCTGGAGAAGACTGTTTAAACTTAATAAAACTTAAAGCCGTATTATTATTGGTCATTTTTAAGTCCTTAAATGTGGTGACATCGTGTACCGACATCGAGAATAACACCTCCCAATCTACTCCGTTATTGTGGGACACCAAAATATGGTTAAACAACGACGTTGCATACAATTTATCCTGAATATTAGGATCATAGGTGATATTAAAAATTCTGCCATAGTCGGAAGAGCCAATAGACTCTAACTGGGCGTGTGACATTTTAGTTGTACATAATAAGGCAACTAAAACCAGTAGTGTAATTTTAATTTTCATGTGTTTATTAATTAAATATTAGTCCTGCTAAGGTGGAAATTCACTTAGAACTAACAGAAAAAATGACACGAAAAAGTGGGACATCCTATGATAAATAGTGGGACATTTGGGAGCCTAAAATAGTTTTATTGATTTAGTAGACTAAAAACCAGAGAGGTAGTCATATATTTTAGAGGTATCTTGCAAATCCATTTTTTTGGCTACTCTTTGTTTCCGTTTTCTACAGGCATCAGCCGTGATGTTAAATATTGAAGCGATTTCTTTAGTCGATAAATCCATATACAAATAGCATATAAAACGAATATCATTGGTATTTAATGACGGATGCTTTTCTTTTAGTGCTTTTAGAAATCCGTAGTTTGCCTTTTCGAAATGAAACAAAAAATCCTGCCAGCCAGAATGATCATTCAAATGCTTTTTAAGTTGCTGAACTAATTTTTTCAGGTTTGTATTATTTAGTAAATCAGGATAACTACTAATCGTTTGAATAATCTCTTGCAATAATTCATTTCTACTAGCCGTATTTAATGCTTTTGATGTCAGTTTTCTATTATTAGTTTCCAATTCATTTTCAAGTTCTAACATTTTAATCTTTTGATTTCTTTCGGAAATGATTCGCTTTTGTTTAGCCTTAGTGCTATACGTTTTAAGCGACCAAAGTGATGTTAAAATCATTAATGCGATTGCAATTAATATCACATAAAATGTTTTGCGTTCTTGTTTAAGTTTGATCTGTTCTTCAATAATTTCATTCTCGTAGCGCTTTATGTCAAACTTAACGCGACTGCTTTCAAATTGGTCTTCTCTTATTTTTTTGAATAAGCTGTCTTTAAAAAATAGTACAGAATCTTTATAAGTTCTCGCTTCTGAAAATTCATTCAATCTGTATTTAATATCTGAAAGCTGATCAAAAATATCGATACTTGATTCAATACTTGTATAATTGTTTTTTGCTTTTAAGGCATAGTCTAATGCTGCTATTAAGTCATTATTTTTAAGACTGATTTGTGACAGTAGTAAAAACGATCCCGAAACATGTTCAAAAAGTCTATGCGCTTTTAAATCGGATATAATATGGGTTAATACATCTGCAGACTCATTATAATTCGTTTTTAGATAGAGGTTTTCAGCAATTGCATATTGTGCTTGCAATTGCAAATCTTTATCAGACACATGGTTTTGGGTCATTTCGAGATACTCGTGAGCCTTATCAAGATCACCTAAAAGGTTTAGAGTTAACCCTAAATTTACAGCATAAAGTCCAATTTTATCCGTTTCATTAGTTTTTGAAGCGATTTGGAACGCTTTTAAAAAGTAGGTTTTAGCTTCTTCATAGTTTTCATCATTAAAATACAGGATACCAACATTATTCAAAACAACCATTTCTTTTTGGTCATTTAAATAGTTAACAGCAACATCATAAGCTTGTAAATAATGATTTAAAGCTTCTCCATAATCTGAAAGTTGATAATAATTTGCGCCAATATTGTTTAGTGCAAAAAACAGTTCTTCTTGCCAGCCATTACTGGAGGCAATAGCTTGAACGTCAATTAAAATTTCTAGTGATTTTGTATACTCTTGCCGATTAAGAGCATCAACACCCAACTGAATTAATTTTTTGCATTGTTCTTGAGATTTTTGAGGTGGAATTGCTATAAATAATAGAGCAATGATTAAGGTCTTCATAAGATCAATTGAATTGAGTTTTCTTTCTTCAAATTTTACACTTAAGTTTTAAAAATATGATGGTAATGTCAAAAATTGTTGGTTATAAAATCCAACCTGTTGGATTTCAGGAGCGTTCATAGAGGCTTAATGTTTGAGTAAAATGTAATTAATTATGCTTTAATATTTCAAGTTTTTCCTGAGAATTATCACACCAGAAACAATCGTCATTTTCTGGTTTTAATTCTAACGCTCTTGTAAAAGCATTAATAGCATTAGCTTTTTCATCAGCTTTAAAATAGGTGTCTCCTAAAGAATCCCAACTATTTCCATCATCAGGAAATAATTGTATGTTAAGTTTATAAATACCAATTGCTTTTTCCATCATTCCTTTTCGGTAGTAAACACCTCCTAAACGATTTAAATGTCTGGGTGAATCAATAACCTCTTCATATGTTAGTTTTAGTTGTTTTTCTAAATCGTTAACCGAACCTTGATATGCTTCAGTAAATTTGTAAAGTTCACTTACCATATATTTTAGTAATTCGTTGGGTACGTAAGTTGAATCAAATATTATATTTTCAATTTCCAGTGTTATTCTTCCTATTGGTCTAACATAGGCATTAGATGCCAATAATATAAGTGCATCTTCCTCTGGAAACCATACAAATTCATTATACGAAACCCCATTAAATCCATTATGTGTGATGACTTTAGTACCTCTTTCAGATGTAAAAATAGCCCAACCGTAAGCATAGTGACTCGACTCGTCTTCATATTCGGCCACATGGGGTTTTGTAAGTATTTCAAATGATTCCTGGGATAAAATTTTATTTGATTGTAATGATTGATACCATTTGTACATATCATTATTTGTAGAATGTATGCCTCCATTTGCCAATACGGTTCTTGCTATTGCACCATCTTGCTTATACTGTGCGATATGAGACCCTTCGTTAGAAACATTAAGCAAATATTCATCGGCAACAGTTGAGTTCTCCCAATCTGGTAATAAATAACCTGTGTGCTTCATTCCTGATGGCTGGAATAATTTTTCATTGAGATATGTTTCATAGTCTTGTCCTGAAACTAACTCAATAATCCGTCCCAAAATGCTATAACCAGAATTTGAATATGAATAGTCGGAGCCTGGAGTAAATAACAACTCCGATTCAAACAAGTCGGAAAAATATACGTCCATTGGCGTGAGGTCGAAATCATCGGTATTACCATGACCAAAACCAGCAGAATGGGTTAATAACTGATGAATGGTAATGTCTTTTTTATCTTTTGGTAAATTATCGAAGAAGCTACTTATAGAATCCTCTAACTTCAATGTATTGTCTTGAACTAATTTCATAATAGCAGCACCTGTAAACTGCTTTGACACTGAGCAAATGTCATAAACTGTATTGGGACTGTTAGGAATATACTTTTCTTTGTTAGCGAATCCGTAACCTTGATTGAGAATAATGGAATCATTTTTAACTACCAGGATAGCTCCTGAAAATCCGTTAGCCTCACTTTGCTTTAAATAATTGTCTATGCGGTTTTTCAGTAAATCAGATGGGGTTGTCGCTGTTTTATCAGGTTGGCAAGCAACACATAAAACAGTTAGGACACCAGCTAATATTAGAAATAAATGATGTTTTATTTTTAGAGTTTCTAATTGAAATTTATTACTCATAATATGCTTTTTTTAGTTGATGATTTTATTCTATATGCCATTTAGCAAATGATTTATGCGTGATTTGTACTCCCAATTTTTTATGAAAGCGAATAATGCTTTTACATCTTTAGAAACCGCTTTTCTAATGTTTATCATTTTCAACACTTGATATTAATTCCATATGTAAAATGGGATACGGTTTTCCAGAGGCATCCGTTTCCGATCTTCCCTTTATTACAAATCCGCAATGTTTATAAAACCCTAGAGCAGCTACATTCTGTTCGTTGACATCGACTTTGGTAACCTTAAAATGATTAATGGCATAATCCAATAAAGTTTGACCAATACGTTGACCTCTGTGTTCTGGATGAATAAACAACATCTCTAAATTTCCATCAGACACACCCATAAACCCTAATATTTTATGGTTCTCACCTCTATAACATCGCAATTCAACAGCATCCAGATATGTATTTAAAATTAAAGGTTTGAAATAGGCAATATCTTCTTCCTTTAAAAAATGGTGTGTTGCTCTTACAGAGGCTTCCCAGACTGTTATTACCTGAGGATATTCAAATTTGTCGATGTAATCTATATTTTCTTTCATTTTAAAAACTTATTGATTTCCGATTATCCAATTTGATATGCTATATAAAAAATCATTCACGAATTTCTTATCAAGTTTAGCATACTCATCACGTTGACCAGTTTTAGCCTTTTGAAAGAAATGATTTGCTTCATCAAAGGTTATAAACTGATAATCTGTTCCTGATTTAAGGAGCGCGTTTTCCATTCTGTCTTTATTTTGATGTATCGGAACTTGAAAATCCAAGCCACCAAAGAGACTTAACACTGGCACATTTAATCGCTCAACATCTTTTGAAGGATCGTAATATAGAAAGGACGTTAAAGATGGTAAGCCATAAATGATTTTATATTCATCAGCTTTTGCAATAGCTTGCTGCTCTAACTTTTCTTTATCAATACTTTCGTTTGCCGACATTTCAATTAGAATGCTTTTAGTAGTTGCTTTAAACACATCGTAAGCCTTATCAATATGCTTATCATCTTTAATAGCTCGCATCAACTTGTTATGTGCAGAAACATCAGCCTCGATATAACGTTTAGGCAAATTTGTATTTTTATAATCTTGCCTTACTTGATAAGTCACGACTTCAATTAATGGCACTGCTGGCGCTCCCATTAAAATTACCTTTTCCACAGACGTATTCCCAACAGCCACTTTTCCTGCAAGAATTCCTCCTTGACTATGGCCTAACAATATGAAACTTTTAAATGAATGCTGTTTTGAAGATTTAAAATAGTTCATAATATTTTCTAAATCACTTGAATGATCTTCAATTGTAGAATTAACGAAATCGCCTGTACTATCACCTACACCTCTATCATCATAGCGAAAAGATGCTATGCCTTTTGAGGCTAAGTGATTTGCTATATCTTTAAAAATTTTAAATCCTTCTAAAGTTTCATCGCGATCTTGTGGTCCGCTTCCAGAGCTCATAATGACTAATGACATTGTTTGAAGATGCGTTGGTAGCATCAGTGTGCCACCAATAGTGACATCATCTGTTTTGATTAAAATATCAGTGGGCTCTGAATCCTGAATTGACAATTTATGACTTGCCAAACATGACACTGTAAAAGCAAAGCATCCTATTATTACTAACAATTTCATTTTTGTTTTCATATCAAATAATGTTTTACAGTGATTTATTCTTTGCCTTCCTTAAACAAATCATCTATTTTCGATTTAAAGCTAACATTAGGCATTACGTTATAAAATTCCTCAAGCAAATCTAATGAGCTTGGTTTTTTAGGATATTTATTATTAGCCAAAAAATTCCGGAGTGCCTCATTCACCTTATGTTCTCCTAATAATTCACTTAATTTCACCATAGCTACAGTTCCTTTAGAATAAGCAATGTGCGTTGCTCCATAAGGCACTTTATATAATGGTGGATTGCCATAAAGTCCTTTTTCGTTATCATAAATTTGTTGGTGAATTTGAACACGCTCCATCATGCGTTCTTTACCATACATCTTTTTATAAATCATCATTTCGGTATACATCGCTAAGGTTTCGGTAAGCATCGAAGCACCTTCCCGTTCATCTGGATTTATTTGACTACTTCCCCACCATAGGTGAGAAAGTTCATGTCCTGCTAATTCATTTATAACATCCTTATTTGGATCGCTGTCTATATTGGAATGAAAAATCATCTGCTCAGTCATAAAAATTGCAGATGGATATGCTGTAGCCGCAAACCCACTTGTGAATGATGAAACCTCAACAAAACTGGCTTTTTCAAAAGGGTAAGGACCAAAATTATCTATACAATAATCTAAACTTAGAGCAGCATTATTTAATAATCGATCAACATTTTCGGGATGTTTTTTATCATATAAAACCTCAATAGTTATACCTCTGTGATTTCTAGATATTTTTTGATAATTAGCAGACGATACCGCAAATCTAAAAGGGATATTGTTGGCTCTAAATTGCGCATAAGCTCTATTGGCTTCTGTCCAAGTTTTAATCATATCACCTGTCCCTACAGGTGTTTGACTGGCCTCTGTGGAAACCGTCATCTTTAAATCAATAAAGTCATTTTTAAAAACCTCAGGCATTTCGAGTGGTTTTAATCCTGTTGGTTCACCAAGTTGATTTTCCAGGCGTTTTTGTTCATCTTTAATTTCTCTATCCTTTTGATACCCAACAGAAGGAAAATAGTTGCTAATCCGCATAAATGATCCATTACCAACAATCGCATTAAACGATTGATGCCCATTTACAGGAAACCATTGATAAGATATTTTAAATGCTAAAGTGGCAATCTCATTTGGCAACAATGGCTGACTTAGTTTGATTTCTGAAACATGCTCATCTAGTACTATATTGTCATCATGAATTTTGAATGTCGCCTCTTGTATTG
Source organism: Psychroserpens sp. SPM9 (assembly GCF_025153525.1). GTDB lineage: Bacteria > Bacteroidota > Bacteroidia > Flavobacteriales > Flavobacteriaceae > Psychroserpens. Next base: position 146,245 of record NZ_JANZNR010000003.1, on the reverse strand, counting down.
TTAAATCTGAATGAAAATTGAACAGAATATTTTCCATTGGTTCTTCAGATAGATTTTGCAACACATAATTTCCTTCAATTTGATAAGCATTTTTTGTCGGAAATAAGTCTATTTTAGTATCAACATCTGTAATTGTTGGTTGTGGTATATGTTGGTAGTGACGGAAGTTTTTCTCATAATTAACAGCTTCAGCGAGCATTGTATCTTCATTTTTTGACGTATAACCTTCCATAAAGTAAACACCACTAAAAACAGCTAAGCCACCAAATACAGCTACCAAAACTGATTTCAATGTAGCCCAATGTTTGGTCTTATAATAGGAATTTAAAATCCATAGTAGTCCGACTAAACCTATTCCAAAACACAATCGGTTAATAAACGCTAATAGATAAACACCATAGCCATTTAAATCACTATAAAGACCTTTAAATCCTGAGAAAACATGAAATAATGGATATGGCAAAATCATTTTCAATAACGGTTTTGCAAAAACAAGTACCGCTAATATTGAAACACCTAAAGCAACATATTTGTTATTTATAATACTATTAAGCAACAATAAAAAAGCAGCAAATAAAATAAGCGGTAGGGTATTAAAAACCACAACTCCTAAATACGCCATCCAATCAACAGATGTATATCCATAACACATTTGAAATACAAGCGCTAATACAATAAGAATTATTGTAAGAAAAACGATCAAAACACTTATCGAAATAAGATGCCCTTTTAACTTGGTTTTTGAAAAAAACGTACTTTTTTCTATTAAGTAAAAATGAGTTGTTCGACTTCTATAATATAAATCGTTCACAAAATAAACTAAGATCAAAGCGCCTATTAAATGAAAACTTTGAGAAATTGAAGTCGCCAGGAGACCTGAACTTGCATATTGCTCAGGCAAACGTATGCCTTTATCTATTTCTGCATACATTTCCATACCCACAAAAAATACAATGAGTATTGAAACGGCAACAATGGTGACACTTTTAAACAAATAAATTAAATCCACCTTGGCATAGGAAAGCATAGATTTAATTCCCGATGCAGCACTAAAATTAAGCTTAGGTATTATTGCTTCTGTTAGTGTTTTGATTGAATCTGAAACGTTTAGCCTTTTTTTCTTTAACTCTTTTTTACTTATTGTTTTGGCAAATGCATAATACCGATTAGCCACTACCAAAAAGACTAGTGATAATATGATATAAATCATTCGGTTTAGAGCCAAAAATCCTGAAAGTGGAATCACATGCTGATTTTTTTGCTCTACAGTAAAATGTCTGGCTTCAAAAAAGTAAGCAGAAGCGCCAAATGGATCTATGATTGATGAGAGTTGTTGCATTTCTATGGATTGCGGAATACTTCCTGCCATGAATGGGGAATTAGAAAAAAGTAATAATACCATGTAAAGTACATACAGTAATAATCCACCAACAACAACTAACAACTTTTTACGTGTGGTGTAAGCAATCATAAATAAAAAACTACATACAAATAAGCCGTTGGTGACACCAAAAATCAAAAATGGGTAAATGTATGACCACAGGTGGAATCCTGTTTGCATTTCGCTACCAGTTCGTAAATTTTGACCAATGACAAATCCTATAATTAGGACTAGGAAACTTAATAGAGTTTTTAAAGTAAAATAAGAGAACTTACCAACTAAATATTGCTTTAGAGATACAGGATAGGAAAATAACATGATATCGAATTTTGTATCCCACTCTTTAAACAATAGTTCTAGCGCATATAAAATGGCAAAAAATATAATTGAAAGGCTCAACAAAGCCATCATAAAACCAATAGTATATGGTGCGTTTAGAAAAATACCTTCGCCAGCAGTAAGATTAAATTTGTAACCACAAAACAATCCTACAAATACTAATATGACACCTGTTAAGCTTAAAACCCAATGATTACTGCTGTGTTGTAATTGAAATTTAAATATCGCATTCATACTAATTGTTTTGAGAAAGTACATTAAAGTAAACATGCTCAAGTAAAGGCTCTATGGAATAAAACCCTTCAGGTTGTTCAGGTGAAAAAACGGTGATTTGTAATTGTCGCTCTATTAATTGCTGACTTATAACATTGAAATTGGTTAGGTAAAATTCCAATTCTTCATTGTTTATTGATTTGGACCAAATTTTACCTTGCAATTCTGTAATCAATGCTTTAGGTCTACCTGTTTTTAGAATCTGACCTTTATTCATAATGGTCATTTCAGAACAAAGATTCTTTACATCTTCTACTAAGTGTGTAGATAATATGACAATAACCTCATTACTTATATCACTAAGTAATGTATTAAAGCGGTTACGTTCTTCGGGATCAAGACCTGCTGTAGGCTCATCAACTATAATAATTTTAGGATTTCCTAATAAGGCTTGTGCCACGCCAAAACGTTGTTTCATTCCACCAGAAAACGTATGCACTTCTTTATCTTTAAAGTGCCACAGATTTACTTTTTCTAATAAATATTGAATCTGATTTTTGCGCTCTACTTTATTATTAATACCTTTTAAAACAGCAATATGATTTAACAAATCATAGGCATTAACTTTAGGATACACACCAAAATCCTGAGGCAAAAAACCTAAATTTTTTTTGATGTATTCCGTTTGGCTTACAACGTCAATATCATTAAACTCTATAGTACCAGAAGAAGGTTTTTGTAAACCTACTATTGTTTTCATTAGTGATGATTTACCAGCACCATTGGGACCTAATAAACCAAACATCCCATTCTTTATTTCTAAAGAAATATTTCTAATTGCTTGATGACCGTTCTTATAGGTAAGCTCTAGATTATTAATTTTTAAAGTGTTCATTTTTTTGGTTGTTAGTATATTAAACATATTCATCGGAACTCGTCCAGTTATCCTTATTCAACGGTATATAAAAACCCTTTGACTCGCAATTTTATAAGCCTGCTGCATAATTTGCACTAGTGACTTATTGGTTTTAGGCAGTTTTAGTAGTTTATTTTCCGTAGGTTTCATTTTTAATAGTCCTGATGTTTTTTTTCTACGATAGTCTTGATGTTTCTAAATCATGTCTTTATTACAATAGGTTGCCTTCTCAAAATCTCTAATGTTTATAGAAATAACAGGGACTTGGGGAAACATAGTTTTAAGTGCTGTCACAATTTGCTTTGACAAATTGGTTTTTTGCTCAATACTTCGCCCTTGCATAATGTTGGCAAACACATGTATAAAGTTGTCTTTAGTCGTTCCTGTTGTATAATATGGATACGGATTAATGCGTACTTTGATTTCTTCAGGAGTGAATAAATTTGTTGATTTAGCAGTATCATACACCTTTTGAAGAATCACTTCTGGGGTTGTGATTTTTATGATTTGCTCTGAGCAGTCTATAATAAAATGTGGCATATCTGTTCGTTTTTTGATTGATGATATAATAGTCTTTGTTTGTTTTTAAATTAAGATGATATATAACAGTATCGTTTATCTGAAAAGCATAACTATTTGTTTGAAAAGCGGTTTAAAGATTCATTTCTTATTAAAATTAGGGATTGCTAATGCTGCAATAGTTCTGGCGGCTTTTGTAGGTGAGTTACAATCACAATTGCTAAAGCCTATAACATAAATGTCTAAACTTGGCACATAAATACCCATAGATTTAAAGCCAAATATACTGCCGCCATGCTCTCTCGTTGGCACACCTTCAATAGCTTTTAAATGCCAACCATAACCATAGTCAAATTGCTCTCCAGTATTTAATGAATTTTTTCTAAATACCTTATCAATTGTACGCTGAGAAACTAGCAGATTATTGTCAATAGCTTCTTGCCATTTTAACATATCGTCAACGGTTGACATTAAAGAACCTGAAGCATACGGAATATTTAAACTCACATACATCTTGTTTGTAAAATCTCCTCTGTTATGATAGCCATAGGCTCTATTCTTTACAATCTCTCTATCATTTGCATAACGAGAATTGTTCATTGCCAGTTTTTCGAAGATGTTTGTTTCTATAAAATCTTCATACGTGTTTCCTGTTATTAACTCAATGACATATCCCAAAATGACATAACCAGAATTATTATACTCAAATTTTTCACCTGGCTTAAACACTGCAGGTTCATCTTTTAAAAAGTCAACTAGCTCTTTTGGTGTAAGATCTTCTTTAGCAATACTCATAATGGATTTCATCTTAGTAAAATCCTTGATACCAGACGTATGTGTCAATAGATGATGTAGGGTAATATTGTTTCCATTAGGGTACTCTGGAATAAATTTTGAAACAGTATCATTTACATTTAATTTATTTTGTTCCTCGAGCATCATGACAGCAATAGCTGTAAATTGTTTGGTCATAGAACCTATTTGGAAAACATTCTCTGGCAACATATCTACATCGAGTTCAATGTTGGATTTACCAAATGCTTTTCTGTAGATTGATTTACCGTTTTTTGCTACTAAAAACACAGCTCCTGGCTCATTCTTATTTTTAAATACGGTAGCTAACACACTATCTATTTGGGTCTCTAAAGTTTGTGAATATGTGTCTTGTATTGTTACAATAGTAAAGACAAAAAACAGGCTTCTTTTTAGTAGTTTTAATTTCATAGTAGTCGTGTTTTGGTTGATTATAAAGATGTTAATCAAGATTGTCTTGAGTTCCTTTTAAACCATACCTATCGCAATTTCTAAAAGGGATGTAAAACCCTGAGTTCTTAGCTATCTTGTATGCATTATCCATTATTTCTTTTATTGATTTTTCTCTGTAGGATTTATTGGGTCTTGGTTGCTTTAAAGAATTTTTCATTTGTCTAGTATTCATAAGCTCTTCTATAATTATAGCAATTCTTATAGCTAATGTCTTTAAATAATCATTTTTACTCCATCAAAATTAGACTGTTAAATAGATAATAATCTTAAGGTATCTTAAGAAAAGATAACCGTATAGAACTACGACGGAAAAAGTAGCTTTAAGTTACACCATTTTTGAAATTTGTTGTGTCGTTTGCTTTTTAAACCCAATCACTAATAACCAAATGGTAAACGAAAACTCACCAATAACTGATGGCATAACCACGATGATTTCAAAAACATCCTTATAATCAATATAATTAGACATGAATAATTTAGCCGTACCATCTAGAATATAACCAATAGCAGCAAGTAGTAGCAAAAATCCTAAAGCTTTAGGTATATCTACTGATTTCAATACTAGATAACCCAAAATAATTAAATGAATACCAAAGAATAATAATCCAATAGTCCAAAACGTATCAAAATCTATTAATAAATTTACTACGCTATGTTTTAAGATATCTGAAATACTAGCATTAGATGTCAACAGGTAAATACTCCATAACTTAAATAAAGCAATACCAAAAAAAAGCGCGTGTAATAACCTAAATAAAGAAGCTATATAAGTTATTTTTCTATTTACGGATTTCGTTAAACCAGTAAGTGACCAAACCAAAAGGACATCAAAAAAAAGCATCACCACAAAACCAAGCAGTCCGATACCAAATTGAGAATGATTACTTATAAAATTTGCAGTGGTAATAGTTGGATTGTTACTATCCACGAGACTTTCAAGTACCGCGAAGTTGGAATAAAACCCAGCTATAAAAATCATTACATAAGCAATTCCAGATATTTTAGCTATTTTTCTCATAATTCTGCACATTTGATTTTATGCAAAATTATTGGCTCACAAAATAGATTTCATTGACTTTAGTTAAGAAAAGCTTTTCTGAGCTTGATTAAAAAAATAGGTTCGAATACAGTTACTTCCCGATACAGAAATTAGCAAAAATATTACCCAACAAATCATCATTAGTAATCTCTCCTGTGATCTCCCCAAAGTGATATAAGGCTTGACGAATATCGATAGCTAATAAATCTCCTGAAAGCCCAGTTTCAAGTCCGTGTTTGACTTTCTGAATTTCCTCAAAAGCTTTCAACAAGGCATCATAATGTCGTGAGTTGGTGACGATAGTTTCATTATTTCTTAGCGCACCTGTATTGATTAAATCGAGTAATGCATTGGTTAACTGTTCAACACCAAAGCCTGTTTTTGCTGATAATAATTTAATATCTGGAATTTCAGAGTGTAGTTTAGAAATTGAAATATCATCGACCTTATCTATTTTATTAGCAATGACAATAAGTGGTTTTTGCGGATATTTATTTCTGATTTTTTCAATTTCAATCGTAATGGTTTTTAAATCTGAAATAGACTTAACACTATCAAACAAATAAATAACCACTTGTGCCTGGTCAATCTTTTCAAAGGTTTTTTTAATACCAATACTCTCCACCACATCTTTAGTTTCTCTGATGCCTGCGGTGTCTATAAACCGAAAGCCTATGCCTCCTATCGATATTTCATCTTCAATCGTATCTCTGGTTGTTCCTGCAATTTCTGAAACAATGGCACGCTCTTCATTGAGCAAAGCGTTTAGCAAAGTAGATTTACCTACATTTGGCTCACCAACGATGGCCACAGGGATGCCGTTTTTGATGACATTACCAACAGCAAACGAATCAATTAAACGTTTCAACACAAAGGTGATTCTTTCAACCAGTTCTTTGAACTGAGAGCGGTCTGCAAATTCAACATCTTCTTCAGCAAAATCTAATTCTAGCTCTATGAGTGACGCAAAATTGAGAAGTTCTTCTCTGAGTTTAGCAATTTCCGAAGAAAATCCGCCACGCATTTGCTGCATCGCAACTTGATGTGAGGCTTCATTATCACTAGCAATCAAATCGGCGACAGCTTCAGCTTGTGATAAGTCTAATTTTCCGTTTAAAAAAGCACGTAAGGTAAACTCTCCTGCATCAGCCATTCGGCAACCGTTCCGAAGAAATAATTGAATCATTTCTTGTTGAATGTACAAACTGCCATGACAAGAAATTTCGACCACATCTTCGCCTGTATACGAATTTGGGTTTTTAAATACCGAGACTAGCACTTCATCAAATACACGATCGTTCTCAACTATATGCCCCAGATGAATAGTATGAGTGGCTTGTGCTGCCAAGGTTTTACCTTTTACAACAGATCTAAAACAAGTGTCTACAATTGAAATGGCCGAACTCCCTGAGAGTCTGACGACGGCAATTGCGCCACTTCCTGAGGCAGTTGCTAACGCTACAATAGTATCCTGTTGAGTCATGCACATTATTTTTTACAAAAGTATTGCAATTTTACTTTTTTAAAACCAAATATGTGATTTCTTTAAGGTTTCATGTGACTTTAATATTTTTTGAGTTTGATTTTTTGTAGTCTAACTTATTATATTTGCAGAATAAAACTTATAAATCATGAACAGGATAATTGCAATTTTATTAATTGGTGTTTTACTTAATGCATGTAAAACAGACGGAAGTTCTAAAGAAGTCTTGAGAGACACCTATTTAATAACTGGTGAAGCTCCCGGAATTTATAATGGCATTAGAGCTTACCTTCAGGAAACGGATGAACGTGGCAGAAAAATTAATAAAGATACGGCCATTATTATGAACGAACGCTTTACTTTTGAAGGCAAAGTAGACACACCAAAACTATGGTTATTAAGCATTAACAGTACCAAAGGCAATCTGGCACTTATTGTTGAAAACAAAGAAATCACCATCGATGTTGATAAAGATGATTTAGCCAATTCTGAAATTAAAGGGACTAAAGCCAATGAAGAATTAATGGCTTATAACACTAATATCAAGTCATACAGCACTAAAATCACCGAGTTGAATAGTAAAATTCGTGCCACCGATGATAAAGACCTCAAAAGTAGTTTAGCTGTTGAATACACCAAATTGACCAACGAAGTTAAAGCACAACCAGAAGCATTCGTTAAAAGCCATAACAATAGTTTATATTCTTTAGTCATACTAGACAATATGCTAAATAATAAAGAGGCCGACATCAATAATATAGCAAGTCTTTACGATAACTTAGATGCCAATTTAAAATCTACAAAATTTGGCACTGCTGTCAATGTGAAGCTTCAAGGTATAAAAGCAACCAGAGAGCGAATGAGTGCTACCGAAATAGGCAAAACAGCTCCAGATTTTACAGCGCCTACTCCAGACGGAAAATCACTGAATCTCAAAAGCGTTTTAGGTAAAGTTACTATCGTCGATTTTTGGGCTGCCTGGTGTGGACCCTGCAGACGAGAGAATCCAAATGTTGTTAAAGTCTATAATAAATACCATGATAAAGGATTAGAAATTGTTGGTGTTTCTCTTGATGGTAATTCTAGACAAAAAGATCCAAAAGCTGCTTGGTTACAAGCCATAGAAAAAGACAAATTAACTTGGCATCAGGTGTCTAACCTCAATTATTTTAATGATCCTGTAGCCAGAGCTTACAATATTAGATCGATTCCGGCGACTTTTATTTTAGATGAAAACGGAACCATTATTGCTAAAAACCTGAGAGGTCCTGCATTAGAAGCAAAAATAGCAGAATTGCTAGATTAGTAATTCAAGCCATTCAAAATAGAAACCTTTGTTCTGTATAGAATGAAGGTTTTTTTATACTCTAAAGGTTTAAATTTTTCCCATTTTATGTAACACAAATAATATCACAATTGGAACGGCCAATAAACTAACCATAAGCAATTCGGTTTCAAATAAAGATGGTTTCAAAATTAAGGTAATCGCATAACCTCCAATGGCACCACCAAAATGCGCATCATGCCCAATATTACCTAGGCGCTTTCGCATGCCGTAGATAGAATATAATAAATAGCCTATTCCAAATACAAATCCGGGAATAATAAAGTTTATTTGCATCATTGGATCTATTAAAATAGCCGAATACAACACACCCATCACAGCTCCACTCGCTCCTACAGCACTATATTGATATTCGTTCTTATGAAAATAAAATGATAATAAGCTTCCCAAAATTAAACTACCTATATAAACGATTAAAAAATTAAACTCTCCTAATTCATAGATAACGCGATCGGCAAAAAAATACAGCGTAATCATATTGAATAATAAGTGCTGCGGATTTGCATGTAAAAACGCAGAACTAAATATCCGAATCTGTTCTCCTCGCTGAATACTACCAACATTAAATTTATAACGTTCAAAAAAGCCATAATCGTTAAATCCTTTGTAGGATATCAATACATTAGCCGCAATAATGATAATGGTAAATAAACTTAAACTCCCCATAGACTTTTAAACGTTTTTATTATAATTATATTTGTCGGTGCAAATCTAATACTTCTTGATGCAATTTATAATTTACATTTTAGTTTATCCATTTTTATGGTTTGTTTCTATACTACCTTTTCGGTTATTATATGCGTTTTCTGATGTTTTATACCTTCTCATTTATCGCTTATTTGGCTATCGGAAAAAGACCGTCTTATCGAATCTAAAACTTGTGTTTCCTGAAAAAGACGACCAAGAAATCAAACAAATCACAAAAAAATTCTACCATCATCTATGTGATATGATGGTTGAAGCCATAAAATCTTTATCGATTTCTGAAGCTGAAATGAAAAAACGTTTTACCTTCACTAATGTAGAACTCATTCAAGAGCTAGAAAACAAAAACAGAAGCATTGTTCTCATGTGCGCACATTACGGAAGCTGGGAATGGATTTTCATATTACAAACCTATGTGAAATCCAGAGGAAATGCCATTTATAAACGAATTGAAAACAAATATTTTGACCGTTTAGTCAAACGTATTAGAGCTAAATACAACAGCCATTTAATCACCACGAAAGAAACCATTCCGGAACTTATAAAATTAAAAGAACAAGGTATTACAACTATCAACGGATTTGTTTCAGATCAAACACCGAGACCTTGGAAGGCTTTTCTGTGGACCGAATTTATGAACATTAGAGTTCCCGTTCATACAGGTGCCGAAATGCTGGCAAAAAAACTAGATATGTCTGTGGTATTTTTTGGCGTTAAACGCCTCAAACGTGGCTATTATGAAACGTCATTTGTGACGCTGGCAGAACATCCTAAAGAATTAGAAGATTATAAAATCACAGAACACTTTTTAAAACTTGTTGAAAATCAAATCCGTGAAGCTCCTGAATATTATTTATGGACGCACAAACGATGGAAACATAAAGACAAAGGTCCAGAAGACTATAAATAGATTGCTACAAACTAAACCAAGCCTTAATTAATTCATCACTAGAATCAGGCTGAGAAGCGCTTAATGATTCATGTATAAACTCATTTGTGGCGCTTTGATAGTTATACGCTTTTGACCACTCTTTATGGTTTTTTGCTAAGGCTTTTATACTATCACATACAAATACAATCTCTTCATTAGTTGTTGTTGGGTGAATTGACATTCGAATCCAGCCTGGCTTTCGTACCAAATCACCTATAGAAATTTCACTGGTAAGTTCGTGACTCATACGTTGATCTACATGCAATAAAAAATGCCCGTAAGTACCCGCACAACTACAACCACCTCTGGTTTGAATTCCGAAGCGATCATTCAATAATTTAACACCAAGGTTATAATGCAAATCATCAATATAAAATGAAATGACACCAAGACGATCCTGGTGCTGACCTGCAAGAATGTTAATATTGTCAACAGGATCTAATGCTTTAAAAATATAAGACACCAACTCATGCTCACGTTTTAAAATATTGTCAACACCCATCTGTGTTTTCAACTTAATCGATAAAGCTGTTTTTATAGTTTGAAGAAAGCCAGGAGTTCCACCATCTTCGCGATCTTCAATATTATCTATGTATTTATGTTCGCCCCAAGGATTCGTCCAGCTTACTGTACCACCTCCAGGACAATCTGGAATCATATTTTTGTATAACTTTTTATTAAAAATCAACACGCCCGAAGTGCCTGGTCCGCCCAAAAATTTATGTGGCGAAAAGAAAATAGCATCCAAGTTTTGCAATTCGTTTTCTGGATGCATATCAATAGCAACATAAGGCGCCGAGCAGGCAAAATCCACAAAACATACACCTCCATTTTTATGCATTAATTCTGCAATATCATGATATGGTGTTTCCAAGCCTGTCACATTTGAACCACCAACTACTGAGGCGATTTTTAAGGTACAATCTTTATATTTTTCGAGGAGAACTTCAAGGTTTTTTAAACTGAACAACCCATTGTCATCAGGAGGAATAACTTCTACCTTAGCAATCGTTTCTAGCCATGAGGTTTGATTAGAATGGTGCTCCATATGTGTCACAAAAACAACAGGACGAATCTCATCAGGTACAGTGGTGTACTTTCTTAAATTCTCAGGAACTTTTAACCCTAAGATTCTTTGAAATTTGTTAATCACACCCGTCATCCCATTACCCGAAACAATAAGCACATCGTCATCATCGCAATTGACATGTGCTTTGATAATATGCTTTGCTTCATGATAAGCTTTGGTCATCGCAGTTCCTGAAACTGTAGTTTCGGTATGCGTATTAGCAACGAATGGTCCAAACTCATTACATATTTTCTCCTCTATTGGTCGGTATAGTCTTCCGGAAGCTGTCCAATCCGTATAAATAATTTTTTGAGTTCCAAAAGGAGAATCAAATTCCTGATCGATACCAATGATATGCTTTCTGAATTGATTAAAATACAATTCAAGTTCTGAAGGCTTAGTCATTGAAACTTCTGTAGAAATCATAAAACTGTTTATTTATTATACGATCGTTTTAATTGTTTACCAATAAACCTACTCAATAGTCTAATGTAGTATTTAAAGATACTAAATATTTGCAATTACTTTTATTTCTGAAATGATGCGATCTGCCAAATCATCGGCATCTTGCTGACTAGGCGCTTCGGTATAAATTCTAATAATAGGTTCAGTATTACTTTTTCTTAAATGCACCCAAGAGTTTGCAAAGTCTATTTTAACACCATCTATCGTTGTTAATTCTTCATGTGCATACTTTGCTTCCATTGCTTTTAAAAGCGCGTCAACGTCTAATTCAGGAGTGAGCTCAATTTTCTTTTTACTCATAAAATAATTAGGATAGGACGCTCTTAATTCACTGACACTCTTATGTCCTTCTGCCAATAAACTCAAAAATAATGCAACGCCAACCAAAGCATCTCTTCCGTAGTGTGATTCCGGATAAATAATGCCGCCATTTCCTTCACCTCCAATGATGGCTTTGTTTTTTTTCATGAGATTAACCACATTTACTTCGCCTACAGCACTTGCTTCATAAGTGCCGCCATGTTTTTCAGTAACATCTCGAAGCGCTCGAGTAGAACTCATATTACTTACTGTATTTCCTGGTGTTTTACTCAATACATAATCGGCACAAGCAACCAAAGTATATTCCTCACCAAACATCTCGCCCTTCTCATCCATAAACGCTAATCGGTCAACATCAGGATCGACAACAATACCGAAATCGGCTTGCTCATCAATAACCGCTTTAGATAAATCGGTTAAATGTTCTTTTAACGGCTCTGGATTATGAGGAAAATGACCTGTTGGATCACAATATAATTTAATAGGATGCACACCTAATCGTTCTAAAAGCAGAGGAATTGCAATACCTCCCGTAGAATTCACACCATCAACAACCACTTTAAAGTTCGCTTTTTCAATAGCAGCTTTATTAACCAAATCCAATGCTAGAACTTCATCAATGTGCATATCAATATACGCATCGTTCACGGTAATCTTCCCTAAACGATCCACATCGGCAAACGCCATGTCAGTGCTTTCAGCTATATCTAAAATTTTTGCACCTTCTTCTCCGTTTAAAAATTCGCCCTTTGCATTTAAAAGTTTGAGGGCATTCCATTGTTTCGGATTGTGACTTGCGGTTAAAATAATTCCGCCATCGGCATGCTCCATAGGCACAGCGATTTCAACGGTTGGTGTTGTAGATAAGCCTAAGTCAATCACATGAATTCCTAAACCAACTAAGGTGTTCATGACTAAATTCTGAATCATTTCTCCCGAAATTCGAGCATCTCTCCCAACAACAACTCTGTAATTATCTTTGTTGCGTTGTTGCTTAATCCACACACCATAAGCTGATGCAAATTTCACAGCGTCAATTGGAGTTAAATTCTCTCCAACCTGACCACCAATGGTTCCTCGTATTCCTGAAATTGATTTTATAAGTGTCATAAGATGTTCATATTTTGTGCAAATATACTATTTCAAAACTGTAATTCTTAACTCACAATTCGTAAATTACACCAATGAATTTTTTAGCCCATATTTATCTATCTAACAACGACGATCAAATCACAATTGGTAATTTTATTGCTGATGGAATTCGAGGAAAGCGTTACAAAAAATTTCCTATCGGAATTCAAAAAGGCATCCTGCTCCATCGTCAAATCGACACCTTTACCGATGCGCATCCAATAGTAAGACAAAGCACCAAACGTTTACACAAAAATTACGGGCATTACAGTGGTGTAATTGTCGATATTTTATACGACCATTTTCTTGCAAAAAATTGGGCTAATTATTCTGAAATTCCTCTTGCTGAATATATTGATAGTTTCTATGATTTACTCGGAAAGCATTTTGAAATTCTTCCTGTACGGATTCAAAAAATGATGCCGCATATGATTGCCGGAAACTGGTTGTTGAGTTATGCGAAAATTGAAGGTATTCAAAAGGTTTTAGATGGAATGAATAGAAGAACACAGAATAAATCTGGTATGGATACAGCCACAGTAGAACTCAAAGAATTTTACACCGAATTTGACACTGAATTCACCGCATTTTTTAAAGAATTAATCGCCTTTTCAAAAATAACCTTACAAGACCTTGAAATTCAATTAGCTCATGAAGATTAACTATCTATTAATCATAATCGGTTTAAGCATCTTATCCTGCAAGAAAAATGTTGAATCGAAACGCGGACTCACAACTCAGCATGCCATGGTTGTTTCGGCACGTGAAGAAGCCTCTAAAATTGGAAGTGCCATTCTCGAACAAGGTGGCAATGCTTTTGACGCAATGTTTGCTACAGAAATGGCCTTGGCTGTCACTTATCCCTATGCTGGAAATTTAGGCGGTGGTGGTTTTATGATATATCGCCTCAATACTGGTGAAACTGGCGCGCTCGACTATCGTGAAAAAGCACCTTTGGCCGCAAGTAAAGACATGTATTTGGACTCTCTTGGTCATGTAATTCCTAATAAAAGTACCGTAGGTGCCTACGCCGTTGGTGTTCCAGGAACCGTTGCTGGTATTTTTGCTGCTCATGAAAAATTTGGAAGTTTGCCTATTAAAACGCTATTACAACCCGTTATTGAACTTGCTCAAAACGGATTTATAGTCACCGAAAAACAACACAAGCGTTTTCAGAAATATGATAGTATCATTACAGCTGTAAACGGCAAACAAACGCTTATTAACAAACAGATTGCAGCCCATTCAACCTTTAAAAACACTGCTCTCGCCGAAACCTTAAAACGTATTGCTGAACATGGTCGTGACGAATTTTATACCGGACAAACAGCAACGCAACTTGTTGATTATTTAAACAGAAAAGGTGGAATTGTTACTATTGAAGATTTAGTGCAATACGAAGCTCAATGGCGTGAACCGATTAGTTTCAATTATGATGAGCTTAAAATTATTTCAATGTCACCTCCTTCTTCTGGCGGACTTTGCCTTGCGCAAATTATGAAAATGATTGAACCTTATGATGTTGGGCAATACGGTCAAAATTCGCTGGAAGCTATTCAAATAATGGTTGAAGCCGAAAAACAAGCTTATGCTGATCGGAGCTATTATTTAGGTGATCCCGATTTTGTGAACATTCCAATAACCGATTTACTAGACAGCACCTATTTACAAAACCGAATGGCTAACTTTTCATTTGAAAAGGCAATCCCTTCTGAAGCGATAACGTATGGGACACTACCTAATTACACCATGACCATAAAAGAAGGTGTTCAGTATCAAGAACATGAAGAAACGACGCATTATTCCATAGTCGATCAATTTGGTAATGCCGTTGCCGTTACTACAACTATAAACGGCGCTTATGGCTCTAAGCTTTTTGTGGACGAATTAGGCTTTTTTCTCAATAATGAAATGGACGATTTTAGTAGTAAACCTGGTGTTCCTAATGTGTATGGGCTCCTTGGCGGAAAAGCCAACGCCATCGCACCACAAAAACGAATGTTAAGCGCAATGACACCAACGATTGTTGAAAAAAACGGCGATCTTTATATGGTTGTTGGAACCCCTGGAGGCTCTACCATAATCACCTCAGTTTTACAAACAATTTTAAATGTCCATGAATATAAAATGACCATGCAAGAAGCTGTTGACGCGCCTCGTTTTCACCACCAATGGCTACCTGAAGAAATTAGAATTGAACCTAAACGTTTTGATGCTATATTACTGGAACAACTCAAAGCCAAAGGCTATACCATCAATGAAAAACGCACACCAGTCATTGGTAAAGTAGATGCGATTCTTATATTAGAAAATGGAACTTTAGAAGGAGGTGCCGACTATCGAGGTGACGATAAAGCTGTTGGCTTTTAAATCTACTTTCAGGACTGCTAAATCAATCAAAAAATTATATTTGTAAAAAATACAATTTCAATCAAGACAAATTTGAATAAATGAAACTATCACAATTCACCCTAGGAATTTTAATGGCATTAATGATTTTGGCTTGTTCTTCAGATAGCGACAATCCTAATGATCAAACTGACCCAACGGTTACCAAGCAATTAAAACAGATTTCATGGAGTAATGGCTATTCAGAAAAATATGTTTACGACGCATCAAATCGTTTGGAGTTAATCGTTCATAGTGATATTGCTTTTATTAATGAAGAAGCCAATGACAGCACTTTTATAAGCTATCAAAATGACAAAATCTCAAACATACTTAAGCGAGAGCAATCGGGAGATGAAATCGTAAACTCTGAATTACAGTTTCTTGAATTTACATCAAATAACGCTACCGGAACGAGAACTATTTTCACAGATTCAGGAGATACTTATATGGAGCAGACTTTTGAGTATACATTTTCAGGACACTTACTGAAATCCTATAAAACGTACAACCTCAATGGCAATATTCATTTTGTTCAAGAGTATGCGCATAATTCTGATGGAAATCTTATCACCTTTAATGAAATATCTTACGACTCAGCAATCAACGAAGTGGTATATGAATACCATAACAGCATTACTCAATGGGATGACGATAAACAAGTAACCGAACGATTGTTTTCTTGGGATGCTATTAGTCTTCCTGGTTTTTACCTTTCCAATAATAATTGTCTAAATCTTATATCAGACAGCACAACCTATGCGTATACTTTTGAATATGATACTGATAATTACGTCACAAAATATAACTTAGATGATGGTAGCTTCTTTACTTTGGAATATTATGATTAATCCTGATTGACGTTGAGAATTTCATTTTAACACATCTTTAAAAAAATCATTTCATCTATTTTGTATCTTTAGAAGATAATCAATCCAACCAAAATATGAAACGATTAATAGGAGCCGCTCTGGGCTTATTTTCTATTATTGCCTCTGCGCAAACCAAATTATTACGCCAACCTACTTTACACGGCAACGATGTTGTTTTTGTTTATGCCAACGACCTCTGGAAAGCTTCGGTCAACGGTGGCACTGCTATTAGACTTACAAGCGACGATGGTTACGAATTGAATCCGCATTTCTCTAACGACGGTAAATGGATTGCATTTTCAGCTCAATATGATGGGAATTTTGACGTTTTTATCATTCCTAGTGAAGGTGGAGAACCTAAGCGTTTAACTTATCATTCTGCAGGTGATTTTGTAGAAGGCTGGACACCTGAAGGCACTATATTATTCCGTTCCAATCGCGAAGCAAAACCAACACAAACCAATAAATTTTTTACCGTATCTACTAAAGGAGGTTTACCTGAAGCTGTCAATATTCCACGTGCGGCTTATGGTGAAATTTCTGCCGATGGTAAACACATCGCCTATACGCCTATTACCTCTTGGGATGCCGAATGGCGAAATTATCGTGGTGGCCAAGCCATGCCAATATGGATTGTAGATTTAAAAACGAAAGAACTCATAACCACGCCTCAAGCTGATAAAGAGCGTCACCTTTATCCTGTTTGGCTCAACGGAACGGTCTATTATCTTTCTGAACGTGATTACACCAGTAATATTTGGTCCTTCGATCCTAAAACAAAAACTGAAAAACAACTTACCTTTCATAAAAAATTTGATGTCAAAAGTTTAGATGCTAGTAAGGATAAGATTGTATACGAACAAGGCGGATTATTACACACGTTAAATCCTGCTGATGGTAGTATAAAAACATTACAAATTGAAGTTAAAGCCGATTTGAATTTTTCTCGTACCCGATGGGAAAATGTTTCAGGCAGACAATTATCAAATCCTAATATATCGCCAAACGGGAAGCGCGCCATCTTTGAACATCGTGGCGACATTTTTACAATTCCTAAAGAAAATGGTACTTGGAGAAATCTAACCCATACTTCTGGTGTTGCAGACAGAGCTCCAATTTGGTCACCTAAAGGTGATAAAATTGCCTGGTTTTCTGATCAAAGTGGTGAATACCAATTGGTCATTGCTGATCAGGATGGACAAAATCAATCGTCTATCAAACTCCCTAATAACACCTTTTATTTTCAACCAGATTGGTCTCCTGACGGAAAACATTTAGCCTATACCGATACCGACTTCAATATTTGGGTCATTCACTTAGAGTCTAAAAAAGCAATCAAAGTGGATACCGAAGGTTATGCACATCCAACACGATCCATGAATCCTGTCTGGTCCCCAGATAGCAAATGGATTGCCTACGCCAAGCAAAATAATTCTAGTTTTAAATCTATTTATGCCTACCATATAGATTCTAAAAAAATCACAGCGATTACCGATCCTATAGCCGATGCGATTAGTCCGGTTTGGGATGCTTCAGGAAAATACCTTTACACCTTAGCTAGTACAGATTACGGATTAGCAACGGGCTGGTTAGATATGAGTTCTTATGATCCAGAAACAACGCGTAGCTTATATGCCGTTGTGTTAAATTCAAAAGACAAAGCACCCAATCATATTAAATCTGATGAAGAAGCTTCCGAAGCAAAGAAAGAGGACAAAGATGATGCTGATAAAGATAAGTCTAAAGACAAAAAAGATGACCAAACCTCAAGTGTAACGGTTACTATTGATGCCAAAGGACTCTTTGATAGAGCCGTTCCTTTAAGCCTTCCTAATGGCAATTATGTGGGTCTTGCCAAAGCACCGCAAGGACATGTCTTTGTGGCTGAAGTTGGTGATGACGGACTCAAAATTCATGATTTTGATACCGAAAAAGATGAAGCCGAAGTATTTGTTGAGGGGATTTCAAATTTAATTATTTCCGAAGACCGAAAATCGGCTTTAATTAATAAAAACGGACAATGGGCTATTTCTTCAACCAAAGGAAAACCTAATTTCTCTAAAGATAAAATTGATACAAACCTTAAAATAAAAATCAATCCCCAAGAAGAATACCACCAAATTTTTAAAGAAGGCTGGCGTTTTATGCGTGACTTCTTATATGTTGATAATGTACATGGCGCACCTTGGGACGATGTTTATAAATGGTATGCGCCTTGGATTGACCATGTACGACACAGAACCGATTTAAATTATGTGGTTGATATTATGAGTGGTGAAGTTGCAGTTGGGCATTCCTATGTGTCTGGTGGCGATATGCCAAATGTAGATTTTGTTCCTGTGGGATTATTGGGTGCCGATATCAAATCAGTAAATGGCAATTATCAAATCGCGAAAATATACACTGGTGAACGTTGGAATCCTGGCACTAATGCTCCGCTTGCACAACCAGGAATTAATATAAACGAAGGCGATTACATTGTGGCTATCAATGGTCAAAAACTAACCACAACTACTAATCCATATCAATTGTTAGAACAAACTGCAGGTCGTGAAATTAATATCACTTTTAACAGCAAACCTTCAATGGATGGTGCGCAAACAGTTTTAATTAAACCTGTGAGCAGTGAGCGTAATTTACGTTATGTAGAATGGGTTGAAAGCAATCGTCGGAAAGTCGATGAATTATCTAACGGAAAATTAGCTTACGTCTATGTACCCAATACGGGTGGCGGTGGTTTTACTTCATTTAACCGCTACTATTTTTCACAACAAGATAAAAAAGGCGCTATTATTGACGAACGCAATAATGGTGGAGGTTCTGCCGCAGATTATATGATTGATATTATGAATCGTAAACTCTTCGGATATTTTAATAGTAAAACTGAAACCAACAGACCTTGGACCACACCTATGGCTGGAATTTGGGGACCTAAAGTGATGATTATTAATGAGCGCGCCGGATCTGGAGGTGACTTATTACCATATATGTTTAAAATGGCTAATATTGGAACCTTAGTCGGTACCCGAACTTGGGGCGGACTCGTAGGTACTTGGGACACACCGCGTTTTATTGATGGCGGACGAATGGTAGCACCACGTGGTGGGTTTTATGACATTGACGGTAATTGGGCAGTTGAAGGTGAAGGTATTGCACCAGATATAGAAGTGATTCAACACCCAAAACTAGTTACTGAAGGTAGAGACCCTCAACTCGAACGTGCTGTTGAAGAAGCGATGAAACAACTTAGAAATAACGAATTTGAACTCATGCCTGAACCTGAAGCACCAATACGATCAATGCGACCTAAAGGCTATAAAAACGACAACTAATTTGAATACACAATATGACGTGGTGATCTTGACAGATAGCCGCTATCTCAATGATTCTAAAACCGACGCTTACAAACACAACGTTTACTATGAAGATCGTTTAGTCTATCATGCTTTAGAACAAATCGGACTCAAAACATTGAGACTTGCTTGGGATGATCAGTTTTTTAACTGGTCATCTACCAAAGCCGTATTATTTAGAACAACCTGGGATTATTTTGATCGGTTTAATGAATTTTCAGAATGGTTAGAAATGGTATCACAACAAACCTTACTCTTAAATTCTGAAGCGATAATCCGGTGGAACATCGATAAACATTACCTTTTAGATTTACAAAACAAAGGGATTCATATAGCTGAAAGTCATTTTATAGAACAAGGCGCAAAGGTCACACTTGAGCAATTGCATCACATACTCAATTGGGACGAAACCGTTTTAAAACCTTGTATTTCTGGAGCGGCACGACATACCTATAAACTAAATTTAGAAAATTTAAACACTTACGAACCCATTTTTCAGGAGTTAATACAAGAAGAAGCCATGATGCTACAACCCTTTCAGCATAATATTGTTGCCAAAGGCGAAATTTCTATGATGGTGTTCAACGGAACTTTTACGCATGCAATTTTAAAAACAGCTAAGACAGGTGATTTTAGAGTTCAAGATGATTTTGGCGGAAGTATTCAAGACTATACACCTACAGCTCATGAAATTACTTTTGCTGAAGCTGCCGTTTTAGCTTGTATCGAATTACCAATTTATGCCAGAGTTGATATTTTTGAAGATAACAATGGACATATTGCGCTTTCAGAATTAGAACTTATTGAACCCGAATTATGGTTTAGATACCATAAAGAAGCTGCATTATATTTAGCAAAAGGCGTTAAATCAAAATTAAACTAACGAAGTTTCATTCTGAATTTGCTTCAGAAATACACCACATTTTTCCCTACCTTTGAAACAAAATAATTGAAAGTGCCAAAGCCAAAAAAAATCTTAAAAATCATTGGAGGAATCATCGTTTTCTTCACCTTACCTACACTTCTATTCTTTGCGTTTATGTATCTCAAGTACGATGAAGATTTACCTCTAGGAACTCAAGGTGAAGCAGCCGATCAATTAGCCATTCAAATGCTAAACCAGCTGGATTATGAGGCTTATAAAGCAACCGATTATATTGAATTCACTTTTAAAAAACGACACCATTTTAAATGGAATAAAGCAAATAATACTTGTGAAGTCTACTGGAAAAATATTCGAGTAGCATTAAATTTAGCTAATCCTAAGGATGCGCGTGTTTATATTTCTGAAAACGAATATACTGAAGATGATAAAGCAAACTATATTCAAAAAGCAATAGACCTTTTTAATAACGACAGTTTTTGGCTGGTAGCACCTTACAAAGTATTTGATCCTGGTGTCGAACGTAGATTAGTTAAAACTGAAGCGAACAAAGAAGCGCTTTTAGTGACTTATACTAATGGAGGTTCCACACCTGGCGATTCTTATCTCTGGCATTTTGACGCCAACGGAACACCTAAAAGTTTTCAAATGTGGGTAGATATTTTACCCATTAACGGATTAGAAGCCTCGTGGAGTGATTGGATAACGACTAGTACAGGCGCCCAACTTCCTAGCTTTCATAAATTCTTGTTTATGGGACTGGAAATTGAGGATATAAAAACTGAACAGACAGCAATCAATGAAAGTGATGATTCCAAATTGGAGGTCGTATTTTAATCGTTCTAAATAGTAACAAACGCTTTGTATGAAAGAGCTATTTAACCTTACGTACGATTGCCTCATGGGTTTAGCTAATCTTACAGGATTTAGTTATAAAGAAATTAATATCATTATTTGGTTTATTATTATCCCTTTATCATGGACAATCCTTATAGACAAAATTAAAGGCAAGCATTACTTTAAAATCAGTTTTTTAACACTAAGTCTACTGACACTTGTACTAATTGCAGATTTTTCAGCGTTTTCAAATAGTCTGTTTGATACGTCGGCCGATTTCCTCAGAAGCTTTGATAGCATCGGAAGCAATTATATAACAACATCGGTCATTATATGCTTGATACTACCTCTTATAATTTACGGGTTGCTCATCAGAAGGGCATATTTTAAAAATAAATAATTTTCTAAAGAACTAATCCTGAGTTCAAGATTTCTATTTATTACCGCAATGTAAAACACTAACTTCTCTGCCCAACAAATTGTTGCGATTTCAATTTAAACAGTACATTAAACGTGGTTAAACTCCCATAACTTCGGGTGATATATTGTTGCAAATCTATCTTTTCTTGCTCATCCAAGTTTTTGCTCGAATTAATCTTTTGTTCCATAACTCGCAGTCGGTCGCGCACCATTGTTATTTTATGAAAGAAATTATCTATTGGTAATTCTTTGCCTTGAAGATTTGTATCAACAGGTTCCAAAATAAGCTTTCCGCCTTTCCATTTTTCAGCAATAGGAACTATTTCAGTCACATCACTCCAACGTTTTAAAATATGAACAAGACTGCTTTCTACTTCAGCAAAACTAACGGTATCAACTTCATCTTCGCAGGCTTCAATAACGTCAAACTCACTGTCAATATCTATAGTTTCTAATCCATTGTCCATAAATGTGACCCAATAATGTTTTGAGGTTACATTAGTAACAACCCCTTTTCCAAATTCGCTGTGGTTAATTCTTGAACCGATTCCTAGTAATTGCATATATAAATTGATTAATTGATGTTTTAGTAAAACAAGTATACTAATAATGCTTAATATTTACTAATTTTATGAGATAGCCTCTCAAAATTTACGCTTGTGTTTCCTACCAATAAATCGCTTTAAAATGAAACTCAAATACACCTTATTAGTCATCACTAGTTTGGTGATAGGAATCTGTCAATCTCAGGAACAGCATAATTGTAGCTTAGAAAATCCCATTACTATCGCACATGACCGTTGCGGCTACGTTGAAGTTCCTAATAATTGGGATAATAAGAACGATGGAAACACCAGAATTGCTTATGCCGTGATTCAATCAAAATCTGAAAACCGCAAAGAAGATCCCTTAATATTTCTTCAAGGAGGTCCTGGTGGAAGTGTATTACCTTATGCCAATGTGTTTGCTGGGCTAGCTATAGATCCAGATCGTGATTTTATTATGTATGATCAACGCGGTATAGGGTTTTCTGATGAGATTTGTTCGGGTTTAAGTTTGACATTTTTAGAAGTCATGGCCTCAGATATAGCCCTAGACAAAGAAGATGAAGCACTTTTAAAGCTTAGTTCTGATTGCATCAAATCACTAAACAACACCAACTTTAAAACGGCTTTTGGTTCTTATCAAAGTGCCAGAGATTTGGAAGCGTTAAGGCAGCATTTAGGATATAAACAACTCAATATTTTTGGTGGTTCGTATGGAACACGATTAGGATTGAAATATATGGAAATGTATCCTACAAGTATACGGTCTTCTATTCTTTCTGGCTTATTCTCTCCTGAAACAAGGCTTTATGAAAATATTTACACCAATTTAAATCGTTCACTAGAGCAACTTTTTGAATCCTGTAATAGTGACACCAATTGCAAAGCCAAATATCCTAACTTAAGAAAAAACTTTAAATCGGTTTGTGAAAATTTAGACACTAAAGGACAAACCTTTTCAATTCAAAACAATGATTTTGTTATCAATAAGCAAGATTTTCTTTTACTTATCCAGCAAATGCTATACAATAGAAATACGATTGCCAATGTTCCATCTTTTATAATGGCATTTAGCACCAATAATGTTGAAGCCATTCAAAATGGCATTTTAGCTTTTGCATCCCGATTAGGAGTTATTAATGTTGCTGCTTATTGGTCTGTAAACCTTAAAGATGAAGGTGCTTTTAAAAACAAAACACTAGTTTCCAATGACGAAAAAAAATATCCATACCTCGCCAATGGCGTCAGCTTATTTGCTTCAGATCCTGATGTTTTAAAATTTTGGCCTTCAAAAGATACTTCCTACACCAAAATGAAAGCTGTAATTTCAGAAATTCCTACACTTTTAATCAGTGGTGAATGGGATCCAATTACACCTCCTTCAAATGGAAAACAAGTGGCAAAATCGTTAAAACATTCTATTCATGTTATATTTCCTTCCGAAGGTCATTGTCCGATGAATGCTTGCTTTTTTCAAATGGCAGTAGCATTTTTAAATAATCCTATGCAGCAAGTAGATACTTCATGTGTACGAGTTAATCCAATTGCTTTTGATTGAACCGTTTTTTTTATAAATTTGTAATATTCTGAATTTAAACGTCTTTAATTATGAAAAACCTATTTTTTGCAGCCTTTTTTTTAGGATTTTGTTTTGTCGCTACAGCTCAAAACGAACCGAAAGTTGGTGATGTTTTGGAAATAAGTGAACCTTATGCCCAATCATTTAATCATATCAACTTTCCGAAACAAAATATTTTAATAAAACGTGGAAAAGTTGCCAACTACAATAGTGTTTATGGCAATAAAGTGGTTGTTGAAGCAATAAAAACAAAAGATGATGGTACAACCTATGTCATCTTAAAGAAACAAGATGGTAGTAAATTTTTCAACTACTTAACAACAGTAAAAGCCAATTACCAAAAAGCTATTGACGCTGGAGAGTTATCAAAATAACCATCTTAAATAACTAAATATTAAATAAAACGTGTTGAAAATTCAACACGTTTTTTGTTTGTAAGCCTTAAAATTGAATCCATCTAATATCGTTTTCGCTTGTAATCTTCACTCTAAATTAACAACTAAAAATTGTACCTTTGCAACTTTGCTATCCAAACAAGAAATGGAGTACGATTTATGAACAAATTCGAAGACGCTATTGAGGTCAAAGGTGCCAGAGTGCATAACCTAAAAAATATTGATGTTTCCATCCCACGTGAACAGCTGGTTGTGATTACCGGGTTATCGGGAAGCGGAAAATCATCTCTAGCCTTTGATACAATTTATGCTGAAGGGCAACGTCGCTACATCGAAACTTTTTCTGCCTATGCGCGTCAGTTTTTAGGCGGATTAGAACGACCAGATGTTGATAAAATTGATGGGCTTTCTCCTGTAATTGCAATTGAACAAAAAACAACCAGCAAATCTCCAAGGTCTACTGTAGGTACTATTACCGAAATTTATGATTTCTTACGTTTACTCTACGCTCGCGCCAGTGATGCTTATAGCTACAACACCGGAGAAAAAATGGTAAGTTACAATGACGAACAAATCAAAGAACTTATCAAAAACAGCTATAACGGCAAAAAAATAAATATCCTCTCTCCTGTTATTCGTTCACGTAAAGGACATTATCGCGAACTTTTTGAGCAAATTGCAAAACAAGGTTTTGTAAAAGTTAGAACCGATGGTGACATTCGTGATTTGGTTAAAGGCATGAAACTTGACCGTTACAAAACTCACGATATTGAAATTGTTATTGACCGACTTAAAATTGAAGATACTGCCGACCATGATAAGCGTCTCTCAGAAACTATAAATACAGCCATGTATCATGGTGATGATGTGCTAATGGTCTTGGATCACGACACGAATGAAACACGTTATTTTAGCCGAAATTTAATGTGCCCTTCTTCTGGTATTTCCTACCCAAATCCTGAGCCCAATAACTTTTCATTCAATTCTCCTAAAGGTGCTTGCCCTACTTGTAATGGAATTGGAACGCTGTATCAGGTGAATGAGAAAAAAATTATCCCAGACGATTCATTATCTATAAAAGCTGGTGCTTTAGCGCCTCATGGTGAACAAAAAAACAGTTGGATTTTCAAACAGTTTGAAACCATTGCGCAACGTTTTGATTTCAGCCTTAATGATCCGTATAAATCCATCCCTGAAGATGCCAAACACATGATTTTGTATGGTGGCAACGATAAGTTTTCAGTAGAAAGCAAAACCTTAGGTGTGACGCGCGATTATAAAATTGATTTTGAAGGCGTGGCCAATTTTATTGACAGCCAATATAAGAATGCCGAAACGACATCGCTTAAACGTTGGGCTAAAGCCTACATGGATAAGGTGAAATGCCCAACATGTGAAGGCTCAAGGTTACGAAAAGAATCATTAAACTTTAAAGTTAACGATTTAAACATCGCTGAATTGGCCAATAAAGATATTGTAGATTTAGCCGATTGGTTCAATACCATCAAAAATAAGCTAAGTGACAAGCAACTTAAAATCGCTGAAGAAATTATCAAAGAGATTAAAACGAGACTTCAGTTTTTATTAGATGTTGGTTTAGATTATTTATCACTTAACCGAAGTTCTAAATCTTTATCTGGTGGTGAAGCACAACGTATCAGACTGGCGACTCAAATTGGATCACAATTGGTTGGTGTACTTTATATTCTAGACGAACCCAGCATTGGATTGCATCAGCGCGACAATGAAAAATTAATCAATTCGCTTATTTCACTTCGAGATATTGGAAATTCGGTTATTGTAGTTGAACATGATAAAGATATGATAGAACGTGCCGATTATGTGATTGATATTGGTCCGAAAGCCGGAAAATACGGAGGCGAAATTATAAGTGTTGGCAAACCTGAAGCATTATTAAAACACGATACTTTAACAGCAGACTATCTAAACGGAAAGAAAAAAATTCCGGTACCTGAGACACGTCGAAAAGGAAATGGTAAAACCATAACACTCAAAGGCTGTACAGGAAACAACTTAAAAAATGTAGCTGTAGAATTTCCGCTGGGAAAAATGATAGGTGTTACTGGTGTTTCGGGAAGTGGTAAATCAACACTTATCAACGAAACACTCTATCCAATCATGAATGCCTACTATTTTAATGGCGTTAAAAAACCGATGCCTTACAAAAGTATTAAAGGTTTAGAGCATTGTGATAAAGTGATTGATATTAACCAGTCGCCAATTGGAAGAACTCCACGAAGTAATCCTGCAACTTACACTGGTACTTTTAGTGAAATCCGAAGTCTGTTTGCAAAAATTCCTGAAGCGATGATTCGAGGTTATAAGCCTGGTCGCTTTAGTTTTAACGTTAAAGGCGGACGCTGTGAAACTTGTCAAGGTGGCGGATTGCGCGTTATTGAAATGAATTTTCTTCCAGACGTATATGTCGAATGTGAAACCTGCCAAGGTAAACGATTTAACAGAGAAACCTTAGAAATTCGTTACAAAGGAAAATCGATAAGCGATGTTTTAGATATGACAATATCTGAAGCTGTAGACTTTTTTGAGCACATTCCGAAGATTCATAAAAAATTAAAAACCATTAAAGATGTTGGTTTAGGCTACATTACTCTTGGTCAACAAAGCACGACTCTTTCAGGCGGAGAAGCGCAACGTATTAAACTGGCTACAGAATTAAGTAAACGCGATACAGGAAACACCTTTTACATTTTAGATGAACCTACTACTGGTTTACATTTTGAAGATATTAGAGTGCTTATGCTTGTCTTAAATAAGTTAGTTGACAAAGGTAATACAGTGCTTATCATAGAACATAACCTTGATGTAATTAAAATGTGTGATTACATCATCGATATTGGATACGAAGGCGGACAAGGCGGAGGAAAAGTTGTGGCCAAAGGAACACCTGAAGACGTTATTAAGGACAAGAAAAGCCATACAGCGCGATTCTTAAAGAAAGAGCTATCATAACAATCTACTTTTTCCGACAAAAGCTCAAATTTGTCCTTTATCAATTAATTTGTTTGTTCTATCAATCAAAAAATTTTTTTATGATTTAATACTTGACTATATTAGAGTATAACTTTAAAATCAAACTATTATGAAAAGTATTCTTTGGCTGGTAGCTGTAATATGTATTATTGCTTGGTTACTAGGATTATTAAACATTATACCAGGATTAGGAACAAGTAGTTTAATTCATATTTTATTAGTAATTGCCATTATCGTAATCCTCTATAACATTATATCAGGTCGTAAACCATTATAGACGACAATAACACTTAAATCATAAAAAGCAATCCAATTAGGATTGCTTTTTTGTTTATAAGTCTGCCAACTAATAGAATATAATTCATCATTTTTAGTTCTATTTCACTTATTTTTGTGACTTTGACAAGTTTTAAAATACAATATTATATATGAGAAAAGAACAAAACCATAAAGGCTGGAATGAAATAAAAACTAACGACTCTTGGGCAATTTTCAAGATTATGGGTGAATTTGTAAATGGCTATGAAAAACTGAGTAAAATTGGTCCATGCGTTTCCATTTTTGGTTCTGCTAGAACAAAGCCTGATCACAAATATTATAAATTAGCTGAAGAAGTCGCTACTAAAATTGTCGATCATGGTTATGGTGTCATCACTGGTGGAGGTCCTGGAATTATGGAAGCTGGTAACAAAGGAGCACATATTGCAGGAGGAACTTCGGTAGGACTTAATATTGAATTGCCTTTTGAGCAACATGATAATCCGTATATTGACAATGATAAGAGCTTAGATTTTGATTATTTCTTCGTTAGAAAAGTCATGTTTGTAAAATACTCACAAGGATTTGTTGTCATGCCTGGAGGCTTTGGTACTTTAGATGAATTATTTGAAGCTATCACATTGATTCAAACTAATAAAATTGAAAAATTTCCAATCATACTTGTTGGTACAGAGTTTTGGGAAGGCTTAATGGATTGGGTAAAAAGTACACTTCTTGACAGATTTTCAAATATTAGTGCTAAGGATTTAGATTTAATACATGTTGTTGATACAGCTGAAGAAGTTATCACCATACTTGATAAATTCTATAAGGAATACGGCTTAAGCCCTAATTTCTAAGTCGCATAACGCGCACATATTAACATAATTTCAAGATTACCGCTATGATTAAGAAATTAACGCTAACCGCTTTTGCGTGCGTTTTTATGTTTCAGTCGCTAACAGCGCAAGAAAACTTAAAACTCATGTTTTACAACTTACTTAATTTTCCGTTAGAGAATGCTGTTCCTAATCGTCTGGAGAAATTACAACTTGTTCTGGATGATTACAGACCCGATTTATTTATGGTTTGTGAATTAAACAATGAAAATGGCGCCAACTCCATTTTAAGTGTATTACAGTTTTTAAATTCGGATTATCAAAGTGCTGCATTTCAATTAAACACATCTGATGATACGGCAGGTAATCAAAATGATTTACAACAGCTTCTTTTTTATGATAGCTCTAAGTTTATTTTAGAAAGCCAGGCTATTGTCACTACAATTTTTAGAGACTTTAACCATTATACACTTAAACTCAATGCTGTAAATCAAGAGACCAATCCCGTGATTTTAGACGTTATTGTTTGTCATTTAAAAGCGTCACAAGGAGAAGACAATCAAGCATTCCGTTTGGAAATGGTTGAAGACTTAACATCCTATTTAAATACGTTTGATGTTGATAGCAATATTATCTTAGCAGGTGATTTTAATGTCTATACGAGTAATGAACCTGCTTTTCAAAAGCTAATTGACACTGAAAATGTTATCAAATTTGAAGATCCTGCAAACCGCATTGGAAGCTGGCATACCAACCCTGACTATATCGACGTATTTACACAATCTACCAGAACAGCATCGGGTTTTGGCGGAAGTACTGGCGGATTTGACGATCGTTTCGACTTTATTATGACCTCGACTCATATGATTGATAATCCTGAATTATTTTTTATTCCAGATAGCTATAAAGTCTATGGTAACAACTTAAACTCCAATTGTTTTAATAATGCCATTAATTCGAATAATTGTGCTGGTACCGATTATACCTTTGAAATTAGAGATGCTCTTCACGATTTTAGCGATCATCTTCCTGTAATTTTAGAACTACAAACCAATCAATCGCTTAGTATTACTGAAATTAACAACGAACAATCCGTTGCTATTTTAGGACCAACAATCGTCAATGACCAGCTTCAAATTCAAACCAAAGCAAACCTCATTAATAACCTAACATTACATATATTTAATAACATTGGGCAATTGGTTAAAACTGTTGACGTTAATAATTCGTTAATATCTTTAGATGCCTCGCAATTTGCAAACGGCATCTATTATATTACAAGTTCAAAATTTCAGTTTAAACCATTAAAATTCATAGTTGCGCATTGAAACTGAGTCGTGTTTTAAGTATTCATCTCTTTTTTTGGAGCTTAGTGCTGTCTGGTCAAAACAAAATTGACCTCAGTGCTACAGTGGATGTGTATACCAAAACCATAACAATTAGTCAGCGTATTACCTACCAAAATACAAGTAATGATACCTTAACTACAATATATCTCAACGATTGGAATAATGCCTATTCTACAAAAAGTACTCCTTTAGCCAAACGCTTTACCGAAGAGTTTAATGATAAGTTTCATTTTGCCAAGAGTGAACAACGTGGTTTTACCATCATTACCAAATTAGAAGATGATAACACTAACGCACTACCATTTACAACCTTAAAGGAACATCCTGATGTAATCAAAGTCGATTTAAAAACACCACTATTACCACAGCATTTTTACGACCTTTCATTACATTACAATGTGGTGCTTCCAGACGATAGCTTTACAGGTTATGGTATTAGTCCGGAAAAAGATTTCAATCTGAAATACTGGTATATCACACCTGCTGTTTACGACGGAGAATGGCAGTATTATAGCAATAAGAATCTTGATGATTTATACATACCGAAAGCCGACTTGACCTTTCAAATTGAATTTCCGTTGAATTATCAGTTGGTATCCGAACTCAACACCTTAGATATTAAACAAACTAAGGCCATGCAAACCTTTTACTTACATGGAAAAGACCGCGTGAACACCCATTTGATACTTACTAAATTATCGGATTTTAAATTTGTACAAACCGATGATTTTACCATATATTCAAACTTATCAACCGATGGTGTTGCTCCTGAAGAAAAAGCCCTCATTACCGATAAAATTACGCGGTTCCTTACAACCCATTTAGGAAGTTATCCGCACGAACGTCTTTTAATTACCAAAAATGATTACAAGAAAGATCCATTGTATGGTTTAAATCAATTACCAAACTTTATTCGTCCTTTTCCTGACAATTTTCAATACGAATTAAAGCTCCTCAAAACAGCTTTAAATAATTACCTAGAAAACACCCTACTCACTAATCCGCGAAAAGATTATTGGTTAAGAGATGGTATTCAGATTTATTTTTTAATGAAGTATGTCGACCAATATTATCCGGACACAAAGCTACTAGGAACGCTGGCCAATGTTTGGGGAATTCGGTCTTTTCATGCTGCAGACCTAAATTATAATGATCAGTTTAATCTGTTTTTTATGCAAATGGCACGAACCAATCGGGATCAACCTCTTAATATGTCTAAAGATTCTTTGCTTAAATTTAATGCAAATATTGCTGGAAAATACAAGGCTGGAATCGGATTGGGTTACTTAGATGATTTTATAAATGATGATGTCGTAGAGCAGACCATTTATGACTATCTCAATACAAATCAGCTTAAAATAACAAACTCAAAAACATTCGAAACGCTAATCCGTTCTAAGACCTCTAAAGATATTGACTGGTTTTTCAAAGATTATATTGCGTCACGAAAAAAGATTGATTTCAAAATTAAATCCGTAGAAACAACTGAAGATTCCATCAGACTTACCATTAAAAACAAACGCGATAACAATATGCCAGTATCACTGTTTAGTCTCAACAATGATTCTATTGTATCAAAATCATGGATAGAAAACATTGGCGAACTTAAGACTTTAACGATTCCGAAAGACAGTATAGATCGTTTGGCTTTAAACTATGATAATGCGATTCCAGAATTCAATCTACGCGATAATTACAAATCCTTAAAAGGTTTCTTTTTCAACAATAAACCTTTTCAGTTCCGACTGATAAAAGATGTGGAAGACCCTTATTACAACCAAGTGTTTTTAATGCCCCAAGTGGAGTTTAAAAATATTTATGACGGTTTAACCTTAGGTGCAAAATTTTATAATAAAACAGTCTTAAGAAAACGCTTAAACTATAAGTTTTCTCCTGTATATGCTACCAAATCAAAATCATTAACCGGAAGCAGTAATATCTTTTACACACATCTTATTGAGGATCGTGATTTATATAATATCACCTACGGAATGATTGCCAAATACAATTCATTTGCCGAAGATTCTTTTGTAACAATCCTCACACCTAGCTTGTCGTTTGCATTTAGAAATAACGACGACTTTAGATCTGATAAAAATCGCTTTTTAAATTTAAGATACTTGAGCATATCACGTGAGGTTGGTGAAAATGCCATTATCGATGAACTTGCCGAACCTGATTACAGCGTACTCAATCTGAGATACATTAGTTCTAATCCAGGCTTGGTCAATTTTAGCCGATGGTTTTATGATCTTCAGTTTGCGAAAAAATTCGGAAAGTTTGCCGTCAATTATGAATACCGTAAATTATCAGAACGAAACAGACAATTCAATCTGCGCTTCTTTGCGGGAGCATTTTTATATAACAATACCAATCCGTCTTCCGATTATTTCAGCTTTGCTTTAGACAGACCAACCGATTACCTTTTTGATTACAACTACTTAGGACGTTCGGAATCCTCTGGTATTTTTAGTCAGCAAATCATTATTGCTGAAGGTGGTTTTAAATCAAAATTAGAAACCCCGTTTGCTAATCAATGGATGACCACCGCAAATGTGAGTACTACCATTTGGAAATATATTGAAGCTTATGGCGATATGGGTTTGGTGAAAAACAAAGGACATAATCCTGCTTTCGTGTACGATTCGGGTATAAAATTAGATTTAGTAACCGATTATTTCGAACTCTACTTCCCTATTTATTCTAACCTGGGCTGGGAAATAGGTCAACCGCACTACGATCAAAAAATACGTATTAAATTTACGGTAGATCCACAAGCCTTACTGGGCCTTTTTAGAAGAAAATGGTATTAACAGATTCTTAACCAAAAAGCATATAATTCAATATTTTTAATAAATTCATCAAAAAACACTCCTTTTTTTGATAAATTCACAACATTATAACAAGCATCGACGTTGTAACATTGGTAAAAAAAAGCTAAATTTGCAGAAGATAATTCACAGCTATGCCAACAGAAACAAAAACGACTCCGAAACTGACTTTCGAGGATTTCAAAAATGAAGTCCTAAACGATTACAAAATTGCTGTTACCAGTAGAGAATGTAGTCTTTTAGGTCGTCGTGAAGTGCTTACAGGGAAGGCTAAATTCGGAATTTTCGGTGATGGTAAAGAAGTGCCTCAGCTTGCTTGGGCCAAAGTATTTATGAATGGAGATTTTCGTTCGGGATACTATCGCGACCAAACTTTTATGATGGCTATTGGCGAATTAACCATTCAACAGTTTTTTGCTGGATTGTATGCACACACTTCAATTGAGGCTGACCCCATGAGTGCTGGCCGCCAAATGGGAGGTCATTTTGGAACGCACAGTCTTGATGAGAATGGCCAATGGAAAAACTTAACGCAGCAAAAAAATTCTAGTGCCGATATTTCACCTACTGCAGGTCAAATGCCGCGCCTTTTAGGATTGGCACAGGCATCAAAAATTTACCGAAATGTCAAAGGTATCGACACCACCAAATTTTCGGTTGAAGGTAATGAAGTAGCTTGGGGAACCATTGGTAACGCCAGTACAAGTGAAGGGTTATTTTTCGAAACCATCAACGCTGCAGGTGTTTTACAAGTGCCGATGGTGATTAGTATTTGGGATGATGAATACGGCATTTCAGTTCATGCCAAACACCAAACAACAAAAGAAAATATTTCAGAAATCTTAAAAGGATTTCAACGCGATGACGACGCAAACGGTTACGAAATTTTAAAGGTTAATGGCTGGGATTATTCAGCCTTGGTAGAAACCTACCAATACGCTTCAAAAATTGCCAGAGAGCAACATATTCCCGTAATGATTCACGTGGTTGAATTAACACAACCTCAAGGACATTCGACATCGGGTTCTCATGAGCGTTACAAAAGTAGAGAACGTCTGGATTGGGAAACTCAATATGACTGTATTTCGCAAATGCGTCTTTGGATGATTAGCAATAATTTTGCTACGGAAGAAGAATTAGATTCGATAGACAGAGACCTCAAAAAGAAAGTTAGAGAAGGTAAAAAAGCTGCTTGGAATGCCTATTTAAAACCTATTTTGGAAGAGCAATCTCAAGCTTTAGATTTAATGACTGCAGTTGCTAATACAAGCGCAAATAAAGTGTTCATTAATAAAATCATTACAGATTTAGCGGATATAAAAGAGCCTGGAAGAAAGGAAGTACTTTCTGCAGCTAGAAAAACTTTACGCTATTTGGTTGGAGACGATTCTACTGAAAAAACAACGCTTCAAAACTGGATTACAAGCTATATTGCCGACATTCAACCTAAATACAGTTCGCATTTACACAGCACTTCAGAATTGGCTGTTACTCATAGCTCTGAAATTAAACCAACCTATGATGATCATGCTGAAATGGTCGATGCACGATTGATTCTTAGAAATAACTTTGATGCCATTTTCAACAACTATCCGGAAGCGCTCATCTTTGGTGAAGATTCTGGTAATATTGGTGATGTGAATCAAGGTCTGGAAGGCTTACAAGAAAAATATGGTGAATTAAGAGTAGCAGATGCAGGAATACGTGAAGCTACTATTCTTGGTCAAGGTATCGGCATGGCTATGCGTGGGTTACGTCCTATTGCTGAAATTCAATATCTGGATTATATTTTATATGCCTTACAAATTATGAGTGACGATTTGGCAACACTCCAATATCGTACTAAAGGCAAACAGAAAGCTCCTTTAATTGTGAGAACTCGTGGACATAGATTGGAAGGAATCTGGCATTCGGGATCTCAGTTAGGCGGTATTATCAATCTCATTCGAGGAATTCATGTCTTAGTTCCTAGAAATATGACCAAAGCAGCCGGATTTTACAATACACTTTTAGAATGTGATGAACCTGCACTCATTATAGAATGTTTAAATGGTTACCGTTTAAAAGAGAAAATGCCAAACAATATAGGTGCGTTTAAAACCCCTATAGGTGTGGTAGAGACGGTAAAAGAAGGCTCAGATATCACATTGGTTTCTTATGGTTCTACCTTGAGAATCATAGAGCAAACGGCAAAAGAATTGCTTGAAGTTGGTATTGATGCCGAAGTCATTGATGTACAATCCTTGCTTCCGTTTGATCTAAATCATGATATTGTAAAAAGCGTGGCGAAAACCAATCGTTTAATGGTGATTGACGAAGATGTTCCTGGCGGAGCTTCAGCCTATATTTTAAATGAAATTTTGAACACCCAGAATGCATTTCAGTACTTAGACAGTCAACCCAAAACACTTACCGCTAAACCACATCGTCCTGCCTATGGAACCGATGGTGACTACTTCTCAAAACCTTCCGCTGAGGATATCTTTGAAGCGGTTTATGAAGTTATGCATGAAATGAATCCTAATGATTATCCCAAATTGAGATAATTACATTTAAACAGTTAATAAATCATTTTAAAATCCGTCACACTTGTGATGGATTTTTTATATTTATACGAAACTGATGAGGCCATGCTTTCAAAACACGACAAAGTTCAATTAAGAAGTACCATTTTTAGACATCTTGATGGCATTGCCACTGCAACTTCTGCATTTGCTTTATACAATAAAGGCGTTCTAGAGTATCTGTTACAGCATAAAAACGTTCAACTCAATACTTTGACAGCTAAATTTAATGCTAATGAAGGCTATCTCAATGTGGCTCTTCGGATTTTAGCATCGCAAGGCTGGCTTGAGCAACATCTAAACAATGAAAAAGATACTGTGGCTTATGAAATTAACGGCAATAGTAAAATCGCTTTTAAACACGCTGCTTTATATGAACAGCCTGTAAAACTACTTAATTATGCTGTGCAATTTCCTAACGAACGTATTGGTCCGGATGCCTTTAGCGCCCTTGAAAAGATTTTTAAAACTTTTGAAACGCAATTTGGCTTAAATACGAGTGATGTTAACTCAATAGATTATCAAATTCTCAAACATATTGAAGGCTGCATTGCGGGTCCTATCATTGTTCTTTTGGGGGTTAACGGACTCTTTCACAAATACTTTATGGAAGCTTCTTTTACTGCGGAAGAATACCATAAAGACCCTGAGAGTTTTAAAAAAATTCTTGATTTTTTAGCGCATTTAGGCTGGTTCAGAAAAAAGAAAAACACCTACCAATTTACTGATGAAGGTTTATTCTTCGCAAAACGCGCTAGTGCTTATGGTGTAACGGTGTCCTATTTGCCAACATTCGTAAATTTAGAGGACTTAATCTTTGGAAATCCAACCATTCTAAACACATCATCTCCAGAAGAAACCGAAAAGCATGTCCATCGTGAAATGAACGTCTGGGGAAGTGGTGGTGCCCACTCCACTTATTTTAAAGTCATTGACCAGGTCATTATTAAGTTATTTAACAAACCTATAGACGAACAGCCTAAAGGTATTTTAGATATGGGCTGTGGCAATGGTGCCTTTATACAACATATATTTGATGTGATTGAACATCAAACACATCGCGGAAAACTATTAGACGAACACCCCTTACTTCTGGTTGGTGCCGATTTTAATCAAGCTGCTTTAAAAGTAACGCGAGCTAATTTGATCAAAGCCGATATTTGGGCTAAAGTGATTTGGGGCGATATTGGTAGACCCGATTTATTAGCCAAAGATCTTAAAGAAGACTATAATATAGAACTTAAAGATCTACTTAATGTTCGTACATTTCTAGATCATAATCGCATCTGGGAAAATCCGCAAAATACCACCAAAAGAACTAGCATTTCTACAGGAGCTTACGCCTCTCAAGGACATCGTCTTAGCAATAATCTGGTAGAAGACTCGTTGCTAGAACATCTTAAAAAATGGAAACCCTATGTAGAACGGTTTGGGTTACTCATGATCGAATTGCATACTGTAAATCCAAGTCTTGTAGCTAAAAACATTGGAAAAACAGCGGCAACAGCTTATGATGCGACTCACGGATATAGCGATCAATATATTTTGGAAGTTGATGTATTTAATGCCATTGCCAAGGAAGCTGGTTTACTCCCAGATCCAAATTATTTTTCTAAATTTCCAGATAACGAATTAGCAACCGTAAGCGTTAATCTTTTAAAAGGAAACTAACTAAATACCTAATATATTATGATGAAAAAAAACTTTAATGATTTAGCCTTACTACTTTTGAGAGTGGGCTTTGGCGGATTTATGTTAACACACGGAATCCCTAAAATGAATATGCTCTCTGATCCATCCCAGTTTGGAGATCCGATTGGTGTTGGACCAACAATTTCATTAATCTTAGCCCTAATTGGAGAAGTTGTTGCACCTATTTTATTAATCATCGGATTTAAAACCAAATGGGCAGCCATACCTGCTGCTATTACTATGATGGTCGCCGCTTTTATCATACATGCAAAAGATGATTTAGGCACCAAAGAACATGCCTTGCTTTTTCTAATTGCATTTGTAGTACTGTTCTTAACAGGAGCTGGAAAGTTTTCGGTTGATGGTATGAAACGGTAAAAAACATAGTCTCTATAATTGACGAGGATCTATTTAGGGCAATTTCATTGCATAAAACGCATTCATTAGACGTATTGCCTAATTACCTTGAATAGTATAGAATTAGATTACAACTTTAAAAGTATCCACACAAAAGGTTGCTCACTCGCAGCCTTTTTTAGTATCTTGACCTTACTTAAACCACAACGCAATTCTACCATATGAAAGCTGTTTCTGTTGTTACCATTAGAAAGGAACTCAAACACAAATCCAATGAAGAATTGGCCGAACTTTGCCTTAGGCTTTCTCGTTTTAAAAAAGAAAACAAAGAACTTCTTACCTATTTACTTTTTGAGTCTGATAGCGAAGAAGGTTATATCGAAACCGTAAAAGCCGAAATTGATGAACAGTTTGAAGCCATCAATACCAGCAGCTATTTTTACATTAAGAAAAGTATTCGTAAAATCTTACGTCATACAAAAAAATACATTCGGTATTCACTCAATAAAGAAACCGAAGTCGAGCTTCTACTCTATTATTGCAAGACACTTAAAACCATGTCGCCTTCTATCAAACGCAATACAACGCTAATGAATATTTATGAGCGAAACATGGATGCCGTCAGAAAAAAAATAATGAATTTGCACGAAGATTTACAATATGATTATACAATTATAGTCGAAGAAATTGAGCAATTATAAGCGATAATTGTAGCTAGCCCTATATAAAATAAGCTAATAATTTAAGTCAATCAATATTTCTTAATTAAAAATTCTAACAAGTAACTCTTTTAATAAATCACCTTGAGGCACTGCATTTGAGTTAACGCCTTTGCCTCTAACATCAAATTCGCGCAAGGTGGATACAACCTGACTTACTTTTCGCATCGGAAAATTTCGAGCTGCAGCAACATATTCATTTACGAAATACGGATTTATTTTTAATGCCGAAGCTACATTTCTAGGGCTTTTATCGTTCAAACCATGAAAATGCAACAACTGAGAAAAGAAATTAAACAGTAGTGAAACCGTTACAACCATTGGATTGTCTTTCGGGTTATCGGCAAAATAATTAACAATCTTAAACGCCTTGACCATATTGCGTTCGCCAATGGCTTTTCGCAATTCAAAATTATTGTAATCCTTGCTAATACCTATATTTTCTTCAATAGCGTCTGCTGTAATCTGAGTGCCTTCAGGCAATACAATTTTAAGTTTTTCAAGTTCGTTATTGATTTTGCTTAAATCTGTACCCAAAAATTCAACCAGCATTTGAGCTGCTTTTGGAGAAATGTCGTAGTTCTGTCCAGACAAAACACGACGAATCCAATCGGCCACCTGATTTTCGTAAAGTTTTTTACTTTCAAAAACCACGCCTGCCTTTTTAAGGGTTTTGTAGAGCGATTTACGCTTGTCAATCTTTTTGTACTTATAATTAAGTACTAAAACGGTTGTAGGTTGCGGATTTTCGGCATAACTCGCTAATTTTTCAATAGTACGCGATAAATCCTGAGCTTCTTTAACTATCACAACCTGGCGTTCGGCCATCATAGGATAACGCTTTGCATTACTTACGATATCATCTACCGAAATATCTCGGCCGTATAATACCATTTGATTGAACCCCTTTTCTTCTTCGGCAAGGACATTTTTTTCAATATAATTAGAAATCGCATCAATATAATATGGCTCTTCTCCCATTAAAAAATAAATAGGCTTGATGTTTCCCTTTTTTATATCTGCAACTATTTGCTTTACGTCGTCCAAATCTTGAAAATTCCTAATTAAACCATCCGCATTCCAAAAAAACTGGTTGTGCTTTGGTTTTCGGTTATAGTAGAGTAACTTTGGAAAAAATCTGAATTCACTTTAATGCAAGAACTCAATTTTCCGAAGTTTTCATTCCGTTTCAAAAGTAACGAAAATAAAGTTTCTATTTTTGATGAGATTCGTAAAAAATT
Source organism: Psychroserpens sp. SPM9 (assembly GCF_025153525.1). Lineage (GTDB taxonomy): Bacteria > Bacteroidota > Bacteroidia > Flavobacteriales > Flavobacteriaceae > Psychroserpens. Next base: position 106,988 of record NZ_JANZNR010000003.1, on the reverse strand, counting down.
CATCATTTTACAACCTGAAGAATGGGTACGTCAACATTGTGTTCAGTATTTAATTCAGTATAAAAACTATCCGAAATCATTAATAAATGTCGAGAAAGAGCTCAAGGTAAACGGTTTATCTAAGCGTTATGATATCGTTATTTTTAATCCCGACGGAAGTATTCACCTTATCGTTGAATGTAAATCTGATAAAATCAAAATTGACCAGACAACTTTTGACCAGATCGCACGCTATAACCTTACTTTAAATGCCCGTTTTTTAATGGTTACTAACGGAATTAATCATTATTATTGTAGGATGGATTTTGAAAATGAACGCTACGAATTCTTAAAAGACATTCCCAACTACCAATGAAAATAGCTGTCGTCATATTAAACTGGAACGGTCAACAATTGCTCGAACAATTTTTGCCTTCAGTGATACAGCATTCTGAAAGTGCCGATATATATGTCGCCGATAATGCCTCTACAGATGATTCTGTAGCTTTTGTTTCACAACATTTTCCGCAGGTGACAATCATACAAAATGCGACAAATGGTGGTTATGCCAAGGGTTATAATGATGCGCTTAAGCATGTAGATGCCGATATATTTTGCTTATTAAATAGTGATATTGAAGTTACAAAACAGTGGCTTACTCCTATCCGTAACGAATTTGAAGCTCATAAAAACACAGCGATTATTCAGCCTAAAATATTAGATTATAAAAACAAGTCTTATTTTGAATATGCAGGTGCTGGCGGAGGTTTCATTGACAAGTACGCTTATCCATTTTGCAGAGGTCGGGTATTTGACAGTATCGAAAAAGATCAGGGGCAATACAATGATATTTGCTCAATTTTCTGGGCTTCGGGCGCTTGTCTCTTCATTCGTAAATCTGCATTTGAAGCCTTAAATGGTTTTGACGAAACTTATTTTGCCCATTTTGAAGAAATTGATTTATGCTGGAGAGCTTTTAATACGGATTTATCAGTGAAATATGTGGGCTTATCGACAGTCTATCATGTTGGAGGCGCAACACTCAACGCCATCCATCCCAAAAAAACCTATCTCAATTTTAGGAACAGTCTGTTTACCATCACAAAAAATGCAAAAGGCCCGCTTTTTGGCATCATCCTTACACGACTCATACTAGACGGCATTGCTGGCTTAAAGTTTCTATCACAATTAAAAACTTCGCATTTTGCTGCTATTATAAAAGCACATTTCAGTTTTTATAAGAATTTACCTCGGCTTTTGAAGCAACGAAGAGAACTTCCGCAGAAAAAAAACTATTACAAAACGACCTCAATAGTCTGGTCTTACTTTATAAGAAAACGTTATAGATACTAATTGTTCATAAAAGTGTTAAAAGTTTAGTTAAAGACTATTATAAGGACTATTCTTTTCTATAATTTTGGTATGTTAAATAACAACTAATATTTAAATTTTATTATGAAAAAATTAATGCTATTAAGTGTTGCTGGGATGTTTGTTTTGACTTCATGTGTGTCTAAGAAAGAATATATGGCACTAGAAGAAAAACAAAAGGAAACTCAAGACTTATTGAATTCTGCTACTGTAAAATTAAACAAATGTTTATCTGATGAAGCGGCTTCTGCTGCACGTTTAGAAGAATTAAAAAATCGTTTGGCAGATATGAAATCTGCAAATGAAGCTTTAATTGAGTCGGCTAAAGACATGACCGTTTTAACAACTCAAGGTGCTAAAAATGTTGAAAAATCTTTAGAAAGCTTAAAAGAAAAAGACCTTAAGATTTCACGTTTACAAGATGCCCTCTCTAAAAAAGACAGTGTTACTTTAGCCTTAGTGACAAGCTTAAAAAAGGCAGTTGGTATAGACGATCCAGATATCGAAGTTAATGTAGAAAAAGGTGTTGTCTTTATTTCTATTGCTGATAAATTATTATTTAAGAGCGGAAGTTATAACGTTACAAACCAAGCTAAAGATGTATTAGCTAAAGTTGCAAAAGTGATTCAAAGTAAACCAGATTTTGAAGCGATGATTGAAGGTCATACTGACAGTCGTTCGTATAAAAGTGGTGTGCTTTTAGACAACTGGGATTTAAGTGTTAAACGATCAACATCTATCATTCGTGTATTGCAGGAATTGGGAGTAAATCCTAGTCAGTTAATTGCTGCAGGACGTAGTAGCTATGTGCCTTTAGCAGATAATGACACTGCTGAAAACAGAGCAAAAAACAGACGTACACGCGTCGTTGTATTACCTAAAATTGATCAGTTCTATGAAATGATTGAAGAGGAAATGAAAAACTTATCTGCAGAAAACTAGTAGATAATTTTATAATTAATAAAAGAGAAGCTCAATCGAAAGATTGGGCTTTTTTTTTATGTGTCAGACCAAATCGCCAATTCATTTCCTGACGGATCTTTAAAATGAAAGCGCCTGCCTCCCGGAAAAGAAAACACAGGCACAGAAATTATACCTCCAGCTTCACGTACCAATGCTTCAATGGCTTCCAGATTATCGTGGTACAAAACAATTAATGCGCCATTTAGAATGCGGTCTTCTGTCAGCTCAAAACCTCCTTCAACACCACTTTCAGAAAAGGCTGTATAAGTCGGACCATAATCTGTAAATATCCATCCAAAAGCTTTATTATAAAATCGCTTTATAGCATCAAGATCATGAGCTTTAAATTCGATATAATTAATAGGTGTGTTGGTCTTAGCCATACGTTTAAATTTAAAAAATTTCTAAATCCCCTTTGCCTTCTCTGATAATTACAGGTGTGTCTTCAGATAAATCAATCACTGTAGAGGCTTCATTATCGCCATAACCACCATCAATAACCAGATCGACCAAGTTATCCCATTTTTCGACAATGAGTTCAGGGTCTGTTGTATATTCAATGACATAATCTTCATCGCGAATCGATGTGGAGACTAATGGATTTCCAAGTTGCCGTACAATTTCTAATACAATGGCATTATTAGGAATCCTGATACCAACCGTTTTACGTTTTTTAAAAGGATGTGGCAGACTTTTAGAACCAGGCAAAATGAAAGTATAAGGTCCTGGAAGAGCGCGCTTCAATATCTTAAACGTCGCTGTATCAATTTGTTTGACGTAATCACTTAAATTGCTTAAATCTTCACAAATAAATGAAAAATTTGACTTTTCAAGCTTCACACCTTTAATTCTGGCAATCTTTTCAAGCGCCTTTAAATTAGTGATATCACAGCCCAACCCATAAACCGTATCGGTAGGATAAATAACCAAACCTCCCTTTTTCAAAACATTTACAACCTTTGCAATCTCCTTAGGATTAGGATTTTCCTCATAAATTTTAATCAATTCAGCCATAATATTGTATCTTACAATTGCGTTTACAAAGTAATTAAATATTTCATCATGATAACTATTAAAAAAACTTTACTCCTACTTTTTATTGGGATTGGCTTGGTATCGTGTTCTGATGATACTACTGGCAATGACGATCCACAAGATGGAATGCCACTAGAATATCGTGAAGAGCTTAATGTGTCCTACGGAAGTGACAGCGACCAAGTTTTTGATATTTATTTACCTGCAAACAGAACCTTAAACACCAAGGTTATGATTTTGGTTCATGGTGGCGGATGGACTTCAGGAGATAAATCTGATATGAATCCTGTTAAAGATTTAATCCAACAAGACCTTCCCAACTTGGCTATTGTAAATATCAATTACAGGCTGGCCGATGAAAACAATCAACCCTATCCAATGCAAATTGATGATATCACAACCATCATAGACTTTTTAAATACGCATCAAAATGAATATGTCATTTCCAATTCTATCGGATTTATAGGAACCAGTGCTGGTGCGCATTTATCCATGTTATGGAGCTACGCATTTGATACGAATAGCAATGTTGATATGGTTTGCAGTATTGTAGGACCGACTAATTTTACAGATCCAGCCTATTTAGAAAACGAGGACCCTTTATTACAAGAAATTCTTGATGTATATGGCATTGATACCACAACCGCTTTTTTGGAGGAAATTAGTCCGTACCACCAAGTCACAGCTTCTGCGCCTCCAACCATTTTGTTTTATGGCGGCCAAGATCCGTTAATCCCGACAAGTCAAGGTGTCGATATGGAAACAAAACTCACAAGTCTTGGTATTACCCATCAGTTTACACTGTATCCTAATGCTGGTCATGGATGGATTGGACTAGAATTGTTAGACACCTGGACAAAATTAAAGGCCTTTACCGAATTACATTTAGAGTAAAAAGAGTGTAACATTTTGAGCATTTTATAGTCTATATAACATGCGAACTCTCTTTACATACTTCATTTTTATATGTATGCTATCTGCTCATGGATTTTCCGCAAAAAATCCAAAGTTAATTTCGTTTCCTAAAGCTGAAATTTTAAGTGAGCATACCACGAGAATTCCATTTAAACTTATTGATAATCTTATCGTTATAGAAGCAGAGCTTTTAGATAAAAAAGGAAATTTCATTATTGATACAGGTTCAGAAACGCTTATTCTTAACAAAGCGCACTTTGAAATACATCAACCTTATTATCAAAAATCTAAACAAAAATTTGGTATTAATGACAGGATTGATAATCCGTTAGAAAAACGCTTACGAGAGTTTATGATCAGTAATTTAACGATTACTAATCAGCAGTCGGATGTTATCGATTTGTCACATATTGAGAAAAGTAAAAAAATCCATCTCCTCGGCATTATTGGCTTTGACATTTTAAAAGATTATGAAGTATTTATCGATATGTACTTAAATCAAATCACCTTGTCCCGCGTTGATTCTAAAGGAGAAAAATTAGATTCAAGAGTATATTTAGAGACCATTATAGACACTATTGCCTTCAAATTAAAAAAACACACTATTGTTGTTGAAACCTACATCAATAAGCAGAAACTAAAATTTGGTTTAGATACAGGAGCTGAATACAATCAACTTAATAAAAGGATTAGCAAAGATGTTTTAAAATATTTTTATCCGTCAAAGCGCTTAATGTTGGTTGGCGCCAGCGGAAAAAAAATTGAAGTTTTGGCAGGAAAATTGTATCGTGTAAAACTATCAGACAAAATTTATTTCGCTCCTATGGAAACCATGTTAACCAATCTCAATCAAATGAATGAAGCCTTCGGGACCTTATTAGATGGAGTCTTAGGTTATGAATTTTTCAGACAACAGCGTACAATCATTAATTATAAAAAAGAAAAGCTTTACTTTGTAGAGTTCCCTTTAAATAAACAGTGAAACCAATAATTAAACATATCATCATTTTTTGTGTGGCTTTGACAAGCTGGTTGGGCTTTTCTCAAAACGAAAAAGGCTATCGCTTTGAAGGTAATTTTGTGGTGTTTACTTTTAATAAGTTTGATTATGAGAAGTTTTCTGAAGACAATTCAGCCGAAAAAATCAAATTTGAAGATTTAAACATAAACAATGTTGTTGTTGCCGGAGAGTTTAATAACTGGTCTAAATACGACTGGAAAATGCGGAAGGTGAATGCAACAACCTACGAACTCAGAAAACACATTAATGATTTTAAAGATGAATTTACTTGGGAGTTTAAGTTTATAATCAATAATCAATATTGGGCAGAACCTTCAGCATACGACTCCAACATAAAATTGGCGGCTAGCAAAGGTAGCAACCTCAATGTTTACAACTTAAAAATGGATACCAAAGCAGCTATTCCAGACGACAAAGGAAATGTGCGTTTTAGATTAAGAGGTTATGACGATGCCAAAACTATTATTGTTGCTGGCTCGTTTAACCGCTGGGATGAACAAGAGTTTAAAATGAAGAAAGTTGAGAATGGCTGGGAACTCAAATTAAATATAAGACCTGGAGAGTACGAGTATAAGTTTATTGTTGACGGACACTGGATTGAAGATCCTTCTAACCCTTCAAAAGTATTGAATGAGTTTGGACAATTTAACTCGTTAATTAATGTTGGAAAATATGTCACCTTTCTGCTTAAAGGCTACAGTGACGCAAATCGTGTGATTTTGGCCGGCTCTTTTAACGACTGGAATGAAGATGATATCGATATGGAAAAAACGGATAATGACTATTGGAAATTACGCATTCCTCTTCCTGCAGGTAAACATTATTATAAATTTATCGTCGATGGTAAATGGTTGCTCGATCCTGAGAATCCTGTAAAAGAATATGATGGCAAAGGCAATATCAATTCGGTGTTTATGGTAAAATAATTAACCTAAAACATCCAATTTAGCAAATCTGAGTAACAACTTTTTTACGCCTCCAACTTCAAAATTAATTTCTGCTTTTACATCGGGACCTTTACCTTCTATTTTCATCACTTCGCCTTTTCCAAATCGTGTATGCTCAACAATGTTTCCAACCGTTAGTTTACCATCAAATAAATTAGCGTTATCTGATGGACCACTTTTGGATACAGGCTTCAAGTTTTTAGGCGCTACAAATTTTGGAGGTTTGGTTGTTTCAGATTTTCGTTTGATTGGCTTTTTAAATCGGATGCGACTAGGCTCCACATCTCCAAAAATATCAGCACTCAACATCGGATTCTGTCGTGGCTCATGCACTGGTGTTATCACATCTAAAAACTGATCATCAATCTCTTCAATAAATCGGCTAGGTTCGGCATCTATTAATTTTCCCCAACGGTAACGAGACAAGGTATAAGTCAAATAGGCTTGTTTTTCGGCTCTTGTTAAAGCCACGTAAAACAAACGTCGCTCCTCCTCCAGTTCGCTTCGGGTGTTCATACTCATAGCGCTAGGAAATAAATCTTCTTCCATACCAACTATAAACACATGCGGAAATTCTAATCCTTTTGCCAAGTGAATCGTCATCAAAGCCACATGATCAGGATTCCCTTTATCTGCATCTAAATCGGTAGCCAAAGCTACATCTTCTAGAAATTCTGCTAAAGAATCTCCAGCATCAGCAAGTTCTAATTGCCCTTCTACGAAATCTTTAATACCATTTAATAATTCTTCAACATTTTCAATACGCACAACGCCTTCAGGTGTTCCGTCTTTATTAAATTCCCGCATTAAGCCACTAGACTTTACGACATGTTCTGTTAAATCGAACGCATTTGCCGACTGGTTCAAAATGCGATAACTTTCAATAAGCGTTACAAAATCCCGAAGTTTATTTTTAGTGCCATTATTAATATTAAGCTCGACTTTATCAATGTTTTGCAGCACTTCATAAATTGTTTTTCCGTAGCCATTAGCAGCCACAACCAATCGATCAACGGTTGTCTGACCAATTCCACGAGCGGGATAATTAATGATACGCTTAAGCGCTTCTTCGTCTGCCGGATTTAAAATCAAACGTAAATATGCTGTAACATCCTTAATTTCTTTACGCTGATAAAATGACAAGCCACCATAAATACGATACGGAATATCGCGTTTCCGCAGCGCATCTTCAATAGATCGGGATTGCGCATTAGTACGATACAATACCGCAAAATCACTGTTATGTAATTGCTCATTCATTTTTGCTTCCCAAATCGTACTCGCCACATAACGCCCTTCATCTCCATCGGTCATTAAACGGTTGACTTTCACTTTAGGACCTTCAACATTGGCTGTCCAAACGACCTTATCCAGTTTTGTTTTATTATGCTCAATCACCGAATTTGCTGCACCAACAATATTCTTGGTTGAGCGATAATTTTGTTCGAGACGATACACCTTAACATCATCATAATCCTTTTGGAAATTCAAGATGTTATTAATATTAGCACCACGAAACGCATAAATACTTTGCGCATCATCACCGACTACACAAATATTTTGAAAACGGTCTGATAAAGCTCTAACAATTAAATATTGTGAGTGGTTAGTATCCTGATACTCATCAACCAAGATGTATCTAAATTTATTTTGGTATTGAGCCAGCACATTAGGAAATCGCGTTAACAACTCATTGGTTCGCAATAATAAATCATCAAAATCCATGGCGCCAGCCTTAAAACAGCGGTCTACATAATTCTTATAGATTTCACCCATTTTAGGACGTCTTGCTGCAGTATCGGCTTCTATAAGTTCTGGATTTCTAAAATAGGCTTTCACAGTAATCAAGCTGTTTTTATACGACGAAATTCTGCTGTAAACCTGCTTGGTCTTATAAATATCTTTATCCAGTCCCATTTCTTTGATAATGGATCCTAATAACTTCTGAGAATCCTGTGTATCATAAATGGTAAAATTGCTAGGAAATCCTAAATGATGGCCTTCAAAGCGCAAAATCTTAGCAAACACCGAGTGAAACGTCCCCATCCACAAATTTTTCGCTTCTCCATCGCCAACTATATCAGCGATTCTGCCTTTCATCTCTTTAGCCGCTTTATTGGTAAATGTCAGTGCTAAAATATTAAACGAATCTACGCCTTGACTCATTAAATAAGCAATACGGTAAGTTAGTACACGGGTTTTCCCAGAACCAGCACCAGCAATGATAATCATTGGGCCTTCCTTTTGTAATGTTGGTGCTAATTGTGCTTCGTTTAACTGACTTAAATACTTCTCCAAACTCAATTTTATTTAAAACGTGAAATTAACCAAACCTCCCGTTTTTACTAAACGATTTTATAAATAATTATAAACAATTTAAGACGACGAATCCCTTAACTAAATTTTGAATATCTTTAAGCTCAATCTTTAATTTTTCACAAATGCGTGTGCTTCTTTTTTTGTGTTTTTTCTTCGGAAATTATAGTGTTTTCGCTCAAAATAATCTTGAAAACCATTTTATAGCTATTGAATCAAAAGTCATTGAGTGGCGTCATCATTTTCATCAAAACCTTGAACTCTCAAATAGAGACTTTAAAATAGATGACAACGGATTGCTACTTGGTGTTAAAACCATGACGGATTTAGCGCTGGATTATTTAAATCAGTAAAACATAGTAGCCTCATACCACATGTACCAATCAATTGTAGACCTGCTTGATATTTCTCCTGAAGATTTATTAAACATTGATGACGCACAGATTATCAGGTTTGAAAAGATTCTAAAATCAAAAATAGTAATTGATCATTCGAGTTTTAATACCGAAGACACGCATCATATCATTTCTGTTTTAAGGGATCCTAAGCTGCGGAAGTATTTCTACATGATTGAAAAACACCCAAAACTAAAAGCTTTTTTAACTTCAAAAGCACCTCTTGAATCTAAAACACTTACTATAAACAGTACACTTATCAGTAAGCTAGAGATTGATGTTAATCAATTCCGAAGTTTTATCGAACCTTACCTAAAACCCTTGCTTTTACCGCAGTTAAAACAAGCAATAAACACTAATGCATTTGCTTTTGTTTTAGATAACATTAAGACTGACGACCTGTATTCTGAAAGTCTAAAATTTGAATGTCAACAATTAATACTGAATAAAATAAGGACAACAATTCATTTGTTAGAAACACATCCGAATTTAAAAACGACTAAATACATTAAAGAAAATAGCTTTGGTGCACTTGTAAAGCATTCGGCATCTGGATACGGTTTAGAGCTTACCAAGACTTACATAGAAACTCTGGTAAAACAATTAAAACAGGTGCATTCGAGATCTAAAAATGCTAATCATTATTACCAAGGACTATTAGCTACAAGTCACGCCAATATTGAAAATAACGGTATTAATCGCTTTGTTGAAGCACATATCAATAATCATGTTAGCCGTACAATTCTCGACAAAAAAACACCAGATGAATGGGGAATTCAGGTGTTGTTAACCATTGCCGTTTTAGGCCTTACAATGGTCATAGCGATGGTTCTAAAATCCTATAATGAAAATCAAGTCATAAAAAAATACTCAGCTAAGGATGTTACTAATTTTTATCAATCTTTCAATGATACTTACGGAAAACACCTCACTAAAGACGCTAATGGTGTTTTAAAAAATATTGAAGGTCAACTTATTTTAAAAGCCTACAAATATCCGTATGATATCAACAACGATCTTTACAATCCTTTGTTTTTTCCGTTTTATGAAACATTTCCAAAAGCAAACACCTCTACACCACACACACTAACTATTGAAAATCTTGACAGTGATAAATCGCTTATTGTATTCAGAAAAAACAAATACAATCATTGTGAACTCTTACCGCCAAGAAGTCGGTTAACAACCTTTGTAGCACCAAAGGATTCCCTGATTTTTTACCGAGGAAAATTCTTGAATATAGATGACTATGGCGGTTTATCAATATTTAATGGTATTTTCAAACACTCGAGTAAAGCAGATAGACTGCGATTTTTCCAGGTTTATATTGTAGATAGTAAACACAAGAGCAAACACGCTCGCATCCAAATGAAACAATTTGGAACGCTAAGCTTTCAGAATTTAAATACAAAACAAGTCACGACCAGCTATGTTGGCGAAAATATTATTGATCTGGCTATATTGGAGTCGTATTTAGATTAAAAAAATAAATATCTTTACCCAACAATTTAATGATATGGATGCTTTTATAAACTTTATTTCAAATATATCATGGTGGTTATGGATCATCATTGTACTTGCTATAGTTGCCATTAGAGACGTTTTTCAGAAGAAACACACAATAAGTCATAACTTTCCGGTGATAGGTCATATAAGGTATTTACTTGAAAGTATTGGCCCTGAACTTCGTCAATATCTTGTTGCAAATAACCGAGAAGAACTCCCTTTTAACCGCATAGAACGTGGCTGGGTTTATGCGTCTTCAAAGAACGAAAACAATTATGAAGGATTTGGTACCGATCGAGACATTTATGCGCATCAGCATATATTTGTAAATAATGCCATGTTTCCGTTTAGAATTAATGACGACCATCCAAACACTATAGATAAATCTTTTTTACCATGCGCCAAAGTGATGGGCGAATTTAATCAGCGAAAGCGTCCTTACAGACCAGCATCTGTCATTAATGTTTCGGCCATGAGTTTTGGTTCGCTTTCAGCAAAAGCCATAGAATCGCTAAACAAAGGCGTAAAACTTGCTGATGCTTACCACAATACAGGTGAAGGCGGCTTATCACCATACCATAGTAATGGTGGCGATGTGGTATTTCACTTCGGAACAGGTTACTTTGGTGTTCGTGCTGCAGATGGTGGTTTTTCTATGGAAAAAATGAAAAAATTAGTCGAAGACAATCCGTTTATTCGCGCCATAGAAGTCAAACTTTCACAAGGTGCAAAACCCGGAAAAGGCGGTGTCCTTCCAGGCGCTAAAATCACTCATGAAATTGCAAATATAAGAGGTGTAGAAGTTGGAAAAACCGTATTATCACCTCCAAATCACAAAGCCTTTTCTACAGTTCCTGAAATGGTAGATTTCATAGAAGCCATTGCTAATGAAACAGGATTACCTGTAGGCATCAAAGCAGCTATTGGGAAATTAGATCAGTGGGAGGAATTGGCTAATATCATGCTAAAAACTGGTAAAGGTCCAGACTTTATTACCGTTGATGGTGGCGAAGGTGGTACAGGTGCAGCACCTCCAAGCTTTGCTGACCATGTGTCTTTGCCTTGGGTTTATGGTTTTGGCGATCTATACAAATTATTCAAAAACAAAGGTCTGTGTGAACGTATTGTATTTATTGGAAGCGGGAAACTTGGTTTTCCTGCGAAAGCTGCAATGGCGTTTGCTATGGGTGCCGATTGCATTAATGTCGCTCGTGAAGCCATGATGAGTATTGGATGTATTCAGGCGCAAATTTGTCACACAAATCGTTGTCCGAGTGGTGTAGCAACACAAAGCAAATGGTTACAACGCGGTATTGATGTACCGCTAAAATCAGAACGCTTAGCACAATACTTTAAAACTTTTAGAAAAGAGTTTGTTGAAATCACCCATGCAGCAGGATACGAACATCCTTGCCAGTTTACGATGGATGATATAGATGTTAATGTTGATGATCATAACCTATCTAAGGAATTATCAAACACCTATCAGTATCATAAAACAAAAGTTCCGTTTACCTCTATGCAGGATTTAAAAGATTGCATACATTTAGGCGGAAATTCATCAAACAAATAATACAAATTAAAAACTAATTAAGTTAATAAATCAAACGTAAAACCCACTATGGAACAACAGTTAGTTAATCTATTAATGTTTATAATTCCGGCTCTAATCACAGGAGCTGTTGCCTATTTATTTTTTAGAGAGCATGTCGAAAATGAAAGCAGACGTCGCGACTTTTTAATCCAAAAGGATTTGCAAAAAGAGAGTCTACCCATGCGTCTTCAGGCTTACGAACGCATCTCCTTATTTCTAGAAAGAACAAAGCCTTCCAGATTACTGCTTAGAGTTAATCCAACCTCCTCAAATAAAGAAGATTACGAATCATTACTTATAGCAAATATTGAACAGGAATTTGATCATAATTTATCACAGCAAATCTACGTTACAGACCAATGTTGGAGCATTACATCGACAGCAAAAAACGCCACAATTCAAATGATTAGGAAAGTTGCGCAATCTGAAAAAATAGACTCTGCTGATAAGCTTCGTGAAACGATTATAACCGATATGATCGATAAAAGAGCGCCGAGTGACGCAGCACTATCATTTATTAAAGAAGAAGTTTCAAATATTTGGTAATTTTACTCTGAAGCCGTTTCGTTATCGTGCTTGTTTTTTGCATACTCATAACCTTGAGCCCACCACTTAACCATTAGTTTTTTGCTAAAAATTAATGAATTTTCAGTTAAACTTGTTGGCGTGTAATACAAATTAAGCTTAACACCTCGGTTTTTTGCAGCGAGTTTTCCGATAACAATATCATTCTTCTCTACCTGATCAAGAAGATGCCCAAATAAATTCAGCATCAAAGAAAAGGGGTTTTTACCCAACACTTTTGAACGCTCCATTTGTTCAGACTCTAAAACAATAGCATCGACTTCTGTAGCGCCTCTTAAAATTGCTTCCCGTATAGGAATCACACAACCCAAGCCACCATCGGCATATTCATAACCGTTAACCTTAGCTAAAGACATAAAAGGAATATAATTGCACGAAATCCAAATCCAGTTACAAAACTCCTCATAACTATACTCTTTTATCGACTTATACTCTACTCGATTCATCGATAAATTAGAAACCGTCACTACAACATCTTCTTTAGATTCTAGAATTTTATTATATTCTTCCCTGGTGAAATTGCGTCTGATATTACGCTTCAAAGCCTTACTCTCACCAAAGGTGCGCTTCATCCTAATAAACTGCCACAACGAATTAACAAAATCGATAGACACATATTCGCGATCGCCTTTCTTTCGCTGTACAAAGGGACTAATACTAAAAACATCATGCTGCTGAACATTCGTAAATATATCATACAATTTACCAATATCATTGACCGACAAATGTGGCACCAGCAAGCTTCCGGTTGATGTTCCTAAAAACATATCGTAGTCGCGACCCAATCCCTCCATAAGATACTGCGCTACACCGCCTGCAAATGCACCTTTACTGCCACCACCTGATATCACTAATGCTCTCACGTTATTTTTCTTTTAACTTATTGATTATATTTTTATATGTAGCATTCTGTTCTAGTTCTGAAATCAAATTTTTTGCATATTTAGAAAACCTCCAGTTGTGATGCGTTTGAGCCTCCAAAAGACTTTCTATGGATTTAACCTCAAATCCGCCAAGTAATTTTAAATAATTAAATGCATTCATACGCAACTCAAAATGCTGTCCAGGCAAACTATAACCAATCACTTCCTGTAAAACCTCCTGCTTTTTTTCGGGCTGAAATTCTAAAGTATTTAAATGTAAGGCCAACCAAAGCAATCTCACATTATAATCGTTAAAACCCTTAATATCTTTGGTTTTCTGCAAGTATCTTACTCTTTCTTGAGGAAAATTTACCCATAAATTATACAGAGCTGCTTCGATAGTGTTATACGACTTATCATTTAAAAGTGTTTCATAATCAGACTTCAATTCTACAGGAATCTCATCAACATATCGCGCGATAGCTTGCCTGACTTTTAAACCATTCTGAAAGGCATCCGCTTTGATTTTATCAGATATCTGACTGATCACTTTTACTTTTGCTTTATCAGAAATATAAGACGAGAGATAGGTTTCGCATTTGGAAGAATACGCCTCACAATCGACCATAAAATATTCCTGCATGAATGAAGATTGTTTCAGACTTTTCACCATTGCATCTTCAGGTAACGCCTTGCTCACCAGCCATTCATTAACAAATTCGGTCAGATCCAAACCGCTCGCCTGCTCTACTTCAGCAATAAAATCTGTGGTCTCCACATTGGCAAACTGATGTTTTTCGAGATAGGCTTTAACCGCCGATTTAAAAGCCGTATCACCAACTTTTTCTCTTAATATATGCAAAGCCCAAGCTCCCTTTTTATAAAATGTAGTACTACTTGATTTTGGATTCAATAACGATGTGCTTTGCCCTGCCGCATCTTGAGCAATTAATTCCTGAGCGTTTTCAAATAGCTGCCAATAATAATGATCGTCTCCAAAAATAGCGCGTTCAGCCAACAACGCATAATAGGTTGCAAAACCTTCCTGAAGCCAATGATGCTCACCAGATGTAGCTGTCACCAAATCTCCAAACCATTGATGCGCCAATTCATGCGCATTAACCGTAATGTAATTTCTATCGTTATATGCGGTAGAATCGACCACAAAACTGTCTGAAAAAATCGTAAGACTCGTATTTTCCATTCCTGAATACAAAAAGTCTTTCACAGGAACCTGTTTATAATTCTGCCAAGGATAGGAAACCCCTATTTCTTCTTCCAGAAAATCAAACATTTGCTTTGTATAACGGTAGGTCGGCTCAACTTTTAAAGAATCTTCAGGATAATAGTAGTATTCAAGAGGAATTCCGCTTTTAGAAACCTCCGTTTTTTTATCATAATTACCTATTGCAAGCGCCACCAAATAACTAGACATAGGCTTTTGCATATTGTAATGCCAAGTGGTATATGTATCACCGATTTCTTTATCAACCAGCTTACCATTCGCTAAAACTTCGTAACCATTTTTATAAGAAATAGATATATCAAATTCAATTTTATCATTGACATCATCGATGCTTGGCAACCAATTACTGGTATATTTTCCTTGACCTTGGGTCCAGATTTGATCATCAATAAAGTATAGCGCTTTTTTAGGGTATAAAAAATAAATCAATTTAAATTCGTAGATAGAATCCCTAACCAATTCATTAGTATAATTAAAAACCAAGCGGTTACCATTAAGATTGTCACGTAATTTAAAATTACTATCGTGTAATTCATAATGATCAATATTATCCCTCACATCTAAGTATATCGAATCCGTTTCCTTCAGGATTTTAAACTTATAATCTACAGAAGCACTCACTCTTTTCGTCTCAAAATCAAAACGAACATCAGCCTTTACAGATAAAAAATCCACATAATCTGTTTGCTGCGCTGTTATAGATCCGCAAAAAATCAGAATAAAAAAAAGCTGAAACAATCGATTCATGTGTAGGTTTTAACAAAGATGAGACCAAAATACAATTTTTACCAACAAAGAAGAAAGATACACCGCTTTGAGATTTAAATTTTACTTATAATTAATTAAATTCGCCTAATGAGTGTTAATCTTCAAACTCCTATCGATTATCTAAAAGGTGTTGGTCCCAATCGCGCAGATTTACTGCGAAGCGAACTGGGAATTCACAGCTATCAGGATTTGATTAACCTTTTTCCAAACCGCTATTTAGATCGCACCAAATATTACAAAATCAATGAATTACAAAGACATAACGCTGAAGTTCAAATTATTGGAAAACTCACAGGATTTAGAGAAATCGCTCAAAAACGAGGCAAACGGTTAATTGGTAAATTTCAAGACGACACCGGAACCATAGAACTGGTTTGGTTTCGTGGTCAAAAATGGATCCGAGACAGCATCAAACTCAACACACCTTATGTTATCTTCGGAAAAATCAACTGGTTTAATGGCGTTTTCAACATGCCACATCCCGAGTTAGAACTTTTAAACGAACACGAAAAGAACCTCCGTTCTTCCATGCAAGCGGTATATCCGTCTACTGAAAAATTAGCCAATAAGGGCATCAGTAATCGCGTGCTAAGCAAAATTATGCAGAATCTGTTCCTGGAAACCAAAGGACGCTTTTCTGAAACACTCCCAGACCACCTTATTTCTGAACTCAAATTGCTACCCAAAAGTGACGCACTTTTTAACATCCATTTTCCGAAAAATCAAACCCTTTTATCAGGTGCAGAATTCAGACTAAAATTTGAAGAATTATTCTACATCCAATTGCAGTTAATTTTAAAAAATCTCATTCATAAATCTAAAATAAAAGGATTTCCTTTTGAGTTGGTTGGTGATTATTTTAACAGCTTCTACAAAACACATTTGCCTTTCAATTTAACCAATGCTCAAAAGCGGGTGATTAAAGAAATTAGACACGATTTAGGAAGCAACGCACAAATGAATCGCTTATTACAAGGCGATGTAGGTTCCGGAAAAACAATAGTAGCCTTCATGTCAATGCTCATGGCACTTGACAACGGTTTTCAGGCTTGCTTAATGGCTCCGACTGAAATTTTGTCAGTTCAACACTATCAAGGTTTATATGAATTATCTAAAAAACTGAATATCAGCATAAAACTACTTACTGGTTCAACTAACACTTCAGAAAGAAAAAAAATTCACGAATCTTTAGAAAATGGCGAATTACAACTCTTAATTGGCACTCATGCCCTACTTGAAGATAAGGTGAAATTTAAAAATTTAGGACTCGCTATTATTGACGAGCAACATCGATTTGGCGTTGCACAACGTTCTAAATTATGGAAAAAAAACACCTCACCTCCTCATATTTTAGTGATGACTGCAACACCAATTCCGAGAACTTTAGCCATGTCGGTTTATGGTGATTTAGACATCTCAATTATAGATGAATTACCACCAGGAAGGCAAGCTATAAAAACGGTTCATCGTTATGATAAAAACCGACTTAAAGTGCTGCGGTTTATGCGTGATGAAATTGAGAAAGGCAGACAGATTTATATTGTGTATCCGCTCATTCAAGAAAGTTCGGCTTTAGACTATAAAGATTTAATGGATGGCTACGAAAGCATTGTAAGGGAGTTTCCACAACCTAAATATCAAATCTCCATTGTTCATGGCAAAATGAAACCTGCAGATAAAGATTATGAGATGCAGCGATTTGTAAAAGGTGAAACTCAAATCATGGTCGCCACAACCGTAATTGAAGTCGGTGTTAACGTGCCAAATGCTTCTGTAATGATCATTGAAAGCGCCGAACGTTTTGGCTTAGCCCAATTGCACCAACTTAGAGGTCGTGTTGGTCGAGGTGCCGAACAAAGCTACTGTATTTTAATGACCGGACACAAACTGAGTCAAGACAGTAAAACCAGGCTGGAGACGATGACACGGACAAGTGACGGATTTGAAATTGCTGAAGTCGATTTAAAACTTCGCGGTCCCGGCGATATCATGGGCACCCAACAAAGCGGTGTTTTAAATCTAAAAATCGCTAACATCATTAAAGATAAAGACATCTTACAAAGCGCTCGTTTTTATGCTAAAAAAATATTAACCAACGATCCTTCGCTTGCCTTACCAGAACACAAAGTTATTTTAAAGACCTATCGTGAACTGAGCAAATACAAAAACATATGGAATTATATATCATAAAAAAACTCAACCTCTTTGATTAAGGTTGAGTTTAAAATATCATTTAGATATTTTTGATTGTTAAGTTGATTGATGAAATTTTTATAATGCTCCTAGCTCTTTTAAATGTTTTTCTGAATTTGCCTTAACGTTTGGTGGCGGATTCATAGAAAGTGATTTTTTGAAATTTTTGATCGCCTCTTTTTTATTCCCCATAGTTTTATAAGCCTCACCCAAACTATCATAAACATTAGGATTTGTAGGATCTAATTCTACGGCTCTCTTAAAATAAGTCAGCGCTCTATCATAATCTTTAATACCTAACATTTGATAACCTAATGCATTTAACTGATTGGCATTAGCTAAATTAGACGCCTCATCCATAATGGCTTCAAACTCGTCTGTTTTTCCTAATTTATTTAGAAGCTGTGCTTTAATAGCTAAATTATTGAATGTTTTCTGACTAAAAAACTGACCTGCAATCGCTTTATCCACCCATTCTAATGCTTCATTTGCATCACCTCCATTAGCCAAAGCATAATTAGCAGCCTGCTCCCAATTTTGACGTTGAAATCCTGCTTGCCCCTTTGAATTTCGTCTCCAGTCACTTAAAACAATATCTGTAACATCAAAAGTTACCGTAAAAGGAAACGCCTTTTCTCCCCAAGCTAATGAAGCAACTGCAGAATTATTCCCGACTTCATTAAACTCAAACGTAAGCAATTCGTGATGTGGTACTTTTGTTGTTTTAATATCTGCTCGTAAAGCATCTTTAGATTTATCATAAAAAAAGCTTCCCCAAGCCTCTGCATCTTCAGAAAGAATTAAAGTAGCCGTTTGGTCAGGTTTTACTTCATAATGCAAACCGTAAGTTCCTGCTTTAATAGGCTTTCCTTCAACTAAAGCATCGTGAGAAAAGGTAATTGTTGTGTTTTCATTTGCACCAGCACGCCAAGGAGCAGCAGTCGCAGTACCGAAACCTAAATTGTTCATTCCATAAGGCACCAGTTTCCCCCAAATTTCTCGTCCTTTAACACTTGGTCTGGAATAAGTAATTGAAACATCAGATACGCCTACACGTTGTGATATGGTAGCTAACTGACTTCCACGTGGTGTGTTTAATTGTGCAAATGCGTCTACACTAATAAATAGCAGTGCACATAAAAATAGTTGAGTAATTGTTTTGACTTTCATGATTTTGATTGTATTAGTTAAAATTCAAGTTTAAGGTATAAACAAATCGAAACCCTCTGTGTTACAGACTTGTTAAAGAACTCAGCATTAATGTTAATTAACATTTTTTTGCGAAAATTATATCAGTATATTTACTCCGTACACGAACAGAAAAACATGCTACATCTCAAATTAGAAACCGATCCTCGTTGGGCAACTATTGCCGAAGAACATATTGAAGAAATCCTCACAGATCATGCTTGGTGTGAACAAAAGGCCGCCACGAATGCCATTACTATCATTACTCATAATCCGCAATATGAAGACATGGTCACCGAGTTGCTTGAATTAGCCAAAGAAGAATTAGAGCATTTTCAAATGGTTCACAATATTATTAAAAAAAGAGGCTACAAACTCGGAAGAGAGCGCAAAGACCATTATGTAAACGAGTTGTACAAGTTTATGAATAAAGGTGGTAACCGAGTTCAAAGTATGGTTGACCGCTTACTATTTTCGGCTATGATAGAAGCCAGGAGCTGTGAACGTTTTAAACTTTTATCAGAACGCATTAAAGACAAAGAACTTTCTAAATTTTATTACGATTTAATGGTTAGCGAAGCAGGTCATTACACAACATTCATAACGTTCGCCAGAAAATACGGTCAAGACATTGATGTTGATCAACGCTGGAAAGCGCTAGTTGAATTTGAAGGTGAACTTATTAAAAGCTACGGAACATCTGAAACCATTCACGGTTAATTTCCAATCGATACGACACCCTTGATTTTCTATTAAAAAACACTTTTGAAGGCAAATTTCATGTAGATGTTTTTTATCATAAAAATAACATTTCAAATACTCAAAATGATTAGCTTTGTAGCATGAAAACTATGCTCACAACATTTTTAACTTTTGTATTTGCTAGCTGCTTTTTTACAGCTTACCCAAGCAATACGATTAGCTTAAATGAGACCTCGCATTTTGAAGTCTCTAAGCATACTATTGAGCATTCATCTGTGAAACCAACTAGTTATCTTCACACAAACGATTCGTTTGAGAGAATAGCTTCACATGTACAGCACATTGTAACACCTGTATATGCTAAAGAACTTAATGATGCAGATATCAAATCTTATATCAATAAGCATCAAACCTTAATAAAACGCAACAAATACAAGCAATACTCAAGACAACTGTTTTTGAGTTTTTTAAGTACTGATATTATATTTCCTTTTCATACATTCTGGTAATCTTACTTCCTTATTAACTGTCATTTAATGACAAAAACTACCCAAGCATTGTAATTACACAATGCCAGAATAAGAATACTATAATTTTAAAATTTTAAAAAATGAATTTAGGAATAACAATAACATCAGCCGTATTGTTGTTACTCGTTGTGGCTCCTGTCGCACTAATACAACAACAGCAAAAGAAAAAAGAAAAAAACCTTTTAAAAGCTTTAAAAACATTAACCAACCAGCATCACGCTACACTTTCTGAATATGATGTTTTTAGAAATTTCGCCATAGGAATGGATTCTGAAACGAAGCGCTTGTTCTTTTACAAAAAAGACAACT
This sequence comes from Psychroserpens sp. SPM9, assembly GCF_025153525.1. Taxonomy (GTDB): domain Bacteria; phylum Bacteroidota; class Bacteroidia; order Flavobacteriales; family Flavobacteriaceae; genus Psychroserpens. Next base: position 86,562 of record NZ_JANZNR010000003.1, on the reverse strand, counting down.
CTAACATTATTGCTCAACATTTTGATCTTAATGAATTTACCAGTTGTGGCATTTTAAAATCAAAAAAGGCCAGTCCTCAAAACAAGTCTGAACAAATCGCAAAACTGCAATTAATTTTAAATCCAAAACATCATTCAAAAGCCCATGAGGCTATTGAAATTTACAATCAGGAAAGCGATTTTCAACTCGATGGCGAATTAGACGTCCTACACAAATGGGAACGCCTTATTCAAAATAGTTTGAAATAATTTTTCTGTATTTTATCATATTAAGCCTTGATATACTATATTAAGGCTTAATTGATTTTTAGACTTTTTTATGATAGAACTTATTACCTCAATATTTTTTTTAATTGCTGTTATAGATCCCTTAGGCTCGGTTCCTGTATACTTAGAAGCAACAAAGCAATTTGACAAAAAACATAAAGTAAAAATTGCTATTCGCGCTTCAGTAATCGCCTTTTTTATTTTGTTATTTTTTATACTTATCGGACAATTAATTCTAGAAGGTATGGAAGTTTCTCTCGATGCTTTTCAAATTTCGGGAGGTGTCATTTTATTTCTATTTGCTTTAACAATGATTTTTGGAGACGGAAAACCTGAAAACGAAAAACACTCCATAAAAGACTATAAACACGTTACTATATTTCCAGTCGCCATTCCGTCGATAGCCTCACCAGGAGCGATTATGGCTGTAGTGTTAATGACCGACAATCATATTTACTCCATACAACAACAAATCATAACTACTTTATTAGTATTGTTCGTGATCACCATAACTTGCCTTCTATTACTTGCGGCTAATTTTGTTCAGAAAAAAATTGGAGATTACGGGATTACAGTCATTAGTAAAGTCATGGGACTAATACTGGCATCTTATGCTATTCAAAGTATTTTAACTGGTGTAAAAGACTTTTTTTTCACCTAAGTCTTATAGTTTACTCAGCTAAAAGTGCATCTATAAACTCTTGAAATTCTCTTTTAAATGCTATGAATTTTTCTCCTGTTGCCGGACCGTTAAATCCGGTATGAATTTTACGCACTTTCCCTGTTTTATCAATAAATATAGATGTTGGATACGACAACACGTGATTTAACATAGGTAATTTCTTTTGCGCTTCAACTTTACTGGACGTACCATATTGAGCTAATAAAATTGGATATTTTATCCCTACATCATTTTGCAATCGCTTGATACTTTCAAAGGCTTTGGCTTCCGTTTTTGCATATTCAAAGGCTAAAGCCACAAATGCTATATCTTTATCTGAATTATGATTATAAAATTCAGAATAGTATTTACTTTCATCCAAACAATTAGGACACCAGGTTCCCATAATTTGAACCACCACCACTTTGTTTTTAAACTGTGCATCAGACAGTGACACTGGATTACCATGAGCATCTGGAAAAGTAAATTCTAAACTATCATATCCTTCATTTAAAAAAGTTAATTCGTTGGCATCAGGCAATTCGTAGTGTTCATTTCGTTGAGCTACAAATGGTTCTTTCCAATGATTTCCTGAGTAAAACATGCCATTCATAGTGCTATCGGTCACTTCCGCAGTAAACAAAAAAGCATGTGCGCCATCAAACGTTGATAATTTCATGGTACTGCCATCCATAACACCTTCCAGATAACGATAATCACCTGTTGTGGTTCTAAAAGTCCCTGTCACTTTGGTTCCCTTTTGCTCAAAAATTCCTTTAGCAATATAAGTATCACCTTCAGCATCCGGACTAAAAACAGTCTCCCAATTGCCAGCTACATTTGCTTTAGCTGTTTCTGAATTGACATCAAAACGGGTTTTAGTACCAAATTCCGCAGAAAAAGGAACCACACGATCTAAACTTTCTTTAATAAAATGGCCTTGCAAAGCACCATCTTTTACTGCTGCTTTGATATAACCTTCAAAAACAGGCGCTTTAATCACTATTGAATCATTAGAATAATTAATATCTGTTACCATGATAACTTCATCGGCGTTGAAAATTTTAAGTGCATCACGAGAGGTCACTTCAAAATTAAACGGTAATACGTCTTGTTCTGTAAGTTGTAATTCTGCTCTCCAAACCCCTTCTTTCAGGGCTTCAGGACGATTCATATTACAGCTAAACAGCATCCCTAAAACTAATATTACAAACAGTTTTCGCATCATAATTTTCCTATTTAAATAAATGTAGTCCCGACAAAGATATAATTCTTACAAACAAGGTCTGCACTTTGTTTCATAATAACTCATTTTGTGGAAATTTTATACTTCCGAAGAAAAATAAAAGATTCCCTGAATTTTTATGCAAATGCACAGCTTGAAATTATTAGTATTATTATCTTTGTCAATTGACAAAACAAGACGATGAAAATATCATATAACTGGTTAAAACAATTTTTAAAAACCGATTGGCCTGCAGAAAAAACAGGCGAATTATTAACCGATTTAGGATTAGAAATTGAAGGCATTGAAACTTACCAATCTGTAAAAGGAGGTCTAGAAGGCATAGTTGTTGGCGAAGTCCTAACCTGTGCTCAGCATCCAAATGCAGACCGATTAAAAGTTACGACAGTCGATATAGGTTCTGGCGATCCGTTGCAAATTGTTTGTGGCGCTCCTAATGTTGCTGCCGGACAAAAAGTTCCTGTAGCCACTATAGGCACTACATTATATACAGAAACTGGCGAAGCTTGGAAAATCAAAAAAGGAAAAATTAGAGGTGAAGAAAGCCACGGAATGATTTGTGCCGAAGACGAACTTGGTCTTGGAAAATCTCATGATGGTATTCTAGTTTTAGACAAGAATCTTAAAGCAGGAACGCCTGCTGCAACGATATTTGACATTGAAAATGATCAGGTTTTTGAAATCGGTCTTACACCAAACCGAGCAGATGCCATGAGCCATTATGGTGTTGCGCGCGATTTAAAAGCGGGTTTATTACAAAAAGACATCAACACGGAGTTGATTACACCTTCGGTTAGTTCATTTCATGTGGATAGCCGACCATTAAAAATTGATATCGATGTTAAAAATTACGACTTAGCACCTCGATATTGTGGTGTGACTATTAGCGGACTCAAAGTTGAAGCATCTCCTGCTTGGTTGCAACACCGACTTAAAGCTATTGGTTTAGCGCCTATCAACAACATAGTCGATATTACCAATTATGTATTGCATGAGCTAGGTCAGCCGTTACACGCCTTTGATGCTGCTAAAATCTCTGAAAACAAGGTTATTGTTAAAACACTTACTAAAGGCACAAAGTTCACGACTCTTGATGGTGTTGAACGTGAATTACATGCCGAAGATTTGATGATTTGCGATGGCGAAAAGCCGATGTGTATCGCTGGTGTTTTTGGAGGCATTCATTCTGGTGTTTCTGAAGGCACAACAAGCATCTTTTTAGAAAGTGCGTATTTCAATCCGGTGAGTATCAGAAAAACAGCCAAACGTCACGGACTCAATACTGATGCGTCTTTTAGGTTTGAAAGAGGTATTGATCCAAATATTACAGACTATGCGCTTAAACGTGCAGCTCTTATGATTCTTGATATAGCTGGTGGTGAAATCTCAAGTGATGTAATGGATTTTTATCCGAAAAAAATAGAAGATTTTCAAGTCCGTTTAAGTTTCGACAATGCCAGAAAACTTATTGGAGAAGAAATTCCGAAAGAAACCATTAAAAGTATTTTAACATCTTTAGACATTAAAGTTAATAACGTAACTGAAGCTGGACTAGGGCTTACCGTTCCTGCTTATAGAAACGATGTACAACGTGAAGCTGATGTGATTGAAGAAGTGTTACGTGTTTATGGTTACAATAATATTAATACCACTGAAAAGTTAAACGCTTCTATTTCTAATACCTCAAAATTTGAAGATTACAGACTTCAAAATGTGATAGGAAATCAGTTAGCGTCTCAAGGTTTTTACGAGATATTATCCAATTCGTTAACCACACCAAAATATATTGAATTAAGCGAGCAATTAAAAGAAGAACACAATGTAGTGATGTTAAATCCGCTTAGCAACGACTTAAGTGTGATGCGCCAAAGCTTATTGTTTTCTGGTTTAGAAGCTGTGAGCTATAATATTAATAGAAAACGTGATAGTCTCAAATTATATGAATTTGGAAAAACCTATCACAGCTTTAATGAGCAACGTGAAGAATATAAGCATTTATCGGTTTTAATTACTGGAAACAAAAGTTCGCAACGCTGGAATACACAAGTACAACAAAGTGATTTCTTTTATTTAAAAGGAATTGTTAATGCAACCTTAAAACGTTTAGGCTTATCGAGATATAAGGTCTCTCCTATTAAAAATGATGTTTTTAGTGAAGGTATCAGCTTGTCTTTAGGAAAAACTAAACTAGTAGATTTTGGTATCGTGAGTAAAAAGATTCTGAAACACTTTGGGATTTCACAAGAAGTTTTGTTTGCTGATTTCAATTGGGATAATGTTTTAGATATGGCAAAGCACAATGACATTAAGTTTAAAGGCATTCCTAAATACCCAGAAGTTCGTCGTGACTTTGCACTATTGTTAGACGAAGCTATCAAGTTTGAAGATATCGATAAAATAGCCATGCAAACCGAAAAGCAATTGCTAAAAGATGTAGACTTATTTGATGTGTATCAAGGAAAAAACCTTCCTAAAGGCAAAAAGAGTTATGCGGTTAGTTTTACTATTCAGGACGAGCACAAAACATTAACCGATAAACAAATCGATAAAATAATGACTAAGCTTCAAGCTAATTTTGAAAAACAGCTTGGTGCCGAACTAAGATAAATACGATTGATTTTTAGAGTTTTAATTTTACCTTTCATTTTTTTATGTACTGCAACACCTTTGATTGCTCAAAGTCTGGATGCCAGTACAAATCAAGATTCGTTATCAATATGGTCCTTATTAAAGCACGATTCTAAATACACTGTTAAGAGCGTTGCTCACTCCTTATCACGACCTGTACAATGGAAAGGTGACGATTTTGGAAAATTAGGAATTTTAATCGCAGGAACCGCAACTCTAAGTTTAATAGACGAACCAATTCGTGACTTTTCACAAAACAACAGAGAAGATTTCCCTAAAATATTACGAGATTTTGGCTGGTATTTTGGGAGTCCACAAAACTATTTCATGGCCAATGCTGGCTTGTATACCTTTGGTTTACTCACAAAAAATGAAAAGGTTAGAAAAACGAGTGTACTCATCATCTCATCCTCAATAACAACAGGATTAATTCAATCGATTAGCAAATCGGCAATAGGTAGAGCACGTCCAGGATCAGGCTTTGATAATTATACATTTAATCCGTTTTCTGGCGAAGCTACATACCGTTCATTTCCGTCTGGACATACAGTGTTATCTATCACTATGGCTCATGCAGTTGCTAAACAATTTGAGAATCCGTGGGTAAAAGCAGGCATTTATACTGTAGGTGCTATTCCACCTATTTCAAGATTGATTGACGATGCGCATTGGCTCACCGATATTACATTCAGTGCTGCCTTAAGTATTATCGTTGTAGATTGTATTGACAATTATCTCAATGCTGAAAAAGCTTATGAGTATCCGAAGAAAAAGAAACAGATTTCCTGGAATTTAAGATTTAGTCCGAATCAAATAGGCATTGTAGGCACCTTTTAATTATCTGTACTCTGGATTTTCAAAACGCCATCGCTTGCCGTTATCCCATTCTTTTCTAGAATTCCCCAATGCAGGATACCCTTTATTATCTTTCAGCATTTGCGCTAAATGCATGAGATTATAAGTCATAAATGTCGTATTTCTATTAGTAAAGTCGTTCGCTTTAGCATTAGACGCTTCATCTAAATAGCTTGGTCCAGGTCCAACCTCACCTATCCAGCCACAATCGGCTTGAGGCGGAATGGAATACCCAACATGTTGCAGAGCATATAGAATGCCCATAGCACAGTGTTTAACACCATCTTCATTACCAGTAATAATACAGCCGCCCACTTTTCCATAAAACAAATACTGTCCTTTGTCATTTTGCTTTCCGCTCATGGCGTACAAACGTTCAATCAACTGAGTCGCTACAGAAGACCGTTCGCCTAACCAGATGGGCGTTCCTACAACTAAAATATCGGCTTCAAATATACGTTTGAACAGATCTGGCCATTCATCAGACTCATAGCCATATTCGGTCATATCAGGATAAACTCCAAAAGCGACCTCATGGTCAACAAGTCGTAGCTCATCAACAGCAACCCCTTCTTTTTTCATAATATTGATTGATACATCCATCAAGCCTTTGGTATGACTTTGGCGAGGTGATTTTTTTAATGTACAGTTTACAAATACTGCTTTTAATTCTGAAAAATGTGAATGACTCATAGCTTTAAAGATTTAATGTCAATAATGTAAGCATTACTGTTTCTTTTATCAAAATTCATCTGTTAAACTATTGCAAAATAATATCTCGACCTTGCCTTTAAGACTCAAATAATCCTTAATTTTAACATTCATAAAAATTAAAAAAACATGGCAACAGTTACATTAGGTGGAGACACAGTACATACATCAGGAACATTACCTTCAATAGGAACTTCTGCTCCAGATTTTAAACTTACAGCAACCGATTTATCCATAAAATCGTTTAATGATTATGCAGGACATAACCTGGTTTTAAACGTATTTCCAAGCGTAGACACAGGAACCTGCGCTCAGTCTATAAGAGAATTCAACAAAGCAGCCAGCAATTTAGACAATACTAAAGTCCTTTGTATTTCGAGAGACTTACCCTTTGCAATGGCTCGTTTTTGTGGTGCGGAAGGTTTAGATAATGTTATTAGTTTATCTGATTTTAGAGATGGTAACTTCGGAAAATCATACGGATTAGATTTTACAGATGGTGCTTTTGAAGCCTTATTATCCAGATGTGTAATTATCATCAATGCTGAAGGCAAAGTCGTTTACACGGAACAAGTCCCTGAAATTGCTGATGAGCCTAATTACAAAGCAGCGTTAGATGCTTTGAATTAATATTAAGCAATTACAAAGCAGCTTTAAAAGCTTTGAATTAGTAAAAGTGTCGTTATTTTTATAGTTAATGTCAAAAAAAGAATCGTTTTTAGTCAACAGACTTAAAAGTATAGGTTATGCTTTTAAAGGTGCTGTGTATTTAATCAAAACCGAAGCGAGTATAAAAATTCAAGTGTTTTGTGCTATTGCTGTGACTATTGCTGGGTTTTATTTTAACATTTCTACGACCGAATGGCTCTTTCAAATTGCTTTTATAGGTTTGGTGATGAGCTTAGAAGGCATCAACACCGCCATTGAATACATTTCAGATTTTGTGCATCCAGACAGACATGAAGCTATTGGTAAAATAAAAGATATTGCCGCTGGCGCTGTTTTTATTGCAGCAATTTCGGCTGCTATAGCTGCTTTGGTTATCTATATTCCTAAACTATTATAGCGCCTTATACAATTTCTTATATTAATTGGGCTTTAAATACTTTTACACTAGGATAAACGTTAGTAATTTGTATTTTTGTTTTGTTGTGCAAACGACATATTGCTGAATGCATTTCAGTAGCAGAATTTTAAACTAATTAAGATTTCCGTAGTCGCGGAAAGTGAACATGGCGAAGAAAAAAACTAAGACTAAAAGCAAAGCTAAAGCCACGCCTAAATTTAAAAAACCGAGTTTTAAACTATCCAGTCAACAAAAACTGATATTTGGTAGTTTACTGATTATTATTGGTGTTTTAATGTTTATCGCGTTCTTATCTTTTTTCTTTACAGGTAAAGCAGACCAAAGTACCTTATCTGAAATGGCATCTCGAGAAGTTGAAGCCCAAAACTGGCTTAATAAGGTTGGTGCTTGGGTAAGTAATCTTTTTATTAATAAAGGCTTTGGAGTCGCTTCGTTTATATTTTCAGGGTTAATTTTTCTTTCTGGAATTTACATCACATTAGATATTAACAAGGCACGTTTACGTCGTCACTGGATTTGGGGCACGTTGATTGTCATTTGGCTATCGGTGTTTTTTGGATTTTTCGCTCATAAGTACGATACACTAGGCGGCGTTATAGGGTTTGAAATGAATTCGTTTTTTCAGGATTATATTGGTAAAATAGGAACCGTTCTTTTATTAGTATTTGTCCTTATCTCCTATCTCGCTATTAGATTTGGCATCAACGGAGAGACCTTTGTAAAACTCTTTAAAAGAGCAAAACGCGATATTAAAACAGAAATACAAACATCTGACAACGATCAGGTTTTTTCTGTTGATAACGATTTATCTGCTGAAGCTGAAGACATCAAATCGGCTTTTGAGCTTCATGTTGAGGATTCTAAAGAGGACACAACTTCTAAGCCTGAACCAATTATTAAAAAACCATTAGAACCCGAACTTAAAACAACGCCTTCCGAAGCCCATAAAAAAGAAACAGATTTAGATATAGAAATAGAAACTGTTGAAGAGGAAGTTTCAGAAGTGGATAATCTATCTGATAAGCTGGTTGAAGATTTCGGACAATTTGATCCGACATTAGAATTGAGCAAGTTTCAGTTTCCGCCTTTAGACTTATTAAAAAAATACGACACCGAAGGCATTACTATTAATCAAGAGGAACTTGAAGAAAATAAAAACCGAATTGTAGAAACACTTAACAACTACAAAATTGGTATTGCAAGTATTAAAGCCACGATTGGTCCAACGGTAACCTTATATGAAATTGTACCAGAAGCAGGCGTTCGTATTTCTAAAATTAAAAACTTAGAAGACGATATTGCTTTATCCCTTTCGGCATTAGGGATTCGTATCATTGCGCCAATTCCTGGAAAAGGCACCATTGGTATTGAAGTGCCTAATAAAAATTCGACGATAGTTTCGATGCGTTCAGTCATTGCCTCGCAGAGATTTCAAAAATCTGAAATGGAACTTCCTATTGCCTTTGGTAAAACCATTAGCAATGAAACTTTTGTGGTCGATTTAGCAAAAATGCCGCACATGCTTATGGCTGGTGCAACAGGTCAAGGTAAATCGGTTGGTTTAAATGCGGTCCTCACTTCTTTACTGTACAAAAAACATCCAGCCGAAGTTAAATTTGTACTCGTTGATCCTAAAAAGGTAGAATTAACCTTATTTAATAAAATTGAACGTCATTACTTGGCAAAATTACCAGATAGTGAAGACGCGATTATAACCGATAATACCAAAGTTATCAATACGTTAAATTCACTTTGTATTGAAATGGATAACCGTTACGAAATGCTTAAAAACGCATTATGTCGTAACCTTAAAGAATACAACGCTAAATTTAAAGCTCGAAAATTAAATCCGAATGACGGCCATCAATTCTTACCTTATATTGTTTTGGTTGTTGATGAGTTTGCCGATTTAATTATGACTGCTGGAAAAGAAGTCGAAACTCCTATTGCTCGTTTAGCGCAACTGGCACGTGCTATTGGTATTCATTTAATTATCGCTACGCAGCGTCCGTCGGTGAATGTCATCACAGGTATAATTAAAGCCAATTTCCCGGCTCGTATTGCGTTTAGAGTAACTTCTAAAATTGATTCGCGTACCATTTTAGATGGTTCAGGAGCAGATCAATTAATTGGTCGTGGAGACATGTTATACACTCAAGGTAATGATATCACGCGTATTCAGTGTGCCTTTGTTGACACGCCTGAAGTTGAAAAAATCACGGAATTTATTGGCGGACAAAAAGCATATCCTGAAGCTTATTTACTTCCGGAGTATGTAGGTGAAGAAAGTGGCACAAGTCTTGATAATAATATAGAAGATAGAGATAAGTTGTTTCGAGAAGCTGCCGAAATTATTGTCACCGCACAACAAGGATCGGCCTCTCTATTACAACGTAAATTAAAATTAGGCTACAACAGAGCTGGTCGTTTAATAGACCAATTAGAAGCCGCCGGAATTGTTGGTGGTTTTGAAGGTAGTAAAGCGCGACAAGTTTTAGTACCCGATTTAGTTGCTCTGGATGAATTATTAGCTAACGAAATTTAATCATAACATTACTATAAGTACAAAAACATAAATAGTCATGAAACACATTATCATAGTATTAGCATTTTTAATTGGAAGTATAGGGTTTTCTCAAGATTCGAAAAAAGCGGAAGCCTTACTCAATGAGGTCTATAATAAAGCAAGTGCCTATCAAAATATTGCGGTTGATTTTAAATATGTACTCGAAAACACAAGTGAGAATATTAAACAAGAAACTCGTGGAGATGTGGTCATGCAAGGCGATAAATACGTGCTTAACATTTTAGGAGTGACGCAATTATTTGATGGCAAAAAACTTCACACCATTAACCCTGAAGACGAAGAAGTCACAATTTCGGCAGATAATAGTGATGATGAAAATTCAATCACACCTAGTAAAATGATGTCTTTTTATAAAGAAGGCTACACCTATGCTATGGATATTATTCAGGATGTTAAAGGGCGTAAAATTCAGTTTGTAAAATTAAAACCTATTGATACCAATTCTGAAATTAAAGAAGTTCTTTTAGGAATTGATGCCAAAACAAAACACATTTACAGATTAATTCAAATTGGTAAAAACGGAACCAAGACGATATTAACTGTTAATTCTTTTAAAACTAACGAGCCCATTTCGAAAACCTTATTTACTTTTGACAAATCAAAATATAAAGGTTATTATATCAATAATCTAGATTAAGGTTAACCGTCCTTTTTATGAAAATATTAGATAGGTATATACTAACGACCTACCTAAAAACATTTATGAGCGTGTTTTTGATACTCATGTTCATTTTTGTTTTACAGGCCATCTGGTTATATATTGGCGATTTAGCTGGAAAGGATCTGGACACTTTTGTTATTATAAAGCTCTTACTTTTTATTACGCCTACACTTATCCCCTTAATTTTACCATTGACCATTTTGCTGGTTTCTATTATGGTATTCGGGCAATTTGCCGAAAATTATGAATTTGCCGCTATGAAATCTACAGGAATTTCATTGCAACGGGCTATGAAAAGTTTAAGTGTTTTTATTGTTTTATTAGGCATTATTACATTTTTCTTTTCTAACAATGTCATTCCAAGAGCCAATTTTAATGTCTATAATCTAAGAAAAAACATCGCTAAAGTAAAACCGGCTTTAGCCATTTCTAAAGGACAATTTAACGAAATTGGTGATTACAATATTAAAGTCGAAGATAAAACTGGTGAAAACGGGCAGTATTTAGAAAAGGTTGTGATTCATAAAAAAGCCCAGCAAGGTGCAAAAAACCGAACCGTTATTGTTTCTGAAAGCGGTGAACTAAAAAGCAGCGAAAACTCCAATATTCTTCAATTAGTATTATATAATGGGAATTACTATGAAGAAATTTTCAGTAAAAAAGCAAAACAAGCACAAAAGAAACCACATGCTAAAAGCTATTTTGAAGAATATACAATTAACGTCGATTTAGAAGGTCTTAATGATGTCGATTTAGATGATCAGAGCTACGAAAACAGGTACAACATGCTTAATGTTAACCAGCTAAACAAAGCCATTGACAGTTTGTATCAGAAAAAAACTAACACCTTAAAAGATTTTTCGACCACTTTATACAACCGAACCAGTGTTGCGACTTTAAACAACAATATTTCACCTAAAAAAGACTCGATTTATAAAGGCGGTCAAATCATCGATTTATTCAAGGATCGAACCAAGGTACAATTACTCAACTTAGCCGGAAACACGATTAACAGTACCAAACAAATTATAACAACCAACAAGCAAAATTTCACTGCTAATACCAAATGGCGCAACAAACATGTACAAGCGCTTCACGAAAAATATGTACTCGGGATTGCCTGTATTATTCTGTTTTTTGTTGGTGCGCCTCTTGGAGCTTTAATTAGAAAAGGTGGTATTGGTTTGCCTTTAGTGATTGCTATTTTACTCTTTTTAACCTATCACTTTATTGGGTTATTTGCAAAGAACAGTTCGTTAGATGATTCTTTAAATCCGGTATTAGCAACCTGGCTGTCTACTTTAATAATGCTTCCGCTAAGTATCTATTTAACGCGAAGAGCTACCAAAGACAGGCCTTTATTTGAATCTGAAGGCCTCCTGGAACCTTTAAAACAATTCTTCGGAATTAAAAGTAAAACTCTTACTTATAATACAAATCAATTACCTGTTGATTCGGAAGCGTATATGACGCTAAATTCTTATGATAACACAAAACTTATTGATGTCTTAAAGCATTACAGAAAGTACGACTACGGCATTGAATATAAAAACTCATCGTTAGCCATTTTAAATTCCAGAGGCATCACACAACAAGAGCTAAAGTTTGGTGGAAACCTCATTGATTATGGTTATGAAGAAGCCTTACGATTAAAGTATTCCTACGAAGGTAATTCTAAACTAGCCTTTATTCTTTACCTGATTACACTAGTACTAATTTTACCAGGTGCCATCTTAAAAAACAATGGATTTCCAACAATAGGTCAAGTACTATTTGTATCAGGAATTATTATAGGTGTATTATACTTATTTGCACTTATCAAGTCGTTTATTGACCATTCAAATCTTTATAAACAGCTAGAGAAAAAGAATATTTCTAATGCCGTTGTATTTCTATTAATTGGCCTACCGCTTTACATCTTATTCTACTTTTATCAGAAGCAAAGAATAAAAGAAGATTTAAAAGTAAATTCAATTAAAGACATTCAAGAAACGCCTACACAAACAGGAGAAAACACAAAAACACAAGAAGTTTCAATTAACCATTCTAAACTTAATTCCTATAAGACTTATGCTAATTTCGCTTTAATTTTTTATGGAATTGGCGTGCTTTTATTTGTCCTCTATTTTGTATTTAAAAACAATAAACTACCTGCGGCAGCCTCAGCCTCTATTGAACTATCTGCGGTTTCCGGATTTATATTTTTAATCTATACTGTTGTCTCTAGCCTACATTTCAAGTCTTGCTTTGCCGCTTCAGAACAGCGTCACAAACCCAAGTTTATGCTATGGACTATTATAAGCTTTGTCCTCTACCCTGTGGTTTACATTTTTAGACGAAATAAAATCGCCGCACACCTTTCAGCATAGAAAAAATAAGCCATATCTTTGCATTTTTAAACGCACATTCTAATGACTACCAATACTGCACAGCATAAATCACAGACACAATTAAACACGATTGAAGAAGCCATTCAAGATATCAAACTCGGAAAGGTGATTATAGTTGTCGATGATGAAAACCGAGAAAATGAAGGTGATTTTCTTGCAGCTTCAAGTAAAATAACTCCCGAAACTATCAATTTTATGGCTATGCATGGTCGCGGTTTGATTTGTGCACCATTAACCGAAAGCAGATGTAAAGAGTTAGATTTACACATGATGGTGAATAATAATACTGACCCGATGGAAACAGCATTCACGGTTTCGGTAGATTTAAGAGGAAATGGTGTGACAACAGGAATTTCGGCAGCAGATAGAGCTAAAACAATTGAAGCACTTATCGACCCAAATACCAAACCATTTGAATTGGCGCGTCCCGGACATATTTTTCCGCTTGTTGCTAAAGATGGTGGTGTTTTACGACGCACAGGACATACCGAAGCAGCTATTGATTTTGCGCGACTTGCCGGATTAGAACCCGCAGGAGTTATTGTTGAAATCATGAATGAAGATGGCAGCATGGCAAGGTTACCAGAACTTATGAAGGTGGCTAAAAAGTTTGACCTTAAAATTGTATCTATTGAAGATTTGGTCGCTTACCGAATGGAACACGATTCGTTAATTGATAAAAAAGAAGACTTTGATATCGAAACACGATTTGGAAAATTCAGACTGCGTGCTTATCAACAAACCACAAATAATCAAATTCATATTGCGCTCACTAAAGGCACATGGACTACCAACGAACATGTACTTACCAGAGTAAATGCCACATTGGTTAACAACGACATCTTAGGAACGTTAACTAATAATGCCGATGAAAAATTAGACGATATGTTTAAGGTTATTAATGCTGAAGGAAAAGGTGCGATTGTTTTTATCAATCAGCAAGCGCAATCTATGAATTTACTGAAGCGTTTGTCTATATTAAAAGCCAATCAAGTTGACGGACAAATTGCTAAAGCGCCTCGTATTGAAATGGATTCAAAAGATTTTGGTATTGGTGCTCAAATTTTACACGATTTAAACATTCATAAGCTTAAATTAATTTCGAACAGCCAACAAACCAAGCGTGTTGGTATGATTGGTTACGGATTGGAAATTGTAGAATATGTTAATTATTAACAAATTCCTATTCGTTTCAGCAAATTGATTTCAGCTTTAAATTTATATCTCTCAAAGAAGCATTCACTTCAAGACCTTAATACGCTTAAAAAACTAGAGTTTAAACAGCTTCAAAGCTATCTAATCCACATTAAATTCAGGATGAATCCTAAATCAAATCGTTAGTCGATAACTATTCTCTTAATGACTTGTCCCTTGTTCGTTTTAACTTTTAACACATAAACACCTGATTGGTAATCGCTCACTTTAATTTCATTTTCGTTTTTTGAATTAACTACTCGCTTTCCTAAAATGTCAAATAACTGAAGACTTTCAATAGTATTTAATGTTTTAATATAAATAATATCAGATGCCGGATTAGGGTAAACAGACACCGAATCGTCTATAATCACCTCAAGAGTTGATAAGGTATCAAACATAATACTCTCCATTCCGGTGATAAAGCCTCCAAAATAATCTTGCGTAGTTGTACCATCAATATTAGAATTATAAAAACTATCAACAGCACCTCCTAAGCCTATGGCAATAGGATCTGAATTTGTTAATAATTCTAAGGAACCAGTCGTTGGCGTATTACTAACATCGAAAGTCACCAACACAAAAGGTTCACCACTTACATGTGATAAAATAGTTTGTCCTGGTGGTAGATTCATAACAAAACCATCTCGTGTTCCATCCCCTAAACCAAAGGTTGTGAGTTGTTCTGCAGTTACCTCTGTGGCAGACCAAACACGACTATTAAATGGGGATACATTCTCTATATCGGCGTTTCCAGCGGGTAACATTAAAGCAAATCCGATATCAGATATATCAGTATCTGTTGCATCAAAATCTGGAACTGCGACCACAGAAAATGTATAATCTTGGTTATGGACAATTCCGAATTCATAATTTTGTGAATTAACACTGAAGGCGCTAAAAATAACGACAAATAAAAGGTAAAATTGTTTCATGGTTTTAAAGTTTTAATTTTGTGCAGGCACAGTTGTATTAATATTATAGGTAGGCAGATTAAGAAAGTTTAGCGGATGATTTAACACATTATCTTTTATGATATTACTATCGTTTGGTGACCCAGAAAATCGTGCAAAACCATTTAAATCTAAATCTTCATTTAAATAACCTGTAGATGAAAAGGTGATAAAGTTTAGAACATTCATAGGATCTAAAAGCACATAATCTTTAATAGCATTAACATCGTTGTTGGTACCTGAGAAAGTGATACTATTACTAGCATTCACATCTCCAGACCAAAGTGCTACTGTATTCGCATCTAATTCCGCTTGAGCATTATTACCAAAGGTTGCAAAAGCACTATTCGTAAAATCAACTACAGTTGTCGTATTATCTGACAATCCGATTGTAGCGAGTGACATTACTCCTAAATGATTACGATGTTTGATAACAACGTAATAACTAGTCGATGAAGCCTGCATGATTACATTTGAAACACCATCGGTATCAACCACATCACCATCACGTTGCACCAAAGCAGAACGCGCATTAATTAATCTCGAATTATCATCCGAGGCTCGAAGTTCTAGCCACACCCAATCTACTATAGCATCATTACCTGTTACATCAAAGACAGTAGCATTAACTGTAGCGTTATCTGCGTAAGGACTAGTCGTCGGAATTAATGCATTAACTCTCAAATCATCATTCATAAGTCCGGGCGTTGATGGATTTAATATAGGACCTTGTAAAAACACTATTGGATGTATTAGAACTCTAAAGTCGGCGTTAATAAAACCTTCAGAAACCTGAACGTTTCCCACACTCAATTCTTGAATATTAACCTCACCAATAGTGTATAACATATCTATGCCAGCAGCGGTTACTGAAGCCCCTCCACTATCGATACTAAACTTCTCAATCGTTTGGGCATTATTCAGAAAACAGCAACAAATTGCGATTGCTAATGTGACGATTGTTTTCATATTGAATTGTATTTATAGTTTTAATCTGAAATAAAATCATTGCTAATTTGCATACCATTTTATAACTAATGCATTACATAAAGCAACTTTTGTTTCACTTGTTATTTTTCTGTATTTAAGAGCTGTTCTATTTGAGACAGGCGACTTTTTAAGGTTTCGATTTGATCAACTTGAGCGCTTAGCATGTCTAACTTAGAGTTTTGATTCTCAATAATCTTTTGCTGTTCTTTAAGGGCTTCCAACAAGACTGGAATGAGCTGGATATAACTCACTCCTAAATAGCCATGTTCTTCATCAACAACACTTACCATTTCTGGAAACATCTTTTGTACATCTTGAGCGATAACACCATATTCGCGTTTTTTATCTTCATCATCAATCATATTATAGGAAAGACCGGTAATTTGCTTGATTTTGTCCAAAGGGTTTTCAATTGATTTAAAATGTTCCTTTAGTCTTCTGTCAGAAACATCGGTAATTGTCCCGGTATATTCTATAGAACCATTCACATCTAATCGCACATTTGGGTTATACATACCAAGACCAACATTGGTCGCAAAGAAATTATAGCCCGTACCAGTACCATATCCCCAACTAAAATAATTGCCGTTATACCAAAGAGCTTCGTCTCCATTAACTCTTAAAGCAATCCCAGAACTCACACCTTCATTGATATTTGTAGTACCAGAAACTTCCAGTTTATAATCTGGTGTTGCTGTACCAATACCTGTATTTCCATTTTTTAGTACAGTTAATGCGTTGCTTCGATTAACAACATTAGTACCATTACCAATAACAAATAATCGGTCTGCACTATCCCAGTCAATTGCATTATTAGGAGTATAAATTGTATTAAGTCTTCCAATAGCTATTTCTCCATACGATAGTGCTGTAGGACCAAATCCTAATGCTGTAGAAAAATCCCCCTCTGCTCTAGCATCAACTCCAATTGCTGTAGCATAATCACCAATTGCAGCAGAACCAAAACCTATTACGTTAGAATAATCTCCAATAGCTAATGTATGAGCACCTATTGCTGTAGAAGTATATCCAGATGCTTCTGTATTATATCCCATTGCTGTTGAACGATTTCCAATGGCCAATGTTTCAGTTCCCATTGACACTGATGAAGTACCAATAGCACCATAGGTACCTGATTCTTGACTATTGAAACTAAAATCTACTGCTCTTAAACCGATATTACCATAATATGATGGGTTTCTTCCTATTAATCTCCAACCAATACCATTGCCTTCGTCTAAGGCTTCTAAGCCTGATGCAGCATTTTGATCTACATATTCTTTGGTTGTTAATGCTTTGTCAT
Organism: Psychroserpens sp. SPM9; assembly: GCF_025153525.1. Lineage (GTDB taxonomy): Bacteria > Bacteroidota > Bacteroidia > Flavobacteriales > Flavobacteriaceae > Psychroserpens. Next base: position 69,030 of record NZ_JANZNR010000003.1, on the reverse strand, counting down.
CGGTAATTTCAGCTAAATCAAAACTCGGTGCAGTAATTGTTCCGTTTTTTAAAACAGTAAGCGCATTGCTAGGCGTTGTACTTGTTCCGTTACCTATTACAAAAAGCCGATCGGTACTAAACCAGTCAACGGCAGATATAGGCGTATAACTTGTGTTAAAACGCCCGATCACAGTTTCTAATATTGATGGTGCCGTGGTGAAAGCGCCTATAGCAAATGCCCCAGCACCAGAAGCTGTCGTACCATTTCCAAAGGCTGTAGCATTCAACCCTGATGCTACCGTATCAAATCCCATGGCAATGGATCTAGATCCAGAAGCCATAGTGTTGCTTCCAATAGCCAATGAAGTATCTCCTGAAGCTGTGCTATTATATCCAAAAGCGGTTGAGTAAATCCCTGTAGCAGCTGAAAATGAACCCATTGCTACTGACCCAGCTCCTGAAGCATTTGTAGAAAACCCAGAAACAATTGACCCATTACCAGATGCTGTAGAATTGTATCCCATAGCTACTGAATAGCTTCCTAGTGCTCCAAGTATATTCGTGTTTTCATTACTATAACTTAAATCCGTAGCTTCAAGTCCGATATTCCCATAAAACGCTGGATCTCTACCTTTTAACCGCCAACCAAAACCATTGCCTTCGTCTAAAATTTCTAAGCCTCTAACATTTTCAGCATTGATAGCATATGGCACCGTTTTAAAAGGTGTTGTACCCATATCAACTATACCAAAACCCAAATTAACTTGCACATTTAAAAAGTGCTCATCGTTAGCCCAATCAATATCTGTAAAAACATCAGAAGTGGTTCCTAAGCCAATATTTAATATGATCATTCCGTTGGCATCTGTAGTTGGCGAGTGCGTTTCTTCGTATACATTAACTTGTCCAGCTCCCTGTAAAATTCTAAACTGTACACCTATAGTAGTATTAGTAACTACATTGCCTAAATTGTCTTTAATGACCGCTTTGTAGTTAATACCTTGTTGCGCAAAACTTAAACTTGTAAAAAGCATGGCCATCAATATTGTAAGTAATGTTTTCATTGTATTATAATTTTAAAATAATTTATAACCGAAAATATAGGTAGCTTCAAAATTGCTAAAGCCCATAATATTTATTGAACCTCCAGAGACAGCGCTTGGTTCAACATATATTGAATCGCCTTCCTCAAGAAATATAATGGTATTAAAACTGCTTGTGATTCTCAACCCATCATTTATAGGGTCTCTATTAGCGAAAAAACCTGAAACTCTAGCTCCATTTTTTATTAAATACACCACTTGCAAATCAGAAAGTGATAAAACAGAAATCGATATAAAATAAAAGCCGCTTTCTTGTACATTATAAAATATTGGGTTGGTACCAACGAAACCGTTTTTATTATCGTAGACAATATTATCAAATTGGATAATTCCCGAAAAGGTCGTATTGGCAGTTAGTACGGCTTTGAAATAAGGTTTGGTTTCATCTTCTTTTGTCATCCTATCCCATTGGGTTCCGTTATGACCTTCAAAAACATTATCTAAAAAATTATAGCGAACTGTTCCCTTTTCTGGAGAATTACCATCATCTCCAACCTTTAATTTACCTTGAACGTCTAATTTCTGACTAGGCGTATTGGTGCCAACACCTATATGTCCAGGGTTATCATAAAAAACATCGTTACTTGTATTTTGTTTCCAAACCACATTAGCGGCATTAATAGCATAAGGCACCGTTTTAAATTGAGTGGTTCCTAAGTCGACAAAACCTAAACCTCTATCTATTTGAACATTTAGATAGTGTATGTCATTTCCCCAGTTTATAGCATCAAAATTATCGGTTGTTGTGCCTTCACCTATATTAATAATTACAATGCCATTTGCATTAGTGCTTGTTACATGGGTTTCTTGATAAACATTAATTTGATTAGGCGTTTCTAGAATAGAAAATTGTATTATAACTTGCTGGTTAACTAGAACATTTCCTAAATCATCTTTAACAACAGCTTTGTAATTAATTCCGCTTTGTGAAAAAATTGTAGTTAAACTCAAGAAGAAGAATACGATTGTAACTTTTACTTTCATTATGCCGTTTTTAAGATTAATCTTTAGTGAAATATGTGCTTTTTATAATCTTATTTTTAAGCACTATTTTTAGCTTATAACTTCCTTTTTCTAAATGATTCACATTTAAGTAAATATTATGTGTTGTTAGTTTTGGAATCACACCTTCTAAGGATTTTTTCTTCATAGTTAATTGATGAAGGGTTCACAATTGCTATAACCAACTTTTCTAATTAGTAAGTAAAGCTAAGCATAGTGTATGCTTAGCACTATCAGATATGTAACTGATGCTGTAACTCACGTAACATGAGCTTTAAAGTTGCTAATAAAATGTAGTTGGATTTATTTGGAGATAAACTCTGTAGGCGAGCAACCATAAGCTTCCTTAAAGCATTTGGTGAAGTAGGAATGGTTATTAAACCCAACCATATAACCAATTTCAGAAATATTGATATCGCTCTTCTTTAATAATGAAGCTGCTAATTTTAATCGTTGAGTGCGTATAAACTCAGTTGCCGATTGCCCTGTTAAAGCTTTTAGTTTACGATGCAATTGCATTCTGCTCATCCCAACGGCTTTGCTAAAATCATCAACACTATATGAAGCTTCTGATAGATTATTATCGATAACGGTTGCTACTTTTTCAAGAAACTGTTCATCGAAACTCGTGATGGTTATGTCTTTGGGTTTTAATATTAATTCTTGACTATAACGCTCACGGAGTTTTGCTCTAGAAGCGACTAAATTTTCTATTCGCTTTTTTAAAAGACTCATTTTAAACGGCTTTGTTATATAATCATCAGCTCCAGTTTCTAAACCTTTAAACTGATCTTCTTCTTCCACTTTAGCCGTTAATAATATAATTGGGATATGCGAGGTTTTTTCGTCTGTTTTTAATCGTGTTAAAAGTTCAAAGCCTGTCATTTTTGGCATCATAACATCTGTTAAAATAATATCTGGCACAAACTGAATGGCTTTTTTAAGTCCGTCTTCACCATTTTCGGCTTCAAGAATCTGGTAGGTTGTTTTAAACTCCTTTTTTATAAACAGCCTTACATCTTGATGGTCTTCAACTATTAATAATATTGGTAAATCTTCATCAATCGTGTGCACTTCATCTTCAGAATCATTTGATATTAGCGGTTTTGATCTCGATTCGGAAGTTGAGGATTCTAAAATAGTTTCAGTAGATTTAAAACTTTGCTGAATAATCGGAATTTTCACCGTAAACAATATTCGGTGATGCTTGGTATTTTCAACTGTAATATTTCCATGTATCAAATCAACCAACTCCTTTACTAATGAGAGTCCGATACCCACGCCATCTTTCGTTTCATCAGATTGATAAAAGCGATTAAAAATAGCATCAATGGTTTCTTTGGTAATAATTGTACCTTCATTTTCAATTGTCATTTCCAGATCATTTCCATTAGATAATGCCTTAAACTTAATAGTCGTCTCGTTTTTTGAATATTTAAATGCATTTGATAGGAGATTTGTCACTATTTTTTCAATAACATCTTTATCAAACCACGCCTTATTTATTTTCTGAATATCTAACTGATAATTGATTTGTTTTTGAGCGGCTAGATATTGAAAAGAGGCTGCAATAGATTTTAATAACACGGTTAGGTCGCCTTCCTGAACCTTTAGCTTAAACTTGCCAGCTTCTAATTTGGAAAGGTCTAATAACTGGTCAACTAAACTCAACAATCTGTTTGAATTACGCTGAATCATCTCAAACTCTGAACGGTCAGCAGAACTTAATCCTTCAGCATCCAAACGCCTTTCTATTGGTCCGGAAATTAAAGTCAGTGGTGTCCTAAATTCATGGGAAATATTAGCAAAAAACTTGGATTTAAAACGATCTAAGACTTTGAGTTTTATGTTGGTTTTTTGTCGGTTTCGATAGAGAAAGAAAAAGAACAATCCTGTTAATGTTGCTAAAGCAATAGCTCCCAATAACAGATTGCGCTGGTGTGCTTTTTCTTGAAATACCAGTTGATTTTTAGATTTTAAAAGTTCAATTTCTTTGGCTTTTTTCTCAGATTCGTATTGACGTTCCAAATTTAAAAACGCGGATGTGTTTTGTTTGTTTAAACTTTCGGTTTTAAAACTGTCTAAGGCTTTTTGCTTTAATAAGGCTTGTTTATAATCTCCTTTTAACTCAAAAAGTGCAATGGTGTTGGTGTAATAGCGTTCAGTAAAATTATAATTATCAAGCTTGAATGATAATAGCTCTACTTGATTTAAGGACTGAGTCGCCTTTACTATATTTTCAGATTTAATATACAGCTCAGTAAACATCAAACTGACATTGATTTGAGAAACGGTATCGCTTAATTTTTCAAAATAAGATGTAGCGATCTGTAGGCGTTCTTCAGCTGTATTAAAATTATTAGTTTGTATATCAATTCGAGCCAGTTCTGAAAAATCCCGAGCAATATTTAAGGTGTCATTTTTTAATGTATCATAATGTAGCAGTTCATTAAAAAAAGCATAGGCTTGTTTGTAATTACCATCTTCAAAAGAGAGTTTTCCTAGTGTAACATGCAAACTTTGGATTCCGTCTTGATAATTAATAGATTTTGAAATTTCTAAAGCTTTATTAAAATAAACTTTAGCCATCTGTTTATTCTGATAGGTCTCAAGATAAATTTTTCCCATAACTTCATTAGCGTTAGCAAGTATGGGACTTACAGTATCGGCATTTGTGTACACCGAATCTACTTTTATCAACCAATTAAGTACTTGCTTCTTGTCGATTTCCATACTTGCTAAGCCATAGTAGGCATTTGCAATTCCGTCTAAATAATTTTCGGCAATAGCTTCATTGAGAATTTCATGATACATCTGTTTTGATGCCGAGTACTTTCCTTGAAAATATTTAAGATTTGCCAACCATATTTTATCAGTAATAGCATCTTTATTATAGGATAATGCTGTCGCTATATTATAAGCCTTCTGATAATGTTTTTGAGATGATTTTAAATCATGTACTACAAAATAATAATTACCCGAATCATGATGAAAATAATAGCTTGTTTTAGGATAGGTACTTGTTAATGATAAGTGATGGAGTGTCTCTAAATAGGTTTTAGCTTTTAGGATATCGGTATGCAAGGTAGTTTCAAACTGTTCGTGTTTTTCAATAGTTTGAATAGAATCTCTAATATAATTAGAAGGTTTTTGTCCATAGGTTACCGTACAAAAACTAACCAAAAATAATACGAGACCAAAACACTTAACCATTACTTATGTAATTACTTATTAAAGTTAAGCAATATTAGTGAATTGATTTTCTTACCATTAAAACTTATGTAACCAAAATGGGTTACAAAATTTATAGCAATGAAGATTTAACAGCTTCAGGTGTTTTAGAAGCGATCAAGTTGACCGACAAATTGCCAAGGCACTTCGCGTATTGATGTAGATTTAAATGATTCTGGCATGATTGGTTACGGATTGGAAATTGTAGAATATGTTAATTATTAATCAATAACATCAAACACTTTAAACATATTTTTCGATTTTGTATTTGGCACTTCAGAAATCAACGCGTATTTACCAGGTTTTAAATCGGCATAAAAATAACCTGTACTTCCAGCAGGCATATCGTTAACGCCTCCTAAAAACGTTACGCCATTAGGAACTGGTGTTATTAAACCTTTCGGGTTTGTCCAATCCATCCAAGCCTCCAACTCATCTTCGCTTGCGTAATCTTCAAGTTTAACTAAATTCACATCATGCCATATAAAATTTTCGTGTGGTTTTTGATCTTTTACAAATACTGAAAAGATTTGTTTCCCTTTTATGATTCCTTTGTTATAGGAGATGCCATCTTCAGCTGAAAGCGTAATGTTAATGGTAGCTTCAGGAGGTGAATTGCCACTATCTTCGTCGGTAACGATAATAGGTTTTGCCATGCCCATCAAGGTATGAAACATGCCATTAGGCATTTTTACATAGCATTCCATAATATAATAGCCAGGATCTAATTTAACTGTTGTGGTTGCGGTATGTTTAGGTGCAATTAATCCAACGCCTCCAGAAAATACTATATCAAAATACCATTTAGGAAGTTTATTAAATGCGGCAAATCCTTCTTCTGGTTTTCCGTTATTAATCAAATCCATACCTTCAGCAAAAACTGGAGCGACATCACTTAAGGTGTTTTCAACCGTTTTTCCTTCGGGATATTTATCTAGTAGAAAGAAATGTGTTTCATTAGAACGGTTTTGATATTTAAAAGTATTCCAACCCGACGGAATCGTATCTACCGATTGAAAATCCATGCCTCTTGATATCACATCGATAACATGTTCAGGTTCTTTTACTGCTGCTTCAACCTCTACAATTGTTTTATCAATAGATTCAGATTTTTTCTCCGTTTTACAATTGAAAAGAACAGGAAATAGAATGAGTAGTAAAATAAATGATTTTTTCATATAATTCATGACTAAATAGTTTACTATTAATTTAGATAATAATTGTTTCTTCAATACTTACAAATTCATTTAGCTTTATATCTACAATACACCAATCAAAAATCTAATATTTACTTTTTCAGTGATTTGAATAGAAAAGCTTTTTTTACTACCCATTATATTTAACAAGCATATGTAATTATTCAATAGTTGTTACTGTGAACGTATAAGGTGTATTCCAATATTCTGGGATACTGTCTGTATTTAAATCCACAACAGTCACACCATTCATTTGTAATTGAACATAGTAAGTGCCAGCTGGATAGATGCTATTTGATTCATAATAATACGTTGTACCAGGTTGATGGGTATTTGCATCACCAATAATGGTTGTATATTGACCATTTATTTGAGCTCCACTTGAGTTTCTTAGAGCACAAGATATCCAAAGATCAGACGGACAACTATCTAGTGCAAACCTAATTTTACCTTCCGTTTGTGTAACTATTTTATAATAGTCATAGGTGTTTTCATCACCAGAGCTAACATAATTAGAAATGTACCCAGCGATACCATAGGCTTCAAGCGACTCGCCTTTTGGTACAGATTTAGCTTCTTGAAGGCTATTGTTGGGTTCAAAACAATCTTCTGCAGGTACATATGTCCAATTCATTGAATATTCTAAAGGATAAGAACTTACTGAGCCTTGCCCTATATTTACCCTAACATTATATGATATTCCTGGATGTGCTAAAAATGCTACTTGATTAGCGTTGGGTTCGGAAGTTCCTGCAGAAGATTCTGCATAAATAGCACCAGAACTTCCTCCACTAGCGGTGACATTCAAACCAGGAGCTATTTCTTCATTAGTTATGGTATACATAAAATAACCTCCTCCAGGTTCGCCAGGCGTTTGTAGTAACGATGGATACGTATCGAAATCATTATAGTCAGACCAATTCTCAAGTAAAGTATTTGAAAAACCTTCAGCACTATACTCAGAACAATCATTGACATCAACAGCAGGTTCTATAAAAGTCCTTACCCATTTCTGAATGTTTTCAATTCCAGAATTTGCGACATCAATTCTTAATGTATCGTCAACACCAAAGGTCATGGTAGCATCAAAATAATTATAACTACTCGTTAAATCTTTGTGTCTATACTGATAAGTATCCGTTTGCATGATATTTTGCCATTTTATATCATCTACTTGAAAGTTTGATAATGCAGGTTCTAATAATGTACCTTGATCTTCATTTACATTTACTTTCATCCCCTTAAAATCGGGATTATTCCATCCAACTCTATACCAATCTCCTTGCAAAGCTTCTAAATTATTTGGAGGTGTTGGCAAGGTATTTCCATCATCGTCTGAGCATCCATAATATAAAATTGATATTAATAAACAGATAATTTTCAATTGTGTTTTCATGAGTTTGATTTTTAAATTTTGGTTAAATATACCATTAGGCTATACGACTAATCTTCAGTATTTTATGACTCGTTTATATCACTATATAAAATGTTAGAATTAGACTGTATTTTGCAATTTGAACAGCAAAACCACGATTTTGGTTATCTATACAAGATATTCGACCATTTATGTATTGGATAATTCCAAGCAAATGGTTTAGAAACTTATTTAATTTTCTTCTGCATATATTTGATACAGAAACTCTAAAGACTATGATAAAAGCCATAATAGTAGATGATGAATTAAACGCTATCAAAAATTTGAAATGGGAAATCGAAAATTTTGGTAAGGATATAGAGGTCTGTGATACGTTTACAAATCCTGTTGAGGCTATTTCTGCAATCAATTACTTAAAGCCAGACTGTGTGTTTTTAGACATAGAAATGCCTGAGATGGATGGTTTTCAGCTGTTAAGTCAATTAAGTTTCAAGGATTTTGATTTAATTATTACGACTGCTTACGATAACTATGCAATAAAAGCCTTTAAAGCGCATGCGATTGACTACTTGTTAAAACCAATTGATTCTGATGATTTATTAGAAACCATATCTCGTGTTAGGAAAAATCAAAAACAAAATTCTCTGGGTGAAGACGTTAAAAAAATTATAGAAAGTTTCAAACCCATTGAAAAGCCTAAACGATTAGCACTGCCTTTAGTTGGAAAAACTATTTATGTGAATATGGAAGACATTATATATTGTAAATCTGATGGTAATTATACTGAAATTCACCTGGTTAATGATGAAAAACAGATGTTATCAAAAAAACTAAAGGAAATTGAGGAACAAACAAGTGTCTCTTTTTTTAGAGTCCACAATTCCTATTTGGTCAATATTAATTTCATTAAAGAATTTGTAAAAAACGAAGGACTTTACCTTGTGCTTCAAAATGGAAGTTCAATTCCGGTTTCAAGGTCTAAAAAAGCAGAATTACTACAATTATTAAACAGTTGATTTACATTGGAAGAAGGCCTCACATCTTATTTTTTTAATTACCCTTTTCAAAATGGATTCTTAACATTTACCATAGGGATCTTGTTCATACTTTCTGTTTTCCATTTTTTACTTTATTTTCAGCACAAAGACAAACTTTATTTACTTTATAGTGGATATACCTTTTTCATCATATTCTCGCAATTACACCATTTCACTGAAGGGTTCATCTATGAGTTGTTTTTACCAATCCAAAAAGTGACGCAATATCCAATGGTTGCAACTGAGTTATATTTTGTAATCTATGTATTATTTACATTTAAATTTTTAGACATAAAAACCGAATTACCCAAATGGCACAAATGGAGTTTTAAGGTCTTGTATGCTATTATTGTATATTGCTTAATTGTCGTTTTTATCTATGTATTTAAAGGCAATATTGAAATATTACTTGAAGGGTATTTTTACTTTACCATCCCAATGACACTATTTGGACTGGTCTTATACATTCCGTTTTTTAAATCTGAAAGTCCTTTAAAATATTATGTTATAATCGGTTCATTAATCTTGTTTATTACATCTGTCTGGTCTATACTATATTATTTTAAATTACAAAATAACGAACAATCAATTGAGCCATCATATAGCATTTTATATATAGGTTTTATTCTAGAAAACGTTTTATTTTCTTTAGGTTTAGGACACAAACAAAAGCTGATTTTAGACGATAGAAATTCTTCAAAAAATCAGCTTATAAAGCAGCTTAAAGAAAATGATGAGCTCAGAAAAAAAATACAAGCGCAGTTAGAGCAAGATGTTAAACAACTAAGTAAACAAGCCGAAATTGAAAAGTTAGAGGCTATTAAAATGAAATATGATAAAGAGCTAGCCGAATTAAAAGTGTCTGCTTTAAGAAGCCAAATGAATCCGCACTTTATTTTTAATTCTTTAAATGCCATAAAGCGCTATATCATAGATAATGAAAAAGAAAATGCTGTATTTTATTTAAATAAGTTTTCGAAACTCATTAGAAAAATATTAGCTTCAACTACTGAGAAAGAAACATCATTAGATGAAGAACTAGAAACGATGCAGCTTTATGTCAATATTGAAAACATAAGGTTTAATAATAGCATAGATTTTAAAATTGACATTGATGACACTCTAAATTTATCTGCGATTAAATTGCCATCATTAATTACTCAACCCTTTATTGAAAATGCGATATGGCATGGACTTTCTTTAAAAGAAGATAACAGGAAATTACATTTAAACATTCAAAAATCGAATGAAAATCAATTAAAAATAGACATTGTTGACAATGGAATAGGCAGACAGAAATCTACTGAAATTAAGAACAAAAAACTCTTAAAAAGAACGTCGCTTGGTGTTAAACTCTCTGAAGAACGCCTCAAACATTTCAGTGAAAATTATGAAAATTCTTCAAACATCTACTTTACTGATTTATACGATAAAAATGTGCCTATTGGTACAAAAGTCACTTTGTTAATTCCATTGAATTAAATGACAGATTTAATCGCTTCTGCCATTTTACTGGCACGTTCACTAACTTCAGCATCAGTCCAAGACAACTTAATCAAACAGGAAATATTTCGGCCAATAAAGGCATCAGATTGAGAAAAACCTGTGGTCTTCAGTTTTGAAAGTGCCGCATTAATTTCGGAAGTCAGCGGATAAAGCGATTTTGCATCTTTTAGATGGTCCCATTTCCTTACATAATGCCAATTATTGTCGAAGTAATTCCAGCAGGCATCAATGCCGTGCTCCTTAAAAGCAGTCGTAACTTTACGAGCCGTATCTAAATCAGGTAAAAAGAAATTCAGGAATGCATAACTTTCTTCGCCACCTTCAGGTACTTTTCTGAAACTTACTTCAGGGATATCAGCAAGCGCTTTTCTAAGTATGGTATAATGTTTTTTCTGAATCGTAATAAATTCTGGTAAACGCTTCACTTGAGCTAATCCAACAGCGGCATGTAATTCTGAAATCCTGAAATTATAGCCTAAAAACGGATGTGTTTCTGCACCTCTGTCTGAACCAACATGATCGTGACCATGATCGCTGTAATGATCGGCGTTTACATAATAAGTTTCATTATTGGTGATAACGGCACCACCTTCTCCACAGGTAATGGTTTTTACAAAATCGAACGAGAAACATCCCAAATCACCAACGCTGCCGAGTGGTTTTCCTTTATAGGTTCCGCCAATAGCCTGACAAGCATCTTCGACAAGTAGTAGCTTGTGTTTAGAACACACGGTTTGTAAAGCGTTTAAGTCTCCCATACTGCCGCACATATGGACAACCATAACCGCCTTAGTTTTTGGAGTCACTGCAGCTTCAACCGCTTTTGGATCTAAAGTTAAAGTATCGTCTATATCGACTAACACCGGAATAGCACCTAACATCATAATAGCTTCAAAACTGGCTACAAATGTAAAGGTTGGCATGATCACCTCATCACCCGCACCAACACCTGCAGAAGCCAGCGCTACCGATACAGCAGCTGTACCACTGGAAACTAATTGTACATGGTTTGTATTAAAAGTCGAACACAATTCCTTTTCGAGAGACTTGGCTTTCCAATGGCCATTTCGCAGACCATCAAATCCATATCGCATTAAGACACCGTTGTCAAGAACGTCATTAACTTCTTTACGCTCTTGGTCTCCAAATAATTCAAATCCAGGCATCTACAATTAAAGTTTTTCGTGAACTGAAGTTAAAAAAGTCTTTATGTTTTCGGGAGTAATAACGACTAAGGGTTGACCAATCGTATCATTGAATTTATCAACCAAAGCCAAACCTGGCGCTGTTGTTTGTTTAGTATAATGTATACCTAAACGTACATTATACGAGTGTTTATCAGAAATATCTAACTTCAATAAAATGACTTTAGGAGCAAGTGTATTTTTGAATGATTCTGTTTCAAAAACCTGTTCATTTAAAGTCTTTAGAGCTTCAGAACTTTGATTGTTAGTTACAAAAGCTAATATGGGTTTGTTTTGAGTTTCTGATTGCTTTAGAGCTACTTTATAATCGGTTAGCCAAGTCGATGATTCTTGCGCTGTAAGTTGTAATGTAAACGCTAATAATAAAACAAATAAGACTTTTTTCATTGTTATGTTCAATAAGTGCGAATAATCTCGCGATTAAGATAGAAACAAATATAGTGAACTCTATTAACTTTTATTATAGTTCTATGACCGATGTTTTGACTTGTTTTCTAACTTTTTTAAAATCGGCAAACATGTCATCGGCTGCGCGATAGCCCACAGGTAACAATAATACCGACTTTAAATTCATTGCCTTCAAATCTAGTAAATCGTCGTATGCAGACGGAATAAAGCCTTCCATTGGACAAGAATCTATGCCTTCCATTGCGCAGACCGTCATTAAATTTCCAAGAGCGATATAAGCTTGTTTAATCGACCATTCTTGACGTTCTTTAATAGACATTTTCTTCATCATGTCTTTTAAATCTTTTCGATAAGGCGCAAGAATTGTCTCAGGTGTATTTCTAATATTTTTGACATTATCGAAATGCTGATCGACATCGTCTTCCAGAATATTATCCTGAATACAAATCACCAAAAGATGAGAAGCCTCTAAAATTTGCCTTTGTTTGAACGAATGGTCAACTAATAGTTCTCTGAGTGCTTTATCTTTTAATACAACTAAGCTAATCGTTTGGAGTCCAAAAGAGGTTGCCGTTAAGTTAAAGGCTTCTTTTAATATCTCTAGTTTTTCTTTGGAAAGAATTTTGGAGGCATCAAATTTTTTTGTGGCATAGCGCCATTTTAATTTATCTATAGTTGTCATATAAATCGCTAATATTGGTGCAAAAATAAAGCTCATATATCTATTTTAAAGGGTTTATGTTATAAAATAATTCTATAGTATTATTAAATCATTTAAAAAAAGCACTTTTTATTTGAAAGAAATAAAAAAGGGTTCTATATTTGCATCCGCATTCAGGGAATACCTGATGAGATACACTGGAGAAATGGCAGAGTGGTCGAATGCGGCAGTCTTGAAAACTGTTGAGGGTCACACCTCCGGGGGTTCGAATCCCTCTTTCTCCGCCAAGATTTATTCAAAATCGACGAAAGTCCTGTAAACTCAATGTTTATGGGACTTTTTATTTTACCCAAAACATTAAAATATGTATTAAAAACCATTCTGTTGGTGACCTATTAGGTGACCTTTTTTAAACCTTAATTAGGTCACCTAATTGTTTATAACTGTTTATAAATCAGTACAATATATCAATTAAAAGACCTCGAAATTTTGTAAATTAATGTATAATTAAAGGTCACCAGAATGAACAAAACATTTGGATTATTATTCTACTTAAAAAAGAGTAAAGTAGATGCACAGGGCAAATGCCCTATTTACCTACGTATTACCATAGATGGTAAGCGTACAGAGATTAGTACAAAACGTACCATTGAGATTGAGAAATGGAGCGTTGAAGCCAATAAAGCTATTGGAAGAACAGAAGATATACGAGAACTAAATGCCTATTTAGATTCACTTACTACAAAAGTATATCAAAGCCAAAGAGACTTAATTCAAGATAACAAGGAGGTTACAACCGAAACCCTTAAAAACAAGTTTTTAGGTGTTGAGGAAAAACAAAGAACACTCATAACCATCTTTAATAATCACAACAAGCAAGTTGAAAAATTAGTTGGTAGAGAGTTTTCAGCAGGAACTTTAGAACGTTATAAAACAGTATGTAAGCATCTGCAAGAGTTTATGCAACATCAATACAATGTAAGTGATATACCTGTAAACAGAATAGACCACAAGTATATTACAGATTTTGAGTTCTATTTAAAAACGGTTAGAAACTGCGGACATAACAGTACAATTAAGTATATCAAGAATTTTAAAAAGATTGTACGTATTGCAATAGCAAACGATTGGATTAAAAAAGACCCATTTCTAAATTATAAAGTCCGTTTAAAAGAAGTGGAACGTCAATTTCTTTCAGAAGAAGAAATACAAACAATGCTCGAAAAAGAGTTACACACTAATAGATTAGAGCAAGTAAGAGACATTTTTATATTCTGTTGTTTTACAGGTTTAGCGTATAGCGACGTTAAGAAACTATCAAAAGATAATTTGGTATTTGGTATTGATGGAGATAAGTGGATAAAGACAAAGCGTACTAAAACAGATACACGTAGTAACATTCCCCTACTTCCGACTGCTTTAGAGATTATAAAGAAATACGAGAACCATCCAGAGGCAGTTACAAAAGATGTATTGCTTCCTGTATTGAGCAATCAAAAGTCTAATGCCTATTTAAAAGAGATAGCAGATTTGTGTGGTATCAATAAAAACTTAACCACCCATTTAGCTCGTCATACGTTTGCAACTACGGTAACATTGTCTAATGGTGTGCCAATGGAATCAGTTAGTAAAATGTTAGGTCATAAATCACTAAAAACAACGCAACACTATGCTAAAATATTGGATAGAAAAGTAAGCGATGATATGGCAATTTTGAAACAAAAATTTGCTGATAAAAGTAATGTTGATGCTTCCAAAAGAATCGCTAATTAACATATATAAACAAAGAACAAAAGTATATGCTTAAACCCTTGATTATTCAAGGGTTTTTCTGTTAAAAGATAGTGCATAAATGTTAATAAGTTTGTTTTATGTAAAGGTCAAAATATCGTAAATTAACACAATATAAATCAGGTGTTTACACCTTTTAATACGTTTTAATAAAAAATGACATTTGAAGTAATTACAAAGGATGATTTAAAGACTCTTAAACAGGAAATCATCACAGAACTGAAGACAATTTTAGGAAGCCAAACAGAGCAAAAAAAGTGGTTAAAATCAGCAGACGTACGTGAGCTATTAAATATTTCAGCAGGCACGTTGCAGAATTTACGAATCAACGGAACATTACCTTATACAAAAATGGGTAAAACTATGTACTATGAATATGATGATGTAATCGGAATTTTAATCCAAAACAAAAGTGCATAATGAGAATATACATACCTGAAAACTTGGATATATTCGAGTTAACGCACAATAATCCGCCAAGTTTTAAACCTTATAAGTTAGACAAGCTATGTTATATCCTGCATTTAATAAATGCTATTCCATTAATGGATAAGAATATTCAGGGCGAAGATTTTGTGCCTATCAACGCAAAAAAATTGCAGGATAAAATACAGAACTATAAAAAGTATCTTAACTATTTAGAAAGCGATTTACAAATTATTGAGTCCGATAATCATTATGTGGTTGGAGAAAAATCAAAAGGATTTCGATTTATTGAGAGATACAGAACACCTGTAAAATCAATGCAAGTTGAAGACTTCACTTTTAGAAACAAATTAAAAGCCCATAAAAATCGTAAAATAGAGTCGGTTAAACATCTTGGCTTTTTAACAAAGTGGTTTAATGATAAACTACGAATTGATTATGATTACATAGATGACTTTTTAGTTCAAGAGCATAATTTAAAAATAAAAGATAAAGCACTTTGGGAGTACGACAGAGTAAGAAAAAAATATAAGCATCCAACAAATCAAATGGTACACGCTCAAATGAGCGCACAAAGGTTAAAATGGCAAGATTATAATTTGATGTTGGATGATAATGTATATCGCTTTCATACCAATTTGACCAATATGCCAAGTCGAATTAGAAATGCTGTTACGTATGATGGCCAAAAATTAATTTCGTTAGATATTAAAAACAGTCAACCCTATTTAAGTACTATTTTGTTGAGTCGTGATTTTTGGATAGTGCAAAAATTTGAGCGAAATAAGAATAACTCATTGTCGATTGCTTTTGATGAACCGCAGAGTCGCTATTTTTCTTATCTTAATAAAATAAATAAGGTTTTCAATGAAATAAAGAGTGATACATTAAATATTTCACATATAAATATTCATAACAATGATTCTTACATTATGTTAGGAGAAATCCCCCAATCCCTTATAAATAATGAGTTTCAAGACTATATTGATTTAGTAGTATCTGGAAAGTTATATGAGTTTTTAGAGGATGCCTTTTTACAGGAATTAGGTATTGAATTAAAAGACCGCAAAGAAGTTAAAGCAGCAGTTTTTCAAGTGTTGTTTACATCCAACCAATTTAAGGGGCAAGCAGAAGCAGCACCCAAAAGGTTATTTGAGCAAAAGTTTAAAGCGGTGTATGATGTATTTGCTAAAATAAAAAGTAAGGACAAATCTTTACTTCCAAGATTATTACAGAGCATAGAGAGTCATTTAATGATTAACATCATAGCAAAGCGTGTTTCAGAAGAATATCCATTAGCACCTATATACACTATTCACGATAGCATATCTACTACTGAAGAATATGTAGAAGTAGTTGAGCAGATTATGATGGAAGAGTTAACCAAGGCTATTGGTCATCCACCAACAATAAAACAAGAGGTATGGTGTAAAAGCAATATGGTAAAGCATCTTGAAACTTTAAAGGAGAAAGCAAAGGTTGTCGCTTAAATAAAATAATTGCACAACCATTGCATCATTAAATTTTTATCTTTGTAATTGTGAAATTTGTAACAATCATATTATCATTAATTATACTATTGCTTTCAGCAAAGCCTTGTTCTGATGGGCAAAATATAGAAGACCAGCAGCATCAAGACGAGATAAGTACAAATCATAATCATCAAGAAGATAGCGACGATTCTTGTCCTGTAACTTGTATTTGTAATTGTTGCGGTATGACAATTACTTACGAACCCATCAAGACATTTGATTTAAAACTTAATATTGAAATCTCAACGGATTTAATTTCTACATATCAACCTATTTACGGGTTTAATTTCCTTTCCAATATTTGGCATCCGCCACAAGTAATCAGCTAAAACAAATCGATTTTAAATCAATTATTTAGTTAATTACAAATACAATTCAATGAATAAATACCTATTGAGCATAAAGCTCATATTAATACTTTGCCTATCGTTACAGGCACAAACATCAGACATACAAATAAAAGTCCTAACAGAAGCTGAAAACGAGCCTTTATTGGGCGCAACGGTTTATTTTGAAGCATTAGAAAAAGGAGCAGTAACCGATTTTGATGGTATTGCAACTTTTACAGAAATACCAGATGGTCAGCATCAAATAATAATTTCCTTTTTAGGCTTTGAAGCATTTGAGACAACAATTCAAATTCCAAGTAATACAGCGTTAGTCTTTAAATTAAAAGAAGGTGGTAATCAATTAGATGCTGTAGTACTGCAATCTTCAAGAAGTACGAGAACCGTTAGAAAAATACCGACACGTATAGAGTTTATAGGTGCAGAGGAATTAGGAGAAAAAGCAATAATGAATCCTACTAATATTTCTATGGTGCTTCGTGAAAGCACAGGAATACAAATGCAACAAACATCATTAAGTAGTGGGAGTACCAATATTCGTATTCAAGGTTTAGATGGTAGGTACACACAGCTTTTAAGAGATGGATTTCCATTATATGGTGGTTTCTCAAGTGGGTTAAGTATTTTACAAATACCACCTTTAGACTTACAACAATTTGAAATTATTAAAGGAAGTTCGTCAACACTTTATGGTGGAGGTGCTATTGCAGGATTAGTAAATATGGTATCTAAAACACCAGATGAAGAACCTGCATTAGATATTATGCTAACTCAAACCCAAGCGTTAGGAAGTACTGCCAATGTATTTTATAGCAAACGAAATGAAAAATTCGGTGTATCACTTTATGGTTCTGGTCATTACCAAAAAGCATACGACCCAGAAGATGATGGTTTTAGTAACCTACCAAAAACAACATCAATTTCATTCAATCCAAAATTATTTTATTATCCATCAGATAAAACAACACTTTGGTTTGGATTAAACGGAACGTACGATGATAGAATTGGTGGAGATATTACCAAAATTGAAAGTGGTGAAGAAGGTATTCATCGATATACAGAAGAAAACAATTCAAAACGATTAAGCAGTCAATTGGTATATCAAACACAATTAGATTCCGTTAGTTCAGTAGAGTTTAAAAATAGTGTCTCTTTTTTCGATAGGAATTTAACCGTTCCGGATTTCAATTTTGATGGCAAACAGACAAATACGTTTACTGAAATCACATATAATACAGCATCAGAAAAAACGGATTGGATAGTTGGAGCTAATCTTTATACCTCAAATTTCGATGAAAATGATAACGCACCACTACAGAGAGACCAAAAAGATGTAACCTTTGGCGCATTTGCAAATAATATTTATGATTTATCAGATAATTGGATATTAGAAACAGGATTAAGAGCAGATTATAATACGGATTTCGGTTTCTTTCCACTTCCAAGAATTTCATTACTTTATAAAAACAATAGTGGATTTTCAAGTAGAATTGGTGGAGGTTTAGGGTATAAGATTCCTGATATTTTTACAGAAGAAGCAGAGTATATCAATTTTGAAAATGTGCTTGCTATAGATAAATCTACAGTAGATGCAGAACGTTCTTATGGTGTTAATTTCGATGTGAATTATCAAACACGATTATCGGATGAGATTGGTTTTTCCATAAACCAATTATTCTATGTGACTGATATTAATGATGGACTGCTTTTAAATTCTACAGATAACGGTTTATTTCAGTTTGAAAATGCACCAGATGAAATCTTTAGCAAAGGAGCAGAAACCAATATTAAGTTTACTTACAAAGACTTTAGATGGTTTTTAAACTATGCGCTTATTGATACCAAACTAAATTATTTACCTGGCAATCCACAAAAGCCATTAACAGCAAAGCATAACGCAGGTAGTGTTTTAATGTACGAATCTGAAAAATGGCGTATTGGTTATGAAACCTTTTATACAGGAAAACAATTCTTATCCAATGGTACAGAAACTACAGACTTTGTAACTATGGGTTTATTGGTGATGCGTAATTTTAAATTAGGAAGTGTATTTGTGAATTTTGAGAATTTTACAGATAGAAGACAAAGCAGGTTTTCACCTTTAGTTTTACCGCCACACGACAATCCTGTTTTTCCAGAGATTTATGCACCTACAGATGGTTTTATATTTAGTGTAGGTCTTATTATTAAACCATTTGGAAACGAAGACCACGATTAAATATGGAAACAATAGAACAAGTATTAGAGTCAAAAAATATTCGTGTTACAGCAATGCGTATGTTAATTTATAAGTTTCTTGCAGAAAAAGAGATAGCGGTAACATTGAGTGATATTGAAAATGCTTTTGAAAAAGCAGATAGAACTACCTTGTACAGAACTATTAAAACTTTTGAAGAAAAGGATATTGTGCATCAAATAGACGATGGCACAGGGATAACAAAATATGCGTTATGCGAAAAGGGATGTAATTGTGATATAAAAACCGATTTACACTTACATTTCCATTGTAACAATTGCAATGAAACCATTTGCCTAACAGAACATAAAATACCGCAAATTAAAGTACCTGATGGTTTTGTGTCAGAGAATGTAAATTTGGTGGTAAAAGGTATTTGCGATAAGTGTAGTGGCTAATAATTGCACTTCCATTGCACTTACTATTAAAGTACATTTATCCAAAATTAGTGGATATGAAGTTTAATACTAAAATACCTAAACATCTTAAACAGGCGTATAACGAAGAATTAAAACTATACAGTTTCTGTTTAGAAAATAAGCATTTTGGCAATGCTTGGTATCATTTAGAACGCAGTCATATCATAGGGCAATCTTATCCAATAGAACATACCTATTCACATTGGTTAATGCTAAAATTTGGATTTAGACAAAAAGATACTAAAGAAGTAATAGGTCAAATAGTTAGGTTGTTTGTGGGTGGCTGGAAATCATTTATAAATCACGTTCCACTTGGTAATACAGGTGGAGCAAACGTGCCACCATTAAAACGGATGCCTATTCCCAATGACATTGAAAAATTATTAGATATTAAATGAAAAAAAAGAAAGTCAATTTAAGAGATTTAAAACCAAATTCAGAAGAACAACATTCTCACGATGATGGTCACGACCACGGAAATGGAAGTGCATTCAAAACATACATTCCTGCTATTATAAGTTTTGTTATGTTAATGGTAGGTATCGCTGTAGATTATTTTGATGCGATTCCTCAATTTGAAGGATGGATTAGAGTAGTTTGGTACACTTTAGCATATATTCCAGTTGGGTTTCCTGTAATTAAAGAAGGATGGAAAAGCCTTATAAAAGGCGATGTTTTTACCGAGTTCTTTTTGATGTCTATTGCCACAATTGGTGCGTTTATTATTGGTGAATATCCTGAAGGTGTTGCAGTAATGCTATTTTATGCAGTAGGAGAATTATTTCAAAACGCAGCAGTTAATAGAGCAAAAGGAAACATTAAAGCCTTATTGGATGTTAGACCAAAAGAAGCTAATGTATTTCGTGATGGTGATTATATAAGTGCGTCGCCAGAAGCTGTAAATATTGGCGAGAAAATACAAATTCGAGTAGGTGAAAAAATTCCATTGGATGGTATTTTATTATCCGAAAAAGCATCGTTAAATACAGCAGCTTTAACAGGAGAAAGCAAACCAGATTCTATTCAGAAAGATGCAAAGGTTTACGCAGGTAGTATCAATTTGGAAAGTGTTATTGAAGTTGAGGTAACCAACACCTTTGAAGATAGTTCTATTGCGAGAATATTAGACTTGGTTCAAAATGCTACAGCACGTAAATCTAAAACAGAATTATTTATTAGGCAGTTTGCTCGTATCTACACACCAATTGTTGTGTTTTTAGCTATTGGCGTAACTTTTATACCTTACTTTTTTGTAGATGATTATGTATTTCGAGATTGGTTATACAGAGCATTAATTTTCCTGGTAATATCTTGTCCTTGTGCGTTAGTGATTTCAATTCCATTAGGATATTTCGGTGGATTGGGAGCAGCTTCCAAAAATGGAATATTATTTAAAGGTGCTTCATTTTTAGATGCAATGACCAAGATAAATACTTTGGTAATGGACAAAACTGGAACCGTTACCAAAGGTGTATTTAAAATTAAAGAAGTAAAAGCAATCGGTTGGAATGAAACCGAATTTATGCGATACTTAATGGCGATGGAAGAGCAATCCACGCATCCAATTGCAAAAGCCATTTTAGAGTATAAAGCAGAAGGTGAAGATTATGAAGCTTCCGAAGTGTCTGAAATTGCAGGTAAAGGTTTAAAAGGCGTTGTTAATGATAAAACAGTTTTAGTAGGAAATAAAGCCTTAATGACTGCGAATAATATAAATGTTCCATCTGAAACGGAATCTATTGTAGAATCGATAGTATTAGTTGCAATCGATAATCAATTTGCAGGTTATGTAGTCATAGCAGATGAATTAAAAGAGGATGCAAAAGAAACTATTACAGCATTACACAAAGTAGGCATTAAAAATATTATGATGCTTTCTGGTGATAAAGATTCCATTACTCAACAAGTCGCTAAAGAACTAAATATTGAAAATGCTAAAGGTGGTTTATTACCAGAAGATAAGTTAAACGAAGTTGAAATTTTAAAGAAAAATCCTGAAAACAAAATAGCTTTTATAGGTGATGGTATAAACGACGCACCTGTTTTAGCAGCAAGTAACGTTGGTATTGCAATGGGTGGTTTAGGTAGTGATGTAGCTATTGAAACAGCAGATGTCATTATTCAAACAGACCAACCATCAAAAGTAGTGAGGGCTATTAGGATTAGTCGTTCTACACGTAAAATTGTTTGGCAGAATATCATTTTAGCATTTGGTGTTAAAGTTATTGTCTTGATTTTAGGAGCAGGTGGTTTAGCCACAATGTGGGAAGCTGTTTTTGCAGATGTAGGAGTAGCATTATTAGCAATTTTAAATGCAGTTCGATTACAACGAATGAGTTGGGATTAAGCAGATTAGTCAATTAAACTTCTGTTAAACAAAATCAATAGTTGTTAAAATTTTATACCTTTGCAAATAGATATGAAGCAATTTTTCCATAAAATAATGTCTTTAGCAATGGCTTTTGTAGTGTTATTCTCTACAATGTCATTTACTGTGAATATGCATTATTGCGGAGATACTTTAGTAGAAACTGCCATATTTCATAAGGCCAAAGGGTGCGGAATGGAAATGGAAAAGCCTTCAACCGAAGGATGTTCTATTACCAAGAAAAATTGTTGTGATGATGAACAATTATCAATTGAAGGTCAAGACGAATTACAATTGCAAGTTGACAAAATCACATTTGAACAACAAGTATTTATAGCTTCATTTGTTTACACTTACATTAACCTTTTTGAAGGTTTAGAAAATAACGTTTCTACTTACGAAGAATATAAACCGCCACTCGTCATAAGGCAACTCTACAAGATTGACGAAACATACTTAATTTGATTTTTAAACAATAGACTTTTTTATCCTATGACTGCAATGTCGTAAGGATAATTCGCTGTATTCGGTGTTGTCGTAACACCAATGTCTAACTGTTTAATAATCAAAGCCAATGCTCAATAAAAGCATCAAATTTTTAATAGAAAACAAACTCGTAGCAGTTCTGCTACTCGTCCTTTTTGTAGGATGGGGAACGGTTAATGCACCTTTCAATAGGGATACTGGTTTCTTACCAAGTAATCCAGTTGCTGTAGATGCCATACCAGATATAGGCGAAAACCAACAAATCGTTTTTACCAAATGGGATGGACGTTCGCCACAAGATATAGAAGACCAAATTACCTATCCATTAACCACATCATTATTGGGTATTCCTGGAGTAAAAACCATTCGTAGTTCCTCTATGTTTGGCTTTTCAAGTATCTATATCATTTTTGAAGAGGATATAGAATTTTACTGGAGTAGAAGTCGTATTCTCGAAAAACTTAATTCCTTACCAAGTGGTTTATTGCCCGAAGGTGTTAATCCTGCTTTGGGTCCAGATGCAACAGGATTAGGACAAATATTTTGGTACACTTTAGAAGGTCGTGACGAAAAAGGAAATGTAACTGGTGGTTGGGATTTGCAAGAGTTACGCAGTATTCAGGATTACTATGTAAAATATGCTCTATCTTCTGCAAGTGGTGTTTCAGAGGTTGCTTCTATTGGTGGCTATGTTCAGGAGTATCAAGTGGACGTAAATCCAGAACTAATGCGTCAGTATAATATTGGATTGCATCACGTTGTAAAAGCGGTTAAGGAAAGTAATAAGGATATTGGTGCACAGACTTTGGAAATTAACCAAGCCGAATATTTAGTGCGTGGTTTGGGTTATGTGAAATCCATTTCAGACATCGAAAATGCAGTAGTCACTTCAGAAGATTATACTTCAATTAGGATAAAGGATATTGGTAAAGTTTCATTAGGTCCTGCAACAAGACGTGGTTTATTAGATAAAGAAGGTGCAGAGGTTGTTGGTGCTGTTGTGGTGGCTCGTTATGGCGCAAACCCAATGGAAGTCATCAATAATGTGAAAGAGAGGATTAATGAATTAAGTGCAGGATTACCTTCAAAAGTATTGGCGGATGGTAGAACTTCCCAAGTAACAATAGTCCCATTTTATGACAGAACAGAACTGATACAAGAAACTTTAGGTACACTCAATGAAGCATTGACTTTAGAAATCTTAATTACCATCCTGGTAATTATCATTATGGTATTTAATCTTCGAGCTTCCATACTAATTTCTGGACTTTTACCAGTAGCGGTTTTAATGGTGTTTATTGCGATGAAACTCTTTGGTGTTGATGCTAATATTGTGGCATTATCAGGTATTGCTATTGCTATTGGTACAATGGTCGACGTAGGTGTCATACTATCAGAAAACATTATAAGGCATTTGGATGAAAACGAAAATGTCATTCCGACAGAGCAAGGAACGAGCGACGAGGAATCTCATAAAAAGTTACCCATAAACACAGTAGTCTATAACGCAACAGCTGAAGTGTCTGGTGCAATCGTAACCGCAGTTATGACAACTATTATCAGTTTCATTCCTGTATTTACAATGATTGGAGCGGAAGGAAAACTATTCAGACCATTAGCCTTCACAAAGACTTTTGCATTAACAGCTTCTATAATAGTAGCGTTGTTTTTAATTCCACCGTTTGCTGCATTTTTATTCAGAAAGAAAAACATCAAAAACACTTTTAAATATGTTTTAAATGGTGTTTTAATAGCATTGGGAATCGTAGCCATAGTCTATGGATATTGGTTAGGATTAATTTTAATTGCGTTTGGGATTACAGCATTTCTCAATCTTCAAAGTAAGATAACAGACAAGCAAGCTAATCTTATCAATATCATTATTTCGGTATCAGCTATTGTATTCTTGTTAGCCGAATATTGGAGACCATTAGGCGTTGATAAAAGCATTTTTTGGAATCTCATTTTTGTGAGTGTTATTTGCTTTGGTTTATTAGGTGTTTTCTCATTATTTATAAAATACTACACACGTATTTTAAGGTGGTGTTTAGATAATAAGTTATTGTTTTTATCTGTACCAACGGCTATTGTAATTGCAGGTTTTTTCATTATGAAAAATACAGGCAAAGAGTTTATGCCCTCATTAAATGAAGGCTCATTTCTACTAATGCCAACCTCGATGCCTCATTCTGGCGTGGAAGAAAATAAACGTGTTTTACAGCAATTGGATATGGCAGTAGCCAGTATTCCAGAGATTGAAACCGTAGTTGGTAAAGCAGGTAGAACAGAATCAGCGTTAGACCCAGCACCTTTGTCGATGTATGAAAATATCATTCAGTATAAACCAGAATATATGCTGAATGAAAACGGAGTACGCCAACGCTATAAAGTCAATGATGATGGTGAATATGTGTTAAAAAACGGAATGTCATTGCGAGCGGAACAGCGTGAAGCGTGGCAATCTCTTAAAGCAAAAGAACAACTCATTCCAGACGATGATGGCGAGTTCTACCGTAATTGGCGACCAGAAATACAGTCACCGGACGATATTTGGAATGAAATTGTAAAAGTTACCAAATTGCCAGGCGTAACCTCTGCACCAAAGCTACAACCTATTGAAACCCGATTGGTAATGCTTCAAACAGGAATGAGAGCTCCTATGGGAATTAAAGTAAAAGGTCAAGACTTAAAGCAGATTGAAGCGTTTGGTGTGCAATTAGAAAACATCATCAAGGAAGCTGAAGGTGTTAAAAAAGAAGCTGTTTTTGCAGACCGTATTGTTGGTAAACCCTATTTGTTAATTGATATTGATAGAGAGAAAATTGCACGTTATGGCATTTCGATACAAGATGTTCAAGATGTATTAAAAGTAGCAGTTGGTGGTATGGTCTTAACCCAAACGGTAGAAGGTCGAGAGCGATATGGTGTACGAGTACGATACCCAAGAGAATTACGAGCAAACCCAACAGACTTACAACAGATTTATGTGCCAGTTGAAAAAGGAAGTCCTGTGCCTTTAAGCGAATTGGCAACTATAAGTTACGAACAAGGTCCACAGGTCATTAAAAGTGAAGATACCTTTTTAGTTGGCTATGTATTGTTCGATAAACTAGATGGTTTTGCCGAAGTCAATGTAGTTGAAAGCGCACAAGCTCTAATTCAGCAAAAGATAGATAGTGGCGAATTAGTAGTTCCAAAAGGTATTAACTACCAATTTACAGGAACATACGAAAATCAGTTGCGAGCCGAAAAAACCTTGTCGGTTGTTGTGCCTTTAGCATTAGCAATTATTTTCTTAATTCTGTATTTCCAATTCCGTTCTGTAGGTACGTCATTAATGGTATTTACAGGTATTGCAGTAGCATTTGCAGGTGGTTTTATTATGATTTGGTTGTATGGTCAAGGATGGTTTTTAAACTTTAATTTCTTTGGCGAAAATCTACGTGATTTATTCCAAATACACCCAATTAATTTAAGTGTTGCAGTCTGGGTAGGGTTTATTGCACTATTCGGAATTGCAACCGATGATGGTGTAGTTATGGCAACCTATTTAACTCAAACATTCGGTAGAAATACACCGGATAATAAAAAGGAAGTAAGAGCATCTGTTGTAGAAGCAGGAGAAAAACGTATCAGACCTTGTTTAATGACTACAGCTACGACCATTTTAGCATTATTACCAGTATTAACCTCTACAGGTCGAGGAAGCGATATAATGATACCTATGGCAATACCAAGTTTTGGTGGAATGCTTATAGCCTTAATCACTTTGTTTGTTGTACCAGTATTGTATAGCTGGAAAGCAGAAGTTCAACTTAAAAGAACATCAAAATGAAATATAAATCAATACAAATAAAAATCGTCTTGGCTCTTGGCTCTTGTTTCTTGAGTCTTTTTGCGAACGCTCAACAATTAGAAATACTTATCGATGAAGCCTTAACAAACAATCCAGAAATTCAAAAGTTTGAGTTACAATACAAAAGAGCTTCCGAAAAGGTAAACGAGGTCAACACCATTCCTAATACCGAATTTGGTGTTGGTTATTTTGTGAGTGAGCCAGAAACACGAACAGGTGCACAACGCTTTAAAGTATCTGCTAAACAAATGTTACCGTGGTTTGGGACTATTACTTCGAGAGAAAATTACGTGAGTTCATTGGCAGATGCTAAATACGAAGACATTGTCATCGCAAAGCGAAAACTAATGGCTTCGGTATCACAATCCTATTATAATCTATACGCTAACAAAGCAAAGCAAGAGGTTTTAACTGAAAACATCAAACTATTAGAAACTTATGAAACGTTGGCATTAACTTCTGTAGAGGTTGGTAAAGCATCCGCAGTAGATGTGTTGCGATTGCAAATGCGTCAGAACGAAATGCAACAATTAAAAGATGTATTGCAACAACAGTTTTTAGCAGAACAAACTAACTTCAATAATCTATTGAATAGAGATAATGATGTTACCGTGAATGTGGTAGATAGTTTAATGATACCTTCAGAAGACTTTGATATTACTTTTGAAAAATTAGTATTACATCCTGAATTACTAAAATTTGATAAACTCTATCAATCCATAGAGCAATCAGAATTATTGAATCAAAAAGAAAGCAGTCCAATGATTGGTTTTGGATTAGATTATATCAATGTTGCTGAAAGACCAAATATGGATTTCAGCGATAACGGAAAGGATATTGTAATGCCAATGGTTTCGGTATCTATCCCAATTTTCAATAAGAAATATAAATCCCAAACCAAACAAAATGATTTGCAACAGCAGGAAATTACTGCTCAAAAACAGGAACGTTTAAATGCATTGGAAACGCTTTTAGACAAAGCGAATAACGAACGCATTTCTGCAAGAATAAGTTATGCTACCCAAACCAAAAACCTACAGCAAGCCAAAGATGCAGAAGACATTTTAATCAAAAGCTATGAAACAGGAACGATTGATTTTAATGATGTTTTGGATATTCAAGAGTTGCAGCTAAAGTTTCAAATGAACCAAATAGAATCTGTGAAGACCTACTATGTGCAAAGTACAATCATTAATTATTTAATTCAGTAAAACAATGACACACACATATCACATACACGGAATGACCTGCAACGGTTGTCGCAGTCACGTTGAGGAAACGCTCTCTAAAGTAGGAGGTGTTTCAAAAGCAACAGTCGATTTAGATAAGGCAGAAGCTAACATAGAAATGGAATCACATATTCCCATAGAAACATTTCAAGAAGCCTTAAAAAAGGATGGTGGTACATATAGCATTCATAAACAAGGTGAACACCATCAGCATTCAGAAGCTAAAAAGGAAAAGCAACCTAAAGGTACAGGCACATTTTATTGTCCTATGCATTGCGAAGGCGATAAAATCTATAACAAACCAGGTGATTGTCCTGTTTGCGGAATGGATTTGGTGGAAGAACAAAATCTATCAGCAACTTCAAAGGAACAATGGACGTGTCCGATGCATCCAGAAATTGTAAAAGAAGAAGCAGGTTCGTGTCCTATTTGTGGGATGGATTTAGTGCCAATGGAAGCAGATAGTTCAGCAGAAGAAAAAACGTATAAAAAGCTATTAAAGAAATTTTGGATTGCCACAGCATTTACCTTGCCCATTTTCTTAATGGCTATGAGCGAAATGCTCAATAACAATCCGTTGTACGATATAATGGAACAGAAATATTGGAACTGGATTCAGTTTGCATTATCAATTCCAGTAGTGTTTTATGCCACTTGGATGTTCTTTGAGCGTGCTTATAGAAGCATAAAAACGTGGAATCTCAATATGTTTACACTCATTGGAATCGGTGCAGGTGTAGCGTGGTTGTTTAGCGTAATTGGAATGTTGTTTCCAGATGTATTTCCAAGTCAATTCAAAACAGAATCAGGTGCGGTACACGTCTATTTTGAAGCTGCAACAGTTATTCTAACGTTAGTGCTTTTAGGTCAATTGTTAGAAGTTCGTGCGCATAGTAAAACCAATTCGGCAGTAAAAGAGTTACTAAAGTTAGCACCTAATAAAGCCATAAAAATAGTTGATGGTGAAGAAGTTGAGGTCAGTATTGACGAGATAGAATTAAATGATATTCTAAAAGTGAAACCAGGAGATAAAATTCCTGTGGATGGTGTGATAACTGAAGGCGAAACAACTATTGACGAATCTATGATTACAGGAGAACCTATTCCAGTAAACAAGGCTGAAAATGATAAAGTAAGTAGCGGAACAATTAATGGGAATCAATCCTTTTTAATGAAAGCCGAAAAGGTAGGAAGTGATACGCTATTATCGCAAATCATTCATATGGTTAATGATGCCAGTAGAAGTCGTGCACCTATTCAAAATTTAGCAGATAAAGTTTCAGGTTATTTTGTGCCAGTTGTAGTTCTTATTTCTGTTATCACATTTATTGTATGGTCTATTTGGGGACCAGAACCAGTTTATGTGTATGGGTTTGTGAATGCAATTGCAGTACTAATCATTGCGTGTCCTTGTGCTTTAGGTTTAGCAACACCAATGTCTGTAATGGTTGGTGTAGGTAAAGGTGCTCAAAATGGTGTATTGATTAAAAATGCTGAAGCTCTTGAAAAAATGGATAAGGTAAATACGCTTATCGTTGATAAAACAGGCACAATTACCGAAGGAAAACCAACAGTTGAAACCGTTGATGCTTTTAATGAGGCTTTAAGCGAAAAAGAAGTGTTACAATACATCGTTTCATTAAATACCAATAGCGAACATCCTTTAGCAGAAGCGACTGTTAAATATGGCAAAGAACACAACGCAGTAATTTTAAAGTCCGAAGATTTTAGTGCAGTTACAGGAAAAGGTGTTGAAGCTATAATAAATGATAAAAAAGTAGCATTAGGAAATCCTAAAATGATGGAATATGCCAAAGCAGATATTGCTTCAAAAATGAAAGACGAAGCTAAATCTTACCAAAAACAGGGTAAAACAGTTTCTTATTTGTCAATAGATGAAACCGTTGTTGGGTATGTAGTTATAGGCGATAAAATAAAAGAAACAAGTGCCAAAGCCATTAAAGCACTTCAAGATAAAGGGATTGATGTAATAATGCTGACAGGCGATAATCACGATACAGCACAAGCAGTAGCATCAGAACTAAATCTTGCAGATTTTAAAGCCAGTATGTTACCAGAAGACAAACTCAAAGAAGTAGAGAAATTACAAGAAAACGGAAAAGTAGTTGCTATGGCAGGTGATGGTATTAATGATGCACCAGCATTGGCTAAAAGCGATATTGGTATTGCTATGGGTACAGGAACAGATGTAGCAATTGAAAGTGCTATGATAACATTGGTAAAAGGTGATTTACACGGAATTGTAAAAGCAAAAAATTTAAGTAATGCTGTAATGAAAAACATTAAGCAAAACCTATTTTTTGCACTTATCTACAACACATTAGGTGTGCCTATTGCAGCAGGTGTGTTGTTTCCATTCTTCGGAATATTACTCTCGCCAATGATTGCAGCTTTAGCAATGAGTTTTAGCTCTGTTTCGGTTATTGGTAACGCATTAAGATTAAGAACGATTAAAGTATAACTATAAATCAAATGATTATGGAAAATCCAAAAGAACACTCAAACAAAGGAAACTACAAAACCTTCTTTATAATGCTGGCTTGCTCATTTGTAGCAATGTACATCACAATGTATTTAAACACCTATTCCATAGACCACGTATGGTTTAGTCTAACACGTTTCTATATGACGTGTTTAGGAATTTCAACAATGGCAGTTATAATGTGGTTTTTTATGCGAAAAATGTATAATGATAAAAAGAAGAATATTGCCATACTTGCAGGTAGTTTTATTCTGTTTGTTGGTGCATTAGGATTGGTAAGAACACAAGCACCAATTATTGGTGATGTCCTTTGGATGAAAGCAATGATACCACATCATTCTATCGCTATTTTAACAAGTGAAAGAGCAGATATTCAAGACCCAGAAGTTAAGAAATTAGCAGAAGACATCATAAAAGCACAGCGTAAAGAAATAGAAGAAATGAAAGCAATGATAAAAAGATTAGAAAATGAAAAATAATAAAATTGTCATATACATAGGCTTACTCGTAGTAGGTGTGTTATTGGGGTGGTTGCTTTTTGGTGGCTCATCAAATAAAGAAACAGACCATAATCACAATGCGGTTGCAGAAACCAATCAAATGTGGACGTGTTCTATGCATCCACAGATTATGAAACCAGAACCAGGTGATTGTCCTATTTGTGGTATGGATTTAATTCCTGCGGAAAGCGGAAGCGATGGCTTAATGGCAGACCAGTTCAAACTAACAGAAAATGCGATGGCATTAGCCAATATTCAAACAACCGTTGTGGGTAAAGGCAATGCAGAAGGCAATACCATAAAACTATCTGGTAAAATTGCTGAAAACGAAGAAGCCAATGCAGTACAAGTAAGTTATTTCGCTGGAAGAATTGAGCGTTTGAATGTGAGTTTTACAGGCGAAGAAGTTCGTAAAGGTCAATTATTGGCAACCATTTATTCGCCAGAACTCTATGCAGCACAACAAGAATTAATTACAGCAGCATCTTTAAAAGAATCACAACCTGCTTTATATAAAGCAGTCCGTAATAAACTGAAATTATGGAAGCTCTCTGAAAATCAAATCAATCAGATTGAAGAAACAGGAAAAGTGAAAGAAAACTTTCCTGTTTATGCAACTTTTTCGGGTACTGTTACAGAAAAATTGGTAGAGCAAGGCGATTACATTAAACAAGGTCAACCCTTATTAAAAATTGCTAATCTCAATACGGTTTGGGGAAATTTTGATGTTTATGAAAATCAGATTGAACGCTTTAAAAAAGGACAGGAAGTGATGATAACAACCAATGCTTATCCTAATAAAGAGTTTAAAGGTAAAGTAGATTTCATTGACCCAGTTTTAAACACGAAAACAAGAACAGTAACCTTGCGTGTGGTTCTAAACAACAAGGATGATGTATTTAAACCAGGAATGTTTGTAACCGCAAATATTGAAGGCAGTACAGCTAAAAATGACGAAGTATTAACAATTCCTACATCTTCTGTGTTATGGACAGGTGAACGTTCTGTGGTGTACCTTAAAACAAATCCAGACCAACCTATTTTTGAAATGCGTGAAATTAAATTAGGCAATCAAATTGGTAATGAATATGAAGTTGTAGAAGGTTTATTTGTTGGAAATGAAATAGTGACTAACGGAACATTTACAGTTGATGCAGCTGCACAATTACAAGGCAAAAAATCTATGATGAATAAAGATGGTGGTAAAGTAATGACTGGACACGAAGGACATTTAGGTATGGATAACAATGCATCCAACAAACAAACTGACCACACCAATATGAATGAGCGTTTGGAAGTATCAGAGAAATTTCAACAACAGTTAAATAGTGTTTACAATGAATATATCAATTTAAAAGATGCTTTAGTAAAAGAAGATTCAAAAAGTACTTCAACAAGCGCATCAACTTTACTAAACAATTTAACCAAAGTAAATATGAAATTGTTGTCAGATAATAAGGCGTATAACCATTGGATGTCATTAGAAAAGGAAATAAAATCTTCAGCGACCTCAATTTCTGAAACGTCAGATATAAAACTTCAAAGAAACCATTTCAAGCATTTGTCATCACATCTAATCAATG
Source organism: Psychroserpens sp. SPM9 (assembly GCF_025153525.1). Lineage (GTDB taxonomy): Bacteria > Bacteroidota > Bacteroidia > Flavobacteriales > Flavobacteriaceae > Psychroserpens. The sequence continues at coordinate 37,049 of NZ_JANZNR010000003.1, read as the reverse complement.
CTGTTCAACTATTTGGTGTAAATGAAAAAGTCTATTTAGAATTTTGTCCAATGGCAGATAATAACAATGGTGCATATTGGTTGAGTAAAGAAGAAAAAGTAATCAATCCATACTTTGGCGAAGCAATGCTAACCTGTGGTGAAGTAAAACAAATAATAGAATAATAAATCAAGTAATAACAATTAAATTTTAAACAATGAAGAAAGTAATTTTAAGTGTAGCTGTAATAGCAGCATTAGGTTTCACAAGTTGTAAAAACGAAACCAAAAAAGAAACAGAAACCACAACTACTGAAATGTCAAAAGATATGGCAATGACAGACCTGTCTTTTGGTGTAAGAGGAAATTGCGGAATGTGTAAAAACACTATCGAAAAAGCAGCTAACGGTGTTGAAGGTGTTGCAAGTGCTAATTGGGATGTCGATAAAAAGAAGATTGATGTGTCTTTTGATGATACAAAAACCGATGCAATGGCAATCCATAAAGCAATCGCAGCTTCAGGTTATGATACCGAAAAAGTAGCAGGTGATGAAGAAGCATATGATGGTTTACCAGGTTGTTGTAAATACGACCACGAAATGATGATGAATCAATCAGGTGAAACAAAAAGTGATGACCATTCAAATCACGACCATTAAGCAATAATGAAAGAGTCTTTTTCGGAAGGCTCTTTTTTATTCCCCACAACCCAAAATCCAGTTTTTTCGTACCTCAAAATCCTCTGTCTTTTGTGTTGTTCCGCTCACCTAACAAGTTTAGCGTTTTTTTGTCTTTAAGGTAATAGCATATTACAGCTTTGGTTTTCATAAAATCAAACCAAACTGCAATAAGCTATTCTGTTATTATTATATCATAAAACCCTAAACTCACCCAAGCTATGTTACATAATACAAGTTATAGTAGCAAAAATCCTTTCAAAGGTTTGCTAACGCAGTATTCTTATATTTTCGTAGCTATAACTGGTATTATGTAAAATATCCGCTTAACCCACGCTCACATTGGAACACACAACCACATTTGGAACTCTAATGAAACAGAAGTAAGATAAAGTAGGTTAGAATATTAGTTATCTCATTCATCTGCACAAAACCATCGTTAAGTCCAAGTATTCCTTACCTCAAGTCTTTGTTTGTTTCATTTCGTTAACAAATATCAAGAAGCATAGTGCTATAATTAAAAGGTGATTAGATTGTGCTAAACTTGTAAATGAAGTACATAAAAAAATAAAAAAGAAAGCAAATATAGGTAGCTTCCTTCTGCCAACGCTCAATACTGTAAAGGTCAAGCCCTACGGGTTTTGAATAAAACTTTTTTAAGTAGCTATCGTAAAAGGTTTCAAGATTTTAGAGTAAAAAACTTTTACCCAAAAACCTTGACAGCATCATCCACGCTACCTTTAACATTGGCTGTCTTTTTTCTTTTCTTCAAAAAAATTATGGCAAAAGAAAAAGCCCTACAATAAAAATTATAGGACTCTTGCAGCTTCAAAGGTCAGAATGAAACTATGCTACTTCAACGATATTTAAAACGTTATATGCGCCATTTTTAAGCGGATACTGAACACCGTTAATCTCTTGGAAGAACTCTACTAATAAAACGAATATATCGTTTCCTGTACCTGTTGGCACACCTGCTGGAGTTAGTGTTTGCGTTGCAGACGTTGAATCAATCGGAATATTTACAGTAGGACTGTATTCGATTGCTTTATCTGTAGTATCAAAGTCAACTTTTAGAAATGCTGAACTTAAACTTACGTGTGTTGCGCCACTTGGATATGCAATATCATTTGTAGGTGTTAAATTTGGGATAGTAATTTCACCTGTCGCACCATCTACAGTAAACGGAGCGAATAAAACAGCACTTAAAATGGCTCTATTGTTGAAATCCAAGCCTTTTAATGTGGCTTTACCTTCTGGTGTTGCTAATCCTGTAGCTACATTTCTTTGTCCTCTTACAGAGGTTGTATCAAAGTTTTTAATTTGTGTCATTTTTTGAGTAACACGACTTGAAACTCGATTGTCTTTTGCTCTAATCATTAAGTTTCTAACTGATGTTCTCAATAACTTACCAGATGATGCAGAACTTCCAAATTCTGAACCGTTTTCACGAGTACGTTCAAACGCTGGGTCATTTTGAATACGCTCTTTAGAAACACCGCCTTTAGTTTTTACTAAATAACCCTCTTTTGCTTTGTAAAAAGTTAGATTGTCTAACGTTCCTTCTAACTTAATAATACCTTTCAATTTTGCCATAACTAATACATTTTTTGATGATGAATATCAAATATACGAGCTATTGACTGTCAGTGTATTAGAGTGCTTCCGTACTGTTTATAAGTTGCCAAAACTTCCGATTTAGTTAGTTTTTTCAATGGGATATTAGTCGTATATTGTATATAAGTGCTTTATAGCTACGGTATAGATAAAGTATAGTTAGAGTATTAATTTTAAATTTAAAGTAAATGAGTAGAATCTGTATTTACCCTAAAGACGTACAGGTAGTAACAGGAAAGAGTGAGCGTTATGGCAGAACAATAATCAAAGCGATTAAAGAACGCCTTAACAAAGAAGCTCATCAGTTAGTTACTATCGATGAATTTTGCGACTTTATGGGCTTTGAAATCAGTAAAGTACAAGGATTAATCAAGTAAATTCCTTATCTTTACTACAAGGTATAAAGGTGACCTATTAGGTGACCCAACAATGGTACAGGACTGAAACAGTAATAAATAAAGGCACTACGAAAGAGGTTCACTTACCTCTTTCTCCGCAATCAAGCACTAGGCTTGAAAACAGAAAACCACCAAGTTTACTTGAGTGGTTTTTGTTTTTTTAAGCTATTAGCATTTGCAAAATGCTTAAAGAGCGGGTATGAAATAATCCCTATTTCTCCGCAAAACCTTTGTGATCAACTATCGTAGGCCTTTTTTTTATAAGATTTGACTGGTTCTAAGTGCGATTGAGTAGGTTCTTCTATTTTACTTCTCAACTGCATTTCAGATTCTAGACATTTAAGAAATCTGTTTTTCTGTCGTTAAAATGGTATTTAATGCTTTTAGGTAAACCTAAGCAATATCAATGAGTTTGAGCATCATAATTTGTGTCATGTTTTACATTTTGCTCATCCTTTTAAGGTATTTGTTTTGCTGAGGTCAGAGTCTTCAACATTGACTATTAATCTATTTTTTCCTACTTCCTACTAATATATCAAAGTTAAATAATGTCAGAAAAACTGAACAAGTATAGTTTTTTGTTTGTTCATTAATATTTTGTAGTTTTATCTTATTCAGATACTTAAGAATAATTATATATCCCGATCAATATTGAGATTGTAAATCTAGACCAACGAATAATGAATCAAATTACAGTTACAATGGTTACTAACAAATTTCTCCTTCTTTTGATCTTGTTCGTTTCTCTCAACTCGAATAAGTTATTTTCACAGAGTTCTAGTACTTCTTTAGAACCTATAAACCTTGAAGAAAACTGGACAAATAATCGACCCATAAATGGAGAAAAAAGAGTCGGAATTTTATCTTACACTAAATTAAAATTTATAAATCCAGAATATTTAACAGTTCTAATTCCTGACTCCGAGAGCGATTTTTTATGCTTATCAATTGTATCATTAGATGGTAGATATTCGGCAAAATTAAATTACGATATTAGTAAAGAAGCACCAGGTTTAATCAAACTTCATTTTCCTACAAAACATAAATCTAAATTACGAAAGTATTCACCAGAAGAGATTACCGTTTTGGCAAGTATTGGTTCCAATTGTAATACATCTTCTAATTCATTTGTTTTGACTACTTGGGACAAAGATGTTTCAGAAGACTTTTTTATCGTCTATATTAACACTCGTAACCAGGCAAGTATTATTGCTTTCGAAAATAACGAAATCGAATTCGAAAAAGATTTCTCAAAAATTGAATCAGATAATTACCTAAAAGTAGCATACAATCAATCGTGTAAAATCCCAATGAAATATATTGATTCAAAAATTAAATTATTTATTCGAGAGAGAAAAAGAAGTTTTAAAATTGATATTGAGTTACCTATAAAAAAATGAAAAACATTTTTCTGTATCTAAATAGATTTAAAATTGTCATATTATCAATATTTATAATATTAATTTCTATAATTACTTTGATTGTTTTAGCACATCAAATTTCAAACTCATCTCTTACCACAACTTATAATATCACTGCTAAAACAGAATCCATTGAGTTTTTGACGCGTAAAAAAATGGAGTCAAGATGGAGTTTTGATGATGCTTTAATAATAGAAAATTATAAAGACACAATTCAATACACAGGTTCAATAGTAATTGGGTCGTTAGTAAATGTTGAAATTGAAAGAATTTCAAATGGACCATTGTATATAAAACTATTTACTAACGAAGAAAATTCTGGAGAATACATAGGCTATGATGATAAGTTTATTAGAAAAATTCCAAAAAAAACTGAGATTTATGTAGATAATATTTTGGAAAGAGCCAAAAGAGGAGAAACAATTATTTTACCAATAATTGGTGTGGAATCAAAAATAAAATCAAGTAGACCTGTTGGCTATGAAACAGAATCTACCGTACCCATTTTAAAATCTGGAAAAGTAAGTTTACTTAATCGATCAGTCGACGGTAATACTATTTATCAGGCAGGAGAAATTGAACTCAATATTGGTGATCAATTTATCGTCGATGAGCTTGATAGTCCTAATTATGGTTTTATATCTATAAATGAAGAACCTGCATTATCATTTATAAATCGAATGTCTGGCAATAATGCAAAAATCATTAGGCCTGGTGGTGATGAATATCCAGTGCAATCTTCATTACTTAATAAATTTCTTTACGACGATTTTTTTAGAGGAACATCAATAATTTTCACTGTACTGATAGCTATTATTGCCATATTAGGCTTCTACATGGAAGTGATGAATTACGTCAAAAACAAGAAATAATTTTTGCCATGAAATCTTTGTTTCTTTTTCTATTATGCGTTTTAACTCTCGGAAATTTTGCTCAAGCACAAAGACCGGTTTATATCAAAACAAAGTCAAAAATTGGAAAAGGTCTTGTTTGGACACAGAAAAAAGAGACCTTTATAATATGTCCTTATCATGTCGTAGACAACTTAACCACAGATGATCGAGTTGTTGTGATCGGAATGAAATCTATGAGTTCTTCTAGTAAAAATGCTGAAATAGTAAGATCTTATGAAGATTATGATTTGGCTATTTTAAAAATAGTTGAAGATAAATTACCATCAAATCTTTGGGAGAAAACAAATATTCAAATTCCGAACAATTCAGAAGGTATTCTGACGTATACAGAAGTCGATGGAAGTGTAAGCGCAATTCAAGTTTTAATTAAGACATCTGGATTTGAATATATTACCATAGAACCGATAGCAGGAGAGCAAAGCCTTTACAAAGGTCTGAGCGGTGCAACACTGCGATATAATGGGAAAGTAGTTGGAATGTTACTTAGTGTTAATACTGATAATGGTCAAGGAAAAGTAATAAAGAAAGAAGTTATCATGGGTGTAACTTATTCTTATTTTAATTCTGATTTGTCCTTAGAATCAATCACCTCTGCCGAAAAGAATGAGGCTTTCAAAGATCATGTCAATTCCACAATTTTGTGCCTTCCTTTTCATGGTTGCCAATTTTCTGAAAAAACTCAAATTAAAGATTCTAAATCTAGAACAATTGTTCTTAAAAAACTCTTCGCAGGAGAGAACAAAAATGATTTATTTCAAGTAATCGATTTAGAAAAACTTAATTCGTCACGAATTCCAATGAAGACACGACAGTATATACATCGTAGAATTGGGGCCGAAAAAATGTTTGTACAGGCTGAGTTTAATAACGGAGAAAAAAGTCAAATTATTGAAGTTAAGGCCATAACCACAAATAAGCTAGGCCATGGAGAAGGTTATGAAATTAAGCCTACGAATAAAACACAAAACTTTGATATCAGAGTTCTTGTGAATCCAGATTTCTCCTTTACTCCTATTGTTCCTGTTGGAACTAAAATTCTAAATTATTCCTTTGACAACAATGGTTTTTTTTCAGAAAACCCTGAAAATCATGGTCCATATCCTTTATACAAAATTAAAATCCCAAAATCGGCCAAAGAATTATACTTAAAATTAACTTTAGAAGATGGAAATATAATAGGTCCTTTACATTACGAATTTAAAAATAGAGATGCTGTTTTTCTAGAAACTGCGAAAGCAAAAATAATTTCTTCGATGAATAGTGGGCTTATTAATTGTTATAATGTGAAACCAATTCCAAAAGAATGGACTTCTTATGACAATTCAGATCAATTAGCTAAAGTCCTATCCGAGCAAAAATTAAAAACACGTGATATTCAATTAGACCTATTTAACCTATCGTTTAAAAAGAATCAAAAATTTCCTTTAATTGCATGCGCTTCTGCACGTCCGGACAATCCTAAAAACCCATTTAATTTTATACCTATTACAACTTCTGAATGGAAAGCGGTTAGTTCTATTAAATCAGGAACTGATAGGACAAATTTAGATCTCGTCTCTGTTGTAAATATTCCTAAGGACGAAAAGTCAAGTAATTTTAAATGGCAAGAAATATATCCTACTTCGATTACTCATGTATATTTACAATTAGTGTTCTATGATAAATCCTTAAGCCCAATATTCAAACTTGATATTAAAAATTTTAAGAAAATATGAGGGCTTTTCAATCATTAGTCTTTATGATTCTGTTTGCATGTATTTGTCAGAAGGTTTACACTCAAAAGCAAGTAGGGATTCACACAAATAAAATTGGGGCAGGTATACTCAGAAGTTACAATAGTGAAAATTATATTATCGCTCCAAAACTTCTTTTTGAAGATACTCAAGTTGATGCGAAAGTTTTTGGGATAAATGATTTTGAAACAAATGCGATAAGGGTCAGCGGTTACTATAATAAAGAATTAGTTATTTTAAAATTACCTAGCAAAAAATCTAATATAGTTAGTGACCCTTGGGACAATGATAAAATAATAGATTATACTAACGGATTTACATTCAAAGCAAATTTATCAATCATCCAAAAGAACAAAAGTCGTTTACAAATTCCTGTTTCTATTAAAAATATAGGCGAAAAATATATTACAATCATACCCAAAAGCGACTCACTATTTTCAACTGAAATGATAGGTGCAGCTATCAAATTTGATAACGAAATTATAGGAATGGTTATAAATATAGATAGTGACGGAACTATTGGTGAGTTTATAAAGATTAGTGCTCTGCACGAAATTACGAATTCATTTTTTGACAAATCGACCGTAGAAGAAAGAAAAAATGAAAATATAAAAAAAGCCTTGGGCTTTAACAATTATGGGAGTTTAAGTTATAAGGACAGAGATTTATTTCTTTTCAGTATAGATAAAAATAGATTTAAGTCATTTGATGATTTATTTACTGATGACATTAAAAAACTAAAGCAGTTAAATTTTGGTGAAAACAAGAATTATCTGAACCGAACCATTGACCTGAAAGCAATCTTAAATGATACCGTCTACAATAAAAACCAGGTACATATTCCAAAACGCGTTGGCTCAACTTCCATGTATTATCAATATCAATTTGAAAATAACGAAAGAAGTAAAATATACGAAGTAAAAAATATAAGTAATCAGCCAAATATAGAGGGAATAGGCTACTCACTAAAACCTATAAACATAAAGAAAGGAGAATTGCCTTCAATTTTTATATCACCGAATCCTTTAAAAATCCTACCAGAAACTCCGGCATACACTACCCACGTTTCATACGCATATGATTCTGATGAATATGAAAAAATAAATCCATTGACAAATTATAAAACTGGTGTTTATTCCATTTTTGAAATACCTGTAATAACCACATCAAAAAAAATATCCTTAAAGTTTACTTTGTTAAGCGGAGAAGTACTAGGACCTTATGAATATGAATTTAAGAGTTGGGAAACACTCCAAAAGCTAACAAACAAATTAAAATTAAAAACAAAAATTGATTCAAAATCATTTGAATGCTATAAAGTTGGAGAAAGACCTGTAAAGAAATCTACTGATGACAAAAAAGAAAGTAATAGAATCTATGAAAAGCAAAAATCCTGGGATGCGTTATTTTCGAAAAAAAAATTAGCTTTTGCAAAGGGAGTAAAATTTCCAGCAATTGTTTGCAAGTGCAAATACAACAATACTTCTGATGAATTGTGGTCACCTATAAAACAAATAAAATCTGGCACAGAGTCAGGTAATTTGAATGACACTTATTTGTCTCAAAAAATTGAGGAATCAAAGTATGTAAGATACTTGAAAAAATCATATTTAAAAACTTCGTATCTTATATGGGAGAATGTTTTCCCTGCTACTGCTGCTTCAATATTTTTAAAAGTAGTTTATTATGATAATGATGAGAGTTATGAAATACGAATTCCAATTATTGACTTGACATTGAATTGAATATACTAAAGTCCTAATAAAATAAACTCTTTTAAAATCATTAGAAACAAAATGATTAATTTCCCATCCTTACTTACTGATGTACTGTTAGTACTGTATTTGTCCTTAACTTTTCTAATATAGATATGGCCTTAGATTTATAAAGTCCTAATTGTCTCAACCAGTCTGGTTTATTATCTATAATGCACATAATGCCATCATGGTGTGATCTTGCGTAATCTTTGAGTCGAAATGTAGGCTGAATGTATTCTAAATCTATATCCTGACTTAGCGTTAGCTTTAGTGCGCTTATTAATGCTTCTAAATTGTTTTTAGACTCATCTGCTAATGTATTTTGCTCTTCTAAAACTAAAATTCCGACATCAACCTTCGTGTTTTCTAAGACCTTGACAAACCTATCAATTTCAAGCGTATTTATTTTTCGTTTAAAATCGGAAGCAATAGTAAGGTAAATTCCTTTGCTGGCAGAGGCATGTGGTGGCACAATCAAAATAGGACAGCATCTTATTTTCTTTAGTATGCTTTCGGTATGCTTTCCTACTGTTTTTTCAGTTTTACCCGTGAGCACCATTAAATCAATAGGTATACTCTTTATAGTTTTCTTTATACTGTCTACCAAATTATGTTGCTCAGAAATAGCATTAAATTCATGCTTGGAATTTTTAGATTTTAATGTATAACGCTCTATTAATTTACCTAATTGTTCAATAGATTCGTTTTTAGGCTTATCAAACCAATCGTCGTCTGCATGAAGCATTTCAATGGCATTCAAACCTGAAACCGTATAATTGTATGAATTCAAGAAATAAAACTCACAACATTCATTAGCAAAAAGTTGAATGATATAGTCTATGGTTTGATAACTGTTTAGCGAAAAATCTGTCGGAATTAAAATCTTTTTCATCGTATTTGCGTTTAAGGTTAATAATTATTTTGCTCTTAAGGACAACCGTGAAAGCTGTAACTCTCACGGTTGATAACACATAAAAAAAACCAAGATAACATTATTGTACTATTAATCAATCAGGCTTCTTAAGCCTTTTAAACAGTATCAAATCATAATTTTTTTATTTGTGTTTCCTATCTTTTATACTTTCTAACTAGCAAATAAAATTGGTTCTTAAAACTCGTGTATGCCTCAATAAGTTTTAAATAATGTTCACGTTTTTGCTCATGAACTTTTAAGCGATTAAAACCATATTCAACTTGTCCGTACTCATATTCTGTTTTAAGCTCTTGCTCGTATTTACATAAGTTTGCCATACTTAAAACATTTTTTCTACGAATGTTTTGAATGTCGTTCAAAACCGCAGTATTCTTCACCAGTTGTTTTTCTATTACAGACAAGTGATCCAATTCAGTATTGAAAGATTCCAACGTATGAATCCATGTCATCAATTCGTTTAAATCTTTTTTTATGCACAGCCGTCTATGCTCATCTATTTTATACCTTGAAATGGAAGTCAAATGCTACTGATTGCTAAAATTTAAAAGCCTAAACTGACCTTGTACTTTACTAAAAAATTCATCCTTGAGTCTTCGGTATTTATCTAAATGATACAGATAACTTCTTCGGTAACTTTCATGCTCGGTAATGTAAATCATATCGCATTGCGTGTCTTCACATTCTGCGATATTAGACCTGGAATTTGCGTATTTTAGAAGAGCATTTAATAAGGTTTCGTTTTCAATTTCCTTTTTTTGAAAACGCTCTAAAACATGGTCATCATCTAATTTATCTTTTAGATCTTCACTACATACTCCAACCAGATTAATCAATTCCTTTTTTATATACCTTAAGTGATTGATCCAATTATCCAGTTCCATTGTATTAATTTTATGAGTCACATCAACATTAGAATCATGGTTGTATATTTCTGTATTTAAAGTTGTCATAGCTGTAAATTTTAAATTACTAAATCAATACCATTGAAGGTTTCTTCTTGAACCACATCAATAATTTTTATCAATTGTTTTCCTGTTGGAAAATCCCATAAAATCGTATCATCTTTTGAATACCCAATTAACGCTGATCCCATTGGAGTAAGGACAGAAATTTTATTCTGATTTACATCTCTATCTGTAGGAATGACAACCTGCAGCTGTTTTTCTACACCATTCTCTAATACCAATGTGACGATACTATTAAATCGAATAATATCAGCTGGAACTTCCTCTTCATCTACAATTAGAGCCATTTTTAGCTCTTCAGATAAGGTTACTAAACATTGTTGAATTTTCTGGTCTTTTGCATAACCTGATATATTCAGTATTCGCTTTAGATAGACATACTCTTTCTTTTCTAATATTAAACTTCCGTATTTCATTGTGAGTCGTTTTTAAAATGTTTTATGGAAATATCCCTCTTTGCACATAGGCTTTCTCGATGCGTTCTATGGCAATGCAATAGGCAGCCGTTCGCATATCCATGGCTTTATCTTCAGCGTATTTATAGACGTTCTCAAAAGATTCTTTTAGTTTCTTTTCGAGTTTAACCATAACCTCATCCAATTGCCATAATTCTCCATTTCGGTTTTGCAGCCATTCAAAATAACTACCAATAACACCTCCCGAATTGCATAAAATGTCTGGTATTATGGTAATACCTCGCTCTAAAAGCATATTCTCTCCTTCAACATTGGTTGGTCCGTTAGCACCTTCAGCAATAAGACTTGCTTTAATTTGATAAGCATTTTCAGCAGTAATCTGATTACCTAAAGCTGCTGGAATACAGATATCGCAATCTGTAGCAAAAAAATCGTCGTTATCTAATACCTTAGCATTCGGAAAGCCCAACAGACTCCCTTTATGAGCTTTGGTATAGGCGAACAAATCTGCTACACTTATCCCCTTTTGGTTTTCGATACTTCCTGAAGCATCTTGAACAGCTACCAATTTGGCACCATCTTGCTCTAAGAAATAGGATGCCCAATACCCTACATTTCCGAAGCCTTGAACGATATATTTTTTGCCATTCAATTTTATATTATTCTTTTCTGCCCAGAATTTGATGGTTAAATACACACCAAATCCCGTGGCACGATCACGACCTTCTAAGCCGCCACTCCCATCAGGCTTGCCTGTTACAACATGCTGATTGGCTGTACGCTCTGCTGGCGGACGAGTACTCATGTACGTATCGGCCATCCATGCCATAGTCTGACTGTTGGTATTTACATCTGGAGCTGGAATATCGTGTTCTGGACCAATATTATCAGCCAAGGCAAACGTAAAACGTCTGGTGATACGCTCTAACTCGCCTTGAGAGTATTTCGACGGATCTAATTGAATACCACCTTTACCTCCACCATAAGGCAATCCTGCCAAAGATGTTTTCCAGGTCATCCACATTGCTAAAGCTCTTGCCGCATCAATATCTACTGTTGGATGATAACGCAATCCGCCTTTATAAGGCCCTAAAGCATTATTGTGCTGTACTCTGTAACCTCTAAAAATTTCTACGTCACCATTATCCATTTTAACTGGAAAATTGACAATGATTTCATTATTGGTAATGCTTAATATTTTTTTGATGTTAGGATGTAAATTAATTTGATCTGCAGCACTGTTAAACTGCTCCATCACGTTATCCATCATACCTTTTACAGGTACTTTTTTGACGCTCTTTTTATATTCTGCTGTTAAAGTTGCCATTTATAATAGTTTCTAATTATTGTTTGTATTTTAGATATTGTTCTCGGGTTAAAAATCGATACAGACTTGTTTTAACAGGCACTAATCTTAGTTGCCCTTTTAAAATGCTTCGAATGGTTAATTGGTTTAAAATTGTTTTTAAATTCATAGTTGTTTGTTGCTTTTTCACGTAAAGACTCTTTATATAATTGAGTGCTTCGTAGATTATTTGGGTGCTATTTAAAATATCGGTTAATGATTGATCTTTCGTGATATTTCTCACTTAAATACCTTTGTCTTGCTGCTTTGGCATTAGACTTTTTGCCTATTGAACTTTGACACGTTACTGTTGATAGTATGGATTTAAAAATCATAATTATATGTGGTAATGATTAAACTAATTGTAAAATTTCTTCTTTGTGTTGATCTGAGCTTTGCTTCGTCTCAAAATGGTATGGATCTGGTGGTGTTTCTTCATCAAACTCACTACAGGACCAAACTTTGTCCTTTTGTGCTGTTAACACACAAGAATTGCGGTGCATGCAACTCGGACAAATATTAAAGTGATTCATATTAAAACGTATTAATGTTATTCACTCATGATAAGGCAATAGCAATGCCAAAACAATCATTCATAACAATACCAAAGCCCAAACCCTTTATTTATATAGGTTTAAAGCGTTTTATATGAATTTAAATTAAATAGTATAACGGTACATTATTCCCCAATTGGGTAAAAATGTCTCAGTAGAATACGTTTATTCTGAAAGTTTTTGCCGAATGGTTTTTCGGTCAATTTGAAGAATTTTTGCTGCTTTTGTTTTATTATTTCCAGTAGCTCGCAATACTTTTTCAATATATTGCTTTTCTATCACCTTAAGTGGCACTAACGATTCCGTAGAAAAAGCGATCGTATGTTTTAAGTGCTCAGGTAGTTGGGTTAGACCAATGCTTTTGTCACACATAATCACTGCGCGCTGAATGATATTTTCTAACTCTCTGATATTTCCGGGCCAGTCATACCGTTGTAAAACAGCTAAAGCGTCAGGCGTTATTTTTATAAAGCGATCTTTATACTCTAGACCATATTTAAATAGAAATTTATCTACTAACAATGGAATATCATCTTTTCGTTCCCGTAAAGGTGCCACATTAATTTCTACAACAGTCAGCCGGTAAAACAAGTCTTCTCGAAACGCTTGCTTTTTTATCAAGTCACGTAAATCGCTATTGGTAGCTGCTATAATCCGAACATCAATCTTTTCGGCTTTAGTGGCACCAACTTTAACCACTTCTTTTTCTTGCAGCACACGTAATAACCGAGATTGAACCGCTAAGGAAGCATTGCCAATTTCGTCTAAGAAAATCGTACCACCATTGGCTGCTTGAAAAAAACCTTCTCTGTTTGTTTCCGCTCCCGTAAAAGCGCCTTTTAAATACCCAAACAACTCGGCTTCTAAAAGATTTTCAGGAATAGCACCACAATTTACAGCAATAAAAGGGGCTCTAGAAAACTTACCTTCATAGTGAATGGCACGAGCTACCAACTCTTTTCCTGTACCACTTTCGCCTGTTATAAAAATGGTTGCTTTATTATCTTTAACGCGTTCAATAATTTGAACGACCTCGTTTATTTTATCCGAATTTCCAATAATTTCTCCGTAAGTGGTCTGACGCTTTTCAGAAGTATCTTTTTGTTGCTGTGCTGTATCTTCGGAAGTAATTAAGGTGTTATCTAACGCCAACTTTAACTCGGCTTTAGTAAAGGGTTTGGTCAAATAATCAACCACACCCGATTTAATTACAGCTAAAGAGTCTTGAACAGACGGATAACCCGTTACCACTAACTTAGGAAGCTTAGGATAGTGTTCGGATACAAATTTTATAAGCTCAAAACCATCAACTTCTGGCATTTTTAAATCTGTAATCAACAAATCAATCTTCGTATCTCGCAAAATAACGACCGCTTCTTTTACCGAAATGGCCTTAAAAACATGATAATTCCAGGATTGTAAATGACGCTGTAAGAGCTCAAGAATATTGACATCATCATCAACAATAAGTATATTTTCTTTGCGTAATGCCATAGCTTAATTTAATCTTTAGGAAGTGTTATTGTAAATATAGCACCTTTTTTAGTGTTATTTTTTGCAGTAATTGTGCCTTTATGAGACGTTACTATCCCATGAACAACACTCAATCCTAAACCTGAACCGTCTCCAGTGGGCTTGGTAGTAAAAAAAGGTTGAAATATTTTATCTAAATCTTCAGGTTTAAAGCCTTGTCCTTCATCAGAAATTTTAAGAACCACATCTGTCTTTCGTTTATAGGCTTCAACCGTTATTAAGCCATCCTTTGGTGAAAAGTAAATGGCATTAATGAGTAGGTTAAAAATAATTTGTGTAATCTGAATGGGATCTGCTTTTAACCAAAGTTCTTCAGCTTCAATTTTAATACTATATTTTAAGCCTTCTTTTTTAAACGTAGCATCTAATAAATGTATGGCACTCTTAATTTGCGGCACAAGATTAATCTGCTTCATTTCTTGTGGCATTTCACAAGCAAAAAACATGAGTTTTTTAACCACTTCTCTAGAAAAAATAGCATTGCTAATGATTTTATCTACATCACTTGACAATTTATCGTTAGCCTCTACGTCGCTTTTAAGTAATTCTGCAAACCCTAAGATATTAGCTAAAGGTGTATTGAGTTCGTGTGCAATTCCTGCGGTTATTTCACCCAAAATACCAAGTCGGTCAGCATGTTCCATTTGGCGTTTTAAGGAAGTTTCATTTTTCTGAATTTCGATACGTTCCATTAAGCTACCAACTTTTAAAGCAACATTATCTAAAAGCAATTGTTCTTCTTTTAAAAAATTGATGTCATGAGAATCTGTATTATTTAATTCAGCAATTAATTCGCCTTTAATCTTATTAAAAATATTGACATTAGCTTTAATTCTTAAAGCATTTTTAAGTTGGTTATCGCTAGCAACTGTAAATGATTCCACATGGAATCTAATCACCGTTTTTTCAGGATATTGAAATGCCTTTTTTAAACTGAATGCAATGGCTTGCAGTGTGTCTTCTATCAATTCTAAGTTAGCATTTCCAATAATGGATGAGACCTCATAAAGACAGGTTAACTCTTTGATGCGTTCCTTTAATGCCTGTTCTGTTTTATTCATCTGCAAGTTGTTCGCTATTAATTTCTAATCTCATGCTTCCCATATATAATCTGAACAAAATATCATATCGTGATGCTGCTTTCAGACATATTTAGATGGTGTAAAGCCAATACTCGATATCACTTCTCTGAGTTTGTTTTTAAATATAAGTCTATAATTTAAAATTAAAAGTCATTAACGTTAAAATTAAAATATCACTAATTTATTTAATAGAATCTGCCAAATGTTGGGCATCAATTTAAGTGGCTTCGCAATTCTAATCGTATCTTTGTATTAAATATAAAAACCATAATTTCCATTATAAAAATCACCTCAAATAACTTCAAGGAACTATTAGATTTTCTTAAAAGCACCAGCTTTTCAAAAGCCATTTTGATAGGTATTGCTATTACGACTCCTATTATTTTGGGAATTATAACCAATCATTTAGATATTGGACTAGCCCTCTGTTTTGGTGCTTTTTGGTGTTCACCAAGTGACGTAAGCGGCAATTTAAAACACAAACAAATTGGGATTCTTATTGCTGCTTTTTTAGTTACTATCATTAGTTTTATTGGTGGTTATTTTCATGTTTCAAATGTCTTTTTATTTCCTTTACTAGGCGTACTCACCTTTAGTATTGCGTTTATTTCTATCTACGGATTTAGAGCTTCGTTGATTAGTTTTTCAGGATTATTAGCTTTGGTTTTGAGTTTTGCTCATACTTCTGAAAATTTAGAAATCTACCAATACGCACTTTGGATTGGTGCTGGTGGCTTATGGTATTTAGGATTGTCAACACTCTGGTTTTATTTAAATCCGAAAGCCTATAGCGAAGAAACCTTGCATGACATTTTTTTACTTACCGCAGATTTTCTAGATACAAGGAAACAACTTTTTGGTGAGCAACCAACTCGAGAAACACTAAATGAACAACTTACCAATTTAAAGATTGAGCTCACCGAGCATCACGACACCTTTAGAGAAATTTTAATTTCTTATCGCAAAAGTTCGGGAAGGTCTAACTATTTAGGAAAACGCTTATTGGTATTTATCCAGTTAGTGGAGCTACTGGAAACTGCCATAGCAAACCCTGTAAACTATAGCAAAATGGATGCGTTATTTGAAACACATCCTAAATTTAAAACTAATTTTCAGGAGTTAGTTTCTGAATTATCGTCTCAATTACGTGCCATTGCAAATCACACCAATAACTCTAAAAAATTTCCGTCCAACAAAGTTCTTTATGAATTATTCAAACATCTAGAGCAAGATATTTTGAGTTTAAAAAATGAAGATCATCCCGAAGATTACGAGCAGTATTTAATGCTTCATAATTTTTTGGATTACCAAAAAGAGCAGTTCGAAAAGCTTAATAAAATCAAATGGTTGTTAGGTAATCCCGAATTAAGTTCAGAAAAAATAATAACAACAGATGATCTCAAACGTTTTGTAAATACTCAGGATTATACTCCAAAATTAATCCTTAGAAACCTGAGCTTTAGATCCACTATTTTTAAACATTCACTGCGTTTGGCAATAACCGTAATGCTGGGTTATGGTATTGGTTTATTTTTTGATTTACAAAATCCGTATTGGATTATTTTAACCATAATTATCATTATGCGGCCCAGTTACGGACTCACGAAAACCCGTTCTAAAGACCGCGTTATTGGAACATTAATTGGTGCTGTTTTGGCAAGTGTTTTGGTGCTGTTTATTAGTAACATTTATGTCTTTGGGGTTTTAGGAGTGTTATCCATAGTGATTGCATTTTCTATGATTCAGAAAAACTACAAGGCAACTTCAACCTTTGTTACACTGAGTGTTATTTTTATTTATGCCATTTTAGAACCCGATATTTTAAAGGTTATTCAATTTAGAGTTCTGGATACCATTATTGGTGCTACACTATCCTATTTAGCGATGCGATGGCTTTTACCTGTGTGGTCGTTCATGGAAATTGGCGACAATATAAAAGACGGCTTAAAGGCTAACACCGCATTTTTTAAATCCATTAGTTCCTATTTACAGCAAAAAGGTAAGATTCCAACCAGTTTAAAAGTGAACCGTAAAGAAGCGTTTTTGCAAATGTCTAACTTAAGTGCAGCATTTCAACGTATGGCTCAAGAACCAAAATCGAAACAAAATCACATTGATGAGATTTACGAACTTGTTGAAATTAATCACAACTTTTTAGCATCTTTAGCATCATTGAGTGCCTATGTACAAAATCATAAAACGACGGATGCTTCGGAAGAATTTATAGCAATTTCAGAAAAAATTCAAGACAATCTGGATGCCGTTTGTTCGCAATTAAAAACTATAAATTTTGAAAATCCCCAATTAAAATCCAAGCCTTCAATATTAAATAACGAATCTGAACAACTTAAATCCTCAATACATCGGCTTACAACTGAAACTATTTTGAAAACAGATAATGTTCACACTCATAAAGAAGCGCATCTTATTTGGGAACAAATGTACTGGTTGTTTGCGCTTAGTGAAGATATGCTAAAGTTAACTTCTAAGTTCAAATTGAATTGATCAATACTTGAACTTTACGTTTTAGCATAGACGCATCAAATACCAAAAAACCATATCTAACAGATCTATTCTTAGTCTTCAATTAAAGCTCCATTTCTGGTGACTATGAGCCCTAAAACTGTCAATTATTGTCATAATTAGGCGATTCTACGCTTCAATCCTTCTGAATTAACAACTACGCAAACAATTTACCACAAACACCTGACTAACAGATTATTAAAATGTGTTTTTAACTTTCAAATTTCAGTAATTACAAAAGTCTTATGCTTTATATAATGAATATCTATACATACTTTTACTTAGAACTCATTAACTAATGGTCTTTAATCAAAACGGTCATTTTGTAACTAATAATTAATTCTAAACCAATGAAAAAAATTACGTTTTATTTTATCATGCTTTTAAGTATGACTGCTTTCTCTCAAATTGAGGTGAATGAAAATTTCGAAGAAATTTCGAATAATCAAGTTCCTGCAGGTTGGACCGAAACTAACTTTGGAGCTACATCAAATTTTACTTGTGATGCTTCTGAAAAAGCTGTTGCAACATTTTTTATGTCTGCTGGAGAAGAAACACTTACAACACCAAATTATGCTGCCATATCAAATGGCACAGACCTTACTGTAAGTTTTTCATATAATATTTTTGAGCAAGTGTCTCAGTTCCCTCCTCCTAGCTTTGTTGCTCCTGCAACAGATTGGGGTTCGATAGTCTTACAGTATTCTACTAATAATGGAACTTCTTGGACAGATATTACAACCATAGATGATTCTAACTATAACTTTGTTGATACGGCTAACTGTGGTGCAACAGCAAGCATTAATGTTGGACCAATTGCTAATGGTAGCGATTTTCAAGCACGTTTTGTGGTCACTACTGCAACGGTGTCAAATTTTGCTTTATGGGTAATTATTGATAATGTATCATTTACACAAACAGCTACTACAGCACCAAATTGTGATGTTACACTTATTTCGCCTGCTAACGGATCTGATACTGCTGATGCAGATGTGTCATTAGTGTGGCAAGCAGCGACAGGATTACCAACTGGATATACTGTTTCTGTTGGAACGACTTCTGGCGGAACAGATATAGTTAATGGAGCAACGACAACAGAAACTAATTATGCTTTGACCGATTTAGAATATGAAACCGAGTATTTTGTTAATATAGTCCCTTATAATGGAATTGGTAGTGCAACTGGTTGTGTTGAAGAAAGCTTTACAACACGTATGGCTCCAATACCAGGAGCAACATGTAGTAGCCCAATAGTTCTTTCTTTGCCTTATTTTGAACTAGGTGGAGATACTGATAATTATGAAGACAATATTGATACGAGCCCTTGTAGCAACACTTATATGAGAGGTAAAGATGTATTTTATGAAATCACGCCAACGACAGATGTGTCTATAAATATTGAAGTTGAAAATATTTCTAATACTGGTGCTAGTATCCATGTTGTAAATGGTTGTCCAGATGCTGCTACAGAATGTGTAGCCTATGTAGGTACCTTTTCTGGAAATACCAGAAGTTTAACCGAAGTAGTATTATTATCTGGCAACACTTATTTTATAGTGCTAAGTAATACAGGTAACACAAGTACGTATACTTACGATTTAATTATTACTGAAAACGATTGTATAAACCCTACAATTGGCGCACTAACTCCTGTGGCAGATTGTGATAACGATCAGTTTTTTGTAGACGTAGATATTACATATTTAGGAGATGCAACATCATTAACACTATCTGACGACGATGGTACAACAGCTGATATTACGAATATTACCTCTACAGGTATTGTAACTGCTGGACCATATGCAAGTGGTACTGTTGTAAATTTCTCATTAACAAATGATCAAAACAATGAGTGTTTCTTTTCAGATTCTACGTTCTTTTATTGTCCGCCTTCAAATGATGACTGTGGTGATGCTATTAATCTAACTGTTAATACAGATGATACCTGTACTATTCTTACAAATGCATCAAACGCAGGTGCGACAGAATCTGCTGGAGACTTAAGTTCATGTTCGTCAACAAATACAAATGATGTTTGGTTTAGCTTTGTTGCTACTGAGGAAATTATCATATTAGAATATTTAAACCTCGAATCGGCTCCTGGATTTCCTGCAGGTGGAATTTTCCAGTCTACTGAATTATTATCTGGAGATTGCGGTACTCTAACTAGTTTAGCTTGCTACACGTCATCTTATGTAACATTCACAAACTTAACTATAGGAAACACGTATTATATTAGAAATAAAACGAACTTAGGTAGTTCTCAACAAAACTTTGACATCTGTTTAAGAGAGGCACCAGCAGCACCAGCAAATGATGAATGTGCTAATGCTGTGACCTTAACAACATCTACTGATGACAGCTGTGACAACCAAGTATTTGGAACCACAATTGGCGCTACATTATCTTCAGACAATGCTTGTAATACCGATGGTTATGGAGATGTATGGTATGTGTACAACCCGACAGTTAGCGGTGTTTATGAGTTTTCTTTAGAACGATTAAGCACAACTCCATCAACATATTTTTCAGTTTATGAAGGAACTTGCGGATCACTTGTTGAGAAAACAACATCTTGTAACTCCAACTCTAATCAAATCCTCACTTTAGATAGTACGTTAACTTATTATGTTATGGTACAATCTAATCAAAATGGTGAAGGTATTGATTTCAACCTATGTGTATGGCAATTACCAGATGCTGTTGTAAATAGTGACTGTGCTTCAGCTTTGACATTAACAGAATCGGTTGATATGAATGGTAACAATTCTATTAGTAGTAATATTAACGTCACTGATGTTGCTTATTATTCACCTGAAGGATGTGCTGGTACTTCTTCAGAATCAGTATGGTACGAATTGACTCCGCAATACACCGGAACTTACCACTTCAATTTTACAAGAGACAGTGGTTCTGCTAGCTATACTGTTTACAATACAGATGACTGCTCACAAACGGATACAGCTAGTTATGTAACAGGTATTAGTAGTTGCTTTAACAACACAACACCTAGAACTGGTGAATTAGTAGCAGGAAACACTTATTTAATTTTGGTTCATGCTTCAAGCGCTGCTGAATTTACACTGTTCGCTTATCCTGATGAATCATTAAGCGTTGCTTCAAATGATTTCAATGCATTTAAATACTACCCTAATCCTGTAGAAAACACATTAACAATTGATGCTCAAAACACAATATCAATGGTTACTGTACACAATATTTTAGGTCAAAGTGTAAAAACAAAAATGCCTAATAACCTAGAAACTACTATTGATATGAGTGCGATGGAAAAAGGAATTTATTTCGTAACAGTCAAGATCAATAATTCTCAAAAAACCTTTAAGATTATTAAAGAATAGTTGAATTTATTTAATTACTAAGGGTAAAGGGCAACATTAATATGTTGCCCTTTGTTTTTTTACCTTATTATTTTTTAACCTAGTAAAATCGTTTATAATTTCTCTAGATACTGTAAGCGAGAAACTTATAAGAACATCCCATCTCAATATCACTTCAAACCAACCCGATGTTTGTTAGCTGCTGTCAATTCTTTTCTAAAGTTTATTATATTTACTAACTTGTATAACTCATTTCTTATGAGATAGAATCAACAATTGAGCGTCTAATATGTTCCTAAATAATGAAACAATTTTACACTTGTCTTTATAGATATATTCCCTTAATCGGATTTTGGGCAAGTATGTTAATTGCACTAAATGTAGAATCTCAAGAAAACGATTTGATTTTAAAAGCGCAGGAACTTATTCATTCAAATCCTGATGAAGCCATTAAAATTGCCGAACACCTAATTAAAACCAACCAAAGTACTCAAGAAAAAGCCAATACAAATCTTTTACTGGCAAAAAGCTACTTAGTTAAAGGTGATTATAATCAATCGGTTCAATTTGCATTTAGTGATCAAAATAATTCAGATGATATAAGGCCAGATACACAAATCGAATTACATCTCATCAAAGCCCGACTACTAAGTAACATATATTTAAATAAACAAGGCCAAGAATACTTGCAATTGGCTAATCAACTCATTACTGAATTACCAGTTAACAGACAAAGAGATTCGCTTCAAATTCTTATCAAACTAGAGCAAATCAACATGCATTTGATTGAACACGATAATCAAAACGCAATAGCTGCAATTAAAACTTTAGAACAGGATTACCAAGACTTTTTTAAGCAGAATAAATCTGAAAAAAGAAGCTTATATTTTGCTAAAGAACAAGTGTACAACAATCTAGCTAAATATGACTCAGCAAGCGTATACATCAATAAAACTTTAGGCTTAATAAATTCTAATACGAGTAACAACCTTTATCAAAAAGCATTAATATATAGAGAATTAGGTCATTTACAACTCCTAAAAAAGGAGTTCTCAAAAAGTGAAGAAAACCTATTTATAGCCTCGAAATTTGCTGAGATTATTGATAATCCTGTGGTGTTAACCAAAATAAATAAGGATTTAGCAATCAACTACTTAGCCACAAACAAAACCAGTCAACACAAAGCCTATAATGACAAATACCTGGCATTAAACGCGCAAATAGAATCTATGGAGCAAGAGTCTGTTAATTCTCTCTACAACATGCTTACAAGCCAAAGTGACCAACGCTTAGAAGCCAACAACGATACCTATAAAAATTATTCATACATCGCTTTAGCTGGTTTAGCTTTAGCATTACTCATTGGCATCTATTTAATTTCAAAAAGTGTAAGTAGAAAAAAAAGACTTAGAGAAATTATAAAATATATTGAAATAAGCCGGAATAATTTTATCAATACAAAGCCTAAACCTTCAAAAAAATCTGCATCTAAAGGCATTGATATTCCTGAAGAAACCGAACAACAAATCTTACAGAAACTTAAAAAATTTGAGGCTTCAAAAAAATTTTTAAACAAAGAGATGTCCCTTGCTGTTTTGGCTGGTCAATTTGAAACCAATACCAAATATTTATCTGGTGTCATCAATAAACATTACCACGATAATTTTAACACTTTTATCAACAAACTACGTATCAACTATATTATTGATAAACTGAAAAATGATTCCAACTATATCCATTATAAGATTAGTTTCTTAGCTGAAGAAAGTGGTTACGCTTCGCATAGTAGTTTCGCAACCGTGTTTAAATCGATTATTGGAATGTCTCCTGTAACTTTTATTAAGTTAATTCAGAAGGAACGTCAAGGACTTAAGACAGAAAAAATACTGCAATGATTAAAAGGCTCACATATTTGCTTTTATTATTCATGCTCGGGATGCATCACACAGCTTCAGCATTGGTTACATTAGATGATGTACATCAAATTGACAGTATTTTAAAAGTAAGTATCACACGTGTTTATGAAAACCCTGATGAGTCTATCAAATTAGGGATGTCGGTTTTTGAAAACGAATCGTATTCAAAGAAATCACGAACCAAGGCTTTAATGCTCGTTTCTTTAGCACATACTTCTAAACGAAATTATCAGAAAGCTTTAGAGTATATCTTAAAAGCCGATGAATTTTCTGCGACATTAAACGATAAGGTTTTACAAACGGAAATAGTATTCAGAACAGGAATTCTTTATCAGCAACTAAAAATATTTGATAAATCTATAGAGTATTTAGAAAGAACCGAACGAATGGCTTTATTATATCCTGTTCGCGATTCTGTTGGTAAGTATCTAGCTAATAGCTACATAGTTAAAGGGTTTATATACAAAGACAATTTGAACTGTGATATCGCCTTAGAATTTTTTGATAAAGGTATCAAAGAATATCTAAAGCTTAAAAATGTTGAAGTTAACACCAACTTAAGTATTGTGTTTTACAATAAAGGTAATTGTTACACCTTACTGTCTCAGTATGAGAACGCTAAAACCAGTTTTAATAGATCCATAGAGCACGCACAAATTGAAAAAGCCAATAGCCTTATTGCTTTTGCTCAAAAAGGATTGGCGTCAGTTTATACCGAACAAGGGGAGTATCAACAAGCCATTGACTTATTAAACACAGCTTTAGACAAATCTGGAAATGTGGGCGATTTAATTCTAAATTCAAGCATTTATAATGGGCTATTTGAAAATCATTTGGCATTAAATCAATGGGATGAATACCAGAAGTACTTCGACCTTTATGCTGAAACTCAATTGAAAATCAAAACATCCGAACGCAACTCTGTAAGCCATTCTTTAGATGAAAATTCTAAGCGCCAAAACGAAAAACTTGAGAACCAAAAAAAGAATTTTTATACCAAACTAAAATGGTTTTTTGTAGCACTTGTTTTAATGATTAGTACCGTTATTCTTATCGAAAGACGTAACAAAAAAGTCATTAAATCACTACAATCTGAAATAGATTTCATTCAGAAAGAAGAACCTACTTCATAAGATTATCTTACTTCATTTTACAACATAACATCTTATTTTTCAGATGTTTATAATGAATTTTAGACTTTCAAAATTCAGTAATTAACAAAGCCATAGTCTTTATATATGACTATTTAGGTTGTATCTTTATAATATTAAATTTCTTAATACATTCAGAAACCACCTAAGCATGAGAAATAAATTAAAACCAACATTACTCCCTATTTTAGGAATCGCATTCCTGCTGTTGTTTTCAACTAAAAGTTTTGCGCAATTATCAGAAAATTTTGATTCGGGAATTCCAAATACTTGGACCCTTTTTGGAAACGGAGTTGGGACACAAACATGGTCTGAAACTACCGACGGTTATTTAGGAACTAATGGCACATCTGTCAATCCTAGTTTAGACAATATTGGAGACCAAAATACAGCTCAATATTTTTTGGTGACACCACAATTAACAGTTCCCGAAAATGGCGAAATTCAATTTTTCACAAAGCAAGGAGATGAAGCCGATAATGGATCACAATACGAAATAAGAATTTCTACAGCTGCGCAACCTGATATTAACGGTTTTAATATTGTTATTCAATCTTACACCGAAACAAGTTTAAATGT
The DNA here is from genome assembly GCF_025153525.1 of Psychroserpens sp. SPM9. Taxonomy (GTDB): domain Bacteria; phylum Bacteroidota; class Bacteroidia; order Flavobacteriales; family Flavobacteriaceae; genus Psychroserpens. Next base: position 12,218 of record NZ_JANZNR010000003.1, on the reverse strand, counting down.
AGGTGCTCAAACTAATTATGAGAAAAAAGTGGTCGAACTTCCTAGTTCTATCCCTGCAGGTCTAAATATTTATGTAGCTTTTGTTGCGGTTAACACTCAAAATGGCGCCACACCAACTGGCGATCAATGGTTTGTAGATAATGTTTCGATTCTAGAAGGTTGTACTGAAGTTGAAGATGATGATGTTAGCATTGATGATATAACTGTTGATGGTGCCGAAGTCACCTGGTCACATCCTACAGCAACCAACTTTGAAATACAAATTTTACCAACAGATGGTGTTCCTGCCGATAGCGGTATTCCTGTTTCAGGAACATCATATACGCTTAATAACTTAGATGAAGATACTGAATACGACATTTACATCGCTGCAGTTTGTGATAATGATACTCAGAGTGCTTTCACAGGACCTTATACGTTTAGTACCTTAAAATTTGGTTTGTCTTGTGATACGCCAATCATCATTCCAGATATTTCAGCTACACCTTATGTACTTATTGATAACTTAGATCAATGGTCTAATCCTGATGAGGTATACTCTACGCAAGGCACTAACTGTGTTTCAGGAACTTCTACGACAAATTACCTTAACGGAAATAAAATCTTTTTAAGCTATACGCCTACACAAGATGGATTAGTGACATTAACACAAACGACTGCTGTGGTATCAGGAGGTGGTGATGATAATTGCTTTAATTCTAGAAGCTCATTATTTGTTTATGATAGCTGTGCCGAGGTTGGTGTCAACTGTACTGCTGGCGTCATAACCAATGATCCGTTTGACCCTAAAACAATTTCTAATCTTTTGGTGCAAGCCGGCGAAACCTATATTATTGTAGTGTCTTCTGAATTGTCTCCAACTGCAGGAATTTGCTTTGAATTAGTCATTTCAAGTCCTACCTGCGCTCCTCCTGGCGACTTAGTATACAGTAATTTAACCGAAGACAGCGTAAGCTTCTCTTGGGATAATATTGGTGGTTTTGCAGATTCTTGGGAATATACAGTTGTTCCAACAGGTTCTGGTGAGCCTAATGGTTCTGGTACACCAACTAACTCCAATATTGATAATGTCATTAACACTGGTCTAGCTCCAGCAACAACCTATGATATATATGTGAGAGCTATTTGTGATGGTGCCGCCGGAAATTGGAGCGAACCTTCAACATTTACTACACAATGTACAGTTTTTAACACGCCTTATTCAACTGATTTTGCAAATGCTACCAACGCCAATCCTGAGCCTTGCTGGACAACAATAGATGCTAATGGCGACGGCACAACATGGGCTTTTATTGGAGGTTATGCAACGACAGTTACTAACGTGTCGCAATTTGAAAACAATGATTTATATGTGTCTCCTCAAATAAATTTTGATGGTGTACAAAAGCGATTGAGATATAAGCATAGAGCAACGCAAGGTGTTTCAACTTATACCGTAAAATTATCAACAACAGGAGTTGGCGTGGATAATTTCACTACTACTATTTTACCTGAAACCACAATTAACAACACCTCATTCCAAGAAATAATTGTGGATATTCCTGAAACTATAACTGGCATCGTAAACATAGCCTTTATTGTTGAACCAAATACAACTGAAACCGCTTTAAGGCTTTCAATTGACGATGTATTTATCGAAGATAAACCAACATGTCCTGATCCCTTAGATCCTTTTGTTTTAGGGTCTAGTATTTCAACCAATTCGGCTTGGTTATTATGGACTCCTGGTGATGCCGAAACACAATGGGAAGTGGCTATTCAAGATTTAGACTCTGGTGTACCAACGACTAGTGGTCTTTTAGTTGATAGTAATTCTCCTTATATGGCTACCGATTTAGACTCTGGGAGAAGATATGAGTTTTATGTAAGAGCCTATTGTGGAGAAGATGACCAAAGTGAATGGGTAGGACCAGTAGCTTTCACAACCTTATGTGAATCGTACGATACGCCATTTTTTGAAAGCTTTGATGATGAAGATCCTGATACTAAAAAGTTTTGTTGGGAAATTAACGACAATAATAATGACGGTAACACCTGGACTATAAACGAAACACATGCAACACTATCTGGAGCGGCTGCAGATTTTAATGATTATTTAATTTCACCTGCTATAAATATTGATGGTGTTAAACAACTTAAATACAGCTACAGATCTCCTTTTTCTTTCTTCACAGGACCTCCTCATTTTGGTCTCGAAGTATTGATATCTACAACAAATACAAATCCAACTAGCTTTACCGTAATTTCTCCGCTGGAAACTTTTACCAATTCAAGCTATATCGAAAAGTCTTTAATCATTGAAGGCTCAGGAACTATTTATATCGCATTTAGAGTACCACCAACATATTCGGGACCTGCTACAGTTCTTGATATTGACAATGTAAGTATTACTGACGCACCTGCGTGTCCGAATCCTACAGATTTGACAGTGGATTCTACTTTTACTGATAGTGCAGACTTATCTTGGACTAGTGGTTTTCAAGAAACATCTTGGAATATTGTTGTTCAACCAGCAGGTTCAGGGATTCCAACAACGAATGGTGAATCTGTGACCGAGACAAGTTATACAGCGACCGATTTAATGCCAGATACAGCTTACGAATTTTATGTGATGGCAGATTGTGGCGACAACTCAAGCGAATGGGTTGGTCCAATTACTTTTAATACGCAGTGTCCAGCATTTACAGCTCCTTTTGTGGAAACTTTTAATTCCGATTCTGATTCAGAAAACTGCTGGACCGTTGTAAATGACAACCAAGATTTAGAAACTTGGGAATTAAACAGTGCTTCCTTTCCTTATGAAGGTGATCAAGCTGCAGTGATGTTTACCGGAACGAATGGTCAAAATGAAGATTGGTTAATTTCTCCTACTATTACTATTTCTGAAAATCAGCGTCTGCGTTACTACTATCGCGTGAATGATAGCTTCTTTACTGAAGATTTAGAAGTGCTGTTATCTACAAATGGAATTGGCCTCGATCAGTTCACTACAGTATTATACGATTCTGATGATGACCCAGTAGTGATTAACAATGAAGAGTACAAGGTTAAAATTATCAATTTCCCAGCTGGAATTACTGGTGATGTGAACATCGCTTTTCATGTACCATTCTTTCCAAGTACTGGACCTTACAGAGGACAAACACTGGCAATCGATAATGTAAACATCGAAGACATTCCAGACTGTCCTGAACCAACAAATATTGTTCTTAATAACATTACAGATACTGCTGTTCAAGTGGCTTGGGAGTCAAATGGTTCTGAAACCGCTTGGGAAATTTCAGTGCAACCTTCTGGTACACCTGCTCCTGTAGGTGATACCGATCCGAGTTATTTATATAACGCTCCAACAAATCCGTTTACGGTTACCGGACTTGATGCTTCAACCATGTATGATATCTACGTGAGAGCTGTTTGTGATGGTAATCAAGGAGAATGGACAGGACCTGAAACTGTAACCACAAAATGTAGTTTTGATAACTTATGTCAGTACACATTTATACTCACTAGCGATTCCGATATTTCGGCTAGTTTAGATATTACACAAAACAATCAGGTTGTACAGTCTATTCCTTTTGAAGGAAATACCGATGAAAGTTTTAGTGTATTCCTTTGTTCTGGAGTTGAGTTTTCTGTATTCTTCAACACCTTAGGAAGTTCACAACCTCAATATGACGATTATCAGTTTGACATACTAGATGCTTCAAACAACATCGTTTATTCAAGTCCTACAGGTATCCTTCTAAGAACAGTTGTTTATGAAGGAACTGCTATCTGTGGCACTGTTACTTGTCCGCAACCAACCGATTTAACCATCAGTGATACGTCTGTGTTTTCTTGGACACCAGGTGGTAGCGAAACACAATGGGAAGTTGCTGTTCAGCCATTCCAAAATGGTACATTACCACAATCTGGAACGCTGGTAACAACCAGTTCTTATACACCAACTGCTTCCGATTTTGTAGATCCAAATGTTGCAACCTATGAGTATTTCGTAAGAGCGGTTTGTGGTACAGATGATGAGAGTTATTGGTCTGGCCCTTTTGAATTTGTTAGAAATGATGATATTTCAAATGCTATTAGCTTACCAATAAATTCAAATGAGGTTTGTAACGAATCTGTTTCTAATGTTTCATTTATTAATGCTTCAGTCTCCTCCGAAATGATGACCTGTGATGGAACAAATCAAGGTGATGTTTGGTTTGACTTTACTGCGGAATCAATGATTCATATCATAGAAATCAACAGCTTCAACGGAAGCTTACGTGACAGCAATGGTGATCCTTTATATCCGGAAATTGTCATGACTCTTTACAAAGATAATGGTGGAGGCAACCTTCAAGAAATGGTTTGTAGCTATGATAATCTTATCGTTGCAATGTATACTTCTGAATTAATTGTAGGTGATAACTATAAAGTAAGATTAACCTTAACAACTCCAGATACTACTGAATATCGTTTCAATATCTGTGTCAAGACTCCAGAAGATTTATGTTTGGTTGATACCGTTAATGGCGGATTTGAAGAACCTACGTTAAACGGATTAAGTGGTATAAACACTATTATTTCAGTAAATACAATTCCAGGATGGCGTTCAAACTTAGATTCATCTAACAATATATTTTACTGGGAAACTCTTAATGCGCCTGGCTTTACAGCTTATGAAGGCGGACAAAGTGTTCAAATATTATCTGACCAAGGGACAACGATAGATCCTAACGATCCTAATATAAAAGGGTATTACAGAGATTTTGATACATCTGAAATCACATTAATGGATTATAGTTTTGCACACCTTGCACGATTTGATGGTAATACCATTCAACTTTTTGCTGGTCCTGTGGGTGGCCCTTATACCATGATTAATAATCATGTAGGAGTTACACAAGCATGGACCTTAGTTACAGGAGAATACATCGTTCCTAATGGTCAAACAAACACCCGAATTATCTTTAGAGCTAGTGATGGCGATGATATTGGAAATGTTATTGATGCCGTTAATTTCTTACCAAATAATGAAATTATTACAGAACCATTTACAGTAGATTGTGACAATGCAACTGCGGCTGTAGAAGCCAACGGAACCGGAACTTGGATCGCTAGTGAAAACAATCCAGGAACCGTAAGTATAACCGATTCTAATAGCAACACGACAACAATCAACAACTTTGTTCAACCAGGTACCTATACGTTTACTTGGCAAACACGCTACTGTTCATACGATATTGAAATTGTATACAACGGTATTGCTGAGACGCCAACCGTAGAATCACCTATTGAATATTGTCTCAATGATACTGCGGAACAACTTACAGCTTCCGAATCTGGAACATATACTTTAGTTTGGTACACGCAAGCTGTTGGTGGCACAGGAAGCACAACGGCTCCTACGCCAGACACTTCGGTTGTCAATACAACCTCATACTATGTTGCTTATATGGATACTGAAGGCTGTGAAGGTCCGCGTGCTGAAATCATTGTTGAAGTCAGCGAATCTTTCGATGCAGAACTTACATTCAGTTTTGCTGATACCTGTGTTGTAGCTACCACCAACCCTTCTCCTGATTTAAGTGACGGATTTGCTACTGGTGGTGTATTTACATCTGCAACACTAACCGTTGATGCTACGACTGGTGAAATTGATATGTCTTCGGCTACAGAAGGCTCACATGATGTAACCTACACTTACGATGGTGATGAAGATAATTGTGTTTCGGCTGGAACGTTTACAGCGACAATAACCTTTACTGCTGCTTCGACGCCTGTTACCGATTTTAATTACGGAACTGAAGCCTATTGTATCTTATTGAACACAAATCCTACACCAAACTTAGATTCCAACTTTACAACTGGAGGTACGTTTAGCGCAGCAACTATAACTGTTGATCCAAACACAGGCGAAGTAGATTTAGCGTCGGCCACTGCTGGCACACATGATATTACTTATTCTGTAGAAGCTGACGCAGATACCTGCTCTGGTGCCGGAACATCAACAACAAGTATTGTGATTAGCACCAGTATAGCACCTAACACAGACTTTGCTTACGCTGATACTATTTACTGTGCAGATAATAGTAATATCGCTCCTATTTTAGGTACAGACTTTACAACAGGCGGTACCTTTGCTTCAGAAAGTGGATTAGCCATCGATAGTGCCACTGGAGATATTAATATCGCAGCAAGCAATGTTGGTAGCTATACCGTAACTTACCAATTTTCAGAAGCTATTGATGATTGTATTGAAAGCGGAATGAGTACATTCGACATCACTATTTTAGAAGATTTAGCTGTCGTAATTGAAGGAGAATGTGTTGATAGTGATTACATTTTAACCGCTTCTTCCCTTAACAGTTCCTTCAATGTGAATGATGCGACGTTTGAATGGATGGATGCCAACGGAAACAGTGTTGGTGAAAACTCGGAAAATTTCAATGTAAGTACTTATGCATTAAATCAAAATCTGACGGCTCCTGTTCAATTTTCGGTGACCGTAACCTTAGGCGGTTGCTCTACAACACAAACATTTACAGCAGAACAGTTAGCCTGTATCGAACGTCAAATTCCGAGAGGTATCTCTCCAGACGGAAATGGTAAAAATGACACTTTAGATCTAACTGGTTTAGGCGTCACACACATTACTATCTTTAATCGTCATGGTCGGGAAGTCTACCAGTTTAGAGGCAATTATACCAACCAATGGTTTGGACAATCTAATAAAGGAAATGAACTTCCAGATGGCACGTATTTCTACAACATCGAAAAACAAGATGGAAGTACAAATACCGGATGGATTTATATCAATAGAGCGCAATAATCAACTAACAACATGCAATATCATATACAAATGAAAACTATATATTTCACACTTGTCTTTTCACTTGCGATTTTCGTAAGTACTCATGCACAGCAAGATCCGCAATACACACAATATATGTATAACATGAATGTGGTTAACCCTGCATATGCCGGCTCTAAAGAGAATCTAGCTATTGGATTGTTATATCGTACACAATGGGTTAATATCAATGATGCGCCTAAAACAGCAACCCTTTCTGTTCATAGTCCGATAAGTAAAAATGTTGGATTAGGGCTATCTGTCATTTCAGATAAAATAGGGCCTGTTGAAGAAAACAATGTCTATGCCGATTTCTCTTATACCCTAAAACTTGGTGGAGATCATCGCTTGGCTTTCGGTTTAAAAGCGGGAGCTACCATTCAAAATATCGGGCTCTTTAGTGATATAGGAAATGGATTTGTAAACGACATGAACGATGAAGCTTTCAGTGAAAACTCAAATAATACACATTTAAATTTAGGTGCTGGTTTCTTTTATTACACCAAAAAATATTATGTATCTTTTGCTATTCCTAATATGTTAAACAACACCTATCTCGATATCACAAATAACGGTCAAGAATTTACTTATGGTTCTGATGTACAACATTATTTCTTATCTGGTGGTTATGTGTTTAACCTTTCTGAAAACACCAAATTCAAGCCATCATTCATGTTGAAATCGGCTTTTGAAGCACCAACATCTCTGGATGTTTCAGGGAATTTCTTATTTAATGAACGCTTTGAGCTCGGTGCAACATACCGCTTAGATGATGCTATTGGAGCTATGGCTAATTTTGCTGTTTCTCCCGGAATTCGAATAGGATATGCCTATGATTATATTACTTCAGAACTTTCAGCTGCGACATCTTCATCACACGAAGTTTTCTTACTGTTTGATTTGAATTTCCCTAAAAAAGTATCCATTTCACCTCGATTCTTCTAATCCAAAAAATCTCTTTAAAATGAAAAAAATATATAGTCTTTCTTGTTTATTCTTCATTATTGCAATAAGCTACGGACAAAGCAAAAAAATTGAGCAAGCCAACAAACTTTTTGAAAGCTATCAATATGTTGATGCTATTGAAGCCTATTTAGAACTGGTTAAAAATAAAGAAGCCGACGCACAAACCTATAAGCGATTGGCCGACAGTTATTACAGCGTTTTTAATATTGAAGAAGCCGCTAAATGGTATGCCACTGCTATAGAAACTAAACAAGATGCCGAAACTTACTTCCGCTATGCTCAAGTATTAAAATCTCAAGGAAAGTATGAAGCAGCCAACGAACAAATGAATACGTTTGCTCAACTATCACCAGATGATCAACGTGCAAAAATGCATTTATCAAATCCTAATTACATTCCGCAGTTAGCCGATAAAACGAAATCTTTCGAGGTTGAAGAAACTACAATAAATGACAGCCAGCAGAGTGATTTTGGAGCCGTGTTGTCAAACGATAATATTCTTTACTTTGTAAGCACAAGAAATAATTCAAAACAAGAAGATCGTTGGACAAACCAACCCTATTTAGACATTTATAAATCGGTTAGAAAAGACGATGGTTCTTTATCAGACCCTGAAGAAGTTGAAGAATTAAACACCATTTATCATGATGGGCCACTTACAATTAGTGCCGACGGAAAAACCATGTTTTTCTCCAGAGATGGACATAGTGAAGGGAGTTTCAAAAAAATAAAAAATAAAAAAGTAAAACTGGCACAACAAGGTTTGTACAAAGCCACCTTTGTTGATGGAAAATGGGGCAATGTGCAAGCATTACCTATCAATAGCAACGATTATACCGTAAGCCATCCAAGTTTAAGCAGCGATGGTAAAACGTTATATTTTGCCTCTAATATGCCTGGCGGATTGGGAGATACTGATATTTGGAAAATTAGTGTTAATGGTAATTCCTACGGAAAACCACAAAACCTAGGTCCTAATGTAAATACTGCAGGTAAAGAAGGCTTTCCGTTTATTAGCGATGATAATATTCTTTATTTTGCTTCCATTGGAAGACAAGGATTTGGAGGTTTTGATATTTTTAAAATTGACCTTAATAAAAATGAAAAAGCTGAAAACCTGGGAAACGGAATCAACACTAAAAGAGACGATTTTTCTTTTAGTGTGAATACTTCTAAAAAAATCGGTTACTTTTCTTCAAACAGATCTGGCGTAGATCAAATCTATATCGCAATACCTATTTGTAAATTTGATATTATTGCACTTGTTAAGCATGCTGAAAACAATACAGCTATATCCAATGCTAATGTTTCTATCACTGATGCCCAAAATAATACTATAGCAACTCAAGAAACAAATGCTAAAGGCGAGACAGATTTTACAGTAGGCTGTGACACTAATTACAAACTTACCGTCTCTAAAGAAGGCTTCGAAACTGTTTCAATCCCTGTTTCAGAATCTAAAGACGATGAAACAATGGTTAAAATTTCACTACAACCCATCAATGAAATTATCACAGATACTGAAGTAAAATTACAAAACATCTACTTCGAGTTTAACAAAAGTAACATTACACAACAAGGTGCTTTTGAATTGGATAAATTAGTGAAAATCATGAATGATTATCCAAACATGTCTATTAAGGTGAGATCGCATACCGATTCAAAAGGAACAGCGAGTTACAATTTAAACCTATCTGAAAAACGTGCTCAAGCAACTGTACAATATCTTATTTCTAAAGGCATTGATAAAGCGCGTTTATCTGCTGAAGGCATAGGAAGTCAAGAACCTAAGATTGACTGTAAATCTAATTGTACCGATGAAGAAGATGCTCAAAACAGACGATCAGAATTCTTAATTATTAAAAAATAATAGAGAAACAATTTAAAGTAGGAATTAGATCCGTATAGCTGTTTTATATTTGAAATCCATTTTGAAAATTAACTTAGACAAACAATAATTTGAGAGCAAGAATACATGACCATAGTCGACTTATGAAAAATTATATAATCTTATTTTTTTCACTATTTCTGTGTTCACAGCTTAACGCACAAGAACCCAATGATTGTATTAACGCGGTCACTGTTTGCGGTAATAGTAATTTTATGTCTAATGCAAATGGCATAGGCGCCATTCAAGAGGTTTCGGGTTGCGGTGGTTTTGAGCATAATTCACTATGGTTAGAAGTTAATATTGTTCAGGCAGGAACCCTAGGCTTTGATTTGATTCCGGAAGATCCAGACATAATGGTCGATTATGACTTTTGGGTGTATGGACCAAATCGTATCTGTTCAAATTTAGGTAGTCCAATTAGATGTTCTACCACAAATCCTAATGAAGCTGGTCTTCCTAATAATCACACAGGAATTAACGGAAGTACCACATTGACACAAACTGGTCCTGGACCTAACGGAAATGGTTATGTGTATTGGCTAAATGTCAACGTTGGAGAAACGTATTACATAGCAATTGACAGACCTGCTGGTGATGGCGGATTTGAAATTCAGTGGACTGGAACGGCTACCGATGGAGCTGGTGCATTCCCTGCACCTCCTGTTGCAAATGAAATTGAAGATGTTAAACAATGTAGCAGCAATCCCGATATTGCCATTTTTGACCTTAACGGATTAAGACCTAGCATTAATTCTGATGCTGGCAACACCATCGAATTTTATGAAAGTTTAGCAGATGCCGTTGACGATATCAACGAACTACCGGCTATCTATGCCAATACTTCTAATCCGCAAACCATCTATGCTAAAGTTAAATCTGCTGGAACCGATTGCTATAGTCTCATCGATTTTGATTTGATTGTAACACCAATTCCTGATGCCACTTTATCAGTGTCTTCATCAGCTATTTGTGCCAATGAAAGCGTCACGTTTACCATTACTGGTACTCCAGGTGCCACCATCCATTATTCAATAGATAGTGGTCCTACACAAGACGTTTTACTAGACGCTACGGGAGAAATAACCATCACGCAGTCACCAATATCTAATCTGACTTTTGATCTTATTGATGCACAAATTCTAAGCAATACCGGAACCGTAATTTGCTCACAGGCTATCAATGATTCAGAAACCATAACCGTTACTGGAAATACCGTCCCTTCTATCATTAATAATTCACCAATTTGTGAGGGTGAAGATGGTGAATTACAGATTTCAGGAGATCCAAATGCAACTGTAACATATACCATTAATAACGGTCCAGATCAAACCTTAAATCTGGATGGTACAGGTAATTTCACTTTAACCATAGCTGCATTATCATCAGATACAGATATACACTTTGTGTCTGTAACGAGTGCATCTCCTCCTAATTGTGTGCAGACTATTGACACTACTGAAACTATTGTTGTTAATCCATTACCTACTGTTGTCAATCCTGATCCATTACTGGCATGTAATAATGGTACAAATCCAAATTCAGCATCCTTTGATTTAGATGCCGAAAGTGCTACAATTACCAATAATGGTACAGATGTTACTGTAACTTATTATGAAACACAGGCACTAGCCGAAACTGGAAATACCTCCGATGCCTTAGCATCTCCTTATGACAGTACTTCTGCAAATCAAACTATTTATGTACGTATTGAAACCAATTTAGGTTGCATCGCTTATACAACACTAGATTTACAAGTTGTTGGTGCACCAATAGCCAATTCAGTTCCTGCTTTACAAGGCTGTGATAGTAATAATCAGGGAATTGGTGTTTTTGATTTAACGCAGGCAACTCCAGATATCATTTTAGGTAATACGCAGGCAGTTCAGGTTTCCTATTTTATATTGCAAACAGAAGCTGAAGCTGGTAATCCTGAAATTGCAAACCCAAACTCATTTCAAAACACAACACCTTATAATCAAACTGTCTATGCGCGCGTAGATTCTGATGCTACAGATTGTTATTCTATCGTTGCACTAGAATTAGAGGTTTTCGACACGCCAGTCGTAACAGCTTTAACTTCTTTTGAAGTCTGTGATGATACGAGTAATGACGGTTTTACGTCATTTGATTTAGATTCTCAAACAGCGATTCTTTTAGCTGGAAACTCAGACATTTCAATATCCTATCACTCCTCACAAATTGATGCTGAAAACAATGCTAATCCACTTGCTAGTCCGTATACCAATACAAGTAGTCCACAAACCATTTATGTGCGTGCTGAAAATGATTTTTATACAGATTGTTATAACATTACGACTTTCCAACTCCTAGTCAACCCATTACCAGCCCTAGTTGTTCCAACCGCTTTAGAGGTTTGTGATGACGGTACTCCAGATGGTATTACCAGTATTGATTTAAGTTTAAAAAACGTAGAGGTTACAGGAAACAATCCGGATTATTCGGTGAGTTATCATTTAACTCAGGGTGATGCAGATTCAAATACAAACCCATTACCAATTCCGTATA